>JAIEUA010000010.1 GCA_019744815.1 Phycisphaerales bacterium
GCGGCGGCCCTCGCTCGCTACGCTCGCTCGACCCGCCGCCGCGGACCGGGTGAGCGCCACCCATGTGTCCGAACACCCGTCACCCATGTCTCCGGCCTAAACACGCAGCGGGGAGGGGTGGTCGAGGCTCGGCGAGACCGGGGTGGGGTCCGCCTACGCAACCATCCACAAATCCCACGGCATCTGGTGCCATCAGTCCGCCGCTGCTCGGAGCAGCGCGACTGATGCCGCAGCGCTCTTCGACATCCCAGCACCTCCCCTGTTCCCCTCCTCCCCTGTTCCCCTGTTCCCCTGCTCCCCTCTCCGCCCCCATCCCCCGGCCGCACCAACACTTCCAACTTTCTTTCTCCCCACTTCACCTCCCCATTGAATCATCCGGCGGTTTCCAAGAAACTCCCGCCCATGGCCGCTCTCCCAAATCACGTTCCTCTGCGTCTCGCCCCCGCGCACACCGACGCACCGGATCCCAGCACGCACCCCGAGTTCGGCCGCGTCATGGCCTCGCTGCTCGACGACTGCCGCACCGTCGCCGACACCGCCGAGTCGCTCGACCTGGGCGTCCGCGAGGTCCTCGCGATCGCCAACTCGGACAAAGCCCGCGCGATCATCGACGACCAGATCGCGTTCGAATCCCGCCGCGCCGCCCTCCTGCAGGCTCAGGCACGGTCCGCCGCCCTCCGCACGCTGCTCGCCCTCAACACCCTCTCCGACTGCATCCACGACCGCACCGATCGCGCGCTCGAAACCCTCCGCAAGTCCGTCGCCGCCGCGTTGAAAACGCCAATCGCCACTCCCCCTCCCAGAGGGAGGGGGCCGGGGGGTGGGTTGTCTTCGCACACGACCTCGAAGCTCATTTCCCCATCCGACGCAACTGTCCAAAGCAAGTCCGCGGCAATCATCGCCAGAAGCTGCGAGACAAGCTGCGCCCCAATCTGCGAGCCCGCCGCCGTGTGGGAGACCTCATCCTCCCACCCACTCCCCCAAGAAAACTCCCCCGCGCCTGCGAACAATCCGCTTCCCGCAACCGCGGCCCATTCTGCGACGGAGCTTCCTCGACGCATGCCACACGCCATGAACATCTGCAACACCCGCAACACCCTCACCACCCGTCGCTCCGCCAGCATCCCCGCCCTGATCGCGCTCGCCGGCGTGCTCGCGTGCAGCCCCGCCGCACTCGCCCAGTCCGATCTGCCCGCCCCGCTCGTCACCACGAGCTCCGCGCTGACCAAGGACCAGGAGACCGAGGTCGCCAACTTCGCCAAGCCGCACCTCGAGGCCTTCAAGGGCGAGGACCCCGACAAGGTCAAGTCCGCCCGCATCGCCCTCACCAACCCGCTCACCCGTCGCAACCCCTCGCTGGCCTTCCGCCAGGGTTACTCCAAGGTCCTCGGCCCCGAACTCGCCGCCGTCGTCGATCGCAAGGACGCGCTGACCGCCGTCAGCGCCCTGCGCATCGCCGCCGAGCTCGCGACCCAGGAAGGCTTCGACGTCCTCGAGAAGGGCTACGCGAGCGCCGACGAGTCCATCCAGATCGCCGCCGCCGGCGGCGCCGCCCGCGCCTTCGAGGTGATCAAGTCCACGCCTCAGGCCGCCGCCCCCGGCCGCCTCACCAAGGCCGTGAGCGAACTCGGCAAGCTCTTTGAGGCCACCCCCAGCGCCGACGTCGCCGACGCCGCGGCCCGGGCCCTGGTCACCGCCCTGCGGGTCTCGACCAACGCCGATGTGCGCAGCGAAGCCTGCATCGCCGCCTGCCGCGGCCTGGGCACCCGAGCCAAGTCCATCAAGACCATCACCGCCGGCGATCGCAGCCTGCTCCCCCTGGTCCGCATCGGCGGCGAGATCCGCGATGATCTCACCGACAACACCCGCCCGACCCTCAGCCCCGCCGCTCAGGCCGCCCGCCGCGAAGTCGGCGGCGAAGCCATCGCCCTCGTCTCCCGTCTCATCCGCACCGGCCAGTTGCCCCCCGTCCGCCGCGAGGACGACGCCGCGGAAAAGAAGCGCAAGGAATCGCTCCGCCCGCTCGCGACCCAGCTCGTGGGCGCGGGTGAGCAGATCATCTCGCTCGTGGCCGGCACCGCAGACCCCATCCGCACCAACCTCGCCGACTCGGTCCGCAAGCCCGATGTCGCCAGCGACGCCCAGTTCCTCGAAGGCGCGAAGGACCTGCTCACCAAGCGGCTCACCAGCGCGCCCTTCAACCTGGCCGCCAACCGCTTCGACCTCGGCGGGTGATCACCCGACCGACGCGAAGCGCACGCTCCGACAATCTGTCCTCGCCGGGCCGCGCTACTTCGGCTTCGAGTCCTTCTTGACTTCCTCGTCGCTGCGTTCGACCACCCGCACACTGGCAGGGATCGCAACCGCTTCGGGACCCGCCGCCACCACCAGCCGCGCCGTCACACCCGGGTGCCCGGTGCCGACCACGCTCAGCACCACCCGCGCCACCAGCATGTCCCCGGTCGGCAGATCGCGCCCGGTGTCGAAATTCGCGAGCGGGATCCGGACCTTCGAACCCGGCTTGTTCTTGAGCTCGCGGGTGATGTGGTTGTTGAAGTACGGCCTGCGCTGCAAAGCCGGATGATCCCCGCCCCGCAGCCACAACCCCGTCACCGCCGCGGTGTCCGGAGCCGACAGCTCGACCTCGACCTGGAACGCCGCCAACGCGCGGCTGCCGGTATCAAGCTTGATGTCGTACGCGACGATCCGCGTCGGCCCGACCCTGCTCGTGTCCGCCTTGCTCGATTCCGGCTTGGCCGATTCCGCGATCGCATCCGCGTCCCCGCGATCCGCTTCTCGGAGAGATTCCTTGTCCGTGCCCACCACCTGCGCGACCAGCGAATCGACCTCGTCGATCTCGGCGACCCGCTGGCCGCTGGAGACAAAGCGGCCCCGTTTCTGCTCGACCTCGCGGGCCTTGCGGAACGCGTCGAGGATCGTCAAGCCCGCGAGCTGCACGGGGGCCGCCGGAGCCGAAATCCCGCGAGCCGTGTCCCTGGCTCGCTCCTCGGCGCGGCTCCTCCCGACATCCGCGAGCGTTGGCGAGTCGTTGCTCGAGGCTGGGCCCGTGCCGCTCTCGAGCTTCTTGGCGCCCGCGCTCTTCGCATCGGTCGAGGCCAGCGTCGTCGCCTGCTCGCGGTTGCGGGTGCCGACGTAGATGGTGGTCGCCACCAGCCCGAAGACCGCGGCGATCTGGAGCGAGCGGAGCATGCTCCGCCGCGCGTTGGAGCGGCGGCGCTGCTCGAAGAGCGTGCGGAGCACCACGGCGTCGGTGCTCGCGGGCAACGGCCGCGTCGCGCCGTAGGCCTCGCGGAGCGCGGCGACCGCACGGCCCGGCAGCATCGGGTCCGGCAGCGCGTCGCCGCGGGCCGCTTCGTCGTTCGGGGTTGTGTTCGTCGAGTCGCTCATCCGTCCAATCCCAGCCTTCTTCAACCGCTCCTGCCACCAACCCTTGAGCGCCCCCGGGTCGCAAAAGGTTCAGGTCCGATCATCCGCGTTCTTATCCGCTGTCTTCCAGGTCAAACAAGGCCCGTGTTCGGGGGTCTTCCCGCAGGGTGGCGATCGCCTGGTGCAGGCGGCTCTTGACGGTCCCTACGGGAATCCCCAGTGCCGCGGCGACCTCCCGCAGCGAGAGGTCGTCCACGAACCGCAGCAGCAGGACCTCCTGCTGGCCCTCGGGCAGGTTGGCGATGAGGGCCTTGATGTCCACCGAGAGCGGGGAGTCGGCGGCGGAGTCGAGGGCGCGGTCGTGCGAGGGGGTGAGGGCGACGCCGCGGTCTTTGCGGCGGATGGTGAGGGCGATGTTCTTGACGGCGGGGTAGAGGAACGTCGAGAGCTTGGCGGTGAGGCGCAGGTCGGGGAGGCGTTTGAGGAGGTAGGCGAAGGTGTCCTGCAGGACGTCGAGGGCTTCGCTCTCGTCGCGGGTGAAGCGGCGGGCGACGTTCATCACGAAGTTCTTGTGGCGGCGGTAGAGGGCCATGAAGGCGTCGTCGTCGCCGCGGCTGGCGAGGGAGACGAGCAGCGCGTCGCCGCGGCCGTCTTCTTCTTTGCGGGCGGGGAACTTGATCGGCGCCGGCGGTTCGGGCTCGCCGGTGAAGTGGAGCGGGGGTTGTCCGGAGTCGGGTGTGGACATGAGACGCCGCGGCCGCGGCGGGTGGAGTCAGGATACCTCGTTCTTTGTTCGGCTGGCGGTGGGGAAAAGCCGGAGAGATTGCGGGTTGTGTGTCCGGGAACCCATGGAAAGGCGGTTCACCGCGGAGGACGCGGAGAACGCGGAGAACGCGGAGAACGCGGAGGAGAGGCCATTTACCACGGAGATCACGGAGGGCACGGAGAGAGACAGGAGAGGAGAGGCAGCAAGGAGAAGGAGAAGAAGAAGTTCTTTGCTTCCTCTGTGGTCTCCGTGCTCTCCGTGGTGAATGCCTTGTTGCCTTACTCGATCCGCGGGTCGACGACGCGGTAGAGGACATCGACGGCGAGGTTCAGGAGTACGAGGAAGGTCGAGAAGATCAGCACGACGCCAATGATGAGAAAGAGGTCTTTGTTGCGGACGGCGTTGACGAAGTGCTGGCCGAGGCCGGGGATGGCGAAGACGCGTTCGACGACGAAAGAGCCGGTCATGGCGAGCGCGCTGGCGGGGCCGAGGTAGCTGAGGACGGGGAGCAGGGCGTTTTTGAGGGCGTGGCGAAGGACGACGCCGCGGATGGAGACGCCCTTGGCGCGGGCGGTGCGGATGTAGTCGGACTGGAGCTGCTCGATCATCGACATGCGGGTGAGGCGGGCGATGTAGGCGGCGAAGCCGAGCGAGAGGGTGAAGGCGGGCAGGATCATGTCGAGCGGCGTGCCCCAGCTGGGGATGCGGCCGATGCCGAGCCAGACGGGGAAGATGAGCAACAGCGCGGCACCGATGACGAAACTCGGCAAGCTGATGCCGATCATCGAGAGCGACAGCGTCGCGACATCGGCGAAGGAGTTGGGCTTCATCGCGCCGATGACGCCGGCGCTCACGCCGAGGATGAGGGCGAAGAAGATGGCGAGGGCGCCGAGCGCCATGGAGACGGGGAGCGCGGAGCCGATGATCTCGTTGACGCGCTGCTCGCGATACGAGAGTGACGGCCCGAGGTCGAAGATGGGTTGTTCGGGGGGGAGACGCCCGGCTGCGAGGGCTTGCTCGCGTTGCTGGCGGGATTCGCCGCTGAGTTCGTGGCGGAGATAGCGGACGCCGGTGGCGCTGTCGAGATAGGAAACGTAGAAGGACCAGAAGTTGTCGAGGTTGTACTGGGCCTTCATCGCGGCGACGACTTCGGGGGCGGGGCGGCGGCCCTCGGGGTTTTCGAGCGGATTGCCGGGGACCTTCCACGCGAGGATGAGCGTGGCGGTGTAGATGATCGCGAGGATCAGCGGGAGCTGAATCAGGCGGCGGAGGATGAGGCCGATCATGGTTTGGCCTCGGGGGAAGGCGTTTCACCGCGGAGGACGCGGAGAACGCGGAGAGAAGGCGATTTACCACGGAGAGCTCGAAGGGCACGGAGAGAGGAAGGAGAAGAGGGGTAGGAAGAAGAAGAAGAAGAAGAAGAAGAAGAAGCGCTGGGCTTTCTCTGTGTTCTCTGTGATCTCTGTGGTGAAGTCCGATGCTCGACGATCGCGAGCGCGGTGGGCGGCGCGTCTGTCGGGTTGGGCGTTTGCGGCGCCGGGGCGAGGACGCCCCGGCTCGCTGATGCGGGCACGCTGAGATTCGATGATTGTGGAGCGATCCGCGTCGGTGCGGCCGCTCTTCCCCCTGCCCCTTCCCTCCGGGAAGGGGGGGAGTCTTCGGTCCGCATGCGGACGCGGAAGAGTTGCTGCTCGCTGCGGCGGTTGCTGCTGATGCCTTCGAGGCGATCGGGGTTGAAGAGGTTCAGGTTCACGTAGTGGAAGATCGGGATCAGCGGGAGGTCCTGCTCGACGAGGATGCGTTCGGCGTCGGCGAGGATCGCGGCGCGGGCGGCGGGGTTGGTTTCGGTTTCGGCTTGGGCGAGCAGGGCGTCGAACGCTTTGGACGAGTAGCGGCGGTCGTTGTTGCCGTCGTCGGTGCGGTTGATCTCGAGGAAGGTGGTTGGGTCGGGGTAGTCGCCGAACCAACTGGCGCTGCTGGTGATGTAGTTGGCGTTCTTCACCTGCTCACGGAAGACCTTGGTCTCGCGGACGATGATCGCGGTGGTGATGCCGAGTTCGCGCTCCCAGTCTTTGGCGATGGCTTGGGCGACGAGGTCGGTGTTCTGTTCTTTGTTGATGAGCAGTTCGATGGTCGGGAAGTTGCTGCCGTTGGGGAAGCCGGCGTCGGCGAGGAGGCGGCGGGCGGCGTCGGGGTCGCGGGGGAGGCCGGCGGGCGCGGTGTAGCCGCGGATGGAGCCGGGGGGGATGAGCGAGCCGGCGGTGGATTCGCCGAGGCGGCGGACGCCTTCGGCGACGGCGCGCTTGTCGATCGCGAGCGCGAGAGCGCGGCGGACGCGGGGGTCGGCGAGCGGATTGACGCGGCCGTCGGGCAGATGGGACGAGCAGTTGAGGTTCCAGAAGAACGTGCCGAAGGCGGGGAAGATCTGGGTGCTCTTGCGTGGATCGGCGGGGAGAGCGCGGTCGATCTCGACGGGGCTGAGGCCTTTTTGTCGCATCGCGTCGACGGAGGCGGCGTGCTCGGCGCGGAAGGCGTTCTTGGCGGTGACCATCTCGGCGCGGAAGGGGGCGACGACGTCGCTGACCCAATCGACGCCGCCGGTTTGGAAGGACATGACCTGCGAGACCGGGTCGTCGATGCTGAGGATCGCCATGGAGTTCAGTTGGACATTGGCGGCGTCCCAGTACGCGGGGTTCTTGGTGAGGCGCATCTCGCGCTTGAACTGCCATGACTCGAGCCGCATCGCGCCGATGGAGGGGGCGGCGCGGGTCCAGCCGGTGTCCCACTTCACGCGGGCGGTGCTGGGGTCGATCACTTCGTAGCGCGACACGACGCCTTCACAGACGGGGACGAAGGCGATCGAGGTGCAGATGTCGAGGAAGTAGGGCGCGGGGCGGGTGAGCGTGACGACGAGGGTGTGCTCGTCGGGGGTCTGGATCGCGACCATGGCGCGGAACTGGGTCTTGGTTTCCTGCCAGAGTTTCTCGGCGGAGGTGGGCGTGTTGGTTTGCTTGGCGAACGCGGCGAGGGCGGCGGTGCGCCAGTCGAAGAAGTCTTTGGCGCCGGCGATGTGAAAGAAGAAGGAGGTGTAGTCGGCGGCGGAGTCGGGGAGCGTGCCGCGGAGCCAGGCGTAGACGAAATCGGTGGAGCGCAGCGGGGTGCCGTCGCTCCAGGTGGTGCGGCGGAGGTGAAATGTGTAGGTGCGGGCGTCGGGCGAGATCTCCCAGCGTTCGGCGAGGGCGGGCTCGATGGGGAGGTCGTCTTTGGTGACGTCGCTGCGGACGAGGCCTTCGTGGAGGCAGCGCATGAGGCGGATGTCGCGGAGCCAGGAGGCGACGATGGGGTCGAGGGTGGTGGGATCGCCGCCGTTGATGATGGTGAAATCGGCGCGGGGCGCGGGCGTGGAGACCGCGAGGGTGGCGGCGATGCCGAGGGCGATCACGAGGAAGGCGGCGAGCAGGCGGAACACGGGGGCAGTGTACGAGAGATTCGGCGGTGATCGGGCGGCGTTGGCGGCGGGGAGGCGGGTTGTCGTCGGTGGGTTGCGTGGTGCCGCGGAGTGACTGATTCCTACAGTGCGGGCTCTCTCGCACGCCCCGCCCGGAAGAACGCATGGCCAGAAGACCCGTCGCATCCAAGCCCCGAACCGCTGCCCGCACCCGCCCGTTGCGTTCGGACTCGATCGTTCGGGTCGGTCTGACGCAGATGGCGTGCGTCGCCGACGTGAAGCCCAACCGCGAGCGGCAGATCGCGCTGATCGAGAAGGCGGCGAAGCAGGGCGCGCAGATCGTCTGCACGCAGGAGATCTTCACCACGCAGTACTTCTGTCAGGTGGAGGATCACCAGTTCTTTGATCTGGCCGAGCCGATGCCGGGGCCGTCGACGGATGCGTTGTGCAAGGTCGCGAAGAAGCACGGGATTGTCATCATCGGCAGCCTGTTCGAGCGTCGGGCCCGCGGGCTGTATCACAACACCGCCGCCGTGATCGACGCCGACGGCTCGATGCTGGGGCTGTATTGCAAGATGCACATCCCCGACGACCCGCTGTATTACGAGAAGTTTTACTTCACGCCGGGCGACACCGGGTTCAAGGCGTGGCAGACGAAGTACGCGAAGATCGGCGTGCTGATCTGCTGGGATCAGTGGTACCCCGAGGGGGCGAGACTGACTGCGCTGGATGGCGCGGAGATTTTGTTCTATCCCACGGCGATCGGCTGGCACCCGAAGGAGAAGGCCGAGTACGGCAAGGCCCAGCACGACTCGTGGGAGACCATGCAGCGGGCTCACGCGATCGCGAACGGTTGCTACGTGTGCGCCCCCAATCGCATCGGGCACGAGCACATCTTGGTCGACGGTAAGCCGGTGAGCAAGGACGGCATCCAGTTCTGGGGTCAGTCGTTCATCGCCCAGCCGAACGGGCAGGTCGTCAAGCGGGCGAGCGTCGATCGCGAGGAGGTACTGGTTGCGGAGTGCGACCTGGCGAAGGTGGAGTTCGCGCGGACGCACTGGCCGTTCTTGCGGGACCGGCGGATCGATGCGTACGGCGATATCACGAAGCGGTTTATCGGAAAGTAGATTCAACCACAGAGACACAGAGATTGAAACAGGTGCTCGGATTCGACGCCTTGCCGATCTCCCCTCTCTGTGTCTCTGTGCCTCTGTGGTGAAAACATGGCATCCCCGAAAACACTGAACGGCACACCCCTCTCCCACGGCTTCAGCTTCCCCGCCGAGTGGGCTCCGCAGCAGGCCACGTGGTTCTCTTGGCCGCGGCCGGAGGGGATCTCGTTCCCGAGCAAGTACCACACGGTGCCGGCGAACATCGCGCTGTTTGTTCGCGAGATCGCGCCGCGGCAGGTGGTGCACATCAACGTGCCGAACGAGAACTACGAGCGGATCGCGCGTGAGCAGCTTCTTGCCGGGGGCGTGCCGAAGCGGTTCTTTGGGCCGCAGACGGAGCTGGATGAGTCGCCGAGCCGTCAGTCGCGGATCCAGTTCCACTACATGAAGACCAACGAGGCGTGGTGCCGCGACCACGGGCCGGCGTTTGTCACGCGGACGCACCGGGGCGTGCGGGAGATCGCGATTGTCGATTGGGGCTTCAACGCGTGGGGCGGCAAGTACCCGCCCTTTGACAGCGACGACGCGGTGCCGACGCGGATCGCGGAGGAGTTCGCGGAACGGACGCAGAGGCTCACGTCGCGCCGCTTTGCCGGGATCTTCTATCCGCGGCACCCGCGCACGAGCAAGGGCACGCCGGTCATCATGGAGGGCGGCGGCGTTGAGTTCAACGGCAAGGGGACGGTGCTCACGACCGAGTCCACGCTCCTGAACAAGAACCGCAACCCGAATCTGTCGAAGAAGCAGATCGAGTCGTTCCTCAAGGACTACTACGGGCAGACTCACGTCTGCTGGCTGGGGGACGGCATCGTGGGCGACGACACGGACGGGCACATCGACGATCTCGCCCGGTTCCTCGATCCGCGCACGATCGTGGTGGCGCTCGAGACCGACCGGCGGGACGCGAACTTCAAGATCCTGCGCGAGAACTACCGGCGGGCTCAGGAGCTGCGTGACCAGGACGGCAGGGCGTTCAACATCGTGGAGATTCCGACACCCGGCTTCCTTGAGCACAAGGGCCAGCGATTGCCCGCGACGTATCTGAATTTCCTGTTTATCAACGGGGCCTTGCTGGTGCCGACGTTCCGCCACAAGAACGACCGTCTTGCGCTCGCGATCTTGCAGAAGCATCTGCCCAGGCACAAGGTCATCGGCGTCGACAGTGTCGAACTCATCTGGGGCCTGGGCTCGATCCACTGCTTGTCGCAGCAGCAGCCCCGCTAACCCCCCCTCCCCCCCACCGCCCCACTCTCCACGGCTCCACTTTTCCCACCATGACCCTTCGCCGCCAACCCTCGGACTTTCTTGTTGAAGAGCGCCTCAGCAGCGGGGTGGCCGAGCAGATGCGGGCGACGTCGACGGGGCGGTTCGCGATTTACGCGCTGCGGAAGACATCGCTGACCACGCCGGACGCGGTGAACCGGCTCGCGCGCGAGCTGGGGATTCGCCCGGATACCGTGGGCTACGCGGGTCTGAAGGACAAGCACGCGGAGACGGTGCAGTATGTTTCGGTGCCGGTGAACCCGAAGCGCCCGACGCCGGAGCAGGTCACGCCGACCGCACGCAGCGAGGCGGCACCGGACACACGGTGGTCGGCGGCGCTGGCGGGAACACTCGATCACGAGCTTTCGTCGAAGGACATCGACGGCAATCGCTTCGTCATCGTCGTGCGTGATCTGGCGCGTGAGACCTGTGACGAGATGGTTCGGCGGGCGCGGTTGCTGGGCGTGGAATCGCCCGACGGCAGCAAGGCTCTGCGGATCGTGAATTACTTCGGCGCCCAGCGTTTCGGCTCGGCACGGCACGGCGAGGGATGGATCGCTCGGGCCCTCATCGCGGGCGACTTCGAGCTGGCGCTCAAGCTCGCCATCGGCACACCGGCCCGCAAAGACAGCGGCCAGCTGCGCACCTTGACCCGGCTGTGCGCCCAGCACTGGGGCAAGTGGGAACGCATCGCCAAGGACGCCCCGCGCATCCCCGAGGCGAAGCCCCTGGCCGTGCTGGCCCGCGGCGGCGAGAACCCGAACTTCAAGCAAGCCTTCGCGGCGCTGCCCGCGTTCCTGCAGGCGCTCTACCTCGAGGCCTATCAGTCGCACCTTTGGAACCGCATCGCGCACGAGATGGTGCAGTCGCACTCACCTTCACTGGGTGGCGGAAAGGCGGAGAGCACATCCGAATCACCCGACGCCGGGCCCGTCGGGTCGAAGTCCAAGCACGGGGACAAGGCGGCCAGGACCGGCCGCTCCGCACCGACACCGGTCCTGAAGTCCGACGACGAGTTCGGCGAGATGCTGTTCCCGGAGGCGTCGGCGGTGCCGGGCTGGTGGCTGGAACTCGACGTGCCGTTGCTCTCGAAGAAGAGCGTCCCGGTGCCGCCGTGGGGCGATGCCGCCGAACGGGTGCTGCAGCGGGAGGAGATCACGCTGGCCGACCTGCGCGTGCCGGGGCTGGATCGCCCCTTCTTTGGCGAGGCCCCGCGGCGCTTCGCGGTGGATGCCACCAACGCCTCGATCTCGCCCCGCGAGGCCGATGATCTCACGCCCAAGCGGTTCAAGTGCGAGGTGCGGTTCGAGCTGCCGCGGGGCAGTTACGCGACGGTCGTGCTGCGGGCCTTGGGTCAGTAGGCGTGCCACCAAAGCATGGGAAATGAAAAACCCCGAGGCTGTTGGCCTCGGGGCTTGGTTTCAAGCGATCACGAGCTGCGATGCTCAGCGACGGCGACGGGCCACGACCAGGCCGCCGAGGCCCAGGAGGGCGAGCGAGCCGGGGGTCGGGACGACGGCCGTCTGACCGATGGAGAAGGCGAGCTCGGCGGTGGTCGTATCGCCGACCGCGCCGACGCTGCCGATGTCCCAGACGAAGCCCGCGGCCAGGTCGCCGGCGGCGCCGATCGTGCCCGCGAGGGCCGATGAGCCGTCCAGAGCCGTGGCGACGGTGCTGCGCGACTGGGCGATGAAGGAGGTCGCGCCCTTGCCGACGGCCTCGCCGAAGATGCTGCTGCTGTCGGTGAACTTGAGGCGACGCTCGCCGGCGAGGCTGGTGTTGGTGACGGTGTCACCGGTGCCGCCGTTGGAGCCGACGTCGAGGTCGATGAGCGAGCCGATGGAGAGGTTGTAGGTGGTGGCGTCGTTGAAGAGGCCGCCGACGCGGGTGAACTCGAGCTTGGAGTAGACGTTGACCTGGCCGTTGGAGGCGCCATCGGTGATGGTGGTGGTGATCTTGATGTTGCCGCGCCACGAGCCGGTGCCCATGTTGTTGTAGGTGATGACCGAGGTGTTGCCGCTGTAGGTCTGGCTGGTGAGCGAGCCGTAGGAGCCGTCACCGATGACGTTGCGGGTGCCGCCGGCGCCGGTGTTGGCGTTGACGAACCACTTAAACGCGCTGAGCTGGTTGGTCGTGGTCGTCGTTCCGAAGTTGCTCTGGTAGTTGGCGGTGGCGTTGTAGGGGGACACGACGTCGGTGTAGAGGGCCGCATCGCCGCCGCTGGCGGAATTGAACGGGGCCGTGGCAATCGTCGGGTTGGCGTTGCCGAGCGTGTAGCTGCTCAGCGAGATGCCGGACTGGCCGATGCTCAGGGCGCTGTGGTTGGGCGACAGGCCGCCGGAGCGGATCAAGCCGTGGGCCGAGGCCACACCGGCGACAGCAACCAGCGCCGCGGCGCTGGCCAAAACCATGGAAACGCGCATTCGTCTCTCTCCTAAAAACCTTGGTACGTCGGCGGCGGAAACGCCTCGGCACCACCCCGCGACTGCCCCGGAACATCCGGCGCAATCCCGAAGAAACTCCTATGAAATCCGTCCATTCCCGGGTGTTTCACCGAGCGGAAGGTGTTTCCATCGTAACGGATGCCCACGTCCGAGTCGAAGGGAAAAGTGCCGACCTCTCAGGAATACACCTGATTACGCCAAAATGAAGAAATCACCCCATGAGGTGCTCATGGGGTGATTTTGTTATCGGACGCAGCGAAAGGGTGTTGATTACGAGATCGGCGCGCCGGCGGCCTCGTCGTAGACGCCGCCGAGGGTGATGGGCTTGATCCAGTCCGCCGCGGCGTAGTCCTTGTACTCGTCCCAGGGCCGCTTGAGGAATTGGTCGCGGGTCTCGCCGGCCTTCACCGCGGCCTGAGCCTTGGCACGCATCGCGATCCAGAACTGGCGCTGGGTCTGAGCGATGGCGCGATCGCCGACGGCGCCGTGACCGGGCACCACGATGGTCTTTTCGCCTGCAATCTCGATGATCTTCTCGGCGGTCTTCGCCCAGCCCTCGCTGCTGAAGCCGCCGGGTCGATCGACGTAGGGCCAGAAGGTGTTGAAGAGCACGTCGCCGCCGTGGACGAGGTTCTCGTCGGGGAGGTAGACGATGAGGTCGTTGTCGGTGTGGCCGTTGCCGACGTACGTCAGCTCGATCTTCACGCCGGCGATCTCGAGCTTCTCGCTGGAGGCGATGGTCTTGGTGGGCTCAAAGTCCGCGGCCTTGGGAGCGGCGGCGACGTAGGCCTCGAGGTCCTTGATCAGGGCCTCCTTGCCGGCCTTGGTGCTCTTGCCAACCTGGCCGATGGCGTTCTTGCCGCCGTCTTGCAGGCGCTTTTCCTGGGCGGCGAAGCGGGGCTTGGCGTTGGCGTGGGCGATGACGACGCAGTCCTTGGTGAACGCGTTGTTGCCGCCGACGTGGTCGCCGTGGTGGTGGGTGTTGATGAGCGTGCGCACCGGCCCGAAGCCGAGGGCCTCGGCCTCGCGACGCAGCGCGGCGCCGTAGCCGGGGTTCTTGGCGTCGACGAGGATCAGTTCACCCTTGCCGACGATCGCGATGACGTTGCCGCCTTCGCCGGCCGCGAGGTAGACGTTCTGTGTGAGCTTCTTCCACTCGAACCAGGTCGTGCTTGCCGAAGGCTGACGGGCCCAGCCGCGGCGCGGGAGGAGGACGGTGCCGGCCGCGGCGGCGACGGCGGCTCCGAGAAAGCCGCGACGGGAGAGAGAGGCGATGGACGGTTCGGCGGGCGTGTCGGCGAGCGTGTTGGCGATCATGGAGATCTCCTGAGGGTGCGGAAGGGGCGCGGAGAGGCGCCCATGACTTCGACTGGGATGCCGCGTGCGGACGCAGGGCACCGGTCGAACATCGGAGGCCCGGAGCCTATCATCCGCCCCTCGTTCGGGCCGGGTTTGCGACCCGTCTTGACCGAGGATTCACACCGTTCGTCGCATCGCAAAGGCCTGTGGAAAGGTCACTTGCGGGGCGTGCAGGACGGCGTTCGGCTCGCGTTCCCGGCGTCGGGTTTCGGGTCGAGTCTGGTGAGCACCGCGGCCCGGCCGCACGGGAAGGCAACGATGAAAGCGAGCGACATGCGTCCGGGGATGGGTTTCAAGATGGACGGCAAGATGTGCGTGGTGGTCGGTGTGGAGCATCGGACGCCGGGCAACCTGCGGGCGTTCGTGCAGCTGACGTACCGCGAGATCATCGCCGCCAAGACGCTGGACAAGCGCATGCAGCCGTCGGAGGACATCGAGATCCTGGACCTGGATCGTCGCGAGATGGAGTATCTGTACTCCGACAGCCAGGGCGCGACGTTCATGGACACCGAGTCGTACGAGCAGTACCAGCTCAACGAGCAGCTCCTGGGCAAGACCCTGAAGTACATCCGGCCCAACAGCAAGTGCACGGTCCTGCTGTTCGACGGCAACCCGATCACCATCGAGCTGCCCCCCACCGTCGAGCTGACCATCACCGACTGCCCGCCGGAAGTGAAGGGCGCGACGGTCACGAACCAGACCAAGGACGCCGAGTGCGAGACCGGCCTGAAGGTCCGCGTTCCGGCCTTCATCAAGCAGGGCGAGACGATCCGCATCTCGACCGTCGATGGCAGCTACCAGAGCCGCGCCTGAGCGGGGCTGGTTTGAGAGTCCGCAACAAGGCAGGCGAACGCCTGCCTTTTTCATTGATGCATCGGGCGGCGTTGCGATAGGCTGTGAGGAGGGGAGAGGTTGGAGGGGATGAGTCGGAGGGCTGAGGTTGGAGTCGATGCGATCGACGCTCAGGGCCTCGTTCAGATCCTGCTCTTGATTTCTCGCGACGCTGCGTGCTGTTCACACCACTGACCTTTCACCCTCGTGCTTCCTCCACAAACCATCCTTCTGGGACTCCGCGGCAGCGGCAAAAGCACGCTCGGGAAGCTGCTTGCCGCTCGGCTGATCACTGACTTTGTGGATCTCGATGTGGTGACCGCCGGGCTGCTGCGCGTCGCGTCGGCGGCGGAGGCGATCAAGGCCCTCGGTCTGCCGGCTTTTCGCGAGGCGGAGGTCCGCGCTTTGCAGATGCCGCGGGCGGCGGCCGCGGGCGTTCTGGCTTTGGGTGGCGGCACGCCGACGGCGCACGGGGCGATTCCCGCGTTGTCCGCTTTGCGTGCGAAGGG
The DNA here is from genome assembly GCA_019744815.1 of Phycisphaerales bacterium. Lineage (GTDB taxonomy): Bacteria > Planctomycetota > Phycisphaerae > Phycisphaerales > UBA1924 > JAFEBO01. Next base: position 15,180 of record JAIEUA010000010.1, read on the forward strand.
CGCACGACTTGTGTATCTCCGGGGGACACCCGAGACGCTTCGCGCTCGACTGAGCGCCACGGATCTCGGCACTCGTCCGAGCCTCACGGGCGCCTCGGTGCTGGAGGAGATCGATCGGCTGTTCGCTGAGCGCGATCCGTTGTATCGCTCGCTCGCGGACAACGTCGTCGCGATCGGCGGACGAACGATCGAGGAATCACTCGAAGACGTCGCCGCGGCGATTCGTCAGCCGCTCGCGAAGCGGGTTTGACCTGCGTTCAAGAGGTGCGGGACGAGGCGCAGGATTTCTTGCGGCGCCGGCCGTCCTCGAGAAAGACCACGGCGGAGGATGAGGCGATGGCTGCGAAGCACGCGATGCCGGTGGCGTCGTGTGGCAGGATCGCCACGGCCAGAAGAAAGCCCGCACCCAAGATGATCCCCGCCGTCAATGCTGCCTTGCCACGCATGCGGAAGCTCCGATGTCGGTCGGTCGGGAGCACTCAAGCTCCTGTCCGCCCGCGGCATGACCGCGGGGCCTCTCCGACTGTCCACCGCATACAGATAGAGACGAAATCGGATGATGCCGGTTTCTATTTCTGTGAAAAAACGGCGAGAACTTCACTGAACGTTCGAATCTCGTCAGGGTTCGCCGGTGTTCTCATCGGGCGATGCGAGGTTCAGTCCGCGGTGAGGTCGGCCCGGCGGACGGCGTCGCAGAAGGCCTCGATGAGGGCTGGGTCCTTCATGCCGCGGTCGCGTTCCACGCCGCTGGAGACGTCGACGCCGTAGGGACGGAGGGTGCGGATCGCGTCGGCGACGTTGTCGGGGGTGAGACCGCCCGCGAGGAAGACGGGCTTGGCGATGGTCTCGAGGTGGGGCTTGAGGTCTGTCCACTGGAAGGGCACGCCGGCGCCGGGGCTGGGGCCGTCGATGAGGATGGCCTCGACGTTCTCGTTCTGGTCGAGTTCCTGCAGGTCGTCGGCGATGGTCGAGGGGGAGAAGCGGATGGCCTTGATGATCGGGGCGCAGGAGGCGATCAGTTCGGTGCTTTCCTCGCCGTGGAGCTGGGTGTGGGTTGTGGGGCACTGTTCCTCGATGTCGAGGAAGGAATCGAGGGGCGTGTTCATGAACACGCCGACGCTGGCGACCATGGGCGGGAGCATGGCCATGAGCTCGGCGGCGTCGGCGGGGTCGATGTAGCGGACGCTGGAGCGGACGAACATGAAGCCGATGGCGTCGGCGCCGGCATCGACGGCGGCCAGGGCGGCCTCTTCGTCGCGGACGCCGCAGATCTTGATGCGTGTGCGTGGCATGGTGGGTCGCTCAGGTGGCCTGGGAGGGGTTGGCGATCTCGGAGAGCAAGGAACGGGCGAGGCTGAGATGCTCCTCGTCGTTGCCGCGCTCGGTGAGGACGCGGATGGCGTCGTCGAGGACGGCCTTGGCCTGCTGCCGCTGCTCGAGGTAGCGGACCATGAGCAGCGCGAGCATGACGCGGACGACTCCGGCCTGGGGGTCTTTTTCGTACTGGCTGAGGAACCCGCGGTAGGCGCGGGCGGCGAGGGCGCGTTCGCCGAGCTCGAAGAGTCGGTTGGCGCACTCGAGCTGGGCGCGGCTGCTGAGCACCTCGAGCGCGGGGTTGAGGTTGAGCTGCGAGGCCTTGGCGGCGTCGAACGCGGAGAGCAGCGCTTGGTAGCGCTCGGGGATCAGCGCTCGGGTGTCTTCGTTCAGCGCGGCGGAGAGGGCGGCGCGGGCGTTGGCCACTTCGATCGGAACCTCGGGGATCTCGACGACCGCCTTGCCCTTTTTGCCGGAGGCTTCGCCGGCGGCTCCTGCGCCGCGGCGGAAGCGGTCCTGGCTCTCGCGGATGGCGTCGTTGATCTCACGCCGGCGGCGGGCCTGACGGATCATGTAGAAGACGTCGTAGTCCTCGCGGGGGAGGATCTTGGTGGCGAGCAGGGCGAGCGCGACGGGTACCCCGAAGGCGTAGCCGCCGAGATGGGCGGCGTAGGAGACATTTCCCGCGCCGTGGCCGAAGCCGATGACGTCGCGTGCGATGGAGAAGGCGATGTACCACATCGCGGGGATGTTGAAGACGCCGATGAAGATGAAGAAGACGAAGGTGCGGACGAGGACGCGGGGGCAGAGGATCAGGAACGCGCCGGTGACCGCCGCCACCGCGCCCGACGCACCGACCACTGAGACCGGGCTGGCCGCGAGGTGGGCGGCGCCGGCGGCGGCCGCGCCGGCCAGGAAGAAGAACAGGTATCCGATGCGTCCGAGCCGGTCCTCGATGACGGGTCCGAAGACCCAGAGGAAGAGCATGTTGCCGAGGATGTGCCAGAGATCGGCGTGGACGAAGGCGTAGGTGACCCAGCGCCACCAGTCGGTGGCGCCACGCCCCAGGCCGAAGGTCTTGGTGACCCAGCCGAATTCCCTGGCTTCAAAGCCGGTGAGCGCGGCACAGAGGCAGAACACGGCGACGTTGAAGAGGATGAGGATGTGGTTGACGAGCGTCGGCCGGTTGAGGGGCCGATCGGTCCCGATGGGAAGAAACACGCTCGATAGTACGAGCCGGCGTGGCGGAATCATGCCGCGGGGGCTGAATCCAGCACGATTTCCGGCGTCGAAGGCCTGTTGGCGATGGCGAGTGGTGGGCGTGGTTTCTATAGTCTCGACCCGGCGCGGCGCGGCCGTCTGGCGTCGCTCCGGGCCTTGTTGGTGCTCCCTTCCGCTCTCTCATTTGATTCGAGGATGCCCCCATGGCCGCGTACTCCAAAGGACTCGAAGGCGTTGTCGCCGCTCAGACCAAGCTGTCTTTCATCGACGGCGAGAAGGGGGTGCTCGAGTACATCGGGATCCCGATCGGGGAGCTGGCGACGCACTCGACCTTTGAGGAGACGGTGTTCTTCCTGTGGAACGGACGCCTGCCGAAGAAGGGCGAGCTGAACGAGTTCAGCGCGACTCTGCGGGCCCGCTACGAGATCCCCAAGGGTGTGGAGGACCTGCTGCACACGCTGCCCAAGACGGCCGAGCCGATGCACGCGGTGCGGACGCTGGTGTCGTCGCTGGGCCTGCACGACCCCAAGCCCAACGCGATCGACATTCCCTCGCTGCGTGACAAGGGGCTGTCGATCCTGGCGCAGGTGCCGACGCTCCTGGCGTACTTCCACAACTATCGCCAGGGCAAGGCGCTGGTCCGCCCCGACAAGAGCCTGGGTCTGGCCGAGAACTTCCTGTACATGCTCAACGGGAAGAAGCCGACCGCGGCGATGACCAAGGCGATGGACGTGTGCCTGGTGCTGCACGCCGACCACGGGTTCAACAACTCAACGTTTACCGCGCGGGTTCTGATCTCGACCGAGAGCGATATCTACTCGGCGATCACGGGGGCCATCGGCTCGCTGCGCGGCCCGCTGCACGGCGGCGCGAACGAGGGCGTGATGCGGATGCTCAACCAGATCCCGACGGTGGGCGACTGCGAGAAGTTCATCCAGGACAAGCTGGCGAAGAAGGACAAGATCCCGGGCTTCGGGCACCGGATCTACAAGGCGTACGACCCGCGTGCGACGCACCTCAAGGTGCTGGCGGAGCAATTGGCCCGTGACACGGGCAACATGCCGCTGTTTGAGAAGAGCACCGCGATCGAGGCGGTGATGACGCGGGAGAAGGCGGCGAAGGGGATCTACCCGAACGTCGATTTCTACAGCGCGACGACGTACCACTGCATCGGGCTGCCGCTGGACTTGTTCACGCCGAGCTTTGTGATCGCGCGGGTGGGCGGCTGGGCGGCGCACTGCATCGAGCAGCTGAGCGACAACCGGCTGTTCCGCCCGGACGCGGACTACACCGGGCCGCACGGGGTGGGGTATGTGGGGATTGAGAAGAGGTAGGAAGGGGAGCAGGGGAGCAGGGGAGCAGGGGAGCAGGGGAGCAGGGGAGCAGCGAATCAAGGGAAGAAGAAAGCCGCGGTTGGCCGCGGCTTCTTTGTTGCGTTTGCAGAGTTTGTGTGCGGCTTGTGCTGTGTGAGCCGCTGCACTGCCCGGCTCCGAGCCGCCGGGCAGTGGCACCCAACGTGGGTTCACATGCCCAGACGAGCGAGGATGCGGTCGAGGGTGATGCGGAGCAGGGTCTCGTCCCAGGGCTGGGCGGAGAGGGTGATGCTGGTCTGGTCGGTGGCGGTGCTGGCGACGTCGATCTTGATGGTCTTGCCGAGGTTGTACGCGGGCGGGCGGGCGACGATGCCGCCTTGCTCGGTGGTCGAGGCGCTGGACTCGATCGCGTAGCCGCGGTCGCGGAGGGTCTGCTCCGCGGCGGCCATGACGACGGGGACCTTGGCCGGGATGACGGCGGAGAGGGCGCCCATCTTGTACGTCGCGGTGAGCTGGGACTGGCTGCCCTGCTGCTTGGGCGTGGCCTCGCAGGCGGAGAGAGCGACCAGTGTGGCGGCCACAAGAACGACGCAGTGGATCTTCATCGCGGACCTCCGACGCTCCCAACCGGACACAAGAACTGACACCATGACGGACACCACAGCGTGGTTCCGGGGTGAACCGGTGGGTGGGAAACACATGGTACCGGCGTTGCGGGCCGATCGCTTCCGCTGGAGGCGGCGCGGACTGATCGGCGTTCGTTCGGCGCGGCCGGACGAAGCGGAGCGGGGTCTTTTCTGAGGAGAGACAACCGGCAAGTCGCGGTTGAGCGGCCGCTGTGTTAGTCGAACTGGAAGACGCCCTTGCGGTAGCCGTAGACGTAGGCCACGACGGTCGTGAACAGGAAGAAGAAGATGCGGCCGAGCCAGATCAGGCCCTCGTTGCTCATCGGGGCGATGTTCGGGAAGGTGGTCGCCCAGGGGTAGAGGAAGACGATCTCGACGTCGAAGACGAGGAAGACCATCGCGATCAGGTAGAACCGGACGTTGAACCGCTTGCGGGCGGTGCCGATGGGGTTCATGCCCGACTCGTAGGACTGGCTCTTCACGCGGCCCTGGCGCTTGGGGCCCAGGACGATGGAGCCCACCACGTTCATCACGCCGAAGGTGATCGCCATCAGCACGATGAGCAGGATCGGCAGGTAGCTGGACAGGTCGGTGGTCGCGAGGAGCGTCATGCGGGCGGATCATAGCAAGCGCGATGCGGAACCGTGACGGAGTGACGGGGCGGAGGACGGTCCTGAGGGCGAGGGGTCGCCGACCGGTGGCGGCGTGGGTTTGCCTCTCGACGGGAAAGGGCGAGCGAGCGCTTGGGGATTCGTCCGCCCCTCCGTGGCGGGGAGTCCAAGACAACAGGGACTGGGTGGGATGCTCCCCGGCAGATCAATCTGCCGGCAACGGTCGTGCGCCCTCCGGGCGAGAGAGCGCGGTGGTACGTCCGCTATCTGCTCGGTTTTGCGGGGGCTGGGTCCCCCACCGTCCGAGTTCTTGGGCGAAAACCCTGTAACTCGCCTGCGCAACCGGAGGGGCAGGCGCAATCGGTGCGGGTGCGGGCTCTTGGGTTGGGTGTGACGCGTTCTGATGGCGTGGGCTTCCGATGAAATGTGGATGCCGCGTGACATCCGTCACCCGGCGAGGAGAGCCGATGGCGGGTGAGAACCCAACTCTGCGTGAGAAGATCGAGGCGACGCTGTCGAGCGGCGGCTTGCAGGCGGCGTTCCAGCCGATCGTCGATCTTCGTCGCGGCGAGATCGCGGGCTTCGAGACGCTGACGCGTCTGGCCCCGGGGTCGGCGTTCTCCAATCCGGGCGAGCTGTTTGACGCGGCTGAGAAGTCGGGCACGTTGTGGGACCTTGAGAACTGCACGCGGGCGGTGTCGCTGGAGGCGGCGACGCGGTGGGCGGGCGGGACCAAGCTTTTCCTGAATACCACGCCGCAGGTCTTCTCGGACTCGCGGTTCAGCCACGCGATCACGACGCTGGTGCGGAACACGCCCGGGCTGACGCCCAGCAGTGTGGTGCTGGAGATCACCGAGCGGTCGGATCAGCAGCACATCGTCGGGCTGGATGAGCAGGTGCGGCTGGTGAAGGCCGCGGGGTTTGAGGTGGCGATCGACGACGTGGGCGCGGGCACGAGCGGGCTGAACCGGATCATGGCCCTGCGTCCGCACTGGCTGAAGCTGGATCGGGAGCTGATCGAGGGCATCCATCGCGACCGGGTGCGGCAGAATCTGATCCGGTTCTTCCTTCGCTTCGCGACGCTCAGCGGCGTGAAGCTGATCGCGGAGGGCATCGAGCAGAACGACGAGCTGGCGACGCTGATGGACCTTGGGGTGGTGTACGGGCAGGGTTACCTGCTGGGCCGCCCGGGGGCGCGCGATCAGAAGCTGGCGCCCGAGGTGGTGCGGTTCATTCAGCAGCAGAAGCTGGGCGGGCCGCTGGGGCAGCAGCCGGATCGGCGTGTGGTGACGGTCGGGCGGTTCGTGCGTCCGGTGCCATGCGTGGAGGCGAAGCGGCGCTTCAGCGATGTCGCGGCGTCGCTGCTGCGCGACCCGCATGTCACGGGCGTGGTTGTGGTGGATGGAACGCGTGCGGTGGGCTGGTGCGACCGTGAGGCGATCCTTCGAGGGGCGGCGGAGAGCCGCGCCGGGCAGCCGATCGGGTTCCTGGTGGAGCCGGGGATGTCGACGGCGTCGCCGGAGACGACGATCCCGGATGCGCTGGAGCTGGCGTCCTCGCGGGACGAGCGGCACGTGGGCAGGCCGCTGATCGTGGTGGACGAGAGCGGGGTGCTGGGCGTGGTGTCGGTGGGCGATCTGCTGCACGCGGCGGCGGACCTGACGCGGGACGTGCAGTTGCGGTTCGCGCCGCTGACGGGGCTGCCGGGGCGGGTGCTGGCCGATGAGCATCTGTCGCGGATCTTCCGCAACGCGCCGGCGGAGCCAGGGAGCGACGAGGCGATGCTCCGCATCGCGCGGACGCACGACGTGGCGCTGATCGATGTGCGGGCGTTCTCCAAGTACAACGAGCGGATGGGGTACGAGCTGGGCGACGAACTGCTGCGGCGGGTGGTCGAGTCGTTCCGGCGTGCGGTCGGGGACTTGGGAGAGGACGTGTACCTGGCGCACCTGGGCGACGACCGGTTCCTGGTGACCGCACCGAGCGGGATGCTCGATCAGCCGCTGCGGGCGTTCGCGGAGTCGTTCGATGCTGGGGAGCTGGAGATCAGCGCGGAGAGCGGCGACGAGAGTCGGCTGATCACGCCCCGGCTGCGGATCGTGCTGCTGCCCGAGGCGAGCCGCTGGATCGCGTCGGCGCACATGCTGTACCGGATCTGGGAGCGTTGGCAGCGCGAGACGCCGACCCAGATCGGGACCAGCGAGGTGTATCTGGTGACGGAGCAGTCGGACCGGGCGCACCTGCGGCAGTCGGCCTGAAAGCGGCGGCCTGAAAGCGGCGGCCTGAAAGCGGCGGCCTGCCACGGGCGGCAGTTTTGGCGAATCGCGAAACCCATGGGCGGTGCCCCGCGTAGGCTCCTGCCATGAGCGCGGTCCCTGGCGGGGACTCTCTTTCAGCGGCGCCACGGGGCGCTTTTGCGAGCGGTGTCGCCTCCCGGTTGATCGGGCTGGCGCTGGCGGTGGTGTGCGCGTTCCCGCTGGTGGTTGGGGCGCTGATCACGCCGAGCGAGACGGGGATGGGCACGCATCGGGCCCTGGGGCTGCCGCCTTGTGGGTTTTTGATGGTGACCGGGCGGCCTTGCATGACCTGCGGGATGACGACGTCGGTGACGCTGGCGGCCCACGGGCGGTTGATGGACTCGGTGCGGGTGCAGCCGGCGGGAGCGGTGCTGTCGGTTGTGCTAGCATCCGGCCTGTGCGCCGGGCTGCATGCTCTGGCGACCGGAATGACGCTCGCCCCGCTGCTGGAAGCGGCGACGCGGCGACGGACGGTGATCATCGGCGTGGTGATCCTGGTCGGCGCGTGGGGCTACAAGGTGTGGCTGGAATCCGGCTCGCCGAGTCTTGTTCGGGCCCCGGCATGGACGACGCCGGGAGGCACCCCGATGGAACCCGCACGATGAACGCGACGACGAACACCCCCGGCCGCCGACTCCCGAGAAGCTCGCGGACGCGTCCGCTGTTAGCGCTGTGCGCCGGGCTGGCGATGGCGGTGTCGATGCAGGGGTGCGTGGTCGGGACGTTGATCGGCGGCATGGCGGAGTCGTACCGCAAGGACTCGACCAAGACGGTGAAGCCCGAGACCGATGTGCTCAAGGGCAAGTCGTTCGCGGTGCTGGTGTCGACGGATCGATCGATCGAGGAGATGGCGCCCGGGGTGACGGCGATGCTGATCGCGCGGATCACGGACCGGCTGGCGGATGCGACGAGCGACGCGGAGACCACGGGGTTCGTGCCCGCGAGCATGATCATTCAGTACACCTACGACCATCCGGGCTGGCGGGCCAAGACCAACGAGGACCTGGCCAAGGACCTGGGGGGCGTGCAGCGCCTGATCTTCGTGGAGCTCACCGAGTTCCGCACCAAGGAGCCGGGGAACCAGTACCTCTACGACGGGGTGTGCGCGGGCACGGTGTCGGTGGCGGAGGCGGACTCCAAGCTCGCGGACTATTACACGTTTGAGAAGAGCATCCTGGTGAAGTTCCCCGACGAGACGGGGCGCCGACCCGACGAGTTGCCGGAGACGGCGGTGCGCACGGAGCTGGTGCGGCGGTTTGTGGACCGAGCGACCTGGCCGTTCATCACGCACGAAGAGCCCTACTACCCCAAGTACTGATGAGAACCGCCCGAAGCATCGACCGTGTGATGATCGCAACCTCTTTGCTGGGGGCGGCGACGCTGTGGTTGACGGGCTGCAACATCATCGGCCCGGCGTACTACTTCATCCACGGGCCGGAGAAAGTGCCGGCGGCGTTCGAGCTGGACCGCAAGCGGACGACCATCGTGTTTGTCGACGACCAGAACAGCATGCTCAAGCGTCGTAACCTGCGGCAGGAGATCGGGGCCGCGGCGACGGAGACGATCCAGCGTGAGAAGCTGGTGGACGACATGCTCGACAGCCGTGCGGCGATCATCGCCTCGACCCGCGACCGGGATGGCGAGCCGATGTCGGTGGTGGACATCGGTCGGGCGACGAAGGCCGACGTGGTGATCCACGTGATCATCGACGGGTTCACGCTTTCGCAGGACGGGGTGAGCTACGCCCCGGTGGCGGCGGTTCGGGTGAAGATCATCGACGCGAAGAACGACACGCGGCTGTTCCCTCCCGCCCAGCTGGACAAGGGGCTGCCGGTGAACGTGACCATGTTCGAGAAGCCCTCTTCTCCTCCCACGACGAGCGCCGCGGTGGTGCAGGCGGAGAACGAGCTGGCCCGGGAGGTCGGTCAGACGGTCGCGGAGCTGTTCTTTGAGCACGAGGTCCGGCGTCCCAACCGGCGGTCGCAATGAGGGCGATCGTCGCGTGTGCGTTCGGGTCGTTCACCGACGCGTCGCTGCGGGCGTGTGTGCACGCCGCGGGCGCGGGAGATCGGCTCGTGCTGATCGCTGACAGCGAGGGCGAGCGGCGGGCGGCGCGGCTTGGGCTGAACACTGATCTGATCTTTCCTCCCGCGGCGCTGCGGCGGGCCTGGCCCCTGCCCGCGGGTGCGGCGACGAGGTCGCTGCGGGAGTGCCTGGATCGCTTTGACGAGCTTGCGTTCGCGGAAGGCGAGGCGTTGGACCGCGTGGTCGATGCCTGCCGCGGGATGGGGTCGTTGCCGCCCCGACGGATGCTGACAGAAAAGGAACGCGGCGACGCGGACGATGGCCCCACGGTCGGTCTGGTGCCCGCGGAAACCCGCGCGGAGATCCGGGACGCGCTTGGGGTGGGTGCGGGCAGCGGAAAGACAGGCCGCGAGGACCTGCTCATCGCCCTGGCCTCGGACCCGGCGGACGCGGGCGGCGCGAGCGACTTTGTGCGGGTCTGCCAGACGCTCGCCCTGGTGGGACATCGCGTCACCGCGATCGTGCCCCGCTGCGCGGGGGATCTCTCGCGGGCCAATCAGATCGTGCGTGGCACGGGTATCCGGCTTCGCCTGCTGACCACCACGCTGCCGGTCTGGTGCCTGTTGCCCGGGCTGGACGCGGTCGTGCTCGATGTCGCGGAGTCGTCCATCACTCCGATGGCGGACGCGGGCGGGCGGCGGTGGATGACGCGTTGTGCGGCGGCGGTGGGGATTCCCGCGGCGTGCGCGCGGTCGCTCGTCGAGGATGTGTCCGCGCCCGGGCTGGCGATCGCGGAATCGCGGCTGCCGGTGCACATCGCTCGGGCGTTGGACGCGGTGCTGCGCGGTGTGGGAGCGAGTGAGCGGGCGGCGGGAGCTGTGCCGTGAGCGCGGGGCGCGGGATGGAGTCGGCTCGTTCGGGGGCGGAGGCGCCGATCGGCGTGCTGTTTGTGTGTCTGGGGAATATCTGCCGAAGCCCGTTGGCGAAGTGGATCTTTACGGATCTGGCGGAGCGTCGGGGCGTGCGAGATCGGTTCGAGATCGACTCGTGCGGCACGGGGCATTGGCACGTGGGCAAGGGCGCGGACCCGCGCTCGACCGCGGTGGCGATGAGCCGCGGCCTGCGGACGACGCACACGGCGCGGACGCTCGCGCCCGCGACCGACTTTGCGCGATTCCGATACCTGCTGGCGATGGACACGGACAACCGCGACGCGATGCTGCACGCCGGTGCGCCCGCCGAGCGGGTGTTTCTGATGCGTTCGTTCGATCCGTTGCTCGCCGGGGAACCCGAGCACCGGCTGGTGGTGCCCGATCCGTACTACGGCGGGCCGGAGGGATTCGATCAGGTGTACGACATGCTGGCGCGAGCGTGCGAGGGGTTCTTGGGGACGGCGCTCGGTGCGGGTGGACGGAATCGCGGTTGATCTGGCGGCGACGCGGCGGGCGGCACGCGGATGGCTCTCTGAGGCAGGGACGGTGCTCGTGCGGAGGCCGATCTTGAGGGGATGCGGACACACGACGGGGTTCGGAGCTTCGGGACCGGAAGCGATCTGCGGCGGCGGGCCCATGCAAGGGCTTGGGTGAGGTGGAGTCGGACCTCTACCGGGTCTAGCTTCGTTGGGACGAACTACGGAGAACAGGGCAGATCCCCGGGCGGTGGATCCGGCGGGCCAACCGGCGGGCCTCGGGGAAGGAATGGGGCTCGGTTGCAACCCGGGGATTTGTGGGAATGTTGGGGATGTCCGGCTTTCCGGCCGCGCCGACGGGGTGTGGCGTCCCGCCCTTGATCCCCCGCCGGGGGAGTTCCTACTATCTCAGCCCGTCCGGACGTAGCTGGGCGGGCACCAACAGTCGGTCAGATGCGAGCGAGGTTCGGATGGCGATTCGCGTGAAAGCACGGAGCGGCGAGACGGTTGAGCAGATGATGCGCCGTTTTAAGAAACTCTGCGAGAAGGAAGGCCTCATCAAGGACATCCGCCGCAAGGAGTTCTTTGAGAAGCCCTCCGAGCGTCGGCGTCGGGCGGCTCGCAAGAGCCTGAACCGCCGGCTGGCCTTGTCGGGCGAGTTTGAGCCCCGCATCGAGAAGTAACACGAGCGGCCCGGGCCTAGCGGCACGGGCCGTTTCTTTTCCGGTCACCTCCCTCGGGTTCGAGTCGGTGCCTTTGCGGGCACGATCGCCGAAGTTCTGGTAGGCTCCTCGTTCCCGCTTGCGGGTTGGCGGGGAACGGTCTCGACCCTTTCGTTCATTCCACCGGTCGCGTCGGGCTTCCTCCGGGCTCCCTCATCTGTCAGTCCCGACTTCCTGCCCCGGCAGAACCGACGCACCCCATCACGGGAAGCTCTCGAATGAAAACGATGTTTGCACCACTGGCCAAGGCGTTCCAAACGCTTCTGGCGTGTTCGGCTGCGCGCTTCGCGGCCGCGGCCGTGATCGCGGCGACCATGTTGCTGACCGCCGCGCCGGCTCAGGCCGGGTCCGTCGGCGCTGATCAGCCTGTCTTTCAGCGGCCCGGCGGCGAAGCCAACCTCGTCATCCCCGACCTCAACAAGGTCAAGTTCCTGGGCATCGGCGGGCACGACCTGCTTCTCGTGGGCTTTGTGGTCTCGGCCCTGGGTCTGGTCTTCGGCGCGGTGATCTACCTGCAGCTCAAGAAGCTGCCCGTGCACAAGTCCATGCTCGAGGTGTCGGAGCTGATCTACACCACCTGCAAGGCGTACATGATCCAGCAGGGCAAGTTCCTGGCCCAGCTCTTCCTGTTCATCGGCGTCATCGCCGCCGTGTACTTCGGCGTCTTCGCCCCCACTCCCAACATCGACACCGCCACCGGCGAGTTCATGTCCGGCTTCTCGATCGGACGCGTCGCCCTGATCCTGGCCTTCGCCGTCATCGGCGTGCTGGGCTCCTACCTCGTTGCGTGGTACGGCATCCGCGTCAACACCTTCGCCAACAGCCGCACGGCCTTTGCGTCGCTCAAGGGCAAGCCCTTCCCCTGCTACGCCATCCCGCTCAAGGCGGGCATGTCGATCGGCATGATGCTCATCTCGGTCGAGCTGCTCATCATGCTGGCGATCCTGCTGCTCCTGCCCGGCGATCTGGCCGGCTCGTGCCTGATCGGCTTTGCCATCGGTGAGTCGCTCGGCGCCGCGGCCCTCCGCATCGCCGGCGGCATCTTCACCAAGATCGCCGACATCGGCTCGGACCTCATGAAGATCGTCTTCAAGATCAAGGAAGACGATGCCCGCAACCCCGGTGTGATCGCCGACTGCGTGGGCGACAACGCCGGCGACAGCGTCGGCCCGTCTGCCGACGGCTTCGAGACCTACGGCGTCACCGGTGTCGCACTCATCGTCTTCACCATGATCGCCGTCACCCCCGGCATCTTCGCCCCCAAGCAGATCGACCTGGGCGGCGGGCGCCTGGAGTCGTTCGCCTACACGACCAGCATCGTTGATGTCGCGAACTCGGCCGAGTATCAGCAGGCCTTGGTGAAGCGTGCCGAGCTCACCAAGGACGACGCGACCAAGAAGCGTCTCGAGAGCCTGCAGGCCGACACCAAGAACCCCGCCGTGGTCGCCGCCGCCAAGGCCGCGGTGATCCCGGCTCAGGAGCGTGCCCAGACGATCCAGATCAAGCTCTTGGTCTGGCTGTTTGTGATGCGCATCCTGATGGTGATTGCCTCGGCCGCGTCGTACTGGATCAACGACCTGCTCGCCAAGGGCAAGTACCTGAACTCCAAGACCATGAACTACGAGCACCCGCTCACGGTGCTGGTCTTCCTCACTTCGGCGGTTTCGATTCTGCTCACGTACGCCGCGTCGTACGTCATGCTCGGTGGTAACGCCGCGGCTGAGTACAACATCCCCACAGACTTCTGGTGGATGCTCGCGACGATCATCTCCTGCGGCACGGCCGCGGGCGCGATCATCCCCGAGCTGGTCAAGGCCTTCACCAGCGTGCACAGCCGCCACGTCGCCGAGGTCGTCAAGTCCTCGGAGCAGGGCGGAGCCTCGCTCAACATCCTCTCGGGCTTTGTTGCCGGCAACTTCTCGGCCTACTGGCTCGGCGTCGCGATCATCGCCCTCATGGGTATCGCGTACTACATCAGCACGCTCGGCTTGGGCGCGATCATGCTCGCTCCGGCCGTGTTCGCCTTCGGCCTCGTCGCCTTCGGCTTCCTCTCCATGGGCCCCGTCACCATCGCCGTGGACTCTTACGGCCCGGTGACCGACAACGCCCAGTCCGTCTACGAGCTCTCCACCATCGAGACCATGCCGGGCATCCGGGACGAGATCAAGCGTGACTTCGGCTTCGATCCCAACTTCGAGGAGGGCAAGCAGTTCCTCGAGGAAAACGACGGCGCCGGCAACACGTTCAAGGCGACCGCCAAGCCCGTGCTCATCGGCACCGCCGTCGTCGGCGCGACCACGATGATCTTCTCGATCATCGTGCTCCTCACCGGCGGCCTGCAGACCAACCTCGACAAGCTCAGCCTGCTTCACGCCCCGTTCCTGCTGGGGCTCATCATGGGCGGCGCGGTGATCTACTGGTTCACCGGCGCCTCGACCCAGGCCGTCACCACCGGTGCTTACCGCGCCGTGGAGTTCATCAAGGCCAACATCAAGCTCGAGGGCGTGACCAAGGCGAGCGTGGAAGACTCGACGAAGGTCGTGACCATCTGCACCGAGTACGCGCAGAAGGGCATGTTCAACATCTTCCTGGGCGTCTTCTTCGCGACCCTCTCCTTCGCGTTCGTGGAGCCCTTCTTCTTCATCGGCTACCTCATCGCCATCGCGCTCTTCGGCCTCTATCAGGCCATGTTCATGGCCAACGCCGGCGGCGCCTGGGACAACGCCAAGAAGATCGTCGAGACCGATCCCATCTACAAGAACAGCGGGCGCGGCAAGGGCTCGGAACTGCATGCCGCGTGTGTCGTCGGTGACACCGTCGGCGACCCGTTCAAGGACACCTCGTCGGTGGCCATGAACCCGGTCATCAAGTTCACCACGCTCTTTGGCCTGCTCGCCGTCGAGCTCGCCATCCACGTCAAGCAGCCGGGCTTCGTCCACACGCCGATCACCATCGGTCTGGCCGTTGCGTTCTTCCTGGCCTCGGCCTTCTTCGTCTACCGCTCCTTCTACGGCATGCAGATCGGCGGCGGCCGCGGAGCTTCGTCGCACTGAAGAGTCCATCCGATTCGCCCATAGAAAAGGCCCGCACGCGTCGCGTGCGGGCCTTTTTCGTTGGAGTCTTGGGACACCAGTTCGACCGCTGGCTCGCACGAAGCGGCGAGGCTTCTTCGGAGACTCGTCCGCCTCGGCGTCTGGTCGGGCCCCTGCTGATTCGGCGTCGGGCTTGGCTTGAACTTACTTCGACTTCACGTAGAACGGCACGTTCGCGGTGGCCGCGTTGCCCTTGGGGTCTTTCGCGTACATGAAGAGGCGGTAGCGACCGGGCTTGGTGGGTGCGGCGAACTCGGCCTTGGCCTCGGTCTGCGAGGGCGTGGATGCTGCGAAGTTGGTGGGCACCACGGGGGGCACGGCCTCGCGGTCGCCGCCGGTCTTGCGGTCGGAGGATTCTTCTCGCACCTCCCACTCGATCTTCACGGGGTCGCCGTCGGGGTCGTTGGCGGAGAACGAGCCGGTCAACTTGGCTCCGGGCGCCACACCTTCCACGGTCAGATCGCCGGCACCGGCGAGCTTGACGTCCCAAAGACGCGGACAGCGGTCGGCGGGCCAGCGGCCGGTCCAGGCGAAGCTCATGGCGTCGGCGGCGCCGAGGCGGCTGCCGTCGGGCAGGAAGAGGCCGAACCAGGTGTGCGTGCACTCTTGCTTCTGGCCCCAGAGGAAGGCGAAGGAACCGATGACGTTGGGATTCTCAGCGATGCCGGCGAAGTAGCGCGAGAAGTAGGTGTCGGCCTTCTCGGTCGAGTTGGGCTCGATGGGCACGCCGCCGCCGATCTCCTTGGGCCACTTGGTTTGGGGCACTTCCCACCAGCCGCGCGGGCCGAACTCGGTGATCGCGACGGGGCCGTCCCAGCCGAAACGGCGGGCGCGGTCGGCTGCGGTGTCCATCCCGCCGTAGGAGTTGACACCCAGGATGTCGATGTCGGTGCAGTGCTGCTTGATCTCGCGGACTTTCTCGGGGTTGACCTCGGCGACGATGAGCATGGTGGGCCGCGTGGGATCGATCTTCTTGACCTCACGGGCGACGCGGTTGACCTCGCGCCACATGGAGGTGCGGTCGCCGTCGGCGCCGAGCTCGACCTCGTTGCCGATGCCCCACATCATGATGGCGGGATGGTCCTTGAGGCGCTGGACGTCCTTGATCTGCTTTTGGAGCTGCTCTTCGACGGCCTTGGTGTCGTTGTAGTTGAAGCCGTGGCGCGGGTGGGCGAGCCAGAGGCCGACCATGACCGAGACGCCGAGCTTCTCGGCTTTGTCGAGGACGGGTTCGGCCTGATCGACGGACCAGGTGCGGATGGCGTTGCCGCCGAGGGCGACGAGTTCTTCGAGCCGTTGCGAGCCGCCGGCGCCTCGGAGGAAGAGGCGCTGGTCGCCCTTCATCAGCCGCCAGCCTTTGGCGTCGTGTTCGACGCGCACCCGCACGGCGTCCTTGGAGGACGCGGTCGACTGGGGCGCGGGATCCGATGCGAACGAGTGCATGGCGAAGAAGGTGGAGGCGACGACGACGAGGGCGGGTGTGGTCTTCATCACGAGACGCTAGTCGCGAACGGCATCGACGCCGATGCCCGATTGGCCTGAAACTGCGAGCGTGAACCCTGAAACAACCGACGAGAGAATCTACCCGATCCGGAATCGTGCGGATGGAGTCGCGTCGATCGGTGAAACGGGCGGGAAAGCGGCGTTGGCGGGCCCGATTCGCCTCCCACCCGAATCGGGCCAAGAATCCCCACTTGCCCGCGGATTTCCGCCGGGCCTTGCCTGCCCGACGTTGAACCCAGGCGGCCTACTGAGAAAGACGAACGTGAATCCCGAAAAGAATAATCTGAATCTCGAACTGACCGGCCTGGTTGACGGCGCGGCCGCGGCGGCCGCTGGAAAGGCTCGCCTCCAGACCACTTCCACCGAGGACCCGGTGGTCGCGGAGCTGGTGGACAAGATCCTCGACGCTGTGGGCGGGAAGCCGGGCACGATGGAGCACCGCCTCGTCCGCGACCTGCTCATGACCTCGAGCAAGCTGATCCCTGACGGGCGGCACACCGGCGAATTGAAGCTGATCACGACCGCGGTGAAGGAGATGCGGTACGCGTACCGCGTGTTCGCCCGCTACGAGAAGCCGCACAAGGTCACGATCTTCGGCTCGGCCCGGACTCCGGAAGATCACCCCGACTACAAGGCGGCGGTGGACTTTGGGCGGCTGATGAGCGAGGCGGGCTGGATGGCGATCACCGGTGCTGGCGACGGCATCATGAAGGCGGGGCACGAAGGGCCGGGCCGAGCGCAGTCGTTCGGCGTGGCGATCCGGCTGCCGTTCGAGCAGGCGACCAACACGGTCATCGCGGGCGACGAGAAGCTCATCCACTTCCGGTACTTCTTCACCCGCAAGCTGATGTTCATCAGCCAGGCGGAGGCGGTCGCGCTCTTCCCCGGCGGCTTTGGCACAATGGACGAGGCGTACGAGACGCTCACGCTGGTGCAGACGGGCAAGGCGTCGATGATGCCGATCGTGTGTGTGGAGGGCGAGAACGGCGGGTACTGGAAGGAGTTCGACGTCTGGGTCCGCCAAGGGATGATCTCCCGCGGCTGGGTGAGCCCCGAGGACACCAACCTCTACTACATCGCCAAGACGCCCAAGGACGCGGTGGACCACATTGTCCGTTTCTACTCGAACTACCACTCTTCGAGGTATGTGAAGGACGATTACGTGATCCGGATCAAGCGGCCGTTGCTGCCGGTGCACCTTGAGAAGCTCAACGAGGAGTTCAAGGTGCTGGTGAAGGAAGGCAAGATCGTGCAGCGCGGGGCGTTCGAGGCTGAGACGGACAATCTCGACCTGCCGCGGCTGGTGTTCCACCACACCCGTTACAAGTGGGGCCTGGTGCGGAAACTGATCGATCGGATCAACGAGCTGTCGGCCGAATGAACCCTGAGTGCGGCGGCGGGGCTTGGTGGCGAGGGAGCCCGGGGGAGCTGGGAACGGTCTCGAACGGTGCGTTCCAGAAACCCCGGTACGCCCGCCGCGTATCGCTTCTCAAGAGCGGACGCATGAGGCACACCACGTGGATGACCCGGCGCAGGAACACGCCACGCCTCTGTGGGGCGTGCGTTGTCTCTTGCGCGGTGTTGGCTCTTGTGACGGGGTGCGGCGGCACGAGCAAGGCTCCGGCGGTTCCCGTCGCATCACCGCTGACCGCGGCGGCCCAGGGGTTGGAGATCCGGCAGTGGCCGGTGGATGACGCGACGGACTCGATCGCCCGCGCGTTGTCGGCGTACGAGTCCGCCGAGGGAGCCTTGGACGATCGGACCCGCGAACGCCTCCGGCGCTGCGGGCTTCGCAGCGTGGTTGTTCCGATTGCAGACCTCCCAGGGATCCAGCAGTCTCTCAAGCTCGCGGGGCGGATGGAGCAGCAGGAGGCGCGACAGTTCACGGAGTGGACACCGGTGACGTCGGGTCCGGCGTGGCGCGGGCTTGCGACTTTTACCGGCGACCGCGGCGCGCTGGCGCTCCCTGCCGGGCGACTGGCGCTCTTTGTCCGGTCGTGGATCGCGCCGGGTGAGTTCTCTCAGTCGGAGACGCCGGCCAAACTCCGCCTTGATCTCATGACGCGGCACCTGGAGGATGGTTCGGAACGACCGACGTTTGAGGACTTGCTGAAGCCCCAGCCCAGGCGCGTTCTTTCCGAGGCCGGGGCCCGGATCGATTCGCTCGATGTCTCGACCGAGCTTGGTGCCGATCAGGCTTTGCTGCTGGTGCCTGAGTATCCGGATCGGGAGTGGGCGGAGCTCGCTCGGCTGCCCAACTACATCGAGAAGGAGCCGGAGCAGCGTCTGGAGGTGGAGGGCAAGGCGGTCGATCCGACGGCGGGCCCGAAGGTGCCGCCGACCCCGACGCTGGCGCACGGGCTTTTGAGCGATGCGAACGAACGCGGAGAGCCGAAGCGCAAGCTGGTGCTGGTGCTGGTGGCGCGTCCGCCGCGAGAGTTTCGGTTGCTGCGTTAATCGCTGTGGCGAGGTCATCGCACTGCCCGGCGAAGCGCCGGGCAGTGGCACCCTGTGATCAGGTCTCACACTCGCTTGGGCTCGGGCTTTTCTTTCACCGAACTGGCGAGCCAGGAGAGGCCCCACGGCACACCGATCAACATGCCCGCGATCCAGTCCATCGGGATTAGCCGGGCCGGGGCGATCAGTTCGCCGGTGACGGCAACGGTGCGCAGGGAGGCGCCGTGGTAGAACGAGGCCGCGATCGGGGCGGCGATCATGACGAGCGCGACGCCGAGGTAGGGAGCGAGAGCGGGGCGAGGGTTCTCCACGCCCGCGAGGAGCAGGCCGCCGCCGGCGCCGCCCAGCAGGCCCGCGAAGAAGCCGTCGAAGATCGCCTGGCCCTTGAGCATGCCGATCGAGGCGAACATGCTGCCAAGGATCGCGCCCGCGGCGGCGGCGAGGACCACCTGCAGGCCGCGCGAGGTCACAGCGTCTTTGAGTCCCTGCACCAAGTCGGTGCGGCACTCGGTGAGCGGGTAGACGGATTCATCGCTCTCGATGGGCGTGGGGCGTTGGACGATGGTCACCAGCCAGAGCGCGGGGATCGCGAGGATCGCGGCCTCGATGGTCAGTCGAATGGCCGCGGCGCTTGCAGAACCCGCGTCGCGGAGGATCATCGCGCTGGTGCCGGATCGGGCGGCGACCCACACGAGCACGAACCCCGCGGCGGCCATGCCCATGCCGCGGCTGACGGTCTTGGTGCCCAGCCAACCGGCGAGCAGCGCGCCCACCATGGCCAGGAGGGTGTAACCGATGCCCAGGGCCGGCTGCGTCGAGGTGAGCGGCGTCGCGTCGGTGGCGCCGGAGGCGGTGGTGAGCCACGCCAGCGGGAGGGCGACAAACGGCCCGACGATGGCCAGGGCCGTGAGGAGAGTCACCCATTCGAAGACAGCTTTGCGCATAGGTTTGATCATCGGCTTCCGGCCGCTCGCGGGCAAGCGAGAATGGCGGTAGCATGTGGTTCTGGAACGATTCCCGGGGCCGAGGCCCGACCCGGATTCCCGGTCAAGGATGATGCATGGACACCCCCGGCACTACGACGCCGCCCGCTTCAGGTTCGACAGGCGCTCCCTTTGGCGATCGCGGGCCCCGCTCTGAGCTGCACGCGGGGCTGCGGCTTTCGCGTCCGGTGGCGTTGGCGGACCTGACCGACGACCTGCTGTGGCCCAAGCTGCTGAAGGTGCCGCGGCTGGCGCTGCGGCCGGCGAGCATCGGGATCGCGCTGTTCGCGCTGCTCGCGGCCGACTTGATTTCGCTGGTTGGGAACATCGGGCGGAAGGACAACCAGATCGGGCTGGGGTCTTTGATGAGCGACGAGCTGCTGCGTGGGGTGCGCACGCTGCTGGGCGAGGTTCGCGACGGGTTGCTCGTGGGCGATGCCGGGCGGGTGGTCGAGGCGTTTGTGCCGTTGGTGACGCTGCCGCGCACCCTGTGGCAGGACTTCTCGTGGGGCGCGCTGGTCGCGATCCCGATGGCGATCGTGCTCTTGATCGGAGCGGGGGCGATCTGCCGGATTGCCGCGTGTGAGATCGCGCACGGGCTGCGGCTGTCGTGGGTGGATGGGCTGGGATTCGGCCTGCGGAAGTGGCGGAGCCTGTTCTTGTCGATCGCGGGACCGGCGTTGCTGGCCGGGGCGATCTTCCTGGGCGTCGCGGTCTTCGGCTGGCTGCTCTTCTCGCTCAGCTGGACGCAGTGGGCGGGTGCGGTGCTGTTCCCGGTGGTGCTGCTCGCGGGGCTGTTGGGAGCGATTTTGCTGGTGCTCACGATTGTCGGTGCGCCGCTCATGGCGCCCGCCATCGCGTGCGAGGGCGGCGATGCGATCGAAGGGGTGCAGCGGGCGTACGCGTATGTGCCTTCGCGGCCGCTGCGGTATGTGCTGTATCTCGCGGTGCTCACGCTCAGTGGTTGGGTGGCCGTGACGCTGGCGACGGCGCTGGGGCTGGGGCTGAGCCGGTTCAACGCGGCGGCGATCGGATGGCTGGCGTCGGACGCGCCGGTCGGGATCTCCAACCCGGCGGCCCAGGCCGAGGGATTCACGGGCTTTGTGCTGAAGCTATGGGTGAATCTGCCTCTGATGCTCGCGACGGCGTATGCGATGAGCGTGGCGTTCACGGGCTTCACGATGGTTTATCTCCTCCTTCGGCGTGTCGTTGACGGGCAGCATCTCTCCGACATCTGGATGCCGGGTCTGCTGCCCGGTACGGTCGCGGCGCGGGTTGAAGAGCCTGTCGTGTCGGGAAGCCGTGAGGAGTGAGCGGGGCGTTGCACCAACCGCTGCCCGACATGCTGGTGCGGCTCGCGGGCTTTCTGGCGGAGCGCGGCGTGCCCGAGATCGTGTTGATCACCGGCGGCGAGGAGCGGTCGGTGCGGACGAGGGAGACGGATCTGCCAGGGGAGTTGATGAGTGAGCTGACTCGGCAGCGGGCGAGCGCGGCCGCGCAGGGCGTCACCTTGCGGGCTGCATCACTGGGGCTTGAGATCGTCCTTCGCGCTGGGGACTCGCACCTGAGCTGGTCGTGTGCCGATCCGCGGTTGACGGTAGAGCTGGCGCGAGCGCTGGCGGTGTGAATCAGGCTTCTTGCTCGGGCGCGGGCAGCAGGTGCTCCTGGAGGAGCACGTCGGGCAGTTGATCGAGCCTCTGGGCGTGCTGGATGTCGCAGGCTCCGACCCGGGTTCGGCGAAGCGCGGTGAGCACGCCCCCCACTGCCATCGCGGCCCCGAGATCGCGGCCGAGGCTGCGGATGTAGACGCCCTTGCCGCAGCGGATGCGGAGCGAGAGCAGCGGCCAGGTGTAGTCGAGCACGTCGATCGTGTGGATGGTGACGGGGCGCGGCTTGAGCGGCGCGACCTCGCCCTCGCGGGCCATCTCGTAGGCGCGGCGGCCGCCGATGCGCATCGCGGAATACTGCGGCGGGGTCTGCTCGATCGTGCCGGTGAAGCGTGTGAGTGCGGCGTCGACGTCGGCTCGGGTCGGGATGCGCGAGACCGCGACATCGGTGAGCACGCCGCCGAGATCGTCGGTGTTCGAGAGACGGGAGAGATCGATGGTGGTTTCGTATTCCTTCTCGGCGGCCATGTAGCGCGGGACGAGCGTGGTGGCCTTGCCGATGAGGACGACAAGCACACCGGTGGCGAGCGGGTCGAGGGTGCCGGCGTGGCCGACCTTGATGCGTTTGGGAGCGCCGCCGCGGCGGAGGCGGGTGCGGAGGATGGCGCAGACGTCCATGGACGTGAACTTGGGTTGCTTGTCGATGATGAGCAGTCCGCGGGGCGTCGGGAGGGGCGTGGGGAGCGGCGTGGGGTTGGGCGTGGGGTTGGGCGGCGTTGCGGGAGTGTCGCTCATGGGCGTACTCCGGGAAGCACGATCACGGTCTCGCAGCGGCCGCGGGCGATGTTGAAGCCGCGGAGGCGGACAGAGTTGTCGGGGAGCGACACGGCGCTCTCGTCAGCGACACGCTGCGAAAGCACGCCGACATGCATGCGAGAGACGGCGGAGGCGTCGGCGCCACGGTTGGCCAGGCCGCGGGTCAGGAAGAGCACGCTGTCCTCGTCGTAGCCGATGAGCGTTGGGGAGGCTTTGGCCGGGAGCGCTGCCACCACCCGAGACGACAGCGACAACGCGGCGGGGCCGATGAATTGGAAGAGCGTCCAGTACGAGAGCACCACACCGGCGACGCCGCCGAGGATGGCGGTGGTGACGCGCTGCTTGCCGGCGAGGAAGCCGGAACGGAAGATCAGCAGGAACGCCGCTGCACCAAGAAGGATCGCGGCGGGAACGACGCCGGCGGTTGGCTCCCAGTTTGGTCCATCGATCCAGCCGAAGTCGCGCCACCACGGCATCGAAGCGCCGAGGGCAGCGATGGCCGCGACGACGACGAGTCCGGTGCCGGCCCAGAAGCGTTTCCAGTGGAGGAAGACGCCGGAGGCGCGGCGTGCCGGGAGGCGCGAGACGAGGACTGCGCCGCGGGCCAGGAGCAACGCCGCGGCGGGGAACAGCGGCAGCGGATAGTGCGGCAGCTTGGTGCTGACGATCTCGAAGACGATCCACGCCGGCAGCAGCCAGGCGAGCAGGAACGCGGTCGAGGCATCGCGGCGCCAGCGGCGGCGGAGCCGGGTGAGCGTGTGGGGCAGGGCCAACGCCAGCGGCCAGAGCAGGAACACGAAGAGCGCGGCGTGATAGCCCGGCGGGCCCCAGTGCCCTTCCATGGCTTCCTTGCTGCGGCCGATGGTCTCGGCGTAGACCTCGTTAAGGTAGTTTGAGAGGCCGACGTGTTGTCCGACCGCGACCACCCAAGGCGAAACCCCCGCGGCGACGATGAACACGCCGACCAGCGGCTGGGATCGCCACAACCATCGCCACTCGCCGCGAACGACGCTGAAGGCGAGGGCGGTGAACGCCGCGATCATGGGCGTGATCGGGCCTTTGGCGAGCACGCCCATCGCGATACTGAGCCAGAACGCGAGCACGAGGCCCCAGTTGGTGCGCGGGGTGGCGTAGATGCGCCACAAGAGAGCTTGGGTCGCGATGACCGTGAGGAGGAGCAACTGATCGGCCCTTGCCTGGTGCGCATCGACGACCACCAGCGGGCTCGCGGCGAAGCCTGCCGCGGCGAGGAACGCGGCGCTGCGGCCGATGCCGGGCATCGTGGATCCGAGGCGGAACAGCAGCAGCACCGCGGCGATGGTGCAGAGCACGTTGGGCACGCGGTACATCCAGATCGCGTCGCGGATCGGGTTGCCGCCGGTGAACGCCGCGGCGGAGGCGGATTGGAGCCAATAGACGAGGGGCGGCTTGTTGAGCCGCGGGGTGGCGCCGACGTAGGGGACGGCGAGGCCGCCGGAGTGGAGGGCGGGTGTGCGCTGCTCGGCGGGGAGGGCGATGCTCTCGAACATCTGGCGGCTGGCCTGGGCGAAGCGGGATTCGTCGCGGTCGATGGGCGGGATGCTGAACAGCCCGGGGAGGTACGCGGCGAGGCAGAGCAGGACGAGCCAGAGCGGCGCGAGGCGGCCGGTGAGCCGCTCGAGCGGTCGGGGGCGAGTTCGGTCGAGGGATTGCGGAGAGCGGCGCGTCACGCGATGGAGAACGGTACGCACCGGGGTGGGTGCGTCAGGACGGTGGATCGCGGCGGCGGCGTGGAAGAGAAGACGGGAGCGCGCGACCTCTCGCTTGCGCGAGAGGCTCTACCAACAATGCCGCGTGCGGGACACGCTTGATCTCGACAACCCGGTCGCGCGGCGGCGGCGGCTCGTGCTGAGCCTCGGGCTGATCGCGCTTGGGCTGGCGGCGGTGCCGCTGGATGGGGCGGTGCGGGACTTCCTGTGGACCCGGCGCGTGGGCGGGGACGTGAAGCGAGAGCTGGAGTTCCTGCAACAGTTTGGCGCGATCTCGTCGATCGTGCTCGTCTCGCTGGTGATCCTGCTTCTCGATCCGGCCGATGCGCGGCTGAAGTGGCGGCGGATCACCGACATCGCGGTCGCGGCGACGCTCAGCGGGTTGGTCGGAAACCTGCTCAAGATGTTCTTGGGACGACCCCGGCCGCTGTTTGATGATCCGATGCACCTGCTCGGCCCGCTCGGCAAGTACCCGGTCGAGAGCGGCACCGGCGGCGTGCGGCTGATGTCGGCGTGGGAGATGGGCGCGAAGGGCGTCAGCGACCTGTGGTCGATGCCCAGCAGCCACGCGATGGCGGGAGCGTGCCTGGCGTTCTGTCTGGCGACGCTGTACCCGAAGCTGAGGGCGCTGTGTGTGGGGCTTGCGGTGATCGTCTGCTCGGCCCGGGTGCTGCTGAACGCGCACTATGTCAGCGACGTGCTGATCGGCGCGGCGTTGGGCTGGTTGGTCGCGGCGTTCGTGCTGCGCCGGGAGCTGGGGTCGCGGCTTGTGTCGCTGGCGGTCCCGAGCCTCCGGCCCGATGCCCGAGCAGCGGGCGTGTGAGGGGGCGGGCGATCCATGCCTGATTTCTCGGACAATGGCGGACGAGCCTTTGGCCCGGGGTGGTTCTACACTTTGCCCCTTCGCCGGAGAGGTGTCCGAGAGGCTGAAGGAACGCGACTGGAAATCGCGTAAACGGGCAACCGTTTCGGGGGTTCGAATCCCCCCCTCTCCGCTTCACGACGCCGCTCACTGCGGCGTCGTTTCCTTTTGGGGTTCGGGTGAGGGAGGCGTCTGCGGCTGGCCCGCGGGCGGCGGTGTCTGCGGGTCGGGCTTGGGGGCTGACTCGGCGTTCTTGGCCTTGGCGTCGTCGGCGACCTTTTTGCCGAAGAGCTCGAGGAGAGCGGGGCCGGGGACGTGCTTGGCCTCGCCCTCGCCGCGGATCTCTTCTTTCGGAGCGGGCTGGTCGAGGTTGGGGCGATCGGGGATCGTGAGGTCCACGCGGCTCTGGCCGAGGAGAGTGCCGGTCGCGAAGGCCAGGTCGACCTGGGAGATCTCGTAATCGGTGATCGCGTTGATCTCCTGGAGCTGGGCTTCGGCCAGGCGGGTGGCGGCGTCGAGCACGTTGGTGCTCGTGCTGGCGCCGACGTCGAACTGGCGCTGCTCGGCCTGGAGGGCGCGGGTGTTGAGGATCACGCTCTGGCGGGCGGCGATGACGCGTTGCCAGGCGGCCTCGCTGGTGTCGATGGCGTTGAGGACTTCCTGGCGGATGCTCTGCTCGCGGGCGTCCTTGGTGCTGAGGCGTTGCACGCGGGTGAGGATCGCGCGGCGGACGGCGGAGCGAGCCGCCTCGTTGCCGAGGGGGATCTCGGCGTTGAGCCCGATGCTCCAGTCGGTGTTCTGCCACTCGGCGATGCCCTCGACCGCCTTGCCCCGCACGCCGCCCAGGCCGTTGACGTTGTAGGTGTAGTCGAGCGTGATCAGGGGCAGGGCACGGTTCTGGGCCAGGTCGATGTTGGCGGCGTCGGCGGCGAGGCGGAGCTCGAGCTCGAGCATCTCCATCCGCGTGTTCACCGCTTGCTCGGTCAGGGCGACGCGGTCGAACTCGTACAGGACCAGGTCGGGCTCGGTTGCGAGCGTGAGCATGGTCTGGGTCTCGATGGTGAGCCCGGGCATGTTCATCACACGCTTGAGTTCGCGCTGCTGCGTGAGCACCGCGTTCTGGGCGCGGATGATCGCGTCGAGGCGGTCGGCGACGCCGGCCTGGGAGCGGATCACCTCGATCTCGGGCGCGCTGCCGGACCGGACGCGGCGCTCGGCACGCTCGAGCTGGGCCTGGGCGAGTTCGTACTGCTGCTGCGTGACGCCGAGGCTCTTCTTGGCCTGGTAGAGACGCCAGTACGAGCGGTCCACGGCGGCGATCTGCCGGATGGCCTCGAGCTTGGTGGTGCTCTCGGCGGCCTTCTGGTTGTACGACGCGATGCGCAGGGCGGCGGTGTTGGCCCGGCGGCCGGCGTTTCGCAGCAGCGGCTGGCTGACCGAGAAACTCAGGTCGTCGTTGTAGTTGGGGTTGAGGATCCCGCCGGGGTTGGCGTTGTTGCGCTGAGCGGCGAAGTTGACGTTCACGGTCTCGCCGGTGCGCAGAGGGACGCGGACGCCGGGCTCGATCAGGCGGGTGCCGCTGAACGAGCGGTCGGGGTTGCTCAGGCCCGTCGGGGTGTTCCGCTCGTCCCAGAGGGTGCGGAGGGTGAAGGCGCTCTCGAAGCGGGCTTCTTCCTGGCTGACGGTCTCGCGGGCGATGGCGGGATCGACCAGAGCGATCTGGAGCTGGAGGTTGTTGGAGAGGGTGCTGGCGCGGGCTTCTTCGAGGCCGACGGCGTAGTTCTCGATGCCCTCGAAGCGCTTGCGGGCCTTTTCGATGGCCTGCTTCTCGATCATGCCCGACATGTCGGTGGGCACCTTTACGTCGTGGCGGGCGTACTTCTCGAAGTTGGCGGGCTCGAGTTGGCGGAGGCGATCGAGCGAGACGTCGCGGCCGTAGTCGCCCTCTTCCCACGCGAGCGGGTTGCCGGCGCAGCCGGCGAGCAGGGTGATGATCAGGGTGACAGAGATCGCGCGAACGCCGTGAGCGCTCAGGTTCGATCGCGTGGCGCGTCGTGCGCCGGACGGGTTATTCATGCCGCAGAGCCTCGATGGGGTCCAGACGAGCGGCCTTGATGGCCGGGAACATGCCGAAGATCAGACCGGTGGCGGCGGAGAAGCCGACCGCGAGCATCACCGCCCACGAGGGGATCACCGCGCCGCCGAGGGCGTTGCTGGCGACGGCTCGCATGAGGATCACGAGCAATTGCCCGATCGCCAGACCGATCGCGCCGCCGAGCATGCAGAGCGTGACGGCTTCGACGAGGAACTGGGTGAGGATCACGCTGGGCTTGGCCCCAACCGCTTTGCGCAATCCGATCTCGCGGGTGCGTTCGCTGACGGAGACGAGCATGATGTTCATGATGCCGATGCCGCCGACCAGGAGCGAGATGGCGACGATGCCGCCGGCGAAGGCCTGCAGGCCCGCGGCGAGGGACTTGAACTGCGAGATCGCCTGGTCGATCGCTTCCACGCCGAAGGTGTTGGGTTCGCCGGGCTCGAGATTGCGGACGCGGCGCATGTAGGTGGTGATCTCGGCCTTCACGTCCTCGAAGAGCTCGGGGCCTTTGCTCTGGGCGACGACGTAGATGCGGGGTTCTGGACGCATCATCTCGCCGGTGGCGAAGGGGATGAAGATCTCGGTCTGGGCCTCGTTGCCGCCGAACATCGGAGAGACCGACTTGGTCTCGACGACGCCGACGATCTTAAAGCGGCGGCCGCCGACGAGCAGGACGGTGCCGGTGGGGTCGGAGTTGAGGTTGAGCTCGGCGACGCCCTTGTCGTTGATCAGGCAGACCTGGAGCTTGCCTTCTTCGTCGCTGGGCATGAAGGGGCGGCCGATGGTGACCGAGCGGGACTCGATCTCGTGCCAGTCGGGGCGGATGCCGGTGACGGTGACGAGGTCCTTGACCTTGTCGCCGGCCTGGACGCTGACGGTGAAGTTCATCACCGGAGAGAGGCGGGCGAGCGAGGGAGACGCGGCGAGCATGCCGTCGACCTGGCGGGTGGTGAGGCGGAGCTGGCGCCAGCCGTAGCGGTCGCGGCGGTTGTCGGGCATGCGGGGGAAGACCCAGACCTTGTTGGCGCCGATGGTGGCGAACTGGTCGAGCACGAAGGACTCGAGGCCCTTGGTCGCGGCGACGATGGACACGACCGCGGCGACGCCGATCACGATGCCCAGCGTGGTGAGCACGGCCCGGATCTTGTTCGCCCAGATCTGGGCGAGCGCGATCAGCACGGTCTGGAAGAGCAGTCGGATGATCATGGAAGGGTCTCGGCTCGGACGGTCAGACGTGGGCGTTCATTCGACAACTCAAGTGCCAGCCGCGGCGGGTTCGGGGGCCAATCCCGCGGCGACGGCGGCCTTCACCGCGTGGTCGGCGGCGCGGCGCAGGTAATCCTGGTGAATGGGGTCTTGATCGGTCGGGAAGTCGGAGACGATCTTGCCGTCGCGCAGGCGGATGATCCGCTTGGCGTGACCGGCGATGTCTTCTTCGTGGGTGACGACCACGATGGTCTGGCCCTCGGCGTGGAGCTGCTTGAAGAGACCGATGATCTCCTCGCTGGTCTTGGTGTCGAGGTTGCCGGTGGGCTCGTCGGCGAGGAGGATGGAAGGGTTGGTGACCAGGGCGCGGGCGACGGCGACGCGCTGGCGCTGGCCGCCGGACATCTGGTTGGGCTTGTGCCCCATGCGGTTGGCCAGCCCGACGCGTTCGAGCGCTCGCTTGGCCATCCGCCGAGCCCCCCACCAGTACTTGGCGGAATAGAGCAAGGGCAGCATCACGTTGCTCACCGCGTTCGCGCGATTCAGAAGCTCGAAGGACTGGAAGACGAAGCCAATTTCCTCGTTGCGGACCTTGGCGAGCGCGGTGGCGCTCATTTTGTGCGTGGGCTTGCCCGCGAGCTCGTAGGAACCGGCGCTGGGACGGTCGAGGCAGCCGAGGATGTTCATCAGCGTCGACTTGCCCGAGCCCGAGGCGCCCATGATGGCGACGAACTCGTTCTTGGCTATGTCGAGATCGACGCCGCGAAGCGCGTGGACCTTCTCCGGCCCGATGCGGTAGATCTTCTGAAGGTTTCGGATCTTGATGGCGAGCATGGGTGCCTGGTCTGGTGCGTGCGGCGGGTCTTCGCGCGGTCAGTTCTTGCCGGTTTCGGCCGGGGTCGAAGCCTGGGTGGAGACGCTGGAGTCCTTGCCCTTGGAGGAGTCCGAGGCTTTGGAATCGGCGGTCTTGGGATCGGAGGGCTTGATCTCGCCGGTCTTGCCTCCGGCCTTCGAGTCTTTTTTGTCCGCGGTGTCGGCGGGCTTCTCGTTGCTGGCGGTGCGCACGCCCGCGTTGGGATCGACGGCGCCCTTCTTCTTCTCTTCCTTGTCCGTGAGCTTCTGGTCGGCCTTGAGGCTCACGAGCGCCTTGAAGGGTCCGACGATGATCTTCGAGTTCTCGTCCAGGCCCTTGAGGATCACGGTGTCGGTCAGGTCGCTCGGGCCGACGGTGACCGGGAAGACCTTGGCCTTGCCGCTGTCGTAGGCGTACACGACGCGGGCCCACTTCTTGCTGCGGTCGACCACGCCGTCGCGGAGCGCGTCGCTGGGCAGTTCCTCGACCAGCCGCTCGACGACGGCCTGGCTGGGAACTTTGACCACGTTGCTGAAGGTCTCGACCTCGATGTCGACGTTGCCGGTCATGCCGGAGTACACCGCGACGTCCTCGGGGACTTCGAGCTTGATCTCGGTCTGGAAGTAGGCGGTGTTGTCGCGGTCGACGATGCGGAGGGGCTGGATGGTCTGGACGACGCCGCCGAAGGTGCGGTTGGGGAAGGCGTTGATGTAGACCTTGGTCCGCTGCCCGATCTTGACGGGCGCGATGTTGGTTTCGTCGACCTTGGCCTTGACGATCATGGAGTTGAGGTCGGCGACCTGCATGATCACCGAGCCGGGGTTGTTGAGCGTGCCGACGACGACGAGTTCGCCTTCCTCGGCCTTGGCGTCGGTGACCACGCCGTCGAAGGGCGCGACGATGGTCGTGTAGGACAGGTTCTTCTCGGCCTTGGAGATGTTGGCCTTGGCGATGGAGATCGAGTGGGTGACCTGCTTGTACGTGCTCTGGGCGCGGCTGTACTCGGCCTCCGCGGCGTCGAGGTCGGACTTGGAGATGTCCTTGCTGGCGAACAGCTCGCGCTTGCGGCCGAGCTCCTGGGTCATGTTCTCCATGCTCGCCAGTGCGCCGGCGAGCCGGGCCTCCTCGCTGCGGAGCTGAGCCCTGGACGACTCCAGCGACGCCTTCAGGTCGTCGGCGTCGAGTCGGACCAGCACGTCGCCCTTCTTGACCCGGGCGCCCTCTCGATAGGGCATGGCGATGATGCGGGCCGAGACCTGGGCGGAGATGTCCACCTTCTGCAGGGGCTCGATGACGCCGGGGGCGCTGACGACGCGGACCAGGTCGCCGCGCTTCACGTCCTCGACGCGGACGAAGGTCGCCTTGGCGGAGGGGTCGAACATCTCACGGACCTTGGCGAGCTGTCCGGACTGGACGAACCAGACGCCGGTGCCGCCCAAGGCGATGATGACCACGAGCAGGAACCCGAGTATCCACTTCCACACGCGTCGGTCCTCCGTGTTCCGCTGCAGCGGAACCAATCTTCTGCTTCACCAACGCGGGATCGGAGCCTCGCGTTCGCCGGATGGGTTGGCAATCACGCCGTCGGCCTGCGCCGGCGGCCTGTGCCGAACATCCTTCAAACCAACCAGATCCGTCCCGCTTCGAACCGCCCCGCCGCTTCGACCCCGGGGTTCTTTTGGATTCGCACTGAACAAGTTGCAGAGATGATAGGAAACCGTCGCGATCCGTGAACCCGCCGGGCGGCTTCTGGCCATCTCGGCAGGTTTCGACCGCCCAACCGACCGGTTCGTCCTGAACGGGAACAGTCATCTGCAACCGATCCGACTCCGGCGCATACACCGACCGACGCCGCTTCGTTCGGTACTCTGTCCTTCGCCTAGTGCATCCTCCTCAAGGAGTCTCGCGTGAACGAGTCTGACCGCCGCTCTCTCCGTCCGTCCGCCGCTCCCGCTGGGCCCTCACACGGGGGCGTGGGCTGGGGTCGTCTGGGATTCCTGATCGCTCTGGCCGGAATGGCGGCGGGCCTGGGCGTGGCGAACCCCGAGGTCGCGAACGACCCGGCGGGCGCGCCGCCCGCGGCGGCGGGAGGCCCCCCGGCCGCGGCTGGCGCTCCGGCGAAGGCTCCCGATTTCCCGCCGTTCGAGAAGGCGATCGAAGGCCTGACCAGGGTGGTGAGCACGGCCGACGGCTCGAACCCGCTGTACGACCTGTACCGCGATGAGAAGACGGGCAAGCTGCTCGCGGTGCTGCCGGCGAACTTTGAGTCGCAGCTCATGATGATCGCCTGCACCGTCACCGCCGGCGATTCGGAGGCCGGCGTTATGGGCCCGACCCACTACACCAAGTGGGAACGCTACGACAAGCAGCTCGCGTTGATCGCGCCGGACTTCAGCGTCCGCACCAGCAGCGACGACAAGCAGCTGAAGGACTCGGTGAGCCAGCTCTACACCGGTCGCGTGCTGACGACGGTGCCGATCGTCTCGATGGCCCCTGGCAACCGGCCGGTCATCGACCTGGGCGCGATGGCGACCCGCGATGTGTCCAAGTTCTTCGGGAGCTCGGTCTACGCCGGCTACGGCCCGAGCTTGCCCGCGGTGAACCCCACGCTCACCAAGCTCACCAAGGCCAAGACCTTCCCGAAGAACGTGGTCATCGAGTACCAGGCGCCACGCCCCGACGGCCAGTTGGTGCGCTTTGCGTACTCGATCGGCGAACTGACCGGCACGCCCGGCTTCAAGCCCCGCAAGGCCAGTCCCAAGACGGGCTACTTCTACGACTTCTATCAGGACTTTGGCAAGACCACCAACAACGACATCACCGAGCGCTACATCAACCGCTGGTCGCTAGAGAAGGCCGACCCGAAGCTGAAGGTCAGCCCGCCCAAGGAACCGATCGTCTGGTACATCGAGCACACCACGCCGCTGCGCTTCCGTCGCTATGTGCGTGAGGGCATCGAGATGTGGAACCAGGCGTACAGCGAGATCGGGTTCGACAACGCGGTGGTGGTGTACCAGCAGGACGCCACGACCGGCGCGAACATGGATAAGGACCCGGAGGACAGCCGCTACAACTTCTTCCGCTGGAACGCGAGCGAGAACGGCTACGCGATCGGGCCGAGCCGCACGAACCCGTTGACGGGCGAGATCCTTGACGCGGATGTCGTGTGGCACCAGGGCCTGACCCGGGCGGTGCGGAGCATGGTGGAGAACTTCTCGCTGGCGATCGCCGAGCACGCGTTCAGCCCCGAGACGCTGCAGTGGCTGGAAGAGCAGCCGACGTGGGACCCGCGGCTGCGCCTGGTGGGCCCGGACCAGCGTGAGAAGATCCTGCGCGAGCGGGCGCTGCGTACCACCAACCCGGAGCATGCGAAGGCCGCGGGCCGCAGCGAGTGGGCGCTCGCGTCGATGGCGGGCGGGGGCGCGTGCCGCATCGGCACGATGCTGTCGCTGGACATCGGCTTGGCCGACGCGGCGTTCGCGTCGGGAGCGGTGACGCCCAAGAGCCCCGACACGTTGGATGATCTGCCGGAGGAGTACCTGGGCCAGATGATCCGCTACATCAGCGCCCACGAGGTCGGGCATTGCCTGGGCCTGCAGCACAACATGATCTCGAGCACGATCCGCTCGCTGAAGGACATCAATTCTCCGGGCTTCAGCGGCCCGACGGTCGGATCGGTGATGGAGTACGCCGCGGCGAACATCAACTACAACCTGGGCGAGGTCCAGGGGCCGTACGCGACGCCGGTGCTGGGCCCGTACGACAAGTGGGTGATCGCCTACGGCTACGGCCCGGAAGACAAGCTGCCGGAGCTGCTGAAGAGAGCGGGCGAGCCTGATCTCGTGTATCAGGCCCAGTCCGCGATTTCGTTCGACGCCGACCCGCGGAACAACACCTGGGACCTCGGCGCCGACAACCTGCAGTTCGCCGAGAGCCGCCTGGGGCTCATCAAGGAAGTCCGGGCCAAGCTGCTGGACAAGATCGTGAAGGAAGGCGAGTCGTGGGCCGTGGCCCGGCGGCGGTACAACGCGACGCTGAACTCGCAGCTGCAGATGCTGTCGATCGCCTCGCGCTGGGTCGGCGGCTCGTTCCTCAACAACGACTCCAAGGGCGATCCGGGCGACCGCGCCCCGATCTCCGATGTCCCGGCGGAGAGCCAGCGTCGGGCCCTGAAGCTCATCATGGACAACGCGTTCGAGGACGCGTCGTTTGGACTCACGCCCGAGATCGTGCGGCACTTGAACAAGGAACACTTCTACGACAACAACGAGCTCATCAGCGACTCGAGCTTCACGGTGCACGATTCGCTGGGCGCGGTGCAGTCGGTCGCGCTCACGATGATCATGAACCCGACCCGGCTGCGCCGGCTCTACGACAACGAGTTCCGCACCGCGGGCACCGACAACCTGATCACCATGAACGAGGTGGTCCGCACGGTGACTGACAACGTGTGGCGCGAGTACGCCAAGCCCAGCGGCTCGTTCAACGAGAAGTCGCCCATGGCCAGCTCGCTGCGGCGCAACCTGCAGCGCGAGCACCTGGAACGGCTCGTGACCTTGGCCCTTCTGCGGGACACCGGAAGCGCTTCGATCCGCGCGATCTCTTCGATCGCACGACTTGAACTGAAGCGGGTCGACACGCTCGCCGAGGGCGGCCTCAAGTCCTCGCCCGACGCCTACACCAAGGCCCACCTGGAGGACGCTCGCACCCGCATCGCCAAGACGCTCGACGCGTCGTACGTGCAGAGCCGCTGAGACCCGCTGCCATTCCAGTGTTTCGAGAAAGCCCGGCCTATGGCCGGGCTTTTTTCTTGCGGGTTCTTGGGGTACCGGTGAGCAGACTTTGCGCAGGGCCCGGACACCGGGCTTGCTCCATGATCTTGAGTCGGGCCCTGCGGCGGCGATCATCGCCCCGAGCGTCGATTCCCACTACCCTAGTCCAGAATGCGATTCGCTCTGGCCCAGACCAACCCGACGATCGGCTCACTCCAAGCCAACGCCGCGTCGATCGCGACCATGATCGACAAGGCACGCGATCTGGAGGCGGACTGCGTGCTCTTCCCGGAGCTCGCGGTGTGCGGCTATCCGCCCAAGGACTTGCTGCTGCAGGGCGGGTTCTTGGACGCCTGCGAAGAGGCCGCGGACCGAATCGCGGCGGAGCACTCTCGCGACATCACGATCATTCTCGGCGTGCCTCGATCAGTGCGCGATTCGTCGGGTCGTCGGGTTGGGATTGTGAACTCGCTCGTGGCGTACCGGGATGCGACTCGGCTCGCGGCTTACGACAAGCGGCTGCTGCCGACGTATGACGTGTTCGACGAGGATCGGTACTTCACTCCCGGGTCTCGGGCCGTGACGATCGACGTCCCCGGTCGCGCGGGCATGGTGCGGCTGGGGCTGGCGATCTGCGAGGACCTGTGGCGTGGCGAGGACGCGGGCTTCGCTGCCCGCTACGCCGACGGGCCGGACCCGATCGACGAGCTCGCGGGGCTCGGCTGTCGCGCCATCCTGTCGGCCTCTGCCAGTCCGTTTGTGCTGGGCAAGGGCGAGCGGCACGTGGCGATCCTCCAGAAGCACGCCCAGAAGCACAATCTCCACGTCGTAAGCGTGAACCAGGTGGGCGGGAACGACGATCTGATTTTCGACGGCCGCTCCTGCGTGGTCGGGCCCGATGGCCGCGTGATCACGCGTGCCCCGGCGTTCGAGACGGCGCTGGTGTGCGTCGATCTGCCGCTCACGCAGAGCAAGACGGGCGTGGTCTCGACGATCACGGCGCCGGATCGCACCGCGGCGGCGATCTCTGCCGCCCGCCTCGCGGGCGCGGGCCACCGGCACGACGAAGCGATCTCGGACGACGAGCAGTTGTTCCACGCGCTGGTGCTGGGCGTCCGCGACTACCTCGGCAAGACCGGCTTCAAGTCGGCGCTGCTGGGGCTCTCGGGCGGCATCGACAGCGCGGTGACCGCGGCGATCGCGGCGGCCGCTCTGGGTTCGGGCAACGTGCTGGGCGTCAGCCTGCCCGGGCCGTACTCGAGCGAGCACAGCAAGGCCGATGCGTACGACCTCGCGCAGCGGCTGGGGATGCGCTGCATCACGATCCCGATCGGGCCGTCCTTCGATGGCGCGGTGGCGGCGATCGACCCGGCCATGAAGGCGCTCAACACAGCAACGCTGGGCGAGAAGCTGCCCGATCTCGCGGAGGAGAACCTGCAGTCTCGTCTCCGCGGCACGATTCTCATGGCGCTGTCGAACCGCACCGGCGCGATCGTGCTAACCACGGGCAACAAGTCCGAACTCGCGGTGGGCTACTGCACGCTCTACGGCGACATGAACGGCGGGCTGGCGGTGCTGTCGGATGTGACCAAGCACTGGGTCTACCGGCTCGCGCGGTTCATGAACGAGCAGCATACGCGATTGGGGTTTGCGAAGCCCCCGATCCCCGCGGGCAGCATCGAGAAGGCGCCCAGCGCGGAGCTGCGGCCCAATCAGACCGATCAGGATTCTCTGCCGGCGTACGACGTCCTCGACGAGATCCTGTCACGCTATGTGGAACGGCACGAGAACGCGTCGCAGATTATCGCGGCGTGCGCTGGCCGAGCGGGATTTGATGATGCGACCGTGCGCCGGGTCATCCGGCTGACGGACCTGAGCGAGTACAAGCGTCGGCAGGCGGCGACGGGACTGAAGGTGACGGGGGTGGCGTTTGGCACCGGACGGCGCATGCCGATTGCGCAAGGCTGGAAGAGCCCCTGATTTCTGCTGGTCCTTTGCAAGATTCGTGGAATTGTGGTTTGAGGTTCCAATTCTCCTTGCGACTTCTTGGACCGTGCGGTACGGTGAGGTCTCTTGTGGGATTGGAGGCTTTGCACAATGTTTTTCACTCGTACCGCCGTGCTGTCGCTTGCCGCGACGGGGTCGCTCGCAACCGCTACCGACGCCGCTTGGGGCCTTCGATTTGAGGTCAGCAAGGACGGTACTACCTGGTCTCCGTCGGTCAACGTGATCGAGGGAGAGACCGTGTTCTTTCGCATGAGCTCGTACTTCACTCCACCGACGCCGGTGTCGAGCACGGCGAGCAACGTGACGACCAACGGCAACGCCATCGCGTGGTACCGCTTCGTGGGCCGCACCATCGTCGATGGCCTCGTCGCGGGCGAGTCCATCCAGAACATGGTTCGCCTCTCGCCGGCAGGCGGGACCCAACTGCTTGTGGTCAACGGAAACATCATCGGCGGCACGGACACTCGCAGCTTTGCATCCCAGATTCTGTTCACGAATGTCCTCGCAACCTTGGTCAACAATCCCCAGACCTCATCGCTCATTTACAAAGGTCAGATTGTTCTCAATGCTGACCCGCAGCAGCGCGACATCGTGATCCGGAACTTCGTGTTTGGCGCGGCGAGCACACCGGGATTGCAGTACTTTCTGAGCACGGCCGACGGCAAAGTCGGCCCCCCCACCGCCGCCGCGGGAGGTCGCACCGATCTCATCGCCACGATCCACGTCAATCCCGGCCCGTGCGACCCCATCAGCGTCAACAGCGTCACCCTCGATTCCGAGGGCCTGCTCGACCAACCGATCATCATCACCGCCGATGTGTCCGCTGCGGCCGATCGCTTCCTCTGGCATCACAATGGTGTCCCGATGGCGAATGACAGCCGGATCTCGGGCGTCACAACCAAGGTGCTGACCATTCTGCACCCCAACGCGATCGATTCCGGCTCGTACACGCTCCGCTCGCGTTCGAACTGCGGCGAGCTCTTCACCGCGGCGGTCGATGTCTCCATCCCGTGCACGGCCGATCTGAACTCCGACGCCTTCGTGAACGATACCGATTTCGTCATCTTCGCGCTTGCGTACGCCTCGCTGAACTGCCCGCCCGGGCCGTGCCCCGCGGACCTGAACGCCGACGGCGTGGTCGACGACCTGGACTTCCCGTCCTTTGCTTCCCAGTACAACGCGTTGCTGTGCGTGCCTTGAGTTTCTGCCGTTGGTCGCTCGATTCGATCACTCGGAGTGCCCGCCATTCGAACTCGCATCTGGATCACCCTCTCGCTTCTGCTCGGCCCTGGGGTGTGTGCCGCGGGCACCTATGGCATGCGCTACGAGGTCTCGAAGGACGGCAACGTCTGGGCAACATCCATCAGCGCTCCTCCCGATTCGCTGATCAAGTTCCGGGTGAGCGCGTACTTCTCCGATGGTACGAAGATTCTGACTGCCGACGGCCTTGGAAACGCGATCGTGGCTTCCCGCTTCACTGGCTCCCAAAGGGTGGCCGGCCGCGTTGACGGCGATGTGATCCAGAACTTGGTCCGTACCGCTTCGACGGGCAACCCGGCCCTGCTCACGGTCAATAACGCCTCCGGGGTCATCGGAACCACGGCTGTTACTTCGTTTGCCAGCCAACTGATCGCCAGTTTGGCGCCGTTTGCCGAGGCGCCGGAGTTCACGTTCCAGATATTGCGTGGCGAGATCCGGATCGGGCCGAGTCTTGAGCCTCGGGTCCTGACGATCCAGAACAACACTTTCGGCAGCGGGGCGACCCCCGGGCTCACGTTCTATCACTCGGCGTCGATTGAGAACAAACAGTCGGCCGCTCCCACGGCGGACAACACCCGCGAGGATCAGATCGCCACGATCACGGTCCTGGGGAGCGGCTGCCCGTCGCCTGGATACGAGAGCTTCACCGGCACGGCGACGGCCCAGCCCGCGGTGCCCGCGGTGTTCACGGTGACCAGCACCGCGGGGATGTCGTACGAGTGGTACAAGAACGGTGTGCTGCTGACCAACACGGATCGGTACGCGGGGCTTTTCACCTCGTCGCTGAAGATCCCGCAGCCGCTTCCGTCCGACGCGGGGAGCTACCGGTGCCGGGTGTACTCGCTGTGCTTCACGTACTCGACGACGTTTGCGCTGCCGCTGACGATCACGTGCGGAGCGGATCTTTCGCGGGACGGCTTCGTCGACGACTCGGACTTCCAGGTCTTTGTGGCGGCGTATGACGCGTTCGTTTGCTCCGGGGCGTGTGCGGCGGATCTGAACACTGATGGGTTTGTCGACGATCTCGATTTCTCGCTCTTCACAGTTCAGTACGACGCGGTCCTGTGTCCGTAACAGCGGGTTGCGGCGGATGCACCGAATTGGTACCTTTTCGTCGGCGGCACAGAAAGTGCCGTCGACGGAGCATCTGCATGGCCGCAAACAAATACGCCGTCGAATCGATCGGCACGTTCTTTCTCGTGACCGCGATCGGCATGTCCACGATCGATCCCGGCGGGGCGGGTGCCTTCGCGCCGGTGGCGATCGCGGCGACCCTGATCGCGATGATCTACGCCGGGGGGCACATCTCTGGGGCCCACTACAACCCCGCGGTCACCGCCGCAGTCACAATCCGAGGCAAGTGCTTCGTGGCGGACGCGATCCCGTACATCGTGGCGCAGTGCGTCGGAGCCGCGGCGGCGGCGTTTCTGGTGCTGTTCCTCAAGGGGGGGGTCAAGATCGAACCCAAGACGTTCGTGCCCATCCCAGCGCTCGTGGGCGAGGCTTTGTTCACGTTCGCTCTGGCATTTGTGGTGCTCAACGTCGCGACGGCGAAGGCGAACGCCAACAACTCGCACTACGGCGTCGCGATCGGCCTGGTCGTGCTCGCGGGCGCGCTCTGCGTGGGGCCGATCTCCGGCGGGGTGTTCAATCCGGCGGTGACCCTTGCCCTGGGCCTGTGGGGCGCGGTGCACTGGCCTGATCTCGGGCCGCATTTGTTCGGTCAGTTCGCCGGAGCCGTGCTGGCGGCAATCGCATTCAAGATATTTGTCAAGGAGTAGGCCGAGGCCGCGCGGCTGGAGCCGGGAGTCTGTGCATGTCACGCTGTCCGTACTGCTCTTGGCCGCTCGAACTGGTGCGCGTGCACGGCCACGACCAGTGCCGTCGCTGCCGCGTGAACGTGCACCCGTGCTGCAGCGGCGAACAGTGCGAGGCGTGGAGCGTACCGATGGAGCCGGAAATCGGAAAGGACCAGCCGACTGTTACGGAGAGCCGTGGGCGGGCGTGAGCAACGCCCCCGCCCCGAACCTCCGGGATTCATGAGTTGAGATTTGAGGCCCCATGCCCTTCACCATCTACAACCTGCTCGCGTTCAAGAACCAGCCCGATCTGAAGGCCGAGGGGCTGGAACCGGTGTCGTGGTACAGCCGCGGCGGGTTTGATCCGGTCTCGGTCGGCAAGTGGGCGAGCGAGCAGAACTCAGAGCTGCTCATCGTCGACTTTGAGGCCTTGTGCTCGGACGTGCGGGTGCAGGCCGCGGAGTGTGTGGCCCAGGGGCACGCGCAGCGGATCGAGTCGATCAAGGCGGCCAAGCGCGACAAGAAGGTGAAGTCGGCCCAGGTGGGCACCTACGCCGTGTGCCCGACGAGCGACTACTGGACACCGGTGATGCCCAGCGAGGAGAAGCTTCTCGCGTGGCGGGGCAGCAACCGCTTCAACTCCGTGCTCGCCGACGAGCTCGATGTCATCTGTCCTTCGCTGTACGCGTTCTACGACGATGCGAAGGGCTACGAGAAGTACGCGCTTGCGAACATCGAAGAGGCGAACACGTACGGCAAGCCGGTGATCCCGTTCATCTGCCCGCACTACCACCACAGCAACAAGGAGACGCGGAACAAGATGATCCCGTACTTCGGGCGCATCTTGGACATCTGCCGCGAGAGGTGCGACAGCGTGATCCTGTGGGGCGGCTGGTGGTTCGGTCCCAAGGACATGGGGCAGCCGGGCGAGTCGGGGCATCCCTGGCCGTGGGAGGCGGACTTCGCGTGGCTCAAGGAAGTGCGGCGGGTGATGAAGACGCTGCGCTAATCCCCGCGCCCTCCCTTGACGTTCCGAACCAGCCACTCGGCCACGAGTACGTTCGGCACCCAACTCGTCCAAGCCAGCCAGTGATAGAACTGCTCGATGCGGACGCCAGTGGACGCGACGCCGACCAGTTGCACCCGCAGGACCACCGCTGCAAAGGTCAGCGCGAAGTTTCGCACCATCCACGCCCGATGCGCCGCAAAGTCACGGCGCCGCGCCGCCGCGTACGCGAGCCACGCCGTCCACAGCCAGACCACCGCCAGCACCACGAAACCGCTGTGAGCGATCCACCCGCCGAAGGAGTGAAACGCCATGTACATGCCGGCAAGTCCGCCCGGCAGCACCCCGAGTGCGAGGTACGCTTTGCCCAGCGTGCGATGTACCGCTGGTGCCCTGCTCCGCAGCCCACCGACAAACTGCAGCGGCCCGATCAAGAGCGCGATCGCCGAGCCAAAGACGTGGGTGAGAATGCCCCAGGGCTCGCGCTGATACACGTCCATCATCGCCGGGTGGACGGTCGAGCCCGCCGGCCGCACGCCGTACGCAAAGGCCGCGTAGCCCACAACGCCCCAGGCACTCAGTGCCACGATCCACCATCCAACGGTTCTCATCGGCCCGCCTCGCAATTCTCTCGGCTGATACCCAACCATCTCGACATGACTTCGAAGTCCCTCAATCGTTTCGCCCGAACGGGTCTTGGCGCATCCCTTCTGCTGGCCCTCACGCTTTACGTAGCGTACTGCGTCGTCCTGTACCGTGCTCAGGAGGACATCATCTTCTCCGCCGACTATCGCGGCCGGCACGACGGCGCTGGCAAACCCCCGGAGGCCGAGCAGCTCTGGCTCGACAACACGGTTCAGGGAGAATCAGCACGGACTGAGGCGTGGTACTTTCGGGGCGTGGGCCGCGGTGAGGAGAACCCCGGCCCGCTCGTGGTGCTGTTCCACGGCAACGGCGACATCATCGACCACTACGCCGAGCTGGCCCGCCTGTACGCCAGCTTGGGGTGTAACGTGCTGCTGCCGGAGTACCGGGGCTATGGGCGGGCGACCGGACAGCCTTCGGAGGCGGGGATCGTCGCGGATTCGGCCCGCTTCATCACCGACGCCCTCGCACGCCCCGAGATCGATCGCGGCAAGATCGTGCTGCACGGCCGCTCGCTCGGGGGCGGAGTCGCGACCGCCGTCGCGGCCAGGCTCCGCGACACCGCCAAGCTCCAGCCCGCGGTGCTGGTGCTGGACTGCACCTTCACGTCGATCGCCGCGATGTCC
Organism: Phycisphaerales bacterium; assembly: GCA_019744815.1. Classification (GTDB taxonomy): domain Bacteria; phylum Planctomycetota; class Phycisphaerae; order Phycisphaerales; family UBA1924; genus JAFEBO01. The sequence goes on from JAIEUA010000010.1 coordinate 56,057, forward strand.
GCAAGGTACTTCGTGCCCGCGTTCCTGGTCAAGCACCCGTTCCGGACCGATCGAGAGTTGCCGAAGCTGACCGCCGCGGTGTTCATCACGCACGGGCGGAACGACCGGACGATCTCGTTCTCGCACGCGGAAACGCTCGCCCGACTCCGCCCCGACGCCAAGCTGGTGCCCTTGGACTGCGGGCATCTGGACTTCCCCGGCACCGCGCCGACATATGAGCAGGAGCTGCGACGGTTCCTCGCGGACCACGCGATCATCGCTCGGTGATGCGGCCAGGTGGTGCGGCTCGGTGGTGCGGCTCGGTGATGCCGCGGGGTGAAGCGACGGTTCCATCGGTCGTCGCTAGAATCGCGTCCACTCCCGGAGGGGTGGCTGAGCGGTTGAAAGCAGCAGACTTGAAATCTGCCGTGGGGCTTGTCCTCACCAGGAGTTCGAATCTCCTCCCCTCCGCTTTAGCGGATTCGTCCAGAGAGGCCGCAGCGCCGATCGGCGAGAAGGCCTTGATTCCACGTGTGGGACGCGAGGTTTTTTGTCCGGGCTGCGCGCCGAGAGCGCGAAAGCTGCTGAGATCGCCCAAACAGGGGCGATCGTCTCTGGAGCAACTTTCGCGTGGTCTGAACTCGATCAGGTATGGGGAGTGGGCGTCACCGGATCGGGCGGTGTCACGGCGGCTTATCGCTCGTGCAGAATCTTGCTCTGGACGCTCCAATCCAGATGCCGCGCCGCGGCGATTAGGTCGTCGAGCCGGATGCCCGAGCGGAGGTTGCCTGCGAGGGCGTCGCGGAGGATCGCCGGGCCGAGCTGAGTCAGCGTGATGAGTTCGTGGACCCAGCCGTCGGTGACACCATGCCTCTTGGACATCGCTGAGATCGACGCGCCGGTCGCGAGCAACTCCCGCCGCCAGACGAACGCTTGCCCGATCGCTCGGACGATGTGCTGCTTGGCGACCGGAGTGCCGTCGGGCTTCATGCTCAGCAGGAGGTCGTCGCCGCTCGGCGCGACCAAGACGCGGCGTCCGTCCAGGCGCTTCATGATGGCGCGGACTGTCAGGATGATGCGCGGTCCGGAGTCGTCGATGTCAGGCTTGAAGGGGCAGGTCGGAATAGTCACGTCGGTCGCAAGCGTGACGCGGCCTCCGTCGCGCTGCTTGCCGCCTCGGCTCTTCGGTAGCGAGTGCCCGTCGCGAGTCGACGCGGCGAGGTGTTTGTGGATGCATTCCAGCCGATCACGATCGAGTTCGATGCTGAGGCGGTCCGGGGCCAGCGTCACCACGTGGATCGTGTCGCGGATCCGCTGGTCGCGCTCCTCTGCAGGAAGAGCCATCAGGTCCGCTCCGCTGGCTTGGCGGACGTGCCCGCAGACCAGAGCCCTGGTGAGGTCATCGAGATGACCGGCGTTGACGCTCTTGATCGGGCAGTTGGCGTATCCCTGCTTGATGGCCTTCTGGCTGACGTAGTAGCGGACGAGCCTCGTTCCATCCTTCGCCCGCCCCAGGCTCTGCATCTTGTGGACCGAGCCCGGGCTCATGGTGGCTCCTTCGAAGGTGCGGATCTTGCCCTTCAAGAGATGCGTGTGGGTCCAGCGATGGCGGGTCTCGCGCTCGATCCGCTCCATCCGTGCATGAACCTCGTCCCAAAGCGGCCGCGGCACGATCGGCTCGTGCGCCGCGTCGTAGACGGCTGTCGTGCTGCCGCGGGTGTGGGTGATCTTGCCGAGGTAAATGGGGTTGGTCAGGATGCGGTACAAGTCGGTGGTGCAGAGCGGACGCCCGCCGTGCGGCTTGCCAGCGCCGCTCCGCCAGCGCTTGGTGGTGTGACCCGCCTCACGCATCCGCTGGGCAAGTTTCACCAACGATCCGGTCTCTGCGTAGAACCGGAAGATCTCTCGGACGATGCTGGCCTCGTGCTCGACCACTCGGAGCGTGCGGTCGCCCGGCACATGACCCTCGTCATCCTCCCGAGGCAATCGATACCCGATGGGCGGGATGCCGCCGATCCAGATGCCCTTCTTCTTCGTGGCGGCGATCTTGTCGCGGATGCGCTCGCCAGCAACCTCCCGTTCGAACTGCGCGAACGACAGCAGCATGTTGAGCGTCAGCCGTCCCATGGACGTCGTGGTGTTGAACTGCTGGGTGACCGAGACGAAGCTCACCTGCTGTTCGTCGAAGACCTGCATGAGGCGGGCGAAGTCCGCGAGGGAGCGCGATAGGCGGTCCACCTTGTAGACCACCACCACATCGACGCGTCGAGACTGAATATCAGCAAGGAGCTTCTGAAGGCCGGGTCGGTCGGTGCTACCGCCGGAGTAGCCGCCGTCGTCGTACCGGGACGGCACGGCGACCCAGCCTTGGTGCTTTTGACTCTTGATGTAGTCGAGCCCGGCCTCGCGCTGGGCTTCGAGCGAGTTGAAGGCCTGCTCGAGGCCCTCCTCGCTCGACTTGCGGGTGTAGACGGCGCAGCGGATCGTGCGTTCAGACATGGACACCACTCCTGGCGTAACGAAGCGGCGACAGGACCGGTAGGACCTGCCGCCAAAGCGGTACTTCAAACATCACTCGCCTGCCCCACCGCCGGTTCTCCCTCGGGTCCGCAGACCAAAGAACCGCGGGCCGGACCATCGAGCGCCGGTGATGGCGCGAGCGATCTCGCTGAGGTTGTCGTAGGTGCGATTGCGGTAGCGAAACGTGCGACCGCCCTCGAGCACGACGACCTCGTGCCGCACGTCCCGCCAGGTGCGGACGAGACGGGTGTTGGCTTCGAGCAACGGGAGCGGGCGACGAGTCGCCGGGGCGCGCTCGCGCGGCGGGGGATCGGCCGCGTCGCGCAGGCCAGGTGGATCGACCTGGCTAGCTTCGCCGCGTGACTGCTCCGCCATTCGCATGGCGCGACCAAGCAAGCGCGAGGTGGCGGCATCCAGTCCACCGTGCTGACGTTCTTGGAGTCGCCACGCGAGTTCACGGATGAGAAGCCGTCGCTGCGACGGCGGCGTGGCCCGAGCCATGTGCTCGGACCACGCCGCACGAAGCCGCGAGAGTGACATGGAGGGAAGTGCGGCGAGGTCGAGGGGCACGGCCGCCCGGCTCACGATGCGGTCTCCGTCCGGCGCTTGCGGGCGGGCGTCACCATCTCTGGCTTCGCGCCGGCGTCAGCACGCGAGCCCAGCTTTGTCTTGCCCGATTTCGGAGAGGTTGTCGCCAGCACGAAGCGACCCGGACCGATGCGGCGGAACCGCGACTCACCTTTACGTTGCGAGATCTCGCGGATCAGCGCCGAGTAAAGCGTGGCGGAGGGCGTCTTCCCGCCGGGGCTCTTCCAAAGACCGGACTTCTCCATGCGGTCGATCAGTTCGTTCACGCCGACGCCAGACGCCACTTCGGCGCCCTTGAGGCAAGCGAGAATCTCCGCCGCGGCGTCCAGTGCGCTCATGCGGCGGGGCGCATCGTTCGATTTGGCCGATGCAGCGGCCTTGCGAACAGCCTTCACGCTCGGAGCGGTCGCCTTTGCGGGCGATCCGGACGAGATTGACTTCACCTTGGACTTTGCCGGACGCTGAGCGGCCGCCGTGACGTTGGGCGCGGCGTTGATGGATGAAGTGCTTGAGGTGCTGCTGGGGATGTTGGTTGCTGGCTCGACGGGCTGCGCGCCGCCCGGAGTTCCGACCGGCACTGCGATCCGGCCGCGGCGGGACTTCTTGGTGAGCGCTTCCGGGGACTTCCTGGTGGATGGCATGACGAGGCTCCTGCGCACCGCGCCGGATCACTCGTGCCGCCCGAGCGGGCGGCCGACCGGCGAACCGGTCGCGTGCGACCACATCAGGGCGAGTCAGGGGCCTGATTGCAAGGGGATTTGGCGTGAATCGCGATCATTCCGCCAAGGTCCGGTAGGTCGAGGAGTTGCCCACAAGTTGCCCACAATGAGCCACATATTCGAGGATCGTCACTTGGTTCGCCAAACGACCGTTTTACCGCACGCGTTAACCAGCGGGTCGGGAACTCGAGTCTTGAAGTATGAGTTTAAGACCGGCCCGCGAAAGCGGGCCGGTTGTCGTTTTGAAAGGCGAGAGTCCGACGGCGGCTGGCCAGGTCGCTCGAACTCGCGGGATCGCCGGGGACTGTCGCCGATCAGTCGCTCGGGTTCGGTTCTCGGTTCTGGGGCCAGGTTCAGGGGTCGGATCAGAACACCACACCGTACTGATCGAACAGGGACGCGAGACTCTCGAACTCTCGGTTTGGTCCGACCTGCTCGTTGACGCCCGTTGAGTCCCTCGGGGACGACGACGTCAGCAGCGGTCCGGCGCGGCCATCGCAAGGCAGATCCGCATAAACTCGATATCGGAAGTTCGGGACCAGACAACCTCCCCGTTCAGAGCCATCGGAAGCCAGTATTCAATGGACGACCCAGCGGACAAATACGACCTGTTCATTTCCCATGCGTCGGAAGACAAGTCCGGCGTCGTGCGAGATCTGGCCAACGCGCTCCGCAACCTGGGGCTCAAGGTGTGGTACGACGAATTCTCACTCCGCCAAGGAGACAGCCTCTCGGAATCTATCGACCGCGGGCTCGCTTCGTCACAGTTCGGGCTCGTGGTCTTGAGTCGCGCCTTCCTGGCGAAGCGGTGGCCCCGCCGAGAACTTCAGGGTCTCGTGGCTCGTGAGATTGCCGATGGCACCGTGATCCTCCCGGTCTGGCACGGGGTCACTCGCGCCGATGTTGTGGCCTTTAGCCCACCCCTTGCCGACAAGCTCGCGTTCGACACAGCGAGTTCAGACGGGACGACCCTGGCACTGCAAATCCTTCAGCGGGTGCGTCCCGAGCTTTACCTGGCTCACTCGCGAGAAGACTTGGCCCACATGGCAGGCGAAAGCGTTGTCGCGGTGCTGCAGGACGAGATCGAGGCAGCTCGGCATGAGGCTGAACGACTTCGCAATGAGCTCTCGGAATTTCAGTGCCCAACCTGCAAGGCAAAGCTGCTCTATTCCCAAATCGTCCCAGTAGAACATGGCGATTATCGAGCTGACCGGTATGAATGCGGATACGAGACGGAGGACGGTCATCAATCGTCACCGTGTCCGTACAGCTCAGACTACCCGAGTCCTGAAGACTACGACGTCATGACTACTGAGCAGGCGGGCGGAGGTTTCATTTCCTGGGCTCACGGCAAGACGTACATGGCTTCGCTGGTTCGAGTCACGCCAGGTCAGGGCGAGACCGCGGAAGAGGCTGCGGCGGACATCCGACAACGACTCCCGCGAAGGAGGCAGTCGCCACGCCGTCAATGAGCGGTGTTGCTAACGCACCGCCGCGAATCAGCTCAAGTTCATCGCCTTCAGCGACGCCGCCCGCGGGTCGCCATAGAACACCGGATCGACATGCTCGACGATGTCAGCGCTTACCTCCAGGAACTGACGCTTGTTCTCGATAGGGATGAGCGCCCGCTTTGCTCCGTTGTCCCTGCCGATCTGGAGCGGCTCGGTCAGTGACTTGGCGGGCTTGATGTTGCCCTGAATACTCAGGTCGCCGATTACCAGCGTCGCGGCGGTCACCGGCGCCTTTCGCAGCGCTGACATCGCCGCCACGAAGAAGGCGATCCCGATGTCGCCCTCAGCGCGGTTGTTCAGTAGATCGATGATCTCGACGTGGAGGTCTGCCACATCGAGTTCACGGCTGAGCCCAAGGTCTTGCTTCTTCGACAGAATGTAGCCAAACGCTCGATTGACCGACTCCCGAAGCGAACCGCTCAAGCCGCCCGCTGTCTTGAGTTTGCCAGTGCCGTGGGAAGAAGTCACTTCAATGCGGAACAAGCCCGCGTTACCGGCGCCGTCGACCGTCGCTGCATACACGCAGCCCGGCGCCTGCGGATCGGCCGAGATCATGTCGCGGCCACCCTGCTCCGGAACGCCGACGAATCGCTCCTCCCCTGTGTCCTTGAGCTGGTAGCTGAAGGAGGTCTGATGATACTCGTGCGGCGCCATCTTCTTGAGCTGCTCCTTAACTCGGCGCCGGCCCTCGATTGCGAACTCGACGAGCTCCTGCATGTCTTCCCGGCTCAGTTCGCCATGCGGATGCAGGATCTTGATCAGGCCGGACACGGTCCGTCGCACGGCCTTGCGATCACGGGCGTTCAGGTGCGAGCCAAGAGCGAAGTACTGGTCCAGCGACTCGGTGTAGTTGTACTTCCGGAGCGTGCGGAGCGCTTCAGCAAAGTAGTCCACGACGAATCCGTAATGATCCGTGAACAGGTCGTTCCGCATCTTCGGGATCTCCCACCCTGGGAGATAGAAGTGGATGCGGTCAAGGAACGCCTTGTCGTCGCGGATAACCTCGGGCATCGGCTCGAACAGGTGTCCGGTCTGCACCATCACATCCACTGGCTGATTGGTGTTGCCGAACATGGCGATGCTCGCGTCACCCGAGTCTGACTCCTTGCCACGCTGGAACGTGCCGGATTCGCAGTAGGTCTTGAGGGTGGTGACGACCTCTTTGGGCATGTTCTCGAGGTCAGCGACCTCGTCAAACGCCACCACGTCCCAGATGGTGACCATGCCCTTGGGCTTGCCACTCATGTGGCCGAACATGTTGGCGACGGTCGTTGGCCCGGTCAGCAGAGCGCCGTAGGGGGAGATCTCCTGAACCGCGTAGCTCTTGCCCGTGCCGCGGGGCCCAAGCTCCACCATGTTGAAGTTCCGCTCGGTCAGCGGAATCATGCGGACGCAAAAGAGCATCTTGAGCCGCCGGTCCATTCCACCGGGCTCGTAGCCCATCGTGCGGATGACGACATCAAGCCATTCGTCCGCCGTGAACTCGCGGCGCAGTCGCTTGTACGACTCAACGTCGAAGGTCGCAATCTGGATCGGCTGCATCCGCTCGATCCAGAACGGGTGCTTGCCCTTGCTCTCCTCGTCGTACTCGAACTTCATGTCCACCTGGGCCCAGATGCCGCCGGTCAGCAGTCGCTCGAAGTCCCGAACGTACTGGGTGGGGATGTGCACGAACTTGTCGCTGAAGTTCACGCACTCGGCCCAATACTCCGAATCGACGAGCCGCACTTTCACCTTATCGAGGAACGTGTGCTTCCCCTCCTCCTTCACGCGGCTCTGGGCCCGGATGGCCTCGTCAGCCCGGATGTAGTTGTCGGCCAACGTCTGGTTGACGACTTGGAGGCCCATCTGGATCGCCGCATTGTCGGCAGACGCACAGTACTTGCCGAGCAGAAACTCCAGAACGAAGACCGGGACGTTGGCCCCGACCTTCACCTTGCGGACGAGGTCCTTGCGCACAACTTTGCCGTCAAAGACGCGTGTTAGCTTATCGTCGAGCGCATCGCGCGGCGGTGCATCGGCGGTTGAGATCGGGTTGGGGGTCGGAGCGGTAGTCATTGCGAAACTCCAAGCTCAAAGTACGTCGATGGGTAGGTCGGTGTCTGACTGATAGAGAACGGCACGGGAGGTGGCATCCTCGATCACCAAGCGTGCCTGCTTGGCGTCGTCTCGTTGCAGCAACATCAGGATGGTGGCCGCCTTGCCGATCTCTAGCTTCACCGTCTTGCTCACGGCGTCGAACTGGGCATCGATGGCGTGACCAACACTGCCGACCTGAAGGCCCTTGTGGACGAGTGAGACGCGGACCGACGCGGTCTTGTCCGTGAACAGACCGTCGGCGGTCAGGGTCAACGTCACGCGGAAAGTACGGTTCGTGATCTTCGCCGGTACATCGCCCACTGTGGCGGTCAGAGTCGCGGTCGGCGCGGCAGCCATCGCGGCAAGCTCCAGTACAACCACGGGCACTACCAGTTCCTGCAGACTCAGTCCGCCGTGGTGATAGGCGAGATCCCCGCCCGCCTTGAACACGCCAGTGCCGACGGGAAACACCAGATCGATATCACTGTCGTGTCCGAGTTCAGCGGCGGAGATGCGAACCGTGCCTGATGGCGTGACGCCACCGCGGCCGATCCAGCAGCGGCGATGGAGTTCCACCGTTTGGCCGCCCGGCGGATCGATACGCATGGCTTCGTCCTTGGCACGGCCGAAGATGTGACCGTGGTCCGCGACGATGATGAACCGCGACACGCCGTTCTGGGCGAGCTTTCGGATTCCGCGGGCAATGTTGCTGACGGCGGTCTCCATCACCTGACGCGCGAGGATGGCATGAGCGTTCTCGCCGACCTCGTCGATCTCCTGCGCACGCACAACGATCAACTTCACGCCATGCAACCGGCTCTTGAGCTGCGCCCCGGTGATGGCAAGCAGTTGGTTGAGCTCGATGTCCTTGCTGCCTGGAACTTTGCCCTGGAGGAATGTCATCCGGTCCTTCAGCCCGGTCATGACCTTGCCTTCGATTCTCGCACCGACCCTCTCGCCGCCATCGACCACGTCAAACGAACGGCTCGCCCCCGGCAGCAGCGCTGCCATGCCGATGGGCGTGATTGTGGGAATCGCTGCCGCCGCCGCCTTCACCTCGATGGATTTCGCGTCGTTGAACCACGCGGCCAGTTCAACGCCCATCTCGTACCGAAGCGAGTCCGCCAGGATCATGGCGACCGGACTCCCGTCAGGCGTCGGCTTCGAGACGATTTCGTCGAACACCTGCGGCTGCCTGAGCACATCACCCGGCACCTGCCAGGACGCGGCCTTCATCGCGCCCATGAAACGCGCCGTCATCTCGCCCGCCAGCTCGTCGTACGCATTCAGCACAGCGTGCTGCGCGGCCTCGGAGTCAGGCACATCAGCCATTGATGCAAGGTGTGACTGGAGCTGCCGGTAAAGCGTGTCCACCTTGAACCAACCCGATTCGGGACCGGATTGAAGGTTGGTGTAGCCGCGGAACCAGATGCTCGGACCGGCGCTCGCCGCTGGGAGGGCGGCACGAACGCGTGCCACCTCCTCTCCGAGCGCTCCCATGCGGCCGCAGGCCTCCCATTGCTGTTGGCGGCGGGCATCGCGATCTGCCCAGAAACTCCGGGCGTGTGTCGTCACGATCTCCCTGGCATCGGAAAAGCGGCCGTCCGCCACGAGCTGGCCTGCATGGCTCAGAAGCAACTTCTCTTCGAACCGGAAGGTATCGATGCTCCCCAGCCGCTCGGCCGAGACGCCGGCGGATGAGAGCTGAAACTCTGCCTCGATCTGGTCGGCCATCGCCTCGTACTGATCGGCATGCCCGCGGCGGAAAGCGTCGGCCGTCTGGCGAAGAAGCTTTTCCTGCTCGATGTTCGACGGCGCGACGACGAGCCCCGTCGACGGGGGCCGTTCGCCCTTCAGATCCAAGACGAACTCGCCTACGAGCACGTGCCTCACCGTGTCAAGGCGAAGCTTTTCCAAACCGACTGAAGATTCAGGCGACATCCCCAGCTTGGCGACAAGGCGGAGGATCTCGCCGCGCCCGCCCTTGTTCTCGATGGTCGAATCCGAACTCGGGGTTGCGAGCCATGCCGCGAGCTGTTCGGCGCTCGTGCGGGCCGCTTGAAAGATCGCATCAAGAATTGAGCCGCTGCCGCTTCGCGAGCCGGGCCGGCCACCACCAGAACTCTGGAGCTTGGCCAGCACGTTTACAACGTCTGCATACGTGATGGAGCTTTCGCCCATGAGCACCTGATCGATCTGATCGTCGGCGATGAACTGCTGCAGACAGTGCCGGGCCATCTGGGCCAGCTTCCACTCCACGGGCGTTCCGGCCTTCTCCAGTTCCAGCAACGCGTTCAGCGTGGGCTGGTCAACACGCTCCCCCGGCAGGTAGATCAAGAGCGGCTCGATCGTTTCGCCATCGACAAATGGCTCCGCAACCAGCTTCGTCTCGAAGAGTGAGCCATTCTTGCAGATGAGTCGTACATCGCGACCCCCGAGCTTCACCGTCTCCGCCCTGCACGCCGTGATCTCTCGCTGGCCGCGCAGTTCTGCGATGAATCCACGGAACTCCTCGCGCGGGTCGTACCAGACTGCGACTTGACGCTTGGCCACCTTCTCCGCCAGTCTAGAGGCGAGATAGTCGTGGAACGGGTTGACGGCGGTCGGTGTCGGCATGGTCGATTGACTCAGAACAACTCCTCGGATTCGTCACGGGCTTTGGACGCCTTGCGCTTTCGCTTGGTGCCGCCTGCTGCGACCGTCTGACTCTCAGCCGCCGCAGCGGCCGCCCGGCGGCCCCGCTTCCCGCCTTCTGCGGCCGGCGCCGCGAGCAGGTTGGCGAGGGCGTCCTTCACCTGGCGGCTGGTTCGCTCGGTCACGAGGCGATCGAGGGTTGGTTGCCAGCCGGCCTTGCCGTTCTCCTCCGGCGGCTTGCGCTTGACCCACTTCTCGTCCTCGTTCTGCTGCCAGAAGACGTCCTCCAGGCCGTGGGCGATAGCGAGGCTGCGGTCGGTGACGCACTTGGGCACCACACGCTCGGGCCACAGGTGCAGCGCCATGTGCGACCAGTCGTAGTCGCCGGCGACGAGCTTGTCCCAGATCTGCTTGCACTCCTTCTGCCAGGGCTTGTGCTGCGGGAAGAGCCGCCACAGCGGGGCGAGGCAGATGACCACGCCGTCATCCAAGTCCGGGGCCCAGAGCGGGGCCACGCGGGCGACCTCGTCGGTCATGGTCTTGAGTTCGGCGACGAAGGCTTCCTGCTCTTCGATGTCATGTCGCTGGCTGCGGGTCGGGCTGGCGCCCGCTTCGGCCTTCAGGCGAGACAATCCGTCTTCCTCGTGCCGGACCTTTGGCCGCACGATGTCGTTAAGCACGCTGAAGAGCCGGTCGCCCGTCACGCGGTGGGCGTAGAGCCAGACCGAGTACTTGCCCGATGGCACGCCAAGCTGCCAGAGGATCGGCGCCTTGCGGCGGCTCTTGCTGTGCTTCTTGATGTGATACTCGAAGAAGCTCTTGCTCAGCCATGTGCGGAGGTCGTGCCCCTTGGGGTCCAGGATCGAGGCCGCCTCCTGCCAGTACGCGTCGGAGTCCTTGCCGAAAACCACGTCGAACACGGATCGCACCGCCGCCACCAGGTCCCGCGGGTGCCCCTCGTCGTTCACCAGCACCCCGTCGGTGGGCCACGCAACCGGGTAGCCGGGTGGCGCCGACGCCACAGGCAACCCATCCTCGCCGGTGAGCATGCCCGGCGAACAGATCGGAAGGGGATCGAACGGGTCGGGCTCAGGCGGTGGCTGCCGCTCGCCGGTGGCCAGGCGGACATCGAATCTGCCGACCGCAACGCCCACGGCCCAAGCGACCAGCTCAGCCGTCAGACCCGGCAGATCCGCCGCCGACTCATGCTCGCCCTCATCGTCCGACTCCTCGTCGGTCCCTTCGGGCTCAGCCCCATCGTCGACTGCCGCACTCGAGCCGAAGCCCTCCGTGATCGACCGGCGGTCCTCCTCGCTGATCCCGTACAGCTGGAAGCAGATGTCGTCGATCTCCGATTGGAGCGAGGCGAGTTGGGAACTGATCGCCGCGATCTTCAACTGCCAAAGAGATGCGCGAGACTCGAGAGTAGTCGCGGAAGCCTGCACGAGTGCGGGACTCACAAACGCGCGAGACGTAGTCCGCTCACAGTCAGACTGACGATACAACCCCCACGCAGCACGACACGCAGCGGCAATCGTCCGGCTCACAGCGACGGCGATCTCAGGAATCGGTACAGCGCTAACATACCCCAACTCATACATTAGCGTTTGGGCGCTCGATTCCACCCCTCGTGGCATCAGTAAGTGCAACAGCCCAACAAAGGCCCCTGAGTTCAGAACGCCGCATATCGCTTCGGGCGATTCATCTTCAAGAAACAAGGCGGGACCACTGTCCGAAAATATGCAACCCACTGGCAGCAAGGCGAATGCTCCGCGGCGGTGAGGACGCCGCGGCCAGACAATGCCGCTTCGGAAGTACATGTCTTCGCTTCGGCCGAAGCCACCCCATGAGGCACCTTGAGCCCTGTGCTCATAAGCAGCCCTGGGTCGGTGCCCGCCACGCCACCAATCAGTGACAAGATATATATCTACGTAGTACGGCGAGTGTCGGCCGCCCTTGTATAGCGGGAACCAGACGCTCCTCGATGAACGTGACGCGCAATTGACTTCCCATTGAAGTCGAATGAACCGTGCATCCTCTTGGGTTTTGATGCCACCACGCACCGAACGACCAGCATTGCAAATGCGGGCATGTCTTGAAAGATGCTTCGCAGTGATGGACTCGCCCAATAGATGAACGGACAGCCAGGAACTGCGACGAAGGCACCGGGGCGAACCATGAAGGGTCGCGGCGCATCTCGATGGCCCACTGATGATACTGCTTTGTGGAGGAAGTCGGCCTTGTCCTCCTGCTCTGATACGCGCCAGAAGTAGGCAGTCACAAGGAGCCTCCTTCTCGTTGACGACCACGACGCCCCGAGGCGACGGGAGCGTTGAACAGTGCGTGGAGCGAAACACGCACAGAAGCGGACGCTCTCTCGACGACGAGGCGATCGAGGGTTGGTTGCCAGCCGGCCTTGCCGTTCTCCTCCGGCGGCTTGCGCTTGACCCACTTCTCGTCCTCGTTCTGCTGCCAGAAGACGTCCTCCAGGCCGTGGGCGATAGCGAGGCTGCGGTCGGTGACGCACTTGGGCACCACACGCTCGGGCCACAGGTGCAGCGCCATGTGCGACCAGTCGTAGTCGCCGGCGACGAGCTTGTCCCAGATCTGCTTGCACTCCTTCTGCCAGGGCTTGTGCTGCGGGAAGAGCCGCCACAGCGGGGCGAGGCAGATGACCACGCCGTCATCCAAGTCCGGGGCCCAGAGCGGGGCCACGCGGGCGACCTCGTCGGTCATGGTCTTGAGTTCGGCGACGAAGGCTTCCTGCTCTTCGATGTCATGTCGCTGGCTGCGGGTCGGGCTGGCGCCCGCTTCGGCCTTCAGGCGAGACAATCCGTCTTCCTCGTGCCGGACCTTTGGCCGCACGATGTCGTTAAGCACGCTGAAGAGCCGGTCGCCCGTCACGCGGTGGGCGTAGAGCCAGACCGAGTACTTGCCCGATGGCACGCCAAGCTGCCAGAGGATCGGCGCCTTGCGGCGGCTCTTGCTGTGCTTCTTGATGTGATACTCGAAGAAGCTCTTGCTCAGCCATGTGCGGAGGTCGTGCCCCTTGGGGTCCAGGATCGAGGCCGCCTCCTGCCAGTACGCGTCGGAGTCCTTGCCGAAAACCACGTCGAACACGGATCGCACCGCCGCCACCAGGTCCCGCGGGTGCCCCTCGTCGTTCACCAGCACCCCGTCGGTGGGCCACGCAACCGGGTAGCCGGGTGGCGCCGACGCCACAGGCAACCCATCCTCGCCGGTGAGCATGCCCGGCGAACAGATCGGAAGGGGATCGAACGGGTCGGGCTCAGGCGGTGGCTGCCGCTCGCCGGTGGCCAGGCGGACATCGAATCTGCCGACCGCAACGCCCACGGCCCAAGCGACCAGCTCAGCCGTCAGACCCGGCAGATCCGCCGCGGACTCGTCCTCGGCGTCCTCGTCCGACTCGTCGTCGGCCTCCTCGGGTTCAGAACCGTCGTCAACCGCCGCACCCGAGCCTAAGCCCTCGGTGATCGAGCGACGGTCCTCATCACTGATGCCGTACAACCCAAAGCAGATGTCGTCGATCTTGGATTGGAGCAAGGACAGTTCGGAATCGGCCGCGTCAAGCGAGGCAGTCCATTCCGACGCACGAGCGGCGAGGCTGCTGCCCTCAACCTGCAGCAGAGCAGGATGTGCGAACGCGTGTGACTGCGCTGCATGTCGATCAATCCCCATCTTGATTGACCAGCACTTCCTAGACATTTCGGCAAGGGTAGATCCGAGCGACCCCGTGAGCACCGGAATCGGAGTACGTTGTACGGCTCCAACTTCATAGGACCGCGCTGCTGCATCCGCAGCCGCCATGTGCAATCCCAGAAGCGACGCAAATGCACTGCTATTCATCAGTGCCATCAAGCACAGCAAGAACATGCGGCTGTTATCTGAGACAAAGGCCACAGGCCCCTTGTCCGCAAAGACACAGCCCTCTGGCAAGGCGCGAAACGAAGGCCCACTACTTGTTCGTCTTGGCCAGGTAATCCCGGCCCGAAAGAAGTGTTCAAAGTTTGACGGACGGGGGCTTGCTCGTCCTGGCCTGCCGACAAAACCGCGATAAGACCGGTCATGATCGTCCCAGTCAACGACCAGATGTATGTCGCAGTAGTACGGCGACCAAACGCCGCCCTTCTGATATGGCCGCCAATCTCGGTGGCCAAGTGGATCTGTTTCGTACCAGAGTCGGATGTAGCGAACCCCATCCCCTGGGTGGTCACCAACGCAAGCAAGCCGACCATCCGATGCAAAGGCTTGCAACCGAGCAAACACATTTCGAACCGTGGCACCGATCCAGTATGCAAAGGGTGCTCGCGGCACAGCAGCAAATCGCGAGGGCTGAACCGCGAACACTCGGTGGCCAGAGAGGTCAAGAGGTGCAGCAAGTCCAGCAGCTTTCTCTGGCTGATCCAGTAGCCTGATAAAAAGCGTGGTCATACGGCCACCTCAAGGCAGTAGGCCGCCGCTTCAACCATCGCAGCATCCATGACGCCGTGGCCGAGATCCGCGAAGACGGTAGGTGGCGCTTCCTTGAGGAGCACCTCCTCTCGCCACTTTTGGAAGCTGGACAGGAAGAAGCCGGTGCGTGAAGTGATTGCCCCGAGCTTGGCCCGCGGATGCAGCCACTTGATGCCGCGCTCAACGAACGCGGCGTAGAGGTCGTTCTTGGTGCGGGGATAGGTCTGTTCGATATACCGCTTACTTCCCACAGCTGCCGCGCCAAACGGCGGGTTCATCAGCACCACATCCATCCGCACACGGCACACGTCAATAAACGCAAGGCCTCGGGCGGCATCCTCTGCGAACAAGCCTCGACGGAACGACGCCGCGGCCGTGGCCCCACCTCCGCGGGCAAAGGATCTCAACGCGTGCAGCACAAGAACCTCGGCCCTGCTCCAGAAGTCCGCCTCTTCTCCCGGCAGTTCGCGTGTGAGCGACGTCCGGGGGAGATCGCCAAGCCCGTATTCGGTGACGCGGAAGAGCGGTGACTTCTCTTCCCATTCCTCCCGCCCCTTGCGGATAGAGTCGTCGAGGTCCTTGTCGATCCGCAGCAAGCTTCCAGCCTCGCCCGCAAGCGTCATGCGGTTCCAGATGTTGTGGACCAAGTCGCACAGACTGTCGGCCATGGCCTTGGTGGCACGGACCGTCTTGTCCGCCGGTACGTTGAGCGCTTCGCGGATAAGCGACTCCAGCCGGTCTTGCTTCAGTGTGCGGAGGAAGTCCTCGAGCAGGTCGTTCTCACCGGGCATCGGTTCGGCGACGACGATGTTGGACCGCGTGATCGGCGGCCGCTGCTCCTTCGGCAGCTTGAAGTCGGCGTAGGCCCGCTGAGCACGCATCCAAAGGGCGAAAGCGCCGATCTGGGCGCAGCGAGGGTCGATGTCGATGCCGTGGAGGTTGTGGCGCAGGATCAACCCCGGCACGGCGGAGTGCAGCGCCTCAAGCGTCGGATAGTCGGCCTTTAGCGTCTGGCCAGTCACGCTCGACGCCGGCGACTCCTCGTCAAGCCATGCCTCGTCGTAGATGGCCAACAGCAGGTCGAAGCAGTAGATCAGGAAGTGCGAAGAACCGCAGGCAGGGTCGAGTATCTTGAGGTCGCGGGGGTCCTTCTTGGATCGGAAGGGCACAAACACGGGCTGCTTCAGC
The DNA here is from genome assembly GCA_019744815.1 of Phycisphaerales bacterium. Taxonomy (GTDB): domain Bacteria; phylum Planctomycetota; class Phycisphaerae; order Phycisphaerales; family UBA1924; genus JAFEBO01. The sequence goes on from JAIEUA010000010.1 coordinate 71,748, forward strand.
AGTTCTTCCTGAGTGCGGTCGGGAAGCTGCGATTCGAGCACGCGGCGCCGGACCTCGTTGGCGACACGGACGTAGAGCGGATCGGCCATCTTGGGATCGCCCTCACCATTATGGCGGTCCGCACGGGCCACGCAGAACATCAGATCGAGCAGGTCCTGCGTCGAGAGCGTCCGGAAGTCCTGCCCCTCTTCGATCGTGCGCCGGACGTGCCACGGCCACCATTCACCTTCGACCTGATCGCTAAACGGATGCCGGTGGTACGCGTTGACGCAGCTAGCAAGGTCATACATCCGCTCAAGATCGCCAACCTCGAAGGGGGGAAACTCATCGTCGAAGTCATCGACATAGCCGAGCAGTGAAGCGGCCATGCGTTCGGCGCCGTCGAGTTCTCGCACACGATCGCGCTCAACAGCACGCTCAAGAAAGATCTCGTCGGGACGGCGCACGAGGTAGCGACATCGGTCCTTGAGAGCCGAGTTCCCCTGCCGCATCTCCAGCCACGTTCGGCCCAGCGTGTTGTCGGTGAGGAACTCAACGACATAGCGGGGTGTGAAGAACTGATTTCGGACGGCCAGTTCGCGGCTGCTGCGCGGGGTCTGCGATGCCTCCCGCATCGCCTTTCGCTCTTCCTGGCTGTTGAAGTACTGATAGACCCAGCCGATCGTCTCGTCTTCCTGCCAGACAGCGGCAAGATCGTCGGCATTCAATATCTCCAGCAGGCCGTCGAACGCCTGGCGACGCGGCCACATGAACGAAGCATCGCTGTGGCGGTCGAAGAGAATCTTGACCTCCGTCGAGAGCTCGTCGAACAGGCACTCAAGATAGAGGCGATACCCCTTGTCGGGAAGCTGCGCAAGGCCCGGCGCGGCAAGACAGAACTCCTTGAAGCCGCTGGACTGATCGCCCTTGGTGATGCACTGCTGAACGAGGCCGCGAACCTCGAGCATCTTGAGTGCGATGTAGCGGTTGAGGATGGTGAACGCCGCTTCACGAACGTAGTCGGCCACTGCGGCGGACAGCGCCTCCGCCTTGTCGCTGCCACCCGCACGATGACGAATGGAGTCGATGATCTTGGTGCGAACCAGCCGCTGCGACGCATCAAGGTGCCTCCCGGGCTTGTCGGCAATGGTGCCATCTGGAAGGACGTCGAACGTACCTTCGAGCTGCTCGACAATCTCGCGTTCCAGCAGGCGTCGAGCGTGCTGGGTAGCGTTCTGCAGGCTGTTTCTGGTGGCTTGGTCCATGAAGGTCAGTCGTGCGGCAAAATGGAAGGATGATCTAGGTGCGAGTGGGTCGCGGGTTGGTTGGTGCTACTGGATCAAGATCTTCTTGCCGCGGCCGAGCTCGTTCTCGCAGTCCTGACGCAGAGCATCGAGCGCCGCGTTGAGCTGTTCAGGGTTCTCGATCGCTTTGGAGAAGTATTTGGTGCTCTTGACGGTGACCAGCCGCTCGCCCTCGATGATGGTGTTCACCTCCCGGACGGCAGCCGCCAAGCGAGACGCACACGCGTCAGTATCCGACCGAATCTGGACGATCGGCGTAGATTCGGAGGATTCGGGCTTAGCGAGCGTCTCGAGGACGCTACCGATACGAGATTGCTGCTCAGGCGTGAGGTTTGTCCAACCGGGGACGGCCTTTAACTCAGCAAGTGCGGCCGAATACGCAGTCACACGGTCGGTCACAGCCTTGCTGAACCGGCGTGAGTAGCTCTCGCGAATCGCTGCAGCCGCCTGAGAGATTGCAGGGATCTCTTCGAAGAATGTTTCACGCTTCAGCAGGTCTGCCAAGCGGGCGGCCGCATCACGGAGCGGCTGCTCAGTGTCGGGTTCGCTATCGAGGAAAGGCCACATCGAGGCCATCGCCGAGCGGGCATTTCGGATCGCCACAAGGTTCGGCTCCGTGAGCTTGCCCTTGAGTGTCGCGGCGCGAGCGATCGCCTCCTTGATCGTGTTGTGGCTGGTGTTGAACGCCTGCACAACATCTTCTTCAGTACCCGTGCGCAGCGACTTGATCTGGCTCAGAGCGCCGGCGAGCACTTCGCCGCCGGGAAGCGCATCCGCGACCAGTGTTGTACGGACGTCAGAGAGATCGTCCTCTTTCTGCGAGGAGACTTCACGTATAGCGGTGGCGATGGCAGACGCGGTGAGTTCAGGAACGTCCTTGCCGAAGGTTGCTTTGAAGTTGTCGGCCGCGGTGGTGAGCTGTTCGGCGTCGATGGCCTTCTTCGGACGGAAGCTGGCAGCGCGGAACTTGGGGTTGGCGGTGAATAGATCGCGTGCCTCGTCCGAAGGGACCGACTCAATCGTCCGGCCCTGCGACACCGCCACGATCTTGCCCGCGCGGAGCAGGCACAGTGTCAAGAGCTTGACGATTTCAAAGTCCCACCCGAAGGGGTCTTTGGCAAAGTCGCTCTCGAGCATCTTGCCCGTGGCTTGGTGGCCGTAGCTCGTCACGCTCTCGATCTTGGCCATGACGTCCTGCAGTGGAGGCTGCTCGACGTTGATGATGCCGCGATTATTCTGCGTCCGCACCAGCTTCAGCTGCGAGAAGATCGGCGGCAGGCCTTGAAGGTTCGTATTGGTGAGCAGTGCCTCGGCGTCTCGCTTCTGAACACGCGCGGCTGCATCCTTGAAGCGCTCAAAGACCTCGGGGAGCGCATCCTTCATGCGGGATGATGCGATCTTGCCGACATCAGTTTCGTTCTGGTCGGCGCTGCGGTCGTTGCCGCGAAAATAGATGGCCCCGGTGGTGAATGCCTCACGAACGAGACGCTTGAGCTCGTCCTGGTTGGCCTGCGATCGGCGTTTCTCTTCGCCGAGCAGCTTCTCCTCGGTAGGAGTCGCGAGACTGCGACCCTTGCGCGTCACCATCTCCTGCGAACGGAACATCTCCTCGGCGGTCTTCTCGATACGGTCCGAGAGGGGGACAACCCAGAACACAGATTTGCGATCGGCCTGGCTGCTGCGACGCGCCTCTGCCAGGCGTTCGTCGTAGTACTGGTCTCGCGCGTGGGTGTACACCTCAAACGTCAGATCTCCCTCGACGCGATCGCGGCCGTTGAGCTTTAGGCCGGCCTTAAACACGCGGGTTTCTTCGAACTCGTGCGTCGGCACGGGCTGCCAAAGGAGTTCAACTTGATCGCCGATGATCTTGGCCAGATCGGCGTTCTTGGGCGCTAGGCCAGCTCGGTGCTTCTCCCAATCGTCTTCGCTCGGCGTCGGGATGCGGTATCCGTCATCACCCTTTCGGACTTGGTGGGCCTTCTCAAGCGCCTGAAGTGCCTCATTGACCTCACTCTGCAGCGAATCGGCATCAACCGCCGGATGGAGCACAGCGGCCAACGTTTCGGCTGTGCGCTTGATGGTCGGCACAAGTTGGAGGAGGTAGATCGCCTTGGCAACCGGCTGAGCCAGCTTGTGTTTGACTTCGGTGGAGATCCGATCGATCTTCTCGCGGATCTCGCTCGGGATGTTGCCGCGAACGAGGTCGAAGACGTGGTCGAGGCTGACTAGGCGGCCAACGGGCTTATCGGCAAGACCTACCTGCGGATTGGTGAGTAACTGCTGCGAGAGCTTGATGACGGTGCGGTTCGCGCCGCCAACGTGCGCAATCGCACCGCCTTGCGTACGAAGGCCTGAGACGATGTCGATGAGGAGCTTGATCTGGTAGGGCACCAGCGGATAGAGCCTGATGAAGCTGTCGGCGGTGAGTTCGTCGAGCTTCACGTCGGCCTGCGGCTGGGAGCAGTGGGACAGGCGACCACGGTGATCCTCGAACAGCTTTCGGAGCGCCTTCTCGCCCTCCGCGTTCTTGGAAAGCACGCGCTTACTGGTGACTGTCGTGATGTCGGACGGTTCGAGGTGGACGCGGAGGTGGTCAGGGAATCGGTCCATCAATCGGGCCTGCTCGACCCGCTTGTCGTCAAGGCTTCCGACCATCTCGTTGAGCTTCTCCTGCGAAGTCACGACGATCCAGACCTTGCCTTGCCCGACCCGCCCGAGCGCCTGCACAATGCCTTGAAGATCCAGCATCTTGTTGACATCGCGGGCCACAAACTGGCCGACTTCGTCGATGACGAAGACCAACTGCTTATCGCCGCGCCGACGCTTGGTAAGCCTGATGCAGCGATCGGCCAGGTCGTTTGGGCTGATGTCGAAGCGATCGCGAGCGGCCTTGGACCATGAATCCGCGGACGGGTAGGTTTTCGGTTCAAGCTCCTGCATAACGCGTGAAGCTTCGCTCATTGCGAATGCGGTGAGTGACTTGCGATCGTCCCAGGCCTTGCCGGTCTGCCGCTGGAATGCCTCCTGGAACGCTTGCAGGCGGCCGTCGTCTTCGAGATTGATCTCCAGTTCCGCGAGATCGAGATCTCGGGAGTACCCCAAATGCTCAAGGAGCTGTCGATAGATGATCTCAGTGAGCTTCTGGCTTGCGTTCCGCACCCTGGAGTCCGTGGCGAGATCGAAGACGACCACTTCGGTGGGCATCTTCTGGGAGATCCGTTCGAGCACGACGGAGACACGACCATCGCCAAACTGATCAGCAACCCGCTTCGCCGCCGATTTCCCCTGCAATTCTCTGTTGCCGATAGCGGCGCCGAGCAGTTTGGCGAAGCTCGATTTGCCCGACCCGAAGAAGCCGGATACCCACACCGCCATGCGATCGCTCGGCTTGTTCGGCACCTCGGCGTAGGCTTCAAGGACGGAGGCGAACGAGCGCTTGATAGCGTCCGTCGCCACATACTCCTCGATCTCGGTGATGACGACGGCATCATCCTGCTGGTCAACCTTGATGACCTCTTGGATCTGCCGTGAGATGTCGCGGTCGAACAGTTGCTGAATCGTGGTCATGACAGGCTCACACCCCTCTGGGAGTCGTTGGGCTCACTTTAGAAGATTCGAGGCCGGTAGTTGTGTTCTGGGGGAAAGACGTCCATGAAGCACAGCCCCGCCGGTCCAGCAAGCGACCCCGGAAAGAACAGAACGCTTGGAATGGACAGTCGGCCGTGGAGATGCTCGACCAGCGCCGATGTGCGGTAGATGGGAAACAGGAACCCCACGCGGGTGAAGAACAGCACGTCGCGGCACTCATCGGCATCCGCTGGAATGCGATCGATGACCGCGTCTGCCAAAGGCTTCGCTTCGACTAGGTACGAGTGGAACTGCTCGACGAGCTTCTCAACGCCGGAGTCTCGCTCTGCTTCCGCAATGGCATCGATCGGCATGTCGTCCTTAATCAGATCGCAGACCACGTCGGCGAGCGAGATCACGGTTACGCGTTTGCCTTTCTGAGTCAGCCGGGTACGCAGCATCCCAAGTTCGCGGCGAAATGCCAGCTCTTCGTCAGCGGGGTAATGGAAGATCGCATAGGGCATGTCGTGGTACGCAGAGAACGCGGTCCGCCGTGGGTCCGGTTGGGACAGCAGGGGTTCGAGCGTGCCGCTTAGACGCGTTTGCCAATCACTCATGCGAGCATCCTCCTCGCGAACTCTCGTTCAGAGCTACACGGCAGCTGCAGCTCGACGATCGTGCCAGCGCGGTGGAACTGAAGGCGGTGCATCTGGTGCAACCGCAGCAGTTCACCCTCGACCTCTGCCGGCGTCATCATGAACAGCCGCCATCCCGGATCTGCGACGGTTCGCCCGCTGCTAGCGTAACGATGCATCAGGAGATGAGCGAGGTACATGAAGCTGGGCTCGGGTAGGTGATAGCCGGTGTAGCACTTCGTTCGGTCATCCGTTAGAAGACCGAACACGGCGGCGGTGCGGAGTAATCCGGAACTCGACTGCTCTATGTTGCTGTCGCTCCAGGGCTCCTGGTCCAGAGCGGCCAGGTGAAGTCGAAGGAACTCTTCAACCGCTTCCCGCGTCACACGCACGACGCCACGCTGACGTTGCTCGAAGAGCCAATCTGCAAGGAAAGCCCGGAGCAGGGTGTCGGCCTCGGCACAATGCCACAGCAACAGAGGCTTCCAGACCAACAGATCGCATCCCTGCTGGGCCAGTTCAACGAGAGCCGCCGGCGGGCCATCAACGCTGAAGCGTCGAAGGATGATCTTTCCAAAGTCCTTGAGCCATCCGAGGGTCGGGCCACCGACGGTATTCGTGGTACGAAGAACCCGTACGTTCTCCTCGACAGAGGCGGCGAGATCCCATTTCTGAAGCGCACGGTACGTCTGCTCGGGGAAGAGTCCCTTTGTGGCGAGGAACGAGGATGGGCGAAGTCGGTCGCTCAACGTGTCTTCCTCAACGTGGCGAAAGGGACAGAGATGCGACCTGGCTCGCCTTTGCTGAACCCAACGGCGAGTTGAGATACGAGCTCATCGGTAACCGCGGAAGCTTCCCCCAAGGGGACCGCTTTCTGATCTGCCGCTCGCTTCATCCGCTTGGCTGCATCGAGTGAAGCGGTAGGCAAAGGTGCGACCGTCGCAAACGCCCCGACAAGATCATCTCCGGGCATCGCTTCAAGAGAATCGAAAAACGGTTGCCATGCGGGCTGATTCTCGATCCACAACGGCCACCGCTCCTCAAAGGCGCTCTCGACTTCAGCTGGCAAATCCCAAAGCGTGACTCCGTCCGGTGGGTTGTAAACTTCACGGCATCGAGCCCGAGCCACCGAGAACACCGCTCTCGCCTGGGCGAAGCGATGCGCTTTGGGAAGCCCGCGACTCACCGCGAGACGACCGGTCTTTCCGAGCATTCCCTTGGTGTCCCACCACCGCGCGAGATCCATCTCGCCGAAGCGTGCGACGACCAATCGTATCTTGAAGAGGTAGTCGAGGTCGATGGTGCTCATTTCGCGGCCTCCCCCCACTCCGGCGTAGCGCGGACGCTGGGATGGACGGACGCAGATTCCGGGTCTGGTGCGCCGTCGGTGAGGTGATGATCGACGGCGTCGCGGTTCGCCCATGCCATCGACACAGTGTTCTTAGCGCCCCCCAGCTGCATCCTGACGTAGTCCCCCGAAGGCAGATTAACCGGAAGCCGTATCCCGCTTGGAGTGGAGTCGCTGGAGGATGCGATTGGTCTGTTTTTGGTCATTTGCTCCGCCGCGGTGCAGGGTACACTGGCAGCCCAAAGAATGCTGTGCAGAGAAGTGGTTGGATCCGACCCGGCCTGATTTGCCCACCACGGAGCACCACGCCAGTATTCCGCCGGTTTAATATTCGAGTAAACGGCGCGCCGCGCAATCGAAAGGTCAGCCTTCTAGTTCGGGCACCTCGCCGAGCTTCTGAAACCCCCCAAAGGCGGCCCAACGCCGCTGGGAAAGATCCTCGACGACACCAGCTTGGTCGAGCAGCTTACGGAGGTACTCCAACGCCAGCAACACATACAGATGCAGGGGGTCTTGCCGACGGACACCTTCACCACAGGAGAATCATGGCCGAGCAGCTGCATTCCTCGGTCCATCCGCGCGATGCCCTGGGGCTTCACCCCAGAATGCACTTTGTTCCGGCCAGAGAGAGCTTCCCATAATCCTGGAAGCCGACGAAGCCTCGGTCGAAGAGACGTTCGTTCGTCGGAATGAGCAGCAGCCAGTTCTCTACGTCAAACCGCTCCTCGTTGTTCGAGTCTCGCCAGAGCTTGATGTGGCTCTCGATGAAAACCTCCGAGTCCGAGACTCCGACGATCCGGCACCGCTTCTGCACGGCCAGTGGCCGTTGCCGAGAAAGCCCCTGCCGGCGTCAAGACTAAGCAATTGCCTCATTCTCCGTGACAGTGTCCTCTTGGACAAACATGCGGTGATTCCAGAAGCCAAAGGAGCATCGCTGCGCGAACCCAAATCGTGGTGTGAGATTCAAGCGATCGCTTCAAAATGGCTCCGCTCTCTACAGACCCCACATCCTCCAGTCATCGCAACTGGCATCGAAGCCCGTGGCCGGTCTCCAGTTCCAATCGCCGTCTCCGCTCGTATCACCGCCGACCCACTCCGGCAGGAAGCTCCCCGCCGAGTTCTGCGCCACGGTCACCGCCATCTCGAGGGCGTCCGGCCCATCGTCGTGGGAGCCCATGGGGAACTGCTCGATCTGCTCCATCAAGCGCACGTGTCGGCGGCTGAACTGCAGACCGCCGCTGGCGACCAGCGGTTGCAGGCGTTGAATGCGACCGAGCTTGTCCTTGACCTGCTTGATCTCTTCGACAGCGATCTCACGCCCGGCCGCCCTGCTCCGCTCCCTGAGCTCGGTAGCGACAAACTCCTGGAACTGCACAGACTCGAACGCGAATCGCTCGTACTTGCGGCGGCCGTCGTAGGCGATCACGGTCTCGATGATGCCGTCGGGCTTGCGCTTGCGGATGTCGGCGTCGAGTACGTAGAAGCGGCCTGAAGGATTGTGCTTCACGATGGTGACGATCGCGGTGTCGTCGCGGTTGCGGCCCGCCTTGCCCAGGCTGGGATCGCAGGCGCCGTAGCAAGAGATGTTCGCCCCAAGCGACGCGAGCAAGGACTCCTCGTCGGGGAAACGATCGTCCCAGTACTGGATCTCGTCGCTTCGGAAGACCGCGTCCTCGGGGCTGAGCGGGGCGTTCTGCTTCTCGGCGGAGAAGGACGCACGGCCCTCCCGGATCCGCATCTCGACGAGGCTTCGGTAGTCCTCTCGCTCCGGCCAGAGGACCCTGGAGCCCTCCAGCATCTGGGTGGTGTTCGCGGTGTAGAACGTCAGCGCGGCCTCGGGACCTGACCGTTCGGAGGCGTCCCGATCGTTGCCGTTGAAGAGGTTCTCGAAGCGTTCCCACAGCTCCGATCGCGACGCTTCCTGCTCGATGGCGCGGTAGACCCGCTTAGTCCAACCGGGGGCGACACCCGGGCGCTCGCTCGTGAGCCGCGCCAGCAGCGAGTCGTAGTGCAGGATCGTGCCGACCACGACCACGTTTGTGGTGCCGGTGCCGAGCTTCAAGACGGTGGAATTGAACCACTCCTCCAGCAGCGTGCGCTGGTCGGCGCTGCGGACGGCGGCCTGATTCTCCAGATCATCGCAGATGATGAGGGTCGGTCTTTCGCTGCGGTGGCGGCGGCCTCGGACCTTGGAGCCGACGCCGAAGGCCGTAATCATGACGCCGCTCTCGGTGAGGAGTTCGGAGCGGCGAGAGATCTTCGGCTTCTTGGCCTTGGGCGGGGCGCTACAGACGGAAGGGAAGTCCTCCCGCAGGCGTTCGTTGCCCTCCAACTCGCGCCGGATGTTGGCCAGAAGCGCGTTCGCCTGCTCGCTGGTGTTCGACAGGATCACGATGAACGGCTCGTGCTGGTAGCACATCGACCACAGGACATAGCTGAGAGTGACGAGCGTGCTCTTGGCGTGGCCGCGGGGTGCGGCGACGGCGAGCCGGGCCCCGCGTGTGGTCGTGGCGTTCTCCAGGAGCGCGGCCACCTCGGCGTGCATCCTCGAAAACGGACAGTTGCAGTACCCGGGCAAATAGGTTTCCATGAAGGCCAGCAGGCTGCTCCGGCCGCTGGCGCGGCGAATCGCGCCGAGAGAATCCGCCGGTCGCCGAGCCGCGCTCGGCGCGGCTCTCGAAGGTGCGGGAGCGCTAGCCATGGGTCGCACCTCCTGTCCCCGGGCTCGCAGTTGGCGGCTCTGGCTTTTGAAGGTCGTCCGCGGTCCCTTCGGCATCCTGCCGCTCCAGCGACGCTTGGGCGTCATGGATGACTTGACTCGTTGTCGCGAGCGCCAGCTGCTGATTGATCTCCTGCACGGAGCGATCGACCTCTTCGAGGATGGACGGGTCGCGGGCGATGCCGCGGAGACGCTGGAGTTCGTCGCGCCGTTGCTTGAGCTCGACGATCGCATCAACGCCGCCGGCCACACCCACGGCCATGAACTGGCCCTGGATCTGCTGCGGCGCCTTGGGGAGGTAGCCGAGATCCATCAGCGTCTCCACGCACCCCTTGGTCACGTTCCACGAGGCCATCTCCGCCTCGACCCGGGCTGAGGCCGGAGTCTCCTTGTCGCGAGCGATGCGGCGGAGCCTTGATGCAGAGGCCTCCGCCTGGGCCATCATCTGCCCGACGATCACCGGCGCGAGAGCGGGGTCCGCCCGTACCGCGTTCTGTTCGCGGATCTTGACCCGGTCGCGCTGAATGGTGCGGTCAGCGACCTTGAGGATCTCGGCGATCTCTTGGGTGCCGTAACCCTCCATGATGAGATGCTCGACCACCCGCTGGCGATCGGGCGCGGCGAGGTGGGTGCCGATCACCTTGCCGGACTGAACATCCCGCAAGAGCGCAATTGCCGATTTGCTGGGCGGAGCGCTGCCGTCGAGCTTGGTGGCTTCATGAGTGCCGGGTTCAGCCATGGTTCGCCTCCGTTTCCACGGGAGCGAGCGGCTTCGGCTCGATGGTCGGCGGTGCAAGCTGTGTCACCGGTGGCCCAGCATCAGGTGGCGGCGACACTGGAGCGAGCCGATACCTGTCCGCGATCTCCGGACTGACCGCCTGCTCCCCGGCGAACGCGATGAATCGGCGAACGATGAGATCGCAGTAGATAGGCGATACCTCGGTCGCGAAACACCTTCTCCCCAGGCGCTGCGCGGCGATGATCTGCGTTCCCGAACCCGCGAACGGCTCAAAGCAGATCTCTCCGCCGCGGGTGTGCTGACGCATCGGGATCTCGAAGACCTCCAGCGGCTTGGGGGTCGGATGGTCGGGCCGATCTTCGTTGTTCGCGAGGGTCGGTATCTCCCAGACGCTGCTCAAGATCGGGGCGTCTTCGGCCTTCGGGGGTTTGTGGCCCTGCAACCATCCAAAGAAACACGGCTCGTGCTGCCAGGAGTACCACGATCGGGTCAGGATGCCGCGGTTCTTGACCCAGATGATCTGCTCGTGCACGAAGGCGCCGTGCTTGGTCCACGCTTCTTCGAGCATGGACTGGCGGCGGCTGGCGTGCCAGCAGTACCACGCGGCATCGGGCCGGATCGCCTCGGCCACCGCGACCGCGATGAACTTGTAGTAAAGGTCGCTGTTGGCGTCGTACTCGTCCCACCCCCACCGCTCGCCGTAGGTGCCCGACCAGTCCTTGTTCTTGCGCTCGGCGTCGGCCTTGCTCTTGCCGGGGTGGTTCGTGCCGTCGTAGTTGACCAGGTACGGCGGGTCGGTTGCAAAGAGCACCGCTCGCTCCCCGTTCATAAGACGGCGGACTGCCAATGGATCGGTGCAGTCGTCGCAGAGCAGACGGTGCTGCGTGCGAGGGTCGGTGCCGAGAAGGATCAGTTCGCCCGGCTTGGTGACCGGAGGGCCGGCGTTTGCCAAGGCGGCGTCGAGATCGAACTGTTCCTGGTGGTCGGTCGCCAACAAGTGGTGGGCGATCAGGCCGTGAACGTCGGGGAGGTCAAACCCGGTGAGTGTGACATCAAGGTCGGGGATGGCGGTCAGCTCGTCGAGCAAGGCGGCGAGCTTGGCCTGGTCCCAGTCGCCCGAGATCTTATTTAGGGCGATGTTGAGGGCTTTTTCCCGCTCGATCGGGAGGTCGACGACACTGACGTCGACGGCGGTGACGCCCTGCTGCAGGAGCACCTTGAACCGCTGGTGGCCGCCAACGAGGTGTCCGGTGCGGCTGTTCCACACCAGCGGCTCGACGAGGCCGAACTCGTCCATGCTCCGGCGGAGCTTTTCGTAGTCGGGGTCGCCGGGCTTTAGATCAAGCCGCGGGTTGTACGGGGCGGGGTTGATGAGGGAGGTGGGTATGGTGTCGATCTGCATTTCTGAAGGTCCTTCATGCGAGACACTCCTCTTCCCTCTTTGCTGTCTATCTGCTGTCTCTCTGGGCCTGATATCCCGCCGCGTCACACACGAGGCGGATGCATTACCTATCGCGTCCGGAACCCAAGGCCTCGAGCGCCTTGCTTGACGCGTCTCCTGCGTGGTGCAATTCGCGTGCCGGTGCGGGTAGAGGTGACCGTGGGCATGGGGAGGCTGCGGCGGGCGGCGATTCGTGGTCGACCGCCACGACACCGTCCGTCTGCAGTCCACAAGATGGAGCGATTTTGAAGAACGCGCGAAGGGAGACAACGCTGCAGACGACTCTGCTGCCGTACCAGACTTAGGTTGGACCAGCGTCCGCGCCGCGGCGGTTCACTTCACAGCTTACATGCAGAGATATCCGATCTTCCGGCGTGAGATATCGCGGCGTTGGTCGGTTACGGGTGCGAGCACCATGGCATATGCCTGCCACATCGGCAGCCGCGGCCGTGACAAAGGGCGAGCCAAACCTAGAGCACATTCATTTGGATGAGCGATTGGTTCCCACCCTGTCTGATGGAGCTCACTGGGGTTTCACCCGTCGCAACACGCCAAGTGCACACGTCGATCCGTTCAGGCCCTTGGATGTTCTTCATGCAGACACAGGCCAGGGGGTTCGATCCGTATCGGATCCGAGACTCGCTCAAATGTCGACCTGCTGCGATTCGGCGTGATTGTCACCACTTCGCCCTAGCGATGAGCGTCCCTCACGGCCTCCCAGTTCAGACCGAATCTCGCCAGGTACTTCCGTAAGCGGTCGGCATCGTTGACGCTGTTCTTTCGCTGGCGCGACGCCGCGAAGAGTTCCCTTCCGGCTTCAGAAACGGACCGCACCCTTGAGCAAACCTCGATCACGTCATTGAGTTGCACGCGATCAAAGCGGTCTAGTTCTGCGGCTTTCGCTTCCCCCAGGACTTCAACGCAGCGATCGGCCGCCTGTGCTCGAAGGGTCGCGCCGCCGCGCCAAGCGTTCTGGAGTCGAGCGATCTCGGCCGCGACGTCGTCTTCAGTGATGCGACCCGCGGGGCAAAGCGTTGCCATCCGGGTCACGGATGCCGTGAGATCCCGGAAGTTCCCACTCCAAACCGCATCGGCCGCAGTCGCGAAACGGAGAAACGCCGCACGGGCCTCGGCGCTGAACCGCACCGTGCGGTTAGTGCGTTTCGTGAACTGTTCAAGCTCAAACTCCAGATTGGGCTCGATGTCCTCGCGCCGTTCGCGTAGAGCTGGCAATTGGAACATCCAAAGGTTGATCCGCGCGAGCAGATCGTCGCGAAAGGCTCCAAGAGCAACCTGAGAGGGAAGATCTCGATTCGTGCCGGCGATCAACTGGAATTGGCTCGAGGCTTCTCGGTCGGACCCGATCGGAAGGAATCGCTTCTCTTCGATGGCCCGGAGCATCATGGCTTGCTCGTCCAGCCCGAGTTCGCCAATCTCGTCGAGGAACAGCACTCCGCCATCGGCGGAACGGAGCAGGCCCGCTCGATCCGCCGTAGCGCCGGTGAACGCGCCTTTCTTGTGGCCAAAGAGCGTCGACATCGCCCCGTCGCCCCGAAGCGTCGCACAATTGACCTCGACGAAGGCGCCTTCAACCTGCCGCCGCTGCTTTTTGAGCTCATAGATACGCCGTGCGAGCTGGCTCTTGCCGGCCCCGGTCGGGCCCGTGAGCATGATCGGGTCGACCGAGTTCGCCGCAACATGCTCGAGGTTCTCGATCAACCGATTGAATGAGGGATTGCGTGTGGCGATGCCGGATTTCAACCCCTCGATGTTGTCGGTGAACTGCTTCCGGAATCGCGCTGCGATCGTGTCATACTTCGACAGATCCAGATCGATGATGCGGTACTCGCCCGCCGGATCGCCGGTGCGGAACTTGGGGCTCGATTGAATGAGCTTGGCGGGGAACGCCCGGGTCTCCGCTAGGAGGAACAGACAGATCTGGGCGACGTGCGTGCCCGTCGTGATGTGGAGGAAGTATTCCTCACGCTCGGTGTCGAACGGATAGGTCGAGGCAAAGTCGTGCAGGACCGAGTAGACCTCTTCGAAGTCCCACGGATCGCGCGGATCGACCAGATGGATCTTGGCGCTCGTCTCGGGCGAGACCTGCTTCACGTCCTCAACGATCAGGTTGGCCAGGGTGGTCGCTTGACGGGGAAAGAGGAGGTCGAGCCGGTCGACCGCGAAGTCTTCGTGCTGAAAGAGCGACACGGTGGGACGCCAACGCTCCCAGCGGTTGGGGCCGCGCCCGATGTCGAGGGTGGTGCCGAGCAGCCCGATGATGACACGCTTCCGCTCCATGCGATTCAATCATATCGTTTTTTATCCCATGGTATACGACCGAACTTGGAGACCCCTTTTCCTGGCCTCCCACGGGGTACGCCAAGCCATCGTGCATTGGCACGAGACGTGCATTCTCACTTCCATCGCCCGCGGACGTTTGCCGCGGGATGCGGTCTTCGGATTGGATGGAGGTGCTCCATGGCGAACAAGTCTCTCTTCGCTTCTGTGTTCGGCAAGCTCGTGCCCAAGGCGGACGTGGTCAATGAGGCCGGCGGTGTCGCTTACGCGCTTACTCCCAAGCAAGCGCTGGCGCAGTATGCGTCGACCGGATGCCTCAACTCCACCTTCTACGCCGACGCTTCGACCCAGCTTCAGACGCTGATCGAGCTCGCGTCGCAGGTCGAGCCCGATTTTGTCGCCAAGGTGGCGCTCTACAGCCGCTCGAAGGGAAACATGAAGGATGCGCCGGCGTTGCTGGTCGCGCTCCTCAGCGTTCTCGCGCCCGGACTGATGGCCGAGGTCTTCGATCGCGTGATCGATTCCCCGAAGATGCTCCGCAACTTCGTCCAGATCATGCGTTCGGGCCAGGTCGGTCGCAAGAGCCTGGGAACGCTCCCCAAGCGCCTCGTGCTCCAGTGGCTGGAGTCACGCTCGGACGAGCAGCTCTTCCGCGGTTCTGTTGGCGCGAGCCCATCCTTGGCGGATGTCATCAAGATGGTCCACCCCAAGCCGAACACGGCGAGCCGAAAGGCGCTCTACGGCTACCTGGTCGGGAAGCCGTTCGACGTCACGGCTCTGCCGGAGCTGGTCAAGGACTTCGAGGCGTTCAAGGCAAACCCTGCCATGTTCAAGGGTTCAGACCTTCCGGACGTTCCGATGGACATGCTGACCAGCCTCCCGCTCGAGAAGGGGCACTGGAAGGCGCTCGCCCGCAAGGTTTCCTGGCAGTCTCTGCGCATGAACCTGAATACCTTCGCTCGCCATGGGGTGTTCGAGGATTCAGGGCTCGTGGCGGACATTGCTCGGCGGCTGAAGGACGAGAACGAGATCACCAAGGCACGGGTCTTCCCGTACCAGCTCATGGCGGCGTTCACCAATGCGACGGAGGATGTTCCTGCCGTGCTCAAGAACGCGCTCCAGGATGCCATGGAGATCGCGATTTCGAATGTCCCCGCGGTCGACGGCAAGGTCTGGGTTCTGCCGGACGTCTCGGGTTCCATGCAGTCGCCGGTCACCGGCAACCGCCCGGGCTCGACGACGAAGGTGCGGTGCGTCGACGTCGCAGCGCTGGTTGCCGCGGCGATCCTCCGCAAGAACCCGGACGCGGAAGTACTGCCGTTCTCCGACCATGTCGTCCCGGCGGACCTCAACCCGCGCGACAGTGTCATGACGAACGCGCAGCGGCTCGCGAGCCTGCCGTCGGGCGGAACGAACTGCTCCGCTCCGCTGCGGGCGCTCAACGAGCGTCGTGCGGCCGGTGATCTGGTCATCTACGTCTCGGACAACGAGTCCTGGGTGGACAGCACGGGTGCGCCGGGTGTCCGGCGATCGACCGGGACGCTGGGAGAGTGGCGGGAGTTCAAGCGGCGCAACCCGCGCGCCAAGCTGGTGTGCCTGGACGTCCAGCCGTACGGCTCGACGCAGGCGCAGGGTGCAGAGGACATCCTGAACATCGGTGGCTTTGCCGACTCGGTGTTCAGCGTGATCTCGGAGTTCAACAACAAGGCGCTCGGACCGGACCACTGGGTGAGCGTCATCGAGAAGGAGTCGATCTGATTTCCCCGCCCCTCGCGGGCGGGATTCGGGCCGAATGCGATCGGGACTACATCAACCTGTAGAGTCTCGCTCAGACCTCGTCGGCCCGAATCCCCCTCGCGAACGGGTGAAAGACTGCTTGGCGAATGCGGACGGGAGTACATGTGACTGCGGGCTCAACTCCGCCGCCGCGAAAGCGATGAACTCTCGTTAAACACTTGTCGCCGCGGTACGGGGATCTGAAAAGCGGGTGGACGCGCCGACCTTGGCGCCCGACGTCCCGCGACGAATGCAGATGGAACTACAGGTCGCGGGTTCGATTCCCGTCGGCTCCGCTTCTCTCCCAGATTGGGAGCTTTCGGGGCCGTAGCTCAGCGGTAGAGCAGGTACACGTCTCATCAATCCTTGTCGTCGCGAGATGGTCGGTGTGGAGAATCAGCGGGTTTGAAGGATCTATATGTGAGTGGCTGGCGACGCGCCGGCCCGGAGTGAATGCGGACGGGACTACACGGATTGCCAGGTCGCGGGTTCGAGCCCCGCCGTCCTGCCTGCCGCGAAAGCGGCGCGGGGCGTAGCTCAGAGGATCAGAGCAGGCAACAAAGGTCTCGTCAAACTTCGTCGCTCCGGGCCGATCCGCCGCCGAGTAGTCTGGAACACAAGAAGCGAGGACCCCATGTCGATTGAATCCGTTCAGCCAACAGCACCACAGCCGAATCTCGCCGCGAGCATTCTCCCGACCGGCGAAGCCACCGGCATGATCCCCGTGGACGGGGGAGCGCTTTCTCCCATCACCGTGATCGGAACCGACCCGATCCGCGCGGGCTTCGACGACTTCTGCATTCGCCAGGCCATCAATTCGCGCCGGGCCCCGGGCGTGACCGACATCGTCCTCAATCCCGACGCCCACGCCGGATACGGCGCGCCGGTCGGGTGCGTGCTGGTCTCCCCGACCCACATTTATCCCGGCCCGGTCGGCGTCGACATCAAGTGCAGCATGAGCCTTCTGCAGCTCGATCTGCCGGAAGACGCCGTGCAGGACAAGAAGACGCGTCGGGCGCTAATCGATGCGATTCTGGAGCGCACCCCCACCGGCACCGGGCGTGGTTCGCGCCATGCACCCAAAGCACGATCGATCGGAGTGGAACTCGGGAAGCAGGTCGTGACCGAGGGCGCGTCCGAATCGGTGCTCTCCGCCCTAGGGATCCCGGCCGAATGGGCGTCGCGTTGCGAGGATTCATTCCACACCGGCCACGATGGATCGGCGGACGCGCTGCGTGCGCGCCTCGATCGGTTGATCAGCGGCGGCAAGCCCGCGGAGACATTCCGAAACAAGGTGGCTCAGCTTGGTTCCTACGGGGGCGGAAACCACTTCGGCGAGTGCGAGATCGTTCACGTTGAGAGCAACGATCGCTCCCGCAAGGCCGCCGAGGTCTTTGGCCTGCGCGATCGCCACGTCGCGTTTCTGTCGCACTGCGGCAGCCGCGGCTGGGGAGCGCTTCTGGCCGACGGCCAGTTCAAGGCACTCCAAAGCAAGTTCAAGGCGTGGGATATCCCGCTTCCGGGGAACGATCGCGAGCTCGTCTACGCGCCCCTCGGTTCACCCGAAGCGAATGCGTACATCGACGACATGTCGCTCGGCGCGAACTTCGCGACCGTGAACCACATGCTGATCAACGCGTTGGTCCTCGAGGCTTTCCAAGAGGTCATCCCGGGCACCACCGGCCGTCTTGTCTACTTCATCAGCCACAACATCGCCCGCCAGGAGATCGTGAACAACAAGCCTTCGTGGGTGCACCGCAAGGGCGCGACCCGCGCCTTCCCGGCAGGCCATCATGCGCTCAAACAGACTCCTTTCTTTGACACGGGCCACCCGATCCTGCTTCCCGGCAACCCGCAGGACGGTTCCAGCGTGATGGTTGCGGAGCAAGGCGCCAAGCTCTCCTGCTACAGCGTCAACCACGGGGCGGGACGGCGCATGAGCCGCACCGCGGCCAACAAGACGCTGGACCAGCGCGTGATCGACCAGAGCTTTGACGATAAGGACATCCTGACCAATTGCCGCAACTACCCGCGCGACGAGGCTCCGGGCGCGTACAAGGACTTCGAAGAGGTTCTGTCCAGCGTCAAGAAAGCCGGTCTCGCCAGCGAGGTAGCGCGGCTGAAGGCGCGTTTCGTGATCAAGGACGGAGACAAAGCGGATGACTAGCGACCGGTCCATGATCACGATCGACGGAGCCAAGGGCGAAGGCGGCGGCCAGATCCTGCGGTCGTCGCTCGCCCTCTCGATGGCCACCGGCCGCCCATTCCGAATGGTCAATATCCGAGCCGGCCGAGAGAAGCCCGGGCTGATGCGCCAGCACCTGACGTGCGTGCAGGCCGCCGCGGCCATTTGCTCCGGCAAGGTGGAGGGGGCCAGCGTCGGAGCGAAGGACATTTCGTTCATTCCCGGGCGGATCGTTCCCGATTCCTACCACTTCCCCATCGGGACGGCGGGAAGTTGCACGATGGTGCTTCAAGCCATTCTGCCTGCACTTCTGATCGCCAACGGCCCGTCCAGCGTCACCATCGAAGGCGGGACGCACAACAGCAAAGCCCCGCCCTTCGAGTTCTTTGAGCGTGCCCTGCTCCCCCTCTTGGCGCGGGCCGGAGCACGCGTGCGCGCTCGCTGCGAACGCCTCGGCTTCTATCCGGCCGGTGGAGGACGGATTGTCGTCGATGTTGAACCAACAGGCGAACGTCGCTACCTGGAAGTGCTATCGCGCGGCAACCGCACCCATTCGCGCGCCTGGGCGCACGTTTCCCGTTTGCCGGCGTCAATCGCCAAGCGAGAACTTGATGTCGTCATCGAGCGCCTGGGGATCGCGGAGACCGACACACAAGTTGTCGGCGTGAAGGATCCAATCGGCCCGGGCAACGCGGTCGTGGTCGAGCTTGGGTACGAACATGTTTCCGAGGTCTTCTTCGCTGTCGGGGAGATCGGGAAGTCGGCCGAACTCGTGGCACGAGAGGCGTCGGACGAGGCACGCGATTACATCGCTGGCGAGCGGCCGATTGGTCCTCATCTCGCCGACCAACTCATGGTGCCGCTCGCGCTGCTGGATGGAGGACGCTTTCTGACCGGCGCGCTCACCGATCACTCCATGACCAACGTCGCAACCATGGAAGCGTTCGGAGGGAGCGTGGTCGTGGGCCCAGACGGCTTCGTTGAGATCGCCCGTCTGGCTCGATGATCCAAAGGTCCACTCCCTCGTACCGCCGGCCGCAATGGTCGCTCGGCACAGACCCCACCTTGCGATGCACCAGTCGGGGTACCCGCGTTGGCTGCACACACGAGCGTGCCCGCCAGCCCGTGTGGGTTTCGAATCCGTCGCCGCGGGCCACCGATCGACGATCCCCTTGGCACTGGGCCGGTGTCCAGGATCGTGCGCCTTGCGGGGCCATGGGCGACCTCGGTGTGCACCCTGCCTGGCGGTTGCAGATCCCAACTACCTTGATGTCCCGTTGCGGGCCGCGGCCGGCCTTGCCCTTGAAAGGGAGGTCGGAAGGCCCGGAACATCCTCCCCAAGGCAGGACGGCCAGTCATTGCAGGGTGAACCAGATATACCCGTCCGCCTTGTCTGGGGTCCCGCACCTGTTCTATCGTAAGTGCTTATTTATTTGGCTTTTATGTCGATCGAAGGCGGCGAGACGCCGACACGCCCGACACCCGTTGACGTGTCCGACCGGTCCGAGTGCCCCTTGGTCTCGCGAATGAAGGTCCGGGAAGGAGCCTTATGTCCTTCTTTCGTCCCGCTCGGCGCTCCCACGCAGCAGGGCGCGGACTGCCCCCCGTCGTGATCCGCGTCTCACCCAATTCGAGAAGCCGGAGACCCCCACCGCCACCTTCCGTCTCACTCCGCTTTTGCGGGCGTTGGCATCACGCTCTGGGTACGACTGGCGGGCGCGGCACGAGCAGTACATGAGGTGCCTGAGTGCACGAGGCGGGCCGCAAAGGCTGCTTGGTGCCCGATGTCGCCAACTCAACACAATCCCGTGGCGAGGCGGCGGATTGCCGCGGGAGTTGCAGAATTGTTGGAGCGATTCGCCTCTCGCGTGGATTCCTTGACATCGCAGAGCGCAGCATCGCCGCAAGGGCGCGAGTGGTTCGGACACACCTCGACTCATGCTGGTTTGAGGGACGATTGGAGATGCGTTTGAGCGTCCGATGAGCCCGACTCTCATCGACCGGGACTTTCTTGTGATGGCGGAAGTGACTCCCCTTGGGCGGCGCGACGCCAGCGTTCCGCGGTCTCCGGAGGCCCGATCCGGTCGTACAACTCCGCGAGATCGGAGGCGATGCGACGGCACGTGAGCGACTGCGACCCGAGGTCCACCGCAAAGGTCTTCCAGGCCTGCTCCAACATGTCCGCAGCGGCGCGCTGGCCGGACGGCTTCAGAGCTCGTCCCAGCTCCCACCGGACGGCGGCCAGATCGCGTGACGCCTCCCCCCGGGCCGCAAGAACGTCCCGCTCCGTGCGAATCGCGGCTTCGATGGCGACCTCCGTCTGCTCGAGCGCCGTCGCCAGCTCCACCACCGCCAGTTGCGATCGCCACGCGCGGCCCGCGACGGATCCATCGGGGCCCGCGAAGCGCCGAGCGGCGTCCTGCAACTGGCGGAGGCCGTCGGGCTCCGGATGTCCGAGGCGTGCCTTGGCGATGAGCAGAAACTGTGTCGCCGTCAGCGTGTTGACGTGCTCCGCACCGAGAGTCTCGACAGCCATCTCTTGGACGGTCTTGGCGACCGCTTCGGCCCGCTGAGGGTTGTTGCAATCGAGAAGGGCCCGCGCGAGCTTAAGGCCGATCATGATCGAGAGCGCTCTGGCGTTGTCTCGTCCGGTCGATCGAAGCTCAAACGCGGATGTGCCGATCCGCACCGCGTCATCGCAGCGATTCATCTTGGTGTACACGCCGGTCAGGGTGCCGTCGAGTAGTGCCTTGAATCTCTCGCCTTCGGACCCTGCGTCGGCCCGGGCCCTCGCGTCCTGCAAGATGCGTTCGGCACGCTCGAGGTCGCCGCGGGCTGCGAGCACGTCCGCGAACGAAGCCTGAGCGGCCAGCATCTCGGTGGGGCTGACGCCCTCGAGCGTCCGTCCGAGCTCCACGGCCTTCTCCCACATCGATTCGGCGCGTTCATCGCTTCCCTCGGTGCGCTCGATGCCCGCCAGCATCGCGTAGCTCGTGAACAGCATCGAGTCACGCATCGGCGCGTTCTCTCGGTCAAAGTCCGAGCTCTGCAGGTCGTCGATGGCCTTGGTCAGCAGCGTCTTCGCCAGGCCGCGGTCCGCGGCCTGGTTCAGGGCTTGTCCGAGCGTGAATCCCACCCGGGCCCGCACGGGCACGGACTTTGGTGGCGAGGCCAGAAAGTCGTTGGCGCCTCGGGTCAGCACCTGGATGTACGGCGCGTTGATTCCCTGTCGCGTGGTCAGAACGAGCCGTCGCAGCGTGAGCGTCACCTCGTCAAACACCGCGGCCGCTCGCTCGGCCCGCTGGCGCTGCGTCTCCGCGATCTTGTTCGCGGCCTCGGCTTTGTCCCGTTCGTCGAGGGCACGCCGCAGCCCGAATCCCAATCCCAGCACCCCCACCACCAGGAAGAGCACGGCGGCTCCCGCGACGATCGTCAGGGCCCGATTGCGCCGGACGACTCGCGCGATCAGCTGCCGTCGCGTCGGCGGGCGGGCCAGGATCGGCTCTCCTCGCTGGAATCGCTGGACGTCCTCGGCGAGCGCGCCGGCCGAGACGTACCGGAGATTCGGATCGACCTCCATCGCCTTGAGCGCCACGCAATCCAGGTCGTTCGCCGCGACGCCGGCAGCCCGGCTGGGCGGCTCGAGACGCCGATGGGTGAGAAGCCGATGGATGTCGGAAGACGAGAGGCCGGCGAGGGTGGCATCGTCGATCGGATTGCGGCCGGCGATGAGTTCGTAGAGCAGCACACCCAGCGAATAGATGTCCGAGCGGATGTCGGCGTCTGGCATCAGCGGGTCGGCTTGCTCGGGGCTCATGTAGGCCACCGTGCCGACGATCTGGCCGTGCAGCGTGCGGCGGATGGGATCGTGCGGCTCGAGCAGGCGAGCGACGCCGAAGTCGATCACCTTCGCGACCGGCGAGCCGCCTTCTTCCGCGACGAGGATATTGGACGGCTTGATGTCGCGGTGCAGGATGCCGCGGTTGTGGGCGTGCTGCACTCCCCGGCACGCCTGCACAAAGAGATCCAGGCGAGCCGCCAGGTTCAGTTGGTGCAGCTTCGCGTACTCCGTGATCGAGGGGCCGTCGACCAGGTCCATCGCGATGAACGGCTGTCCGCGCTCGTCGGTGCCCACGTCGATCAGGCGAGCGATGTTGGGGTGATCGAGTCGAGCGATGACCTGAGCCTCACCTTCGAATCGACCCAGCGTGTCGGAGGCGGGCCAGCGCTGGCTCAGCACTTTGAGCGCCACCTCACGTCGCCGCGGCGCGTCGAGAGACGCGCGGTAGACGTTGCACATCCCTCCTTGGCCCAGCAGCCCCTCGACCACGTACGGCCCGATCCGATGCGGCACGCCTTGTTCCACCGCCGGGTCGGGAGCCCGCACCATCGATTCCAGCAGGGACCCGTCGCTCTGCCGCGACGCCGCGAGCAGCGACTCCGCCTCGCGCAGCACTTCGGGGTCGTCCGCGAGGCGACGCTCCATCCATGCACGCCGGTCGCCGGGAGCGAGCCCTTCGAGAACGAGCAGGGCTTCCTTCAGGCGTTCTCGCTGCGTCTGGTTCATGCGTGCGGGTCCGAGCCTTGCGTCGTCTGCTGTGTGCGGAGCTCTCGCTGCAGCCAATGCTTCGCGAAGATCCAGTCACGCCGCACCGTTCGATCGGTGACGTCGAGAACATGAGCGATCTGCTGCTCGCTCAGCCCCAAGTAGAAACGCAAAATCACGACCCGGGCGGACCGCTCGTCGATCGATTCCAGCTTGGTGAGGGCGGCATCAACGGCCAGGATCTCGTCAGCCGGGCGGCTCTCGTCGATGGCGAGGCCTTCCAGGGGCACGCGGGCGCTGCCGCCGCCGCGTTTCACCGACGCACGCGCCCGGGCCCGATCCACAAGCACACTCCGCATCGCGAGCGCTGCGGCCGCCACGAAGTGCCGCCGGGTCTCGAAAGACGCGTCCTCGTGACGAACGAGGCGGGCATACGCCTCGTGCAGCAGTTCGGTCGGGTGCAGCGACGCGCCCGGCGGCATATTCCGGAGACGCCGCTCCGCAATGATGCGAAGTTCCTCATAGACCAGAGGGAGCAGCGACGACGCCCGACCTCCACCGTTCTCTGGTGTGGACCAATCGTCGCGAGGCCCGGCGGACTCTTCCCGGCTCATCGCTCACAGTGTAATCTCGTGTTCGAACGAAGCGGGCCCAGCAAATGTGTCCGGGCGCCTTCGCGGAATCCGTCTTCTCTGTACCGCCATAGGTCCCAACGCCATCGGCTGACACCCAGCCGACTTCGAGTTCCGGAAGATCCCATCAAGGAGTCCTCATGAGCACCAAGATCGCACCCTCGTTGATCCTCGTTGCACTCGGCGCCGCTGCCGGGCTTTTCCTCGCCTCCGGCGGCAGCACCGCCGAGGCCCACGCCGAAGTTTCGCGTGCCGCCGCACTCGAACAGGGTGGGGACACCGGATGGCACCGGACCCTTCTGACTCCCAAGAACGCGGCCCTGGTGCTGATCGACTTCCAGCCGCAGATGGCCTTCGGCGTGCAGAGCCACGATCGCCAGACGATCAAGAACAACGCGGTCGCTCTGGCCAAGGCGGCGAAGGTCTTTGGTGTGCCGACCATCTTGACGACGGTCGAAACCGACAGCTTCAGCGGCCCGATGTGGCCAGAGATCCTCGCCGTTTTCCCGGGTCAGAAGACCATCGAGCGGTCGAGCATGAACACCTGGGACAGCCAGGAGGTGAAGAACGAGTTGAAGGCCGCGGGGCGCCCGAAGCTGATTCTCGCCGGCCTGTGGACCGAGGTCTGTATCAGCATGCCGTCGCTGGAAGCGCTGCGCGAGGGATATGAGGTGTACGTGGTGACCGACGCCTGCGGCGGAACGAGCAAGGAAGCGCACGACATGGCGATCCAGCGCGTCGTTCAGGCGGGCGCGGTCCCGGTCACGTGGCAGCAGGTCATGCTCGAGTGGCAGCGCGACTGGCACAACAAGGAGACGTACGGACCGGTCACCGGCGTCATCCGCGAGCACTCCGGCGCGTACGGGATGGGCATCAACTACGTGATCGATATGGTCGCGCCCAAGAAGAAGTGATCGGGGCCGATTCTCACGAAGGACACGCCAACGCGTGTCCCTCGTCTTCGTTGCGTTCTGTCGCCATCGCGGGGCATTGCATCCATCGTGTGAAACGCGGATGCCGAAGTCTCGCGCCATCGTCGGGCTCCGCGCAGGGTGCAAGGCCAACGACGAACCCCAAGCTCCTTCACACAAGGGGCCGCGACCTCTCGGATCGCGCTGCCGGATCGAGATCGAGACATCTAG
Source organism: Phycisphaerales bacterium (assembly GCA_019744815.1). GTDB lineage: Bacteria > Planctomycetota > Phycisphaerae > Phycisphaerales > UBA1924 > JAFEBO01. The sequence continues at coordinate 96,059 of JAIEUA010000010.1, forward strand.
TTCAAGGAGATGCTTGCATGGTCCACTCCAACATGACACGCCGCTCGTTCCTTCACTCGACCGCGGCGATCGGCGCCGGCGCCTGGCTCGCGGGAATCCCCGGCTGCTCAACGGCGGAGCCCTCTCCTTCGTCCGTTCCATCGCCGGACGCCGACCTGATCCTCTACAACGCCAAGCTCACCACCCTCGACTCTCAGGCTCGGCGTGCGACCGCCTTTGCTGTGAAGGACGGACGGTTTGTCGCGGTCGGCAGCGACGCGGAGATCATGGCCTCGAAGAGCGTGAGAACGACCGTCATCGACGCCGGGCAGCGCCGCGTGATCCCGGGTCTGAACGACTCGCACCTGCACGTCATCCGGGGTGGGCTCAACTACAACATGGAGCTGCGCTGGGACGGAGCGACCTCGCTCGCAGACGCGCTCGAGATGCTCAAGGCTCAGGCCCGGGTGACGCCGCCGCCGCAGTGGGTCCGCGTCGTCGGCGGCTGGAACGAGTACCAGTTCAAGGAGCGTCGCATGCCGACGCTCGACGAGATCAACGCCGTCAGCGAAGACGTGCCCGTCTTTGTGCTGCATCTCTACGACCGAGCGTTCCTGAACAAGGCGGCGCTGCGGGCGGTGGGATACACGAAGGACACCCCCACCCCGCCCGGCGCCGAGATCCAGCGGGATTCCAACGGCGTGCCGACGGGCCTGCTCATCGCTCGGCCCAACGCGTTCCTTCTGTACAAATCGCTCTCCCTCGGCCCCAAGCTCGGACCCGAGGACCAGATGAACTCGTCGCGTCACTTCATGCGGGAGATGAACCGCCTGGGCGTGACCAGCGTCATCGACGCCGGCGGCGGATTCCAGAACTATCCCGAGGACTACCAGATCATCCAACAGCTCCACGCCCGCGGCGAGATGACGGTGCGCATCGCGTACAACTTGTTCGCCCAGAAAGCAGGGCAGGAACGCGAGGACTTTGCCCGCTGGATCAAGATGGTCAAGCCCGGCGACGGCGACGCGATGTACCGGCACAACGGCGCGGGCGAGAACCTGGTCGCCTCAGCAGCGGACTTTGAGGACTTCCTCGAGCCCCGACCGGACCTCGCGGGCAAACTCGAGACCGAGCTGGGATCCGTGGTCACGCTGCTGGCCCAGAACCGCTGGCCCTTCCGCCTGCACGCGACCTATGACGAATCGATCTCGCGGTTCCTCGACATCTTTGAGAAGGTCAACCGGGACGTGCCTTTCGGTGGGCTGCGATGGATGTTCGATCACGCGGAGACCGTGAGCGACCGCAATCTGGAGCGGATCAAGGCGCTCGGCGGCGGCATCGCCGTCCAGCACCGCATGGCTTTCCAGGGTGAGTACTTTGTGAACCGATACGGAGCGGCGGCCGCGAAACGCACGCCGCCGATCCGCAAGATGCTCGACCTTGGTATCCCCGTGGGTGCCGGCACCGATGGCACCCGCGTCGCGAGCTACAACCCGTGGGTCTCGTTCGCGTGGATGATCTCGGGGCGGACCGTCGGTGGTCTGGCTCTCTACGACGACAACAACTTGCTCGCACGGGAAGAGGCTCTTCGGCTGCTCACCGCCGGGTCCGCGTACTTCAGCGGCGAGGAACGGGTCAAGGGCACGATCGCGCCTGGGATGTACGCCGACTTCGCGATCCTCGATCGCGATTGCATGTCGGTGAACGAACGGGAAGCTCGCAACACCATCTCGCTGCTGACGGGCTTAGGGGGCAAGGTCGTCTACGCCGCGGAAGGATTCAAGAGCCTCGGCCCCCCGGAGCTTCCCATCAGCCCCGACTGGTCCCCGGTGAAGCGCTTCGGCGGCTACCAGCATGCGGCCGCTCTCACGGCGGCGCAGTTCGCGAGCGCCTGCGGTTGCGGATCGGTCCATTCGTGCGGCACCGAAGGACGCCTTGGCGGCGATGCGGCCGTCGCACGCGCGGCTCTCTGGGGCCCGGGAGGGTGCGATTGCTTCGTCTTCTGAACTCAACCCCGTGGAGTCGCACGCGTCTCATCGCGGCGGCCGCACCGCTCGCGCTCGCTGCGGCCACGGCCGCGCGTGCGCAGAGCGCTGATGCAGCACCCAAGCCCACGCCCGCGCCCAACGTCGATCCGGATCGTTCCGCGGTCGCGGAGAACGTCCCGAGCTCGAAGCCGACTCAAAAGCCCCCGCCGTTCAAGTTGTTTCGATACGAAGAAGACTACCGAGCCCTCGCCGACCCCGCTAAGCGAACCGGCTTCTTCGACCCGGTGAAGTACATCCGGCTGGGCGATTCGGACACCTACCTCTCGATCGGCGGCGAGGCCCGGGCCCGCTACGAGTACTACTCGCATCCGTCGTTTGGCCTTCGCACCGACTCGCACGACGACTTCCTGCTCGGGCGAATTCTGCTCCACGGCGACTTCCGCACCGGCCCGCGCGACGGGCTGCACTTCCGCGGCTTCGCGCAGCTCCTGTCCGGTTGGTCCTGGGGTGAAGAGCTTCCCAAGCCACCGACGCAGGAGAACAAGCTCGATCTGCAGCAAGGCTTCGGAGACCTTGTTTGGGGCGATGAGCAGAACGCCCCGCAGGACTCGCTGCGGCTGCGCGTGGGCCGCCAGGAAATGGGCTTCGGCTCGTTCCGCCTGGTGACCAGCCGCGACCCAACGAACGCCCGTCTGACCTTCGATGGCGTGCGTGCCACCGCTGTCCTCAACGGCAACACCTTCGACGCGTTCCTCACCCGTCCGGTCGCACCGGAGCCCGACATCTTTGACGACGGCGAGGACGACAACACGACGTTCTGGGGGCTCTATTCCGTTGTTCCGGTGCTGCCGGAAAAGCGTCTCTCGCTCGATTTCTACTACCTCGGACTCGGCCGCGAGAACACGCGGTTCCAATCGGGAGTCGGAGACGAAGTCCGCCACTCGATCGGCACCCGCGTGTGGGGGCGAAGCCGCGGATGGGATTACGACGCCGAAGCGGTGTTTCAGTTCGGGACATTCGACACCGCGACCCGTTCGCAAGACATCGCGGCGTGGACCGTCGCGACGAACACCGGATATACCTTCGAGACCGCGACGTGGAGCCCTCGGCTCGGACTGAAGCTCAACGTCGCGAGCGGCGACAGGAACCCCAACGACGGGCGTCTGGGCACGTTCAACCCTCTCTTTCCCCGCAACAACTACTTCAGCGACGCGACGCTGCTCGCCCCGTACAACTTCTTCAACGCCCACCCGTCCGTGCAGCTTCGACCGCACGACGACGTGATGCTGACCCTCGCCTGGGACGCGTTCTTCCGATACAGCACCAACGACGCCGTGTTCTCGCCGGGAGGGATCGTGATTCCCGCCGGCGCCAGCAACGACCGCTTCGTCGGCAGCACGCTGACACTGCAGGCGGACTGGAACATCTCGCGCAATCTCTCTCTGACCGCGAGCTACGTCCACTTCTTCTCCGGCCCGGTCGTCCGAGACGCAGGCGGGAAGGATGTGGACTTTCTGGGTTCCTGGCTGACGTTTCGCTTCTAGCGATGGCTGACCCTGCCGAAAGGCCCCGACACCATGAACACGCCCACGAAAGCCGAGATCGATCAAGATGGCCACGTCGGAACCCATTCCGATGACCCGCTCGATTCGCTGATCCGAAGCGCGTCGCCGGTCCTGCTGGTGGTCGGTCGAGTGTTGATCGCTTCGCTCTTTCTCCAGAGCGCGATCTCGAAGACCCTGCATTGGGACGCGGCACTGGCGGAGATCGCCAGCTACGGCCTGCCCGGCGGCGCGCTGACGCTCGCTCCAAGCCTCGGCGTTCAGTTCTTCGGCGGGCTCGGGCTGATCGTCGGATGGAAGTTCCGCTGGTGCGCCGCGATCTTGATCGCTTTTCTGCTCCCGGCCACGTTCTACATCCACGGCTTCTACCGCTACGAGGGCGAGGCGTTCGATCATCACCTCCTCGGGTTCTTTCAGAACCTCACGATGATGGGCGGCCTGGTGTTCGCGCTCGTCACCGGACCGGGACCGCTCTCGATCGACGGCGCACGCGCGTTCCGTCGCGGACGCGTGCCTTGAGCGAGCCGCTTCCATCCTCGAAAGGGCGGGCGTGGATCGCGCCCGCGCTCGCGTTCACCGCTGGTGCCGTCGACGCGATCGGCTTTCTCGGTCTGGGACAGGTCTTCCTGGCGCACGTCACCGGCAATCTCGTGCTCCTCGGCGCAACGGCGGTCGGAATCGATACCCACAGCGGGCACGAGTCGTGGGCGCTCCAGACGGCCGTGCTGCCGCTGTTCTGTGCGGGTGTTGCGGTGGGTTGGCTCCTGCTGCGCCGCACGGGCGCGAGAGCACCGATCGCGATCGCCGTCATTTCCGCGGCACTCCTGACCATCGCCGCCACGGTCGCCCTGGCGAGTCCACAGCTCGGCCCTCCCGTGAGCGTGTGGCTTCTGGCAAGCTGCGGCGTGCTCGCCATGAGCTTGAACGCAGTCCTCACCCGAGCGCTGGCTCTTCCCATGACCAATGTGATGACCGGCAACGTGCTGCAGATGTGTTTCGACGTCCTCGACGCCAGCGCCGGAACGCCGATCCCACCCGGCAGAATCCGCAACGGTGTGACGCTCATCGTCGCCTTCGCGGCCGGCGCCGGGGCCGCGGCGGTGTGCCTGAGATTGCTCGGCGTCTCGGCGTTCGCCCTGCCGGCCTGCGTGCTCTGGGCGGTGGCGGTGCAGGTCTCGCGGATGACCCACGTCGCAGAGTCCGTGCCGTCGCAGCCCGTCAACCGATGACTCCGACACGCCGATCTTGGCGAAGCCAGGGTCCTCACCCATCGCCAGGAGCCGTCGCCGTGTCTTGTCCCGCGTATCTCCGGCACCGACCGTGAATCTATCTGACGTGCACGAAGCATCGTCGACTTCCAATCACCCCGAGGCCAGCACCGGACTCAGGGTCGCGCTCCTCGCGGCGTCGTCGCTCACCGTCATGGCCGGGGCAACCATCGCGCCCGCGCTGCCGGCGATGGTCGATCACTTCCGGGATATCGATCACACGCGGAGCGCCGAGAGGATCGCGTTCCTGGTCAAGCTCGGGTTGACTGGCCCCGGGCTCTTCACCGCGATCGGATCCCTTGCTGCCGGCGCGCTGGTGGATCGATTCGGTCGGTACTGGCCTCTCGTCATCGGACTGGTGGCGTACGTCGTGGCCGGCACCAGCGGGATGTACGTCCGCACGATCGAGGGGCTTCTCGTTGGACGCGCGTTGTTGGGGTTGGCGGTCGCCCTGGTGATGGTCGCGACCACATCGCTCATCGGCGACTGGTTTGTCGGACCGGCCCGCCAGCGGTTCAATGGATGGCAGGGCGCGTGCATGTCGTTCGGCGGCGTTGTGTTCCTGGTTGCCGCCGGATACCTGGCGGACGTTTCGTGGCGAAGCCCTTTCCTGATCTACCTCACGGCCAGCGCGGTCTTCTTCGCCGTACTGGTGTTCGTTCCACGCGGGGCTCGGAAGCCGAGTGTCACTGGTTCCTCCGGTCCCGCAACGGGCGCGGGCATCGCGAGCTTCTCGGCGTGGCTGCCCGTTCTCGTGCTCGGGGTCGCCTTTCTTGGCATGATCATGTTCTACATGATCCCCACCCAGCTGCCGTTTCGTCTCCGGACGATCGGCGTGCTCGAGCACAGCCGGAGCGGGATTGCCATCGGCGTGAATGGATTGGTCGCGGGCCTGGTGTCCATGAACTACGCGAAGATACGGGAAAGGCTCTCGTTCGCGGCCGTCGCGGGCTGGCAGATGCTGATCATGGGTCTCGGATTTGTGAGTATCGCCGGGGCAACGAGCTATCCGCTGACGCTCGCGGCGTGCGCTCTGACCGGGCTCGGTCAAGGGTTGATGCTGCCCAACGCCATGGCCTGGATGCAATCGATCGCACCGCCGCAGCGCTTGGGTCGCCTGGTCGGGCTGCTGGTCTCGGCCGTGTTCTTCGGGCAGTTCTTCTCGCCGATCGCGATGAAGCCCATCGTGGACTGGGTCGGGCCCGGCGGCTCCTTTGCGGCCGCGGGCGGTCTCATGCTCGTGATCACCGCAGCGCTGCTGTCCCAGGTCAGACGCCTCTCAGCGGAGTGAGGTTGCGACCGGAGCTTTCCCGGACGCGTGCGCGCCGATCGCTGGCGTGCCAGAACCGTGCCGGATCCGTGAGATGGCGTCCAGATCGAGGCCGCGTGCACGACGGGGCAAAAGAATCGAGCCTCGGCAATCGGCTCGGAGCGTTCTACGCGTGCTTTCGCTTCTTCACGGGCGTCGTGGCGCTCGTTGCAAAGGTGGTCTCGATCTCTTCGCTGTATCCATCTCGCGCCCTGGGAGGGGTGCGGATGTGCACCACCGGGGATCCGTCCCGCGACTCAGCCGGCGCAGCGTCGTCGGTCGTGCGTGCGTCAGTCGCCGCACTGGCGTGCAGCGCCACCACTCGGCGTTCAACTTCACTCACGAGTGCCTCGCGCTGGTCGCTGGGCACGAGCAGCAAGGCGGCGAGCCAGCGGCGCCCAAGCTCGGGGCCCGCGGGGCGGAGCAGTTCAACCAGGAGTTTCAGGTGGTCGCTTGGTGAGAGCGTCGGCGATGAAGCCGATGGGGTCTGCTGTATCGGGGCCTGGCTCACGAACGGCTCCTTTGCTGACTCCCCCGGACCCCACTCCCTCGCCAGACGCCACCCGCAAACGCGTTTCCATCGTCTGCACGAAGTGCTCCAGCCGCTCGACCCGTTGGGTGAGTCTCTCGACCTCGGCGGCGAGCGCCTGCAGCAACTCCCCGCCGCGAGATTGAAGGAGGGCAAACCGCTTCAGATCCTCACGCTTCATGGGGCCGTTGCCCGTGAGCAACCAGTCGGCGTTGATCCCCAGGCCGCGGCAGACGGCGGCAAGGAAATCCGGGCTGGGTGCCGCGCCGAGCATGTACCGTCTCACCGACTCGGGATGAGTCGAGGTCAGCTCACCCAAGTGCTTGGTACTCCGGTCTCCCACGGCGATCTTCAGCCGGTCATGCAGTGCTGACATGTCCAGGGTGTACCCGGATGTTCGGGTTCTGGAGTCCGATCAAGCCACGCTCAATATCCGTGGAGAATCCAAACAAACGTCCACAGATCCTTGGAATCTCCTTCCGCAGACCCAACCCCGACCGTCCGGCCCGAACCGCCGTCTTCAGATTGGCACGGGCGACGATCGACTCGGGGTTCATCGGCCTCGACGAGCCAGGTCCGGCCGCGGTGCGAGGGATCGCATCGCGTGAAGCGGAAGCCGGTCGCACGGAGGGAAGTGGCCTGAGGAGGATCGGGCGGGCGGCGTTACCAGACTCAGCTCGCAGTGTTTGCGCACGATCTGGGCCGCTTCTCGCGGCCGCGCGTTCTGGGCGGGCGAATCGCCTGCCTCGATGCGATCTGCAAGCGGACGCCCGCGTACATCCTGTCGATAGCCCGTGATGTCGGATCTCGTGTTCGCCTGTGTGTCCCGCCGGTGGTGGTTGGGAGGCGACGGACGAGAGGGGTGGTGCCGACGCGAGGGGTTTGAGATATGACCAGCATGCCACGGGAGCCCGAAGCGTTTGCCGAAGCGGTTGCAACCATGCTCAAGAAGCTGCAGCCGGCGTACGCGATCGATCTGGTCGGCCCGCGTGAGCTGCTCGTCAACGGTCGGCGACTGGATCTGGAAAACCTGTTCCGGATGGTGAACCACGAGCCGGTGCGCGGGCAGGAGATCGTCGAGCACTACCTCGACCAGCTCTTTGCCGGCGACGCGATGCAGCTCAACAGCATGTCGCTGGAGTTCGCCCGCCCGCGGATCATGCCCCGTATCCAGCCGGTGTCGATCTTCCGCCATCTCTCCCGCGAGCAGGTGGCCCACGTGCCGTTCGTGAACAACACGGTGATCGTCTTTGTGACCGATCTTCCTCAGATGACGGTGAGCATCACCACCGAGCAGCTGATTCGCTGGAAGGTGACGCCCGAAGACCTCGACGAGATCAGCCGCGAGAACCTCGAGTCCTACGCCCCCGAGCTCGACATCCAGGTGGTCGAGAGCAAGGAGGGCGGGCGTGCGGCGATCATGAGCCAGCACGACGGCTACGACGCCGCACGGCTGCTCCTCAGCGAGCTGCACGGGCGCCTGGCGACCCAGCTCGGCGGCGACTTCTACGTCGCCACCCCGGCCCGCGACATGTTCGTCGCCATCTCGCCCGGACCCGACCCCTTCGTCCAGCGCCTCCGCGCCCGGGTCGAGCACGACTACAAGCGCCTGCCCTATCCGATCTCGCCCGACTTCTTCTACGTCACCCGCGACGGCGTGGCCGGCACGATCGACGACCTGCCCGAGGCCGAGGCGGCGTAAAGGCGGCGCACCGAGCGGCGGAAAGGCTGGATCGCATCATCGGACCCCGTCCGCGGCTCGGCCGGTCGGTCCAGGCCCGTGCGGCCAAGTGTCAACTAACCATGGCGGGGCGTTGGGGCCTCGGGGTCGATCCCCCGCAGGTACACCCACGAATAGATGCCCGTGTCGTGCCCGTCGCTGAACGTGATCTTGATCGCGTAGTTTCCGACCAGCTCAGCGCCGGTCGCCACCAGGGGGCCGCCGGTTCCCGAGGACTGTGGCAGCACGGTCAGCGGGTTCTTGGCCATCTCTTCGCGGAGCTGCCTCATGTCCGCCGAGGGGGACATGCGTCGGAGGTAGGGGATCGAGTAATAGGACGTCGTTCCGTCGGCCCAGCGGACGGTGAGCCCCTTGTCCTTCTTGAGGTCCAGCGCGGTCGGAGCGTCGACCCCCGCATGCGGCGGGAGCGATGCGTCATCAGGCTGAACGGGGCTGCGCGGCGGTTCGGACATCAGGGAAGTAAAGGCGGGCGAACAAACGCCGGGCGGGGCGCGCTGCAACGATGCCGCGGCCATTCTCCCGCTGGCCTGTATGCTTCGCCACCGACCGAACGGAGATTCCGATGCGCATGGACCGGCCCTCTCCCCGACTCTTTGCTCTGCCGATCGCCGCGGCAATCTTGGGCGCGAGCCTGACGCCGAACGACGCGCTCGCCCAAGCCCCGGGCGTCGAAGCGCCCGCGGCCAAGCCCGCGGAGTTGCCCGCTTGGGCCAAGGTCAAGCTGCCCAAGGCGGTGCCGATCCAGGCCTCGAGCGTGCGGGGGCACGGGCCGATGACGCTACTCATCATCGCCGAGGTGGGGGCGGACGAGACCGCGTACGAGGCGTTCGCCGATCGTCACGCCGAGCGCTTCACGACCCACACCATCTGCCTGCCCGGAACCACCAAGGGCACCTCGGGCCCTCAGCTGCACCGTGGCGACGTGAACGATCCCGAGTGGCTGCTCAACGCGGTCAACGCGGTGACGGGGTACGTGAGGGACAAGAAGCTCGAGAAGCCGGTGGTGCTGGGGCACTCGCTGGGCGGGATGGTGGCGTACATGCTCTCGGTGCGTGAGCCGCAGCTGGCCGGGGCGTATGTGATCGTGAACATGCTGCCGGCACGCGGCGTCGGCGGCGCGGGCCGGATTCCGCCCAAGGACCAGAGAGCTGGCGAGGTCGACACGCTGGAGCGGGCGAGGATCCTGGAGATGACCCGGAGCGTGTACCTGAACAAGGTCCGCGACACCGTGCCGATGCAGTGCCGGGACAGGACGTTCTCCGACACCATGATCAACATGTACTCCAACGTGTCGATCCTGGCGGCACGCCGGTACCAGTTGGAGTCGCTGTATCTAGACCTGCGCGAGGACCTCGACACGGTCCGGACGCCGATGCTGGTGATCGCCACGCTGCCGGACTGGTTCGAGCGCCGCGATCGAGAGGTGTTGCGGGCGGCGTTCCAGAACGTGGGGTTCAATCGTTCCAACGTGCGAGTCGAGATCCTCGACAACACCCTGCAATGGGGCATCATCGAAGAGCCCAAGAAGTTCGATCCGCCGCTGCTGGCGTTTTTGGGCTTGAAGGGCGACGACCCGCAAGCGGAGCAGCCGCAGGCCGAGAAGCCGGCCACAGAGGCGGCCACCCAACCGGGCACCGCTCCGGCGAGCCCCAAGCCATGACGATTTCTGTCACACCCCCCACGACCACCGGCAAGACCGCCGCCGGGTCCATCGCTGCAAGAAACGCAGATCTGCTGGTGCAGGCCATCAGCTCCAAAGGATCGCCCGTGTGCGTGGGCCTCGACCCCGCGCTGGAACAGTTGCCCGAGGCGACACGGCGCGACGATCCCGTCGAGGCGATCGAGATGTTCAGCCGCGGCGTGATCGACGCGGTCGCACCGCACGTGCCCGCGATCAAGTTCCAGTCCGCGTGCTACGAGCGTCACGGGTGGCGCGGGATGCGTGTGCTGGAATCGTGCATGCACCACGCCCGCAATCTGGGGCTGGTGGTGGTTCTCGATGCCAAGCGTGGCGACATCGGCATCAGCAGCAACCACTACGCGGCGGCCGCGGCCGGCGCGGGTGCCCACTTTGTCACCGTCAACGGCTACCTGGGTCTCAGCGGGGTCGAGCCGTTCCTGAACGCGGGATTGGGTGTCTTTGTGCTCGTGCGGACCAGCAACCCGGACAGCGCGGCGGTCCAGAGCGAGAAGCTCGCCAGCGGCGCGACCGTGGCCGAGCACATGGCCGGGCTGGTTCACACGTTGGGCGTCGCGCACATCGGTGCCGCGGGCCTGAGCGCCGTCGGCGCGGTGGTCGGCGCGACCCAGTCACGCGAAGCCGGCGCGCTGCGTGCACTCATGCCCGATCAGATCTTCCTCATCCCCGGCTACGGCGCCCAAGGCGGCACCGCCGACGACATCCGCGTGATGCGACGCGCATCGCAGCCACCGGAGAAGTCCGGCGTGCTCGTGACCGCCAGCCGCAGCGTGATCTACGCCAAAGCAACCGAGGGCCAGCACTGGCTCGAAGCCGTGGGGACTGCCGCGAAGAACCTGGCACACGAGATTCGGGACGTGGTTGGATAATCGGCGACCGATCTCCTTCGATGGTGCCATCAGTCCGCCGTGGCTTTGCACGGCGCGACTGATGTGGTCTGGAACAAGTACACCCTTGGCATCAGTCGCGCGGCTCCGAGCAGCCGCGGACTGATGGCACCGTTTGGAGCTCGCACACGCGAACCCCTCCCCGCTTCGCGGGGCGGGGACGCGCAGCCCAAACCAAACTCGGACAACCCCCTCGCATTTCCCCGTGCTCTGTGTTAAGCTGCGGATTGCTCGCCGCCGACCCACAGCAGCCGCGGGAGCGTGGAGTGCCCATGTCCTCGCCGCTACCAGCCCCCCTCCCAGCCGATCGCTCCGAGGCCGTCTTCACCGACTACAAGCTCCCGCCGGCCCGCGAGCACGCCATCGCCGAGGCCAACCGCTGCCTCTTCTGTACCGACGCCCCCTGCGTCAACGCCTGCCCCACGCGGATCGACATCCCCCAGTTCATCCGCAAGATCTCCACCGACAACGTTCGCGGCTCGGCGAAGACCATCTTCGAAGCCAACATCCTCGGCATGTCGTGCGCCCGCGTCTGCCCGGTCGAGGTGCTCTGCGTCGGCGCCTGCGTCTACAACAACATGGATTCGCCGCCGATCCAGATCGGCAAGCTCCAGCGCTACGCCACCGACGCCGCGTTCGAGAAAGACTGGCGCTTCTTCGAGGCCGGTCCCGACACCGGCAAGTCCGTCGCCCTCATCGGCGGCGGACCCGCCAGCCTCGCCGCCGCCCACGAGCTCCGCCGCTTCGGCCACCGCTGCACCATCTTCGAGAAGCGCTCCGTCCTCGGCGGCCTCAACACCACCGGCGTCGCGCCGTACAAGATGCGGGCCGATCAATCACTCCGCGAGGTCGAGTGGATCCTCGCCATCGGCGGCATCGATGTGCAACTGAACACGTCGATCGGCGATCAAGTCCCGCTCGCCGACCTTGAGTCGAAGTTCGACGCCGTCTTCGTCGGCGCCGGTCTCGGTGCGGATTCCGCGCTGAACATCCCCGGCGAGTCGCTGCCCGGCGTCGTCGGCGCGGTGCAGTGGATCGAGCACATCAAGCGTTCCAAGGCCACCCTCAACGGCGTCTCCCGCTGCGTGGTCGTCGGCGGCGGCAACACCGCCATCGACGCCGTGCGCGAAGCCATCGGCCTGGGCATCCCCCGCGTCACCATGCTCTACCGCGGCAGCGAGGCCGGCATGTCCGGCTACGAGCACGAATGGGACGCCGCCAAGCAGCAGGGCGCGATCGGTGAGTGGAAGGCGCTCCCGACCGCGTTCGAGGGCACAGGGAAAGTCCAGCGCATCCGCTGCCAGCGCCTCGACGATGCGAAGAAGCCCATCGCTGGCTCCGACTTCACCGTCAATGCCGATCTCGTGCTCGTCGCCATCGGTCAGAGCAAGCTGGGCCAGATGCTCGGCTCGCTCAGCGGCATCACCATCGACAAGGGCCGCGTGATCACCGATGCCCGCGGCTTCACCGGCCGCAACAAGTGGTACGCGGGCGGCGACTGCACCAATGGAGGCAAGGAAGTCGTGAACGCCGCCGCCGAAGGCAAAGCCGCGGCACACGGGATCCACGAGTTCTTGATGACCACCAAACGCACGTGAAGACGAGAAGGCATTGCACCGCGGAGGACGCGGAGATCGCAGAGAAGAGATGGAAGAGATTCGATTCAACTCCCTGAAGCCAAACGCCGCAAGCGTGGTCGGCACCCTTTCCCTGTCTTCCTCCGCGCTCTCCGCGTCCTCCGCGGTGAAACTGCCTTTGCTTCCTTCCAGCCTCGCGAGAGGAGCCCGCCATGGCTGATCGCGACATCAATACCTCCACCAAGCCCGACCTCCGCGTGAACTGCGGCGGCATCAAAGCCCCCAACCCCTTCTGGCTCGCCTCCGCTCCGCCCGCCAACTCCGGGCTTCAGGTCCAGCGCGCCTTCGAGGCCGGCTGGGGGGGCGCCGTCTGGAAGACCCTCGGCACACCCATCCAGAATGTCTCCAGCCGCTTCGGTGGCCACACCATCCGCGGCGTACAGGGCGCGGGCTTCAACAACATCGAACTCATCACCGACCGCTCCCTCGAAACCAACTTCCGCGAGATCGCCGAGACCAAACGCCTCTTCCCCAAGCACGCCATGGTCGTCTCGCTGATGGTCGAGACCCGCCAGGAATGGCAGGACATCATCAAACGCAGCATCGACGCCGGCGCCGATGGCCTCGAGCTCAACTTCGGCTGCCCCCACGGCATGTGCGAACGCGGCATGGGCTCCGCCGTCGGGCAGGAACCCAAGATCAACCAGGAAATCACGTCCTGGGCCGTGGAGTACTCGACCGTCCCCGTGCTCGTGAAGCTCACGCCCAACGTCTCCAACATCATCCCCCACGGCATCGCCGCCAAACGCGGCGGCGCCCACGGCGTGTCGCTCATCAACACCATCAAGAGCATCATCGGCGTCGACATCGACCGCTTCGTCCCCGAGCCCCGCGTCGGCGGCCTCTCCACCAACGGCGGCTACTGCGGCTCCGCCGTCAAGCCCATCGCGCTCCACATGGTCGCCGCGCTCGCCCGCGAGAAGGAATTCGGCCTCCCCATCAGCGGCATCGGCGGCATCACCAACTGGCGCGACGCCGTCGAGTTCATCCTCCTCGGCTCCTCGTCCGTGCAGGTCTGCACCGAGGTCATGCTCAAGGGCTACCGCATCGTCGAAGACATGATCGACGGCATCGAGAACTACATGCAGGAGAAGGGCTTCGCCACCATCGACCAGATGGTCGGCAAGGCCATCCCCGCCTTCAGCGAATGGGGCGACCTCGACCTCAACTACGAAACCGTCGCGAAGATCGACGCCAGCAAGTGCATCGGCTGCCAGGTCTGCGTCGCCGCGTGCCACGACGGCGCTCACCAGTGCATCCATCCGAACAAGGACGGTTCACGCGTCCCCATCGTGGACGAGTCCGAGTGCGTCGGCTGCAACCTCTGCCAGATCGTCTGCCCCGTCCCCGGCTGCATCACCATGCAGCCCGTCACCAACGGCTACCAACCCGCCACCTGGAACCAGCACGTCCACGACGGCAAGTCGCTGCGACCGAAGAAAGGTGCGCATTAGTTCCGAAGAAGACATTTACCACGGAGAACACGGAGAACACAGAGACGGATTGAATACAAGAAGCAAGAAGCAGGGTTGTCGAACTGGACACCGAATCCATCCACCCTTCTTCGAGCACGTAGAGCCCTTCGAATCGACGATGCCTTGATCCGACATTCCGACTCCGTGTTCTCCGTGTTCTCCGTGGTGAACTGCCTTTAGAAGCAACCGAAGAAAGGCCCCCATGTCCAAGATCGTCCGCTGCGGCCTCATCCAGTGCAGCAACCCCATCAACGACGAGTCCCGCCCCGTCGCCGAGATCCAGAAGGCGATGGTCGATAAGCACATCCCCATGATCGAGGAGGCCGGCAAGAAGGGCGTCCAGATCCTCTGCCTGCAGGAGATCTTCAACGGCCCGTACTTCTGCCCCAGCCAGAGCACCCGCTGGTACGAAGCCGCCGAGGAAGTGCCCGGGCCGACGACGAACCTCATCGCCTCGGTCGCCAAGAAGTACAACATGGTCGTCATCGTGCCCGTCTACGAGCGCGAGATGAGCGGCGTGCTCTACAACACCGCCGCCGTGTACGACGCCGACGGCACCTACCTCGGCAAGTACCGCAAGCAGCACATCCCGCAGGTCAATCCCGGCTTCTGGGAGAAGTTCTTCTTCAAGCCCGGCACCGGCGGCTACCCGGTCTTCAAGACCCGCTACGCCAAGGTCGGCGTCTACATCTGCTACGACCGCCACTTCCCAGAGGGCGCCCGCTGCCTCGGCCTCAACGGCGCTGAGATCGTCTTCAACCCCTCCGCCACCGTTGCCGGGTTGTCGCAGTACATCTGGAAGATCGAGCAGCCCGCGCACGCCGTGGCCAACGGCTACTTCATGGGCAACATCAACCGCGTCGGCACCGAGGCCCCGTGGAACATCGGCAAGTTCTACGGCACCTCCTACTTCGTCAACCCCCGCGGCGAGATCCTCGCCCAGGGCTCCGAAGACAACGACGAGATCGTCATCGCCGACCTCGACTTCGCGGTGCTCGAACAAGTCCGGGCCACGTGGCAGTTCTACCGCGACCGCCGCCCCGAGGCGTACAACGAGATCGTCGAGCACTGAAGCACCAGAGTAGAGACAGAGAAGAGACATGCACCGCGGAGCACGCAGAGGACGCGGAGAGAATCAACAGATATGCGAAGGCATCATCACCTCGTTCACATGTCTTGAACAACTGACTCTTCTCTGCGTTCTCCGCGTCCTCCGCGGTGAAACGCCTTTCGTCGGAGTAACCCCCATGTCCATCGTCATCCGAGGCGGCACCGTCACCAACGCCGATCGCCAGTTCCGTGCCGATGTCGTCATCGCCGGCGAGAAGATTCACGCCGTCGCGCCCGATGCCGAGGCCCCCGCGGGCGCCCGCGTCATCGACGCCTCCGGCGCGTTCGTCATCCCCGGCGGCATCGACCCGCACACCCACATGGAACTGCCCTTCATGGGCACCGTCGCCTCCGAAGATTTCTTCAGCGGCACCAGCGCCGGCGTCGCCGGCGGCACGACGATGATCATCGACTTTGTCATCCCCGCGCCGCAGGAGTCGCTGCTCGGCGCATACAAGAAGTGGCGCGGCTGGGCCGAGAAGGCGGCCGCGGATTACTCGTTCCACGTCGCTGTCACTTGGTGGGACGACTCCGTCAAGGCCGACATGGGCACGCTCACCCAGCAGCACGGCGTGAACAGCTTCAAGCACTTCATGGCGTACAAGAACGCCATCATGGTCGATGACGATGTGCTCATCTCCAGCTTCATGCGGGCCCGCGAGCTCGGCGCCCTCTGCACCGTGCACGCCGAGAACGGCGAGCTCGTCTTCCGTCTGCAGCAGGAAGTCTTCAACAAGGGCATCACCGGCCCCGAGGGCCACCCGCTCTCCCGCCCGCCCGAGGTCGAGGGCGAGGCCGCGAATCGAGCCATCCGCATCGCCGAAGTGCTCGGCGTCCCGCTCTACGTCGTGCACACCTCGTGCATCGACGCGATGGAAGCCATCGCCCGGGCCCGCAGCGAGGGCCAGCGCGTCTTCGGCGAAGTCCTCGCCCAGCATCTGGTGATCGACGACTCGGTCTACCAGAACACCGACTGGGACAAGGCCGCGGCACACGTCATGAGCCCGCCGTTCCGCTCCAAGGAACACCAGGCCGCGCTGTGGAAGGGCCTGCAGGGCGGCGTGCTGCACACCACGGCCACCGATCACTGCTGCTTCTGCACGCCCCAGAAGCGGGCTGGCTTCGGCGATTTCCGCAAGATCCCCAACGGCACCGGCGGCATCGAGGATCGCATGAGCGTCCTCTGGCACCACGGCGTCGGCCAGGGCCGCCTGACACCCAGCGAGTTCGTCGCCATCACCAGCACCAACACCGCCAAGATCTTCAACCTGCACCCGCGCAAGGGCGTCATCGCCCCCGGTAGCGACGCCGATGTCGTCATCTGGGACCCCACAAAGACGCGAACCATCTCGGTGAAGACGCATCACCAGAACGTGGACACGAACATCTACGAAGGCATGAGCGTCACCGGCAACGCCGCGGTGACCATCAGCCGTGGCAAGGTGGTGTGGGAGAACAATCAGCTCAAGACCGAGAAGGGAGCGGGCAAGTACATCGACCGGCCGTGCTTCCCCGACTACTGGACCGCCCAGGAACGCCGCAACGCCGCCACCGCGCCGACGGGCGTGAAGAGATAGAACCATTTACCACGGAGATCACAGAGAACACAGAGAGAGACCACGGCATCCCGATTCGTCGACAGCGTCATTGCATCGAGCAAATGAATCTCTCTGTGTTCTCAGTGATCTCCGTGGTGAAATGTCTTTGACTCGATCGCATCGACGGAGCAACGACCCATGACCACCACCTTCCCCGCCCGCAGCTACGACTTCACCGCGGTCGGCCCCGCCCGCAACCTCATCGGCGGCGAATGGCGCGACCCCATCGCCCCCGCCGAGAAGCTCGAGATCCTCAACCCCCGCTTCGGCAAACCCATGAGCACCGTCACGCTCAGCGGCAAGGCCGATCTTGATGCGGCGGTCAAGGCCGGGCTCGCCGCGTTTCCTTCCTGGCGCGAGTGGCCCATCCGTGAACGCGCGCAGGTCCTCTACCGCCTCCGTGAACTGATGGTCAAGAACCTCGACGAGCTCTCCTGGCTCGTCAGCCACGAGAACGGCAAGACCTTCGGCGAGGCCAAGGCCGAGGTCGAGAAGGGGATCGAGTGCGTCGAGTACGGCTGCGCACTCCCCAACATCGCCTCGGGCAATCAGCTTGAGGTCAGCCGCGGCGTCGCCTGCGAGCTCGTCTACGAGCCCCTCGGCGTCGTCGCTGGCATCACGCCATTCAACTTCCCGATGATGGTCCCGCTCTGGATGCTGCCCCAGGCCCTCGTCGGCGGCAACGCGTTCATCCTCAAGCCCAGCGAGCGCGTGCCGCTCAGCACGCAGCGCTTGGGCGATCTGCTCGCCGAGGCCGGCCTGCCCAAGGGCATCTTCAACATCGTGCAGGGCGGGCGCGAGATCGTCGAAGCAATCTGCGATCACCCGGGCATCAAGGCCGTCGGGTTCGTGGGTTCGACCAAGGTCGCCAAGGCCGTGTACGGCCGTGCGTCGTTCGAAGGGAAGCGAGCCCTCTGCCTTGGCGGCGCGAAGAACCATCTCGTCGTCGTTCCGGACGCCGATGTCGAGCTCACCGCCGAGAACGTGGTCGCGTCGTTCACCGGCTGCGCTGGTCAGCGCTGCATGGCCGCGAGCGTGCTGCTGGCGGTGGGCAAGGTCGATCACATCCTCGACAAGGTCCGCGAGAAGGCGGCCAAGATCGTGCTCGGCAAGGACCTGGGCCCGGTGACGACGCAGGCCGCCAAGGCCCGCATCACTGGGTACATCGATGCCGCCGAGAAGCAGGGCGCGAAGATCGTGCTCGACGGGCGCAAGGGGCAGGCTCAAGGTCAGGCAGACGCCGGCGGCTACTGGGTCGGCCCCACCATCATCGATCACGCCAAGGCCGACATGCCCGCCGCCCGGGAGGAGATCTTCGGCCCGGTGCTCACCGTCGTCCGCGTCGACACGCTCGAGCAAGCCCTCGAGATCGAGAACTCCAATCCCTACGGCAACGCCTCCAGCGTCTACACCTCCAGCGGCGACATCGCCAAGCGGGTCATGGACCGCGTCGAGGCCGGGATGTGCGGCGTCAACGTCGGCGTGCCTGTCCCGCGCGAGCCCTTCGGCTTCGGCGGTTGGAACGACTCCTGCTTCGGCCACGGCAACATCACCGGCTGGGACGGCTACCGCTTCTGGACCCGCCAACGCAAGATCACCAGCAAGTGGGCCGTGCAGAAGGATCAGACCTGGATGAGCTGATTTCTTTTTCGAACTCACCCCCCACCCCTCACCCCTTCCCACTCTTTCCGACCGATCACCATGCACACCGCCCCTCACACTCCCATGTCCTCCAAAGAGATGGTGGACATCTGCCTCAAGCACTCCCTCTTCTCCTGGTCGGCCACCGGCAAGGTCGATCCGATCCCGGTCGCGCGGGCCGAGGGCATCTATCTCTACTCGCCCGAGGGCAAGCGCTGGATCGACTTCAACAGCCAGCTCATGAGCGTGAACATCGGCCACGGCCACGCCCGCGTCATCAAGGCGATCCAGGACCAGGCCGCCACGCTCGCGTACGCCTACCCGGGCATGGCGACCGAGGTTCGGGCACGGCTCTCGCAGAAGCTCGCCAAGCTCGTCCCCGGCGATCTGAACACGTTCTTCTACACGCTGGGCGGCGCGGAGGCCAACGAGAACGCGATCAAGGCCGCACGGCTGTTCACGGGTCGGCACAAGATCCTCGCCCGGTACCGCAGCTACCACGGCGCGACCAACGGCGCGATCTCGCTCACCGGTGACCCTCGGCGCTGGCCCACCGAGCCCGGCATGCCCGGCGTGGTGCGCGTGATGGACCCCAAGCCGTACAACTTCTCCTTCGGCAGCACCGACGCCGAGATCGTTGCGAACAACCTGAAGTACCTCGAGGAAGTGATCGATTACGAAGGCCCCAAGAACATCGCCGCGATGTTCATCGAGACCGTCACCGGCACCAACGGCATCCTGCCGCCGCCCAAGGGCTACCTCACCGGCCTCAAGCGTCTGCTCGAGAAGCACGGCATCCTGCTCGTCACCGACGAGGTCATGTGCGGCTTCGGGCGCACCGGCAAGCTCTTCGCCTTCCAGCACAGCCAGGACGACCCGGGCAACCCCGACGGCATCGTGCCCGACATCGTGACCATGGCCAAGGGCATTACCAGTTCCTACATGCCGCTGGGCGTGATGGCGCTGAGCGACCGGATCGCGAACCACTTCCGCGAGAACGTCTTCTGGGGCGGGCTGACGTACAACGCCCACCCGATGTGCCTCGCCGCCGCGGAGGCCGCGATCGACGTGCTGATCGACGAGGGCATGATCGAGAACGCCGCGGCGATGGGCAAGGTGATGCGTCGGCACATGGACGCGATGCAGCAGAAGCACCGCTGCGTGCGGGAGTGCCGCAACGCGGGGTTGTTCGGCATCATCGAGCTGCGGAAGAACTCCAAGAACGACTACCTCGTCCCCTACGGCGGGTCGCACCCGGTGATGGCCAAGGTCGGCAAGCACTTCCGCGAGAGCGGCCTGTTCACCGTCCTGCAATGGGGCGGCGTCATGTGCAACCCGCCCTTGTGCATCAACGAGCAGCAGATCGGCGAGGCCTTCGCGATCATCGACCAGGGCTTGGCGATGGTGGACGAGGTGTTCGAGGGGTAGGTCGACCGAACTCGGAGACATCTATCGAGCGCCGAGAGCTTGAGCGGATTCCTGCCGCATGCTGAGAGGTATGGCTGGGCACGGATCGTCGGTCGCCCGTCGAAACTGACCCTCTCTGCAGAGACCTCATCGCGGCGGCAAACTCAGCGGCGGTCTGCGGTCGCTGCGACGGCGTCGGGCTGAGCGTCCGCAGGATGATCTCATGCAGCTTCACGGGTACGTGCCTTCGGAGCCGAGGCAGGAACTCGGCGTGACGCTCGTTCCCGAGCAACTGGTCACGCGCTTCGGCGAGGCTCGATCCGTTCGGACACTCACCGGTGAACATCCAATACAGGATGCCTCCGAGCGAGTAGATGTCGTCCGTCGGCTTCGGCCGCCTTCCCTCGTACTGCTGCGGCGAGATGAATCCCAGCGAGCCGGCCTCACTCACCAGCGGAGCTTCGTCAATCCCGCCCGCGACACCAAAGTCGCACAAGAGCGGGCGGCGGCGATGGATCAACACGTTCGCGGGCTTGAGGTCACGATGGACGATTCCCGCGGCATGCATCGCGTGCACTCCCGAGGCGAGCTGCGAGATCATCTCGAGCATCATCTCTATGGTGCAGTCAGCTCCGGTACCGATCGACGCCAATGTCCCGTCCGAGGCGTGCGGCATGACGCAGAACGAGCCCGCCGGGGTGGTGAAGGTGTCCAGCATGCGGATCACGTTGCGATGCCGAACCCGCCGAGCCGCACGAGACTCGATCGCTGCGGCCTCCGAGTCGCTCTGTTTGATCGCCACCCAACTCGCGCCGGGACGGAACGAAGCATGATCGCGTGCCAGGTACACCACCGCTTGCGAACCCGAGCCCAGGCGGGAACAGAGTGTGTACCGGGGGCGGCCGGACGAGAGCGGGCGTCCGATGGGGGCCGGGGTAGCCAGCTGAGCGAAGCGTCGCGGCATTTCACTTTGCTCGGCGGAGCCCGGGAACTGGAGAGAAAGACGGTGGGCCGCTCGGATCTGATGCGAAAAGGATGGGTGCTGGTGAAGCAAATACGACAGTGCCGCGTTGGCGCTCCCGAGGCGTCGAGTCTCGAACGCCAGGCACGCTTCCAGCACCGAATCGAAGGCCACAGGCCGTAACGGAAGGTTCGGCATCTGGCTGAGAAACACGCCGATCGTGGGTCGCGTCATCGTCCTGGACGCCGCGACGATGACCTCGGCAAGCTCCTCATCCGATAGGAGATCGCCCACGCGGATCCAATGCCGCAAAGTCGGAGGCGATGCGTTCATGCTTCCACCCCCAAATACATCACGGCAGGGCCCCGAGTCCCTGTTTATCTCGAAGAGCGGCCACCATCCGCTGCCATCGCTTGCGGACCGCGGCCGGCGTCATGCCGAGATCCATCGCAATGGTCTTGTGAGCGATCCCACGGAGTGCGAGCAGGAGAATCTGCTTGTCGATGCTGTCCAGCCCAGCAGCATGGACGACACGCAGCACAGAGTGCATGTCGTGTCTCGTGCGATCTCCGGGTTCCGTCACCCAGTGCGCTCTTCGATCGAGGTCCGCACGGATACGCCGCGCCCTTCGAGCGCTCCGACCCTTGTCGGCACACGCGTGGTCGCCGATCGAATACACAAGCGCCCAGAGCTGGGCCTCGGTGATCGCCTTGAGTTTGTGACGGAGAACAATCCGATCGAGACGTCGCAAGATCGTGGACACGAGATCCTGCGAATCGCAGATCCGCCGAGCATCACCTCGGAGCTGGCTGCGGTATCGACGCCGGATGATCGCGGCGTTAGAGGTAATGAAGAGAGCCGCGGCGTCTCGGTCTCCGCCGCGGATCCGCACAAGCCTGGCGCTCTGACTGACCATAGACCCAAGCCCCGCTGTGCCCCGCGATGCCATACGCTCGCGATCCGCGGATGGATCGACGGGGATTCGCCGCGAAACCAAAAAGGAACGAGTTGCAATCGGCGTCGGAAAGAGTCGCTTCCGCCGCGTCGTCTGGACCGTCGCACGCAAGGACAGAGAAAGCCGTCGAGCATTCCGTCCGGGGCCCGTCGCTCGGCGCTGCCGCAGAGCTCTCAAGGCAAATCGCCGGTGCAAACGGTGATTCGCACGTTCCCCTATGGATCGCAGATCTTGAGGCGCCTCAAGACACCTCTTCTGTGCTCTCATGGCCCAGCCCCCAACCCAGATCAATGACCAACCCTTGGCCCCCCACCACTCGTCGCACGTGGACCATCTCGTATGGCCTAGTCGCGGCTGCTGAGAATACACCATTCCAGCCCGCGGCACAACTTACCCACCGTGATCTCCTTTATCTCCCATCAGGCATCCACAGTCCAGCCGCCGCCCAGCGAACGCGCCTCCCGTTGGTGCCGCGTGCGGACTGGGCAGGACCTCGGGCAGAACGTCCAACGGCACAGTGCTTTGCTCGAAACTTCTCCCCAAACACCTTCTCACTCACCCCACCACCACCAGCCCCAGCGTTGTGCCGAACGCCTTCATCATCCGCCGGTGCAGCAGGCGTTCCTCGGGCTGATCCAGCCGCGGCGAGCGCATCACCCATTCCATCGCGTCGCGCCGGGCGAGGTCGAGCAGCGTGCGATCGCGGAACAGGTCCGCGACCTTCAGCGGCGTGCGCCCGCTCTGAGCCGCCTTGAAGAAGTCGCCCGAGCCGCGGAGCTCCCAATCACCCTCGGCGAGGCGGAAGCCGTCGGTCGTGTCGACCAGCAGTTGCAGCCGCCGCTGCGCGTCCGTCGCCTCCGCGGCCTTGCTCGCCGCCAGGTCCGACACCAGCACGCAGACGCCCGACTTCTTGCCGCGGCCCACGCGTCCGCGCAGCTGGTGGAGCTGGGCCAGCCCGAAGCGCTCGGCCTGCTCGATCACGATGATCGTCGCGTTGGGCACATCGACGCCGACCTCGACGATCGTGGTGGCGACGAGGCACTGGATCGTGCCGCTGCGGAACTGCTCCATCGTCCGCTGCCGCTCGTCGTGATTCATGCGGCCGTGCAGCGGCGCGATCGACAGACCCGCGAGCGGGCCGGCGGAGAGCTCGCGGACGAGATCGCGGACGCTCTTGATGTCGGATTTCGTGATGTCGGATGTGGGATGTCGGATGTCGGATGTGTCGGATTTCGGATGTCGGCTCTCGGATGGCTTGCCCGCCCCATCCGACATCCCACTTCCGACATCCGACATCGGCCCATCCGACATCGAGTCGATCGCCGGCACCACCACAAACGCCTGCTCGCCCTTCTCGAGGCGTTCGCGGACGAAGTCGTAGACCTCGGGGCGCAGGTCGGTGGTGACCGCACGCGTCTTGGTGGGCTTGCGGCCCGGGGGCAGGCCGCGGATCACACTGACGTCGAGATCGCCGAACACGGTCAAGGCCAGCGTCCGCGGGATCGGCGTCGCGGTCATGACGAGCACATGCGGCGTGCTCTTCTCGTCGCTCGCCTTCTCCCGCAGCGTCGCCCGCTGGTGCACGCCGAAGCGGTGCTGCTCGTCGATCACCGCGAGCGCGAGGCTCTTGAACCGCACCTGCTCGGCCAGCAGCGCGTGCGTGCCGATGATGAGATCGACCTTGCCCGAAGCGATGTCGGCGAGCAGCTGCTCGCTCTGCGTCGAGCCCGTGAGCAGCGCGATCCGCACCCGCGAGCCCTTGAGAATCCCCTCGATCGAATCCAGGTGCTGCTCGGCGAGCAGTTCCGTCGGCGCCATCAGCGCCGCCTGATGCCCCGCGCCGACCGCCAGCAGCATCGCGTAGAGCGCCACCGCCGTCTTGCCCGAGCCGACATCGCCCTGGATCAGCCGGTTCGACGGCGTGCGGCTCGCCAGGTCCGGCACGATCTCCGCCAGCGCCTCGTTCTGTGACGCGGTGAGCTCGAACGGGAAGCGCTCGCGGATGCGTCGGTCGATCTCCGGCGTCGCGGCGAGGGCCGGGGCCTGCAGCTCCAGCCGCAGCCGCGAGCGCTTCAGATGCACCGCGATCTGCAGCATGAGCAGTTCGTCGTACGCGAGCCTGCGCAGCGCGTGCTCGGCGTCGCCCTCGTTCTGCGGCCTGTGGATCAGCCGGTACGCGTCGGCCAGCGTCGGCATCTCGCGGGCCACCCGCAGGGCATCGGGCAGGTGCTCCTCGACCAAGGGCAGCGCGAGGTCGAGCACCTTGTCGATCGCCTTGTCGATCACCAGCGACTTCACCCGCTCGCTCGCTGGGTAGACAGGCCGGATGCGGGCCTGGGTGCTGGGCGGATCGGCGTCCTCGGCGAGCACGTCGAACTTGGGGTTGGACATCTGCACGCCGGGCCCGAAGCGTTTCACCGGCCCCTGCACGCGCAGCCGCAGACCGGGGCGGACCTTGTCACGCAGGTACGTCTGATTGAACCACACCAGGTCGAGGCGCTGGCCCTCGTCGATCAGCACGGCCTCGAACCGCGGCCGCGGCTTCTTCATCACCACCCGCGTCGCCGTGATCTCGCCCCGCGCACAGCCGATGCGATCGGGCAAGAGCTCCGCGACCGACGTCTCGGCCTCGATCTTCTCGTGGCGAAGAGGCAAGTGCGCGAGCAGGCGGCCAAGGTTCACCAGCCCCAGCTCGCGCAGCTGCGCCGCCACCCGCTCGGTGATCCCGGGCACTTCGGCGATGGGCGTGGCGAGAGAGAGTGGCATGCAAAAGGGCAGGCGAAAAAAGGCAGGAAGAAGCCGAGACCAACGCGGGCGCGTGCCGCAGACGGTACCCGGCTTCCCCGGCGTCTGCCCAGTCACGGGCGTCCGGCGCACCCCCGTTTTCCGCAAGGCCCCAACCCTGTGCGCGGGAGTTGGGGCCTTACGCTCGGCGCGGCCAGCACCGCCGGGCCGGCGTGTTCCTCCGACGTTCCAGCTCTTCCTACCCTCCGCCATGTCCCGACTGTGCCGCGTGAAGAACATCGAGATCGGTGCCGGACGCCCGCTGGCGGTGATCGCCGGGCCGTGCGTGATCGAGTCGCGTGAGATGGGCCTGGCGATCGGGCGCACGCTGCGTGACGCGTGCCGCGAGCTAGGCCTGGCGTACATCTTCAAGGCCTCGTTCGACAAGGCCAATCGCTCCAGCATCGCCTCGCCCCGCGGGCCGGGGCTGGAAACCGGCGTGGAGTGGATCGCGTCGATCGCGGCGGAACTGGGCGTGCCCTGCACCACCGACATCCACGAGCCCTCCCAGGCCGAGCCCGCGGCACGCCGCATCGACCTTCTGCAGATCCCCGCGTTCCTCTGCCGCCAGACCGATCTCCTGGTCGCCGCCGGCCGAGCCGCCGCGACCCACGGGCGTGCGGTGAACGTCAAGAAGGGCCAGTTCCTCAGCCCCGGCGAGATGTCCGGCCCGGTGCGGAAGCTGACCGAGACGAGTTGCCACAACGTGATGCTCACCGAGCGGGGCACGTTCTTCGGCTACGGCCGCCTGGTGAACGACTTCCTGGGCCTGGGCGATCTGATGGAGCTCAAGGGCAAGGGCGTGGAGGCGCCGCCCCCGGTGTGCTTCGACTGCACCCACAGCACGCAGCTGCCCGGCGCGGGCGAACAGACCGGCGGCCGCCCCGATCGCGCGCCGCTGCTGGCCCGGGCCGCCGTCGCGGCCGGCGTGCACGCGGTGTTCATCGAGTGCCACCCCGAGCCCGCCAAGGCGCTGAGCGATGCCAGCACCATGCTGCCCCTGGCCGGGGTCCCCGCGCTGCTGAAGCAGCTCGCCGCCATCCGGGCCGCGGGCTGACCGGCGGCCGAGCCACCCGTGGCCTCCTCAAACGCTTTCCACTCCTAAACTCCACCGAGGAAGGCTCCCCCGTCGCACGACGCGGAACGACGATGACCGACGACCCCAACGAAGCCCCGCTGCCGATCGAACCGACACCCGTGCCCCGCACCCGCGAGGACCAGCGGTTCACGTACGAGCGTCGCATCATCGCCCTCAAGCGGCGGCTGATCCGCGAGGCGAGCATCGCGATCACGATGCTGGACGCGTCGGTGGAGGCCCTGTTCAAGCAGGACATCGACGCCGCCCGCGCCGTCCGCCGCGAGGACGACCGCATCGACGCCGAGGAAGTCGCGATCGAGCAGGAGTGCTACGAGATCCTCGCGCTGCACCACCTCTTCGCCCGCGACTTCCGGGCCATCACCTTCGTGCTCAAGGTGAACTCCGACATCGAACGCGTCGGCGACCACGCCAGCTCGATCGCCAAGGTCGCCTCCAAGATCGCTCAGAACGCCCCGGTCACGCCCCAGTGGCCCACCTCGCTGCTCGAACTGGGCCAGCGCGTGCCGATGATGTGCCACCAGTTGCTGCGTGCCGTGCTCGACGAGGACGTCGCGGGTGCGCAGGCCCTGGTCGCCAGCGACGAGATCATCGACCAGCTCGACCGCAAGCTCTTCGAAGAGATCCAGGACTTCATCCGCGCCGAGGGCAACACCGACGCCGCCCTCTCGACCGGCATGTACATGTACCGCCTCGGCCGCGAGCTCGAACGCGTCGGTGACCTCATGACCAACATCGCCGAGGACATCGTGTACCTGGCCACCGGCACGATCGTGCGGCATAAGGAAAAGCGAAGGCTCCGCACCGGCGCGTAAACGCCCACGAACGCCGCAGGCCACTCCCTTCTCGAACATCCCCCACCGCAGCTTCGTATTCTGAAGCCGCATGGGTATTGCATCACTGATCCTGATCGCAGCCGCAATCGCCGCCGTCGCGATGGCGCTGGCCTCCGTGATCTGCTTCCGCGGCCGCGCGATCGCCGGGACGCGCCTTTGCCGCAAGTGCTCCTTCGACCTGCACGGCATCACAACCACCTGCCCCGAGTGCGGCAGCGACATCTCCTCGCCCCAAGCCATCCGCCCCGCCCGCCGACGCCGCAAGAAACTCGCCCTGTCGCTCGCCATCGTCGCCGTCCTCATGGCGAGCATCGCCACCGCATTCGGCGCCGCCGCCGCGCTCAAGAACGGCGCCAATCCCTACAAGCCGCTCTGGCTCTTGCTGATCGAGTCCCGACAGCCGACGCCCTCGGGCTCCGCCGCGATCCGCGAAATACGCAAGCGGGACGCCTCCGGCACCCTCAGTCAATCCGCACGCCATCGCATCCTTGACGCCGCCCTCGCCGCAAGGCGTGACGAGTCCACCAAATTCAACCCGCTCTGGGCGGACCTGATCGCGACCCACCGCGAGCTCGGCAAGGTCTCCGACGCCGATTGGATCGAGTTCGTCAAACGCGGCACCCGAATCGAACCCTTCGTCAAACCCAAGTTCCGATCCGGAACTTCCATGCCTTTCTCCATCAACTACAGCGGTCCGGAGTTGCCGACCGGCGGCAAGATGCGCATCCCGATTGAATACACAATCGAGTCCGTAGCGATCGGAGGCGTGGACATCGGGAACGACTATTTCCATTCGGGAGACGCGCTCATCAGCAGCACCGGCGGCGGTCGCATCACATGGCAGATCACCCCGAAGCTTGCGCCGGGTCCGACCTCCGCAGACTTCCGCGTTTCCGTCAGGCTCCTGAACGCCCCTAAAGGTCACGAGATTGCGACTTGGACAATCACAAAGACACAACGCGTGGTGGTCGCGCAACCGGATGAGGTGATCGTGCCGACCAGGCGAGAGCCCGAACTCGCGGCGACAATCCAATCATTACTGTCCGCGAAGGGCCAGGGCGGCATGCTCATGCTCAGCTGTCAGAGTCCTCCACGTTCGCTGGCCTTTGAGGTGTTCGCTCGCTATCCAAACCCGAAAGACACCACATCGGGCTCGGCGACAATGTCGCTTGGATACGTCTATTTCTCGAGAGGCGAACAATCCTCGTGCGGGCTTTCGATTTTCTCCGTGCCGCGGGAGGCCGCAACTGTTGACCTGGTGTTGCGGCCAAGCGCCACCGCCGCCGAAACCAGCACGGCGACCGACGCATATTGGAGCGGCGAAGATTTAGTCCTCACATCGGTGCCAA
The DNA here is from genome assembly GCA_019744815.1 of Phycisphaerales bacterium. Classification (GTDB taxonomy): domain Bacteria; phylum Planctomycetota; class Phycisphaerae; order Phycisphaerales; family UBA1924; genus JAFEBO01. The sequence continues at coordinate 123,870 of JAIEUA010000010.1, forward strand.
TGCGCTAGTCCAGGTCGCCGCGCGAGCGAGGAGACAAACCTTTGAAGCCGTGGCCTCAAACAAAACGGCGGCGTCTCTCGACGCCGCCGTTGTTCTTGCTGCATGATTCAGAGACTCAGTTATCCTGCGACAAGATAATCACTGTGTACGGCCCGATGCCCACGTTGCCGTTGTAGCTCAGGCCGTCCTTGGCGCCCGCGTTCGCGGTGGTGTCGTTGCTGGCGGTGTTCCCGAAGTCGGCGCTGTAGCCGTTCCAGTCGCTGTTGAAGCGGACCCGCCACGTGCCGCCGCGGGGGAAGCCGATGTTGTAGCTGGCGTAGCTGGTGTTGGCGAAGTTGGCGACGACGACCACATCGTCCTTGGCCCCGCCGTTCTGCCAGCGGTGGAAGGCGATGACCTTGTTGGTGTCGTTGATGTGGAAGACGTTGATGTTGTTGCCGCGCAGGCCTCGGGTGGTGTCGAACCAGTTGCGGCGGAGGCGGATCATGTCGCGGTACATCGTCTGGATGCCGGCGTACGTCGTGGCCTTCGTCCAGTCGACCGGGTCGGTGTCCGCGAAGAAGCCGTCCTCGAGGACCTCCTGCCCCTGGAACATCATCGGGATGCCCGGCGCGGTGAAGACCATGCCGGCGCCGAGCGTGGAACGCTTCTTGCTGAACCACGAGCCCGCGTTGCCGGGCCAGATCTCCTCGGGCACGCGGGAGTGTCCGTTGGCCACCTCGTCGTGGCTCTCGGTGTAGATCACCCGCTGGGTCTGGCTGCCGTTGTAATTGTGCGTCAGGGCGTCGCGCACCGCGAACATGTTGCGGCCCGCATCGCTGGAGTTGATCACCGCGTCGCGGATCGGGTGCACGAACTGGGCGTCCCACTGGCTGTCAAAGCCCGCGCCGCCCGCGCCCGTCGTCTTGGTGATGTAGTCGTTGTTCTGCAGGTCCTCCGCGATCGAGATGCGGCCCGCGTACTGGGCGTCGATCTCGTTGTTGCAGTACTGCATCAGGCTCCAGCCGTCGGGGATGTCCGTGCCGACGCCGTTGTTGGTGTTGCGGATGTTGACCGTCGAGTCCCAGCGCAGGCCGTCGACGCGGTACTCCTGCAGCCACGACATCACGCTGTCGCGGATGAACGTGCGGACCTCGCCGCGGCCGTAGTCCGGGCGCGTGTCGCCCCACGGCGTGCTCGATCGATAATCCTGATAAAAGTAAATGCCGCCCTTGTTGTTCTGCTGCCAGTTGTCGAACTGCCACATGCCCAGGTCGCTGGGGCCGTAGTGGTTGTGCACGACGTCCTGGATGACCGCGATGCCCCGCTGGTGGCAGGCGTTGACGAACGACTTGTAGCCCGCCATCCCGCCGTAGATCGACTCGATCGCGTCCGGATCGGAGGGGTTGTAGCCCCAGGAGAAGTCGCCCGCGAACTCGTTGACGGGCAGCACCTCGACCGCGTTGATGCCCAGGGCCTGCAGCTGGTCCAGCTTGGTGATCGCGGTCGCGAACGAGCCGGGGTTCCCGCCCGCGGTGTCGTTGAACGTGCCGATGTGCATCTCGTACACGACCATTTCGTTCCAGTTGGGCGGCGTGAACGTGGTCTTGGGCTTGCCCGTCACCGACACATCATCGAGCGCAATGCCGTCACTGGGGATCGGCGAATTGTCGTACTGCTGCCAGCGGATCTTGAAGCTTGAACCCGGCGTGTAGCCCGCCGCCATCGCGCTCTGCGAGAGGTTGATCGTCTCGGTCACAAACGTGGACCCGATCGCGGGGAAGCCGTTGACCTTGGTCCAGTTGGTGCCGTCGTTGGAGATGTACACGCCGTCCTGGGTCTGCGTCTCATCGCCGATGTTGCGGATCTTGTACGTGAGCGACAGCTCGTCGTACGAGGCGCAGTTGAGCGTCAGCGTGAGCTGACTGGTCTCGTACGTGCCGCTGACCGAGGTATCGAAGATCACGCCCTTGGTTCCCGCGGCCTTGTACCCAGTCGAGAACTGGATCCGCCACGGCCCCGCACCCGACGTGGCCCACCACGCGCCGAAGGCGCCGGACTCAAAGCCGTCGGTGAAGAGCGTGGTGGTCGCGCCGTAGTCGGACCAGGCGTACGTGTTGGAGCGGATGACCGAATTGCCCGCGCTGTTCACGACCTCACGCCCACGCGGGTCCTTGTGCCAGGTGGCGGTGCCGTTGGTGATGACGAACTTGTATTCCTGACCAGCCGTCGCCCCCGGAACATCGACGGACCAGTTGCCGTTCCCCTCGCTGACGAGCGGGTTGGCGCTGGCCGAGAACGCGTTGAACGTGCCCGCGACATTGACCGCCGTCGCGTTGGGCGCCCAGACGCGGAACGTCACGCCGCCGGAATACGGCAGGGCCCCCATGCCCGGCCGAAGCGACTGGGCCGACGCCCCGGCGGCCAATAGCAATGCCACAACGCCCACACGACAGATTCGAGTGATCCCACGTTGCATGAAGATCTCCAATGGCCAGGCCCGCGCAAGGGGGCCGGCGATCGCTGCTCAGGCTGATGCACGGAGAGCGAGATCAGCCTACCGAAGGGTGGGTAATTGTGGGAAACAATCCGTGGGAACGCCGCAGAACTCCGGCGTGCGATCGGAAGGATTCCGGAACCCGCGATTCCCCCGGCTGGCGAGGGAGGGCACGCGGATCAGCCGGATGTGGTCGGGAGCGACCATCGGGTGACAAAACGAAAACACCCCGCCGTGAAGCGGGGTGTATCGCCGGCAAATGCCGGGTCAGCAAAGAACAGTTGGGTCGCCGGGACTTGCGTTGCCGCTCGTCCTCACGCGGGTCGAAACCCGCGGCGAGAATGTGTTGACATACCAGAGTGAGATCGCTCTCGGGTTGGATAAATCCAACCCTCTGGTCTAAGGAAATCCCTTAGAAAGGAGGTGATCCAGCCGCAGGTTCTCCTACGGCTACCTTGTTACGACTTCGTCCCAGTCACCAGCATCGCCGTAGACACCTTTGAATTAGGGCGGCTTCGGGCGCTTCTGGCTCCCATGACGTGACGGGCGGTGTGTACAAAGCTCAGGAACATATTCACCGGAGCGTAGCTGATCTCCGATTACTAGCGATTCCGACTTCATGCAGGCGAATTGCAGCCTGCAATCCGAACTGGGGTGCATTTTTTGCGATTTGCTCCGCCTCGCGGCCTCGCGTCGCTTTGTATGCACCATTGTAGCACGTTTGCAACCCTGGATGTAAGGGCCATGAGGACTTGACGTCATCCCCGCCTTCCTCCGGTTTGACACCGGCAGTCTCGCTAGAGTACTCAGCATTACCTGTGAGCAACTAACGACAGGGGTTGCGCTCGTTAAGGGACTTAACCCGACACTTCACAGCACGAGCTGACGACAGCCATGCAGCACCTGTGCTTGTTCCACCCGAAGGGCGTGGCCTCTCTTTCAAGAGGTTAATCCAAGCATGTCAAACCCAGGTAAGGTTCTTCGCGTTGCCTCGAATTAAGCAACATGCTCCACCGCTTGTGTGAGCTCCCGTCAATTCCTTTGAGTTTTAATCTTGCGACCGTACTCCCCAGGCGGCGCACTTATCGTTTTTACTACGACCGATACGGCGTCAAAACCGCACCGGTCTAGTGCGCATCGTTTACGGCGTGGACTACCAGGGTATCTAATCCTGTTTGCTCCCCACGCTTTCGTGCCTCAGTGTCAGGACAAGCCCAGCTGACCGTCTTCACCATCGGCGTTCCAGTAGATATCTACGCATTTCACCGCTCCACCTACTGTTCCGTCAGCCCCTACTTGCCTCAAGCCTGCCAGTATGCCCTGCTGTTCCACGGTTGAGCCGTGGGATTTCACAAAGCACTTGGCAAGCCACCTACGCACCCTTTAAGCCCAGTGATTCCGACTAATGCTCGTGGCCTCTGTATTACCGCGACTGCTGGCACAGAGTTAGTCGCCACTTCCTCTGGGGACAATCATTGTTTCCGTCCCCTGACAGCGGTTTACATACCAGAGATACTTCATCCCGCACGCGGCATTGCTCCGTCAGGCTTGCGCCCATTGCGGAAGATTCGTTACTGCAGCCTCCCGTAGGAGTCCGGACAGTGTCTCAGTTCCGATGTTGCGGGCCGTGCTCTCACACCCGCTACCCGTCTAAGGCTTGGTGGGCCATTACCCCGCCAACTACCTGATAGGACGATCGCCGCTCCCAAGGCGCCAAAACTTTGGTCCGAAGACATCATGGAGTATTACCGGCAGTTTCCCGCCGCTATCCTCCACCTCGGGGTACGTTCGATCGTATTACTAACCCTTTCGCCACTCACCCTTGCGGGTTCGTTCGACTTGCATGTTTTAGCCATGCCGCCAGCATTCAATCTGAGCCAGGATCAAACTCTTCAATTGATTTTCTTGGTCCCACCGATCACCTTGCGGCTTTCGGAAGGGGAATTTCAAGAGAAGCGTTGACCTGTTCTCCCTCTACCCGTTCCACCAGCCGAAGCTGATTTCCCGGAAAGAGGGTGGTCTTCGCCCGACAGATCTTGCGATCTGCCGAGCCCGTTGAAGTTCTCAACGGTTGTTTCACTCTCGTGAATCGATAGGTATTTCACCTTCAATATCAACCACGACGAGAATGAAGTCCAAGCTGTGAATCTTGGACGGCTCACCCGTACCGACGTGTTGTAGCGTCGATCGGGCTTTTGTAAAATCGGCACCGGACAGCTTGAGCCAAGCCTCCACGTAGCGTGGATGTCCGAGCCGCACATTCTCGCGCGGATCCCAACTGTTCAATTGTCAGAGAGTGACACCTTCGGGCCTACGCCCGTTGGCGTGCCGAGCATTTCGGCAGGGAGTAAGTCTAACCCTTCGCCCCCGCCGGTCAAGTGACGACGCCTTCTCCGAACGTGAAATTTCGTCTAAACATCGGATTCAGGGAGAGTTGCGCCCCGCAGTTCTCGCGCCCGCTGCCCCCTCTCCGCCGCCTCCATCCCCCTTACCCACGCGGTCCCGGACCGCCTTGACCTCGGGTCCTCGCTACAGCCACTGTGCAGGCCATCATTATAGGACTAATAGCCTCTTTGGCCTTTGCTCCCCCCGCTTTCCCCGCCTCCATGCCTCGCACCAGCGTTCGGCAGGCCTCCGACATCGTCGCCCCGGTTGTTCGCACATCGTCCACCACAATCACCAGTCGCTTGGCTCGCAGCCCCCCCACCAGCCCACGACACGAGAACGAGCCCGCGACGTTCCGCCGCCGCTCACTCGTCGGCACCGACCACTGCGTCGGTCGATGCCGCCGCTTGAGCGCTCGCACCAGCGGCACGCCGCTCTCCCGCGCCACCGCCCGCGCGATGATCGCGGTGTGATCAACCCCACGCGCGATCCGTCGCCAAGGCGTCGTCGGGATCGGCACGATCGCCGCGTCTTGACGCTCGACGCCCAGCCGCGCGAGCTCCGCGTGCACGCGCTCTCCCAACAACGCGCCCAATCGCTCGCCGTGGGCTCTAATCGCGTGGAACTTCAGCTCGCGTATGGCGCCGGCCAGCACACCCTCGTACGCGCCGAGCCGCAGAAAGCGATCCCACGCGAGTTTCTTGTCGCGGCAGCGAGCGCAGGTTGCCGGGTCGCTCAGCGTGTCGAGTTCGTACTCGCCGACCGTCACGCCGCAGCGCGGGCAGAAGTCGCCGTCTTCATCGGCCAACCATCCCGCATCCCGGGCGCGAACGTCCCAGGACGCCGACACGCGTCCCAAGTAGGCAATCTCGAACGCTTCGATCCAGCGAGCCAATCCGCGGACCGGCGAGTGCGGCGAGGCCTCGCGAGGCTCGGCCTCCACGGGATCGGTGTCCTCCGCCTCGGGCGGCACGAACTCCGGTTCGGACCAATCGAGATCATCGATGGCGAGTTCATCCGCTTCACTCGCCTCGAATGCTCGATCATCGTCGAGGCGGCTTGAACGAGAGGAGAGGCGGTGTCTCGCCCCGGCCTCCATCGGTTTCGCGGGCGCGTTGAGTTCGGTCGCCGGCAGCTTCGTGGGCGGCCAGCTGAACCGTGGTTGCTTCGGGTCTTCATCCTCATCCCGCATGCGACGCAGCCTACCCGACGGATCGCGATCAGGCGATGGCACATCCACGGGCCGGCTGCTCTACGCGGCGAGGCGGGCCGCGGCGGGGCGGACCCCGATTTCCATCCACGGCAGCAGAATCCGCTTGGCGGGGAACTGCAACCGAGCGTCGGCCGCCGCATCGCCCATCGGCCCCGGCGACAGCGTGCCGACCACGATCACATCCGCCCGCTCGGCCAACCGGGTCTGGCCGGGGCGGAGCACCGCGGTCTCGACCCCCATCTCCCGCAGTGCCCGCACGATGAGCTTGACGTTCTTGCCGGGCGCGATCACCGCCGCCGACGCGAACGGCTTGTGCTTCCAGGCCGCATGAAGCGCGGCACGCGCGTGAGTCAGTCCCGTCAACCGGTCGTATTGCTCCCGCGACAGCGGCGTCCGCGGCTGATCGGCGATCGTGGCGATCAGGTCCTGAAGCCCCGCGAGATACCCCCCCACCGCTCGCTCCTTTCGTGCGATCAAGAGATAGCGAGAAACGGTTTCCCAGAGATCCGCAAAGAGGTCCGACGACGGCGTGTAGCGTGCCTGCACCCAGGCGTTGTTCCGGACCAGCCGGCGCACGATCCTCGAGAAGTCGCGGTTGGTGGACACCTTGCGGTGCAGCACCCGGAAGCGCGGGTCGAAGGAGATCCGGTGCCCCGCCGCGATGAGGCGTGCAGCGAGGTCGTACTCCTCGGCGTAGTAATCAAACGTTGCGTCGTAGCCGCCGAGCTCTTCGAAGACACGGCGGCGGATCGCGACGCCGCAGCCGATGAAGACCTCGGGCAGGCCGCCGGCTTCATGCCGCTGCGGCTCGCCTTCCGCGCGGGGCAGAAAGATCTCGGCCTGGATCGCGGCGACATCGGGCGGTGCCTCTCGGATCGCGTCGAACAGCCCGGCATCGAGCGGAGCCGAATCATCGTCGAGCATCACGATCCATTCGACCTGGGGGGACGCGGCACGCACGCACGCGTTCCGGGCCGCCGCGGCCTCGTTGGTCGATCGCTCCAAGACGTGCACCGGCAAGCCGTTGCGCAGCGCGCCGGGGATGTCGAGCGGGATCGCGCTGGCGTTGTCGGCGATCAGGACCTCGGCCCCGCCGATCGCGGCGTGGCTTCCCAGGTGATCGATCGCGAGGAGCGTGCGGCGCACCTCGTCGTGTCGGTCGCGAGTAGGGAAGACGTAGGCGATCATGCGTCGTCCTGATCAGGCCCCCAGAGCGACGGGATGCCCGGGTCGCGCGCCGGTGGCGGGCGCGAACGCGAGGCGTGCGGTGTGGGCCCGAACGACGCCGTGGCGCAGCTCGGCCGCCGTCACCGGAATGTTTCCTAGCCGCTGCGCCTGAGCCGCGGCGCTGATCGAGCCCAGGAACGCGGCCTGCAGCAGCGAGCCGCCGCTGGCGAGCGTCAGCGTGGCGGCCGCGAGCAGCGAGTCGCCGCAGCCCAGCGGATCGACCGCGAACCCCGCGAGCGCGGGCACGTGCTCGCTCTTGAGTCGGGTGGCGAAACCGGTCGCCTCGGCCGCGTGCTCGAGCCGATCGAAGGCGATGACCCCTTCGGGTCCCATCGTCACCATGGCCGCCCGCGACTGGGTTTGTTCGAGCAGGTCGTACACCGCGGTGGGGATCGATTCGTCGAACCGACGCGTGGCCTCTCGGAGCTCGCGTTCGCTGGGGCAGAGAAGGTCCATGCCGCGGAAGTGCATGAGCGCGGAGCGCCGGCCCGAGACATCGCCGGTGAGCGTGCCCACGCGCGGGCGGAGGCCTGTCGCCAGCCGCGAGACCACGCCCGCGCTGAGAAGCCCGTTGCCGAAATCCGCGATCACCGCCGCGTCGTAGCCGTCGACCAGGGCGCGGTCCACCAGCTCGTCCTGGGCTCGGGCGTCGAGCACCAAGGGCGAGAGGTTGTTGAGCTTCATCACCTTCTGCGCACCGACCAAAAACCGCTGTTTTTCAGCCAAAGGATCGTCGATCTCGAGCGCCTGCACGTCGACGCCCTCGCCGATCAATCGCTGGCTCATCGCGTGGCCTTGCAGCGAGATCGGCAGCGCGGTCAGCAGCGTCGGGCGACCGCCCATGGTCGCGATCTGGCGTGCGATCACCGCGGCCCCGCCGTCATAGGTGCGGCGTTCGAGCGGCCGCAGCGTCATGACCGGAGACTCCGACGCGACGTCGGGCTGATCGCAGTGGACGTAGGTATCGAGGATCGACTCGCCGATGACGAGGACCTTCTTGCCGCGGAAGGCGGAGATCAGACCGGTGAGCGTGGGACCGGCGAGCGACTCGTTCTCGAGCAGTTGCTTCAGCCGGGTGTGATACGGATCGATCGAGGATTCCATCGCGCCGATGAGCGCGGTCGAGGAGAAGACCACGTCGCCGGAGGAAAAGACCACGCGCCCGCCATGGCGCTCCACCGCGTCGCGTTCGGCGTGGAACCTCGGATCGTTGTTGGTCTCGTACTCGCGTCCCTTCACGTAGACGTCGGGCCGCACGCTCTCCAGCAACACCAGCGCGGTCGCCTCGTGATCGATGTAGACCCAGTCGACACAATCCAGCTCGGCGAGATTCTCCGCCCGCAGCTCCTGCGGGATCAGGGGCGAGCCGCCGCGCTTCTGATAGCTGTCGTCGCCCGTGATCGACACCAGCAGCAGATCGCCGTGGCTCCGGGCCTGACGCAGGTGTCGGACGTGCCCGGGGTGCACGATGTCGAAGCAGCCGTGGCACTGCACGACCGCGCGGCCTTCGCGCCGGGCTTGCTCCCGGCGGAGCAGCAGCTCCTCGCGCGACACGATCTTGCTCGCCAGCTTGCTCGAAACGGACATGCCTCTGTTATCGGTCAGTCCGAGCCATGGGATGATCGGACTTGGTCGACGGTCGGCAACTTTTGCCGCAGCTAGACCTTGGCTCGGAACAAGGCGACGCAGGCGGTGTTGCCGTGGAGGTAGGAGTCGGCGCCGACGGGGCCGATCTCGCCCGAGGCGAAGAAGCCGGCCAGCGGGAATCCGGCGGTGGAGCTCCACGCCCCCGCTGGCACCGTGGAGGGCAAGATCATCGAGCCGGGCTTGGCGAGTTGCTCGCCGGCGCGGACGGCGGCGAAGGCTCTGGAGATCGACTCGGCGTCGTGGTTGGGCTTGCTGAACAGACGCGTGCCGCGGCCGTTGCAGGAGACGAGCATCGCTCCGGCGGGGCGGTCGTGGAGGCGCTGGGAGTCGAGAAGCAGGCCCAGGTCCTGAGCGGCGGTGTCGGCGTCGCGGACGTGGAACTGCACAGTCTGTCCGACGCGAACGAAATCGGCGACGGCGATCGCGCCCGAGCCGGGGTCTTCGCCGACGACGGCGCGGATGAGGAAGTCGCTGCGACCGAAGCGGTCTTTGTACTCGTTGATCACGCGGCCGACGAACAGGCCCGACGAGAGCGCGGCACGCTCTTCGGGGTTCATGTCGGTGACGACCTCACGCATCACATCGCGGGCGGGGCGGCCTCCCAGTTGCAGAATGAGATTGTTGCGGGCCTTGGTGATGACCATCGGGGTCGCAACGGGGCGGCAGCCCTGGCTGACGAGCGCATCGACGATGACGGGGCCGGAGATGGTCACGCCCACCGCGCCGAAGCGGAGCACGCGGTCGTTGTGGAAGAGCGCGTTGCCGCCGGGGGCGCGGGCGGCGGAGGCGAGGCCGCCGAAGACGATGCCAGCGGGCTTGCCGGAGTCGTCACGCTGTCGGGCCTTGTTGAGCGCGGGGATGAGCTGGAGCGCGGGGATGCTGAAGGGATCGGCGAAAACGAAGACCGCGGCCGTGTCGGTGGCGGCGCCGATTCCTCCAGAGAGGACGGCGACATGCTCGGGCTCGGTGGCGTCGAGGGGCGGGAAGGAGTCGGAGGTGAAGGCGCTCAAGCGTGCGCCCGGGAGCGAGAGCGCGAGGATCGAGAGGCCGGGGGTGCGCTCGAGCTCGGTCGTCGCGCCGGCGACCGATTCCGCCGAGACGCCGATGGTGTGGATGGGCCGCAACCGGGTGCGGACCTTGGCCGAGATGTCGGCGGCCCGCTCGACGTGGTGCGAGGTGAAGAAGACGAAGGCGAGATCGCAGGGTGCGCCCGCGAGCTGGATGAGGCACTCGTCGCACGCGGCGGCGGCGGCCTTGACGGGATCGGTCTGGGCCGACAGCCCGGAGGCGACGACGATGCCGCGGTTGCCGCTGGGTGTTGGAATCTCTCCCTGATCCACGGGAAACCCTAGGAGAGTGGGAAGTGGTGAGGGGTAAGGGGTGAGCAGAGACGCGGTGAGGAATGGATGGGTCCGGCCTCGTACTCACCCCTTCTCGCTCACCACTTCTCGCTCACCTGTTCCCGCTGTATACTGACCTCCGATGTCACCCGGTTGATGGCGACGCGGGTGGTCTTGGGACCGATCGGATCGCTTGCCCGAGGGCTTGGTGAGGTTTCAATGGTGAGTTTCGAGCGCTCGGGCAAGGATCGTGAATCGGTATGAGGATCTACGTCGGAAATTTGCCGTTCAGCACCACCGAGGACGAGCTGCGTGAGTTCTTCTCCCAGCACGGCGCGGTGACGTCCGCCGCCATCGTGATCGACCGCGAGACCGGCCGCCCCCGCGGCTTCGGTTTCGTGGAGATGGCCAACGACGAGGAAGCCAAGAAGGCGATCGCGGCGACCAACGGGCAGCAGCTCGGCGGGCGTCCGCTCGTCGTCAACGAGGCCAAGCCCCGTGAGGCCGGTGGCGGTGGCCGCGGCGGATTCGGTGGCGGCGGGCGTGGTGGCTTCGGTGGTGGTGGCGGCCGCGGCGGATTCGGTGGTGGTGGCGGCTACGGCGGCGGCGGTGGTGGTCGCGGCGGCTACGGCGGTGGTGGCGGCGGACGCGGCGGTGACCGTGGCGGGGGCGGTTACGACCGCGGTGGCGGCGACGGCGGCGGTTGGTAAGCCCCAGTTCGCACATTCAGACACGCAACAAAGAAGCCCACGGACTCCGAGTCCGTGGGCTCTTTTCATGGTGCGTGAGACCGGAACGTCCGACGTCCGTGCTTCACTGGCAGAGCAGCGCGTTGTACGCCTCGGCGAAGATCACGAAGTCGGCGTCGTCGGTGAAGAAGTCGAAGTTGAAGTCTCCCGACGGATCGAACAGGTTGTTGTACGCCTCGGCGAAGATCACAAAGTCGGCGTCGTCCACGAAGCCGTCGACGTTGAGATCGCAGGGGCAGGGCAGCTGCGGCACCAGGACCTGCAAGTAGCCTTCGATCGTGTCGATCTCGTCGTTGCGCCCGGGGCTGCCAGCGATGTTCGCGACGAAGTTGCTGCTCGCGGTCGAGCCGAAGGCCGAGCCGGGGTTGCAGGCCTGGAGCTGGCCGGCGCCGTCCGGATCGCCCGGGCAGTCGCCGAGCTCTTCGAAGACCGTGCCCTGACCGACGCCGGGCGCGGTGTCGTAGACATCGGCCTGGGCGAAGTTCTGGGTGGTGTACGCGGCCAGACGCAGCGTGAGCGCGACCGGGCGCTGGGCGAAGCCGAACGCCTTCCACGGGATGCGGTACTCGAACTCGCCGGCGTTCTGATTGAAGGTGTCGTACGAGGCAGCGCCGTTGATGGCGGCGTTCCAGAGGAAGCCGCGATCGGTGACGCCCTGGCCCGCGCTGCGGGTGACCGGATTGGTCGCGCCGACGGTCCAGAAGTTGGAGAGCCCGCCGCCGCCGTTGCCGTTGTCGACGTACTGCGTGCCGACGAACTGCGTCGGAGTCCATCCCAGGAAGTCCACGGCCTTGACGCCGAAGGTGTTGTGCCCGTCGGTCGCCTTGAGCAAACCCGAGGCAGCGCCACCCGAGGCGTCGATCGCGATGAACAGGTCGCCGACGTCGTTGTTGGCCTTGGCCGACTGGTCGGTGAACTTGTTGAAGGGAGCGGTCGGCCCGCCGACGGCGAGGTAGAGATACTCCCGATCGAACGCGACATACACGTTGATGACGTCGCCGCGGTTGTCAAAGAAGGGCACATCGCGGAGCGTCAGGCCGTCCCACCAGTGGAACGTGCTCGACTCAGCGACCGAGTCCGAAGCGGAGGTCGAGCCCCCGCTGACGGGTGCGGCGTTGACCGATTCGCGCAGCCGCGTCCAGCCCTCGGACACCTCGGCGACGCTGCCGTTGACGACCGGCGCCGCCAGCGCGCAGCCCGCCCACACCGCCAGCGCACTCGCGCCGGCCACGAACAAACGATTCCGATTCATCGACAATCTCCCGAAACCCACCCGGCCTCTCACCTCGGCACCCCGATGCCGCGGTCGCTCGGTACGGATCTCTCCGCAAAGTTGCTGACAGCCTCGGGCGGCAACGTGCCGTCCGGTCGACGCAGCTTCCTTGCGAGGATCCCTCCACCCTGTCCGCTTCGAGCCGGCAATACAACGCCGTCCGATGAACACAAACAACTACGCCGCAAGGACTTTTCAAGCCGCCGAGCGGGCGATACCAGTGAAAACCACGGTTGAGAACCGGCAGGAAATACAGATATCTCAGTCCAAATTTCACTCGCCCAGCCAAGAACCTCGATGCATGGAAGTCGATCGCGAAAGTTCGGTGTTCGGAAGGCCGATAACCGGACTGGGAGTTTGCCTTGCGACACGCCACCTCAACGACGAAATCCCAGGCCGTGCTGATCGGCACCGCGTCGACGCTGAGCCTCTTGCTCGACCAGTTGCGGCTGTTGCCCGACGCGCCGGTGGTGCGCGCCATCGTCCGCTTCGAGGACGACGGCAAGCCCGCTGCCCGCGAGGCGACGGACACCGAGCCGGCTCTGCGTCTGCGAGATCTGGGCCAGTTCGCCGCGGGTTTGAAGGGGTTGGTGGGCATCGTTTCCCTGCCGCAGTCCCTGTCGAACGTGCAACAGGCGGCGCGGGTCGCCCTCCGTGACGCGGGTATTCCCGAGCGGGTGGTCCCGCCGTTGAACGAACTACTTGAGCGAGCCCCAGCGGCCGGACAACCCCGGGCCGAGCTTCGGGGCGAGATCGACGTGGCCGAGCTCATCGGCCGGACGCCCTACGGCATCGACCGTCGGGCGGTCGCTGGCCTGCTCGAAGGCAAGCGCGTCCTCATCACCGGCGCCGGCGGCTCGATCGGCTCGGAGATCGCTCGCATCTGCGCGACCTTCAAGCCCGGTCGGCTGCTGCTGATGGAGCGGAGCGAGAACTCCCTCTTCGAGATCGATCGCCAGATCGCGCGGCGATTCCCGGGCGTTCCTCGGTCCACCCTGCTGCACGACGTGACCGACGAGAGCGCGACGATGCGGCTCTTGCTCGAGCACAAGCCCGATGTGATCTTCCACGCCGCGGCCCACAAGCATGTGCCGCTGATGGAAGACCATCCGGCGCACGCGGTGACGAACAACCTGTTCGGCACCAAGAGCGTTGCCGACGCGGCCCTGGCCTGCGGTGCGTCGCAGTTCATTCTCATCAGCAGCGACAAGGCCGTGAACCCCACCAGCGTGATGGGCGCCACCAAGCGATTGGCCGAGATGTACATCCAGGGCCTGCACAAGTCCGGGCGGCGCATGTCGGGCTCGCGTTCGACCGCGTTCGGCATGGTGCGCTTCGGAAACGTCCTGGGCAGCGCCTGCAGCGTCCTGCCGATCTGGAGCAACCAGCTGCGCGAGGGCGGACCGGTGACGGTGACCGACCCTCGGATGACGCGGTACTTCATGACCATCCACGAGGCGGCGATGCTGGTGATCCAGTCGGCCGCGATCCCCGCCGGTGACGACGCGGCGGTGCACGTGCTGGACATGGGTGAGCCGGTGAAGATCCTCGATCTGGCGCTGCGCTTTGTTGCCGCCAATGGGTACGTGCCGAACCTGCCCGTCGGCGTCGCGCTGGAGGACGAACGCCGCGCGACCGACCTTCGGATTCAGCACGACCTGGGTCTGCCCTCGATGGAGATCGCGTTCACCGGCAAGCGTCCGGGCGAGAAGCTGCACGAGGAGCTGTGCTACGCCGCGGAGCAGCTGCGGCAGACGCCGTTCCCGGGCATCAACGCCTGGGCGGGCGAATTGCGGGCCGACTTCAATCTCGCAGCGATGGTCGCGGAGCTCGGCGTGGCCCGATCGCTGACCGACCGCGAAGGCGTTGTCCGCGTGATCCGCAAGCACGTGCCCGAGATGAGGCCCGAGGGCGGCGCGATGACGCAGGAAATCAAGCCCGAGACCGTGCTCGGCAAGGCCGCGTGACGCGTCGTACCATCCGACATGTCGCTGTCTGAACGCCAACGCATCCTGGCCGAGACGATCGCCGCACGGGAGAAGGCCGAGGCTCTGCTCAAGGCCCTGCAGGAAGCCCGCGGGGCCTCCGAGAAGCGGCTCGCCGAGCTGAACTTGAGCGATCAACTGAAGAAAGTGACCGGCAAGAGCGCGATGGACAACGCGGTCCTGTCCGCGCAGCGGACGGTGGAGATGCTCACCCGCGCCCTCGACGACTTCAAGAAGGAACTGTCGCCGGACGAACTGGCGATGGCGTACGACCCGCAGTCGGGGCGGAGCTCGTGAGCACGATCCACGACATGCGGCCGCCGCTGCGGGTCAAGAAGCTGTCGGAGCGCGCGTGCGTCCCCGCTTACCAGACCGAGGGCGCCGCGGGCATGGACCTTTGCGCCTGTCTCGCGTTGGATCAGACGATGGTCCTCGCCCCGGGTCAGATCGCCCTCGTGCCCACCGGGCTTGCGGTCGCGATCCCTCCCGGCTTCGAGGGACAGGTGCGAGCCCGATCCGGCCTCTCCACCAAGCACGGCATCGGCCTGCCCAACGCGCCCGGCACCATCGACAGCGACTACAGGGGCGAGCTGCGGGTCGCGGTCATCAACTTCTCTCGCGAACCCTTCACCGTCACCCACGGCCTGCGGATCGCCCAGCTCGTCATCGCCCCGGTCGCTCACGCGACCATCCAAGTCGTTGAAGAGCTCGACGACACCTCGCGGGGCAGCGGCGGCTTCGGATCGACGGGGCTGCACTGAAGCACGGCGGAAGTCGGGAAGCACGCAAGTGGCAAGCTGTGAGCGGCAGCCCCGGGCTCCCAGGCGAAAGAGATGCAGAGCACCGAAGGTGCGTCACGTTGCTTTCGGGCACGTTTTCTGAGCATCGTTTGTCGCGAACGGACTCTTGTTCACGGGGACGGCGTCACCCGCACCTCGTACGTCTCCTCCACGTAACCGGTTGGGGTTCCCTTGGTCGCGGGCGTTGCATTCGGCGTGATCAAGGGAATCGCCGAGTTTGTCACGAACGCGACGCGCACGGTGATCTTGATCTCTCGCCCTTCCACAGTCGCCCGCGGAATGCGGCATATTCGGCCTGTGGCGTCGCTCAGGTATGTGTCCGCCCCCGTGATGCGTACGGGGAGCCCCCGCGAAGGCGGCGTTTGCGCCGGAAACCTCTCCCACTCGCGCGACAGCGCGAACACCGTTGGGTCATCGCCGATCCGGATCGAATCAATGATCGCGTTGGATCGAAGCCCCAGCCCCCAAAGCTCCTCCGTGAATCCGATTGCGACAATCACGTCGTCGGGAGCAACATCGCTCACCTCGAGCGATGCCGAAACTCGCACGCGATCCCGGAGAATCTGGGATATCGCGCCCGCTCCAAGTGCCTGTCCCGGTGTCACGCCGTTGAGCGTGTTGGCGATCGCGTTGCTCAGCCACTGCGACGGCTCGGATCCCGCCGAAAGACGAGGCGTCCTTGACACGGCCAGCGCGATCTGATCGGCCTCGGCAACGGGGAGGACACGACCGTTCAGAGTCTGCCACAGTCCCGACGACGGGAGCATGCGGTTCGTGTCCTCGATCGCGAGACGAACAAGCATCTTCTCGGGCACCATCCGGAACACCGCCCGATTCAGCGGTCCGACCGCGAGGAAGATGCCCAGCCCGCCCGCCAGCGCCAAAGCCAACCCCGCGTAGATCATCGGCCACTTCGGGGTGCGTCGCCCCTGACGCAGGTTCTGCCGCCATGTGTGCGCACACTCCGGGCACAGGTCGGTCGTTTCCTCGGGTCTGTCACAGGGATAGTCGCACTTGGCGCAGTGGAACGTCTCGCCCTCTCGATGCTGGGACGCGAAGACCATCAGGAGCGCGCCGAGATAGGCCACGCCGAGGGTCAGTTCGCCACCGACCAGTATCTTCGTCGGCGCGATCGCGAACGGGATCAAGAGCACGAGCGCCACTCCGAGCGCGAGCGGCCAAAGAGGGAGCGCAAGCCAGGAGTCTCTCCGACGCCGAACGATCACCGGCGCTGCCACGATCACCCACCAGGCAAGTCCGATGAAGAACAGCATCGCCGCGAGCACCGAGGCAAAGCTCCCGATGTCCCGGGTTGCTGCCCCACCGACGAGCACTGCTCCGGCCAGGGCGTGAAGAGCCCACATCGGTATCGCCCACAGAGCAACCTGGGGCCGCGATGCGATCGCCTGATGATGCTGCGGCAACCTGCTCGTATCGACCATGATCTCACTCTACCGCGTCGGTGCCTTCTCGGGGGTCTGACCCACAACGTTCACCTGCCGCCGCGCCTCGAACTTGCCCATCCACGGCACGCTCGGCGGCAGCTGATTCTGCATGTTCTCCGGGGTCGCGTTCGGGGGCGTGCCGCCGGGGACCACCGCGACCCAGTAGCGGGCACTGAACGTGAGCCGCTGAGGCTCCCAGGGCGTCAGCGAAGCTCCGTCGCGCACCGAGTCCGTCGGGGTCTGCAGCACCTCGGGGATCGCCAGTTCGCTCAAGAGCTCCCATTTACTCGAGCGCAGCAGCGGCGTCGCGTCGTCGTCCTTCCAGATGCCCTCGACGAACACCGCGATGCGATCCCGCGGCACGCGGCGGAGTTCGTCGAACCGCGGACGCACGATCAGGCCCTCGCCCGCGCGGGCGACCGGCGAGGTGGTGCCGCGGGCGTCGCGCACGGAGATCGCGGCGGCGAGGGCGTCCTCCATGAACTGGCGGTACAGACCCTCCGAGCCGCGCCCGGCGAACAGCTCGCCCTGCAGCCAGGAATAGGCGTTGGAGTCGAGCAGGCGAGAGGACTGCTGCTCGGTCATGATGAGGGCCCGCAGCGTCTCGGCGTCGCTCTCGTCGAGCCGCCGCCGCGTCAGTTCCTGCCACCACGCGCTCTCGAGCACGCGGGACGCTTGCAGGCGTTCCATCGCGCGGGCCACGATCCAGGACGTCGGGGTCATCCGGCGCACCAGCGGCGAGGTCGCGTCGAGCCTTGGCAGCGGCGCGAGCGTGAGCAGAAACAGCAGGATCACCGAGGCCGCCACCAGCGGGACGCTGCGCTCCACGCGCCCGCGGAGCAGCTTGTGAGCCCAGACACCCGCGCACTCGGGGCAGCGCCGCGGCAGGCTGAAGTCGTCGATCTGGTAGTTGCAGCGTGAGCAGTGGAAGCTGGTGCCCACCCGCCTCGTCCACGCCGAGTGCAGGAGCGCCGCGCCCGCGACGCCGCTGAGCAGGCACATCGTCGTGTTCGGAGGCAAGAGCTTGTGCCCCGGCACGATGGCGAGATACAAACCCAGGGCCCCGAACGCGCCCGTCAGCAGCAAAGCATCCGTCGCGGCATCGTGAGCGGGCCTCGAGGGGTGGTTGCGGATCAGCCAGCGTCGCCACAACCAGATGGATCCCACGCCGATGGCCAGTCCCCAGGCCGCCACGTCCGGGGCCGACGGGTCGTAGCCGGAACCGAGCTTCTCGGCATCGTCGAGGCCGAGCACGATCCCGATGATCCACAGGCACGGGACGCAGCCCAGCAACCACAGCCAATCGGGGCCGCGCAGCGATCCGCGGGCCGCGTTGATCGCGCGCCAGGTGAGGCCGCGCTCGAGTGCGATGTCCGCTCGGTCGTCCACGCGCAGAGCCTACGGCCGGGCCGCTCGCCGCGTTCGCGAGCGCTGATATCCCCCAAGAAAAAACCGCCCCGAGTCGGAGCGGCTGAAAGGTTCTTGGGATGACGAGCAGCGAACGAGGCTCGAGAGGAAGCTCGGGACGGGGCTCGGGGCGGGGCCGGCGTGATCAGCTCAGGCCGCCCTTGAAGTTGGTCTTCTTGAACTTCTCGCGGAGGCGACGCAGGGCCGGGGTCTCCTTGAGGATCTCATCGGGCGTGCGGGTGTCGCGCGGGGCCTTGCCGCCGCCGCCGCCGAAGCCGCCGCGACCACCGCCACCGCCGCCAAACCCACCGCCGCCACCACCACCGGGGCCGCCGCGGCCGCGAGCCGGACGCTCGCCCGCCTGCCCGCCGGGGCCACCCTGGCCACCCTCGCCGACCTTGATCTCGGGCAAGGGCTTCAGAGCCTTGATCGACAGGCTGACGCGACGGCTGCCCGGATCGATCTTGAGCACCTTGCAGCGGACGATCTCGTCCACCTTCAGCACGTCCTCGACCTTGCCGATGCGCTTGTGGTCGATCTCGCTGATGTGCACCAGGCCTTCGACGCCGGGCGCGACCTCGACGAACGCGCCGAACTCGAGCAGCTTGGTGACCTTGCCGGTCATCTCCGCGCCCTCAGCGAGCTTCTCGGCCGCGGCCACGAACGGATCGCCCTGGACCTGCTTCAGGCCCAGGCTGATGCGGTCGGCCTCGAAGTCGACCTTGAGCACCTTGACGGTGACCCGCTGGCCTTCCTTGACGTGGCGCTCGATCGCCTTCTCGCCGAAGCCGATCTTGTCGTAGGAGATGTCGCTGATGTGGATCAGGCCGTCGACGCCGCCGATGTCGACGAACGCGCCGAACGGCATGATCTTGCGGACCATGCCCTCGACCGTCTGGCCTTCGACGAGCTTCTTCTTGGTCTCTTCCGCGAGGCGCTTGCGCTCCGCGCCCAGGACGTCGCGCCGCGAGAGCACGATGTTGCCCTTGCCGAAGCGCTCGACCCGCACCACCGAGGCGCTCATCTTCTCGCCGACGAAGACGGTCATGTCCTCGACGCGATCGAGCGAGACCTGGCTGGCGGGCATGAACGCCCGGTGACCTGCGACCTCGAGTTCCAGGCCGACCTGCTTGCCGTCCTTGCCGGTGGCGACGCCGGTCACGCGGCCTTCCACCACCTGACCCGCTTCGAGCAATTCCCAGTCGGCCTTCTGCACCGAGCCGGGACGCGAGCAGATGAACAGGCTCTCGGAGGCCTCGAACTTGTCCACCACCAGCTCGACGGTGTCGCCGGTCTTGGGGACTTCTTCTTCCTTGAACTGCAGACGGGGGACGATGCCCAGTTCCTTGGGTCCGAACTCGACGAAGATGTCGGTCGGGCCGACGCTGACCACCTGACCGGTGCGGTGCTCGCGACCGGCCTGGACCACCCGCGGGCCGCGGATGTGAGCGGGGCGACCCGAACCCGACGCGACCCGAGCCTTGTCCAGGTTCTTGGCCGCGGCATCCGCCTCCTTGTCGAGCTCGGCCATGGCGGCATCGATCTCGGCATTCAGCTCAGCGGTGAGGTCGCCCTCGGCGGGCTTGGTCGTACCGGACACGTGCGAATCGGAGTTGGTGGACATGCGTGGAACTATCTGGACGGAGTTGTCGGCGTGCCGCGTCAACAACGCGATCACGCCCCCGACGCGCCGCCCAACGCGCGTGAGAACCCGTGAAATCACGGGAAGAGAAGTGTAGCGGCGTACGCAAGTCCGGGCACGCCTTGCGCCTGTGAAGAAACGCCAGATGAACCGCCAGCTGAGATTCGGTTTCCGGACGACCCGCGGCGATCCTGAAGCACCCTCACAACGCCGATCTCACTGCATCGTCCGCTTGATCGCGTCCACGATCCGCTGAGCCGTCCGAACGTTCGCGAAACCAGCCTCCGCGTCGATCGCCGGCCGCCGCCCGTCGCGCAGGGCGCCGAGGAACTCCTCGATCTCCGCCACGATCGGCTCGGCGTCGTCGACCTTGAGCTGGTCGATGTTCACCAGCTCGCCCCACTTCAGGCTCGTCAGGTCCGCGCCGCTTCGGATCTGCTCCCGCATCTCCCGCATCTGCGGCTCGTTGGCGATCCGGCGGATCATGATCCCCGTCTTCGCCCCGTAATCGATCTTGATGTACGCGTTCTCGCCCGTGATGCGGGTCACCCGCTCGGTCTTGAGCGCCAATCGGCTCGCGGTGATGTTCGCGACGCACGTGCCCGAGGGCCGCCGCCACGTCAATCGCGCGTTGCACACGTCCTCGTGATCGGTGATCACGGCCACGCCCGCGGCCTGCACGTCGTCCGGCTCCTGCCCGCCCATCAGCATCAGGACCACGTCGAGGTCGTGGATCATCATGTCCATCACCACGCCCACGTCCACGCTGCGGAACGTCATCGGGCTCACGCGGTGGACCTCGATGAACCGCGGCACCACGTCCTGCCCGCCGCTGACCCGGTTGGTCGCGTTCTGCATCGCCCGCATGATCGGGTTGAACCGCTCGATGTGCCCCACCATCAGCATCGTGCCGGTCTTCTCGGAAAGCTCCTTGATCGCCCGCGCGTGCTCGACGTCCTGCGCCAGCGGCTTCTCGATCAGGCACGCCACGCCGGCCTTGAGCAGGGGCTCGGCCATCTCGCGGTGCCGCGTCGTGGGCACGGCGATGCTCACCGCGTCCACGCCCGCCTTGATCAGGTCCTCGACCGTGGAAAAGCCCTTGGTCTCGAACTTGTCGGAGATCTCCGTCCGCCGAGCGACGTTCGCGTCCACCACGCCCACAAGCTGGCAGCCCGCGAGCTTGGAGTAGACCCGCGCGTGGTGCTGACCCATGCGCCCCACGCCCACCACGCCGCAGCGCAGGGTGCGGGTGCGGAGGCTGTCAGAACCCTGCGTCTTCTCGGCGATGGTGGTCTGTGCCATGGCGAAGTTTCAGCGGTGCGGACAACAAACGGGTAGCTGTTCGGCGCTCTGGCCCCTCTTTCAGGCCCTCGTTCAGGCCCTCGTTCAGGCCGTGAGCTGCGTGATCGCGGCGGCGAGGTCTTCCTTGCGGGTCAGGCCGACGAACTTCTTGGCGATCTGGCCGTCCTTGAACAGGATCACGGTGGGGATAGCGGTGATGCCGAACTGCACCGAGATCTTGCGGTTGGCGTCGGTGTCGACCTTGCCGATCTTGGCCTTTCCGACAAACTGCTCGCCCAGGGCTTCGATGGTCGGGGTGAGCATGCGGCAGGGCATGCACCACTCGGCCCAGAAGTCGACCAGGACGGGGACGTTGCTCTTGATCACCTCGGCGTCGAAGTTGGCGTCGGTGAAAGTCTGAATGTTGGCGCCGGCCATGCGTTGCTCCTGTGCCGGGAAGGCCCGGCTGGCCCCATCGGGAGGCCGTGGGTCAATGCTACCCGCTCCGAGAGGCCCGGGCGGGACACTGATTGGATGCCGGGCGCACCGGAGCGATTCAAGGCCTCACACGGGGCGATTCGCGGGCTTCCGGCCCGAATTCAGCCGGTTCACCCGCTGTGAGAATCCCCACGCTGTGGTACTATCCGCGTTCATCACTTGCAGTTCCCCAGACCCACGGAGTGGGTCTGTGCCGCGACCGCCTCCCGGCCGCGTCACGCGACAGGAGGTTGCGCATCCATGCGTCTGGTCAAGCTCACGCTCCACGGCTTCAAGTCCTTCGCCGACGCGACCGAATTCCACTTCGACGAACAGGTCACCGGCATCGTCGGGCCCAACGGCTGCGGCAAGAGCAACGTCGTCGACGCCATCAAGTGGGTGCTGGGCGAGCGCAGCAGCAAGAGCCTCCGCGGCCAGGAGATGCTCGACGTCATCTTCGCCGGCAGCGCGGGACGCAAACCCGCCGGCATGGCGAGCGTGACGCTGACGTTTGAGAATCCCGTGAAGAGTGGAGCAGGGGAGCAGGGGGGCAGTGGAGCAGGGGAAGAGGCCAAGGCAGCGAACGAAGCAGAGGCCGGAACGGCCGAGGCCGACCAAGCGCTGGTCGCGGCGGCGGCCTTGAAGCTCGTCGAAGAAGAAGCCCTCGCCGAGAGCGAAGGCTCCATCGTCGATGTCTCGCAGAAGGGCAAGCGCGGCCTTCCCATCGACAGCGACATCGTCGAGGTCGAGCGCCGTCTCTATCGCGACGGCGACAGCGCGTACCTGATCAACGGCCGCAAGGCACGTCTGCGCGACATCCGCGAGCTGTTCCTCGACACCGGCATCGGCGCCGACGCCTACTCGATCATCGAGCAGGGCAAGGTCGATCGCATGCTGCTCGCCAGCCCGCAGGAACGCCGCGCGATCTTCGAAGAAGCCGCCGGCATCGCCAAGTACAAGCAGCGCCGCATCGAAGCGACCCGCAAGCTCGAGAAGACCGAGCAGAACCTTCTCACCACCCGCCAGCAGCTCGAGAGCACCGAGCGGCGTCTGCGGCTCGTGAAGGGTCAGGCGGCCAAGGCCCGCAAGTTCCAGACTCTCGATGCCGACCTTAAGTCCTGGCGCACCGCCCTCGCCTTCGAGCAGTACGACGACCTGCGTCAACGCCTTGAGGGCCTGACGAGCCGCCAGACCGATCTCGAAACCCGGCGCACCGAGGCGAACGCGGCCCTGGCCCAGTTCGAAGCCTCTCGCCAGGCGTGCGACGAGGATCGCAACGCCAAGCAGGTCGCGAGCCGCGCGCTCGATCAGGATCGCCTCAACGTCGCGTTCAGCGCCTCGCAGGCGAGCCAACGCCGCGAGATGACGCAGCGTGCCCTCGATGACCTCCTGACCCGGCTCGAGAACGACAAGACGCGCGTCGCGACCATCGACGCCGAGCTGACCCGCCTCAGCTCCGCCCTCGCCGAAACCAGCGACGCCCTCGCCGAGCATTCCGAGAAGCGCGACGAGATGGAGCGCGCGATGCAGGCCCTCGCGGCCGAACGCTCGACGCTGAGCGGCGACGTGCAGGATCTCGAGTCGCAGGCCGCCCAGAAGCGTCGCGCGATGCAGGAGATCGACCGCGAGCGCGCCGGCCTCATCGCCTCGGCCGACGCCGAGGACCGTCAGGCGACAAACCTGAACGAACAGATCGCGAGTGTGGAGCGCCGCCGCAGCCAGATCGAATCGACGCGGGCGACGCTGGAAGAGAACCGCGCCGCCGCCGCCAGCGCGATCAGCGCTCAGACCGAACGCCTGAAGCAACTCGAGACCGACCTCGCCGCGTCCAGCGGCGAACTCGAGGGTCTCAGCGGCGGGCGCGAGACGCTTACCAAGCGGGTCTCGGAGCTGCAGCAGGACATCGCCCGCGTCGAAAGCCGCCGGGCGACCCTGCGTGAAATGAGCGAGAAGCACGTCGGATACGCCGACGCGGTGCGCTCCGTGCTGCAGGCACGCTCCGAAGGCCGCTTCGCCGGCATCGTCGGCGCCCTGGCCGACCTGATCGACGCCGAGGCGTCGGTGATGCACGCGGTGGAAGCGTCGCTGGGTTCGAGTCTGCAGGCCCTGGTGGTCGAGTCGGCGTTGTCGCTGCCGACCGCGGACGAGATGGCGACCCTCGAAGGCCGCGTCACGTTCCTGCCCCTGGACACCGTCGGCCGCAACGCCGCCGAGTTCCCCGGCAGCATCCGTGAGGTCGATCCGACGCTGGCCACTCGCGTGGTGCGGCTGGGCAGCCTGGTGCGTGGCCGCAGCGATGCCCTCACCGTCGCGATCCAGTCGCTCCTGGGCGAGACCTACCTCGTCGAATCGCTCGACAACGCGATCATGCTCAAGGCCAGCGGCGTCGTCCCGATGACCGCCCGCTTCGTCACCCGCGGCGGCACCGTTCTCGAGAACGACGGCCGCGTCATCGCCGGGCCACTCGGCGCCGACGGCGCCTCGGGCGTCGGCGTGCTCGAACGCCGCGAAGAACTGGCCAGGCTCGACGATCAGGCAAGCCAGACTCGCGCACTCCTCGACGCCGCCAAGAGCGAACTGGCGACCGTCAGCCAGGCCGCGGCTCAGGTCAGCGAACGCTGCGGCGAGCTCCGCAAGCAGCTGCAGGAAGCCCAGCGCGAGGCCATCAGCAAGCAGTCGTCACTCGATCGCTTCTCCGCCGACCTCGAGCGTCTCGCCCGCGACTTTGCCGACACCGCGCAGCAGCACGATGCCCTCACGCAGCGTCGCGAGCGGCTGACCCGCGAGTCGGGCGAGCTCCGCGCCAAGGCCGCGAGCCTCGCCTCGCTGCTCGAAGACCAGGGCGTCGCCGTCCGCGAGGCCGAGGCCAAGGCCACCGAGGCCCGGGCCAAGGTCGAGGCGATCCAGGAAAAGTACACGCAGGCCCGCGTCGAGGTCGAGCGCTTTAGCGCTCAAGCCAGTGCGGCACGCCGCGAGCTGTCCCGCCTCGAACTGCAGCGTGACGAGCAGGAACGCTCGCGCCGCGAGTTCCAGCAGCACCTCGAGAGCGGCCAGAGCAAGATCGGCGAGTTCCAGGAACAGATCGCGGCGTGCGAGACTCAGATCGCCGCGGCGACCGTGCAGCTCTCCGACGTCACCGCCAAGGCCGAGCTGGCATCGAAGGAATTCGCCGAGGCCGGCGAGGCGCTCGTCGCCATCAGCGATCAGCTCAACGCCGCCCGCGATCAGGCCATGAACCTCGAACGCGACTGGCACGCCCTGGAGGTGAGCCGCCGCGAGATCGAGGTGAAGCGTGAGACGATCGAGGAGCGGACGTTGGAAGAGCTGAAGCTCGACCTCGCGGGCAGCTACGCCGAACACCGCCGCCGCGTCGAAGCGGGCGAGGTGAACCGCGTGGATCTCGCGGCCGCCGCCAAGGCGATCGACGAGCTCCGCGACCAGATCAAGGCGCTGGGCAACGTGAACCTCGACGCCCTCGAAGAAGAAGGCACGCTCGAAGCCGCGAACGAGAACTTGGTCAAGCAGGTGGCGGACCTCGATCAGGCCCGCGGCACGCTCATCGAGCTCATCGAGAAGCTCAACAACGTCAGCAAGGAACGCTTCGCCGGCGTGTTCACCCGCATCCAAGAACAGTTCGGCGGCGGCGAGGGCATGTTCCGCAAGCTCTTCGGCGGCGGCAAGGCCGAGGTCCGGCTCATGCCGCTCGTGCGCGAGGTCGAGCAGGCCGACGGCAGCGTCATCAAGGTCGAGACCGACGAGATCGACGTGCTGGAGAGCGGCATCGAGGTGGTCGCCAAGCCGCCGGGCAAGGAGCCTCGCAGCATCAGCCAGCTCTCGGGCGGCGAAAAGACGCTGACCGCCGTCGCGCTCCTGATGAGCATCTTCCGCAGCAAGCCCAGCTGCTTCTGCATCCTGGACGAAGTGGACGCCGCGCTCGACGAGAGCAACGTGCAGCGCTTCGCCGGCGTCGTGCGTCAGTTCACCGATCTGTCGCACTTCATCGTCATCACCCACAACAAGCGCACCATGCAGGCCGCCGACACGCTTTTCGGCGTCACCATGCAGGAACGCGGCGTCTCCACACGCGTCCGCGTCAAGTTCGATCAGGTTGGCAAGGACGGCAGCGTGAAGGTCGACGCCAACGCGAAGGCCAACCCGACGACCGAGATCAAGCCAGCCGCGACACCGCAGCCCGAGGCCGCGACCGAAGTCGCCAAGCCCGAGCCCGGTCCGCTGCGTCGGGCGTTGGCGGCCATGCACGAGGAATCCCGTGAGGGCGCGGGAACGAACAACTGACTCTGATCGACCGGATCGGTCGTACGCTCTGGCGTGTCGTTCCTTGCTCCCACCACCGCCCTGTTGGCCGCGGCGATCGTGCTGCCGCTGCTGGTGGCCATGTATCTGCTCAAGCTCCGCCGCCGCCCGCTCCGGGTCAGTTCGATCCTGTTCTGGGAGAAGCGCGGCAGCGACGTGCAGGTGAACGTCCCGCTGGCACGCCCGCGGCTGAGTTGGTTGCTCCTGTTGCACCTGCTGATCGCAACCCTGCTGATCGCCGCCGTCGGCCGCCCCGCGTTACCCGGCGCTGCTGGCACCTCTGGCCGCGTGATTGTGGTGATCGATCACTCCGCATCCATGAACGCGCTCGACGGCAAAGCTGGGGACATCCGGGATCCTTCATCGGATGGCTCGCCCGCCGACGGACGCTTCTCTCGGCTCGCCGAAGCCAAGTCCCTCGCCATTCGCGCGATCCGCGACGCGACTGCGAACTCCGCGCTCACCAGCGTGGTGGCCGTCGCAGCAGGCACACGGGTTCTGCGGGAGTTCTCCTCCGATCGAACGCAAGCGATCCAGTCGATCGCGGAGCTGCAGCCCACCGATCAGCCCGGAAACCTCGCCTCGTGCACGGACGTTCTCCGTGCCCTGGTCGCGAGCGCGGGCGATGCCGAGAGCGGGCCCAGCGTCGAGATCCTGCTCTTCAGCGACGGCGTGTTCTCCGGCATCGAAGACCCCTCCGCGATCGCGGGTGTTCCGCTGCGGCTCGTGCGTGTGGGTTCGGATCCCGCCGCAGCCAAGCCCAACCTCGGCATCGTGGCCCTCGCGGCGCGGCGGATCGAGAGCGACATGCAAGGCGTCGAGGTCTTCGCCCGGGTTCAGAACTCCGCGAACGAGCCCCGCGTTGTGCCAGTCTCGTTCGCCCTCTCGGGCCGCGTGCTCGAGACTCGCTCCGTCACGGTCCCCTCGTCCGTCGGTGATGTCCCGGGCGAAGCCTCGCTGACGTTCTCCTGCCGCCCCGACGCCCGGACGGTTGCCACGGTGTCCCTGGGCGTCGACGCGGCGAAGGACCTGCTGGCGAACGACAACTCGGCGTCTCTGGTGCTGCGTCGGTACAACCCACCACGAATCCTGTTCGTCACCCGCGGTGCGATGGCGACCAGCAGCACGGCCGAGTCTTCGCCGCTCTCCGCCTCGTTTCTCCTCGGCGATGTGCTGGAGGAGCTTCGCGCGGGTGAACTGAAGCGTGTCACCGCCGGCGAGTACGACGAGGTGGCCTCCACGGGTCAGCTCAAGTTCTTTGACGCGATCGTGTTCGACAACGTCACGCCCAGACAACTGCCCCCGATCCCGTCCATCTCGTTCGGCAGCGGCCTGCCCTCGCCCGGCCTGGAGCTCGGCCCGCCCAGCGAAGCCGGACCGGCCAAGCCCGTGCTCTCGTGGTCGCGATCGCACCCGCTTCTGCAGTTCATCACGCTCGACGGCGTCGTGGTCTCCCGGTCCCGCCCCGCTCGCGAGAACTCCCCCACCGTCACCCCCATTGCCCGGGGCGACACCGGCCCCTTGATCCTCACTCGCGACATCGACGCCGAACCGCGGAGGATCGTCTGCAGCTTCGACCTGGCCGATTCGAACTGGCCCATCGAGCCCGGGTTTGCGATCTTCATGAACGCCTCGGTCGCCTGGCTCACCGCTTCCGGAGCGGGCGACGCCGCCCGGGCGTTCACCACCGTCGAGCCCGTCTCGGTGGATCGCGGCGACGCGCCCGCACCGATTCGGTACGAGCGCGTCGGGTCGACGCCCGCTGAGATCATTCAGGCCTCGGGCCCCGGAACCAGGGCTCTGCTCGGCGTCCTCGAACGCGCGGGCGTGTACGTTCCCTCCATCCCCGGCGAGACCGACGCGCGTCGTCGCGACCCCGAGCCGGCCGCTGTCAACCTGCTCGATCCGCTCGAGAGCGCGATCGGCACCAGCGATTCCCTGCGTGTCGGCAAGGGCCGGGTGCTGTCGACGTCTCCGAACCCCACACCTCTGGAGATCTGGTGGTGGTTCCTGGTCGCCGCGGGTGCGATGCTGGTTCTCGAATGGTTTGTCTTCGCGCGGTCTGCACGATCGTGACGCCCACGACCCGCCGGGCTCGATACGATGGCCCTCGCTCTCGACCGCATCCGAGATTCACACGCCCGATCAGCCGCAGACAGGACCACCATGGACCTTGAACCGCGTCAGCACGCCCCGGTGATCGATCCCGGCCCGATCGCCCTGAACCGCCGAGGTTTCCTGGGCCTGGGCGGTGCCGCGGGCCTGGCGACCGCCGCGCTCTTCTCGCCCGGCTTCGCCCGTGCCGCGGCCCAGCGCCCCGACTCCCCCGCGGCCAGCGGCAAACCCCGCAAGCAGGCGAAGAACGTCATCTTCATGGTCTCCGACGGGATGAGCTTCGGCACCCTCACGCTCGCCGAGATCGTCCGCCGCGCTCGCGACGCGAAGAGCACCCACTGGCCCACGCTCTGGAGCCGAGAGGGTGTTCGGCGCAGCACCATGCGCACCGCGTCCGCCAACTCGCTCGTCACCGATTCGTCCGCCGCCGCATCCGCGTGGGGCTCGGGTGTCCACATCAACAACGACGCGGTCAACTTCACGCCCGACAAGCAGACACCCGTCCCCATCCTCATCCAAGCCAAGCAGAACGGCAAAGCAACGGGCCTTGTCACGACCACGCGTGTTACCCACGCCACGCCGGCCGGGTTCATCGCCAACTGCCCCTCTCGCAACCTCGAGGACGCGATCGCCCGGCAGATCGCCGAGCGGAACGTGGATGTCGTTCTCGGAGGAGGCGGCAAGCACTTCCCCGACGCCATGCGCTCGTCGCTCACCGGGACGACCATCGTGTCCAAGTCCGCAGAGATGGCCGCAGCCGCCAAGGACAAGCCGCTCCTGGGACTGTTCTCCAAATCGCACACGCCTTACGACACCGACCGCGGCCCCGACGACCCCTCGCTCGCGGAGATGACCCGCGTCGCGCTCGCTCGACTGGAACACGCTCCCAACGGATTCGTGCTGCAGATCGAGGGCGGCCGCGTCGACCACGCCGCGCACGCCAATGACGCGGGCTCACTCGTTCACGAGCAACTGGCGTTCGACGATGCCATCGGTGTGGTCCTCGCGTGGCTTGAGAACCGGGACGACACGCTTCTGATCGTCACCACCGACCACGCCAACGCCAACCCCGGGCTCACGCTCTACGGCCCCGAGACCTACCGCTGCGTCGAACGCCTCGGAAGAACCAAGCACTCCTTCGAGTGGCTCTTCGAACAGCTCCAGACCAAGCTCGGCTACGACGATCCCGTCGACACCACCAAGTTCAAGAACGAGGATCGCATCCCTTCGCTGATCGAAGAAGCGACCGGCGTCACGCTGCGGCCCGACGAGATCGCTGCTTTCACCCGCGCCCTCCGCGGCCAGCAGGCCGCTCTCTTCACGCCCATGAGCTCGCCCGCCTGCACCCTCGGGGCCTGCCTCGCCAATCACCTCGGCGTCGCGTTCATCAGCCCCAACCACACCGCCGACTACGTTGAGCTCACTTCGATGGGACCCGGCAGCGAGCTCATCGCCCCGTTCATCGACAACATCGAGCTCCACGAGGTGATGATCAAGAGCCTGGACCTCGCCCCGGCCAAGGCGATCTAGACCGCACGACCTCGTCGGCCGCCAGCTTGCTTACCACTTGGTCAGGTCCACCGAGGCCCGACCCGGCTCGGTCTGCCACGGGAACATGGCCCGAGGCCACGCCGATCGGACGTTTCCGCGCACGTGCTCGATCGCCAGCCGCACCCGACCGGGCCGCTCGATTGCGCTGTTGGGGATCGGCAGCCGCACCGTCCAGCGGTCGACGTTCGGAACCACTCGCGCGCCGACAAGAGCAGAATCCGCCCGGCCCGCGAGCCTCACGGTGGCCGAACCCTCGCCGCTCTCGGGGATGGAAGAGTTTTCGGGCAGGTCCGCCGTTACCACCGCGCTGGGCGAACCTGCGGGACCGAACCAGAGACGCACGGTCTGCCGCTCGCTCGTGCTCCGCTCGGCTTCCAGGTACAACGACCATCCCGAACCAACGCCCGAGCCGCCGGGTCCGACATCGCGCACCAGCCGCCCGACCAGCGTGGGGATATCGCGACGCGTCGCCCCGTCCCCGGGCAGAGGCACCACGGTCTGCGAACGCGACCATGTTGAGATGGAGTGATCCAGCGACAGCGGCCCGATCGACAGCCCCGGGGGCTGAGCGACAAGGTGCCGCCGCTGAGCCTCGATCACGCCCGCCCAGTCTCCGCAGCGAACATCGATGCCCTGGCTCTCGAGAACCCCGTCGCCCGGATCAGGCGTCGTCAGCGGCGCGACCGGCAGCACGGTCGCGCTGCGGGCCGCGAGCGTCCCGAGCTCCGGGCCCCCGGCATCGATGACCCCTTTGACCGACGCGACCGAGGCCCCTTCTCCAAAGTTGGCCACGCCCACGCGGACAAGCGGAACGTTGGTGTTGCTGTCGTACAGGCCGGCGTCATCCGTAATCCACGCGCACGCCGCGGGGCGGGACCGGAGCCATTCGTTGGCCGCCGCCACCATGCGTCGCGGCTCGCGGCGCCGCTCCAGGAGCGCCTCCAGCAGCGCCCCGGCTTCGCTCGCGCTCGCCCACGCGGGCGCGAGCCGCTGGCGGCCGCCCGCTTCAAAGGACACGATCGCACCGAGCCGGTCCACCACCCGCTGGGCCACGCCCTTGTCCGCTCTATGCAGCGCCGCGAGCGTGTGCCGCCACAGTGACGCCGTCTGATCGGCGGCACGATCCAGGAACGCGCCGTCGTCGGGTGTCTCGATCAGTTCGGGGGTTCGTTCGAAGGGGATCGGCAACGACGGGGGCGTAGGCACGCGAGCGGAGAGGCCAAAGAGCGAGGCCCGCCACGCCAGCCGCGGATCGCGCGACTCGAGCCTCAGGCACTCTCGGATGAACGGATCGCCGGCCTGCTTGGCGATCGCCGGCGAGACCCGCGACCAGTCCGTGTTGTCCTCGCTGAGCCATTCCAGAGAAACCCGCTGGTCTCCGATCCAGAGCCAATGCCCGTACGCGTCCACCGGCAACCGAACCTCGCAGAGCTCCATTGAGGCCTCGCCCGCGGGCACCTCGGCCCACGCCACGGCACCACCCAGCCAGCGCAGCGCCGCGGTCTCCATCGGCGTCGGCAACCCTGAGATCGGCGACCTCGTCACAACGCGATGCACGACCAGCGGCACATCGCGTCCGTCATCAAGCTTGGCCGTCTTGGGCAACCGACCGTCCGACACCAGCCGCGACGTCGGCACGATCAGCGTTTGCCCAAAGACCACAAACAGCGGCGGAACCGAGCCGCTCGCGCCCGCCTCGGTCGCGGATTCGTCGCCCCGCGGCCAGCTCGATGTCGGGCGCGTCGCGAGGGCCGCATCACCGCCGATATCCGAGAACGGGGCGATCTCCGGCTCGGTCCGGCGTCCCGATGGTGCGGAGCCCTCCGGACGCGCAGCGCCGCCCGTCCCGCACGCCGACAGCCCCGCCGCCACGCCGAGAAGGGCACTCGTCGCCGCCAGAACCCGAAGTGGTCCGCTCGCACGCCTCACGCTGCCGGTGCTCCTGGGGGCGTTCTCTCACGCCCGCTTGAAGTGCTCGCTGCCATCCCCGCCAAGGGCCTGGCACGTGAACGGTTCGCCGACCGCCCGCTCAGGTTCCTTCCAGGGGCAGGGTCTGAACGATGTTGGCGACCACGCTGTCAGCGCTGACGCCTTCGGCACTGGCCTCGAAGTTCATGATCAACCGGTGCCGCAGCGCCGCGAGGGCCGCGTCGGCGATGTCCTCGGTCGCGACATTGGCACGCCCCTGCCGCAGCGCCCGGCACTTCCCGGCGAGAATCAACGCCTGCGCCGCGCGTGGGGAGGCCCCCAGCCGTACGTACTTCTCGACCATCGGCGTGCTGAACGATCGACCGCTCGCGGTCGCCGTCGGCTGCGTCGCCAGCACCAGGCGGACCGCGTAATCCCTCACGCTCGGCGCCACCGGCACACGACGGATGAGGGCTCGGTGAGCCAGAATCCGAGCCGCATCAAGCGTCGGCGTCGGGACGGCGGCCTCACCCCCGGTGGTGCGTTCGAGGATCTCCGCCAGATCCTCTCGCGACGGAGCCTTGACCAACAGCTTGAAGAAGAACCGATCCAGCTGGGCCTCGGGAAGCGGGTACGTTCCTTCCTGCTCGACCGGGTTCTGCGTCGCCATCACCAGGAACGGCTCGGGCAGCTTGTGGGTCTCGCCGCCCACCGTCACGCCGCGTTCCTGCATCGCTTCGAGCAACGCTGACTGCGTCTTGGGCGTCGCACGGTTGATCTCGTCCGCCAGAACGATCTGCGCGAAGAGCGGCCCGGAGCGGAACCGGAACTCGCGGCTCGTTCGCCCACCCGCGTCCTGACCCTCCACCACCACCGTCGTGCCCGTGATGTCCGCGGGCATCAGGTCGGGCGTGAACTGCACGCGGCTGAACGTCAGGCTCGTCGCCTGCGCCAGGGTGCGCACGAGCAGAGTCTTGCCAATCCCCGGCACACCTTCGAGCAGCACATGCCCGCCGACGAAGAGACAGGTCAGCACCGCATCGACGATCTCGCCCTGCCCGACAATCGTCTTGGCAACCTCGACGCGGGCCTTCTCAAAGTCTCTCTGAAACTCCGCGGCCTGAGCGAGCACGTCGACGTTGGATTCAGCAGAAATCATGCGGCCCGATGGTAGGAGTTGGTGCGCCAGAACGAACCCCACGAGTGGCGTGGAGTCACCATTGCCTCGCGGCTCTCTGTGATCTCACCCGGGATCAAACCGAAGCCACCGCCGCTCGCGCAGCGATGTCGCTCACGAACCCCAGCCCGGTCCGGGCTTGGGCGCGGGCTTGGCAAGCTTCGCGGCAGGCGTCGCCGCGGGCGCCTTGTAACCCTCCGCGACGATGAAGATCTCCCGCGACAGATCGCGGCTGGCCTTGGGTTTCAGCCCTTTGGCCTTGGCGAACAACCGCTGGCAGTCCTTGAGCAGCTCGGGGTATCCCCCGCCCTCGAGCACCTTCATGACGCACGACCCGCCCGGCGCCAGCATGGCGGGGAGCAGCTCCAGCACCCGACGGCACAGCCGCACCGAGATCGCATCGTCCCCGTGCCCGGTCGTGCTCGGCGCCATGTCGCTGATCACCGCGTTGAACTTCGCGTCCGGATCGAGCAGAAGAGCCGCGGCATCGGTCTTGAAGATGTCCCCCACGATCGTGTGCACATTCTCTGCAAGGCCGGGCCGCACTTCCTGAAGGTCGATCCCGATCACCAGACCCTTGGGTCCGACGATCTCCGACGCGACCTGCAGCCAACTGCCCGGCGCACAACCAAGGTCCACGACCTTCATCCCCGATCGCAGGATGCGGTGCCGCTCCTGAATCTCCTTGAGCTTGTACGCGCTGCGCGCGAGATATCCCTCGGCCTTGGCCTTCTTGAAGA
Organism: Phycisphaerales bacterium; assembly: GCA_019744815.1. GTDB lineage: Bacteria > Planctomycetota > Phycisphaerae > Phycisphaerales > UBA1924 > JAFEBO01. The sequence goes on from JAIEUA010000010.1 coordinate 157,022, forward strand.
ACTCGTCGTGCAGGATGCGACGCTGCGCCATCGTGCCAAAGTCTAGATGCGGGAGCCGGCGGAGTTTCCCGCGCCCAACTCCCGCCGCTCCGGCTCAGTCCTCGTCGCGGGCAAGATCCTCTCGCTCCTCGATCCAGTGGCGCTGGATCTCCTCGAGGATCCGCTCGTTCGAAGGGTGCTTGGGGTCTTCTACAAACCCCGGCAACGCCAGCACCAGGCGGCGAAGCTCGGGAAATCCGATCCGGATCGGATCGATGTCGGCGTGCCGATCGGCGAGCTCCTCGCCAATACGCCGGACCTCCAGCCAACCAAAGCTCTTGCTGCTTGCCATGTCCCGTTCCCGGCCGCGCACCGCGGCATCACCCTTACTTCTTGTTCAGCGCCGCCTCGATCTTGCCCCGGAGCAGCGAGAGGTTCGCGCCGGAGTCCTCGATCTCCTTCACCCACTCCAGGTGCACCGGCCGTACCTGCTTGAACTCCGCCGCCGCGTTCAGCATCGCGAACCGCGCATCGGTCGGGTCCTCGAGCTTCACGAACTCAGCGGCCAGCTCGCCCGCCTTCTCGTCCTTGCCCGCGGCCAGATAGCCCACATACACCCGCGCCCACTTCTGGCGGAACTGCTCCTTCATGGACGCGATCGCGTCCTCGTCCGGCTTTTCGCCCCGGGCCTCGACGGTTCTCGTGTACGTTTCCGGCAGGCTTGCCGCCAGCTTCATCGAGCCGATCGGATCGGCGTACACCAGCGGCAGATCGGCCAGCCGGTCCGACTCAAGGAACAACGGCTCCAGCAGGTACGCCGTCTGCCCGAACGCCGACTTCCCCTCGTCGCTGCCCTTCACCCGATCAAACCACGCGAGCGTCTGCTTCGAGTCGTCGATCACGCCGTTGAGCACGATCCAATCCACTCGATTCGCGTAATCAGTGTCCTTCCCCTCGGGCGCCTTCGCCGCGTCGTCTCGTAGAGCGGTGAACGCGGCCTTGGCCTTCGGATGCCGGGCGGCGAGGTTCTTCATGTCGCTCGCGAGGAACGACACCCGCACGCCGGCGATCGCTGGATCGATCTTGGCGATGTTCTGCCAGAGCCACACAAAGTCGTCGGTGGCGGCGTCGGCGTTGCCCTTGAAGACCAGCTCGCGAGCGATCTGGAGCTGGGCCTGCATGTCCTTCGAGGTGCGATCGACCCGAGCGACCTCCTCCGCCTTGCCGCTCGAAGCCTTCTCGAGCCACGCGAGCATCCGCTTGCCGTCGATGTACCCAACCGTCCGCGCGATCTCGTTCCCGCCCTTGAGCATCACCATCGTCGGCATCGCCGCGATGTTGTACTGCTCCGCGATCTTCGGCTCCTTGTCGACATCGACCTCGAGCGCCAGACCGCGCGACTTCACCCACTCGACCACCTTGTCGTCGCGCCACGTGGTCTTGTCCATCGCCTTGCACGGGCCGCACCACACCGCGGTGAACTTGATCACCACCAGCTTCTCGGTGCCCTCCACCTGCTTCTTGGCGGCGTCGAGCGTGATGTCCGTGAACGCCGGCGGCAGGTCCGCCCGGACAGCCAGGGAGAGCGACAGCGACGCGGCGAGCACAAGAGCGTGGATGCGGTTCATAACAAATAGTACGGATGCCGGCCTCTCGGGTTCGTGACCGGATTCCCCACGAGACCACGCTCCCGACACCACGCTCCCCACACTCGGTCACCCCGGCACGCGGAAGCCCACAGCAGCACGCGGCCCAAGGAATGCACGGGCTCCGCACAAGGGCCCGGGACCGCCCGCTACCGCGCCAGGGCCGACGCCATCCGCTTCCTCATCGCATCCTGGAACACCGCCTCAGAGAACCGCTCCGCGTTGCGTCGGCAAGACTCGCTCCGCGTGCCCAGACCGCCGCACCGTTCGATCGCCGAGGCCAGCTCCGCCGTGTTCTGGGCCGCGAAGTGCACGCCGGTCTCGCCATCAACGACCGAATCCAGCGCCCCGCCCGCTCCAAGCGCCACCACGGGTGTGCCGCAGGCCTGAGCCTCGAGCGCGATGATCCCGAAATCCTCCAGCTGCGGGAAGAGCAACATGCCCGCCCGCTGATACAGCGCCCGCAGCATCGCATCGCTCACTCGCCCGAGGAACTTCACCAGCGGCGAGCCCGCGGCCAACGCCTCCAGCCGCTCGCGTTGCGAACCGTTGCCCGCGATCACCAGCGGCCGCCCGATCGTCTTCACCGCGTCAATCGCCAAGTCCGTCTTCTTGTAAGGCTCAAGCGCCCCCGCGCACAACACAAACGCTCCGCAACGCTGCCCCTCGGCCCAAACGTCGATTTCGTCCAGCGTTCGGCGCTCGGCGTCGCTCAGCGCCGCATCGGTCGCTTCGGTCCGGGGAATGAAGTACTCCGTCCGCACCGGCGGGAACACCACCTCGGCGTCCCGGTCGTAACAACGCCGGATCATCTCACGCGTGTGCGTCGAGTTCGCCAGATAGGTCGTCACTCGCCGCGCTCCGCACGCATCGAGTCTCCTCAGGACCGGCGAGCACACCCGCAGCCCGACACCCATCATGCCGCTCGAGTACTGCTCGCCGAGATGCCACAGGTACCGCGGCGGCGAGTGGCAATAGCACAGATGCGGCACATCCCGCGGCGCGCGCAGCGCGTGCACCGCCGCCGAAGACGTCGAGACCAACAGATCCACGCGAGCTCGGGAATCGTCGGACGCGAGCATCGATGACAACTGCCGAACCCCGGCGTGATACAGCGGCAGCAGCCACCGCCTCGCCTTCTTCGCCTTGGGCACGCGGTTCAACCACGACACCCGATGGGCCATGGCATCGATCGCTGGCGTCAATGGTCTTCCGTCATCGAACAGCGCGTACAGCGAGCCGGGCTGAAACTCCGACGCGACCAGCCGCGCCACACAATCGAGCACGCCCTCGCCGCCGCGATAGCCCACGAGCCAGTCGTGGGCGAGCGCGATGCGTGGTGTCGAACTCGGTGCGGTCATGGCCCGAGAGACTAGCGGCGTCGATCAGCGCCCGCCGCGGTGCCAGCCGGGCTTGCCCCCGGTGCGGCGGTTGCTCTTGGCCGGATGACCGGCGTGTCCGGAGGACCTGGGAGCGTGGCCACCGGAATGGCCGCCCGATTGGCCGCCCGAGTTCCCACCCGCTTGGCCGCCGCCGGAGTGACCGGCGTTGGAGCGCGGGGCGTACGTGGGCTTGGGCGCATGGGTGCCGCGGTGGGCCGGAACGCCGGTCTGTGGATGGCTCGGCTTGCTGTGCGGGGCGTGGGCCGGGGCGCTCGCCTTGGCCGGGGCGTGGTCGCGATGGGCAGCATGGCCGCCGCGGTGGCCGGAGTTCGAGTGCGGCCTCGCGTCGCGGTAGCCGCCGTGGCCGTGCGAGCGTTGCGGGCGATCGTCGTCGCGGTCGTCCTGATGGGCGTGGGCGTCGGCGACATCGTTCGGCAGGTCGGGGAGCGTGGTGATCGGATTGAACTTCTTGCCGGTGAGCCGCTCGATGTCGCGCATCAGGCCGCGCTCCTCGCGGTCGCAGAAGCTGATGGCGATGCCGGTGGCTCCCGCGCGGCCGGTGCGGCCGATGCGGTGGACGTAGGCCTCGGGGTCCATGGGCAGGTCGAAGTTGAAGACGTGGCTGATGCCGTCGACGTCGAGGCCGCGGGCGGCGACATCGGTAGCGACCAGGACGCGGACCTTGCCGGTCTTGAAGCCGAGCAGGGCGCGGTCGCGCTGGTTCTGGGCCTTGTTGCCGTGGATCGCGGTGGCGGAGACGCCGGCGCGGACGAGGCGCTTCTGGAGGCGGTCGGCGCCGTGCTTGGTCTTGGTAAAGACGACGGCCCGCTGCACGTTGCTCTCTTCGAGCAGGTGGATGAGCATCGCGGGCTTGCTCATCTTGGGGACCATGTAGAGCGACTGCTCGATCTTGGGGGCCGCGGATGAGACGGGCGTGACCGAGACCTTCACGGGGTTCTTCAGCAGCGAGTCGGCCAGGCGGACGATCTCCTTGGGCATCGTCGCGCTGAAGAGCATGGTCTGGCGCTCGGCGTGCAGCTTGGAGACGATCTTGCGGATCGGGGCGATGAAGCCCATGTCCAGCATTCGATCGGCCTCGTCGAGGACCAGGATGTTGATCTGGCTGAGCTCGACCTCGCCCTGTTCGAGCAGGTCGATCAGGCGGCCGGGCGTGGCGACGAGCACGTCGACGCCGGCGCGGATGGCGCGGACCTGACGACCTTGGGAAACGCCGCCGAAGATGATGGTGCCGGTGACGGAGGTGTGCCGACCGTAGGCGGCGAAGCTCTCGCCGATCTGGGTGGCGAGCTCACGCGTGGGCGAGAGGACGAGGACCTTGGGCAGGTGCGGGCCGCGGTGGGACTTGTCGCGCGGCATTGCCTGCAGGCGGTGCAGAATGGGCAGCGCGAAGGCGGCGGTCTTGCCCGTGCCCGTCTGGGCGCAGCCGAGCATGTCGTGACCGGCCATCAGGGGCGGGATCGCCTGAGCCTGGATGGGCGTGGGGACCGTGTAGCCCTCGTCGGTCAGGGCCTTGAGCACGGGAGCGCACAGGCCGATCTCGGCGAAGGTGGTGGGAATCGGGGCCTTGCTGGACGCGGCGCGGGGCGCGTCGTCGGCGCCGCCGCGGACGATGGCGGGCTCGCCCTTGTGGTGCGAGCCTGCATGCGGCTTCGCATGGGAAGCGTGGGCGGCGTGAGCGGTTTCGCCATGGCCGTGGGTGTGCGAGTCGGAGTGGGAAGGGGCGGGGGCGGTGCGGTGCGAGGCGACAGGATCAGACATCAAGAGAACAACAACTCCTTGCGCCGCGGAAAATCCACGGACGCGTGCGTTGGGCACAGCTTGGACCTGGGCGCCGAGTTTCCCGCGTGGCGGGCGTGGCGAGTCGGAACGAGCGGCCGAACTGGGTGCCGGGGCGTGCGGAGCACGACGCGGCGGGTGGCGCGAGACGGCGAACATGCCGCCCGCTGCCAGCAGATTCCCAGAACGATCCGAGTGAGAAGAAACTCACCTGAAAAAGCGACGGGGCCACTGGCGAATGGAGAATGCTAGGCACTCGGTGGCTCTCGCAGGGCGACGGGTGTCTGGGGTCCGAAAAGGCGGAACGCACCGGGATACGACCCTCCGAGCCGCCATTCGCGGCAAGACGGTCGCTCCGGTGCGTTCCGGGATTGGACAAACGGATTCGATTCCGATCAGCGACGACGGCGGGCGGCGCCGAGGGCGGCGACACCGGCGAGTGCGAGCGCCGAAGGAGCGGGGATGATCTCGAACGCCAGGTCGTTCCCGCCGAACGCGATCCAGCCGCTGTTGGGGTAGAAGAACGAGGCGTTCGCCAAGTCGCCCTGGGTGCTGCGGCTCCACACAAAGGTGTCGCCGAAGTTGTTCACCAAGAGTCCGCCGACCGAGAGCCAGTAGGTGCCGGCCCCGAGGTTCAGCGAGCCAACGTTGAGATCGAACTGGTACTGCGTGCCGCCGCCGATGTTGTTGAAGCCCGTCGGCGTGATCGTCAGGCCAGCCAGCGCGGGCGACGAGCCGTAGAGCACGTTGTTCGCGTCGGGCACGCCGCCGAGGTCGCCGTAGATCTTCACATCAAAGCCGGTGAAGTTGGTGAGATCGGGGAAGGCGAAGTTCTGGCTGGCGCCGAACCAGCGGACGCTGGTGACCGTCGCGGCGCTCGACAACGTGAAGTTGTCGGCCATCCGCTGGGTGAAGAACTGGTTCGGCCCGCCGACGGAGTAAAAGCCCGTGTCCGTCGCCAGGTCGTTGGCCTGCGAGTACAGAGCCGCCGAGGCCGAGGACGCGAACACACCCGCGGCCAGGCCGCACGCCATCAACACACTCTTCATCTGCTTGTCTCCCTACTACGAGATGCGAAAAACCGGCAGCGGAAACTGCCAGGCTAGAGGATAGAGGAAAGTCTTTTGTCGTTGCAAGCGTTTTCTTGCCTCTCGTGTTGAGAGCAAGTCTCTGCCGCGGCATTGGTTATCGAACGTTTCGCGGGTCGCACGCGAGACCCGAGCGACCACGCGGGGTTGCCTCGGTACAAATCACCATGCTGAACCTCTTGCCCTTGGCATTGATGCTGATCGCCGACCCCGCCGCACCGAAGGCCGCCGAGCCGAGCTTCCCTGAAACGTGGGTCGGCCACTGGGCCGGTGACGCCACACTGACCACGCCCAAGGGCGTGGCGATGCGGTTCACGATGGAGCTCAAGGTCGCCAAGACGGACGACCCGACGACCTATCAGTGGACGATCATCTACGACGACGGGAAGAACCGACAAGAGCGGCCCTACCAGCTCGTCGTGAAGGACGCGGCGAAGGGCGCGTACGAGATCGACGAGAAGAACGGCATCGTGCTGCCGGCGACGCTGATCGGCGGGAGCTTGTACAGCGCGTTCGACCTCGAGGGCGTGCGTTTGGTCTCTCGTGACCAACTCGTCGGCGACGCGATCGAGACCGAGATCATCACCATGAGCACGAAGCAGCTCGTCGAAACCGGCGGCAAGGCCGGCGATGCGGAGGCTCAGGTGCCGCCGGTTACAGGCGTGCCGGTGGTGTCGGTGCAGCGGGCGACTCTGAAGAAGAAGTGATCGCGACGGGCCTGCGGCGTTTGCGTGGCCGCGGGATGGTTCGGGCGCCCTTTGCCCCTCCGCAGAGCCTCGACCACCCCTCCCCGCTGAAGCGGGGCGGGGAGGCGCGGAGGCTTGCGTGCGCTACTTCACCTCGAGGACGATCTTGCCGCGGGTCTTGCCGGTCTGGCTGAGTTCATGAGCCTTGGCGGCCTCCTCCAGCGGGAGCTCGGTGCTCACGTGAGGCGAGACCTTGCCGGCGTCGATCAGGCGGGCGATCTCGGCGAGCTGCGGGCCGTTGGGCATGAGGAGGAAGACCTTGGCGTTGACGCCGAACTCCTTCATCTTGTCGGCTTTGGGCGGCTGGACGATGGAGACAAGGGTGCCGCCTTTCTTGAGGACGGCGTAGGAGCGGTCGTGGGTGTCGGCGCCGATGGTGTCGAGGACCACATCTGCCTGGATGTTCTTGGCCTTCAGCACATCCTCGAACTTCTCTTTCGTGTAGTCGATCACGATGTCGGCGCCGAGCTTCTTGAGGAACTCGTGGTTCGAGCTGCTGGCGGTGGCGATGACGGTGGCACCCTTGGACTTGGCGAACTGCACCGCGAAATGGCCCACGCCGCCCGCGGCGCCATGGATCAGGACCGTCTGGCCATCCTTCAACGACGCCTGCGTGAACAGCGCCTGCCACGCGGTGAGCCCCGCCAGAGGAACGGCGGCGGCCTCGGCGAAATCGGCTTTGGGCTTCTTGGCGGCTTCCTTCGCGGGAACAGCGACGTACTGGGCGTAACCGCCGCCCTTGGTCAGGGCCAAATAGGCGTAGACCTCGTCGCCGACCTTGAAGTCTGTCACGCCTTCGCCCAGCGACTCGACAGTGCCCGCGATGTCGTAGCCGAGGGTAAAGGGAGGCTGCGGAGTCATGCCCTTCAAGAGCCCCTGACGGATCTTCCAATCCACCGGATTGACGCCCGCGGCACGGACATGGACGAGCAACTCACCGGGCCCCGCTTTCGGGCGCTCGATCTCTTCGACCTTGAGCACTTCCGGCCCGCCGTAAGCCGTGACGCGGACGGCTTTCATGGTCTGAGCGAGCGAGAAGGAACCGACGAGAGAGACGGCCGCGACGACAAGGCCAAGAGCGGTGCGCAAGTGAAGAACTCCGGGGGGTGCCGAGGCATGAGATGCGCGAGGCGGCCTTGCGTTCCAACGCGGATGAAAGCAACCCCGCCGGGGCGCTGCTATCTTCCTGATTCAGAACGCTTTCTGCTAAAACTGCTCCCCTGCTCCCCTGCTCCCCTGCTCCCCTGCTCCCCTGCTCCCCTGCTCCCCTGCTCCCCTCCCCACTCCCCCCCATGATCTCCCGCCTCACCGGCAAACTCGAATCTCTGGAAGCCGCGGCGGCGCACCTCGCCTCGCCCGACGGCTCGTTCGCCCGCGAGGTGCTGATCCCGGCCTACGTGGCCCCATCGCTGGCACCGAAGCTCGGTCAACCCGTCACGCTCATCACGCTCGAGTATCTCGAAAGTCAAGGACAGGGAACGAGCTTCATTCCGCGGCTGATCGGCTTCCAGACCGCCCGTGACCGCGACTTCTTCGAGTTGTTCACGACCGTCAAGGGCATCGGCAACCGCAAGGCCCTTCGGGCCATGGCGATCGAACCCGCTCAGATCGCGCGGGCGATCGCGGAGCGGAACGCCGCCGCGTTGGTGAAACTCCCGGAGATCGGCAAGCGGCTCGCCGAGACCATCATCGCGGAGCTGTCAGGCAAGGTCGAGGCGTACCTCAGCGAGCGCGAGCTACAGACGCTGGAGATCAAGTCCTCGGCGGTGTTCACCACGCCGAGGCTCGGACCGGTGGCGGAGGAAGCGGTGACGGCGCTGGTGGCCCTGGGCGAGACGCGGGGCGAGGCCGAGCGCCGCGTCGCGCTGGCGATGGAGCGTGCCTCACGCACCGGAAAAGCCGCCGCGACAACCTCCGACGAGCTCATCGCCGCGGTGTTTGCCGCGGGCCGATAGCGATCCCATCCGATAACTCGCGGGCGTGTACGTCCGATCTCATCGGCGAAGGCCGCACAATCGCGCCGGGCGGCACGCCGAACGCTCCACGTCGCCTGCGCGGCGTGACCGGCTTGCCCCTCGCGTCGATGAAACTCCGGACCTGTGTTCGAGCCCCGAATGACCAAACGGGCGGGCACCGGAGGAGCGCGCGTTCATGGATATTGCCTCGATCATCGGAATCCTGATCGGCTCCGCCGCGCTCGGCTTCGTCTTCTTCGAAGTCTCGCACGGCAACCTCATGATGTTCTTCTCCATGGAAGGCGTCTTGATGGTGGGTTGCGGCTCGGTCTCGGTCGTCTTCGTCGCCATGCCGATGGAGAAGCTCAAGCAGGTCCCCGGCTACATCAAGTCGTTCCTGTTCAACAAGGGCATGAACGCCAACGAGGTGATCGCGGCGGTCCAGACGCTCTCCGACAAAGCTCGACGCGACGGCATCCTCGCCCTCGAACCAGAGATCGCCAAGATCAAGGACCCGTTCCTCGCCGCTGGCCTCAAGATGGCCATCGACGGCGTCGAGCCCACCAACATCGACGCCACGCTTCGCATGGAGATCCTCGCCATGCAGGACCGCCACAAGGCGGGCAAGAAGTTCTTCGACCTCATCAAGCTCTACGGCCCCGGCTACGGCCTGGTCGGCACGCTGGTCGGTCAGGTCGGCATGTTCGGTCAGCTCGCCAGCGCCGACATCGGCGCCCTGGGTCACGCACTGGCGATCGCCGTCGTGGCGACGATGTACGGCGCCATCATCGCCAACGCCGTCGCCGGCCCCATCGGTGACAAGCTGGGCATCAAGTCGGGCGAAGAAATCCTCAACCGCGAGATGATGCTGCAGGCGATCCTGAGCATCCAGGCGGGCGACAACCCGCGTGTCACCATGGACAAGATGCTGGCGTTCATCCCATCGGCCCGTCGCGAGGTCTTCAAGGCCGCGGCTTAAACCTTGATCGTGCGTTCCGTCTCGATTGTCCGTCGCTCCACTGAGTCTCACCATGGCCGATGAACACAAAGAAGAGCATGGCGAGGGACACGGTGGCGGAAGCCACGGCGGCGGCGGCCATGGCGGCGGCGGCCACGGCGGCGGCGGCGAGCACGAAGAAGCCGGCGCACCCGAGTGGCTCATCTCCTTCGCCGATAACGTCGCGCTGATGATGGGTTTCTTCGTCATTCTGCTGGCGATGAACATGGGCCCCAAGGGCAAGGACCCCTCGGCCGGCGAACCCTCCGACGAGGCCGGACAACCCAGCAAGGCCATGCTCGACTTCGTCATCGGCATGCGCGAAGGCTTCGGCAATCCCATCGACATCTCTTCCAGCAAGCCCCAGGAGCAGCAGTTCGTGCAACGCATGCGCGAGCTCCGCGGCGAATCCGAAACCACCGGCGTGCCCGGCAAAAAGCCCAGCCAGCAGTCGCTCCGCAAGAGCGACTACAGCGCCATCGGCTCCAAAGTCCCCTTCGACGACATGTCCGTCGCGCTCAACGCCGCCGCCCGCGAGGTCATCAAGGACACCGCGAAAAAGATCCTCGGCCAGCGCTTCTTCGTCGAGGTCCGCGGACACGTCAGCCCCCACGAGGCCCAGCGCGACTCGGCCCGCGCGTTCAAGCTCGGCACCGACCGCGCGATGGCCGTCATCCAGGCGCTCATCGAGCTCGGCGTGCCGTCCAGCCAGCTCCGCGTCGTCTCCTGCGCCGACAACGACCGCATCGTCCCCAACACCTGGTCCCGCGAGAACGATCGCACCAACCAGCGTGTCGAGGTCATAATGACGAGCGAGGCGCTACCGCCCGACCCTTACGCCAAACAGGCCACCGGGAACGAGCCCACCGGAGACTGATCGCCGTCAGCGACGAATAGAAGCGACGCACACAAGCGTCGAGCGATCTCTGGCTTTTTCACTGACTAGGGCCTCGGGCCGGGCTCTTACTGCTCCGTAAACGTCGCCCCATCGAGCGCGTCGAAGCTGACAAACTGCCCGACTTGGAACTGGCTCGCGTTCTGCCGCGCGTCGGTCGGCTCGCAGTGAATCGGCACGCCAGCGTTCACGACCACCGCGTTCCCGTCGATCGCGACGACCGTGCCCTGGATCCGCCGCGGCCGCCCGTACACCGGCTCCACGTACCGCCCGCCGCTCTGCACGACATCGATCCGCCGCGCCTTCGCGCGAATCGTCCCGATGATCCGCTTCCCGACCTCGCCGCGTGCGGTGCCCACCAGATGCATCTGATAGCTGGTGTTGGGAACGCTGATGACAACGTGCGCCGGCTTGGTGGCCGACTCGCCCACCACTTGCTCGAGAACGCCGCGGGCCAGACGTGGGTCGATCGTGTTGGTCGGTGAAGGCGTGATCATCGCCCGCAGGGTAGGAACCGTTGGCCCGCACTCGCCACCCCACCGCCCCGCCTGCTCCTTCATCCTCTCACCGCGGCTCCGGCGGCCGCAGGATCGACAGGTACGCTTCCCACGCGCCGACCTCGCCCTTGTACTGATACGCCATCGCCTTGCTGATCTGGGCGAGGTGGTTCAGGTCGTGCACAGTCCACGTGGCGAGCAGCTGCGCCAGCGTGACGCGGCCGAGCTTGGGGTGGCTGCCGCACTTCGCGAGATCGGCCTCGGAAAGGTTCAGCTTTGCCAGCGCTGACAGCGAATCCCGTCGCGCCTGATCGAACTCGTCGAGCAGCACGCGGAGCGTCTTGCCCTGCATCAGCGAGCGATGCCCGGCCCGATCGAAAGGCGGGATGGGACGCGTCTCGCCGAACTCGAGGATGTGCCGCGCCCGGGGTATCCAGTCGGTCTGTTCGCCGAAGATCAAGTGCGCGACGATCTCGTGGGCCGACCAGGTCGGCGAGCCGTCGGCGTTCACGCCGTAATCGCAGTGGGTCCAGGCCTCGGGCAGGAACTGGAGCATCGCCCGCACGACGCTGGGGGTGCGCTGGAGGATGGGCAGCGAGTCGGCGAGTGAGAACTTCATGGCTGCCCACTCTACGTCGGGCGAGCTCTTCGCAGTCGCTTTGCCTTGAGTACCTCACCAAGGGGCTCGTCAGGAGACTTCTTCCACCTCCAGCCTTGATGGTCCTTGCCGAGAACTCTGTCGAGTGGATTGTCCGCTAAGTCTTCCGCGGCGATCGCTTGGTGCACTGCCCGACGGACCGAACGATTTCTCTTGGCTCGACGCTTCGGAATGTTCTTCCGCGACGCGTGAGGAGACTCGCCGTACGTGTTACGGCGATCCCTCGTCAGACTAAGTCTCTTCTTCTCTTGAGGAGAAGGAGCTTGCTTCTTCTTGCTGCCCTTCACGCGACGCGCAGCCATCCCATCGCTCCTTATCCCAGCTTCTCACCCAAAAACCCACTCACCTTGTCGATCCCGATCCGCTCCTGCTGTCCGCTGTCGCGGTCGCGGACGGTGACGGTCTGGTTCGTCAGCGTGTCTCCGTCGATGGTGAAACAGAACGGGCAGCCCGCCTCGTCCATGCGGGCGTAGCGCTTGCCGATCGACTGCTTCTCATCAAACTCAATGAAGCCGCGATTGCCAAACTTCGCGAACAGCTCGTCGTAGAGCTTTTCGCCCACCTCGGGCATGCCGTCCTTCGCGACCAGCGGGAACACCGCGGCCTTGATCGGAGCCACGCGCGGATGCAGCTTCAGGAACTCGGGGCTGGGGCGTGATTCGTCGCGGGTATAGCCCTCACAGATGAGCGCGAGCGCGCCGCGATCCAGGCCCGCCGCGGGCTCGATGCAGTGTGGGATGTACCACTCGCCCTTGCGTGAGCCATTCGGCAGCAACTCGCCCCGCTCGGCGTCGAAGTACTTGAGCTTGGTGCGCGAGGTGTTCTCGTGCTGCGTCAGGTCGTAGTTGCCGCGGTGGGCGATGCCCTCGAGTTCGCCGAAGCCGGGAGCCGTGAACGGGAAGCGGTACTCGACGTCACTCGTGCCCTGCGAGTAGTGGGACAGCTCGTCCTTGTCGTGCTCGCGCAGGATCAGGTTCTCGCCGGCGAGTCCGATCGCCTTCCACCAGTCCATGCGGAAGTCGCGCCAGAACTTGTACCACTCGACGCTCTCGTCGGGATGGCAGAAGAACTCCAGCTCCGCCTGCTCAAACTCGCGCGAACGGAACGTGAAATTCCGCGGCGTCACCTCGTTGCGGAACGAACGCCCCGTGTTGCCGATGCCGAACGGCAGCTTCACCCGCGTCGTATCCACCACGTTCTTGAAGTTCACAAACACGCCCTGGGCCGTCTCGGGTCGCAGGTACGCCTTGTTCGCCTCGTCGCGGATCGCACCGGGGATCGTGTCGAACATCAGATTGAACATGCGAGGCTCGGTCAGCGTGCCGGGCTTCTCCGCGTCGGGTCCAATCACGCGAGCCCACGGCTGCGGGATCGACGAGAGCGCCACGCTCTTGATCACACCGAAGAGCTTCTCAGCCTTCTTGCGCTGCTTGGCCTCGCTGGGCTGATCGCCGACGTACGCAAAGACCGGCTTATCGCCCGCGTCCCCGGTCTCGGGCACGAAAACCTGCACGTGGTCGTAGCGATACCGCCCCTTGGATTCCTTGCAATCCACCATCGGATCATTGAACCCGCCCACGTGCCCGCTCGCCTCCCACACCTTGGGGTGCTGGATGATGCACGTCTCCAGCGGCACGCACCGCACGCGGCTGCCGTTCGGCCCCTTGCGTCCCCAGCACGGGTTCAGGATCATGTCCTGCCACCACGCGTCGCGCAGGTTCTTCTTGAGCTGGGCGCCCAGCGGGCCGTAATCCCAGAAGCCGTTGATGCCGCCGTAGATCTCCGAGGCCTGATAGATGAACCCGCGGCGTTTACAGAGCGCCATGATGGCGTCCATCGATTTCTTCGTGGGTTGGGCGGCGGAAGCGGGGGCTTCGGACATGACGGACTCCAGAAGCGTCGTGCGACGCGATCGTGCGTAGGAAAGGGCCAAGTTTAGGGGAGCCGGGAAAGGGTGTTTCTCCCGACGCGTCGTGGTGCGTGGACCCATTCCGGGTGCCACTGCCTGCCCGCTCTGGGCCAGGCAGTGCTTGCGATCCCGACGACGAAGGTCATCGAGCGAGCCGGGGCGTCCTCGCCCCGGCGGTGGACGCGTTCGAAGTGATCCAACGCATTCCTGTCAACGACGACCGCTCCGCCGGGGCGGGGACGCCCCGGCTCGCTGTGGGTGCCGTGCCCGCCCAGTCAACGCCAACGTTTCACGGGCGTTCGTCCCAACACCCGATACCATCGCGCCGAGGGTGCGCGCCGATGCCGATCACCAATCTCATCCCGAGGATGTTCCACCGGCGCCTGCTGCTCATCGGCACGCTGACGGTGGCCGGCTTGGCCTTGCCCCTGATCCAGACCGCTCGCCTCACCACCACCCGGCACGCCGAGCTGCTGCGGGCCTCCGAAGCCCGCCTCATCACCCGCCAGTGGACGCCCTCCGTCCGCGGCCAGATCCTCGACCGCAAGGGCCGCGTGCTCGCCCAGGACCGGCCCAGCTACGACATCGCCGTCGACTACGAGGTGCTCAAGGGCGTCTGGCCTCGCAAAGCGGCGGAGCAGCTCGCCCGCAGCAACCGCTCCCAATGGGCGGAACTCAAGCCCGCGCAGCGCGAAGAGCTCATCGAGCAGCTCGCCGCGGCCTACGCGAAGCGGGCCGACCGCGCACTCGCCGAGGTCGCCCGAGTCTGCGGGATCGACCGCGACCAGCTCAACACAAAAGCCCGCGCCGCCGTCGCCGAGGTCGATGCGCTGTACGACGCCATCCGCGAGCGCCGCCGCAGCGACGCCATCAAGGCCGCAACCACCAGCGAACAGGGCCAACCCGAGCGACCGCTGACATCCGAAGAGCTGCAGAAGATCGAGAATCAGGCGAACAAGCCGATCGCCGAACAGCTCCGCCCGGTCACCATCCTGCGCCACATCCCCGACTCGGTCGCGTTTGAATTGCAGCTCCTCGCCGAGGACATGGTCGAGCTCGATGGCGCGGCCGACCTCATCGAGGGCTTCGACCCCGAGAAACTGCTCGTCTCCCGCGTCGCGGGCGTGCGGGTGATCGACGCCGGCGACCGCGAGTACCCGCTCGACACCCAGACCGTCACGCTCGATCTCTCCCACTTCCCGCTGCCGATGCGGGCCGACAAGACCATCTCCGTCCAGGTGGAAGGCGTCGGCGCGCACATCCTCGGCTGGATGCGCCCGCGGGTCTTTGGCGAGGATGTCGAACGCCGCAAGAACCTGGTCGCCAACGACCGCGCGTTCTCCAAGCGCGTGCTCACCGAATCCGGCGTCGATCGCGGCGAGTATCGCGAAGGCGATCGCGTCGGCAGCGCGGGCGTGGAAGCCTCGATGGAAGCCGAGCTCCGCGGGCTCCGCGGCCTGCGCACCAAGCACCTCGACACCGAAAGCCTGGAGATGCTCCCCGCCGAGATCGGCAAGCCCGTGCCGCTCACCATCGACGCGATGCTGCAGGGCCGCGTGCAGGCGATCATGTCCCCCGCCGCCGGGCTCGCCGTCGTCCAAGACTGGCACGGCACGCCCAGCCCGACCATGCCCAAGGGCACGCCGCTCGCGGGCGCCGCGGTGGTGCTTGAAGTCGACACCGGCGACATCCTCGCGATGGCGTCCATGCCCGAAATCTCGCGGCGGCTGATCCGCGAGAACCCCGACGCGGTCTTCGACGACAAGGTCAACGTGCCGTTCCTGAATCGCGCGATCGCCAAGCCCTACCCGCCGGGCTCGATCGTGAAGCCGCTGATTCTGGTCGGTGCCGCGAAGCGCGGGAACTTCCTGCAGGGCCAGACCATCGATTGCACCGGGCACCTGCTGCCGAACGAGCCCAACATCCTGCGCTGCTGGATCTACAAGCGGTTCGATCAGACGCACACGCAGCAACTCGGGCACCAGCTCTCGGCCCCCGAGGGGATCAAGGTTTCGTGCAACATCTTTTTCTTCACGCTGGGCCGCCGGCTGGGCCCGGATGCCATCCTTGACCTGTATCGCGACTTCGGCGTCGGCGGCACATTCGACCTCGGCATCGGCGCGGAGTATCCCGGCTCGCTCGAGGTCTACGGCACAAAGCGCCCTGTGAACATGGGCGAAGCGATCCAGATGGGCATCGGCCAGGGCCCCGTGACGTGGACGCCTTTGCACGCAGCGAATGCGTACGCGACGCTGGCTCGCTCGGGCGTGCGCGTGCCGCCCAAGGTCATCGCCAACCGCGCCACGCCCGCCAGCAGCGATCTGGAACTGCCGGCGTGGGCCGTCCGCGACGCGATGGAGGGCCTCGCAGGATCGGTCGGCGACGACCTGGGCACCGGACACCACCTCTCCATCGATGGCGTACGCGACCCGATCTTCAACGTCCCCGGCGTCCGCGTCTACGGCAAGACCGGCACCGCCGCCGCGCCCGACCTGAAGATCAAGAACGACGAAGAGCACGACGGCCTTGGCCCCACCGCCGCCGAAGTCGTCCGCTCCGGCGACCATTCCTGGTTCGTCGTCATGGTCGGCCGCAGCAACGAGCGCCCCAAGTACATCATCAGCGTGGTCATGGAATACAGCGGCAGCGGCGGCAAGGTGAGCGGGCCGATTGTGAACCAGATCATCCAGGCGCTGAAGGATGAGGGGTACTTGGGAAGCTAAAGGCTTGAACAGACGACGGCGTGCGGCGGTCCAGAGCGCTCCCCGCCCGCAAGTGGTCCCCTTACAGACTCTTGCCTTCAGCCGGTGCGCCGTAGCGGCCCCCATTTTGCCCTCCTTCACTCGCCTCCCCGCCCCCACCGTCCGATAGTTCTGGCATGGGTCACGCCGAGATTCCGCTTTCGCGCCCGGACATCACCAACCTCGAGGAGGAGATGGTCCTGCAGACCCTCCGCTCCGGGCGGCTTTCCATCGGTCCCATGGTCGAACGCTTCGAGACCGCCCTCGCGGCACGCGTCGGCGTCCGACACGCCGTCGCCGTCAACAGCGGCACCAGCGGCCTGCACTTGGTCATGAAGGCGCTCAACATCGGACCCGGCGACGAGGTCATCACTACGCCTTTCTCGTTCGTCGCCAGCAGCAACGCCATCCTCTTCGTCGGCGCGACGCCGGTCTTCGTCGATATCTGCCCCAAGACGCTGAACATGGACCCGGCCCAGGTCGAACGCAAGATTGGCCCGCGGACCAAGGCCATCCTCGCCGTCGAGACCTTCGGCAATCCCGCGTACATGGACCAATACGCCCAGATCGCGGCCCGCCACGAGATCGCGATGATCGAAGACTGCTGCGAAGCCCTCGGAGCGTTCCACAAGGGACGCCAGGCCGGCACCTTCGGGCGCGCGGGCGTGTTCGGCTTCTACCCCAACAAGCAGATCACCACCGGCGAGGGCGGCATGATCGTCACCGATGATTCCCGCCTCGCCGAGATGTGCCGCTCCATGCGGAACCAGGGCCGCCCGCTTGGCCACTCCATGTCCGGCGGCACCGCCCAGGGCTCGTGGCTCAAGCACGAACGCCTCGGGTACAACTACCGCCTCAGCGAGATCAACTCCGCCCTGGGCGTCGCCCAGGTCCACCGCCTCGACGAGATCCTCGCCAAGCGCTCCAAGGTCGCCCAGGCCTACATCGAACGCCTCGGCGGGAACAAGCACCTCATCATGCCCACGATCGACCCCGCCAGCGTGATGTCGTGGTTCGTCTTCGTCGTCCGCCTTGCCACTTCCTACACCGGCGTCGAACGCGACCGGATCATCAAGGGCCTTCGGAACCACGACGTCGGGGCCGGGGACTACTTCCCCTGCATTCACCTCCAGCCCTTTTACCGCGAGCAGTTCGGCTTCGAGCCGGGGATGTTCCCGATCGCCGAGACCGTCAGCCAGCGGACCATCGCCCTGCCGTTCTTTAACGACTTGTCGATGCGGGAGATCGATCTGGTGGCCCAGACGCTGGAAGTGATGCTCAGCCGCGAGAACCTGACTCGTTCCTAACAGGATCGCGACGTCCACGCGGGCTTTCCCGGCACGAGTGCCCCGCCTATCATCTTGACCCACCGCCGACCGTCCCGGGCAACTGCCGGACGCGGGAGCGGCGGCTTGATTCAGGATTCCTCCAATGGCCAAGACCTGTTTTTTCACCGGCAAGAAGAAGAGCATGGGCATGAAGCGGGCTTGGCGCGGCCAGGCGGTCGCCAAGGGCGGCTTCGGTCTCAAGCCGACCGGCATCACCCGGCGTGACTTCAAGCCGAACCTGCAGGAAGTCGTCGCCGTCGTCGACGGCCGCACCCAGCGCGTCCTCGTCAGCACCAAGGCCATCCGCTCCGGCTTGGTCGTCAAGGCCCTCAAGCGCAAGTACGGCTACACCCGCCAGCAGAAGCAGGCCGCGAACTGAGCCCGATTGCCAATCTGAGCATCCAAGCCCCGACGAACTCGTCGGGGTTTTTGTTTGTGCCAAAGAGCCCCAGTGGGACCGGCCTCCGGCCGGTCAACGAACCAGGCCTGGTATCACCATCAGCGGAACTGTTCGAAGGTGGGTCAGAAATCAAAGCAGACCGGCCGGAGGCCGGTCCCACTGTTTGGAGTCAGGCGCAGATCCCACTGGTTTAGAAGGCACGAATCGAGTACGCTGCAGGTGCCCCATGAAGTGCGACCGCTGCGACAACGACGCCACCGTCCACGAAGTCACCGTCCGCAACGGCGTGAAGGTTGAGAAGCACCTCTGCGAAGCCTGCGCCGCCGGCGAGGGCATCGCGGGTGCCTCCCTCGGCGAGCTGCTCACCAAGTTCATGACCCAGGAAGCCGAAGTCGGCGCCAAGCCCAAGCAGGTGCACAAGCCGCGGGTTGCCGCCTGCCCCGGTTGCGGCTTCACCTTCGATCAGTTCCGCCAGGCCGGCCTGCTCGGCTGCCCCGCGTGCTACAAGGCATTCGAAACACTGCTGACGCCCCTGATCGAGCGTGCCCATGAGGGCGCCACCCAGCACGCCGGCAAGGTACCCAAGCGGATCGCCGCCCGTGCCGCGGGGAGGGAAGAAGAAGCCGCGACCGAAGCCGCGCTCGCCCGCGCCCAGATCCGCGAGCGCCAGGAACGACTCAAAGTGCTCCAACGCCAACTCGACGAAGCCGTCCGCGGCGAGCAGTACGAGCTCGCCGCCCGCCTCCGCGATCAGATCCGCAAGGTCGACATCACCATCATCCCCAAACCCAAGGGAGTGCAGGAACGCTCCGAGCCCTGACGCTCGCGACCTCGCTCTTGCAATCGCCCAGCACATGGTCAACCGCCCCGACAACCCTGCACCGCCCCCCGGCGGCCAGCCCGACCCCGCGGCCGGGTTCGCGGTCACCGAGTGGCTCAGCGACTCCGGCGGCTCCAGCGACGTCGTCATCTCGTCGCGCGTGCGCCTCGCCCGCAACCTCGCCGGGCACCCCTTCGTGCACAAGGCCACCCGCGACGAACGCGAGGCCGTGCTGCAGACCTGCCGCGATTGGATCCTCTCCACCAAGATCTCCGACCGCATCATGTGGGTCGACCTGCACGAGTCGCCCGCGATCGAGCGGAACCTTCTCGTCGAGCGTCACCTGATCTCGAAGCAGCACGCCAAGGGCAAGCCCGCTCCCACCGCCGGCACGCCTGTCGCCGCCGCCGAGGAACCCCGCGGCGTCGCGATCTCGATCCCCGACGAGCGCCTCTCGATCATGGTGAACGAAGAGGACCACCTCCGCGTGCAGATGATCCGTGCCGGCCTCGCACTCGACACCTGCCTCGAAGCCGCCAGCGCGATCGACGACAAGATCGAGGCCGGGCTCGACTACGCCTTCAGCCCCAAGTTCGGCTACCTCACCGCCTGCCCCACCAACGTCGGCACCGGCATGCGCATGAGTGTGATGCTCCACCTGCCCGCCCTCAAGATCACCGGCGACATCGACAAGGTGAAGCGTGCCGCCACCGACATGAACCTCGCCGTGCGCGGGTTCTTCGGCGAGGGGAGCGACGCCGTCGGCGATCTCTACCAGATCTCCAACCAGACGACCCTCGGCAAGCCCGAGGGCGCTGTGCTCACCGACCTGCAGGACGCCATCATCCCCGAGGTGGTGCAGTACGAGCGGGTGGCCCGCCGGAACCTGATGAGCAAGCGCCGCGTCGCCCTCGAAGATCAGGTTTATCGCGCCCTGGGATGCCTCCGCCACGCCCGCATGATCGGCGCGGATGAAGCGATGCAGCTCCTCAGCCTCGTGCGCCTGGGCGTCGTGCTGGGCTTGATCGACGAGGTGAACGCCAAGGCCGCGAGCTTGCTGTGGCTCTTGGTGCAGCCGGCCCACCTGCAGCGCGTCGTCGGGCGCGAGCTGGATCAGGAGCACCGCCGCATCGAGCGGGCGACGCTGATCCGCGATCGTCTCCGCGGCACGTGAGCCTCGTTGAACAAGACCTTCGTGACCGCACCGATTGCCTCGAAGGCCAACGGCCTTCCGGATCTCAGCCGGGGCTGAAGCGACGAGTCCGCGAGGAGCGCCAGCCCCGGAAGGCGTCATCATCTGCGAACGAGGTCGGCAAACCGCCGCACTCCAAGGGAGTGCAAGAGCCGCCCGCCCACCGGCCGCATTCGTTGCTTCTCGCACTCCGACGGAGTGCGAACGCTGTTGTGAGTTTGGAGGAAGACTCGCCTTCCGCGGGTGTCGCTCGATGACTCGCTCCACCCGCGGCTGAGTTCTGGTCAGCCCGTTGGGCTGCAACGGACCGACACAAGCGATCGAACGAACAATCGCCAGCCTTACCCCGCGCATCGCTTCGGATCTCGGCCGGAACTCGCACCACGTTTAGATGGCGTTAAACGAAATCAACTCAACCGGCCCCCTCGCCCGCTTCTCCCACAGCGTGTCCATCAGTTCCTCTTCGCGCCGGAAGATCGGGTCATCCGATCCAGGATGCACCATCAGCTCGACCGTTCTCGCGCTGGGAACGTTCGGAAGCAGATCGTGGTAAATCCAGAACCACGTGAACAGGTCGGTGCACCGCGTGCGGGGCGAGGACCAGCGAAGGCCCATGTCCCAGAGCTTCTTCTTCACTCGCTGCTTCACACCGCCGACCAGCGGGTCGGTCGGGTGGTAGAGATTCATCGTCGTCCGCACGCGCTGGATGCCAGTCGCACGCTGCACACGCTTGAGCACCTTGAACAGCGGGGCGTGCGTGTGGACGTGATGGTGGCTGTCGAGATGACTGATCGAGACGCCGTGCGGGGCAAGCAGCGATCGCACCTTCTCGATCTGCGCGATCCATTCGCGCTCCACCGCGGCAAGCAGCGACGGCGTGTACGCCGCGTCGCGGGCCTTGCGCGCAAAGCCGCCGTGATCGTTCAGGAGCGGACGCAGCTCGTCATCACGCGTGATCGGCACGAGGTCGGTCAGGTTCATGTGCACGCCAAACGAGCAGCCAGGCAGGTCCTTCGCCCGGCGGCACGCGTCCTCCACCGCCGGTCCGGCGGCCATGATCGTGGCGCTGGTCAGCCGCCCACGCGACATCAGCCCGAAGATCGCGTCGTTCACGCGCTGCGAGAGGCCCAGATCGTCGGCATTGATGATGACTCGGGTCATGCGATAGTCACGGCGTCATGAGCAGCATATCGCTGGTCGCGTGCGTCAACGTCCACTTCGTTGCGTCGGTCATCGGTGCCGTCGGCGCCGGTCGGAAGAGCACCCGCAGCCCGCCGGCGTGCACCAGACCGAAGCCCTTGCAGATCGCGTCCAAGTCGTTATCGAAGACCTGAAACTCGGTGACATCCACACGGCCCATCTCGCTCGGCAGATCGCCGTCGCCACGATCGGTGCGGAAGTGCCCAAGAGTGAAAAGAACGAGATCCCGCTTGTTCTCGCGGGTGGGATGGACCAGGAAGTAATCCAGGAGTGCGCCAACCACAATCTGGCCCAAGCCGTGCTGCGTCGCATCCAGCACGGAACGCTTGAGCAGGGCATACCCGGCGAGCGTGCCGCCCTCGTAGACCTCGAAGCCCTTGATCCGCCGGTACTTCATCGCCCAGTTCAGCGTCCGCGAATCGCGCGGGAAGCGGCTGAGCGCACTCGGCTGCGTAGCAGCCGCGGCAACCAGTGCATCAACCGCAGGTGAGAAGGACGAAACGGGCTTGAACGTCAACCGCGAAGGCTTGGCGGTCGCGCCCTTGGCCGCGTAGAGGAGCTTGGCAGCAACCGAAGCGAACGGCGCGGCGACCGCGGCGAGTGCCGCGTTCTTGAACGCCTTACGGGCCGGGCCGATGCCGCTGTTGAACGCGACCCAGCGCTTCAACGGCCCGATCTCCTTGAGCCCCGCGGCCTTGTAGAGTTTCTGCGCATCCGCGCTCGGTCCGCCGCAGGCGAGCAGCGACTTGCAACGGGCCACGCCCTGCAGCATGATTACGCCGCCGATGCCCGAGGAACGGTGCGCCTCCGCGAGGAAGAACCCGTCCATCCAGAACGTGCGGAAGTCCTTCTTGCTCCCTGCCATCGCACCGGCATCGAAGATCTCGCCCGGCCCGGCGTAGAAGCCCAGCCGCCCCACCACCGCTGGCTTCTGTCCCTCGCGATCCTCGACCGCGAGCAGGATGGCGAGATCCGTCGGCTGCGCAAACGGATTCTCGCGGAGCATGCGTGCCCAGCTCGCGTCGTTGCGCGCGATGTAGCCGTGCGGATCGTCGAAGCGATTCGTCAGGCCGTCGTCGCCGATGTCGGCAACAGTCAGAGCTTGGACGCGGAGTGAACCCATGGACATGTTGTATCGGGTGATACGCGGCTTCGCCTTGGACAAGAACGCAAGGCCGCGTATGTAGGCCGGGTCGGGGGCGGGGCCTTCTAGGCCCCGCCGACTCCGTTCAAGAGCGATCGCCTCGGATTCGCATCGAAACCTAGTCAAGCCACGACTGCGGAGCCTGGAAGGCCCAGCCCCCAGACCGCCATCACCGCTCAGACCTTCAGTGCATTCTCAACCAACTCAAACAGCCCCAGATTCGCCGAGAAGAACCACGCGATCCGCCGATCCCCGAACGCCGTCGCCGGCGCCGGCTTGGCGATCTGCATCAGGCCCTTGGCCTTCGCGCTCGCCGCGGCGGCGTCGATGTCGGGCACGCTGTAGCAGATATGGGCGAGCTTGATGCCCTTGGCCAGCGAGTTGTTCACCGGCGAATCAGGCGCGGCAGGCTCGATGAACTCGATGCACACGCCCTGCACATCGACGAACGCGACCCGCACCTTCTGGATCGGATCGTGCACCACTTCGATGTTCGGCACGCCCATCGCCGTCGCCGCGGCCTGGATCGACTTCACGACCATGCCGACGTGATGCACCCGAGTGCCATCACCGAACAGGCTCACCTGCTCGTGCTTCACCTCGCCGCCCTTGGCCGGAACAACATCAGGCATGCGCGGCCTCGGTCTCGGAGGCGGGCGCGTTGCCATCGCCCTCGACGAGCGTGATGTGCGTCGGCATCGGGAACGCCATCGCGTGCTCCCACCAGAACTCGGTGTTCGCGTCGTTCTTCGCCAAACCCGACTCGTCCTTGAAGTAATCCAAACACGGCTTGTTGCGCTTGGTCTCGATGTACTTCGCCGTCGTCTTCTTCGCGCCCATCTGGCTGGCAAAGTTCAAGAGCGTCGTCAGCATCGCCTTCTCAACACCACGTCCCATGACGCGGCAGGAGAGCAGGAAGTCCGCCACGATCGCCTCGCCACCCGCGCCGACCTCGACCGACGCCAGACCCGTCAAGCCGTAGTCGCCGAAGCGATCCGCGACGCGATACGCGTACATCGCCCGCTTGCCACTCTTCGTCCAGTCCAAGAGCTCCGCCTCGGTCATGCGCCGAGTCGTCAGGTTCATCTGGTTGGTCTTGTTGAACAGCTGCGCCGCCCGCTTGATGTTGCCCGATCCCAGCGCCTCGTACGTGATCTTGAGCTGCAGCGACGCCAACCACTCGTCCATCGACACGTTCACACGGCTCTCGCTCCGCTGCCGCTCCGCGACGTACATCTCGGTGCGACCAAGGTCCTCATCGGTCACGCTCGGGCGGTCGAACAAACGCAGCGCATGCAGTGCCGGCGTGTACATCATCTTGTCCGCCGGCCAATCCGGCACCGTGACCTGCGGCAGGGTCTCCTTCACCCGCGCCCGCTCCGCCGGGTTGTCGTCGATGAAGATCACGCTGTCAAGGCCGAGGTTCAGCTCCTCGACCAGCGCCTTGATGTTGGTCGCCTTGTCCTGCCAGTTGATCCGCCAGCCGGCGAAGTCGCCTTCCTTCAGCACCATCTCCGGGTTCTCGCGGATGGCAGTGAGCGCTGTCTTCTCGTCGTTCTTGCTGACGATCCCGAGGATGATGCCGGTGTGCTTCAGGCTCTTGAGCGCCCGCTGGAAGTCCGCGAAGGACTCGCCGATCGGGTCGTGCCCGCCGAGCGCGACGCCCTCCCAGCCGTTCTCGCCCACGATGCCGCCCCAGAGCGTGTCGTCGAGGTCGAGCACGATGAGCTTCTTCGACACGCCGCAGACGCCGCGGACGATGGCCTTGATGTCCGCGGCCGCGTCCTTGAAGACCTCCAGGCTGAACATCGCCTTGGTCATCAGCCACAGCTTGTGGTTCGTCGCGGTCTTGCCCGCGCTGGCCATCCACCGCGAAGCATCCAGCACGTGCACGCGGCTGGCGTTATCGAGCCTCTCGCACAGGCGGGCGTTCATCGCGATGAGCGCCCGGTGCACGCCGACCGTGCCCTTCGCCTGCTTCATCTCCAGCCCGCCCGTGCCGCGCCACCACGAGGGCAACACCCACGTCGGCACGAACATCGCCTCGACACGGTCGCTCGCTCGCAGGATCAGGTCGGCGAAGGCGTCCACATCGGCGAGGATCTCGTCCAGCGAAACGCGCTCGTGGTTCATCAGCCGCCGGAACGAATCGATCGCCCGCTCGGGCCTTGTCCACACCACCGCCGCGTTCGCGCCTTCCTTCCAGCACGACAGCGCCGGGTTCATCAGGATCTGCTGCACCTGATCGAAGTGCGCCACGGTCGTCTTCATCGCCGGCGCGTCGGCATCGCTCTTGAGGATCGCCCCGAGCTGGTCGATCGTGTGGTCGGCGATGAGCAGGGTGTGAAGGGTCTTGAGGTCCATGGGAAAAACTCAAATCGCAAAGCAGCAAATCACCAAATCAAGGCAGCCCGCTCCGTGGCTCGATCTGAGCTTTGAGCTTTGCTGCTTTGAGCTTTATCCTCCCAGCCGCCCGACCACATAGTCCGCCAGCGTGTCCACGGTTCGGAACGCCGTCGGCGTGTCCGCCATCGACTTCTCATCGGTGAGCGTGAAGCTCGGATGACCCGCGCTCTGCACGCGTTGCTCAACCTGCAGGACAAACGTCAGCAGCCCCAGCGAGTCGAGCTTGCCGCCCTGGCCGAAGAGCACCGATTTCGGGTCCTTGGCGATCTGATTCTCGGACCCCTGGGCCGCGTTCACCTCGTCGATGGCACCGTAGATCGCGTCAAGGATTTGTTGTTTGTTCGCCATGCGAAGTGCGTTCCTGTCGTGTGGTATCGTCGATCCGACGGCCTGGGCCAAGCCGACGGCCGACAAGGGTTTGCGGCCGGGCCGCCGACCAGCCGCACCGGCCGCAGAATCGAGCAATCCGGCCCTAGTCCGGTTCCCAAACGGGCGGGAGTCTATTCCCCGGCAGGTCCGAGTTCCTGCCCGCGCATGGACCTTCACCCCGCCTTGACGAGCCCCGAGCGTGAGCGAGCGGGTCTTTCGCTCGCTCATCCATGCCACCAAACCCACTCGCTCACGCTCGGGGCTCGTTTGGGAACGCGTTTGCATCCCGCCCCCAGACCCGCGATAGTTGCCCCATGCTCCCCACCGCGCTCCTCATCTCCCGCTCGCTGGCTCGCACGGCCCTTCTTCTTCCCCTCGCGCTCGCCGCGTGCTCGTCAACACCCGCGAAGGTCGAGACCAGCCGCGACCGCCTCGATGGCGCTGTGGTCGAGTGGTCCTCCGGCACCGTCGCCCGCGCCGACGAGCACTACCTCCACTTCCGCTTCAGCGTCGGGCCCGACACCAAGACCATTCAGGCCAGCGACGAGACCATCGCGCTGCTCCTCGACGTCGACGGCCGCAGCGACACCGGTTACCAGCGCACCCCCAAGCCCTTCAACTCCATCGGCGCTGATCTCGAACTCCAATTCTCCCCCACCTCTGAGAAAGGCGCCGTCACCACCGGCGTCGAGTTCTACGCCCTCGACAAGAACGGCACCCGCACCGAACTTCCCAAAGACCAATCCGACCTGACCTTCTCGCCCGCCTACGCCTCCGCGTGGTACGAGGCCCGCATGTCCCGCGCCTTCGCGGCCAAGCTCACCAAAGCCGGCATGGCCTCCTCCGGCAAGGGCCGCGGCATCCTCGTCATCTACGCCCCGAACGAAGGCGGACGCCCCGGCGGCCGCATCGCCGGCTACAGCGAGCCGTTCGACATCACCTTCCCTCCCATCGCACCTGGACCGAAGCTGGCCGACGCCGCCATTCCCGCCAAGCCCAAGGGCACGATCCGCGTCATGTCGTGGAACGTGTGGGGCAAAATGGCCAGCGATCCGCTGAAGTTCGCCCCCATCCTTCGCGCCATCAACCCAGACGTGATCCTCATCTCGGAGTGGAAGAGCGACGAGAAGACTCTGGTCGATGCTACCAGCGCCGTCTTCGGCTCCACCTGGTCGGGCGTCAGCGCGGGCGACGTTGCCATCGCGTCTCGTTTCCCGCTCGCACCCTCCACCGCCAAGGCCGAGGTACTCGTCGATGGCAAGCCCCGCTCCGTGCGCTACGTCGCCGCGGTCGCTCAATCCCCCATCGGCGGCGTGCTGGTCGGCGCGATGCACCTCAAGTGCTGCGGCGGGGCCGGCTCTTCGGAAGACCAGCTCCGCCTCGCCGAAGCCCGCGCCATCAACGACACGGTGAAGCAGGCCAGCCGCGCCGACGCCGCGACGATCCGCGTCCTCGGCGGCGACCTCAACCTCGTCGGCAGCCGCAACCCGCTCGACCTGCTCCGCGCCGACATCGATCTCGACGCCAGCGACTTGACCCCCGCCGACCCCGCCGTTCTGGGCGACAACACCTACTACACCTGGCGCGACTGGAACACCGGCTTCTCCCCCGGCCGCCTCGACTGGCTCACCTACAGCGACGCCACCGCGACGATCGTGCAGTCGTTCGTCCTCGACACCCGCCGGCTCACGCCCGCGGCCCTGTCATCAATGGGATTGACGACCGAATCCAGCGACGTGAGCGACCACCTGCCGGTCGTGATCGACATCGCACCGATCGCTAAGTAGAAGCGCTTGATGGAAGCGTCAGAGAGAAGCGAGTTCGGCTCTCACACCACGCTAGAGAGCATGCGAGACCTCGACTGATCCTGCGAGCCGGGGCGTCCTCGCCCCGGCACTCACGTTTCCATCGCCGCACGCGATCTAGACCTTCTCCGCCTTCTCCACCGCCCCCATCTCCACCCCGCGGCAGAACTCCCGCAGGCTCGCCGACACCCCGATCGCACGCAGATCCGCGTGCGTCAGGATCAGCTCCTCGCTCTCGATCTCGCCCATCTCGCACGCCTCGGCATCCTTCAGTAGCCCGAGCAGCCGGTTGTGGGCCGTGATCACCGACGAGTGATTGGGCCGCCCCATCGCCCGCGCGATCTCAGGAAAGCTCAGCGTCGTCAGCCGCCGCGCGAGATAGACCACGATCGAGCGCGCCAGCACCACCCGCCGGTGCCGCCCCGTGCCCGCCATCTCGGTCGGCTCGACGCACAGCGTGCGGGCGACCTCGGAGAGAATGAGCCCCATCGGCACCGGGCGACGGCTGCGGGTCTGCCCGCCGCTCCCCGCTGTTGAAGCCGGCCGCGTGCCGCCCGCCATCTCGATCGCACGCCGGACCTGCGTCGCCGACAACGCCTCGAGCGTCGACAGCTCCGGCAACAGCCGCACCGCCGCCGTCACCTGGGTCAGCACACCCTCCAGCTCGCGCACCGATCGCCACGAAGCCGCGGCCATCGCCGCCGCGCCGGACTCATCGAGCGACAACCCACGCCGCCGCGCCAACTGATCCGCCAACGCACGCCGCAGCGCCTCGTCGGGCTCCTCGATCCGCAGCACCGCGCCCGACATGAAGCGGCTCGACAACGCGCTCGACAGCTTGCGGATCTCCCGCGGGTGCTCGTCCGACGCCAGCACGATCTTCGCCCCGCTCTGAGC
This sequence comes from Phycisphaerales bacterium, assembly GCA_019744815.1. GTDB lineage: Bacteria > Planctomycetota > Phycisphaerae > Phycisphaerales > UBA1924 > JAFEBO01. The sequence goes on from JAIEUA010000010.1 coordinate 184,873, forward strand.
GATCGCGTCCAAGGTGTGCAGCAGCTCGGTCTGCGTCGCGTCCTTGCTGGAAAGGAAGTGCACATCGTCGATGCACAGGAGCGCCACCCGCCGGTACGAGCGCCGGAACCCTTCGATCCCGCCCGCCTTCAGGGCCGCGATGAACTCGTTGGTGAACGCCTCCGCGGTCAAGCACCGCACGCTCGCCCCCGCGTGCTTCTCCATGAACCGGGCCGCGATCCCCTGCAGCAGATGCGTCTTGCCCATGCCGCAGGGGGCGTGCAGGAACAACGGGCTGATGGAATCCGCGTTCTGCCCGTCGGCCAGCCGCACCGCCGCGGAATACGCGAGCCGATTGCTCGCGCCGACCACAAAGTCTTCCAGCCGGTGCCGAACCGTGCGGGGCCGAGCCACACCCGGCGCTTCCGCGGCACGCACCACGGGCGGCTGGACCGCCGCCGCTGGAAGGCTCACCCGAGCCGTCGCCGGATCCACGATCACGCGGCACTCGGCCGAAGGGCCGAGCAACTCGCGGCTCGCCGCCAGGCAGGCCTCGCCGCCGCGACGCTGCAAGAGCTCGGCGACAAACTTCGACGTGACCAGAATCTCCACCGCCCCCGCGTCCAGCCGCACCGAACGCACCTCCGCGAGGTACCGCTCCACCTTGGCGAGCAGACCCAGTCGCGACAGAGCGCCCACGAAGCGGTCTCTGCCCGCTTCGCTCGAATTCGTCCCCGCGCCGCTCGCAACCGCCGCCGCACGCTCCGCGACCGCCCGGTCGATGACGACCCGGGGGCGGGCGTGCCGCTCGATCCGACCGCTCGGCGTCGCCGCCGCGGTCCCGTCCTGCATCGAGTTTCCAGAAGTGGTGGCCGCCACGTCGACCCGCTCCGCGCTCTCCCGACGGCCCAACCGGCCGTCGAAAGCGAGCGGATGCCCGAGCTGTCCGTAGCGTGCATCAGGGACCATCCGTGTCCGTCCTGGCCCTGCCGCACGCCCGCCCGGTGCATCCGATCAATGCCCGCTTCTCGCCACCGTCCGTGAACAGACTCTTCTCTCTCCGGGCGCAACCCGAGCGCACAGATAGCCCGCCGCGTTGCCGCAGCGATCCCGTGCACCAAATTGCAGGGTGGCCTCGCGCCACATGCGCTCGTGCCCGTCCCGGAAACGTCAGAATCCGGTCGATCCGTGACCGAGACGTAAATCTAGTTCGAAGCCCCGACTCGAACAAGAAACCTCGCGCCAGATTCGCGCTTGTGCACGATGCATCGACCGGTTTTTCCGGGGCTTAGCGAAACCTAAAAAAACTTCTCCACCCCCACCCCCGCGCTGCGCACATCCTGTGGACAACTCCTGTCGGCTGTCCGCAATCTCTTTTCTTTCAAGACCTTGCGTACGACAATCCGCCGCCATGCGATTGTGAGTTGCCGACCAAAACCGCGCCGGCGGGGACGCACAAGTGCCTAGAAGTCAAGCCAACCGAGCATCGACCCGACCGACGAACGCGCGGCGTTTCCCCGCTCCCTGAAAACCATGCTCGCGGTACATCTTCCGCGCCGGTTCATTGCGGCAATCGACCGCGCAGGTCACCGCGTCCACCCGCGCCTCCGCCGCAATCCGCACCCCGAACTCCAGAAGTCGCCCGCCCAGTCCTTTCCCGCGCACCTCCGGGGAAAGCCCGATGTACACAAGCTCCACCACCCGCTGCTCCGGCACCCGCGACAGCAGCATGCACCCCCGCGCCACCTCGACGCCCTGCTCCTGGAACATCACCAGGAACCAGAGCGCGGGGTCAAAGACACCCGTCGCGTAGTGGCTCGCGAGGATGTCGGGGGTCTCACGCAGGCCGCAGAGCTCGGGGCAGTCCAGTGTCTCTTGGTACGACTCCTCGAGCACGCGAAGAAGCGTCCGTTCACGTTCCGATTCAGGGAGCCGGCCCAGCGGCACGACGCGCACGCCCGCCGGCCAGCTCGGTTCCTGCCGCGGCGAGCGAAGATCGCTCGGCGCCACCGGGCGACGCTGATACTCCAGGTCTCCCACAAACACGAAGCCCGCTCCGAGGAAAGCAGACTCCGCCCACGCATCGGCGGGATCGGGCAACGCCTGCAGGATCTTGACGAGCGGCTTTCGGGCGCTCTGGAAGTGGGCCGCAACCTGCCGGAGCAGCGCGATCCGCTCCGCCCGGGCTTGCTCCGGGCCGCCGGGCTCGCCGCCAGGCATGGGCTCGGAGATGAAGATCATCGCGGTGGAGCCCGAGCCGGGTACTGCGAGGCAGGCCTGGCGGACCTGCAAAGGCGTCGCGACCGGGCTCTTCACCGTCACCCAGATCGAAGAAAGATCGATCCCGTGCTCGGGGGCGGACGCGATCAACCGCTTGGCCGCCGTCCGCCGGTCGCGCAGCCCCTGACTCACCAGCCGCTCCGCCGCGGCAACCAGCGACTCCTCACCCACCCGGACCACCGAGAACCCCTCGGGGGGTGTCAGCGGCGCGGGAGGTTGGTCGAGCGAACGCGTCATGGTCGGGAAACCTGGTTTCAAGCCGGGCGGAAAGATTGGCGTTTGACGCCCCGGCTTCTTCTCGTAGACTAGCCTTCTCTCCCGTCCGGCGGCCCCGTCGGCCCGATGTTCGACCCTCCGCCGCAACGGGCCTGCCGTTTCCAGCGTACAGAACTTCTGCTCCCTCCGATTCCACCCGCGGCCCACGAGACACGCATGCTCACGACCATCACCCACCGCCTCGTCGCTTCCCTCGCCGCTGTCTTCCTCGTGGTGGCCTCCGTCGTCCTGACCGGCATGGCCCCCGAGCCCAACCCCGTCCCCCAGCGCTGGCAGTTCGATGTCCGCGTCGGCGACCTCCGCTTCGCCAAGTTCGAGACCCCCGACGGCCAGCTCAAGGGCTACTTCTTCCTCACCTACCGCGTCGTCAACAACACCAAGGAAGACCTCCTGCTCGCCCCGCTCTTCGAGCTCGCCACCGAGAACGGCGACGTCGTCCGCTCCGGCCGCGATGTCCCTCAGACCGTCACCCGCAAGGTGATGGAAGAAGTCGACAACCCGCTCGCCCAGGACCAGATCTCGATCCTCGGCACGCTGCTGCAGGGCGAAGAGAACGGCCGCGAGGGCGTGGTGATCTTCTCCGCCCCCGACATGAGCGCCCGCGAGCTCACCGTTTTCGCCACCGGCTTCTCCGGCGAGACCGCGGCGTACGAGTCCAAGGACGCCAAGACCGGCAAGGCCAAGAAGGAACTGCTCCGCAAGACGCTGAGCCTGACCTACCGCCTCCCCGGCGACGTGATGAACCGCGTGAACGAGGCCATGCCACTGTTCGAGCAGCGGTGGGTGATGCGGTAGCAGCACCACGGTCGACGATGACTTATTCATGTTTCGCGAGAATCCGCCAGATCGTTGGTGTTCTCGGCACCTCGCGTCATGATTGACAGAACATGACGCAATTGCAACGCGCGCGCAGCTTGGCCATCTCAACGATCGTCGGCATCACGTCGCTTGGTTTGGGTGCAACACCCCAAACCAAAGCAGGCACGTTTGTCCGCTCAGGGATTGAGTTCTGCGAGGTGGGAGCAGAGGGAAACAGGCCGTTGACAACCGCGGAGAGTTCGATCAATGCTGGTCGCGGCTCGGTGAGTTATTCGTTCGCGCTGAGCCGAACTGAGGTCACAGTCGAGCAGTTCTACGAGTTTGTCGATGCCTACGGAAGGTTTGACAACGGGTGGCCGAATCCGTTCCTTGCCACTCGTGGAATTACGATCGATCGGACGCAGCCTTCGGGATATGGGCTTGATCCACCTCTTCGCCGGTTCGGTGCTGAGATGAACTGGCGAACGGCGGCGCGGTTCTGCAATTGGCTGCACAACGACAAAGCGATGACACGCGAGGCATTCGAGTCCGGTGCCTACGACACAACGACGTTTGGTACTCGCGCCGACGGCTCGTTCACTGACCAGCTCACACGATCACCGAACGCACGATTTTGGATCCCAAGTTTGGATGAATGGCTGAAAGGTGCGTACTACGACCCGAACCGCTTCGGCGATGGTCTCGGCGGGTATTGGCAGCGGCCCGGGTCACGCAACGAGTTCTTGAAGTACGGTCTTCCGGAGAACGGCGGCGAATCGGACGCAATCACGTCTGGCGACCCAACTCAAGACCCATTCGTGCCAGCGGGGTCCTTTCCCCAGATCAGGAGCCCTTGGGCACTCTTGGATACGTCAGGCGGGCTTCGAGAAATGGTTGAGGAAACGACGGCCGGGCAATTCGCAAGATATCACATGGGAAGTCGGCAATCAGACGGGGTTTGGTTTCTGGCTGATGACGTCAATTGGCCTGGGCTACAGGGCGATCCCATGCTTCTAACTGGTGGGCTTCGTCTTGCCACGTCGATCCCAAGCCCCGGATCCGCCGTCATGCTGCTTGCGTTTCTTGTCCCGAGACGAAGGCGACCAAGGAGAATCGGGCAGTCCGTCAAGGATCGAGTATTCGGGTCGTTCCGGGTGATGCGGTAGAGGTTGCCCACAAACCCAAGATTTAGTAATCTCGCGGCCACGTCCTTTGGAGGTGGTCAGTGAAGCAGTGCATCATCTGCGGCGAGGATTGTTCGAATCGAGCTCGAGTCAAGGACGCCGACGGGCGCTACGCCTGTAAGTCGTGCGCCGAAAACGCAACACGCCAGCGTGCCGACGCGAAGCCCGCTCCGCGGCCCGCCGCGCGCCCCGTTCCGGCCCCGGTCGCCACTCCCGATGACAACGACATCGACCTGTCCGCTCTCGCGTCCGTCGAGACGACCGCGACGATGACCGAGAGCGTCCCCTGTCGCTGCTGCGGCCGCGGCGTGCCCGATGGCACCGAAACCTGCCCCTTCTGCGACGGCAATGCCCGAACCGGGAAGGCCGCGAAATCCGACGCGCCCAAGAAGCCCAAGCCATCCGGCCCGCGCTTCCAGATGCCCGCCCTCCCGTTCGACGTCGACATCAACGGCAGCTCGCTCGCGGTGGCCGCACTTGTTGGCTTCGGCGCCCTCCTCGGACTCGCCCAGCTCAGCCCGATCTTCTACGGCATCATGGGCATCGCGCTGATCGTGTACGCCCTCATCTTCACCGCGTGCGTGATCGTCATTCCGTTCCGGGACGACCAGACCACATGGGGCATCATCAACATCGTCTCCTCCATCACCGGCTTTGGCGGCATCCTCGTGCTCTGGTACGTCCTCATGGTCACCGAGCGCCCCTGGCTGAAGTACATGGCCGGGGTGATGCTGCTCGCAACGGTTTCCCTGGTCATCCTGGGTAAAGACGCGATCGACAAAATGGCGAAGGAGCCCTCGCAATCCGCCCCGGAACCCGCTGGAAACCCCTAGCCGCGGCCCAGAAAGGCATCTTTCAGCCGGACGCCGCCCTCCCTTGCCGGGAATGGCGCTCCCGCCTAGTATTTCGACCCTGCCGGAGGCACCTTGCCCCCGGGTGGGACCCGACAGGAACTCTCGTCATGGCACATAAAAAGGGACAGGGCTCGACCAAGAACGGGCGCGACTCCAATCCGCAGTACCGCGGCGTCAAGCTCTTCGGCGGCGAAGCGGCCAAGCCCGGCGCGATCATCGTCCGCCAGGTCGGCACGCCGTTCAAGGCCGGCTTCAACGTCCGCATGGGCAAGGACAACACCCTCTTCTCCGTCGCCGAAGGCACGGTGGTCTACGCCGGCCGCAAGGTCCACGTGAACCCCACCGACCCCAAGGCCCCCAAGCCCGTCTGGCTGACCGCGACCGCGAACTGAGTTCGTGAACACGTTCACTCTCGCAAGCCCCGCCCACGCGGGGCTTGTTTGTTTTCAGTGCGAGCGGCACCACCACAGCGGGGGCGGGGCCTTCCAGGCCCCGCCACAAAACGCGAGCAACCCCAAAGCACCAGTAGGACCGGCCTCCGGCCGGTCGGCCAAAGCCCCCGACTGCAACCCGTTCCAAACCCCCGCCTCATCCAGTTTCATTCCACTTGGAACGCCCCTTCTCCGCGCGGCACTCCCCAGCTCGGTACCTTTCTTTCGCATGAACACCGCCACCATCGCCTGCCCTCTCATCGCGTCGGTCGTCTCGTTGTCCTTCGCCGCCGCTCCGACTCCCGACCAGCGCGCCCTCGACCTCCTCCAGCGCATGACGCTCGAAGAGAAAGTCGGCCAGCTCGTCCAGTTCTCCGACGGCATGGCCACCGGCCCTGATCGCGTGAAGGTCGATCAGACCGCGCTGCTCAATAAAGGCGGCATCGGTTCGCTGCTCAACGCCGTCGGCGCCCACAAGACCAACGCGCTCCAGAAGATCGCCGTCGAGAAGTCGCGGCTCGGCGTCCCGCTGCTCTTCGGCCTCGACGTGATCCACGGCTATCGCACCACGTTCCCCGTGCCGCTCGGCCTTTCCGCCGCGTGGGACCCGAGCCTCATCGAGCGCACCGCCCGCGTCGCCGCCGCCGAGGCCGCCGCCGGCGGCATCCGCTGGACCTTCGCCCCCATGGTCGACATCGCCCGCGACCCGCGCTGGGGCCGCATCATGGAAGGCAGCGGCGAAGACCCGTACCTCGGCAGCGCACTCGCCGTCGCCGCCGTCCGCGGCTATCAGGGCGGCATCGGCACCGCGAACCTCGCGCAGCCGACCTCCATCCTCGCCTGCGCCAAGCACTTCGTCGCCTACGGCGGAGCCGAGGGCGGGCGCGATTACAACACCGTCGACATCTCCGAACGCGTGCTGCGTGACGTGTACCTGCCGCCGTTCCGGGCCGCCAGCGACGCCGGCGTCGTCACCTTCATGAGCGCGTTCAACGCGCTCAACGGCGTGCCGACCTCCGCCAATCACCACACGCTCACCGGCATCCTCCGCAACGAGTGGAAGTTCGACGGCTTTGTCGTCAGCGACTGGACCAGCGTCGCCGAGCTGATCCCGCACGGCATCGCCCTCGACGATCGCACCGCCGCGCTGAAGGGCTTCGCCTCCGGCGTCGACATGGACATGCAGGCGAACCTCTACGCCGCCGAACTGCCCGGCCTGGTTCGCGCCGGCAAGGTGAGCGAGCAGGCCGTGGACGCCTCCGTCCGCCGCATCCTCCGCGCCAAGTTCGAGCTCGGCCTCTTCGAAAACCCCTACGTCAACGCCGACGCCGAGGCCGCGGCGATGCTCAAGCCCGAGTACATCGCTCTCGCCCGCGAAGCGGCGGAGCAGTCCTTCGTGCTCCTGAAGAACTACGCGGCGACCGGCGATGCCGGCGGCAGACCCGTCCTGCCGCTCGCTGCCAACGCCCGCATCGCCCTCATCGGCCCGCTCGCCGACGACGCCGAGGAGATGCTCGGCGGCTGGTCGTGCCAGGGCAAGAAGGAAGACGTGATCACGCTCCGCGCATCGCTCGCGGAGCGTTTCGGGAGCGCCGTCACCTACGCCCAGGGCACGACGATCACCGGCGGTTCCCGCGAAGGCTTCGCCGCCGCGCTCGACGCCGCCAAGAACGCCGACTTCGTCATCATGGCCCTGGGCGAATCGCGTCACATGTCCGGCGAGGCCGCGTCACGCACGCGGCTGGATCTGCCCGGCAATCAGCTCGATCTCTTGAAGGAAGTCGACAAGCTCGGCAAGCCCATCGTGCTCGTCGCCTTCAGCGGCCGCCCGCTCACGCTCGCGTGGGAAGCCGCGAACATCCCCGCGATCCTCATGGCGTGGTACCCCGGCCTGCAAGCCGGCCCCGCGCTCACCCGCGTGCTGACCGGCGAGGTTTCGCCCTCCGGCAAACTCACCGCCACCATGCCGCGAGCAGTCGGGCAGGTGCCGATCTACTACAACCACCTCAAGACCGGCCGCCCCGTCCCCGGCCCCGACGATGTGTCCAAGGACCAGGGCTACAAGTTCCTCAGCCGCTACGTCGACGAGGACGGCTCGCCGCTCTACCCCTTCGGCCACGGCCTCACGTACACGACCTTCACGTACGGACCCACGAAGGCATCCACGAAAGAGATCAGCGTCAACGCTCTCCGCAACGGCGCCACGATCGAAATCGAATCCGCCGTCACCAACACCGGCTCTCGCAGCGGCACCGAGATCGCCCAGCTCTACATCCGCCAACGCGGCACCAGCGTCGCCCGCCCCGTCCGCGAGCTCAAGGGCTTCGAGAAGTTCACCCTCGAGCCGGGCCAGACCCGCGCCGTGAAGTTCAAACTCACCGCCGCCGAGCTCGCGTTCTGGAACATCGACACGCAGCTTGCCGTGGAGCCGTGTGAGCTGACGGTGTGGGTGGCGGCGAGCAGTATCACGGGAACGCCGACGAAGGTGATGATCCACGAGTAAGGCGTCAGTGGGACCGGCTTCCAGCCGGTCATCCTCAGCGCCTGCGGAACATCGCAGACAACCGGGTGGGGGCGGGTGGGGGCGGGGCCTTCCAGGCCCCGCGCGTTCATTCCCTGCCTCCACGGTTATGGTGCCATCAGTCCGCCGTGGCTCGGCACGGCGCGACTGATGCCGTCTGCCAACCCTCGCGCCCAAGCATCAGTCGCGCCGCCCAAAGCGGCGTCGGACTGATGGCACCAGAACGGCGGGGCCTGGAAGGCCCCGCCCCCGATTGCTTCCCCGCTCCACGACTCACCTGCCCCACTGCCCCACTGCCCCACTCTCCCACTGCCAAAAACAACCGGCGACCTCAGGGAGGTCGCCGGCGCTACGTTCGATTACGTAGAAGTCGGGCCGCGCAACGCGCGGGCTCCGTCGAGCCTGGCGCTTAAGCGCGCAGCCCCTGCGTACAACGATCTATCACTGGATCACCTCCTTCTTGAGAACACCCGTGCGGCCGTCGCGGCTTGTACGTCCGCCGCCGCTGGATTCCCCCGCGGGCCGTCACCCGCGGCACATCGCCCGGCGGGTCGGAGGACCAAACGCCGGTCGTCGGAACTCTGGCGGGCTGCTGCGTGAGTTGCACGCACGCACCCGGTCGAGACTCCGATAGACGATTATCGCCGAAACGCGGATCGGATGCAACAAAATTCGCGGCAAGTCGCGATTGGCGTGCCTCACGGGGTGCGAACGAGGGGCCGAGAAAACGCCACATCAACCGCGGCTCAGCGCTTCCTTGATCGCCGCCACGGCTTCGGGCGAATGCGCCTCGAGCTGCGTCCGCAAGAGATCCGCGTAGCGACCTCCCGCGGCCAGCAACGTCTCGTGATTCCCCGTCTCGATCACGCGCCCCTGCTCCAGCACCACGATCAGATCCGCATTGCGGATCGTGCTCAGCCGGTGCGCGATCACAAAGCTGGTCCGACCTTTCATCAGCCCGCCGAGGCTGCGCTGGATCATCGCCTCGCTCTCGGCATCGAGGTTGCTCGTCGCCTCGTCGAGGATCAGAATGAGCGGGTCCGCGAAGAGCGCCCGGGCGATCGCGAGCCGCTGCTTCTGCCCGCCGCTGAGGCGCACCCCGCGCTCGCCGATGATCGTGTCATAGCCGTACTCAAGCTTCTCGATGAACTCCGCCGCGTTCGCTGCCTGGGCTGCCGCTCGCACGCTCCGCATCACCGCCTCGCGCGAGGGCAGACCGTCGCCCTCGCTGTCGATCCGTCCGTAGGCGATGTTCTCCGCCACGCTGCCGTCGAACAGGAAAACGTCCTGCTCCACAATGCCGAGCAACCGCCGGTAGTGACGCACATCGATGTCGCGGAGATCGACCCCATCGAGCAGGATGCGCCCCCGCGGCAGCGTGATCCCCTCGTCGGCGATCGACACCTCGCACGGGTCGTAGAACCGCGCGATCAGGTTGCACAGCGTCGTCTTCCCGCTGCCGCTGGCCCCCACCAACGCCACCGTCGTCCCGTGGGGCACGTCGATCGAGATGTTCCGCAGCACCGCCCGGGGCGACTCGTCGCGCTTGGCGGCCTTGTCCCCGGGCTTGGACTCCTCCATCGCCCGCGCACCCTTCACCTTCGACGTCTGCGCCGGGTACGCAAAGCTCACCCGATCGAGCGTGATCCGCCCCTGCACGCCCGCTCGATCCAGCGGCTTGCCCCGCGCCTCGTCCTCCTGAAACTCCCGCGGCTCGGCCAGAATGTCCAGGATGCGATCAAACCCCGCCAGATTCGTCTGCACCGCCGTCGCTGTGTTGGTCAGTGTCTCCAGCGGGCTCAGCAGCATCAGCAGATAGCTCGTGAACATCATGACCTGGCCGATGGTCAATTCGCCCCGGATGACCTGCGTCCCGCCGTAGATCAGCACCCCGGTCGATGCGATCGGGATCAGCATCGACCACAGCACTTCCAAAATGCGGGACCACCACCACACCAAGATCTCCTGCCTCGACATGAAGTGCCCGGCGCGAGTGAAACGCCCGGACTCCGACAGCTCGCGTGAGAATCCACGCACCACCCGCATCCCGCCGAACGCCTCGGTGGTCTGGCCGTCGATGCTCGATCGCGTGATCCGGATATCCCGGAACAGCGGCCGGATCCGGCTGATCCACGTCCGATGACTGAGCCACACCGCGGGAATCAAGAGCAGCCCGCCCACCAGCATCCGCCAATCGACCACCGCCAGGATGATCAGCGTGCCGATCAACTGCACGATCGCCCGGGTCGGGTTGTAGATCAAGCTGAACAGCAGCTCCGCCGACGCGCCGGCGTCCTCCCGCAGCACGCTCACCATGCCGCCGGTCTTGATCTGCTGCACCCGGTGCAGAGGCAGCCGCACCGCGTGCTCGAACACGTTCTTCCGCATCGACGCCTGCACCCGCTTGGTCAGGCGCGTCATCTGCCACCGACCCCACATCCAGATCAAGACACTCACGCACGACACCAGCACCATCGCGGCGCCCAGCACCCAAAGCAGCGTCACCCGGTCCCCACGCGTAATCGCGGCCGGATCGATGTTGATCCCCAGGGCCGCCAGCACTTCTTTCGCCTGACGAGGAATCCCCGCGGGCCCCGGGTGATCGGTCACGATGTAGTCGATCGTGATCAGCGTGCTCGCCGGCATCACCAGACTGATGCACGTCGCCACCGTGACCGTCGCGATCGCCGCGTAGATCGTGCCGTGGAACGCGCGGATCTCCGCCCAGAAGAGCCAGAACAGCTCAAAGAACCCGCGGCTGCGCTTGCCCTTCTTCTCCCGCGAGCCCGAGGCCTCCGCGGAATCCAGCTTCGCCCACGCCGGGTCCTTGCTCTTGATCAGGTAATCACGGTATCGAGTGCGGCTGCTGCGCCGCTGAAAAAGCATGACAGAGCATATGGATGCGGCCCACGCCCATTCGTTCCGCCCAACCGCCTTCACGCCGCCGTTTCCGCTCCGCGCCTTGCCTCCACCCGCCCGACACGAGATACTCGCGGAATGAGAACCCCGTTCGCCCGATCGCTGGCCCTGCTGTTCATCGCGGCCTGCGTTCTCCCCTCCTGCGGCACCGCCACCCCAAACCGGGCGACGAGCAACCAACCAGCCTCGCCACGCACGCGGGCGCGCGTCGAACCCACCTACCGCCACGTCGTCGCGGCCGATCACGAGCTCGCCTCCAAGGCCGGGCTCGAGATGCTCGAACGCGGCGGCAACGCCGTGGACGCCGCCGTCGCCGCCAGCTTCACCCTCTCGGTCGTCCGCCCCTACTCCTGCGGCATCGGCGGCGGCGGGTTCATGATGATCCACCTGGCCAAGCACCCTCGCATCAAAGGCCTGCCCCGCACCATCGCCCTCGACTACCGCGAGCGCGCCGCATCCTGGGCCACGCCCGACGCCTTCACCAAGGGCACTCTCAAAGACGACCCGCTCGCCAGCACCGAAGGCGCCCACGCCGTCGCCATCCCCGGCACCGTCGCCGGTTTGCTCGCCGCACTCGAGACCTACGGCACGCTCCCCCGCGAAGTCGTCCTCGCCCCCGCCATCCGCGCCGCCGAAGAAGGCTTCGCCATCGACGCCGACCACGCCCGCGTGATCAACGGCAAGAACGTCAAGGGCTTCTTCGAGCGCCACCCCGAGCACAAGAATCGCTTCGCCGAGTTCCGGCGCATCTACGACAACGGCCAAACCACCCGCGTCGGCGACATCCTCAAGCAGCCCGAGCACGCCAAGGCCCTGCGCCTCATCGCCAAGGACGGCGCCGCCGCGTTCTATAGCGGCCCGATCACCGACGCCATCCGCGCCACGCTCAAAGCCGACGGCGCCGACGTGCCCGCCAGCGACTTCGCCAGCTACACGCCCAAGGAGCTCACGCCGCTCGCGACCACCTTCCGTGGCCGCCGCGTGCTGACATTCCCGTTGCCTTCTTCCGGCGGCATCGTGCTCTCGCAAGTCCTCGGCATGATCGAGTCTCGCGCCAGCGACTTTGACCGCTTCGACTACGCCTCCGCCGATTCGCTCCACTTCCTCACCGAAGCGCTCTCGCACTCGTTCGCCGACCGCTCCCGCCATCTCGCCGACCCAGACTTCGTGCCCGTTCCCGTGCTCGCACTCACCAGCGCAGTGAACATCCGCGACCTCGCCTCTCGCATCGACATGTCCCGCACCCAGCCCGCCGAGTCCTACGGCAGCCGCCTCCCCTCGGCCGGTGCCCAGGAACTCCGTGACGCTGGCACCAGCCACTTGTCCGCGGTCGACTCCTTCGGCAACGCCGTCGCCTGCACCGAGACCATCAACCTCGAGTTCGGCAGCATGCTCGTCGTCAAGGGCTACGGCTTCGTCCTCAACAACCAGATGGACGACTTCACCACCCGCCCCGGCAAGCCCAACGCCTTCGGCCTGCGCCAGGACGATCGCAACCTCCCCGCCCCCGGCAAGCAGCCGCTCTCAAGCATGTCCCCCACCATCGTCCTCGCCGCCGACCGCGACGACGCGCCCGTCGAACTCGTCGTCGGCGCCAGCGGCGGCCCACGCATCATCACCGGCACACTGCAGGTGCTGCTCGACTCCGTCCTCTACGACATCCCCGCCTCGCGTGCCGTGGCCCAGCCCCGCATCCATCACCAGTGGATGCCCCGCACCCTCACCGTCGAGCCCGATCTGGCGGGCGCACCCGACACCGGCGGCACCGTCGCCCAAAGCCTCACCAAACGCGGCCACGAGATCAAGATCGGATCCAGCGAGTGCGTCGTCCAAGCCGTCCGCCGCTCACCCCGCGAACGCACCCGCTTCGAAGCCGGCAGCGACCCCCGCAAAGGCGGCAAGCCCGCAGGCCAGTAACACCGTTCGCGCCAGCGGAACCAGCCTCCCATCGCGCCAGTGGGACCGGCCTCCGGCCGGTCGACCATTGCCCCCAATCACACAACCCACTGCACCAACGCCCGAAGACCTGCCAGAGGCCGGTCTCACCGATGCCACCTCGCCTTCAATACCCCGTGAGCTCCGCACCCACAACCGCTACACCTTCTTCCGCACTCGGGGCCCCCACCGCGCTCACCGCCCGCGTTTCTCTCGCCCTCGCCGACATCAAGCTCAGCCATTCCGTCTTCGCGCTCCCGTTCGCGCTGCTCGCCGCGTTCGCCGCTCGGCCTGAATCGATGCCCTGGTCGCGGTTCGCACTGGTGCTCATCCCCGTGCTCTGCTGCATGGTCCTCGCCCGCACCTGGGCGATGCTCGTGAATCGCCTCTTCGATCGCGGCCTCGATGCCGACAACCCACGCACCCAGCGCCGCGCCTTCGCCGCCGGCTCGCTCTCGCCCGCCTTCGGCTGGTCGCTCGCGGCCGTCTGCGCCGCCGGATTCCTCATCGCCTGTTCCGGCTTCTGGTTCCTGCTCGCCAACCCCTGGCCGCTCTATCTCGCGCTGCCGGTGCTCGGATGGATCGCGCTCTACAGCCTCACCAAGCGCTTCACCTGGGCGTGCCACCTCTTCCTCGGCACCTCACTCGCCGCGTCGCCGCTCGCCGCGGCCATCGCCATCGACCCGCGCACGCTCGGTCTCACCTCGGCCGCCGAGTCGCTCGCGCCGCTTGCTCCCGGCGTGACTGTCTTCCTGCTCTGCCTCGCCGCCATGGTCACCCTCTGGGTCGCGGGCTTTGACATCATCTACGCCCTCCAGGACGTCGACGTCGATCAACGCCTCGGCCTCTTCAGCGTTCCGTCGCGGCTCGGCGTCGCCGCCGCCCTCTGGCTCAGCCGCCTGCTCCACGCCGCCGCAGCGGTCATGCTCTTCCTCGCCTGGCGCAGCGACGCCCGCTTGGGCCTTCTCTTCGGCATCGCCGTCGCGCTCGCCGCCGCCCTGCTGATCGGCGAACACCTGGTTCTCGCCCGTCGCGGCAAACAGGGCCTCGACGCCGCCTTTTTCACCTTCAACGGCATCGTCAGCCTCGTCGTCGGCGCGCTCGGGATCGCTGATCTACTCCACTAACCCGGTGTTTTCACTGGGCACGAGACTACCAGAGTCAAGATAATTCTGTGATTTCAACAGATTTATCCCCAAAACACTTATTTCGGATTTGCGTCTCCGGTATTCGCCTGATACCTTGGCCCCGACGGATATCTCCTGCCCCCGGAAGGGCGGCGAGTTCGCTTCGGCGGCTCGCCGCCTCATTTTTTCCGGCCTTCTGCTCGGGATTCACGAAGGCCGTGAAATAACGAAACCGGGCGTTCGATAAACAAGAATCGGATCGCACGACCGCCCTTCTGGCGGCGTCGATGCGCCTCTCGACGCACCTGTTCTCGCCCATCTCGAATGCCGGTTTTCTCCGTCTCCCGCATCCGCTCCCTCATGCCCGACCGTCCCGCCGCCACTCTCGCCACCTTCCTCGGCGTCTCGCTCATGAGTGCGAGCGCACTCGCGGTGCCGTACGTCCTTGTCCCCGACAACACGAACTACCTGATCGTGGGGTTCACTCAGGCCACGGGCGCGCCCATCTCCATCGAGGGCAAAACGCCCGCCGTCTGGCTCGACGTCTCCACCTTTGTCGACACCTCGTCCATCGGCGTGCTCCGCCACGCCGCCCAGGTCGGCTCCGAGATCTGGATCAGCGATCAGATGTCGGGCATCATCCACCGCGTCTCCGCGCAGTACGACACCCCGCGCTACCTCGGCTTCATCGACACCATCCCCAACGCCCGCGGCATCGGCATCGTCAACGGTGAGGCCTGGGTCGCCAGCGGGGGCATCGGCACCGCCGGCGGCATCGCCCGGTTCAACACCTCCGCTCAGCCCCTCGGCATCTTCGACGCCGAGGACCCCTTTGACGTCTACGCCTTTGGCGCTTTCGTCCTGACCGCCAACATCGCCCAGAACCGGCTCGAGATCTTCCAGACCAATGGCACGCTGACCGGCCCCTGGGGCGGCCTGTCCACCCTCGACTTCCCGCTCCAGATCGTCCAGCGCACCAGCGGACCGATCGACGAGATCATCGTCGTCGGCAATTCCCTGCCCGACCCGGGCCTCTTCCGCTACTCCGTCGCCACCAGCAATTTCCTCGGCCGCATCCTCACCCAGGCCTTCCTTCCCTTCATCACGGTCACCCAGCCCCGTGGCGTCGCCGTGCTGGGCACCGGTGAGCTGCTCTGGTCCAGCACCCAGGGCGTCTTCGCCGTCAATCCGACGAACAACCTCAGCCGCACCCTCTACACCGGCGACAACTTCGTCTGCAACATGGCCGACACCGTCGACTTCGCCAAGTACTGCGAGGGCGACATCAACAACGATTCCTTCGTCGACGACTCCGACTTCACTCTCTTTGCCTCCGCCTACAACGACCTTCTCTGTCCCACGCTGACCAACGGCTTCCCCGCCGGGTGTCCCGCCGATCTCAACGGCGACGGGTTTGTCGACGACAGCGATTTCTCCACCTTCGCCCGAGGCTACGACCGGCTGCTCTGCCCTTGATCCGCGCGGCGGCTCGCACGCCACGGGCTCGCACTTGCGCCGTTTTCCATTGATCCCAACGGCCTTTTCCGGTACGTTCTGGGCAGGGAGACCCCGCCTTGAACCAACCGACCCTTCGCGCTCTCGTCGCTGCCTCGTCCCTCGCCTGCCTCGCGGGCACCGCCGCCGCCCAATCCAAGGTCCAGTTCACCTACCTCTGGCACCTCGAGCAGCCGGTCTACTGGCCCGATCGCCAGGTCTTCGGTTTCGACCGCTATGAACGCGCCCAAGAGTCTCGCTCCCACAAGGCGAGTGGCGCAACGCACCCGGAGAACAACCTCGACGACATCTTCGGCCTCGCCGATCGCCAGGCGGTGTACCAGTACCGCACCCGCGACAGCGTCAACGCCATCCGCTGGACCCAGCGCGCCGGCGCTCAGATCTCCTACTCCGGCGGGCTCATCGAGAACATCATGTCGCTCGGCGGCAGCAACCAGCTCGGGTACTCGCCAGGCTGGATGAACTCGATCCGCGAGGCCCGCGGCTGGACCACCATCAACGGCAAGCCCCGCCTCGATGTCGTCATCTTCCCGTTCCACCACGCCCTCATGCCGCTGGTGGACGAGAACACCATGCGCAAGCAGATCCAGGCCTACAAGCGCATCTACGCCGACGCGTGGGGCAGCAGTGTCCCGATGTCCCGCGGCTTCTTCCCCAGCGAGATGGCCTTCAGCACCCGCATGATCGGCGTGCTCGCCAGCGAGAACATCACCTGGTCGGTGGTCAGCGCCGAGAAGATCGCACGCGCTCAGCCCGACTTCCCCGTCGTCTTCGGCTCCGGCGGCATCAACTGCGACCCGCCCAACAAGGCCGACCAGATCAACCCGCTCAACAGCACCGTCGGGAACGCCTGGTACCGCCAGTCCATCTCCCGCGGCTGCTCGCCGGTGGAATCGATCTTCTCGCTAATCCCACGCCGCGCTCAGTACATCGATCCAAACACCGGTGCGGCGTCGTCGATCATCGTGATTCCCGCTTCGCAGGGGCTCTCGTGGCGCGACGGCTACGCGCCCATCGGCACGACCGATTTCGCCAACCTCGCCGCACTGCACACCGGCACACGCCCCGCGCTCATCACCTTGACGCACGACGGCGACAACGCCTGGGGCGGCGGCTACTCGTACTACATGGAGGCGACGCCGAATCTCGTCTCCTCTGCCAACAGCATCTATCCCGCCACCACGATCGAGCAGTACCTCAACGACTACCCGGTGCCGGCGAATGACTTCGTGCACGTCGAAGACGGCGCGTGGGTGAACGCCGACGGCGACTTCGGCGCGCCCCAGTTCATCAACTGGAACTGGCCGCTGGTCAACGCTCAGGGCAACATCGATGTGAACAACGGCTGGGCCGAAGACGCCCGCAACTGGGCCGTCATCACCGCAATGCAGAACCGCGTCGAGACCGCCGAGGCGATCACCCTCGCACGCCCCACCACCTTCCCCGTCCACGGCGGCACCGCCGGCGCGCCGCTCGACTTGGGCCGCATCGTCTATCCCGACAACTCCACACTCCCCGCCGAGCGCGCCTGGCACTACTTCATGGGCGCACTCAACAGCGGCTACATGTACTACGGCACCGCCATCGACATGGAGGTGAAACCCACGATCGCGTGCAACAACGCTGCCCGACTCGCGGATCCCGTCATCGCCAGCGCCGGCCCCAGCGGCGACACCGTCGCGCCCACCGTCTGGATCCCGCAGCGCACGCCGTGGAACCCGGGCTCCACCAACTTCGGCCCGCAGCACAAGTACCAGCAGGTCATCAACAACGGCGACTTCGACATCTGGACCTTCGCCTACGACGCCAGCGGCATCCCCGACGGCAGCGTGGTCCTCAAGTACCGCCTCGACAACGACGGCAGCAATCCGCTCTCGTCGACCCAGAACGAGACCTACGCCGGCGGTTCTGAAGTCGGCGCATGGCAGTCGGTCACGATGACCAAGCGGGCCTTCCCTGCAGGCAACTTCTTCAACGACCCGAGCATCAATTTCTTCGTGATGCCGCAGTACATCGCGGATCAGTATTCGGCCCGCCTCACCGGGATCCGCAGCAAGCTCGTCGATTACTACATCGAGGCCACCGACAGCCGTGGCAATCTGAAGAAGTCTCCGATTCAGCACGTGTACGTCGGCGACGGCAACGGCGCCCCCACCGGCGGCGGCACCACGGTCACGCTCTCGCCCGAAACCCCCATCGCCGGACAGAACGTCACCATCACCTACGACACCAGCGGCCGCCCGCTCGCGGGCGCAAGCAACGTCGCCATGTACTGGGGTATCAACCAATGGACGCCGGTGCAGCCGACGGTGCAGATGTCTTCCGCGGGTACCGGCAAGTGGAGCGTGACGATCTCCGTCCCCGCCAACGCCACCAAGCTCGACATGGTCTTCAACAACGCGCTGCTGCCCGGCAGCGCGACGATCTGGGACAACAACGGCTCGCAGGACTGGCACTTCACCGTCAGCGGCGGAACGCCCGTCGATACCTGGCAGGTCAGCGGCACGCGCGACCCTGATTCCACGCTCATCGCCACCAGCGCCAGCAACAACATCAATCTCTGGGCTGGCCTGAAGGGCGACATCTTCTACATGGCGACGCAGGCCGCCGCCGGGAGCAACGACCGCTTCCTGCTCCTCTCGGGACCCAATGGCCCCGGCGCGTTGCAGAACGCCATGTGGGGCAAGGGCGGCCAGATCGGCGCGTGGGCGTCGTTCGTCGGCAACGAGAGTTCCAACGGCTTCAATGGGTGGTTTGACGTGCCGATGGGCAATGTCACGCAGAACGCCGCAACCAACAACGGCGGCGTGCTCGCCGCCACCATCGATCTCAAGAAGCGCTTCGGCGGCGGCACGACGCTCCCCAGCAAGGTGTACGTCGCCGTCGGCACCTACCCCACCGCCGATGCGACCACGCCCGTCAGCGCCGACTGCATCCCCGGCGCCGTCGGCAACACGCTGCCCAACGCGATCGAGATCAAGCTCTGCCAGTTCGCCAGCCCCCGCTCGCCCCAGGGATGCTGCCCCAGCGACCTGACCAACGACGGCTTCATCGACGACGCCGACTTTGTCCTCTTCGCCGACTTCTACAACACCCTCATCATGCCCGGCGCGTACCAAGGCGCGGACCTCACCGGCGACGCGAGCTGCGACGACACCGACTTCGTGATCTTCGCGACGGCGTACAACGATCTGCTGTGCCCCTGACCGCCCGTTCTCGTGGAGGGGGGGCGGGCCCTTCCAGGCCCCGCGAGCCCCCTCACGGACAAACAAAGACGTCATACCGCGCCGCGAACAACGCAAAGTCCGCCTCATCCACAGCCAGATCGCCGTTCAAGTCCGCCGCACACGACGCGTCGAGGATGTCCACCCTTGCGCAGTCCCCGACGTCATACAGCCGAACAAAGTCGCCGAAGTCCTCGTCGTCCACCACGAGGTCGAGGTTCAGATCCCCCTCGCAGTGCCACGCGGTTGTCGCCGAGAAGCTGTCGAACTCGCCGAACCCCTGCTGCCGGTACGGCATCGACACGCTCCGTCGTCCCTCGACGCTGAGCTGCACCCGGCCGATCGATCCCGCGTTGTGGGAGAAGACCAGCACCCGATTCCCGTTCCATTCAAGCCGCCCCAGACCGTTCTCAAGATCAAGCCGGATCAGCAGCTCGTTCCACACCCCCGGCTGAGCCACCGGCTGGGCGGTTGCCCAGAACGCCTCGTTCCCGTTGAACTGCACCACGCCTCCGAGCCAGCCGTGTGAGTCCATGCCGAGGTCGGCCACCGTGGAGTTGGTCGCGTCGTCCGCGAGGATCCCGACCCGAACGTCGCGCAGATACGGGTGCTCGGGCATGGTGATCCGCACGAAGCCGCGGAGCGTCAGCACGCCGCGTTCGCCCGGCGCCGGCGCGAACCCGATCGCTCCCTGCGCAAACCCGATCCAGCCGCCCCACTTGTTGCGGTAGCCCGGCAGATTGAAATCTCCGAACTCGGTTGTATCCACGCGCACGCTGCCCTTGCCGTCCTTCGCCGAGCTCGACGTGTACACACGGAACAACGCCCGCGGATCGGTCCACACGCCGCGCCCGTTGATCGAGGTGCCCGCCGCGAGCTCGAAGCCATCGGCCGCCAGCGGCTGGTCCGATGAAACATCGGCTCGCGCCGCCGCCGCCAGAAGACCCAGCGACACGACTCCGACCCGCGCCAATCCGATCGACGCCGATGCAATAGACATGAATCGCTCCTGCGTTCGCGCCTTGGTGCTGCTTGGTCCCGCCTGGTCCCAACTGGTCCCGTCCGGTGCCGCACGGCGACCAACGCGAGCGCGAACGCCCGCGATACCCGCTCCCGGATTCGCGGCTTCACCGATCCGGTCGAGAAGTGCCGAGATTTCCGCGTCATTCCCGTGCTGTCACCACACGCTCACCGACAGCCATCCGCCGTGCATCGCACGCGAACCGCCGCGCAGTTGTTTGTGCAAAGAAAACGCCCCGCACGCCTCACGGCCGGGCCGCGATCGGCGTCGTCGGCTCCACCCGCGGCACCGCCTGCCCCTCGATCCAACCGCCCTCGCGCAGCGCCTTCAACACCGGCGACGCGATCGACCGCATCGTCTCGTCGACCTTGGGCTTGGCGTCGAAACGCTTCGCCTCCGCGATCGCCTCGTCCACCGACACGCCCTCGAACGCGGCGCGGAACAACCCGATCGCGCAGCTCGTCCGCTGACTGCCCGTCGCGCAGTGCACCAACACCGGCTGCCGCGCCGGATCCGACGCGATCCGCAGCGCCGCCACGTACTCGTTGGGGTTCCCCGTCGAGTCGCCGATCAGATCGAACTTGAACCGTGTGACACCCAGCGCCTGCGCCGATAGCTGCAGTCGGCGATCACGAACATCACCCTCGGGGGCCACGCCCAGGTCGATGATGGTTCGGATGCCTCGCTCCTTCACCATCGATTCGAGCGCCGCCGGCGAAGGTTCTGCGCTGCGGTACACCTTTCCCGGCACCACTTCCGCGAATCGCTTGGGATGCAGATCCGGCCACACCACGCGATACCCAAAGACGCCGACTCCGACCGCCAACGCCGCGACCAGCGCCAGCGAGACCACGCTGCCCAACCCGCCACGCTTTGGTGTCGTTGCGTCTTGCACGAACAACAGTACGACCAACGCCGGTGCCATCAGTCCGCCGGCTTTGCGGCGCGACTGATGCGTTCCCGCTCCAGGCTCACGACACCGCGAGCCCCGCATCAGTCGCGCGGCTCAAAGCAGCCGCGGACTGATGGCACCAGACACTCCATCCACCCGCTCTCCTCTTCACCGCCTCACTTCCTCTACCATCCCGACATGCCCGGCCCCAACACCAACCCGCCAACCAAGAAGGGCCTCGCCTACCCCAGCGCGGTCGAGCGTCTGATCGACGAGTTCGCCGCCCTCCCGGGCATCGGCCGCCGCAGCGCCGAACGCCTCGCCTTCTACATCCTCAAGAGCAACGAGCCCGACGCGCTCCGCCTTGCCCAGGCCATTCACGACGTCAAGAAGAACATCCGCCACTGCGGCCTCTGCTGGAACCTCTCCGACGCCGACACCTGCTCCATCTGCGCCGACCCCGCCCGCGACCGCACCACCGTCCTCGTCGTCGAGCAGCCCAAGGACCTCATCGCCCTCGAACAGACCGCCATGTACAAGGGCCTCTACCACGTCCTCATGGGACGCCTCAGCCCCCTCGACGGCGTCGCCGCCACCGATCTCACCATCCCCGACCTGCTCGATCGCTGCCGCGACCCTAAGCGCAACCCGGGCAACGCCAAGGTCTTGGAAGTGATTCTCGGACTTAATCCAACCCTCGAAGGGGACGGAACCGGCCTCTATTTGCAGAAAGAACTGGAAGGTCTGGGGGTCCGTATCACAAGATTGGCACGTGGTTTGCCGTCTGGCAGCCAATTGGAGTATGCCAACAAGGCGGTTTTGGCCGATGCCATAGTCGGCCGCCAGCGCGTCAGGGACTGACCCCTCTTTCCCTTCGCGATCGGCGGCCACCCGGAACATGACGTTCCGGCACCCGCTGGAGACCGACGCGATGAGGTTCGAGACCCAGCAAAGCATGAAGCTCGGCCAGCAGATGAAGCTGGCGCCGCGGATGATCCAGTCCATGGAGATCCTGCAGATGCCCCTCGCGGAGCTGCAGGAACGCATCCAGCAGGAGCTGGAGAGCAACCCCACGCTCGAACTCGCCGAGGCCAGTGCGGCCGCCGCCGAAGTCGAATCCGAGGTCGAAGACGCGGACCCCGCCGAGTCCAACGAAGACGAAGACGACGTGACCGAGGGCGCCCTCTCCGAAGACGAGACCCCCCTCGACGTTGGCGACGACCGAGACGACTTCGCGCGGCTGGAACAGTTCAACGAGTCGAACCCCGAGGCCGCCGAGAACGAGTTCGACGGCGGCGACGAATCGCACGAGGCCGAAGCCCCCAGCGTCCGCGAGCTCGCCGAGCGCCCCAGCCGCGATGAAGACTTCGAGTACTCGCCCCGCGCCTCCGGCGACGACCGCGACGCCAAGTCCGAAGCCATGGCCGCCACGCCCGCCCGCAGCATCTCGCTGCACGAGCAGCTCCGCGAGCAGTGGCACCTCGCCGAGGTCAAGGAAGAACTCAAGCCCCTGGGCGAACTGATCATCTCCTTCCTCGACGCCGACGGCTATCTCCGCACGCCGCTGGAGACCATCGCCGATCGCGCCCCCGTCACCGGTGCAGGCGAAACCAAGCCCCGCTCCGTGGATCTCGAGAACGCGCTCCGTGCCGTGCAGCTCTTCCTCGAGCCGCCGGGCGTCGCCGCCCGCGACGCCCGCGAGTGCCTTCTGCTCCAGCTCGACGCCTTCGGCGACGCCGAGGACGAACGCAAGATCGAGCCCGAGGTCATCGCCCACGCCCGCCTGATCGTTGAGAACCACCTCGACGATCTGATGAACAACCGCCTCCCCCGCGTGAGCGAGAAGACCCACCTCTCCCTCGCCGAGATCCGCGGCGCCCTCGAACTGCTGAAGAAACTCAGCCTCGCCCCCGCACGCCGTCTCGTCTCCGAAGACGTCCGCCCGATCGTCGCCGACGCGATCGTCGAGTACGACGCCGAGAAGGACCGCTACATCGCCTACCTCAACGAGCGCCGCATCCCCGACCTTCGCATCAATCAGGAATACGCCCAGCTCAGCAAGGGCAAGCCCGACAAGGGCATGGACAAGCGGGGCAAGGACTTCCTGCGCACCAATCTCTCCAACGCCGCCTGGCTCATCGACGCCGTCAACCAGCGCAAGCACACGCTCCTGCGCGTCGTGCAAGCCGTCGTCGACGCGCAGCGCGACTACTTCGACTTCGGACCGCAAGCCCTCAAGCCCCTGCCGATGACGCTGGTCGCCGAGCAGCTCGGCATCCACGTCGCCACCGTCAGCCGCGCCGTCAGCGAGAAGCACCTCCAGACGCCCCGCGGCGTCGTCCCGCTCCGCAAGTTCTTCTCCGGCGGCCTGCAGACCGACGCCGGCGAGGACATGGCCTGGGACGCCATCAAGGTCGCGCTCCGCGACATCATCGACCACGAAGACAAAAAGAAACCCTGGTCCGACGAGGCCCTCGTCGACAAGCTCCAAGAACGCGGCATCGAGATCGCACGACGCACCGTCGCCAAGTACCGCGACCAGCTCAACATCCCCGCGGCACGCCTCCGCCGCGAGTATTGAGCCTCGCGATCACGTCTCGATCAACCCGATTACCGCGCCCGCCGGGTCCTTGATGACGCAGAACACCATGGGCCCGGCGTTCCGCGGCCCATCGACCACCTTCCCGCCCAGCTTCTTCGCCTTGGCCACACTCGCCTTCACGCTCTTCACCTTCACGTACATCATCCACTGCGGCGGCACCTTCTTGTTCGAGCCCCGCGCGTGGCACACACCCGCCACCGTCTCGCCCGGCTTCTTCGCCGTCTTGCCCGGCAGGTTCATGCAGTAATCCGCGTACGCGCCCTTGGCGTCCTTCATGGGGACCTCGCTGGTCTGCCAGCCGACCACCGAGCTGTAGAACTTCCGCAGCCGCGGAGCGTCCTTCACCGTCAGGTCCCGCCACACGATTTCGCCGACTTGCTGCTTCTTGGCCATGATGCACTCCTGTCGGAGCAGCGTACCCGATCGGACGAGACGCGTGTCAACACGCTGCTCCGAGCCGCGGGCTTCAGCCCGCGCGGTTGGGACGCGGGATTGTTGGGAAACGAGCGAGTTGTTCGAGGACTTGCCGCGCGGGCTGAAGCCCGCGGCTCGGAAGCCTCCGCCCCCCAACGATCACCCGATGCCCGAACTCTTCGATCTCATCGCCACCACCTCCTTCGGCCTGGAGGCTGTCGTCGCGCGCGAGCTCGAGTGGCTCGGCTACGAGCCCCGCATCATCTCCACCGGCCGCATCCTCTTCCGCGGCGACGCCCTCGCCATCGCCCGCGCCAACCTCTGGCTCCGGGCCGCCGACCGCGTCCTGCTCCGCGTCGCTAAGTTCGAATCCCCCGACTTCGACGCCCTCTTCGAAACCACCAAGACGCTGCCCTGGGAACGCTGGATCGCGCCCGACGGCGAGTTCCCCGTCAACGGCCGCAGCGTCAAGAGCCAGCTCAGCAGCGTCCCCGCCGTGCAACGCACGGTCAAGAAAGCCATCGTCGAGCGCTTGCTCTCCGCCCATCGCGTCAACGTGTTGCCCGAGTCCGGCAGCCGAACGGTGATCGAAGTCGGCCTGCTCGAAGACGTCGCCTCACTGACCATTGACACCAGCGGCGTCGGCCTGCACAAGCGCGGCTACCGCGATCTCGTCGGCGAGGCTGCGCTCAAGGAGACACTGGCCGCGGGGCTCGTCCTACTCAGCGTCTGGCGCCCGCACCGCGCCCTCATCGACCCGTTCTGCGGCAGCGGCACCATCGCCATCGAGGCCGCGATGCTCGCCATGAACCTCGCCCCCGGCCGCGGCCGCGACTTCGACTGCGCCCACTGGCCCGAGATCCCCGAGACCATCTGGGACGAGGCCGACCAGGAAGCCGACGACAAGGCCAAGGACACGCTGCCCGTCACCATCCACGCCAGCGACATCGACGAGCAAGCCCTCACCCTCGCCCGCC
Organism: Phycisphaerales bacterium; assembly: GCA_019744815.1. Taxonomy (GTDB): domain Bacteria; phylum Planctomycetota; class Phycisphaerae; order Phycisphaerales; family UBA1924; genus JAFEBO01. Next base: position 209,822 of record JAIEUA010000010.1, read on the forward strand.
ACCACGCCAAGCAGGCCGGCGTCGAACGCGCCATCCACTTCTCCCACCGCGATTTCGCCGATCTCTCCAGCAAGTCCGACTACGGCTGCATCGTCACCAACCCGCCCTACGGCGTGCGCCTCGGCGAGACCGAGGACGTCCAACGCATCTACCGCCTCATGCCCGAAGTCCTCCGCCGCCTGCCGACCTGGTCGCACCACATCCTGACGGCGTACCCCAACTTCGAACGCGTCGTCGGCCAGGAAGCCACCCGCCGCCGCAAGATGTTCAACGCCCAGATCGAGTGCACGTACTACACGTTCCTCGGGCCGAGGCCGCCGCGCGAGAACGCACGCGACGAAGCCCCGGTCGAAGCAATGACCGAAGCACCAGTCGATGCACCAGTCGAAGCGCAAGTCGAAGCGCAAGACGAGGCACAACTCGAACTGCACACATCCGACTCCCCCTCGCCGAGGGAGGGGGCCGGGGGGTGGGCGAACGGCGACGCGGAGACCACCGAGTCCGCCACATCTGACGCGATTGCCACGAACAACGCACCCGCTCAATCCACGCCGATTCGACCCGCCCCCAGCGCCTCAAACAAGGGGCGGGCCCAGGATGCGGCCCGCCCGCCCGCGCTCGAACCCCGCTTCACCAACCCCACGGGGCCCGCACCGCACCGCGCCATCACCACCCCCGCCTTCGGCGGCCTGCGCGAGCGCGACATCCGCGAGCTCGACGACTTCGCCGGCCGCCTCACCAAGCGCGCTCGCCACTTCCGCCGCTGGCCCGACCGCGGCATCTTCTGCTACCGCCTCTACGACCGCGACTGCCCCGACGTCCCCGTGGTGATTGATCGCTACGAGGACCACGCTCACATCTTCGAACTCGAACGCGAACACTCCCGCACCGTCGCACAGCACGCCGAGTGGAAAGACGAGATCTCCAAGCGCACCGCCGCGATCCTTGAGATCCCGCTCGCCAACGTGCACATGAAGGACCGCCCCAAGCAGCGCGGCCTCTCCCAGCACGAACGCCAGGACGACGCCGGGATCATCATCCCCGTCCGCGAGGCCGGCCTCCGCTTCGAGGTCAACCTCACCGACTACACCGACACCGGCCTCTTCCTCGATCACCGCAACACCCGCGCGATGGTGCGCGACATCGCCCAGGGCGAGCGAGTACTCAACCTCTTCTGCTACACCGGCAGCTTCTCCGTCTACGCCGCCGCGGGCGGCGCCGAGACGACCACCAGCGTCGACCTCTCGAACACCTACCTCGACTGGACCGCCCGCAACTTCGCCCTCAACAACATCCGCGGCGTCGGCTCGCAGCCATCCGCCACCCACCGCCTCGTCCGCGCCGACACGATGGAGTTCCTCGCCCAGCACCCGCAGGACCCCGAAGGCCTCTACGACCTCGCCATCGTCGACCCGCCGACCTTCTCCAACAGCAAGATGACCGAGGCCGACTGGGAAGTGCAGTCGCGCCACGTCGAGCTGCTCTCCCTGCTCGTCCCGCTCATGAGCCGCGGCGGCACGATCTTCTTCTCCAACAACTTCCGCACCTTCAAGCTCGACGAAGAAGGCGTCGCCGCGCTGGGCCTGCAGTCCATCGAGATCTCACGCCGCACCGTGCCCGAGGACTACCGCAACGAACGCATCCACCGCTGCTGGAAGATGACCGTTGGAGGGTGACGCTCTGTGTCGCTCGCCCGGCTACCGCACCACGCGGTGAATCCACATCGCCGACGCGAAGGCGACGATCCAGCAGCAGACCGCCAGCAACCCGCGCACAAACGCGCCTTGCTGATCCAGCCACCGCATCGCCACCACCCACCACGGCAGCGCGATCGCGAACCCGATCGCCGACACGATCTGCGGCTTGCCCACACGCCACAGGTCCTGCGTGCTCTGATCGCCGAATCGCTCCCAGAGCAGAAACAGAATCAGCGTCGCGTTGAAAAAGAACCCCGACGCCAGCGCCGCCACGCCGATCACAAACGCCGTCCGGCTCGGCAGCGGCGTCGCCAGCTCCACCCGCAGCGGCACCCCGCACTCCGGGCAGTTCGCGCTCATGATCCCACGCAGGTTGTGACCGCAGCGCGGGCACGGAAAGTCACGCCCCGCTACAAACTCTCGTAGCGCCAGAACCTCGTGCGCCGTCGAACCCCGCACAAAGCGCCGCTCCGCCTTCGAGCGCACCGTGGGCGGTCGCACGTCCACCAGCCGCAGTGCCGATGGCCGCTCCACCGCAACCTCCGTTGGACGCGGAACTCGGTTCACAACCAGAGACTATCAGAATTCCCCGCAGCGGCAAGCGGTTTCCGCCCGTTTGCCCCCACGCCACCCCCAACCGCTCCCGCATCAACCCCTGGCACCAAGCCGCACGGTCCGCAAACTCCAAACTCCCTAGAACCGACTCCGCCACATGCTGATGTACGTCAACAGGTAGTTCAACACCAGCATCGAGAACAGCACCGACCCCGTCGCCACAAAGAGCGTGTTGAACCGTGGCGAGCACCGTCTCGAAACCGGGATCAACAGCAACCCCAGCACCCCCACCGCCGCCGCGGCCATGAACAGCAACACCCCGATCTGATCCTGCAAGTGCATCGCCGCGAAGTACGTCCGCACCGACTCCGCAAAGTTCGTCTGCGGCGGCACCACCGGCGCCGCCAGCGCCGAGCCCGCCGGAGGCAGGATCGATCCCGCGCCGGGCCCGGACCCCAGGTTCGTCACCGGCGCCTGCGTCAGATACTGCTGCACGATCGCTCTCGACTGCGCCTGATTGTTCTGGCGCATCCAGCGGATGTTCACAACCCGGTGGTACTGCCAGAACCGTTCCGCCTGCGCGAGCGCACCGCCGATCCCCATCACCGCCAGCCAACCGAAGATCATCAACCCGAACAACCAGTGCGGCACCGTCGCCAGCCGAGGCCGCAGTTGCAGCCGCAACGACCACCCGCACTCCGGACACGTCGACGTCTCGCACCCACGCAGGTTGTACCGACAGCTCGGACAGCTCGCCTCCGCCGTCGCGAGATACTCGCGCAGCGTCTCGTCGGGTCCCCGGTGGGGCGGTGTTGTGTTCGACGAGCTTTCCATCTTCGCCGCTCATCCCCGCGGACCGCGGGGACTCACCATCAGACCCGGAAACGGGCCTTGAGTTCTCTTCGCCGATTCAACCCCGTCTGTTCCTCGAACGCGGCCGCTTCCCCCCGGCCCCCCCACTCGCACCCGCGCCCCCAACCGCCCGTCCGCCCGACACAAAGACCACGCGGAAGATCGGCGCCCCGAGCGTCGACTCAATCATCTTGCGTCCCCCGCCTTGCAGCCACCGGTCCACCTCGAACCGCACCGCCGCCGCCGCGCACGCCAGTTCCAGCACCCCGGCTCGGAACGCCGTCGGCGTCGCCAGCGCCCGCCATTGATCGGGCGCGACCGCGTCCCACACCTCGCCGATCCGCCCCACCGCGCGATCCGCTCGCTTGGTCTCGGCCGCCACGCGCTCGATCTCTCCCCGGATCGACCGATCCGCCGCCGGCACCACGCGGTAGCCGCGGAGCTTGGCGAGTCGAGCGTTGGCAACCGAGGGGTTCATGGCGTGGCCCATCCGAGGGCGTGAGCATGGTACCGCACCGCCGCACCCCCGCGCCCGACACCCCCTATCATGTCGCGTTCACGTTCCGCCCTTCGAGCGTCATTCGGAGGAGCCGGGACACGTTGGTCCATGGTGCATCGCGTTGGTCCGGCGACGGCTCTTTGCCCGACGCCCGGTCCGCCTTGCAGACCACACCGACCCGACCGCAGCACGCGTGCCCGTTCGCACCCTCGGCACGCCCACACACGGAATCGCTCGCTTGGGACATCGATCACGTCGTAGACGCGGCAGAGGCGGCGGGCACCCACCCCACGGTGGTCCTTCGTTCGGCGGTGGCGGCGGCCACCCGGGCGGCGGCGGTGGCTACCCCGGCTCCGCCACCATGTCGCGTCTCAACGTCCCGACCTTCCCCGGCCTCGAGCTTCCTCCCAACCTCGTCCGCATCAAGCCCTGGGAAGAACTCACCTCCATCGACCCGGCCCCCCGCCTCACCCTCGAGTACCCGGGCTGCCCCGCCAGTTGCCGCCTCATCGATCTCTTCTGCCCCATCGGCCGCGGCCAACGCGGCCTCATCGTCTCGCCCCCCAAGGCCGGCAAGACCACACTCCTCAAGGACATCGCCACCTCCATCCTCCGCAACCACGCCGACGTCGAGGTGGTCGTCCTGCTCGTCGACGAGCGCCCCGAAGAAGTCACCGACTTCCGCCGCACCTTCGCCCAGTTCACCGCCATCCAGGACGAGGTCGCCAAACGCGCCGAGCAGGCCACCCGCGAGCTCATCAAGGAACTCCCGCCCGACGTCGCCGCCCAATTGCAGGCCCAGCCGCAAGTTCAGCCGCAAGCTCAGCCGCAGGGCCAACCCAACGGCCAGCCCCCCACCATCAAGCTCCCGCCCCGCTGCAAGGTCGTCGCCAGCAGCAACGACCACACCATCGACAAGCACATCCAGGTCAGCCTCGCCACCCAGGCGTACTGCAAGACCATGGTCGAGGCCGGTCGCCACGTCGTCGTCATCCTCGACTCCCTCACCCGCCTCGGCCGCGCCTTCAACAACAGCCGCCACCATTCCAACAGCGGCCGCACCATGACCGGCGGCCTCGACAGCAAGGCCCTCGAAGTCCCCCGCCAGATCTTCGGCGCCTCCCGCAACACCGAAGAGGCCGGCAGCCTCACCATGATCGCCTCCTGCCTCGTCGACACAGGCTCCGCGGCCGACCAGATCATCTTCGAAGAGTTCAAAGGCTCCGGCAACATGGAGCTCATCCTCGATCGCAAGATCGCCGAGCGACGCCTGTTCCCCGCGATCAACCTGGCCGCCAGCGGCACCCGCAAGGAGCATCTGCTCCTCAACGCGACCGAGCTGCACACCATGACCGCGCTGCGCCGCCGCCTGCTCTCCATGCCCCCGCCCCAGCAGGTCGAGCAGCTCCTCGCCGCCATGCAGCGGTTCCCGACCAACGCGGCCCTCGTCGGCAGCACCTCTTAATCCAGCGGCAGCACCGACCCTGTTCTTCTATTGAGACTCCGTCTCAGAACGGCTACCGTTCCCAGTCGCTATCTGGTCGCTATATTGCTGACTCCGATGTCCGATTCTCCCGCCATCCCCGTCATCTCCCCTCCCGGCTGCGTCGCCGAAGTTCCCGGCGGGCCGTCCATCGCTCTCTCCGCGCTCGCGCCCGGCGAGATCGCCCACGTCGCCTCCCTCGGTATGGACGACCCCGCCGACAACGCGCTCCTGCGTGCGATGGGTCTGCGCCCCGGCGTGCGGGTGCGGGTCATCCGCCTCGGACAACCCTCCATCGTTGAAGTCCTCGGCGCCGAGGCCTGCGGCTGCGCGTGCGCCAGCCGCATCGGGCTCACCAAAGAGCTCGCCGCGAAAGTTCTGGTGGTCCGGGGCGGGAGCCCGACTCGATGAGCGAACCCGCGGTCGAAGCACCCAAGCCGCTGGAACCGAGCGTCCCCTCGACGCCGCGGGTCATCCCCGACGACGGGATCCTGCACATCCCGCTCCTGGGAAACCCCAACACCGGCAAGACCACGCTCTTCAACGCCCTCTGCGGGCTCCGCCACAAGACCAGCAACTTCCCCGGCACCACTCAGGACGCTCGCATCGGTTCGATGCGTGCTCCGTCCACACCCGCGGCCGCAGCGGTCGAGATCCACCTCATCGACCTGCCCGGCATCTACTCGCTCGAGCTCGATCAGTCCGAGGCCGAGGTCTGCCGAAACGTGCTCGCCGGAAGGCTCTCGCCCCGATCCGAACCCTTCGGCGACCCTGAGGGCGTCTGCGTCGTGATCGACGCGACCAACCTGCCCCGCAATCTCGTGCTCGTCGGCGAGGTACTCCGCCGCCGCCTGCCCACCGTCATCGCCCTGAACATGATGGACCTGGCCCGCCAGCAGGGCCGCCTCATCAACATCCGCACGCTGGAAGAGCAACTGGGCTGCCGCGTGATCGCCGTCAGCGCCCGCAGCGGCGAGGGCTTGCCAGAGCTCACCGCCGCCCTCTCAACGCCGACCGTCCCGACGCGCACGCCCCCCGGCGATCAAGCCGAGCTCGAGCTCTGGGCCGACCGCACCGCCAGCCGCGCCCTCGGCGCGAGCGCGAGCGGGCTGACGATCCCAAACAACGACGCGCAGTCGTCGCTTCCCTCCTCGATTCCCTCCTCCCTTCCCAAGCCCAGCCTCACCGACCGCCTCGATCCCATCCTCGTCTCGCCCTGGACCGGCGTCCCCATCTTCGCGGCGATCATGATCGCCCTCTTCTACACCATCTTCTCCGTCGCCCACTTCCCCATGGACTGGATCGACGCGATCTTCGCGCAGGCCACCCAGTTCATCGAATCCCATCTGCCCGCCGGCATCCTCCGCGATCTGCTGTCGCACGGCATCGTCGCCGGCGTCGGCGCCACCGTCATCTTCGTGCCGCAGATCTGCCTGCTCTTCTTCCTCATCTCCCTGCTCGAAGACACCGGCTATCTCGCCCGCGCCGCGCTCCTGATGGACCGCGTGCTCCGCCCCTTCGGGCTCCCCGGCCACGCCTTTGTCCCGCTGCTCTCCAGCCACGCCTGCGCCCTGCCCGGGATCATGTCCGCCCGCGTCATCCCCGATCCCAAGGACCGGCTCGCCACCATCCTCGTCGCGCCCTTCATGACCTGCTCGGCACGCCTGCCGGTCTACGTCCTGGTCACCAGCCTGCTCTTCCGCGACAAACCCTTCTTCGCCGGCCTGGCCTTCGTCGGTTGCTACGCCCTCGGCGCCGGCGCGGGCCTCTTCTCAGCGCTCATCGCCCGCCGCACGCTGCTTAAGGGCAAGAGCCGCCCGATGGTCCTCGAGCTCCCCACCTACAAGCTCCCCTCGCTCCGCACCGCCGGCATCACCACCCTCGACCGCGGCTGGGTGTTCCTCAAGAACGCCGGCACCAACATCCTCGCCATCTGCATCGTGCTCTGGTGGCTCGGCAGCTACCCCCATGTCACCCCGCCGGCGGAGGCGACCGTGATGCAGCAGCAAGCCGCCGAGCTGCGCCTCATCGGCGAGGCCGAGACCGTCCCCGAGAAGAAGGAGCACACGCTCTCGCAAGCGACCACGCAGGCCGCCGCCGCGGAGCGCCTGATCGCCGCCCACGCCCGCGAGCATTCCTACATCGGCCGCATGGGCAAGGCCCTCGAACCGGTCTTCCGCCCGCTCGGCTACGACTGGCAGCTCACCATCGGCGTGCTCACCAGCTTCGCCGCTCGCGAGGTCTTCGTCTCCACGATGGCCGTCGTCGTGCGCGCCGGTGACGCCGACCTCGACCCCGCCGACGCGGGCGCCGTGAAGTCCGTGCAGGCCGCCACCCGGACCGACGGCGTCACCCCCATCTTCACCACCGCCACCTGCTGGTCCATCCTCGTCTACTTCGTCCTCGCCATGCAGTGCCTGCCCACGCTCGCGGTCACCGCCAAAGAGAGCGGCAGCCCCAAGTGGGCGCTCCTGCAATTCGCGTGGATGAGCGGCGTCGCCTACGCCGCCGCGTTCATCGTCTATCAAGCCCTCCGCGCCGCGGGGGTCGCATGAGGGACGCCCCGGCCAATCTACTTTCACTCGCCGCCCTCCCGCTGCACGATTGGCAGTTCTGGGTCGCGACCGCTATCGCGCTCATCGCGCTCTGGATCGTGATCAACTCGGTCGTGCCCCCGAGCCTCTTGCCCTGGAAGCGCAAGCCCAAAGGCACGAAGGCATCGCTGACGATCAGCGCCAAGCGCGCCGACGCGCGGCCCACCACGCCGAGCGATCCAAACCAGACGGATCACTGACGACGGTTCATCAGGGCGAGGCTTCAGCTTCCCGCGCGGCGCGAGAATCTTCCCAATCTGCTTCAATCCCCGGGATTCTGAACGACTTTCGGTGTCTGTACCGTATAGTCCTCCATGCCGATGGTGCACGCGTCCGCGTCTGTGTCTGCTCAATGTCGAATGGGAAATGATGTTCGCATCGGCCCGGGCTGCGTGATCGAGGGCGAGGTGATCCTCGCCGACCGCGTCGAACTGATCGCCAACGTCTACCTCCGCGGCCCGGTCACCATCGGCGCCGGCACCGTCCTCTACCCCGGCGTCTGCATCGGCTTCAGCGCGCAACACCTCAAAGTCGGACGCAACGACCCCACCGCCGGCGTCATCATCGGCGACAACGGCACCCTGCGCGAGAACGCCACCGTCCACGCCGCCACCAACCAGGAGACCCCGACCCGCGTCGGCGACTCCTGCTACATGATGGTCAACGCGCACGTCGGACACGACTGCGTCGTCGGCGCCAACGTCACCTTGGTCAACAACTCCGCCCTCGGCGGCCACGCCCAGGTCGCCGATCAGGTCACCCTCGGCGGCGGCGCCATGGTCCACCAGTTCACCCGCGTCGGCCGCCTCGCCATGGTCGGCGGCGGCGCCCGCGTCGTCGCCGACGCACCGCCCTTCTCGCTCGTCGTCGAACGCTCGTACGTCAGCGGCGTGAACCTCATCGGCCTCCGCCGCGCCGGCATCGACCGCGACGACATAACCCGCGTCCGCGTCGCCAGCCGCATGGCCTTCCGCGAGCCCCGCACCCGCGAGGAGATGCTCCAGGTCCTCGACGAGCAAGCCCCCGCCTGCTCCCTCGTCGCCGAGATCGCCACCTTCATCCGCGGAGCCAAACGCCCCATCAGCGTCGGCCACCGCCGCGACGCCGCCGCGATCGAGGATTGACCTCGGACCTCCCTCCGTGGCCGCGGGATCCCCGCACCCTCTCCCCCACTTCCGCGTATAGACCGGTGCCATCTCGCCGATAACTAGTCGGGAGAATCCCATGCCCGGCACGCCGCACACCGATCTCTCGCCCGAACTCCTCTCGCACAAGCGGGCCATCGAGGCCAAGGCCAAGGAGTACGGCCTCAACTTCCCCGAGGTCATCTTCGAGGTCCTGCCCTTCGACACGATGAACCAGATCGCGTCCTACGGCGGGTTCCCGACGCGGTACCCGCACTGGCGCTGGGGCATGGAGTACGAGAAGCTCTCCAAGCGCGACGCCTACGGCCTGGGCCGCATCTACGAGATGGTCATCAACAACGACCCCTGCTACGCCTACCTGCAGGAATCCAACGGCGTCACCGATCAGAAGCTCGTGATGGCCCACGTCTACGGCCACGCCGACTTCTTCAAGAACAACTTCTGGTTCAGCAAGACCAACAAGAAGATGATGGACGAGATGGCCAACCACGCCACCCGCATCCGTCGCCACATGGACCGCCACGGCCAAGAAACCGTCGAGCGCTTCCTCGACGCGTGCCTCTCGATCGAGCACCTGATCGACCCGCACTCGGCGTTCATGGGCCGCTCGAACCGGGCCGAGAACGCCGACGCGTACGAGCCGAGCAAGCTGCCCGCCAAAGACTACATGGACCCGTTCATCAATCCGCAGGAGACGATGGACCGGGAGCGCAAGGAGTACGAGGAGAAGCAGAAGGCCGCACGCAGCAAGTACCCCGCTCAACCGACCCGCGATGTCCTGCTCTTCCTGCTCAAGCACGCCCGCCTCGACGACTGGCAGCAGGACATCCTCGGCATCATCCGCGACGAGGCGTACTACTTCGCGCCCCAGGCCATGACCAAGGTCATGAACGAAGGCTGGGCGACCTACTGGCACAGCAAGCTCATGACCTCGCACTTCCTCGAGGCCAAGGAGATTGTGCACTACGCCGATCAGCACTCGGGCGTGGTCCACATGCCGCCGGGCGGGTTCAACCCGTACAAGATCGGCGTCGAGCTCTTCAAGGACATCGAACGCCGCTGGAACAAGGGCCAGCACGGCCCGGCGTGGGAAGCGCTCGACACCATCGGCGCGAAAGAGGCCTTCGACGACAAGAGCATGAAGGGCCGCGACAAGATCTTCGAGGTCCGCCGCATCTACAACGACGTGAACTTCATCGACGAGTTCCTCACCGAGGAGTTCGTCGAGAAGCACAAGATGTACCAGCACAAGCGCGACCCACAAACAGGCGAGATCAAGGTCGTCAGCCGCGACTTCAAGCGGGTGAAGATGACGCTGCTGCACCACCTCACCAACATGGGCCAGCCGTTCATCTACGTCGCCGACGCCAACTACCTCAACCGCGGCGAGCTCTACCTCGCCCACCAGTTCAACGGCCTCGAAGTCGAAGCCGCCAAGGCCCAGCAAGTGCTCGAGAACCTCCGCCTCATCTGGGGCCGCCCCGTGCACCTGCAGGCGGTGGTGAACGAGGACATGCACATCCTCTCCATGGAAGAGATCGGCGGCAAGATCAAGAAAGAACGCGTGAACTCCGACACGCCGCGGCCAGCACATGTGATCGAGTGACCGCGGCGTGAACTCGGGAGCGGGAGCGGGGCCTTCTAGGCCCCGGCGCAAAGCGCCAAAGAACAAGAACAACCGCGGAGCCTGGAAGGCCCCGCCCCCGACCAATTCCAGCGACACATCCAACAACCACTCACATTCAGGCTCGCCGCTCCAGCAAGGAAGCTCGCAACTAACCGAAACCTCCGGAGCCTGAGCCCTCAGCAGCGCCCTCAGCGGCCTAAAGCCTTGAGAAGGTCGTCTTGCGAGATGCCGGTCTGCTGCAGGATGCTGCGAAGCGTGCCTCGCGGCACTTCGCGCCGCTCGGGCACAACGCAGACACGACCCGTCGATCGCTGCACGAGGACGTGGTGATCGCCGCGGGTGCGGTTATGCTCGAAACCGAAGCCAGCGAGGATCTTGATCAGTTCGCGGCTGGAGATGAGTGGAAGAATCGAGCCCATGTGCCTCCGTGACGGTCTATGACGCAGCCTTGCGTCGAGAGAACGCTATCACACAGCGAGCACCTGACAGTTGCAAGCGACAAGTCATCCCGAATCCTCAGGAAGAGGCGACAAGAGCGGGGTGGGAGTCACGCCTCAACGATCGCCACTTCGACCTGCGTATCGCGCAACGGCACATTCAGGCCCAAATCCCGCGACGCCTCCAGCCAAGCCTCTGCGGCTTCCCGGATGCCCTTGATCGCGTCGTCACGCGTCTTGCCGTCACTGAAGCACCCGGGCAAGGCCGGGATCGAGGCGCACCACACGCCGTCTTCATCAACGTGCAGAACAACCTTCCAAGGATTCCGGGCGTGTGCGACCATGCCTGATTCTATCGGCTCGATCAAGAGGCTGAAACTGCGGGGCCTGGAAGCCCCCGCCCCCGGGACGCCGCAAAAAAGAAAAGAGCCCTCGCTTTCGCGATGGCTCTTCAGGAGGAGGGGGACACGAACTGTCGGTCCGCCGCGGCGTGTCTCTGGGCGCCTGTTGAGACCAGGAGCCAAAGGGGCGGGAGGATCCGCCCCCACCGGCGCCGCGGCGGGAAGAGAGTGCTTACCAAGTCAGCTGGAAATCCACCGTCACGCGGCTGCCGAAGATGTCCGCGTTGCGGTTGGTCAGCGGGTACTCGTAATCCGCACCGATCGACGTGTGCGGCGTCAGCTTCCACCGGGCACCCACGCCGAACCAGATCACCGTCGAGCCTGACACGTTCGACGAGCCGAGGTTGTTGTAATCGGCGCCTCCGACCGACAGCGGGGTCCGCGTGCCGTCGTCGAGGTAGTGCAGACCGTGCAGCTCGACAAAGGGAGCGAAGCCCTTCAGCGTCTCGGGGAAGAACTCATAGTCCGCGTGCAGGTCCCACTGGATGATGTTGTTGCCATCATCGCCATCGAGCGGTGCACGCCAGGTGAAGTTGCCGATCAGGTGGAACTTGTCCCAACCTTTCGCCATCGAGATGAACGGCGACAACTCGTGCACGCCGCCCTGCAAGACCTTCTTCTCGCCCGACATCGTCATCCAGCGGAAACCGCCGGTGGCAACAAGATCAAGGTCGCGATCAACATAAAACGCGTACTTCGCGCCCGCGGCGGCGGAGTTCCACCCGTCCTGCTTCGGCAGCGCGTTCGCGTCCAGCCAGCTAAACCCGTCCTTGGTCGCGATCAGCGACAGACGCTCGGTGAGCGCAAGCCGGGCCTGCACCGCGACGATGTTCACGTCGCCGCCGCCCAGCTGCGACTTGTTCGCGAACTCGTGATGCAGGAACAGGAACCGCAGCCCCGTGTTGTTGAACGGCGACTCGAAGTACAGCGGATTGCCCAACGGCTCATAGAAGTGCTCGAACCCGCGGAGACCGGTCAGGAAGCCCTTCCAAAAGACCTCCGGGTCGTCGTGCAGACGCTTGTTCGAGATCAAAAAGTTCGCCCGGGGCGACACGCCCTTGACGTACTCACTGGCCGGCGCGGCCGCGGCGGCCGCGGGCAGCACCGGCTGCAGCTTGAAGGCGTCCTCAGCAACCGCGACCGACGCGACGCCGCCGACGCATAGGACCAGAGCAAGACGGGTAGAGGGATTCATGCAAAGCTCCTTGTACCAGATATGCGGATCATCTTATCGTGTTTTCGGCCGACGGGTGGGCGCGGGCTAGGAAAAGTCCCAATTTTCTATTTATGTCTATTATTTTCAGGGATTTACAGCATTGTGAGTAAGCCCTATTCCCGCCAGAAGACCATCGAACGCCACTCCCATCGGACGGGACACGCCACACAAAGGCGATCACATCATCATGTATACACCAGCGGAGCGCGCCACGGTCTCGCCGTGCCACCCAGCACAACGGCCCGCCTGAGCGGAGCGATGCGGCAGTCTCCGAGTGGTTCCGACGTCCACCTCGTCGCGGTCAGACACAGGTAAGCTGTCGCGATGCACAAGCGCGTCACGCTCCTGGCTCTCGTTGCGTTACTGCTCGCCGGCTGCGGCACGTCGATGCGTCTGCCAAGCTCATCGCTCAAGATCGGCGTGAACGCTGATCCCCGACTGGACTGGAGCTTCGATCGCATCGCACGCATCGATCGTGTCAAGGACCGGAAGGAAGAGACTCGATTTCACACGCCGGAGCTCACGCCCGGCGAGAAAACATTCTCGGTTCTTGTGTCACGCGAACGCCGCGGAGCACCCGGCGAGCCGGCCATCAAAACGTCCGAGCGGCGAGAGTACAACTTGCTGGACGGCGCACTGGTGTCGACCCGGGAGTTCGACACGGAAGTCCAAGAACGCTCGCAATGGCTGACCTCGCACTACTACGAGCGTGGACGACCCCAATCTCTTGAACCAGTGAAAGGTTCAGGATGGCGACTGCAGGCTGACAGAGCGTGGACACTCATCAACCTCGCGGCCGGTGGGCGACATGTGCTCTTCTCCGAGGATGAACATGTTGCTCCGATCCATACGGTGGCGTTCAGCCCTGACGGCACCTATCTGATAGCGTGGTTCGAGTACGGGCCGAACATTCTCTGGCACGGGTACACAACAACGCCCCATGTGAGAGTTTGGACGGTCGCGGATGGTGCCCTGATCGCTTGGTGGACCGCTGATTGCGCGTACCTGAACCCAAGCATCCCGTTGGCGTTCGCCGATGGGCACCACACACTCGTGTTGCGTGCCTCTGACTACGTGGAAGTCTTCGATCTCGAGCGTCGCGTCCGGGTCGCTAGGCTTCATAGAGACGACCACACCATCGTCACCTCGGACGGCATGACCGCCATCAACAGCTCGCCAACGAGAATCGAGATCTACCGGCTCATCCCCGCGAACACCGGCAAGTGAACCTCGCTCGTCCTGAAGACCGCCTGACATGCCCGCTCACGCGCCCCCTCTCCCCGCGTGCGGGGAGAGGACCGCTTCGCCAAAGGCGAAGCAGGTGAGGGGATTGCGGCAACCTACACGCCGCCACGTCCGAACGCGAAGCACCCTTCCCCGGTCTCGCGGCGCTCGACCACCCCTCCCCGCTTCGCGGGGCGGTGAGGCACGCAACACCGTTCTGAAACCGGTCCTTAAACCCGCACCATCCCCGCATACTCCTCGAACCGCTTGTCGAGGTCGCTCTTCTTGATCTGCTTCAGACGATCCAGGCTGAACGCCTCGATCGTGTACGACGCGACGACCGTGCCGTGCACGAGCGCCCGGCGCACCGCGGCGTACGAGCCCGCGTCCGCGCTCGAGTCCTGCAGCTGATGCGCCAACGCACCCATCATGCCGCCGGCGAACGTGTCGCCGCAGCCGGTCGGATCGACGATCTTCTCGGTGGGGTACGCGGGCAGGGCGCACATGCCATCACGGTGCACGAGCAAGCAGCCGTGCTCACCCTTCTTGATCACCACAAACCGCGGCCCGAGCTCGAGGATCGCACGCCCGGCGCTCACGCTGTTGGGCTTGCCGGTCAGCAGCTCGGCCTCGTCGTAGTTCAGCACCAAGCCGTCGACGCGCTTGAGCAGCTTCAACAGATCGTCCTTCGCCACATTGATCCACAGGTCCATCGTGTCTGCGACCGTCAGCTTCCGCTGCGGCAACTGCTCGATAAAGCCCATCTGCACCGCCGGGGGCGAGTTCGCGAGGAACACCAGCTTCGAGTCGGCGTACGCACCGGGCACCTTCGCGGGGTGCTCGCCGACAACGCCCAGCTCCGTAAAGAGCGTGTCGCGGCTGTTCATGTTCGCGTGGTACTTGCCGCCCCAGCGGAAGGTCTTGCCGCCCTTGCGAGTCTCAAGCCCCTGCAGATCCACATTCGGGAACTGCTTGAACGAGTCGCGGAACGCGGGCGGGAAGTCCTCGCCCACCACGGCAACCAGCCGCACCGGGCTGTAGAAGCTCGCGGCCGCCGAGAAGTACATGCACGAGCCGCCCAAAACCTGGTTGGCGTGCCCGCTGGGAGTGACGATGTCGTCGATGCCGATGGTGCCGGTGACAATGAGTGACATAGAAATGCAGGGTATACTCCGGGAATGACACGCGCGCGTGAGGACTTGCTCTTTCCGACACTTGACTCTCCCGTCAACGTCGCATCCGTTCCACAACGCAGCCCGTTTCGGTACGCGGGCGGAAAATCATGGCTCATCCCGATAGTTCGACGATGGCTGGGGTCCTTGTCATTTCGGCCCGATGAGTTCATCGAACCATTTGCAGGTGGCGCGAGCGTTGGCCTCGCCGTGGGTGTCGAAAATCTCGCTGACCATGTGACGCTGGTCGAACTCGACCCTGACGTGCATTCCGTGTGGCAGTGCATCTTTCTTGGCGAAGCCGAACAGTTGGCCGACCGCATCCTTGACTTCCGACTCAATTCGTCATCGGTTCGTGAAGTGCTTCAGTCGACACCGCGCAATCGGTTGGAGCGGGCTTTTCGTACAATCGTTCGTAATCGGGTGCTCCACGGCGGCATTCTCGCACCTGGCGCGAGCGTCATGAAAGAGGGCGAAAACGGTAAGGGTCTTGGATCTCGCTGGTACCCGGAAACACTGTACCGGCGGATCATGAATCTCGCCGTCCACAAGCGAATGTTCCGACCTTTGCGAATGGACGGCCTGAGCATCATCAAGTCGAATCGCCACAGGGACCGCGTTGCGATCTTTGTCGACCCACCGTACACCGTAGCGGGAAAGCGGCTCTATACGTACTTTGATATCGATCACGGCAGGCTGTTCCGGCACTGCGCCGATTCACACGGCGCTCTGCTCATGACCTATGACGATACTCCCGAAATACGCAAGCTTGCGGCAAAGAGCCACTTGGAGTGTCGCCAAGTTGCCATGAAAAGTCGGCAACACACGGTCAAGAACGAACTTTTGATCAGCCGAGATCTCAGTTGGCTTGATCTCGCTCCAACTCGCTGAGACGCTCACGAATTCGGTCTTCGAAGACGGGTTGCGCCACAGGGCGTCCGGCTGTCAGGCCAGCGACAGCATCTTCAAGCGTCGAAAATCGAACCTCGATGTGCCTCAAGGCCGCACCGGTATCACCATCGCTTGCCGCCACGATGAACCACGCGATGTCTGCCGATGAAAGGTCCGCGACACGAGTCATTGGTGCGAGAGACTCAAAGAACGCAACATCAACGACCACTGCCGTTTTCTTTCCCCACCGTCGCAGCGTTGGGACCTTTGTCTGCAACTGTGGCATCAACCGCTTTGGACCGCTGCTTCTGAAATCAGGCCGCCGTTTGCCGACTGGAAATACCGGTCGGCCCCGGGCAGCCTGAAGGGCGCGAAACTCCACTTCCATCTCATTTCCGGAGAAATACACCGCCTGCGTTTCGACGGCGCACCAATGCAGCGGATTCGAGTTGGGAACAACCAGAATGTTGTCGATGCGGCCAACTTCTCTACCCGACCCTATCGATCCGTCCGGGTTGACTCGTTCCAGAAAGCCGATCTCGCCGAGATTCACAACATTCGGCTCGCCCAGCAGCGTCTCGCCGATCCATGCGTAGATCGAATCGTCTTGCTTGAATCTATTGGGACACGCGATGGCGATCGCGCTCGCATCGGTGTCGGCATATGCCACGTTCCCACGTTCTTGTCCCAGTCGCCGAATCGAACAGACCCCGCCCTGTTTGTTACACGATCCGCCGTCTGATCGAAACGGACAGGCGAGTGCCTGCGACTCGGAAAGGGAGACTCGTGAGAAGGCAACCCTTTCTGTATCAGAAAGCGAGAGAAATGGCTTCCCGTACCACTCCGCAATCCCATACCTTGGCGCAGGCGAGTCTGGCATTACGGCCACTGTAGCACGCCGTACTCCTCACCTCGTCCCGTCCGCTCCTGTCCCCACCGCATCCCCCACCTTCCTATACCGCACCTCCGCCACCGTGCCGCGGCTGCCGTTCTTCTCAGCGGGAGTCAGAACCTTCACCGTGTAATCCCCATCCTCGTGGAACGTGTACTCCACGCGGCAATCGATCAGCTTGCCGTCCGCGGCGTTCGCGGTCGTCCAAGCAACGACCATCTTCTCCCCGTCGAAGGACACCGGCCCGCGCGTGAAACTGCCATCCTGATCAAAGTTCCACACCATCCACTCGCCGCTCTCCGGATCGATGCCGGCGGTGAGATGGCTGTGCTGGCCCATCGCCTTGTCATTGCCCAGAAAGCCGGACGCGAAGATCACCCGCCCGTCGAAGAGCGAGGCGATGACGCTCCGCCCGCGGAACGTGCCGCCGTCGGGCGTCTTCTGCGAGAACTCCCACGTGCCAAGCATCGACTTCCACGCCTTCGCGATCCGCTCGTTGCGGGCCTCGCGGGCCTTGTCGTTCATCGCCTCCTGCATCTTCGCGAGCGTCCACGCGTTGCCCTGCTCGAAGAACGTGTACGCCTTGTCGTACAGCTCCCCCTCGCCGAAGCCCGCCATGGTGACGGACAGCTTCGTGCTCGTCGGCGTCAGCGGCTCCAGGCGGATCACCGTCCAGCCCGTCTCACAGAGCTTCTTGACAAAGTCCTGCGCACCAGCAGGCGCGATCGGCCGCATCGCCAGCATGCGATCGGGCTCGTACGCGAGGATCGCGTTGCCGATGGTGGCGTCATCGCCGATCTTCCCCGCGGGGTTGTAGTTGGTCCGGATCATGCCGCCGACCTTGAAGTCCACGTCGGCGTGAGCGACGCCCCACAGCTTCTTGAGCCCCTCGCCGGTGCGGAAACAGTCGAAGATCTCCGACGCGCCAGCGTGAATCACGCCTTCGTTGCGGAGAATGCGCTCGCCCGCGCGAGCCAGGGGAGCGAGCAGGACAAGGCAGGACGCCACAGCAATTCGCAGCATGGACAAACTCCAAAAATCGTGGCCGCACGGGACGGCCTCGACTACATCAACGCCAAAGAGCCAGAATCAGCCCCGCCACCGAGAACGCAACGAGCTGATACGCGCTATCGAGCGCGAACGCGGCGAACGGCCGCAGCCGCGTGATCTGATCCGTCAGGCCCAGCGCCGTCGTGCCGAAGAGCCACAGCACAAGCCCCAGCGACGCGCCCGCCGCGACGCCGCGAAGATCGAGATTGACGACCAGGAGCGCCATCGCCGACGCCCCGAGCACATACGCAGCGATCATGGTGCCGAAGAACACCGCCGGCGGTCGCTGCGTCTGCATCTGCTTCACGACCTCCTCGGTGTGTCCGTGCAGCTTCTTCCAGAGGTTCGAGAACACCGCCCCGTACCACACGCCGCCGATCATGAACATCGCGAACCCGGCCGCGAGCACCGCCAACCAGTTGACCGATGCGATCTTCTCGAACATGAGTGCCTCCCGCGCGTACGTGATGCGATTCATCAACCACCCGACGAGCGCGACGCACGCTCGCCCGATCCTCGTTCACTTTGGGCTTGCGACAAGAGCAGATCGAAATAGGTACGGAGCTGCGCCACCGACGCGTCGTACGCCGCGGCACTCCGCGACGAACGCGCCTGCATCAGCCCACCCTCCATCACCGTGAGCACCGTCGCCGCGAGCTGCTTACGATCGAGCTGCTTCGGCAGCCGATCGCCCGCCTCGATCAGCCACTTCTCCACGAACGCCGACCAACCGTCGAAGTTCCTCTGAATCAGCGGCCGGATCTCCGGATGCGAATCCGCAACTTCCAACGCGAGGTTCCCGATCGGACACCCCAGCCGAAACTCCAGCGGCGAGAACCAGTCGCGATACTGCTGCAACAGCGCAAACACCCGATCGATCGGGTCCGCCGTCTTGTCCTCCACCGGCTTCATCACCACCGGATAGAGCAACTCGGTGTACCGCTCAAGCACCGCGCCCAGGAGCGCGTCCTTGCTCGGAAAGAGGTTGTAGAGACTCCCGGGGTTGATGTTCGCCTCGCGCAGGATCGTCGAGACCCCGGTGGCGTTGAACCCTTGCTCGTGAAAGAGGCGAGCCGCGGCATCGAGGATGCGGGTCTTGGTGTCGGGTTGCGGTGCGGCAGGGGTCATTGAGTGTTCGCTCAAACGTTGAGTGAACATTCAATCAGAAGTTGAACGATCTGTCAAGCGGCTGCGGCCGATTCTCTGAAGTCTCGATGAAGCAAGGATTTACAGCCACGCCGCACGTCGGTCGCAAGTGGGCTCAGCACCCCCCACCTTTCTGGCACTCCCTCCATCACGGTGCGCGGGATTCAGCCGGCCTCACGCCGCCGCCCCCCACCGCACACCCCCAGTGCGCCGCCGCTCGCCAGGGACGCGACAAACACACGCGGACGGCCCGCCACCTCGGCGGCTCCGGCCGCCCGTTTCAGTTGGGTGAATTGCATTCCTTATTTTCATTCACTTCCCATCCGCTGCAACGACCACGCGCATGCTCGGTACCACGCCTCCACACGCACACCGCGGGAGATTCCGATGCGCTCACCGATGCTCATGTCCGTTCTGCTCGCTCCCTTCGCCCTGACCGCAGTCGCCGCTCCGATCGTCATCCAGTGCTCGCCCAACGGCGTGCTCGTCGCCGACGTCACCATCGGCGGCAAGCCGCTGCGGTTCCTCGTCGACACCGCGCTGCCGGGCGACGGCCGCATCGATGTCGAGATCGCGAAGGAACTCAACCTCCCCTCCGGCGGCACGTTCCAGACCAGCGAAGAAGGCGAGGGCATCCCCCTCGTCGTCGGCGAGAAGTTCTCCATCGGCGGCATCGACTTCGACAAGGTCTACCTCTGGTCCGTCCCGCTGGGCGCCAAGCAGCAGCCCGAGGCCAGCCGCATCCACGGCGCCATCGGCTGGCAGCTCTTCAAGGGCCGCGTCTACACCGTCGACTTCGTCAACCGCAAGATCATCGTCGACGACGCCCCGCCCGCCGAAGGCCCCAACACCTTCCCGCTCGACACCAGCGCCTTCAGCCCCGAAGTCCCCGCCATCATCGGCGGCGTCAAGACCACCGCCACCCTCAACAGCGGCAACAACATGGGCATGGTCGTCCCCAATTCCATGGCCGCCACGCTCGCGCTGACCAAAGAACCCTGGCCCGCCGGCAAGATCGGCACCGGCGCCACCATCCTCCGCGCCCGCACCAAGGAACCCATCTCCCTCGCCGGCCTCACCACCAACCAGACCGGCATCGACTTCCTCGCCATCTGGCCCACGCCCAACGCCGGCTTAGTCGCCATGGAGCCCTTCGCGTACACCTTCGACCTCGTCAACAAGAAGATCCGCGTCTCGAAGCCCGAAGGCACACCCGCCAAGCCCACCCGCTACGGCGTCGCGTTCGACCAGCAGGAAAAGGGCATCGTCGTCATCCGCACCTTCGACGGCTCCGTCGCCGCCACGTCCGGCCTGCTCGAAGGCGACATCGTCAAGACCATCAACGGCAGCGAGGTCAAGACGACCCAGGACGTCATGGCCGCCATGAAGTCGCCCAAGGTCTCCGTCGCGGTCGAACGCGATGGCAAGCCGACGACCGTCGAGATGGCGCTGCCGCAGTAACGCAGAAGCACACCGAATCGGTTCTCTTGACGAGCCCCGAGCGTAAGCGAGTGGGTTGCCTTGATCGCGAATGGACCCACTCGCTGACGCTCGGGGCTCGTCAAGACGTGGGTGAATGCAATCCATCGCGAGGTCGACAACGCCCACGCCGCATCGCTCGAACAATCGCCCATGAGCGATCGCGCCGCCGTCCCCCACATGACTCCCGATCAGTTCCGCGTCCTCGGCCACCGCATGGTCGACGCCGTCGCGAACTACATGACCCGCGTCGAGTCGATGCCCGTGCTGCCGGCCTGCAAGCCCGGCGATGTGCTGCGGCAACTCCCCAACGACGCGCCGCCCGCCCCCGGCGGCGTCGAAGGCTGGGACGCGATCTTCGCCGACGTCGAGCGCGTCATCCTGCCCTCGATCACCAACTGGCAATCGCCCAACTTCTACGGCTTCTTCCCCGCCAACGCCAGCGGCCCCGCGATCCTGGGCGAGCTGCTCGCCGCAGGCCTCGGCGTGCAAGGCATGCTCTGGCTCACCAGCCCCGCCTGCACCGAGCTCGAGATGCGTGTCCTCGACTGGCTCGCGGACGCTCTCGGACTTCCCGACGCCTTCCGACACGAACCGCGGCATCTCGCGCCGGGCACCAAGCCCCTCGGCGGCGGCGTGATCCAGTCCACCGCGAGCGACGCCACACTGGTCGCGCTGCTCGCCGCCCGCGAGCGTGCACGACGCGACGGACGCAACGGGCACCTCACGCTCTACACCTCCACGCAGGCACACTCGTCGGTCATCAAGGCCGCGATGATCGCTGGCTTGGCCGCGAACCCCGAAGACCGCACACACCTGCGACTCCTCGACACCGACCCCGCCTTCGCGATGGACGCCTCGAAGCTGGAGGCCGCGATCCGCGCCGATCTCGCCGCGGGTCGCACGCCCGCGTACGTCTGCGCCACGATCGGCACGACCTCTTCCACCGCCGTCGACCCGGTGGCCGACATCGCCGCCGCGCTGCGACGCGCCGGCTGCGAGCGGACATGGCTGCACGTCGACGCCGCTCACTCGGGCAGCGCCCTCATCTGCCCCGAGTTCCGATCCATGTCCAAGGGCGTCGAGCACGCCGACTCCTTTTGCTTCAACCCGCACAAGTGGCTGCTGACGAACTTCGACTGCGACTGCTTCTTCACCCGCGACCGTGCCGCACTGCTCGGGGCGCTCTCGATCACGCCCGAGTACCTCCGCAACAGCGCCACCGACACCGGCGCGATCGACTTCCGCGATTGGCAAGTGCCGCTGGGACGGCGCTTCCGGGCGCTGAAGCTCTGGTTCGTCATCCGTCACTACGGGATCGAGGGGCTGCGGTCCTACATCCGCGAGCACATGCGGCTCGCCGAGTTGTTCGAGGATCTCGTCCGCAGCGACGATCGCTTCGAGGTCGTCGCGCCCCGTTCTGCCAACCTCGTCTGCTTCCGTCTGAAGGCGGGTGACGACGCGACCCGAAAGCTGCTTGAGCGGCTCAACAGCTCGGGCAAGATGTACCTCACGCACACGGTGCTCCCCGGCGTCGGCTACACCGTCCGCATGGCGATCGGATCGGCGACGACGCAGGAGCCGCACGTTCGGGCCGCGTGGGAGCTGATCCGCACCATGGCCTAATGCCTACTTCATGCCCGCGAGCTTGCGAACGGTCATGTCGAAGGTGCGGACCATGCCGCTGTGGATGGCGTAGACGATGACGGAGTAGATGACCGCGGCGGCTCCGGCGCCGATGGCGAGGGAGATGCGGGCGGTTTCCATGCCGCCGACGCCGTTGGCGGTTTGGGCCATGGCGGTGTCGGGATTGGTGAAGGCGAGGATGAGCGGGCCGGGGCAAAGCGCGCCGAGGGCGGGTCCGATCCAAGCGATTTGCAACGCGGCTTGCCAGCCGCAGGTGCCGGAGATGCCGGCGACGAGGCCGACGACGCCGACGGTGGCGATGACCGAGCCGATGGTGCCCTTGCTGCGGAGCGACCACTGCAGGCCGACCATGAGGCAGAAGGCGATGAAGGGCACGCAGACGAGCGGCGCGAGCAGTGCGGCTTCGGGCAGGAGGACCGGCGCGCTCATCGTGCCGCCGACGACTTGCGTGGTGACGGTGATGCCGCCGCTGCGGCCGAAGCCGTCGAAGACGACGTAGATGGACGCGAGCAGCAGCGTGCCGAGCGGGACGGCGAGGAGCGGGAGCATGTAGGCGATGAGGCCGCGGAGCTTGCCGAGGAGGTAGTTGGCGGGGGTGATGGGAGTCGTGAGCAGGATGTCGAGCGTGCCGTCTTCGCGTTCGCGGCTGATGGCGGTGGCGGCCATGTTGATCGCGACGAGCGTGATGACGGTGAGCTCGCCCCAGACGGTGGCGAGCAGTGCGGTGCGGAAGTCGGTGCTGCTGAGGGTGCCGGTGTGGTAGAAGATGATGAGGGTGATGCCGAAGAGGCCGCCGGCGGCGATGAAGAGGTAGCGGGCGACGATGCGGCCGAGGGTGCTGTTGCGTGCGGCGGCTTCGCGCCAGGCGATGGGGTTCTGCCAGACGGTGCGGGCGGGGCGGGTTTCGGCGCCCGCGGCACCGAGGCCGAAGAGCTTGCGGTACCAGGGAATGCCGCCTTCTTCGCCGGCGAAGAGCGAGACGCCGCCGCTGCGGACGGTGAAGGTGGAAATTGCCATCAAGCCGAGCGAGAAGAGGAGAGAGCCGTAGCACCAGGTGCGGACGGGGTGCTCGAGGAACCAGACGGCGAGGCCGCGGGTGGTGCCGGCGGGGGCGGTCGGGTAGTTGGCGGGCGTGAGCAGGGCGGTGAGGGCGAGGAAGGGATTGAAGGCGGTGAGCCAGGTGACGCCGTTGCCACCGGCGGCACCCTTGCCGCTGCCGCGGACGAAGTAGTCGATCGCGAGGGTGACGGCGAGGTAGCTGATGACGGAGATGTAGAAGGCGAAGACGGCGCGTTTGCCGGCGAGGCGGGACACCGACAACGCGACGGCGATCGCGCCGACGACGGTGGCGGCGAAGGCGCTCACGGCGAAGCTGCCGAAGATGGCGCGGATGGGTACGCCTCCGAAGTACTGGGTGAGCGCGAAGAGCGGGAGTGCGGCGACGAGCAGTGCGATGATGAAGAAGAGGCGGCCGAGGAGGTTGCCCAGGACGATCTGGCCTGCGGTGAGCGGCGTGGTGAGCAGCACTTCCCAGGTGCGCGGGCTGGATTCCTGCGCGATCGCGCCGGCCATGAAGACGGGGGTCAGGATGCAGATGAGTCCGAGCTGGAGGTAGGCGATGAAGGTGAACGAACCGGCGGCGTTGATGGCGAGCTCGCGGTAATCGAGCTCACCCGCGCCCAGCCGCGCGATCAGCGACCAGAGCAGCACCAGGATCAGGACCGCGAGGTAGCCGGCGCGGATGTAGAGGTGCCTCGTGCGGCGGGAGCCGTTCTGGACAAGCCGCACCGCGATCGGGTTCAGCGGGACCAGGTAGAGGAACCAGCGGAGGAAGACGGGCATGGGGGGATGGTACGGGAAGAGAGGGGGAAGGGGGGAGGGAGGAGGTGGGAGTCGAAGCTGATGCGGGGTACGGCGCGGGAGGCAGGAGGGTCGAGCTGCCTTCGATACGGGCGATCGAGCCGTGCGGATCGCGCCTCCCAGCGCCGAGCGGCGGGGAGAGGTGGTCGAGTCGTGGCTGGTGGGCGAGACGGGGGAGGGGTGAGGAACTTTCGGACCGCATCAACGTGGAGGTGCCCGCAGTCCCCTCACCGGCTTCGCCTGCGGCGAAGCGGTCCTCTCCCCGCGTGCGGGGAGAGGAGGCGCGGAGGAGGGCACCGGCGGCGCGGCGTTGGGTTTCGAGGAACTTGGGGTCGCCGTCGGCGTCGGGGTCGGCGATGCGGGTCAGCGTGTGGACTGCTCGGCTGCGGGCGACGGCCAGGAGATAGGGCTCGCGGAGGGTTTCGGCGGACGTGATGTCTTCGATCACGCGGCGGGCTTGGGGCGAGTGGATGATGTCGAGCACCTCGCGGATCGAGAGCTTTGTTTCCTGGGCGATCACGCCGATGGAGAGCGCGTCGTCGAGGAAGCGGGTGAGGACGAGGTTGAAGTGAGGGGATTGGTGAGGGTGTTGGTGAGGGGGAAGGGGTGAGGGCTGAGGGGTGAGTGGGAGTGGCGACAGCGTTGAGCTCAGGGCGAGCGGATTGGACGATGAGCGGTTCGCCGCGAGAGTGGATGGGGAATGCAGGTCGGGTTGAGCATCCGGGCGGGTGGCCGCAAGCATTCCCGCAACGGCGCCCACTCCGCCCACCCCCCGGCCCCCTCCCTCCCCCCACGCGGGGAGGGGGAGGTTGAGGCATCGCGTTGGTTGGTTGTGCATGATGGTCCTCCGGTGTGCCGCGGGAGAGGCGGCGAGGCGTGCGCCTCTACAGGGGGACGGAGGGACTGGTTTATGCGCACAACGACGGCGGTGTGCGCGCGGGAGATAAGGACTTACGGCGTGTCGGCGCTGCGCAAGTGCAGGCCGCGGCGGGCGGCGGTGCGATTGGGTTGGAAAGTTGGGAGAGGGGGAGAAACGGGGTGCGCGGGTGTGCGCACAACGACGGGGTTGTGCGCCTGCGCCGACGCGCGTTATCGATCGTGGGTGATTCGAGTTTGAAGGCGTTTGTCGATGGCAACCTACGGGGTCTGTGCGGCGATCCTTCGTGCGTCCTGTGACATCCAGCGAGCGAGGCCTCGCCACGTGAGGCGAGTGCCGAGGAGGACGAGAGCGGCCCAGCACAGCCAGACGACCGCGGACTGGCATGCGCTCGCCGCGGCGAACGAGATCCCGGCGCCGGTCAGGAGCAGCACATAGGCGGCGAAGCATGCGGGGCACTTGGGCATCAGGGCGAGGGCCGCGATGGGTGTGGCCCATTGGGTCAGAGACCACGCTCGTGAGAGCCGTGTGCGGATGGTTGTGGGCGTGCGATCGCGGTCCGCTCGGTGGGAGCAACAGTTCATCGGCGGTCTCCTTCGATGTGCGTGGCGTTCGTGCGGTGCTTGCGGGGCGTTAGCTGGGCATCAGCGGGGCGGTGATCCCGGGCTTTTCTTCCCAGGGGTTGCCGGAGAATGCATCGCCGTAGCGGTCGCGGTGGCGGAGCCAGCCCATGCCGCCGGTCTCGGCTTCGTCGCGGCCCTTGGGGGTGATATCGATGTAGCGATACGCGGTGAGGAAGTCTTCGAGCCCGCGGGCGTAGGTGGAGTAGGTGTGGAAGATGTCGCCCTTGGCGTCCTTGACGAAGACGGACAAGCCGGGCAGTTCGCGGATCGGATAGGCCCCGATCACGTAGTTGTATCTGGCGTCGCCGCCGGTTAACTCCTGATCGGTGTACGACACGCCGTAGTCGCGGCCGAAGTCGTTGCTCGCGCCCGAGACCCAGGTGAAGCTCCAACCCATGCGTTCGCGGAACCGGGTGAGCTTGTCGATCGGGGCCTTGGAGACGGTGACGAACGAGATGTCACGGTGGGCCAGGTGCGGCACGATGTTGTTGTAATGATCCGCGATGAACGAGCAGGATTTGCAGCCCTGCGACCAGGTGGGATCGAACATGAAGTGGTAGACGATGAGTTGGCTGCGTGTGCCGAAGAGATCGGCGAGCGTGGACTTGGCGTTGGGTGTGTCGAAGGTGTAGGTCTTTTCAACCCGGACCCAGGGCAGCGCCCGAACCTTCGCGGCGAGTGCGTCGCGCCGGCGGGTGAGGTCTTTTTCTTCCGCGAGCAGGGCGATGCGCTCGGTGAGCCAGTCTGTCCGGGACACGATGCGGGGCGCGGCGAGAGGCGAGGCGGTGGTCATGGGATGCTCCTGCGGGTGTGCGGATGGACGCGACGGGATTAGGGGCCGGTGGTTCGAACGGGAGCGCCCTTACTTCTTGGCCTTGCGTTCGGCGATTGCTTTGACGCGGCCCAGGCCGTGGTCCCAGCCGGCGTTGACGCCCTCTCGTTGCTCGCGCTCGATGAGCCCCATCGCGCGGTGGAGGAGCGTCAGCCGCGTGGCGTGGCCTTCTTCCTTGATCCGGTACTGGATGTGGTTGATCGCGGGGTAGGACATCGCCATGGGACCCCAGAGTTCGAGGAGCGTCGGGGCCTTGATGACCTGAACGTGGCCCCAGAGGTGGCCGAAGGGGTGGCCGCCGGACTCGCCGCGGTCGCGGAACCAGCGGCCGCCGGGCCAGGGTTCGAGTTTCATCGGGAAGGGCGTGCCGTCGGGCAGTTCGCTGCCGGGCCCGATCTCTTCGAGGACGGACGCGAAGACGATCTCGGGGGTGGCGGCGATGAGCAGCTCTTTGCGGACTTCGAGCGTGTGGGTGGTTTGGTTCTCGGTGGCGGTGGCGGACATGGGCTTCCTTTCGTTGGAGGAACTTCGGAGGGGGAGGCAGGTGGGGAAGGGATGGCTTGCGATGGTCAATCAGACGGAGCTTGCGACGGCGGCACGGGGCCGCGGTGCGTTTGGTTGCTCGTGCGTTCACGATGCATCCGCTCGGCACGGGCCTTGATGCGTTCGAGCTGGTGCTCCCAGAACTTCTCGTACTGCTTCACCCAGTCGAAGACGGGGCGGAGCTCGTCGGCGTTGAGGCTGTACATGCGGCGCCTGCCTTTACGAACGACGCTGACCAAGCCGACTTGAAGGAGCACGGACAGGTGCTTGGAGACCTGCGGCTGAGGCCAGCCGAGTTCTTCGACGAGCCAGGTGACGTCATGCTCCGGGGCTGCGGCGACGCCGCGGTGCCCATCGGCTTGGGCCTTCGCGAGCACGCCGAGGATCTCGCGGCGGCGGGGCTCGGCGATAGCGGCGAAGGCGTCGGTGGTGGTGGCGGAGCGGGCCATGGGTTTAATATATTCTGATATAGGAATATATCAAGGGTGAAGGCACTGCTTTCCCCAAAATCGCGCAAGCTGTTGTCGGAAAGCGTGTTCCGACAGAAAACCTCGTGCATCTGGCTATCCGCGCCGCGATTGCGGCGTGGGAGCGAGGGGCTCGCCCGCGTTCGGCGGGGGCACTAGGGGCCAGGGCGAGCCGCACTCGGGGCACGCGCGAGGACCGATGTCGCGAAGCGCGGCGGGCGCGAAACCGGGCTTCGCACTCGCAAGGTCGTAGCAGCAATCGGGGCAAGAACGATCTCGAAGGGCGCGCCGAAGGATGGCGGTTGTTCCGAAGCCGAGCCAGCGACGGACGGCGAAGAACGCGATCAGGAGCGGCATGAAGAAGACGTGCGGGAATCCGGTTCGGGCGTCGGCCTTGAGCATCTGGTTGATGAGGGTCGTCAGGCCGTGGTCGAAGTAGACGTGCGACCATCGCTTCGTCCAGGCTTCGACGCGGGAGTCGTACTCACGGCGCAGACTGTGACGCGTGTTTTCGGGGAGCATGGGAGCGGAGGCCGCGGATTCGAATGGTTCGACGCGGCGTTGGTGCTCTATCGCGAGAAGGTCGTCGCGGAACCATGTTTGGCTCAGAGCGCTGACGGATCTCGCCCATCGCCGTTGGGCTTTCTTGAGTGGCTGTACTGCGGTCGGACGGTGAGTCGGAGTGATTTCAGGGCACGGAACTGTGTCAGGCATTCCGCCGCGACGCCTTTCGTAGGCCGCGACCAGAGTACCGACGCCGACCCATGCGTAGAACGGAGGGACTCTCCTGATCCTTTTCAGCTCATCCAGAGGCGATTCGCCGTCATCTGCTCTCCGCGAGACTTCAGCGATTGCTCTGTTCAGCGGAAGCGAGAGCAGCATGATCGTGGGCCGGTGGATACCCGATGTCAGCGCCGCAAGGAACGCATGCGCGAGCAGCTCGCCGACGATCAAGCTCGGAACGATCGCGAGCACCCCGAACGGGATCGGGGCCTGCTGAAGAAACCCAAGCTGAAGAATGCATGCGACGAGCGCCCCGGCGAGGACAAAGGTCCGAACTCCAAGTCGTAAAAACGCCCGGAATCGCCAGCTGAGCGCGCCGATCAGGACTCTCGTGCTTTGGAAACGCGATAACTGAGGACCCGAAGGGTTCAGAGTGCCTTTCGCCATGACACGCTCCGGCAAGTCCATCGGTTCTCGCACGTTCAGGCGAATCGTACGGAGCAATCTCAATTGGCCATCGGAACGCTTGCGGCCCGCACGCGTTGCGGGCGGCTTCTTTCGGCGTGTTCAACACGTTCGAGACGGCGCACAGGGCGGCCGCCCATCAACGATGGCAGCGAAGAGCTGCGGCGTTCGCCGTGCGCGGCGCCTCTTTCGGGCGGGAGTATCTTCTTTGTAAGGGGAATGACATGCTCGCCTTGCATCCGCGCGTGCTTTAGGCTTCGTTGTTCCTCGCGGGCAGGCACTAGAGCTTTCGGAGCGCCCCGACCAGATCGTCGATGTCCTGCGTTGTGTGTGCCGCGGAGATCTGGCAGCGGAGTCGGGCGTGGCCTTCGGGGACGACGGGGTAGCCGAAGCCGATGACGAAGACGCCGAGTTCGAGGAGGCGTTTGCTCATGGCGATGGCTTTGGCGGTGTCGTGGACGATGATGGGGCAGATGGCGGTCGGCGATTCGAGGACGTTGAAGCCGGCTTCCTTGATCTTCTTGCGGGCGTAGGCGGTGTTGTCCTTCAGGCGCTGCACGCGCTGGGGCTCGGCGAGCATGATCTCGATGGCCTTCTTCGCGCTGGCGGCGATGGTGACGGGCAGGGCGTTACTGAAGAGCGTGGGGCGGCCGCGTTGGATGAGGAGCTGGATGACTTGATCGCTGGCGGCGACGAAGCCGCCGGCGCCGCCGCCGAGGGCTTTGCCGAGGGTGCCCGTGAAGATGTCGACGCGGGGAAGAGACGGAGAGACGGAGAGACGGAGAGACGAAGTGGGAGAAGACGGAGACGGATTCGCGGCGGTGCCTTGCACTCCGTCTCTTCGTCTCTTCGTCTCTTCGTCTCTGAGCGCCTCAACCATCCCAAAGTGCTCGTGGGTGCCGCGGCCGAGCTTGCCCATGACGCCGTGGCCGTGGGAGTCGTCGACGACGAGCAGGGCGCCGTACTGATCGCAGAGCTTTCGCATCGCGGGGAGGTCGGCGATGGAGCCTTCCATGCTGAAGACGCCGTCGGTCACGACCCAGATCTGGCCGGTGACGTCGGGGTTGTTCTTGGCGGCTCCGAGGGCGGCGTGGAGGCTGCGTTCGCCTTCGAGCTTGTTGTTGGTGTAGACGGCCTTGTGCAGGCCCTTCTTGATGGTGGTGGCGAGGCGGATGGAATCGATGATGCAGGCGTGGTTGAGTTCGTCGCTGATGATGATGTCGCCGGGCTCGCAGAGCGTGGGGAAGACGGCTTCGTTGGCGGTCCAGGCGCTGACGAAGGAGTACGACGACTCGGTGCCCATGAGGCGGGCGATCTCGCGTTCGAGTTCCCAGTGCGGGGAGAATGTGCCGCAGATGAAGCGGACGCTGGCGGTGCCGGCGCCGTAGTCCTTGAGAGCCTTGACGCCGGCCTCGATGACCTCGGGGTGGTTGGCGAGGCCGAGGTAGTTGTTGGAGCAGAAGCAGAGGACGTCGCGGTGAGTGGCGGCGGGGCCGTGGCCGAACTTCATACGGACGCGGGCGTCCATCGGGCCTTCGAGGGTCTGGAGTTCTTTCCAGACGCGGTCCTCGCGGAGCTTGGTGAAGAGGGCGTCGGTACGGCTGTGGAAGTTGGCGGTGGGCATGGGGGTAGTCTCGTGAGGGCGCGGCGGTGTGAAACGACGAGGAGATTACTGCAGCGATTCTTCGCCGATGGCGGCGGGCAGGTCGCGTGAGCCGTGGAGCAGGCGGAGGACCACCACACAATCGGCCTCGATCTGATAGAAGAGAAGATGCAGCGGGAAGCGTTCGACCTTCATGCAGCGGACGTCGGTGAGTCGCGGATCGGTGAGGTCGGGGCGTCGGTGGCCCAGGTGCGGGCTGCGCTCGAGCAGGGTGACGGTGTCGCGGAACGCTTCGAAGAACTCGAGTGGCAGATCGGGCCGCTGAGCTTCGAGGTACACAGCCAGAGCGACCGCATCGGACCATGCGGCGTCGCGGATGAACGATCTCACGCCCCGGCCCCGTTGCCCTTGAGCTTGGAGACGATCTCACGCTTCATGTCGGCCCATGCGTCGGGCGTGAGCTCGCGGCCCGGGCCGCTGTGGAGGCCGTCGAGGAGCAGCTGTTCGAGCGTGGCGCGGCGTTGGCGTTCCTCGTCTTCGCGGATGAGGGAGCGGATGTACTCGCTGCGGTTTCCGAAGCGGCCGTGGACGCGCTTGTCGACGAATTCGGCCATGGCGCGGGGGAGGGAGATGTTGATGGACTCGAGGGGTTGGTCGGCCATGGAAGCTCCTTGGAGCTTCAGGATACATCGGTTGTCATCTATTGGCAATAGATACGAGATGGGCCGCATTGTGTAAGCCGTGGGGCTGAGAAGTGCTGAATCGTCGAACCATGTGACGTCGGTCCGAGAACAGAATCTGACTTCTGGGGTGGATGGGGTGTGTATCTTGACGCCGTGATTGCACGTCTATACGATTATCGTTGAAACAATCATCGCGGCCGTGTGGGTCGCGTGTTGATTGGGTTCAAAGGCTTTGGGAGATCTCGCATGCACCGTCCTGTTCTCGTCGCGTCGGTTGTTGGTCTGGCCGCTCTTGCCGGGGTGGCTTCGCTGTCGGGAACGCCCGCTACGGCGACGATCGCCGCCGAGGGCGGCTACGCGGTCGACACGGTGCACAGCAGCGTGCTGTTCAGCGTGAGGCACAACAACGTTTCGAACTTCTACGGGCGTTTCAACAAGGTTGACGGCACGTTCGACATCAGCGAGGGCGGGTCGATCAACGTCACGGTCGACGCGGGCTCGGTCGACACGGCGAACCCCGGTCGCGACAAGCACCTCAAGAGCGGCGACTTCTTCTCCGCTGAAGAGTTCCCCACCCTCTCGTTCTCGGCGTCATCCCTGAAGAAGAAGGGCGAGAACACCTTCGAGGCCTCGGGCGAGCTGACCATCCGCGGCACCAAGAAGCCGCTGACCGTCACGATCACCGACACGGGGCGCGGCACCGGGCGCGGCAACAAGCAGGTCGCGGGCTTTGAGACCAAGTTCACGGTGAAGCGCAGCGAGTTCGGCGTCTCCTACGGCGTCGGCCCGGGCCTGAGCGACGATGTCACCCTGATTGTCTCTCTGCAGGGCGCGAAGTGATCACGGCGGTTTTGTTCTTCTGACTTCAATCACGCCCGGGCAGGGGAGACCGTGTCCGGGTTGTTTCGCGGCGGATGGCATCGGGTTTTGATGCCTGTTTGTCTGGATACCTCGATGCCGCGTGGCCTGATGCTTTTTGTGTCAACCCTTTGAGGCCCCATGCCCAACGACATGTTGCTCAAGTTGGTGGTCGGCGTCGCGGTGCCGGCGGTGCTTGGTTTCGTGCTGATCCTGCTGCTGATCCCACGTGCGGTGGCGGGAACGATCGGCGGCAACTCGGCCCAGACCGGTCCGACGCGGCACCTCGCGTGGGCGTTGCCGCTCGTGATGTTCGCGGTGTTCGCGGCGTTGCAGCCGTGGATCGCGGGGAAGTTCGTGCTGATCCCCAAGAGCGCGAGCGAGTGGGCGCTGCCGGCGGCGGTGTTCGGCTTGGTGTTCGCGCTCGTGAACGCGGCGTTGCCGGCGCCGGGCGCAGTGCGGCTGGGATTGCGGTTTGCGATGCTCGTCGGGATTGGGGCGCTGATCGCACGCACGTTTCTCAGTCGCTGGACGCCGCTGGAAACCGCGGCGTGGCTCGGTGGGTTCGCGCTGCTGACGTTTGGTTCGGGGCGGTTGCTCGCTCGAGCGGCGATCGCGGGTCGGGATGTGCGGGGCGTCGACGGCGTGGGAGTCCTGGCGTTGTTCACGATGGGGGCCGCGGCGGTCTGCGAGCCCGGCTTGCTCTCTCTGCCGAGCGCACAGTTCATCGGGATTCTCGCGTGGCTGCTCACCGGCGCCGCCGCGGCGTCGCTGCTGCGGCCGTCGCTTCGGCTGCACCATGCCAGCGCGGGCATGCCGCTCTTGGTCGCGATGAGCGTCGTCTTCGCGGCATCGCTCACCAGCGGCGATGTGCCGCTGTGGGTGAAGGGCGTGCTGGGTGTGATGCTGCCGGCGATCCCCGGCCTCGCGGCGGCGTTCGATCGCGTGTGGCCGGCGAGCGCCGAAGGCCCGAAGCTGAAGCGCTCGATCGCGCGGCTTGCCGTCGCTTCGCTGCCGCTGCTGGTCATCGGTGGGCTGGGGGCTTGGCAGGCGATGCAGGTGCAGAAGAGCGAATACCAGTCTTGAGCGTGGTCGATCGACGTGCGTCGGGCGTGAACCAGGAAGCGGCAGAAACCGCGGCATCGACCGTGAGTACGCTCCCCTATGGCCAGAATTGTTGTGATCGGGGCGGGTGTCATCGGGCTCAGCACGGCCCTGGCGCTCGAGCGCGAAGGGCACGAGGTTGTGATCCTGGCGAAGGACGCAGGCGACTCGATCGTCTCGTTCGTCGCGGGAGCGGTGTGGTATCCGTTCAAGGTGGGGCCGGTGGACAAGGTTCCGGCGTGGGCCGCGGCGACGCGGGCGTGGATGCTGGAGTTGGCGCGGACCACGCCCGAAGCGGGCGTCGATGTGTTGACCCGATTCGAGTTGGCCAACGACGACACGCGGCCGTGGTGGGCGGACGCAACCCCGGACCTGGAGCTCGTGCGCGATCTGCACGGCACGCCGCTGCCCAAAGGTGCGACGCACGCGTGGAAGTTCGCCGCGCCGCGAGCTGAGCCGCGGCTGTTCATGGCGTGGTTGGCGGCGAGTCTGCGGGGTCGGGTTCGTGTGCAGACGGTGTCGTCGCTGCGCGAGACCCTGGCCGCGGAGAACGCCGATGCGCTCGTGAACTGCACCGGCTTGGCGGCACGCGGGCTCACCGGCGACCGCGAGCTTGTCGGCGTCTATGGGCAGGTCGTCATCACCGAACCGGGCGGGCTCGATCTGCACGAATGCCTCGGCGACGAACGCGATGAGCGGGAGATGTTCTACACCATCCCTCGGCGTCACGAGGTTGTGCTCGGCGGCTGTGCCGAGCCGTCGCCGGATGATCGTCCGACGGTCACCACGCCGCAGATGACGCGGACGATCCTGAGTCGCGCCGAACAACTCGGGCTGCGCCCGGGCCGCGTGATCCGCGAGCGGGCGGGGCTGCGGCCGTTCCGTCCGAGCGTGCGGCTTGAGCGCGACGGCGATGAGCCGCGGATCGTGCACAACTACGGCCACGGCGGCGCGGGGTACACGCTATGCTGGGGCTGCGCCCAGACCGCGGCGGCGCTCATACGCGGATAAACCGGGATCCGCGCGCTTCCGCCCCAAACGCCCCCACGCACGCGAAGGATCTGATGCGAGTATCCGTAATCATCGGGACCTACGAACGCCCCCACTACCTCGTGCGGACGCTGGCGAGCATGGCGGGGCAGGATCTGCCGCCGCACGAGGTGATCATCGGGGATGATGGATCGGGCGATTCGACCCGCGATGTGATCCGCACCTTCCGCAAGACGGCGAAATTCCCGGTGATCCATGTGCGGCAGGAGCACGACGGCTGGCGTAAGTGCGCGATCATGAACAAGTGCATCACCGAGTCGAGCGGGGACTACCTGGTCTTCACCGACGGCGACTGCATCCACCGCTGGGACTGGCTGCGGAACCACGCGCGGTACGCCAAGCCGGGTCGGTTTCTGGGCGGCGGGGATCTGCGCTTGAACACCGCTGTCTCGGAGAAGATCACGGCGGAGGATGTGCTGGCGCGGAGGCCGTTCTCGGCGAAGTGGCTGAGCGAGAACGGCATGAAGTGGCGGCGCTCGATGGTGAAGGTGTACCTGCCGCGGATGTTGGCGGGGCCGATGGACTTTGTGAACTTCACGCCGGCACGGTTCAGCGCGCCCAACGCGTCGTGCTGGAAGAGCGACGCCGAGAAGATCAACGGCTTCGACGAGCGGTTTGGATGGGGCAAGGAAGACGTCGAGTTCGGCGAACGCCTGCGGCACGCTGGCCTGGGCACCATGCACGTGCGGTATGTGGCGACGTGTCTGCACCTGGACCACCCCCGCGACGGCACGATCACGCGGGAGAAGATCGAGCACAACTTCCGGCTGCTCGAAGAAGTGAAGCGGGAGAAGCGGGTGAAGGCCGAACGCGGGCTGGCGGAGATGCAGCGGGACTACACGGTGGAGCGGTAACGCCCGAAGTCCGTCGCGACATCGGAGATCCGACGTCCGACATCCGACATCCGACATCCGACATCCGACATCCGACATCCGACATCCGACATCCGACATCCGACATCCGACATCCAAAAAAGAAAAGAGCCCCTCAAGGTTTACCTCAAGGGGCTCAAAGTCGGCGATGACCTACTTTCCCGCAGTGCAGTATCATCGGCGGCATTGGCTTAACTGCTGTGTTCGAGATGGGAACAGGTGTTTCCCAATGCCTGTGGTCACCGACAAACCGGAAGGCGATCGGTGGATCGCGGTCCAGAGTGAACAAGTGAAGACGGAAGAAGAACGACGGTAGAAAGCAAGGTTGTAATCTGCATCGCGGACAGCACGGAGGCCGTCGGGACGCAGGAAATCGACTCTTGAAGCACGCCGAGGTGGTTGGCGACTTGCGTCGCTACCGATGCCGCGGCGGCTGGTTGGTGATCAGACATTCGACCGTTCGTACCGCTCTGCTGAAGGCATTTCTGCCCGTACACACGCGGCCGATCAACCTGGTGGTCTTCCAGGGGTCTTTCGTCTTTCGACAAGCAAACCTCATCTCCGGGGGGGCTTCACGCTTAGATGCTTTCAGCGTTTATCCCTGCCGTACGTAGCTACCCAGCGGTGCACTTGGCAGTGCAACTGGATCACCAGGGGTACGTCCAACCCAATCCTCTCGTACTAAGGTTGATTCCCGTCAAGTTTGCGACGCCCACAACAGATAGGGACCGACCTGGCTCACGCCGGTCTGAACCCAGCTCGCGTACCACTTTAATCGGCGAACAGCCGAACCCTTGGGGCCGCCTTCAGTCCCAGGATGTGATGGGCCGACATCGAGGTGCCAAACCGCTCCGCCGCTATGGACGCTCGGGAGCGATCAGCCTGTTATCCCCGGGGTACCTTTTATCCGATGAGCTACGACCCTTCCACACGGGATCGCAGGATCACTAGAACCTACTTTCGTAACTGCTCGACCCGTCGGTCTCGCAGTAAATCCGGCTTGTGCTCTTACACTCGTCACACGGTTTCCATCCGTGCTGAGCCGAACTTTGTGCTCCTCCGTTACTCTTTAGGAGGAGACCGCCCCAGTCAAACTACCCGACACCAACTGTCCCTCGCCCGGATTCACGGGAAACGAGGTTAGACCACAAACTTACTCAGGGTGGTATTTCACCTATGGCTCTTCCTGGGCCGGAACCCAGGCTTCAAAGCCTCCCACCTATGCTACGCAGAATATGCTCGTGGTCAGTAGGAGCCTATAGTAAAGGTCCACGGGGTCTTTCCGTCTTGCTGCGGGTAGGCGGTATCTTCACCGCCACTACTATTTCACCGAGTCGGTCGTGGAGACAGTGATCCAGTGATTACGCTATTCATGCGCGTCGGAACTTACCCGACAAGGAACTTCGCTACCTTAGGACCGTCATAGTTACGGCCGCCATTCGCCGGTGCTTCGGTCGCGATCTTCGCTTGCGCTGAACCGCTTCCTTGACATTCCGGCATCGGGCAAGCGTCACTCTGTATACTGCGGCTTACGCCTTTGCACAGAGCTGTGTTTTTGATAAACAGTTCCCAGATCCTCTTCTCTGCGCCCTGCCTTGCGGCGAGGGCCCCCTTATCGCTAACTTACGGGGTTATGTTGCCTAGTTCCTTCACGACCGTTCTCTCGAGCGCCTTAGGCTATTCGCCTCACCCACCTGTGTAAGTTTTGGTACGGGACCTGTTTCGCCACCGCTGCTTTTCTAGGAACCCCCTTTGCTCACATCGGCCACAAGGGCCTGCCCATCCAACAGGGCCGTGAACTCCGGGAATCCGCACAACGGATTGATCTACGCAGGTGCTCAGGAATATTGACCTGACTTCCATCGACTACGCCTTTCGGCCTTGCCTTAGGTCCCGGCTAACCCTGGGCGGATTTACCTGCCCCAGGAAACCTTGGGTATATGGCGAACGGGATTCTCACCCGTTTAATCGTTACTCAAGCCGACATATGCACTTCTTGGCGCTCCACGTATCCTTACGGAACAGCTTCGCTGCACCAAGAACGCTCTCCTACCACGCTTTCGCGTCCACAGCTTCGGTTTACTGCTTATTCCCGATCATTATCGGCGCCGGATTCCTCGTCCAGTGAGCTGTTACGCACTCTTTAAATGATGGCTGCTTCTAAGCCAACATCCTGGATGTCACTGCAACCCGACTTCCTTTGACTGAGCAGTAATTGGGGACCTTAGCTGGTGGTCTGGATTTTTCTCCTTTTGACGACGGATATTGTCACTCGCCGTCTATCTCCCAGCACTTCATTCATGGCATTCGGAGTTTGGTTGGTCCGGCTAGCCGGGTAGGCCGCTCAGACCATCCAGTCGCTCTACCTCCATGAATTGCTTGCTGAGGCTAACCCTAGAGTTATTTCGGAGAGAACGAGCTATCTCCCAGTTTGATTGGACTTTGACCCCTCCCGTCAGCTCATCGCAGAACTTTTCAACGTTCACGCGTTCGACCCTCCAGGCGGTTTTACCCGCCCTTCAGTCTGGCCAACGGTAGATCACAAGGTTTCGCGTCTATCCCATGAGACTAATCGCCAGTTTCAGACTCGCTTTCGCTCCGCCTCCGGTCCGGTAGACCTTAGGCTCGCCTCATAGGATAACTCGTCGGCTCATTATGCAAAAAGCACGCCGTCACCCCGAAGGGCTCCGACCGCTTGTAAGCGCACGGTTTCAGCTTCTCTTTCACCCCGCTCGTAGCGGTAGTTTTCATCGTTCAGTCGCCTTACTGGTTCGCTATCGGTCGTCGAGGAGTATTCAGCCTTGGAGGGTGGACCCCCCATGTTCAACCCGGGTTTCACGAGCCCGAGTTTACTCGAGGGCATTCCCAGCGTGCGGTTACAGGGCTATCACCTTCTGGAGCGTGTCTTTCCAGACACTTCACTCGCACTACTGGTTCATCCGCGTTCGCTCGCCGCTACTTACGGAATCGCTGTTGCTTTCTTTTCCTGTGGGTACTGAGATGTTTCACTTCTCCACGTT
Source organism: Phycisphaerales bacterium (assembly GCA_019744815.1). Lineage (GTDB taxonomy): Bacteria > Planctomycetota > Phycisphaerae > Phycisphaerales > UBA1924 > JAFEBO01. The sequence goes on from JAIEUA010000010.1 coordinate 247,409, forward strand.
CGCTCTTTGCACCTATGCATTCAGTACAAAGTACCCTTGCGGGTGGGTTGCCCCATTCGGAGACCCCGAGATCAGTGCCTTATTACCGGCTCCCTCGGGCTTATCGCAGGTTTACGCGTCCTTCATCGCCTCTCGACGCCAAGACATCCGCCGTGCGCCCTTCTTGTCTGATCACCAACCGGACGCCGAGACTTGCGTCTCCTCGTCAAATTGGCCCCTGACGCATTCGCACCCGATTTAAGTGCTACGTTCGTCAGAGATGCCGCTCACTCGTTCTTGCGAACTCGCTCGCGGCACATCAACCTGATTTGCGCTTCAAGAGTGATTGCAACTCCTCGCCCTGCTTCTTCTCTCGGTTGCCCGATCGAATCCACCTGGCTCAGAGCCCAATCTCTTACTCGATTTCTTGCTTACATTGCTTGCATTTCTTTCCGTGCGTTCCGAGTGTTCGGAACGCACGTCGTCGTGAACCATGCCAACCGGCACACCGACCCGGCACGCTTTCGCATCCGGAACCGGCCCGCCGTCGCATGGCTCAATTCTTCTTCCAGTCTTTGCTTGTCAGAGAGGCCCGGTCCGTCGCCTACGCGGCGGTCTGGGTGCCGCGGCTGCTTTCGCATCCCGGCAGGTCGCCCGGTGAAGGGCGGAGAGAACTTTAGGTCTTCCCCCGCGTCGGTCAAGTTTCGGGGCTCTCAAAAACCCCATCCGAGATGCAAATCATCCAAAAACCTCGACTTGCGCCCCTTTGCGATTCCTTCACGAGACTTCGAGATCGGGGATCCTGCATGCCGTACAAAAACCTATTCAAGGCCCTACTTCGCCACCGCGGCGGTTTCTCCGGCCTTGGCGGAGAGCTCCAGACGCCGGTACAGGGCCGAATCCCGCTCGTTCTCCGCGGTCTTGATGAGGATCGAGCCGTTGGTGTCGCGGAGAATCGCGGCGAAGACCGGAGAGCCTGAAAGGCCCGGGACCTGGGCGATGTCGAGCAGCAGGACGCTGGTGGCGACGCGGATGCGGTCGGGCACGATGAAATCGATGGCGGGGACCGCGGCGACGTCCGCGGGAGCCGCGGGCTGAGGGCCGCCGGGGGGCACTTCGCGGCCGGGGGGCACCGCGGCAGCGGGGGCGGCGGGTGCCGCGGGAGCGGGCACATTGACCGCGGCGGCCAGGGCCTTGGGCAGCGGGATGTCGCCGACGAGCGGATCACCGATGTTCATGCCCGCGGTCTGCTTGCGGTAGTAGCCGAGGTAGAACTTGAAGAGCTCGACGGAGGCGCGGGCCTCGCCGAGTTCACTCGCGGGGTTGACGGAGGTGACGAAGAAGTACTCGGAGCGGTCGACCTCGATGGGCGAGCTCCACTCCGACCAGGGGCCACGGACGATGGAAGCCTCGGCGGCCTTCTTCTGCTCTTCCTTCAGCAGCGCGGCGCGGCCGAAGAGCGGGTTGTTGACGCCGACGCGGAGGCGGTAGCGGTACTTCTCGCCGGGCTGCGCGGTCGCGTCGTGGACCCAGAAGCGGATGTTGTCGGTGGAGAGGAGGCTGGCGCCGGCGGCGACGGCGGTGTCGGTTCCCTGGATCGCCGTCAGGCGGGTGATGTCGGCCTCGAGCCGCCCGATCTCCTGCTCCAGGCGCTTGATCTCCGCGTTCAGCCGGTTGCGCTGGGCGGTGATGTTGGTGGCTTCTTTCGTGTCCTTGGGGGGCTGCGGCGGCTGAGGGGGCTGGGGGCGCTCGCCGGGCTTGGTGGGCTGAGTGGGCTGAGTGGGCTCGCGCGGGGCCGGCGTTTCCTTGGCCGGCGGCGCGGGGAGCTTGGCGAGGTCTTCCTTGGCCTTCTGCAGCGACGCCTTTTCCTGATCGAGCTTGCCCTGCTTCTGGGCGAGTTCGTTCACGTCGATCTTGGCGGCGCTCATGGCGGCCATCTTCGACGGGGCTTCCCACGCGCGGGACGCGATGGTCTTGTAGAACGCGGGACGCAGGATCTCGGCCGAGCGTTCCTTGGCCTGGACCGTGAAGGTCTGCATGTCGGAGGTGGACTTTACCGAGTCGGACCAGGTGGTGATGAAGAGCGTGCGGCCGAGCATGGGCGGGACCATGGCGGCGTCGGACCACGTGCCGTCGGACTTGCCCTGCTGGCGCTCGACTTCGACGGAGACAACTTCGAGCCCTTCGCGCCACCAGCCCTGGGGCATGGGCTCGATGGGGCCGGGGCCGTCGGGATCGGAGAGCAGGGAGTCGATCAGGGCCTTGCCGCTGAAGGTGGATTCGACGCTGACAAACGCGTGGTCGTAGGGCTGCTCTTTGGGGAGGATGTTGGCGAGGACGGGGGAGTTCTTGACCTCGTCGGAGGCGATGGTGGCCCAGTACGACGCGGCGATCGCGGTGGCGGGCGCGGGGAGGGAGAGCTCGGCGTAGATGGCATCGCTGGCCTTGATCGGGCCGCCGCCGCCGAGGGCGATGGCGGGGCCGATGGCGCCGATGGACCGGCGGGGCGCGATGCCGCCGCTGACGAGGGTGTCGAATTCCTTCTTGAGATCGGCGCCCGCGGCGTCGAGGCCCGGTGCGAGTTCGGGATTGGCCGATTCCATCTTGCCCTTGAGGACATCGGCGGCGGCCTTGACGGGCTCGATGGCGCGTTCAGGCGGAAGGGTGACGCTGCCGATCTTCACCTGGTTGGGCTGGGTGAGGAACTGCTGAGCGATGACGCCGAGGAACACCAGGCCGGTCACGCCGACGACGGCCTTCTCGATGTGCTGCTCGATCGGGTTGATGCCTTTGAGCTTCATGCGAACTCCAAGTCTCGGATCGGGGCTCGATGGACGGATCTGCGAGCGGGTCTCGTCGTCGTTGCCCGGGAATGTCGGATGTCGGAAGTGGGATGTCGGAGGCGAAGAACGCGATCAGCCGCCGCCGGGCGGGGTCTGACCGTCGGCGGGCTGGCCTTCGGGCTTGGCGTTGGGATCGACGGGGGGCGGGAGATCCGGCAGGCCCAGGGCGGTGCGGACGGCCTTGGGGAAGAACGGCTCGGACCAGCTTCGGAGCCAGATCGTCTCGATGTCGACCAGCACGCGGACGACGTTCTCGTCGCCGTAGTAGAAGCCGTTGGAGAGCTCGTTCCAGCCGTCGACCTTCTCCATCGCGATGCCGGTGACGGTCATGAAGTTGGTGCGGGCGACGGCGTCGAAGAACTCGGGGAGTCGCTTGCTGGACACCACCAAGGTGAGCTTGGCGCGACGGACGTCGTAGGTGTTGGCGCCGGCGGAGTCGCTGAAGCCGGTGATGGATTCGGCGCCGACGGCGGGGGCGGCGGCGTTGGGATCGACCGGTGCTCCGCCCGCAGAAGCGACGGCGGTCGCGGCGTTCTGGACCCGCCAGGGGAGCATCTCGATCTTCTCGATGCGCTTCACGACCGCATCGCGGACCGGCGCGGGGCGGCCGCCCGGGCCGGTGTTGGCGTTCTTGATGACGGCGAAGAGGTCCTTGAGGAACCAGTAGTCGGTCTGATACACGAACGCCTGGGGTACACTCAAAGGTGTGGCGGGCGCGGTGAGCAGGATGTTGCCGCCCGACACGCTGGCGCCGAATCCGCCGGGAGCGGATGAACCGGGCGTCGAGGACGCGGCGGTTCCGCCGGGGAAGAGCGACATATCGGCGTAGACGCGGACCTCGCCGGCCTTGCGCAGGTACTCGCTGCGGCGGGCCTCGATGAGCGTCTTCTGAAGAGTGTCCTTCTCCGTCGGAGTCAGCTCGCGGGTGGGCGAGGAGCCGCGGATCTTCTCCATCTCGCGCTTCTCGATGTCCTTGAGCTGAGACTCGAGGGCGGAGGCGTTGACGGGCCCGCCGGCGCCGACTTCAGCCAGAAGCTGGGCGTAGGCGGAGGGGACGCCGCGGTCGGGGTTGCCGACGAGCTTGGCGACAAAGTCGAGGGGCTTGCTGAGCTGCTCGCCGGGCTTGGGCTCGGGGAAAAGGCCCTCGACGAGCGGGACCTTGCCGGCGAGGTTGAAGGCCTCGGCGGCCTTGACCACGCTCTCGCCCTGGGAAAGCAGAGCTTTCTTGCGCTCGGCGTACTTGGCGGTGAGCACCGCGTTGGGCTCGGACTTCTGCTCGACCGCGGCACCGGTGCCGATGGTGGGCAGGGCGTAGGTGACCTTGAGGTTGTTCACCTGGCTGAGCAGATCACCGGCGGACTTTTCCGCCTCGGTCTTGATCTGGTGGTTCCAGCTTTCGCTGAACCACCAGGTGGTGCCGAGGATGGCGACGGTGACGACGCTCAGGGTCGGGATGGCCCAGTGCTTCTTCACACCCTGGAGAACTTGTTTGGCGTCAAACTTCAATGGGTGCCCTCCGGCTTGGCCTGCTTGGGCAGTTTGGAGACGGTGAAGGTGATGGTGAAATTGGTGGAGGCGGGCAGACCCTCGGGGGTCGGGCCGCGGAGCGCTGAGAGCGGGGCGAGGGTTTCGAGGCTGCCCGAGCCGGTGCCGGCGCTGCTGGTGGGCGCGGTCGTGGTCGCGGGTGTGGCGGCGGCGCGCGGGTCGTTGGTGGCGGCGCCGGCGGTGGAGACGTCCTGACGCCAGGGCGTGGGCGCGATGTGGATCTCGTAGGGCACGTTGGCGCGAAGGTGGTTCGCCCGGAGCCACTTGTCGAGGGTGGCGAGGATGAACTTCTGCGACTCGGGCTGGTTGGTCGAGACCTGCATCTCGACGACCACCTGGGCGCGATCGGCGGGACCGAGCGGCCGCGTCGGGGCGGCTTCGGAGGGGGCGGCTTGGCCGGACTGCGAGGAGTCGGCCGCGGCACCCGCGGGGTAGTAGGTGGTCCGCATCTTCTCGAGACGGAAGCCGTCGGCGACGGTGGCGGAGGAGCCCACGGACTTGGCCCAGCCGGGGGCCTGGGCCTGCGCGTCTTCGAGCATGAGGCCGATATCGTTGACGATGTGGGCGTAGAAGTTCCGGTCGGAGACGAAGCCGATGAGCTTGGTGGGACGCTCGTCCGGGGCGGCGCCGCCGACGACTCCGGCGGCCTCGGCGTCCTGCTTCAGGCGATTGCCCTCCGCGACCACGGAGTGGATCGCGGGGATGTCGGTCGAGGCCGAGGCGCGCTGCACGCCGGCCTGATCGATGAAGGGCCGCGCGAACATCGCGGCGCCGGCGACGGCGGCGATGCCCGCGGCGGCGCCGAACCACTTGACCTTGCCCTTCCACATCGCCTCGCGGATGATCGAGACGGGCATGAGGTTGGCGTTGATGGTGCCGGCGCTGAGGCCCTGGAGCGCGAGGCCGTAGGCGGTGGTGAGCTCGAGGCAGCGGGCCTTGAACTTGCCGGCCCGCTCGCCGCCTTCGGCGCCGGCGTCGAGCGTGTTGAGGTTGGCCTTCTTGAACTCCTCGATGCGGTAGACCTCGATGCCGAGCTGCTGCTTGAGGTACTTGCGCAGGCCGGGGAGGTTGGAGGTGGCGCCGATGAGGATGACCCGCTGGAGGTTCGCGTCCTTGTGCAGCGACTGGTAGTAGCCGATGGAGCGCTGGATGTCCTGACCCAGGTCGGTGAAGACGGGACGCATCGCCTGGAAAACCTGGCGGGCGTGCTTGGAGTCCTCGGCGTCCTGCTTGAGCTTCTCGGCCTTGGGGTAACCGATCTGGAAGGCTTGGACGAGCGAGTCGGTGAACTGATGTCCGCCGAGCGGGAAGGTGCGGACCCACATGCGGCCGGCCTCGGAGATCACCAGATCGGTCGAGGTGGTGCCGATGTCGACGATGATCGTGCCGGGGGTTTTCTCGTCAAACTCCAGGTCGTACGCGAGGGCGTTGAAGACCGCGATGGGGCCGAGCGTGACGAAACCCGGGGTCAGGCCCACGTCCTGGAGCATCGTGAGACGCTCCATGATGCGCTCGCGCGTGATCGCGAAGATGCCGACTTCGATCTCGGGCGAATCGGGGCTAAGGAACGTCTGGTAGTCCCACTCGACCTGCTCGAGCGGGAAGGGGACCTGCTGCATCGCCTCGAACTTGACGATGTCGGGAACCTTCTTGGGCTCGACCGGCGGCAGCTTGGCGAAGCGCGCGAAGCTCGAGTGCCCGGGCACGCTCACCGCGATCTGAGCGTTGCTCAGGTCGTACTGGCTGACGAGCGTGCCCAGCGAGACGCGGAGCACGTCGGCGGGATCGACCCCGGGCGTGGAGAGCGTCTTGGGGTGATCGATGATCGCCATGTCCAGGACATTGACGCGATCGCCCGCGTTCTCGAGTTTGACGGCCTTGATGGCCGCGGCCCCGATCTCGATGCCCCAGCAAATGTTCGAACTCGGCATGCGGAATCCTTGCGTTCGGACGATCTCGGGGCGAAGGCCCCGACGAGTGGTTCACGCGATCTAGCACCAGAGAGCCCGTGCCCTCCGCCCCCACTTCCACTCCAACTGCTCCAGGCCGAAGCAGGCTTCGGTCTGATGCGAACCCAACACGGGCCGATCAGGCTGGCCTCCGAAGGGGCCAGACTGGGGCTTTGGAGGGGTTCTACGCCGTACCGAGCCCGGCGTGAGGGACGATGGTACACAAGTTCGCGCCCGGCCGACGGACTTGTGAGCGTCGGTTGGAAGGAATACGCACGACGGTGCGCGGGGGTTGCGGGGGTTGCGGGGGTGTGCGGGTCACGCGGGCGCGGGGCCGGGTGCTCGGCCAAGGCCGGAACAGCCCGGAAGCTCGGAGAGCGAGCAGAAGTCCAGAACCGACGCGTGCCGGATGCGGTACAGTACCGGCATGCTGCCCCGCGCTCTTGCTAACACGGAGATCTCCCCCGCTGCCCTGTCGAACCGGGTGCTGCGCCCGCTCGCCTGGGTCGCGCCGCTGGTCTTTGCCGCACTGCCGGTGATCGCCCAGGTGACGACCGCGACCGCTGAGAAGCCGCGTCCCCCGGTGCCGACGAAGGCGGAGGATCTTGGCGGCGGGCACATGGTGATGATGATCATCTTCGGGCTTGGCCTGTTGGCGATCGTGATTGGCGCCTGCCTCATCCCGGCGAAACGCGGACATATGGATTGAGCCCGAAGGGGTGAGGGCTGAGATTCGAGAGAGAACCCACCGGGTCGATCGTGCGCGGGGCTCTTCAGAAAGCGATAAACCCATGCCGAGCCGACGCTTGCAGAATCTCGTGGCGCTCAATCTGGCGTTGGCCGGGGGGCTGGCCGCGTTGTGGCTCAGTAGCCCTGTCAAAGCCCAACCAGAATCCAACTCGCCACCGACCGGACGGGGCCGAGGCGAGTATCTGATGATCGGCAGCACGGTGCCGGGATCGAACGTGAGCCTGATTCAGGTGCTGGACGTCTCGAATCAGGAGCTCATCACCTTGAAGTGGGATCAGGGACGGCGGGCCTACGTCGTCAGCGGCTACCGCAGCTTGGGTGGCGATCGCAACCAGAAGGGGGAACGCTGATGTCCCTCACTCTCCTTCCGGAGTCCGGATCCTCCTCTGATACGGCCTGCGATTCCGCTCGGGCCTCGGGCCGGGTCGTTGGGGCTGGTCGCACGGCGCTGTCGCGGTTGCCTGTCGAGGCGATGTTGTGGGTGTGCGCGGGCGTTTTGGGCGCGTGCGTGTTTGTGCGGGCGGGTGAGTTCTCGGCGGGAGCGCCGAATCTGTCGGGCGTGCCGCTGACCTCGGTGGCGCAGGCGCAGACCGCGCAGATGGTGGCGTCGGGCAACGGGTACTCGATTCTGTCGACGAACACGTCGGGCGAGGCGAACGTGCTGGTGCAGGACGCGCGGGCCGAGGAGCTGACGGTGTACCGGACCGACAGCCAGGGGCTTTTGACGCCGGTGCAACGAATTCGGCTGCAATCGGTGTTCGTCGAGGGACGCGCCCGCTTTGGCCGGCAGTAGACTTGCACGATGCCGATCGTTCCGTTACCCCAATTCGAAGCCGATGCGCACCTGAAGGACCAAGCCGACCGCGAGGCGTATGCGCGGCTCGCCGCGCCCAAGTCGATCGTCGTCCGCTTCGGCGCGATGAAGCTGGTCGGCGAGTTCCCGTACGACGGAAACGTGAAGCCGGGCTGCGGCAGCAAGCTTGTGGTTCGCACGCAGCGGGGGACCGAGCTGGGCGAGATGCTGACGAGCACGTGCAGCAACTCGGGGTGTTCGAAGAGCGTGAGCCGCAAGGAGATGCTCGAGTACATCGAGAACTCGGGCGGACGCGACTACCCGTTCTTTACCGAGGGCAAGGTGCTGCGGGTCGCGACCAAGGAAGACCTGGACAAGCAGGCGGCGCTGGAACAGTCCAAGCACGAGCTGCGGCTGCGGGCGCGAACGGCGGCGGAGTCGCACGGCTTTGGGCATATCAAGATCGTCGAGGTCGAGCCCTTGCTCGGCGGTGAGCGGATGATCGTGCACTTCCTCGCCGAGGAGCGGGTTGAGTTCCGCGAGCTGGGGCCGGTGCTGTCGAAAGAACTGCACACCCGCGTCGATCTGCACCCGGTCGGCGCACGCGACGAGGCACGCCTCACCGCCGACTACGAGAAGTGCGGCCAGTACTGCTGCTGCAAGAACTTCCTCAAGGTGCTCAAGCCGATCTCGATGAAGTCGGCGAAGATCCAGAAGGCGACGCTCGATCCGCTGAAGATTTCGGGACGGTGCGGGCGGCTGATGTGCTGTCTGCGCTACGAGGATCAGACGTACGACGAATTGCGGAAGAAGCTGCCGAACAAGAAGAAGCGGGTCGGCACGCCCGAGGGTGACGGCATCGTCATCGACTCGCAGATCCTGACGCAGCTGGTGCTGGTCGAGCTCGACATCAACGACGAGATGGGACGGCCCAAGCAGGTGGCGGTGGCGGTGGAAGATCTGACGGAGCCGAACAGCGCGGTCGCGCCGCCGCGGCCGGCACCGCCGGAGTTCCCACAGCGCGGGGCGAGGCCGATGCGTCCGATGTCGGGCGGTGCGGGCGCGCCGCCCACGGGCGGTGCTCCGTCGGGTGCGCCCACGGGCGATCGGGCCGGAGGTGGGCGACCGGAGAATCGCGGGCAGGGTCCGCGACCGGAGCGTCGGCCGGAAGGGAATCCGGAAGGACGCCCTGAAGGTCGCCCTGAAGGTCGGCAGGATGGGCGGCGTGATGATCGGCGCGGACCGGGCGGTTCGCCTCCGGATCGATCGCGCGGGCCGTCGCAGGGGCCCGGACCTCGAACGGGGCCGCAGCAAGGACCAAGACCGGCGCAGCCGCCGTCGAATGCGGGGGGCGTGCACGACATCAATCTGGATGACATCCCGACGGATGACGGGACGATGGACGATCGGCCGCGGAACTCTGGATATCAGGGTGGTGGGCCGCAGGGTGGTGGGCCGCAGGGTGGTGGGCCGCAGGGTGGACCGGGCGGTCGCGGGCCGGGTGGGCGTCGGCGTCGTCGGCGCGGACCTCCGGGACCGGGTGGCGGCCGCGGGCCGAGACCGGGCGGTGGTCCGGGCGGCGGTCCGGGCGGCGGTCCGGGCGGCGGTCCGGGCGGCGGTCCGGGCGGCGGTCCGGGCGGCGGATGACGTTGAACGAACAACAGCGTGGGCCGCGCCGATGAGGCAACATTGCACCGACGTTCTCTGCGATCTGAACGTTAGTCGCGGTACGTCGCGTGGCAGTCCTTGCAGGATGCCGCGACGACCTTGAGCTGATCGGACAGCGTGGCGGCGTCGGCGCTGGAGAGGATGGAATCTTCGAGGCGCTGCGCCTTGGCCGAGTCGTCGAGCAGTGCTTGGGCGAAGCCGGGTTTCTCGCGTTTGGCGCGGTTTGACTCGGCGAGGATGCGGAGCGTGTCGGCGAGGCGGCCGGCCTCGGCGGCGGGGACGAGGTCGGGGTGGTCGCTCGGGGTTTTCCAGTTGGCGTTCTTGATCTGGGTGAGGTGATCGAGCATCTCATCGAGGTCGATCATCGCCTGCACGAAGTCGGCGGGCTTGGAGACGCTGGGGAAGTCGGCGGGGACGGCGTTGAGGGTGGCGAGGTCGAGGGCGGTGGTGCTGGCGACGCAGGTGTAGAGGCCGGTGTAGTTGGGGGCGGTGCCGCTGACTTTCATGCGGGCGATGGCGTCGTCGGCGGACATGTAGCCGAGCGCGGTGACAGCGGCGGCCGCGGCGGCGGCGCTGCGGTGCTTGCCGTGGTGGCAGTGGATGTAGACGGGGCCGTCGTTGAGCGCGTCGCGGGTGGCGCGTGCGAGCTCGAGGCGGCGTTGGTCGTCGAAGCCGTTGTAGCCGATGGGGAGATGGATGTAGCGGATGCCGCGGGATTCGGCGCTTTGGACATCGGGGACCGCGCCATCGACGGAGATCACGGTCTTGATGCCGAGGGATTTGAGTGTGTCGAACGCGGCGGGGGATTCGGGGACGCCGCCGGAGTAGAAGTTATCGTGGTAGGCGACGACGTTGTGGAGGCCGGGGAGAGTGACGGGTGCGGGAGCGGAGAGCGAGGGCGGCGTGATCGGAGCGATGGCGGGCGACGCGGCGGCGGACGGTGCTGCGGGCGGTTGTGACGACTCGGCGTGCTCGCGGGTGGCGCAGGCGATGAGCGCGAGACTCAGCGCGAGGCCCGAGACTGCGGGGAGAGTGGAGAGCATGACGCGTCGAGTGTGCATGTGCGAGGATCTACGGCGTGGTGATGGCGGTTGTTCCGCTTCGCGTGCGGGAGGTTTCGAGTCTACCGACGTTTGGGTGGTGATGAACGCGTGATGGCTGAGGCAGAACCCACCCCCCTGCCCCCTCCCTCTGGGAGGGGGAGTGGCGTGCGGCTTCTCGGGTGACCTCGGCGAGAGGAACGTTGAAGGTGAAAGACGCCGAGGTTGAGGAGGCTTGGCGACGAAGCGTCGGATCGTGCGGAGCCATTGCGCCCGAAGACACGTGACACTTGGTCGCGGTTGCTGCGATACATCCGAGGCTTCCTCGAGGACTCGTCAGCCTCGGCGTCTTAGGCAGTCGTTGGCGTTCTCATGTCGTTGCCTGCGACCACCACGCACGCGACGGCGTCGCCGGAGACGTTCACGATCGTGCGGCTCATGTCGAGCACGCGATCGACGGCGAGGATGATCGCGACGCCCTCGGTGGGGACGCCGACAGATTCGAGAACGATCGCCATCATGATGACGCTCGCGCCGGGGAGGCCGGGGGTGCCGACGGCGACGACGGCGGACATGATGCCGACGGTGATGTGCTGGGCGAGGGTGAGCTCGATGCCGTAGAGCTGGGCGAGGAAGAGGACGCTGACGACCTGGTAGAGGGCGGTGCCGTCCATGTTGAGGGTGGTGCCCATGGGGCAGACGAAGTTGACGATGTCGGCGGGGACGCCGAGGCGGTCTTTGGCGCAGTGGATGGTGACGGGGAGCGTGGCGGAAGATGAGCTGCTGCTGAAGGCGAGGGTCATGGCGGGCGCCATGCCGCGGAAGAAGCGGCCGGGAGTCATCTTGTTCCCGCGGGGCGTGAGGAGCCACATGAGCAGCGGGTATTCGATGAGCAGGACGATGGCGAGGCCGCCGACGACGCAGAAGGCATAGGCGAGAACGCTCTTGAGGGCGCCGAGGCCGACGGTGGCGACGAACTGGGTGACGAGGCAGAAGACGGCGAGTGGTGCGGCGAGCATGATGAGCCGCACGAGCTCCATGATGGCTTCGGTGATGCCCTCGGCGAAGGCGATCACGGGTTGTGACTTGTCCTTGGGGATGAGCGTGAGACCGACGCCGAGGAGGAAGGCGGAGGCGACGACCTGCATCATCTGAGCGTTGGCGATGGCGTTGAACGGATTGGTGGGGATGATGTTGAGGAGGAAGGCCCAGACGCCGGAGTCTTTGAGCGTGTGCGCGGTGGCGACGCGCTGGCCGGCTTCGCCGGCGTACTGGGCGAGGATGTGGGCGCGGGCTTCCGGGCTGACGTAGGTGCCGGGGGCGACGAACTTGCCGAGGAGGACGGCGATCGCGACGGCGACCACGAGCGTGAGGGCGAAGCAGAGAAGCGTGCGGACGCCGATGCGCCCGATCTTGCGGAGATCCCCCACTCCCGCGACGGCGATGATGAGGCAGAAGAGAACGACGGGAACGGCGATGAAGCGGAGGGACTGGAGGAAGAGCTTGCCGAGGAACTCGTTGGCGTCGGCGAGGAAGCGGACGGCGATCGCGGGGATTCCAGCGTTCGCGTTGGCTTCGCTGGGCTTGAAGGCTCGGAAGGCGGCGGGGTCGGCAACGCCGAGGGACTTCCAGACTTCGGGCGTCCACCATTCGTGGGCGACGGAGCCGATGACGACGCCCAGGGCGAGCGCGATGAGAACTTTCCAGTGCAGGGCGAGGCCGGATTGCTGCATGGGGGGCAGGGTACCGGATGTCGGGGGAATGCGGGCGCTCGGCTGACGGGTGTTTGGTGCCATCAGTCCGCCGGCTTTGCGGCGCGACTGATGGAAGGGCGTCGGGATGGAAGCGTTTGTTCTAGACCGCATCAGTCGCGCGGCTCAGAGCAGCCACGGACTGATGGCACCTCCGACGCAGGCACCGTTGTTATCACCCGGCCGCGCGAGCTGAAGCCCGGGGCTCGGGGCGCTCGCTCAACTTCGGCTCGGGACGAGCGAGGCTCGCGAGCGCGTCGCGGAGGTCCGCGATCTGCGCGTTGGTGAGCGTCTTCATGCCGGGAACATTCCGGAAGAGGTCGGTCTCGAAAGCCTCGCGGAGTTTGCGGCCGGCGGCGGTGGCGGTGATGCGTTTCACGCGGCGGTCGTGGGCGTCTTCCACGCGGGTGACGAGGCCACGCTCTTGCAGGCGATCGATCACGCCGGTGATGTTGGATGGGTCGCAACCCAGGCACTCGGCGACACTTCGCATGGGCTCGGGGTCGTCGAGGGACATGATGACTTTGGCCTGGACGCTGGTGAGGCCGTGGGTCTCGGCGAGGTCGTCGAAGTGCTGCTTCAGGCGATCGACGTAGACGAACAGCAACTCCACCACCTCGGCGCGGGCGGCGGCGGCTGGGTCCTTGGGTTTGGTGATCCGGCAGGCCACGAAGTCATCATACCAGAAAACTTGACCACTTCAACTATCGAATCCTATCATTTTCCGAGGCATCAATATCCGCGGCCGGGAACGGCACGGAACGGCTCAGAACACGGGGCAGCGACGGGCATGAGCGGGCACGGGGCCTGCTCGAGCGGCCCGAAAATCGGACACGAAACACATGAACAAAGCACCATTCATCGCGGGCGTTGCCACGCTCGCCGGGCTTGTGGTTGTGGGCGGCGCGGTGGCGGCGTTCAAGTACAAGCAGATGCACGCGCCCAACCCGATGGCGGGGATGGTCCCGCCGCAGTTTGTGAGCACGGCGGTCGTGAAGAGCACGCCCTGGCAGCCGCGCTCGCGGCTGGTCGGCACCGTGGTCGCGGTGCGGAATGTCGCGCTGGCCAACGAGGTCGTGGGCGTGGTGAACAGCGTCGGCTTTGACTCCGGCGCGACGGTCGAGGCCGGGCAGGTGCTGGTGAACCTGAGCACCGAGACGGAGAAGGCCGATCTGGCGGCGGCGCAGGCGGCGCTGCGCCTGGCGGAATCGAACATCGAGGTCTCGCAGGCCGAGATCAAGATTGCGGAGTCGTCGCTGGACCTGGCGAAGACCACGCTGAAGCGGTACGAGAGCGCGGTGACGGCGAGCTCGGTGTCGCAGAGCGATCTTGACAAGGCCAAGAGCGAGGTGGAGCGGTCGGCGGCGGCGCTCGATCGGGCGAATTCGTCGCTGGCCAAGTCCAAGGCCGAGCGCGATCAGTCCGCGGCGCGGGTAGCCCAGATCGAGACCGTCATCGCGAAGAAGACGTTGAAGGCGCCGTTCAAGGCGCGGGCGGGCATGCGGACGGTGCACCCGGGGCAGTATCTGGCCGAGGGCACGACGATCGTGAGCCTGACGGAATTGACGGACGATATCTATCTGGACTTTGCCGTGCCGCAGGAGCAGGCGGCGCGGGTCTCGCCGGGGATGGTGGTCACCGCGAAGTCAGAGATGCTGGGAACAGACGAGGCGAAGATCACGGTGGTGTCGATCGACGCGACGGTGAACCCGGTGACGCGCAACGTGCGGGTGCGGTCGAGCGTGCCGAACCCAGGCTACAAGCTGAAGCCGGGCATGTTCATCGATGTTGAGGTGCCGACCGAGGCGGCCAAGCCGTACGTGGTGGTGCCGGCGACGGCGGTGCGGCGTGCGTCGTTCGGGGATCACGTGTTTGTGCTGTCGCCGATGGATATGAGCAAGATGCCGCCGCCGCCCCCACCCCCGCCGGGCTCACCGCCGCCGGGTGCGCAGCAGGGTCCGCCGCCGATGACGGCGACGATGCGGAAGGTGACGCTGGGCGCGAACCTGGGTGATTCGATCATCGTGCTGGACGGCCTGAAGGAAGGCGAGATGATCGCCGCGGACGGGGCGTTCAAGCTGTACGAGGGCGCGATGGTGATGGAAGGCCCTCCGCCGGGCGCGGGGCAGGGAACGCAGACGGCGGACGCGGGCAAGTGATGCAAATCGCCGCATGGCCAAAGGGCCAGATGGCCGAACACGGCACTGCGAGCGTTGACCGTTGGCGATTTGGAGCTTTGGCGAATTGGCCCTTTGGCCCTCTGGTGACCCATGAACTTTCTGACTGACATCTTCATCAAGAAGCCCGTCGTCGCGATCGTGATCAACCTGATCATCCTCGCCCTGGGCTGGCGTTCGATCTCCTCGCTGCCGGTGCGTCAGTACCCGCGGCTGGAATCGAGCGCGATCATCATCAACACCGCGTACATCGGCGCCAGCGCCGAGACGATCCGCGGGTTCGTGACCACGCCGATCGAGAAGGCCGTGTCGGCGATCGACGGCATCGACTACATCGAGTCGACGAGCACCGCGGGCATCAGCACGGTGACGGTGCGGCTGCGGCTGAACCACCCGAGCAACGCGGCGCTGGCGGAGATCTCGGCGCGTCTGAATCAGGTGCGCAGCGAGTTGCCGGCGGGTGTGGAATCGCCGGTGATCGAGATCCAGCGGACCGACAAGCCGTACGCGACGTTCTACATCAGCATGACGTCGAAGTCGATGCCCCTGCCGCAGCTGAACGACTACATGTCGCGCGAGCTGCAGCCGGAGTTGCAGTCGATCCCGGGCGTGCAGCGTGTGGGGCTGGAGGGGCCGCTGCCGCTGGCGATGCGGATCTGGCTGGATTCGGCCAAGCTTGACGCCTTGGACGTGACGCCGGGCGATGTGCAGCAGGCGTTGGTGCGGAACAACTTCTTGGCGACGGTGGGACGCACCAAGGGCAAGGACGTGCAGGTCGATCTGATGACCGACACGGATCTGCGCACGGCGGAGGAGTTCAAGCAGCTCATCGTCCGCGAGCGTGAGGGCACGATCGTGCGGCTCGCCGACGTGGCGCGGGTGGAACTGGGCAGCGAGGAAGCCAACGGGCGCGCGGGGTTCAACCTCGAACCGGCGATCTGGTTCAGCGTCTGGCCCTTGCCCTCGGCGAACGAGCTCGAGGTCGCGTACGCGCTCAAGCAGAAGCTCAAGGAGATCGAGCCCAAGCTGGCGCCGGGCGTGAAGATGACGCTGGCGTACGACGGCACGTACTACATGGAGAACGCGATCAAGGAGATCGTCAAGACGCTGGGCGAGACGGTCGCGATCGTGGGGTTGGTGGTGTTCCTGTTCATGGGCTCGATCCGCACGGTGATGGTGCCGCTGGTGGCGATGCCGGTATCGCTGGTGGGCGCGTGCCTGGCGATGCTGTTCTTCGGGTTCTCGCTGAACCTGTTGACGATTCTCGCGATCGTGCTCGCCGTGGGTCTCGTCGTCGACGACGCGATCGTGGTGGTTGAGAACGTGGAACGCCACATGCGCGAGGGCAAGGGGCCGATCCAGGCCGCCACCATCGCGGCCCGGGAGCTGTTCGCCCCGATCATCGCGATGACGATCACGCTGGCGACGGTGTACGCCCCGATCGGATTCCAGGGCGGACTCGCGGGCATGCTGTTCCGCGAGTTCGCGTTCACCCTCGCCGCGGCGGTGGTGATCTCCGGCATCGTGGCCGTCACGCTCTCGCCGATCATGAGCGCGTGGATGGTGCCGACGTGGGCGAAGGAAGGCCGCTTCCAGCACTTTGTGAACGGACAGTTCGAGGGTCTGAAGGCGATCTACGAGCGGACTCTGGCGTTTGTGATGCAGATGCGGTGGGCGGTGGTGATCGGGGCGCTCTTGATCACGGCGGCGGGCTATCCGCTGTACAAGTTCTCGCGCTCGGAGTTGGCTCCGACCGAGGACGAAGGCATCGTGTTCACGGTCATTCAGTCGGCGCCCGATGCCTCGCTGAACTACTCGCTCAAGTATTTCGATCAGGTCGGGCACGCGTTCATGGAGCTGCCCGATCGCAAGTTCCTGTTCCAGGTGATGATGTCCCCC
This sequence comes from Phycisphaerales bacterium, assembly GCA_019744815.1. Taxonomy (GTDB): domain Bacteria; phylum Planctomycetota; class Phycisphaerae; order Phycisphaerales; family UBA1924; genus JAFEBO01. Next base: position 263,803 of record JAIEUA010000010.1, read on the forward strand.
ACCATGGGCTTCGGCGGCATCCAGGCCAAGGACTGGGACAAGCGTGATGTCTCGACCGCTCAGATGCGGGACGCGGTCTTCCCGAAGCTGATGGCGGTGACGGGCGTTCGGGCGTTCCCCGCGCTGCCGCCGCCGCTGCCGGGCGCGGGACAGTTCGATGTCGAGATGATGGTGACGAGCACCGAGGAAGCGCCGCAGATGGCGGGCTACGCGATGCAGCTCGTCGGCGAGGCCTTCGGCTCGGGCAAGTTCCTGTACGCGGACACCGACCTCAAGATCGACCTGCCGCAGACGCGGATCGTGATCGATCGCGAGAAGGTGGCGGACATGGGGCTCGATCTGGCCTCGGTCGGACGCGATCTCGCGGTGCTGCTCAGCGGCGGGTACTCCAACCGCTTCAACCACGAGGGACGGAGCTACAAGGTGATCCCGCAGGTCGAGGACCACGCCCGCAGCACGCCCGATGCGATTCTCAACTTGAAGGTCCGCGCGGCCGACGGCGGGCTGGTGTCGGTCTCGTCGTTCGTCAAGCTCGAAACCACGGCGGCGCCGCGGGCGCTGACGCGGTTCCAGCAGCGGAACAGCTTCAAGATCTACGGCGGCGTGGCCAACGGCGTGACGAAGGAAGAAGCCCTTCGCGCTCTTGAGCAGGCCGCCAAGCGGATCCTGCCCGCGGGCTATGCGATCGATTATGCCGGCGAAAGCCGCCAGATCCGCACCGAGGGTTCGTCGCTCGCCGGCACGCTCGGCCTGGCGATCGGGCTGATCTACCTCGTGCTCGCGGCTCAGTTCGGCAGCTTCCGCGATCCTCTGATCGTGCTGCTGGGTTCGGTGCCGCTGGCGCTGACGGGTGCGCTCATCTTCACGTGCCTGGACTTCACCACGATCAACATCTACTCGCAGGTGGGGTTGATCACGCTGGTGGGTCTGGTGGCGAAGAACGGCATCCTGATCGTGGAGTTCGCCAACCACATGCAGGCCACGGGCATGAGCAAGATGGAAGCGGTGCAGCACGCCGCGGCGACGCGTCTGCGTCCGATTCTCATGACCTCGGCGGCGACGGTCTTCGGGCACTTCCCGCTGGTGCTGGTCACGGGCGCGGGCGCCGAGGCCCGCAACAGCATCGGCATCGTGCTCGTGACGGGCATGGCGATCAGCACGTTCTTCACGCTGTTCGTGGTGCCGTGCATCTACTCGTTGATCGCGGGGACGCACAAGGCCACGGCCCACGCCGCGGATGAGGTGCCGGCGGCGAGCTTGCGGATGGCGTGAGGAGCGGTTCGTCGAGGGGCTTGCCTGGAACGCAAGGAGCACGGGCTGTTCCGTGTCGTTGCGGCTCTAGGGGTATAACCGACCCAGCATCCGACGAGAGCAAGAGCAGCCGGAACCGGCCCGACCGAAGCGAATCAACAGGAGCATGACAACTCGTGGCTCACGTGAGGGCATGCCGGTTGGCTTGTGAAACTGGCATTCACGAACGCTCGAGTGGTCGAACGTATCCGATCGGTTTCAAGATCCCGACACAGCCGACGTAGGCGTGCCACATTCAGGACACACTGGAGCCGCAAGGCCCACCAGGTCGTATCCGCAGGAACGGCACATGTTTGCCGCGAGGAACCGTGAACGAAGCGAAGGTCGTCGCCCAATCACGTGCAGCGGAAGCAAGAACCCAACAAACGCAAAGCCGAAGAAACCAAGCACGGATGCCGCGGACAATCCAGTTGCGGGCGACGCAAGAAACATCGCCGGGATCACGAGGTCGTAGGCAAGATCGATCCCCGTTCCTGACACGATAAAGCCGAGCAAGCGTCTGCCTCGAAGCATCGCGAACCAGCCGACGAACGCCCAGATCAACGAGCGTTCGGCAAGCAGCACAATCCACCGCATCGCGATGTCGCTTCGCTCAAAGCTGTTGGGCAGAAGAAGCCACGCGGTGCTAAAGACCAACAGCCCCAGAAGGGTGCGCAAAGCTGCGAGTCCAAAGATCCTCGCGGCCGACAGCGGGACCGCAGTGCTGACCCGATACCGAAATGCCAGCAGGAAGAACAAATAGATCGGAAGCTTGCCGACGCTCAGAACCGCGAGGGAAGCGAGCACCATGTCGGGAGTGAAGTACGGGCCGCATGCAAGCACGGACGACATGACGCCATCATACATTACAACCATCCCAGGCCTCGGACTGGCTGCGCCGCCTTCAAAATGCCGCCTGTGAAACGAGAAGAACGCCGACCTCGCTCGGCGGCGCGAGCCACGAGCTCGGCACCCGCTCGCTCACGCTCGGGGCTCGTCAAGGCTTACTGGCTCCAACGAAAAAGCCCCCCGCGTCGCGGAGGGCTTTGGTGTTTCTCTGATGCCTGATGCCTCGGGCTTTAGCCCGCCGCCATCTTCGCGGCCTTGGCCTTGGCGTCCTCGAGCGTGCCGACGTACATGAACGCGCCCTCGGGGAGGCTGTCGCCTTCGCCGTTGCACAGACGCTCGAAGCTGTCGATCGTCTGATCGAGGCCCGAGTCCACGCCCTTGAAGCCGGTGAACTGCTCGGCGACGTGGAAGGGCTGCGACAGGAAGCGCTCGATCTTGCGGGCGCGGCTCACGGTCTGCTTGTCCTCTTCGGAGAGTTCGTCGACGCCCAGAATCGCGATGATGTCCTGGAGGTCCTTGTACCGCTGCAGGATGCGCTGCACACGCATCGCGACGCGGTAGTGACGCTCGCCGAGGATGTCGGCCGAGAGGATTCGGCTGGTCGAGGCCAGCGGATCGACGGCGGGGTAGATGCCCTTCTCGGCGATGCCGCGGGAGAGAACGATGAACGCGTCGAGGTGGCTGAACGCCGTCGCGGGGGCCGGGTCGGTCAGGTCGTCGGCGGGCACGTAGATGGCCTGCACCGAGGTGATGGCGCCCTTCGCGGTCGAGGTGATGCGCTCCTGCAGCTCACCCATCTCGGTCGAGAGGGTGGGCTGGTAACCCACGGCGCTGGGCATGCGGCCGAGCAGAGCCGACACTTCCGAACCCGCCTGGGTGAAGCGGAAGACGTTGTCCACGAACATCAGGGTTTCCTTACCCGACGCATCGCGGAACTCTTCGGCCATGGTCAGCGCCGACAGCGCGACGCGGAGACGCGAGCCCGGCGGCTCGTTCATCTGGCCGAACACCATCGCCACCTTGTCCAGAACGTGAGCGGTCTTGCCGTTCTCGTCGGTGTAGGCGGCTTCCTTCATTTCACGCCAGAGGTCGTTGCCCTCGCGGGTGCGCTCGCCGACGCCAGCGAACACCGAGTAACCACCGAAGTTCTTGGCGACGCGGGCGATCATCTCCTGGATGACGACGGTCTTGCCGACGCCTGCACCACCGAACAGACCGATCTTGCCGCCGCGGACGAACGGACAGAGCAGGTCGATGACCTTGATGCCGGTCGCGAGGATCTCGGTCTTGGGGTTGAGGGCGGAGAACTCGGGCGGCTCCTTGTGGATCGGAGAACGCTTGACGTTCTGCGGAGCAGGAAGCTTGTCGATCGGCTGGCCGAGGAGGTTGAACACGCGGCCGAGGACCTGCTCGCCAACCGGCACGCTCACGGGGCCGCCGGTGTCGGTGCAGGCCATGCCGCGGCGGAGGCCGTCGGTCGAGCCGAGGGCGACGGCGCGGACGCGTCCGCCGCCGAGGTGCTGCTGCACCTCGCCGACGAGGTAGAGATCACCGGCCTTGGTCTGGGCCTTGATCTCCAGCGCGTTGTAAATCTCGGGGAGCTGGTCGTCGGGGAACTGAGCGTCGAAGGTCGAACCGATGACTTGGGTGATCGTGCCGTTGGTGGCCATGAGGACTCCTCGCGGGACCGAAATGAACCCGTTTCCGGCCCGCCGAGGGGTGGGAAAAGGGGGAGGCAAGGATAGCGCGCCGCCAGACGCGGGCAATTCGGGAAGATCGATGAGACACGGCAGTTGACCAGAGGCAATCAGGCTCGCCGAAATCGCTAAGACCTGATCAATTTGCTCCGGACGGCAAGAGCGAGCCTTGACAAATTGCCGCGGAATAAATAGCTTCGCGTTATGCGCTGCGCGATTACGAGTATCCTCTTCACGGCCCTTTTCACGGTCTTCGGATGCGCTTCAACGGAACTGCCGGAATTGGGCGTTCCAACATCCGTTGTACTCGACGGCAACACTGGCGATTTCAGCCTGCGCATCGATGCAGAAAAGCCGATTACGAAGGATACAATGCTCGGGGAGGTTCCTGTAGTATCTGTTTACGGCGAAGAACAGTATGCAGGCCTTATCGTTCGGCCAGGAACCCGCGCCTGGGACACTATTCGCCCCAACGCCGCGCTGCCGACAAGCATAGAAGAGATCAGGTTTCCGACGCGTATTTACTACCGCGACGGCGAGTGGCACCTGTTCCAAGGACAACGACGGGTACTACGCACAACACTGGATGAAGCACGTCACAAGCCTGTGTGGGCCGCCGTGCCCGTGCAAACGCCCATAGGTTGGCACCCGCCTATCGAATTTCGGGGACTTATTCAAGGGGAGGATCGTCAATGGCAAGAGTAATCCGCGTGATTATTGGCGTTCTATTGGCTTCCTTGGCGACGAAGACGTTTGCGGGATTTGAAAGGCAGCCGACTGGAGTAACCATTGAGATTGACGGCAACTGTGCCGTTAGCTTTGCCCAATCAGTGCAACCTGATTCCGAAACCGCGCCGCTTTACTCGACGCTGCCCGACGGCTCGGTCATCCGCGGCGTACGAGTCACCAACTCGGACACCATGCGTTCGCGGCATGTAAACGTTTGGTACCCCGGTTATCTGGTGCTGTTGCAGAATGGTGAGTGGAAAATTGGGTACGTTAATTTTGCGACAGAGTGTGTTGGCCTAATGCCCAGTGAATCAATGGTGATTCCAGGATCAGAGAATATCCGGCTCATGGTTTCGGAAGACGCGGGTGGCGTGCGACTGCGCCCTTTCAGGTCCGAGGCCAAACGAGTCCCCAGCGTAACTTGGTCATACTCTCATGCAAACGCCCCCGCGTACGCTGCGGACCTTGAATTTTGGATCCGTGATATCATTCAGCGCTCCGTGGATTCCTACGTGAATCGCATGGGACAACAATTCTTCAATGTTTCGTTTGAGATTACGTGGGAAAGCTTGGAGCCCGGAGCATTCGCGAGGTCACTTATCGCCGGGAGACGGTCGATTGCATGGCCCACGTTGAGGGATGAGTACTGGCGGCCAAATATTCTTGGTGAGGCCGATGATTATGAAGAGCGCCTGTATTCGGCACTTCCTCCCGGATCAAATATTCGATACTTCTGGGCAACGTCAAGCGTAGCGACGACGTCGCAAGTGTTCGTTCCAATTCCGCTAGAGGTAGAATGGCTCGGGTCTTCGGCTGGAGTTCCGATGCGCATTGAATTGAATAGAAATGCAGCATTCGATGTCATGGCGAGCTATAAGGGAAAGCCCGATGCCGGACTTAAGGATTTAGAAGCCACCATCGTTCATGAGTTTGGGCATCACTTTGGATTTAGATCGGAAGCAACTTCGGCAGATTCATTTTTCTATAATTTTGTGTCCGCTTGGGACATTTTCCGAATGAATGATAATAATGAGAACGGAGTTACGGATAACCGATTCTCATTCGAGCCACGAGAGTTGCGCCTCGGAGTTCAAAGTCTCGCTGCACTGGATGTTGTGCCTGCCGGGCTGCCTATTGCTTTTCGCCTTGCCAACAACGAAAATGGCGGGTCCCCGAATGGACAGCCATCGCACTGGTGGGGTTATCAGGCGAGCGACGAGGCTTACATTGGGATCATGAGAACCAGCGGTCTGCCAGGAAACACCGAGATCGCTAATGGAACTTATCTGCAACCGGCTGACATTAAAGCATTCGATGTCATCGGGTACAAGATTCGGTTCTTTCAACAGCCAGCAGCTGTGACGCCCCCAATGAATGTCGTCCCGGCTACGAATGCCGTGATCGACGGGGCCCCGCTGCTTTCGTGGGGCTCGGTACCTGCCGCGTCGTTCTATAACGCTGTTGTGTATGATCTGGGTCCAAACGGTACCGGAACTCCTGAGTTGGTTTGGGGGCTGGCGTTCCTATCAAACCAGCCAACTCGGCTCCCCGGCACCGTTTTGCTCCCCTCGCACCACTATGAGTGGCGGGCGGTCGCACAGAACACATACGGCTCGGCGGCGGCCAGCACGCGGTTCACAACCTCCGCAACGCATTGCCCTGTCGACCTCGACAACTCCGGCTTGGTGGACGACGCCGATTTTCAGTTGTTTGTTGGTCAGTATGACGCGCTGGATTGCTTCGATCCCGCGATGCCGGAGAATTGCTCGGGCGATTTCAACCTCGACACCTTCGTTGACGACGCGGACTTCGCCATCTTTGTCGTCGCCTACGACAACTTGGGCTGCTTCTGAACCGCCGTCGCGGGTTCTCTGAGACGAAACCGTCTCGTTGATCGCAGATCAGTATCGCTAGATGCTCGGATTGTGATCGTCCTGGCGTTTCCCCTTCATACCGTTTCGGTTTCGATATCTGTCTGTTTACCTGGTTCTATCGCTTGGCTCGACGGGCATAAACCCCTTCCCATCCAACCTGCACACCCCACGGAACGTCCCGAACCACAGCGTGCCCGCCGCGTCCTCGTGGATCGACGAGACCGAATCCACGGGCAGCCCGTCGGCGGTTGTGAAATTCTGGAGCCTCTCGCCGTCGAATCTCCACACGCCCGAGTCGAACGCGGCGATCCACAGGTTGCCGTGCCGATCGCTCGTGATCGCGTGCGGATCGGCGATGGTGCCGGGCTGACGGATGAGCGCGCCGCGCAGCCAGGTGAGATTCTCGACCTTTTTCTCGACGCCGAAGTTCACGAGAGTCGTGCCGTCGAAGCGGAAGAGGCCGACGCCGCTGTTGCCGAACCACGCGTGGCCCTTCTCGTCCACGAAGATCGCCCGCACCGCGGCCTTGTCGAGATCGTGCGCGCGGAACCACCGCGCCGACGTTCCTTCAAGGCGGCACACGCCGCGCTCGGCGGTGCCCATCCAAATGGCACCCTTTCGATCGCGGTGCACGGTGTAGACGGCGTACGGGTCGAGGGCTTGGTGGTCGCGGCGTGCTTTGCGATCGACATCGTCGATGGGCAGCGGCAGGAATCGCAGCGTGCCACCCTCGGCGACCGCAGCACCGGGCCCCGCGGGGAAGAACAGAGCGTCGGGTCCCGGCGGTCGCATCGCGAACGCGTCATCGCCCGTCGGCGCCGCCGTCGGCACGGTGACCCGCGTGAACGTCGTGCCGTCGAACGTGCACAGCCCATCCCGACTGGTCATCCAGAGCTTGCCCTCCGCGTCCACATCGATCGTGCGAACGAAGTTGCTTGGCAGGCCTTCCAATTCAGTGAATGCGGCGAACGTGGTGCCGTCGTAGCGAATGAGCCCCTGGCCGTCGGTGCCGAACCACATCTGACCCTTGGCGTCCTGCGCGATCCCGCGGACGTGGGAACGATCGAGCACTTCCCGCGGCTGCTCCACCCGCAACATCGCGTCGGCAGGAGGGTCCGCCCCGCGTGCCGCCGCAGCAGCGGCTACGGATGCTGTCACGCCCGCGACGATCACAACGACCGCGACAGCGGCCAACCCGGATGTGACGAGTCCGCGCGGCAGTGCTTGCATGGAGCTGGAGCGCCCCTGCCCGCGTCTGGGTTCATCGACACCCGCAGAATCGAGCGCCTCGGCTTTCGCCGAGGCGCCCCGTGTTTGTGTCGCGGAGCCTTACGACTTCCTCTCCGTCGGCGCGGCTCCCTTCAGGATCTGGTCCCGCATCGCCAGCACGCGCGGGTCGGCCGGGCCACTCGGGGCCGCCGCGGCCTGGCCGAGCATCTTCTCCGACAGCATCATGGTGAGCAGGGCTTCCATGACGCTCGAGCCGCCCGAACCACTCGAGCCATTTGGCCCGCTTCCGCCCGCGGCCGCGCCGCCGATCACGATCTTGGGCACCACGTCCACGCGGGATTCCTGGATCGCCTCCGCGAAGCGGTTCATCACCGCCTGCGTGAGCTGGTAGACCGGCCCGCCGTAGGCGCGGACCTGCTCCTCGACGGCCATCGCCTGAGCGATGCCGACCTTGGCCGCTCGCTCGGCGTCGGCCTCGGCGAGGAATCGCACCTTGCTGGCCTCGGCCTCGGCCATGGCCTTCACCCGCGCCGCTTCCTGCAGCGAGCGCTGGTACTCGGCCTTGCCCTTGTTGGTCTCGATCGCGACCGCGATCTCCGACTCGGTGAGCTTGGCCTGCTGGGCCGCCAGGCTTTCGGCCTGACGCAATTCGCGCTCCTGCACCGCCGCCTTCTCCTGCTGGGCGTAGGTGTTGATCCGCTCTTCCGCGACCTGGCGGATGCGGAGCTGATCGAGGATCTGCTCGAGCTTGTTGTCGCCCTTGGCGCTCTTGGGCGTGCCGATCAGGACCTCCTCGAGCTGCAGGTTGTAGTACGCGAACTTCTCACGCATCTCCTCCGAGGCCTGCCGCTGGATGTTGCTGCGTTCCTGCAACAACTGGATCAGCGTGCGGGTCTGGGCCACGTTCTTGAAGTACGCCGAGACCATCGGGTCCAGCGTCTGCTCCACCAGCTTCTGCACATCGCCGAAGCGCTGGATCACCAGCGGGGCCTTGCGGTAGTCGATGTGCACGACCACGCTCAGCGGCAGGGCCGGCTCGAACGCGTCCTTGGTGATCAGCGAGACCTCGGCGAGATGCTCGTCGAAGCTGTGGTCGCCCACGTCGCCGCTGATCCACTTGAGCAGGAAGTTGGTCGTCGGCACCATGATGACCTTGCCCGCGTAGGTGTTGAAGGCGTACTTGCCGGGCAGGAGCGGCTCGCTCCACACGCCTCGTTCGCCGGGCTTGACCAGTTCGCCGTGGCGATACTCGGTGCCCGAGAGATCCGCGCCGTGCTCGCCGGTGTACGACACCACCACGCCGACGTGGCCGACCTCCACCACCGTCTTGGCGATGAACTCGACGGTGGCGAAGAGGCGGTTGATGTAGTACGTGCCGTCGACGAGCACCTGGAACTGGCGGCCGCGGTGACCGCCCGCCGCCAGGAACTTCTCAGGATCCTGGAAGCTGTTGTGGCCGAGGTCGCCCTCGCCGCCCACGCTGGGGGCGATGATCTGGCCCGCGACCAGGCCCGGGCCGTCGTGCACGGTGACCACGCCGACGATGTCGTCGGCGCCCTTGATCACCACCGGCGTGAAGCCGTGGCGATCCTCGATCAGATCCGCCATCTCGCCGAAGACCTTGGCGTCCTCGCGCTCGATGGGCAGGTAGTAGAGCTTCGACTCGGTGATGACGACGAACTGCGCCAGGTTGATGGCGTAGGTGCCCTCGCGCAGTACCTTGCGTTGCGGGCCGCGCTGACCGCCGCCGGCCAGGAAGCCGCGCACGTCCTCGAAGTCGCCCGCGGCGACGTTCGAGCCGAGCGACTGCGTAGGGTCCAGCGGGCGACCGTCACGCGCGAAGATGTAGCCGACGTGCCCCTGCGGGATCGTCACCAGGGGCTGCTTGTGCACCTTGTACTGGACCGGCATCAGCCAGTGCAGACCGCCGCGGAGCAGATCGGGCTGATAACCCGCTTCCCCATCGAGCGCGATGAAGCCGCCGGCGACCGAGCCCTTGCCGGCGAAGCGCTTCTCGACGATGCCGACCATGTTGTTGGGCACATGGCGGAAGCCGAGCAGCAGGAACAAAAGGGACGGCAGCACGACCGCGCCCAGCGCGATCAAGATCGCGATCATGGTCGGGGTCGTGGCGAGCGCGAGACTCTGCACTCCGAGAATGGTCGCAAGCATTCCAAGCTCCTCTCGAACATCACCGGCTGAGCGCACCGGCCAACAGGGCCGGAGCATGCCGGTCGTGGACAGGTTGATGAGAACAGCGAGTGGACCCGCGGCCGGAACAGACCCTCAGCCGAACCTACGCGTCGGCACCGTGTGGGCGACGTGTGGGCGGGCCAAGGCTGTGGACCGATCGGGGGTGGGAAGGTCGCGCTAAGGCGGCGGCACCGGCTCCGCTCCACGCACGCGGTGCGGAACCATGAACGACAACTCGCCGCAGACAAGCCTCAAGATGTGGCGCACGCTCAGGAGCATCAAGCCCTCCGGGTGTCCGTCGAACGCAAAACGGTATGGGGTTGGAGGCGAAAGTCCATTCGGCGTCGGTGCGGCATCGGGTAAGCCGCATGGGAGTCGAACGCCACCCGAGCGAGCCAGCGAGCTCGAATCGCGACCCGCAGTCGCCCTCGTGTCGATGACAGTGCGATCATGCCAAACGCCGACGCGGCAGCGCCCGCACACCCCCATCCGCACCACCACGCCCCCAAAGAGACTGGCCGGCTTGAAGCCTTCAGCGACGGCGTCTTCGCCATCGCGCTCACGCTGCTGGTCTTCGATCTCAAGATCCCGCACCAGTTGCCCGCGGCGATCGGCACCGACGCCGTCGATCCCGGCCACGCGCTCTGGAAACTCCTCACCGCCAACTGGCCCAGCTACGTCGCCTTCCTCACCAGTTTCTTCTCGTTGCTCGTGATGTGGAGCCATCACCACACCGTCATCGCTCAAGCCCATCGCTGCAGCCGCGCGCTGATCGTGTCCAACGGCTTGCTGCTCCTGGGCGTTTCGATCGTTCCCTTCCCCACCGCGGTGGTCGCCGACTACGTGGCCACGCCCGCCGGCTCCGTCGCCGCGGCGTTCCACTGCGGGTGCTTCACATTCATTGCGGTCACGTTCCAGTTGCTGGCCCGGGCCGCGTTCCACGAGAACTCCGTCGCCCCGACCGCGCACCACGCGACGATCGAACAGATCCGCGGCAGCTACCGCTTCGGGCCGTTCTTCTACCTCGCCGCCTTCGCGACCGCGTTCATCAGCCCGTGGGGTGCGCTGGCGATCTGCACGCTGCTCTGGGTCCTCTGGGCGTCGACGATGACCGGAGCGCCACGCCGCGAAAAGTGAGGAATTCGCTTCACGAACGCCGCCACGAGCGGCTCTCACGCGGCATCGCATCGTCTGACGCCGCGCGATCCGACGCTCAACACGACGTCGTGTGAACGGGTTGGGGTGGGCGTCAGGTCCCTTTCACGAACCGGAGACGTTGATGTCCACCTCGCTGCACCGTTCCGCCGCGCTCGCACTCACTCTGTTTGTCAGCGCCGGCCTCGCCGTGGCTGCTGTCGAGCCCGCGACGACGGATCAACCGGCCGAGAAGCCGGCTGACAAGCCCGCTGCACCCGCGACGAACGACAAACCCGCCAAGCCATCCGGCCCCGGCCCCATCATCGCCTCCACCGGCGTCCTCGACCGAGCCAAGAAGGTCGGCGACAAGGCCCCCGACTTCAAGCTCCCCGACGCTCAGGGCGGCGAGTTCGATTTGAAGGAAGCCCGCGCCAAGGGCCCCGTCATCGTCACCTGGTTCCGTGGCGAGTGGTGCCCCTTCTGCAACAAGCAGCTCGTCGGCATGCAGGAACGCCTGAAGGACCTCGAAGCCGCGGGCGCGACCGTTGTTGCCATCAGCCCGCAGACGATGGAGCACACCGAGGCCACCGTCACCAAGGACAGCGTGACCTTCCACATGCTCAGCGACGAGGGCTTCAAGGTCGGCGAGGCCTACGGCGTGCGCTACGAGATGCCGCCCGCGATGAAGGAACAGCTCAAGAAGTACAACCTCGATCTCACCAAGTACAACGGCGGCACGCCTGGCCAAGACGGCGACGAACTCCCCCTCACCGCAACCTACATCATCGATCAAGAAGGCACGATCAAGTACGCCTTCCTCGACCCCGACTACACCAAACGCGCCTCCCCCGACGACCTGCTCAAGGTGCTTGGCGACATGAAGAAGAAGTAGCAGGCTGCCTTGACGAGCCCCGAGCGTGAGCGAGTGGGTTCCGCAGTTGGTCTCCAGTTGGTGCCATCAGTCCGCCGGCTCTGCGGCGCGACTGATGCGGGAAGGAAAAAGGGCGCTGGTTGTTGCAGACCCACACCAGTCGCGCGGCCCAGAGCGGCCGCGGACTGGTGGCACCATACTCCGCGCGGTAGCATGCTGCCATGCCCTCCCGCACCTTCACCACCACCATCTTCCAAGACGATGACTCCACCATGACCGGGATCAAGCTCCCGTTCGATCCCAAGGAAGTCTTCGGCAAAGTCCGCGTCCCGGTTGTCGTGTCGGTGGGATCGCACAAGTTCCGCTCGACGGTCTTCCGCATGGACGGCTGCGACTGGGTGCCGCTGCGCAAGTCCAACCGCGACGCCGCGGGCGTGAAGCCTGGCCAGAAGGTGAAGGTCACGCTCACCGCCGACGACGCACCACGCGTCGTGAAGACTCCAAGCGACCTGGCCAAAGCCCTGCGAGTGGCTGGCCTCGCCGCGGCCTTCAAGAAGATGTCCTTTACCCACCAGCGCGAGCACGTCGAAGCCATCACCGGCGCCAAGAAGCCCGAGACCCGCGAGCGTCGCATCGCCAAGTGCATCGAGATGGTGCGAGCGAAAAGTAAGTGAATCGACGCGCCCCGTGCCGCTGAGATTTGGACGAGCCCCGGGCGTCAGCGAGCGGGTGATCCTCGTCGCGCCGAGCCAAGCCAACCCACTCGCTCACGCTCGGGGCTCGTTTTGATCGCCTTCGCGCGATCTTGATACTTCGTTCGCGTTTCTCACGGGACACCATCCGCCCCACTCTTCGCGCCTGCTTCACGCGATCTGAATCCGCAACCGTCACTCAGGGTCTTCACTTTGCCTCACCGGTTTCCGCCCGGTGCTGGGTTGGTTTTTCGTTCGAGTTGCACACCAAGGAGAGAGATATGAAGACGTTTGTCGCGCTCGCGATCGCGGGCACCGCGCTGTCGGCTCAGGCCGCCATCATCACGCAGTGGAACTTCGAGGCCGCGAACCTCACGCCCTCCATCGGCCTGGGCACCGCCTCGCTCGTCGGCGGCGTCACCGCCACGTTCGCCAGCGGCTTCAACAGCAGCACCAACGGCTGGAACACCACGGGCTATCCCGCGGCTGGCGGCAACAAGTCCGCCGGCGTGCAGTTCGCCGTCTCGACCTCCGGCTTCCAGGGCATCAAGGTCAGCTACGCCCACCGCCACAGCAACACCAGCGCGAACACCAACGTGCTGCAGTACACCGTCAACGGCACGACCTGGATCGACGCCCAGACCTTCACCTTCACCCCCGCCGCCACCGGCACCGGTGACACGTGGTACAGCCGCTCGTTCGACTTCACCGGCGTTGCCGGCGTCGACAACAACGCCCTCTTCGCCGTCCGCGTGGTGAGCTCGTTCGCCCCCTCGACGAGCAACTACCTCGCCAGCCGCTCGACCAGCACGTACGCCGGCACCGGCACCTACCGCTTCGACGACGTGACGATCGAAGGCACCGCGATCCCCACCTCGGGCTCGCTCGCCCTCGCCGGCATGGGCCTGGCCATCGCGGCCCGCCGCCGCCGGGCTTGATCGGTTTGTGATGCAGACAGTGACCATCAGCCGCCCCGGTTCACGCCGGGGCGGCTGTCTTTCTGAACCATCCTTCTGAGGGAGCACTCGGGCACGGCATCCCGGCGAGCGGGTTGGCCGTGACCTGCTTCGCGAACGGAAGACCCACTCGCTGACGCTCGGGGCTCGTCAAGGCGGGGAAGCACCAAGCCTCAAGGCCCGGAAACTCCTAGCATTTCGACCTGTCTCCCCGGCTTCGGGGCGGCAGGTGCTCGGGTCGCCCCAAGCCTCCGCCCCCGACGGTCGATAGACCCCGGTCCGGGGCCCTTGGGCGGCTTCGGAATGTTCGGACCCACGGCAAACCCGGGGCTCGGGTCGGGCGTATCACCGCCCCCTCGTCCGCCCCCGTTTCCGATACGACCGGCCGCCGGGCTTCCGGCCGCCACCAGGAGTGTCTTTCATGTCGATGACCCGTCGCGCTCTCATCACCGGCATCACCGGACAGGACGGCTCGTACCTCGCCGAGTTCCTGCTCGGCAAGGGCTACGAGGTCCACGGCATTATCCGCCGCTCGTCCTCGTTCAACACCGGGCGCATCGACGGCATCTACCAGGACCCCCACGCCAAGGGCGGCAAGCTCAAGCTGCACTACGGCGACCTGTGCGACGCCAACAACCTGTCCAAGCTGATGCGCGAAGTCCGCCCGCACGAGGTCTACAACCTCGGCGCTCAGTCGCACGTCCGCGTGTCGTTCGACATGCCCATCTACACCGCTGAGACCGTCGGCATGGGCGCCCTCAAGCTGCTCGAAGCCGTGCGCGACTTCCAGCAGGAGAGCGGGCAGCAGGTCCGCTACTACCAGGCCTCGTCCTCGGAGCAGTACGGCAAGGTCGTCGAGACGCCTCAGAAGGAAACCACGCCCTTCTACCCGCGCTCGCCCTACGCCTGCGCGAAGATGATGGCCCACTGGTGCACGGTCAACTACCGCGAGTCCTACGGCCTGCACGCCTCCTGCGGCATTCTGTTCAACCACGAGTCGCCCCGCCGCGGCGAGACGTTCGTGACCCGCAAGATCACGCGAGCCGTGGGCCGCATCAAGCTGGGCCTGCAGGACAAGATCTTCCTCGGCAACCTCGACAGCAAGCGCGACTGGGGCTTCGCCGGCGACTACGTCAAGATGATGTGGATGATGCTCCAGCAGGAGAAGCCCGACGATTACGTCGTTGCCACCGGCAAGACGATCGCGGTCAAGGAGTTCTGCGAGCTGGCCTTCGGCCACGTCGGCTTGGATTACAAGGACTTCGTCGCCTTCGACCCGCGCTACCTGCGTCCCGCCGAAGTCGATCTGCTCCTGGGTGACCCCACCAAGGCCAAGCAGAAGCTCGGCTGGGTCCCCACCACCACCGTCGAGCAGCTCGCGGGCATGATGGTCGACAACGACCTCGAGCTCGCGAAGCGCGAGAAGACCCTCCGCGACGCCGGCCATGCGATGCCGGAGTTCGCCGGGCACGATCAGTGATCGCCCCGAAATGACGAACCCCACGCGCGAGCGTGGGGCCGCCGAATCCTGCTATTCACCACGAGCCTCACGCACAGCGTGAGGTTTTTTCTTGTTCAGCGGCGGGCCTCGATCGCCTTCTCGAGCCGCTCCAGGCGAGCCTTGAGGTCCGCGATCTCGGCGTCCTTGGCCTTGCGGAGCGCCTCGAGCTGCGTGTCCTTCTCGGTGCGCAGATCGCGGAGGGCTTCGACCATGAGGGCGGTGGTCGCACGCTCGGTGACGAAGAGGTAGCCGCTCTTGTCTTTCTGCACCCAGTCGGGGAAGACCTGCTGCACTTCCTGAGCGATCAGGCCGAGCTGGGTGCCGGGCAGGGCGAGCTTGCGCTCGACGGCATCAGCGTTGTATTCGAAGGAGTAGCCGCGGAGCTGGAGCAGGCGATCGAGCGTGCCCTTGAGCGGGGTGATGTCGTGCTTGAGACGAGCATCGGAGTAGTTCGACCACGAGCCGCCGCCGGTCTTGGCGGCCGTGCCGTTGACGGCGAGGTCGAAGCCGTTGGCCAGGCCGGTGTTGATGGCGACCTGGTTGCCCGTATAGGTGACGCCGCTGGACTCGTTCCAGCCGCCGGTGTTGTCGGTGTTGTCGGCGAAGGCCGCGGGCTTGCCGGTGATGCCGGACCACGGCACGGAGTTCGCAAACGACGCGCTGTCGGCGAACTGCGCGGAGTTTGATCCGCTCGCGAAGTCCGCCAGTGTGGCCTTGGCGGCCTCGGCGGCACGCGCCGCATCACCGGCGCGAAGCGCGTAGATCGCGCTGGGAGCGGGGTTCAGCCGCGTGCGGGGCGAGAGCACGACGGGGTCCGCCCCGCCAACTTCGGCGATCTCGATCTGCAGGTAGCGCTCGGTGCCGTCGAAGGTCGAGGGCTGCTGCGGGATCGGGAACTCGAGGTCCTGGGTGAAGAGGCCGTTGACGATCTCGACGGCCTGGGCCTGCAGCGGCAGGCTGACGCGGGCGCCAAGATCCTGACTGTCCGGATCGGTCCAGAGCGAGAACGTCACCTGCTTGTAGCCGGTGAACGGCTTGCCGTCGCTGTTGAGACGGCCCTGATAGGTGAAGATCTCGGAGATCTGCTTCGTGGAGTTGATCTGCAGGGTGTACGCCAGGGGGTAGGCCGGGGCGCTGAGCAGCGCGGCCTTGATGTAGTACGTGCCCGGCGCGAGGTCTTTGAGGATCGTCGCGTTGGTGGGGTTGAGCCGCGGGCAGAACCCGGCGCCGAAGTCGTCGTTGAACGCGATCTGGTTGCCGTTGGCGTCGTAGAGCGTCAGAGTCGGGTCGGCACCGTTGCCCACGCATTGGCCCTGGATGCCGTTGTTGATGGCGATGGTGTAGTTGCCGATCTGACCCACCGTCAGACGGAAGTAGTCGACGTCGCCCGCCACGTTGAAGCTCGCCGAGATGACCGCCGCGTTGGCGAAAGGCCCGTTGGCCTGCGGAATGGAGTTGTTCGGCTCGGTCTCGCTCTGAGCGAGGGCGGGCGCGGCCAGGGCGAGGCTCGCCGCGGCGATGAGTCCGGAGGTGAACGACGAGAACGCGTTGGATCGCATGGCACTGTCCCCTGCGCCGCCGCGGACTCCTGAACACCAAGCTCCTTCGGCGACGCCATCTGTGCGACAAACCCGCGAGCGCGGCTAGGCAAAGACCCCAGAAATCGCGAACGATCGGCCTCCAGGCTCGATCCCGCGGCTTCTCCCGGGCGCCGGTCAAGGATTCCCCATGGTTTCCCGCGTCATCGCCCATGTCGACATGGACGCGTTCTTCGCGTCGGTCGAGCAGCGCGACAACCCAGCGCTGCGCGGGAAGCCGGTGCTCGTGGGCGGCGGGAGCAAGCGGGGAGTGGTCGCCGCGGCGAGCTATGAGGCGCGGAAGTTCGGATGCCGGAGCGCGATGCCGACCGCCCAGGCGCTGCGCTTGTGCCCGCAGGCGATCATCGTGAAAGGCCGCCATGGGAAGTACGGCGAGGTCTCCAAGCAAGTCTTCGAGGTGGTGCGATCGTTCACCCCCGATGTGCAGCCGATCTCGGTGGACGAGGCGTTCTTCGACTTGACCCACGTCATGCACCTGCACGCGAAGGGCTGGGACCGCGAGCGGGCGTGGGAGCGGGAGAGTGCCATCGATGCGATGACGGCGCTGGGGCGTCGCATGAGGCAGGCGATCCGAGACGCGGTTGATCTGCCCGCGAGCATCGGCATCAGTGGGAACAAGTTTCTGGCGAAGCTGTGCAGCGATCTGAGCAAGCCGGACGGGCTCAAGATCCTGAGGCCGCAGGATGCGGAGCGGGAGTTGCTGGCGCTGCCGGTGGGCGTGATCTTCGGCGTGGGACCCAAGGCGCAGGAGCGGCTGCGGCAACTGGGCATCAAAACCATCGCGGAGATGCGGGAGTTTGGCGAGGAGCGGCTCGTGAGCCGCTTCGGTGAGCACGCGCGGGAGTGGTTCCAACTGGCCCGCGGCGAGGACCACCGGCCGGTGCGGATGGGCCGCGAGCAGAAGTCGATCGGGAAGGAACGCACGTTCTTCGACAACATCGATGATCCCGAAGAACTCCGGGCGCTGCTGCTGTCGTTCGTCGAGGACGTCTCACGCTCGCTCCGTGAAGACGGCCTCAAGGCCAAGGGCGTGACGCTCAAACTGCGGCTTGGCGACTTCAGCACGTTCACGCGTTCGCGGGCGCTGGCGGAGGCGACGGATTCGACCAAGGAACTCTGGGCCGCGGCGTGGTCGCTGCTGCAAGAGTGGATCCAGCAACGCAAGGGCGCGCTGCGGCTCATGGGCGTGAGCCTGCACGGGCTCACGAGCCAGACGCAGATGGGGTTGTTCGAGGCAGCGTCGGAGGAGATGGAAGCAACGCCGATCCCGAAGCGCGGCGCAAGTAAGAGCGTCAGCACGTCACCGACAGCGAGCCGGGGCGTCCCCGCCCCGGCGCAGAAACCGAAGGAAAGCAAGAAGGCGAGCGAAGTGCAAGCTGCAGCGGACGGAGCACACCTGCCCAACGCAAAAGAATTGGATGATGCGGATCGCGACAACGCACGCGACCCGCGCCGGGGCGAGGACGCCCCGGCTCGCGATGGAGATCAGGCCGAGCCTGACGCGAAGGGAGAAGCGACGACCGACTCCAAGGGCGCGAAGAAGCGTCGCAACATCGACGCCGCCACGGACGCGATCGCGAAGAAGTTCGGGAAGGATGCGATCCGGCGGGGTGGGGCGATCAACTGACTCGACTAGTGCCGACGGAGCCATGCCATCTGGTGTGCAGAAAGCAAGATCGAGCTGAGGCACAGCCCGATCAGCCACATCGAGAGCACGACCCGCCCCGCGGCGTCGTACATCGCAAAGACGGCAAGCGCGTTCGGAATCGGCGGACTCGCAGCGCCTTGCGGCGTCGCGGGGTAGAAGGAATATCCAAACGCGTTGAGTCGACTCCAAAGCGGATACCCGCCGACGAGGAAGACACCGAGAAACACGCCAGCTGCTGTGCCGACCCACCACGGCGGAGCTTCTGAAGCGAACGAGCCTTTGCGGAGGTTGTATCGCATCACATACCAACAGGTCATAAGCACCGCCCACAAGCCAAGCCGTGAAGTCCACTCGATCACGTTCCAGATGAGATCCTGACGCACAATGGTCGCGGGATTCGGAACGTCGAAGCCGGTAGCGCTTGCGGCGACCCTCAGCATCATCAACACCAGCGCCCCGACGCTCAGGCGGATCAGCCATCGGCGATGCGGCACAAAGCCCGAGCCGAGGAGCAACAGAACCGCCGCCAACGGAATGGGCAGAAACGTCTGCCACGCGGGCGCAAAGCCCTGCAGCAGCAAGATCGATTCCAGCGGCTTCGCGACCACGAAGATCAACGGCGTCGCGAGCACGAGGATCAGTGCGCCGGCGATCGAGACGAGGCCGCGTTGCGACTGCTCGTCATGGCTCGCGACGTGGCCACATTCCAGACAGCGATCAGGGAGATCACCACTGGAGAGCGCGTGGCCGCAGTGCCAACACGTCTTGAGCTCTTCATTCGCTTCGGCTGGGATCGTCACAACGTGAGCGTACCAAAGCTCGCCAGGAAGAGCGTGATGCACGATCCTTGCGATTCGCGAGAGAGTGCGAGAGGCTTACCCCCCCCATCGCCTCCAACATCGCCTTCCCCATATCCGCCGGGCTCATCGCCACGCTCACGCCCGCGGCTTTCAGGGCCGTGATCTTCGCGTCCGCCGTGTCATCGGCGCCGCCACGGACGCGATCGCGAAGAAGTTCAGGAAGGATGCGCAATCAACAGGTAGGGCGAATGGCTAGGCGTCCGCCCTGCGACTGGAGGCACGATTCGCCGCGGCAATCGCCCCTAGGTCCACTGCAACATGTCGCTACCAAGCGATCGGAGCTTCGCGTTGGTCGTCTCGCTGTACGCCAAGCTCGGCCCAAGGAGGTGCTGGCTCGCAAGCGATTTCCAAAGCGGGTGATACTGATTGAACATCGTGCCCCCCAGAATACCCGGGCCGGTTTCGCGCCAAAGACCTTCCAGCTTCATGCGATCTCGTTCGGCGAAAACCCAGTCCACAAGTTCGGCGACGACATGATCTTCTTCGCTGCGAGGCACCGCTGTAGAAAGCAGCACCGCCGACATGCCCGCAAACAAGAGATCCTCTTCCCAATACGGAAAGTTCATCGCGAGCATGGCCGTCACCGACCGCCTCGCTTCTCGCGCGACATCTGGACCGACGCAGATAGCACTGGCAACCAACGGTGCGAGCAGGTCGGACAATGAGTTTTGGTACGCTCGCTCTGCAGGGATGAAGTACGCGTCAAAAAGAACCGCGCACGCGAACAACCGCTGGCGGTGTCCATCCGTTGAATCTGGATCGCTCCATCGCTGAAGGCTGACTGCTTCATGCGGAGCCCAGTCAAGGCGGACGACTCGCATCGACCGTTGCAACTCCCGAAGTGCCCGGAGATGCTGATCAAACTCGAAATGATCTGCGGCCGCAATCTCTGCGAGATCGATCTCGGTCATTCGGGGAGCGAGATACTCAAGCAACGCTCCACGCGACGGGGCAGGGCTGATCGCGACCGCGATTGCCTCGGGTGCACGGTGCTTTGGTGCATTTCCCACGCCGAACTCCCCAACACAATCTCACCCCCCCATCGCCTCCAGCATCGCCTTCCCCATATCCGCCGGGCTCATCGCCACGCTCACGCCCGCGGCTTTCAGGGCCGTGATCTTCGCGTCCGCCGTGTCGTCGGCGCCGCCGATGATCGCGCCCGCGTGGCCCATCCGCCGGCCCGGGGGCGCGGTGCGCCCCGCGATGAACGCGGCCACCGGCTTCTTCAGGCGGCCGCTCTTGCGGTTCGCCGCGATCCAGTTGGCGGCTTCGATCTCGTCGGTGCCGCCGATCTCGCCGATCATCAGGATGCCGTGGGTGTCCGGGTCATCCGCGAACAGCTCGAGGCAGTCGATGTGGTTGAGCCCGCGGACCGGGTCGCCGCCGATGCCGACGCAGGTGCTCTGAGCGAAGCCGAGGTTGCTGGTCTGCCACACCGCCTCGTACGTGAGCGTGCCGCTGCGGCTGACGATGCCGATCGACTTGCCGCGCTTGCTCTGGCTGATGTGGGTGTTGATGTAGCCGGGCATGATGCCGATCTTGCAGCCGTTGTTGGTGAACGGAGCGCCGGGCTCGCCGGTCATGCTGTTGGCGTTGGTGCGCGGGCCGGGCGTGATGACGCCGGGGCAGTTGGGGCCGACGAGGACGATGCGGCGTTTGGCGGGCGGCGTGCTCGCCCCGCCGTTCAGCTCGTCAATCACTGAGCGGACGCGGATCATGTCCTGCACCGGCACGCCCTCGGTGATGGCACAGATGACGCGGATGCCGGCGTCGGCGGCCTCAAGGATCGCGTCGGCGGTGAACGCGGGCGGGACGAAGATCATGGTCGCGGTCGCACCCGTCGCGTCGACGGCCTGCTGCACGGTGTCGAAGATGGGCAGGCCGTTGGCGTCCTTGGTGCCGCCCTTGCCGGGGGTCACGCCGCCGGCCATCTTGGTGCCGTAGAGGAAGCAGCCCTTGGTGTGGACGGCTCCGAAGGAGCCGGTGATGCCTTGACAGAGGACCTTGGTGTTCGCGTCAATCAGGATGGCCATAGGGAGGGGAGTGTAGAGCGAAGAGGGTGCGAACGGGCAGAAGCCGGGAACGAAAAAGGCCCGCCGAGGGGCGGGCCTTGCGGGGTCATAGAGGCGCCGGGATCAGCGGCGGCGACGGGCGGCGAGCAGGCCGCCGAGGCCGAGCAGGGCGATCGAGCCGGGGGCGGGGATGAAGGCGATCTCGGAGATGTACTTGGCGTTGAAGCCCGGGCCGGCGGCGGCGGTGGCGGCGAGGGTGTTGTTGGAGGGGTCGAGGATCCAGACGCCGTCGCCCTTGGTGACCATGAACTTGCCGTTGTCGAGGCGGAAGACGCTGCGGAAGCCGAAGCCAAGGCCCCAGCTGTTGAGAACCGAACCGGAGGCGTTGAGCTGGTACGCGCCGGCGCTCACGGTGCCGCTGAACCCGCCGACGAGGAGGTTGGATCCGTCGGCGTTGATCTGCTGCGGGCCGATGAGGCTGGTGCCGGTGTTGTTGTTATTGAAGTAGACGTTGCCGAGGAAGGAGCCCGAGGCGTCGTAGCGATCGATGCGGGAGACGCCGGTGGTGTTGGAAGCGGAGTAGTTGCTGATGAGCAGCTCGCCGTTGGCGGCGACGTGGATGTCCCAGGGCTGCGTGGTGGTCGCGGAGCTGAACTGCTGGATGGCGAAGGCGCCGAGGTAGGCGCCGGTGTTGGCGTCGAACTTGACGATCGAGTTGCCGAAGCCGGTGCCGGCGTTGGCGACAAAGACCGTGTTGCCCTGACGGGCCATGCCGCGGATGTTGTTGAGGTTGGTGGTGCCGTCGCCGGTGAGGGCGGTCTTGTAGGTGCCGGTGGCGAGGTTGTAGCGGAAGACCTTGTTCTGGACCTGATCGCTGATCCAGACGTCGGAGCCGATGGAGAGAGCCTCGGTCTGGCTGTTGAAGACGTTGGCGCCGCCGTCGCCGACGATCCAGTTTTGGCTGACGAGCGAGCCGTTGCTCTTGTTGAAGAGCATGACGCTGCGGCCGCTGCTGCTGAAGTTGGTGACCATCAGGTACTGAGCCGACGCGGACGACGCGATGCCGCCGGCCACGGACGCCACAGCGAGCGCAAGCAAAGCCTTCTTCATCTCTCTCCTACCTCTCCGGCGGCGATGCCGCCAAACGCACGTCACGACCGGCGCGCGGAAACACGCCGAGCGATCGACTCGAGTTGTCGCGGGATGCCTCTCTCCTCGTGAGAGCCCTGAACCCGATGCACGCATCGGGGCGGAAAACAGGGTGACGTCTCGCGATCGGTAAAGTACCCGATGGGCCGGAATTGGTCAAGAAGAATTGTGCGGGAAAGCACTTACACGTCGGCGACTCAAGGAGAATGTCCTACCAAATTACGAACTCGCCGCGAGGCTGAGCACTACCTCCCGATATACTCAAACCATGCTCGATTGGCGGGACTGCAAGGCAGTAGAGCGCGACCCCGCTCGGGTGAGTGGGGCATGGGTTTTTCGTGGAACTCGGGTTCCGGTGCAGGCTCTGTTTGAGAATCTGGAGGACGGGGCCACGGTCCTGCAATTTGTCGAGTGGTTTCCGGGGGTGCCGCGTGATCTGGTCGAAGCAGTCCTGGAACATGCACGGCAGAGTCTGGCGGTCGACGGCCGCAACGGAACAGCCGCCGCATGAGGATCCTCTTCGATCAGGGAACACCGGCCCCGCTCCGTCGATATCTCCGACGTCACGCGGTTCAAACAGCGTCCGAGATGGGCTGGTCGACCCTTTCGAACGGCGACCTGCTTGCGGCGGCTCAGGAACAGTTTGACGCTCTCATCACGACGGATCAGAATTTGTCGTATCAGCAAGACCTGTCGACTCGCACGATTGCGATCATCGTGCTCACCACCACGCGTTGGAAGCTCATTGAACGAGCCGCTGTGGAGATCGAGGCCAAGGTCGACGCCGTACGACCGGGAGACTTCTTGGTGATTGAGGTCCCCAAGGATGAATCGTGATGCCCGCCACGACTGCCGCCAACCTTCGGATCGCACCTCGATCATTTTTCGGCACCCCCCACACGGGCTCGGCCCCGATCATCGCCCGCGAGGGCTGGACGATCATCGCCCTCTTCGCGGCCCCCACGATCGCGGCGGGCGTCGGCGCGGCTCTGACCAGCGGGCCGATCGCGGCGGCGTTGTGGGTGCTGACCGGCGTCCTGTCGCTCTTGTCGCTGTGGGCGATCTGGTTCTTCCGCGATCCGCAGCGCGCTCCCGCGGCGGGCGAGGATCTGTCGCTGTGCGCGATCTGCCCGGCCGACGGCGTCGTTGTGAAGATCGATCAGGCCGTGCCGCCGCCGGATGCGGTGGCGGCGGTGGGCGACTCGGGGGCGACCCGCACGCGGATGTGCGTGTTCATGAACGTGTTCAATGTGCACGTGAACCGCACGCCTTTCGAGGGGACGGTCGAGAAGCTCGCGTACCACCACGGCGCGTTCTTCAACGCGAGCTTCGACAAGGCCAGCGACCTCAACGAGCGGGCGAGCATGGTGCTCCGCCTGGCCGACGGCTCGCGGGCGTTTGTCGTGCAGATCGCCGGACTGGTCGCCCGCCGTATCGTGTGCAAGGTGCGTGAGGGCCAGACTCTCCGCCCCGGCGAGCGCTACGGCCTGATCAAGTTCGGATCCCGCGTCGACCTGTATCTACCCGAGGGCTACGAGCCCGCCGTCGCCAAAGGCCAGCACGTCTTCGCCGGTGAAACCGTCCTGGCCCGAAAGACCAAGAATCACTAGTCCCTTGCCCTTCTTTCCCCTGCTCTCCTCCTCCCCTGCCCCCTGCTCCCCTTCCCACCGTGTTCCTCAAATTCCCATCCCGCCGCAACGTCGTGCCGTTCCGGGCCTTGTTCCCGAACATGATCACGTCGGCCGCGCTGGCGTGCGGGTTGGCGAGTCTGCACTTTTCGATCCAGGGCAAGTTTGAGAGCGGGCTGATCGCGATCGCGCTCTCGGCGATCTTCGACGCGCTCGACGGTCGTGCGGCACGCCTGCTCCGGGTGACCAGCCGCTTCGGCGCGGTGCTGGACTCGCTGTCGGACTTTGTGTCCTTCGGCGTGGGACCGGCGGTGATGCTGTACGTGTGGATGCTGCGGCCGGAGATCGGGCCGGCGGCGATCAAGCCCTTGCCGCACAACCTTGAGCCTTTGTTCATGGTCTGCGTGCTGACGTATTCGATGTGCGCCGCGATGCGTCTGGCCCGCTTCACCAGCGCCAAGCCCGCGAAGAAGAACAACCCGATCGCGTCGCGGTTCTTCACCGGCATGCCCACGCCGGCGGCGGCGGGCGTGGTGCTGATCCCGATCCTGATCGATGTGTCGACCACCATCAAGTGGCAAGTGCCGCCGGTCGCGGTGGCGGTCTACACGGTGCTGGTGGGCGCGCTGATGGTGAGCCGGCGTCCGATGTTCAGCTTCAAGAAACTCGCGGTGCACCCGCGGATGGTGCTGCCGCTGTTCATCTCGATCGGCGTGCTGGTCTTCATCGCGGCCAAGGACCCGTGGCTGGCGGGTGCGATCCTGGCTGGCGCGTACGTGCTGACACTGCCGTTCTCGCACGTCTCGCACGCGCGGCTGCGGCAGAGCATGAACGATCACGTCAGCCGCGGAACGCCGGGAAACGACTCGCCCTCGGACGCCACGTCCCCCACTTCTCCCTCGGCCGAGACTCCGACGACCGGCACCGACGATCCGCGGCCGCTGCGGATCGGGAACTCCTGATTCCGCACAATCGGCGCGGCAACGAGCACTCGCAGCCACCAACAACAAGATCGCGTCAAGACCTTGTGAAGGTGGTGTCACGAACGCGGCCCTCTTCATCTTCTTCACAGAACCTTGTTGCAATACAAGTCGGTCCTTCATGCGCCCTTGACTAAAACCTTCCCTCACACGCGAGGGTTGCGCATGAGGCAGAAGTGTCGAAGCCGTGAACGATCGGTCGGGATGTCGGTGCCGTCGCACCACCATCGCGGCTTCACGCTCATCGAGTTGCTGGTCGTCATCGCGATCATCGCGATCCTGATCGGCATCCTGCTCCCCAGCCTCGCGTCGGCCCGCGACCTCGCCCGCAAGACGCGGTGCATGAGCAACTTGCGGCAGATGGGCATCGGCGTGCTGTCGTACGCCAACAGCAACAAGGGCGTGTACGTCAGCGGGCCGCAGGACGGACGCGTCAACAACAACTGGGGCTCGGCGGCCGACATCCAGGCCGGCAAGGTCGGCTGGATGTCCGACGCAGTCTTCGGGCAGTACTACAACCCCGGCGGGCTGCTCTGCCCGACCAACCCGGCCAAGTCCACGCAGTCGCTGCAGAACGACAAGCTCCCGCTCAGCTTCGACGGCATCAAGACCACCAAGGACAAACGCCAGCGGATGTTCGACCGCGGACTCAACACCAACTACACGATGACGTGGTACACCGCGTTCACCGAGCTGGTGAGCATGAAGGACGATGGCGATGTCGATGTGAAGCGCCCCTACAAGGACTCGAAGCGCACTCAGCAGGCCTCCCGCGGGCCGCTGAGCGATCGCTACCTCGGTCTCGTCCCCAACAACATGGTCCCGCTCTTCGCCGATGGCCGCGTCAACGACGCGGGCGACGGCGAGACCACCGTGCTTGTCGGCGATCAGACTCTGCGGGTCGTCAAGCACCTCACCGACGGCTACGCCGGCGCTCCCGTCGATGGCCTCTTCGGTAAGCAGTCCTGGAGCGATCTCGGCCCCGCCCACGGCCGCGCCCCGGGCGGCAAACTCCGAAACTCCGCGAGCGGGATCAATCAGAAGGACCTCGACAAGTACTACGGAAACTGGCTCTTCGCCGACGGTCACGTGGACTCGCTCCGCGACTCCACCCAGGACGGCGAGTTCGGCTGGCTCGACGGCAGCTCGTTCAACGCCGACGACCCCTACGACGACGAAGACGTCGAGCGCAAGGTCTTCGGCGGACACCTGACGTCGGGCCGCTTCTCCCCCGATCCGGGCAAGAAGCGCAGCGCGTCGGCTCGGTGATCAACAACCAACTCGGCCGCCCGAAAGGGCCGCCACCACCGCGGCTCGTGTGTGCGAGTCGCGGCAGCAGGTTCGGAGAGATTGCACCGCTGGAGAAGCAGAGGGAGATCGCGATGAAGAAGAACGTGCTCGTGTGTTCGATGGCCCTGAGTCTGTTCGCGGCCGCTGGCAGCGCCCAAGTCGTCCTCAACGAGATCTGGGCCAACCCCGCCGGCGGCGGGTCGTCCGGTGACGATCGCTGGGAGTTCATCGAGCTCTACGGCACGCCGGGCATGAAGCTCGACGGCTTCATGATCGCCACCGTCTTCGGCGGCGCCGACGACGGCAACGACATCCCCGGCCCGCTCCCCGCTGGCTGGGACCAGGGCGACGAGCTGCCCGAGATCGACGAGGCCTGGACGCTCGACGGCCTGACCATCGGCAGCAACGGCTTCCTCGTTCTTTACAACAACAACGGCAACAACTCGCTGCTCGCGCCGCTGCTTCCCGCCGCTACTAACCGCGCGACCTTCGCCAGCAAGCACATCCCGACCAGCGATGTCGCCGGCCGCATCAAGAACGACGGCAGCGCCACCTTCGTGCTCCTCCGCAAGCGTCCCTTCCACACGCTCGTCTCCAACGGCAGCGGCGGGTTCGTCAGCCAGTACGACGGCAACGCCGGCTACGTCGCCGGCACCCGCTACGGCTGGCGCAAGGACGTGAACCCCGACGTGAACTACGACGGGAAGATCGACCTCAACGGCGTCGGCACGACCGGCGGCAACCCGAACGTTCCTGAGATTCCGGTCAACAGCGAGGACAACTCGTACGCCGTCATCCCCACCCCGCCCGCGATGACCCTCGAGCCCTACCAGATGATCGACGACGTCGCCTGGTCCAACGGCGGCGGCAAGGAGTACGTCCGCTCGCAGGATCAGGAGATCAGCGGCACCAGCGGCTTCAATCCCGACGCCGTCAGCCGCGTCGCGTACTACGGCACGAACCCCAACCTGGGCGATCGCCTCAACAGCTCGAACGTCGTCGTCGCCACCAACAGCGCCGATGAAGAGTTCATCTACGGCGACATCCTCGTCAACAGCGCCCGCGCGTACGACACCCTCAATTCCGCCGGCCCGACCATCCCCGGTCAGGTCGCGGGCTCGCGCTTCAACCGCCGCAGCGGCGGCGGGTTCCTCGTCACCCCCGGCGCTTTCAACGACGGCACCACCACCGGCGCGGGCGCCGGGGCCATCAGCCAGTTCCGTTTCGTCAAGGGCGACTTCAACTTCGACGGCGTAGTGAACTGCGCCGACCGCGAGCTGCTGGTTGCTCGTCAGGGCGCGACCCTCGACGACACCATCGTCTTCGTCAACGACCGCGGCACGCCGCAGATCATCGACGACATCGTGATCCCGGGCTGGTGGAAGTGGCAGGGCCGCGCGTTCAACGGCGTCGCCGCGATGCTGAACCTGAACACCACCGACGGCAGCGGCGGCACCAACAGCGCCAGCGTCACCGCGGCCGACCTCGCCGCGTTCGACGCCCTCTTCCCGAGCATCTGCCCGGCCTCGTGCCCGGCCGATCTCACCGGCGACACGTTCGTCGATGACTCGGACTTCGTGCTCTTCGCCAGCGCGTACAACATCCTCGACTGCACCGATCCGAGCATGCCCGCGGGCTGCCCGGCGGACCTCAACAACGATCAGTTCGTTGATGACGCGGACTTCGTGATCTTCGCCGCGGCGTACAACGAGCTGCTCTGCCCGTAAGAGCGGCGTCGCGAGGCGCTCGCACGAACACCCTGCCCCACGGCCCGAGCTTTTGTTCGGGCCGTTTTCGTTTTGTTTGGGAGCGAATCCACGCGTCGCTTCGATTCATCTTGAGCACAAATGCCTTTGGCAAAATCACCTGTTGTGGTATCGTGGCACAGCCCGGTGCCGTCTGGCGCACCACGGAGGAAAACACCCGATGAACCCGAATCCGTACGCAGCCCTCGGTCTCGGACTGATCGCCCTTCTCAGTGCCGCCGCCATCGCCGACCAGGCGCGGGTGCCCTCCAACGGCAACGGCGTCGAGCTGACGAGTGGCCAGGAAGGTCCGATCGGCGGAACCGCGGCCCGACGCTTCATGATGGTGATGGACACCCGATCGCTTTCGGGGATCCCGGTCGGCAGCCGCATCGTGGGGCTGCGGTTCCGGCTCGACTCGTTCAACGCCGCCGCGTGGCCTCCGGCCGCGGTGGTCATCTCAGACTACGAGCTCCGCATCAGCGCGGCGGCAACCACCGCCAGCACGATAAGCCCCACCTACGCCGCCAACATCTCCGGCTCGCAGACACTGGTGAAGGACGGCGCAATGGCGATCGCCGCCAACGCGTACCCGGCCGGCGCCACGCCCAGGGCGTTCGGGCCGCTGATCTCTTTCGACACGGAGTTCGTTTACAACGGCGGCTCGCTCTGCCTTGACTTCAACCACACCGGCACTGCCGCGGGCGTCACCGGATTCATGGACGCGAACGATGCTCCGGTGGATTCCTTTGTTCGAGGTCTCTACGAATCAAACCGAGCGGCCGTCACTGGCATCCTCACTTCCGCCCCGATCATCGAGTTCGAGTACATCGCGCCGACCAACACCGTCGTACCTGCCGCCTTCGCGGGTACGGCCGGGCCCAGCAATCAAGAGGGCCAGATCGGCGGCACGTCCGTCAGGCGCTTCCAATTCAACATCGACGAGGCGGCGCTGGGCATCCCCAAAGGGAGCGTGATCACCGGGCTTTCGTTCCGGCGTCCCGCGTCTTTCACGAGCGCCTGGCCCCCGAGCAACGTGACCATCTCCGATTACGAGGTGCGGGTCGGGCCGGGCGTGGCCGCGGGAGCGATGACCACGACGTACGCGAGTAACTTCACGGCACAGACGCTGGTGTACGACGGGCCGCTGGACCTGAACAACGGGGCCTTCCCGGCCGACGCGACCGCACCCACCCCCGAGGCGTTCGGGCTGGTTGTTCCGTTCTCTACGCCGTACCCGTACTTCGGCGGCAACCTGAGCATCGACATCAACTACTCGGGAACGGGCCTTGGCCTGGTGGGTTCGATGGACGCGGTTCTCGGAAGCGACTTTGCGACCAATGGAATACGGGGTCTCTACTCCGCCGCGTCGCGGACGGCCGCGACCGGTGGCTTGGCCAATCCGCCGGTCACGCGGATCTTCTACACCGCCGGGCCGTCGCCGGATCTGGCGCAAGGCGTCACCAAGGTGTACCTCGCCGACCGCTTCGCTGTCAACCCCGCGCCCGGCGCACTCAACACCCTGGTGCAATCCACCGCCCGCACGAACGTGATCGTCGCCGCAGCCGATCAATTCGACACCATCGGCACCGGATCCCAGATCGTCGGCCACGCGGCCCGCGCGGACAGCACCCCCTGGCCCGCCGCGATCTCAAGCTTCGGCAACTACGAGGTCACGCTGTCACGCTCCCCCACCACGCCGGCGACGATCTCAGCGACCTTCGCGAACAACATCGGGACCGACAGCGTCGTGACCCGAACCGGCGCACTCTCGATTCCGGCCAACTCGTTCTTGCCGCCTGGGTCCGGGCCCTCGGCACCATTCTCCTTCACTCTCCCGTACAGCACCCCGTACACCTATCTGGGAGGACCGCTGAGCCTGCGCGTCCGCCACAACGGCGGCAGTCAGGCGCCGATCTTGCTCGACGCGATCTCGACCATCGATCCGGCCTATGGATCCGCGATCAGCGCTGTTTTCGTCGACAGCGATTCGAGCGCCACCGGAATCTCCGGCGGGGCGACGGTCCTGCGACTGGATGTCGACGCCGCGAGCAACGTGCCGCGGGGGGCGGCAGCACCCAATGGCACAGGGATCACCGACCTCTTGGGGACTATCGATTACAGCTTCCAGCAGATCATCGCCGCCGAAGAGCTGCGCGATATTCCGGTGGGCAGCCTGATCGATCATCTCTGGTTCCGCAATAACTCGGTCAGCGTGGCGACACCGATCTCCGACTCGATCACATCCGACTTTGAGGTCGAGATGAGCACCTCCGCCCGGCGGCCGATGGATATCTCGACGACCTTCGCGACCAACATCGGGGCGGACAACATCCGGGTGCACGACGGGATGCTCGCTGTGGCCGCGGGCACACTGCCAGCCGGAGCGACCGGCAAGCACGGCATGCTCGTCCGCT
The DNA here is from genome assembly GCA_019744815.1 of Phycisphaerales bacterium. GTDB lineage: Bacteria > Planctomycetota > Phycisphaerae > Phycisphaerales > UBA1924 > JAFEBO01. The sequence continues at coordinate 294,149 of JAIEUA010000010.1, forward strand.
TCCAGCGCGCCTTCGTTTACCGCGGCGGGGATGTGTGTCTCACCATCCGGCACCGGGGATTCACCGTTGATTCCGGCAACATCGAAGCACCGACCGTCGCGACCTCGTTGGGGGCCGCGGTGTTTCGTACATCGTTCGGTGCCGCGACCGGTACCCAGCTCGGCTTTGGCGGTCGGGTCGCCGGCCTCCGCCTCGGCTACACCCCCTCGGTCTGCACGCCCAATGACCTCTCCACGACCGAAGGCGCGAACGGCCAGTCCAATCTGGGCAGCAATTCGACCATGCAGATGATCATCCCGGCCGAACAACTCCGCTCCATCGATGTCGGATCGGCCATCACCGGCATGAGCTTCCGCAACAGCTCCAGCGGCGGAGGCGCCTCGTTCCCCACCGCCGACTTCACCTTCACGCGTTTCGACGTGCGGGTCGCACCGACCAGCCGCAACCCGCTGGCGACAAGCAGCGACCTGGCGACCAACGTCGGTGCGGGCGAGGTGGTCGTCCGCGAGGGCCCGATGTTCGTTCCCAAGAACGCATTCCCAGCGTCGGGATCGCTGACGGTTCCTTCCGAGTTCGCGTGGTTCATCACCTTCGACCGCGCGTTTGTCTATCAGGGTGGCAACCTCTGCATCACCATCCGAGCCGAGGGCACGCCGCCGGGCAACACGTTCCTCGACACCAACGGCTCCACGCCATCGGCGCAAGGTTCGATGCGATACGCCAGCGGCAACCCGGACGCCTTGATCGCCCCGAGCACCTGGGGCCCCTTCGTCACCCGCTTCGCGTTCACCGCCCGGGCCTTCTGCCCGTGGGACCTCAACAACGACGGCGCCGTCGACGACGGGGACTTCCTCGTCTTTGTCCTCGCGTACAACACGCTGGACTGCGCCGACGCCGGCATGCCGGAGGGATGCCCGGCCGACTTCAACTTTGACCGGGTGGTGGACGATCTGGACTTCCAGGCGTTCGTCGGTCCGTACAACACGCTCGTCTGCCCGGAGTAAGGGCTGACCACGCCACGGCACCAGTGGGACCGGACTCCCGCCGGTCTGCCTTGGCACCGAGGTTCAACATCAGACCCGCCGGAAGCCGGTCCTGAGACGAGTCCATTCCAATGAACAAGGCCCGGGCGGGTGCCCGGGCCTTGTGCTTGATGAACTGTGTTGACAAAGACCGCGCGAGGGACCGCGCGAAGAACCACGCGGGCGAAAGGCCGAGGCTCCGAGGCCTACTTGTCGGCGACGTTGAGGCTGCGGCCGACGCGGCGCTTGCGGTTCATCATCTTGCGGCCGTGGGCCGACTTCATGCGAGCGCGGAAACCGATGGCCCGCTTGCGCTTGATACGGCTCGTGCGATGGGGGTAATGCATGGTTGCTCCTGAATCCTGAGGTCGCTCACGAGCCGCACGGCCCGGGAAAGTGCTGACACGCCCGTTCTGATCGCTCGGAATCGGGCCAAAACAATAGGCCCGAGTCCGGCCCCGGGCCAGTTTGGGCAAGTGACGGCCTGGACAGCAGTTCCGGAAACCCCCTGCGCCAAGGGCGGGGGCCCGAACCGACCTGATTTCCCTTGGCGCCTGAGATCTTCCGCGGTACCATGACCCGCGGCCCCGAGGAGAGGGGTCGCTGGTCGAGAGTCTTTGGGGCACGCTCCGGCGTGCCCCGAAGTCGGGAGCGACCGGCTCGCAGGCCGTCGACGCGGGGAAAGCCCCGTTGCAGACGACCGTCGAGCCATCGCTGCCAACCGCGAGGATGAGGGTGGTCCAGGCCAATCCCGGCCCGGGCCGGCGCAGGCAGATCGCGCGGCAGGCGCGAAGAGGCAGCGATGGACGAAACAGCACGCGCTTTGTTGGAATCCCGCATCGGTCACCGCTTCCGCGACCCGACCCTTTTGCACCGCGCCATGATGCACGCCTCCCTGGTGGAGGCCCGGGTCGACTCCAACGAACGGATGGAGTTCCTGGGAGACGCGGTCCTGGGGCTCGTGGTCTGCGAGCGGATCTACCTGCAGCATCCGACCATGCTCGAAGGCGAGATGACCAAGATCAAGTCCATGGTCGTCAGCCGCCAGAGCTGTGCCGAGATCGCCAAGAGCCTGGGCCTGCCCAAGCACCTCAAGCTGGGCAAGGGCATGCAGGGGACGGACCAGCCCGCGTCGCTCGCGGCGGCGGCGTTCGAGGCGATCATCTCGGCCGTGTATCAGGATGCCGGGTTCGAGGCCTGCCGCGCGATGCTCCTGCCGCTGGTCGATCCGCTGATCCAGCGGGCCGCGGGCAGCAACCACCAGCAGAACTTCAAGAGCTTTCTGCAGCAGCACGCTCAATCCCTGGGCCTGGGCCTCCCCGGCTACCCCGTGCTGGACGAGAAAGGCCCCGACCACAGCAAGTGCTTCAAGGTCTGCGTCGAGATGGGGGGCAAGCGCTACCCCGAGGCGTGGGGGCAGAGCAAGAAGAAGGCCGAGCAACTGGCGGCTCTGGCGGCTTTGGTGGACTTGGGTGCGATGACCAAGGAGGCCGCCGACGAGGCGGCCAAGCAAGCGGGCCTGACCAACGGCGTCGAGCATCTGGCGACCTAGCCAGAGCCACTTCCGCCATCCACGCGAGGCCTTTCGACCCGGCCGCCGATACTGTCGGCTGGCGATGGCACGTTCTCTGGATCACATCATCTTCGTCGGCGCGTCGGGCCGCACCAGCGTCTGGCGGGCGATCAAGGCCATCGTTCGGCCCACCAACCCGGCGTGGCTGGTGGTGCTGGCGTCGATCGCGCTCTCGATCCTCGGGATCTACGGCATCGACCTCGCCCGCAACTTTGGTGACATCGCCGAGTGGGACCGCGTCACCATCAAGCAGATGCAGCTCCTGGGCGTCGGGCTCTTCGCGGCGGTTTTGATCGCGCTGCCGGACTACCGCTGGCTCAGCTATGTTGCGCTCGGCATCGCGATCTTCGTCTTGGGGCTGCTGGTCTTTCTGCTGCTGCCCGGCGTGCCCGAGTCGATCGTGCGTCCCCGCAACGGCGCGCGGGGCTGGATCAACCTCGGGTTCTTTGATCTGCAGCCGTCCGAGCTCGCCAAGATCGCTGTCGTGCTGGTGCTCGCCAACTACCTGCGCTTCCGCAGCAACCATCGGCGGCCGGGCGGGCTGATCCCGCCGGCGATCATCGTGTTCATTCCGATCGGGCTGATGACGCTGCAGCCGGACTTGGGGTCCGCGCTGACGCTGATCCCCGCGCTCTTCGCGATGCTGCTGGCGGCGGGGGCGAAGAAGCGGCACCTGGTCATCATCGTCGCGGCCGCCGCCATGGCCGCCCCGCTGTCGTATCCACTTTTGAAGCCGCACCAGAAGGCCCGCATCAACGGGCTGATCGCCCAGGTGAAAGGCGAGAAGTCGCTCGATCAGGACATCAACTTCCAGCCCATCACCGCGCAATCGCTGGTCGGCGCCGGGGGCACCCGCGGCATGACCGACGACCGCAGCCGCGCCCTGGTGCACTTCAGCCGTCTCCCCGAACGCCACACCGACATGATCTACTCGGTGCTCGTCAACCGCTTCGGCCTGATGGGCGGCGCTCTCATCCTGGGCCTGTATGCGGTCTGGGTCTTTGGGGCCTTGCTCACCGCCGGCGTCGCCCGTGAGCCCTTCGGGCGGCTCATCGTCGTCGGCTTATCCTCCTTCATCGCGGTGCAGGCGATCGTCAACATCGCGATGAACGTCGGCATCGCGCCCATCGTCGGGATCACGCTCCCCTTCGTGTCCTACGGCGGATCGAGCCTCATCGTCTCGTGGATGATGGTCGGGCTGATCTTCTCGGTCAGCGTGCGGCAGACCAAGATGCCGCAGCGCAAGAGTTTCGAGTACGGCGAGGATGATTGAGGCGGAAGTGGAGCAGGGGGGGGGGGCAGGGGAGCAGGGAAGAAAGCGCACAGTGAAGAAAGGCAACGGCAACTTCGGGCGTGGTTCGAACTCCCCCTCCCCGAGGGAGGGGGCGAGGGGTGGGCGTCGTCCGGAGCCGCGGCAGGCGAACAGAAGTTCGCCGGCGGATCGACCCGCGCTGGATCGGCCCGCGCCTGTGAAGCGCCCGCCGCCGGTGGCCAAGCCGCCGGCGCCGCCGAGGCCGGTGCGTGAGAAGCTCGTGATCACCGAGGCCGCCCTGACGCCGATCGCCGCACCCGCGGCGTTTCTGGAAGCAGCCGCGGCGCTGGGGATCGAGTTCGAGCCCGGCGACGTCGAAAAGCTCGGCCTCTACCTCGCGATGCTGATGCACGCGAACGAATCGCAGAACCTCACCGCCATCCGCGACAGCGACGAGGCGTGGACCCGGCACATCCTCGACTCGCTCACGCTGATCCCGATGATCGTTGATTTCCCCGAGGGCGCGACGATCGCCGATGTCGGCACCGGGGGCGGGCTGCCGGGCGTGCCGCTGGCGATCGCGCTGCCGGCGTACCGCGTGACGCTGATGGATGCCACCAGCAAGAAGTGTGACTTCCTGCGCCAGGTGGTCGAGCGGCTGGAGCTTAAGAACGTCGCGGTCGTTTGCGGGCGAGCCGAAGTGATCGGCCAGGACCGCGGCACGCGGACCACCGCGGGCGGCATCGGCCACGTCGGCGGGCATCGCGAGAAGTACGACCTGGTCGTCGCCCGCGCGGTCGGACGGCTGGCGACGCTCGCGGAGTTGACCGTGCCCTTGGCCAAGGTCGGCGGGCGCGTGATTCTCATCAAGGGCCAGAAGGCGGATGAAGAGGTGGTCGAGGCGACCAAAGCGCTGCACTTACTGAAAGCGGTGCACACCGGGACCGACGACACGCCGACGGGGCGGGTGGTGGTGCTTGACAAGCGGAGCGCGACGCCTCGGGATTACCCGCGGGCGAACGGGGAACCGTCGCGGGCACCGCTGGGAGTCGCGGTCGACAAAGACAAGCGGCGCGAGTGAACCGAGGCAAGCCGGTGACAGGGCGCTTCCCGTCGTTGCATCAGGTTCGCTGCATCACGCACCGCGTTGTTGCTTCGGCCGATCCGAGGCTTCCTCGCGGACTCGTCAGCTTCGGCGTCGGGGCTTTGCACCGCGCCTGACCGGCGCGAGGATCCGCATCGGCTCACACCTCAGCCCTCACACCTTCCCACTTCCTCACGGGCAGAGCAGGTTCTCGTACGCCTGCGCGAAGAGCACGAAGTCGGCGTCATCGACGTAGCCGTCGCCGTTCATGTCGGCGGGGCAGCCGACGGGCATGAGCGGATCGGCGCAATCGAAGATGGCGTAGGCGTAGGCGAAATCGACGAAGTCAGTGTCGTCGACGTAGCCGTCGCAGTTGGTGTCGCCGATGCAGATGCCCAGCACGCCCGGCGGGGAATCGGTGAAGGTGCAGACGTTGAACACGCGGCACTTGTAGCGGGTGGAGTGGGCCGCCTTCAGCGAGTTGCCCGGTGCGGCGGCGATGGTGAAGGACGAGGTGGTCGAGCCGCTGACGATGCCGCCGGGCACGCCAAAGGAGAGCGATGTCGATCCGTCGACGAGCGGGAACCAGTTGTTGCTGTTGACGGGGCTCTCGAAATACCACTGATGGGTGAAGGGTCCGGCGCTGGGGTTGGTGCCGGTGACCACCCAGCCGCCGCTCCCGTTCTGGCAGATCGAGAGCGGCAGCGGCGCGGGTCCGGGGATCGGGGCCGAAGTGACGACGTTGACGTTCACGATGAACGTCGAGGTGTCGGAGCAGCCGCCGCTGACGACGCAGAAGTAGTTGCCGGCGACGTCGGCAAAGCCGGGGTTGAAGGAGAGGATCGGCGAAGTCGCGCCGGCGATGACCGAGCCGCCGCCGGTGGTGCCGTTGGTGACGGGGATGCTGAACTTGCCGACTTTCTTGTACCACTGGAAGCGCAGATTGACGGAGGCGTGAGGCGGGTTGGCGAGGACCTGGAGGAAGCCGAAGGAACCAGCGCAGAAGGACGTGCTGACGGGCTGAGAGACGATGCTGGGAGCGCACACGGGCGGGATGTCGCGAACGACCCAACCACGCTGCTGGCCAAACAGGAGCCCGTTGCCAACGAGTGTCGTGCCGTCGGCGCTGATGCCGGTGCACTCGGTGAGCGTCCAGCCGGTGAGGTTGACGCCCAGGGTGGGCAGGTGGGTGTTGAGGTTGAGCAGGCCGAGCACGCTCGAGATCACGGCTCGAGGGCCGCTGGAGGAATCGGTGGCGGTGCCAGCGACGACGAGGCCGTCGGCGCTGATGGCGAGGCCTTGCGACGAGCCGTTCACGGGTGCACCGGGTAGGAGACCAAGGTCTTCCATGCCACCACCGGCGCTCCACCGATAGGCGTGGTTCACGCCGAAGACGTCGGCCGCGCCGGTCGCGGCCTGAGCGTTGCTGCTGATCGCGCGGCCGTTGGAGGTTGTGCCGCCGGGGAGTGTCCCGAGCGTGATGTAGGTCGACGGGTTCGACCAGATCCGGGCGATGGGCGAGTAGGTGAGGCCGAGGAATCCGCCGCCGGGTCCGGTGTCACCGATCACGTAAACGCCGTCGGGCGTTATGCCCGACGCACCAGAAGCGATGCTGCCCGCGGGGATGGAGAGCCCGACGACGCTCGCTCCGTTCCAACGGGCGCCATAGCTCGCGAAGCCGAATCCCGAGAGCGCCGAGTAGTTGCCCGAGATGATGGATCCGGTTGCGTCCAAGCCGCTGGCGGAGTCCGCTTGGATGATGCTGCCCGAAGGGGCCAGCGCGACAATTCCCGTCGATTGATTCCATTTGAAACCAAACTGTCCGGCCGTCGCATCGGCACGGCCGACGACCCACGCGCCGTCGGGCGAGACGGCGGCGGCGCTCGACAGGGTTCCTCCGGGCAGGAAGCCAAGTCCGGTGAGCGTCCCGGGGAAGACCCAGCGAACGGCCATGCCGTTGGTGGCGTTGGTTCGGCTGAGGCCAACGACGACCTGGCCGTTGCTGTTGACCGCGGCGGCGGACGAGATCGTGTCGCCGGGGAGCACGCCGATGCTGGTGATGGATTGGGCGGACGCCGCGGCAGAGAGGCTTGCAAGGCCGAGTGCGGTTGCGAAGATGACTCGGGTGGTCTGCAAGCGAGAGCTCCTGTGAAGCGGAAGGCGGGACGCCGCGGGGAGGGTGTTCGGCACGGACACTACGGGCACACGAGGTTCTCGTACGCCTGGGCGAAGAGCACGAAGTCGGCATCGTCGACGTAGCCGTCGCCGTTCATGTCGGCGGGGCAGCCCGGCGGCATGTTCGGATCCTCACAATCGAAGAGGGCGTAGGCGTAGGCGAAGTCCACGAAATCGCCGTCATCGACGATGCCGTCGCAGTTGGCATCGCCGATGCAGATGCCCAGGACGCCGGGCGGGGAGTCGGCAAAGGTGCAGACATTCGACACGCGGCACTTGTAACGCGTGGAGTGCGCCGACTTCAGCGAGTTGCCCGGAGCCGCGGTGATCGTGAACGCTGAGGTGGTCGCGCCGGAGACGATGCCGCCGGGCACGCCGAAGGAGAGCGTCGTCGGTCCGTCCACCAGCGGGAACCAGTTGTTGCTGTTGGCGGGGCTCTCGAAGTACCACTGGTGCGTGAAGGGTCCGGCGCTGGGATTAAGCCCTGTGACGTTCCAGCCCGCGCTCCCGTTCTGACAGATCGACAACGGCAGCGGCGCCGGCCCTGGCAACGGGGCGGAGGTGATCACCGTCACGCTCCAAATTTGCGTGGCCGCGTCCGAGCACCCGCCGTAGACGATGCAGAAGTAGTTGCCCGCGACGTCGGGGAAGCCGGGATTGAACGTCATGAACGGCGACTGCGCGCCGCTGATGAACGAGCCGCCGCCGGTCGGGCCGTTCAGCACCGGCACGGTCGTCTTGCCGACTTTCTTGTACCACTGATACGCCAGACCCGCGGAGGGATGCGGCGGCACCGCGGTGACGCTCAGGAACCCGAAGCCGCCCGCGCAGAACACCGCGGGAGCCGAAGAGTTCTGGTAGATCCTCGGAGCACACACCGACGGGATGTCGCGCACGATCCAACCGCGTTCTTGTCCGAGATACGAGCCGTTGCCGACAAGCACCGTGCCGTCGGCGCTCACCCCGGTGGTCTCCCAGAGGTTCCATCCCGCGAGATTCACGCCGATGGTCGGCAGGTAGTCGTTGAGATTCCGCAGACCCGAGCCGCTGGAGATCATCGCGGCACGGTTGGAGAGCGTCATGTCCATCGAGCCCGCGCCGACGACGACCCATCCGTCGGGCGTCATCGCGTGGGTACGCGACCAGCCGGTGAGCGGGTTGGTGGTGGGCAGCGTCCCGAGGTCTTCGATGCCGGCTCCGGTCCAGCGATAGGCGCGTTGGCTGGCGACGCCGTTGTCGCCGCTGCCTGCAACGACCTGCCCGTTGTCGCTGATGGCGATGCCCGTGGACCACGTGCCGCCGGGCAGCGTGCCAACGGTGAACCACGTCGTCGGCGTCGTCCACACGCGAGCGATCGGGTTGTAGTTGTTGCCAAGGAACCCGACGCCCGGGCCGAAGTCGCCGACGATGTACTGACCGTCGGGCGTGATCTTGCTTGCGACCGACGCGATCGAGCCCGCTTGAGGGGTCAGCGTGGTCAGGCCGGCGCTCGTCCACAGCGCGGCACGCGGGTACACACCCAGTCCTCCGAACACCTGATAGGTGCCCACCATCTTGGCACCAACAGCGTCGACGCCGGAGGCGCCGTTTTGTTGAATCAACGACGGCGAGGCCGCGAGCCCGAGCATTGGCCCGGGGCTGAGCCACTTGAAGGCCATGGTGCCGTTGACGCCGTCGTAGCTGCTGCCGACCACGATCTGGCCGTTTGGCGAGACGCCGTAGGCCTCGGAGAAGGTGCCCGTGCCGAGGTACCCAAGGCTCGAGAGCACGCCCGCGTTCCAGCGGACCGCGGTGCCGTTGGTCGAGGGCGTGCGGCTGACACCCACCACCGTCGTTCCGTTCGCGCTCAGCGACCAGGCCTTCGAGATCGTGTCGCCGGGAAGGACGCCGATGCTGGTGATGGTCTGCGCCGACGCGGCGGCGGCGATCGACGCCGCAAAGCCCGCGGCAGAGACAAAGCCGATGCGATTCATGATGCAACTCCCTGAGAGCCGTGCCCTCAGCATGACTTGCCCGATGCTACCGGAACCTTGCCGCGGAACCGTGACGAATCCCTGATTCCCTTCCCAAATCCGAACCCAAATGACCGAGAACCCGCGCCTGCCGGCCTCGGACGGCTGGTATTCTGTGAGCCCGCGGCACGGCCCACCCGCGCGAGCTGAAGCCGGCGGCTCTGATCCCTGCCCCCCTGCCCCCCTTCCCCGCTGCTCCCCTCCTCCCCTTCCTCCCTATGTCCAACGTCCAAACCCTGCTCAAAGAGACCCGTTCCTTCCCGCCCGTCAGCGCCGAATCGCTGGGCTTCGCCCAGTGGCACATCGGCTCGCTCGACGAGTACAAGAAGCTGCACGCCCGGTCGATCCAGAACCCCGAAGCCTTCTGGGCCGAGGAGGCCCAGAAGCTCGCGTGGTTCCAGCACTGGGATCACGTCCTCTCCTGGGAAGCCCCCGACGCCAAGTGGTTCGTCAACGGCAAGCTGAACGCGTGTTACAACTGCGTTGATCGGCACGTGCAATCCGGCCACGGCGACTGCTGCGCCTTGGTGTGGGAAGGCGAGCCGATGGCACCGCGCACGAGCCATCCCGCGGCGGCGAGCAAGTACGCGAGCGAGCCCGAGATCAAGCGGGTGACCTATCGCGAGTTGCAAGAGCAGACCAGCCGCGTCGCTAACGCCCTCAAGCACCTGGGCGTCAAGAAGGGCGACGTCGTCACGATCTACATGCCGATGGTGCCCGAGCTCGTGGTCGCGATCCTCGCCTGCGCCCGCATCGGGGCGGCCCACAGCGTGATCTTCGGCGGCTTCGCGCCGCACGCCATCAGCGAGCGCGCGATGGATGCCCACAGCCGCGTGATCATCACCGCCGACGGCGGCTACCGGCGCGGCGAGGTCGTGCCGCTGCAGAAGAACGTCGAAGAAGCCGTCAACCAGCTCGCCAACCACGGGCACATCATCAACCACGTGCTGGTGGTCAAGCGCACCGGGCACGAACCGCCGAGCTCACGCTTCCAGAGCGGCACGACGCCCGCCAACGTGAAGGCCACGAGCATCCATCCGCCCACCAAGTTCCATTGGTGGCATGATCTGGTGGCCCAAGTCTCCGACGCGTGTCCGTGTGAAGTCATGGACAGCGAGGACATGCTCTTCCTGCTCTACACCAGCGGCTCGACCGGCAAGCCCAAGGGCATCCAGCACAGCACCGGCGGCTACCTCACGTATGTGAACACCACCGCGCGGCTCACGTTCAACCTCGTTCCCGACACCAGCCAGATGTTCTGGTGCTCGGCGGATATCGGCTGGATCACGGGGCACTCGTACGTGCTCTACGGCCTGCTCATGAACCGCGTGCCCACGCTGCTCTTCGAGGGCGCGCCCAACTTCCCCGACAACGGCCGCTTCTGGGACATCATCCAGCGCCACCGCGTCACCCAGTTCTACACCGCCCCCACCGCCATCCGCACCTTCATGAAGTGGGGCAACGAGTGGCCGGAGAAGTACGACCTGTCGTCGCTGAGGATCCTCGGCACGGTCGGTGAACCCATCAACCCCGAGGCGTGGATCTGGTACCACGAGCACATCGGCCGCAAACGCTGCCCGATCGTGGACACCTATTGGCAGACCGAGACCGGCGGCCACGTCGTGACGCCGCTGCCCGGGGCGACTCCAACGAAGCCCGGCTCGTGCACGCTGCCGATGCTTGGAATCGACGCCGCGATCGTGAACGAGCAGGGCGAAGAGATCGCCGCCAACCAGGGCGGGCTCTTCTGCATCCGCAAGCCCTGGCCGGGCATGCTGCGGGGCGTCTACGGCAATCGCGAGCGCTTCATCAGCAACTACTGGGGCCGCCTGAAGGATCCCAAGACGGGCACGCCGTATTACTTCAGCGCCGATGGCGCGCGGCGTGACGAGGATGGCTACTTCTGGGTGCAGGGCCGCGTCGATGACGTGATCAAGGTCAGCGGCCACCTGCTCGGCACGATGGAAGTGGAGAGCGCGTTGGTGAGCCATCCCGCGGTCGCCGAGGCCGCGGTTGTTGGTGTGCCTCACGAGATCAAGGGCAACGGCATCGCGGCGTTTGTGACGCTGAAGGGCTCGTGGGCCACCAAGAACCCCGGGCGCCAGCCGGACGATGCGCTGCGGGCCGAGCTCACGGCCCACGTCGCCAAGGAAGTGGGCGCACTGGCGAAGCCGGATCAGATCCGATTCGCCGAGGGGCTGCCGAAGACCCGCAGCGGGAAGATCATGCGGCGGCTGCTTCGCGATGTAGCCGCGGGCGTCGAGAAGATCACGCAGGACACGACCACGCTGGAGGACTTCTCGGTGGTGGCGAAGCTGCGTGCCGATGAGGAGTAGATGATTCGATCGGGGCGTGCCATCGCGGTTCTGCTGCTCGGAGCGACGGCTCTCCCGCTCGCGTCCTGCATCACTCCCATCGACCTCGCCGCCAACGCCGGCATCGGCGTGGCTCAGGCCGGCACCAGCATCTACTCCCAGGGCACGCTGCAGGCGGCGTTCTCGGTGCCGATGGACCGGGTGGTGGACGCGGTGCGATCGGAGATGAAGAGCCTCCAGTACGACGCGACCCACGAAGACGCCCGCGAGGAGACCGTCTCACTCACCTTCCGCCAGGCCGACGGCAGCGACATCTCCATCAAAGCCCGACGCAGCAGCCCAACCGTCACAGGGTTCGCGATCCGGGTGGGTTTCTGGGGCGACCCGGCCGTGTCGAGACTGATCCTGGAACGAGTCACGGCGGCGATCGAGAAGTCAGCCCCTGCCGATCCGGTCACACCCGCCCCGGATTCGTCCGCCACGAAATGACGACGCCCCGGGGTTCGGGCCGATGAATTGAGTCTCGCATGAGCCGCACTTCCTCGATCCCGATCGACAGCGATGCCGCCCGGCGTGCCGCGGGAGAGCTGGCCGAGTTCATCGCCGACCCGCACGAAGGCACCCCCATCGATCCTTCGTCCAACGACCGGGTCGAGCCGCCGGCCCTGGGCTGGTTCAACGCAAGCCGGGTGATGGTCGCGGTGCCACTCTTCAATGCGCAGCTCGACGCCGAGCGGATCATCGACGACATCGTGGTCTTTGCCCGCTCGGTCCCCGCGTGGGAGTTTGTGTTCATCGACGACGGCTCGACCGACGACACCGTCGCCGCGTTCCAGAAGCGGCTCGCCGCGGTCGGGTTCGTCGATCCCGGCACCGCCGCACGCCTCTCGGTGATTCCCTCGTCCCCGCACGCGGGGCTTGGTCATGTCACCAGGATCGCCGGCCTCGAGTGCGACGCGGAGCACCTGATCGTGCTCCTGCCCGCGTTCAACGGTGACTGGTCGGTGCTCGCCGGCGTGCGTGACACGCTGCAGGCCAGCCCGATGGTGCTCGCCCCCGCACTCGTCCAACCGGGTCTTGCGATCCGTTTGGCTCGCGCGGTCGCGGCCCGCTCGCTCGGCCTGGAACCCATGGCGGCTCCTCAAGCACTCGGGATCCTGGGTCCTCTTGCCAAGGTTCTGGCCGAGCGCACCTCGCTCCGCGGCCCGGGGTTTGATCTCGAGCTCCGGCACCTGGCCCTGCGCCTGGGGCAACGCACCCAGGCATGCCCGACGCTCCCCGCCCGGACGGGTCATGGCGTGGCATCGACGAATCCCGGGCACTGGCTCGGGCAGGTCGGCGCGACCCTGCTCGCGCCGATCGCGATCGGGCTCCGATCGCTCCTGGGTGGCTACCGCTTGAAGGCGGCCCACGCGGCGTCCACACCGCCCGCGAGCTCGGCGCGATCGTCGGGAGTCTTCCGCCGCAAGGCGTCGTGACCCGTTCGAAGCTCAATCCACGCGTTCGAGTGTCTCCCGCATGGTGGTCGTGACCCTCGCGGGCGCGCCCTTCCAGAGGTAATCGCAGGTGTAGACGTGGGTCACCTCGCCGGAGCGGATCTTGGCGGACGCGGTGTTCACGCGGTAGCGAGCGTCGTACGAGCTGCCCAGGAAGTTGAGCCCCTTGGCCTTGGCGTCCGGCGACTCGGTGCCCACGCCGTGGATCGCGATCTCCATCTTGATTCCATCGTCCGAGAGGAGCTTGAACTCCTGCTTGGTCGTGACGGAGAACCCGCTGTTGACCCGCAGCGGCATGGTGACTTTCCAGGTGTTCCCGACCGCTTCGGATTCCGCGAACCAGCAGAAGAACAACCCGAACCGCGCCGGCCAGGCGTCATCACCGATGATGTTTTCGAGGAAGTTCACCCCGTCGGCGTGCCAGTTGCGCAGCCGCGGATGCTCGTTTCTCGCGTACCCCATCACGTCGCCCGACACCGCGAACTCCATCGGCCGCTTGAGCAGGATCTGGGCCGGCGAGTCGAACCACGAGCCCCTGGTCTTGGGGTCGGCGCTGTCGAACCGCTCACGCCCGCCGGGCACCGAGGCCTCGATCACCACGCGGGTGAACGTCATGGTGCCCTTGAGCACGTTCTCGGGGAAGAGCTTGTCCACCTTCACCGTCATGTAGATCTCGGAGTAGCTGATGCTCCGCTTCTGCTCCTCGGAGATGTGCTCACCCTCGCGGATGTCCTCGCTCTCCATCGTCCACTTCACCTTGAATGTGTCGCCCTCCGCGTACCGAGGGCGCATCGGGATCATGGCCTTCGGCTCGGCATTGGCCTCCGGCTTGGCCGCCGGGGTGGCCTCCGGGGTGGCCGCCGGGGTGGCCGCGGGCGCTGGCGGCACATCGGGTGCTGCCGGCGGCTGGGTGGCCGGCGCGGGCTCGCCCACCGCGAGCACCAACGAAGCGAGCATGGCAATCGGGAGCATTCCAATTCCTCCGTCCGCGGCACGCCGCGGCCTGAATCCTGTTGTGTGCCACTCACGAAAGCCCACACAATGGCCTCCGCCCCCTCCTCCGCAACCCCCGCCGCCGACTCGGCCTATCTCCTCGAGACCGAGATCACCCTGCCCAGAACGCTGGAAGAAGTCTTCCCATTCTTCGCCGATCCGGGAAACCTCGAAGCCATCACCCCGCCGTGGCTCAACTTCCAGATCCTGACCCCGCGCCCCATTCCCATGCGCGCGGGGGCGATCATCGATTACAAGATCCGGCTCCGGGGCATCCCCATCCGCTGGCGGACGGTGATTGCAGCGTACGAGCCGCCCCGGATGTTCATCGACCAGCAGATCAAGGGCCCCTACTGGCTCTGGGAGCACACCCACACCTTCGAGCCCGTCCACCGCGAGGGCCGCTTCGTCGGCACCCGGATCGGGGACAAGGTCCGATACCTGCCGATCGACATCCCCCGCTGGGTCCCCGGCCTCGGCGGCCTCATCCACCGCCTGATGGTCCGGCCCGACCTGGAAAAAATCTTCGCCTACCGCCAACAGCGGATGCGCGAGCTGCTGGCCCCGGAAACCGTCAGCCACCCCGGCGCAAGCCCGGTCCTGGCATGACTTGCGCCACCCGCCCGAACTCGTTTCGCGCAAATTTGGGTTTGGGGCGCGAGATTGGCCGATAACTCGACACGGCGCACGAGGCGCCCCATACACCGGGCCGACCGGCGGCGGCGAGCGTCGCTCCTCCGGCGGCCCAACAGGCTTTGAGGCAGGCGGAGCTCTCCCCATGGCAGACAACGAACATCAGGTCACGATCATCGGCCGCGACGCGAAGATCAAGGGCGAGCTGTCCTTCGATGCTTCCGCCAAGATCCTCGGCACCTTCGAGGGCAAGATCATCGCCAAGGGCGAGGTCATCATCGGCGAGACCGCCACCTGCCGCGCCACCGTGGAAGCCGGCAACGTCATCGTCGACGGCCCGCTGGAAGGCGACGTGATCGCCCGCGACCGCCTGCAGCTCACCGCCAAGGCCAAGGTCAAGGGCGACATCACCGCCGGCAGCCTCAGCGTCATCGAGGGCGCGTCCTTCGTCGGCCACTGCAAGGTCGGCCCCGAGGCCGTCAAGCTCGCCGATGAGCTCGGCCACGACCTCGAGATCAAGACCGGCCGCAAGACCACCACCACGCACGCCACGCCGATTGGCACGCCGAATGCGAACAACGGCGCGTCGTGGCTCGCCGGCACGCGTTCGGAGTAACGCCTCACGCCGTCGGGCTTGAAGGGGTCTTGGACCCCGGGGCCACGGACGGCCGCACGCGAAACGGTCGGGAGCGACCGGTCGCGCACGACCCACCACTGCACGGGCGGAGGCCTGTGCCGCAGATCAATCGCGCCCACGCCGCGGAGCGGCGAACGTGCGAGAGGTGTCGTTGCGCATGGCCGGCTATCTGAGCGATCAAGCAGCCAAGGGACACGCCCCGCGCGCCGTCCGCTGCATCCACTGCGCCGAGACCATGCACGTCTCGACCAAGGCGGAGACCTCCACCTGCCCGCGCTGCTACAAGCGCCAGACCGTGCAGGACGTGATCGTCGACACCGAAAAGATGGGTGCCCGCGTCGAGACCACCGGGATCCTCTTCATCAAGAAGAAGGGCCGCGTCTGGGCCCCCGGCGTGAAGGCCGGCGAGGCCGTCGAGGTTCTGGGCGAGCTGAAGGCCAACGTTGAGACCAAGGGCCACGTGGTCATCGGCGAGACCGCCCGCTGGCGTGGCGACTGCAAGGCGAGGCTGCTCGTCGTCGAAGAAGGCGCCCGCATCGAGGGCGGGTTCTTCTGCATCGACCCGCACGGCCACTTCGAAGCCGAACGAGCCGCCGAGAAGGCTGCGGAGTCCGCCGCCCAGGCGATCGAGGCCAAGCCGACCTAGCCGCTGGTGCTGGAGCCGTCGGCTCCGGTGCGTCGCGAGGAAGCCGCACGCCCGGCCGCGTGAGGGCCGCGCCAAGTCATGCAAGGGTTTTTGTACGTCGCCGAACGGTCAGGCACGCCTCAACGGGCGCCTGGACCTGCTGCACCTGATGCTGCTGATCGCGCTGCCTCCGGTCATCGTGCCGGTGCTCGACGCCTTACTTGGTCACAAGGGCACGATCGCCTGAGCGCTTCCGCTTCCCCTCGATCCGCTCCGCCGAGGGCACCGTCACCTCGCTCGCGAGCCCGAGGAACTCCAGCGCCTTGATCGTGATGTAGCTCGGATCAAACTGCCACCACCAAAGCCCGTGCCGAGCCGAGGTCGGGAACGCGTGATGGTTGTTGTGCCAGCCCTCGCCCAGCGCGAGCACGCCCACGATCGCGTTGTTGCGGCTGTGATCGCCCGTGCGGAACGGGCTCGCGCCCCAGAGGTGACACACCGAGTTCACGCTCCACGCGATGTGATGCCCGAGCAGAATGCGCGTCAGCCCGCCCCACAGGAATCCCAACAGCGCGCCCTTCCACGTCAGCGTCAGCACGCCGCCCAGCACCATCGGGATCACGAGTCCCACCACAACCCAGAACATGAACTGCCGGTTCACGCGGCACAGCATCTCGTCCTGCCGCAGATCCTTGATGTATCGCCCCAAACCCTTCGAGTGCCCCATGAAGAGCCAGCCCATGTGCGCGTGGTAAAACCCGCGGAGCATGGAGATGACGCCGTGCTCCTCGTCGTGATCGTCATGCCCGTTCGGCAGCGCGTGAGGTGAATGCGGGTCGTTCTCACGATCGGAGTGCTGATGGTGCCGCCGATGCACGCCCACCCACTCGATCACCGGCCCCTGCACCGACATCGACCCCAGCACCGCGAGCAGCCACCGCACCGGCGCCACCGCCTCAAACGACTTGTGCGTGAACAGCCGGTGATAGCCCACCGTGATGCCCAGCGACGACGCCATGAACATAAAGAAGAGAATGCCCGCCTGCGTCCAATCGAACGCGATGCCCCACGAGAGATAGATCGCCAGGAGCAGCCCCGCGAACGGCGTCACCACCGCGATCAGGTTCACTAGCCGAGCCTTCTTGTCAGCCGGTGACAGCTCCCGCCCTTCCAGCCCCTCGGCTTCGACGCGCGTGGTGAAAGCCTCCGCCGCGGGTTCCGCGGCAAGGACGTCGGTTCGCATGGTGCTGGTTTGCAAGGGAGATCGTAAGACCATGACCACTCCGCGGCGTGCCAAAAAGCTCCGGAATCCGCCCGCGCGATCGTGCCGACGCGTCCCGGCCGCGTCCGATTAGAACACGCGAAGCGGATCGAGGATGATCGCGGCGTTCACGATGGCTCCGAGCAGATCGCTGCCCAATCTTCATGCCGCCAAGTCGGCGCTGCAGGGGCTGCTCATCGACCCTTGGGCAAACACGCCCCCTGTCGACGCCGTGGCGTCCACGCCGATGATCGCGCCGCTCTGTTCCACCATCGTGAGAGTCGCCTTGCAGAACCTGCCGCCGCCGGGCTGGCTGAGTTAACCAAGGATTCGGCCGAGCCAAGCCATCCGCTCGACCATCGGCATCGAGCTCGGGCGTGCGAGGGGCGCGCCCCGCAACATCCCGCACGTCACCACAATTGAGTTGTTCCCGCACGCCACATCACGCTTCGCGGATGGGGCGTGTGGCATCGATGCGAGAAGACCGCACCGGACGGAACGCGAAGCGCGAGAGATCACCACCGCTTCGACGCGTTTGGGAGGGGGTTGCCACCGAGGGCCGCACGCCGGGAGCCCGCGCCGCGGCGAGAGAGACCGTCTCGCTCGCCCGGCTCAGCGCCTGCCGCGCTTCACGCCGCTCGACTTGCTGAGGGCGCCGGACTGCTTCGAGCGATCCAGTCGCTGCTGCCGAACCGCGTGGGACGGGTCGACGCGGCTGCCGGTGTGGGGCGTGCTGGTGGGCGAACGCTGCTTCTGCCCGCTGGCGCTCGAGGTGTTGCCGCGTTGACCCTTCGAGTTGGTGCGATCTGCCATGATGCGTTCTCCGGTGGCGCGACCCGCCTCTCGTCGCCGGATCATGCTACGGGAGGCCGCGGTCCGGTTCGCCTGCAATCTGGCGGATTGTGCCACGCGGGGGTAAGGCCGAATCGTCCGGCGCAGGTTTCTACCGGTTGGGCTCGTCGTCGCGCCGAGCGAACGCTTGTGACGCGCCCCAATGCCTGGCTGAACGCGGCTTCACGTTTCCGAGACGAATGATCGCCGCCTCACCCATTTGGGGTTCGTCTGCCTCTCGAAGACTCGCTCCAACGACCGACTCGCTATGCAGAGCCCGTGGGGCCGCGCGTGTCCTTGCGATCTGCTCGCTTCGGCTCCGGCCGGCAGACGAGGCCCCGGACGTGAGAAGCACCGGAACCCACGCAGTTCCGTTTCAAGTCACGAGCACAAAAGCCGGTCGTATGCCACGGCGAACAGCGTGAAGTCCACGTCGTCCACCACGCCGTCGTTGTTGATGTCGCACGGGCACAGCGCCGGCATCGCCGGGTCTTCGCAGATCAAGAGGTCGTACGAGACCGAGAAGATCGAGAAGTCCGCGTCGTCCACGAAGCCGTCGCAGTTGAAGTCCGACGAGCACGGGTGCAGCGACGCGGCGGGCGTGGTGACCGTGCCGCAGGAGTTGCTGACCACCACGCGGTAGTCCCCGGCGGAGTACCTCCCGATGCCAGCCCCGTGAAGGTTCGCCGTCTGCGAGCCCGTGACCACCGTCCCATCGGCATAGGTGATGTCCTGCACATTCACCCACATGCCGCTCCCGGTGTCGAAGCGCTGCCACTGAAATTGCAAGTCGGAACCGGCCGCATCGACGCGGATCGTGGCCCTCCCCCCGACGCAGTAGATCGTCTCCCGCGGCGGGCCGAGCACCACCGGGCCGCCCGCGATCGTCATCGTCAGATCGCACGTAAACCAGTCCTCGGCCGGGTCGCCGTTGTTCGAGACTCGGATGTACACGCGATCGCCCGGGTGCAGCGTCAGCGGCAGGTTCGCCGCGTTCATCGTCATGGATCCCGTCGTGGTGTACGGCACCAACGTCGGCATCACCAACGTCGTCGGAATTGCTGAGATCTCGGCCACCACGCTCACAACCGCTCCGTTGCTGTTGCCGCCGAGCAACTCTGCCCGAAGCGTCGCCGCCGAGAGCGTCACCGTGCTCTGCGGAGCAAACACAGCGACCGAATCGATCGAGCCGTAGCCCGGATGCATGAACACACTGGTGAACGACGGAAGTCGGTAGTAGAAGTTCACCTGATTCTGCAGCGGGTCGTTGGAGTAGACCGGCCCGACAATCGGAACGCCGAAGGGTTGATCGGGATTGGCCCAGCCGCCGGCGCTCCAGCCGCCGATCGTGTAGCCAACGTCGAGCAAGCCGCTGGGGCTGGAACGCCGGAACGTCCACGCCGCACCCGCGGGCTGCGTGTCTCCCACGCCGGGATTCCCGATCGCGCGGAAGCCCTGCAACAGCGACGTGCTCACGGATCCGCACACCGGCTGAGCATGGGCCACAGACGCCCCGGCGGCACAACACAACACAATCGCGGCGAGCTTCATCGATCCACTCCTCGTCCCTTGGGTCGTCCCTTGGGTCGTCCGGACCCGCTCGGTCCATGTTACCGCGACGCCCAGGATTGACCAAGGCAAATCGCCGCCCACCCATCCCGACCGACACCCGAATGAACGCCCACCGCTCCCGTTTCGTACCATGCTTCCATGGAGAACCGTGGCCCCAGCGTCTACGTCCACGGCACGCACGAGGCCGAGCAAGCACGGCTCGCCGCCCTCAACGATCTCCTGAATCGCCGCACCATCGACGAGATGCAGATCCGACCCGGGCAACGCTGCCTCGACGTCGGCTGCGGCCTGGGTCAGCTCGCTGTTGCCATGGGCGAGGCCACCGGCCCACGCGGCTACGTGCTCGGCGTCGAACGCAGCGACGATCAGCTTGCGAAAGCCAGAGACGCGGCGTTGGGCATGTCGCACGTCGAGTTCCGGCGGGGCGATGCGTTGCATCTGCCGCTGCGACCCGAAGAGCGCGCGGGGTTCGACATCGCCGTGACGCGATTTCTTCTTGAGCACGTCCCCGATCCGCTCGCGGTCGTGCGGCACATGCTGATCTCGGTCAAGCCCGGCGGACGCATCATCCTCGCCGACGACGACCACGACGTGCTCCGCCTGCACCCCCAGCCGCCGGGAGTGATGAACGTGTGGCGGGCCTACATCCGCCTCTACGACCGCTTCGGCAACGACCCGTTCGTGGGCCGGCGCTTGGTCCAACTGCTCCATCAGGCCGGCGCCAAGCCCAAGCGCAACGCCTGGGTCTGGTTCGGCGGATGCAGCAACGACGAGTCCTTCGTGCCGCTGGTGCACAACATCATGGGCATCCTCCACGGCTGCAAGGACCAGTTGCTGCTGCACGAGCTCATCACCGCCGACGAGTTCGCGTTCGCGATGGAATCGCTGAAGCGATTCGCCGCCCGCGAGGACGCGGCGATCTGGTTCGCGATGTCGTACGCGGAGGGGACGAGGCAGGAGTGAGCGGGACGTGGTGAAGGATGAGCGATCGGCAGTCAGCGGTCCGGTTCGTCGAGCGGCTTGCTGTTCGGCCCACGCTGCTGAGTGTCCTTCTGCGCAGCACCTTCTCGATCTGGCCAAGTTCGTTCACCGGGACGTTTGGTCGGGGCTACGGAGTTCCGACGCGGATCAGGCGCGAGTCCGGGAGCACTGCTAAACCAATCACTCTCGCCCGTCGTGGCGTCGCAGACGTAACGGAGATACCGCTGGCTCTCCTGTGGTCCGTGTCCGATGCCGTGCGGCGGAATCCCCACAAACTCAATCGCCCACACGTCCTGCTCTCCCGCCGTCAAAGTCTGTCTCCGCACGAGGTGGACGACGATCCGCTTTGCAACGCACGCCAGCCCGCCGGCCATTCTTGAACTGCTTAACGCCTCCAGAAGCGTGATCTCTGGTTGAGGTCCCAGATCGACCCAACGCTCCCTGTCGACCCTCCGCAGCGCTTCCACGTAGTCGTTCGCATTCCAGTCACGAAAAGACCCTCGGTCCAGCGTCGGCTGCTCCATCGTCAGCTTCAGCAGTTGGCCCGTCCCCGCATGCAGCCACAAGGTGACGACCGGTTGTTGAAGTTCATCAACCGGCTGGTCCGTGTGGTCCAGGGCGCACCCAAACACCCGCGAGCACAGCCGCACCTTCCACGCCGCCGCTTCGCCACGCACGAAACCGATGTACGGCGAAGGATCAACGCCCGCGGGCACAAACTCCGCCGATGCCTCGGCGTCCGACGGAATGTCGCGTCGCACATACATCCACGCCCTCACCACCGCCTCGTCGCGCCCGATCTCACGCTCCACCTTCGCCGCTCGCTCCCGCACTTTTGCAGCGAACATCCGCTGTGATTCCTCGGGCGCGTACACCGGCTCGCGAGCAGCCTTGGCGTGCAGTTCTGCGGCAATTCTCTTTCGAGTCTCCGCGAACTCATCTCGAAACGGAGTGAGGTCCTCAGGCCGCTGAGTCCCGCGCGGCTCGATGTGCGGAGGAATGCGAGCGAGCGCGGCAGTGAAGACCCCGAGGCAGAGCAACGCTTCGATAGCGAACTTGACGTTCAAGAGCCTCTCCAAAGGAGCGAGCCCAATCGGGGCC
Source organism: Phycisphaerales bacterium (assembly GCA_019744815.1). GTDB lineage: Bacteria > Planctomycetota > Phycisphaerae > Phycisphaerales > UBA1924 > JAFEBO01. Next base: position 315,712 of record JAIEUA010000010.1, read on the forward strand.
AACCACGTCGACCCACTGTGCAGCGCGCCGAACGAGCAACGGGTTCGTCCGCGGGGGTGCGTCAAGCCGTTAGCTTTGCAACGACCAGATTTTGCGCGTCTGTTCCAGCGTTCACGTGGGCCCGCTCAGCGGCTGACCCACGACACCCCGCAAGATGTGGAATCCCCGCGGGATAAGGCGATCACCCGAGCCGCCCGCAAACGCCGCTGAGTTCCGATCCGTTCGTCCCTGCTCCGCGGCTCCCCTCCACCCCTGCTCCCCTTCCCTCCCGCTACACTTGCCACCAGATGCCCAAAGAGAGCATGCGAATCGCGTTCGTGCTGGACCGGTACGACGCCGTGGGGGGCGGGGCCCAGCGCTGGACGCACGATCACGCCGTGCGGCTGCTAGCCTCGGGCCATCACGTCTCCATCTACGCCCGCCAGATCCGCGGCGCCCCCGGTGAGGCCCGCACCAACCTCGTCGAGGTCGGCTCGGCCGTGTTCGGCTCGCGTCGCCTGCGCTTCGCCGCGGCGGTGCAGAAACTCATCGCCAAAGAGAACTTCGACATCGTGCATGACATGGGCGACGGCTGGTACGCCGACGTCATCATGCCCCACCACGGCGTGCGTCGCTACGTCTACCGCCAGCGCAGCCGCCTCGCCCACGGCCTGCTCCGCTGGGCCCGACCGCTGGGCTACGGCCTGCTTCCTCGCTACCGCGAGTTCCGCCGCCTCGAACGCCGCCAGTACGACAAGAAGGGCTCGGCCACCATCATCGCGGTCTCTGAGATGGTCCGGCGTCAGATCCTCTCGACCTACCCGATCGACCCCTCGCGCGTGGTCGTCATCCACAACGGCACCGACACCGATCGCTTCAAGCCCGAAGAGGTCCCGTCCCACTCCCCTGTGGGCGGCGGCAACCGCAACCGCATCCGCGCCGAACTCGGCTGGCAGAGCCGCACGATCTATCTGACCGTCGCGCACGACTTCAAGCTCAAGGGCGTCGATCGAATCCTCGCCGCGATGGCGCACCTCCGCGGCCGCGGGCGCGACGCGGGTTTGCTCGTCGTCGGCGGCGGCGACATCCCCAAGTACAAGCGTCTCGCCGCGTCGATGGGCGTCGCCAACGACGTGGCGTTCCTGGGCGATGTCGAAGACCCGGTGCCCGCGTATCACGCGTCGGACGTCTTCGTGCTTCCCACGCTGTACGACCCCTGCCCGCTCGTCGTGCTCGAAGCCCTCGCCTGCGGCGTGCCGGTCATCACCACCGCCTACAACGGCGCGACCGAACTCATGACGCTCCCTCGCGACGGCGTGGTGCTCAACGACCCGATGGACGTGATGGAGCTCGCGCTGGCGATGCTCCGCTTCGACGAGGCCGAGGTGTCGCGCCTGGCCCGCGAGCGTGTCGAAGCCTCCCGCCGCCCCGAGCTGCGGGCCGACATGATGCACGAGAAGCACCTTGAGGTCTATCGCAGCATCCGCGCCGCCAAGCTCTCGAAGGGGCAGGGCGCTCCCACGCGGTCCGGTTCAGGCGATTTCCGGACCTTGCCGGCGAAGGCGTGAGGCATTGCACCGCGGAGGACGCGGAGAACGCAGAGGAAATACTGCGTTGAAGGCGTTTCCAAATGAACGTATTTGCTTTCCTCCGCGTTCTCTGCGTTCTCCGCGGTGAATGTCCTGGAGTCTTTGAATTCCTATAGTTCCGCCCGATATGCCCGCGGGTCGAGAGCCGCGGGGTTCTGGTTGGACGCTGGCCTCGGCCACGCCCGACCCACAGGAAAAACGCGATGTCGCAAGCGATCACCGTTCCGCTGCTCGACCTGAAGGTGCAGTACGCCGCGTTGCGGGCCGAACTCGAACCCGTCATGCAGAAGGTCTTCGAGAGCGCGTACTACATCGGTGGTCCGGACATCGCCGAGCTCGAGAAGGAGATCGCCGCGTACTCCAAGGCCCGCCACGGCATCGCGTGCGCCAACGGCTCCGACGCGATTCTGCTCGCCCTCATGGCCCTGGACATCAAGCCGGGCGACGAGATCATCTGCCCCAGCTACACCTTCTTCGCCACCGCCGGCTCGATCGCGCGACTGAACGCTGTGCCGGTCTTCGCCGACATCGACCCCAAGACGTACAACATGTGCCCGGCGCACACCCGCGAGGTCGCGAAGAAGTGCAAGCGCCTCAAGGCCATCATGCCGGTGCACCTCTTCGGCCAGGCCGCGGACATCGACGCGTTCCTCGATCTGGGCCGCGAGCTGAATGTCCCGATTATCGAGGACTGCGCCCAGGCCATCGGCACGCGTGACAACCGCGGGCTGGACGTTGGCTCGCGCGGCGCCATCGGCACCTTCAGCTTCTTCCCCAGCAAGAACCTCGGCGCGTTCGGCGATGGTGGCATCATGACCACCAACTGCCCGCACCTGGCCGACAAGCTCACCATGCTGCGTGGGCACGGGATGAAGCCCAAGTACTACCACCAGATCGTCGGCATCAACAGCCGCCTCGACTCGCTGCAGGCCGCGATTCTGCGCGTGAAGCTCCGCCACCTCGATTCGTGGCACGAGGGCCGGCGCAAGAACGCCGACTTCTACGACGCCGCCTTCAAGGCCGCGGGCGCGAAGCTCTCGGGCGTCTCGTGGAGCGCCGACGCCTCGCCGCTGCGGATCCCCTTCCGCCCCGCGGCACCCGCCCGTCACATCTACAACCAGTACGTGATCCGCGTCCCCGCCGCCAAGCGTGACGCACTTCGCGATCATCTCAAGAACCAGAACATCGGCACGGAGATCTACTACCCCGTCCCGCTGCACGAGCAGGAGTGCTTCAAGCACATGGGCTACAAGCCCAGCGACCTGCCCGAGTCGCAGTCCGCGGCACTCGAGACCATCGCCCTGCCGATCTACCCCGAGCTCAGCGAGCAGCAGCTCCGCCACGTCGCCGATAGCGTCATCGCGTTCCTGCAGATGGGCAAGTCGGGCACGTATGTCGAGCCCAAGACGGCCGCGCTCGCCGGGGCTCGCTGAGCCACCGTTCCCGACCGAGCCTCCGCTGAACCCCAGAATGACACCAGTGGGACCGGCCTCCCGGCCGGTCGTCCCACGCGCCGATCACGCGGCACACCCACAACTGCCCCGGCCTTATCGGATCCCCGTGCAGCCCAACAGCCCGACTTTTCGGCTTTGGAATTCGCCGCCCGCTGGTAGACTGTCGTCCATCACTCGCCCATGACCACTCCGGCGGACTCCCATGCATCCACGCATCATGCTTGCCATCGTGTCTCTCGCGTTCGCCGCCGCCGCGCACGCCGCCGATCGCATGCCGCACGATCCGCGCGCCAGCGGCTCGTGCCGGGCGGACCTCACCGGCGACGGCGTCGTGGATGACTCGGACTTTGTGCAGTTCGCCGACGCGTACAACACCCTCGACTGTTCCGACCCAGCCATGGCGGCGGGCTGCCCCGCCGACCTCAACTCCGACGCCTTCGTGGATGATGCGGACTTCGTTCTGTTCGCCAGCGCCTACAACGAGTTGCTCTGCCCCGCCGGAGAGGTTGTTCTCCGCGACAGCATCGGGCCGGACAACACGATGACGAATGGCGGGAGGGTCGTTCCAATTACGACGTCTTCGCTCAACGGGGTTACACACGTGGCATTCACGCTATCGCCATCGGAGTCGATCGCGCTGAAGGACATCGCGATTGTCGTCGGATCGGCTTACTCGAACCCGGACATTGACTGGAGCGAGTACGATTATCAAGTTCGTATTTGGAGTTCGCCGCAAGCTCGAGCTTCAAGCCCGCAGATGGGCGATGTATTGAACTGTCAGTTTTCGTTCCCGTCAAACTTCTTGTCTAACGAGCACGTTCCGCCCACGTTCGGATCTGCCGTTGGTATTCCGCCCTTCAACCATCCAACGCAGACGCGCATCCTCGTATTCGATCTTCTGAACGACATGCAGGCGGGCTGCCCCCCGGTCGTACTTAATACAGGCGGTGTGTACCCCATCACTATCCAAGCGATTCGCGTGCCGAGCGCGAATTCACAGATGGGTATCGTGACTTCATTGGAATCTGGAGAGGCGGACATTCGGTACACCACGAGCACTCCGTCGGGCTTGCCCGTTACGAACTTCAGCGCCACAGCGACGCATTCACCCCTCACCGGTCGAGTCGCTTATCGCGTCACCGGTCTCCGCCAGTAGCAGGCTCGCTCCACACACACTCGATCACCCACAACGAACAAGGCCCGGCGAGCGTTCTCGCAGGGCCTCTTTGTTTTCAGGTCTCGCTCGGGCTCTTCCGAAGAGCCGTGCGACACGCCGCGATCAGACCGCCGCGCCCTTCTCGGCTTCCTCGGCGGGCTTCTCGTACCAGAACGGGCCGACGGCCAGAGCGTTCATGCGGGTGCGCTGGAAGCAGCCCACCGCGTGCGCCGGGGTGTGGACGATCGGCTCGTTCTCGTTGAACGAGGTGTTCAGCAGCACCGGCACGCCGGTGCGGGCCTTGAACGCCGTGAGCAGGTCGTAGAAGAGCTCGTTCTGAGCCCGACGCATCGTCTGCACGCGGCCGGTCGAGTCCTCGTGCGTCGTCGCGCTCAAACGCGCACGCCACTCGGGGCGGACCTTATAAACGACATTCATGAACGGCACGTCGTGGCTGCCTTCGTACAGCTCGCTGAGGTGCTCTTCCATGCACAGCGGCGCGAAGGGGCGGAACGGCTCGCGGTTCTTGACGCGGGCGTTGAGAATCGCCTTCATGTCCGGCCAACCCGGGTGGCAGATGATCGAGCGATTGCCCAGAGCGCGGGGGCCCCATTCCTCGCGGCCCTGGAACCAGCCGAGGATCTTGCCCTGGCTGAGCGCGTCGGCCGCGGTGTTGATGAGCTGCTCGCGGGTGAGCTTCTTGAAGGGCATGCCGCTCTCGCGCACGGCCTTCTCGCACTCGTCGTCGGTCCAGCCGCTGCCCCAGTAGCCGTGGATGACTTCGCCGGTGCGGGGCTTGTTGAGGATGCTGTGCATCACGTACGCCGCCGCGCCGGCCGCGGTGCCGTCGTCGCCCGCGGCCGGGTGGATGTACACGCGGTCGAGATGGTTCTCCATCACGAGGCGACCGTTGGCGACGCCGTTCAGGGCGCAGCCACCGGCAAGAACGACATCACGCAGCCCGCCGTTGCGGTTGATCGCGTCCTGGACGTACTTGATGTAGATGTCCTCGAAGCGCTTCTGCATCGAGAGGGACATGTCCTTGTGCTTCTGCTCGGTCGGGTCCTTGCGCTTGCGGGGCTCGCCGAAGAGCTGGCGCATGTTGTCGTTCCACATCGCCTTGACGGTGATCTCGCCCTCTTCGCTCTGGTCGTGGGTGTGGACGGTGTAATGGTGGTTGTAGTATTTGAGGTTGAGGCGGATACCGACGCCGGGGATGTAGTCCACCAGCTCCTTCATCTGCTCGGCGTACGTGTCCTTGCCGTAGGCCGACAAACCCATGACCTTGTATTCCTCGCCGTACTTGTTGAAGCCGAGGAAGTTACAGACGGCCGTGTAGAACACACCAAACGAGTGCGGCCAGAAGTTCTTGTGGATGACGTCGATCTTGTTGCCTTCGCAGCGGGCGATCAGACCCGTGCAGAAGTCGCCGGCGCCGTCGGTAGTCACCGCGGTCGCGCGCTCGAAGGGGCTCCAGAAGAACGAGCTGGCGGCGTGGGCGATGTGGTGCTCGACGTGGTGCACGCCGGCCTTGAACTCCGAGTGCGGGCGACCGCAGGCCTCGGCGATGAGCTGATCAACCGTCGCGAGCGTCCCGTGGACCTTCTGCGACCACATGGCGAGCTTGAGGCCGCTGATCGGGTGCTTGGCGATGAAGCCGAGCTTGGCCCCGCGGTTGGCGGAGGAGTCGCGGGCGATGGCGACGTCGGTGATGTCGCTCATGGACGCGCCGGCGAGGCGGAGCACCTCCGCGATGGCCAGGCTCGGGAAGCCCGCGCAGTGCTTCTTGCGGTTGATGCGTTCCTCCGCGATCGCGGCCAGGACGCCCTTCTTGTCGTCCATCAGCACAGCGGCGGCGTCGGGGTGGATCGAGTTGAGACCAAGGACAAGGGCCATGTCGGATTCCCGTTCGAGTCAGAAGTTGCCCGAGACGCCGGCGTCCCGGGACGGATCAAAAGAAGGGCAAGTTTAGCGCATGCCCGTCGAGACCGCCCCCTTTGCAGGGAGCGCCACGAGGGTTTATCGACCACCCGACGGCGTGGCGTGACCGGAGCCCCGTAGTGCAGTGATCGCGCAAGAGCGCGAAGATTGCGCAAGACCCGCCCCGGAGCCCTCTCAGGTCTTGTTGACCCCGAGCTCGGTGACGGTGAACAGGCTCTCGAAGATGAGACCCGCCTTCTCGATGTTCTCCCGGGCACCCTCCAGCCGGTCGATCGTCGCGATGACCGCGATCACCTTGGCCCCCGACGCCTTCAGCGATTCCACCGCTTCCAACGCCTGGCCCCCGGTCGTTGCCACGTCTTCGAGCAGGACCACCACGTCACCCTTCTCGACCGCGCCCTCAAGCTGCTTGGACGTGCCGTAGTCCTTCTTCTGGTTACGAACAAAGAGACACGGCAGCCCCGTGAACAGACTGGCGGCGGTCACCAGCGGGATGCCCCCAAGTTCGGCGCCAGCGAGTCGGGTGATCCCGACCCCCAGCCGCTCTTGGATCGCGTCGAGCCGCTCGGCAAAGAGCGGAGCGAGCTGGCCTAAGAGCTCGGGCCTCGTGCTGAAGAGGTACTTGTCGAGGTAGTAGCTGCTGGTCTTTCCCGAGCGCAGCGTGAACGTGCCCCGGAGCAGAGCGACCTCGGCGATGGACTTGGCGAGAACCTCTTTGGACATGCGCCGAAGGGTAGCGTGAAAACGCGCCTCGATCGCGCCCAGAACTCGATAAGATGCACATCATGCCACGCCGCTCGATCGTCATCGCCACGCAGGCTTCGCTGATCGCCGGCGCCTTCGCGGTGGCTCTGATGACCGGCGGGGCGTCGCACCAACGAAGCGAAGAGCCTGCCCGGCCCGGAGACGAAGAGACCTCGACCCCGATGCCCGCTCCCGAGCCGGAGCCCTGGGCGTTTGATCCCGAGCCGCTGCTCAGCGGCCCCTCCATCGCCGCCGTCTCGAGCACGAAAACCTTGGTCTCAACCGAGCTGCGGAACTCGATGAAGCGGCTCGACCGCACCCCCGAGGAGGCCGCGCTCGACACCCTGAACCTCAGCATGGCTGAGAGGGCCGGGGCTGAGGACGTGCTCGCCCGCCACCGCTCCGCCCTCGACGAGTGGATGCGTTGCGACTTCCAGCCGCTGGAACGGTTCTTGGAAGCCAAGAGCGCCGGGAGCGGAGCAGACGCGGATCGCTTGACGGCCGCGCTCGTGAACGACGTCCTCTCGGCCCCGGAGAACTCGCTCGCCCCGGCCGCCCCGGACAGCCCCGCGCCCGCGGCTCGTCGGTCGCTCCGCGAGGCCCTCGCCGACGCGGTGCCCGAATCCGACCGCACCACGTTCCTGCGGCTCATCCACGACTACGAGCGGGCCGCCGTCGCTGACGAAATCGCTCAAGCACGCGATCGCAAGCAGACGCTCACGCCCGAGCAAGCCCTGACCCGGATCCGGAATGCCGCGATCGGGAACGACCTCCGCCGCAGCTTCGAACGCCAGGTGAGCGGGCGGGGCGTCGAGGCCGCCGAGGTTCTGGACGCGGTCGAGCCCTGGCACGAGCAGGACTCCAACGTGCGAAAGCCATTGGAGCAGCTCCGCGAGCGCTCGCCCAAGCCCAACGGACGCGAGTGGTACGAATTGACCTCCAAGGTCCTCTCCTCGCTCTCGCCCGAGCAGCGAACCAGCCTCGCTCGGATGCTGTTCGGAGTATCTCCGGTCGAATCCTCGCCCGAGTGAACTCCCGAGCGGGCTGCCGCGCTACAGGAAATGAGATCAACCACCGCTTCGGCGGCCGGTGTCTCCGTGGCTTCGGGCGACAGCATGTTCGTCCGAGAACCGCGACCTGTCAGCATTCGCGTCCGGCTCGTGCACCGCCCGGCGAAGGCGGTACAAGAATCCTCCGGGGAATGACGGGTTGGACTGGGAAAGGCCGGGAAGATCGTCGATAGGGCGGACGACCGCCACATGCGGGCGCGGCGGGGACCGCGCTCATGACGACCAACAGGAACAACAGGACGCGCAGGGCGGCCACTGGAGATACGCAATGAAGATCGGGATGAACGCGAAACTTGGAATGATCATCGCGGTGGCCGGGCTGGCGCTCTCGAGCGCCGCGCAGGTGACCACCCCGCCGACGCAGAAGCCCGCTCCCTGGCCCAAGGAGACTCCCCAGGAGCCGGTGACCACCCGGGTCGAGACGATCTCCGCCAAGGAAGCCCTTGAGAAGGGCTTGCTCAAGACCGGCGACGAGGCGAAGAAGGCCGAGGACGAGAAGAACGCGGGCCAGCCCAACGCCCAGCCTAACGCCCAGCCCAAGCCGGCTCCTGCCCCGGCCGAGCCCGCGGTCACCAAGCAGAACGCCCACTCGTTCTTCAAGGAGTGGGAGCGTGACGGCTCGGGCAACGTGGTCCGCCTCGACCGGCCCCTGCACTGGGCCGCTCTGGAGCGCAACACCACCATCCCCGCCGACACCCGCAAGAAGATCGAGACCTTCATCGAGCAGCGTCGCCAGAAGGTCGAGCAGACCGTGGTTGAGAACATCGCCCAGATACGCGAGCTTGACAGCGGCGTCATCGAGACCTTCTCGATGAGCGACCGCACGCTGCTGAGCAAGGTGAACAACGCCGCCAAGCCCTTCATCGCCCTGGGCTCGTTCCCCTCCGAGCTCAAGAAGGCCGATCTCTTCACCGCGAACAACATCCAGGTGCACCAGACCATCGTCGACGACTACCGCCGTCTGCTCATCGACGAGATGAAGCGTTCGTCCGGCAGCGAGGACAACAAGCAGGCCAACGGCGACTACGTCGCCCGGGGCATGTTCTTCACCCTCGCCGACGAGGCTCGCCAGGTCTATCACTGGATGCTGAGCGACAGCGCCGCCACCGCCTTTGACCGCGTGGGCACCTTCGGCCTCGCCGCCGACGTCGAGCCCAAGGTCAAGGACCTCTTCAAGCAGGCCAAGGACGCCAAGGACGACTCCGAGCGCATCGCCAAGATGCGCGAGGCCGTCACCTTCTTGACCCCCGAGCAGACCAAGGCTCTGGTCGAGCCGGTGGTGCGCCAGGCGTCGGGTGCTCAGAAGAGCTCGAGCGCGGCCGCCCCGACCGAAGGCCAGTAATCCCCAAACGCCCGGCCTCGACCCAGTGAACAATCTGCCCGGATGAAGAACCCCGAGCAGATGTTGAAACAGGCCTATGCCGCGGCCAACCAAGGCAACTTGCAGCTCGCCCTGCTTCTGCTGGGCGAGCTGTTTTCTTTTATGCCCCACATGCCGCGGGCCCGCCACCTGGCCGCGGCGTGCCACATGCGCCGCGGCGATTTCCAGCAGGCGATCGTGCACGCCAAGCTCGCGGTCGAGCTCGAGCCCCGCAACTACTCCTCCCGCGGGCTCTATGGCATCTGCCTGATCAACACCGGCTCGCCCGACGAGGGGCTGGCGCAGCTCCGCGTCGCCTGCCAGCTGGGGCCGACGGACACGTTCAGCTGGAACAACCTCGGCGCGACTCTGAACGACCGGCAGCAGTACGGCGAGGCGATCGAGGTCTTCCAGAAAACCCTGACGCTCTCGCAGCCCCCCGCCCAGGCGGTAAACGGGCTGGCGTGGGCCCTTCTGAACGTCGGACGCGCCGCCGAGGCGATCGCGCTGGTTGATTCGAATCTGCCCAAGTACCCCAACGATCTGATGCTGATCCGGGCCGCGGCGAGAGACCGCCTGTACGCGGACGGCCCCGCGCCCACCGAGCTCGCGGCGGCCCACCGGCGCCTGGGTGATCTGCTCCAGTCCTTCGCCCCGCGCAGCCCGGCCCTCCCCAAGCCCCCGACCCCGGCCGACGCTGATCGGACTCTGCGCGTCGGGTTGATCTCTCCCGATCTGTACGGCCACTCGGTGAGCCGCTTCATCGAACCGCTGCTCCACGCCACCGATCGCAGCAAGATCAACTTCGCCCTCTACGCCTGTCAGTCCTACCGCGATGAGATCTCGGGCGTGATGGAGCAGGCATCCGCGTTCTGGTACGACGCCTCCAGCCAATCCGACGCCGTGGTGGCCGCGGCCATGCGCGAGCACGGTCTGGACATCGCCATCGACCTCGCCGGGCACATGCCCAACTCGCGCGTGGAGATCCTCGCGCATCGTCCCGCGCCGATCACCATCAGCTATCTCGGCTACCCCCACTCCACCGGCATCCCCCGCGTCGACTACCGCATCGTCGATTCGTACACCGACCCCGTCGGAGCGGCGGACCAGTGGGCGACCGAGAAGCTCCTTCGACTCGACCCGTGCTTCCTGTGCTTCGGCCCCGCGATCATGCCACCTCCGGTCGCGGACTTGCCCGAGGGCGACGCCTCGCCGATCTGCTTCGGCAGCTTCAACGCGGTCGCCAAGTACTCGCCCGAGACCATCGCGATGTGGGCCGAGATCCTGAAGGCGGTGCCCGACTCGACCTTGCTCCTCAAGAGCTACTCGCTCGCCGACACCGCGGCCCGGACTCATCTCGGCACCCAGTTCTCCAGCCGCGGGGTCGACCCCATGCGGGTCGAGATGATCGGCCAGACCCCACGCACCTACGACCACCTCAGCGCCTACCACCGCGTGCACATCGCCCTCGACTCGTACCCGTACCACGGGACCACCACCACCTGCGAAGCGCTCATGATGGGCGTCCCGGTGGTCACCCGCATCGGCGAAACCCACCACGCCCGAGTGAGCGGGTCGCTCCTGACCTCGGTCGGCGTGCCCGAGCTCATCGCGACCGACCACGCCGGATACGTCCGGATCGCCACCGAGCTGGCCCGCGATCGGTCGAGGCTTCGCCAGTATCGCCTCGGACTGCGCGAGAAACTGGGCCAGTCGCCCCTGACCCAAGCCCAGGGTTTCGCGGAGCGCTTCGAGAGCCTGCTCCGCTCGGTCTGGCGGGAAAGGTGCCTTGCGAACAGGGATTAGATCGTGCTTTGTACGGTTCTTGAATCCATAAGCAGAGCATTGACAAACTCTTAAATCGAATTCGTGTTCGGTATGCTCGGTGTGAGGCAGCGCTTGGAGCCGCCCGCCCTACGCTCCTGTCCAATGAACGCCTTCGGCGTCCAGCCGCCTGAAACAACCCAATCTGGTTCGACCTCGGCCCAGCGGCTCCGCGAGGCCGCGGGAGCTGTCGACGCCTCCAACCCCGACGCTCGCACGGGCCCCGCGGCCCGGTTGTCCATCACCGATTTCCTCTCCGACGGCTCGCTGGTCAAGCTCTGCGATCAGCTCTCCAAGCTCACTGGGGTCCGCGTCGACCTGCTGGACGTCCGCGGGCGGGTGGTCAAGGTGGGCAACACCGAACGCAGCTGGGTGGTCGAGGATCAGGTCTCCGAGGCCCCGGAGGGTTCGGCCAGCGTGCCGCTGGTGGTCTCGGGCACCCGGGTGGGCTCCCTGCGGGTCGGCCCCGGGACCAACGGAGCGGCCCGGGAGATCCTGGAGCGGGCCGTCACCCTGCTCGCGGGCACCGCCGGGGAGCTGTGCGAGCACGAGCTCGACCTCCGCCACCGCGTCAAGGAAGCCAGCGCCCTCTTCAAGCTCAGCACCATGCTGACCCGCTCGATGAGCGTCGACCGCGTGCTGCAGGTCGCGCTGGAGCTCGCGCTCGACGTCCTCGAACTGGACTGCGGCAGCGTCGTGCTCGTCCCCGAAGAGACCGAGGAAGTGTCAGAGCTCTCGGGCCCCACCGAAGAGAACCTGTCGCTCATCGCCAGCAAGGGGCTGAGCCGCGAGTGGCTGGACGACCCGCGGCCGCTGTCCATCGACCGCCTCTTCGATCGCATGTCGATCGGGGGCGAGCTGGTGGTGAGCGAAGACCTTTCCAGCGATGCACGCGTGCTCGAGCCCCAGCGACTGATCATCGAGGGACTCGGGGCCGCGATCCACGCCGGGCTCGCGTTCCAGGGGCGGCCGATCGGCGTCATGCGCCTGTACGCACGCGTCCCGCGCACCTTCGACGAGAGCGACAAGCGCGTGCTGCGGGCCATCGCGGCCCAGGCCGCCGTCGCGGTGCAGCAGGCGCGGCTGCTCAAGATGCAGGAAGAGGATCAGCGGCTGCAGCGCCAGCTCGCCCTCGCCGGCGACGTTCAGCGCCGCATGCTGCCGCGGTTCATCCCCGCTCTGACCAAGGAGTGGTCGCATCTCGACGTGGCGGCGAAGTACGAGCCCTCGTTCGAACTGGGCGGCGATTTCTACGACTTCATCAACCTGTCGAGCCACCTGGGCATCGTGGTGGGCGATGTCGTGGGCAAGGGCATCGCCGCCGCCCTGCTGATGTCGGCGGTCCGGGCCAGCCTGCGGGCCCACGCCCAGGGCGTGTACGACCTCGACGAGGTGATCAGCCGCGTCAACATCGCTTTGTGCCGCGACACCCTCGACAACGAGTTCGCCACGCTCTGGTACGGAGTCTTGGACCCGGTGAAGCTGCGTCTGACGTACTGCAGCGCGGGGCACGAGCCGCCGATGGTCGTGCGTGTGCCCGAGCACCGCGCCCCGGGCCCGGCGGATATCGACGAACTGTCGGTCGGCGGCATGGTGGTCGGCATCGATCGCAGCCAGCGGTATCAGCGCGCGGTCTACGACATGCACCCCGGCGACGTGCTGGTGGCCTACACCGACGGCGTTGTGGACACCGTGAACTTCAGCCGCGAGAAGTTCGGGAAGAAACGCCTCCGCGCCTGCCTGCTCGAGATCCTCAAGCAGGAACCCAAGGCCACGGCGTCGCGGATCACCGAGCACGTCCACTGGAGCCTCCGCCAGTTCGCGGGTCTCGCCCAGCGTCCCGACGACGAGACCATCGTGGTGCTCCGCCCGTGGTCCAAGCAGGGATAGCGCGATCGAGAACAACTGGGGTGAGGGGAGGGTGAGAGAGAGGGCGGGGCTTTCTAGGCCCCACGCATCGTCTCTTGATCCTCTTGCGTTCCCGCGGCAGCTTCGGCTTTGCGACCGAAGATCGCCCGCTTGATCGGACGCAGCACCCGCACCCGCAGCGGCCACCAAACAGCGTGCACCGCCCGCTTCACCAGCCGAAGAGGCACCAGCACCACGGCGATGAACAGCGAGAAGAACGCACGCTCCAGGCGCACCTTGGTCCGCACCCAGCCGGGAGGCAGGATCTCGATCGACTCGCGCTCGTCGCGCATGTTCTCCGGGATCAGATGCCGCCACGTCGTCCGCAGCCGGAATCGCTTCCAGCGGCTCTTCCAAGCGGTGCGGGCCATCGCACGCCGGACGCCCTTGGGCGTCAGCACGTGCGTCGCGTCGTCGATCGTGAAGTAGCAGAACCACGAGCCGATGATCTGCCGATGACGCTCCGCCTCCGGGCCGTTCCAGGCGACGCCGGTGCCCTTGGGAACGTGGCCGTAGCCGTGGTTCTGGTGCAGCGTCAGCATCTGCCCGGTGACATCAATCACCCGCACCCCGCGCCGGACCGCGTTGAACATGAACCAGTTGTCCCAGCCCGGACGCCCCACCGCGAACTCGGGCATGTTCTGCACCCAGCGCCCCGGCGTGAAGCAGAAGAAATCGATCGCGTTGCTGGGCGAGAGCTTGCCGGTCGCGGCGATCGCGGCCAATTGCCGCTCCGCGTCGTCGTGATCGAGGTCGAGAACCTCGGTGACATCGACATCGATGCGCCGCCCCACCAGCAGCGTGGGTCGTTCCGTGTCGATCCGATCGAGCAATCGCCCAAACGACGAGTCGAGGATGATGTCGCCGTTGAGATAGCAGACCCACGGCGTGGTCGCCTCGCGGGCGGTGCGGAGGATGGCGTCGCTGACCAGGGGCGTGCCTAGGTCGGTCTTCTGGATGTCGGGTCGGTGCACCGCGCCGGTCGCCTCGGCCATCTCGCGCACGCCCGGGTCGTCGCCGCAGAGAATCACCTGCTCGGGACGCACCAGCTTGGTCCAACTGTGAACCGCGTTGGTCTGGATCACGCCCGCGTGATCGCGAAAACCCTTGGGGATTGTGACCATCGTCACCGGCGCGGGCGACCGCCCGCCCGATGCGAGCGCGGCAGCGACCCGGGGATTCTGGGCGGCGACGGACATCTGCCCTCTCAGCGGCGTTCCGCGCCAAAGGCCGCACCGATTCCGGCACCTGGGTACCAGTGGTCCTTGGGACGCTCCTGGAAGTACAGATACTGGCGGCCCGACTTCTTCGCGAAGTGGTAGATCTCCGGCGTCACGTGCGCGTTGTCGCCCAGGATGATCGCCCGCTCGCTGAGCTTGGAAGCGATAGTCTCGTACTCGCGGCGTTCGTAGTCGCTGCTGTGGTCGCTGTCGTTGATGAACAGGTCGATCGGGTCGGTGATCGTGCGGAGCGATTCGATCGAGTCGCCGTAGAGAATCTTGCCCACCTCGGCGTACGGACCCTTCAGCATCCAGCCCGCGCCGGTGTCGATGTCGGTCCCGAGGTAGCGGCCCGGATGCCCCTCGCTGGCGTTCTTGCGCAGAGCGGCGCACAGCACGACCGAGCCCAGCCCCTTCTCCACGCCGGTTTCCACCACCAGGCGGGGCTTGGTCAGACGCACCAACGCGTACCAGCCGGCGCGACGCGCGTAGCGGGCCACCAGATCGGAGAGCTCCCCACGCGGGCCGGCGTTCTGGGTCTGCACGCGGACGTGCTCCGACAGCTCGCGGTCACTCGCCAGCTCGCCGATCATCGCCTCGGACTGCGCCAGCGTCGCACCGGTCACGCCCGAGACAAAGCCCGCCAGATGCGTCAGGTTCAGCTCGGTCAGGTCGTACGTGAAGTTCGTGGTCTCTCGCGAGTTGGTGAGCCAAGACTCCATCTTGGCCCAGATCGGATTGAGGTAGGACTCGGCGAGGCGGCGACGCTCCGCGAGTCTGGTATCGGCAGGAGACTGCCCGCGGAGCCGGGACATGAGGGTTTGGAGAGCCATGCCCGATTCTATTGCGACCGGCAAGGCTCCGGACCGCCCGTACGCTTGCCCATGGCCGGCGCCGAGCTCGATGTGTCGAGCGGACTCAACACGACCACGCGTGCGAAGCGGGCGATGAAGAACATCGCCAAGCCGCTGGGCTTGCGCCTGGGGGTTTTTGCGCAGCACACGCCGGTGCCGATGCGTGCCCCCTCCAAACCCGTGGCCACCGCCCCGAGCCATCGGCCGCGGGTCTCGATCGTGACGCCCTCGTTCAATCAGCGACGTTTTCTCGAAGCCACCGCGGAGAGCGTCCTCGGACAGGGCTATCCGAACCTCGAGTACGTCGTCATGGACGGCGGCTCCCAGGACGGCTCCGCGGATTACCTGCGATCCATCGAATCCCGCCTCACCGCCTGGCGCTCGGAGCCTGACCGGGGCCAGGCCGACGCCATCAACAAGGCCTTCGCCCTCACCTCGGGCGAGATCATGGCGTGGATCAACTCCGACGACCTGCTGCTTCCTGGCGCGATCGACGCGGTGGTGGCTCACTTCCAGTCTCATCCCAATGTCGACGTGGTCTACGGCCAGCGCCTCGTCATCGATCACGATGGCCGCGAGGTCGGACGCTGGGTCCTGCCCAGACACTCCACCAGCGCGTTCCTGTGGCGCGATTACATCCCGCAGGAAACCCTGTTCTGGCGCCGCAGCTTGTGGGACCGCTGCGGCTCGCGGGTCGACGCGTCGTTCCAGTTCGCGATGGACTGGGAGCTGGTCCTGCGCTTCCACGAGCACGGCGCCCGCTTCGCTCGCCTCCCCCGCTACCTCGGCGCGTTCCGCACCCACGACGAACAGAAAAGCCTGGCGCAGGTCGAGAAGGTCGGACGCCCCGAGTTCGAGCGGCTGCGGCAACGTTACTTCCCCAACACCTGGTCGCGGCACTGGCAACGCGCTGGCGGTGCCGCGTACCTGCTGCGCTCGATCGGTTACTCGTGGCTCGAAGCCGCGGGCTTGGTCACGTACCGCTAGCCGCGATCACCTCGGCGCGGCGCCGAAATCGGTCGCCATGCCCACACTCTGCCACTGATCGAGCTCGGCCTGCAGCTGCGCCAATCGCTTGCGGGCTCCGTCGTACGCGAACTTGCCCAGCACGAGCCGCGTCGGCGGCTGATCGACATCGGCGAGCGAGACGATGGCCGCGGCGCCGGCCTTGGGATCGCCGGTCTGGCGGCCGCTGATCTTCTGGAGCATCGCCGCGAAAGCACCGCTGGTCTTGTCGTAGTCGGCGATCGTGGTCTCGCCCTTTTCGAGCGAGCGAGCGATGAAGTCGGTGCGGAAAGGCCCGGGCTCGACGCTTGTCACCTTGATCCCCAACGGCGCGGCCTCGATACGCAGGGCATCGAGCGCGGCTTCGACGCCAGCCTTGGCCCCGCCGTAGACCGCAAAGCCGGCGTGGTTGGCGAACGCGGCGAGCGCGGAGATGTTGATGATGAGCCCCGACTTCTGCGCCCGCATCCTCGGCAGGACGCTCCGCGTTACGCGGAGCGGGCCGAAGAAGTTGGTCTCGACGTTGCGCCGCATCTGCTCCTCGCCGGTCTCTTCGAGGGCGGCGATCAGGCCGTAGCCGGCGTTGTTCACGAGCACGTCGATGCGCCCGAACGCGGCGATCGCGTCGGCGGCGGCACGCTGGACGCTCGCGGGGTCGGTGATGTCGAGCGCGAGCGCACGCACACGATCGGGCGCGAGCGCGACGAGGTCGGCGAGCGCGGCGGGGTTGCGGGCGGTCGCGATCAGTTGATCGCCACGGGCGATGACGGCGTGCGCGATCTCGCGGCCGAAGCCGGACGAGCAACCAGTGACGTACCAGACGCGGGTGGGCATGGCAGTGGGTTCGACGGCGGAGGCTGATCCGATGCAGGACGGCGACTGTCCGGGTGCCACTTCGGTCAGGTCGCTCGCGGGTAGTCGGTGTAGCCCCGCTCCAGCGGCATCTCCTTCGACGACGGATAGAACGTCGTCGCGTCCCAGGGTGTCAGCGGCAGGCGTCGCTCGAAGCGGGCGGCGAGATCGGGGTTCGAAATGAAGGGCTTACCGAAGGCGACCGCATCGCAGTCGCCGCGGGAGAGGTACTCGTCCGCCTTCGCGTGCGTGAACGAGGTGTTCGCCACCAGCACGCCGCGGTAGAGCGGGCGGAAGAACGAGATCGGGATCTGTGGGCCGCCGGCCGCGTTGTCATCGTCGTCGCCCTCGCGAATCTCCAGCGAGCCGATGGACAGCTTGTCCAGCTCACGGACGACGTACGCGTAGGTCTCGCGTGGGGCACTCTCGGTGAAATCGCTCGACCACCCGCTGGGAGACAGCCGCACGCTCACCCGCTCCGGCCCCCAGACCTCGATGCACGCCCGGGTGGCGTCGAGCAGGAAGCGGGCTCGATTCTCGAGCGATCCGCCGTAGCGGTCGGTGCGCTTGTTGGTGGAATCTCGGAGGAACTGCTCGGGCAGGTACGAGTTCGCGCCGTGGACCTGCACGCCGTCGAAGCCGGCGCGACGGGCGTTCTCCGCGGCGACGCGATACTGCGCGATGATGCCGGGAATCTCCTCGGTCTCGAGCGCCCGTGGCACCGGCGCGGGCTGCTTGCTCCCATCGGGCAGGCGGCACAGGCCTTCGCGAGCGATCGCACTCGGCGCGACCGGGGCTTTGCCGCCCGGTTGATACGCATTGTGCGACACGCGTCCGACGTGCCAGAGCTGCAGGAAGATCGTGCCGCCGACGGCGTGCACGGCGTCGGTGACGAGCTTCCAGCCGGCGACCTGTTCGGGCGAGTGGATGCCGGGCGTGTTGGGATAGCCCTGACCCTCGGGACAGATCTGCGTCGCCTCGGCGTAGATGAGCCCCGCGCCGCCCGCCTCGGCACGCTGGCGGTAGTACGTGGCGTTGAGCGCATGCGGCACATTCCCCGCGCCAGCACGGCAGCGCGTCAGCGGGGCCATGAACACACGGTTGCGCAGCCGCAGCGGGCCGATGGAGATCGGATCGAGGATCGTGGGCATACCCGATCGTTGCACGTCGCCGCGACTACTGAGCGGTGAATCCGCCGTCGATCAGGATGCTCTGGCCAGTCACAAAGCTCGACGTGTCGTCCGCGAGCCACAGCACCACCGAGGCGACTTCTTCGGGCTTGCCCACGCGGCCGATCGGGTGCAGATTCGCCATGTACTCCGCCGCGCCGGGCGCCCCAGCGAAGCGGTCGAACATGGGGGTCTGGATCGCGGCCGGAGCGACCGCGTTGACGCGGATCTTCTGCTTGGCGACCTCGAGCGCGACCGCCTTCGTGAAGCCATCGACCGCGTGCTTGCTGGCGACGTAGGTCGCGAAGTTCCCCATGCCGATCGTGCCGGCGATCGACGAGGTGTTGATGATCGAACCGCCGCCGGCCTTCACCATCGCCGCGACCTCGTGCTTCAGGCTGAAGAAGACGCCCTTGACGTTGATGTCGAAGACCTGGTCGAACTCTGCCTCGGTCTTTTCGACGATCGGGGCGAGATTCTCCTCGACGCCGGCGTTGTTGAACGCGACATCGATGCGGCCCTTGAGCTTCAGGGCCTCGGCGATGGCGTGCTTCACGTCGGCTTCTTTCGAAACGTCGGCCTTCACGAAGACGCCCTGCACGCCGTGGGTGCGGACCTTGGCCGCGACCTCGTTGCCTTCCTTCTCGCGGCGGCCGGTGAGAACGACGTGGGCTCCGGCCTTGGCGAAGGCGATTGCGGTGGTCTCACCGATGCCAGAGGTGCCGCCGGTGATGAAAACAACCTTGTCCTTGAGGCTCATGGGGGCTCCAGGGTTCTGCGGGAATCGGGATGAATGGGAACGGGCCTTGGGATGCACGAGTGGGCGCCGCGTTACAGACCATCGCGTGGCAGATGGAGGCGATAGTCGACCGGCCGGAGGCCGGTCCCACTGGTGTATCCGGGCCGAAGGTCGGTCCCGCTGTTGCACCCGGGCCAGAGGCCGGCCCCACTGCCGCGTATCATCCCGCATGGTCGAATCGCAGAGCAGATACCAGCCCGGCACCCGCGTCCGCGTCACCCAGCAGATCCCCCGGCAGGAGTTCGGCGGCGGTCCGCTCACGACCACCATCGAGGGCGAGCTCGTCCGCTACGTCCAGGCCAAGACCGGTTCGTGGTTTGCGCACAGCAAGGACCACAAGCTCTGGCTCGAACGCCTCGAGATCAAGAAGGACAACGGCGAATTGGTCATGGTCAACCTCGACCAGTACTCGCTCGTTGACGTCATCTGACCATTACACAATCGTCGCCCGCACGACCACCAGCGCGACCGCGCTGATGAACACCCACAGCGTCACCGCCAGCACCAGCGGCCGCACTCCCACGCTCTTCAGAGCGGCACGCGACAACCCGAGCCCCACCAGCAGCAACGCCAGGCACATCCCACGCCGCGCCACCGGGGTCAGTGTCGCGACATGCTCGTGGACGAGGGGCACATAGGTCCCCGCCACGCTGGCCAGCACGAACAACCCGATGAACCACGGGATCGGCAGCTTGCCCTTGCGGCCGTCGGCCCGGAAGAACCACGCCGCCGCCAGCGCGACGGGGACGATCCAGAGCGTGCGCGAGAGCTTGACCGCGGTCGCGACCTGCAGCGCCTCGTCGCCAAACTTCGACGCCGCCCCCACCACGCTAGAAACATCGTGGATCGCCACCGCGCTCCACACCCCGAACTGATGAGGAGACAAGCTGAACCAGTGCCCCAGCGGCGGGAACACCCACAGCCCCACCGCGTTCAAGATGAAGACGACCCCGATCGAGACGGACATGTGGGCGCTGGAGGCGCCGATGGTGGATCCGACCGCCGCGATCGCCGACCCGCCGCAGATCGCGGTGCCGCTGCTGATGAGCGTCGCGAGCTTCTGATCGATCCTGAGCCACCGCGCCATCGCGATCCCGAGGGCAAAAGTTCCCACGATCGTGCCGAACGCGAACCCGACCCCGGTGAGACCCGCACGGGCCAGATCCGTCAGATTCATCCCGAACCCCAGCAGCACCACGCAGACCTGGATCAGCGTCTTAGACCACTTCTTCACGAAATCGCCGGGAGGGGCGAGCGACGTCAGCGCCAGCAACACCCCCACCAACAGGGCGTACTCCGGGCGTGCCCAGGGCGAGACCGCCAGCGCCGCGGCGACGCCGGTGATCACCCACGCCGCCGCGGGCGGCACGCCGGACGTGGTCGGAGGTGGAACCGGTTGGTGGGGCTTGGAGTCGATCCGCGATGGTATTCGAGCACGCCCCACGGTTTCAGCACCAGGGGATTCCCGACCCGATGGCGAACGCACCGCGCGCCGATGCGCAGCCCGGCCCTCGCTCCCAGAAACAGGTCATCGATCGGGTAAGGTTTTCGCCCCGATTTGCCGGTTTTACGCAATCTTGCATTGCTCCGGGCTGCAGACTCTGCGACACTCTCACGCTGATGTCAGTAGCGTCGATGCATCCGCCGCATCGACCACGGGGAGCAGGGTTCGCCCGAGCGATCGGGCGAACCGACACGAGGCCGCGGCATCGGACCAGCGTCCGACGCCGCCAGAGGAGCAGGACATGAACCGTTCGACGATCGGTCGTTGTGTGGCCGCCGCGGTGGCGATCTGCGCCGGAGCGACGATGTCGCTGGGCGCCTTGACGAGCATCAACAAGCAGATCAAGTGCGGCGACACGCTTCTGGCCACGGTGAACTTCGGGGCTCCCACGATCTTCGTGGATGGCGCCAAGGGCGGCATCACGGTCTCGGGCAGCGCGACCAAGACGGCCGCCTTCCAGGGCGAGATGCGCTGGGTGCAGATGATCAAGACCAACAAGCCGCTCAACACCGCGACCCCGGCCAACACGCCGTACTTCGATCCCGGCGAGCTCGACCCGACCGGCAACGACTTCCCCTTCTACTGGAACGAGAACCTCAAGGGACGGGACGGCAACAACTACCCGCAGTTCTGGGTGCAGAACAAGTTCTCGAACGCCGGCAACACCCTCAGCTTCTTCGACCAACCCACTCGCACCTGGACCGGCGCGGCCATTGACTGGACCGCCGAGCTGAGCCTCGTATATTGGGACAAGACCACCAACGTTCTGGGCGTGCTGTGGACCGGCTCCTACGGCTTCGACATCACCGCGGCCGGGAATCTGACCATCAGCGGCATCACCGAGCTCGCACCGGGCGGGACCTTCCTCACCCAGGGCGCCATCGATCAGCGCTATGGGGACGTCTACACCATCACGACCGATTGCACGACCTGCGTCCCCACGGGCGGCACCGCCAGCGTGCTTGCCTTCGCCGGAGTCTTCGCGGCCCGCCGTCGCCGCACCGCCTAACTGCCCCGACCCGCACACCACGCACGCCCGCCGGATCATCCCGGCGGAGTTGCCTACTCCCGTTCTGAGAGGTCCCCATGTCGATGCACCGTCCACGGCTCTTTGCCATTGCCCTGTTCTGCGTCGGAGTGATGCCGCTCGCCCACGCCGATGCCATCAAGGATCGCCAGATCAAGTGCGACAACAAGCTGCTCGCCACCATCAACCTCGCCGACACGATCCCGTATCGCGACGACGACGCCAAGACCAAGGGCGTCTCGGTCAGCGGCGGCGCGGTTGCCACCAACATGCTCAAGGGCGAGCTGCAGTGGATCCAGCTCATCAAGACCACCGACCCGTTCAACACCGCCACGCCCGCGAACACGCCGTACTTTGACCCCGGCGAGAACGATCCCAAGGGCGTGAACTACCCGTTCTACTGGAACTACACCCTCAAGGCCCGCGACGGCAACGAATACCCGCAGTTCTACTACAAGAACCAGCAGACCGACGGCGGCTTGGGCTTGAACTTCAGCGACAAACCCAGCCGCGAGTATCTCCGCGGCGCCAAGACCTGGCAGGCCCAACTCTCGCTGGTGTGCTTCCTCGGCAACAAGATCGGCGTGCTCTGGACCGGCAGCTACGGCTTCGCCATCGACAAGGACGGCAACAACGTCGTCAACGGCTGGAAAGAGCTGGCCAACCCCGAGTGGCTCACCCAAGCCGCGCTCGACGCCCGCTACGGCAAGAACACCTTCCTGCTCAACACCGATTGCGCCGAGTGCCTGGTGCCAAGCGCCCCCAGCATCGCTTTGCTCGCGGCGTCGGGGCTGCTCATGGGCCGCCGGCGCCGATGAGTCGAAGAATGACCGAGGTCGTTGTTCGGAGAATGTCTCGTCAGGAGCGATCGATGCGATCCGGATTCGCTCCGTACGCTGCCACAGTCCTCGCCGCGACCACGCTCACGGCCTGCCTGCTGCTAGGCTGCGAACAACAGGGCCCCTCACAGACGCAGCTCGCGAAGGAACCGTCTACGAACTCCGCTCCGCCGCCAACAACCCAAGCGCCAACCACCCGAGCTCGTGCCCTGATCCTGCGGCACCGCGGGCCGAGCGATCGACCGCCCCCGGTCCTGATCTTCTCTCCCACCCAAGCCGATGCCAATCAAGCAGCCAAAGACGAGTCGGCCCACTCGCTGATGGGCGCCACCCCGATCGTGATGGACGCGGCGTCCTTCGCCCGCCTGATCGACGCGCTTCCCGAAGCGAAGGGAAACCCGACACTGTTGGAGCTTGAGCTCTGCGGCGATCAACCCCGCCGGATCCTCCTCGGAGGCGAAGAGTCCATCCGCTGGATCGACTCGTGCAAGGACCGCGTCGGCGAGACGTCCGCCGCCTGGGGCTATCTGCGATCGACTCGGGCGTCGCTGACCGTCCGCTGAGTTCCCGCTGCCTTGCCTCTGGTTGGCCGATGACCGCCCGGCCATGGCCGGGGCGAGAGGGGCACACCTTTTCACGTGATCGCACACCCCGCGGGTGAATTCGCTACCCTCCCTCGATGCGCCACGCCCTGATCGCCTTGCTCGCTGTCTCGGGTCTCACCGCCGTCGCTCACGCCTGGGACGCCGCGGGACACCGCGCGATCACCACCGTCGCAATGGAACGCCTGCGTGCCAAGGTCACCGACCCGGCCCTGGCGTGGACCGGCGAGGGCACGTGGCCGCGGGTGATCGCCGATCAGGCCACCATGCCCGATCGCTGGCGGAACGTGCGCATGCCCGCGCTCGCACACGTCAACAACCCGGACCATTACATCGATCTCGAAGACCTCACCGATCTGGGCCTGTCCCTCCAGTCCATCGAACCTCTCCGCCACGAGTTCGCGGCCCAGCTTGCTCTGGCGCGTAAGGACCACCCCGGCGCGGGTCGTCCATCCAACCCCAAGACCGATCAGTCCAAGACCGACTCCTACCCGGGATTTCTGCCCCAGGCCATCAGCGAGCAGTACGCACGGCTGGTGTCCAACCTCAAAACGCTCCGCACGCTCGCCAAGGTCAACGACAGCGCGAGAGGGCCGCAGGTCGAGGTCGCTCGCCTCAATGTCGCCTGGTCGCTGGGCGTGCTCTCCCACTTCGTCGCCGACGCGGCCCAGCCACTGCACACCACCCGCCACCACCACGGCTGGGTGGGCAACAACCCCAACGCCTACACCACCCGCAAGGAAATCCACGCCGACATCGACGCAACCGTGCTGCAGAAGCACAATCTCTACGAGGACGCGATCCGGGCCCACCTCAAGCCCGCGCGCCCCGATCTCGCCGACCTCAACGAGTCCAACCCGTGGTCCGGCGTGCTCGCCCACATCGAGCGTTCCCACGCTCAGGTCGAGGCGATCTACAAGCTCGATCAGTCCGGCGACCTCTGGAAGGACGCGGGCAAGGACCTGATCACCGAGCGATTGGTCGACGGCGCCGAGATGCTGGCCGCCCTGTACTCCGCGGCGTGGGACGCGTCGACGCCCAGCGACGACGACGTCAAGATCTTCGTCAAGTACGACGGCTTCGGATCCCCCGTCTCGCAAGAGCCCGCGCCGGCGGGGCGCTAGCCCTTCGTCCCAACCTTGTCGCGGATCGCTTCCCACATCGACCGCAGGGCCGCCGGGTCGTACAACCCGAAGCTCCAGGTCCGATCGGAGATCACGCTCGCCTGCTCGCGCTGCGCGGCCAGCGCGTTCGCTCGTTTGTCCAGTTCGGAGAGCTTGTCCTGATGTCTGGTCCGAACCTCGGCGAGCAGGACGTGCAGGGCGGCAAACTCTTCGCTCGCCCGCTCGCCACGCTGCTTGCGATCGCGGATCGCCGCCACCAGCTCGCGCTTGCGGTGCCCCGCGGCCGGGTCGCCCAAGCGAGCGGGATCGTGCCGGGCGCTGTGCGCCGCCCAGAGGGCGCGTTGAATCTCGCCCAGCTCGGGCACGCCGTCCGCGGGCAGCCCCAGTTGCGCCGTCGCGGTGCCCATCAACATCGGGGCCAGGCTCCGCCCGCGCCAGTCGTTGCTGCGGCGGACCAGAGCGCCTTGCAGCCAGCTGCTGAACCAACCCTCCATCGCCCGGTCGTAGCGGTACCCGCCGATCCCGTGCACGAAGAGCTCGCACCCCGCCAGACGCAGGAGCGCGGTCATCAGGAGCGCCTTGGGATACAGGCCCTCGAATCGATCGCCGCCCCTGCCCAAGTCCGAGGCCAGCAGCCGCCTGCGGGCGCCGCTGGTGTCGATCCTCCACAGCGGGAGCTCGCCTTTGGCTGCGTCGAGCGGGCGAACCTCCGCGTCCGACGCCAGCGCGACCGCCTGGTTGTACGACGCGATGCCACCCTGCGGATCCGCCGCGAGCGCGTCGACCGCGAGCCGGAACAGGTCCGTCGCGCTCAGCCGCCGTGCGTAAACCCACGCGTCGACCGACCCGAGCGGGGCGAGCAGCTCCGCCGTGGCGCTCGCCAACTGCTCGGCCCACGAGCCCGCTTGAGCGTGCCGCTCGATCGCCGCACGGATGATGTGCACCCGTGACGCGTAGGTGCCAAGGCCCGAACCCGCGGGGAACACCAAGCCGGGGACCGTCTGCCTCGCCGGCATCCAGCCCGTCGCCCGCGGGACCGCCTCTTCCTCTAAGAGCGGCAGACGGGCTCGGGTGATTCCTTTGTCAGGATCGGAGGCTGGCACTCGCAACGCGAACTCGTGCGGCACATCCTGATCGACGACCAGCCACGCCGATCGGCCTCCCGCCGCCCGAGCCACCTCCACAGCCGCCGCGTACTTGGCCAGGATGCCCGGATGCCACAGCTCGGCCTGATGACCTGACAGGACCAGCGGGCCCTTGTCGGACGGCAGGCCAAGCTGCTCTCGGAAGCGGATCACCGCAGGCGTGCTCGGTTGAGACGCGAGTCGCTCGCGTGCGAGCGTCGTCCATGACTCCAGGGGCGGCTCGAAACGGAGTTGGGCAGGCGGCGGCGTCACTGGAAGGAACTATCACCCGTCCCCGTCAACCGGACCACCGGCCGCTGCCGCCTTACCGCTCCGACGACTCGTGCCGACGGGCCGGAGGGATCGTCACGTCGCACCCTCGAGCGACGGCGGCGTCGAGTCGGGCGCTGGCATGCACCGGAAGGCGGCACGCCGAACGAGCGATCTCGCGGTGGAGTATCTCGCGGTAGTGGAGCAAGCGGGCCTCGGGATTGTCGAGCCCGCCGCCGAACGTGCGGCTGGGGTCGTTGTAGATGAGGTCCACCGGGATCTCGCGCACCTTGAGCCCCGAGGCCGCGGCCCGAGCCCAGAGCTGCATCGGGAACGCGTACCCACCCTCGGTGAGGTGGAGGCGTGCCGTGGGGCCGACGCGATGGGCCTTGAAGCCGCAGAAAGTGTCGGTGAGCCGGGCGCCCAGCCGCTCCCCGAGGCGCTCGTTGACTTCCTGGGTGATCAGTTGATTGATGCGGCGCCGATCGGTGGGAGCCAGGGCGAGGGCGTCGGGGGCGGGCTCGCGGAGATAGCGGCTGCCGCTGATGATGGCGGCGCCGTGGGGCTTGGCGTGTTCCTCTTCGATCGCGGCGAAGAACTCGGGCAGACGCTCGGGCTCGTGCTGCTCGTCGCAGTCCATGGTGACGACCCAGTCGTAGCCCTCGCCCTGAGCGAACCGGAACGCGTCGATCAGCGAGTGGCCGTAGCCCCGGTTGACGCAGTGGCGGATGACATCGACCGGAAGCCGGGCCAGAACGCCCGAGGTGCCGTCGGTCGAGCCGTCGTCCACGACCAGAACGTTGCCGGCGTGCTCGAGCACGCGTGCGACGACCCGCTCGACGTGGGCGACTTCGTTGAAGACCGGGATGGCCACCAGAGTTCGCAAGGCGGATCTCCGACTGGAAAGGCCATCGGGAACGGGCGAGGGAGCCCCGGCCGGCCTGGGGCTGGGCTTGGATGATTCGCTCCGGACGGGGATACAGACGCGGCAAAGGCCCCGGAAAGCCCGAGACCGAGAACCGCGTGGGCCCGCCGGGGCTTGGAAGGCCCCGCCCCCTGCTTGGCGGGGGACCCCGTCCCCGGCGGAGGCTGCGAGAAAGACGAGTCAAAAGAAAAACCGGCGACCCCAAGGGGTCGCCGGTGAGACGATTCGTTCGGACGGGGCGGGGACTTTCGTTCCCGCCGCTAGGACCGGATGAGGATCACCCGATCCGATCGAGCGTCCGCGTGTTCTGGCTGCTCAGAAGAGGAGCTGGAACTGAACGCGGAGGCCGACTTCGCCAGCCTTGGGCGAGCCCAAGATGCCGGAGAGGGTGTCCGGGAGCGGGTTGGTACCACCGGGGACGGTGCCCTGGAAGTTGGTGTTCTGCAGGCCCTGGCTGCGGTTCAGGCCGATGATGATATCGCCCGTGATCTTGGCAGTCTGGGACTCGGGGAAGAGGTAGTAGTTGAGGCCGAAGTCCAGGAAGTGGAAGCTGCGGGGAGCGAGGCCCTGCGAGCGGCTGCCGCGGAAGCCGTCGTAACGAGCGAAGAGCTCGATCTGCTGGGTGGCGAAGAAGCCGCCCTGGATCTGCCAGCCGTAGTTGTTGAGGGTCGAACCGCCGTTGCGGACCTTGGCATGGCTGCCGATGACCGCAGCGAAGACGTTCCAGCCGTTGCCCTTGATCTGGGTGTCAACGGTCCAGAGCAGGTAATTGGTCTGGTTCGTGTTGGCGACCGCGTCAAGGCCGTCACCGGTCGAACCACCCTGCTGCCAGTGGATCGCACCACCGAGGAAGGCGGCGAACTGGCTGTTCTGCCAGCTGCTGAACTGGTTCCACTGGTTCCAGTCGCCGGCGAACTTGCCGTCGACGCGGAGGGTCAGGGCGTAGTCAGCCTCGGCCGGATTGTTGTAATCCGTGTTGGCCGAGCGCCAGCCGTCGCTGAACGCACCGAGCACGCGGAACACGTCAGCCGAGTAGGCAACCTGGACGCCCTGGCTGCGCTGCTGGAGGTATCTGTTCGCGGTGGTCGAGCGGTCGGCCGACTGCTGGTAGCCGTCGCCGATCAGATCCTCGGTGAGGATCGGGAGCTTGAACTGGCCCCAGCGAACGTCCCAGTTGTTGTCGAAGGTGTACTTGACGAAGGCGTCTTGGAGGGTGAACGTGCCGTTGGTGGTGGTGCCAGCGGTGTTGAAGTTGCCCTGGATGTAGTAGGTGATCTCGGGCGAGCCGGCGTTACCGCTGAAGTACAGCTGGGTGCGCGGAGCCGAGAAGCCGATGGTGGCCTTGTCCTTGCCGGTCAAGCCGCCGCCGGTCGCGGGGACCGGGGTCGTGTTGGCGGTGTTGCCGGTGCGGAAGTTGGCCGAGTAGCGGAACAGCATGAGTCCGCCGACCCGCATGCTGAAGTTGCCCGAACCATCGGTGATGGTCAGGCCGCTGGTCTTGCCGCCGGCGGCGAGGCTGGTGCGACCAGCCGCGTCGGCCTTGAGCTCGTTCGCGTACGCGCGGCTCGTGTCAGACTCGGCAGCGAACGCCACGCCCGAAAGGCTCAGCGCCGCGCCAGCGATCACAAACATCTTGCTCGTGTGACCCATTTCTAAAGACTCCTTATTTACCCGGCACGGGCGTCTCAAACCCGGGCCTGCTTCACTGTCCGAACGAAAGAGAGGCCCCAAGGCCAGTCTTCCGGACCACGCATTTCTCGGCCGCGGACCATCCACGACCGTCGATCCAACCGGGCTTGCTCATCCAGAGCTTCGCGTCGATCCTCGACGCACGCCCGACTCGACCATCTTCCGCATGCCCGAGAACCTTGCATCACCGAGCGGTGATCGAGGGGTTCGCGGGCACCCACCCTTGTCCGCCCTCGTTGCCGAGGTCGGTGGATCAGGGCGCACTTGGGCGCTCTGACCGCGGGGAAGGGTGGAAGATTACCCCGCGGATATTAGCAAGTCCAAACTCGCTTTGCACTTTTTCGGCCGTACCCCACCCCTCTTCAACTGTTTTCGTGTCCGAAAGTGGTGTTATCAACAATCTATATACCTTTCAAAGACCGTACATACCCGGCGACCCGCATTCTTCGCGCAGTCTCAACACGCTGGGTGCTCTGGCGTGCCAAACGCACGTTACCCTCTCGGGCAGCTCTTTCGCTTCCCGTTCGTGTTCGCATCTCGTTGGCACACCAAGAGTTATACCCAAAGGACTCCTCGATGGCCGACCGCCCCCACATCCTCGTGGTCGAAGACGAGCGCGACTTGGCCGACCTGCTCATCTACAACCTGCAAAGAGCCGGGTATCTCGCCACCGGGGTCAGCGGCGGGCGGGCCGCGCTCGAGGTCATCGCCCGAAACCAGCCCGACCTGATTCTCCTCGACGTCATGATCCCTGAATTGCCCGGCACCGAGGTCGCCGCCCGGCTGCGATCCGATCCCGCGACCGCCTCGATTCCGCTGATCATGGTCACGGCCAAGGGCGAAGAGACCGATCAGATCGTCGGTCTCAAGGTCGGCGCCGACGACTACGTGACCAAGCCTTTCTCGATGAAGGTGCTGCTGGCGCGCGTCGAGGCGCTGCTGCGCCGAAGCGGCCGCCTCAGCGGCGACCGCGGCATGCTCCGCCTCGGCGCCATCGAGGTCAACACCGACACCCATCAGGCCACGCTCGACGGCCAGCTTCTGAAGCTCACGCTCACCGAGTTTCGCATCCTCGCCGCTCTGCTCCAGGCCAGCGGCCGGGTCCTGAGCCGAAACGCCCTGATGTCCCGCGCGATGGGGCCGGGCGTCACCGTCACCGAGCGCACGATCGACGTCCACGTCACCAGCATCCGCAAGAAGCTGCTGCACCTCTCGCACGTGATCAAGACCGTTCGCGGCGTGGGCTACCGCGCCAGCCTCGAGCACGACGAGAGCGACGCCGAGACCGGTGATCTCAACTCCACCGCCCGCTGAAGATGTTCGCCCGCCCCCGGTCGCGCTCTGGTCGATAGCATCCGCTCATGGAGCCGCGTGCGACAGCCTGGTCTGGAACTCTCGCTCTGGCGCTGATCTGGACGCCCATGGTTCTGGCCCTCGGGGCGTGGCAGATCGGGATGCCGGCGGGGGCCGTGCTGTCGCTGCTCTCGCTGACGCCCTTGGTGGCAACCGTCTTGATTGTCCGGCGCACACGGGGGATGCGCTCCAGCGAGCAACGCCTGAGCCGCGTGCTCACCCGGCTGCGCACCACCCTGGGCGACGACGCCACCAGCAACGCCCTGGGCAGCGACAGCGAGGAACGCCTGGGGCAGAACGTCGCGGAGCTGGTGCGACGCTCGAACCAGGCCTCGGCCCGCATCGGCGGGCTCTCGAGCACGGTCGACGAGCTGCGGGCGGTGATCGACGCGGGCGACGACATCGATCTGGTGTTCGACGCCTCCGGAGCGGTCGTGCTGGCCAACCGCGGGGCCGACGAGTTCTTCGCGACCACGCCCAAGCCGCTGACCGGCCGCTCGATCGAGGACTTGTTCGTGCAGACCGAGATCCTCGACCTGGTCGCGGCGGCGGCCCAGGGACGCACGAGGCGTTCGGAGGTTCGGATCCCGCGTCCCGAGGGGCGGCGGATCTATCACGCCCTGGCGGCCCCGATCGACCTTACGCGGGAGTCGGGGCGGGAACGGCGCGTGTATCTGTCGCTGGAAGACGTGAGCGAGTATCAGAGCGCGATCCAGGCCCGGACCGATTTCGTGGCCAGCCTGAGCCACGAGCTCCGCACGCCGTTGGCGTCCATTAAGGGTGCCCTTGAGACCCTGCACGACGCGGTGCAGGACGACCCGGCGATGACGCTGCGGCTCGTGCAGATGATCTCTACCAATACCGACCGCCTCGAAGCCCTGACGGCGGATGTGCTCCGGCTCTCGCGGCTGGAGGCGGAGGAGACCCGCGCGGAGTTCGCGACGGTCGAGACGGCCCCGATCCTGGAAACCCTGACCACCCTCTTTGAGCCGCTGTGCGCGGAACGGGGGCTCGCGATCGAGGTGCAGGTGGCCCCCGAGCTGGCGACCATCCAGACCGACGCTCACCTGTTCGAGCTCATCCTGAAGAACCTGATCGAGAACGCCGCCAAGTTCGCGTTTGAGGCGACGACGATCAAGGTCCAGGGCGAACGCGTGGACGCCCGGACCAGCCGCTGGAGCGTCGCCGATCAGGGTCTGGGCATTCCCATCAACCAGCAGCAGCGCATCTTCGAGCGGTTCTATCAGGTCGATGCCGCCCGCACCGGGGGGCCCAAACGCCGCGGCACGGGCCTGGGGCTGGCGATCGTGAAGAACGCGGTGCAGGCGCTCGAGGGGAGCATCCGGGTGGAGAGCGTGTGGAAGCAGGGAACGACGATGATCGTGGAACTGCCCGGGAGCGTGCTCGCGTCGCCGCGGTAACCTTCCTTCATGCCCACGCCCGATCGCCCCGCCGCCAGCCCGCCGACGAACACCCCCGGCACGATCAACACCCTCCGCATCCTGTGCTTCGCCTTGTGCTCGAGCCTGGCGTTGTTCTCGTCCCTGGCGGTCATCATGACGGTGGAGGCCAAGTCGCCGGCGTTTCAGGGCGGCGTGCTGAGCACGCAGGCGCAGAGCCTGGGGCAGACGCTGCTTCTGGTCGTCGCCGCGGTCGCTGTGTCGTCGCTGGCGGCTTGGCCGGTGATCCGCAAGGCTCACGCGGCTCAGGGGCGGAAGATGTGGCGGGCGGCCGAGCCGGTGGAGGTCAAGGAGCGCAAGCTGTTCAACGGCTACGCGACGATCTCGATCGTGCGAGCGGCGATGATCGAGGGCGTGGGGTTGCTGGGCGCGGTCACGCTGTTTGTGAGCGGCAACTGGCTGTCGTTGGCAGCTCCTGCGCTCGCGGTCGGGATGATCGTGCTGACGATGCCCTCGCAGGCGCGGTACGAGGCGTTCTTGGAAGAAGTGACGAGCTGATTGTGGGGCGAAGGCGGGCGGGGAACGCGGGCGGTCTTGGTGCTGTCCGTCGGCGTGCGACTGGGCGAAGGTTGGAGCGTTGCGAGGGTTTGGGCTTGAGCGGTGCGTCTCGGTGGGCGATGGTGCGCGTGCCGCGGGATGGTGGATCGTGATCTACCGTTCGCCATGCGGATCGACTATGGCAGTCCGGGGAACGAGAGCGAGTGCAACGCGTACGCGCGGATCGTCGCCGAGGCGTTCGCGTGGAACCCGGAGATGGCGATCGGGTGGGTGCGGGACTGGGACCACGGGTGCATCCGTGTGGTTCGGGTCGATGGCGTGCTGGCGGGCGGGATGCAGCTCATCCCGCTCGGGACGTCCTTTGGCGGGCGGGTGGTCGGGCTGACGGGCGTGGGTGCGGTGGTGCTCTTGCCGCAGTATCGCGGCAAAGGGGTGGGCAAGACGCTGATGCGAGAGGCGATGCTGGAGGTGCAGCGGACCGGCACGCCGCTGGCTGGGCTTTTTCCTGCGACGTTGCCGGTGTACCGCTCCGCGGGCTTCGAGCAGGCGGGCGTGCGCTGCGAGACGACGCTGACGCTCAACCAGATCAAGCTGCGGCCCGAGATCGACGCACTCGTGCGTGCCGATCGCGGGCTTTCGCTGGTGCCGATCCCCAACGACGAAGGGATCCGTGCCGCACCGCCCGCGCCGGGATCGATCCACGAGAAGGTTCGCGCGGTTTACGCCCGGGTGGTGCCGCACTTTGATGGCCATCTGGTCCGGCCCGACAATGTGTGGCGGACGCAGATCTACGCCTTCAAGCGCGAGGAGACGAAGGGCTTCGCGATCGTGCGCGAGGCGACGGGCGCGGTCGAGGGGTACTTCTTCTACAGCCAGTCGCGAGGGGATGTGGGGATTCACCTTGCGGTGCGCGACGCGGCGTGCCTGACGCCGGGCGCCTGGGCAGCGTTTCTCCGCTTCCTGGCCGATCACTGGTCGACGGTGCGGGAGGCGACGTGGATGGTCCCGGCGGAGCATCCGGCGCTGTCGATGCTCGCGGATCATTGCACGCGGACACGTTTGGCTTCGGCGTGGATGCTGCGGGTGATGGATGTGAAGGCGGCGCTCGAAGCTCGCGGCTATTCGCCGAGCGTTCGGGTGTCGCTTGCGCTGCGCGTGCGCGACGAGGTGTTCGCTTCCAATCACACGACCTGGAAGGTCTCGATCGCGGACGGGCGTGCGAGTGTGAGCAAGGGGCACGACGCCGAGGCCGCGATCGAGCTCGATGTGCGGGCGCTGGCGCCGATCTTCAGCGGCCATCAATCACCCGCGGCGCTGCGGCTGGCGGGGTTGGTGCGCTGCGATGACGAGTCGATGCTGGACGCGGCGGCGACGGCGTTCGCGAATGGGCGCGGATCGACGCCTTGGATGAGTGAGATTTACTGAGAGGTGCTTTGGAGCGCTGCACGCGCCTCCTCTCCCCGCTTGCGGGGAGAGGACGATTCGACGCAACGCGTCGAGTCAGGTGAGGGGAGTGCGGGTACCTGCACGCAACGAACATCCGGACGAGCCTCACCCCTCCCCGGCCTCGCTGCGCTCGACCACCCCTCCCCGCTTCGCGGGACGGGGAGGCGCGGGGACGCGGCTCTTGACGGGACTCGGATCAGCGCTCGCCGCGCTTCTTGCGTTCGATGCCCGCTTCGAAGAGGTCGCGGTACTGCCTCGACTCGCGCTCGCTTGAGAACTCGGCTTCGCACACGCGGCGGCATTCGTGGCGCATGGTCGTTGCCAGCGTCGGGCAGTTCACGGCTTCGACGATCCGGGCGCAGAGGTCTTTGGAGTCCTCGGGCTTGGCGAGGAAGCCGGTCTGGCCGGGGCGGACCATTTCCGGGACGCCGCCGACGCGGAACGAGACGGCGGGCGTGCCGCAGGCCATGCCTTCGAGGACCACCAGCGGCAGGTTGTCCATCCGCGTCGGAAAGATCACGACGTCGGCCGCGGAGAACGCGCGGCACTTGTCGTGCTCTTCTTTCAGATAGCCCAGGTCGATCTTCTCGATGTCGGTGTCCTTGGTCGCGACGGTCGCGTTGTGGCCGGCGAGCATGAGCACGCAGCGGGCACGGACCTCGCCCGGGAGTTCTTTCAACGCCGCGACCAAGAGATCGATGCCCTTCCGCGGATCGCTCAGCGTCTCGGCCATCGCCATGAGGACCGTCTTGCCTTCGGGGACTTTCAGTTCGCGCCGGCACTGCTCGCGATCGAGCGGCTTGAAGAGCGAGAGATCGAGCCCGAGCGGCGCGTGATGCACCTCGGCACGCTGACCCAGGAACGACTTCCGCGCGATCTCGGTCAGCCAGCGGCTCGGGCAGGCGAAAGTCGCGTCAAGCTTGCTGATCACCGACTTCTTCAGTCGGTACTCCCACGTGCCGGGCGGGTAGCCCTCGGGCTTGGCCTCGAAGCGCGGGTCGTAGTACTCGCCGTCGGTGAACCACCACATGTCGTGGAGCGTGAAGACCGCGGGTTTGTTTGCCAGCAGCTTCGGCAGCGCGAGGTAGTTGAACCAGCGGCCGTGGAGGTTGTGAAGGTTCACCGCGTCGGCATCACGAAACGCGGGCATGGCGGCGATGCGTTTGGTGGATTGGATCGTCGTGAACTTCACACCCAGGTTTCGGGCCACGACCTCGGCCTTGCGGTTCAGCCAGCCGGGCATCGGGGCCTGCTCGATGCGTGGGTCTTGCAATCCCCGGTAACCGACGATCATGCGGCTATCGACACCGGCCTTGAGCAGCCCCTGGTGCACGCGGTAGCTGGCGATGGCGGCACCGCCGTAGATGTCGGACATGCCCAGGATGCAGGTCTTCATGGGCTTAGTTGTTCGGCCTACGAGCGACGACGCGGATCTGGAACCAGGTCCGCTCCCACCGCGCGTACAGGCGGCAGACAAAGTGGAAGACCGCCGGGCTCACCTTGGCCCAGAAGCGGTAGTTGCGGGGCCACTTGTGCAGGAACGCCTTGCTCTCCTCGACCTCGAATCCCGCGTGGGTGAAGAGGTTGCCGATGCTCATCGGGCTCCAGGCGTAGATGTGCTGGTTCACATCACCGGGGGCGTACTTCCAGATGATCGACTCGTTGGGGACGACGAAGACGATGCGACCGCCGCGCTTGAGCTTGGGGAGGAGGGCCTTCAGCTCATCCAGCGGGCGCGTCGTGTGCTCGAGGGCGTTGTTGGAGACGATGACATCGGCCCATTCGTCGGGCACCTCGGCAGCGGTCTCGACGGTGCGGATGCCGATGCTCTCGGCGGTCTTGCGGGCGGTCTCGTTGATCTCGATGCCGAGGCGTTCCTTGCAGGTGAGCTGCTTCAGCAGATAGCCGCCGCCGCAGCCGTAGTCGATGACCTTGTCATCGGGCTTGATGAAGTCGCGGAACTTGATGAGGTTGGCCCAGCCGCCGAACTCGCCGAGGGGGGCTTGCCAGGCGAAGTACTTGTCGTCGTAGTAGCCGACGGTGCCGTGGGACGCGGGAGGTGATGCGGTGGCGGGCATGGGGGCAAGTTTATGCTGGGGTGGGAAAAGATTCACCACGGCGAAACAGAGGCGCGGTGAGAGGCTGTTTGGATGAGAAGCGGTGCGATGGAGGCTGGCGCCGGCAGTAAGGTCGGCCTCTGTGCTGCTGCGGCCGCGCCGTCACCGGTACGCGAAGATGTTCATCTGGAAGTCCATCCCGCCCATCACGGGACGCTCGAGGAACGGGCGCGGGGCGTGGTTCTCGGGGATGGCCTGAAAACGGAACCCGGCGTGACGCAGGATCGACAGAATCTCGTCGCAGGTCTGCTCGCGCCCGGCGAAGGAGTGGTACTCGACGAACAGACGATCGACGTGACCCAGGGCGTCGCGGCAGTCGCGGAGGACTTCCGTCTCGGCGCCCTCGATGTCGAGCTTGAGCAGAGCCACACGGGATTCCGCACCGGCGAGCACGTCGCGGAGGCGCTGGGTGGGGACGCTGACGGTGCCCTGGCGCTCGAGCGCGCTGTTGGAGAGGCTGCCGCCGTCGGCGCCTTCGCGGTGGAAGGTGAGCGTGGTGTTGGAAGACCACAGGGCGCACTCGCGCACGTCGACACCGTCGAAGCCCATCGCGTCGATGTTGCCGCGGCAGTACGACGCGAGCTCGGGATCGGGTTCGAAGGCGATGACGCGGCACTTGGGATAGAGCGAGCGGAAGAAGATGACCGAGAGCCCGATGTTGGCCCCGCCGTCGATGATGAGCGGCGCGGGCTCGGTGGACGCGAACTCGTAGATGCGGTGTTCGAAGATCGAGCGGTAGGCGGAGCGGAACGACGGCCCGTCGGGGGTCTTGAGCGTCGGGCCCAGGATCGTGGTCTCCATGGGCGTGTAGCGCGGCGCGTTCTGCAGGCGTGCCAGCTCGGCCTCGCCCTTTCGGGGGATGGAGCGGAGGACGCGTTTGGCGAGTTGCTTGGGTCCCCAGGACATGGGCGATGGTAGAGGCGCGCGGCCCGGAAGGCCCCGACCCGGCGCGGAGGTGCATCAACGACGGTGCCATCAGTCCGCCGGCTCGGCGGCGCGACTGATGGGTCTGGAACGGTCGTGGGATCGCGACGCGAACGGCACCAGTCGCGCGGCTCCGAGCAGCCGCGGACTGGTGGCACCGATCAAGATCGCGTTGTGAGCAGCTTCTTGATCTGCCCGTCCAGCCACGCCGCCCGCTGGTCCCAGCGGTGGTCTTTCATCACCCGCTTCTGGCCCGCGAGCCCGATGGCTTCGCGTTCCTTGTCGTGCTTCAGCAGCCACACGGCCTTCTCCACGCACTCCTCGTGCGAGGCGTAGGTGACAACCTCGCGGTCGGGCTCGAAGATGTCGGCCAGGTCGCTCTGGCGTTCGGTGAGCATGCAGGTGCCCACGCCGGTGGCCTCGAACATGCGCATGTTGGAGGCGTTGTCCTTGGCCGCATCGATGTGGGTGTTGAGCGTGAGCTTGGAATCGCGGATGGCCTGGTACATCGCGCGGCCGAAGGCCGAGGGGCGGGAGGCGCGACGGATCGAGTCGGCGAGATCCACGGCGCTGGGCGCGAGGCTCGGTTCGTCGGCCAGGTGCCCGATCCGCGGCAGCCGGCGAACCACCTTCGTGCCGCCGGGCACCTTCCGCACCAGATCGATCACACGCCGCGTCAGACGGCCCTTGGTGGATGAACGCGGCGGGAGGTCCGCGAAGATCGTGAGGTTGGTCTTCTCCAGCAGGGCGAGCAGCAGGCGCTCCCGCTCGTTGTGGAAGCCGGGCCGTTTCACGATCGAGCCGACGAACGAGAAGTCGAACTGCTTGGGCCGCGTGGTGTCGATCTTGGACAGGATCGCGGGGTCAAACCCGTGGTGCATGTACGCGGCGTTCACGCCGATCTCGCGGAAACGCTCCATGTGGCACTTCAGGTTCGTCAGCGTCAGGTCGTACGCACTGAAGACCTTCTCGTCGCGGTACGGAGCACCGCACCAGCCGACGATCACGCGGATGCTCGGCACCCGCCTGCGGGCCTCGGTGAGGAAGTCGTAGTTGAACGAGGCGTAGTCGTTGCAGATGAGAACATCGGGCTTGTACCACTCGATCTGCGCCATGGTCAGCGGCAGGAACCAATCAGCGGGGTTGGCCTCGACGTTGTTCTCTTTGGCCCACTGGAACTGGGCCGGCTGGATGTTGGTCATCGGCTCGAAGCACTCGTAGCCGAGCGGCCCGACGAAGCGCGTCCACAGGTCGCACCAGCCGTAGGGCTCGTCGATGATCGTCTCGTATTGCTCGCGGAACGGCCGTGCGGCGAGCTCCGGGCGCTGGGCGTAGAACGAGCGGACGAAGCCGTCGTAAGCGGTGGAGATGCGCATCAGTCGCATGGGCGTGGCTCGCGGGCGGCTGACAGCGGATTAGCGCGGGTTCTCGAGGAGCGCCACCGAGTCGCGCCCGAAGCTGCCGAGGTCGATGGAGACGACCTTCCAGCCGGCGTTCTCGCAGCAGCGGCGCATGGTCTCCTGGTCGTTTCGGGGCCACCAGATCTCGTCGTCGCGCTTGTCCTTGAAGTCCTTGGGGATGTTGTGGCGGGTAGCCCAGCCGAGGGTGTCGAGCTTCTTCCAATCGCCGTAATGCTGGATGGCGATCCCGCCGGGCTTCACCTTCTTGCGCGCGTTGGTGAGGACGGTCTGGATGTCGGCCGAGTTGTTGTGGCAGAGCACGCCGAGGGAGAAGAAGAGATCGAAGGAGGCGTCGGGCACCGGGGCCATGGTGTTGTCGGTGACCTGATGGCAGGTCAGGCGGCCGTCGTAGAGCTTGGGCTGGAGCCACTGCGACACGTCCTGGAAATCGACGGTGTGCAGCTCGCCCTTGGGCAGGTACTTGAGCAGCGAGCGGCTCCACGAGCCGCGGCCGGGGCCGAGCTCGAGGACCTTGGAGTCGGGCCGCAGACGGGGCTTGACCTCGCGCATGAAGAAACGCCGGTAGGAGCCGACGATCTGGCGCTCTTCCTCGCGCCGGTGCTTGTCCGGGAACCAGGCGAGCACGTCGCCGCTGGAGTAGCCGTAGTGGAATTCTTTGCGAAGCCAATCGAGCGTGGGCATGCAGTCGTCTCCCGCGAAGTGGGGATTCTACGAACCCTGCCGCGCACGCGGAAGGTCGGTGCGACCGCCAATTTGCAGGCGATCTGGACCCCGCGGCGAGGCGCGCCTCGTGTTCAGCGGCCCAGCACCCGTCGAAGCCAGATCTCGAGCACCGCGGCCTTGAAGACCAGGGGCATGATCTCGCCCGGGCGCACGCCCTCGCGGACGAGCTTCTCTGCCGCCTCGGCCCGCAGAATCCCGCGCTGGACCAGCTCGCCCTCGGGGAGCAGATGACCGAACTTGGCGGTGAGCGAAGCGACCCA
Source organism: Phycisphaerales bacterium (assembly GCA_019744815.1). Lineage (GTDB taxonomy): Bacteria > Planctomycetota > Phycisphaerae > Phycisphaerales > UBA1924 > JAFEBO01. The sequence continues at coordinate 353,942 of JAIEUA010000010.1, forward strand.
CGTCTGCGTTGGCGGCGAGAAGCCGCGCTTGGGCCGCGTCAAGACCCAGGGCGGGAGCACGTCTTCCATCACCTGCCGCAGCCAGTGCTTCGGCGGCAGATGGTCGTCCCGCTGCGTCTTGCGAAGACCGATCACGGTCTCGGCGAGGCGGTAATCCGACAGCGGCAGCCGAGCCTCGACCGAGCTTGCCATCGTGAGGCGATCGCCCTGGGCGAAGCCGTTCTCGCGGAGGTAGATGTCGATGATCTGCTGGGTCGCCGCGAGGTCCGCGCGAGGCGGATCGGACTCGTACGTGAACCACCGATGCGGCGGCGTCTGTTCCACCGCGCTGAGGAAATCGCGCGTGAACAACCACTCGGTCGATGCCGCGACGCGCGAGAAGTCGGGCGTGATGTCGTAGAAGACGCACTGGCCTTTGGGGCTTCTGAGATCGCGCCGGATCGTCGGCCAGGCGTGAGAGAGGCCGCCGAGCGAGCGGGCCCAGGGACGCCTGCCGCCCATCTGCGCGACGGACTTGAAGGGCGAATAGGACAAGAAGCCCTTCGCCCGCGATGATCGGAATCGCCGCTTGCGTTCGGTTTCCTTCACCGCGTCGCGCACCCACGGGTAGCCCCAGAAGAGCTCGTCGCCGCCGTGGCCGAGTAGGAGCACCGGCACGCCCGCCTGACGCGACGCCCGCGCGACGGCGAAGTATCCCTGGCCCGAGATGTCCGCGATCGGATCATCGCGAGCGATCACCATGTCGACGAACTGATCGAGCATCTCTCGCTCGTCGATCTCGATCGGGTGGAACGGGATGCCCAGGTGATCGGCGAGCGCCTTCGCGTCGGCCCGCTCGTCGCACTCGGGCCTGCCCTTGTAGCCGACGGTGAAGGCGTGAATCTCGCCCTTGCCGGTCTCCTTGGCCGCCCGGGCCGCGAGCAGCGCGATGAGGCTGGAATCCAGCCCGCTGCTGAGCGCGACACCGACGGGCACATCGGAGCGGATGATGAGCCGCGAGACTTCGTCGAGCTGTTGCTCGACTAACTGCCGCGGATCACCGTCGAGGGCCGGAGCATCGAGCAGGTTCCAGTAGCTGCGTTCGGTCGAGCGGACCTTGCCGGCCTCGTCGCGCTCGAGCACAAGGAGGTGCCCGGCGCGCAGCTTGCGAACGTGCTTGAAGGGCGTCAGCGGCTCGACCGGGTACGCGAAATGGAAATAGTCGTTGATCGCCGCCGCGTCCAGCTCGGGCGGGATCCCGCCGCTCGACGCCGCACCGGCCATCAGCGTGCGCAGCTCCGACGCGAAGACGACGACGCCGTCGGCCTCGTACACGTACAGCGGCTTCTCGCCCAGCCGATCACGGAACACGACCAGCCTCTGACGTTTCGCGTCCCACAGCGCCCCCGCGTACATGCCGCGGAGGTGCTGGACGAAGTCGTCGCCGTGCTCCTCGTACAGGTGAGCGACGGTCTCGCAGTCGCTGCTGGTCCGGAACCGGTGGCCGCGTCGCTCCAATTCCGCCCGCAGCTCGACGAAGTTGTACACCTCGCCGTTGCAGACGAGGGTCACCGACTTGTCTTCGTTGTACAGCGGCTGCTGCCCACCGGCGAGGTCGATGATGCTCAGCCGCACCATGCCCATGGTCACCGGGCCGTCGACGAACGTTCCTTGTCCGTCGGGTCCGCGGTGGGGCATCGCGCACAACATGGCCTTGAGTGATGCCCGATCCGCCTCACCCACGCCCGTCGCCCGGAAGATGCCCGCGATCCCGCACATGGAGACGAGCGTACGCGCGGCGGGGCCTGGAAGGCCCCGCCCCCGGCTACCAAAGCAGCCGCACGCGGATCGTCTCGGGGATCTCCGTGAGCTTCTTCTGGATCGCCACGCCGTCGGTCGGGTCGACGTCGAGGACGACGTAGCCGATCTCTTCGTTGGTACGCAGATACTCGGCGGAGATGTTCGCGTTCATCCCCGCGATCAGGGCGTGCATCTTGCTCAAGACGCCGGGGACGTTCTTATGGAAGTGCAGAATGCGGTGCGGCCGCTTGGCTTTCTCGGTCGCCGACGCCTGCTCGGGCAGATCGACCTCCGGTACGTTGACCGCGCCGCTGGTGCTGCCGACGTTGATGAACTTGATCAGCTTGTCGCACACGTCCTCGGCGATCGAGGCCTGGGCCTCTTCGGTGCTGCCGCCGACGTGGGGCGTGAGCAGCACGTTGGCCAAACCCTGCAGCGGGCTCTCGAAGCGGTCGCCCTTGCCCGCCGGCTCATCCGGGAACACATCGAGGGCCGCACCCGCCAAGTGCCCGCTCTTGAGCGCCGCCGCCAGAGCGTTCACGTCGACCACGCTGCCGCGGGCGTTGTTGATGAGGTACGAGCCCTTCTTCATGCGGGCGATCTCGGCCTTGCCCAGCATGTTCTTGGTGGCGTTGGTCGCGGGGACGTGCAGCGTCACCACGTCGCTGACCTCGAGCAGTTCCTTGAGTGAGCGCACGGCGCGAGCGTTGCCGAGGGCCATCTTGGGGATGATGTCGAAGAAGACCACCCGCATGCCCATCGCCTCGGCCAATACGCTGACCTGGCTGCCGATGTGCCCGTAGCCGACGATGCCGATGGTGCGGCCGCGGACCTCGTGTGAGCCCGCCGCGGACTTGTCCCACTCGCCCTTGTGCATCTGAAGGGTCTTGTCCCCCAGGCAGCGGTGGAGCGCGATGGTCTCAGCGATCGTCAGTTCGGCGACGCTGCGGGTGTTGCTGAACGGGGAGTTAAAGACCGCCACGCCCCGCTCACACGCGTCCTTGAGCGCGACCTGATTGGTCCCGATGCAGAAGCACCCGACCGTCAGCAGCTTGGGGGCCGCGGCCAGAATTGACGGCATCACCTCGCTCTTGCTGCGGATGCCGAGCACGTGGGCGTCCTTCACGAGAGAAGCAAGCTTCTTCTCGTCGGGCGCGCCGGCCATGGTCTGGACGTTGAAACCCTCGGCCCCGAGCATCTCCACCGCGCGGGGGTGGATGGACTCGACGAGCACGACGTTGATCTTGTTCTTTGGAAAGGAAGTCTTGGCCATGGAGGCGGATTGTTGGGGGTGGAGGCCTACAGAGTCGGCATTTTCGCGGAGCAACTCAAGGCCACTCAGGAGCGATCCCTACCGTTTTGTCCCATGAAGGAACTGGAAATCCAGCTCAAGCGCTTCGCCGTGGTCCTGCGCGATGTTGTCGAGCCGCTGGTCTATCCCGCCGCGGCACCGCTCGAGGCCCACGCCGCGGTCTTCGCGGACATCAAGTCGCCGCCGCCGTCGGCCGAGGACGCGCTCAAGCTCTCCTTCAGCCCCGTCAAGCCCGGCTGGCGCTGGGGACCCAAGTGGGCCACCGCCTGGTTCAAGGTGAAGGGCACCGTTCCCAAGGATTTCGCAGGCAAGCGGGTTGTTCTGCGCTTCAGCACCGCCACCGAAGGCCTGGTCTGGCGCAAAGAGAAGACCGGCTGGTCCCCGATCCACGGCCTTGACGTCAATCGCGACGCCCTCCGCCTCTTCGACAAGGCCAAGGGCGGCGAAGCCATCGACGAACTCATCGAAGCCGCCTGCAACCATCCCTTCGGCGTCACGGGATTCGAGTGGGACGATCCCGAAGTCCATGCCCGCTGGAGCTCCACCGAACCCGGCCGCCTTGATCGCTGCGAAGTCGCGGTTCTGGACGACGAGGCTTGGATGCTTCGCCAGCGCTTCGCCTTTGCGCTGGGCCTGCTCAAGGAACTCCCGCTCGATTCCACCCGAGCCGGAGAGTTGATCGCCGCGCTCGCTCGCGCCAGCAACGCGCTCGCAACGTCGCACAACATCGCCGCCGCCTCCGCGATCCTCGCCGAAGTCCTCTCGCACCCCGCCGCCGGCAGCGCGACGCGTTGCACCGCCGTGGGCCACGCCCATCTCGACACCGCGTGGCTCTGGCCCATCCGCGAGACCAAGCGCAAGTGCCTCCGCACCTTCAGCAACCAGCTCGCGCTGATGGATCGCTATCCCGACTATCGCTTCCTCTGCTCGCAGGCTCAGCAATACGCCTGGGTCGAGCAGCAGGCGCCCGCGCTCTTCGAGCAGGTGAAGAAACGCGTGAAGGACGGCCGCTGGGAGCCCAACGGCGGCATGTGGATCGAGCCCGACGTCAACTGCATCTCGGGTGAATCGCTCGTCCGTCAGATCCACCACGGCGTCGGCTACTGGTCCAGCCGCTTCGGTGCCGCCGCGACTCAGTCCTTCCTCTTCCTTCCTGACACCTTTGGTTTCGGAGCAAGCCTGCCACAGATCATGAAGCTCAGCGGGCTCGACACCTTCATCACCAACAAGCTCCACTGGAACGCGATCAACACCTTCCCGCACACCACCTTCCGCTGGCGCGGCATCGACGGCACCGAGGTCCTCGCCCACAACACCCCCGGCATGGACTACAACGCCGTCAACACGCCCAAGGAACTCCGCCGCGGCGAGGCGACGCACAAAGACAAGCACATCACGATCCCGGCGAAGAAGGGCGACGCCGCCAAGACCGACACCGCCCGCTGGCTCCAGCCCTTCGGCTACGGCGACGGCGGCGGCGGCGCCACCGACTGGAGCATCCAGTTCGCGCAGTTCGCCTCCAACTGCGACGGCCTGCCCCGCGCGACTCTCGGACGCGCCGACGACTTCTGCAAAGCCCTCCACGCCGACCGCGACAAGCTCCGCTCCATCGGCGAGGACTTCCCGCTTCTCGACGGCGAGCTGTACCTCGAACTCCACCGCGGCACCTTGACCACACAAGCCTGGAACAAGCGCCTCAACCGCGAGTGCGAAGAATCGCTGCGGGCTATTGAGTGGCTGACGTTTGCCTCGCCGGCGGAAGCCAACGCGATGACCGATCGTGCCGCGGGCAAGCTCGATGAGCTCTGGAAGATCGTGCTGCTCAATCAGTTCCACGACATCCTGCCCGGTTCGTCGATCGCTTGGGTGTACGAGGACTCGCGGCGCGACTACGCCCATGTGGCCCGCGTCACCGAGCAACTGCTCAAGAAGGCCACCAACGCCTGGGTGGGGCCGCTCGACACCAAGGGCGCGTCCCGCCCGCTCGCGGTCTTCAATGCGGCCAGCCACACCCGCAGCGGCGTTGTCGACGCGATGAATGAGATCGGCGAGCTGGAGCCGGTGTACTGCAAGAACATCCCCGCGCTGGGCGTCAAGGTCGTCGATCGGGCCAAGCCTGAAGGTGTGGTGCCGGTGTCGGTGAAGGGCAAGGACCTCGGCGCGAAAGACAAGGGCGTCATCACCCTCAGCAACGGGATCGTCTCGGCCTCGATCGACAGCCGCGGCATCGTCACCCGTCTCGATCGGGTTGGCACGCCGACCACCTTCGATCACGCGAGCGACAGCCGCGTTGTCCTCAACGAGCTCCGACTCTTTGACGACCGCCCGGTGATGTGGGACGCTTGGGATATCGACCACTACTACGAGGAGTCGATGCGGGTCGCGAGCGTTCCCGCGGCGCTCAAGATCGTCGAGTCTTCGCCGCTTCGCGTCGTGCTGGAGCGCACCCAGAAGCTCGGCAAGGCGAGCAGCATCACCCAGGATTTCATCCTCACCGCCGGATCGTCGCGGCTGGAGATCCGCAGCCGCGTCTCGTGGCGCGAGGATCACACCATGCTCCGGGCCTCGTTCGCGACCGGGATCTCGGGGAGCCACTGCACCACCGGCTGCCACTTCGGCCATCTCACCCGCCCCACTACCCGCAACAACAGCCAAGAACGGGCCCGGTTCGAGTTCCCCGCCCACGGCTGGCTCGATCTGGCCGAGCGCCACCGGGGGCTCGCGCTTCTGACTAAGGCCAAGTTCGGCCACTCCTGCCACGACGGCGTGATCGGGGTCTCGCTGCTCCGGTCGCCGACGCACCCCGATCCGAGCGCCGATCGGGGCGACCACGAGTTCGGCTACGCCCTTTTGCCCCACGAGGGCGACTGGCGTGCGGCGGGCGTGCATCGCGAGGCCGAGGACCTGCATGCACCGCTCTTCGCGGAAGGACTGAACGCCGAGGAGAAGGGGGAATGTCGCGAATGGGCACCGATCGCGATCTCGGCAGATGGCTGCGACGTCCAGGTGAGCGCGATCAACCGCTCGATCGACGGGAAGCGGCTCGTCGTGCGGCTCTTTGAGTCCCACGGCTCCCGCGGCACGGTTCGCGTGAAGTGGAACCTGCCGGTGAAGTCCGTCCACGCGGTCGACCTGCTGGAACGAGCGCTGCAGGACGTCGAGATCACCCACGCCGGCGATACGACGACCATCGCCGTCCGCCCGTTCCAGATCGTCACCCTTGCGGCGACCCAATAACACGCCAATAAAACACGCTAGACGACTTCCCTGATCGCGGCCCAACCCGCCCCGCATCCACCATCTCCCCCGCACCGAACCCTACCCTCAGCCGTGCTGCGGATCGCGCTCCAGATGCTCTTCGGCGATCGCACGAAGTACCTCACCCTCGTGCTCTCGCTCGCGTTTGCCACCATGCTGATGAACCAGCAGGGTGCGATCTTTCTTGGTCTGCTCACCCAAGCCACCGGCCCGCTCCAGAATGTGGGCCAGGCCGATCTGTGGGTCGTCGATCCCAGCACCGAGTGGATCGCCGAGTACCGCCCGCTCTCGGACAGCAAGCTGCAACGGGTCCGTAGCGTCGAGGGCGTGGCGTGGGCCGAGCCCTTCTTCAGCAACTTCGCGATCACCGAGCTCATCAGCGGCACGTTCAAGCGGGTCCAGATCATCGGCATCAGCCGTACCACCCTCGCGGGGCGTCCGCCGGAGATGATCGAAGGGCGGATCGAGGACCTGTGGACCCCCGACGCGATCATCGTCGAGCAGCGCAGCCGCGCCAAGCTCGGCAACGTCAACGTCGGCGACGTGATCAAGATCAACGACAAGCGTGCCGTGGTTGTCGGCTTCTGCAAGGCGAAGCAGGGCTTTGAGAGCAACGCCATCATCTACACCACCTACGACAACGCCCTGCGGTTCACGCCGGTGGGACGCAAGGCCATCAGCTTCATCCTCGTCCGCGCCAAGGAAGGAGTTGACGTCCGCACCGTCCAGGCCCGCATCAACACCCTCGACGACGTGATGGCCCTGACCACCGACGAGTTCCGCATCAACACCATGCGGTTCATCACCGTCGCCACGGGCATCGGGTTCAACTTCGGCATCACGATTGCGCTGGGGTTCGTGGTGGGCCTGCTTCTGTCGGCGAGTGTCTTCTACCAGTTCACGCTGGAGAATCTCCGGCAATTCGCGACGCTCAAGGCCCTGGGGGCGTCCGCTCGCCTGCTCGCGTGCATGGTGCTCTTGCAGGCCTTCGTGGTCGGGTGCATCGGCTATGGCATCGGCGTCGGGTTGGCCGGCGCGTTCACTCTGCTCACCAAGTACTCCGAAAGCGAGCTCTCGGCCCAGTTGCCGTGGGAGCTGCTGCTCATCTCGCTGGTGGCGATGATTCTGACGGTGATGCTGGGCAGCGTGCTCAGCCTGCGCCGCGTCGTGTTTGTCAGCCCCGGAGCGGTCTTCAGTTCGGCCGCGTGAGTTGGTTCTGTTGCGAAGGAACGCCATGATCCGCTGGTTCACCATCATCCTCTCGCTCCTGGGCCTCGCGGTCGGCATGTTCGCCGTCGCCGTCGGCAAGACCGAGATCCCCAACCCGCCGCTCGCTCGCCCCGCGAGCGTGAACCCCTTCGGCAAGGGCATCGCGGCCCTGGGCATCGTCGAGCCCTCCGGGCGCGCCATCGAGATCGCCTCGGCGGATCCGGGCCTCGTTGCAGAGGTTCTCGTCGATGTGGGCGACCGGGTGCAGAAGGACCAGGTGCTCATGCGGCTCGACAGCCGCGCAATCGACTCGCAGATCGTCGCCGCGCAGGGTGAATTGGCCGCGAGCCAGGCCGAGGTCGACCGCTGGCACGCGATCCCGCGGGCCGAGGACGTTCCTCCCTTGGAGGCCGCGCTGCTGCGCGCCAAGGCCACGCTCGCCGACGCCGAGGACAAGCTCAAGCGCTCGATGGACGCGGTGAAGAGCGGCGCGATGTCGGCCCGCGATGTCGCTTCGTCCGAGTCGGCGGTGGAAGTGTCGCGGGCTGAGGTCGCGAGCGCGCAGGCCAATCTCGACCGCCTGAAAGCCGGCGGGTGGAAGGCTGATCTGGTCGTCGCCGAGGCCGCGGCACAGAGCGTCAAGGCCCGCATCCAATCGCTGGAAGTCCTGAAGGACCGTCTCATCGTCCGCGCCCCGCGCGACGCAACGGTGCTCCGCCGCGAGGTTGAACCGGGTGAGTACATCCTCGGCCCGCTCAGTCGCACCCGGGCCCCGTTGGTGCTCGGCGATCTGACCAGGCTCAACGTCCGCGCCCAGGTCGACGAAGAAGACATCGGCCTGATCGCGATGAGCTCCAAGGCCGTGGGGCGAACCCGCGGCGCGGTGCAGCGCGAGCTCGAACTCAAGATCGTCCGCATCGAGCCTTACGCCCGCCCCAAGCCGACTCTCTCGGGGGCGAACACCGAACGCGTCGACACCCGGGTGATCGATGTGGTTCTCGAAGTCGCGAATCCCGCCGACGCTCGCATCGTCCCCGGCCAGGCCATCGACGTCTTCATCGATTCGGCCAAGTAAGAGTGGCCCGCTCGTCGGGGGCGGGGCCTTCCAGGCCCCGCCAGCACCAGTGGGACCGGCCTCCCGGCCGGTCGACAGCCGCTTCAATCGCGCAGCCCTCCAAACCCAGGCTCGATGACCGGCCGGAGGCCGGTCCCACTGACATCGCGGGCGGCCGGAGGCCGGTCCCACTGCGGTTCAGGAGGGCCGAAACACCATCGCCATCGCGATCGCCCCCGCCACCATCACATTGAGCGAGTCCACGCCCGCCCGCTGCGGTATGCGCACCCGCCTGGTCGCCCGGTGCATCGTCGCCGCGCTCAGGCCTGGTCCTTCGCTGCCGAGCACCAGCGCGAGCCGCCGAGTCTCGCGCGTCGCGTGCTCCAACACCTCCGCCTCCTCCGACGGCGTCAGCGCCAGCGTCTCGAACCCCGCCGCCGCCAGCCGCTGCATCGCCTCGTCCCACGGCGACAACGTCACAAACTCCACCCGCAAGGCATGACCCATCGACACCCGGATCGCCTTGCGATAGAGCGGGTCTGCGCACCCCGGCGAGAGCACGATCACCGTGCCCTCGGGCGCGAGGGCCGAGACGCACCGGAAGATCCCGCCCACGTTGTCGATGTTGGTCAGGTCCTCCAGCACCACCAGCGCCGGTGCGGCACGCAGCATCGCGTCGCACGCCGAGGCGTCGAGCGGCCCGGGCCTCGACCCCGCCGCCATGATCCCGCGGTGAAACTTGAAGCCCACGATCGACTCCATCACCGCCTCGTCCACCGTGTAGATCGGCACCCCCGACGGCACCCGACCGAGCAGCTCCGAGTAGTTCGCGACCTTGCTGGCCGCCACCAGCACGCTGCGGCACGGGTACCGCCCCGCCAGCAGATGCTCCACCACAAAGTGACCCTCGCAGATAAACGCCCCGTGCGGCGAACGCTCGTCCAGCCCGCGGAACAGATCCCCCTCTTTCAGGCGGAGGTACTCCCGCACCCGCGCATCCGCGGCGTCCACAATCGGCGTCAACCTCTCCGCAGACACGCTCGCCACTCGGTATTGTTCGCGTCCGCGGGACCCAATGCCCGATTCTTCCGCTGCGTTTCGCTCCGCACTTCGTCTCTCCGTCTCTCCTTCTCTTCGTCTCTACCCATTATGCAACTCTGGCAATCCATCGTCCTGGGCCTCGTCGAAGGAATCACCGAGTACCTCCCGGTCTCCTCCACCGGCCATCTCATCATCACCGGCGACCTGCTCGGCCTCGATAAGCCTGAGACCAAGGAGGCCCTGAACGCCTTCAACATCATCGTGCAGGGCGGCGCGATCCTTGCCGTGCTGGGGCTCTACTTCCCGCGCTTCCTCCGCATGTTCAAGGGCCTGCTCGGCCTGGATCCCGTTGGTTTCAAGATGTTCGCCAACGTCGTCATCGCCTTCATCCCCGCCGCGGTGGTCGGCGTCGCGCTCAACAAGGTGATCGAGTCCAAGCTCTTTCACCTTGGGCCCGTGGTTCTCTCGCTCGTCCTGGGCGGGTTCTTCATGATCGGCGTGGAGCTCTGGCGTCGCTCCCGGCGCCCGATGCACGGCGGGATCGAGGCTATCGGCGGCAAGACCGTCGAGACTATGACGCCAGCCGATGCGCTCGTCATCGGCCTGCTCCAGATCGTCGCGCTCTGGCCCGGCACCAGCCGCTCGATGATGACCATCACCGCCGGCTACTTCCGGGGCCTCAAGCCCTCGGCCGCCGCCGAGTTCAGCTTCCTTCTGGGAATGCCCACACTGCTCGCGGCCACGCTCTTCAAGCTCGCCAAGGACCTCACCAACAAAGACCCCGGACATCAGACGTTCTTCAAGGTGCTGGGCACCGGCCCGGTGCTGGTCGGCATCGCGGTGGCTGCGGTGAGTGCTGCGATCGCCGTCAAGTGGCTCGTCGGCTTCCTCACCCGCCACGGGCTCGCCCCCTTCGGCTACTACCGCATCGTGCTGGGTGTTGTCATGCTCATCCTCGCGCTTTCCGGCGTCGTCACCGTGGGTGCGTAGAGGCGATGTGCGGACGCTCCGTCGAATCAGCGAGCCAGGGCGTCCTCTACCCGGCGGTCGATGCGTCGTTCCGTCGTTCTTTGCACCGTCATTCTGATTCCCGGTGACACAGACGTCACGCCTGCGCTGTTATCGCTGCGTCAGTCGCGCACGCTCGCAAGGCACGACGCTCACCGCCCCGGGGCGAGGACGCCCCGGCTCGCTGGTTTGGAGCGCACGCACGGGAGAATCATGATCCGCTGGCAACCGCACCACTTCTCGGGGCGGTCCACGTCTCCGCTTCCAGGGCTGGCACCCGGCGTCCTTCCACGTACGCCTTGGCCCGCTCGATGATCATCTCCCATCGCATCGCAGGGCCCGGATCGGTTTTGTCGTCCTGGACGTGGTAGTGCCCGAGCACGCCGCGGAACTGCTTCAGCTCGTCCTCTGTCAGATTCCGCGTGAGCAACTTCCCTTCCGCGTCCTTGGGGTACGTCAGCTCGATCTTCGGCAGAGCGACATGCAGGGCCGCGATCAGCCGCGACAGCGACTCGTACTGCTGGGGGGTGAAGTCCGGCTGCTCCAGCAACTCGCCGTGGATCTCGCCCCGGATCCGCTCGTTCACCAGCGGGCGCCCCACAAAGTTCGGCGTCCGCACCCCGCCGTCGCCCTTCTCGCTGGGGATGGTGATCCGCACGTTCCCCAGTTCGTCCTTCGCGTACCACTTGCTCAGCGTCTTGTCATCGCCGGGTTTGTACGCACCCATGTGGGCGATCTCGATGCCGACGGATCGCGTGTTGCTCACCGTGGCATGCCAGCCGCGTTCCTTGGCGTCCATCGTCTGGTAGATCGTGCCGTCGATGTCGAGCATGAAGTGGACGCTCAGCCGCCGCTGATCGTGGAGCACCCGGAAGCATGTGCGGCTCGTCCCGCACACGTCGTAGTGCAGCACGAACTGATCCACGACCTCGCGCAGCGAGTCCAGGTCCCAGCCCCCGCCGCGGAACTTCTCGATCTGCTCGGGCGTCAGCCCCGTGCTCCGCATGTCGAAGCGGTTGGGGCCCTTCATGGCGTCCTTGCTCTTCTCCCAGCTCGATTCCTCGATGGGCACGAAGCGTCGCTCGACGCGATAGGCGTCGTAGCCACCGGGATCGGTCCAAAGCACCACCGGCGCCCCGGTGTGGAAGTACTGCCCCGCGACCACGATCTCGTCGCCGCGCCGCTCCAGCCGCTCGCCGACGCGAGGCGTGCTCGAACAGCCCATCACGCTGACGACCAAAGCCACACAGACCATCATCCAGCAGAGTTCTCGCATGTCTCAGGGTACCACGTGCAAAGGCCTTGACGAGCCCCGAGCGTCAGCGCGTGGGTGGCCCGTGCAATCTTCAACGCCAAAGACACCCACTCGCTCAAGCTCAGGGCTCGTGGGCCGGCCGGCGCGATCGCACGCCACCACCGATGTCACGCTCTCCGCCGCCCGTAGAATCTCGGCCAGCTCCCGAGCCTCCGTATGCCCGACATCGCCATCCTCGCCGACAACCTCGGAAAACGCTACCGCCTCGGCGAGATGACCACGGTGGGCAACGCCCGCCTGGGCGAGGGCCTGTTCTCCAAACTCTTCGCACGCCGCCCCGCCGCGACCGCCGCCACGAAAGACTTCTGGGCGATCCGCAACGTCTCCTTTGAGCTCCGCTACGGCGAGGTGCTGGGCGTGATCGGGCGCAACGGGGCGGGGAAGAGCACGCTGCTCAAGATCCTGTCCCGCGTCACCGCGCCGACCGAGGGCCGCGGCGAGATCCGAGGCCGGCTCGGCTCGCTCCTGGAAGTCGGTATCGGCTTCCATCCCGATCTCACGGGGCGTGAGAACGTCTATCTCAACGGCGCGGTGCTGGGCCTCTCCCGCAAGGAAGTCGCCCGTCGCTTCGATCAGATCGTCGACTTCGCCGGCATCGAGGGGTTCATCGACACGCCCGTCAAGCGCTACTCCTCGGGCATGTACATGCGGCTGGCCTTCTCCGTCGCCGCCCACCTCGACACCGAGGTCCTCATCGTCGACGAAGTCCTCGCCGTCGGCGACGCCGCGTTCCAGCGCAAGTGCACGCGACTCATGCGCGACGCCCGGGCCGAAGGGCGGGCGATTCTCTTTGTCAGCCACAGCATGACCGCCGTGCAGGGTTTGTGCACCCGCGGCCTGGTGCTCGACCAGGGTACCGCCGCGTTCCTGGGCTCGACCGACGAGGCGGTTCAGAAGTACTTCGATATCTCGACCTCGATGGAGCGTGAAGACGACGAGAAGGCGCTCGCCCGGGCAGGCAGCGACGAGTCGAAACTGCCGCCCACGCTCGCTCCGTTTCACCGCCGCAAGGACCGGCAGGGCGATCTCAAGATCAAGCTCACCGAGCTGGAAGTCCGCGATGCTCAGGGGCGAAAGGTCCGTGCTATCCGCACCGGCGAGACGCTGCAGCTGCATCTCTTCTACGAAGTCGAGCCCGGCGTCATGGTCGACAACCTCATGGTCGGCTTCAACATCCGCACCGACATGGACCTGCCGGCGCTGCACCACAACAACCGCCTCACCGGCGAGGACCTGGGCAAGCTCTCGGGAAAAGGAAGGATCGTCTTCACCCTGCCCAACGTTCCGCTCATCCCCGGCTCGTACTTGATCAGCTACGCCCTGATGCCCGAGTGGGGCCTGGGCGGTCGCTATCACGACTGCATCAACATGGCCCGCGAGCTTCACATCGAGCCCGGCGACTACTACGGCACGGGCCAGCTCCCCATGCCGGGGCACGCGATCGTCGTCACCCCCGGCGCCTGGTCGCTCGCCGAGAGCGAGGCCCCCGCCTCTCCCGCTGGAGCCTCGTCGTGAAGCTGTTTCAGCGTGCGCTCCGCGATCCCAACGCCTCGATCCCCGCCGAGTGGCTGGAACAGCTCCGCCAGTCCATCGCCCAAGGCCCCGAGCACGCGGCGTTGTACGGGTCGCTGCTGGCTCACGCGCGAGATTCCGGTATTGACAAGGTCGTTCAACTGCTCGACGTCGTGGAATCGTCGAAGGGCTTTGGCCACGCCGCGACCCGTGCGGCGGGCAAGTCCATCGATTCGGACGGCCAACCGATGCCGTGGATCACGTATCCGGCGTTTCACTACCTCGATCAGCTCGATCTCTCGAGCTTCCGCGTGCTCGAGACCGGTGCGGGCAACAGCACGCTCTACTGGGGTTCGCGCTGCCGCGAAGTCGTGACCATCGAGCATGATGCGAAGTGGCAGCGGTTCGTATCGTCGTCCTTGCCGACGAACTGCCGCGTGATCGTGACCGAGGAATCGCGATACGCCGAGGCCTTTGCGAGCGCCACCAGCGCGGACGGCCTCTTTGACCTGCTCGTCATCGACGGGCGAGAGCGCTTTGCCTGCACTCGTGCGGCGGCAAGCAAGCTCCGCCCCGGGGGCTTTGTTCTTCTCGATAACGCCGAGTGGTACCCCAACTGTGCCGCGCTCTTGCGGAACGCCGGCCTAATCCAAATTGATTTCGCGGGGCTGGGACCGGTGGCCGATTTCGCGTGGACCACCTCCATCTTCCTGCATCCTCAGTTCCGTCCCGCCCCGCGCTCGCTCCCATTCCCGCGCGTGGGGCCAGGCCAGCAAAGGATTGACGCCCCCGACGATCGGCCCAATCAGGAAGGTGTTCAGGAGTCGCGCTCATGAGGAGCCCGCAAGAAGTCCTCGGCAAGATCGCCCGCCGCGTCGCCGATCGCCTCGCGCCGCTGCCTCCTCCGCCGCCCCCGCCGCCGCCCCCGCCGGAGAACGCGTACCTCAAGCGCTGCCTCAGCGTCGAGGGCGAAGACCTCAACATCGAGCTTTTCCTCCGCCGCCTTCCGCCTGGCTACTACGTCGATGTCGGGGCTCACCATCCCTTCCGATTCTCCAACACCTTCCTCCTCCGCGAGCGGGGCTGGAGCGGCATCAACATCGATCCCAACCCCGAGTCCATTAAGGCCTTCAACCAGTTCCGCCCCAACGAGGCCAATATCCAGGCCCTCGTTTCCGATTCCGCCGAGCCGGTGACGCTCTATCGCTTTGATACCCCCGCGCTGAACACCACCGACGCGGCGTTCCGCGACGCTTCCCTCGCGGCCGGCGCCAAGCTCGTCGGCGAGCCCATCGCCATCACACCCCGCCGCCTCTCGGAGATCCTCGACCAGCACCTCGCACCCGGTCAGTCCATCGGCCTGCTCTCGATCGATGTCGAGAACGCGGAGATGCCCGTGCTCCGCTCCGTCGATTGGGGCCGCCACCGACCCGCGCTGATCGCGATCGAGGTCACCAACCGCTTCACCCTCCGCGACGTGCTTGAGGCCGAGTCCTGCCGCCTGCTGCTCGCGCAGGGCTACGAGCCCGTCGCCCGCACCTACTCGACCACGTTCTTCGCCGATCCCGCCCAGTTCAACGGCGTGTTCGACCACGACCTGCACGCCGCCATCACCCCGCGCGAGCTGGTCCGTCGCCAGATCGCCCGGGCCAACCCGCTCCGTCTCTGCCTGGGCGCCAGCACCGTCCACTACCGAGGATGGATCTCCACCGATGTCGACACCCTCGACATCACCAGCGATCAGAACTGGCGCGACACGCTGCAAGGCAAGCACGCCGACGCCATGCTCGCCGAGCACGTCTTCGAGCACATCCCCGTCGATCGCATCCCCGGGGCGCTCAAGCTCTGCCATGACCATCTCCGGCCGGGTGCCCGACTCCGTATCGCCGTGCCCGACGCCAACCGCACCGACGCACGCTACGCCGCGGAGAACACGCCGCCCGCGTCGGGCCACACCATCTACTTCAATCTCGACACGCTCTCGCAAGCCATCCGCGACGCGGGGATGGAACCCGTGCCGTTGGAGTGGTTCGGCGCGGACGGCACGTTCCACCGCCGCGACTGGAACCCCGCCGATGCGATGATCCGGCGGTCCTTCCGCTTCGACAGACAGCAGGACTTCCGCCTCGAACACCGTGGCGAGACGCTCCACTACACGTCGCTGATCGTGGACGCCATCCGCCCGGTGTCTTGACGATCGAGAGTGGATGATCGCGCCTGGACGAGCCCCGAGCGTCAGCGAGTGGGTGTCGTGTCTTTCTTGCACGCTCAACAACCCGTCGCTCACGCTCCGGGCTCGTCAAGAACGCCTTCTCAGATGTCAATCACGCCCCGCCGCTGCCGGATCACGTCGGGCTCGAACCGCTCCCCGCGGTCCATCCCCGGGCAGATCGCCTTGGCCCGTTCCCAGTGCCGTCGCGAGTGCAGCAAGCTCTTCCAGAACGGCCACGTTCGGCACTGCTTGGGCCGATCCTCGTACACGCCGCACACCGCCTTGCCCGGCATCTTTTCGCGATCGAGGAACACACAGTCGTTTCCCAGATCTGTCACGCGCTCCGTCAGCGACCGCCCCGCGCTCGTGGCCCGCGTGTAGCGCTCCAGGAACTCCTTCACCGAAATCCCCAGCCGCTTTGCCAACGCCGCCGCTTCGGCGTCATCGATGAGCACATACCCCTCGGGCCCGCTGCAGCAGTTGCCGCACATCGTGCACGAGAAGCGCAGGCCCGCCTCGCCCGTGTCATCCGGTCGATCGAACCATTCGAGTTGTGGCAGAGAGTGACCCATGTCGACGGTGCATCGTTGCCCGCCCGGCCGCTCAGTTCTTCCGGACCGGTCCCGATCCGACGCCGAGCAACACGGCCACCGCGACACCAAGCACGAGCGCCACGAAGACCCCACCGATCACCACGAGCGACAGCGCCATGGAAACACCTTTCTCGCCCAACGACGTCGGTCGCTCAGGCGTCCTCGTCCTTCTTCGGCTTCTCACCCGCCGCCATCAGCTTCTCGCCCTGCTCCGGGGTCATCGTGCCCTCGGCGATGTACGCCGCGATCTCGCGCCGCGACTGCTCGCGCTGCTTGGTCGCGTGCGTCTCTTTGATGGTCCACATGATCGTGTGGATGATCCAGACAGCCACACCGCCCACGATCGCGATGATGGGGATCAGGATCTCAACCTCGTTGCCCAGCGTCAGCATCGGAATCATCGTCGTGTCCTTCTCGGTGCATTCAGTCGTTCTTGCACGAGCCTTCCTCGGTTCCCGCGCTCAAGAGTTTCTCGCCCTGCTCGGGAGTCATCGAGCCCTCGGCGATGTACGCCGCGATCTCCCGACGGGTCGCCTCCTTGGCCCGACCGACCAAGGCCGCACGGATGCTGGACGCGATAATCCACACCACCGCGACCACGCCTGCGATCCCAAGCGTGATCACCTTCAGGATGTCGTCGTCCGCCAGCGCCAGCGTCCACATGCGTCGTCTCCGTTGGTTCAGAACTCTTTCGGCTTCCCCGCCGCCATCAGCTTCTCGCCCTGCTCAGGCGACAGCGAGCCCTCGGCGATGAACGCCGCGATCTCACGTCGCGTCCGCTCCCTCGCGATCCCCACCGCCGCGCCCGCGATCGACTTCACCACGGAGACGACCACGATCGTGCCGCAGATCAAGGCCCACGGCAAGTAGCCGCTCCGAACGATCTCTTGCAGGACCGTCGCGTCACCCGTCTGCGCCAGCAATTCCATAGGTCCTCCCCGGCCGAAGCCCTTCAAGCCAACCCATCCATCCACCCCGCCGCTTCTTGGGAATCCACCGGACCCCGTTTCAGCACTCTGAGTATCGCACAAATCCCGTCCAAAGCAACGGGTTTCCCCGTTCCGTTCGTCGCCCCGGCGTGGCATAATCGGCCGGTGCCCGCCGACGCCCACAACCCCGAGCCCCCGCCGTCGCCCGACGGCCCGCTCCGCTCCGACGACCAGCTCGTCGACTTCATCCTCCAGGGCTACCGCCGCGGCTGGTTCCTGATGGCCGACCCGCGCGAGCACACCGACGTCATTGAGTGGGTCCAGCCCCGCCACCGCGCCCTCATCCCCCTCGACGATCGCTTCCGCGTCGCACGATCGCTCGCCCAGCGGGTGCGCTCGCGGCGCTTCCTCGTCACCACCGACCACGCCTTCGCCAATGTCATCAGTGCCTGCGCCAGCGTTCCCCGCCCTCGTGACGCGGGAGACGACGGGACATCGTCCACCTGGCTCTGCCCCGGCATCATCCGGGCCTTCCTCGCGCTGCACAACAAGGGCCACGCCCACAGCATCGAGGCATGGCTCCCCGTCTCCCAAACCCCCAGGCCCGCCGCGGAATTGCTCCTCGTCCGCAACCTCGGCCCGCAGTCCACGCCTCATGTTCTCGTCGGCGGTCTCTACGGCGTCGCCCTCGGCCGCGTCTTCTGCGGCGAGTCCATGTTCCACCGCCCCGACCTCGGCGGCACCGACGCCAGCAAGGTCTGCCTCGTCCACCTCGTCCACCACCTCCGCCGCCGCGGCTTCGCGATACTCGACTCCCAGATCGCCAACGACCACGTCGCCCAGTTCGGCATGGAAGAAGTCCCCGCCGAGGAGTATCTCGCGCAACTCGCCCAAGTGCGCGACCAAAGCACGCAGTGGCAGCCCTTCACCCCATGCGCACTGTGATCAAGGGTGCCACTGCCCAGCGCCTCGCTGGGCAGTGATTTCGCTCACCCCTCCGCAACTAATTCGTCGGCCACACCCCCGGCGTCACCAGCTCCGCCAGATGCCCGTCCGGATCGCGGAAGTACACGCTCGTCCCGCCCCGCTCCCAACGCATCTCGCCCTCGATCGCCACGCCCTCGGCGGCCAGATGCGCCCGCCACGCCGCAAGCTCCGATTCCTCGATCGCGAACGCGAAGTGCGTCGTCCCCAGCGAGTCCGACGGCGGAATCGTGCCGCCTTCAAACCGCAGCGTCTGCACCGACCCACCCTTTTTGAACAGCAAGAACACCTGCCCGCCCGGCATGCCCAGCGCACAGATCCGGGGATCGTCGCTCGCCGGGTTCAACGCTCGCAGGCCCAGCACCCGCTCGTACCACGCCCGTGACGCCGCCACGTCATCGACGTAGATCGCTGTTTCCAGAAACCGTGTCAATCGTGGCGTCATGCACGCTCCGATACCGGTCCACGCATTCCGGGTGCCACTGCCCAGCGCTTCGCTGGGCAGTGAAGAGACATCCAGTCACACGGGCGCATCCGAACACTCAGACCTTCCACTGCCGAGCGAAGCGCTCGGCAGTGGCACCCGATCACATCCGCTCCACCACAGGAATCCCCAGCGTCCTGAGCCCATCTTCCAACACCTTCCCCGTCAACTCGCACAAACGCAGCCGCGCCCGCATCGTCGCCTCGTCCGGCGCTGCCAACACGGGACACGCATCAAAGAAGCTGCTGAACGAACCCGCCAGCTCATACAGATACGTACACAACCGGTGCGGCTCGCACGCATCACCTGTCGCCTTCAGCGCACCCGGATACTTCAAGAGCGCCAACGCCAGCATCTTTTCTTGCGGCTGCGCAATCGAGAGCACTCCACCCTCAACACTTACGCCGCGCTCCTTCGCCTTGCGGAAGATGCTCTTGATCCGCACCAGGGCGTACAGCAAATACGGCCCGGTGTTCCCCTCAAACGCCAGCATCCGATCGAACGAGAACACGTAGTCCTTCACCCGGTCGTTGCACAGGTCCGCGTACTTCATCGCCGCCACGCCCAGCGACTCGGCCAAGGTCTTCACCTCGCCCTCGCTCATCGCGTCGCCTTCCTTCGCCCGCGCGCGAATCCCCGCGCTCGCCCGCTCCCCCGCCTCGTCGATCAGCGACTGCAGGTTCACGTTCTCGCCGCTGCGGGTCTTGAACGGCCGGCCATCCTCACCCAGCACGCTGCCGAACGCCGCGTGCTCCATGATCGCGACCTTGCCCGTCTTGGGGTTCGTCGCATATCCGGCCTTGGTCGCCGCGCCGAAGCACTGGCGCAGATGCAGGTTCTGCCGCGCATCGATCACGTACACCAGCCGATCCGCGTGCATCGTCTGCACCCGCCGCCGGATGCCCGCGATGTCGGTCGTTGCGTACAAAAACCCGCCGTCGGTCTTGCGCACCAGGCACGGCTCCTTGATGCTTCCAAACTCCGGAGCATCCACCCGCACCACCAGCGCGCCCTGATCCAGCTCCGCGATGCCGCGCTTCTCGAGGTCCGCCACCATCGGCGCCAGCTCCTCGGCGTACGTCGATTCCCCCGCGCTGTGCTCGTCGGTCACATTCACGTGCAGCCGCTTGCACACCGCCAGGCACACATCCATCGTGATCTTCTGGATCTTTTTCCACACGCCGAACGTCTCGGCGTCGTGCGCCTGCAGCTTCACCAGCACCTGCCGCGCGTCCAAAAACGCCTCGGTCGCGCCGTTCACCTGCTCCTCGCACTCCGCCGTCGCCTTGGGCCCCAGCCCGAACTTCTTGCACGCCTCCAGCCCCGCCAGATCGCGCTGGCACTCCGCCTGCGCCGCCTTGTACGCGGCGTCCAACCCGTCAAGCGTCAACCGCTCCAGGTCCACCCGCCGCGGATCGCCCGCCGGCAACTTCGCCAGCTTCATCAGCCGCGCCGTCACCATCGCGATGTTGAGTCCCCAATCGCCCACGTGATTCTGCCGGATCACCGTGTGCCCCAGCCGCTCCAGCACCCGCGCGATCGCATCGCCCACAAACGGCGAACGCAGATGCCCCACGTGCATCTGCTTCGCCAGGTTCACGCCCATCAAGTCCACGACCACCCGCAAGGGCGTCGCCACCGGCGTGACACCCAGCGCTGCCGAGTCCATCGACGCCACCAACCCCGCCAGCGCCTCGCCCCGCAGCTTCACATTGATGAACCCCGGCCCCGCGATCGACTTCTCGGTCAGCGGCTCAGCGATCGAAGCGAGGTCTGCGTCCTTCGCCGCCTCCGCCACGATCGCCGCCGCCACTTCCCGAGGCTGCTTGCCGACCCGCTTGGCCAACCCCATCGCCGCGTTGGACTGAAAGTCCGCAATGGCGATCTGCTTGCTCGCGGTGATCAGCGGCTCCGCATCGGCCGCCTGCGGGAACGCCCGCGCAATCGCGCCCCGGAACGAGGCATCGAGCAACGCAATCGGATCAACAAAGGAAGCGTCAGACATAGGGGCGAAGTTTATGGGCACATCGCCGCAACAGAAACGCTCACGCGGATACACCCTGCTTCACGCTCTCCCCACTCGCAAGCAGCTCCAACGGACAGCTTCACCAACGGCGTGTTTTCGAGTGGCCTTAACGAACCCCGTGTCGATGCGGTGTCTGGGATTTGCCAATGATCCGGCACTGTGCGGTTCGAAAGGAAGTCAACGCTGACGCTGGTTTTCCACGCACTGGGTGCGGTGTTCTTTTTCATTGTCGGGATCAGTCTCGTGATCACGGGGCACCTGAGTCATCGTGGGCGATCGTTCGGCGGCGGTGCCTTTTCCGCACGCGCTATGGGTATTGCGTTCATGCTCGCGAGCCTTGCCTGGCTTCGCGCCGTGTGGCTGCAACGCGGAGGCAGGTTTCTCGATGTGGACGACGGGCTCTTGAAGTACCTCGTGCTTCTCGCGGTTGTCGTCGCCGCGGCGATTCTGCCGCTGTTGTTCTTTGATGTGACGACGTGAATGCTGACGCCTGTACCGCATTCGACTTTGCGGTACTCTCGAAGGCATGCCTACCCCGAGCAGCCAAAGACCATCGAGCAAAGGCGACATCGCTTCGCTGGGGCCGCGTCCGTATTGGATACTGGTCGTGTTCTTGTTGATCGCCGTGCCGATGTGTGTCTGCTCGGGATTCCTCTTCGTGATCTTCGGGTTGGGAGGGGGATTTGGTGGGGGAATGGGTCCCAATGGTGGATGAGCGGGTCGCTGAGGAGGTGGATGATGACGACTGAAGAACGTTTGGAGCAAATGGAGAAAAAAGTTCGTCTGCAAGGGCACATCCTGCAAGCCATTTGCGGTGCGGCCGTCTTTGCGGTCTTCATGTTTTGGTCGGGTGGATCGGACACGATTCGGGCATCGGACATTCGAGCACGACGCGTGACGTTGGTCAATGAAGACGGCAAGAGACGTGGAGAGATCGTTTCTGGCGACTACGACGCCTCGGTCTACCTGAACTTCGCGAATGACGCAAAGACATCGATCAGTGTGAAGCAGAACCAAATCAGCCTGTGGATGTCCGACCATCAAGGCAACCCGACGTTCAGCGTCCTGAAAGAGATTGAGAGCGGCGTGCCGGTCGTCAGGATCGGAGGATTTCTTGAGTCTCAGTCAGGCTTGGAATTGCGGCTTGGTCGGGATGCTCCCGAGTTGAAGCTGTTCGACAAAGACGGCAAGGTCGTGTGGTCGGCACCTTGACAGACGATGCGCGATCGACCCGTGCGTCGACCGGCCGGGAGGCCGGTCCCACTGCCGTGATTGGGGGATGGCACGCGGAAGCCCGAAGGCCCCACCCCTAGTGTCATCCAAAGAGCGTCTCCGCAGCTGTTGGTTCGCCGCTAATTCTTCCCTCCGCGCCCCTCCGCCCGCTCCGCGCCCTCCGCGTTCTCTTCTCCCCACGCCAGCACAATCCCCGCCAGCTCATCCGCCACCCCGATCATCGCCGTGCTCGGCGTCAGCCCCAGCGGATCATCGATCACCGCCACCCGCTTGTTCTTGATCGCCGGCACATTCAATTCCGCCGCCCGCCCCATCAGCGCGATCAACTCCTCCGCCGTTGGCTGCTTCTCCGGCTCCGCCGTCCGCGGCGGCCTCGGCGAGAAAATCACAATCCCATCCGGGGCCAGCTTCTGCAAGTCCTCCAGATCCAGCGTCACCCACGCCGCCTTGAACTTGTCATCGCCGCCCGCACCCAGCGCTGGCACGCCGCCGAGTTGCTCCAGCAACTGATGATGAAAACTCCCCGGCCCCATCGCCCCCAGCGGCTTGGCCGATCCCAGAATCAGAATCCGCCCCGCACGCTTCATCCCCGCGCCCCGATCGCGCCACGCCCGCTTCATCTCCTCCTCAAACGGCATCGGCGGCTTCACGTGCTCCCGGGGGCGGGGCCTTCCAGGCCCCGGCGTCCCCTCTTCCTTCTTCTCTTCCCCCACCGTCCACGCAAACACCGCCTCATCCATCTGCCGCGCACACGACTCGATCTCATCCAGTCCCAGTGGATTGAGGTTCATCACCACCCAGTCATTCGCCTTCGCCAACTCCGTAAGCCGCTCCGGCAGTTCCCGCGCTCCCCACTGAATGAACACATGCGTCGGCCGCACGCGTATCAGCGTTTCGTAGTCGATCGTCCCCAGTTCGCCGCACGATGGCACCTTCGGGTCCAGCACCAAGTCGTACGCGTGCCGCCCCACGATCTGTGCCTCGTACCCCAGGTCCTTCAGAATCACCGCGAGCGCCGGGCTGTGCGCCACAATCCGAAGCTCCCGCGTCGGCGTGGTCTCCGACCCGGTCGCACCACTCTTGCTCGGCTCGCGTCCACATCCCGACACCACCGCCGCGAGCACGATCGCTCCGAGCCACAGCATCACCTTCGCAACGATCGCTCGCATCGCCCCAGCGTATGGCCCTGCCGCCGTCTGGCGCCTTGGTGCCATCAGTCCGCCGGCTCGGCGGCGCGACTGATGCGGCCCGGAGACGCTACTTCCAGACGCACCAGTCGCGCGGCTCCGAGCAGCCGCGGACTGGTGGCACCGCGCTGCCAGCGATCCGCATCCTCGCAGTGCCTTCACCCCCACTCTCCGCTCCGCGCCACTCCGCCCTCTCCGCCCCTCCGCGTTCTCTCCCCGCGCCCGCCTCCCGCTACCGTTCCTCTTCATGGCGGCCGGCCCCCACTCTCTAACTTCCTCCCCCGCGTGGCACCGCTGCCTCACGCCCAGCGCCGTCACGCTCATCGCCGCCGTCACGCTCGCCCGTCTCCTCTACATCTGCTTCCTCTGCCCCTACCACCTCATCGAGGACGAAGCCCAGTACTGGGTCTGGAGCACCCGCCCCGACTGGTCCTACTACTCCAAAGGCCCCGGCATCGCCTGGTCTATCTGGCTCTCCGTCAAGGCCCTGGGCCTCTCCGAGTTCGGCGTCCGCGCTCTCGCTCCGATCTACTCCGCCCTCGCCGCCTTCGCGCTCGCCGGACTCGCCGCCGACGCCGCCCGCGACCGCCGCGCCGCACTCGCCGCCGCCGCGATCTTCTTCCTCACGCCCCTCTTCCTCCTCAACGGCCTCTTCCTCATGACCATCGACGGCCCGCTGCTGGCCTTCTGGTCCATCGCCTGCTGGGCCATCTTCCGCGCCGCGTTCCGCGCCTCCGCCCGCGCCTGGCTCATCGCCGCCGCCGCCGTCGCCGTCGGTTTCCTCTTCAAATACACCCTTGCCCTCTTCATCCCGAGCGCCCTCATCGCCCTCGCGCTCGCCCACCCCGCGCTGCACTCACGCTGGAAGTCCCTCGCCCCAGCCGCCCTCGCCGTCGCCCTCCTCGGCCTCGTCCCCATCGCCATCTGGAATGCCCAGCACGACTGGCCCGCGATCAAGCATCTCCTCGGCCACGCCAAACTCCCCGGCGGCGACGTCGCCCCCACTCCCACCAGCGCACCCTTCACCCTCAAGTACTTCTTCGAGTTTCTCGGCATCCAGCTCGCCGCCGTCGGCCCCGCCCTCGGCCTCATGCTCGCTGCCCGCCGATTCACCGCCGATCCAGAAACCAATCCCGCCGCCCGCTTCCTCCTCGCCCTCGGCTTCCCCACCCTCGCCCTCTACACGCTCATGTCCGTCTTCACCAGCGTCGAGGGAAACTGGGCCATGGCCGCGTTCCTCTCGCTCACCTCCCTCGCCGCCATCGCTCTCGTCCGCGGCCTCGACGACTGGCGCAGAAAACTCGCCGACTGGCGCGCCCTGCCGCAACCCCGCCCCCGCGCCGGCATCTTCCTCCAGCGCCCCGAAACCCTCGCGCAGATCTCCTGGCACGCCACCCTCGTCTACGGCGTCCTCGCCACGCTGCTCTTCCTCCGACTCGACCTTGTCGCGATCGGCCTTGAGAAACTCGGCAAGCCCGTCGCCATGCACCGCCTCCTCGGCGCGCCCGACTACGCCAACGCGATCGATCAGCTCCGCCAGCGTGAGACCCGCAACGGCGCAGCACCCATGCTTTTCTCGTACCATTACGGCGTGGCGGCGCAACTCACCTTCTACCTGCCCGATCACCCCATGGTCCGCGTCGCCGGCAGCCGCTTGGGCTACCGCCGCACACAGTGGGACCTCTGGCCCGATCTGTCCCTCGACAACCCCGACCTCACCAACCGCGACGCCATCCTCATCGGCGCCGCCGAATCCCAGTGGTCCACGCTCTTCTCCTCCGTTGAATCCCTCGGCAACCTGCCGCAGGACCGCCGCAAGGACCGCTGGACCTACCTCGGTCGCGGCTACCTCGCACCCTCGCAGCGCGCCACCAACCGCACCACATCCCCCGCGGAGTCCCCATGACCCGCGGCCCCACCATCAAGCACGACTACTTCTTCGCCACCCAGCGCCGCGAGCGCGGCCGCCGCCGCATCGCGCTCGCCATCCTCGCCGTCGCCAGCGTCATTATCTGCAACGTCGCCGATCGCGCTCTCTTCCACTTCTTCCTCGTCGAACCCGCCCGCATGGGCGATCTTGAGTCCAAGGCCTACTACCAGATCCTCCGCCAGACCGGCGACGTCCGCACATGGCTCATCGTCGCGCTCGCGCTCGCCGCTCACACCATCTACCGCCAGTTCTCCGGCAACGGCCGCGCCCTCCGCGCCGGCTCGGTCATCGCCGTCTTCGCCGCACCCGCCGCCGGCGGCATCCTCGCCGAACTTCTGAAGCTCGTCCTCGGTCGCGAACGCCCCACCCAGCCGCCCGACGATCTCCTGGTCGAGCAGGGCGGCCAGCTTGTCAAGACCTTCGAGTACCAGGGGCACGTTTGGCGTGGCCTCTTCTCCGGCCTCTACCACGATGGACGCTGGTTCGACGGTTCCAACCTCGGCCTTCCCAGCAGCCACGCGGCCGTCTCCATGGCAGCCGCCATCACGCTCGCACGGATCTTCCCCGGCAGCGGCATCGTCCTCGTACCGGTCGCTGTGGGCTGCTCGATCACGCGGCTCTGGGTCGGCCGCCACTTTGCCAGTGATGTTGTCGTCGGGATGATCGTGGGCTGGCTCGCTGCGGTCATCGTCACGCGGCTGCTCCGACGCGTCCGATGAGCGAACAGAGGTTCGACCTGTTCCGTGCTTTAATCAGGCCGACGCCGCGGCACAGGCTTCGAGCACCGCCATCCGCACGCCCACCCCGACGGTCACCTGCCGCAGGATGACGCTACGCGGCCCGTCCGCGACCTCCGGATCCAGCTCCAGCCCGCGATTGATCGGACCCGGGTGCATCACGATCGCGCCCTTCTTCATCTGGTCCGCCCTCGCCCCGGTCATGCCAAAGAACGAGCGGTACTCGCGGATCGACGCGATCGAGGGCGAGTTCTTGCCCGCCGCGTCGGCGTGCCGCTCGAACTGCACCCGCAGCATCATCACCGCGTCGACCTCCGGCAGCACACGGTCGAAGTCGTGCGTCACCCGCACCGTCCCGGCGCCCGGGCCGGTCTCCGCGAGTGACTCCAGACTCCTCGGCGCCAGCCCGGCGGGGCCGACGCAGACGACGTTCGCGCCCAGCGCCGTGAGGCCCGCGATGTTCGACCTCGCCACCCGCGAGGACACGATGTCGCCCACGATCGCCACTGTCAGGCCCTTGAGCTTGAAGTCGTTCAGCCGTCCCTTGGCCTCCGCGAGCGTGTAGATGTCGAGCAACCCCTGCGTCGGATGCTCGTGCCGCCCGTCGCCGGCGTTGACCACCGGGCAGCGGACGTTCTTGGCGATCAATCCCGCGGCACCGCCCTGTCGAGCCCGGATCACCAGCGCGTGCACGCCCATCGCCTCGACGTTGCGGGCGGTGTCGATCAGCGTTTCGCCCTTGGTCACGCTGCTAAAGGCCCCCAGCAGATTGGAAACATGGGCACGGAGCCGGTGAGCCGCGTTGGTGAAGCTCGTCCGAGTCCTCGTCGAGTCCTCGAAGAACAGGTTCGCGATCGTCGTCCCCGCCAGCGGCGAATCGGTGACATCGGTCGTGATATCCACCCGGGCCCGGCTGGCCACCAAGAGCGCTCGGATCTGTTCCGCCGAGACCCCTTGCAACCCGATCAAGTCCTTGCGATCCCACGCGATCACGGGTTTCTGGCTTCGACCCTTCGACAGCGGACGACGCGTGGCTGGCATGCCCGCATCGTATCAAGCCAAGCGCTGCACGCCGGGGTGCGTGCCCCCTTCCCCATGCCGGAACTCTCGTAGGTTGCCGGTGCGAACCGGCGACAGGCGGCCGTCAGAGCTCGAAGGTCGCCCCCTCGCGCTGTCAGAGCCCGGTCGACCATCAGAGCTATCGCACCATCGAATCCGCAAACCTCCGGATCGGCGGCACCAGGAGCAGCGCCGACGGGAACGCGATCATCCACGCGATCACAAAGTTCCTGAGCCAGCGGGCCATCAGGTGCCCATCCACGCCGGTGTTGATGATTGTCATCGCCAGGGACATGATCGCCGCCATCGCGCCCGAGAGCATCAGCACAAAGACAATGTTGGCCCCGCGTCTGGAGAGCATGCCGACATATCGGCGAGCCCGGGCGAGTTGCATGACGGCCGGCCGCTAGTGCCCGCCGGACTTCTTGGCCGCCCCGTGGGCGTCCTTCTTGGCGGCGCCGTGCGCGTCCTTCTTGGCCTCGCCGTGCCCGCCCGCTTCCTTCTTCCCGCCGCTCAGCTTGGCCGCCATGACGTCGGACAACGCGTACGTCTGCTTCTTCTTGCGGAGCAACGGCGCGCCGGTCATGCTGTCGGCCTTGCCCTCGCCGTGCCCCGCGTCGGCGTGCGCTTGGCCCTCGTGCCCGTCGCCAGCCGCGTGCTCGTCGTGGCTGCCCGAAGCATGCGCGTCGGCGGGTCCGTCGGCGTGCTCGTCGCCGTGATCATCGCCGTGCTCCGCAACCAGCCCGATCGGCGACTTCTCCGCCATCGGCAGCTCGGGCTTCTGCAGCACGATCCGGTAGCCCCACACCAACGTCGCCAGGAAAATCGTGTTCAATCCCAGCCAGCCGATCGTGTCGCGCACCATCTGGGGCTTGCCCGCCAGCGGCTTGGCCAGCACCGTCGCCAGCCCCGCGGTCCGTTTGCCCACGGCCTCCCGTGCCCTTGTGAACGCCGACGGCCCCTTGGGCTTCGAAGCAGCTTGCACTGCCGCCGCCACAGGAACCGCGGCTGGCGCCGCGACCGGCGCGCTCGGAGACGCCGCCGCCGGCGCCGCGACAGACGCTGGGGCCGCGACCGCGGCGGGTGCCGCCACCGGGGCGACCGGCGCCGGGTCCTTGATTGCTTCCGTGGCAGCCGGCGCGGGTGCCGCAAGGCTGGCGGTGTCCATCGGAGCCGGGGCTTCCACGCCCGAGCTCTCCGAAGAAAGCAGCTCATCGGTCAATCGTGCCAACTGATCATCGAGCGCCGAAATGTCCTCCGCGGGCACATCGAGGCGAGCCGCGGGTGCGGAGGCCGGAGCTTTGACCGCCGCCGGGGCGACCACCTCGGCGGGCACCTCAGCGGGCACCGCGGCATCCGCTGAAGCCAACGGTTCCGGGGCGACCGCGGCGACCGGCTCATCTTTCGCGACCTCTGTCGTCACCTCTGTCGCCGCCTCCGTCGCCGGGTCTACAGGCGGTGCCACCGCCTCCTGAACGGCCGCAACGGGAGCAACGGCTTCGGCACCAACGCTGGGTTCGACCGCCTCGGGCGAGGGCGCCTCCGCCGCGACGGATTCCGTCGCCGCCGCGACAGCGACCGACGTGTCGGCTTCGATCTCCTGAGGCGCCGCGGCCGCAGGAGGTTCGACCTGACTTTCAATCGGCGGCTCTTCGGTCGCTGCCGGCGGCTGCGCCGCAGCATTGTCACTCGCCAGCGACTCCACCAGATCCGCGAGCGATGCAGCGTCCGTTGCGGGTGCCGGCGCGTCGTCGACAAACTGGCTGACCAGCGAATCAACCTGCGCCTCGATCGACGACACCGCCGCCTCGGCCGCGGCGGCCGCCGATTCCGGCGCGGGCGCGTCCGCGACCGGAGCGTTGGGAGCGACCGCATCCGCGACCGCGGGCTCCACGGGTGGCGACGCCTGGGCCTTGGCTTGATCCGCGAGCAACGCATCGAGCTGCGCATCCAGCGACGCCAGCTCGTTGGCTGGATCGGGTGACCCGGATTGCTCGCCCGTTCGCGACATGAAACCGCACGCCTCCAAAAGCACGATCCATCCGCCGGCGGCCTCGCCGGCGCCCCTCCACGATCCTCGTGTCTCGCCTCATCGACCATGCGGCCAAGCCGCTCCACCGACCACAACTCTATCGGACCAGTCCCCCGCAGATTCCGCCCGCAGGAACCGCCGAAACCAGCCCGTTCTCGCGCTCCCCCAGCCGCTCTCGCAGGCTCTCGGACCTTCCTCTATCCTCTCCTCGTGTCCATCCACCGCATCCATCTCGAGAGCCTCTCGCCCCTGGCCGGCGCCCGCGTTGTGATCGGCGGCGACGAGGCTCATCACGCCGCTCGCGTGAAGCGCTGCGAGATCGGCGACGCGGTGGAACTGCTCAACGGTCGCGGCGCCCGCGGGTCGGCCGTGATCCGCGACATCCGCAAGTCACGCCAGGGTGAGTGGGAAGTCGAACTTGAGGTCGCGAGCGTCTCAACCCAGAATCGCCCCTCGCCCCGGGTCGAGGTCTACGCCCCGGCCGCCAAGGGAGAACGGCTCGAAGAGATGGTCGACGGCCTGTCGCAGGTCGGCGCAGACACGTACCGCCCGCTCCTGACCAAACGCACCGTCGTGGACCCGCGCGAGGGCAAGATCAATCGCCTGCGCCGAGTCGCCACCGAGAGCCTGAAGCAGTGCGGCCGGGGCTGGCTCTTGGAGATCGGCGACGCGATCAGCTTCGCCGAAGCAATCAAGCCGACGTCCGGAACGCTCATCGTCGCCGCCGACGCGTCGGGCGGGCCCCTGCCGCAAGCAACGGTGATGTCGGCGGAGCGCGTGGTGCTGCTGGTGGGCCCGGAGGGCGGCTTCAGCGACGAGGAGTTCGCGCAGTTGAAGGCCGCGGGCGTGACACTGTTCTGCTTCGCGCCGCACGTGCTGCGGGTCGAGACCGCGGCCGTGGTCGGGGCGGCCATGATCCGCGCACTCCCCTCTCCGCGCTAGCGGGGATAGGAGTTGCGAAACAACCGCTACTCTTCACCATGAGCCTCCGATTCCGCAAGCGTCTCCTCGAGCACCTCAAGCACGAGGACTACACGCCGCGGAGCATCTCCCATCTGAAAGAAGACCTCGGCGTCGACGAGCAGGACTCGGCCGAGTTTGAAGCCGCCGTCAAGACGCTCGCGGATGAGAAGGCCGTCGAGATCTCCGCGACCGGGCTCATCGGCCTGCCTTCCGTCGAGAAGATGGGCGGCACGGTCGTCGGCACCTTCCGCAAGGCCATGAAGGGCTTCGGCTTCGTCCAGCCCGATGTCGCGGTGCGCGAAGGGTCGATCTTCATCCCGGCCGAGGACACCGGCGACGCGCTCAGCGGCGACAAGGTGAAGGTCGCGGTCCGCCGCGACAACGGGCGTGCCCGCGCCGGGGCCGGTGATGGGCCGCAATTTGTCGGAGCCATCGTCGAAGTCGTGAAGCGCAAGCGCAGCAGTTTCTCGGGCGAGCTTGTGAAGCGGGGCCAGCAGTGGGTTGTGTTCCCAGACGGGCGCGAGGTCACCGAACCGATCGTCGTCCGCGACGCCGCGGCGAAGAACGCGCCCGAGGGTTCCAAGGTCATCATCGAGCTGGTCGCCTATCCGCAAGCCAATGTGCTCGGCGAGGGCGTCATCATCAAGGTGCTGGGCGCGGCGGGCATGCCTGACGTCGAGACCCAGGCCGTCATCGCGGCGTACGACCTTCCCGGCGAGTTCCCCGAGGAGTGCAACGACCAGGCCCGCGAGGTGACCGTCGTGTACGACGAGCAGATCGCGGAGTTCCAGAAGGTCGGGGCCAAGTGCTTCGACGACGAAGGCTGGGACGGCCGCGCCGATCTCACCAACGACTTCATCATCACCATCGACCCGCCGGACGCCAAGGACTACGACGACGCGATCAGCATCCGCCCCAGCAAGCACGTGCCCGGCGGGTGGGACCTCGCGGTCCACATCGCCGACGTGGCGCACTTCATCCCGCCCGGCTCGGCGATCGATGTCGAGGCCCGCGATCGCTGCAACAGCGTGTACCTGCCGCGGCGCGTGATCCCGATGATCCCGGAGCTCTTGAGCAACGGCATCTGCTCGCTGCAGGAGGGCGTGTACCGCTTCTGCAAGACGGCGATGATGACGTACGACAAGTCGGGTGCGTGCGTGCTCGAGGGCGTGCAGAACACCCTCATCAAGAGCGCGAAGCGGCTGACGTACCTCGAGGCCCAGGCCCTCATCGACGGCGACTTCAACGAGGCCCGCAAGCACGCCAAGACCCCGCCGCGGTACAGCGATCAATTGATCGAGACGCTGCAGCAGATGGACGCGTGCGCGAAAGCCATCCAGGGCCGCCGCCAGCGCCAGGGGATGATCAGTCTCGAGCTGCCCGACGTCGTGCTCATCTACGACGACAACGGCCACGTGGTCGACGCCGAGCGCGAGGACAACGCGTTCACGCACACGCTGATCGAGATGTTCATGGTCGAGGCGAACGAGGT
The DNA here is from genome assembly GCA_019744815.1 of Phycisphaerales bacterium. Lineage (GTDB taxonomy): Bacteria > Planctomycetota > Phycisphaerae > Phycisphaerales > UBA1924 > JAFEBO01. The sequence continues at coordinate 385,291 of JAIEUA010000010.1, forward strand.
GCTGGCGCGACTCTTCGAGAAGCTCGGCGTGCCGCTGCTTCGCCGCACGCACCCCGACCCGACGCCCGGCGATGTCGATTCGCTCCGCAAAGCAGCGATGGTCGCGGGCTTCCGCATCCCCAAGAACCCGACGCGTGAGGAGCTGCAGGCGCTCTTGAACGCGACCCGCGGCACGCCCGCGAGCCGTGCCGTGCACATGGCGGTGCTGCGGACCATGAGCCGCGCGGAATACTCCCCGGCGATGATCGGCCACTTCGCGCTCGCCAGCGAGGCGTACGCACACTTCACCAGCCCGATCCGCCGCTACGCCGACCTCACCGTGCACCGCGCTCTCGCTGAGTACCTGCGTCAGACCGACAACGGCACGAAGCGTCCCAAGGGCGACGGCGAGCGCCGCGAACTCGGTCGCATCCTCCGCGATTCCAAGATGTGCCCCGACGAATCCGAGCTCGTCGAGATCGGGCGTCACGCGACCCGGCGCGAGGAAGCCGCCACCGAGGCCGAACGAGCGCTCCGCAGCTTCCTGGTGCTGCAGCTTCTCGAGAAGCACATCGGCGAGAGCTTCGACGCCGTCATCACCGGCCTGAACCCCCGCGGCATTTTCATTCAGATCGACAAGTACCTCGCCGAGGGCTTCGTAAAGAAGGAAGATCTGCCCGGCGACGTGACCCGCGGCAATCTCACGCCATTCTGGCGCGTGGACCCGCGCACCGGCGCTCTCGTCGATGCCCGCTCGGGCCGCTCGTACAACATGGGCGACCGGGTGAGCGTGAAGATCGTCGCCGTGGACCTGCAGAAGCGGCAGATGGAGTGCGTGGTGGACAACGCCGAGGGGCGTGCCGCGGGCAAGATGAAGAAGATCGCCGAGAAACCGGGCGGGCTGAACCTCGGCGGCGGGTTCGAGAAGGGCAAGGGCGCCGGCTTCAGCGGCCTGGGCCGCGACGGCAGCGCCCGGCGCAGCCAGAAGAGCAAGTCCCGCGACAAGGGCAAGCCGGACTGGCGACGCGACAAGGGGCGGTAGCCGCCCCGACCGAACCTCGGACGAAACCGAATCCGCGCATGAGCATCCAAGCCTGCCGCGGGTACCCTGCTCGTCCGTCGTGGTCCGCGAACCGCCGTCGGTCACATTTCCCACCAGCGATACACTCTCTCCGTGCGCGTCATCGATCTATCCGAGAACCCCCGTATCAAGATGATCGAGGAGCTGCTCGTCGAGGCGAGCCGCGCCCGCGAGCCCACCGACGTCTTCAAGGTCTTTGGCCCGCGGATGTGGAAGATCCGGCCGATCGAGTACTTCATCTCGCTCTCGACTCGGAATCTGCCGCCCGGTCAGTACAAGATCACCCGCCGGTACGACGTCAAGGAGATGCAGGCCGCCGCCGATCGCAACGACGGCACGCTCCCCGCCAACGTCAACGCCGACCCGTGGAAGACCTTTCAGCAGCTGCCCGCCTACCGCGACGGCATGCTCGGCGCCGCCATCGCCAACGGCACGCCCAAGATCCTCAAGGACCTTGACCTCTCCAACGACCCGGTGCTGGGCAACGAGCTCGCCGAGTTTCGCTCCGCGCTCGCCATCCCGCTGCTCGACAACGGCAGGCCGCTCAACTGGTCCATCCAGCTCCGCCGAGACCCCAACGCGTACACCGAGCAATCGCTCGAGGACGCGATGCTGCTGTCGAACCTCATCGGCGCGATGACCCGGAATCTCGTGGCCCTGAAGGAAGTCGAGCGGCTAAACAAGGCGCTCAACGCCCAGTTCGAAGAGGTCGCCCGCGTGCAGCAGTCCCTGCTGCCCGAGAAGCTGCCCGATATCCCCGGCCTGGCCATCGCCACCAGCTACCTCACCAGCGATCAGGCCGGCGGCGACTACTACGACTTCCTGCCCATGCCCGACGGACGCATCGGCATCCTCGTCGCCGATGTCTCCGGCCACGGCGCGGGCGCCGCCACCATCATGGCCATGATGCGGGCGATCCTGCACTGCTACAGCGGCGGCGACGGCAGCGCGTCCAGCGTGCTCCGCTTCGTCAACCACCGCCTGCTCGGCTCACGCCTCGAGGGCAACTTCATCACCGCGTTCTTCGGGATCTTCGATCCGGCGACGGCACGGCTGAACTACGCCTCCGCCGGACACAACCCGCCACGCCTCTACTCCGCCGCCACCGGCACGATCCGAGGCATCGACGACGCCGCGACCCTGCCGCTGGGCATCTCCGACGACATGGAAGCCTGGAGCGAGGACGTGCAGCTATCGCCCGGCGACGCGGTCCTGCTCTACACCGACGGCATCACCGAAGCCTTCAGCGGCGACGGCAACCGCCGCATGTTCGGGGTCGACCGGCTCGACGAGGCCATGCTCTCCACCGGCGGACGCCCCGACGAGATCATCGAGTCGATCCACCGCTCTTTGTTCGAGCACACCCAGGCCAGAACCCGCGCCGACGACCAGACGCTGGTCGCGATGCAGTACATCGGCCCGGACCGCTGCCTCTTCCCGCCCGTGCGATCAACGCTCTGAGCCCGCCCTCGTTCACGATCGCAAGGTCAACGCCAGCACACGCAGACACTCCGCCACGCTCCACGCCTGGGCGAAGCAGCCGTCGGGTCGGCGCGGGTGCGTCGGCGAATCGTCGGCGTCGTAGATCTCGGGGATCTGGCCCATCGCGGGGCCCCCGGCGCGGAGCGGATCACCCGGTCGCACATCCGGCGCGATCATGTCCAGCAGCGGCTGGATCGCGTCCCGGGCCAGCGCCCGCGAGCGTGCCGAGAACTTGCCGGTGCGCAGCACCGCCTCGGCGTAGGGCCCGAGCAGCCAGGGCCAGACGGTGCCGTTGTGGTACGCCCGGTCGCGCTCGAAGAGCGGGCCCTCGAAACGCGCCGCGTAGCCCTTCTCCGTCGGGCTGAGGGTGCGCAGCCCGCGGTTGGTGAGCAGGTGCTCGCTCACCACCTTCACCACCGACTGCTGCTGCCGCTCGTCGAGCGCCGAGTACGGCAGGCTGCACGCGAAGATCTGATTGGGCCGGATCTCGTCCATCGCGACAAAGGAACCGGATTTGGGAGCGAGCACGTCAAAGAGGCAGCGATCCTCTTCGTTCCAGAACTGCTCCCGGAAGCTCTTGGCAACCCGCTCGCCGATCTGCCTCAGCTCGCGGCTGGTGCGCGGCCGGTCCTTCTCGCACAGGTCAGCGGTGACAAGCAGACCCGAGTACCACAGGGCGTTGATCTCGACCGGCTTGCCGTGACGAGGGGTAAAGACCACGCCGTCGCGCTTGGCGTCCATCCACGTGAGCTGCGTGCCGACCTCGCCGGCGGCGATCAGCCCGTCCTTGGCGTCGGCGCGGATGTTGAAGTCCGTGCCGCTCTGATACGCCTCGATGATCGCCAGACACGCACGCCGGACGGGGGAATTCTCCGCCGTGGGGTCCTCGCGACCGGCGGCGACACAGGCCTGGTGCAGATTCGCCGCGGCGTGGAGATACCAGAGCGAGGCGTCGACGGTGTTGTACTCCGCCGCCCCGCTGCCGTTATCGAAGCAGTTGGGCACCAACCCGCGCCGGGTGAGGGACGCGAACGCCTCCATCACCTTCGTCGCTTCGTCCAGCCGCCCGGTGGTCAGCAGCAGCCCCGGCAGCGAGATCATCGTGTCCCGGCCCCAGTCGCTGAACCACGGGTATCCGGCGATCACCGTGCAATCGTGCCCGTCGGCATTGCTCGAGCCCGCGCGGGCCGCAGGGCTGCCCGGAACCACCGGACGCGCCGCGACGACCGGCTTCTCACGCCGAACCACGAACTGATCCGCGCTCTGCACCAGCACCGCGACCACAGACTTCTCATCCTCCGAGAACGCGTGGTGGCCCAAGCCAGCCGTGGTCGTCGCGATCAGACGATCCAGCCGGCTCGACTCCGACGCCGCGATCTCGTCCCGGGTCACCGGCTTCAGCGGCGCCTTGAGCGAGCGCAGCGGCTCGCCATCCAGCGACACCACCAGCTCGATGACGTGGGACCGACCGGGCGCCAGCTCGAACATAAACACGCCCGGCGTGAACAGGTCCTCGAGGCAGTCCTGCCCGCGCTCCGCGTCTCGGGCGTAACGGATGTTGTACCACCACTGACGGTCCTGCACGAACGACCCGGGGGCCGACGCCGCGCCCGGCGCGATCTGCACCCGCGAGCCTCGGCACGCGATCTCGCACCCACCCGAGCCCGCGAGCACGCTGTAGTCGTTCGACCGCTCGCTCGCCTTCACCAGCTCGTGGAAATCGCGGAGCGCGGTGAACGGCCGCAGCTCCAGGCGCGCCGCGTGCCGCTCGGCGTTCACGCGGTAGCGGAGCACACCAACATTCTCGTGGCGCACGAGCGCCAGCTCGCGGCTGAACTCCACCGGGCCGTAGCGATAGAACCAACGGCAGGTAACGTCCTTCTCGAATCGTTCTAGATGCGTGTAGCCCCCGGGCGCAAAGACCTGGGCCGCCGAGGCCTGCTCTCCCGCTCGGCCTTCGCCGCCGCCCGGAAAGAGAAACGAAGAGAACTCGAGGCGTTGCTCGGAGACGGGAGTGTTCTTCGCGACGGCCGAGGCGGCGCCGGGCTTGAGGACCACCGTTTCCAGAACACTGCTCAGACCAACCACACGCCCCACCGGCGGCCGCAGGGCGCCGTTCAGGAAGTTGTGGTAGCGGCGCTGAGGCACGCCCAGCACCGTTCCGCTGGCAAAGCCGCCCAGGCCGTTGGTCAGGAACCACTCACGCCGCAGCAACTGCTCCCGCTGAGCGGGCGAGACCAGGGTGAGATCAATGGTGAAGGTCGGGACAGACATGGTCGCTCGCTTGGCAGGGTCTGAGATGCCACGGAACGCAAAGCGTAGCGAGCCGCTGCCGCGACTTGATCGGATGCTGGAGCAAACACTCCTTGCGAGTGCGCAGGAAGAGAGATGGCCCAAGGAGCGCCGTCGCCGCAAGGAGCGAGTGAGCCCTCGCTTGAACGGAGATGGTCCCGCCGCGAGCGCGTGCGCACGCCAAAGGGCCGAAGTCCCGACGCCCTTCGAGCGTGCTCATCCTGAAAGCAAGCGGCCCGAGCTTTCGCCCGGGCCGCTGTTGGTTTCACATTCGTCGGATCCGTTCCGCTCCTGCGAACAGAACGGGGCTTCTCAGCCGTTGGCCAGAGGCCAGCGGCTTAGTTGCCGACGTAGTTGACCTGCTCGTCGTTGCGGACGGCCTTGGTCTGGTCCGAGGTCGTGACCGACTGGATCACGAACTGGCCGGCCTTGGTGCCCTTGGCGACGATGTTGAAGCGCTTGATGTCGCCGACCTTGAGCGTGCCGACGTTGACCGTGACGGTCTGGCCGTTGGCCGCGGCGGCCGGAGCGGCGTCGCTGCTGACGAAGCTGAGGCCCTCGTCCAGGGTGAAGACGGCCTTGACGTTGGTCAGGTCGACGAAGCCCTGGTTCTTGACCTCGTAGCGGAAGTTGTGGTTGACGCCCACATCGACGACGCCGTCGTCGTCGGTGATCTGCGTGCCGATGTCCGGCAGGCCGGTGGTGGCGACGGTGCAGTTGGCGTTCACGGTGCCGGCGCAGGGACCGGTCGCGGTCGCCGAAGCCGAGAACGAGCCAGCGCCCAAGGCCTTGACGGTCAGCGAGACGGCCTTGGAGGCGCCAGCCGCGAGGCTGCCGACGTTCCAGGTCACGCCGTTGGGACCGGCGGTGCCGCCGTTGTCGGCCGAGACGAAGGTGGTGCCGGCCGGGATCGGGGCCGTCACGGTGGTGTTGGCCGCCGCGTCACCGGTGTTGCTCACGGTGAACTTGAAGGTGAAGTTGCGACCGCTGCGACCAACCGGGCCGCCCGCCGGGCACTCAGCGGCCAGCTTGAGCTGGGGCTGGGTGACGGTGGTGGCGACGGTGTTCGAGTTGGCGGTGAGGCCGTCGTCAGCGCTGGCGCTGGCGTTGTTCTCGTACTTGCCGCTCTTGGCCGCCTTGAGGTTGGCCGAGAACTGGCGAGCCTGGCCGCTGGCGAGGGTGCCGGCGTCGAACTCGATCGTGGTCTTGCCGTCGGTGGTGGTCAGACCAGCCGGGAGGGTGTCCTTGATCTTGACGTTGCTGGCGGCGCCGCTGCCGGTGTTCTTGACCTCAAACGTCGCGACGATGGGGTCGCAGACGGTCGCGGCCGGGGTCATGGCCTTGGTGAGGGCCAGGGCCGGCTGGACGACCTGGAGGTTCGAGCACAGCGAGTTGTTGTAGCTGACGGTGAGGCAGGTCGAGCTGTTGCCGACCGCCGAGGCCTTCGCCGTCGCATCGATCACGACGCACTTGCCGGGGGCGATGTCGCCCACGTTCCAGACCAGAGCGCCGCCGGTGCCAGCGCTGGCGGCCGGGGTGCTGCTGACGATGTTGCGGTTCGCCAGGCTGGTCGCGCTGACGATCACGTTGTTCAGCGTCGTGCTGGTCAGGTTGCTGACGTAGATCTTGTACGGGAAGTTGGCGTTGGCCTTGACTTGACCCGGGAAGACTTCCTGCAGCATGACGGCCGAGGTGGCGGCGTCACCGGTCGGGAAGGACTGCGAGGTGGTCATGTAGCCGGGGCCAATGACGGGCTTGCAGGGGTTCTCAGCCTTGGCGACCGGAGCCGGAGCGGCCTTCGGGGCCGGGGCGGCCTTCTGGTCCTTCCAGTAGTAGCCGTGAGCGCCCACGTTCGTGGGGGATTCGCCGGTCGACGAGCGATTGCCGCTCGAACAACCAACCAGGCCACCGGCGACGACCGCCAGCGACAACGTCGAGATGATTCCAAAGTTCTTCATAAGACTCCTCTTCACGCGGAGACCGGGTGCGAAGCGCCGGTGGCCCCAGCGCCGCCGGTCGAAGATTGCTCGGTCGCGCACGCCGGTCTCACCCGCGAGCGACGACCATGTCGAAACATGACCTGCCGCGCGATACTCCCCACGCGGCGACGAAGCACATACGAACGGCCACGGCCCAAGCTCAAGCCCGAGTCCACCGCTGCAAGTTGCCATTGCGGCTGCTTCATCCTGGCTCGACCCAACGTCCGGACCCACGCCACGATGCCCCACACGGGCATTCACCCGAGAACCGGGAGGCGTACCAAAAGTCTAGCCATTTTCGGACGCTAGTGCGAGCAAAACTCGGGCGACACCGCTCCAACGGCGGAAAATCAGCCGTGCTATCGGACGTTCCTGCCGCGCAAGGGGTGCGCGAAAGCCCGGCACCCGGGACCATTCCCCGTTTTCGATGCGGGATCAGCCCTTAAGAACAACCCACAATGCCATGAGCAAACCCGGAATGAGCCCAAGGCACCAGAGAAGCACGCATAGAAGGGTCATACCGAGGCTTTTGGTCTTGAGATAGACCGCAAGCGGCGGAAGCAGGATCGCGATGATTACGAGCAGCAGCTGGTTCGTGGACAGGTCATCGGCCATCGGGGTTCTCCGTCGTCCGGATGGGATCGAACTTCATCACCAGAGACTACCAAATTCTCCTGCAACACCCAGCCTCTGCCTCGGAACAATCACCCGGCCTCAGCAACCGCGGCCATCCGATGCCTCGGCTCGCCGGCCTTCTCGAAAGGACACTGCTTGAAACAGACCTCGCTGATCGTCGCCCTCGCCCTCGCCGCCGGCCTCACGGTCGGCCTCCCCGCCCACGCCGAGCCCGCCGCCCCGGCCGCTGGCGCCAAGATCCCGGTGAAGACCGCCGACGATCTCCCGCGCCACCTCTACAAGATCGAGGGCAAGGCGAGCGAGTTCCTCGTCAGCGACGCCCCGTTCAAGAAGTTCGTCGCCGAGCTGAAGGCCAACACCCTCGCCGACCTCGCCAAGTACGACATCCAGGACAAGACCACGCTGAAGGGGTACTACTCCACCCTGCAGCAGATCGCCACCTTCGAGGGCAACTACGACGAGGCGCTCAAGCACGTCGAGTCGGCCCGCGCGCTCGAGGGCAAGGAATCGACCAAGCTCATGATGGGCCAGGTGCTGGCTTCCATGATCACCGCCCGCAAGGCGAGCAACGACGGCGCCGACAAGTCGGCCTACCTGACCGCCTTCAAGGCGGAACTTGAGAAGCGCGTCGGCGCGCTGCCCTGGGACAAGGTCCGCGAGAGCGTGCTCCAGGCCCGTTCCACCGCACAGTTCATCAACAAGGAACTCATCCTGGGCCAGGTGAAGGCCAACCTCGATCCGGTCGTTGAGACCAACAAGGGCGAGATCTCCGGCGACCTCGTCGGCACCGTCGTCGGCATGCGCAACATGATCGACAAGCTCATCGAGGTCCAGCCCGGCGTCGCCGAGGTCTACGGCAAGCTGGTCGACGCCAACAACAAGCCCCGGGTGGACATCCTCTCCGCCAACGAGGTCACCCTCGCGCCCACCGACAAGGCCTCGCCCGTCGTCATCGGCATCTGGGACTCCGGCGTCGACGTCTCGCTCTTCTCGGCCAACGTCTGGGAGAACCCCGCTGAAAAGGCCGACGGCAAGGACAACGACAACAACGGCTTTGTCGACGACGTCAACGGCATCGCCTTCGACATGCAGATGAAGCGCACCAGCGGCCTGCTCTGCCCGATCGACGAGATGAAGTCGCCGCTCGAACTGGTCATGAAGTACACCAAGGGCAGCAGCGACTCGCAGGCCGGCGTGGACAGCCCCGACGCCAAGGCCTTCCGCGAGTACGTCAAGGGCCTCAAGGCCGAGGAAGTCCAGGGCTTCCTCGAGGACCTCGGCCTCTACGGCAACTACTCGCACGGCACGCACGTCGCCGGCATCGCCAGCGCCGGCAACCCCTTCGCCAAGATCCTCGGCGTCCGCCTCACCTTCGACTTCAAGTCCATCCCGCGGTACGACATGAACGTCGCCACCGCCGAGGCTTGGGCCCAGAGCTTCCGCGACACCGTCGCCTACATGAAGAAGGCCGGCGTTCGCGTGGTCAACATGTCGTGGGGCCTCTCGCGCAAGGACATCGAGGAGATGATCGAACAGCGCGGCGCCATCAAGGACGCCAAGGAGCGGGCCGAGATGTCGCGCAAGGTCTTCGGCATCATGATCGGCGGCATGACCGAGGCGATGAAGAGCGCGCCCGAGATCCTGTTCGTCCCCGCCGCGGGCAACAGCGACAACGACAACGTCTTCAGCGAGATGATGCCCACCGGCATCGATCTGCCCAACGTCATCACCATCGGCGCGATCGACTCGTCGGGCAAGCCCACCAGCTTCACCACCTTCGGCAAGGGCGTCACGCTTTACGCCAACGGCTTCGAGGTCGAGAGCTACGTCCCCGGCGGCAAACGCTTCAAGTACAGCGGCACGTCGATGGCCGCCCCGAACGTGACCAACCTCGTCGGCAAGATGCTGGCGGTGAACCCGTCGCTGACCACCGCCCAGGTGATCGAAGCCCTCAAGGCCAACGCCGACCCGATGGCCGGCTACGAAGGCCGCTTCATCGTCAACCCGAAGAAGACGGTGGGCGCGGTGAAGAAGTAATCAGGAAGGGGGGCAGGGGAGCAGGGGAGCAGGGACAAAGAATCCCGTGAATCCCCGAAGCTCCGGTCATTGACAGAATGAAAAACGCCCGGGCACTGCCCGGGCGTTTTCTTTGTTGCATTCAGCTGCAGCGAAGCCCCTGCTCCGCTGCTTCCCTCCTCCCCTTTCCCCTTCCTCAGTTCATCCCCTTCTCGGGCCAGAACTTGGTTCCCGCGAGGTTCGCGGTGAGGGCGAAGCCGGTGTCGGTGAGCTGATAGACGGTGATGTCACGCGTCATCTTGCCGGCCTCTTCGTTCATGCCGCCGGACTTGTCGCCCTTGGCGCCGGCCGCGGCGCTGGAGCCCCACTCGAAGGTCGAGCTGGTGAACTTGTCGAGCGTGGCCTTGTCCTTGAAGACCAGGACGAGCTTGGTCTCGGTGGCGGAGACGCCCAGGTTCAGGCCGCCGCTGGCCATGCGCATGTACGTGCGCTTGCCGCTCTTGTCCTCGACGACGCCGTAGCCGTTGGACCCGCCGACTACCGCGCCCATCGCGATGGTGCTGAACACGCCGTAGCCGGCGCCGTTGTCGATGGCGGCCTTGGCCTCGGGCTTCTCCTTGTACAGCCGCGTGAGGGTCGCATCACGCATCGACAGCGTGTTGTTCTGCTTGTCGGCCGTGGTGTTGCCCGAGGGCGTCGCGCAAGCGGCGAGCGTGCCCAGAATCCCGGCCGCGGCAAGGACAGTCATGGCGTTGCGAATCTTCATAGATGCCTCCTTCAGAGTCGTTCCGTTCATCCCGCACATCCCGACGGACCACATGGTTCCACCGGGCCCCTGGTTTCCCCACTCTCACTCTACCCGATACAGCGGGAACCAAGACCCTCGAAGGAAGGCATTTCCATCCTTACGCAAACACCAACGAGGCAACGAGTTAGCCTCCGAAAGCGATCGAAATACAAACACGATCGAGCGCCGCTCGTCACTTCGCGCTGCCCAGATGGCTCTGAAAGAACCCGATCATCCGCTGGTTCAGCCGCTTCACGATGTCGGGCTTGGTGATCATGTGGGTCTGGCCCGAGAGCGGGACGAACTCGAACGGCTTGCCTTCCTTGAAGAGGCGATCGGTGAGCTTGAGGGCGTGGACGAGGTAGACGTTGTCGTCGGCGGTGCCGTGGATCACGAGCAACGGAACTTGGAGGTCCTTGCAATACGAGAGCACGTTCGAGGCTGCGTATCCGGCGTCAACCGCGGGCGTCCCGGGCACGCCGAGGTAGCGCTCGGTGTAATGGGTGTCGTAGTCGAGCCAGTCGGTGACGGGGGCGATCGAGATGCCGCACTTGAAGACATCGGGTCGGCGCATGGTGGCCATGGATGAGAAGTACCCGCCGAAGGACGAGCCGTAGACACCGATGCGGGCGCGGTCCATCTCGGGGAACTGCTTGCAAAGGTCTTCGAGCACGTCGCACTGGTCTTTCAAGGGCACATCGATGAAGTTGCCGACGCCGTCCTTCTTCAAGACGCGTTCCCACTCGCGACCCCGCCGGGGCGTGCCGCGCCCGTCGATGGAGACGACGATGAAGCCGTGATCCGCGAAGAACTGTGGCTGCAGGTAGCCCCGGGCGTTGGCGTTCACCTGATTGCTGCCCGGCCCGCCGTAGACGAAGTTGAGAACGGGATACTTCTTGGACTTGTCAAAGTCGCGGGGGCGGACGATGACCGCCTGGAACTCGTGATTGCCGACCTTGGCCTTGACGAACTGCGGCTTGGGAACAAAGGGCGGTTCCGCGGCCACGGAGCTCACGCTGCCGACGCTCGCGCCGCTGGGGTTGGCGTCGGCTCCGCGGTACACCGCCCGCATCGGGCTGCCGTCGCGGGAGCGCCCGGTGACGATCCACGCGGAGAAGTCTTCGTTCGCCTCGATGGCGTATTGCCCATCCGGAGCCTTGACCATCACCAAGACGTCGCGGCTCAGTTCGAGCATCGACGCCGTCATCGAATCTTCGAGGTCGATCCGCAGCGGGAAGACGATGGAACTGTCGCTCACGGGAGAGACCATCGCGACCACGAAGGTACCGTTCTCCCCCACCGCCGCAAGCCCGTGGATCTGCCAGCCTTTCGGCGCGATGCGCTTCTGAACGCCGCCGTCGAGCCCGCGGATCTGGATCTCCCAGCCGTCCGCCTGCCCCTGCTCGCTGAGCCAGATGAAGCGCCTGCCATCGGGCAGCCAGGCGGGAGCATCGTTCTCGAGATTGACCCACGCGGCGTCCACCTCGGTGAGCAGTGTCACGGCGTCGCCGCTGGCGGGATCCACGCGGAGCAGCCGCTGCTCGGTCTGAGCCCGGTTCTGCACCAGGATCGTCATCGGCCCCTTCTTGGGCCAATCCACGCGTGCGAGATACGGGTACGCGTGGGTGTCCCAACGAACCTTGATCGCGGCTCGGTCGAACGCGGCGGGCTTGGCGTCGTCTTTCTTCTCCCCTTTTGGCACGGGCGCGATCCAGAGCGTGACCTCGGCGTTCGCACGCCCCGCACGCGGGTACCTCCACGACTGCGGCGGCTTGCCGGGGTCCGACGGGTCCGCGATCGTGAACGTCTCCAGCGGCCCGACATCGGTGCGCTGATAGGCGATGCGGGTCGCGTCGGGCGACCACCAGAAGCCGTGGAACCGCTTCATCTCTTCCTGAGCCACAAACTCGGCATCGCCGAAAGACACGGCCCCCTCGCCCGGCGGGCTGACGCGGCGGGCCTCGTTGGCCGCGAGGTCGAGGGCGAAGACCGTGCCGTCGCGCACGAACGCGACCTGTTTGCTGTCGGGCGACAGCCGCGGATCGAGAATCCCGGCCCCGGTGTTCAGTTCGCGGGGCTTGGGGCTCCCGGCGAGCGCGTCGGCGAAGTCCATCGCGTAGAGCTTCCCGCCCAGAGGGACGAGCAGCAGCTTGCCGTCCTTGGAGAGCTGGAAGGACGCGATGCCGCGGCTGCTCGAGCGAGTCCTCTCACGCCGCGCGAGCTCCTCGGGGCTGAGCTTCTCTTCTTTGCCGCCGAGGATCGCGTCGGCGTTGAGCAGCTTGCGTTCCTTGCCGGCGTCAACGTCGAAGAGCCAGAGCTCCTGCGAGAAGCTGGTGGGCCCCTCGCTGCGGAGGAACAAGATGTGCTTGCCGTCGGGCGTGACCTTGAACCCTCCGGGTTCGCCGAGGCGGAAGCGGTTGGTCTTGGCGAAGAGATCGAGGAAGTCGGCCTCGGCCGTCGTCGCGGCGGGCTGGTTTGCGGCAGGCAGGCTTGGAGCAGGCTGGGCGCGGGTCACGGGTGCTCCCTGAAAAACAAGAAACAAGCCGGCGAGGAGCGCCGGGGCGCGGAGGTGTGTCATGCCGGGAGCATACCGGCAACAAACCCGTGCGATGCGGCGCCTTCGCGGGACGGTCGTCGCAGAACGACAAGCGGACGCACGAGGTGCGTCCGCCTGTCCACGAATAGCAGGTTGTCACGACGGTCACGGGCAGATCAGATCGTCGTAGTTCACGACGAAGATCGAGAAGTCCAGGTCGTCGACCTGTCCGTCGCCGTTGAGATCAGCGGGGCAGCAGGTGAAGGCCGGGTTGGTGGGGCAGAGCAGGAAGTCGTAGGCCACGACGAAGATGGTGAAGTCGGTGTCGTCGACCAACCCGTCGCCGTTGAGATCACCCAGGCAGGGCTTCTTGAAGCAGAAGACCTTCTGGCCGAGCTCGAGGAAGTTGTTGATGACGCTGACCGGTTCGGCTGCCTGCTCGAAGGTGGTCACGAGCGGAAGGTCCTTCACGAGCAGCTCGGGACGCTTGATGGTCGGGTCGAACTTCCTTTCGAGGCAGCCGCTCTCCAGGGTCGTGAACGGCTTCACGAAATAGAGGTCGGGAGCGCCCAGGCCGCCGTTGTTGGTCTGGCCGATCAACGCGTAGCCGCCCCAGGGCTGGGACTCGATGGCGTCGTGCCCGCGTTCATCGTCGCCCGCGGCAAGCCCGCCGTAGAGCTGAGCATCGACGAACGCGCCGGTCGCGAAGCCGAGCTTGATGATCGACGCGGCCCGGACCGGAGCGGCCGCGCCGGACGTCACCGTGCCCGCGACCATGATCTCGCGGTTGCGGACGTATTCGACGGCCTGATAGCCCGCAGAGAAGTCGTCGATCGCGGTCGCCCAGTCGAACGCGCCCGTGACGCCGTCGACCCGGGCCACGATCGTCTCCTTGGGCGAGAGCTGGCCGCGCACCGCGGGTCCGCGCCGACCGGCGAAGGTGACATTGCCCAGAGGATCGACCGCGAAGCCGTCGGCGGTGATGCTCACGCCGGGGTCGGGGTGGATGTACTTGCGGGCCCAGATCACGGTGCCGCTGTTGGTGACGCGCATCACCACCGCGGCGTAACGCCCCGCGCTCTCGTCGAACGTGTTGCCGACGATGAACAGATCGGGCGGGAAGTTGGGGCCAACCGGCAGCAACGCGTCCTTGGCCTCGCGGACCTCGGCGAAGTCGAGCTCGGCGATATCGACTCCGGTCGGGACATAGACGCGACCGGTGACGAGCGCGCCCGCGGGCGAGTTGATGTGCAAGAGACCGTGACGCCCGAAGCCGGCGCCGACCTGGCGGCGGTTCACCGATGCGATGTCCTTGGTGGAGAGCTCTCGGGCGCTGACGCCCAGCGAGGGCTGGGTGGGCGCGATGCTGGCCAGGAAGGGCGTGCCGGCCATCAGGCGGCTCCACTGCGGGACGCCGTTGGTATCCACGCGGACGAGCCACTTGCCCAGGTTGTTCCCGCCGAAGGCGCTCTCCGCGCCGATCAGGAAGTCCTTGCTCCGCGACTCGTCGATGGTGTACCCGACCGTCTGCCCCTGGGACGTGTTGTAGACGTACGACCAGATGAGCGCGCCGTCGCGATCGTACTTGAGCGCGTGGGTGGTGTTGAACGCGCCGCCGGTGACGGCGATGGTTCGGAATCCGACGCTGGCGTAGCCGCACTCGTGCGTGTCCACGATGTCGAGCTGCACCTCCGCCTGCTGCGTGCCGTACGCCCGCTGGAAGACCTGAGCGTCGGCGCTGGCGGCGAACCCGCACGCCGCGACCAGACCAACCAAACGACACAACGACCGACCGATCTTGCTGTGATCCACGCGCTGCATATGGAATCTCCTCGTGCTTCCCGCGAAGCGGCCTCGAATGAAACCGCTGTGAACACCGCGCCGACAGAACGGAGTTCTCAGACTACTCCGGGGAGCGGGATTTCCCAGATCAAGGTGCAGACACGCCCGGAAAAGCCCTTGCTGAATCAACAATCGAGGCGTTTACCCGCCTTCCAGGATGCGAACAAAGCCGCACAGACGGCATCCTCCTCCCAGACGTTCCCGCAACAGGCACGGATTGCGTGCCGTCGCTCAAGTTGTGAGGCATGTTCGGGGTGTGAAACTCAAGACTCGCCAACTCCGCGCCACGCTGCTGCTAGCGACGCTGGCCGCCGTCGCGGCCGGCTGCTCGACGGGTCCGGCCCGCACGACCCGCGGCAGCGAAGATCAACCCGCGCAGGGTGAGATGGAACACGCCCGATCGCAGACGCCCGCGCGAAGCTCCACCTGGGCCGGCGTCCTGCCGTCGGACGCGGTCAACAACCAACCCCTGGCGATGGCCGAGTACAACAACGAGTACGCCCGCAACGACGCGTCGCTCGGCGTCGCTCAAGGTCCGCCCGGCGAGGTGCTGAGCTACTACCAGACCGCGCCGCGGCCTTCCTTGGAATGGCAGTATCGATTCACGCTGAGCACGTCGCCCGACACCGTGACGGTCTTCCGCCGCGGTGACTACGGCGGCTACCGCCGCTATCAGTCTGACAGCTATCGCAATCCGGCGTACGGCGGCTATCGACGCGACCGATGACCGCCGCGTCGCCGCGCTCAACCTCCGAAGCGTTCCTGCATGACCTTGGCGGTCAGCTCCCACACCTGCTCGGCGTTGCCGGACGCGTCTACCAGCACATGGTGCGCCGGATCGGCCTTGGCCTGGGCCAGGTAGCTCTCGTGCACCCGGGTACGGAAGTCGTGATCGCGCTGCTCGATGCGGTCGTCGAAGAGCGAGGGACCCTGCAACGCCGCGGGAGTCGGGCGTGAGCCCTTCTTGCCGCCGGTGCTGGCGATCCCTCGGGTGCGCATGGTGGCGGTCAGGACATCCACGTAGTAGATGAGCACCAGGTCGGGCCGGATGTCGAAGGTCGCGACCCGTCCGACATCGCGGATGTCCTTGTCGCTCAGGCCGCCGCCCGCGCCCTGATACGCAAACGTCGAGGTCAGAAACCGATCCGCAATCACGAGCTCTCCCCGGGCCAGCGCCGGATTGATGATGGTCTCCACCAGCTGCGCACGGCTCGCCATGTACAGCAGCATCTCGGCCCGGAGCGTCATCGTCGACGACGGATCGAGCAGCACACTGCGGATCTGTTCGCCCACCGGCGTCCCGCCCGGCTCGCGCACCTGCGTGACCTTCACACCCGCGGCCGCCGCGGCCTCGACCAGCCGCTTGAGCTGCGTGCTCTTGCCCGAGCCGTCGGGGCCCTCGAACACCAGAAACTTGCCCGCGAGACGACCGAGCCAGGGCTGCACGCCGTTGGCCTTCTTAGACGGTGTCGGGATCGCATCGGTCATCACGGGGGCGAGTGTAGCCGATGGCGGTGTTTCCTCGCCACGCCGACGCGCACCGATTCGCGGATCGACGCGTTCAGGGTCGAAGCTCGTACCGCCCGCCGGCCAATCCCCACCGCGACAGCAGCGGCAAGCGTGCGTACAGAGTCTCGTGTTCGCCGCCACGTTGACGCAGCGTGGCGATCAGATCACCCGAATCCAGATGCGTCATCGCCACGCCCGCGTGCGAGCAGTGGATCGCGGTGCCGCCCTCGAGTTCCAGCGTGCGGCGTGAGCCGTCGTGGGTGATCCGAGCCGTCGCTTCGAACCGCGTACCCGTGATGCGGACCTCGACCTCGAGCAGCGCGTCCTCTCGGTCCAGCCTCGAACCGACCAGCTCGGGCCGCACCGCCGCGAGCGCTCGGGCCGAGACGTTCCAGACCAGGTGGTACACACCGGGGTCGGTTTCCCGCTGCAGGTTCGACTTGTCGGTTCTGGTCAGGACGCTCATCCCGCCTCCCGTTCGCTGTCGGGCGTGGAGCCGCCCGGGGACGAGGGCCGCGGCTCGGCGCGACCGCCCCCGACGAAGCCGAGGATCTTGGCCGCCGCCTGCAGCCCGCGGCCGGCAGGGCTGACGAACGACGCCGACATCTTCTCCATCGTCTCGAGGAACTCGAGCATGGAATCGAGGCGTTTGTTGTGGGCCACGAGCGCGGGGTCCTTGGCGTCCTTGGAAACGCGATCTTCGGTGAGATCGCGGATCTCATAGAGCGACGCCCGCATCGGATCGACCTCACGCTTCATCCGCTCGCGGACGATGGCGCGGAAGAGCACCCACACATCCTGCTCGGCCTGGAAGTACTCCTTGCGATCTCCCCGCCGGTGGACGCGTTCGACGATGCCCCATTCCAGCAAGGCCCGCAGCGACATGCTCGCGTTGCCGCGGCTGATCTGCAATCGCTCCATCACGTCATCAGTGCACAAGGGCTCGCCGGTGATGTAGAGGAGTGCATGCACCTCCGCCATCGTGCGGCTGATGCCCCACGCCGTGCCCATCTTGCCCCACGCCGCCACGAAGCGATCCTGCGCCTCGGTCAACTGCTTGGTTTCGACGTTCGCCATGCCCTGCTCCCGGGTCGTGCCTCGGTCCGGTTGCCCATGAAGACCTTCGCCCAGAGTATAGCAGAAGTTTCAGAAGAAATTGAAAACATCGTGAATAATCGCAAATTCCAGCGGAACTGACACTTAGACAATCACGGAAGCCTCCCCATCCCGAACCCGGCGGATCGGGCCTCTGGCTCGAATACCCTGCATTGGTGTCGTGTCGAGAGCACGCCGCCCACGGCCAGTCCCGGCCACCACACGAGGTCGATGCATGTCCAGCGAACCCGGTTTGACCCGAGACGAATCCGCCGCGCTTCTGGATGACCGCGCGATGCCCCCAAAGATGCCCAAGAAGAGGCCCGGCAAGGGCCGCAAGCTCCTGATCGGCGCCGGTGTCCTCGTCGCCCTCGCCGGCGGCGTCATCGCGCTGCTCCCCACCATCGCCGGGAAGTTCGTCAACGGCACGCAGGTGCTCACCAGCGATCAGCTCGTCGGCTCCATCCAGTCCACCTCGCTCGGCTGGTTCGGCAACCAGTCCGCTCGCATCGCCCTCGTCGACTCCAAGAAGAAGCCCGCCGGGGCCCTCGACATCACCGTCGACCGCAGCCTGCTCGCCCTCGCCACCAACTGGTACGACCTGGGCACGATCAAGGTCAGCGGCGACGTCGAGTTCCGCGAGGGCGAGGCCGTCGTCAAGCCCGCGAACACCAGCAGCCCCTCCGGCGGCACCAAGGTCTCGGTCACCACCAACCAGATCCCGCTGCCCAAGAACCTCAAGGCCAAGCTCGAGCTCCGCCTCTCCAAGCTCACCGCCCTCGACAAGGACCTCAAGCCCGTCGCCGAGCTGAGCGACGTGAAGGCCGACGCCAACCTCGCCGTCGGTTCGCCGATCACGCTCGACTTTTCTGCCAAGACCGGCGCCGCCCCGCTCGAGGCCAAGGTGAAGATCGACAACTGGACCGACGCCAACGGCGTCATCCACCTTGACAACGCCTCGCTCGCCAAGAGCTCGCCCAAGGTCGATGCGATGGTCTCGGCCAAGGACCTCTCGGTGGCCTTGCTCGATGCCATCGCCAGCACCGCCGCGGGCAAGCCGCTGCACCTCAAGCAGATCCTCGGCGAATCGCTCACCTTCGCGGCATCCGCCAATGGCGATTACCACGGCGGCGCCGCCTCGCTCGACGTGCAGAGCGCCGGCGCGACGGCGAACGCGAAGCTCTCGCTCAAGGACGGCGTGATCGCGCTCGATGCGCCCGCCGAAGCCAAGCTGACCAGCGCCGCCGCCATGGCCGCGCTGGATTCGTTCCTCACGAAAGAACAACTCGGTTCGCTCGCGATCACCCGCGCCCCCGGCGGCGTGGTCCGCATCGAGACCCTGCGGGCCAAGCTCGGCGACGCCGGCCCCGATCTCCGCGGCGGGGCCATCAACGCCTCGCTCACGCTCGATGCCTTGCAAGGGACTCTCACCGCGGGCGAGACGAGCTCGAAGGTCGCCGTGCCGTCGTTCGCGGTGACGTTCGCCAGCACCGACCTCAGCACGGGCGCCAAGATCACCGCCGCGTCGTCGGCGACGATCGACAGCGGCAGCGGGCCGCAGAACGCGGGAACGCTGAGCGCCGACATCACCCTCGCCGGTTTGCTGGACAACAAAGGCGTGCCGCTCGCGGGCCTGCCCAAGTCCATCGACGGCACGGTCTCGCTCCGCGGCGCGTCCACCGGCGTGCTGCAGCCGTTCGTGGCGGCGGCGCTCGCAAAGTCGGGCGTCGCGCTCGACCTGCCCCGCGACATCGGCCCCACGGCGGACCTGGAACTCACCGCGGCATCGAAGAACAACGTCATCGACGTTGACCTGAACGCACAGTCGCAATCCCTCGGCGCGGTCGCGGCTCTGCGCGTCACCGACACCGAGATCAGCGCCCGCGATCGCGGCGTGTCGCTGCGTCTCGCCAGCGCCGGGCAGATCGCCTCACGCGTCGTGAAGTCCGACGCGCTCTCGTTCCCCAGGACCACCGGTCAAGTCGGCCTCGCGATCCCCACGCTCCGCGTGCCCATGGACGCCAAGACGCGGGCGCCCAAGCTCGACCAGCTCGAAGCCAAGGCCCGCGTGGATGCCTCGGCCTGGAGCGTGCTGGCGTCGGTCCCGGCCGCCGAAGGCACCGTGCCGGGCAAGGCGATCGATGTGGACGTGCGCGACCTCGGCATCGACGTCGCGATCACCCCCGGCAAGGCCGCGACCGCCGTCATCGCGGGCAACACGGTTGCGAACGGCGCGCCGATGAAAATCGACGGCAACTTCTCGCTGCCCTCCATCGCCGCGCTGTGGACCGCCGCCAAGCCCGCCACCCCGAATCTCATCGCCAAGCTCGCCGGCGCGTTCTACGCCCTCGGCACAATCAAGGTCGACGGCGTGCCCTCGTCGCTCGCCGAAGCCCTGCCCGGCGGCGGCCCCGTCCCCGCCCTCGCCCGCGAGGCCCTGGGCGCCACCTTCGACACCTCGGTCTCGATCCTGCCCTCCGGCAGCGACGGCCTGTCCATCAAGGCCGCGCTGAACTCCAGCCGCACCAACGTCGGCATCGACGGCGAACTCGCAGGTAACAGCCTCGTCTTTAAGGCCCTTGGCGACGGCGTCGTGACGCCCCCCTTGCTCGACGCCGTGCAGAGCGGGCCGGACAAGGTCACGCTGCGGGCACCCGCGAAGTACACACTGACCAGCGAGCCGGTGACGATCCCGCTGACCGCCGCGGGCGCGCCCGACTTTGCGAAGGCCGGCGAGCTCAAGGCACGCCTCGCGGTGCTCGGTCAGGCGATCATCGCCAAAGGCGATCAGTCCTACGGCGCGAACGATCTGACGATCAATGTCGCTCTGCCGCTGTCGACCTTGTCGGACAAGGGCGCCGGCGGCGAGGCGAGCGTGCAGGCCACCGGCGGCCTGGTCACGCCCGACGGCCAGAACTTCGGCGCCGTCGCCGCCCGCGCGAGCGCTCCGCTCGGCGCGATGTACGCGCTGAAGGGACCGGCGACGATCGAGGTCCGCGTGAACGATGTCGCGACCGCGGGGCTCGACAAGGCGATCAACCAGCCCGGCCTCGTCTCCGGCGCACTGGGACCGACCGCACAGATCACCGCAAGCACTCGCATCGATCCCCGCAGCAAGGACGGCAAGAGCCTCGCCGAAACGATTGCGGGCGGCGAGATTACCGCCGACGTCACGCTGCTCGCTCCTCGCGTCGAGATCCGTCAGCCGCTGCGGGCGACGCTCTTGCCCGATCGCATCCAGCTCACCTCGGCTGATCCGATCCGCTGGACCATCGACCCGGCGTGGTTCGATCGCTTCGTGCTGGGCAAGGGCCAACCCTTGGCACCCGGGGCCAAGCCCACCGACCTCAGCATGACCGGCCCGGCGAAGGCCGAGGTCGTCATCAACAAGGCCGTCATCTCCCGTGCGAACAGCACTGGCATCGGCGGGCCGCTGAAGCCGGGGATCTTCGCCCTCGACGCGATCGCCCGCATCGACGCGCTTGAACTAACCGACAGCCGCAACGTGCGGACGCAGATGGGCGATGCGACGGTGAAGCTCCGGCATCTCGACGGGGCGCCGGGCCTGGCCTTCGACCTCAACTTCGGCAGGCTCGCCATCGTCCCCGACCCGGGCAAGGCCGGCCCCGGCGGCGGCACCATCGCCGGCACCGTCACCAACATCGGCGACGCCTCCGGCACGCTCAACACCACCAACCCCGTCATCACCGCCAAGGGCGACATCAAGTCGATCCCGACCGCGCTCATCGACGCCTTCAGCGTCAAGAACGGCCTGCCCGGAGAAATCCTCGGCCCGAGCGTCAACCTCATGCTCGACGCCAAGAACTTCAGCAAGACCGGCGGCACCATCCGCACCGACATCACCAGCACCGAAGCCAAGCTCTCCAGCGCCAACGGGCCCGAGGCGCTCCTGCCCCGCGCCGTCATCCAGATCAACGGCGAGGTGCAGAACGGCGTGCTCATCACCCCGATGCTCATCGCCCTGCGCCGTCTCGACGGCGAACTCAGCCGCAAGGCCGGAAACCTGCTGCCCACGCTCGCCGAGGTCGAGAAGCGATTCGAGGACAAGCAGGCGCTCATCCAATCCAACCGGCTCGAGCTGCCCCTCGACGGCGACCTCCGCAAGCTCAACGGCCAGGTCACCATCGAACCCGGCGAGGTCCGCTTCAAGCTCAGCGGCGGGCTGGGCGGCTTCCTCAAGCGCTTCAACGCCAAGGAGGAAGGCAAGGCTCTGCAGCGCCTCAAGCCCCTGACCATCACCTGCGTCAACGGCGTGCTCAGCTACCCACGCTGGGCCTTCCCCGTCGGCGAGTTCAACCTCGAGCTCGAAGGCCTCGCCATCAACCTGCCCGGCGAACGCATCGATGTCGTGACCTGGGTGCCGTTCGGCCAGCTCGCGGACGACGCGGGCAAGTTGTTCGGCGCGATCCCCGGCATCTCCGCCGTGGGCGGCGCGATCAATCAGGCGACGATGATGCCCTTCCGCACCAGCGGCCCGCTCAACAACCCGAGCACCAAGCCCGACCTCGAGCTCGCCGGCAAGGGCCTGCTCAGGAGCGTCAGCCCGGAACGCGTGCTCGACATCCTGAAGGATGTGGTGCAGCCGAAGAAGTAGAGGACCCGCACCGTGGGCGGGGCGGGGGCGGGGCCTTCCAGGCCCCGCCGATGCATGACCGAGATAGTCGGCCCGAACCTGTGAGAGGACAAAAAGAAAGGCGGGGCCTGGAAGGCCCCGCCCCCATGTGTTGCCGTTGTCCGCCTGCTACGCCGCCTCGGTTCGCCCGAAGCTCAGCCACTTGCGCAGCGCACTGGTGTCAGACTGCTTGGGGTTTCTCCCCGCCGCGATGTCGCGTGCCTCGCGCAGCCCCGGCGCGATCAGCAGCGTGCGATGCAAACCGGTGTCCTTCAGGAACGCGTGCAGCTCCTTGGAGAGGCCGCAGACGCACATCTTGCCGCCGACGCGGGCGCACTGTCCGCTGGCGGTGATCATGGAGTTGATCCAGGCGCACGAGAAGTCGCGCACCTTGGAGAGATCCAGCACCAGCCGCCCGCCGCTGAGGCGGGCCAGCGACACCAGCTCGGGTGTCAGCTGCTCCGCGTGCGTCTCGCGGAGGCTGGCCTCGTTGACGGTCACCACTGTGGCGTCCGGGAGACGCTCGATCAAGAGGTACCGCTCGCTTGCAGAAGGCCCCGGCGGCGGCGCCGCCGTGCGAAGAGGCCGATCGCCGGAAGCCGCCGCCCGACCCGGGGCCATCGATTGCCCCACGCGCTCCGAAGCGTTGGAAGAAGAACCGGGCTGCAGGTTTCCGTGCGAGCCGGCCATATTTTCATGATTGTCGTTCGCGAAGATGTCCATTCATCCCTCCCGGGGCTGGTCGCCCCTTCCCAATCCCCTCGTTCCTGGCCGCCCTTCCTTCGGAATCCCTTGTCCGGAATCCCGCTGGCGGCGTCTCTCCTGCTAAAGAACGCAAACAGACGGGCTGCTTGCCATCTCCCCGCTCAACTTCCCTGCTTCCGCGGCAATTTGTGCCGACTGGGACGGATATCCGGACCCCCGACGCCCCGGACCCCCAATGCTCCCGCTCCCCAGGTTCGGGGAAGCCGCTCGCCAGCACCCCGTCCGGGCGCGAACCCACCACGCCGCTCGCTCGCTACACCGGCCCCACCGGCACCCCGCCGAAGTCTGACGGGCCACCGGTATCGGCTTTCCGCTCGCCTCTTTCGAGTACCCTGCGAAAAATCGACACACTTTCTCGGACGCTTCAAGTCTCAGGGACCCTTCCGACATGATCAGCATCCGCAAGATCTCCAAACGCTACGGCACGGGCTCAGGCATCCTCGCCGTGGACAACGTCAGCCTCGAGGTCGGCCCGGGCGAAGTCCTGGGCTTCCTCGGGCCCAACGGCGCCGGTAAGTCCACCACCATGAAGATGGTCACCGGGTTCCTCACCCCGACCAGCGGCACCGCCGTCGTCTGCGGCCGCGACGTCGTCGAGGACCCCGTCGGTGTGAAGGCCGCCATCGGGTACCTTCCGGAAGGGGCACCGAACTACCCCGATATGACCGTCCGGTCATTCCTGGACTTTGTCGCGCAAGTCCGTGGGTTCAGCGGCACGGAGAAACACCGGCGCATCGACACCGTCGTCGATCGCGTGCAATTGCGTGGCGTGCTCCGCCAGCCGATCGAGACGCTCTCCAAGGGCTTCAAGCGCCGCGTCGGGCTGGCTCAATCCATGCTCCACGACCCCCCGGTCTTGATCCTCGACGAACCGACCGACGGCCTCGACCCCAACCAGAAGCACGAGGTCCGCAACGTCATCCGCGCGTTGGCAACCTCCGCCGATCACCAGAACAGCGGGCGTGCCGTGGTGCTCAGCACGCACATCCTGGAAGAAGTCGAGGCCGTTTGCTCTCGCGCGATCATCATCG
Source organism: Phycisphaerales bacterium (assembly GCA_019744815.1). GTDB lineage: Bacteria > Planctomycetota > Phycisphaerae > Phycisphaerales > UBA1924 > JAFEBO01. Next base: position 408,954 of record JAIEUA010000010.1, read on the forward strand.
CCAAGGGCAAGCTGCTGGTCGACGGCACGCCCGCCGAGCTGCGAGCGATGAGCAAGTACCACAACGCCGTCACGCTCACCGTCGTCCCCCCCACCGGTGCCGGCGGCGAGCCGCTTAGCGTCGCGAAGGAACTGGGCGACATCAAGTGGGTCGCCTCGATCGAGGACAAGGGCGTGGTGCACGTGCCGGTCTCGCCCGCGGGCCCCGGTGGTCCGCGGCAGACGCTGACGCTTGTCCCCAAGGGCGGGCGTCCGCTGCTCGGCGATGTCACCAGCCTGTGCAAGAGCAAGGGCTGGGCGATCGAAACGATCGCGGTCGAAGGCGGCCGCCTGGACGATGTGTTCCGCACGCTGACGACCAAGGACGCTGGCAAGGACGCGGCCAAGGACTCCAACACCAACAAAGTCGCTGAACCCGTCGGAGGTGCGGCATGAAAGGCCTTCTCCCCGTCTTCAAGCGTGAGCTCTCGGGCTACTTCACCACGCCCGTCGCGCTCGTCTTCATCGTCATCTTCCTCTTCCTCGCGGGCGTCTTCACCTTCAACCTCGGCGCCTACTTCGAGCGTGGGCAGGCCGACATGGTGGTCTTCTTCAACTTCCATCCCTGGCTGTATCTGTTCCTGATCCCCGCCGTGTCGATGCGGCTGTGGGCCGAGGAACGCAAGAGCGGCACGATCGAGCTCCTGCTCACGCTACCCATTTCGCTCTCGGCAGCAGTGGTCGGTAAGTTCCTCGCGGCGTGGGCGTTCGCCGGCATCGCGCTCGCGCTCACGTTCCCGCTGTGGATCACGACGAACTACCTCGGCTCGCCCGACAACGGCGTGATCCTCGCAGGCTACCTCGGCAGCCTGCTCATGGCCGGCGCGTTCCTCGCCATCGGCTCGTGCATCAGCGCCAGCACCAAGAGCCAGGTGATCGCGTTCATCATCTCGGTCGTGATCTGCGTGCTCTTCATGCTGGCCGGAATCAGAGAAGTACAGGGCTTCCTGGCCGACTGGCTGCCGGTGCAGGCGGTGCAGGTGCTGGGAGGCTTTAGCTTCCTGACCCGCTTCGAGGCCATCAGCCGCGGCGTGCTCGACGCCCGCGACGTGCTCTTCTTCGCCTCGATCATCGGCGTCTTCGTCGCCGCCACCGGCGTGGTCGTGAACATGAAGAAAGCCGTCTGATCGCTCCTGCCTTCCCTCTGCTCCGCTGCTTCCCTGCTCCCCTGCTCCCCTTCCTCTTCCGAGACCTCCCCATGACCGCTCGCTTCACCGGCACTCTCTCGCTGATCCTGCTCGCGGTGCTGCTCGTCGCGATCAACGTGCTCGCGGGTCTCTCGCTCCGCTCGACGCGGCTCGACCTGACCGCCAGCAATCTCTACACCCTCACCGAGGGCTCCAAGAAGATCGCCAGCAGCCCGCCCGAGCCCATCACCATCACGTTCTACAACTCGCAGAAAGCCAGCCGCGGCCGGCCGCAGGTCGAGAACATCGCCCGGCGAATCAGCGACCTGCTCGACGAGTTCGCCCGCGCCTCCAACGGCAAGATCAAGATCCGCACCATCGACCCCGAGGCCTTCAGCGAGGAAGAAGACCAGGCCGTGCAGAACGGGCTGGTCGGCATCCCCGCCGGCGGTGAGACGATCTACCTCGGCATCGTCGCCACCAACACCATCGGCGGCAAAGAGACCATCCCGCTCTTTGACATCAACAACGAACGCTTCCTCGAGTACGACGTCGCCCGCCTCATCCAGTCGCTCTCGATGACCAAGAAGCCGGTCATCAGCATCCTGTCCAGCGTCAACATGGACGGCGGCTTCGCCATGGACCCGCAGACCGGCCGCCCGATGCAGCGCCGCCCCTGGGGCATCATGCGCGAGCTCAAGGCCCTCTACGACGTCCGCACCCTCAGCGGCGACTCGATCGGCATCCCGCCCGAGACCTCGACCCTGCTGGTCGTACACCCCAAGAAGCTCTCGCCCAAGAACCAGTTCGCGATCGACCAGTGGGTGCTCGGAGGCGGCCGCACCATCGTCTTCGTCGATCCGATCTTCGAACAGGACGAAGCCCAGCCCGCGGCACAGGGCCAGACGCCCGATCGCTCGTCGAACCTCGAGAACCTGTTCAACGCCTGGGGCGTGCAGTTCAGCACGGCGTCGATCGTTGCCGACGCCGACCTGGGCATCCGCATCAACGCCGGGCAGCAGGGCCAGCGCGGGCAGCAGGTGATCTTCCCGCCGTGGATCACGGTTGATAAGCGCGGCCTGGTCGCCACCGACCCTGCGACGGGCAAGGTGAACACCGTGAACTTCGCGACCGCGGGGTTCCTCACCAAGAAGCCGGCGGAGAAGCCCAAGGAAGGCGAAACCGCGACCGTCCCAACCCCCAAGGACGAGATGGTCTTCACGCCCATCATCCAGAGCACGACCAACTCGCAGCTCTTGAACCCTACGGCTCTGATCGCGATCACCGACCCGGCCTCGATCATCGCCAACTTCCAGCCCAGCGGCAATCAGTACGCCATCGCCGCCCGCATCAGCGGCACGCTCAACACCGCGTTCCCCAACGGCGACCCGGCCGCGGCCGAGACCAACACGACCGGCCCGACCCCGCCGCCCAAGACCGACACACTCAAGAAGTCCACCAAAGAAGCCAGCGTCCTGATCGTCGCTGATGTGGACGTCCTCACCGACCGCATGTGGACCCGCGAGCAATCGATCGGCGGGATCAGCCTGGGCTCGCAGAAACTCGGCGACAACGTCGACTTCCTCACCACCTGCCTTGACATCAACGCCGGCAGCGGCGATTTGCTCGGCGTCCGCGCCCGCGGCGATTTCTTCCGTCCCTTCACCCGCGTCGAAGCCATCCAACGCGACGCCGAACGCCAGTTCCGGGCCGAACAGGACCGCCTCAAGCAGAAGCTCAGCGAGACCGAGGCCAAGATCGCCGAGATCCAGAAGAAGAACCCCAACGCCACCGACAAGGACGGCTTCATCGTGCTCACCAAGGAACAGGAAGCCGAGATCGTGAAGTTCCGCGAGGAACAGGTGGAAACCCGGAAACAGCTCCGCAACGTGCAGTTCAACCTGCGGCGTGACGTCGAAAGCCTCGGCACGTGGGTGAAGGTCATTAACGTCGGTGCCGTGCCGGTCGCGGTGATGCTCATCGCACTGGTCTGGGGCGCGGCCCGGGCGCTGTCGCGTCGCGCAAACGCGGGGTGATGGCGAGGGAAGAAGCATTGCACCGCGGAGGACGCGGAGAACGCAGAGAAAGGCGTTTCTGACGAGAACAGGTGGAACAGAGAGCAAAAGGAAAATCAGCGCCGTGCTTCGGGCTTGACCCTTCTGTCTCTCTCCGCGTCCTCGGCGTCCTCCGCGGTGAACGGCCTTTCTGTTTCGAAGGACTTTCGGAAGTCGTGAGAACCCGACCATGAGCAGCAGCTTCAAGACTCTTCTGATCGTCACCGGTGTCGTCGCCGCCGCGGCTGTTGCGGTGGTGTCGATGAAGTCCAAGCCCGCCGCCACCACCGAGGGCGGCCCGGCCCTGCCGTCGCTCCAGAGCGGCGTCAACGACGTCGGCGCGATCACCGTCATCCGCTCCAGCGGCACCGCCAGCGTGACCCGCGATGGCAACAAGTGGATCGTGCCCGCCAAGGAAGGCTTCCCCGCCGATCCGGAGAAGATCCGCACCGCGCTCTTGGGCCTGCGCGACCTGCAGCTCGTCGAGCCCAAGACCAGCACCGCGGAGTTCTATCCCAAGCTTGGTGTGCAGGACGTGCGGGTCGTTCCCAAGCCCGCGCCCAATCCCGACGGCAGCACGCCGGCAGCCGACACGAAGGACGCCGCGCCGGGCGCCCTGGTCGAGCTGAAGGACGCGTCCGGCAAGTCGCTGGGTTCGCTCATCGTCGGCAACAGCGCGGGCGCCGACGGCGACATGAGCCGCCCGGTGCAGAGCGGCCAGTACGTCCGCCGCGCCGGCGAGACGCAGTCGTGGCTCACCAAGGGCACGGTGTGGCTCGACGCCGACAGCATGAACTGGATCGACCGCAAGGTCGTGGGCGTCGAGCGGGTGCGGCTAAAAAGCGCAACGGTCCGCCGCGTGGTTGCGTCGGGGCCTCAGCCCGCGAATGCGGGCGAAGCGGCGCCGGACCTGGAGCTGGTCCGCAGCGACGCCGCAGCCGCGAGCTTCGACGCCGTGGGCAAGCCGGAGGGGAAGAACTACAAGCCCAACGAGGCGCCCGATCAGGTCGTCTCCGTGATCGCGTACCTGGGCATGGAAGACGTGCGAAAGGACCCCGGCACGATCATCGGCAACCCCGACCCGAAGGTGCTCGCCGAGACCGACGCGAGCAAGAAGGACAACCAGGCCCATCCGACGACCACTCAGTTCGTCACCTTCGACGGGCTGGTGGTGACGGTGAAGACCGGGTTCCACGACGCCAAGTGGTGGGCGAGCGTGAGTGCGGAGGCCGCGGCGGACGCGATCCCACCCGCCGCCGGCAAGGAAGGCGACGACAAGGCCAAGGCCGAGGCCGAAGCGAAGAAGGCCACGCTCGCCAAGGAAGTCGATCTCATCAACGCCCGCTGCAAGGGCTGGCTCTTCGCGATCTCGCAGTTTGACGCGAAGCGGCTGTCGACCAAGCTGAGCGAATTGATCGCGCCCGACACGCCGGCGCCGAGCACGCCCGAGGTTGGTCCGCCGGGCTCGAACCCGGTGGGCCCGTTGGGGACGCCGATGCCGCCGAAGTGATGGAGTGCGGTCGCACGCCTGGGTGCCACAGGTCGACCGGCCTTGCGGTCAAGCCGTGCGAGGTCTCACCAACGCATCACGTGCCAAGTCACGAGCGCGACGAGCTGGACGATCACGAGAGACAGCACGAGGAGATTTGCCACGAGATCGACCCGCGTTCGGCCCGGTCGGATGATGCCGCGATAGTTGCACCAGCCGGCCATGACGTGGCAGACAGCAATGGCAGGCCCGGTGTTGGATTGCAGCAGCAAGGAGAAGAAAATCGCGCCGCCCTCGCAGATCAGCGAAAGCCAGACGTGATCAACTTCGATTTTGCGATCGAGATCGATCATCGGGCACCCCGGCCATGAAGGGCACGGCCTGAATCGATCGGCTCAAACCTCAGCCCTCAAACCGTTCCGGTCCTCTCACGCCTCGACCTTGGTCGCGGCGAGGCGGGGCTTGGCGGGGACGACGACCTGGGCGCTCTTGCCGCCGCGGGTGGCCGGGTCTTCGAGGCTCTCGCGCATCAGGCGGCCGACCTTAAACTTCACCGTGCGCTTGGCGGGCACGTCGACGCGCTCGAGGGTCTTGGGGTTCTGGGCCGAGCGGGCGGCACGCTGCTTGACCTCGAAGACGCCGAAGTCGCGGAACTCGAGCCGGTTGCCCTTCTTGAGCTCGGTGATCACCTGATCCAGGAACTCCTGCACGACGGTCTTGACCGTCGGACGCTTGATGGTGGTGCGATCGGCGATGCGATCGATCAGGTCCTTCTTGGTGATCGTTCCCATGGACGTTGTTCCCGCTCTGGCCGACACTTGCGAACTCCGAACCGTGCCATCGTTGCCTGTTCCGCCCGACCGGTCCAACGAAATCCCACGCCTTCCGCAACCCGTCGCACGGACCGCGGCACCAGTCGGTACCACCGCCCCGCGCCCGCGTTGCGGCGAGCGTCAGTTGTTCACCGGATCGATTCTCAACAGACCCCGCTGGCCCATGCAACGCCGCCCCTCTCCACCCGGAAACCGTGCCCCACTCCTGCCCCACACCCATTCGCGCTCATCCACGCTCATCGAGGTGAGGGCATCGCTCGCGGCCCGCGCCGAGAGCGGACTGAGTATCCGCCGCTCCCGTCCGTGCGTCAAGTGCCTTGGCACACAGGATTTTGATCTTCACATCGCGGACAATTCGTGTTTCATCAGCGCCAATTTCAGGCGAGAAATCAATTCACGACGCTTGACTTTTTCGGTCCTCGCGATCCGTTCAGCCACGCGGACCGCCGGGCTCAGAACCGCACGATGGCGCCGAAGAACAGGCCCGCGGTCGCGCCCTGGTACGAGAACTTGTTGGCGTCGCTGCCGCTCTTGAACTCGCTGAAGAGGTTGCGGTAGCCCACCTGCAACCCCACGTTCTCGATCGGGCGCCAGCCGAAGCCGACCATGATGTCCCAGCTGACCGCCCGCTGCCCGCCGGGCCAGCCGCCGCCGGTGATCTGCAGGTCGATCGAGAACTGGTCGGCGATGTCCATCGAGCCCTTCACGCCGGCGATCACCTGGCCGAAGGTCTCGTGCTGCTTGGCGGTCACGGCGGCGCGCTGGAAGCTGAACTCCACGTCGTCGATGCGAGCGCCCGCGAGCAGCTCGATGCGGGGCAGGAACTTCACCGAATCACCCTGCTGCGGGTCGCGGCGCCAGATCTCATAGCCAACGGTCGGCTCGTACGAGTCGTGCGAGTACTTGCTGGTCACGACATCGCCCGCGGCGAAGGCGATCGGGCCGAGCTGGCCCCCCACCGCCGCCGGGCTGGTTTCGCGCTGGTTGAACCAGAACGCCCCGAACGAGAACCGCCAGTCGCCGGTGCGCAGGTGCAATTCGCCCGAGGGCGTGAGCTTGGGATCGTCGAGGTTCAGGTCGTTGATGCGGACGCGGCCGACGTTGGCGGGCGCTCCAGCAATGCGGATCTTGCCGCCCAAACCCGCGTACCACGCGCTGGGCTCGAACTGGAAGGTCCAGTCGTTCTTGGTCTTTGGCTTGAAGAAAGAGCCGGAAGCGGGCGCCGACTCGGCCTTGGTCGCGTTGGCCTCGTTCGTATTGGCTTGAGTCGCTGCCGACGCCGGCTCATCGGCGCGAGCCACGCCGCTGACGAGCGCGGCGACCACTGAAACGCGAGCGACGATGGGGGCGATCCGTGCCATAGGGTCCTTCCTCCGATGCGGACTGCCCGGAGCGTATCCGGTCCTTCGCGTCTCCGCTAGCGCCACGGCGGGCGCACCCCGAGCAGGAAGTCCTGGGCGAGGAACACGATCACTCCCGCCAACGACGCGGGCACCAGCAGCAGCGCGGCCACCCGGGCCGGCCGCTCGATCCGCCACCCGATCGTGAGCGCCGACCAGAACCACCACAGCGACCAGGGCCCCGCAATCATCGCCACCAGCGGCCAGAGCCAATCGACCTTGTCCGCCACCGACCAAACCTGCCTCTGGGCCGCGTCGCCGAGCACGATACCGATGGTCGCGATCATCACGGTTGGAACGACCCAGCCCAACCACAGAGCGATGAGCATCGAGAGCCAGTAGAGGAACGCGCGGACGACATGAGCCGCCGAGATCCGCAGCTCGCGCCGCGTCGCCCGTACCAGCAACAGCATGGATACAAAGACGCAGACGCCGATGATCAGCGGGAACGCCCACCACGGAAACCCGTTGAGATTGCTGTACCACTTTGTGGAGGTCGGCGCCGAGTACCACGGATCACCAAGGGTGATGCGCAGGCCGCCGAACGGGTTGAACACCGACCAGACTGCCCACTCCGCAAAGGTCCGCGGCGAGGGAAGGCTGCGCGCATTGGACTGGCTCATCATGAAGAGCCACGCGAGCGAGACCGTCCCCATCGCGTGCAGCAGCAGCATCGGCCAGACAAACCAGTTCAAGGCCCGCCAGTTCCGCGGCGGGTCCTCCAGCTTCACGCCCCGCCAGAACCGCGGCGGCCACCAGCACCACAGCCACGTGCGCACCGCCCAGCGGCACCACTGGCCAACACCCGCCGCGTGCTCCACAAACCCGTCGATCACGCGAATCTCGGGCCGGAGCAGATCACCCCACCAGAACTCAACGCCGCATTCCGGGCAACGCGCGATCAAGGGGTGAAGCGACGGATCGGCCCGCGCCGACGCGTCGTATCCGCCTCGTTGGTCATAGCCGCACCGAGGGCAGGCCAGCTCCGCGGCCGAGAGAAGTCCGGGGGTCTTGTGCTCGTGAAGCGAAGATCGGGCCATCACCCCTCCCGTCTTCTCGTGCCGCTCCGAGCTCCTGTTCGGCCCGCTTCAGAGCGGGGTTGCGAGGAATCGGCGTGCAGCCACGGACAAGACTGATTGGGTCGGCGGTGGACACCCGAAGGACATCGACCTGCGCACGAGCCGCCGCCGTCAGTTCCCGCTGCGGGCGGGAGTCACACCCTGTGCACCCAATGCCGCCCCGGTCTTGCCGCGTTCTTTCAGGTTCGCCTCGATGCGGGCACGGCGGAACCCCAGCTCCTGGTTCCACTTGGGGTCGGTCTCGATGAGCTGCAGGGCCTTGATGCGATTTAGGGTCTTGTCGTCCTCGTTGCCGGAGCGTTGGGCGGCGACGATCGCGCCGCGGAGGGCGTCGATGTTGTTGGGGTCGCGCTCAAGGGCCCGACCAAACCACGTCAGCGACTCGTCGGCCCAGCCGCGGTCGAGATAGGCCACGCCGAGGTTCACGAGCGGACGCGAGTCGGTCGGCGACAGGTCCGCGGCCTTCTTGAACGCCTCGGCCGCGGTGGTGAAATCGTTCTTGGCCATGAGCGCCACGCCCAGGTTGGTCCAGATGCCGCTGAGCTCCGGGTGGGCGTTGATGGCTTTCTGGTAGAGCTCGATGGCCGCGTCGAGTCGACCGGCCCGCTGGGCCTGCAGGCCCTGGGCCGCGAGCCGCGTGGCGGTCTGGGTGTCGTACTGGGGCAGGGTGACCTCGGCCGACGCGGGCTTCTTCGCGGAGGCGCAGCCCGCGAGCACGGTGACCACGCCAAGCACAACGCAGGTCGCGGCGAGCGGGGCGGCGAAGCGGTGAGCGGGCCGCTGGGCGGAGCGGGCAACAGCGTTGATCTCAGGCTTGACCAGCATCGAGGCTCCCGCCGCACCGAGGCGGCATGTAGGGGTTAGTTCTTGCGTTCCCAGCGTCCGAAGGTGACTTCCAGCTTCCAGTTCTGCGCCTCGGGCTTCACCACCAGCCCGGTCAGCTCGAGGCCGGGGATCCGCACCGCGCGGTTGATCCAGTCAAAGGCCTTCTCGAGCGACTCCTCGCGGATGTCGTTGTAGCGCCAGGTGCGCCGAACCAGATCGCCCGCGGTGCCGCTGGCCACCGGGGTCTGGGCGGCCGGACGGCTCTTGAGCCCGGCGTTGGTGGCGGCCTCGGTGATGAGGGTCTGCAAGTTGGGGAGCGGCGCGAACTGCTCGCGCAGCGCTTCGTTGGTCTTGTCAAACGACTGCAGGCGCGAAACCAGCAGGTTGACCTGGTTCGCCTTGGTGTTCGCCTGTTCGTAACGGGATGCGGCGCCGACCCGGGCCAGGGCGTAGTAACCGACCATGCACAACGCGATCACGAGCGCCGCCGAGGCCAGCGCAATCAGAGAGGTCGGGCGGTTGGTCCGCTCCGCCCGATCGGCCAGATCGCCGGCCTGGGCCAGGAGATCGGCGACGGCGGCCGCCGAACGCGGGGCGGGAAGGTCGGCCGTACCGGGGAGCGAGATGCCGGTGTCGGTGCGGCTCATGGAGTGCCCGCCTTGGGCCCGGCGGGCTTGTCGGGGGCCTTCCCGGGGGCCTTCTCGGGGGCCTTCTCGGCGGGTTTGGTCGCCGGGGCGGTGCCCGCCTTGGGGTCGCCGCTCACGCCGGCGTTGCCCGCGGGCTGAGGCTTGGTCGTTGGGGCCGCGGGCGCGGTGGCGGGCTTGGCGGCGTTCGCGGCACGCCACTTCCCGGTAAACGTTCCCTTGACCTTGGCACCCGAGGGTGTGAAGGACGAGCTCCACGACTCGATGTTGCTGCCGCGGATCGAGGAGATGGACTTGAAGACGCTCTCGCCGGCCTTGATGTCGGGCACGAGAACGGTGACGATGAGCGAGGAGTTGGCGCCGCTGGCAAAGGACGCGGATTCGAGCTCGACCTCCGGATCAGCGAGCGTGAGCGACAGAGTCTCAAGCTCCTGAATGATCGGCCGGGTCGGCTCTTTGCTGTTGCGCTGCCGCTCGGCCTCGTAACGGGTGAGCTTCTTCTGCAGCTCGTCCGCCACGTCGACGTTGGGGAGCTTCATGATCTCCGGATACGCCTTGCGAACGGTCTCGCTCCACTTCTCGTTGGTTTCAAAGACCTTGGAGTCCAGGGCCTGAGCGCTCGCCCGGAGCTGCCAAGCCGTACCGCCCGCGAGAACCGCGGCGGCGGCGATGCCCAACGCGACCCATGTGTGGGCCCCTCGGTGCACACGCCCGGGCCGATGCGTCAATGCCTCGATGCCCGCGATGGCACGCTCGTCGGGATCGGCGTCGGCGATCAGCACCGCGAGGCGCTTGAGCGTCGCCCCCACCGGATCAACATCGAGCACCAGGTCCACGCCCGCGCCGGGCCAGGATCCGGTGAGCTTGGCCCCGAACTGACCGGCGTGGAACGACGCCCGCTCCTCGCCCTCGCCGACCGGATCGTCCGCGGCGATGCACACCACGCGGCGCGGCACGACGCCCAGCTGAGCGCTCCACGCCATCCAGTCGCTGGTGAGCCGGGCCGCGTCGGAAGGCGCGGGCACGGGCACACGACCGACCGCGGTCGCGGGGACGATGCGCATCGAGCCGCCCGCGAGCAGTTCCCCGCCTGCCGACCAGCACCAGAGCAGACGGCCGCGGATATCCACCAGCACCACCGCGGTGACGCCCGAATCATCGGCGACCACGGCCTGCTGCTGGGCCGCGTCCTGGGCCGGCCGCGCCCAGGCCCGGGCCATCGCGTGCCAGATGGTCGTGACCGCGGCGACATGGATCGAGCGAGCATCGAGCGCGTCGAGCAGCAGCCGCACCGGCGCGTCGGCACCGACCAGGACGGGGATCCGCTGGGCGTCGCTCGTGCTGGGCGTGATCTTCGGCTCGGGCCTTTGGTCACGGGTTCGTCGCGGGTCGGACTTGGTCTCCGGTTCGGTCGCGACGCTCAGGCCTTGCACGCTCGCTTCGCGGGGCGAGGGCAGGTAAAACCCGAGCCCGGGGCCGACCATGGAGCCCACATCATCGCTGGCGACGCCGCTGAATGTCACGGTGTTGATCACCGATCGCTCGGTCGTCGGGCTGGTGATCCAGCCCGCGGCGTAGCCGTCGGCGTCGAGACAGATCAGAGGCAGCTCGCCCGAGCGGGACTTCTCACCGACGGTGCGGCCGCGGATCCAGTCGGCGGCCTGGCTCACCACGCGATCGTCGAACAGCTCGGGCTCGCCCTCGACCGGGGCGGCCTGCGGCACGGACCATTGCTCGTCGCTCCGCGCCCCGACCATGCGCACGCCCACCAGGCGGCTGCCACGGTCAGACCGGGTGAGATAGCACAGGCGGCCGCTCATCGCTGCGGCACCCCTTCGTCGGTCGCGGAGCCCGGCGGCAGACCCGCCGCGTCGGGCGTCGGACGCGGGCGGCCCAAGCCCGGGGCTCGCATGGTCTCGGCCAGCGGCGGCCGGCGTCCGCCGGGGTTCATCGGCATGGTGTTGTGCGCGCCCGGGTTGGCCTGCGGCGGGGGCGTCGCGCCCGACAAGTTGGTGTAGCTCGATGTGGTGCGGGCCGCGAGCTCGATCGTCTTGCTGACGCTCTTGCGTTCGATCTCGATCTTGTCGCGGTCGATCTTGACCACCTTGATCTCTTCGCCGTTGTGCTTGAGCGTCTGGCCGCTGCCGACGATCTGCTGCTTGGCATCCACCGAGACCAGGGCCATGGGGCTGGCGCTCGAGCCGAACATCCCGAGGTAGGCGATCGCCACATCGGGCACGGGCGGGGGAACGAAGGGAGGGGCAGCCTCGCCGGTCCCCGGGTCCACTTCCGGCGGCGGAGGAGGCGGTGGCTGCTTGGGAGCGTTCCCGAGCTGGGCGAGATTCCGAGCGATCGACTCCGCCCGCTTGGTCAGCACGGCGGGGAGGTCGCCTTCGGCCACCACGGGCTCGACCTTGTGGGTATCCACCGGGGTCGCGGCAGCGACTTCGGCGGGCTTGAGGGCGCTACCGCCAAAGACGACGACCAGGCCCGCCAGGGCGACGAGCGCGACGGCGCTGGCTTGCCCGATGCGGGTCACACGGCTGGCTTCATCTCTCGAAACGTCCAGAAGCACGCGGCACCTTTCGATCACGCTCCGCCGATCGATCGCGGCGAGAACCTCCCGCGGCGACGCGCCAAGTGTACGGGAGAGAACGGCGTGCCGCAGGGCGAGCGTGTGCCATTGGAGCGCACCGGTGCGGCGGGAAGTTCAGGAAAACCAACCACCCGGGGCTTTGGAGACGCGGGCGTTCTCCCTGGCCGGCATCGCTCTCCGGGCTCGCGCGTTGCTCAGCGGAGATCTTCGCGGATCCAATTGCGGATCACGCTGCGGGACGCGAGCGTGCCGCCGGCGCCGGTGTTCAGGATGTTGGCCTGTCCGCGATACCGGAGGATGACACCGGGGTTGAGGAGCTGCTCGGTCGAGACCTCCGCGATCACATTCCACAGCGTCGGCTCGGCGGTGACGGCCTTGAGGAACCGGGCCCGCTCGTCGCCGTTGAGCTCGGCCTTGTTCGCGACCTCGCTGATCGAGGTGGTGCTCAGGTTGTTCTCGTCGCGGAGGCGGAAGAGTTCGGCGACGAGCTGATCGGCCTTGGAGGTGCCGCAGGCCCCGACGACCGCGGCCCGCAGCGTCGAGGGCGTCGCGGCCTTGACGCTCACCGCGAGCGGGCCCAGCGTTCGGCGCGCGACCGCGAGCTCCGTGGCCACCGGCCGCCCGTCGGCGCGATCGCCCTCGATCTCCCGGGCGGCGGCGATGATCGACTCGGCCAGACTCACATCCTCGGCCGGGAGGGATCCGATCTCGGTCAGGATCGCGCCCTGAGCGTCATCGAGAAAGAGCCGCAGCGTCTCGGGCCCGGAGGCGTTGGAGGTGAGGCCCTCGGAAAGGCGTGCCGTGAGCGCAAGACCGTTCTCTCCCAGCTTGGTCGCGAGCTTGTTCGAAGGCGCGTTGCGAAGCCACGCCTCGAAAAGCTGATGGATGCCCTTTCCGATGTGATGGGCTTCGTAGGAGCGGGTGATGGCGCTGACCGACCGCGTCTGGGCGCTGAAGCGTTCGAGCAGCACCGTGATCAGCACCGCGAGCGCGAGGCTGACCATAAGCACCAGAGGCAGCGCGAACGCGGCTCGCAGAGCTCGGGGGACGCGGGGATGGAAGGAAGTGGTGCTCACGGCTTCTTGCGGATATCGATAGTGTCGACGCCGTTGCCACTGGTGCCGGTGGGGCTGACGCCGGTCGGGCTCACCCCGGTGGGTCGGGTGCCGGAGTTGTCGACGCCGCCCGCGCCGGTGCCAGCGCCGCGGGCCTCGGGGTTGATGGCACCGTTGGGATTGAGACCCGCGCTCGCCGGTCCCCCGCCGCCGACGCCACCGCCGCCGCGGGTGCCAAGCTCCGGCCCCTTGGTCCAGCCGATCTCGAACATCCAGTTGGCGTAAAGGCCGGTCCGGGTCTGGATCTCGAACTCGACGTACGCGGGCAGCTCTTTCTCCCACACCGCGTTGTGAGCACGCCGGCGCTGGCCTTCGGAGTAGAGCTGCCAGTTGCACTTGACCAGGTTGTCGGCGAGCAGCACGGGCTCGCCCCAGGCGTAGACCTGGCGCGGATCGAGGTTGGTGAGGCTGGGCTCGGGCTCGGGGTTGGCGGACGGATCGGTCGGGTTCGCGTTGTCGGTCGGACGCTTCTTGGTGTCGACGGCGGCCGGCATCGGCCGCCACCACAGCTCGTACATCACCGGCTTGCCCTCGCTGCGGAGGCGGGCGGCCTCGGGCGTGAGCATCGGGCGGATCTCGAAGCAGCCGCGGAGCGCGCCCTGCTTGGCGCCGTCGGACTTGCCGAGCAGCGAGGCGGCGTCGCGGCGCGTCGCGGCGGCGTCGGGATTGTCGGCGGAGGCGGTGTTGGCGGAAGCTCCGCCACCGGCGGCAGCGAACCTCTGACGCAGGGCGTTCGCCCGCTCCGAGCGGGCCGCCGCGTTGGTGCTGAGGCCGGAGGGAGAAGCCGCGGACGACGCTCCGGACAGATTGCCGCCCGAGCCGGACGCAGCGGAAGCGGAACCGGAAGCGGAAGTCGGCGAGACCGTGGTCTTGCTCGAATCGGCGGCGTTACTCGAGCCGCTCGAGGACGGGTTGTTCGCGTTGTACACCGCCATCGCGTCGGCGAGCTCGGCCCGGAACTGGGGCGCGATCGGGGGCGAGTCGATGACGACTTCCAGCCGCTGGAGCTTCTGGGCCTCATCCGCGGGCAGGCCGACGTCGATCAGCATCGCGCGGAGCTCGGCGCTGTTGTCGGGCTCCAAGAGCAGGCGAGCGGGCGGACGCGGATTGCGGCTCCTGAACTGCTCCTCCGAGGCTTCGAAGGCGGACTTGGCGGCCTCGTCGGCGAACTGCGTCTTGTCCGTGCCGCGGCGGGCGTTGGGGTTCACCGGTGCGGTCGTGTCGGAGACCACCAGGCCCGCGATCGCCCGCTGCATGACGAGGCGAGCGCGGTGCAAATCGGCGAGCTCTTGTTGGCGCACGCCCAACGGCTTCTCGAGCTTCTCCATCGACTGCATGAGCGCGAGCGCGACGACGATCACCATCGCGCCCATCGAAGTAGCGAGCACAACCTCGAGAAGAGTGAAGCCGCGGCGGACGGCATGAGGAGACGAAACCACCAAGGTGCCGAGACGCACGAAAGAAGTAGAAGAAGAAGAAGAAGAAGAAGAAGAAGAAGCCGAGGCTCGCTCTCCTGGAATCAAACCCATCCTCTCCTCTCTGTTCCTCTGTGTCTCCGTGGTGAATGCGTCTCTAGCCCACGCCGCGACGGCGTGTGAGGGCCGGTTCTCTGCCGATGGCTGTGTCACTTCGCACCCCCCTGCTTCTTGCCGCCGGAAGACTTGCTGTCGTCGCGTTGCTGGCTGAGCGAGGGACGCAGCCCGCCCGCCCGGGCGCCGGTCATCTGGTCGAGCACGCCCTTGAGGCCCGTGGTGTCGATCTGGCGGCGGAGCTTGTCGGGGTTCCAGTTCGGGATGTCCGCCGGGTCGTACATGCGGGCGAGCGTGGCCTGCGGCACTCCGGTCTCGGGGCTGTACGAGCCGCCGGTCTCTTCGCTGAGCCACACACGGACCCGCACCACGCGGAAGCGGCCGTAGCGATCTGTGGACGAACGGCCCAGGCGGGAGAGCTGCTGCTCGCGCTTGTCCTCGTCCGTGCTGGGCGAAACAGGGGTCGGGATCTCCACCGCGAGCGACTCTTCGCCCAGGGCCCATCGGTATCGCGAGCTCACACCCTCGCGCCCGTACTCGACCGACGCCCCCTCGCTGGGCAGCGAGTTGGGGTCGTCGAAGTACTGGAGCATGAGACGGTTGGCGATCTCGTGGGCGTTGAGCCGGTGCGAGTTGCGGATCGACGCCGTCGTGATGTAGTTGGTCGCCATGACCACGCTGAGCGTGACAAGCCCGAGCAGCGCGACGGCGAGCACGACTTCGAGGAAGGTGATGCCGCGGGCTGTGGTGCGCATGGGCTCCGCCTTGCGACGAGGAACTGGGGCGGGTTACTGCGGCTGAGTCGGCTGGGTGTTCACGTTCGCGAAGGCGTCGATGTCGTCGGCGCTGGGAGAGAGGCCGTCGGGGCCCTTGCTGAAGAGAACAAAGGGACGGTCGGCGTCGAGACCTTGGGGGTCGTAGACGAGCGGGCGCTGCCACGCGTCATTCAACTTACCGGCCTCAAGGATCTTGGCGGAGACGAGGAGCTGGAGCGTGGTGGGGAAGGCGCTCTGCTCAAGGTGGTACTGGTTGACCGCGTTCTTGATGGTGGCGAGCGTGGCCTTGGTGGCTTGGATCTTGGCCTTCTCGCCCTGACCGAGGACGTTGACCGCGGCGACGGCCATGAGGACGCCGAGGATGACGAGCACGAGGGTGAGTTCGAGCAGCGAGAAGCCGGGGCGGACATGGCGGGCGATGCCGCGGCGGACGATCTGGTTGGTCTTCATCGTTTCGATTCCTTCCGCGGCGCGGGCCGCTCGGGAGTGGAGCGCCGGCGGTTGATTGGGTGTTCGGTGGATGCTGATATTTCTTGCGAAGCAATCTTATCGGCCGGGAAGGGCCTTGGAATCAGGGGATGCAGGTTGGTCGAGCTTGCCGCCCTGAACCACGATGTCATCCGGCGTGCCGTCGATTCCGTCCTCGCCGAGGCTCCTGAGCGTGTAGATCCACGATTCGCCTTCCCGCCGCGGTTCGTAGCGATTGGCACGGTTCCATGGATCGGTCAGTTCGCGTGGATCAATGAACCTCATGCCGGCGACGACGGCGAGACTGGCGGGCAGTGTTTGGTGTTCGACGCGGTACTGCTCAATCGCCCGGCTCAGCGACTGGAGATTCGCAATTGCGGCGTATCTCCGCCCGGGCCTGGGATCGGGGAGCATGACGAACACGATACAGAAGACCGAAACCTCGACAAGAAGCACAACAAACAAAGCAGCGCGGAGTCGCCGGTACCAGCGATCAGCCGGTCCCGGCTCCGGCAATCGATTGGCGTCCAGCGAAGTCACGGTGTGCTCTTGCGGTGCGGAGCGGCGGCGCGATCGAGACTTACTGACGAGGCTCGTCGCAGGGGGGATCGCGATCCGTTGGCGGACCGGCGTTGGGTCGGAGGACGGCGATGTCCAGATCATCGAGAGTGCTGGGTACCCCGTCGGCACCATCGCTGCGGAGCACAAATCCGATTCGCGACCCGGGATCGATGCGATAGCGGAGCGGGCGTCGCCATCCGTCGACCGCGTCTCGAGTCTCCAAGATCTTGGCGTCGACCAATCGGCTCAAAGAAAATGGGAGACTGCTGGTCTCCATGTAGTACTGCCTGATCGCATTATCGACGGTGGCGAGGGTGGCCTTGGTCGCGGGCGCTCGCGAGTTCGGTTGGGTGCGGAATCCCCCCCACAACTGCACGACCGTCGCAAGCGAAGCTGCGGTGATTCCTAGAACAAGGACGAGTCGTCGAATAGCAATCCACAGCGAGTACGACGACGGCGAAGGCGGCGATGGCGGTTGTTGGAACATTCCAGCAGTGGAGCGCGGTTGTGCACCCGAACGTTCGCGGTCGATCGCGTTATCCGCCCATCCCCACGCTGCTGCTCAGATTCAGCAGCGGGATCATGATGCCCAGGATCACCGAGCCGACGACCAGGAACAGGAACACGATCACCGCCGGCTCCATGAACGCGATCAGGCGCGCGGAGCGGGTCTCGACTTCTTCCATCATGTCCATCGCCAGCGTGTCGAAGGCGCTCTGCAGGTCGCCAGCCCGTTCGGCGGCGATCATCAGCCGTCGAGTGGTGATGGGCAGGCTGTCGACTTCGTCGATCAGATTGCGGAGCACGCCGCCCTCGATGAGACGTGTGCGGAGTTTCTCGAGCTGGACCCGCATCTGGGGGTGGGTGATGGCGCCGTTCGCGACGCCGAGGGCATCGGCCAGCGGCACGCCGCAGCGGGTCAGGGCCGACATCACGCTGAAGAAGCGGGCGGATTCCTGAGCGAGCACGACCTGGCGGATCGCGGGCATCTTCCGCATGGCCGAGAGAATCGCCGCGCCGACAACAGCCCGCATGATGATGGCGGCGATGATCGCGAAGCCCAAGACCATGGTGATCATCAGGGCGTTGTCACGCAGGAAGATTCCGATCGCGAGCAGGGCGCGCGTGAACCAAGGCAGGGTGACGCCCGCGGAGGCGATGGCCTCGCCGATGCGGGGCAGGACTTTCGTCAGCAGCACGGCGGCGGCGATGCAGGTGATCGTGAGCAGGATCGCCGGATAGATCATCAGCGTCGCGGCCTTGCCCTGAATGGACAACTGTCGCCGGGCCGCGATGGCGAGCTGCTTGGCCGCCCCGGCGAGGTCGCCGGTGCGTTCCGAGGCTCGGTAGAGAGCGATGGTGACGCGGTCAAAGCCGCCGACTTGTTCGCAGGCGTCGGCGAAGCTGGCGCCGCCGGCGACGAGGTCGCGCATGCGGAGGGCCTTGGGACGCATCTTGTTCGACACCGACGCGCCCGTGACTTCCAGGGCCTCGACCAGCGGCGAGCCGCGGGAGAGGAGCTGGGCGAGCTGGGTGTTCATCTCGGCCTGGTCTTTGAGCTTCACGGTGCCGCCGGAGTCGCCCGCGGCGATGGGCAGGCGGACCGACCGCAAGAGGGCCATGCGTTCCTTGCGGAGCTCGGTGGCGAGGTGGCGCTCGTCCTTGGCCTGGCGCATGCCGACGGAGCGTCCGCCGCCGGGCTTGGCGGCCATATAGAGGTAGGACCCGGCGACCTTGTGCCGGGGCTGCCGCGGGGTTTGGGTGCTGATCGCTCGGCTCACGGGGAAGACTCTAGCCGATGCAGCGCGGCGGGGGGCACAGGGGTTCGGACGACGGCAAGACGATGGGGGCGGCTCCTGAACCTGCCGCCCCGTTTCCCTGCGACGCGAGTTTGGCGTTCGCGTGATGAGGATCCGGGGTCGCCGGGGGAGGGCGATGTGCGGGATGGGCTGTCGAGCACCCGGAAACCGGATGCCGCCGCGCCGGGGCGGGGACGCCCCGGCTCGCTGCGTCTTGCGTGTTCGCCGTTATTGAGACCCTGAGCGGGCCGGCCGTTGCATGGGGGGGCTTGCTCTTTGATTGAACAGTTTGTACAATTCGTACGAAAAGGACAACACATGCACACCCGCAGCACCGCGCGACCGAGTTCTCGCCGTTCGACCTCCCGCATCGCGGGAACGGTGTCGGTCGCCAAAGCCCGGGCGCGGTTCGCGGACACGATCGATCTGGTGCGGACCACGGGCCAGCGGATCGTGCTCTCCAAGAGCGGCAAGCGGGCCGCGGCGATCGTGCCGATCGAGGATCTCGATCTTCTGGAACGCCTGCAGGATGCGGCTGACATCAAGGCTGCGAGGGCGGCGCTGAAGGCTCCGGGGTCGCCCTGGGATGAAGTGAAGCAGCGGCTGGGTTTGTAGACTGCCGCGGGTGGCGCGTTACCTGATCATCATCAAGCGACCGGCGGAGAAGGAACTCGCGAAAGTTCCCAGACGAGACGCGGCACGCATCGCGATGGCGATCGATGCACTGGCGGACAACCCGCGTCCGGCGGGGGTCAAGAAGCTTGAGGGCAACACCGACCTCTGGCGGATCCGAATCGGCGACTACCGCGTCATCTATACGATCGAAGACCGAATCGTAACGGTGACCGTGGTGCGTATCGGCCAGCGTGGAGATGTGTACCGCTGATCCGGACGCGGCATCGAGAGCGGCATCTACACTTGCGTAGAACCCCTTGGAGCTAGCCATGGCGACGTCTGCTGCACCATCTGTGTCCGCCGCTCGAACGTCCAAGACCACGATGCGGGCGTTGATCAAGCATCACGCCGGGCCGGGGCTCAAGTTCATTGCCGATCACCCCAAGCCCACACCCGGCCCGCGGGACGTGCTGATCAAGATCTCCAAGGTCGGCATCTGCGGCACCGACCGTCACATCTGGGAATGGGACGACTGGGCCGCCGGTCGCATCCCCGTCGGCATCGTCACCGGGCATGAGTTCGTCGGCGTGATCGAAGAAGTCGGCAGCGCGGTGACGCGGTACAAGCCGGGGCTGCGGGTGAGCGCGGAAGGGCACATCACCGCGGGCATCGATTACAACAGCCGCACGGGTAACGCCCACATCGCCAGCGACACACGGATCCTCGGCATCGACCGCGACGGCATCTTCGCCGACTACGCCTGCGTGCCAGAAGAGAACGTCTGGCCGGTGCACGCGAAGATCCCCGACAAGGTGGCGGCGGTGCTCGATCCGCTCGGCAACGCGGTGCACACCGTGATGGCCGCGGGCGTGAGCGCCAAGAGCGTGCTCATCACCGGCACGGGCATCATCGGCCTGATGGCCGTCACAGTGGCCAAGGCCGCGGGCGCGGGGCGCATCTTCGCGACGGACATCAACCCCGGCCGGCGTGAACTGGCGAAGAAGCTGGGCGCGACGGACGTGTTTGATCCGCGGAACAGCAGCTGGATCAGCGACGTGAAGAAGGGCTGCCGCAACGAGGGTGTGGATGTGCTGCTCGAGATGTCGGGCTCGCCCGCCGCGTACGACCAGGGCTTCAGCGCCCTGCGCAACGGCGGCGTGGCGGCCCTGCTGGGCATCCCGGCCAAGCCGCCGACGTTCAACATCACGCAGCACGTGGTGTTCAAGGGCGCGACGGTCCTGGGCATCAACGGCCGCCGCATGTTCGAGACGTGGTATCAGATGGAAGAGCTGCTGCTGTCGGGCAAGCTCGAACTGAACGACATCATCACCCACGAGTTCCCGCTCGAGGAGTTCGAGAAGGCTCACGAGACGATGATCTCGGGAGCGGGGATCAAGGTGGTGATGAGCGTGAACGGGTAGCGATCTGGCGATGGAGAGTGAATTCAGCTTGTGGAAACGGGTCGCGGGGAGGGGCGATTGCTGAAGTGGGGCGTCCGAGCTGCCTTGTCCGCCCTGATCGTCGCGACACTTGTGATCGTGATGAACATGAACCTGACGAGTTCGCAGGTGAACATGTACGTCGCGATTCCGTGTGCGGTAATCGGTCTTGCTTGGTCCATCGCCGAACTGATTTTTCGCAGGCAAAGGATGGATGCCGTGCGAGCTCGGCTTCGGAAGCTTGGCTTTCATGAGTCTTCGCACGCGGGCCTTCACTACCAACCGGAGCGATGGCACCGCCGTTTTCGTATCCGATACGCCATGTCGGCCGATTGGAAGGGGATGCGCGTCCGTGTCGCGGAGTACGCGTACACGACGGGTACTGGCAAGTTCTACGAGGTACACGAGTTTCTCGAAGCACGCATGTCCGTGGATCGCGACATGCCACCTTTTCGCTTGGAAGCTCCCACGGGCTTCATGGATCGTCCAGTGACGCAGCTGTTCTCGGCTCCGCCGCTGGCCGCAGAATTTGGTGCATTCGGACGGACCACCAACGTCGTCGCCGATGCGCCTGAAGCCGTCGCACGCCTCTTGGGACCGGACCTTCGGCAGTGGCTCGCGGAACGCGGAGTCGACGAGACTTGGTGTCTCCGGGACGGCGAGCTGTCGTGCACCCGTAGCGGTGCGTTAGAGGAGCACGAGGTCGAGTCCGTCCTTGGTCGGCTCGCAACCTTTGTTGCCAAGCTGCCCTCATAGCCTTCCATGGACTGCGATCCTCCCGCGACGGTCCAGACACGGATGTTCTGTCATGTCCGAGACGGCATGGAAGTTTCATCTTCGGAGAAGACCTTGGATTCGCCGGCCTAAGCCGAGTTGCGATTCGTTTCTGTAGTGAGTCCAAGCTACCAGTGTGGTAGGCTCTAGAGCTTTCAGGGAGCCACGCACATGCGATGTCCGTTCATACTCGTCGGATTGATAGTGTGCCATCAGGCCCTCGCCGGCCCCCTCGGCTCCGGCTTCATCGGCGGCAACCTTCGCGCCGCTGGCTTTCCCGATCCTCTCCGGCAGAACCCGACCAACGTCGTCACGCTCAAGTCCGGCTCCGGCGGCGGCTCCACCGGCGGCGGGTTCGGCGGCTTCGCCAGCAGCAGCGCCCAGATCACCGACTCCGACGCCGACTCCACCATCGCCCTCAGCGGCTTCGCCTCGCACTTCAACCCCGACGGCTACACCGCGGCGTACACCAATCAGCCGCTGCTGCTGGCGCTGACCAAGCCCACCCGCTTCGCGATCACCGACGCTTCACGCACCAACGACGGGCCGCTGCGGATGGTGACGTTCGCGGGGATTTCCGGCACGATCAGTGAGACCTCGCCCGGTGTCGGGACGCTCAGCGCCGGCACGTACAGCATCCGCTACGGCGTCGGCGGCGGCCGCGTGAATCAGTTCGGGCCGACCGTGGTCTCGGAGTGGTTCAGCGGCTACGGCGCGGGCTCGGCCTACGGGTCCAATCTGGACTGGACGCTGAAGTTGACGCCGGTGCTGCCGACGTTTTCGGTCGGAAACTTCGCTCCAAGCTCAGAGTACTACGTCCAAGGCCAGTCCTTCACGCCCGCAGCATTCGGGAATGTCTGGACGCCGCCGAATCCGACCTCGACGCCGCAGCTCGTGCGCCTGACCACGTTCACCATCGCGTACAACCTTGCGAACAGCACCCCGTTCGACGCTCTCTACATCTTCGACTCCCCGCCCACGCCCGCGAACGCGGCCACCGGCGCCGGAAGCCGCGCCACCGGCACGCACATCGGCGGCGGCATCTACGCGTTTACTAACACCGTGCTCGACTTCAACACCAAGTACTACGCGGTGCTGCCCGGGGCGGCGAGCATCTACGACGGCGGCGGCGATCCGTATCCCGGCGGCGTCGACATGTTCATCCGCTCCGATCTCAACCCGGTGGTGATCGGCGAGGGCTACGGCACGTTCGATCTCGGGTTCGAGGCCGCGTTCGAGTATGTCAGCGGTTGCCCAGCCGACATCAACAACGACGGCTTGGTCGACGACTCTGACTTCCAGCTCTTCGCCGTGGCGTACGACACACTCGAGTGCATGGACCCGACCATGCCCGCGGGCTGCCCGTCGAATCTGAACGCCGATCTCTTCGTGGACGACGCGGACTTTTCGGTGTTCGCGATCGCGTACGACACGCTGATCTGCCCGTAGGGGCCGCGGCACGACATCCAAAGACCGAACGCGGCCGGTGCGGCACTCGACCAACAATCCACCGCTGCGGCGTTCCTTGCCGCGGCGGGAGAGGAGTGGTCGCATGAAAGCCGTATCGCTCGGTGTGTTTAGCGTTCTGTTCGCTTCCCGCGTGCTCGCGGCACCGGTGGGTGCGACACTGACGTCCGGTTCTGTCACGGGCGCGAGCTTCCCCGAGCCGCTCGTGCAGCAGTCGAAGGTCAGCACGACCAGCAAGCGCTCCGGCGGCGGCTCGACCGGCGGCGGGTTCGGCGGCACCGCTTCGGCGTCGCTGGATGTCGGCACCTCCGGCGGCGCGACCAATGTCTCGCTGACAGGTTCCGCGACCCACACCAATGAGTTCGGGTACACGGCCGCGTACACCGACGCCGCCGTGGTGCTGACGCTCACCGAAGCCGCGACCTACTCGATCACCAACCTCAGCACGACCAAGGTCAACAACGTCTCGACCGCGTTCAACCCCGTGACGCTTGAGTCCGCGACCGGCTTCATCAATCCGTTCAGCGCCACCCGCGGCGAGCTTGCACCCGGGACATACCGCCTCCGCTTCGGCGTTGCCGCGGCCCAGCCGTCCACGTTCAGCTTCAGCCTCGTCTCCACCTGGTACAACCAGTTCAATTCCACCGGTTGCAAGGACACCAGCGTGAACTGGACTCTCTCGCTCCGCAAACCTTGCCACGGCGACCTGAACTTCGACACGTTCGTTGACGACGCGGACTTCCAGTCGTTCGTCGTGGCGTACAACATCCTCGGCTGCGCCCAGCCCGGCATGCCCCAGGGCTGCCCCGCCGACTTCAACAACGACGGCGTGGTCGATGACTTTGACTTTCAGATCTTCGTCGTCTCGTACAACCAGCTCATCTGCCCGTGAGCGTTGGCTCGATGCCTCGATGCCGCGTGCCTCGATGCCTATTTGTCGTCAACCACCTTCCGCCACTCCTCCGCCTTCAAGGCATCCTCGCGTCGCTCGTAAAACGCAGCAACCTTGCCCGCTCGAGCCGCCGCGAGTTCCCGCTCCTTCGCCTCGGCGGCATCGTCGTACGCCCGCTTCAGCAGCTCCTCGGCCTTCTCGTATCGCTTCGCCTCTTCGAGGCACGACACCAGGAAGTCGGTGATCCCCATCGTGTCGCCAAAGGTCGCGCCACGCACGCTCCGGGTTCCTTCCAGCCCGAGCAGCAGCACATCGATCGCGTTCTCGACTTTGCCGGCCCGCTTGAGCGCCGCCCCATAACGAGCCGTTGTCTCGATGGTGCGCCAGTGCGAGAAGCCGAGCGTGCTCCGCTGCAGCTCGATCAACTTGGGGTACTGCTCAACCGCTTCATCGGCCTTGCCGCTCTCAGAAAGCAAGCCGCACTCCTCGGCGAGCGTGGCCAGTGTCTGCGGATGTGCCTCGCCCAGGGTGGCCCGCGTGTCACGCGTGATGCCGCGGCGTTCCTCGAGCGTCTTGGCGAAGAGTGCGGTGGCCGCGTCCTTGTCCGTCCCCCGCAGCGCCCGAGCCTCGAGCAAGCCCACGAGGTTCAGGTTGTGCCGGGTGATGAGCACATCAATGTCTTTGTCGCCGAGCAGCTTCCGGCGGCGTGCCAGCACATCGTCGTAAACCTTGCGTGCCTCGGGCAGATCTCGCGCCGCCTTGAGCGAGCCGCCGAGCTGGTTCTGCATGTCGAGCGTCTTGCGATCGTCCGGGCCGTACGCCTTGAGGGCCGCGTCGAAGCGATCGCGAGCCAGCTTCACCGCGGCCTCGGCCGACGCGCCGGACTGCACGCGGTAGTTTGCCTCGGTCAGCTTGGCGCCGACTTCGGCACGAAAGGCGTCATCGAGCCCATCGGCCCGCGCCTTCAGCGCTCGTTCGAGCAACGGCGTCGCGGCTTCGGGCGCACCCAGCGCGACGTACGCCGCGCCGAGTGTGTAGGCCAGGCGGGCCTCGACCGCGGGCTTGTCGGCGAATCGCTTCGGGAGCGATTCGGCCGCGGGTCCGACCAGGTCGATCACCTTGGTGTCGATGCCGCCGACTTCGGGGTCCACCGAGAGCAGCAGGTCGTCGTTCAGGAACCGATTCACTTCCTCGGCGATCTGCTTCTGGGTCTGAGCCTCGACCCGGGCGCGGTTCTCGGCGATCGCGAAGCGGACGCTCACGATGGTCGCGATGCCCAGCACCGCCGCCGCGAAGGCCGCGACGCCCACGCCGACGCGGTGCTTGCTGACGAACTTGCGGGCTCGGTACGCCCGTGATTCCGGCCCCGCCATCAGCGGCAGGTCGTTGAGGTAGTTGCGGATATCGGCCGCCATCTCCGAGGGCGTCGCGTAGCGGCGGTCCCGCTCCTTGCGGATTGCCTTCAGCGGGATCCACTCGAGCTCCGACCGCAGCGCCCGCGTGAGCTCATCGACGCGCAGCCCGCGCTGCTCGGCCATCGACTGCGCGGTCTTGGTGTCTCCTTCACCGCCGCCGGTCGCGATCGTCCCCAGCCGCGTGCTCGGGTTCGGCGGCTCGACTTCGCGGATGATCCGCCGGATCTCGTCGTACCCCTTGCTCCGCAACGTCCGCGGATCAAACGGCAACACGCCGGTCAAGAGCTCGTAGAGCATCACGCCCAGCGAGTAGACGTCCGTCCGGGTGTCGATGTCGAGCCCGCCGACATCCGCCTGTTCCAGCGACATGTACTCGGGCGTGCCGACGATCTGGCCCATCTGCGTGAAGAGCGTTTTGTCCGTCAGCGTGTGGCTGACGGCCTTGGCGATGCCGAAGTCGATCACCTTCGGCAGCGCGGTCCTCTTGCCCTGCCCGCCGTCGACTTCGGTGACGAGCACGTTGCTGGGCTTAAGGTCGCGGTGGATCAATCCCTTCGCGTGCGCGTGCTGCACGGCGTCGAGCACGGGCAAGAACAGCTCCAGCCGCTGACGCAGCGAGAGCCGGTTGCGATCGCAGTACGCCGTGATCGGCTCGCCCCGCACGTACTCCATCACGAAGTACGGCCGTCCCGTCGGCGTGGCGCCGGCGTCGAGCACGCGTGCGATGCTGGGATGGTCCATCACCGCGAGCGCCTGACGCTCCTGCTCGAAGCGGGCGACGACTTCGCGGCTGTCCATGCCGGGCTTGATGACCTTGAGCGCGACGCGCTGGACCATCGGCTCGCGCCGCTCGGCGAGCCAGACGACGCCGAAGCCGCCCTCGCCCAGGACGTTGAGCAGCTTGAAGGGCCCGATCTCGTCGCCGGGTTTCTCACCTAGGGCCAGGCCCGGGGGCACCGTCGGCGGCGTGCCCGACCCGGCCCGCGTCGCCGCGGAACCGAGCGATGCCGTCGGCGACTCGACCGTGGAGTCGGAAGCTCCCGGAGTGCCCTGCGGGGCGCCGGCGGTCGGCTTCTGGTCGTCCGGGGTGGGCATGCCGGAGCCTATGCAGGCCGCCGGAAATCGCCGGGATTTTCTGAAACACTTGTTTTACTTGGAGCGTAGGTTCCGTCTAGCATAAACAACTGTTTCACTTGGAGACCACGGTGCCCAAGCCACGTGACAAGGCAGCCAAAGGCAAACCGCAGGGCACGCGAGCGGGCACGCGGAAGGAGCGTCCGAGCGGTGCCGACAAGCGCCGCCGCCTGCTGGACGCGGCCATCGAGTTCTTTGCCCGCGATGGATTCGAGGGGGCGTCGGTTCGTGAGATCTGCGCCAAAGCGCGGGCGAATGTCGCCGCGGTCAAGTACTACTTCGGCGACAAGGCCGGCCTGTACCGCGCGGCCCTCGACGCCGCGGCTCTCTCGCTGCTGTCCGACCGCCCGCCGCCGATCCGAAAGACCGGTGATGACCCCCGCGATTCGCTCCGCGCCATGATCCGCTGGGCGGTGGAGTTCACCGTCGCCGGCGGCCCACGCCGGATCGCCCTCACCAAGATCATCCTCCGCGAGATGCGCGAGCCCACGCCGGTCTTCGAGGACCTGCTCGCCACCCGCGGGGCACCGATGCTGGGCGAAGTCCGCGGGATCGTTCACGAACTGTCCCAGGGAACACTCACCCCGCCCGCCGCCGAACGCCTCGCCCTCTGCGTGATCGTCTGCGCCACGCAGTACGAGCACAGCATCGAGCTGTTGAAGCGTCTGGGATATCCGCCCCCCACCGCCGCCGCGGAGTTGGACCTGCTCGCCGACATCATCTCCGGCATGGCGATCGCCTACGTCGACAACCACAGGAGAGCCCGATGATCCGCCTGGCGATCAAGATGCTGCTGGGGTCTCGCATCAAGTTCTTCGGGATCGTCGCCGGCGTGCTCTTCACGTCGTTCCTGTGCACCCACTTCCAGGCGATCGTCTGCGGGCTGATGACCCGCACCTTCGCCATGATCAGCGACACCAACGTCGCCGACGTCTGGGTCATGGACCCCGCGGTCGAGTACATCGACGAGGTCGCGAATCTGCCCGCGCCCGCCCTCGACCGGGTCCGCTCGGTCCCCGGCGTCGACTGGGCCTCACGCTTGTACTTCGGGACTCTGCGAGCACGTCTGCCCGGTGGCCGGTTCCGATCGGTGCAGGTCATCGGGCTCGAGGACGCCACACTGGTCGGGCTGCCCCGAGCGATCACCCAGGGCCGCGCCGAGGACCTGCGTCGCCCCGACGCCGTCATCCTCGACGAGTACTCCTGCCGCTCGCTCATGCGTGCCGCCATCGATCCGCCTCAGGAGATCCACGGCGCGCTCGACCTCAACGCCCCGTCGCGCCCGCTGGGCGTTGGCGACGAACTCACCATCAACGACCACCGGGTCGTCATCGTCGGCAAGGCCGACATCCTGCCCCGCTTCCTCACCAAGGGCACGTTCTTCACCACCTACTCACGAGCCGTCCGCATGGCACCGCCGGAGCGGAACCAGATGTCCTACGTCCTGGTTCGCGCCAACCGCGGCGAGGATCCCGCGGCGCTCGCTCAACGCATCGAAGCCCGAACCGGTCTCAAGGCGCTCTCAAGCTCCCAGTTCGCCGAGGCGACGGTCTGGTACTTCATCAAGAACACCGACGTCGTCGGCCAGGTCTTCATCATGACCTTCATCGCCGTCCTCGTCGGAACCGTCATCACCGGGCTCTTGCTGTTCATGTTCACGGCGGAGAACCTCCGCTCCTACGGCATGCTCATGGCCGTCGGAGCCAGCTCTCGCATCCTTCTGCTCATGGTCATCGCCCAATCCGCCACCGCGGCGTCGCTGGGCTACTGCCTCGGAGTCGGCGCCTCGTCGGCTCTGGGAGAACTGATGGCCTTCGCTTACCTGCCCTACCGCCTGCTCTGGCCCAGCCTCCTCATCACCGGCTTCTTTGTCCTGCTGGTCAGCGTGCTGGCGTCCATCCTGAGCGTCCGCCAGGCGCTGCGGCTCGAGCCCGGCGTCGTGTTCCGTTCGTCCTGAACCATGCTTCCGTACACTCGGCCCGTGCCATCCGCGTCGCCCCTCATCTCGCCGCTTCTCTGCGACTGCCGCGTGCCCCACGGCTTCTCCACCCGCGTCGGCGGCGTCTCCACGCCCACGCCGGCCGCAGACTTCTCCTCGCTCAACTTCGGCAACCCCGGCGATCTCCTCGAACACCGCGACCCGCCCGCCAACATCGCCCGCAACTTCGAGATCCTCGCCCAGGCGATCCGCGCGACCGGGCGCGAGATCGTGCAGGTGCACCAGGTCCATGGCCCGCAGGTTCATGTGGTCCGCCGCGGACAACCCTCGCACCCCACCGCGCACGACACCAAGGCAGACGCGATCGTCACCGATGATCCGTCGCGCCTGCTCGCCGTCCGGGTCGCGGACTGCTGCCCGATCCTGCTCTCCAGCAGCGACGGCACCGTGGTCGCCGCGGTGCACGCGGGCTGGCGCGGAGTGGTCTGCAGCAACGAATCCACCGCGACCCACTCGGGCTCCGCCGCGAGTCGGGGCGTCCTCGCCCCGGCGGTTCACGCGATGCAATCCCTCGGCGCCCGAGCCATCCGCGCCGTCATCGGCCCGTGCATCTCGTTCGATCACTTCGAGGTCGGCCCCGAGGTCCTCGCCGAGTTCCGTGCCGCCTTCGGCGAGGGCTGCGAGAGCCGCGGGCTGATCCGCACCCTCCCCACCGGCAAGGGCTTCGTGAACCTGCAAGCGTGCTTGGGCGAGCAGCTCAAGGGCCTGGGTGTGGACGCGGTGGACACGATCGCCCGCTGCACCGTCGCCGAGCCCGAACTCTTCTTCAGCCATCGCCGCGACCGCGGGCGCACAGGTCGTCTGGTCGGCATCATCGGCCCGCGGGCCGGGTGATCGCCGTTGCGTTCGGCACCAAGAAAAACCCCGAGGCGTGGGCCTCGGGGCTTCGTTGTTTCGATTCTGTGGCAACCTCGCTCAGCCGCCGCCCGCGGTGCGGATCACGTGGATCAGCCCGAAGAAGACGCTGAAGAGATAGTCGATCACGAAGATCACGCCCGCGATCATGAAGAACGCGAAGATCACGACCTGGGTGATGCCCATCACCTCTCGCCGCGTCGACCAGTTGACCTTCTTCATCTCCGAATCGGTCGCGATGAGGAAGTCCACCGTCCGGGGCTTCAGACCAACCTGCCAGAAGACCAGCGACGCACCCAGCACCAACACCAACCCCGCGCCACCGGCCTGCAGGTAAACCGGCTGGAAGATCGGGACCCCGACCGGGCGGCCTTCGACCACGCCCATCGCGCCGCTCTGGTCGCCGGCGATGCGGATCGCGACGGCCTCGGAGGTCACGTGCTTCTCGGTCATCACCACCGACTCGATCGCGAGGTCGTGGCCCTTGGTCGCCTGCTTCCACTCGGTGATGGCGGCGTCGCCGATCTTGACGAACTCGCCGTCATTGACGCCCTTGCCGAGAAGCTCGACCGCCTTGCCGGGAGACGCGACGAACGCGCCCTCGCGGATCGACATGGTCCACTTGGGAGTGGGGAGCTTCACGACGCCCAGCTGCGTCCAGATCCAGGCCGCGCCCGCGACGATGAGCATCGAAGCAAGGGTCGCGGTCATCAGCCGCACCCAGAACCCCTGGCCACCCTTGTAGATGGGCGAGGAGCCGTCGTCGGAATCACGGCGGGAGGGACTTGAACCCGCAACCTGCGGATTTGGAATCCGCTGCTCTACCAGTTGAGCTACCGCCGTACTGCCCGACACATCGCCGTTGCGTGCGCCGGAGGAATTGTCAGAGTTCGTCGCCACGAGTTTCCCGGGAAAAGCGAAGAGCCAAACACGAGTCACAGACCGCCGGACCGCATCGTTCGCCAGACCTTGGACGCCGCCGAATCCCGAAGGGTTCGGAACGATGCCCACTGCCTGAAGCCCGATGCTTCTGCCTTACTTCCGCTTGACCTTGTGGATCGTGTGCTTGCGCAGGCGGGGCGAGTACTTCTTGAGGCCCTCTTTGAGGCCCTCGGGCATGCCGCCCTTGGTGTTCACGCTGCTGCGGTAGTTGAGATCGCCGGTCTCCGTGCACTGGAGCCACAGGAACTCGCGACCCATCGACTTCTTCTTCGCCATGACTTCTTCGCCTTTCTTTCAGACAAGCCGTGCCGCGGGTCTTGCTCCCGCGGCACAGGTGAACATTCTAGGTTTGCATCCTGCCTCGGCTTGATGCCTCGGTGCCTGGATGCCTTGATGCCTTCTTACTCGATGATCTCGGTCACCGCGCCCGAGCCGATGGTCTTTCCACCTTCACGGACGGCGAAGCGGACGCCCTTCTCCATGGCGACCGGCTTGCCCATGAGGTCGACCTCGACCTCGACGTTGTCGCCGGGCATGCACATCTCGGCGCCGCCGACGAGCTTGACCGTGCCGGTCACGTCCGTCGTGCGGAAGTAGAACTGCGGGCGGTAACCCGAGAAGAACGGGGTGTGGCGGCCGCCCTCTTCCTTGGTGAGGACGTAGACCTGGCCCTTGAACTTGGTGTGGGGCTTGATCGAGCCGGGCTTGCAGAGCACCTGGCCACGCTCGATGTCGGCCTTCTCAACGCCGCGGAGCAGGGCGCCGACGTTGTCGCCGGCCTGGCCGCTGTCCAGGGTCTTGTTGAACATCTCGACGCCGGTCACGACCGTGCTCTTGGTGTCGGAGCGGAGGCCGACGATCTCGACCGTCTCGCCGACCTTCACCATGCCGCGCTCGATACGACCGGTGGCGACGGTGCCGCGGCCCTTGATCGAGAAGACGTCTTCCACGCTCATGAGGAAGGGCTTGTCGACTTCGCGGGTCGGGTCCGGGATGAAGCTGTCGATGGCGTCGAAGAGCTCATCGATCGGCTTACAAGCCTTGTCGTCCTTGGGGTTCTCGACGGCGAGCTTGGACTGGCCGCGGATGACCGGGGTGGTGTCGCCCGGGAAGCCGTACTTCTTGAGCAGCTCGCGGACTTCGAGCTCGACCAGGTCGAGGAGCTCGGGGTCGTCGACGAGGTCAACCTTGTTCAGGAAGACGACGATGTGCGGCACACCGACCTGACGGGCGAGCAGGACGTGCTCGCGGGTCTGGGGCATGGGGCCGTCGGCGGCCGAGACGACCAGGATCGCGCCGTCCATCTGAGCGGCGCCGGTGATCATGTTCTTGACGAAGTCGGCGTGGCCCGGGCAGTCGACGTGGGCGTAGTGGCGCTTCGGGGTCTCGTACTCGGTGTGAGACGAGGCGATCGTCACGGTCTTGTTGGCGTCGCGGACCGTACCACCCTTGGTGATATCGGCGTACGACTTGATCTCGCCGCCGAAGCGGGCGGCCGAGCGGGCCGAGAGGGCCGCGGTGAGGGTCGACTTGCCGTGGTCGATGTGACCGATGGTGCCGACGTTGACGTGGGGTTTCGTACGAGTAAAGACGCCTTTAGCCATGACCAGATCTCCACCCACGGCGGCACGCTCAACGCGTGTTCCGTGGACATCCGCTCGCGTGCTCACGCCGCCGTTGTCGAACACTCTCCAGCCAAGGCCCTGAGCCGAGGCGAGCGTCAGACGGCGCACAACACACCAGCGATCAAACCGTCCCGCGTCGACCGGCGCTCTCGCGAGCGACAATCTCCCAATGACGCGATCGGTACGAATCAGTTCGGGGCTCGTTGAAGCCGTGAACCGCAGTCGAGCTGTGAAGGGGGAGGACCGAGGGCTTAGAGAGCCGCGACGTGCGCCCCTCTAAGTCCTAAGACCTCACACCTCATCCCTTCCCTCAAAGCCACCAATGGGACTTGAACCCATGACCTCTCCCTTACCAAGGGAGTGCTCTACCACTGAGCTACGGTGGCACACGAACCGACGCGTCGGCACCGACATCTTCAGCCCTCGCGAGCCACCGATGCCGCTTCCGTCGCGCCCCGATACCGACCCGAAGGCCGGAACCAAGGGGACAATGATAGCCCACAGCCCGGACGCCGGCGACTCCATCAAGTCCGCTGAATACCAAACAAAAACCATTTCTCTGGATTCATCATGGCCGCTGGGCCATGATCGATGCCCCCACATCGCCCGGAGCCGCCTCTTCGTGAACCCTCGCCGCCGCTACCTCGCGCTGGTCGCGCTCTCCTTTGTCGCCTTTATCAGCCTCGGCCTGCCCGACGGCGTGCTGGGCGTCGCCTGGCCGTCGATCCGGGCCACCTTTTCCATTCCCGTCAGCCGCCTCGGCGTGCTCCTGATCTTCGGGACCGCTGGCTACCTCGTGGTCAGCTCGCTGACCGGGCCGATCATGCGGCGGCTTGGCATCGGAAAACTGCTCTGCGCCAGCACCGCCCTCGCCGGCAGCGGCCTGCTCCTCTTCGCGATTGCTCCGTCGTGGTGGTGGCTGCCGGTCGGCGCGTTTGTGGGCGGGCTGGGCGCCGGCGGCATCGACGCCGGCCTGAACACGTTCGCTTCGGAGCGGTTCAGCGCCCGCATCGTGTCGTGGCTGCACGCCTGCTGGGGTATCGGCGCGACGCTCGGACCGCTGCTTGTGACCGGCGTCCTGATGCTGGAGCTGTCGTGGCGAGTCGGATACGCGATCGTCGCGGGCGTCATGGGGCTGCTCGCACTGCTCTTTGCGTACTCGCTGACCTTGTGGACGGTGCACGCGGGCGGCGAGCATGAGAACATCACCCGGTCCCCGCTGGCAGCGACGCTACGCCGCCCCTTGGCGTGGGCGCATGTCGGAGTCTTCTGGACCTACTGCGGCGTCGAATCGAGCGCCGGGCAGCTCGCGTACACGCTGCTGGTCGAAGGCCGAGGCGTGCGGCCCGAGATCGCCGGTCCGGTCGTCGGAGGCTACTGGGCGGCCCTCACCATCGGACGGGTGATCTTCGGACACTCCGCGGCACACTGGTCACGCGACGCGATCCTCCGCATCGGCACCTTCGGCGCACCGCTGGGCATCCTGCTGCTGTGGTGGCATCCGTCGGAGTTTGTCTCGTTCGCGGGGCTGTGGATCCTCGGCTTCGCGCTCGCACCCATCTTCCCGATGATGATCTCGGCGACACCGGAGCGGCTGGGACGCGAGCACGGCGCCAACGCCGTGGGCATGCAGATGGCCGCGGCGAGCCTGGGGGTGGCCGTGCTGCCCGGCACGGCGGCGATGCTGATGCGCTCGTACGGCCACGAGTCGCTGCCGGTGTTCCTGTTCGTGCTCGCGCTGGCGATCCTGCTGCTGCAGGAAGCAGCGGTGAAACTCACGCCGCGGGCGGCGGCGTAATCGCGCCTCCCCGCCCCGCGCCGCAGCGAGGGGTGGTCGAGGCTCGGTGAGACCGGGGAGGGGCGCTGGGTATCCGTGTGTCGAAGAGTCCTCGTTTGCGCGGACCGCTCACCGAACCTGAGGCATCAACTCAAGTCGTCACCTCCCCGCACGCAGGGAGAGAAGATGTCGACGCGATGTTCGATGAACCACCACTAGCCCAGCGCCGAACCCATACCCAGCACCCGCCGCAGGTCCGCGATCTGCCCGTTGTGGATCCCGATGTGATAGATCGATCGCGCGACCAGCAGATACGGCGGCGCGGTCACGCCGCGGAACATCGGGACGGGCGTGAGAAGCTCTTCATCACTCAGCCGTCGCACCGCGGCGGCGAAGCGTGCGATGGACGCGTCGAAGATCTCCACACAGCGCGCGTAGCGCGGAAACACAACCCCCGCCGCAGCCGGATTGCTGCCGAACGCGACGGATTCACTGCCGAATCGCTCTGTATCACCGCTGGAAGCACCGTCGACGAAATCGCTCGCGGGCAATCCCTTGAGCGGAGCCCCGCACGCGTCGGCCTTGCCGCCGGGCAGCCACTCGCAAAAGCGGTTGTTCGTGAGCGCCAGATGCCCAAGGCACCACGCGACGTGGTTCGGCAATCCCGGCGCCGTCGTCGTGTGGTTCGAATCATCAAACTTCACCAGGTAACGCTTGAACAGATCGCGGCTGTGCAGCACCGACTCGGCCAGGAGATCGACTGATCGCAT
Source organism: Phycisphaerales bacterium (assembly GCA_019744815.1). Lineage (GTDB taxonomy): Bacteria > Planctomycetota > Phycisphaerae > Phycisphaerales > UBA1924 > JAFEBO01. Next base: position 442,991 of record JAIEUA010000010.1, read on the forward strand.
CGCGGCAGAATATCAACGCGTGCAACACGATCGTCGCCGCGGGGCCCGATGACTTTCGCGGGACTTTGCCCTCGCTCCACTACAATCCGCCGCGACCAAAGCCACGCCCGCCCCGCGACGGAAGCGACTCGAACACGTCCATCCCACCAACCCGAGCCGTCCCGTGCACCATCGCCTTCTCACCCCGGAACGGATGGACGACCCGGACCTGGATCCGGCCCTGCTCGAACCGGCCCTCCGCGGCCTGCGAAGGCTCAACGCTCTTTCCTTCGCTCATCCACTGCTGTGGCGCGTGCTGGACGCGGAAGCCCGAGCGGCACAACGCCCGATTCGGGTGCTCGACCTCGCCTGCGCCAGCGGCGACTTTGTTCTCGACGCCGCCGCCCGTGCCGCGAAACAGGGAAGATCCCTTGATCTGCACGGCTGCGACATCAACCCCGCCTCGATCGAACTGGCGCACCGTCGAGCGGCATCCCAGTCGAGCCGTTGCACGTTCTTCGTCCACGACGCGATCCAATCCCCGCTCCCCGGCGAATACGACATCGTGACCGCGAGCCTCTTTCTCCATCACCTCACCGTCGAGCACGCGGTGCTCATGCTCCGCCGCATGGCCGCCGCCGCACGATTGGTGATCGTGAACGATCTCGTGCGTTCTCGTGTGAACCTCGCGATCGTCACGCTCGCCTCGCGAGTCGTGACGCAGAGCCCGGTGGTGCACACCGACGCCGTGCTCTCGGTCCGCGCGGCGTTTGCCAAGCCTGAGCTGCTTTCCCTCGCCCAACAAGCGGGTCTCTCGAACGCTTCGCTCCGGTTCGGCGGCCTCGGGCGCACCATGCTGGTGTGGCGGAGGCCCGCATGAGCGCCGCGCCGTCCATCGTGAGCGAGGCCGCGTCGCCTCCGTCACTGGCATCGGCTTCCGAGCAGACCTGGGACTTGCTCGTCGTCGGTGCCGGTCCCGCGGGTTCGGCGGCGGCGTGTCGCGCGGCGACGCTCGGGCTCCGCACCTTGCTCGTCGACCGATCCGCATTCCCGCGTGCGAAGGTCTGCGGCGGATGCCTCTCGCCTTTGGGGCTCGCCGCCGTTGAATCGCTGGGCCTTGGTGCCGACGTGCGAGACGCAAGCGTTCCGCTGCGCACGCTCGCGCTCACCGCCCGCGGCTACACGTCGCATCTGCCGCTCCGAGGCGGGGTCGCCATCTCCCGCGAATCCCTCGACACCATGCTCCTGCATCACGCGGCACGCTGCGGCGCCACCGTGCTCGAATCGACGCTCGCCACGCTCGCGGAGAACGACCCGTCTCATGCCGTCGCGCTGCTCCGTCGCGGCGGCGAAGAAACACGTGTCCGCGCCGCCCGCGTGCTCGTGGCCGATGGACTCAGTGGTTCGTTCCTTCCAAAAGACGACACGTGGACCCCGACGATCGCCCCGCGCTCTCGCATCGGCCTGGGCGCACGGCTCGACGATGCTCTCTCGCGTCGGTCGCTCCCGGACGGAGTGATCTCGATGCACTGTGCCCGGAGCGGCTACGTCGGCATGGTGCGACTCAGCGACGGCACGATCGACCTCGCGGCGGCGATCAATCCCGATGCCCTGCGCCTCGCCGAGAGCCCCGCTCACGCGGTCAACGCGCTGCTGCGGGAAGCCAACGCCGACGTGGTGCCTATCGCCCTCGACACGGCCTTCCGCGGCACGGGCCTGCTCACACGGCGGCGTCGCGTTGAGAACAATGCGCTCTTGGTCGCGGGCGATGCCGCGAGTTATGTCGAGCCGTTCACGGGCGAGGGCATGTCGTGGGCGCTCACTGCGGGCATCGCTGCGGCGGAACTCGTCGCGTCCGGAGCGACGTCCGGCGCCTGGGCGAGCCGGTCCGCCGCCCTTCTGACGCGGCGTCAGCGCGGCTGCCGCGTGGTCTCGCTCGCGCTGCGTTCGCCGCGCCTGATCGGGCTGGCGTGCCGAGCCCTGGCATTCTGGCCGTCGACCGCTCCGATCGTGCAGCGTGCGTTCGCGGGACCGTGGGGTCGTCGTGCGGATCGCGAGTTGCTCTCCAGCGGAGCACCGTCATGAGCACGCCCCGCGTCGCCATGCTCGGCCTCGGATGTGCCGCACCGACGCTCCGCCGCTCGCAGGAGGACGCGCTCGCGCTCGCGCTCTCCATCGCCCCGCCCGGCAACGACGACGAACGCCGACGCGTGGAAGCCATCTACCGCAAGTGCGGCGTCGACTCCCGCGGCGTCGCCAGCGGCGACGACGCGTCCGATCCGCTCGCCCTCTTCCACCCCGCGACCCCCGCCGCCCCGCACGGCCCCACCACCGCCGAGCGCTTGCACGCGTACGCGCACCGGGCCACTCCGCTCGCACGCCGATCCGCCGCAGCAGCTCTGGCAGATGCGCAGGTCGCCGCGGCGCGTATCACCCATCTCGTCACCGCGACCTGCACCGGCTTCGGCGCTCCGGGCTGGGACATCGATCTCATCACCGCCCTCGGGCTGCCCGCTTCGGTCCATCGCACCCACGTCGGCTTCATGGGCTGCCACGCGGCGCTCAACGCCCTCCGCGTAGCACAGGCCATCGCCGCGGCAGACCCCGCCGCTCGCGTTCTTCTGTGCTGCACGGAAGTCTGCTCCATCCACTTCAAGTACCAGGCACGTCCGGATCAGATCGTCGCCAACGCGCTCTTCGCCGACGGCTCCGCCTCATGCGTCATCGCGGCTTCACAGGAAGGTCTTTGCGCCCTGAACGCGTCCGCGTCGCACCTCTTCCCCGCGTCGGCCGACCAGATGTCGTGGTCGATCGGCGATCACGGCTTCGAGATGACACTCGCCCACGAGCTACCGAACACCGTGCGCGATCAGGCCGGCGCGTGGCTCGCCCGGTGGCTGAGCGAGCACGGACTGACAACCGAGGACGTCCACCACTGGGCGGTGCACCCCGGCGGCCCACGCATCCTGACCGCGGTCGCCGAGGCCGCCGCCCTCCCGCGCGACGCCCTGGCCGCGTCCCGCGCGGTGCTCGCCGAGCACGGCAACATGTCGAGCCCGACGGTGCTGTTCATCCTCGAGCGCATGAGACAAAGCGGCACGCTCCAAGAGCCTGCCGTGCTGCTCAGCTTCGGCCCCGGCATCACCGCCGAGGCGATGCTGCTGCGGTAGCGTCAGAACACAAACCGCAAGCCCACGCTCACCTGCAACTGCGTCGCCGGACGATCACGGACGTCCTTCACAATCGGCAGGCCCACGCTGAACTCCGCCGCGAAGCGTTTGGCTTCGTAGAGGAGCCCGGGCGCGAGCAGAATCTCGTTGTCGCCGCTGGTCTCGTACTGCCCGTTGAGTTCCAGCGAGGCGTACCACGCGCTGGAAGAGTTCTCGGCGGTGAACTCGGCGGGAAACACCCTATACATGAGCGCGGTGTCGTACCGAAGGGAATCCGCCGCGCTGCGCGTGCCGGGGGCGATCCATTTCCACGAGTCCGCGCCGGTCGTCACGGTGTAGCGGAGCGACTGGGTCAGGCCCCAGCGCCCGCGGATGAGCATGACGCTCGCGCCGACGAACGGATCCACCGATTGGGGCGCGACGGTGTCGTCGCCGCTCGGGAGCATCGCCCCGCCATACACCACGGCACGGACCGTGTCGAGCGCCGACGTGTCGCTGCGATACACGCGCAGCTTGAACATCGCCTCGATCTGCCCGATCGACGCGGCGAGATTCCGCGACGCGGGGAACGTCTGCTCCTGCACCACCGCGGGCACCTTGAGCGAGAGCGACCAGTCCTTCGCCAGGCCGTACTGGAGCGTGACGCTCGACTCGACGCGGGTGACGCCCTGCACGGGCGATGCGGGATCGCGCGACACGCCGTAACGCCACACCCGGAACTGCGGCTTCACGTACAGCGTCCCGACGCCGGGCTGCGTGGCCGACTCGGTGTTGATCGCTTCCTGGGCGTGCGCCGCGTGACCAAGGGCCGCGAGAGCACCGACCAGCGCGAGCGCGGAGCGGCATCCGCTCCTTCGCCCACGGAGTTGTTGCTGCTGCATGTTCGCTCCTTGCTAGCGTTCGATCTTGACGAGGGTGACACCCGCCTGATCGGCGGCCTCGGCCAGCTGCTTGGGCGACGGGCGCTCAGCGCCCTCGACCCGCACAGTCACGATGCCCGTGCGCAGGTCCACCTTCACGTCGCTCGTGCCGGGCAGATCATCGATCTGCTGATCCACGTTGGTGGCGCACAGCGGGCACGACAGCCCATTCATGTACAGCTTGAGCGATCCGGACTCCAGCGGCGTGGTGCTCGCGAGCTGCCGCGTCTCTTCCGGCGTCGCCGAGTACGTGACTTCCTGACCTTCGTCCTTGGGACTTGACGCGCAGCCCGAGAGCGTGAGCACAAGAGCCGCGAACGCGCAGCGACCAAACAGAGCGTGTGAGTACATGGGTGAATCTCCGCCGGCTCGGCGCATGGCACGAGCGCGGGTGGTGGAATGTGCGGGGGAAGACGTGGTGAATGACTGGGGGATACCAGGTGGAGACCTGGTGGATAACCGCTGGGAAACGCACCGAGCGGCGCCGGCTCAACGGGCAACACAAAGCCGCGCCGGTTCGCCCGGCGCGCGGAATCGGCGCACTCGCTCGACTATGTTCGCCAGCGACAGAGCAGGGCCTGGCTCCGAACCTTCGAAGCCAACGGCACGCGGACCGCCCCGTGGTGCGGGTCGCCGCCGATGGCGACCACGATCATCGGAGCGGCGTCACCCGGTCCGGGCAGGAGCAGCGGGCGCGCGTCGGTGGTCGGCCGCGGGGTGGTCGGGGTCGGATCCGAGTGCTCGGGCGCCCGATGAACGCACGGACACTGCGTCTCATCGCCGCAGCAGCACTCGTCGCCGCAACCGGACTCCGACGCGACCGGGACCGGCTGGCACGCCGCAACGATCCCGTTCACGCTCGGCCCGAGGGCGAGCGTGAGGCAGGTCAGCAGCATGAGGAACCAGCGGGTCATAACTTGGAAGCGTACTCCGGCCGGGACGAGGGTCCGAGCAGTTCGTTGCACAGGGTCAGCAGCTTGAAGCGGTCCAGCGGCTTGGCGGCGAACTCGTCGCAGCCCGATTCCAAGGCCCGAGCGGCCTCCCCCGTCATCGCGTTCGCGGTGAGGGCGAGGACCGGAGTCCGTACTCCCGCCGCCCGGATGCGTCGAACCAACTCGTGCCCGTCCATCTCGGGCATCTGAATGTCGCAGATGATCAAATCGAAAACGGTCGTAGGACTCGTCTCCCGGTGCAGCCCCAGGGCGGCCAGGCCTTCGAGGCCGTTGGCCGCGAGGGTCACCCGCGCCCCCGCGCGGGTGAGAATGTGATCCAGCAGCCGCTGATTGTCGGGCCCGTCCTCAACCACAAGCACCGACGCGCCGCGCAGGTGCACCGTGATCTCCGCCAGCTTGGAATCCATCGTCCCCTCAGCGCGGCCCTCCCCCGCCGGCAACGAAAGCGTGAAGACGCTCCCGCGTCCGGCGGCCGAGTCCACGCTGATCGAGCCGTCGAGAATCCGAGCAAGCCGCTCGCTGATCCTCAGACCCAGTCCCGTGCCGCCGTACAGACGAGACACGCTGGGATCGCCCTGCTCGAAGGGCTTGAAGAGCCGCGTCATCTGCTCGGGCGTCATGCCGATCCCGGTGTCGCGAACCTCGAAGCGCACCACCTTGTCATCCGCGCTGATCCGCACGTGCACCGAGCCCGACGGCGTGAACTTGATCGCGTTGGCGATCAGGTTCATCAGGATCTGCCGGAGCCGCACCGGATCCGTCGGGATCGTCGCGGGCGCGTTCGAGGCGACCGAGCAGCCGAGCGTGATGCCCTTGGCCCCGGCTCGCACCTGCATGAGGTTCACAACGTCGTGCACCAGCTTCGTCGGATCGGTCGGCAGCCGCTCGATCGTCAGGCGTCCCGCCTCGATCTTGGAAAGATCCAGGATGTCGCTGATCACCGCCAGCAGATGCTCGCCGTTGCGCCGGATGGTCTCGACATGCTCCACGCGCTCGGCGGGTGTCAGCTCGGCCTCGCCCAGCAGCTCCGCGAAGCCCAGGATCGCCGTCAGCGGCGTGCGCAGCTCGTGGCTCATGTTCGCCAGGAACTCGCTCTTCGCGAGGTTCGCGGCCTGGGCCCGTCGTTCGGCCTCGCGCAGAGCCTCGGCCTGACGCTCGCGCTCGGTGATGTCGAACGCGGCACCACCCACCGCGATCACCCCGTCGTCGATCTGGAAGGGAAACTTGTACGCAAGGAAACGGCCCAGCGACCCGTCTGGTCGGAGCGCGGTCTCGACGACGTCCTGCATCTTCCCCGAGGCCAGGACCGAATCGTTGTTCTTCCTATACGCCGCCGCCATCTCCGGCGGAAAGACCTCCTCAAGCGTCCGCCCGGTCGGATCGTTCCCCCCGAGCAGCGCCACAAACCCCGCGTTGGCGTACACCATCCGCCCATCCCGATCCGTGATCCACGCCGCCACCGGGCTGTTGCTCATGAACGCCTGGAACTTCGCCTCGCTCTCGCGCACCACCCGCTCGGCGTGCTTGACCTTGGTCACGTCGATGCAGTGGCCGACGATCAGCCGCCGCCCCTCGCGCTCCACCACCGCGATCTCGTCGCGGATCCATCGGTACGCCCCGTCCTTGTGACGGAAGCGGTACTCGTGCACGCCGCGGCCCTGGGCCACCATCGCCGGAACTCCCGCGAGGATCCTGGCGCGGTCCTCGGGGTGCAGGCGATCGACCCACAGGTTCGGCTCGCGGGTGAACTCCTCAGCGCTGAAGCCAAAGACCCGCTCGCTCCCGCCGCTCATGAACTCCGCCGCGTACGGCGGCTGGGCGTCGCACGAGTAGATCGCCGTCGGCGCCGCGGTCATCAAGAACTCAAGCCGCGCCGAGGCCCCCGCCTCCCGGTCCAACGCACGCCGCGCGGTTCCCGCCGCGGCCCGCTCCCCTTCCATCGCGAACGCCAGACTCAGCCCGCCCACCGAGCTCACGATCATGAACACCTGAGTTCCCAGCAGCTCGTTGTCGCTGGACGTCATTCCCAGCTTGGGCAGCACCACCCACGTCGCCACCACCGTCACGATCTCGGTCAGGAGGATCACCCCGGCCGCCACTCGCGGACGGAAGCGCACCGCCGCCCAGATCAAGGGCAGCACGCACACCACCCGCTGCCACTCGAACGTCATCGAGCCCAACACCGCGGGCGACACAAACACCCACGCGGTCAGCGCCATCGCCACCGCGCCCAGAACTCCAAGCTCCCTCCGCGTCCCCACACTCCCCGGCGCCGCCGGGGTCTCCCGCTGCTGCCAAAGCAAGATCAGCGGCAGCAGCACGCACACACCCGTCCCGTCGCCCACCCACCACTGCATCGCCGAGTGCAAGGTCGCGTACGGCGAGTCGGGATAGATCGCGCGGATCACGGCGGTCCCCAACAGCGACACGCCGAACGGCGTCACCACGCCGCAGCCCAGCAGCACCTTGAGATAATCCGAGGCGGTTTCGATGCGTCGGTGGCGCAGCGCCGCTCGAACCACCGCCGCGCCCAGAAGGCACTCAAACGCGGCGCAGCAGGCGATGATCAGGCTCACCCCGACCACGCCGTTCGCCCCGCGGTACTGCACCGCCGAGATCACCAGCTCAACCGCCAGCACCCCGACGACCCACCGCGTCCGCCCTCGCGCCAGCAACGCCATCCCGATGGCCAGCGGCGGATACCACAGCGCCGGCCCGGTGTCGGGCTGCACCAGCACCACACCCAAGCCGACCAACAGGTACGCAACCAGCGACAGCACGCCGAACGTCGCACCCGGCCGAGACTCCACAGGTTGAACGAACTCCTCCTGACTCATGCGAATGCGCCCGTCTCCTCTTCACACAACTGCCGGGCCCCTGCGAAAGTCCTCACCGATAATCGGATCAGGATAACTGATGACTCGATCAATCCAACCCTCTTTCCGCGCGTTGCTCGCAATTTGCATTCGGCGTGCCACCGCGCGACGCACCAGAAGAGCGCCCTAATCGGTCAAAGTTCTCCAGATTCTCACGACTATTGCGCGAGCCGCGTCCGCACATTGTCCAGCACGTTCATGTAGTTGATGTACGAGTCATACGGCGAGTCGTACGGGTTGAAGTACTTGTGCACGTCGCCGTCGGCGAAGTACTTGGTGCACATGTAGTAGAAGTGATCGCTGGTCGTCAGCCGCCGCCAGTCGGAGAGCAGGTGGGCCGCGGCCTCGAGGCGCCGCGTCGCCGGAGCATTCGCTCCCGCACCCTTGGCCTCCTTCAGCAGCCGCGCCACCTTGTCCTTGAGCGGCTTCTCGAGCTTGAACGCCTCGTCGAGCGCATTGGCCTGCATCGCGTTGCCGTTCCACGCCGACAGATCACGCTCGGTGTCGGCCCAGCTCGAGAAGCTCGGCACATCGAACTCGCCCGCGGGTGCGTGCTGCGTCAGTGCCTCGCTGGGCGTCAGGAAGCCGCCGCCGCCGGAGAGGACCTTCTCGGGCAGCGCCGCGAGGAACCCAAAGATCCCGGTGTCCACCCACTGATGCTCACCGAAGGTCTCGTAGTCCATGAAGAGATTGCACACCGGGCCGTCGAGGGCGTTGATCCAGCCCGCGAACTTCTCCGGCGTCAAAGGCCACTCGCCCCAGCCGCGGTTGCTGAAGCGGAACGCGATGTCGTCGCTGAAGCGGTAGTTCTTGAGCAGCAGCCCCAGCGGCTTGCCGTCGCGTCCCAAGAGATCATGCCCATCATGCTTCGGCGGCTTGTAGACCACCGTCGGCTTGCGATAGCCCAGATGCGCATCGGTCCCCTCGCACAACGCGCCCAGCCAGCGGCGACGCCCCGCCGCATCGGTCATCAGCGAGAGCTCGTACGCCAGCGCGTTGGAGTAAATCAGCTCGGTGTTGCGAAAGACCGAGGGCGTCTGGCCGAAGTGGTGCTGGATCCGACGCGAGTGCAGCTCGACCTGCTCGCGGAACTCCTCACGCGAATACACGAACGCCAGCGAGTGGTGGTACGTCTCGCCCAGAAACTCGCAGCACCCGGTGCGAGAGAGCTCGCGGAAGACGTCGAGCACCTCCGGCGCGAAAGCCTCGAACTGCTCCAGCGCCGTGCCGCTGATGGAGAACGAGAGCTTCAACGCCCCGTCGAACCGTTTCACCAGGTCGAGCAACAGCCGCGTCGCCGGCAGATAGCACCGGCTCGCGACCTTGCGGCAGATCTCGGCGTTCTTGCTGTCATCAAAGTAGTTCGGGTCGGTGTCGAAGACGCTGTACCGCCGCAGACGGAACGGCTGATGGACCTGAAAGTAAAAGACGACGGAGGGCATCAAGGTCAGTGTATGGGATGTCGGATGTCGGATGTCGTCAGGTCCGCACGCTCGTCACCGCGGCAATCGCCAGCGGCAGCAACACGAGAGCCGGGACGAAGACGCCGATCTGCGCCGGCAGACCCGGAATCGCCGCGCTCGCGCCCAAAACGCCGCCCATCACGCCCAGCACCGCGATCGGGGCCGCCTTGATCGACTCCATCATCATGTTCGTCGGCTCGCGCCGCAGAAAGAACGGCGTCACCAGCAAAAGCGCCAGCATGTTGCACACCATCATCGCGATCCGCCCGAACCGCACCCGCTGCAGCTCCTCGACCCGCTGCTGTCGCGTCGCGGTGTCGGTCGCCTGCCCCGCCTCGTCGTCGCCAACCAAGCCAAGACCCAACCGCTCAGGGCGTTCGAGCATCTCGGTGATCTGCCGCCAACTGAGACTCTGGCTGTAGCCGCTGAATCGGGCGATCTTGATCGCGGTGGGATCGAGATCGGTCACGATCCGTTCGATCTTCTCCTTCGGCGCGGTCTGCGACGTGCGCGACTCGGCAACGCCGTCGACAAGGTCCCACCCGCCCTCGCGCCACGTCGCCTCGCGGGCGTTGATCGTGCGCACCGCCGGCCCGCCGGGCCCGCGCTCGATGATGGTCACGTCCTTCATCACCCCGCTGGCGGCATCAAACCCGCGGGCGTAGAAGAGCCGCCGCTGCCTGTCGGGCACCAGCCGCACCGGCAGCGTGTCGAGCCGCCGCTGGCTCGCCTGCTCCCGGTCGCGCTGGATCAGGTCCGCGATCCGCGGGATCACAAACTCGAAGTTCGCCGCCTGGATCAGCGTCATCAACAGCGCCACCAGCACGAACGGCCGCATGATGCGGAACAGACTCACGCCCCCCGCCACCGCCGCCACAAACTCGCGGTAACGCGAGAGCTGCGTGCAGGTGAACCCCATCGCCCCGATCACGATCAACCCGATCAGGTAGTTGCCCAGTTGCAGCAGCTTGGGCCACCAGTAATCAAAGACCAGAAAGATCATCAGCAGCACCCGCCGCACCGCGCCGGCCTCGACCGACACCACCGCGCCACCCGCCCCGACCTGCTGCGTCTTCCCCCGCGCCGCGGCCAGATCCATGAACTCGCCGAAGTTCAGCGACAGATCGATCGCGACAATGAAGCTGAACAAGATCGCGACCAGGATCGCGATGTTCAACAGAAACTGGCGGGCGATGTAGCGATCAATCGTGGACACGAGGGCGGCATTGTAACGCCGGCGTTTCACGTGCCGTTGGTGCCATCAGTCCGCCGGCTTTGCGGCGCGACTGATGCGGCACGGAGCAACGGCGCGATCACACCAGTCGCGCAGCCCAAGGCAGCCGCGGACTGGTGGCACCGACCGTTCTCACACCGCCGCCGCCGTGCTGGCCCGCAGGCTCTCCACACACCGGATCACCAACGCCGCGGCCTCGTCGATCTGCTGCTCCGTCGTCCACTTCGACAAGCTGAACCGCACCGAGCCGTGCGCCAGCTTCGGGTCGATCCCCATCGCCAGCAGCACCGGCGAAGGCTCAAGCGACCCCGACGCGCACGCCGCCCCCGCGCTCGCACACAGCCCACGCTCCGAGAGCGCAAGCAGAATCGCCTCGGCCTCCAGCTTCGGGAACGCGATGTTGCTGGTGTTCCACAGCCGCGGCGCCCCGCCGCTGTTCACGACCGAGCCCTGGGCGGCGGCCAGCACCGTCCGCTCAAACCGATCGCGCAGGTCGCGGAGCTTCTCGCGAGCGTTCGCGTCCGTCAGCCACTGGCTCGCTTCTTCCGCCGCCGCACCCGCGGCGAGGATGCCGGGCACGTTCTCCGTCCCGCCGCGACGCCCCAGTTCCTGCGTCCCCGGCATCGACGTGCGCAATCGCGTGCCACGACGAATGTAGAGCGCCCCCGTACCCTTCAGCCCGTGGAACTTGTGGGCCGAGATCGATACCAGGTTGGCATCGAGGAACGCCGCATCAGGCCCGCTGGGCTCGACCCGCATCGGCTCCTTGCCCGCCCACTGCACGCTGTCGCAATGGAAGACCGCGCCCGCGGCCCTGCACAGCCGCGCGACCTCATCGACCGGCTGGATCACGCCCGTCTCGTTGTTCGCCCACTGCACGCTGACAACCGCGGGCTTGTCGTCGCTCGCCAGCGCTCGCGCGAGCGCGGCGGTATCAACAACGCCATTGACATCGATCGGCAGCCACAGCACCCGAGCCTCGCCGCGGGATTCCATGTCCTTCAGCACCTCGCGCACGGCCGAGTGCTCAACCAGCGTCGACGCCACCAGCGGCGGTCGCTCACCCTTCGGCATCGCCGCCACCGCGCCGCGGATCGCTAGGTGCACCGACTCGGTCCCGCTCGAGGTGAACACCACATCCCGAGGCTTCGCCCCGATCAGATTCGCCACCGCCGCCCGCGCCAACTCGACTTTGGCCCGCACACCCTGCCCAGCCCGGTGCACGCTCGACGGATTCTGCCACGCCTCGCGCATGGCCCCCTCCGCCGCCGCGATCGCCGCGTCGCAGGGCTTGGTGGTGGCGTTGGAGTCGAGGTAGAGCATGGGGAAGGGGAGCAGGGGAGCAGATGTGCAGGGGAGCAGGGAAAAGGCACCGCGCACGCGAGAATCTGTAGCGCTTCAGCCGCATCGAGCGTTCGCCAAGATGTTCGGAAATACAGCCAGCAGCGAAGCCCCTGCCCCGCTGCTCCCCTCCGCCCCTGCTCCCCTTCTTTCAGGCCTTCTCCGCCGCCTTACCCACCAAAATCCTCGCCACCACATCCTGCGGGTGGATGCCCTGGCTGTCGGCCCCGTGGTCGCCGTAGCCCATGGCCGCGACCACGCCGTAGCCCATGCCGATGTGGATCAAGAGCCACGCGATGACCTCGGCACTAAAGCGAGTCGTCACGCGGTGAGCGTCCTGGGCGAGCTTGATTTCCTTGGCGATGAACGCGTGCAGGTTGTCGAGGTGCTTCTTCACCGCGGCACCGATGTCCTTGTCATCCACCTCGGTGATCGCCTGCAGCAGCACCTTGTAATCGTCACGCCCGCCCGGCGAAACCATCGGGTTGTCCGACAGCAGCCGCAGCAGCCGCTCGGCCGGGTCCTTCGCATCCGTCAGATGCTTCTCCCACGTCGAGATCGTCCGCTCCGCCGAGCGCTCGATGAGCGCCACGAACAAGTCGCGCTTGCTCGCGAAATGCCGGTAGATGATCGGCTCAGTCACGCCCGCGGCCTTGGCCACCTCCGCCGTCGTCGCCCGCGCGTACCCCACCTTGGAGAACAAGTCCCCGGCGTGATCCAGGAGCTGCGAACGACGTTGTTGAGCAGGAAGGCGACTCATACCCGAAAGCCCATCTCCTCTTCGCGTACCAACACAGGCGGCTCCCCCGAACCCCCAGCCAGAGCCTTATCGGTCGTCTGGTCGCGATAGGTTAGTAAGGGATCACATGGATCGGCAAGAACTCGCCCGCCCCGCCGAGCCGCGGCTTCAGCCCGCGCGGAAGGGCTCAACATTCCTGGGTCCACCCGATGCACCACTCAAGCCCGCGGGGCCTCAAGGCCGCGTCTCGGAGCGGGGAGGAAATCCTGCGAATCTCACTCCAGCGGCACCGGGTCGTACCCCCCCTTGGCAAACGGATGACACCGGGCCAGCCGCTTCACCGTCAGCCAAGCCCCCTTCACCCCGCCGTGACGCTGCAGGGCCTCGACCGAGTAATGCGAACACGTCGGCCAATAGCGGCACTGCCCACCCAGCAACGGCGAGAGCGTCCATTGATACAAACGCACTCCCACCAGGAGCGGAAACGCAATCACGCGGCTGAGAAGTCCCGGCGTCGGCACGCCAGATTGTTGGAAGTCGCAAGCTCCGATCGCACCCGAAACACCGGCTCCGAAAACACCAGTGGGACCGGCTTCCAGCCGGTCGACCCACGCTCTCATTCCGAAACAGACCGGCCGGAGGCCGGTCCCACTGCCCCACTTCTCCACTTCTCCACTATCCTGCCCCGTGCCCCTGACCTTCCGCCCCAAACACCGCCTCACCCACAAGCGCGAGTTCGACGCCGTCCACGCTGCCAAGATGCGCACACCCGTCGGCCCGCTCGTCTTCTACTCCCGCCGCAACGGCCTGCCCCATCCGCGCCTCGGCCTCTCCATCGCCAAAGCCTTCGGCTCCGCCCCCGAGCGCAACCGCCTCAAGCGCTGCCTCCGCGAGGCCTTCCGACTCCTGCAGAACCAGATCCCGCCCCAGCCCTCCGACCGCGGCTCGTTCGACCTCGTCATCACCGCACGCCGTCACGATCCCACGCTTGAAACGTGCACCGATCTCTTCACGCAAGCGGTGCAACGCCTCGATGCTGCCTGGCGCAAGCGCGAAGCAACCTGAAGAAAGCGCCCGAGTCCCGCCCGCTGCATGTGCGATGCGCTCAATGCGTTCCCCCTGCACGCTCGATGCCCGACACCAGCGAGCCGGGGCGTCCTCGCCCCGGTGCGGTTGCACGGAACGACATCAGTTGCAAATCCTGGGTCTCAGCGCCGGGGCGAGGACACCCCGGCTCGCTTTGGGTTCGCCTCCGCCTCCCCGCACCATGCGAGCGTGATACAACTCCCCTACGGAGGCTCTCGCATCAACTCCCTCATCGTCAGCCCCCCCGTCCTCTTCTTCTTCCTCGGCGCCCTCGCCGCGCTCGTGCGGTCCAACCTCCGCGTCCCCCGCGCCATCACCAAGCTCCTCTCCCTCTACCTCCTCTGGGCCATCGGCTTCCGCGGCGGGGTTGAGCTCCTCCACGGCGGGCTCAACGCCAGCGTCGCCATCAGCCTCGGCCTCGCGATGCTCCTCGCCGTCATCGTGCCCGTGTACTCCTTCTTCGTCCTGCGCCTCCGCCTCACCGCCACCGACGCCGCCGCCATGGCCGCCACCTACGGCAGCATCTCCGCCGTCACCTTCATGACCGCCTGCACCGTCCTCGAACAGCGCGGCATCACCTTCGGCGGGCACATGGTCGCCGCCATGGCGCTCATGGAATCACCCGCCATCGTCATCGGCGTGCTCTTGCTCCGCCTCTTCCCCGGCGACCCCGCCGCGCCCGTCACGATCCTCAAGGATCACCTCAAAAGACGCCGCCGCACCTCCACCACCGACCCGCGTCAGGGCATCCCCTGGGGCACGCTGCTGCACGAGGCCTTCCTCAACGGCCCCGTCCTCCTCCTTCTCGGCAGCCTCGCCATCGGCATGCTCACAGGAGACCGCGGATACGCCGCGTTCAAGCCGCTCTGCACCGATCTCTTCAACGGCGTGCTGGTCTTCTTCCTCCTCGACCTCGGCCTCGTCGCCGCCCGCCGCCTCCGCGCCCTCAAGCAGGCCGGCTGGTTCGTCATCGCCTTCGGCCTGCTCACCCCGCTGGTCAACGCCAGCCTCGCGATCGCGCTCGCACGCCTCGGCGGCCTGCACCAGGGCGACGCCATCCTGCTCGCCGTGCTCGCCGCCAGCGCGTCCTACATCGCCGTCCCCGCGGCAATGCGCCTCGTCATCCCCCAGGCCAACCCGGGCTTGTACATCCCCTCCGCGCTCGCGATCACCTTCCCGTTCAACATCGCGATCGGAATCCCGCTGTACATCGCGGCCGTCAAGGTGTTCGTGCCGTAACGATTGCCGCTCGCCCTCTCGCGACCTTCATCGCGTCCCACGCGCACTCGCTCCGCAATTCCGCGTGCGAGCGCGACGAGCGCACTCTTCAATGAGACGGCGTTCGTTCGCCACACCCACAATCCCGCACAATCCCCGGTGAAAAACCCGGAACCCGCGCCCCTGAAACCACAAGAACTTCAGCAGCGAAACCCGATCTCCAAGGAAGGAATCGTCTAAACTCTCGTTGCTCTTTCTCGATGCGTGCGCCACGCCTATCCGCGCCCGCCGACCCCGTTTCGATTCTCACCCGACCGACCGCGAAGGACCCCATGACCACCGCGACCACTCGCCCCTCGCTCGATATCCAGCCTCCCGTTGAACCCAAGATCCCCGCCGCCGCGCCCGAACTCACGATGGACCCCGAGACCGGCGCTCCCAGCACCGTCGCACGGCGTCTGAACCACCCCGCCGGCGTCAAGCCCTGGGTGCTCCGCTGGCACGTCATCATCGCCATCGCCGCGATCCACCTCGCCGCGATCCCCGCCTTCTTCCCCCAGTTCTTCTCCTGGACCGGCGTGGCCCTGATCCCGCTGGGCATCTACATCTTCGGCTGCATCGGCATCAACCTCTGCTACCACCGCCTGCTCACCCACAAGGGCTTCATCGTTCCCAAGTGGTTCGAGCGCGGCCTGGCGATGCTGGCCATCTGCAACCTCCAAGGCACGCCCGGCTCCTGGGTCAGCGCCCACCGCCGCCACCACCAGCACTCCGACCACGAGCCCGACCCGCACTCCCCGCTCGTCGATTTCCTCTGGGGCCACATCGTCTGGCTCTTCGTCAACAACCCCGAAGTCGACACCCGCCAGGCCGTCGATCGCTACTGCGTCGACCTCATGCGTGACCCGGTCTACAAGTCGATGGAAGACAACAAGCTCTGGCTGTTGCTCTACCCGCTGCACGCCCTCGTCATCATGGCGATGGGCTACGGCCTCGGCTACCTGATGACCGGCACCACCGCCGGCGCCTGGCAGCTCTCGCTCTCGTGGCTCTTCTGGGGCGTCTTCCTCCGCACCGTCGTCGTCTGGCACGTCACCTGGAGCGTGAACTCCGTCACCCACATGTTCGGCTACCGCAACTACGACACCGACGAGGACAGCCGCAACAACTGGGTCGTCGCCATCCTCTCCGGCGGCGAAGGCTGGCACAACAACCACCACGCCGACCAGCGGGCCGCCGCCCACGGGCACAAGTGGTGGGAAATCGATCCGACCTACCTCACCATCCTCTTCCTCCGCAAGGTCGGGATCGCCAAGGAACTCGTCCGCCCCAAGGCCTGGGTCGAGACCGACGGCATCCGCAAGGCCTGAGAAGTCACACAACGTCGATGCGCATCGCCTTGGCCGCTCGCTTGAGCGCCTTGTCGAGCGTCGCCAACGGCAGCGCTCGACGCCGCGCCAGCTCAAGATAGACCGCGTCGTACGCCGTGAGCCCGCGCTCTCGGCACAGGGCCAGCACACTCCCGACATTCTCGAAACCGATGCCCGAGTCCATCTCGATGTCGAGGGCACGGATCTGAGCCAGGATCGCCTCGCCGCTGCCCGGTCGCAGCCGCTTGCGCCGCTCACCCATCGCGATCGCGTTGGCGACCTCGATCATCCACAGCGCAGGAACCACCGCGCCCTCCACGCCGACGCGTTCGAGCAAGGCCTGGGTCTCGGCGGTCTGCTCGTCCTCGAAGAACCAGGACACTCCCACCGAGCAATCCAGCACGAAGCCGCTCACCGTCGCCCCTCGCGGATGAGATCGGTGACGCTGAGCTTGGACTTGCCCGAGCGAAGCTTGTTGCCGACCGCCAGCTTCTTGATCGCCGCGACCGCCGCCTTCTTCTCCGCCGCACTGGAACGACGCACCGGCACCATCCGCGCGATCGGCTCGCCGTTGCGTGTGATGGTCAGCTCCTCCCCCGCCGCCACGCGCTGCAGGAGCGCCGCGAAGTGGGTCTTGGCGTCGTACGCGCCGATCTCATTGCCGCGATCGTCCATGGGGAGCACTCCAACGAGTGGTCGACCAGTCGCCGACCAGTCCTCAATCCTAGACATCGGCCGGATCCGCCGAACCCTCCATGAACACCCGACATCCGGGCCTACTTCCGCGCCGTGATGTTCGCCGACACAATGTACCGCTCCAGGCTCGCCCCCGGAGCCCACGTCTTGATCAGCTCGCGGCTCGCGTCCTTGGGCGTGATCGCGATCTCACGCAGCCCCGCCGCCTGCATCCACGCCGTCAGCTCCGCGATCGACGCCGCCCCCGACGCGCACGCCGAGTACAACGCCAGGTTCCCCTTCACATGCGGCGGAAGCTCCGCCGTCAGCACCACATCGCTGATCGCCACCCGCCCACCCGGCTTCAGCACCCGCGCCACCTCACGGAACACCGCCGCCTTGTCCGGGCTGAGATTCACCACGCAGTTGGAGATCACGACATCGACCGTCGCATCACCCAGCGGCAACGCCTCGATCTGGCCCAGCCGGAACTCCACATTCGCGAATCCGCCCTCCGCCGCATTCTGCCGCGCCTTCGCCAGCATCTCGTGCGTCATGTCCACGCCGATCACGCGCCCCGTGGTGCCCACACGCTTGGCCGCGAGGAAGCAATCAATCCCCGCGCCCGAGCCCAGATCGAGCACCGTCTCACCCGGCCGGAGCGCCGCCACCTCCAGCGGCACGCCGCAGCCCAGGCCGAGGTTCGCGCCCGCGGGAATGTCCTTCAAGTCCGACGACAAGTAACCCATCGCCGCCGAAGCCACATCCATCGACGGCGAACAACACGAGTCGCCCCCCACCGCCGCCGGCCCACAGCCGCAGCCCGAGCCGCCCTGCACCGCCGCCTTGCGATAGTGCTCCCGCACCGCGTCGAGAATCTGTTGAGAGTTGTCCATGACTGGTTCCTTTCCGTTCTTCCGCGGCGGCTCTCCCGCCGCATCGCTCGCCCGCTCACTCAACCCCGCCGCATCAACTTCGAGCCCGAAGCCGAGGCGACGGTTCCCTTCGATCCCTTGTTTCGTCGGACCCGTGTGTTTCCGGTCCTCGCCGACCGCGCCGCCGCTTTCCCCTGTTTCTCCGCTCCGATCAGCCGCACCGCCGGCCGCGGCTCGCTCACCGCGTGCAGCTTCTCCACCACCTCCCGCACCGCCGCGAGCGTCTCGGCGTCGATCCCGCAGCACACCCGACGCCCCTGCTTCAGGCACCAGATGACGCCCGCATCCCGCAGCTCCTTGATGTGGTGCGACACCGTCGACGGCGCCACATGCACCGCCTCCGCGATGCGGCCGATGCACGATTCCTCCGCGTCCGCCGGCGTGCAGCACGAGGTGTCGCCCTCGCCACAGCCTCCGCCCTCATCGACCCTGCAGCACGAGGCCAGCTCCAACAACAGCCGCAGACGCACCGGGCTGCCGATAGCAGCCAAGGCCCGGGCGACATCTTCAACAGTGCGATACTTCGACATATATCGAAGTATAGGAAACCCGAAGGACCCGCGTCCACTCCCGTGCTTGCCACGCCGATCCCACAAACAAACAACGCCCCGTACGGGGCGTTTCAGATGAACCTTCGATTTCGGAAAGACTCAGGCCCCAACCTTGCGGTGCATCTTCTCGATGCCCTTCTCGGTCTCGACCAGAAGCTCCTGGCACTCGGTCAGGAACAGCCCATGATCCGCGACGCCCGGGATCCGGTCGATCTCGGCCGCGAGCTCCTCGACATCGTGATTCTCGATCGTGACATCGATCAGGAGATGCCCGTTGTCGGTCAGGAAGAACTGCCCGTCCAGCGTCCGCCGGATGACGCCGTTGAGCCCCATGTCCCGCAGCCGCGTCCGCACCGACGCGAGCCCGAAGGCCATCACCGCGATCGGCAGCGTGCACGACTGACCCAGCCGATCCACCAGCTTGTTCTGACCCACCATGTACACGCAGCGAGCCGCGGCATGGGCCACGATCCGCTCCCGCACGATCGCCCCGCCCTTGCCCTTGAGCATCCGCAGCGAGGGATCGACCTCGTCCGCGCCGTCGAACAGGTAATCCACCCGCTCAACCATCGCGAAATCGATGATCGGAATCTGATAGCTCCGCGCCACCGTCTCGGTTGCGTGGCTCGTCGGCACGCACTGCACCGTCAGCCGCTCCTCGCGGATCCGCTCCGCCAAGGCCAGCACGCCGCGAGCCGCCGTGCGGCCCGTGCCCAGCCCGACGATCATGCCCGACTGGATTTCAGCGACCGCAGCGCGTGCAAGAGCGTCCACTGAGAGAACCTCCGTGCCATCCCCAACCGCTTTTTCCCCGGAAGACGTGAAACACATCGAAAGACTGTAGGCGTGAGGTGTGCATTGTCGAACCCCACGCCAGGATCCGATGGAATTGACCACGAGACACACAGAGTCACCGACAGAGACGAGCACCAACTCAACGCAACAGGCTCGAAGAGCCCAAAGGACGCAAAGGACCCAAAGCGTTTGGTGCAGAAAACGACACGGAAATCATGGGCGCCGACGTGATCGGCGCAGCCCACGGTGTCGAAACGCCATCTCCAAGATCCCTCTCTGTGCCTCTCCATCTCTTGGCGCAAGTACCTACTGCGGCAACGGCATCGCCCGCAGCATCGCCGCCAGCCGCGCCTGATCCGGACTCTGCGCATCCCGCACATACGCCCCGCTCGTCGCGCACGCGATCGCCAGACACTCATCCAGCTCCATGCCGCAGAGCTGCCCCAGCGCAAACCCGCTGTTGAAGTGATCCCCCGCTCCCGTGCTCAGCTTCGGCTCGGTAATGAACGGCCCGTCGAACCAGTGGCTCATCCCCTTCGCGTTCGCCGCCGCCGCCCCCTCGCGCGGATGGATCACCACGCAGTCGATCCCGAGCTTGGCGCGAATCGCCTCGGCCCCAAACCGCACCGACTGCCCGCGCCCCGGGCCGTGCGCGTCCTGCAACGCGTCGAGCTTCAGCACGGCGCCGATCCGCTCCGCTTCGGACAAGTTCAGCCCCAGCGTCACCGGCACCAGCGAATCAATCCGCCGGATCTTCACCAGCGCGCCCTCGATGTCCGAGTCGCTCCGCTTCGCGGGATCGCACAGATCCAGGAACACCCGCTTCTTCTTCGCGGCTCCGCCCAGCTTCGGGAAGACCTCGTCGCACAGCCCGTCCCAGATCGACTCCACGCCGCCCATCATCACCCAGTTCACAATCCCGATCAGCGCCGCGTTCTCGATCAGCGCAAACAGCCGCTCCGCCCCCACGCTCTGCTTCAGCGACGCCCAATCCACATTCATCACATTCCGCGGCTTGCCCAGCATCAGCTTGCCGTCATCAAACTCCAGCGCATCCGTGTGCGCCGGCGGCCCGACCGGGATCACCCGCTTGCACCGCGCCGCGAACGGCTGATAGATCGGGTCCACCTCGCGCGGATTGTCCACCCGGCCCACCGTGCCGATGTACGTCACCGCCGCACCAGCGCGGCCAAGCCCACCCGCCATCAGCGGCCCGTTCCCGCCGAAGCGATCTTCTTCCACCACCAGCTCAATATTCGCGCTCTTCCCCGCCGCCGCCGCCGCCCGACCCGCGAAGTGCTCGATGGTTCGGATGCGTGTGAAGCCATCCAACTTCATGGAGTGCCGCTTGTCGACGACATGAATGATCGAATCGACAAACCCGTCGAACCCGACCAGCACCGGCTTCTGCTCCAGGCTCGGCCCCGCCGCCAACAGCTTCTCCGCCGCCGCACTCGCAATATCCTGACGCGTTCGCATGCCAGAAAGTAGGAAGGGGTGAGGGATGAGGGGTGAGCCGGATGTCGGATGTCGGATGTCGGATGTCGGATGTCGGCCGCGATTATGCCTGTTCCCCTGTTCCCCTCTTCCCCTGTTCAGCCCCACCCTCACCCCTCACCCCTTCCCACTCATGCTCCTTCTCGCCACCGCCAACCCCCACAAAGTCGAAGAGATGCAGGCCATCTTCGCCGCGCTCCTCCCCGACCTCCGCCTGCTCTCCCTCGCCGACCTCCCCGGCGGCCCGCCCCCCGAGCCCGCCGAAACCGGTACCACCTTCGAAGCAAACGCCACCATCAAGGCCCGCGCCTACGCCGCCGCCAGCGGCATGCCCTGCCTCGCCGACGACTCCGGCCTCGAGATCGACGCACTCAACGGCCGCCCCGGCGTCATCTCCTCCCACTACTGCACCGACGGCCAAGAAACCGGCATGACCCGCGCCCAGCGCGACCAGGCCAACAACCAACGCGTCCTCCGCGAACTTGAAGGCGTGGCCCCGGAGAAACGCACCGCACGATTCGTGTGCACGATGGCCCTTTCCCTCCCACACCCTCCAAAGCACCCCCCAAAGCACCAGTGGGACCGGCCTCCGGCCGGTCGACAGTTGCCCACGCCTTCTGAACGCCTTTCCCTCCTCACCCCTCTCGATCTCTCCCCAGTTCAATCACACCCACCAGGCCCGCTCATCATCCGCAACGGCTCCCTCCCCCACTGGGAGCGCGGCGGCTCGACCTACTTCATCACCTTCCGTGTTCTCCAAGGCAAGCTCGCCCCACAAGAACGCGACATCGTCCTCGACGCCTGTCTCCATTGGCACAACCAACGAGCGATCGTCCACCTCGTAATCGTCATGCCCGACCACGTCCATCTGATCCTCACACCCTTGCCCAACGGCGAAACCTGGCACACGCTCGCGGACCTGATGCAAAGCATCAAAACGTTCACCTCGCGCACCATCAACGCCGCCAGAGGAGTGACCGGCACGCTCTGGCAACCCGAGTACTTCGATCGCCTCATCCGCCACGCCGACGAGCTCCGCGAAAAGTGGCAGTACACACTGGAGAACCCCGTTCGAAAGGGCCTCGTGAGAAACTGGCTCGAGTACCAATGGACCTCCGGCGGGGCGCTGCGCGAAGACCGGCCGGAGGCCGGTCCCACTGCTCTCGCCCGCGGCACCTTCGAAGGCCGCATCGGCCTCCCCACCCAGGTCCCCCGCGGTTCCCACGGCTTTGGCTACGACCCCCTCTTCCTCGTCGCCCCCGACTTCACCCACACCGGCGCCGAGCTCGATCCTTCCGAGAAAAACCGCCTCAGCCACCGCGCCGCCGCCGCCGGGCAGATGGCCCAACACCTCCGCGCCCTCCTCGCCGCCGATCCCCACGCCCTCGGCCCCGATCAGGCTTGAATCGCACTCCCACCTTCGGTTAAGCTCTACCCTTCACGTTGACCGCGGCGTTCGCCGCTGACGTCTTTCCTCACAGGGTGGATCTATGTTCGCACTCGCTCGCGTCGTCCGTCTGCTGGGCCTCTTCGCGCTCTTCGCCATCGCGTTCGCGGCCCGCGCGGCCGACATGCTCTACTTCAACGACGGCCGAATCCTCATCGGCGAGATCATCAAGGAAACCGACGACGAGGTCGAAGCCAAGGGCACCATCGACGGCGTCGCGATGCACTCGACCTTCAAGCGCTCCCAGATCGCCTCCGTCATCAAGGACGCCAAGAAGAAACCCACCAGCATCGTCAAGACCGATCCCAAGGACGAAGAGTCCAAGGGCGACTTCCTGATCGTGCCCCTCAAGGGCGAGTTCGGCACCGACATCTACCCCCTGGGCGTCATCAACGCCATGGACTGGTGCGTCAAGAACAAAGTCCCACAGATCGTCTTCGTCATCGATTCCCCCGGCGGCTACGTCTGGGCCGCCCAGTACATGGCCGAAAAGATGGCCGAGAAGGACGCGTCGCTCAAGTTCACCATGGTCATCGACAGCGCGATCAGCGCCAGCATCTGGCCCGCCTTCGCCTCCGACCGCTGGTACGTCACCC
The DNA here is from genome assembly GCA_019744815.1 of Phycisphaerales bacterium. Taxonomy (GTDB): domain Bacteria; phylum Planctomycetota; class Phycisphaerae; order Phycisphaerales; family UBA1924; genus JAFEBO01. The sequence continues at coordinate 465,836 of JAIEUA010000010.1, forward strand.
CCGCCGCAACCTTCGGCGGCGCGGTCGTCTACCACGTCACCAACACCGGGTCCGCCGAGGTCGACACCAAGATGAACTCCATCCTCGCCGCCAAGGTCGGCGCCATGGCCGAGTCCAACGGCCACAGCGCCGCCCTCGCCCGAGCCATGATGCTCCCCGGCGCGTCCGCCTTCGCCGTTCAGAAAGACGGCCGCTGGATCATCACCGACGAAGGCCGCCCCGGCACCGACGGCGTCGTCTCGCTCAACAAGAACGGCATCATCACCCTCACCGCCCAGGAATGCCTCCGCTACGGCCTCGCCGGCCAGATCCCCGATTCGTCCTCCGCCTCCATCGCCGCCGCCCTGGGCGAGAACAAGCGGAGCGCCGGCGACGGCGGCGAGGCCTTCATGCGCAACGCCAAGATCTCCAGCGAAGGCCTCGTCCGCCGCTGGGACCAGTTCCGCGAGAACTACGACAAGCGCCTCGCCGAACTGCGCGAGACGGCGCGGAAGACCAAGGACCTGGAGACCGTCCTCCGCCGCGTCGACGCCCTCGTCGCCACCATCACCAACGCCATCGGCCCTATCCGCGACGACGCCAAACGCCTGCACTACCTGCCCCTCATCCAGGAACTCGAGGGCATCAACATCAAGAAGTACACCGATCAAATCTACGAGATCAAGAAAGACGCCCGCAAGTAATCGCCCCTCCCGCGAACACCGGCACCACCGCCACCGCGTCGAGCGTCGAGCACAGCCGAAGATCGTCTTCAAATCCCAGCCGCGTCAGCCCGCGCCCACCGCGGCTCTCGCTCATCAGGCCCAGCACGCCCGCCCCCAACCCGCCCGGGTGCGCCGCCGCCAGCTTCGCCAGCCCCACGCACATCCGCGCCGAATCATCCGACACCACCTGCCGCCCCGCCGCCACCAGCCTCTCCGCGATCAACCCCGCCGCCAGACAGTCATCCATCGTGATCTCACCCCGCGTCCCCGCGCACAGGATGTGCGCCGCCCGGGGCTCGCCCGCCACCCGCGCCACAATCGCCGACACGTTCGTCACCGCCCCGATCAGCACCTCGTGCGCAGCCCTCGCGTGCAAGAGCGCCGCGGTGCCATTCGCCGTGGTGAACACGATCTCCTTCCCACGCACGCGCTCCGGCGTGTACGCCCGGGGTGAGTTGTCGAGGTCGAAGCCCGGTATGAGCACCCCGCCGCGCTCGCCGCCGAGCAGCCGGCCCGGCCCCCGCAGCCGCTCCGCGTCCTCCACCGTCAGCGTCGGCACCACCCGCACCGCGCCCGCCGCCAACGCCGCCGAGATCGTGACGCTCGCCCGCAGCGCATCGATCATGATCACCACGCCGCCCGCCAGCGCCTCCGGCGTCACCAGCGCCGGCAGCAAATGCACCGCCAACGGCCGTTCGGTGATCGCATGCACAGGCGCAGGTCCAAGGTCGGGTGCGGGCATGCACGAGCGTACCCCTCAACCACCAGTGGGACCGGCCTCCGGCCGGTCTTCCGAGTCGTCGTTGTCACCGCCCGCCCCTATCTCTTCCACCAGTTCCCCCAATTCGCCGCAACCGCCCCGCCGCTCGCCCGTCCAACCTCGCATCACCACGGAGCGACCATGCCCACCCCAATCTCCCGCCGCGATGTCCTCCTCACCACCGGCAGCGCGATCCTGCTCGCCCCGCTCGCCGCTCGCGCCGAGCCCGCCGCCGCTCCGACGGGACCGTGGCCGCACTTCCCGCACGATGACCCGAAGCTGATCGCCGAGGTCGTGGGCAAGTCGCACTTCGACGAAGCCCGCGTCAAGGAACTCGTCACCACGCACCCGCACCTCGCGAACGCGTGGTGGGACTGGGGCTTCGGCGACTGGGAGTCGCCCCTCGGCGCCGCGTCCCACACCGGCCGCCGCGGCATCGCCGAGTTCCTCATCGAACGCGGCGCCCGCATCGACATCTTCGCCGCCGCCATGCTCGGCTACACCGACGTGGTCAAGTCCTTCATCACCGCACGCCCCGGCATCCAGCGCCAGCTCGGACCCCACGGCATCCCGCTCCTCGCCCACGCCAAGGCCGGCGGCGACGCCGCCAAAGACACCTTCGACTACCTCAAATCCCTCGGCGACGCCGGCAACGCCCCCGCCGCCAAGCCCATCACGCCCGAAGAACAGCAGCACTTCGTCGGCGTCTACACGCTCGACACCAGCACGTTCGAGATCAAGGTCAACAACAACAAGGCGCTCGTCTTCACGATGGACGGCGAGTCCGATCGTCTCATCTACTCGCTCAGCAACGCCGAGTTCTTCCCCGCCGGCGTCCCCACCACCAAGCTCGCCTTCGACCTATCCGCCAACCCGGTGACGGTCACCATCACCGCCGGCCCTCTGACCCGCCGCGCCATCAAGCAGTAGGACCGGCTTCCAGCCGATCCCCTCACTCGATGCCGTGATGCCTTCTGCCCCGATGCCTGCTTCTACCTCGACCGGTACACCATCTCCATCCGCAGCTCGAACGAATCCCGCGGCGGATCCAGCGGCAGCGTCCGCAGTTCCCTCACCGGCGCGATCGCGCACGCGAGCGCCGCCATCGCATCCACAATGTCATCACGAGCAAGCTCCCGCCGAGGCCAGCGACTCATCGCCCCTTCCACCGCATCCATCACCACCGAGCCGCGCCCCAGCACCGGCCCGAACACGCCGGCAAGCGCATTCACCCGCTCCTCGAAGCCCTCATCGGTCTTCTTGCTCGCAAGAATCGGGCGGCCGCACAGCCCAGCGAAACACACCTCGGGATGACACTCGCGAACCACACCGCGCGCGGCAGGCGTCGAACGCAGAAACCTGTCCACCTGACGGATCTTCGCCGTGATGTTCCACGCCTGCTTCGAAAGACCCTTGCCCGTGATCTGCTTCGACAGCCGGTTCGCCTCCAGATACCCCGCGGCCTCCGCCGCCGCACGGCACGGCGCGGGGAAGACCCGCGATCGAGCCGCACCCAGCATCGCGCGAGCCTCCACATCACACGCCCGCGGCCCATCGCAGAGCCCGATCGGAATATCCACCAGCACCACCCGCGGCGACCGCAGCCCCCGCCACGCCGACTCCATCGAGTCCACAACATCGATCGCGATCGAACGATCGCGGACCGTCGCCATCACCCATCCCGCAGGACACCCATCCAGCCCGGCATGCATGCCACACGCTAGCCCCCGACCCAAAGAAAAACCCCCAGCTTTCGCCGGGGGTCTGTGAATCACTTTGTCTCTTCGTCTCTCCGTCTCTTCGTCTCTCCGTCTCTTCGTCTCTCCGTCTCTTTACTTGTCTTCCTTCACCTTGAACTCCGCATCGATCACGTCGTCCTTCTTGGCCTCGCCGCCGGTCGCGGCCCCGGCCGCTTCGGCGCCCGGAGCCTGACCCTTCTTCGCGGCTTCCTCGTACATGATCTTGCCCAGCTCCATGCTCGCGGCATCGAGCTCCTTCAAGGCCGCCTCGATCGCCGCCTTGTCGTCGCCCTTGAGCTTGCTCTCCAGGCTCGACAACGCGCTCTCGACCTTGCCGCGCACCTCGGCGGAAACCTTCCCGCCGTGCTCTTCCAAGCTCTTCCGCGTCGCGATCAGCACCGCCTCGCCACGGTTCTTGAGGTCCACGAGCTCACGCCGCGCCTTGTCCTCGGCCGCGTGCGCCTCGGCGTCGCGCTTCATCTTGTCGATCTCGTCCTTCGACAAGCCGCCGCTGTTGCTGATCTTGATGTCGGCCTTCTTGCCGCTGGCCTTGTCGGTCGCGGTCACGGTCAAGATGCCGTTGGCGTCGAGGGCGAACTCGACTTCGATCTGCGGCACGCCTCGCGGCGCGGGCGGAATCCCCGCCAGCTCGAACTGACCGAGCGTGCGATTGTCCTTGGCGAACTCGCGTTCGCCCTGAAGCACGTGAATGGTCACGCTCGTCTGGCTGTCCGCCGCCGTCGAGAAGGTCTCCTTCTTGCTCGTCGGGATCGTCGTGTTGCGCTCGATCAAACGCGTCATCACGCCGCCGAGGGTCTCGACGCCCAACGACAGCGGCGTCACGTCGAGCAGCAGGATGTCCTTGACGGCGCCCATGAGCACGCCGCCCTGGATCGCCGCACCGACCGCCACCACCTCGTCGGGGTTCACGCTCTTGTTGGGCTCCTTGCCGAAGATCTCCTTGGCGATCTGCACCGCCTTGGGCATACGAGTCGAGCCGCCCACCAGCACGACCTCGTCGATCTTGCTGGCATCGATCTTCGCGTCCTTGATCGCGTTCTGGCACGGAGCCTTCAAACGCTCGAACAGGTCGGCGCACAGCGACTCGAACTTCGCCCGCGTCATCGACACCTGCAAGTGCTTCGGCCCGCTCTGATCCGCCGTGATGAACGGCAGATTGACCGTCGTCTCGTTCATCGTCGAGAGCTCGATCTTCGCCTTCTCCGCGGCTTCCTTCAGCCGCTGCAGCGCCATCGCGTCCTTGCGGATGTCGATGCCTTCCTTCTTGCGGAACTCTTCCGCCAGGAAGTCGATCACCCGCTGGTCCCAGTCATCGCCGCCCAGGTGCGTGTCGCCGTTGGTCGAGAGCACCTCGAAGACGCCGTCGCCGATATCAAGGATCGACACGTCGAACGTGCCGCCGCCGAGATCGAAGACCGCGATCTTCTGGTTCTTCTTGCCCTTGTCCAGGCCGTACGCAAGAGCCGCGGCCGTGGGCTCGTTGATGATGCGTTCAACCTTTAGGCCCGCGATCTCGCCCGCGTCCTTGGTCGCCTGACGCTGCGCGTCGTTGAAGTACGCCGGCACGGTGATGACCGCGCGCTCGACCTTCTCACCGAGGTAGTCCTCGGCGGTCTTCTTGAGGTCCTGCAAGATGAACGCCGACACCTGCTGGGGCGTGAACTCGCCCTGGTTCACCTTTACCTTGACGAAGTCCTCGGTGCTGCCCGTAATCGCGTACGGCACCTTGCTCTCTTCGTTGCCCGACTTGCCATACGCGGTGTCCGCGCCCGAGCCAACCTCGGCCCGCCGACGACCCATGAACCGCTTGATCGAGAAGATCGTGTTCTTGGGGTTGGTCACCTGCTGGTGCTTGGCGGGCTGGCCGATCAGCCGCTCGCCCTTGTCGGTGAAACCAACAACCGACGGCGTGATGCGGTTGCCGCTGCTGTTGATGAGAACCTTGGGCTGCGAGCCTTCCATGATGGCGACGCAGGAGTTCGTGGTGCCGAGGTCGATGCCGATGATCTTGGACATAGTGACTCTCCGTAACTGACTACTTCGACCAGATGGCAACCCGCGTGCCAGCGATCCCCCGCTCCGACAGCCGCCCCCCGCGCCCCAGCCCCCCCCGTGACCCAACCAAGGCCTACCGAAACCACCATATCACCGCCCGCCCCAGGGCCCCGAGCGGCAGGAATCCCCCATTCAGATGGTGCCAAAGTCCCCGGAAGCCCCCCTCCACCCCGACAGCACCGCGGTTCGGAACCTGCAAGGCCCCGCCACCTGCCAACGTGACAGGCCGAAGCCCCACCGAACCGCGGCGTCGATTCCGCTCCCCCACTCCCCTCCCCGTCGAAGACGGGGAGGGGTGGCCGAGGCTCAGCGAGGCCCGGGTGGGGTGCGGCCGCGCATGGGAACCGACGCCTGAGGTGCCATCAGTCCGCCGTGGCTCGGCACGGCGCGACTGATGCGTCTGCAACAATCGCACGACTCCACACCACCGCACCAGTCCCGCGGCTCCGAGCAGCCCCGGACTTGTGGCACCAAACGCCTTTTCCCTGCTCCCCTCCTCCCCTGCTCCCCTGCTCCCCTTCCCCCATGTCCATCCCCCATTCCCTCAACGCGCCAGATCGCGCGCTGCCGCTCCTCGCCGCGTTCTTCGCGCCGCTGACCGCACTCGGCTGCGCCCCGCGCCGGATCGTGGGCTGGTTGCGGGAGTCCGGACTCACCCGCCGCCACACACTCCTCGACCTCGGCTGCGGCAAGGGCGCCGTCGCGATCGCCGCCGGCGAAGCGATCGGCTGCCACACCGTCGGCGTCGACGCGTTCGAGCCGTTCCTCGCCTCCGCTCGCGCGGCCGCCGAGCGGTCCGGCATCGACGCCTTGTGCGACTTCCGCCGCGGCGATGTCCATCGGTTCGGCGCGAGGCCGCGCCGCACGTTCGACGCGGTCGTCATGCTCAACGTTCTCCCCTTCGACGACGCACTCCCCATCGCCCGCCGCCTCACCGCTCCCGGCGGCGTCTACATCCTCGACGACGCCGTGCTCGTCCGCGGCGCCAGCGCCCACGACTCTTCCGCCCACAACGCACCAACGGCCGCCGAGGTCCGGGCCGTGGTCGAGCACCTGGGCGATCGCGTCGAGCGCGAGCACATCGACAGCCGGGCCGAAGTCCTCCGCCGCGGCCGCGGCCTGCTCACCAAGCTCCGCGCCAACGCCCGCACGCTCGCGCGCCAGCACCCGCGTCACGCCGCCCTCATCCGCGAGTGCCTCGAACGCCAGCGCGACGCGCTCACCCAGCTCGCCGGGCCGATCCGTCCCGCGTGCTGGCTGGTGCGCCGATCGCGTTGATGTGCCGTGCATCCTCACGTGTGGAATACCCTTCCCCAATGCCCCACGGCGAGCCCGAATCCGATCCGCGCACAACGAGGCGCTCGCCGCCGGATGGGCCGCACACCCGAGCCGAGTCGAACGCCCGCTCCATCGATCCAGACCGCCCCACCGTCGACGCCGCGGCACCATCTGTTTTCGGCGGCCTCGGCGGCGGCTGGCTCGCGCCCGGGGATCATGTCGGCCCCTTCCAGATCAACCGCATGCTGGGCGAAGGCGGCTTCGGCGTTGTCTACCACGCCGAGCAGCTCCGTCCCATCCGCCGCCCTGTCGCGCTGAAAGTCCTCAAGCCCGGCATGGACTCGCGCGAGATCATCGCGCGGTTCGAGGGCGAGCGGCAGGCGCTCGCGCAGCTCGACCATCCGGGGATCGCGACCATCCTCGACGCCGGCGTCACCGACCAGGGCCGCCCGTACTTCGCGATGGAGTATGTGCCCGGCGTGACCATCACGACATACGCGGACGAGAACCGGCTCTCGATCGCGCAGCGGGTCGAGCTGATGCTCGAAGTCTGCGACGCCGTGCAGCACGCCCATCTCCGCGGCATCATCCACCGCGATCTCAAGCCCGCCAACATCCTCGTCAGCCGCGACACCGGCGCGGCGACCGCTACCACCAACCCCGTCGTCGGCGCCCGCGTCCGCATCATCGACTTCGGCATCGCCAAGGCCCGCACACCCGGCGCGGGATCCGCCCGCACGATGGACGGCACGTTCCTCGGCACACCCGAGTACATGAGCCCGGAGCAGGCCGGCAGCCTCGGTGTGGATGTGGATACGCGGAGCGACATCTACTCCCTCGGCGTCGTGCTGTACGAGCTGCTCACCGGCCGCCTGCCGATCGAAGCGCCGACACGTGAGACCAATCCGCTCGAACTCATCGCGATGGTCCGTGACAAGGAGCCGGCGAAGCCATCGGATCGCATCGCCGGCCAGACGCGGCAGACTTCGTTCGCCGATCTCGGGTACGACCCGCGCGGCATCGCGGTGCGACGCGGCACAGATGTCGCCGCGCTGCGGGCGGAGCTTGCACGCGATCTTGATTGGATCGTGCTCAAGTGTCTTGAGAAGGACCGCGAGCGGCGGTACACGACGGCGCGCGATCTGGCCTCGGACCTGCGCCGGTACCTCACCGGCGAGGCGGTACTCGCCAGCCCGCCGACGTTGGGATATCGCGCGACGAAGTTCGTGAAGCGGCACAAGCTGCTGGTCGGTGCGGCGAGCGCGGTGGGCGTGGCGCTGGTCGCCGGCACCGCCGCGGCGACGTGGGGATACTTGCAAGCACGCACCCAGCGTGATGCGGCGATCGCGGCACGCGCCGATGCGGAGCGTGAGACGGCAACGGCGCAGGCGGTTCGCGTCTTCTTGCAGGATGTTCTCGCGGCGGGCGATCCGGAGAAGGGCGCGACGCCGACGACCACGATCCGCGAAGCGCTCGACGCGGCGGCGAAGCGGGTGGAGAGCGGCGCGTTCAAGGAGCAGCCGCTGGTGGAGGCGGAAGTGCGAATGGTGCTGGGCGACACGTACATGAGTCTCGGGCTGTTCGACGCCGCGGAGCCGCACACGACCAAGGCGGTCGCGATCCGCAAGGAGCAGCTCGGCGAGAAGGATCTCAAGTACGCCGAGGCGGTGAACAGTCTTGGGTACCTGCTCGACGAACTGGCGAAGTACCCGGAGGCGGAGGCGGCGTACCGGGCCTGCGTCGAGGCGTTCCGCGCCCATCGCGACACGCAGCCGGTGAACCTCGCGGTGAGCATGAACAACCTCGCGTCGCTCTTGCGGCGGACGGGGCGGCCGGCGGACGCTGAGAAGACATGGCGTGAAGCGATCGACATCGTGAAAGACTTCCCGGGGCGCGACGAGACGTCGTTCGCGCAGATGCTGGACAATCTCGGGCTGTGCCTGCGGATGCAGGGCAAGCTGGATGCGGCGGAGACGCTGGCGCGCGATGCACTGGAGACGCTGAAGAAGACGAAGGCGCAGAGCCCGAGCGTGGCGCGGTCGCTGGGAAATCTGGGGTCGGTGCTGCAGGAACGGGGGAAGCTGGCGGAGGCGGAGCGGTTGTTCGGCGAGGCGCTGGAGATGCTGAAGACGTTCTTCACGCCGCCGCATCCGGAGATCGTGACGGCGCTGAACAACCTGGCGATCGTGAAGAACCTGCGGGGCGATGCGGCGGCGGGCGAGCCGCTCATGCGCGAGGCGCTGTCGATGTGCGAGGCGAGCTACGGGCCGCTGCATCCGGAGACGATCTTCACGCGGCTGAATCTGGCGGTGATGCTGGGGAATGCGGGGAAGCTGGACGAGGCCGTGGAGCTGACGACGCGGGTGATCGAGGAATGCCGCGAGCATGTGCCGGAGTCGCGGCTGCTGGCGCGAGCGTTGGCGACGCTGGGGGATTGGAAGCTCGAGCAGATGCAGTTCGGGGCGGCGATCGAGCCGCTGCGCGAAGCGGCGGCGCTGCGGGAGAAGCTGCTGGGCCCGGCTGACCTTGAGACCAGCGGCACGCTGGCGATGCTGGCGGATGCGCTCGTGTTTGGCGGGAAGGCCGACGAGGGACTGAAGGTTGCTCGCGATGCGGCGGATCGGCGGGCGGAGAAGTTGTCAGAGAGTGATGCGGGCCTGATGCAAGTGCGGTCGACGCTGGCCGCGGCGGCAGCGATGACGACGCGGGATGACGCGGAGCGGGCGAAGAGTGTGGAGGAGATGAAGAAGGCGGCGGAGGCGCTGGCGGCTGATGCGGCGGTGCCGCTGGATCGGGCGCGGCGGGCGCTGGTGCGGGTGGGATGGTGGGAGAAGAGTCGAGGGTCGGGTGGGGGGAGTGGGGAAGAGTGGATGAAGAGGGCGAAGGGGTTGAAGAGGTAGAGGTGTGGCGCCGCGGTGATTGAGTGCAGAACGAACCCACCCCCCGGCCCCCTCCCACTGGGAGGGGGAGTGGCGTTGGGTTCTTTGTGCGCTGGATGCGTTGTTCGATTCGCTTGGAGTCGAGGGCGAGTCGGGCGGCGGCGCGGGTGTGGGTGAGAATGGCGGTGGCGGACTTGCGTTGGATGGTGCGGGTGTCGTCGTCGCCGAGGGAGTCGAAGTCGGTGAGGGTGTGGAGGGTTTGGAGCGCGGCAGCGAGGGCGGCGGCTTGGAGGACTTCGGCGCGGCGTTTTTCGAGGGCTTCGACTTGAGCGAGGATTTCCTGGGCGCGGGGCGAGGTGGCGATGGCGATGAACTCGGAGAGGGGGAGCTTGAGCGCGGCCGCGGCGTCGGCGATGGAGTCGCGGGTGTGGAGGAGAGCGGTTAGAACTTGGTTGAGGTGGTCGGGGATCATGGGATGGGAGAGGCGGAGAGACGGAGAGACGGAGAGACGGAGTGTGTTCGTTGGCTGCTGCGGCGCGGTGGGGCTCGTCCGCCCCTCCGGGGCGGGGTTCGTACACAGTGGCTGGGACCGGCAGATGAATCTGCCGGCAACGGCCGTGCGCCCTCCGGGCGGGAGGCAGGGAAGGCGTGGCGAGGCGGGGAAGATGCGGCGAGGCGGAGCCTCTACCTCAGGGGGCTTGGGTCAGGTTTGTGCGCACAACGACGGCGGTGTGGGCGCGCGGCTTCAGGACTTACGGCGGGTGGGAACGGCGTAAGTCGAGGCCGCGGCGGGGGGCGGGGAGATTGGGTTGGAAAGTTGGGAGGTGGGGGGACGAGTGTTCGCGGGGTGTGCGCACGACGACGGCGCTGTGCGCGGGGAGATGGGCGTATCGACGTGCCGCTGACCTTGGCTTGGCAAGGTCAGTGCGTTTCGCTTTTGTGGACGCGGAGGCACTGACCTCGCAGAGGCGAGGTCAGGGGCACGGGATTCGTACCTTGCTCCACCGTTATCGGAGCTGGCTGAAGTTTCTATGTCTTCCGCACCCGACTCGAACATGGTAATGTTGCTAGGAGTTGGAGGACTTCATGCGCCGACCAGGATTCACTGCTGGAGAATTCGCGATTGTCTGCAGTATTGCGTTTGCGACATCGGTTCGCTCAGTCGCTCAATGTCCGGGCGCATGGGATCCCAGCTGGGGCGAGAATGGCAAAACGGGCGCGATCTCGGCGCTGGCGGAATGGGATCCTGACGGCTCCGGACCGTTACCTCCACGGATCGTCGCCGGTATATCTACGACACCTTCAACCACATCCGCTGGCCATTTGCTCTGCGAGTGGCGTGATGGTTCGTGGTATCCGATCGCAAGTGAGGTCAATGGACGCATCAATGCGATTCTCTCGCTCCCGAATAGCGACATAATTGTGGGAGGAGACTTCACCGGAACATCCTCGCTGAGTTTCGAGGGTCGCATCGCTCGCCTGTCCAATGGGACTTGGTCGGCAATGTCTGGCATCGTGTCGTTCGGGAATTCATCGATCACGGACCTCGCGAGATTGACAGATGGGCGAGTGGCAGCCACCGGTCCGGGCTTGCGGAACAACTTTGGTCTGCCGATGGTTGTTCTTTGGGACGGCGTGAGTTGGATCAGCCTCCCAGCTACTTCAGCGGCGGGCCAGTTTATTGAAGCACTGCCTGCCGGCGAGTTCGTTGCGGCGAGTAGCAGCGGCGCAATTAGCCGCTGGACCGGCCGAGGATGGGTTTCAATGGGAACTGGGGTGAACGGCGGCGTCTCGACATTGCGCGCGCTCGCAGATGGCTCCTTACTCGTGGGCGGCGGCTTTACCAAAGCGGGTGGCGTGGCGTGTACGGGCCTCGCTCGATGGCTGGGTGGCTCGCAATGGGTTGCATTTGGTGGTGCTTTGAGCGCGCAGGGTCAGTCGCCTGTTGTTTCAGCGATTGATGTACTTCCGAATGGAAATGTCTTGATCGGTGGCAGCTTCTTTAACGCTGGCGCCGTAAACGCGGATTACGTTGCACGTTGGGACGGCACGCAATGGAATTCGTTGCCGCAACATGTTGACGCCATTTGCGACAAGATCATCGCGACGCAAGATGGCAACGCGGTGTTGGCGGGTGGCTTCCATACGGCGGGTGGGTACCCCGCAGACGGGGTCGCTCTTTGGTCGCCATCCGGAAAGCCCCAGTTGTCAGCCGTGCAACTTCTACGCTCGGCCAGCGAAGGCGGAACGCTTGTTCTCAGCGTGTCGGCAAACTCCGGATCAAGCCCTGTTTCGGTTCAGTGGTTTCGCAATGGGACGCCCTTGCTGAATGGTCCCGGGGGAGCCGGACCAACGCCCAGTGTTGTGTTCGGTGGCGTCCAGACCGGCGTCCTGGGGTCTGGACCAATCTTGCTGACAATCACGAATGCCGATCCCGGACTTTCTGGGGCGTACTCGGTGCGACTGAGTAATTCGTGCGGTTCGACTGTGAGTAGCGCAACCGATGTGGAAGTCGCGAGTGTGTGTGACGGCGACTTGAATAGGGATGGCTTGGTCGATGACGCCGATTTCTCGATCTTCGTCGTCGGGTATGACGAGCTCGTTTGCCCGTAATAACGCACCCCTCTCCGGCCTCGCTGAGCCTCGGCCACCTCTCCCCGCTGCGCGGGGCGAGGAGTGTGTGCCCGCTGCGCGGGCCGGCGTGCCGCCGCTCACTCCACGTTCGCGGCTTGCTCTTTGATCCGGTCGATCGCGCCCTTGATTTCGACGGCGAGTCTGGAGATCGCGGCGTCGGGGCTTTTGCTCGCGATCGTGTTGGCTTCGCGGAGCATTTCCTGGGCGAGGAAGTCGAGCGTGCGGCCGAGGGGGCGGGAGTCGGTGCTGGTGAGCAGTTCCATGAACTGTTCGAGGTGGGCGCCGAGGCGGTTGAGTTCTTCGGCGATGTCGGTGCGTTCGGCGTAGGCCGCGATCTCGCGGACGAGGTCGACGGTGTCGACCTTGACGCCGGCTTCGCTGAGCAGGCTGTCGATGCGGGTGCGGAGGCGCTTCTCGTACTCGTGGATGACGCTGGGGGCGATCTCTTTGAGCTTCACCACGCGGGCGGCGATGAACTCGTGATGCGAGCGGAGATCGGCAACGAGGGCTTTGCCCTCGCGCTCACGCATCTGGGTGAGCTGGGCGACGGCTTTGTTGAGCAGGTCGAAGAGCGCGGCCTTGGTGGCTTCGAGGCGGCCCTCGGCGTCGGCGGGCGGTTGGAGCACGCCGGGGAGGGACATGAGCGAGGCGATGTCGAGCTGCTGGGCGTGGCCGCCGCTGGCTTCTTTGATTTGTTCGATGTAGCGGGCGAGGGCTTTTTTGTTGACCTCGAAGGCGGCGGAGGCGGAGTTGTCGGAGACGGAGGCGGAGACGGTGACGGTGCCGCGGGAGACGCGTTCGCGGAGCTTGGATTCGAGCTCGGCTTCGAGGGATTGGAGGGCGTCGGGGAGGCGGAGGACGACCTTGAGGTACTTGTTGTTGAGGGAGCGGACCTCGAGGAAGTACTGCACGCCGCCGAGATGAGCGGAGGCCTCGCCGTAGCCGGTCATGCTGCGAATCAAGGGACCTCCCGAAGTGGGGCAGTGGAGGAGTGGGGCAGTGGGGCAGTGGAGATCAGTTCTTCGGCTGAGCCGGTGGCGCGGGGTTTGGATTCGCGGGGGCGGGCTCGGCGGGCTTGGTTTCGGTGGGCTTGGTTTCGGTGGGTTTGTTGTCGGTGGGCGCGGCGGGGGCGGGGGTCACCGGGGCGGCGTCGGCGGGCTTGGTTTCCGCTGGGGGGTTGGTAGCGGGGGTGGTCGCGGGGGTGGTGGCCGGCGTGGTGGCGGGCGCGGTGAGTTCGGCGGCGGGCTCGCGCGGGGGGGCGGGGGCGGTGGCGTAGTTGAGGATGATGCCGAAGAGGACGAAGGTGAGGAAGACGGAGATGGTGAAGATGGTGAGGGCGTCGCCGGTCTTGGTGCCGAGGGCGGTCTGACCGGAGCCGGCGGAGGAGCCGCCGAAGGCCGCGGCGAGGCCGCCGCCTTGCGGGCGCTGGATGAGGATGGCGAGGACCATCAGGATGCTGACGGCGACGAAGAGGACCATGAGCAGCGCGGTGGCCCAGGGGTTGTCGGCGAACCACTGGATGATGGAGACGAGGAAAGCAGGCATGAGAGCTCCCGAACAGGACCCTTTGAAAACAGGGTGGGGATGATAGGGTGGGAAGGGGGTGGGGAAGGGGTGAGGGCTTAGGACTTAGGACTGAGGGGTTGGGTGTGTGACGGCGTGTGCGGGAAAGGGGGGAGGGACGTTGCACCAGATTGCTGGCGAGTCGGTAGGCTGTTGGCGGGTTGGGTGGGGGGTGGGTTGGAGTTTGGGGCACGTCGCGATCTGTGGCGTGGCTTGAAGGAGGTCGGAATTTCTTTCTGGGTCCCCCACCACTGCCCGCTTTCGCGGGCCTTTTGGAGCGTTGCCTTGAAGAACTGCATGCGTGGCGTTGTGTGTTTGTCGGCGGCCGGGTTGATTGTCCTGATGGCGGGGTGCGCGACGGGTGGAGCGGGTGGGGCATCGGCGAACGGGTCGACGACGCAGGCCGCGGCGAGCGGGGCGAAGGGTGGGATTGAGCTGCGGGATGCGGGGTTGGTGGTGCATCTCAAGAGCGAGAAGGACTGGGTGGCGGTGATTGACGGGAAGGAAGCGCCGGTGCCGGCGATCGAGATGGGGGACGCGGCGACGGTGAAGCGGATTGTGGAGGAGGGGGCGCTTCGGTCGCAGGTGATGGAGACGCTGCGGGAGTTGACGGTGGAGCGCGGGCCGCGGCTGACGGGGTCGCTGAACCTCAAGCGGGCGCAGGACTATGCGGCGAAGCAGTACAAGGCGTGGGGCCTGACGAACGTGCACTTGGAACAGTGGGGAACGCTGGGGCTGGGGTTTGATCGCGGGCCGAGCAAGGGGTTGGTGTATGTCGCGGAGAAGCCGCGGCGTGAGGCGCGGGGCGGGGAGAAGCCCGGGGAGCTGGAAGCGGAAGCCAAGGCGCAGGAGGCGGCGCCCTTGAAGTGGACCAAGACGCGGGACATGCAGTTGAGTGCGCTGTCGTGGTCGATCGGGACGAACGGGGCGGTGCGGGGGCCGATCGTGCGCGAGCCCAAGACGGAAGAGGAATACGCGCAGGTGAAGGGGAGCTTGAAGGGGGCGTGGGTGCTGCTGAAGGCGCCGGCGCCGGTGGGGCAGCGCGGGATCCGGAGCCTGATCTCGGCGCGGTACGAGCTGAGGAAGGAAGCGCGGAAGAAGGTGGCGGAGGGGAAGGCGCTGAGCGAGCTGTCGATCGAGGAGCGGCTGGCGTTCGAGCCGATCGCGGGGTATGTGTCGTCGAGCCGTGATGAGCGGGTGTGGACCGGCGCTGTTGCGGGCTGGCGGGACCTGACGATCGATCAGCGGGACAGCTTCGACGATGATCAGCCGCACGTGCAGGTGCGGTTGAGCGATTACGACTACATCAACTCGCGGCTGGCGGACGGGGAGAACGTGGAGCTGGAGTTCGAGCTGAATCACAACTTCCGGGCCGGGCCGGTGCCGGAGCACAACGTGATCGCGGAGATCCGGGGGAGCAAGTATCCCGAGGAGGTGATCATCGTCTCCGGGCACCTGGACAGCTGGGACGGGCCGGGCTCGCAGGGGACGACGGACAACGGGACGGGGTCGTCGGTGACGATGGAGGCGGCGCGGATCCTGAAGGCGGCGGGAGCGCGGCCGCTGCGGACGATCCGGTTCGTGCTGTGGTCTGGCGAGGAGCAGGGCTTGCTGGGCTCCAAGGGATATGTCGAGACGCACAAGAACGAGCTTGAGAAGCACAACGTGACGTTCGTCGACGACGGCGGCACGGGGTACCAGGCGGGCGTGCAGGCACCGGCCAACATGGTGGACATGCTGGCGGCGGCGACGGCGCCGATCAACAACGTGTTCTGGAGCATCAAGGACCAGAAGTACCTGAACGCCGACATCAAGAACAGCGGCGAGACGCTCAAGAGCCACGGCGGGTCGGACCACGCGTCGTTCAACGCGGTGGGTGTGCCCGGGTTCTTCTGGGAAGAGGGCGGGCGTGCGGACTATGGCTACGGCTGGCACACGCAGAACGACAAGATCGACCTGGCGATCGAGGAGTATCTGATTCAGTCGGCGACCAACACGGCGGTGACGGCGTACCGGCTGGGGTGTGCGCCGACGATGCTGCCGCGGGCGGAGAAGTCGGATTCGAGCGGGCGGCCGAACATGATGCCGCAGCGGCCGAGCGGGTCGTGAGCCAGAGCTCAAAGCTCATGGCTCATAGCTCAAAGCTCAAAGCAGCAAAGCTCAGAGAAAGAACAGGCGTCGCGGGTGCGACGCCTGTTTCGTTGTCGGGGAACGATGCACGCTGCGTCTGTCCGCAGGTTTCGCTTCGCGGCGTGCTCGTTCTGAACGGCGATCACGCGGGCGCGGGGGATCGGATACGCTGCACGTGTGAGCCGCTTGTCCACACCCATCGCGGACGGAACCGGGCTGATCGCGCGGGACCCGTGGCTGGAGCCGCACCGTGCGGTGCTGCGGCGGCGGCATGCGTTGTATGTGGGTGTGAAGCAGACGCTGTTGGCGGCGACGGCCCAGCACGGGGCGAGCGCCTCGCTCCGCGAGTTTGCCAACGGGCACGAGTACTTCGGGTTCACGCGGGGCACGGACGCGGGCGGACGCAGCGGCGTCTGGTACCGCGAGTGGGCCCCGGGCGCGGCGCGGCTGGCGCTCATCGGCGAGTTCAACTTCTGGGACAAGCACGCGCATGTGATGACCCGCGATGACTTCGGGGTCTGGAGCGTCTTTGTTCCCGACGACGGCAAGGCGAAGCTCACGCACGACGCCAAGGTGAAGGTGCACGTCGTCCACCAGGGCGGCGCGAGCGATCGCATCCCGGCGTACATCCGGCGAGTGACCTTCGACAAGGACGGCAGCAACGCGACGGGACGGGTGTGGCTGCCAGCGGCGTACCAGTGGAAGCATGAGAAGCCGGTGGCTCGCGGCGCGGTGGCCTCAACGAGCCCCGAGCGTGAGCGAGTGGGTGGCTTGAAGAACGGCGATCACCGCGACTTGCTCGCTGACGCTCGGGGCTCGTCGAGGCAGGCGCCCCGCATCTACGAGGCGCACACGGGGATGGCGCTGGAAGAGGAACGGGTCGGGACGTTTGATGAGTTCCGGGAGTTGATCCTGCCGCGGATCGCCAAGGCGGGGTACAACGCCGTGCAGCTGATGGCGGTGCAGGAGCACCCGTACTACGGCTCGTTCGGCTACCACGTCAGCAACTTCTTTGCGGTGTCGTCGCGGTTCGGAACGCCGGACGACTTCAAGCGGCTCGTCGATGCGGCGCACGGGCTGGGGCTCGCGGTGTACCTCGATTTAGTGCACAGCCACAGCGTGAAGAACACGGTGGAGGGCTTGAACGGGTTTGATGGGACGGGGTTCCAGTACTTCCACGCCGGACCGCGGGGCGAGCATCCGGCGTGGGACTCGCTGCTGTTTGATTTCAGCAAGTGGGAGGTGCTGCGGTTCCTGCTCAGCAACGTGCGCTACTGGCTTGAGGAATACAGGATCGACGGCTTCCGCTTCGACGGCGTGACGAGCATGCTCTATCTCGATCACGGCCTTGGGAAAGCGTTCTCGACCTACGACGATTACTTCAACATCAACGTCGATGAGGATGCGGTGACGTACCTCAAGCTCGCCAACGAGGTGGCGAAGGAAACTGCGAGCGCGCTGGGGACGCGGTGCGTGACGATCAGCGAGGACATGTCGGGCATGCCGGGCATGGCGCGGCCGGTTGCGGAGGGCGGGCTGGGGTTTGACTATCGGCTGGCGATGGGGATTCCGGATTTTTGGATCAAGCTCCTGAAGGAACGCCGCGATGAGGAGTGGAGCATGGGCGAACTGGCCCACACGCTCACGAACCGGCGTGCGAACGAGGGGCATATTGCGTACGCCGAGAGCCACGATCAGGCGCTCGTCGGCGACAAGACGCTGGCGTTCTGGCTCATGGACGCGGCGATGTACACGCACATGAGCAAGTCCACGCCGAGCCTGGCCGTGGACCGCGGCATCGCGCTGCACAAGCTCATCCGCTTGCTGACGTTCTTCTTGAGCGGCGAGGGCTGGCTGAACTTCATGGGCAACGAGTTCGGGCACCCCGAGTGGATCGACTTTCCGCGGGCGGGGAACAACTACTCGTTCAAGCACTGCCGGCGGCAGTGGTCGCTGGCGGATGATCCGCTGCTGCGGTACGAGCAGATGGGGTCGTTCGATCGGGCGCTCATGCAGCTCGACGAGGAGCACGGCGTGCTGGCGGCGGCGCCGGCGCGGATCATGCAGGCGGACGAACTGGGCAAGTGTCTCGTGTTTGAGCGCGCGAATCTGGTTGTGGCGGTGAACCTGAACACGACGCACTCGCGGACGGACTGGCGGATCGGGGTTCCGCCGCCGGAGCGCGTGCCCGGGGATGCGCTGACGACGCTGCTCAACACGGATGACAAGGCTTTCGGCGGGCACGGCTTGATTCAGGGCTCGCCGCGGTACCCGCGGACGACGACGGCGTGGGACGAGTTTGCCCACAGCGTGCAGGTGTATGTGCCGTCGCGGAGCGGGCAGGTGGTGGGGAAAAGCTCAAAGCGATAAAGCTCAAAGCGATAAAGCTCAAGGCAGCAAATCGAGACAGAGCCGTTGCGACCGATCACGCATGCCTTGATTTGAGCTTTGAGTTTTGAGCTTTGAGCTTTACTTGAACACCATTCCCGGCTCGGCGGTGCGGACTCTTCGCAGCGCGAAGAGGCTCGCGGCCATGGTGAACGCGAGGACGAGCACGGCGGTGCCGGCGGCGACTTCGGCGTGGAGGATGAAGCCGCGGAGCTTGGGGATGTCGCCGGTGGCGCCGAAGAAGAACGCGGTGGCGCCCAGGCCGGTGCCCATGCCGAGCAATCCGACGAGGCCGGCCTGGAGCAGCACCATGCGGGAGAGCAAGGGGTCGCTGGCGCCGATGGCCTTGAGGGAGGCGAAGTTCTTGAGGTTGTCGGAGACGAAGAGGTAGAGCGTCTGGCCGCTGATGACGGCGCCGACGACGATCGCGGTGATGATGGTGATGCCGAAGTTGACCGGGATGCCGGTGTTTCCGACGTAGAACCAGATGGTTTCCCACGCGAAGGCGCGGCTGGTGCGGGCCTTGAGGCCGGTGGCACGCTCGATCGCGGCGCAGGCTTGCTCGACACTGACGCCGGGACGCTGGTGGGCGAGCACGAACGACATCGTGTTGCGTTCGCGGCCGACGTATGTGAGCGCGAGCGAGTAGCGGGTGTAGATGACCGGGAACGTCGCGAAGGGTGGGCTGGGCTTGCAGACGCCCACGACGCGGGCGCGGCGGTCGTTGATCTCAACGGTCTTGCCGAGGGCGTCGGCGACCTCAACGCCGGGGAAGAGCGAGCGGAAGCCCTGGTCATCGATCACGATCGTGTCGGGCTCGCGGAGCGCTTCCCAGGAGCCGACGAAGAGATCGCGGGGGACGCCGATGAGGGTGGCGTCGTCGATGCCGAGGAGGATCGCCTGGCGGAAGTCGCCCTTCGCGCTGGTGGCCTTGCCGAAGCCTTTGAAGAAACGCACGGCCCACTCGATCTCGGGAAGGGTGCGCACGCGGCCGACGTCGGAATCGGAGAGCGACTTGATCTCGTCCACGTAGCGCACGCCCGGGTCCATCACCCAGATCGAGGCCTCGCGGACGTCGCGGATCTGGCTGGTGGTTCGGTCCATCAGGCCGGTGAAGATCGAGACCTGCTGGGCGATGAGGAAGGTGGACGAGGCGATGGCGAAGATGAGGCCGAGGTACTTGGCCTTGTCGCCGACGAGCATCTTCAGGGCGATGAGGTACATGGGGTGTCCTTTGTGTGTATATGCATGTATTTGGGAAGGGAGGCAGGGGAGCAGGGGAGCAGGGGGAAGATTCTGGGCTGCGGGCTTTCGCGCGTGCGCGGGCTCGGTGGGTGTCGCGGGTTGCTCGCTACGCGACGGCGGCGGCTTTGTCGAGCAGGGATCGCAGAGTCTTCCATTCGGATTCGGTGAACGCTTCGCGGAGGGTGTGCTGGGCTTTTTCCCAGTGGGGCTGGGCGGCGCGGACGCGCTTGCGGCCCTCGGGGGTGATGGACCAGAGGCGTTCGCGCTTGTCTTCGCCGACTTCGGAGGTCAGGAGGCCGTCGCGTTCGAGAGGGCGGAGGGTGCGGGAGAGGGTGGCGGCGTCGGCGTGCATGATCTCGGCGACGTCGTTCTGGCGGAGCGGGCCGGCGGAGTCGAGGATGCGGAGCAGGGTGTACTGCGTGCCGCGGATGCCGGAGCGGCTGATGCGGTCGTCGTAGAGGCGCGACACGGCTCTGGTGGTGCGGCGGAGGGCGGCGCACATGCAGGGGATGCCGCGGGCGGCTTGCTCGAAGGATGACAGTTGCATATGCAAGTATAGGATCGGACCGGGGGTGGGTTGGTTTCGGGGAAACGCCGGATTTTGGTCCGATTCGAGGCGGCCGCGGGGCTTTAGACGTTGAACAGGAAGTGGCAGACGTCCGCGTCGTGCATGACGTAGTCCTTGCCCTCGATCCGCATCTTGCCGTTCTCTTTGATGCCCTTCTCGGTCTTGTACTTCTCGAGGTCGGCGACGGAGTAGATCTCGGCGCGGATGAAGCCGCGTTCGAAGTCGGTGTGGATGACGCCGGCGGCCTGCGGCGCGGTGGAGCCGATCGGCACCGTCCAGGCGCGGATTTCCTTGGGGCCGGCGGTGTAGAACGACTGCAGGCCCAGGAGCTTGTACGCGGAGCGGGCGAGACGATTCAGCGCGGGCTCGGTCATGCCCAGGCTCTGGAGCATCTCGAGGCGGTCGGCGTCGGGGAGTTCGGAGAGCTCGCTCTCGATCTTGGCGCAGATCGGAACGACCTCGGCGCCTTCCTTCTTGGCGTGCTCGCGGACCTTCTGGCAGAGTTCGTTCTCGCCGTTGACGTCGTCCTCGTCCACGTTCATCACGTAGAGCACCTTCTTGGAGGTGATGAGGTTCAGGCTCTTGAGAGCCTTCTGGTGATCGGGGTCGTCGAAGTGGACGGTGCGGGCGACCTTGCCGCTGTCGAGCACGGGGTGCAACTTTTTGAGGACCTCGTAGCGGACGACGGCTTCCTTGTCGCCGCTCTTGGCGGCGCGCTCGGCCTTGCCGACGGCACCGGCGACGACTTCGAGGTCGGCGAGGATGAGTTCAGTGTTGATGGTGTCGATGTCGCGGATGGGATCGACCGAGCCTTCGACGTGGGTGATGTCCTCGCCGCCGGGGGCCTTGGTAAAGCAGCGGACGACTTGCAGGATCGCCTCGGTCTCGCGGATGTGGCTGAGGAACTTGTTGCCCAGGCCGGCGCCCTCGCTGGCGCCCTTGACGATGCCGGCGATGTCGACCAGGCGCAGCATCGCGGGGATGATCTTCTGAGACTCGATGTGGGAGCGGATGATCTCCAGCCGCGGGTCGGGGATGGGGACGACGCCGACGTTCGGTTCGATGGTGGCGAAGGGGTAGTTGGCGGCCAGCGCTCCCGCCTTGGTCAGGGCGTTGAAGAGAGTGGACTTACCGACGTTGGGGAGACCGACGATGCCTGCTTCCATGGGGACGGAGGATAGGGAAGGGGAGCAGGGGTGCAGGGGAGCAGGGGAGGAGGGGTCGGACGTCGACTTCCCCTGCTCAACTGCTCCCCTTCTTCCCTGCTCCCCTAGGGTTTCTGAGCAGCGCTCGTAGCTCAGCCCGGATAGAGCATCGGTCTTCGAAACCGAGGGTCCAAGGTTCAAATCCTTGCGAGCGCGTTGGAACGAGAGGCTTGCCTCTTCTCGCTCAGCCCTTGCCGCTTCCTCCATACTTGCTTACGGGCACAGCAGGTCGTTGTATGCCGACGCGAAGAGCGTGAAGTCGGCGTCGTCGACGAAGGTGTCGTTGTTGAAGTCGGCGGGGCAGCAGTTGAACGCGGGGTTGCTGGGGCAGACCAAAGCGTCGTAGGCGGCGGCGAAGACGGAGAAGTCCGCGTCGTCGACCAGGCCGTCGGCGTTGAGGTCGCCGACGCAGCGGGGTGTGGAGCAGGCGGCGATGTCGGTGATGGTCGGCACGCCCGACTGCGTGAACACCTGGGCGACGCCGCCGGCGGTGGCGACGAGTTGCTTGGCCTCGATGGTGGGCGTGAACGGCGTGCTGGTGAGCGTGAGATCGGCCTGGCGGCAGCCGGTGTCGAGCGAGGTGTAGCCGCGGATGAACTTGACGTCGCTGCCGCCGAAGCCGATGTCGGTGGTCGCGCCGGCGAGGGTGACGTGCCCGTACGGGGAGGCGATGGCGAGGGCGTTGGCGGCGCTGTTGGAGAGCACGGTGTCGAAGCGCCCGTAGGGCTTGGCTCGCTGGAACGCTCCCGTGTTCGCGTCGAAGACCGCGGCGGAGGCGTTGCGGAAGAGGACCGCTGCGGAGGTCTCGGTGCCGCCGGCGATCACGACCTCGTCGCTGCCGCTCAGGAACTCGACGCCGCGGGGCGCGTTGGTGAAGCGAGTGATGGCGGCGGTGGCGGCGACGCTCCAATCGACGCCGCCGTCGACGGCGCGGATGCGGAGGACGGCGAGGTCTGAAGGCCCGGCCTGAGCGATCCCGGTGCCCAGCCGCCCGCTGACGACGAGATCGCCGTCGCGGGTGAAGCAGAAGCCGTCGGCGGTCATGTCCAGCGCCGGGTGCTTGTAGGTGCGGGCCCAGGTGACGGTGCCCGCGGCGTCGAGCCGCGCGGCGAACGCGACGTAGGAGCCGAAGCCGCCGGCGACCGTGAACTCGCGGGCGTGGCCGACGATGAAGAGGTTGTCGCTCGGCGGGTTGGCGACGCCGCGCCACTCGCGGAGGTCGGCGAAGTCGAGATAGCTCTGGCTGGCGGGTCCGGCGAAGGAGTAGGAGTTGTTGACGATGGGAGCGCCGGTGGACGACGCCACCCGGGTGTACACGCCCGCGGAGGGCACGCCCGCCACCTGCAGCCGGTTCACCGACGCGAGCGAGAGGTCGGACAGTTCGCGGACACCGACGCCGACGTTGAGCGCTCCCACGAACGGCGTGCCGGTGTAGAGGAACGACCAGAGAAGCCCGCCGGTGGAGTTGGTGCGGAGGAGGTACTTGCCGACGGTGCTGCCGCCGAAGGCGGTCTCGGCCCCGATGATGTAGCCCCCGTCGCTGGTCTGCTGGATGGCGGTGCCCCGCGAGCGGCCTTCGGGCGGGCGGAACTGCGAGCTCCAGAGCACGGTGCCGCTGGCGTCGAGGCCGCTGATCAGGATGGTCGTCGCGGCCGTGGTGTTCAGCGCCCGCGATCCGGTGATCGCGAAGCCGCAGTCGCGGTTGGCGGTGAGGCCGTAGGCGATTTCTTGCTGCGCGGTGCCGATGGCGCGGTGGACGAGTTGGGAGAAGGCGGGGGTGGCGACGACCGAGCCGGCCACGGCGGCGAGGAGACACACGCGATTGAACACAACGAACCTCCGGGGAAAACCATTGCAACAGCCTCAGGACGATGCTACACCCGGCGTCAACACAATCGCGTGAGCGGAGCGAGGGCGCAGATCGTGCCGCTCGGTCGCGTGATTCGGTGCCTGTGTGGCATCGCGGCGAGGCGAATACGATTGCGCCAGTGCGCCCGTAGCTCAGCTGGATAGAGCAGCGGTCTTCTAAATCGCAGGTCGGCGGTTCGAATCTGCCCGGGCGCGTTTGGGCTTGTGGACAACGTGGTACAGTCTTCGTTCGAGCGAGCTCGCGGGAGGACTCATGGATCGCGTTGCGCGTGGTTGTGCTTCGAGCTGGGCGGGTCGTGGGTCGCTGGCCGCGGGAACGCTGCTTTTGGCCGCTGGCGTGGGGATGGTGGCGGGGTGCGAGCGGAAGAGCGGGCAAACCGCTGGGCCGCCGCCGACGCCGGAGGTGATGGCCACCACGGTCGAGCCCGTGACCGCGCCGGGGCTGTACGAGTTCATCGCTCAGACGGCGGCGTCGCGGAACGTCGAGGTGCGGGCGCGGGTGCAGGGATTCCTGCTCAAGCGGCACTTCGAAGAAGGCGGCAAGGTCAAAGAAGGCGAGCTGCTGTACACGATCGACCCGCGGAGCTTCGAAGCGGATCTGCAGAAGGCCAAGGCGTCGCTGGCACAGGCCAAGGCGGTGCTGTCGCTGGCGGAGTCGAACCTGACCCGCGTGCAGGAAGGCGTGGAGAAGGGCGGCCTGCCCAAGGCCGAGCTGGACAAAGCGGTGGCCCAGAAGGACGAGGCGGCGGCCCAGGTGATGCTCGCGGACGCCAGCGTGACCAACGCGGGGCTGGAGCTTTCGTACACCAAGGTGCTGAGCCCGGTGACGGGGACGGTGGGCCGCAGCCAG
This sequence comes from Phycisphaerales bacterium, assembly GCA_019744815.1. GTDB lineage: Bacteria > Planctomycetota > Phycisphaerae > Phycisphaerales > UBA1924 > JAFEBO01. The sequence continues at coordinate 489,724 of JAIEUA010000010.1, forward strand.
AAGCAGGAAGGGTCGCTCGTGGATGCCGGGGCGAACTCGCTGCTGGTCGAGTCCCAGCAGGTCGATCCGATCTATGTGATGTTCAACGTCAGCGAGCGCGATGTGCTTCGCTGGCGGAGCGATGTGGCGAGCGGGCGGATCAAGCTCGTCAGTGAGAAGAACCTGCCCACCGAGATCACGCTGTCGGACGGCACGGTGTTCGCTCAGCAGGGCACGATCAACTTCGTGGACGTGCGGGTCGATCCGACCACGGGCACGGCGATGATCCGGGCCACGTTCCCCAACCCCGAGCAGCGGATCATGCCGGGACAGTTTGTGAAGATCCGTATTCTGGGCGTGACGCGGCCGAACGTCTTGACCGTGCCGCAGGAATCGGTGATGAGCACCCCGAGCGGGACGTTCGTGTACGTCATCGACAAGGACAGCAAGATCGAGCGGCGTCCGGTGGAGCTGGGCGACTGGCTGGGGAGCGACTGGATCGTCGAGCGGGGCGTGAAGCCGGGCGATCGGATCATGGTCGACAACCTGCAGAAGGTGGCGCCGGGGATGACGGTGAAGCTGGCGACGACGCCGGCGGCTGCGGCCACGGCACCGGCAAGCGGTGCGAAGGAACAGGAGAAGAGGTGAAGAGGGGAACAGGTGATGGCTGATTGCCAATCACCGAGTTCCTCCTCGCTTTGTTCCCCCGTCCCCCTGTTCCCCCGTTCCCCTGTTCCCCTGTTCCCCTGTTCCCCTGTCTCCTGTCTCCTGTTCTCCTGCTCCCACCTCCTCAGGACTCCCCATGTTCGCCAAGTTCTTCATCGATCGTCCGGTGTTCGCGACGGTGCTGTCGCTCTTGATCACGCTGATGGGTTTGGTGGCGATCGTGAACCTGCCGGTGGCGCAGTTCCCGGAGATCGTGCCGCCCAGCGTGCAGATCTCGGCGTCGTACCCGGGCGCGAGCGCGGAGACGGTGGCCCAGTCGGTGGCGGCACCGATCGAGCAGCAGCTGTCGGGCGCGAAGAACCTCATCTACTACAGCAGCCAGTCGGGCAACGACGGCACGCTGAAGATCACCGCGACGTTCGACATCGGGAGCAACCAGGACCTGGCGGCGGTGGAGGTGCAGAACCGGCTGGCGATCGCGCAGCCGCGGCTGCCGCAGGAGGTGGTGCGACAGGGCATCACGGTCACCAAGACCTCGACCAACCTGATCGCGGTGGTGGCGTTGACCGCGCCCAAGGGCGAGTACGACGACGTCTACCTGTCGAACTACGCGACGATCAACCTGCTCGACTCGCTGAAGCGGGTGCCGGGCGTGGGCGATGTGACGATCTTCGGCGGCAAGGACTACGCCATGCGGGTGTGGGTCGATCCCGACCGCCTGGCGCAGAAGGCGTTCACGGTGACCGACCTGGCCACCGCGATCCGCGACCAGAACGCGGTGTTCCCGGCCGGGCGCATCGGCCAGCGCCCCGGGCCGGCGGATCAGCAGATCACCATGCCGGTTCTGACCCGCGGCCGCTTGGAAGACCCGAGTGACTACGAGAACATCATCCTGCGGGCGAATCCCGACGGCTCGATGCTGCGGCTGAAGGACCTGGCGCGGGTCGAGCTGGGCAGCCAGACGTATGACCTCTTCGGCCGCCTCGATGGCCGACCGACGACGCTGTGCCTGGTCTACCTCCAGACCGGTGCGAACGCGCTCAACACCTACCAGAACGTCATCAAGACGATGGACGAGGCGAAGAAGGCCTTCCCCAGCGGCGTCGAGTACAAGATCCCCTACGACACGGTGAAGTTCATCGAGGTCTCGATGCACGAGGTCGTGAAGACCCTGCTCGAGGCCGGCGTGCTCGTGCTCATCGTGGTCTTTGTGTTCCTGCAGAACTGGCGGGCGACGCTGATCCCGCTGGTGGCGGTGCCGGTCTCCATTATCGGCACCTTCGCGGGCATGCTGGCGCTGGGTTTCACGATCAACTCGCTGACGCTGTTCGGCATGGTGCTGGCCATCGGCATCGTCGTCGACGACGCCATCGTCGTGGTCGAGAACGTCGAACGCATCATGCACGAGGAGAAGCTCCCGGTGCGGGAGGCGACGGTGAAGGCGATGGGGCAGATCACCGGACCGGTCATCGCGATCGTGCTGGTGCTCTCGGCGGTGTTCCTGCCGGTGGCGTTCCTGGGCGGGCTCACCGGCGAGCTGTACCGTCAGTTCGCGGTGACCATCGCGGTCAGCGTGGCAATCTCCGGCGTGGTGGCGCTCACGCTCAGCCCGGCGATGTGCCGGCTGCTGCTGAAGCCCGCGCACGGCACCAAGTTCTTCGCGTTCCGCTGGTTCGACGCGGTCTTCAACACGATCACGCACGGGTACACCGCGGCGGTGAAGCTCTCGATCAAGCTGGCGATCGTCACCGTCCTGATCTTCGGCGGGATCATCTTCCTCACCGTCCGCCTCTTCGAGAAGGTCCCGGGCGGCTTCGTGCCCGATGAGGACCAGGGGTACATCATCGTCGCGACGATCCTGCCCGACGGGGCGTCGATCGAGCGGACCGACAAGCTGGTGGCGGACATCGAGAAGTTCCTGCTCGAGCAGGACATCGTGGAGCACACGGTGACGCTGGGCGGGTTTGACTTCCTGGCCGGCGGCATCAACAGCACCAACACGTCGATCATGTTCGCACGCATGAAGCCGTGGGACGAGCGGAAGGACCCGTCTCGCAGCGCTCAGGCGCTGGTGGGGAAGGTCTGGGGCCGCTTCGCGGGCGACGGGCGCGGGCTGGTGCTGCCGTTCAATCCGCCGGCGATCCAGGGCCTGGGCCAGCGGGCCGGCTTTGAGTTCCAGTTGCAGGCCCGCGGCGGCGGCGATGTGCGCTCCTTGGCGCTGGTGAATCAGAAGTTCATGGCGGCGGCGGCGAAGCGGCCGGAGATCACGGGGCTCAACGCGACGCTGCGGGTCAATACGCCGCAGATGTTCGTGGACCTGAATCGCGACAAGGCGAAGATGCTGGGACTGAACTTGAACGAGGTGTTCAGCAATCTGCAGGCGTACCTGGGCGCGCTGTACGTGAACGACTTTGACAAGTTCGGACGCATCTGGCGGGTGCAGGTGCAGGCCGAGCCGCAATTCCGAAAGTCGCCGGAGGCGATCACGCGGATCTACGCGCGGAACAACACCGGCCAGATGGTGCCGCTGTCGGGCGTGGTGTCGACGCAGTTGCAGTCGGGCCCGAACGCGGTGCCCCACTTCAACGGGTTCCCGGCGGTGCAGATCACCGGCGCGCCCGCGCCGGGGTACGCGACCGGCGACGCGATGAAGGCGATGGCGGAAGTGGCGGCGGCGGAGCTGCCTCCGGGCTACGGCTACGAGTGGTCGGGCGCGTCGTTCCAGGAGATCAAGGCGGGCAATCAGGCGCCGGTCGTTGTGGGCTTTGGCCTCATCGTCGTCTTCCTGGTGCTGGCGGCCCAGTACGAGAAGTGGTCGACCCCGGTGGTCGTGCTGCTCGCGGTGCCGGTGGGCATCTTCGGAGCGCTGGTCGCGGTGTGGTGGCGGAACTACCCCAACGACATCTACTTCCAGATCGGCCTCTTGACGCTGGTCGGTCTTGCGGCGAAGAACGCGATTCTGATTGTCGAGTTCTGCTCGACCGAGCGGGCGAGCGGCAAGGGTCTGGTTGAATCGGCGGTGAACGCGGCGACGCTGCGGTTCCGGCCGATCGTGATGACGAGCCTGGCGTTCATTCTGGGTGTGGTGCCGCTGGTCATCGCGCAGGGCGCGGGCTCGGCGGGCCGGCGCTCGATCGGCACGGGCGTCATCGGCGGCATGCTCGCGGCGACGTTCCTGGCGATCTTCTTTGTGCCGGTGTTCTTCGTGCTGGTGCAGGGGCTGGTCGAGAAGATCTTCGGGGAGCGTCACCAGCACGGCGGGGAGACGCCGATCTCGCCCGCGAAGCCCGCCGCGGGGCATTGAGAACGCCCTGAGATCAATCGGGGACGGGATTTAGTCGCACAGCAGCTTGTCGTAGTACGGCAGGACGAGCAGGAAGTCGGCGTCGTCGACCGCGCGGTCGCCGTTCCAGTCGCAACGCGGGTCCGCCGGCGGCACGAGCAGCGTGTCGTAGGCGGGGAGGAAGAGCAGGAAGTCGGCGTCATCGACGTAAGTGTCGCCGTTGAGATCGCCGGGGCACAGGATGCCGACCTGGATGGACCCGATGCCGTAGCCGGCGCAGCTGTTGCCGGCGCTGAACTGGTACGACCCGGCGTCGGCGGGGATGAACGGGTCGATGACCATGACCTCGCTGCGGGCGCCGAGGAAGCGCGGGCCTTCTTCGAGTCCGATCTCCTCGCGCTTCCACTGGTAGTACCGCGGGCCGGGGCCGCCGACGCGGGAGCGGAAGACCACGCGATCGCCGGTCTGCGGCGTGTCCTGCGGGCCCTCGAACTGGTCCGGGGTCAACGGCCCGCAGGCCACGTTGGTCCAATCGGTGAAGTCCCACGATTCGATCAACTGATCCGCGCTCGCGCCGCCGGCGCCGGCTGTGAAGCCGACCCAGGCGCAGCCGTTGTCGCCATAGAGCTGACCGCCGTTGTCGAGCTGCCCGAGATCGAGCGGGCAGAAGAGGATGGTGTCGCCGTCGAGGCGGACATAGAGCAGGCCGCTGGTGTACTCGATGGTGATCTCATGCGAGGAGCCGTCGGTGAACGAGTCGGGCAGGAAGGCGTGGGCGAGCGAGGCGCTGTCTTCGAAGGTGTTGGAATCCGGCCCGCGGGTCTGCACGCTGACGTGGGCGCCGTCGAACTCGCCGCAGCACCAGAAGGTGTCGAACTCGATCGCGACGCTGCGGGCGATGCCGCTGTAGCCCATGTCGGATCCGGTGCCGCCGATCGCATCGGACGCGGCGTCCTGGATCACGAACGCGAAGCCGTCGGCGGTGCCGTTCTGGATGGAGGCGCGGAAGGTGGTGCGGAACCCGGCGTTGAGTCCGGCCTTGGAGGCGGTGTACCACGCCGCGCCCGCGCCGCCGACGCCCGAGGGGGTGAGGCGCAGCTTGCCATTGTTCGTGGCGGCGTCACCCACCAGGGTGAGGCCGTTGCTGGAAGAAAAGTCCGCGAAGGAGAAGACGGCGCCGCACTGGGCCGAGGCGACCTGAGCCGTCAACGCCGCACCCGCTGAGATCGCGAGAAACAAACCCGTTCGCATGAGCCCCTCCGGCGGCGTGGCCGCGGTGAGCGATCATCGTACCGACCGGGGCAACATCCACCAAGCACCTTCTTCCGGGGTCGGCTGGTCCCAGAAGAAGCCGCTCCCCCACTACTGATCCCCTGAGGACACCTGTGGTATGGGCTTCCATAGTCACCAGTGGGACCGGCTTCCAGCCGGTCGACGGGGGCGTCGAGATGGAAACCCTTTCGCACGGGGCGAGGACGCCCCGGCTCGCTGGTGGTCGAGACCGGCTGGAAGCCGGTCCTGGGCTGGGTGACCGGCTGGAAGCCGGTCCTACTGGAGCACCGGCTAGAAGCCGGTGCTACTGCTGCTTCCGGAAAAACAACGGACCCGGCCTTCGCCGGGTCCGTTGCATGGTCCATCGAAAACGCAAATGGGGTGTCCCACGAGAGAGTTGATCACCACGGGCAGACAAGGTCGTTGTACTGCTGCGCGAAGATCACGAAATCGGCGTCATCGACCTGGTCGTCGTCGTTGAGATCGGCGTCGCAGAAGGCCGGGAGCGCGGGGCAGAGCAGGTCGTTGTACGCCGCGGCGAACGCGACGAAGTCGCTGTCATCGACCTGGTTGTCGAGGTTGATGTCGGCCGAGCACGGGTCGGTGGCGTAGGCCTCGGTGTTCACGCTCTGGCCGACGCGGACCTGGCGGACTTCGCCGGGGTTGAGGGTCCAGGTCCACTGATAGGCGAAGGCGCCGTCGGTGGCGAAGGGGCCGTTGTTGTTGGAGAGATCGCCCGAACCAGCGGAAAGCAGGCCGCGCAGAGCGCTGCCCGAGCCGGTGTCGTGGCGCGACTCGGAGCCGTCGGTGGTCACCTTGGCGTATTCGAAGCTGGCGTTCTCGGTGAAGGTGCCGGTGTGGCCGCTGAAGTTCTGGTTGTCATCGGGCGCCGGGTTGGGCGAGCCGCCGGGGACGTCGATGTCGCAGAGGTGGAAGAAGTTGAAGACGCGGGCGGTGGCGTTGCTCGGGTGCGAGCCGAGGCGGGCGCGGGTGAAGACGCGGGATTGCCGGGCGACCGGACCGTCCTTGAGGACGATCACGAACTCGCCGTTGATGCGCTCAAAGCCGCTGACACCGGCGCCGGTGTTCGTGAAGGTGAGGCGCATCTTGTTGCCGCTGATGAAGGTCGCCGGCGAATCGAACTTGGCAAAGAGCGAGTTGGAGTTGTTGTTCTGCTGGCGCCAGTACCAGGTGTACTTGTACTGCCAGTCGGTGAAGTTGTTGTCCTGGTAGTAGAAGGAGTCGCCGTTGGTCACGCTGAACGCGGGCGTGAGCAACTGGAATTTGGCGTTGCCCTGGGTGATCGTTTGGGCCGAAGCCGTGCCAACCACCGTCGCGAGCCCGAGGAGGGCCGCCATCTTTGCCGTCTGCATGTGCAACCTCGCTGTGAAAAGTCCCCGTGTGCCGCAGACGCTCGCCCGCCCCGTGCGGGTCGGACCGACTCGGTCCGTGCGCTCGGCACCCAGACTAAAGGATACCGAGGGTGCTTTTACCGATACAGACATTTACTGAGGATTCGGTGCGCGATTGAGTTCTCGGACGCTGTTCAATCCACCCATTCGCGTGGATCGGGGACCCGTCCCCGTGAAACAAGTTCCAGTGAGCGGTCAACCGATGCCGCAAGCGTCGCGGCCGGATCCCCAACAACCGAGCATGGAACTCCTCGCCGCCGCGTGCCTTGGCCTTGGACTCTCCGCCGCGGGCGGGCTGCGGATCTTTCTGCCGTTGCTCGTGGTCGGGCTGGGACAGCGTCTGGGCATGATTGAACTGGGCTCGTCGCTCGCCTGGACGGGGGGCACGCCGGCGCTGATGGTGCTGGCGCTGCTGTGCGTGGCTGAGGGATTGGGATACTGCATCCCGGCCGTCGATCACGCGCTCGACGCGGTGTCGGCGCCGGCGTCGTGGGTCGCGGGCGCGCTCTTTGCCACCGGCGCGGTGGCGTTGCCCTTGCACGAGATCACGACGTCGTTGCCGGGCGGGATCGCGCCGGTGCTGGCGTATGCGGCGGGCCTGGGCGGAGCCGCGGCGGCGGGAGCGGCGACAGCGGGTGTGACACAGATCACCGGCGCTTCGGGGCGCGTGGTCTCCTCCACCACCACGCTGGGCGTGGCCAATCCGGTCTACGCGATGGTCGAAAACCTGCTCGCGGGGGCGATGAGCGTCCTGGCGATCTTGGCGCCGATCGCGCTGGGTGTGCTGGGCGTGCTTGCGATCGCGTGCGTGTGGATGGTTGTTCGGCGGATTCGCCGCGTGCGCACGGCGTGACACGATCGCGTTAGACTGACGCGATGTCCGGCCCCACGCCCGCGCCTGTCCCACCACCGACCGCATTGCCAACAACCCCGCGTCCGCCCCACCCGGCGGCGTTCGCCGTGCTCATCATCCCGTTCGGGGCGATGAGCGGGTATGTGAGCGTGGCGATGGCGTTCCTGTGCACGCGGCACCACCTGAGCGTGGAGGACGGCGCGCTGCTGATCGCGTCGGGCATGTTCCCGCATGTGTGGAAGTTCCTGTGGGCGCCGATCGTGGACACGACGCTGACGCGGAAGACGTGGTACCTGCTCTCGGTGGTTCTGTGTGCGCTGGGCATCACGGCAATGAGCGCGATGCCGCTGGAGAAGGAGAATCTCCGCTGGCTGCAGGCGGTGATCTTCATCGCCAATCTCGCCTCGACGTTCCTGGCATGGCGGTGGAAGGGATCATGGCCCATGCGACCACGCCCGAGCGGCGCGGGCGTGTCGGCGGGTGGTTCCAGGCGGGCAATCTCGGGGGCAACGGCCTGGGCGGTGGCGCCGGGCTTTGGATCGCGACCAATCTGCCCACGGCGGCCGCTCCGCAACCTTGGTTGTCGGGCGCGGCGCTAGGGGTGTTGTTTCTGATCGGCGCGGGGGCGTTGCTCTTTGTGCCCGAAGTGAAGGCCGAATCCCGGGCCAGATCGCTGCCTTCGGCGATCGGCGGCGTGGCGGTCGAGATGTGGACGATGATCAAGTCCAAGGCGGGCTTGCTGTGCGCGCTTTTGTGCCTGCTGCCGATGAACAGCGGGACGGCGACTGGTGTGCTGTCGCAGGCCGAGGTCGCGGCCAAGTGGGGCGCGAACGAGGACACGGTGGCGCTGGTCAACGGCGCACTCAACGGGATCGTGTCGGCGATCGGGTGCCTGGTGGCGGGTGAGATCTGCGCTCGGATGAGTAGCCGCAAGGTCTACGCGATTGTCGGCGTGCTGCTCGCGGGCGTGTCGGTGGCAATGGCGTTGTCGCCGTTCACCAAGGTCAATTACGTTTCGTTCTCGCTGGTGTACGTGTTCGTGGTGGGGTTGTCGTACACGGCGTTCACCGGATTCGTGCTCGACACCATCGGCAAGGGTGCGGCGGCGACCAAGTACAACGCGTTCGCCTCGCTCTCCAACGCTCCGATTACGTACATGGGGTTGGTGCTAGCGTGGGCCCAGACCAAGTGGGGCGAAGAGGGAATGCTGTACACGGATGCGGCGGCGGGGGTTGTGGGGCTGATGGTGCTGGGGGTCGCCGCGATGATCATCGGGCCGATCGCGAAACCCGCGAGCGCGAATGGAACTGCGGGAGCGGAGGGGGCGGCGGGCTGACGCTTCGCACGCCGCATGAGGTCGCCGTGCCAAGCGACTGGAGAGGCGGAACGCCGTTCGCACCGACGCCACCGCACGAGCCGTGCCTTCGCATCAGGAGCCGCCATTGGCCGGGCGGGCGGGCTTGTTCGCCGAATCGACGACGCGTACCGAGCGAACGACGATCAGATCGAGCGGGACGTCCTTCATCATCTCGCCATCGACGAGGGTGTTGTTCTTGCGGATCTTCTCGGCACGGGACGAGGTCGGGCCGGTGCGGATCTTCTCGACCGCGTCCCAGCCGCTGATCACGCGTCCGAAGACGGCGTAGCCCGCGCCGCCGCTGACCTCGCGGGGCGTGTCGAGCTTGGGATTGTCCACGACGTTGATGTAGAACTCCCGCGTGCCTGAGTCGGGATCGGTGTCGCGTCCGAGGCCGACCGAGCCCTTCACGTTCTTCAGCCCGTTCTGCCACTCGTTCTTGATCGGCGTGTCGAGGCCGAGCGGCTCGCCGGGCTTGCGTGCCGCGGCGGCGGAGGCGGGCAGGTTCACCAGCTCCGGCGTGTGCGACCCGCCCTGAATCACAAAGTTCGGGATGACGCGTTGAAACACCGTGTTGTCGTAGTGCCCGGCCCGGGCGTGGCGGACGAAGTTGTCGACGCTGAGCGGGGCGTGCTCGCGGTCGAGCTCGAGGGTGATGTTGCCGACGGAGGTTTCGAGGATGGCGGTCATGTCACCGGAATCCAACTCCCCAGACGATGATGTGCTCCGACAGCCAGCGAGCTCGATCACGATTAGGATGCAGGTGCATACGACGGCGTACTTCATTCCCGCAGCATACCGCGACAGCGGGTCGCATTCGCACTCTCACGAACCGAAACAACCTTCCTGACACGACCTTCAGACCGGCACACCCTTTCGTTCAACGACCTAGTCGTCCCAACGCGGATCATCCAGATCAATCACCGGCCGACGCCAGCCATGTTTCCGATTGAAGGCTGCACGCACTTTCTTCATGTCCGCCGACATCCGGCCGCCGGGAAGAACGCCATACTCGAATATATCTCGAATCGGCTGGTGGAACAGCTTTGCCGCGGCGACGACATGATGCGGAGCGTGGATCAGAAACCGGCACACAAACGTGTTCGCCGTCTTTGTGCTCCACCTGCAATTTCCCGTGAACAGACGGTGCAGTTCGTCAAGCTCCGGGAACCAATCGACCATATGGAATGCCAGCTCGCGAGCAATCCATGGCTCCATTCCACCCTTCCACGAGGCACGAAACAGTCGTTCCCGAATTTCTTCTTGGCGACGGATACCACTGATTGGGTTCGCGAGCTTCTTGGCTGCCCTCGCCTTCGCCGCGCCAAACCGCCGCGATGCCGAAGCACGCCCCTGACGCTCCCTCTGATTCGGCGATGTCCGCATCACTTTCGGCCCGTCACTCTGCTTGCGCCGAACGTTCATGCACCGTTCTCCTCACAACCCCGCCACCCCAAACACCGTCCCCTTCTCCACCTCCAGCCCGAACCGCTGACGCAACACCTCGCGCAGCCGCTGCGGCGTCGTGATCGTCTCGCTCGCCAGCACCGCGCCGTCGCTGGAGCGCCGGTGCGTGAAATCGCCGTTAGCGAGAGAGAAGCGTGTTCCGTCGGGGCTCGCTCGCGAGGCCATGATGTACTGCTTGAACCGGCTGTTGGGATTCGTTCCGGTGAACCAGTGGCCGACCTCGCGGTCGATGGCGTTCTCGTTCAACCGACACCCCGCGAGGGCTGACAGAGATGCGGCGTCCAGAAGCGATCCAACACCCATGCTGCAAGACTACCAGACCATCAAGCGGCACGCCGCGGCGGCGCCTTCCGTCGTGCGCCGGCCGCGGCGTGTCCAGACATGAAGCTGAGTTGCAAGCCGATCACGCCGCGCGTCGGCGACGTGCCGCGAACCACGAGACGCCGCCGAGCAGAAGGCCCGCGCCCGGGGCCGGGATGAAGGCCACGGACGCATCGAGCTCGGCCAGGCCGCTGAAGCTGTTGCTGGTGCCGCCGAAGTTGCTGGTCTTGGTGATGTCGGCACCGATCAGGACACGATAGTTTCCAGCGGAGAGGTTGAGGTCGAGCGAGAAGCCGTTCCATCGGAGCGAGTCGCGGGCGTTCACCGGATCGATGAACAGCGAGGCGTGGTCGAAGGAGTCGAAGACCACCGCGTTGGTGTCGGCGTTGAAGATCGCCAGGTAGGCGCTCAGCGACTGCGGGGTTGCTCCCTTGGTCTGCGACGGCGTCGAGAAACCGTTCAGCGAGACCCGCGCGGTCGTCGAACCGGAGACCGTGAAGTTCGATTCGAGCTTGGCGCTGGTTTTGGTCTCTTCACCAAGAACCACGACCAGGCTCGAGGACCCACGGAACACGCCGCCGATGAACGAGTTGCTCGCGGTGGAGGTGTGGGTGTACCCCTGGGGCAGGGTGCCGGTCCAGGCGCCCAGCGCGGTCGTGCCGTCGGTGTTGTTGTAGTCGCTCGGCGCGGGGAAGAAGAGGTTGTTCTTGGACTCGCTAATCGTGCTTGTCCGCGAGGTCACCACAACGCCGGCGAACGCGAGGCCGGACAACGCCGAGGCCGCGGCCGCCACAACAACAACAGTGCTTCTGGTACGCATCGGATCTCTCCCATTTGTGGACGACGCTCCGGGGCCGAACGCCGGCACATGCGGCGTGCCCCGGAGCTTGGTCGCTTTCACACTGGCAGATACTCCCTTCTCGGGTGAAGGTTTCGTCTTTTTTTCACTATTTCCGTCAGTCGCTACGAACCGGTGCAAACACCTGACGGGACGGCGAGGAATGGACCATCCGCGGTCTCTTTGTGATTGCAAGTTTGTTTTCGGTGCGCGCTCCGCAACGCCGCGCGGCAATCTCCCCACCACGCACACCGTCACCGTTTGTGCCGCGAGCCCCAGCCGCTTTCGCAGCAACGCCCTCGGCCGCTGCGGCGGCGTCGTCGTCTGGTTTGCAAACAGATTGGTGTTGCTGAAGCTCGCTCGGGGTGCGAGCCGGGCCGCACGGACGGTCAGCGGCGGCGGCGGCGGGCCGCGAGCATCAGAACCGCGGGAACAAGCGCGACCGCGCCGGGTCCGGGGATGAGGAACGCGACGGTCACATCAATAGTGGTGTAGGCCGTTCGTGCCGAGCCGCCGCCGTAGAAGCTGATGCTGTCGTTGATTGCTCCGATCGCCAGGCGGTACGAGCCGGGACCGAGCGCGACCGTTCGCACCACGTTGTTCCAAGCCATGCTTCCGCGGCCGGCCGAGCCGTCGTTCATGACCACGGCGCTGTCGAATGAATCGAAGATGACGGCGTTGGCGGAGTCGAAGATCACGACGTGCGCGTTGAGCGTGTCAGGATTCGTCGTGGACTTGCCGAAGAAGCCGCCGCTGGTTCCGCCGTTGATCGAGATCTGGGCCGAATGCCGGGCGCCTGTGACCGTGAAGTTCGTCACCAGCGTTGCGGAGTACCCGTCGCCGTGCCCGGACACGCCAGCCGGCTGGTAGTAGTAGGAGGCGCGGAATCGGTCCGACGCGCCGGCGGGCGTGACGGTAGAGGTGTGAGAGAAACCTTGCGGCAGGGTGATCGTGCGGGAGCCGAGCTGCGTATCGGTAGCGGTGTTGTTGTATCCCTCGAACTCGGGCATGTAGGGCTCAATACCCGAATCCCATTCGTTCGCGGTGCTCAGGCGGGAATTGATGACGAACGCCGCCCCGCAAACGGGCAAAGAGCGACCGACCCTGCAACGCCCCAGACCACATTCCGCGACCGCAGCATGACAGCCTCCTTCGCCCGACGAGGCATTCAAACATACCTCAGGTCCGCGAACCTGCCGGCACGCGCCCGGTTGTTTCTCGAATCAGCCGCAATCTTCATCCCGAGGCCGAGATGTGGCAGGGGTTTGCCCTAAAGCCCAGCCACTCCGAACACGGTACCCACGGGCACCTCGAGCCCGAACCGCTCACGCAACACTTCCCGCAGCCGCTGCGGCGTCGTGATCGTCTCGCTCGCCAGCACCGCGCCGTCGCTGGAGCGCCGGTGCGTGAAGTCGCCGTTGGCGAGTGAGAATCGCGTGCCGTCGGGGTTTGCGAGCGAGGCCATGATGTACTGCTTGAAGCGGCTGTTGGGGTTGGTGCTGGTGAACCAGTTGCCAACCTCGCGGTCGATGGCGTGCATCTCCTCGCCGTTGAACTCACAGATGTCGATCCAGGTCTCGACGCCGTCGCGCAGGATCCGAGCCTGATGGAACCACCGCGGCGCGGGCACGCCGGGCTCGCGCACCAGCCGCCGCATCTCGTGCGGCGTTGGATGCTCGGCGTTCGCCACCATCCGGAACGGTGCCGTGGGTGACATGCTGCCGACGCCGACATCGACGAGCCAGTCACCAGCGTCTTGGCCAGCCTGCTCCGCGCTCAGCGTCACCTTCACAAAAACGTGCGTCCGCGGCGGAACCATGTCTCGGGGCCGGTCCAGCCGCACCCGCGCCGACAGCGGCATCGCCACAAACCCGATCTGCCGAAGCACGTGCAGCATCAGCCAGTTCTGCTCGAAGCAGTACCCGCCGCGGCGGTTCGTGATGAGCTTGGCCTGCACACTCTCCAGATCGAGCGCGATGCCGCGGCCGAGCAAGACGTCGAGGTTCTCGAACGGGATCGAACAGACATGCCGCATCTGGATCGCCCGCAGCACTTCGAGCGTGGGCGCGACGGGGCCGGTGTATCCGATGCGGGAGAGGTACGCGGGAAGGTTGATGTCAGAAGAAGGCATGAGGCATCATGGCATCAAGGCATCAAGTGAAAGCAAACGCGGTTGCACGCGGCGGAACGGTACGATCGGTCCGACACTCGCGATGAAACCCGATCCCCGCCATATCCCCGTTCTGCTCCGTCAGGTCCTCGAGGTCCTCGACCCCAAGCCCGGTCAGACCATCGTCGATTGCACCCTCGGCCTCGGCGGGCACGCCAGCGCGATCTTGGAACGCCTGAAGCCCGACGGCAGGCTCATCGGGCTCGACCTCGACCCCGAGAACCTCGCCGACGCCCGCGTGAAGCTGCAACGGGTGAAGGGCCGCGAGGGCACGGTGCGCTTTGATCTGTTTCACTCCAACTTCGCCGCACTGGAAGAGATTCTCGCGCAGGCCGGCGTTGCCCCCGGTACGGTGGATGGTGTGCTCGCCGACATCGGCGTCGCCAGCACCCAGATCGACAACCCCGACCGCGGCTTCTCCTACCGCCGCCCCGGGCCGCTCGACATGCGCATGGACCCGACCCGCGGCGAGCCCGCTTCGGCGCTGCTCGCCCGCATGACCGAGGACGAGATCATCGACGCTCTGCTTGAGTTCGGCGACGAGACCGACGCACCGAAGATCGCACGCCTCATCGTGCAGCGCCGCCGCAAGACGCCGATCGAGACTACGGAGCAGCTCATGGCCCTCGTCTGCGAGGCCCGCGACTTCACCATCGAACGCGGCATGGGCGCCAAGCTCCACCCCGCGGCACGGACATTCCAGGCCCTGCGCATCCTCGTGAACCGCGAACTGGCGAACCTCGACAAGCTGCTGCTCGACCTGCCGCAGATTCTGAAACCCGGCGGCATGGCCGCGATCATCACCTTCCACAGCGGCGAAGACCGCCGCGTGAAGCACGCGTTCCGCGATCAGTTCCGGGCTGGCATCTACAGCGCGGACGGGCGCGACCCGATCATTGCGGATGCCGCGGAGCAACGGGCGAATCCGCGCTCGACTTCGGCGAAGCTGCGGTGGGCACGCAAGGCCTGACGCGCCTCCTCTCCCCGCTTGCGGGGAGAGGACCGCTTCGCCGCAGGCGAAGCAGGTGAGGGGATTGCGGGTACCTCAACGCAACAGCCATCCGAACGCGAATCGCCCCTCCCCGGTCTCGGTGCGCTCGACCACCCCTCCCCGCTTCGTGTACAGACCGGAGACATGGGTGGCGCTGTTCGGAGACATGGGTGACACCTTTGGCGGGAAC
>JAIEUA010000001.1 GCA_019744815.1 Phycisphaerales bacterium
AGGAATGCCGAACAGTTCCCGCCAAAGGTGTCACCCATGTCTCCGAACAGCGCCACCCATGTCTCCGGTCTGTACACTTCGCGGGGCGGGGAGGCGCGGCGGGCGCGGATGAGCCTCAGCTCGGCACGCCGTGGTGGTTGGTGACGATGAGATGCGCGCGAGTGCGATACGTCTCTTCGTACCGCGCAAACGTCGGCTCGGCGACGCCGTGGAAGAACTGCCGCGCGACCTCGATGCCCCAGCCGCGTTGACCCGTTGCTTCGAGATGCTCCCAGCGTTGCCAGCGGACGGCAGAGGCTGCCTCGACGAAGATGCCGAAGTCGATGTGGCCGAGCAAGGCGTCGTGCAGGGCGTGGATGCCCTCGACGACGATGAGGCCGCCGGAGGCTTCAGGCGGCGCGACTTCGCGCTCGCCGATGCGGCTGTGGGTCTGGAACGACCACGACGGCACGCGGGTGACGCGGCCGTCGCGGAGCGACGCGAGATCGGCGATCAGGCGATTGTGATCGGCGAAGCGCGGATCGTCGCGGTCCTCGTAGGCGAGGGTGTCATAGTTGGGCAGGTAGTCGTCGGTGCTGAGGACGCAGGGGGAGAGCAGCTTGGCGAGGTGGGACTTGCCGGATCCAACGGGGCCGGTGATGGCGACAACGCTGGTGCCGCGGCCTTGGACGAGCTCGCGCACCGCGAGCGTCGCCTGTTCAAGGGGGACCTGGCGGGGCTGGGAGCGCGGCGTCGGCACGCGGAAGGCTACGGCGGGAGGAGGTGGATGGGGAAGAAGGCATCGAGGCAACAGGCATCAAGGCATCAAGTCAAAGCATCCGGTGTTGTGGTAGGGTGGCGGGATGCTGCAACTGCAAGGGATCGTCGGCGTCGCGCTTTTGATGGTGATCGGAATCGCGCTGTCGTCGAACCGTTCCAAGATCGACTGGCGGATCGTGATCGCGGGCATTGTGCTGCAGGTCGTGCTGGCGTTCGCGGTGCTGAAGTTCCCGCCCGTCGTGTCGCTGTTCGACGGGATCGCGGCGGGCGTCACCCGGGTCATCTCGTTCGCGGATGCGGGGATCGCGTTCCTGTTCGGCAGCGTGGCGAACCCCGGCGGGGCGTGGGGGTTCATCTTCGTGGTGCGGGTCTTGCCCGTGATCATCTTCTTCGCGTCGCTGATGAGCGTCTTGTATCACCTGGGCGTGATGCAGGTGGTGGTGGCGAGCGTCGCGTGGGTGCTGCGCCGGAGCCTTGGGATCACCGGCGCCGAGGCGTTGTCGGCGAGCGCGAACATCTTCGTGGGGCAGACCGAGGCCCCGCTGACCGTGAGGCCGTACATCGCGGGGATGACGCGCTCGCAGATCATGTGCATCATGGTCGGGGGCTTCGCGACGATCGCGGGGAGCGTGATGGCGGCGTACATCGGGATGCTGGGCGGCGCGTACGCGAAGATCATGAGCGTCCCGCTGGCCGACGGGAGCCAGTTGTTCGCGAAGCACCTGCTGACGGCGAGCCTGATGAGCGCCCCGGCCGGGATCGTCTTCGCCAAGATCATGGTCCCCGAAACCGAGACACCCCGGCCCGAGTCCGTGGACGCCCTCATGAGCGACGAGAAGCCGGCGCGGAATCTGGTGGACGCGGCGGCGCTCGGCGCGTCCGACGGGTTGAAGCTCGCGCTGAACGTGGCGGCGATGCTGGTGGCGTTCGTGGCGCTCCTGTCGATGATCGACTGGTGCATCGGCACGATCTGCGGGCTCAAAGCCATCGCGCCGGTGTTCGCCGCCATGGGCATCTCGGACCCGACGCTCGCGTCCATCATGGGCTGGGCCCTGTCGCCGGTGGCGTGGTCGATGGGCATCCCCTGGTCCGAGTCGCAGCAGGTCGGCGGGTTGCTCGGCACGCAGGTGATCGCGACCGAGTTCGTCGCCTACACCAAGCTCACCGCGGCCATGGAGACCGGCACACTCTCCCCCCGCAGCGCTCAGATCGTCACCTACGCGCTCTGCGGCTTCGCCAACGTGGCGTCGATCGGGATCCAGATCGGCGGGCTGTCGGCCCTGGCACCCGAACGCCGGAGCGACCTCGCATCACTCGCGCCCCGAGCGATGGTGGCGGGCGCCCTGGCGTGCTGGATGACCGGGGCCATCGCCAGCTTGTTCATATAAGGGAAAGGTGCCCGAGCGGTCCGCTAATCCGCCCCCGGAAGGGGCCGTCAGCGGGGTCCGAAGGCGCTTCTCGAAACCCAGGGCCACGACGGGCGGTACGACAACCGCCGAGCGGGCTTCCCGCTTCTGCTACTATTTTCGGAGCTGCGGAGCACTCCATGAGCGGCGACACGATCGATGGACAACGAGGCTGGCGGGTCACGACGGCAACGGCCGCGTGGATGCTGACCGCGCTGGCCGGGATCGCGCCCGGAGCCCTGGCCGAGCGGGCCGACGATCGGACGTACGCGGTCACCAAAGTCAAAGAGCTCGACAGCGATCTGGTGAAAGTGCGCGAGAACGCCGAGGACGCGCTGCGGGGCTGGTCTCGGAACCAGACCGACCGGGTCCTATCGCTGATCGAGCCCGCCGCCTCGGCGGAGCAGCGGGACCGATTGCTGTCGCTGGCACGCTCGGTCTTCGACTCCTCGCCGCGCGGCGCGATGGGCGTGTCGTTCGGCTACGGCGTTCAGCAATTCGGCGGCGTGGACGAGGAAGTCTTTGAGGGTGGCATCCCGATCCGCGCCACCACGCCGGGCTTTGACTCCGATCGCGTGCTCAAGGCCGGGGACGTCTTGGTCTCGATCGACGGCGTGCCGGTCCGCACCGTGAGCGAGGCCCGGATCCAGATCATCTCCCACGACGCCGGTCAGGTGACCCGGGTCGAGGTCGAGCGCGAGGGCAAAGTGCTCCAGCTCTCGCTGCGGCTTGGCAAATGGAGCGACCTGTGGGGCCGCAACGCCCGCGGGCAAGGCGGAAACGATGTCACGCCCGCGCAGATGGATGGTGCCTTCCGGGCCCGTCTCGCGCGGGTGAACCCGGGGCTGCTCGCGCTCGACACCAGGCCGACGCTCCGCCCCGTGCCCGGCGCCTTGGCGTGGGCCGAGGGAGAACGCCTCGCCGACGATCCGCTGGAGAAAGTCGTGCTGCTGCCCGAGACCGGGAATCTGCGGCTGGGGCCGGGGATCGGCCCGGGATTGGGTGAGAACCGGCGGCAGGTCACCCGCATCGGCATCGACGGAAGGCCCCAGCGGGTGGAGCTGGACAGCAACGGCAACGCCACCGTCGCGGATCTCCGCGGCAGCGGCGGGCCCCGCGACAAGGTGACCACGCCCCCGGGCGATGCGGAGCTGCGGACCTCGCGGGCGCAGGTCCGCCGCGGAAACCTCAACCCCGAGATGCTCGACGACATCCGCCTCCTGCAGCTGCAGCGCTCGGCCCTCGAGCAGCAGGCGAATCTCTGGCGCGAGCAGCTCAAGGACCGGCGCCTCGACGCCGAGATCCGCCGCGGCATGCAGCTGATGCTCGACAAGATCGAGGGCGATATCGCGGCCCTCGACGCCCAGATCGATCGGATGCAGCGGCGCGGCAACCGGAATCCATAACGAACCCCACGCGCGAGCGCGGAGCGACTGATGTGTTGGTGAGGCCCCTGGCCGAAGGCGACGCGATCGTTTCTAGGCGCGGCGGCGACTGCTCGCACAACCGGGCCTTCGCGGGGCGAAGGGCTCGGTATGCATCACACGCTCGGCCGCTTGTTCGTGGTCGCGGCGGTGAACTCCGACCAGCGTGCCTCGTCCAGCACCTGATCGATCTGCGAACCCATCTCAAAGTCGGTCTTGGCCTTGGCCAGGCGGCTCCACAGCAGCGAACCCAAGCCCAGCGTGAGCAGCGTGGACGCCCCCAGCAGCATGCCGGCGTGCATCAGACGGGTGTCGTTCACCGGGCGGTCGCCGGCGACCGCGGGGGACTTGATCAGCGTGACTGCGCCGTCGGCGCGACGCTCGCGGTTGGCGTTGGCGTCGCTCGCCAGCGCGGTGGCGATGATGTCGAGTGAGCGTGCGGCCCGGTCGCGGCCCTCGGCCCGGGTCTCAAGCTTGATCGAGCCCGGCGATGGTGATTCGTGGCTGAAGCTGGTCGTGAGGAAGGTCTTCATGGCCCCGCCGCTCGCGAGCTTGTCGTACCCGCGCTGCCGCATGCGGTCGGCGACCAGGTCGATGAAGCGCGGATCGGCGAGGGTCTCCTCGAGCGAGCGCTTCCACTCGTCCATCTCCGCATCCGAAAGCTCGCGCCCGCGGCCGTCGGCGATCAGCTCGGTGGACGCGGCGAAGGTGCCGGGCAGGATCTGATTCACCGCGGCCCAGGAGAGCGCGGAGAGCGTGCCCAAGATCAGCACAAAGTAGAGCGTGAGCGCCGCCGCCTTCTTGGCGGAGGCCTGACGCTGCACCCGGGCGGCGGCCGCCTCGACCTGACGCTTGGCGGCGAGCACCTCGGCCCGCTGGCCCAGCACCTGCTCGCACTGCTCGAACCGCTTGGCCAGCACCTCGCTGGCACGGCGCACCTTGTCGACTTGCTCCCGCAGGATCCCGCGGTAGCGGGTGAGCCGCTTGCGACGCAGCGATGACATCGAGCCGGTGGCTTGTCCCCCGCCCCGGCTGCCACCCGCGCCGCCGGACTTCGCCGCGTTCAGCCGCTCGATCGTGTGCTGCTGCTTGGCCTGCAGCGTCTTGGCCGCAGCGAGCTCCTTCTCGAGAGCCGCGGCCTTCTCCTCGGCCTCGCGCACCTTGGCGGCGGCGTCGGCGATCTGCTTCAGCGTTTCCTCCGACCCCGCGACGGCGCTCGCCCGGGCCTCGCGTTCCGCGGCCAGGCACCGGCGCAGCTCTGCGAGCGACGACTCGATCTCGTCCGCGCCCGCGCCCTCGCGTTGGATGCGGTCCATCAGCGTGTGCACGTGCGAGCGTTCAACGCTCAAAAGCTGCTCGTACTCGCTCAGCACCTCTTCCTGGGCCGCGCAGCGACGCACCACGGACTCAAGGTCCTTGCGCATCTGCTCCGCGGCGTCGGACTCGGCCTGCAAACGCTGCTTCAGGTCGGCGCGCTCCCGGTCGGCCTGCTCGCGGGCCTGCTGTTCGGCGGCGGCATCGCGATCGCCCAGAGCCGCCTGCTTGGCGGCCAGCTCGGCGTCGCGGACGCGCAGTTCTTCCTCGCGGGCCTTGATCGCGTCGGCCGCCTGGAGCACCTTGGCCCGATCCGCTTGGAGCGCGGCCTGCCCCTCGTCCAGCTCCTTCTGCAGCGCGTTCAACTCCGCCGCGAACGACTCCAGCTCGCCGGCCACCGTCTTGGCCCGCTCCGACTCGCTCTTGATCTTGTCGCCCTCGGCGAGCGCCCGCTGACCCTGCGCCTTGGTCTCGTCGGCCTCGGCCTTCAGCCGCTCGGCCTCGGACTTCACCTGCTCGGCGTGCGCCCGGGTCGTCTCGGCCTGGGCCTTGACCTTCTCGGCCTCGGCTCGGGCCTTCTCGATCTCTTCCTTCGCCCGGGCCGCGATCGCGCGGGCGTTCTCTTCCAGCTCAGCCTGCTTGGCCTCGACCAGCGACTTCTGGGCGGCGACCTGCTTCTCCAGCTCGGCCTGCTTGGCTTCCAGGGCCTTGGTTTTCGAATCCAGCGACTCGCGCTCGCGCTTCGCCTCGGCCAGCTCCGCCTTGGTCTTCTCGCGCAGGGCCGCGAGCTCGGCCGCGGTTTCCTTCGTCTTGGCGGCCTCGGCCTCGAGCGCGGCCTGGAGCGACGCGAGCTCGGTCTGACGCTGGTTGATGACGCCCTGCGCCTCGGCCAGACGCCCCTCCAGCTCCCGCCGTTCTTCGTACAGCTTCTTCAGGCCCTGCAGGCCCTTCTCGACATCGCTGAGCGCGGACAAGGGATCGAACCCGGCGCGCTGGGTGTCGCTGGGCTGGGCCTTGGCGGCGCTGGTGGTGTCGTGCTGGCTCATCTCGGCCTCGTGGTTCCTGGTCGCGCTCTTCGGACGTGCGCTTATCGGCACTCCGAGGGGGCGACTGAACCGAGGCGGGCGAGATCGATTCGATCTCTCGGACCCTGGTTATTGAGACGTCCGTGACGCTCCATCCGGTTACTCAATGGGGCCACTCAATCGGGCCACTCAATCGGGCTTGCCGGGTTCCATCACCACCCAGTCGCTGGCGTTCCGGGTCTCGTGCAGGTGCAGCACCTCGTTGGCGAGGGTGGTGACCTGATCGTTGTAGCGGAACCAGTGCACGCACAACGCGGCCAGGATGGCGCAGCAGATGACCGCCCCCACTTCCGCGACCGCGTGCCGGCGGATCCGCCAGAGGATGAAGACGCCGCAGGCGACGGTGGCGGATTTCCAGAGGATGATCGAGCAGACCCCGCCGTAGAGCATCAGGAAGCGGGCGATCGGATTGACCTCGGTCATCCCGACGCTGGTCACGTAGAACAGCGTCATTTTCAGGTCCGCGACGCTCATGAGCACGATCGCCAGGGCGTAGCAGAAGAAGCGGATGTCGCGCCGGTTCCAGTGGTGCCGGTGGCACCAGCCGCGGAAGCAGGCGAAGAGGCCCGATGGCGTGAGCGGGCCGGAAAGCCGGCCGTGGGGATGAGCGAGGGCGTCGTGCGGCGCCGGGGCGTGGAGGGCATCGGGAGTGCTCGCTTCGAAGGGCAGAACGCCCTCCGAGGCTTGCGGTGCACGCGCCATGGTTTGTGCCGGATCGACCGGTCACGCGGGCGGCTGAAGCGCGATGTCAAGCCAGCCCCGTAGACTTCACAAACCGGGGGGCGGGCTGAGACGAACAATCTGTCTGGAAGGGCTTGTGTGTCCACGACTTAGGCCTCCCGACCGGTTCTCGGTCGGGAAGACGAAGAGGTCTCAACCAAGAGGCACCGGGACTTCGAGCGTGAGATTTGGTCGAGACAAAAGGCAACGAAACCGAACGCTGGCTCGCTTCACCTGTATCTAGTCTTGCTGTCTCTCGTCTTGCTGTCTCTGTCTTGCGGTCTCTCTCTGCGTCTCTGTGCCTCTGTGGTGAATTCCCCGGATCGACTGATGCGTGAGCGCCGGACAACTCGAGGCGGGCTGCGCGTGCGTGCGAGAGCCGCGGCGTTGGCGCTCGCGCTGGCGTGCTCGGCGGCCTGCTCGGTGGCGGTGGCCCAGCAGTCGCCCGTCTATCCCGACGATTCGGTGCAGGCCCGCGAGTCGCTGATCCGCGTTGACGAGCTCCAGGCCGCCGGGAACCTGGCCGAGGCCGCCCGAGTCCTCCAGACGCTGCTCGACACCGAGGGCGACAAGGTTCTGGAGAGCGGGACCGACGCCGACCTCTTCATCAGCGTGCGCGAGCGGGTGCACCGGCTGCTGCTCGCCAAGCCGGCGTTGCTGGAGCGTTACCGCACCAGCGAGGGCCCGCGGGCCGCGAAGCTGCTGGACGAGAACAAGCACGAGCAGGTGGAGGCGACGCGTCTGCTCACCCCCGCCGGCTTCGAGGCCGCGTTGCGGGTCGCCCAGTTGCATCTGGAAGCGGGACGCTTCGAAGCGGCCCGGCTGACGCTGGAGCAGCTCGAGAAGCACCCGGAGCGCCGCGGGAAGCCCGGGGCCGACGCCGCCACGCTGGCGACCCGGGTGGCCCGGTTCATCGCGAGGCCGGAGGCGGTCGCGTGGGCGGACCGGTGGCGTCAGGAGAGCGCGGTGCCCGGGGGCGGGGCCAAGCCGCTGGAGATCCCGGCGGAGCTGCGCACGCCCTCGACCTCGCCGCAGACCGAGGGGAGCGCTCCGGACTGGGCCTCGCTGCCCGCCAAACCGTTGATCTCGACCGTGGTCGTCTCGCGTCCCAATCGCGAGACCGACGACGAACTCAGCGACGAGGACCCGATGGAGTTCGCGTCGCAGGGGATCGCTCGCCCGTGGATCCTGCCCGGCGTCAGCGGGGACACGGTGGTCGTCAACAACGCCACGCACATCACCGGGCTGGACCGCTTCACGCTGGCGCCGCTCTGGACGATCCGCCCGTCGGGTCGCGACGTGGCGCGGCAGTCCTCCACCCGCGGCAACCCGCCCCTCTCCCGGCTCGAGGACCCCGCGTGGGTGCACCTCTCCGGGCCGATCGGGCTGGCGGCGACCGGCTTTGTCACCGAGTCGGGGCGCGAGGGTGATCGTCGCCTGCACGCCTTTGAGGTCCGCAGCGGGCGGGTGCTCTGGTCGCTGGATCCCGCCGCGATCGACCGACGCCTCGAGGGCTACTCGGTCCGGGGCGAACCTTCCATCGTCGAGGGCACGGCGGTGATCCCGATGCGGCGCAACTCCTCGATCCGCCGCATCTCGGGCGTGCTGTTCGCGGGCCTGGACGCTTGGACCGGCGAGCTCCGCTGGATCCGCCCGGTCTGCTCGGTCGGCGTCTTGCCCTACAACCGCTCGCCGCATGTCGCCGAGCGCTGCGTCGCGGCTAACGGGATCGTCTACAAGTCCGACAGCCTTGGCGTCGTCTCAGCCCTTGAGGCGGCCAGCGGGCGGGTGGTCTGGATCCGTCGCATGCCGGTGCAGCCCGAGGCCCGTGCGATGGCGTCGATCTCGCAGCCGGGGTATCCCCAGGCCTGGGCGTCGACCAACGCGATCGTCGACGGCACGTCTCTCATCACCCTCGCGCCGGACTTCTCCGCGATCCTGCGGCTCTCGGCCCTCGATGGCTCGCTGCTGGGGCGCCGGGGCGTCGACGACCTCGGCGAGGACGCGGCCCTGCCCTTGTACCTGCTGCGGGCCGGGGATCGGCTGATCGCGGTGGCGCAGGACCGCATGATCTCGCTGCGGCTCGCGGATTTCGAGCGCGACACCCCCAAGGTCAGCACGCTGATGCGCGACCCCGGGGTGGCCGGACGCATCAGCGTCGCGGGTTCGTCGCTCCTGGTCCCGCTCGAGAACAAGGTTCTGGAGTTCAACGCCGCGGACCTGAAAGTGGCCGCGTCGCACGACCTGGCGGCGGCGGGCAACCTGATTGCGTTGTCCGACTCGCTCCTGGTCGCGGGCAGCGGCGAGGTGCACGCGTTCCTCAAGTGGGAGACCGCCGAGTCGATCCTGACCCAGCGGATGACCAAGTCACCCGACGACACCGGCCCGGCGTTGTCGATGGCGAACCTCGCGTTTCGTTCCGGTCGCTACACCCGCATCGCGCCCGCGATCGACCGCGTGCTGGAGATCCGCGACCGTTTGCCCGACGCGGCACCCGTGCAGGCGGCGCGGCGTCGGTTGGTGGATTCCCTCCGCGCCATGCTGGCGTCGGGCAAGCAGCGATGGGACCCGGGCACCGACGCCCGCAGCGACAAGGCCGAGAGCCCCCCGCTGCCGGTGCTGAACGAGTTGTCGCAGCGGTTCGCCCGGGCGGCCGAATCGCCGGCGGAGCTGGCGGAGCACGAGCTGGTCGCGGGCTGGCTGGGCGAGGCCAAGGCGGCACCGGGCGAGAGCCTCGAGGCCTACGCCCGGGTGCTCGCCGATGCGTCGCTCGCCGAATCGATGGTGCAGAACGAGCTGGGTGTGCCCGTGTCGGCGTCGCAGATGGCGACCGAGCGGCTGCTGGCGCTGGTGCGTCGGGTCGGGCCGTCGGTGTACGAGCCGTTCGCGATGCAGGCGGCCCGCGAGCTCGAAGAGCTGGGGCCCGAGGCCAAGCCGATCGAGCTGCTCGCGCTCGCGACCCGCTTCCCGGCGTCGACGGCCGCGGCGGCGGCGTGGATCCGGGTGGCCGACGCGCACGCGAAGAGCAAGAACCCGGCGGCGGAGAGCCGCTGCCTGTCGCTGGCGCTGCGCGCCCTCGAGCACGCCCAGAGCCCGCGCACACCCCAGGCCGTGGCGGACGCCAAGTCGGTCGCATCGAGATTGATCGCGGCGCTGTCGGTCCAGAACCGCCTCTCCGAGGCGGCCCGCACCGCGGCGGCGTTCCCGTCGCGCTTCGCCGGCGCGACCGTCGAGCCGCCGGCGAAGAGGTCTGATCCCGCCCGCGGCCTGCAGGCCCGCCCGCAGCTCGGGCGTGAGCTCTCCGACGATGTCCGCTCGCTGGTGGGCTGGGTGATCGCGCCGGCGAAGATCACCGACAACCCCGGGCGTCCGACCGACCGGGCGGTGCTGGTGTCGCCCGGGCGCCGGCAGGTCGCGCTGTTCGCGACCTCGCTCACGGACTCGTCGGTGGAGCCGATGTGGACCCGCCGCTACGAGCAGCGCTCGCCCCGGGTGATCCGGATCGACGCCGACTCGACGTATCTCTACTGGCCCGCGGAGTCCCGGGCCGACCGGACCGGGGGCGTGATCGAGCGGGTGCGCAACGACGGGAGCAGCGCGTGGGTGAGCCGCGAGATCACCCAGCAGCTCGACGAGATCGAGGCCCGCGACGCGGAAGAATCCACGCCCTTCTCGACGCCGCTGGACGGATCGGTGAGCCCCGGCGATCTCCTGGTCGCGATGGACGACTCGACGCTGATCCTGCTGGAGCGGGTCGGTCGGGTGATCGCCATCGATCTGGCGGCGGGCAAGTCGATGTGGACGGCCCGCCTGCCCAAGACCCGGATCTACGACGCGGCGATCTGCGGCGGGACGCTGGTCATCGGCGGCGCGAGCACCGATCGCGACGCCGCGGTCGCGTTCCGCGGACGCAGCGCGTTCCTGCCCATGATCCTCGTGGCCCTCGACGCCAAGCGGGGCGGGGCGCTGCGCGACCTGCGCCCGGCCCTGGCCCGCGGGCTCAATCTGGCGGATGACAAGAACCTGGCCGCGGCGTTGGGCGAGTTCCAGCAGGTGCGCTGGCTGCGGACCATCTCCGCGGGCCGGGTGCTGATGGGCATGCACAGCCGCGTGGTCGCGTTCGACGCGGCGGGCGAGAGCGTGCTGTGGAACTACGACAAGCCGATCGTCACCCGCTCGGTCGAGTGCTGGGTGCAGGGCGATCGGGCCTATGTGCTCAACGAGGACCGCGGGGTGGTCACCCTCAACCTGGGCGACGGCTCGGCCCCGCACGAACCCCTCGACGCCGGTGAACGGCTGTCGAGCGACGGGCCCATCGCGGTGGCCCCGCTGCCCGACGGCGCGATTGGCTTCGTCGGCGGGCGCGGGCTGGCGGTCTTCTCGGCCAAGGGCGAACTGATCGGCCGCGACGCGAGCGTGCACGCGCGGGAGAACGGGAACCACTTCGCGGTGGGCGAGAACGTGGTGGCGATGGTGCCGGATCAATCACCCGAGCCCGACGGAACAGTGCAGATGGACCTGCGGGTGCTGGCGCTGCCGAGCGGGAAGCTGGTGTCGACCCGCTCGATCGCGCTGGGTCGCCCGCCCGGCACGATGATCTCGCTAGACGGGCGTCTGCTCTTGACCGCGGGCGGCGTGACGCTGGTGCTCCCGCTGCCGACGGGTCGGGATTCGCTGGTGCCGACGCCAACGGCGCCGTGAGCCGCAGCTCAACCTGTTGCAGGACGAGCCCTCCCGTGAGGTCGGGTGCCCATCCCAGAGGAACTGCGCTGGCGGCCGTGATGTGCGGACGATGTGAACAGCCGCCATGGAGCCGCGGAAACACGAACGCGGAGCTGCAGAAGCTCCGCGTTCGGTGGGTGCTTGTTGAGAATGTGGAGGGTCTGGGAGGCGGGTCGGCCTTACGCCCGGACGAGTCGCTCGCCCATCTCGCCCGCGTGCTTCTTCATCGCGTTGCGGGTGTCGACGACCAGCTTGCTGTGCTTGGCGACGACGCCGTAGTCGAACGCCGAGTGGTTGGTCGAGATCAGCACGCAGTCGTACTTGGCCAGATTCTCCGGCGTGAGATCGACCGAGTGCATGTCGAGGTTGTACTTGCGGACCGGCTTGGTGTACTTGACGAAGGGGTCGCTGTAATCGACCTTGGCGCCCATGTCGAGCAGGAGCTCGATGAGTTCGTAGGTCGGGCTCTCGCGGGTGTCGGCGATGTCGGGCTTGTAGGCGAGGCCGAGCACGAGGACCTTGGCGCCCTTGGTGGCCTTGCTGTGGTTGTTGAGAGCCGCGGCGACCTTGTGCACCACGTAGTGGGGCATGGAGTTGTTCACTTCGCCGGCGATCTCGATGAAGCGAGCCGGGACCTTGAACTCCTTGGCCTTCCACGTCAGGTAGAACGGATCGATCGGGATGCAGTGCCCGCCCAAGCCGGGGCCGGGGTAGAAGGGCATGAAGCCGAAGGGCTTGGTGCTGGCGGCCTCGATGACCTCCCAGACGTTGATGCCCATGGCGTCCATGATGGTCTTGAGCTCGTTCACCAGCGCGATGTTCACGCAGCGGAAGACGTTTTCAAAGACCTTGCTAGCCTCGGCGACCTCGGCGCTGCTCACCGGCACCACCGTCTTGATCGGGCCGGTGTAGAGCTTGGTGGCCAGTTCGCCGGAGATCTTGTCCAGGCCGCCGACGAGCTTGGGGATGGTGGTCGTGCTGTGGCTCTTGCGGCCCGGGTCTTCGCGCTCGGGGCTGAAGGCGACGAAGGTGTTGTCGCCCAGCTTGAGAGTCACGCCCTTCTTGGCGGCGGCCTTGATCATCGCGGGAAGCATGTCCTCGCGGGTGGTGCCGGGGTAGGAGGTGGACTCGAGGACGACGAGCTGGCCCTCGCGGCTGTTCTCACCGATCATGACGCCGGTGTTGACGACGTAGGAGAGATCGGGCTCGCCGTGCTGACCCAGGGGGGTCGGGACACAGACGATGATGGCGTCGGCCTTCTGCAGGGCCTTGGGGTCGGTGGTGGCATCGAAGCGCTTGCTGCCGACGAAGGGCTTGCACATTTCGGCGCCCAGGTGGGGGAGGTAGTTCTCACCCTTCTTGAGCAGAACGGGCTTCTCGGGGTCGATGTCGAACCCCAGAACCGGGTAGCCGGCCTCGTGGAACGCCGCGAGGAGCGGAAGTCCGACGTAGCCCAGGCCGATGATGGCGACGAGGGCCTGTTTGGACTCGATCTTGTTGCGAAGCTGCTCGGCGTGCGTACCCATGCCTGTTGATCTCCGGAAAACTGCTACGCCGCGGGTCAAGGAAGAGTGCGGCGGAAGGACCTTCCGGTCCGAAAAAACGGGCCGGACTATAGCGAAGCGTGCCCCTTCCACGGATGGAAAGGGCGGTTTCCGACTCGGTCTTCATCGGCTCTTTGCGGGTGCCTGTTCGGCGTGAGTCGCTCGGTTCCACTATCCTGTCCGCCCGTGAAATCTGAACCGGCCGTGCCGGACGCGCAACTTCGGATCACTGTCTGCGAGCCGGCGCTCGCCCGGTATCGCTTGCCGACGTGGCAGGAGCTTTCGCGGCGACCGGGTCTCAAGTTTCACCTGGAGTACGCGTCGGACGGGCATGTGCCCAACGTGGAGCCGGTGGGGATCGATGCCCATTTCACACCGGCGAAGGTGGTGCTGAAGAGGCCGCCCTTGTTCTGGAACCCCGGCTCGCTGGCGACGCTGGACCGCGTGCCGGCGGACGCGATCGTGTTCAACTGGAACGTGCGGGTGCTGAGTTTGCCCCTGGCGATCCGCAAGGCGCGAAAGAAGAACTGCGGCGTGGTGCTGTTCGGGCACGGGTTCTCGAAGAACGAAACGGCGTTTCGACGTGGGCTGCGGAACTGGGTTGGCCGCAAGGCCGACTGCGTGCTGGTGTATTCCGAGTCGGCGCGGCAGGACTTGATCAAGGATGGCTTTGAGCCGCAGCGGGTGTTTGTGGCTCCCAATAGCGTCGATCAGACGGAGATCCAGGCAGCCCGAGCGGATTGGTTGTCGCGGCCGGGGGACTTGGAGGCGTTCCGTCGCGAGAACGGGCTCGCGGACGGCGAGAAGCGCGGCCCGGTGCTGATCTTCGTGGCTCGTCTCGATCCCTTGCGTCGGCTGGACATGTTGCTCGAGGCGATGCCGACGATCGGGAAGGCCCATCCCGGTGTGCAACTGGTGATCATCGGCGGTGGCAGCGAGCTCGAGCCGCTGAAGCAGCAGGCGACGCGGCTTGGTTTGAACTGCGAGGCGGGCGGCACCAGCGGTGCCAAGGTCCGCTTCCTCGGCGCGGTCTACGGCGAGCCCAACATCGCGCCGTGGTTCCTCTCCAGCGATCTGATGGTCTTCCCGAGCCACATGGGCCTGAGCGCCCTGCACGCGATGGGCTACGGCGTGCCGGTCATCACCTGCAACAACGCCAGCAAGCACGGGCCGGAGTTTGACGTGATCCGGGATGTGTTCGCGGCCGCATCAACGAGCCCCACGCGCGAGCGTGGGGCCGCGGACGCTTCCAAAGCCCCGAATGGCGCGACGTTCCGCGACGAGGACACGCAGGACCTCGCCGCCAAGGTCATCGACCTGCTCAACGACCGCGCCCGCCTGCAGCAACTCGCCGCCAGCGCCCACCACACCGCCGCAGTGCAGTACAGCATCCCGAAGATGGTGGATGGGTTCGAAGCCGCGTTGCGATTCGCGGCGGCGCGGCGGGGGAAGTGAGCGCGGCGGCCAGACGGGGGGGCGGGGCCTTCCAGGCCCCGGCGCTACCACCAGTAGGACCGGCTTCCAGCCGGTCCGGCGTGTGTCCAAGGAGAATGCAAGCGGCACAGAAGTCGAAGTCTTCGCCGACCGGCCGGAGGCCGGTCCCACTGGTGCTTGGGGTGTCGCTTACAGTCCCACGATGTCCGCCGACGCCGAGAAAACACTGTCCGCCGAGTACGTCCGCAAGGTCGCCGCGTTGTCGCGGCTCGCGTTGACCGATGCCCAAGTCGAGCAGTACCGCGGGCAGTTGTCGGGTGTGCTTGGGTATGTCCAGCGGCTCCGCGAGTTGAATCTCGACGGCGTCGAGCCGCTGGCCAACGTCGGCGGCGAGACGAACCGGTTGGACGACGATGTGCCGGGGCCGACATTGAGCAACGAGGCGCTGATGAAGATCGCGCCGGAGAGCATGCCGCCGTTTGTGAAAGTGCCGAAGGTCTTTGGGGATGGGGGTGGGGCGTGAGGGGATGGGAGAGAACGCGGAGAGGCGGAGTGAGCGGAGTGGCGCGAAGAAGAGAGATTGCAAAGAGCACATGGCAAAGAGCAGATGGCACAGTCGGTCACGGTTGCAACGAATTGAACCCCTTTTTCCCCTCCGCGATTCTCCGCAAACTCCGCTGCTCCGCGTTCTCTCTGATCTGACGAACTCATGACAACCGCCGCTTCCATCGCCGCCGACGTTCGTTCGAAGCGCACCAGCGCCGAGGCGGTGGCTCGCCGCACGCTCGACACCCTCGCGTCGGTCGAGCCCAAGCTCAAGTCCTACATCTCCGTCTTCGCCGACGGTCCGCGCTCCGCGATCGAGCAGGCGAAGGCCATCGACGCTCGCATCGCCAAGGGCGAGGACGTCGGCCCGCTCGCTGGCGTGCCGATCGCGCTCAAGGACAACATGTGCCTCGATTGGGGCACGACAACCTGCGGCAGCAACATGCTGCGGTCGTACGAGTCGCCGTACACGGCGACGGCGGTGCAGCGGCTGATGGACGCCGGCGCGGTCATCGTCGGCAAGACCAACCTCGACGAGTATGCGATGGGTTCGAGCACAGAACACTCGTGCTTCGGGGCGTCGTTCAACCCGTGGGATGTGGCCCGCGTGCCCGGCGGCAGCAGCGGCGGCAGCGCGGCGACCGTGGCCGCTCGCGTGGTGCCGATCGCGCTCGGGAGCGACACCGGCGGTTCGATCCGCCAGCCCGCGTCGTTCTGCGGCATCGTTGGCGTCAAGCCGACCTATGGGCGCGTGAGCCGGTACGGTCTCGTCGCGTACGCCAGCAGCTTGGATCAGATCGGGCCGCTGACGACGACCGTCGAGGACGCGGCGCTCACGCTGCAGACGCTCTGCGGGCACGATCCGCGCGACTCTACTTCGACCAAGCGCGAGACCCCGAACTTCCTCGCCGAGCTCGATCGCCCGATCGAGAACCTGCGGCTGGCCGTGCCCAAGCAGGCTAGGAGCAGCGCCAATCACCCTGATGTCGCTCGCGTGCTCGACGAGACCATTGCCGCGTACCGCGCGATGGGCGCGGAAGTCGTCGAGTGCGACCTCCCGCTGATCGACCACGGGATCGCGGCGTACTACATCGTCGCGCCGGCGGAGGCCAGCAGCAACCTCGCGCGGCTCGACGGCATCCGCTACGGCCATCGTGCCGCGCTCGAAAAGGGCGAGGATCTGTTCGACCTGTACTGCAAGTCCCGCGCCGAGGGCTTTGGTCCCGAGGTGCAGCGCCGCATCATGCTGGGAACACACGTGCTCAGCAGCGGCTACTACGACGCGTATTACAACACCGCGCTCAAGGTTCGTCGCAAGATCAAGGACGACTTCGATCGCGTCTTCGCCACCTGTCACGCCGTGCTGATGCCCGCGGCACCGTCGCCGGCGTTCAAGGTCGGCGAGAAGACCGGCGACCCACTGGCGATGTACCTCGAAGACGTCTACACCGTAACGATCAACCTCGCCGGTCTGCCCGCGATGTCGGTGCCGGCGGGGTTCAGTGCCGCGAGCAACGGCGAGCCCGCCCTTCCGATCGGCATGCAGCTCGTCTCCGCCGCGTTCGATGAAGCCCGCATGCTGCGGATCGCGCGGATGCTGGAGAAGGCGACCGGCGCGGGTTCACGAACCCCTGCGTAGCCGTTGATTCGCATCGGTGGCGATCACGGACACACGAGCTCGTTGTAGGCCTGGGCGAAGATCAAGAAGTCGGCGTCGTCCACGACGCTGTTGCCGTCGAAATCGGCGGGGCATCCGGCGTGGCGATCGGTGAAAGCGTTGCTCGCCGGGCGGGGCGGCGGGGGGCAGATGAGATCGTTGTACGCGGCGGCGAAGACGACGAAGTCGGCGTCGTCGACCTGGTTGTCGGCGTTGAGGTCGCAGCGGCAGGCCGAACCCTCGAAGAGCTCGAACTCGATCTCGTAGAACGCGACCGACTGGGCCCCGCCGGTGGCGAAGTCCGATGCGGTGTCGGCGTTGAGCAGCAGGGTGTAGTTGCCGGCCTCGAGGTTGTAGACCACGCCGTGGACGTGGTTGTGCTCGTAGCGGAAGACCTCGTGGCGTTCCTCGTTGTGCGTGAGCACCGCGGCGCCGCCGGCGTTGCTGGACTGGGACTCGATCGAGTGCAGCTCGACGTGGTGCGGGCCGTCGATGTTGAAGACGATCTCGATGCTCGACTGAGCGATCGCCGAGCCGCTGAGGAAGCCGGCGCCGGCGGTGACGCTGCTGTCGGCGAAGCCGTTGGCGATGATCTGGGTGTTGGTCAAGAACAGCGTGTAGTCAGCGGCGCACTGGACGGTGCTGGTGCCGGAGGTGAGGGCGCCGGGGAGGGAGCCGATGAAGCTCGGGTAGGTGCCGGTGGTGATGGTGTCGAGGAAGGACTGAGTCCCCAGCGTGGTGGTCAGCACGCTGGAGCCGTGGGCCCGAGGGGTGATCGAGACGATTTCAAGATCGGCGTGAGCGAGGCCGACGGTGAGCCCGGCGATCATCGTGGCGACGAGCGCGGCGGGGGCGAGCGTGTTGCGCATAGGGACTCTCTCTTCCTGATGCTGGTTCTTGTTCATCCCACGCCAGAGCCCTCGCCTGCCCGAGAACCAGACACGCGAACACAAGGCGACCGGTACGGATGTCGCGCATGGGCGGTGGGATTGCAGGAAAACAAAGCCCGACCCGAGAGGCAACAGCATCGCAGTGGGTTGTACTGGTGCCATCAGTCCGCCGGCTCTGCGGCGCGACTGATGCGGTCGCGAGAACGACGGCCGTGGTTCCAGACGCATCAGTCGCGCGGCTCCGAGCAGCCGCGGGCTGATGGCACCACGCTCGAGCATTGCGTCGCAGGGATAGGTACCAGCGAGCCGTGGCGTCCTCGCCACGGTGCGGTTGCACGCGGTGTCGAATGGAGCGATGGAACGTCCGCACGCACACTCCGCCGGGGCGGGGACGCCCCGGCTCGCTGTTGATGCGCGCGAAGTTGGTTTCGAGATGTGGAAGCGTGCGGCCCCTCACCGATCTCGGCCTCTTGGGCCTCGATCACCTCTCCCCGCTGAAGCGGGGAGAGGGGGCGCTGTGTCAGAGCCGCGGGCTTCAGCCCGCGCGGGTTGCGGTTCCGAGCATTCGGAGTCGTCGTTGCAGTCGAGCGGTCCATCCGCGCGGGCTGAAGCCCGCGGCTCTGAGGTGAGCTCGATTACCGCCCGCGTCCTGGCATCTTCCCGAACATCCGCTTCGGCGGCAGCTTGGTCGGCACGATGCCGCCCGGGAACTTGCTCGCGTCGACCTTGGCCGGATCGGCCGCGGGCAGCTCGAGCTTCGACTGCTCCATGCGGCTGACCTTCGGCGCCGGAGGCGGCGGCGGGGGCGCGTCGCCCTCGGCGCGTTCGAGCATGAGGCCGCCTTGCGGGCGTCCCATCGGGCCGTCGTCGCGCCAGCCCGCCGGGGGCGGGTTGCCGACGAAGTCGGGGTACTCGATCTTGGGGATCTCGGCGTTGATCAGCATCTCGATGCTGGTCAGGAGGTCGCCCTGCGCGGGGGTGACGAGCGAGTAGGCGAGGCCGCCCTTGCCGG
Organism: Phycisphaerales bacterium; assembly: GCA_019744815.1. GTDB lineage: Bacteria > Planctomycetota > Phycisphaerae > Phycisphaerales > UBA1924 > JAFEBO01. The sequence goes on from JAIEUA010000001.1 coordinate 18,514, forward strand.
CGCGGGCGGTGCGGCCGATGCGGTGGATGTACAACTCAGGATCGTCGGGCAGGTCGAAGTTGATGACGTGCGACACACCCTCGACGTCGATGCCGCGGCTGGCGAGGTCGGAGCAGATCACGACGGCGAGCTTGCCGTCCTTGAGCTGCTTCATGGTGGTGTTGCGCTTGCCCTGGCTCATGTCGCCGTGCATGGCGTGGGCCGGGATGCCGCGGGCCGAGAGGCCGTTGGCGAGCTCATCGACGGTGCGCTTCAGTCGACAGAAGACGAGCGTGAGCGCCGGCTCCTCGTGGGTGAGCACGTGCAGCAGCATGCGCTTCTTGTCCCACGGGGCGACGGGAATATGGAACTGCTTCACGAGGCTGGCGGTGAGCGAGCCGGCGGTGGTCACGATCTTCACCGGATCGTGCATGTGCTGGCGGGCGAGGCGCTCGACCTCTTCGCTCAGCGTCGCGCTCACGAAGATCGTCTGGCGGCCCTCCGGAGGCGTTCCGGGCGCGGGGCACATGTTCAGGATCCGCTTGATGTCGTCGCGGAAGCCGATGTCGAACATGCGGTCGACTTCATCGAGCACGGCGAAGCGGATGTTCTGCAGGTGGAAGTAGCCGCGCTGGATCATGTCGAGCACGCGGCCGGGCGTGCCGACGACGATGTGCGAGCCGGTCTGAAGCTGGCGGGTCTGGGCCTGGATGGATTGACCGCCGTAGAGCGTGACGGCGCGGATGGGCGTGTGCTTGGCGAGGTCGTTGATCTCGTCGGTGATCTGGATGGCGAGTTCGCGGGTGGGGGCGAGGATGAGGGCCTGGAACTGCGTGTCCTTGCCGCACATGTGGATGAGCGGCAGACCGAACGCGGCGGTCTTGCCGGTGCCGGTCTTGGCCTGACCCAGGACGTCGCGTCCGGTGATGGCGACGGGGATCATCTTGGCCTGGATCATCGTGGGCTTCTGGAAGCCCATGTCGGCGAGGCCCTTGAGCACGCTGTTGCGCAGGCCCAGGGACGTGAAGTCGATGGCCTCGTCGAAGACGTTGTCTTGTGCGACGGGCTTGAAGTCGTGGTGGGTGACGATGCCGTGCACTTCCGCGACCGGGTTGGCGGCGGTGATGGAGTCCTGCAGCTCGTGGCCGGAAGTGGCGGGCTGGCTTGGACTTGTGGCGTCGTCGGAGGTGGCGGGCAGGTTGGAATCAGCGGACTGGTGGACCTGGGACTCCGTCCCATCGGTATCGTGCATGGCTCGTACTCGTGTGAAATGCGGTGGAAGAACGACAGAAGTCGCGTTCGCCGCGGCGACGGTAGAGGGGGTCGCTCCGGACCCCCGGCCACGGCGATCAATAGTAGATCGGCCGAAGGGGTGATCGGGGTGCGAAATGGGAGAACCGCAGCGGGGGTCAGGTGCGGGCTCCCATGGCGTGGGCCTTCGATCCGCGAGCCGGGGCGTCCCCGCCCCGGTGCCGAGAGCGTTCGGATCGCGCGGCGCTGCTTGGCTCTTCCTTCGCCGCCGCGCCGGGGCGAGGACGCCCCGGCTCGCTGGTGGCTTGGGGCTGCATGATGCGTGTGCCGCAGAGGACGTTTTCACGTTGGTCGTTGCGGAGCCAACGACTTTCAGCACCCGTTTCAGGTCGGAGGCTTCGCCACCCTTGGATCAATCAGCGCCACCCGGTCGCGGAGGGCGTTGCGATTGCGGACGCCTAGGCTGCGGAAGATCCGCACGGCGTAGGTCTTGATGGTGTTCTCGGTGAGCCCGGTCATGGCCCCGATCTGGGCGTAGCCCAGGTCGCTGGCGAGCAAGGGGACGAGCTGCTGTTCCTTTTCGGACAGGCGGGCGACGCGGGCGGCGTAGTCGTCGCCGGAGGGGGCAGCCGGGGCAGTGAGCGTGTGGACCCAGGCGGGGGCGAAGAACACCGCGGCCGCGAGGCGGCGTTCGCGGGCGGTAAAGGGAGGAGCGCCGGTGCTGCGTCCGAACATGACCGAGCTGACCGTCAGGGAATCGCTGCCGCGCTGAGGGAGGACGGTGTAGAGCAGGTCGTCCATGCCGATGCGGCGGCGGTAGGTGAGACAGGCGGGATCGGAGTCCCATGCCTGCGGCGGCAGGACTTGGCGGATGCTGCGGACGAACGGGCGGCCGGCGAGGGCGAGGTCGTGCAGGCCGACGGTTTCGGGCGGGCGGCCGAAGGCGCCCATCATGCGGAGCGCGTGCCATGCGCCGCGGAGCATGGGGACCCGGCCGCACTTGAGGATCTTGATCGGCGCGATGCGCCACTCGCCGCTGGTCAGCCCGGCGCGGCCGAGCACCCAGAGCCAGTTGTCGGCGTTCAGCAGCGCGGCGGCGCCGTCGAGCAGCACGCGTCGGGCGAGCAGAGGCTCCTGCCCCGGAGCCGCGAGGCGGCTGGACTCGGAGATGATGGCGCCGGCCGCAACGACGTCGGCAGCGGAGAGGCCGGCGTCGGACTCGTCGCCCACATCGGGTTCGAGCGGATGCGGGTTGGGATCGTGCTGGGTCACCGAGTCTCCCCACGAATGTTCGGCGTTTCGCACCGCGGGCCCGCTGCGGCACGACGCCGAACGGACACCAGTCTACCGAAGTTGAGGGTGGTGTCTGAGGCCGGTTGGCGAGGCGTGCCGCTGATTGAGCATGCGGTGGACGTTTCGCACTCAACAGGAGAATCGCACGATGAACCGTTTCCTGACTCGTTGGTCGGCCCCCGTGGCCGCGTTGCTCACGCTGCTCGGCTCGCAGGCGCTGGCGCAGAACAGCTCGTTTACCTATCAGGGCTCGCTCTCGGCGCCCGGCGGCCCGGTGGGCGCGCTGGCGGACTTCAAGGCCCGTCTCTGGACCGCGGCCAGCGGCGGCACGATGGTGGGCACCGAGCAGTCGTTCCCCGGCGTCGAGGTCACCCGCGGCGTCTTCTCGCTGTCGATCCCGTCGCCCGCGGGGGCGTTCACCGACGGGCAGCCTTTGTGGCTGGAGCTGGATGTTCGAGTTCCCAGCGGCACAGGGGCGTACACGACGATGTCCCCGCGGAGCGCGGTGTCGGCGGTGCCGCTGGCGGTTGGGTTGGCGGGGGTCGCCATGGGCACCGACGTCGAACGACCGGATGTCGGGGCGACTGCGTTCGGCAATATTGGCTTTCAGCTGGGGGGACAGGGCTCGTTCTTCTATCAGGTGATTACTCCCAGCCAATCCGGCGTGCTCACACGCGTGCAGTTCTACGCGGCCGATGCATTCAGCAATCCGGCGGCGATCGTCCGTCTGCGCTTGGGCGTGGGGCGGACTGGCCCGATTCTCCAAACCAAGAACATCACGCCGACCGTGGGTGTGTTCGAGATTGCATTTGACGACATCCGCGTCACCGGGGGACAGCGGTACACCGTCGACTTTGAGATGACCAGCGGCGTGGTCAACGCCAGAAACGCCGACAAGCCGGTGCCCAACTGCCCCGGATACTGGAACTCGAGCACCCGGGCGATCTGGTTCGCGACCTTCATCCAGCCGCTGCGCCTGTCCGTCAATGCGGCCGGTGCACCATGGTCCGGCATTTCAGGATCGCCGTTCAGCGTGCAGAGCGACGGCACAATCGCGGCCCGTAGCGATCGCATGACGGTCAACGCGACCCCGAACGGGACCGTGGAACCGTCGCTGCGAGTCCTTGGCCGCGGCGGAGTCGGATCATCCGCCTCGCTGGAACTCTCCACCTACGACCCCGGGGCTAACGCGCCCTCGGCACGCATCCGCGCCAACGACCTGAATTACTCCAGCAGCATCGACTTCCAGACCAAGAACGCGGGCGACATGGCCAACCCGCTCACCACCCGCATGCGTCTGACCGACGATGGACGCTTGGGTATCGGCACCACATCACCCGAAGCGCTTCTCACCGTCACCCCAACGACCGGCGGCGGCATCCTCGTCGGCAACACCCAGACCGCGGGACGCACGAGCTTGTATCTGGGAATCAACGGCGCGAGCAACGACTATTCCATCATCCAGTCCACCTCCGCTTCGGGCTCCAGGTACGGCTTCCTGACCATCAACCCCGACGGCGGGTACGTCGGCATCGGCACCCGCACGCCCGACGGGAGCTTCACCCTCGACGTCAACGGCGCGCTCCGCTGCGTCGGCTTCACCAACGCCTCGAGCGCCCGATACAAGAAGAACATCCGTTCGATCGAGGACGATGCGCTCGCGAGCATCCTCGCGCTGCGGCCGGTCCGGTTCGACTGGAACGACGAGATCCCGTCGATGGCGGGGCGGGCCGATGTCGGGTTGATCGCCGAGGAAGTCGCCGAGGCGATCCCGGAAGCGGTCAGCCGCAGCAACGGCAAGATCGAGGGCATCGACTACAACCGGCTGACGGCGCAGATGATCCGGGCGCTGCGGCAGGAGCATGAGCGGAGCGCGGCGAGCGTGCGGCGGCTGGGCGATGAGGCCGCGGAGTTGCGGGCTGAGAACGCGGAGCTGCGGAAGAGGCTTGACGCGATCGAGCAGATGCTGAAGCGCTGATGTGCGGATCAAACTTTTGGATGTCGGCGGTGCCGGGGCGGGAACGCCCCGGCCCGCTCGCGCGACGTAGGTGCCATCAGTCCGCCGGCTCTGCGGCGCGACTGATGCGGGTGCGGGATTGGCTGCCGAGGTTCCAGACGCATCAGTCTCGCGGCTCCGAGCAGCCGCGGACTGATGGCACCAAAGTTGGCGACACCGTCGTGGTCAGACCGTCGCCACTCGCCCGCGCCAGGCACGCTGGCCCGTGAGCGCGAGGTAGAGCGAGTGCCACTGGATGATCGTCATCATCAAGACGCCCAACGGGTGCAGCAGCACGGGCGTCAGGCCCTGTTCGAAGCGGCGCGCGAGCAGGAAACGCTGCAGGATCGCCATCGCAACGCAGGAGACCGCGAACAGGGCGGCGAGATCGGTCGGGGCTGCGTTCAGCAACGTCGGCACGAGCTTGCCGAGCAGAGCCCAAGGCACGATCACCCACGGCAGCACGTGCGCGAGCAGGTGCACCACCGTGATGAACATCAGCAGGCCGACCGAGCCGAGGCCCTCGAAGGCGTTCTTGGCGAAGCCGCGCCAGGTCTGGGCGAGGCCGCGGTACATGCGAACGCTGAGGAGATGCGTGCCGTCGAAGAGGTCGGTGTGGAAGCCGGCCTTCCGGACCTCGCGCGGCATCTTCACGCCGTCGTGCATGGAGTTCTTGAACGCCTGATGCCCGCCCGCCTTGTCGTAGGCGGCGCGGCTGACGAGGATGAACTGGCCGCAGGCGGCGGAGGCCGCGGGATCGCGGGTGGTGCGCATCCGCGGCATGGGCAGATACGAGAACAGGATGAAGAAGATCATCGGCACGGCCAGCCGCTCGGCGAGCGAGCCGGTGATCTGGCGCGGGAAGGTCGAGACCATGTCGGCCTTCTGAGCCTGAGCGAATGCGAGCGCGTCGGCGAGGCAGGCGGGCTCGAAGCGGACGTCGGCGTCGGTGAAGCAGAGCCACTGGCCGCGGGCTTGTTCGGACATGCGCCAGCAGGCGTGCTGCTTGCCATTCCAGCCGGAAGGCAAGGGCGTGACCTGTGCCGCTCGCACGCGTGGATCCGACGCGATCAGCTTCGCGAGGATGTTGGGCGTGTTGTCGGTGCTCTGGTCGTCGTAGACCAAAACCTCGATGTCGCGCTCGGTGCTGGCAAGGATCGAGCGGACGCAGGCTTCGAGGTTGGCTTCTTCGTTACGAGCGGGGACGCAGACGGTGATCCGAGGGGATGTGGGATGTGAGATGTCGGATGTCGGATGTGGGATGTTGAGGCCCGGAACCGCGGCAGCGGACGACACCGCTGAAACTCCTGCCTTCCCATCCGACATCCGCAATCCGACATCCGACATCGGCCTTCGATACACCCCCAAATTGATCACCGTCATCGTGAGCGTGATCGCGCACAAGGCCATCGCGATCAGCAGCACGATCTCAAGAGGCGTCATCGCTTGGCCCCGAACCGTCGGTCCTCGACCCGTGCCGACTGCCCGCGCAGCCGGATCCACAGGTCGTAGAACCAGTTCGTCGCCGGGCCCGTGTCAGAGTCGCCCCCCGCGGCGATTTCACCCAGGGCCGGGCGGAACCGGGCCGCATCGCGGGAACGCACGGCCTCGGCCAGCCGGGCGTTGTTCTCCGCCATCGCCCGCAGGAACTCACGGTGCCAGGCGGTGGTGCTGTCGGGGCGGCTCGGCGTCGCACACGGCTCGAACCGCAGGAAGACCTCCGGTTTCTGATCGGTCCAGAAGGCGTACTCGATCGCGAGGGCGATCACCCGCACGTTGGGGGTCTTGGCCGCGAGAGCCGCCGCACCGGGGCGCAGCTCGATCGGATCGCGCGGATCGACGAACCGACCCTGCGGCGTGATCCACAGCGTCGAGCGCGGGTTGGCGGTGAAGCGCCCGCGCACGTACTCGCCCATCGCCTGCAGACTGTCGGGGTTGTCGGGCTGGATGCCGAAGATGCCGAGCTTCTTGAAGAAGCCAAACTTCACGAGCTGCGTGGCGTCCATCGGCGCCAGCGGCTCGCGGCCGCGGCAGTCGTGGTCGTGGAGGACAAGGCTGATGAGCGGGTCCCACCACGAGGTGTGCGAGACCAGCACGATGGCGGGGGTGTCGGATTGCTGCAGCTCGGCGAGGGCGTCGCTGTGTTCGGGGAGGAGCCGGACGGCGTGGAAGGACTTCCTGAACATCCGCCGCACCCAGCGAGCGAAGTACTTCGTCACCAGGGGCGAGTACGAGGCGGGGATGAGCAGGTCCTGAGCCGCGGGCATGGGGCATCGTTGGGTGGTCGGCGGGGCGGTGCGGGACGCCGCTACCCTCGACCCGATGCGAGAAACGACGGCGGACATCGTGATCATCGGCGCCGGCGCCGGCGGGTTCGCCGCCGCCTTGGCCGCGTGCGAGGCCGGGCGAACGGTGATTCTGACCGAGCCGACGGACTGGATCGGCGGCCAGTTCACCAGCCAGGCCGTCCCGCCCGATGAGCACCGCTGGATCGAGGATGGGGTGGGCAACCGCGCGTACCTCGATCTGCGGAATCGGGTGCGGCGGTGGTACGCGGAGAACCGTCGGCTCACGCCGGAGGCCTTGGGAAACCCGCGCCTCAACCCGGGCAACGGCTGGGTCAGCCACCTGTGCGCCGAGCCCCGCGTGTGGCACGCGGTGATGCAGGATCTGCTCCGCCCGCACGTCGAAGCCGGACGACTGACCGTGCTGCTCGAGCACGAGCCCACGCGGGTCGAATGCCGCGGCGACCGGATCGACGCGGTGCACCTGCGCGGACCCTCGGGGAACGTCGTCGTCCGCGCCCCGTTCGTCCTCGACGCCACCGAGACCGGCGATCTGTACGAGCTCGCGGGCGTCGAGCACCTGATCGGCGCCGAGCATCAGAACGACTTCGGCGAACTCCACGCCCGCACCGATCGGGCCGACTGGCGCGATCAGCAGGGGATCAGCTGGTGCTTCGCGCTCGAGCACCGGCCCGGCGAAGATCACACCATTTCCAAGCCCGCGGCGTACGACTGGTGGAAGTCGTACTCCCCCACCATCGCCGCCGAGCCCGGACTCGCCGGAGTCGCCTGGCCCGGCCCGCTGCTTTCGTGGACGGTGGCCAGCCACAACGAGAGCGGGCGGCACACCTTCCCGTTCCTGCCCTGGCCGAGCGAGCCCAAGGCGGGCGAATGGGAGATGTGGCGCTACCGCCGGATCGTCGATCGCGCGATCCACGCCACCAACGCCGAGCAGCACCCCGATGTCTGCCTGGTGAACTGGGTGCAGATGGATTACTGGCAGCGTCCGCTGCTGGGGGTCTCGGCCGCCGATCGGGCACTGGCGCTCCGCGAGGCCCGCGAGCAGAGCCTGTGTCTTTTGTACTGGATGCAGACCGAGGCACCGCGCGGCGAGGCGTCCGACAAGACCGGGTTTCCTGGCCTGCGCCTTCGAGGGGACGAGCTGGGGACCTCCGACGGCTTCGCCAAGGCCGCGTACATCCGTGAGCCGCGCCGGCTGCTCGCCCGCACCATGCTGAGCGAGGCCCACCTGGGGACCGAGCAGCGACGCCGCGACGGTCACCCCAACATGGACTTTGTGCCTCCCGGCATGAGCGAGAAATCGGGCCGACTGGGCATGGGCGAGCCCTTCGCCGACTCGGTCGCGATCGGGCACTACACCCTCGACCTGCACCCCTCGTGCAGCGGGCGGAATTCGGTGTACGTGCCCGCGGCCCCCTACCGCATCCCGCTGGGGTCGCTGATCCCGGTACGCGTGACCAACCTCATCGCGGCGGGCAAGGGCATCGGGGTGACGCACGTCGCCAACGGCTGCAGCCGGATGCACCACACCGAGTTCGCGATCGGGGAAGCCGCCGGCACGCTCGCGGCCGAGTGCCTGGATCGCCAGACCGTGCCCGCAGCCATCCACGCGGATGCAACCCGGACCCGCGCGTACCAGACCCGCCTTGCCTCCCGGGGTGTGGCGATGCGGTGGCCCTGGGAGGTTTGAGCGGCCCGAGCCCCACCCTTCAGGCCCACGATTTGGGCCCACGATTTGGGCCCACGTTTCGGGGTGGACGGCCCCCGCATCCCCGCCATCGGGGTGCTCGCCCATGGCCGGTTCTCACCGCGTGCGAGCGATCGCCCGAGTGTGATGACCGGGTGACCCCCGATGCCCATTAGCGCGCCGAGCTCGAAGGGCTGTTAGTATTCCAGGGGCTGGGGACACGACAACGCGTTCGCGGGAGCGCTCATGGGTGTTTTGGAAAGTGCCACCTCGGCTGAGGTGGTTTCGTTGTCGCGCACTGGGGCGGCAGGAAACGATCAGCCATCGCTCGATCCGTTGCACGACGCTCCGTCGGGAGTGGCCGCACAGGGTTCCCCGCAGGCTGCCACTTTGGTTGCCGGGAAGACCCGGACAACCTACGAGGTGTGCGTCGCGCTTCCGGTTTTCAATGCCGAGACCTCGATCGACGTGACACTCAAAAAGGTGCTGGAATTTGCGCGCCAGCACCCGACATGGGAGTTCGTGTTCGTGGACGACGGCTCGCGGGACCGCACGGGACAGATCCTGCGAGGGCGTGTCCTATCGCTCGAGGTGGGCGACCCTGAAGTTGCGGGACGGGTGCGGGTGATCTCGCTGCGGGCCAACCGCGGCAAAGGGTTCGTGATCCGGCACGCCGCCTTGGCCAGCACCGCCGAGTGTTTCTTGTTCACCGATGGCGACCTGGCGTACTCGCTCGATCAGCTCGACACCCTGCGCGAGGCCTTGCGCACCGCCGAGGTCGCGGTGGGTTGCCGAGCCCAGCCCAGCGGCGACTTTGCCGCCGAGCCGGCGCGGCGGATCATGGGCATCGTCTTCAACCGCCTGGCGCGGCTGGTGACCGGGCTGTCGCTCCCGGACACGCAGGCCGGGCTCAAGGGATTCCGCGGCCCGGCGGCGCGGGAGATCTTCTCTCGCTGCCGCATCGCTGATTTCGCCTTCGACGTCGAGGTCCTGTACCTGGCCCGCCGCCTGGGATGCTCGATCACGCGGGTGACGGCGCGGGTCAGCGGGACCCACGCGGCCTCGGGCACCAGCGTCCGGATCATCCGCGATCCGTGGGTGATGCTCCGCAGCCTCGTCAGCATCCGGACCTTCAGCGCGATGGGCCGGTATCAGCTTGCGGCGCGGGCGGCCACCACCAGCGATCGCGGCGCCCAGAACGCGTAGCCGATGGCGACGACTCCCCCATCGACCGTGCTCCTGAGCTTCGACGCGGAAGAGTTCGACCTCCCGCTGGAGTTCGGCGTGAACCTGCCCGTACGCGAGCGCTTCCGCATCGGGGGCGAGGGCATCACCCGGACGCTGCTCCTGCTCCAAGAGTGCGGCGTACGAGCCACGTTCTTTGTCACCGGCGCGATGGCGGAGAACCGCCCCGATCTGGTGCGCTGGATCGTGCGCGACGGGCATGAATTGGCGAGCCACTCGCTCGTGCACACCGGCTTTGAGCCCGATCACCCCGAGCGCAGCCGCGTGCTGCTGGAACGGCTTTCGGGCGCGCCGGTGGTCGGGTTCCGCATGCCACGCCTGGCCAAGATCGACCTGGGCGCGCTGCGCGACGCCGGCTATCGCTACGACGCGTCGCTCAACCCGATCTGGCTGCCCGGTCGGTACAACAAGCTGAACTCACCTCGGACCACGCACCAGCGTGAGGGCGTGGTGGTGATCCCCGCGGGCACGAGCCCGTTGATCCGCTGGCCGCTCTTTTGGCTCGCGTTCAAGAACCAGCCGCGGCTGCTGACGCGGTGCACCACCGCGTGGTCGCTGTCGTGGGACCGCGTGACGCCGCTGTACTTCCACCCGTGGGAGCTGATGAACATCCAAGGCCACGGCCTGCCGCGCTGGTTGACGAGACGGAGCGGCACCGAGATGGTCGCCGCCCTGCGCGAGCACCTGCGGTGGCTGAAGCAGCGGGCCCGGTTCATCACCTTCGCCGAGCATGCCCGCGCCTGGTCGGACGCCGCACTGAAAAGGACTGCTTGATGTCCGCACCGACACCACCGCCGGCCTTGGGATGGCAACGCTTCATCGGGCTCCCACCTTGGAGCACGGCGGACGACTCGCTTCGAGGCCGCTGGTTCGCCGACCGATTGTGCGTGCGCCTCGGATGGCTTTCGTGGTTGATCGTCGGCACGGTGCTCTCGATCGTCGTCGCCCGCAACCCCAACCACTGGACCATCAGCGCGTTCTATCGCAACGCGGCATCGGCGTGGTGGCACGGGACCGATCTCTACTCGCCAGGGCAAGAAGGCTGGCTCTATCCGCCGCAGTCGGCGATCCTCTACTCGCCGCTGTTGATCGGCCCCACGTGGTTCGGCGAGGTGCTGTGCCGCGTGATCGGGCTGATCATGCTCGCGATCGGCTGCTGGCGGGTGTCGCGGATGCTCTCCCGCCGTGAGTGGAACGCGCCGTTCTTCCTGGTCTCGACCATCACTCTGGGCGTCAGCGGCGGGGCGTTCCTGAACGGACAGGGCAACCTGCCGCTCGCGGCGTCGATGATGCTCGCCTGTGCGGCCCTCGGCTCGGGCCGCTGGTGGTGGGCGACTCTGTGGCTGGCGGTGTCCGCGACCATCAAGCCCCCGGGCGTGGTAATGCCGATGCTGGCGTTCGCGCTCTACCCGGCGCTGTGGTGGCGTCTGCCTCTGGCGGGGCTTTTTGTGTTGGTGATGCCCTGGGTCTTCAGCCCGACCGATCCGGGCTACGCCACCGCTCAGTACCGGGCCGGCATCGCCAAGGTGCTCGAAGCCGGCGGCCCGATGGTCATCCCCCGCTCCTTCGCCGACTTGCAGAGCGTGCTCGCGTTCTTCGGCTGGAGACCGGAGGCACGCACGCTGACACTCGTCCGCGCCGGTGCCGCGCTCGTGACGCTCGCCTTCGCGTTCGTGGCCCGGCGCCGGGCCGAGCCGTTGCTGGCCGCGGTGCTGATCTGGTCGCTCGCGGCGTCGTACCTCATGGTCTGCAACCCCCGCTCCGAGGGCGTGGGCTACGTCATCGTGGCGCCGGCGCTCGTGCTCGTCGGGCTGTGGCTCGCGGGACGCGCGGCGTCCGGTTGGACCTCGACCGCGTGGCGGGCGATCGGCGTGGGCCTGATCGGCTCGGCCCTGCTGATGTCGTTCGTGCACGAGCTGCAGGCGCACAGCAAGGACTTCGTGGTCCGCCCGCTGCTCACGATGATCTTCTGGGGAATCGTGGCGGTGATCTGCATCACCGGACTGGCGCGCGAACAAAATCCCAGGCAGACGACGCCCTAGCGATCACCACCCGCTCGGCAGCGGCTTGCTCGTGAATGCGCCCGTCAGTTCGCCCAGACGCGAGCGGATGTCGTCAATCAGGTCGCGCTCGAGGGTGGAGTCGCCGAACGCGCCGACGCGGCACGCGATCCGCAGCGGGATCGGGCCTTCCTGGCTCAGCCGCTGCGTCGGATCGGGGGCCTGATCGCGGCTGATCACCAGCGATACCTCTTCCTGCTTCGACGTGATCAGGCGATAGTCGAACGTCTTCGGATCCGACGCGTCCAAACGCTCCACCACCACCCCTCGATGCCCGGCGGCGGCCATCACCGCGGCGTCCACGTCGGACCACTCCCCCATCGCCCGGACATTCGTGCCCTCGATCGTGAACATCCCGCCGCGGCCTCCCGCGCTGCCAGAGCAGCCCGACAGGCCGCCCAGACCCAGAATCGCGGCTGAAAGTCCGAGAACCAAAATGTTCGTTCTTTGATTGGTCATGATCGCGTCCGGGAAAGTAGTCGATGATAGTGAACGGGGCGTCGGCGTGCGGCCGGGCGGCGTGAGCCCGATCCGCCCGCCAAGGCCGGGGGTTCGATGTTCCGTACACTTTTGTTCCTCGTCCCAGCTCATTCCAAGGCCATTCACCACGGAGATCACGGAGACCACGGTGGCGGGTTGAGGCAGAGACCCCGAGATCGAATCCACCGCTGCCCTCGATCGCTTCCGTGCCCTTGTGCTCCGCTCCGTGTTCTCCGTGTTCTCTGTGGTGAGATGCCTTTCTCTCCGTGAAGACAGTTCCCGAACCCCCGGAGGGCGGCGTCTGCCGTCCAACCACTTGCCAGCGACCGACCGACTCGAAGCCTCGCTCCGCGTGCCCACCGGCCCCAAACGGGTCGCGGTGTTGGGCTCGGCGGAGCGCAACCTCAAGATCCTCCGCGAGGCTCTGGGCATCAGCGTCAGCGCCCGCGACACCGTCGTCCATCTCCGCGGCGAGCGGACCCCGGTCACCATCGCCCGCCGCGTCATCGAACGCCTGAATGACGCCGCCGAGGACACCAAGACCCTCACCCGCCAGCAGGTCATCGACCTGATCAGCGAGGAATCGATCACCGAGGACAAGCGCGGGCGGGTCGGGGGCGCGGACGCGTTCGACGACCCGACCATGGGCTCGGCCCCGCTCGAAGACTGGGACGGCCGGCTCGCGGTCTTCTCCGCCGGTAAGCCGGTCAAGCCCAAGACGATCAATCAACAGGCGTACATCGAGGCGATCCGCGATCACGACCTGGTCTTCTGCGTCGGCCCGGCGGGCACGGGCAAGACCTACCTCGCGGTCGCCGCGGCGGTGCACCTGCTCAAGACCGATCGCTGCCGCAAGTTGATTCTCGTCCGCCCCGCGGTCGAGGCGGGTGAGAAGCTGGGCTTCCTGCCCGGCGATCTGCAGGCCAAGGTGAACCCGTACCTGCGCCCGCTGCTCGACGGCCTGCACGACATGATGGACTTCGGCACCATCCAGCGCTTCATGGCGAGCGACGTGATCGAGGTCGTGCCGCTGGCGTACATGCGGGGCCGAACGCTGAACCACGCGGTCATCATCCTCGACGAGGCCCAGAACACCACCAAGGGCCAGATGAAGATGTTCCTGACCCGCCTGGGACATGGCAGCAAGATGATCGTGACCGGCGACACCACCCAGATCGATCTGCCCGACCCGCGGGAGAGCGGGCTGATCGACGCGGTCCGCCGCCTCAACCGCACCAACGGCGTCGGCTTCTCGCAGCTCACCAAGACCGACGTGGTCCGCCACCCGATCGTGCAGCGCATCATCGAGGCCTACGGCGAGGACGACGACGCGCCGGACCTTGACATGCAGGATGGCGAACTGGCGGAAGGCAAGGACCTCTGATGCCCGGCGAAAACGCCAAACCCCAGTCCCGAGCCGCGGCCATCCGGGCCAAGCACCGGGCCTCCACCCGCCTCGCCGAGGCGATCGCGGGCAAGCTCAGCCCGCTCTTTGCGACGCCCAACATCGCGATGGCGATCGTGGCGGCGTTGTGCTTCGTGCTGGTGGCGACGGCACTCTCCGTGTGGGCGCGGCGTCAGCCGCTGGTCGCGGTCGGGCGCGTGATGGTCGACACCCGCCTGGTGCGGGTGCCGATCAAGAGCGAGGACACCGAGGCGACTGACCGGGCCCGCGAGGCGGCCCGCCAGCGCACGCCGTGGGTCTTCGCGGCCGACATTCCTGTTCTGAAAGAACTCCGCGGCTCGCTCGAGAACCTGCCCCGCACGCTCGCCCGGGTGCAGTCGATCGATCAGGTCGAGGCCTCGATCAAGGAACAGTTCAAGCTCACGCCCGAGTCGCTGACGGCGATCCAGGCCGAGTCCAAGAACGGCGAGCCCTCGTCTCAGTGGATGGGGATGGTCAGCGACTACATGGCCGCTCTGCGCAACCTGCCGCTGCTCGACGCCGCGACCTGGCAGCGGGCGACGCAGGAAGGTCTGCACACCGAGATCACGCTCGCCTTCGAAGAGCCCGCGGCGGAGAACAAGCCGGCCCAGCTCACCCTCGTGCCCGGTGTCTCGCGCCGCGATGTGCTCAACATCGGCGATGAAGCCAAGCTGCGGCAAGGCTTGCTCTCGCTCGCGCGGGAGTCGGGCTTCGGCGGCGTGCTCCGGCAACTGGTCGTCGAGCGCACCGTGAAGCTCGGCAAGCCGACGTTCAAGTTCGACGAGGCGGGCACGGCGCTCGCGAAGGACGCCTCGGCCCGCGACGTCAAGACCGTCATCAGCGAGAGCCCGGCGGGCCAGATCATCTTCCGCCGCGGCGACGTGCTGACCGATGCGCAGCTGACGCTCTACCGCACCGAGATGGCCGCGTTCGACAAGGACGCGGACAAGTGGCGGGTGTGGCTCCGCGACGCGTCGCTGGCCGCGGTGATCACCGCCATCACGCTCGCGCTGGTCGCGTATACCGCGCTCTTCGCGTCGGGCATCCGGCGGAACACGCGGCGGATCATCGGCGTCTGCGTGCTTCTGGCCCTCGCGCTGGGCGTGGCCGTGATCGGCACGTCGTTCAAGCCGGAGTTCGCCGCCGCCACCGCGATCGTGCCCACCATCTTCGTCGCCATCCTGCTCTGCATCGCGTATGACCAGCGGGTCGCCCTGGCCTACGGCGTGCTCCACGGCCTGTTGGTCTCGCTCGCCCTGCAGCTCTCCGCGGGCGAGTACGCGATCATGCTGCTGGGCATCTGCTCTTCGGTGCTCTTCCTCCGCGATGTCCGCGATAGGGCCAGCGTGATCCGCATGTCGCTCATCACCGGCTTTGCGGTCGCGGCGGCCACGGCGCTCATCGGCGCCATCGAGCGGCCGCTCGCTCCCGCGATCGCCGTCTGGGAGATCGCCACCGACTCGGGTGTCGCGGGCGTGGCGGCTTTGGTCGTTGGCGGGGCGATTCTGTTCATCCTGCCCACCATCGAGCGGGTCTTCGACATCACCACCGGGATGACGCTCATCGAGCTGCGCGATCCCAAGCACCCGCTGCTGCGTGAACTCCAGATGCGGGCCCCCGGCACGTACAACCACAGCGTGACGGTCGCCAACATCGCCGAGTCCGCCGCCGAGGCCATCGGGGCCAACAGCCTGCTCGCCTACGTCGGCGCCCTCTACCACGACATCGGGAAGATGAACAAGCCCGAGTACTTCGTCGAGAACCAGGGCGGCGGGCCCAACCGGCACGACAAGCTCACACCCGCGATGAGCCTGCTCGTCGTGGTCGGTCACGTCAAGGACGGCGTCGAGATGGCCCGGGCCTACGCGCTCCCGATGAGCATCCAGCACTTCATCGAGAGCCACCACGGCACCACGCTGGTCGAGTACTTCTACCACCGCGCCCGCAAGCGAGCCATGGACGCCGCCGAGAGCCAGGGCCTCAGCGAAGACGACGTGCACGTGCCCGACGAGTACGAATACCGCTACCCCGGCCCGCGCCCGCAGACCAGGGAAGCCGCAATTCTCATGGTGGCCGACGCCGTCGAGAGTGCCGCACGCGCGCTCGACGATCCCACGCCCGCACGGCTCGAGTCGCTGGTGCAGTCGATCGCCAACAAGCGTCTGCTCGACGGCCAGTTCGAGGATTGCGACATCTCGCTCCGCGACCTGCACCGCATCACCGAGAGCGTGAGCCGCACGCTGGCGGGCATCCATCACTCACGCATCGACTACCCCGAGCCGGCGCAGGTGGAGCCCAAGACGGCGAACATCAAGACGACGTAAACGGGCGCGAACGCGTCGGGCGGACACGTGTTCACAGCTTCTTGATCACGCTCACGGCCGCGTACAGGCCGCCGACTTGCTCGCGCTCCACGACGCGGGCCGCGTACGCCGGGTTCAGCGGCTGCAGCCGCACCCGCACGCCGCTCGCCTCGCCCTCGAACTTCACGCCCTCCTCGCTCCCCTCGCTCTCGAAGAAGACCCGCTTGAACGTGGTCTCGCCGTCGGGCTCGAGGCGGGCGAAGCAGTCCATCCCGCTCTTGATCTCGCGCAGCGGGCTGAAGACCACAATGTCCCCCTCCCGGTATTCGGGCAGCATCGAGTCCCCCACCACGCGCGCGGCGAACGCATCGGGATCGTCGATGTCGGGGCAACGCACGTACTCATCAGCGACGCGGGCGGGATAGCCCAGGTCGGTGAACTCCCGCGGGTAGCCCGCGACCACCTTGTTGATCAGCGGCACCTCAAAGGGGAGCACGCGCGCCAGCGTGCCCACTAAGGGCGTCGGAGCGCGGGCAGCGCCCTCCCCGGCCGACCGCTCGCTCATGCCCAGCAGGCTGGCGAGCTCGCCGGACTTGTACGCCTCGTCGAGGGCGCCGAGCAGCCGCCCGTGGTCGTCGATGCCGCTCTTGGAGAAGATCGAGGCGAGCTTGCGTTCGCGTTCGCGGTGGGCGGCCTCGCGAGCCGCGAGCTTCACCACCTCGCGCCGCACCGGCGCCGGGGTCCGCTCCCAGCCCGCGGCACGGATCAGCTCACCCTCGGGCAAGCCCAGCGCGGCCTCGAGGCGGGTGAGGATCTCGTCGGTCGGCACGCCCCGCTTCTCGTTCTCGACGCTGGAGAGATACCCCTTGGTGCACGCCGCGGCCAGCGCGAGCTGCTGCAGCGTCAGGCCTCTCTCCTCCCGCAGCTCTCGCAGCCGAGGCCCGAAAGACCGGGCCGCCGATCGTGACTGTCCTTCGTCCATCACACCGCTCCCTTCGTTCGTGCCTGCACGCACTCCCTTGAGCAATTGGTCTTTGTTTGGTATCCTATCCCGCAAAGCGTCGTCGTTGTGCGCACAAGCGAGTTTTTACCATACAAAATCCGTTCAAAAGAACCAAAGCCACTTGAATCGAGTCGGTCAATCTGGGAAACTATATATGTTGTTTGCTGATCTGTAAACATTGTTCCCCTGAGTTGCCCTCGATTTCTGCACAGCCTTGCTCCAGAGGCTTGAAAGCGCTCTCTGGACCACGCCCGACCGCACCCACATCTGGAAGGACGAAGCCATGTTGAACGCCAGCGTCCCTCGCGCCACACCGTTACCCAGCCCGGGCGTCCCGATCGTGAGCCGGATCGACCGGCGGCGCCGGGACTCCCACGCCGCCAAGTTTGTGGAGCGGGTGACCGAGTTCGCCAGGTGGCTGCCGGCGGACGAGGCCGCGCTCGTGCGTGCGGTCTACGTCGCGGGTCGGACGGCGGGTGAGCTTGCGGCCCTGGCGCGGGTGCCCAGCCGGGCGATCCAGCGTCGTATTCAGAAGGTCTTGCTGCGGGTGCTGAGCCGCGAGTTCCGGGCCTCGGCCCGCCGACTCGAGCTGGCCCCCGCGATGCCCGATTGGCCTCCCCCCGCGGGGCACCTGAAATCGGCGAGCGAGTCGACGGTGCATCTGGCGGTGCTGCGGGCGGTCTTCATCGAGGGGCTCTCGATGCGGGCCACGGCGCAGCGGCTCGACCTGCCCTTGCACGTGGTGCGGCGCCACCACGAGACGGCGCGGCTGGAGATCGAGGCCAAGGCCGAGGCTCGGGCGAGCTGATCGATCGGTGCGAACGGGAACGACTTTGGGGAAAGGGGTGTGGCATGCGTTCGATCGCGATCGGACCCGGGCGTTCAAGCCCGCGGGTGAGGATGGCGTGCGCGCGGTTCGGGCTTCGGCTCACGCACATGGTGGAGCGGCCGCCGGTCGCTCCGGGGCATCTAGAGGCGCTGAACCAGCTCGAGGCCGGCGTGGCGCTCGTGCACGGACGCAGCGGCAGCGGCAAGAGCTCGCTGCTCAACGCCTTCGTCCGGCAACGGCGCCTCGGGGGCGAGGGCGTCGTGGTCGTCGTCCCGGGGCGAACCTCCGGACGCGTGATCGATGTCCTTGAAGGCTCGATCGGCGACGCGCTCGCGACACTCGCGCGCGTCGGGCTCGCCGACGCCACCATCCTGGCACGCCGGGTCCGCGATCTCTCCGAGGGCGAGCGGGTGCGCCTCGCGCTCGCGTCGGCCATCCTGTCCAGCGAAGATCGCCCACACGAACGCCGCGGGTGGATTGTGATCGACGAGTTCTTGGCGGTGATCGATCGCCCGACGGCACGCGCGGTGGCGGGGAGCGTGCGCCGGATCTGGGATCGCCGGGGCCAGACGCTGCCGCGGCTGCTGGTCGCGACGGCGCACAACGACCTGACGGACGCCCTGCGAGCGGACCTGGTTGTGAATCTCGACAACGACCCGGTCGAGGGATCCGCGCTCCAGCCTTCTCCGCTCAAGCCATCCACACCCAGACAAGGAGCAAGCTCATGAACCTACGCATCCGTCGAGTGCGGCTGGCGGGTGTCGCGTCGCTGCTCGATCGCCACTACGCCAGCGTTCGCCCGGCGCGCCTGTGCACGGTGCTGGGCGCGTTCGCGGACCGCGAGCCGCGGCCGGTCGGAGCGTTGATCGTGGCGTTCCCCGCGCTCAACGCCCGGTGGCGCGAGGCCGCGTGGCCCGGGGAGTATCGAGGCGATGGCGATCGCGAGAGCCGCCGCCGGATCGCGCGGCGGGTCAACCGCGACCTGCGCGTCATCGCCCGCGTCGTCGTCGATCCGCGCTTCCGGGGCAACGGCGTCGGAGTATCGCTGGTTCGCGCGTACCTCCGCTCGCCGCGGACGCGCCGGACGGAAGCGGTCGCCTCGATGGGCGAGCACTGCCCGATCTTCGAGCACGCGGGCATGCGGCGCGTCGCGACCCATCTCATCGCGCGCGATCGAACGCTGGAGAGGACCCTCCGCCGAATGCGGATCCGCCCTGATGTGCTGGTCGACGAGTGGTTGCTGGAGCGCGCCGTGCGACGAAAGCCGGAGCTGGTGCCGCTGCTCGCGGCGTGGGCCCGGGCAAGCCGCGGCACGCGTGCCGTCCTCGATCGGCCGGACTGGCTGCCCGAGATCGCGGCCCAGGCGGCACGGGCGATCCTCGCGCCGCCGGCGGTGTTCGTGACGGAGAAAGGCATTTCACCGCGGAGGACGCGGAGAACGCGGAGGGAGGAGAAGAGTTTTGCCACGGCGAGCACGGAGAACACGGAGTGATGGCTTTGTTCAAGGCAAGAGAGCCGGGTTTCGCACTCGGACGAGCTCTTCTCACTTCTCACTTCTCAACTCCCTTCTCAGTGTTCTCCGTGATCTCTGTGGTAAATGCCTTGGTCTTCGCCCCGCGTTCTCTGCGGTGAATGCCTCTGCCTTTTCTCCGCGTTCTCTGCGTCCTCCGCGGTGAACCGCCTTTCCGATCCACACTGGAGCACCCATGACCCGTAAACGATCCTCGCGATCGGCCGACGCCGCTCGCTGTGACTTGGCTGTTGACCCTTCCGCGGACTCGCTGGTGGGCGGAGACGAGCTGCTCGCGACGGCGCCGCGTGATCGCGCGGCACTCGAGCGTTGGCTGCGCGACGCGCTCGACTTGTCGTTCGCGCCGCCGCTGGTGGAAGGACACCGCTCGCCGCTGGAGTATCTGTGCCACGCGTTCTTTCAGGGGCGTGCGGGGTTCGAGGTCGCCGCCACGCACGGGCCAACGAGCGAACCGCCCGCGGCCCTGGATTGCGTGGTCTGGGCCTGCCGCGGCGGGGGCAAGACGTTTTTGGGCGCGCTGGCGACGGCGCTCGATCTGATCTTCAAGCCCGGGATCGAGATCCGCATTCTGGGAGGCAGCATGGATCAATCGCGGCGGATGCACACGCACCTGCGCCGGCTGTTCGCGCGGCCGCTGCTGGAGCCGCTGGTGAAGGGCAAGCCGGGAGAAACGCGGCTCATCCTCAAGAACGGCTCGGAGGTCGAGCTGCTCGCCCAGTCGCACGCGTCGGTCCGCGGCACGCGGGTGCAGACGCTCCGCTGCGACGAGGCGGAGCTGTTCAAGCCCGATGTGCTGGAAGCCGCGATGCTCACAACACGCTCGCGCACGATCACCGTTCCCGGCGTCGGCCCGGTCGCGCTCGCCGGCACGGTCGAGTGCCTGAGCACCATGCACATCCCCTTCGGCGTGATGCACCGGCTGCTGCGCGAGACTCTGGAAGGCCGACGCACGCTCTTCAAGTGGGGCGTGGCCGACGTTCTGGAGACTTGCCCGGCATCGCGCTCGTGCGAGGGCTGTGTGCTGCGGCCCGAGTGCGACGGGCGGGCCAAGCGCGGGGAGGATTCACGCGGCGGGCACATCGCGATCGACGACGCCGTGCGGATGAAGCGGCGCGTGAGCCTCGCGACCTGGAACGCCGAGATGCTGTGCCTGCGGCCCAACCGCACGCACGCGGTCTTCCCGGAGTTCGACAGCGCGGTGCACGTGTTCAACGAGGAGCGGGTGCCGGCGATGCCGCTTGGTGGCGCGATTGCCACTGCCTTGCCCCCCTCTCAGAGGGAGGGGTTGGGGGTGGGGGTGGGGGTGGGGCTGGGGGTGGGTCCGCTTCGCGTCGAATCGCGCGGCGGCTCCGGTTCGCAGGTGCATGGAACCCATCCCCCTTCGCTCCGGGATGGGGAGTGCGTTCTCTGCGGCATGGACTTTGGCATCCGCTCGCCCGCGGTGGTGTTGTGGGCGCTGCTGCGGCGTGATGTGCTCGAGATTGTCGAAGAGCGCCACCTCGAGGGCGTCACGCTGCCCGAGCACATCGCCGCGATCGTGAGGGGCGGCGAGCTGGGGTGGCCGATGCCCAAGTGGATCGGCATCGACCCCGCGGGTGCGGCTGAGAACGACCAGACCGGCAAGTCCGCCGCAGATCTTCTGACCGAAGCGGGGTTGGTTGTGAAGAAGAAGCGGACGAGCGTGCGAGACGGATTGAATCTCGTGCACGCCCGTCTGGCCCCCGCCGACGGCACCCCGCCGCGACTGCGCGTGCACGCGCGGTGCGAGAAACTGATCGAGAGCTTGGAGCGCTACCACTACGACCCGAACAAGCCGGAGAGCACCGACCCGGTGAAAGACGGCTTCGACCACGCGGTGGATGCGCTGCGGTACTTGATCACGAACCTGGACCGGCCGAGCAGAACGGAGGCGCGGACGTACATCCAATGACGGGGGCGGGGCCTTCCAGGCCCCGGCGAGAAACGCGGGCGCGCCAAACAAGGACTGCGATACCCATCGGGAACTCGGCGGGGCCTGGAAGGCCCCGCCCCCGCTGCTGCGATCCTTGTGTTACTCCGGAATCACCGCGTTGTACGCCACGACGAACTCGGCGAAGTCCTGGTCGTCGACCACGCCGTCGGCGTTGAGATCGGCGGGGCAGCCCGCGGGCATCGCGGGGTCGTCGCAGGCGAGGAGGTCGTAGGCGTTGGTGAAGAACGGGAAATCGAGATCGTCGTACATGCCGTCGCAGTTGAAGTCGGCGGCGTGGATGCGGAGGGTGGCGGAGCGGGAGAGGATGGCGTTGCACTGATTCGTCAGCAGGGCTCGGAATCGGAGCGGACCAGGGCCTCGCGCGTGCCGAATCTCAAGCGGTGCCCACCGGTTCGCGGTGTTGGCGAGCTGCGCGACCGTGCGGCCCTCCACCGTCACAGGTCCATCGGCGACGCTCTTCCAACCGAACGGCACGCTCGCTGGATCCTCGATCTGCCATTGGAGCGCGACAGGTCCGTTTCCATCGGTGTTGCAGGCCAGCAATGTGAGATTGCCGCCGCAGTTGGTCTGATCGGAGGGTTGTGTCGTGAAGGAGAGTCCGCGCGGATCGTACCACTCCGCTATCGGTGGGGAGTCGAACCCGTTCACTCTGGCGAACGAGCCGCCCGCCAGAATGTTTCCCGTCGAAGCCCGCGCGATAGCAACCACCGGGCCCTGTGGCCCGGTTCCAAGCGATTCCCATGACGAAAAGTTCCAAACCGCGACACGGCTGATCGGGGTCAAACCGGTGCGATCAAAGTTGCCCGTGGCGACGATCCTGCCTTCTGGCGTGACGACGATCGAACGCACCACGGCGGCACCGAGGGTTCCGGCGTTGGAAATCGTCAGGCCAGAGGCGATCGGTCCCCATCCCGTGCCGTCAAAGCGCGCGATGTTGGGCGCACTCGCGCCGGGCGTTGCAAAAGTACCTCCTGCGATGAGCTGGCCGTCGGGCGCAACGGCGAGACAGCGAACAATGACCCCGGGCGTCAGGGCGGCGGATCGGAACGTGTTCCCGTTCCAAAGCGCAACACCGCGAGACGACACCGCTCCGGCGAACACAAACTGGCCACCCAGAGCGACGCCGCCGTCGGGCGTGTTCACCATAGCGTAGACAGTGTCGTCCGGTTGGCCGCCGGTCATGGGGAACCATTCGGTTCCGTTCCAGCGCGCCAGGTTGTTGATCAACTTGGGCCCGGCGCGGACGAACTTGCCCCCTGCGAGGATGTCGCCGTTCGGAAGCTCGACCAAGGAGTACCCGACGCCCTCCAGACCTTCGCCGAGGCGATACCACGTGCCATTGCGCCACAGCCCGATGGATCGGCTCGGCGCACCGTTCGTCGGGGTGATGGTGAAGTCGCCAGTTGCCACAACATCGCCGTTCTTCATCCGAAGGATGGCGTTCACGGTCCCGTTGATGGCGGATCCAAAGGACGTCCACTTCTCGCCGTCCTGTCGCGCGATCGAAGCGGTCGAGAGGCCGCCTGCTATAGAGAACAGCCCGCCGTAGTACGTTTCTTGACCAAAGACGCTGATTGTGGAAACCGTACCCGAGAACCATGTCGCGGTAAGAGGACCGCGGGTTGAGCCGTTCCAAGCCAACGCAGATTGGCTCGACTCACCAAAGAACCCTGCTACCACGATGACGCCGCTGGGGAGTGAGACTGCTGTTTGAAGAGTTGGATACGGGCTTGCGCTTGTGTTGGCGATGCCTCCGACCTTCATCACCCAGGACACCCCGTTCCATTCGAACAGGCATGCCGCGCGATTTGTTCCGCCTGTGGGCACTTCAGTGCACAGCACGAAAGCGCCGGATGGGAGGAGGCGCACTCGCTTCGGTGGTTGAAATCCGGTCCCGAGACCGTTTGTCATCGCAACCCACGCCGCACCGTTCCATCGAGCGACCTTCGTGATCACCGACGCGCCTGATTGCGAGAAGTTGCCAACCGCGACAAGGTCCCCGTTTGGTAACGCGTCGATGCTGTTGACTCGATCGTTGAAGCCACTCCCAAGCGGAATCCAAGCGGTTCCGTCCCACTTAGCGACGCGGGAGAGCAAACTACCCGACACATTCTGAAAGAAGGCACCACCAACGACGAAGCTCCCGTCGGGCGTTGCCTTGATCGTGGTCACGTCGTTGTTGAGGGAGTTCTCGATCGCCGACCACGATGCTCCGTCCCAACGCGCAATGCGTGACGCGCTGATTCCTCCAGCCGTGGAGAAGGCTCCGCCGACAATCAGGTCGCCGTTGGCGATCGGCTCGATGGCATGCACGTCGGAACTCACGCCGGTACCGAGCGGGGCCCATGCCGTGCCGTTCCACGACGCGATGTTTGCCGCCGGCAGCCCACCGGCGGTTGAGAAAGTGCCACCGACCACCAGATTGTTGTTCCGGTCGATACCGATCGCGAGAACCCGCCCATTCACACCGCCAGCCAGCGTGTCCCAGCTACTGGTAACCGGGTCCCAAGCGATCACGCCAAGGCTGACGCTTCCCGCCACAATGAAATTGAGTTGTCCACCGAGGACTAGCAGAGGACGCTTCGGACCTGCGCCGTCGGGATCCCA
This sequence comes from Phycisphaerales bacterium, assembly GCA_019744815.1. Taxonomy (GTDB): domain Bacteria; phylum Planctomycetota; class Phycisphaerae; order Phycisphaerales; family UBA1924; genus JAFEBO01. Next base: position 42,482 of record JAIEUA010000001.1, read on the forward strand.
GACCGCGGACGTGTACACGGTCCCTTGCAACTGTCCTGCTCGTTGGTCTGCGAACCACGTCCCGGTACACGACTGCGCCCGCGCGCTTGATGCCCCCGTACTCGCGAGGCTGATCGCCAACAAAGTGCCAAAGGTTCGCATAGTCCGCACACTCCAAAGTGATCGAATGAGTGTACTAATCCTGGCAGCGCCCGATATGGTCCGAGAATGAAGCAACAACCCCCGCTTGCGCGGGGGTTGGAGCATCAATCTTGTTGTCCCGCTCGCGATTAGGCCGCGCGGCGGAAGGTGCGGCGGGCGGTCGAGAACTTGTAGGAGAACGCGCGCTTGGCGGTCGACTTGCGGGCCGAGCGCTTCGCGGTGCTGCGCTTGGCGGTGCGCTTGGTGTTCTTCTTGTAGCTCGAGAACTTGAACGAGCTCTTGTTCCAGTTGGTCTTGCGGGCGGTCTTGCGGACCGACTTGCGGGCGGTGGTGCGACGGGCCGTGCGCTTGGTCGTGCGGCGCGTCGTGGCGCGTTTGGTGGTGCGGCGGGTCGAACGATTCTTGCGGGTCGCCATTCTGAGAACTCCAATGTGGCCGCGGCGTGTGCCGAGGCCGGATGTGGAGGCCGTCCGAACGGGCGCCCTCCGAATCGCGGCGGGCGGGCTCGTGCCCGTCCAGATAACCGCTCACCACCCCGATCGGCGACGGGTCGGCGCGACTTTGGCAATCTTGCGGAAGATTGCGAAGAATCACCGTTCGGTCAAAGTCCCGGCGTCGAGCATGTCGGGGGTTGCACCGATAGTCGGTTGGGATTTCACCACGGAGGTACAGAGACGCGGAGGGGAAGAGGAGAAGAGGAGAACAGGGGAGCAGGGGAGCAGGGGAGCAGGGTTACGGAACTTGTGGGACTCGCGCGGCTGCTTGTTCGTCCACCTCTTCTGTCTTCTCGAGTTCTTCGAGTTCTTCGAGTTCGGGGAGCCCTTTGGGTTGAACGCCTTTCTCTGTGCCTCTGTGTCTCGGTGGTGAATACTGAATCAGAAATCGCATCTAGGAAGGACCCAGTCATCGCTTCGCACTCTTCATCTTCTGAATGGTCTCCCGATTCCTGGCGCACCAAGCCGGTGCAGCACGCGGTGGCGTACGACGATCCGGCGGCGGTCGAGGCGGCGGTGAAGGACCTGCGGCGGTTGCCGCCCTTGGTCACGTCGTGGGAGATCGAGCGGCTGCGCTCGCTGATCGCCGAGGCCCAGGAGGGCAAGCGGTTTGTGCTCCAGGGCGGAGACTGCGCCGAGACGCTGGCGGATTGCCGCAGCGAGACGATCACGAACAAGCTGAAGATCCTCCTGCAGATGTCGCTGGTGCTGGTGCACGGCGTGAAGAAGCCGGTGGTGCGGATCGGGCGCTTTGCTGGTCAGTACGCCAAGCCGCGGTCGAGCGCGACCGAAACCCGCGAGGTGAACGGGCAGAAGGTGACGTTGCCGTCGTACTTCGGCGACCTGTTCAATTCCGCCGAGTTCACGGCCGCGGCACGCCGCCCCGACCCGGCGCTGATGGTCCGCGGGTACAAGCACTCGGCGCTGACGCTTAACTTCATCCGCTCGCTGGTGGACGGCGGCTTCGCCGATCTGCACCATCCTGAATACTGGGACCTGTCTTTCTTTGCACACGCGAGTTTGTCGCCGTCGCTGCGCGAGGAGTACCAGCGGATGATCGCGAACCTGGCCGACGGGCTGCGGTTCATGGAGGCGCTGGGCGAGAAGGCGGTGGATGATCTGACCCGCGTGGAGTTCTTCACGAGCCATGAGGGGTTGAGCCTCGATTACGAATCGGCCCAGACGCGCACCGTGCCGCGGCGTGCGGGGCATTACAACCTGTCGACGCACTTCCCGTGGATCGGCGAGCGGACCCGCTCGCTCGACGGGGCGCACGTGGAGTTCTTCCGCGGCATCCGCAACCCGATCGGGATCAAGATCGGGCCCAAGGCGATGGGTGAAGACGTGATCGCGCTGTGCGAGCGGCTGAACCCGGGGAACGAGGCGGGACGGATCGCGCTGATCTGCCGCATGGGTGCCGCGAACGTTTCCGCCAACCTGCCCCGCATCGTCGAGAGCGTGCAGAAGGCGGGCAAGAAGGTCCTCTGGATGTGCGACCCGATGCACGGCAACCAGACGACGACGTCCACCGGCATCAAGACCCGCTCGTTCGACGCGATCTGCTCGGAGCTGGAAGCCTCGTGCGATGTGCACAAGAAGCTCGGCACCGTGCTCGGCGGCGTGCACTTTGAGCTCACCGGCGAGGATGTGACCGAGTGCGTCGGCGGGGCCGCGGGCGTGACCGAGGCCGATCTGTCGACCAACTACGTCAGCTTGTGCGACCCGCGGCTGAACTATCAGCAGTCGCTGGAGATGACGTTCCTTTTGAGCCGCAAGCTGGGGGGCGGGGCCGCTTAAGCCGGGCGAGATGGGGAAGAGCGTTTCGATCAGCTGTGCAATAGAAAGACCGGCCAGAGGCCGGTCCCACTGGTGTCAGAGAAGACCGGCCAGAGGCCGGTCCCACTGGTGCAATGAAAAGACCGGCCGGAGGCCGGTCCTACTGGTGCTTGGGAAGCCATTGATGCCGGGGCCTGGAAGGCCCCGCCCACACTGCTCATCCGCCGCCATCCGTCCCTGTTCAGAACATCGCGCCGGAGACGCTGCTGACCATGCCGGCGCCGGTGTTGTCGACGGCGGCGGAGTAGTTGAGCATCTCGACGCGCTCGGGGTTGGTGAGCTTGAGCGCGGCGACGAGGTTGCCGGTGCTGCACCAGCGGGTCGGGTTCTGCTGCCACGCCATCGAGGCGATGAGGTCATCGGGCTTGTTGGTGCGGACCAGCTCGAGCAGTTCCTTGTCGTGGCCGAAGGTCTTGTTGCGGAAGTTGGCGGCCTCAGGAGTCTCGCCGCCGGGGTTCTGCTGGTCGCCGAACGCGGGGCCGACGTGCGACAGGTCGGCGCTGCTGACGATCAGCGTCTTTCCGGGCAGCTCCGAGAGCGTGGCACGCAGGGCATCGACGAACGGCTGCAGGGCGAGGCCCTTGCCGTCGTAGCTCTCGCCGTTGTTCACGGCGGGATCGTGGATGAGAGCGCCGAAGACCTTGGGGAAGTGGCCCTGATCGTCGGGGCCGAAGCAGTGCTGGAGCCACGGGATCTGGAGCTCGACCGAGTGCTCGCGCTCGTGGTCGTAGCGGTGCTGGAAGAGCAGGTCGGCGTTCTGGGCGCCGAGCTTGGCCTTGAGGGTCTGCACGAGGCGATCGTCGAGCTCGCAGGTGCCGAGCACGGTGCGGTAGCCCTTGTCGCAGCCGCAGACGCCGGTGGCGTCGCCGAAGTGGTTGGTGCCGAGGATGATGATGCGGTCGGGGCGATCGACGACGCGGAGGCGTCCCCAGACGCTGGCGTAGTTGATCCAGCCGCGGCCGTAGTCGATGTGCGGGGCGATGACGGCCTTGGGCAGGCTGTCGAAGCTGGGCTTCTCGGCGTTCTCGAGGGCCTTGGCGATCCAGGCTTCCATGAGTTCGCGGAGCTTGGTGGCGCCGATCTCGTCCTTGCGGCTGTCGGGGAGCGAGGCGGCCTTCTCCTGCACCTGACGCTGGAGCTTCTGCAGCTCGGCCTGATCGCTCGGCGGGGTCTCGGGGAAGTTCAGTTCGCGTGCCAGTTCCTGCATGACGAGCGAGTCGACGAAGTTCGCGGTCGTGGCCGGGGGCAGGACCGGGGCGGAGTCGAAGTCCGCACGCATCTGGGTGATGATGGCGTCGAAGCGCGGCCCGAAGAGCAGGCCGGCGTCGTCGAGCTGCGCGATGAACTGGCCGAGGATCTCGACGTTGAGTCCGCGGCCGACTTCGGCGCAGATCTGATCGACGGTGCGCTCGCCGTTCATCAGCGGGAGCACGAGCTGCATGGCCGGGGCGGCGACGACGATGCGATCGGTGATCTGCTTGGCGTCGGCGAGGCCCATGGCCTGCTGGTTGCCGATCTGGGCCGCGAACCCGCGGAGGGCGCGGATCTTGGGCTTGGCGTGGTGGGCCCACTCGGGGTGAAAGGGCGGGAGTTGCGGGGCGGTCGGGTTCTGGCCGGGATTCTCGTTGGACATGGAGTGCTCGCGAATGGGGAAGGGAAGTCTAGGTGGAGAGTGAAGAGCCCGGGATCAAATCTGTGAGGGCGTGTGCTGCGGGTCCAAGTGCTTTGGATGCGATGATTTAGGGGCTAGAAGCCGGTCTGCCCGCTTTCCGCGGCCGCGGCGTCTTCGCACGACCGAGCCCCGTGCGGCTCGGTCGTGGCACCCGAGTTGGAAACTCGAAACGTGGCCGACTGGTGCCTAGTATCTTGGCCCGGCATCCGCCGGAAGTTCTTGTAAGGATCGACTATGAGCAGCCTCAAGCCCGGCCAGAACGTGATCTGCACTGTCAACGCCGTCCCCCGCGCGACGGGCAAGATCTCGACCATCGAGCGCCTGATGCGTCGCGACCCGGAGAACCGCCGGGCCCTCGGCCGCGCTCAGACCAAGCGTCGCCAGCGCATCACGATCTACAACCGCGGCAACCGCCAGTGGGTCAGCCGCGAGACCCCGGCCAAGGTCGTTCGCGTCGCCAAGGGCGCCGAGTGGAAGATGACCTACACCCTTGATGTCGCCCCCGACATCGCGTCGGTCAGCAACTTCATCGAGATCCGCCCGGCCTAAGTCTCGATTTGCCGTTCATGACAAACACCGGAGCCTGAGGCTCCGGTGTTTTCGTTTTGAGTGAGCGTGAGGTGGTGTGGGGTGACGGGGTGCGCGGGGTAAAGGCTCGGGCTCGGTCGATCCAAAGACGCCGAGGCTGACGAGTCTTCGAGGAAGCCTCGGATCGTCGGCTTGCGAGCGCCGGACCAGTTCGTGCGACCTCGCTCCGGATCATCCGAGGCTTCCTCGCAGAGCCTCGTCAGCCTCGGCGTCTACGCACCGGACCCGTCACACGCACGTACGCGCGAAGCGCATCGCCAGGATTTCCAGGGTCCGCTGTGGGTCGCCGAGACCGGTCTTCTGCTTGATGTCGGCCTTCACGCAGGCGTCGAGCAGGCTGGCCGCGGCTTCGGGGTTGATCTTGCGGGCGATGTTCAGGATCGCGTCGCGGCTGGGGCCCCAGAGTTTGAGGGCCTTGGCGAGCTCGAAGGGGTTGACGCCGGCCTTGGTGCCGCGGGCGGCGGCGTGGAGCTTGCGGGCGAGATCGGTCATCGCCCAGGAGATCATGATGGTCGGCTGCTTGGAGACCTCGATCAGGTCGCGGACGTGCGCCACGGCCCGAGGGACAGAGCCGCCGAGGAGCGTGGACTGGATGTCCCAGACTTCTTCTTCGCGCGAGCGGCCGACGAATTGCTGTACCAGAGCCGATGTGATCACGCCGGGGTTGTCGCCGGCCACCGCGAGTTTCGCCAGTTCGCTGTCGATGCGGCCCAGTTCCGCTCCCACGCGGGAGACGAGCTGAGCCGCGGCGGTCGAATCGAGCTTGGCCTGGTAGCGCTTCTCGGCTCGGCGCATGGCCCAGGTGGCGGCGGTGGCGTCGTCCACCTCGTCGCACTTCACGATCGTGCCGACCTCGGCGATCATGTCGTCGAGCTTGCCGGAGTTCCATTTCGTCGAGCGCAGCACCAGCGTGGCGCCGTCGCTGGGGTCTTGGGCGTAGCGCTCCGCCAGCGTGCGGTTGTCACCCTTCACGAACTGGTCGGCGTTGTCGACCACCACCATCTTGTGCTGCTGCATCAGCCCGAAGCTGCGGCATTCGTCGAGCACCTCGGCCACTGAGGCCGAGACGCCGTCGAAGGTCAGCGTGTCGACCGCGCCGTGGGCGGCTTCAAGCTTCTCGAGCAGGGCCGCGGTGTGCTCGCCGGCGATGAACTGATCCGAGCCCGCCAGCAGCACGATGCGACAGGAAGCGTCGGGGGCCTTGGATGGGGCGCCTTTCTTGGCCATTGCTCAAGAGTACCCGCGGCGAACGGGTGGCACGGATCGACATTCTCGGCGTAACGATCCGCATCCACAGGCGTCTCAGGTGGCGAACAATCACCGCCCGGCGGGGACCGGACAAGGGACACACCATCAGCACGCTTTCCTCGACAGCCGAATCTGTTCCGGCCGGTGCCCCCGCCGCCGAAGCTTCGTCGCAGCCGGTGGCCGACCTGGCCGGCCGCGTCCGCGCCCGCCTGGGCGCAATTGCCTTCTCGCATGGCGTGGTCGATTTCTTCTCCGCGCTGGTGATCCCGCTCTTGAGCGTGCTGGAGGAGCAGGCCTCGATGACGCCGGCCCAGGGCGCGGCACTGATCGCCGCCGGGTCGCTCTCCAGCGGCATCATCCAGCCGGTCGTCGCGCTGGTCGGCGACAAGCGCGACACCCGCTCGCTGGGCACCATCGGCCTCATGGTCGCCGCGCTCGCGATCGGGCTGATCGGGTTCGCGGATTCGTTCTGGAAGCTGCTGATCTTGCAGGTGCTCGGTGCCGCGGGCATCGGGGCGTTCCACCCTCCCGCGGCGGCGGTCATGGGGCACCTTTCGGGGCGGAAGCGCTCGATGGGCGTCTCGATCTTCTTCGCGGCGGGAATCCTGGGCGGCGCCGGCGGCGCGTTCACCGCGCCGATCTGGGCCGAGGTGCTGGGGATCAAGTCGTTCCTGGTGGGCCTCATCCCCGCCGGGCTCACCGCGGTGCTGCTGGCGTGGGCGACGCATGACTCGGCCCATCGCCATGCGCATGCGGCGCATTCGCACCGGGCTTTGCCGGAGAAGGAGCGGGCGGCACGGTGGGCGGCGGTGTGGGTGCTCTACGCCAGCAACGCCCTGCGCTTCATCGTGAACATGGCGATGGTGCAGGTCTTGGTGCGGTGGAGCGAGATCCATGTCCTGGGCAAGAACGGCATCTCCGGCGTGACGGCCTCGACGCTGCCGGAGCTGCTGAACACCGAGCTGCGTCACGACGCGAGCCGCATCAACGGGCCGCTGCAGGCGGCGATGGCGATCGGCATGGGAGTCTTCGGGCTCTTGATCGGCGGGCTGGTGCCGGCCTCGCGCTCGCGGCTGGCGATGATCGTCACGCCCTGCATCGGTGCGTTCGCGGTGCTGGCGATGCCGGCGAGCCCGAGCTTCGGCGTGGCGTTCGCGGTGAGCGTGCTGGTGGGCGGGGCGTACGCGGGGACGATCCCGCTCTCGATCGCGGCGGCGCAGCGGCTCTTGCCCCACCGGACGACGCTGGCGTCGGGCCTGATGATGGGCGGCGCGTGGTCGCTGGCGCTGGTGGGGCCGCCTTTGGCGCAGTGGATCTTCGGGTTGACCAGCAGCCTGACCGTGACCGCGGCGATCTTCGCGGGGGTGCTGTTCGCCAGCGGCGTAATGATCGCGTTCATCCCCCGGCGGCTGGTCGATCAGGGCGAGCACGGGTTGTAGCCCGAGTCGTGGTGAAGCATCGCGAGCCGGGGCGTCTCGACCCGGTGCCGGCCTCAATGGAATGCTGTTGCTTCGGGAATGGAATCGACACGGCGCTGGCGGCTGGCTGGTCGTTGGATCACACAAGATCCGGGCGACCGCTTCACCGGGGCGAGGACGCCCCGGCTCGCTGGGAGTGGGCTTCAGGCCTCACACCTAAGTCCTCACCCCTCAGACCTCACCTCAGGCATTCGCACGCGGACGTTCTGGCGGCCCTCGTCGTCGATTTGGCCGGGGCGGAAGCGGGTGGGGTCGCCGGCCCACCAGAGCTTGAGGCGCCACCACAGCCGCAGCAGGAGGAGCACGATCGCGCCGAGCAGCAGGAGCGGGATGGCGAGGACGAGCACCAGCAGCAACGCGAAGATCGCGACCGCGATCAGGAAAAGTCTGGAGAGCGGACCCAGGGACGCAGTCCTGGCGCTGAAGCCCGCGGCGTGACCTGCGATGTGCTCGCGCATGTCCATTGACAGCAATGTATTCCGAATCTGACCGGGGCGGATTCAGCGGGGAACGGCACGCGGCGTGGGCCGCGTGAGCGGATGGGGTGCGGGGGAGGAAAGAAATCCACAACACAATCTTTGTGAGAATCTGGAGTTGAGAGGCCGCGCGCTTCGATCGATTGAAAGTGCGTGGTCGTGTTGGTAGATTTGCTCTGCACCGCGCAGCCCCGAGATCGTCGATACGGTTTGGGGAGACGTGGGAACTTCGTGTGCTACTCCCGCGGCGTTGCCGCGTGTGCCTCGCTCGTGCGTATGGACCAGGTCGTTCGTTCAGTTCGTTTCGCGGGCGTCGCGTCGGTCGGGGGGCTCACCCTCGTGGCCGGGGCGGCGTTGGTGTGGCATTACGTGCAGCCGGAGATGTTGCCCTTGTTGTCGACGTGGCAACTGGGGGCGATCCTGGGGACGTTTGTGCTGCCCATGCTGTGCTTTGCGGTCTGGCAGGCGGACCGGAAGGTGTCGGCGGCGGCGCCGGTCCGGCGGGCCCCCGAGAGCCGCGCGGCGGTGATCCGTCAGCCCATGGTCTCGGCGACGCCGTTGATCCTGGTGACCGACGTGGCACGCCGATCCATCGCCGAAGTGCCGGATCGACAGGAAGTTGAGGAAACCCTGCCGGTGAAGGGTGAGGGGCGTCTGGGGCATCGTCCCAGGCAGCCGAGGCGGAGCCGCACGGGGCGAGCACCGGCCCATCGGCACCGCCGGTTCGCGGATGTGTGAGCGGCCGGGATTTTGAGGCTGGCAAACCCCAAACCTTGAAGCGATACCGGCAATCCGCCGAACCAACGGGGTCGGCTGGCCGATATCGTTCTCGGGCGATGCCGCGCCCTTCGGCGGCGGCACGACCGAGTTGATGCGCTCGCCATGAGTCAGTTCATAGGTGTTCTTGCCATCTTCGCGTTGCTGGTGGTCTCGGTCTATTCGATCGCGAGGCCGCCGTGGGCGTTTGCGCTGATCAACCTGATGTTCCCGTTCAAGCAGGTGTTGCAGGGCTACTTCCCGGCGCTGGTGGTGTACGGCCCGCATCTTTCAGCGGCGATCGCGGGCATCGGGGCGTTGGCGGTTGTGTACAAGTCGAGTCGCAAGCAGTTGACGGTCAAGACGGTCTTCCACCCGATCACGTGGGCGACGATCGGGTTGTACGCGATGGTGACGTTCGGGCTGCTGTACACGCCCAGCCCGGACACGGCGATGAAGATGTACATCGACGCGATCCCGTACATGGTCGTGTTCCTGTTTATTTATCCGTTCCTGCTGTCGTCGCTGGACGAGCTGAGGCAGGGGCTGTTCCTGACGGTGATCATCGGGGCGTTGGTGACGGTGATGTTCCTGTTCAATCCCTCGGCGGAATGGGCCGGCGGGCGGTTCATCATCAACCTGGGCAAGACCTACGGCGTGACGGACTTCACGTCCAATCCGCTGGCGTTGGCGGACACGGGCGGCATGATGATGATCTGCGCGGCGTTCATGAACTTCCGCGACAAGGGTCGTCTGGGTTTCGTGTTCACGATCGCGGGGCTGGTGCTGGGGCTGGCGTTGACGGTGGTGTCGGGCTCGCGCGGGCAGATCATCTTCGCGGTGATCGTGGCGGTGACGATGTATCCGGTGGCGCGTCAGGTGAAGAACGCGAACCAGTTCATCGGTGTCGCCGCGGGCATCGGGTTCATGCTGCTGCTGATCTACGCGACCTTCGCCTTCGCGATGAACGAGGAGGCGCAGCGGCGTTGGACGGGCGGCCTGGTCGGCGAGGCGGCGGACGACCGCGGCCGGCGTCTGAGCCGGGCTCTGGAGATCTTCCTCGGCGATCCCTCGGCCTGGGTGATCGGGAAGGGCTCGAACAGCTTCCCGTTCTACACCGGTTCGCTGATCGACTACCCGCACAACATTGTGGCCGAGGTGATGCTGGATTACGGCATCTTCGGGCTCACGCTGCTGGGCATCGCGATGTACTACACGTTCCGCTACTCACGCGACATGATCCGGATCTGGGGCAGCGATCCGGTGGCCCGCGGCACGGTCGCGGCGTGGCTGGGGACGTCCATGTTCGCGTTCATGACCTCGCTGAAGCAGGGCTCGATCATCGGGCAGCCGACGCCGTTCTACTACTGGATCATCGTCGGAAAGATCCTGTTCGACGAGTTCGCGCGGGCGCGTCAGCGCGAGCTGGAACGCGAACTGTCGGGCGAAGTGCTCCCCGTCGCCGATGATGTGCCCGAAGTTGCCCTGAGCGACGGCTACACGCAGTCCGACGCTCAGTACGGCAGCTAGCCATCATTCCTGCCCTCTGCTCCGCTCCTCCCCTGCTCCCCTTCCCTTCCATGTCCACCCTCGACTACAACGGGCGGCTTTCGTGGCGGACCAGCAAGTCCGTCGAGGTGCTTGGCGTGCACATCCCCGTCAGCGAATCGCTGGCGGTGAACCGCACGGATGAAGCGGGCTGGAACTCGTTTGTCGCGGGCATCCGACCCAACTCGGGCCTCAAGAGCGCGATCAAGAGCCTGCTCTGGCCCTTGCGGCGTGCGAGCGAGAACATCCTCGGGCACCAGTTCCTGCAGTACCGCCTGGCGCGGTGGATGCGGCGGTACGCGGACTCCAAGACGGTGTTCCTGGAGTGCGGGCCGGGCGACATGTCGCTGCGCCGGTTCCTGCCGCGGGATCTGGCGTACAACGCGGTGGAGTTCGGCCTGAGCGAGTTTCAGGTGCGCCGGGTGATCAAGCGTGACCGGCGGGTAAACCTGTGCCTGGCGTCGATCGAGGACATCCCGCTGCCGGACAGCTGCGTGAGCATGGTCGCGTGCGTTGAGATGATGCAGCACGTGCCGGACGTGGACAAGGGGCTGCGCGAGCTGCACCGGGTGTGCGTGAACGGGGCCAAGGTGATGGTCACGGTCGCCAACGGGCACTGCAAGAAAGTGAAGACCAAGGGCCCGAACAAGCACTTCGTGCACTTGTTCACCGAGGCATCGTTCCGGGGCCATGTCGAGGCGGCGGGCTTGAAAGTGCTGGAGCACGAGCAGGTGGGCGTGTGGGTGCCGGTGCCGAGCGGGCTGATCGGCGGGCACTCGATGCACCTTCCGCTCAAGGGCAAGAGCGAGTACGAGAACTGCTACTTCGTGTACCTGCTTGAGGTGGTGAAGTAGAGGCCGGTCGGCTCGCGGGGAACCTGCAATTCGGGTAGCCTGACTCTGCCGAAGCGGCGGAGGTGTCTGTGCGTGCCTTGTGGATTGCCATCGTGAGCGGGACGAGCCTGAGCGGGTGCGCGTCTTACGACGCGATGGCTCCGCGCGACGCACGCGGCGAGACGATCCGCGCCAACGCCGTGGACGCGGACGGCCGCCTGACCCTGACCGAGCTCGACCAGCTGACCTCGGTCTTTGCGGACAACTACGTGGCCCGGATGGCGACTGCGTGCGATCAGGTCATTGAGGGCACGCCGGACGCCCAGGACGTCGCCGACGCGGCGTACCTGAAGGTTGTCACCGCCGTCTCGGCGTACGACATCGCGTCGGAGCCTGACGCACTCTCGCAGCTCTTTGACCTCGTCACTCTCGTCTCGCTGCAGCACTTGGTCTGGGTCGAGGAGGGCAAGGCCGAGGAGATCTTCGACGATCACGCGGCACCGATCGTGGCGGCGTTCGAGGCGTCGAAGCAGGAGTTGCTCGACCTGGCATCCCGCGCGATGAAGCCCGAGCAGATCGAGCAGATCGTCGCCGAGACGCGTGCGTGGCGGAAGAGAAACCAGGACCTGAAGTTTGTCGCGATGATCCGATTCGAGCAGGCCGCGGGAGAGCGGGCGCACGAGCTTGAGAAGCAGGTGCGCAGCGGCGGCGGGCTGATGGCCCCGGTCGAGAACGCGGTGGACAGCCTCGAGCGGGCACGCCGGCTTGCGGAGCGGTCGTTCTACGTCGGCAAGCGGCTGCCGATGATCATCGGCTGGCAGCTCGATCACGTCGTCAACCGCGCGATGCTGCGGAAAGAACTGACCGGCGGCCTGCAATCGCTGGAGCGCACCTCGACGCTGTCGGAATCGATCCCGGGCGAGTTGCGGGAACTCCGCAATCTGGTGCAGACCGAGCCGCGGAAGATCATCGATGAACTGGCGTCGCGGCAACAGGCGGCGGACAAGACACTGGCGACGCTGGGCGACACGATCGCCGCGGGAGCGAAGCTGGTGGACAGCGCCCAGGTCGCAGCCACGGCCGCGGACCGGACCATCGCACACGCCGAGAAGGTGTCGGCGGACCTGCGTGAGACGCTCGCCGCGGCGGACAAGCTGCTGGTTCGGCTGGAAGCCGCGGGCCTGAGCGGGCCGAACGCTCGCGTGTCGGAGTACGCGGCACTGGCGGACAAGGTGAGCGGGATGGCGAAGGAGATCACGGCCGCCGTGAAGAGCGGCGACGATCTGATGGCCTCGGCGGCGTGGCAGAAGCGGCTGGAAGAGGTGAACGCGGCGGCGAAGGAACGCGTTCTGCAGACCTCGGCGGCGGCGGAGTCGGTGACGAACCTGGCGTTCTGGCGGGTGCTGCTGGCGATCGGGGCGCTGTTGGTTGCGGGGATGGTGTACAAGACGTACGCGGTGTGGCTCACGAACCGCAAGGCCGTGTGATTCGAACAGGGGTTGGGGATGACCGAGACGCTGGAGCCCATCCACACGATCCCGCTCGGGCCGACGCTGACCGGCGAGGTGGCGCGGGCGGAGTTGCAGTTCGCGGTGGAGAACGGGAAGCCGGTGCTGTACGCCGCGGTGCCGGTGTGGAACGCGACCTGGGGCCGCTGGTTTATGTGGCACGCGCCGGAGATCATGGTGGGCGTGTGGCTGGTGGTTTTGATCGTGCTGGTGTGGCGGGTGCTGCACGTCCGGCGCACGCCGCGGGAGGCGGGACGAAGGTACTGCCGCAGGTGCAACCACCAGTTGACCAAGCCGCAGTTGGCGTTTGATGAGCGCGGGCGGGTGCAATGGGCGTTTGCGGAGTCGAAGTGTCCGGAATGCGGGTATCGGTCCAAGCGGGTGCCGGTGCGGGGGCGAAAGGCGTGGGTGCGACGGCTGCCGTGGATTGTGGTGGCGTTGGTGCCGCTGTTGGTGCTGCCGCTGTTCGTGTGGATGTCCCTGGAGCAGCACCAGAACGCGGCGTTCTCACCGACGCCAACCTGGCCGATGGCGGGATTGGAACGGGCGATGGGCTCCGCGGCGCTGCAGCGCGCCATGCATCCGTCGAGCGTGGAGACGGCCGAGTTCTGGCGGATCGACCTTGAGGAGGGCCGAGTTACGAGGCGGTACTCGGACGCGGTCGTGTCGCAGTTCACAGGCCATCCCTTTGTCGCGCCGGGTGGGAGGCTTCTGGTCGCTTCGTCTGACAACCTCAACGAACTCGTGGTTCTCGACACCGCGACAGGTTCCTCCCGCTTCGTCTCCCATCCTCGGATGCCAAAGGGATATCCGGGGATGGTGCGAGTCGTGGGCTTCCTCGATGCGACGCGGGCATTGATTCAGCGGCAGAGCAGTGGACGCCACGCCGACACGTGCGAACTCGACATCCTTCATCTCCCCGACGGGCCCTTCGAGACGATCGCGACCGTGGATGTGCCTCGCCGTAGTCCGACGGACGTGCACAGATTTGTCGTCGCGCTGCGGGAGAACCGCGTGGTCTGGGTGCTTGAATCAACCTCGTTCTCGCCCGGAGGCCCGCAAGGCTCCCAGATTCGGATGCCCTTCAACGACGGGATCAGGACGCTCTCCGCCAAGGCGTTCTCGCTCGACGCCCGTTTCAGCACCGACGGATCCGCCATTGTGATCTCCGATGGCAGCACGGGACGCGAAGAAGCGTTTGACTCGATCACCGGCGAGCCGATCGCAGAACCGGGCAAACGGCTGCTCGCCCGGGCGCCGGAACATCCCACGCTCCGTGGCACGATGTTCGTTCGGGGGCTTGCGGCGGTCACCGACGATCAGCGTCCTGGGGTGAGATTCACCTTGCCCGCGGGAACACCAACGGGGTTTCCCTTTCCCTCCATCGCGCCCGTGGGCCGCTTCGCGGTGCACACGGGTGATCGCGAGGTACGCTCGTACTGGCGCGAGATCCTCACCGGCAAGCCCACCCGACTCGAGGGCGAGATCCGCATTTTCCGGATTCCCGATCCGCCAGCGAAGTAGCTCCGCGTCCCCGCCGCCTTCACACAAAAACCACCACAAACCTCTTTCACCGCCCCGACTTGCACGCTATCTTTTTGGTGCCGCGATTCTTCGGCCGACGGCGGCGCTGGTGGCGCTCCTCGGGTCGTTGGGTTGTTTCGGGTTGGTGGCGACGTCCGCCAACCCTCCTTCCCTCGATGCCGAGTTCGACCAGCGACGACGGAATGGGCGTTGAGCTGCCGCGGGCGATCGCACCTGTTGGAGGTTGGACGCACAGGCCACTGTGTCGACGAAGACCGCGCGGGCTGAAGCCCGCGGCTCTGAGTTGCGTTGTCCTTCTCCATCCAGCGCGCTCCCGCGCGCCATCCTTTCAAACACTCCGATGGCCACTCTCACCAGCACCGGCTCGAATCTGAATCCCGCCAACGGCCCCACCGGCGGGCCCACCAACGGGACTGCCAACGGCAGCAAGTCCGTCTCCATCCAGCAGCACGAGCCCGTGCCCGTGTCGCCGCCGTTCACGGTGGCCGACGCGGAGCGGCTTTACGCCATCCGCGAGTGGGGCGGCGGGTACTTCGGCGTCAACGCCGAGGGGCACCTGTTCGTGATGCCCGAGCGCGACCCCAAGCGCCAGATCGACCTGCACGAGGTCATCGAGGGACTCCGCGAGCGCGAGATCGGCACCCCCGTCATCATCCGCCTGCGTGACCTGCTCAAGCACCGCCTCACCGAGATCCGCGAGGCTTTCGACAACGCCATCAAGGAGCACCAGTACACCGGCACCTATTGCTGCGTGTATCCGATCAAGGTCAACCAGCAGCGCCAGCTCTGCGAAGAAGTCCGCGACTACGGCGCCCAGCTCGGTTTCGGCCTCGAGGCCGGCTCGAAGCCCGAATTGCTCGCCGTCTTGGGTCTCACCGAGAACCTGCCCGCCATGCCCGTGGTCTGCAACGGGTTCAAGGACAGCGAGTTCATTGAAACGGTCATCCTCGCCACCAAGCTCGGGCGGCACATCATCCCCGTCGTCGAGCGGTTCACGGACCTCGAACTGATCGTCCATCACGCCAAGCGCTACGGCGTGCGCCCGCGCATCGGCATCCGGGCCAAGCCCAGCACCCAGGGCACCGGCCGCTGGGAGTCGTCGGGCGGCATGCGCTCCAAGTTCGGCCTCACCGTCTCGGAGATGCTCCACGCCCTCGACTTCCTCAAGAAGCACGACATGGCCGACTGTCTGAACATGATCCACTTCCACATCGGGAGTCAGGTCGGAGACATCCGCAACATCAAGGCCGCGGTGAACGAGCTCTCGCACATCTACGTCGAGCTCAAGAAGCTCGGCGCCGGGCTCGACACCATCGACGTCGGCGGCGGCATGGGCATCGATTACGACGGCAGTCAGAGCGATTCGCCGTCGAGCGTCAACTACGGCGTCGCCGAGTACGCGGCGGACATCGTCTACCGCATCAAGTCCGTCTGCGACACCGCCGAACTCCCCCACCCCCGCATCCTCAGCGAGTCCGGCCGCGCCATGGTCGCTCACTCCTCGCTGCTCATCGTCGATGTCCTGGGCAAGACCAACTTCCCCAGCGACCCCGACATGCCCGCGCTCAAGAAGCTCATGCGCGAGGAGAAGCAGAAGCCCCAGCCGATCATCGAGCTGGTGGACGCGTTCGAGATGCTGGACCAGCCGAAGGTGAACCTGGTCGAGGTGTATCACGACGCCGTGCAGGCTCGCGACGAGGCGATGAGCCTGTTCAACCTCGGGTACATGTCCCTGAAAATGCGTGCCTCGGCGGAGCGGCTGTTCTGGGCGATCGGGCGGAAGGTGCTGATGCTGGCCCGAACCAAGGGCGAGCTGCCGGATGATCTGTCGGACCTGCCGCAGGTCTTGAGCGATATCTACTACGTGAACTTCAGCGTTTTCCAGAGCCTGCCGGACCACTGGGCGATCGACCAGTTGTTCCCGATCTGCCCGATCCATCGGCTGAACGAGGAGCCCAATCGCCGCGCGATCTTGGCGGACATCACCTGCGACTCCGACGGCCAGGTGGACAAGTTCTGCGACAAGAAGCAGATCAGTAAGCCCGTGCTCGAGCTGCACGAACTGCACTACAAGCAGGGCGACCACAAGCCCCAGCCGTATTACCTCGGCATGTTCCTGCTCGGGGCGTACCAGGAGGTCTTGGGCGACCTGCACAACCTCTACGGCGACACGCACGTCGTGCACGTCAGCTTCGACGACTCACCGGGCGTCGGCGACTGGGACCTCGACGAGGTCGTCGAGGGCGACACGGTGAAGGAAGTGCTGAGCTACGTGCAGTACGACCACGAGGACCTGATCAAGTCGATGCGCCGCGACATCGAGCGTGCCGTGAAGGCGGGCACGATGAGCGTGGGCGACGGGCAGGCGCTGCTCAAGTTCTATGACCAGGGGATGGAGGGGTATACTTATCTGGAGTGACGAACCGCAACACGCCTCACACGCGAGCGTGAGGCCGCGGTGATGGGCGATGAAGCAAGGGGTCTTGGGCATGGGGATGCACGCACCGTCTCTTGAAGCACTGAATTCCGCGATACCGCAACGCCATCCGCTCTGGATGCTGGTCGGCGCGATTGTCGGCCTCGGGGCTTCGGTCGCATCGCTGCTGCTAGCCTCGTGGCTCGTGCCTGGGGTGAGCGCCCAGATGCTCTTCTTGCCGATCTTTACTTGCTGCCTCAGCGCCTTCATGTTCCGCCGGGGCGAGAGTCTGGTGCCGATCGTGTGGCCGCTCGTTGGCTTTCCGCTGCTCGTTGCCAGTGCGCTCTACCTCGGCGGGGTCCTCCGGGCGTTGAGCCCGCCGGGCGGCTCCCCAGGTGTTTCGTACATCACTTTGGCGGTTGTCTTTGGCTCGCTCGCATACTCGCACTATGCGAAGAAGCAACCGTTCGATCTCGCCCGGATTCGGCGATCGCTTGTGACGACCTGCCTCATGGTCGGGGGAGTCATAGGGGTGTGCGTCGCGTTCACGATCGCCGCGTACGTGGCTCCCGTGCCGGCACTTCAGGCCGCGTTGCCGATGGTTGCCGCCACGTCGTTCGCCGCGGAGCTTTCGATGACGCTGGTCGCGCTGGCTTGGTGGGCCACGATCCGTCTCTGGCCGACCGAGACCACTCGCTCGGCAGCCGCTCACTCGTGAACGTGGCCGCGAGCTCGTCCTTTCGCGGCGTTCTCTCCGCGACGGACTTGAGATCACGCGGTGAACCTGATCACGCCGCCGACCGGGCAGCCGGCTCGGCGTGCCGCCGCTTCTGGACGGTCGCGGAGCAGATGGCGATGAGCCGGGCGCGGTCGATCGGCTTGGTGAGGTAATCGTCGCATCCGGCGGCGAGGCATTTCACCCGGTCGCCGCTCATCGCGTGGGCGGTGAGGGCAACGATGGGCAGGGTGCCGCCGCGTGCTCGGATCTCGCCGACGGCGGCGTAGCCGTCCATCACGGGCATCTGCATGTCGGTGATGATGAGATCAAACCCGGGGTGCGGGCGGAGGGCCGACATCGGATCGCCGTCGACGGTGAGGGCAGCGAGAAGCTCCTCGCCGTTGGAGACGATCTTGACGACGGCGCCCGCCTTGCGCAGCACGTGGGAGATGAAGCGGACGTTGTCCGGGCCGTCCTCGGCGACCAGGATGGAGACGTTGTCGAGACGGTCGGTGCGTTCCGCGGCCGGGGCGGCGATGGCGGCCAGGGACTCGACGCCGGCGACGAGGGCGATGGTGGCGCGGAAGCGGCTTCCCTTGCCCTTCTCGCTCGTGACCTCGATGGTGCCGCCGAGATGCTCGGCGAGGCGCTTGCTGATGCGGAGCCCCAGCCCGGTGCCGCCGAAGCGACGCGTGGTGGTGGCGTTGGCCTGCTCATAAGCCTGGAAGAGCCTGCCGATCTCTTCGGCGCTCATCCCGACGCCGGTGTCCACGACATCGACCTGGAGATGGACGGGTTGGGACTGATCGATGCCGATGCGCACCGTGACGCCGCCGACCTCGGTGAACTTGATGGCGTTGCCGACGAGGTTGGTCAGGATCTGGCGGAACCGGATGGGATCGCTCTGGATGACGCGTGGGAGCTCGCAGAGGAACTCGGCGTTGAGGGAGATGCCCTTGGCGGCGGCCCGCGGCGAGAGGGTCTCGATGACCTCCTGGATCACGGTCTGGGGCGAGAAGTCGATCGATTCGACGACCAGCTTGCCGGCCTCGATCTTGGAGAGATCGAGAATGTCGTTGATGAGCGCCAACAGGTGCTGGCCGTTGCGCCGGATGGTCTCCACGTGTTCCACCGATTCAGCGTCGCGGCTGCGCGAGGCCGACTCGGCGAGCAGATCGGCGAAGCCCAGGATCGCCGTCATGGGCGTCCGGATCTCGTGGCTCATGCTGGCGAGGAACTCGCTCTTGGACTGGTTGGCGGCGCTGGCGGCCTCGCGCGCCTCGCGCAGCTCGGTGATGTCGAACTGGACGCCATCCAGATAGAGCGGCCTGTCGCCCTCGCAGATCACGCTCGCCCGCTCGTTCACCCAGCGGGTCTGGCCCGACTTGTGCATGATCCGGTACTCGATGTTGTACGCGGAGCGCTTCCCCATCGCCTCCGCCACCGCGGCCTCGATCGCGGGGATGTCGTCGGGATGGGTGATGCTGGCGCAGTCGCGGACGGCGTTGTTGATGAAGTCTGACGCGGGATAGCCCGTGAGATCCTCGATCGCGTCGCTGACGAAGAGGTTGGTCCACTTCTCGTCGCACGCGACACGGAACGCCACGCCGGGCAGGTTGTGCACCAGCGTCTCGAGCTGCTCACCCTGCTCGCGGATCTTCCGCTCGTACTGGCGCTGCGACGTGACGTCCGACTCGATGGCCATGAACCCGTTGAGCTCGCCGCGCTCGTCGAACAAAGGCTCGATCTCCATCCGGATGATGTAGGAGCCGCCGTTCTTGTGGTAGTTCACCAGCTCGGCGGTGACGGGCTCGCCGCGTGTGACGGCCTCGCGGATCTTGGCGATCTCGGCCCGGTCCGACAGCGGCCCCTGCAGCATTTCCCCGGGCTTGCGTCCGACGATCTCGGCGCTGGAGAATCCGGTCATGCGGGTGAACCCCTCGTTCACCCACTCCACCAGCCCGGCGCGGTCGGTGATCACGACCGCGTTGGCGGTGCGGCGTGCGATCTCCGCGAGGCGGTTGACCTCGCGGGTGCGCCGCCTCACTTCCTCTTCGAGCTCGCGGGCACGCGACTCGAGGGTCTCGCGGAGCTGGCGCTCGAGCCGATCGGCCGAGAACGCCTTCTTGAAGCGCTCGATGTTCCAGCAGAACGCCCAGCTGCACGCGTTGAGGGCCAGCAGAAAGAACGCCAGCAGGCGATACGCCGGCCAGACGAACATCAGCATCGACATGCCGTAGCCGCAGATCGCGCAGAAGAGGAAGATGCCGGCGAGCTGCACGAGCTTGGGGTTGCGATCGCTCGCCCGCTCGCCGAAGTAGGCCCGCATCCAGAAGTAGAAGATGCGGAGATACGCGACGATGACGCCGCCGGTGAGCACCAGCAGCGTCGCGATCCAAGGCCAGTCGCTCTTGCCGTCGGCGAGCGTGAGGCAGTGGGTGCGGGGCATGTAGTGCCCGTCGCCGGTGAAGAAATCGAGCCAGGGGATGCCCACCGCGGACGGGGCGTTCGCGACCGCCGCATCGTGGCATGTCTCTTGGCCGCGGGCCGCGCCGGCGAGCGTTGCGGCGGCCACGGCCGCCATCAAGGCGGCGGTCGATCGCTTGGCGGCGAGGATTGTGCGATCGATCCACATACTCCGACCCTCCGTGCAGCCCCGAGTCCCGCACGCCTATCGGATGTCTGGAGGGAGGAATCTCTCGGAAGTTCGGAACAGCCGGTCCCAGGACAGCCGCAGGCAACATTGCTGACCGGAGGTCACCAGCTTGCCCATCTTGCCAGGCGGTTCAGAAGGGGCACCACAGAGCCTCGTACGCCGCCGCGAAAAGCACAAAGTCGGCGTCGTCGACGAAGCGGTCCCCGGTGATATCGCCGGGGCAACCGACGGGCATGCCCGGCGTGCCGCAATCCAGAAGCTCGTACATGGCGGCGAACTGCACGAAATCCGTGTCGTCCACGAATCGGTCGGCGTTGAAGTCGCCGCGACACGGCGGGGGCGGAAGTCGCAGGAAGAGCACCTCGTTGAGATGAATCGTCTCGTTGTCGATCGATACCGCTTGCCCGTTGCTGGTCGCGGAGGCGGACATGAAGCCCAGAACGTCAAGAGGGCCGTTGGTGGTGGTGACGTACACCGCGTCGGCCGGGAGCGCGAAGAGCGTTGTTGGTCCCAGGCCGCCGAAGCGGGTGTCCTTGGCCCAACCGAACTGCTTCAGCGTGCCCTTGAACCCGTTCGAGCCCGCGCCCCACATCGGGGAGTTGAGGGGCGAGCCGGAGAGATTTAGGAACATCCACGCGGTGGTGTTCGAAACGTTGTATCGCAGCGGCGGGAAGTCGATGATCGTGAACACGATCGCGCCCACGGCATCGGCCGGGATCTCCAGCCCGGCGAGCATGCCGCTCGCGCTCAAGCCCGGCACGATCCCCGCGATCGCCGCCCCGCCGCTGAGGTTCGCCAAGTACTGCGTGCGGGGCGAGCCTGCGAAGAACGGATTGGCGTCGGTCGGCGCTTCCAGGATCGCCACGCTGCCGTTGATCGCGCCCGGGGAGTAGGCATCGGCGACGTGGGCACCGACCTGCAGGCGCCCGTTCGCGCCGCGAGCATCGCCGGCGGAGTTCTTGCCGCCCTGGACGTTCACGCTGGCGACAAAGTCGAACTCGGTCGCGAGGGCGCGGATGGTGCCGCCCGCGCCGCCGCCGGCCTTGCCCCCGGGCGCACCGTCGCCACCCGCCCCGCCGCTGCCGCCGTTGCCCCCCAGCCCACCGCTGCCGCCGGAGCCCGAGCCACTCACGCCGAAGCCTCCGAAGAGCCCAAAGTTGCCCGATCCGCCGCCGAACTGCAAGCCGCCGCCGGCGGTGGGATTCGATGGCTGCGTGGCGTCGCTGCCAACCGCGGTGAGCGCACCGCGCACGGTGCCGCGGCCGAGGACGGTGATGTCGAGCGCTCCCGCGCCCGCGCCGCCGCGTGCGCCCGCGCCGCCAACACCGCCGTTGCTCGCGGCCGATCCGCTTCCGCCGCCGCCGCCGGTGCCTCCTTTCGCGCCGACGTTGCACGCGGTGCCGCCTCCGCCACCACCACCACCTCCGCCGCCACCACCGCCGCCCCGTCCGCCCGCGCCACCACCGCCTCCTCCGCCACCACCTCCGCCGCCGTTGCCGCCGATGAAGAGCGCCTCGGCGTTGGTGATCACAGTCGCGTTCGCACCTTCGGAGCCGGTGACGCCGAAGCCGCCGTCGCCCCCGGCTTGGCCGTTCCAGCCGCCAGCGCCGTTGGAGCCGCTGCCGGCGAAGGACATCGCGCCGAAGCCGAAGAACCCGCCGCCACCACCGACGCCACCGAAGCCGCCGGGCGCACCGCCGCCACCGCCGCCGCCGGTTCCGCCGCTGGCCGCGCCAGAAGATTGTCCGAAGCCCAGGCCGCCCGCGCTGGCGTTGCCACCTTTCGCGCCGCTCCCGCCGTCGCCGCCGTTCTGTCCCTGCGATCCCGCGGCACCGGAGAACCCAGCGAACCCGCCCGAGGTGCCGCAGACGCCTTTGTTCCCGCCGTTGCCGAAGTTGCCACCGCTGCCGCCCAGCGGCAGCAGGATCGACGCCTGCCCCGCCGCACCGGCGACGCCCGCGCTGCCCGCCGCGCCGCCGCCCGGGCCAGGCGTCGCGCCGCTCGCCGAGGCGTTCCACGAGCTGCCCGCGCCCATGACCAGGTTGTTGCCCACGAGAATGCGGCACGGCCTCGAGCCGGTGATCGTCACCGACTGATGCGCGGGCAGCACAAGGTCGCCCTTGATCGCGAAGACCGCGACACCGTTGTCGAGATACGCGCGGAACGCGGTACCGTTGAAGGAGGACGACAGGCCATCGGTGTCGCCGGTGATGGTCTGCGTCGTCGTGTTGATGACAACCTGAGCGTGTGCGGCACCGGCCGCGCCGGCGAGCGCCAGCGCGAGCCCGCACCACCGACCACGCTGTCGGACGCCGACACGACACCGCATCGCGCACTCTCCCCTGCGGCCCCCCCACCACCATCCACTTGCACGACCCGCCACGAAACCCGGCAGTCCCACGCACCGCGACGCGTTGAGCGAGTCTACCGCAGACCAACGAAAAACCGCCCCGCAATCTGCGGGGCGGCGAGCGAATCGCTGGTTACCGGAACTGCATGCCGCGTGGCCTTACGGGCAAAGCACCTCGTTGTACGCCAGGACGAAGAGCTGGAAATCCAGATCGTCGACGAAGCGGTCGTTGTCGAGATCGCACGGGCAATCGGGCAGCGTGCCGCCGGCTCCGACCGTCGAGCGGGCACCGCCGCCGCCCGGGTCGATGATGTCGCAGACGAGCTCGTCGTACGCGACGACAAAGATCTGGAAGTCGAGATCGTCGACCAGGCCGTCGCCGTTGAAGTCGGCGTCGCAGGGCGGGAGGATGTTCTGATCGAGGAAGGCGATGGCCTCGCTCGAAGGACAGCCGGTCGCGATCGAGATGTCGTGGGCGGATTCGTCGGCGTCGAGCACGATCCGGTACTTGAGCTTCGCCCAGTCGTTGTGGCCGTTGAGCGTCTGGCCCGGCGAAGGGCCGGTGGTGCCGGCGATCCCCGCGGCTGGCGGCAGGAAGTTGAGATCCGCCGCGCTCGAGGCAATCCGCCCGTTGGCGTTGAAGTCGGTCGGTCGGCCGTCGAGCTTGACAAGCCGCATCCCGCGGGCGAGGTCGGGACCGACGCCGTAGGGCATGGAGTAGTTGCGATACTGGCTGGACGCAATGCCACCCGCCTCGTCCAGCGACTGTTCCAGCATCGGCGCCAACTCTTCGCGGGAGTAATCGAGCGTCCAGAAGCGGCTGCTCCAGCGCATCGGGTGGGCGAGTGCGTAGTTCATGATGCTCGGGTAGTTGGGCTTGCCCTGGAACGACGCGCCGGCGGGCGTGTCGGTGCGGCCGCCGTGATAGAGCCCCAGGGTGTGCCCGAACTCGTGCATGAAGGTGGCGGCGCGATCGTCGGAATCGCGGAAGCCGTCATTGAAGATCGCCGCGGCGAAATCGACCACGAAATCGTTGCCTCCGATCTCGCCGATCCCGTTGAAGGGGGTGGCGTTGGCGAGGAACTGGATGCCGTCGTAGATCAGGCAGTAGCGGAACACCTTGGCCTTGGCCTTCAGGATGTTGGCCGCATTGGAATCACCACGCTCGGCGACGGTGCCGAAGTGCGCTTGCTTCGATGCCTTGAACCCCTCGGGGAAGTCGCCGAACGAGATCGCGTTCGGCAACAGCACGTTGGTCTCGTCGCGCACGATGTGAAGATGGATGCCGGTGGTGTTGTCGGGGTTGGTCACCGGCGCGTTGTCGAAGGCGAGGAGCAGTTTCGAGACTTCGGCGTCCGCGAGCGGGATGGTGCCGGCGTCGACCTCGACGAAGAGGTCCTTGTGGTCGGGTCGGGCGCCCAGGTCGTAGGGCTTGAAGTCGATGACGCCGTCCCGGTTCACATCAATGCCGCCGTTCTCGGATTCCCAGCGGTCGAGCAGCCCGTCGCCGTCGGTGTCGATATCGACCTGGATCTTCATGCGGAAGATGTGCCCGGTGTTGTCGCGCGGGTCCTCGGCGTAGCCGACGATCCAGCCGGTCTCGCTTGCAGCGTCGGCGTCGAAGAGCGTCGGGACAAAGCCGAGAAACGCGCCGATCTCGTCGTCGAGGTTGTGCCGCACGCCGTTCTTGATCACCCAGACCTTGCCGTCGCACTCGGGGCTGCACAGGCCGCGATCGGAGCCGATGATCTGCCCGTCGAGCGTCACCGCGAGCGCGCGGCTGCTGTTGCCGGTCTCCGACGCAATGAAGCGCTCGATCCCGCCGACGACCGCGAGCCCCTCGCTGGGAGCATCGGGATCGGAGAAGTAGCGGTAGCCGCACCAATCGCCCTTGCTGTTCACAAAGGTGACCCGCGCCCCGGCGCCGCCAAAGCTGCCCAGGTTCACCGGCGATCCGAAACGGGTCTTGAAGACCACCGACTCGGGCCCGCTGAAGAAGTCCGATCCCCACACGCGGCCTTCTTCGTCGATGAGCCTCCAGCGGGCATCGGGTGGCAATTCGGTGGTGCCGTTCTCGTCGAGCCGCACGTCCACCTCGATGCCGCTGGCCGGGAAGCTTCGCCCGACCATCCAACCCCTGTTGTTGATGTCGTAGAGCGCGAGGCGTGTGAAGATGTCGAACGGGGAGCGGTTCTGGCCGCGGATGCCGAAGGGCGGGAACTTCTGAAACGACCCACCGACACAGACGCCCAGATCGTTCATGCCGTTGAGCGTGACGTCGAACCCACCGTTGTACGGCGCGTTCTGGAAGTAGCGGAACTCCTGAAAGATGAAACCACCGTAGTAGCCGCAGAAATCGCCGTTCGCGTTCACGGCGGTGGTGATGACAAAGCCCTGATTCTGGAAGATCGGAAGGAACTCAAAGGAGTCGATGACGATGTTCGGTGTCGGATCGGCGGAAGCCAAGGGTGCGAGCGGACCACCCGAAGCCGCGATGACCATTCCGACCGTTCCAACGCCCGAAAACAACGACCACTTCATGCAGGACCTCCGCCCGTGAGGTCGCGATCCTACCGGCTTCTTTCACAATTCCCAAGAAGTTTCCGGAGAATCCGAGGGCCGAATGCCCCCCCGCTTTGGACGCTTACGGACACAGCAGCTCGTCATAGGCGTTGGCAAAGAACACGAAGTCGGCGTCATCCACAAACAAGTCCGCGTTCAGATCCGCCGGGCAACCGGAGGGCATGGCGGGATCGGCGCAGTCGAGGATGTTGTACGCGGCCGCGAAGATCACGAAGTCCGCGTCGTCCACCACGGTGTCGTCGTTCAGATCGGCTGGGCAAGGCGGCGGCAGCTGGATCACGTTGGCGGGCACGTCGATCGTGCCGTTGTTGATCAACGTCTTGTAGTAGATGCGGGAGCAGCCGGTGTTGACGAGCCGCGCGCCCGCGTCGACCTGGAGGGTGTCCACATAGATCGCTTCGCAGCCGCTCAGCCCGTCGTTGTCGCGGGCGTCGACGATTCGAACGACGGAGGGAAACTCGACCTGCAGATTCTTGATCGGATAGCGCCCGGGCTGAGAGACGTTGAGGCCGCCGAGCGTGGGGCCGAGATCGGTGCTCATCGCCTCGAACGTCTGCTCCGCACCCGTGGCCGCGAAGCGAATAGTCGCGTCGTTGGCGACAAACCGGCTGGAGCTGTCGATCGCGGCGTCAAAGGAACCGCTCAGGCGCACCGTTGCATTGCCGAAAACCGTGAAGCTCGCGTGGGCGTCGATGCTGACGCGCGGCGTGTTGAACTGCACATCGGCACCGGAGTACACACGCATCTGGCCGAAGAGGGACACGCCGGTGGCGATGGAGAGCGTGCTCGCGCCGTAGATGCGGGCCGTGCTGCGGGAGCCAAGAAGCATACTCTGGCTGCTGACTTTGTTGTTGCCCAGCAGGACAATCGTGCCGAACACATCAAGCGCGCTCCCGGCGGTGAGGGACGAGATTGACTGCAGCATCACCGATGCCTCAGAGGGCCAGCGGACGTCTCCCGCGGCGGTGAGGCCGATGGCGCGTGCGCCCGTGTCGATCGCAGCGATCGAACGCCAAGCGAGTTCGCTGGCGGAGAGCGACTGACCGGAGGCGAGGGGCGTGAGCGCAGCGGCGACGGATGGATACGTCGCGTCGGGATTAAGGTTGTTCTTGGCCCAACGGGAGTCCTCGACGGCGAATGACGCGCTGTTGTACGCAGGGGTGCTGATGTACGCAGCGCCGCGACCGGCAGCAGAGTCGATGCTGGTCATGGGCGCACCGACAACAAACGCTGAGCCGCTGAGCGCGACCGAGCGGCCGTACTGGTTGCCCGGGGCACCTTCTGCCGGGGCGTGACGAGCGACCTGCGACCAGGTGGTGCCGCTGCGGCTGAAGACGTAGGCACAACCGGGAATGTTGGTCGTGCCGTTGGCCTGGTAGGGAGCGCCGACCAGCGCGGTATCGGTATTGAGCGCGACCGACGCACCGAAGCCAGCGTTTGCCGCGCCGTCAATCGGCGCGAGCTTCGCGACCTGGTTCCAGAATGAGCCGGCGCGGGTGAAGATGTAGGCGGCACCCTGGCTGGTGTTGGCACCGATGCTCTTGTTGGGCGCGCCGACGAGAGCGGTGTCGCCGGAGACAGCGAGGGACGCCCCGAAGAAATCAGAGGACGCGCCGTCGGACGCGGAGAGCACAGATCGCTCGGTCCACGCGGCGTCCGAGCCGGTGAAGGCCCACACGGCCCCCTTGCTCGAGAACAGCGGGGCGCCGACCAGCAGGTTGGTGCCGGAGATCGATACCGACGATCCGAAGTAGCTGAACGATGAGCCGCCGGAAGCGGTCAGCTTGGCTCTCTGCGGCCAGGTGCCGTTCAGGGCCTGCACGAAGACGTAGGCGGCACCCTGATTCTGATTCGCCCCGACGGTCGATGTCGGCGAGCCGACCACGGCGGTGGTTCCGGAGATGGAGACCGACGAACCGAAGGATCCGGTGCTCGCGGCATCGGACGCGACAAGTTTGGCCCTCTGCACCCAGGCGACGCTGGGCGACGTCACGCGGCTGAAGAGGTACGCGGAACCCTTTCCGTTGTTGGCGGAGCGCGCACCGATCACCGCGTTCGTGCCGGAGATCGCGACGGCGTTGGCAAAGCCATCAAGCGCGACGCCGTCGGCCGCGGAGATGCGGGCTTCCTGAATCCAGGAGTCGCCGGAGCGAACGAAGAGATAGGCGGAACCCTGATTCCAGTTCGCGCCGACCGCATCTTTGGGCGCGCCGATGATGGCGAAGTCGCCCGAGACCGACACGGACGAGCCCAACTGGTCGTTGGCGATGCCGTCGCTCGCGAGCAAGCGAAGGTCGCTGCCGATCCACGCACTGCCGACGCGAGAGAACGTCCATGCGGACCCGCGCAGCGTGCCGGCAATGAGATCGCCCGGCGTTCCCACCACCGCGGTGTCACCGGAGATCGCTACTGCAGCCCCGAACTCGCCGCTCTCCGTGCCACCGGGCGCGAAGAGCTGGGCCTGCTGCGTCCAGGTTGTTCCGGAGCGCGTGAAGACGCACGCGGAACCCTGGGCGAGCCGCGTCCCGACGGTGTCGAAGCTGGCTCCCACGACCACGGAATCACCGGCC
This sequence comes from Phycisphaerales bacterium, assembly GCA_019744815.1. Taxonomy (GTDB): domain Bacteria; phylum Planctomycetota; class Phycisphaerae; order Phycisphaerales; family UBA1924; genus JAFEBO01. Next base: position 69,898 of record JAIEUA010000001.1, read on the forward strand.
ATGGCGACGGAGGTTCCGAACTGATCGAAATCGGATCGGTCGGGAGCGACGAGTTTGCCCTGATTGGACCAGGTTCCCGCCGAGCGAACGAAGACGTACGCCGCGCCGGTGCTCGCGTCCGTGCCGGGAGCACCGACGGCGATGGTCTCCTGGGCGATGGCGACGCTCGCGCCGAAATCGGCACCGGTGAGGGTGTCCGGACTCGCGACCCGAGCCTGCTGACTCCAGACGTTCCCGGATCGCGTGAAGATGTACGCCGCACCGGTGGCCGAGGCTGGCAGATTCTTCGCGACCGGAGCGCCGACAACGAGGGTGCCGTCGCCGAGCGAAACGGATGTGCCGAAGCGATCACCCATCGTCGTGTCGAGGCCGGCGACCTTGGCGATCTGACCCCAGTTCGACCCGCTGCGCTGGAAGATGTAGGCGGAGCCGCCGCTGGGGGTGAGGGCCCCCACCGCAATGGTGTCTGCAAACAGAGAGACCGATGTTCCGAAATTGTCGGGCGCGGCACCATCGGATGCGGTCAGCCGTGCTTCCTGCTGCCAGACCGTGCCGCTCCGGCGGAAGACGTACGCGGCGCCCCGAAAGCTGTTGGTGCCGTTCGCGCCGACGACGATGGTGTCGCCGAAGATGGAGACCGAGTTGCCAAAGAGCCCATCTCCTTGCGGATCGCTGGGAATCAGGCTGGATTCGAGCGACCAGCCCGTGCCCGTCCATCGATAGACGTACGCACCGCCGGAGCTGCGACCGAAGGCCGACACACCCTGGCGGCCCACGACCATCGTGTCGCCATCGACCGCGATCGAGGATCCAAACCGGTCGAGCGTGGTGGCGTCGGGTGCGACAAGCTGGATCGGCGTCGACCGCTGCGCCCACGCCGGATTTGCGGCGAACCCAACCAGCAGCAGCGTGCCAAGGCGTGCCAGCTTCGAAGCGCCGACGCGACGCGAGAACGAGAACGGACTGTTGAGCGTTGAAATCATGGTGAGACTCCCTGAGCGAACAGCAACGGGTGCCAACGGCGACCGACGCCGGATGACCATCCGAAAAGCGCCGGCAAAACACGACATGTCGCGCGGAGAACGGGAGGGATCTCGCGAAGAAGGCCGGCTGTTTGGTTTCTGGGTGGAGCGGGAAAGCCCGGGGGCATCGGCCGAGGCTCGGTGGCGAGTGGGCGAATGGGCCATTTGTGGCCAGACGATGGACGGAGGGTCGCCGGAGGTGCCCGAACTGCCTTGCGGCGGCCGCTTTTCCCTACAATGGGGTGATGTCTTCTTCCGGGGGGCCACGATCCCCCAAGCGATCTGCCGCAAACCCCGTCGATGTCACGCGACTGCTGGACGCGGCGGGACGAGGCGATGCGGAAGCGGCGTCGCAGCTCATCGAGGCGATCTACGCGGAACTGCGCGAGCTTGCCGCGGCCCAACTCGCGCGAACGCCTCCGGGCAACACCTTGCAGCCGACCGCGCTGGTGCACGAGGCCTATTTCAAGCTCATGGGCGGGAAGGACGGAGGGGGCTTGAAGTTCGAGGGGCGCGCGCACTTCTTCGGCGCGGCCTCGCGGGCGATGCGCGATATCTTGGTGGATCAGTCCCGGCGAAAGGCAGCGGCCAAGCACGGCGGGGGCCGACAGCGGCTCGACCTGACGTCGCTCGATCGTCTGCCCCTGGTGGGCGAGACGCGGGACGACCTGCCGGACCTGGATCGGGCGCTGCGGAAACTCGAGAGCGAGCTGCCGCGGAAAGCGGAGATTGTGTTTCTTCGGTACTTCACGGGACTGACGATCGAGCAGGTCGCTGAGGTGCTCGGCTTAACGACGCGCACGGTCAACCGCGACTGGCTCTTTGCAAAGGCCTGGCTGCAACGTGAGCTTGAGCAATGTGAACTTGAACAGCGTGCAGCGGAAAGCGAGCCGTCCGATGGCGGATGATGGCGTGCGGCAGGAGCGCATCGAAGAGCTGTTTCACGACGTGCTCGAGTTGCCAGAAGCGGAACGCGCGGCGCGGCTTCGACAGCGAGCCGCAGGGGACGCGGACCTCGAGCGCGAAGTAGCCGAGCTGATCCGATGTCTCGGATCGGCACCCGCGCACCTGGAGACCCCGGCGATCCAGCCGGCAGACCCCGTGGGCGAGCAGCTCGGCTCTTTCCGCATCATCCGCCAGCTCGGCGAGGGCGGGATGGGCAAGGTGTACGAGGCCGAACAGACGTTCCCCCGCCGGAGCGTGGCGCTGAAGGTGATTCACGCCGGGCTCGCGAGCGAAGCGATGCGCAAGCGCTTCGAGTTTGAGGCCAATGCGCTGGCGCAGCTTCACCATCCGGGGATCGCGCAGGTCTACGAGGCGGGCTTCTTCGCCACGGGCCGATCGGGCGTGCTGGCGGATCGGCTCCCGTACTTTGCCATGGAGCTCATTTCCGGCGTGCCGCTGGATCGATTCGCGGAAGGGCTCTCGACGGGTCGCGTGCTCGAGTTGATGGCGCAGGTTGCCGACGCTGTGCAGCACGCACATCAGCGCGGGATCATTCACCGCGATCTCAAGCCGGGAAACATTCTCGTGGAAGGCGAGGGCGCGTCGGCGCGGGCGCGGATTCTGGACTTCGGCGTGGCGCGGCTGGTTTCGGAATCGGGTAGCGATCGGACGCTCGTGACCCAGGCCGGCCAGATCGTGGGCACCATCGCCTACATGGCGCCGGAGCAGGTGCTCGGTGCCGACATCGACACGCGGATCGATGTGTACGCGCTGGGAGTGATTCTGTATCAGCTGCTCGCGGGCAGACTCCCGCACGCGACGGGAGACAGCAGCCTGCTGGAGGCGGCGCGCCAGATCGCGGAAGAGGACGCCCCATCGCTGGACACGGTGCGGCGCGACCTGCGCGGCGATATCGCGACGATTGTCGCCAAGGCGATGGATCGGGACCGAGACCGGCGTTACTCGTCCGCGGCGGAGCTGGCCGCGGACCTGCGCCGGGTGCTGAGCGATCAACCGATCGCGGCCCGCCCGGCCACGCCGTGGTACCTGATGCGGACGTTTGCCCGCCGGCATCGGGGGCTGGTCGCCTCCGCGGGGATTGTCGGGGCGTTGGTCGTCGCCTCCGCGGTCGGCATGGGCGTTCTGTACCTGCGCGAGCAGGAGCAGCGTCGCGTCGCCGATGCGGCCTTGAAGCGGGCCAATCGGGAGATGGAGCGGCAGAAGGCGACGCTCTCGTTCCTGGTGGACGACGCGTTCGGCGCCGCATCACCGGACAGGAAAGGGATGGGGCTACGGGTCGTCGATGTTCTCGATGATGCGAGCCGTGCGGTTCCGACGCGGTTTGCCGATGATCCGGCGCTCCGCGCGTACATGCGGGTGCAGCTCGGCAATCTGCTGAGCGCCATCGCCCAGCACGACAAGGCCGTTCCGCTGCTCAACGAGGCGCTCGCGGAAGCGCCCCCGGACGATGTCGCGACGCGGATCGGTGCGTACTACCAACTCGGCGAGTGCGACGTGTACCAAGGCAGGCTCGACAGCGCTCTGGCGAACTTCCGGCGCGCGGTCGAACTGGCGGAACAGAACAACGGCGCGCCGGCGAGAGCATGGAACGACGCCCGACTCGGCGTTGGGTATGTTCTCCAGATCCAAGGGCGGCTCGACGAAGCAGAGCCCCTTCTGCGCGAGCTGGTCGCACAGGACGGCTCATCGGGCGCAGAGCGAGCTGAATTTCCGATAGACGCGCGGCTGGCCCTCATCAACTGCCTCTCTCAGCGCACGGGAAAGGATGCTGACATCGATCGGCTGTTCACGGAAGCCGTGGCGACAGTGCGTGCAAAGCACCTGGAGGACACACCGACGGGGATCGACACGCTGCACAATTGGGCGGGAAGGCTGATCCGCACCGGGCGTGCCAGCGAGGCGCTCCCGTTTGCGCTGCAAGCCCGAGATAGCGCGGAACGGATCTATCCACCGAATCACGTCCGTGTTGCGCACGCGAACAGCATGGCGGGAAACGTGCTGGTGCGGGCGGGGCGCAACGAAGAGGGCAAGGCTGCCTTTGCGAAGGGTGCGGCGATCCTTGAGGCCGAGAACGACGAGACGCAGTTTGTCATCGAACAGAGCCGCGGCCACGCGGTGATCCTCTATTCACGCGCGCAAGACCCGGTCGCGGCGCGGGAGGCGTTCGCGGGATGGCTTCGCTGCCGCATGCTGGTAGCGGGAGCCGACGAGGGAGAAGGCGTGGCGCGACGGACGCGGGAGTACCTCGACCTGCTGGCGAAGGCCGGCATGCGGCCGGAGGAGAGAGAGGCCGCACTCGATGCGTTTGTGGAGGACTGCGGCGTGCGGTACGGGCCGGAGTCGCCGCGCCGGGCCCGGCTGTTTGCGAATCTGGCGCGCGGGCTGATGCCGCTGTCGGAGTCGCGCGCGGCGCAGGGAAAGCTGCTCCTCGATCAGGCGGAGAAGGCGCTCCCGTACTCAGAACGCAAAGAAGAAGATGCGGCGGTCATTCGGGCGGCGAGAGAACCGGCACGGCCGCCGGACGGCTCGTGACACGATCGCGGCGTCCGAACTCGACATTCACGGACACAGCAACTCGTTGTAGGCGTTGGCGAAAAGCACGAAGTCTGCGTCGTCCACGAACAAGTCCGCGTTCAGGTCCGCCGGGCAACCGGGGGCCATGGCAGGATCGGCGCAGTCAAGGATGTTGTACGCCGTGGCGAAGATCACGAAGTCGGCGTCGTCCACGAGCGTGTCCCCGTTCAGATCGCCCGGGCACGGCGGCGCGAGCGGGATCACATTCGCGGGGAAGTCGATCGTGCCGTTGTTGATCAGCGTGTTGTAGTAGATGCGGCAGGCGGGGTTGATGAGCCGGCTGTAGGTATCGATCTGGAGCGTGTCGACATAGATCGCCTCGCACGAGCCCTGGCCCAGGCCGTCGTTGTCGTGGTTGTCCACCAGGCGAACGAGGCTGGTCACCTGGCCGATGCGGAGCGTGCCGATCGGGTAGTGGCCCGGGAAGTTGCGGTTCAGCCCGGTTGCGCTCGGGCCGACGTCTCTGGACATCACTTCCAGGGTCTGCTCCGTCAACACGGGAAATCCGTTCTCGAACTGCAGCGTCGCCTGGCTCAGGTCGTAACGAGTGTTGTTGTTGAGAGCGCTGTCGAAGTTGCCTTCCATTCGGAACGTCGCGCCAGCCACCGGCAGCTTGAGCGTGGCTTCCGGAGCCAGCGTCAGGTCGCCCCAGACTTCGAGCTTCGGGGCCGCGGACGGGCAGCTGGGGCATGCCGCGCCGATGAACGTGCCGTTGTTGATGAAGGATCCCTGCACGAGGAACGTGCCGCTCGCGTTGGTCGTGGCGGCGGCGTTGTTGACATAGGACGCTTCGAACGTGGATGTTCCCTGGCTGCTCAACGAAGCGGCATTGGTGAACGAGGGGGTGTTCACCGTTGTATTGGTGAGCGAGCACACCGCGTTGTTGGTCAGCCCACCGAAGGATTCGATCACCAGCGGACTCTGCGCTGTGAGATCGTCATGGAGCACCACGGCACCGGCCGCGGAGAGGCGAGACCCGGGATCGAGCTGCGCCGGGCCATCGAACTGCACCTGGGACCCGTTGATGCTGAGCCAGGCGCCCGTGAAGAGACGAAGGCTGCCGCGGGAGCCGAGACGGAAGGAATCCGCCAAGATGGTTGCCGCCTGATTGCCCGTGACGCTCAGGGGCCCGAAGATCTCGGCGACGCTGCCGGAGGGTGCGATCAGCGTCGATGACCCGCCGAGCACGAGCGCGGTGGTTGATGGGGTCCGGATGTCGGCGCCGCTCCTCAGCGTGAGATCGCGGCCGGCGGTATCGAGCGACGCCGCGGTGCGCCACGCGGCCTCGGTGGCGGTGATCTGCTGGCCGGTGGTCGCGGGCGACACGGCCGCGCCAAGGGTGGAATACCCCACGGCGGTGTCGTCGTTGCGTGCAAAGGAAAGGTCCTGGGCCACCACGTTGAAGACCCATGCCGAGCCCTGGTTGGTGTTCGCCCCGACATCGACGCCGTAGGCGCCCGCGATGACGTAGTCGCCGGAAAGGGCGACGCTGAACCCGAAACGGTCCAGTGCGCCCCCGCCGTCGGGCGCGGTCAGCTTGGTGCGCTCGGTCCATGCGGAAACGACGCGCGAGAAGACATAGGCCGAACCCCGGTTGACGTTCGCACCGATGTCGTCGAGGTCGGCGCCGATGACCGCGGTATCGCCCGAGAGAGCGACGCTCCTGCCGAAGGTATCGCTTGCCGCGCCATCGGATGCGGTGAGCTTGGCCTGCTGGGTCCACGTCGTGCCGGAACGGACGAAGATGTACGCCGCACCCTGGCTGGAGTTGGTGCCCTGGGCGCCTGCGATGGCGGTGTTGCCCGAGAGAGCGACGGAGGAGCCGAAGAAATCGCTCGCGGCGCCGTCGGATGCGGTGAGTTTGGCCTGCTGCGTCCAGGTCGTGCCGGAGCGGACAAAGACATAGGCCGAGCCCTGATCGGCGTTGGCACCAAGATTGTCGTTGCTGGCCCCGACGACGGCGGTGTTCCCATCGAGGGCGACGGACCAGCCAAAGAAATCGGCCGCCGCGCCATCGGAGGCTGTGATCTTGGCCTGCTGCGTCCACGTCGTGCCGGAGCGGACAAAGACGTAGGCCGAGCCTCGGTCGGCGTTGGTGCTGATGTCGTCGCCATAGGCGCCGATGATCGCGGTATCGCCCGAGATGGCGGCGGCGTAGCCGAAGAAATCGCTGGCTGCGCCGTCGGACGCGGTGAGCTTGGCCTGCTGCGTCCAGGTCGTGCCGGAGCGGACAAAGACGTACGCGGAACCCTGATTGCTGTTGGCGCCAACATCGTCGCCGTAGGCGCCGACGATCGCCGTATCGCCGGAGATGGCGACGGAGGTGCCCAAAAAGTCTCCCAGGGCGCTGTCGGATGCGGTGAGCTGCGTCTGCTGGATCCAGGACATTCCGGAGCGGACATACACGTACGCCGAGCCCTGCTGGCTGCTCGTCAGAGTGCGGTTGGACGCGCCGACGATGGCGGTATCGCCAGAGATGGCGACGGAGTACCCGTAGAAATCGCCCGCCGCGCCGTCGGAGGCAACAAGCTGCCGGTCGGCCCCGATCCATGCGGGGCCCACCCGGGAGAAGATCCACACCGAGCCCTGGTTCAGGTTGGCGCCGACGTCATCAAGGGGGACACCGACCATCGCGGTGTCGCCAGAGACGGCAACACTGGTACCGAACCCGTCGCTCGCGGCGCCGTCCGGCGCGATCAGCTTCGCTTGCTGCGTCCAGGTCGCGCCGGAACGGACAAAGACATATGCGGAGCCTTGGTCGGCGTTGCTGCCCACATCATCGTTGCTCGCGCCGACAATGGCGGTGTTGCCGGAAATGGCGAGAGAACTGGCGAAAGAATCCCCTGCTGCTCCATCGGAAGCCGTCAGCTTGGCCTGCTGGCTCCAGGTGGTTCCCGAGCGAACAAAGACGTACGCCGAGCCCTGGTCGGCGTTCGCGCCGACATCGTCAGAACGCGCACCCACCATCGCGGTGTCGCCCGAGATGACGACCTGATCACCAAGCCGGTCGAACGCCGCGCCGTCGGAAGCGGTCAGTTTGGCTTGCTCGCTCCAGGTTGTTCCCGAGCGCACGAAGACATAGGCCGCACCCTGATCCGTGTTGGCGCCGACCTCGCTGCGATACGAGCCGACAATCGCGGTGTCGCCCGAAACAGAGACCGACTTTCCGAACCAGTCGGCCGCGGCGCCGTCGGCGGCGATAAGTCGAGCCTGCTGGGTCCATGTCGTGCCCGAGCGCACAAAGATGGACGCGGAGCCTTGATAGGGGTTCACGCCGATCGTGTCGGCGTAGCAACCAGCGATCACGGTGTTGCCGGAAATGCCGACGCTGAATCCAAAGAACCGGTCTGCCGCGCCGCCGGAATCGGTGAGCGTGGCCTGATAGGTCCAGGTCGTCCCTGTGCGAACGTAGACATAGACCGCCCCCTGTAAGTTGTTAGCGCCCACGGTGTCGTAGTCCGCTCCCACGACCGCGGTGTCGCCGGATATCGCGACGGAGATGCCGAAGTCTCTGACTATGCTCGGGCCGGGGGCGGTCAGTGTCGCCTCAAGCACCCATGCGGAGCCGGCCCAGCGATAGACATGCGCGGACTCGCTTTTACCGCCAAGAATCATGGTGTCGCCGTCGATCGCCATCGAGTTACCAACTCCCCCGCCGCCCGGACCTGCCGGGTCCAGCAACTGCAGCGGCGTGGAACGCTGGGCGAGCGCCGGAAGTGCAAGCAGAACCGCCGCGAGCGCGGCGAACAGCGGGATCCGAACGAGCATCAATGGTCCTCCTCGAGCGGGGGCGATTCTCTCACAATCGCACGGATGACGCAAGGGCGTTTTTCGACATGCCGCCGATCGTGCCCGATAACGAACGCGACGACGGCGGATCGAACCGCGTCGGCCGCACACAGCATCAGGCGATGAACCCAAGGCCGTCTTCGGATCGGCGCGCTCGACTGAGCATCGCCGGCACTCAAGGGCACAGCACGGCGTCGTAGGCCACCACAAAGATCTGGAAGTCCAGGTCGTCCACTACGCCGTCGGTGTTCAAGTCCGCGCTGCAGCCGGCGGGCATCTCCGGGGCCGCGCAGAGCACCGCGTCGTACTGCACCACGAAGATCTGGAAATCGAGATCGTCCACCACGTTGTCGGCGTTGAGGTCGCTTGGGCACGACGGCGCGAACGTGAGGATGAGTTGGGCACGGCCACCCAGCGGCGGGTCGTAACTGCTGAACGCGAAGAGCGACTGCACGCCGGGCGTGGTGGGGATCACCATCGAACCACCCAGCGCGATCGATCCGCCTCCGGAGTCGAGCAGGGCGTTGGCCGCTTGGACAAAGGCGGGAGTGAGCGTGACATCGAGCGTGGCCGGGATCGACGCCGGGTTGTCGGCGAGCGTGACCACCCGCTCGGCGTAGATCACGCCGTTGACGAAGTCGTTGTAGATGTCGAGGCGTCCGGAGAACGGCGTCGAGTCCGCCGCGAGCGCGGGGACGAACGCGGGCTGGACGTCGCGGAGGACGTACTTGCCCGGCGACACGACAAGCTGCACGGCGTTGAAGCTGATCCGCGGCGCGAAGGTGGCGGCGATGATCCGACGTCCCTGCGGCCGCGCCTCGGGCCCGAGCGTGAAGACCGCGAAGTTTCGGATGAAGAAGGTGTTGAGCCGCCCGCAGAGCATGTTGCCCAGCGCCGAGCCGAACGCCGCGTTGTTGCGGCCGTACTCGTCCACCGTGCCCTGGGCGGTCGCGCTGATGGTCACGGTGGTCGCCGCGCTGGCGCCGCCCGCCAGCACACCCATCGACGCCGAGACCAGCAACGCCCTGAGCGACACCCTGAGCAAAGCCATGATCAGCTCCCTTTGGCCCCAACCGCGGCCGCAAGCACGTGCGAGAACGAGCGTGGCTTTCCCTCACTTGAGATCGTGCGACCCGACACGATCGGTGAGATCCGGCCGTTACGGGCACAGCACCGCGTCGTACGCCACCACGAAGATCGAGAAATCCTGGTCATCGACGAACAGGTCGCCGTTCACGTCGGCGCTGCACCCCGCCGGCATCGACGGGTCTGCGCAGTCGAGGATGTCGTACTGCGGAACGAAGATCGAGAAGTCGGCGTCGTCGACGAAGCCGTCGGCGTTGAGGTCCGCCGGGCACGAGCGCTCGATCAGCAGCAGAGGCGAATCCTGTCCAAAGAAGGAAGACGAGATGATCTGGTCGCGCCCTTGAATCGTTCCCCGCAGGGTCGCGAGCGAGATGTCGTACCCCGACGGGATCAGCGTGACGTAGGCCTCACCGGGCTGGAGCTTCGCCAGCAGCAGCAGACCTTGCCCGCCGAAACGCTGGTCGCGACGCCACGACAGGTCCTGCAACCCCGTGAAGAAGCCCGGGGCGCCGATGCCAATCGCGGGCATATCGATCGCGTGGATGCCCAGGTTCACGAACGCGAGCGCGGGTCTCGCCGGCGACACGATGCGGCTGTTGGGCAGGCTCGTGATGACAAAGAGTCCGGCCACCGTGCCCGACGGGAGTTCGGTGATATCGATGATGTTTTCAGCGTCGGCGCTCGCGATCCCCGCTACGGCGCCGCCCTCGCGCAACCCGGCGAGCAGCGGCGTGGTTGGTGCGCGATCGAAGTAGAAGTTCGGGGCCGTGGGGCCGGGCAGATCACGCACGGTGTCGCCCGTTGTCGGAGTGAACGAGCCGATGCGCGCGGTGCTGGCGAGCGAGACGAAGCCGGAGAGCGCGCGAACGAGGTTGCTCCCCTGCCCGCCCTGGGCGCTGATGACCCCATCGGACATGATGAGCTCGGGGGCGTTGAACTTGATGGTGCCGCCGCCGCCTCCGCTGGAGTTGCCGCCGTTGCCGCCACCGCCGCCGCGACCGCCGGCGCCGCCGGTACCGCCCGGCCCGCCGGGTCCGCCGGGCCCGGAGCCGGCGTTGCCGGGCAGACCGGGATCACCGGGCGAACCGGATTGCACCGGCGCGCCGGTGAGCCCCTGGAAGCCGAACGTGTTCTCGCCGGGCGCGTCGCCGCCCTTGGCGAGTGCCGAGCCGGCGAAGAAGATGCGCCCGAGTGAAGCGAGTTCGAACGCGCCGCCGCCGCCGCCGCCGGAGAATCCGAGGCCGCCCTTGCCGCCAAGGCCGCCCGCGCCGCCGGGTCCGCCGGCGCCTCCCGCGCCGCCCTGACCACCGGGAACGCACGAGGTCGCGCCGCCACCGCCGCCGCTGCCTCCGGTGCCGCCGCGCCCGCCGAAGCCGCCCGCACCACCTCCACCACCGCCGCCACCGCCGCCGCCGCCGTTCCCGGCGTAGAGATCCCAATTGGGTGCCAGCACATTCAACGTGAGAGGCGTGGCGTCACCGCCGGTGCTGCCGGTGCCGCCGGTCTTGCCGTTCTCGCCGGGCGAGCCGTGTCCTCCGGTGCCGCCGCCTCCGCCGTTGGTGAACCCGCCGGGACCGCCGCCCCCGGGTAGGCCGCCGGGGGCCACGCTGACCACGAACGGTCCACCCTGCGCGGTGCTGCCGCCGGATCCGCCGCGGCTGAGCCCACCCAGACGACCGAAGCCCAGGCCGCCGTCGGCTCCCGGGGCACCCGGGCTCCCCGTGTTGCCGGATTGCGGCAAGATCTGGGCGGCGCCACCGGTCTGACCGCTCGCGCCCGAGCCCCCGTTGGCAAAGATGCACGCGATCGGCTGTCCTCCCGCACCACCGGCGGTCCTGTTGTTGTTGGGCGGGGTGTTCGGGCTGGAGTTGGCTCCGGCACCGCCGGCTCCGCCCGAACCGCCCGCGCCACCCCCGGCCGCACCCGTGCGTCCCACGGCGCTCGCGTCGATGGTCGCGCCCGAGACGACCAGATCGCCCCCGACCAGCATGCGCAGCGGGCGGGAACCGACGATCTTGACCTTGCGACCCACACCCAGCGTCAGATCGCCCCGCACGAACACCAGCATCACCTCGCCCTGCGTGGTGCTCTGGACCGCGGTCGTGAAGGGGACGCCGTCGAGCGTGCCGTTGACCACGCGGTCGCCACTGATGGTGACATCGGTGGTGTTGATCATGGTCTGTGCCGAAGCGCTGCCGGCGAGCGCCAGGAGCGCGACAACGCTGATTCGAGTCCGTGGCATACCGATCCCCTTCCGAACGTTCGCGACGCGTCCTCATACGCACAGTCGCGGGAACATCGGCGGGACCGGAGGGGGCCGACCCTCACGGATTCTCGAAGATTTTTCGCCCCTCCCCCCACCCCCTGGGGAATGTGGTCCGGAGCCGACTGCTGGTCTTCTACGGACAGAGGACCGCGTCGTACGCCACCACGAAGATCGAGAAATCCTGGTCATCCACGAGCAAGTCGCTGTTCAGATCAGCGCTGCAACCCGACGGCATGCCCGCGTCGGCGCAGTCGAGCACGTCGTACTGAACGACGAAGATCGAAAAATCGGCGTCGTCGACGAGGCCGTCGCTGTTCAGGTCGGCCGGGCACGGGCCGTAGAGCCGCAGCACGTTGGGGAGCGTGGCAATCGTGCCGCGCTTGGTGATGGTCTTGTAGTACACGCGGCAGGCGGGTGCGTTGAGCACGGCCCCGCTCTCGATGACGAGGTTGTTGACGTACACGGCTTCGCAGGCGGATTGGCCCAGCGTGTCGTTGTCGCGGTTGTCGACGATGGTCACGATGGTCGGCTGGCTCGGATTGCCAGGGCCGATCTTGAGCGTGCCGATGGGGAAGGAGCCGGCGAGCGCGGGGTTGAGGGCGGAGACGGCTTGTCCGCGATCCGTGGACATCGCTTCGAGTGTGAAGCCGCCCCGGCCGTTGAGCTGGAGCGTGGACTGATTCATCGCGTAGCGGCTGTTGAGGTTGATGGCGCAGTCGAAGCTACCGGCGGTGCGGACGATCGTGCCGGGCGACGGCGTGAGCGTGGAGGCCGCGTCCATGCTGATGCCGCCGGTGGTGAAGATGGTCTGGGTCGCGCGATCCTCGAAGGGCGGGGCGTAGAGACCCAGCGGGTCGCTCGCGGCCGAGAGCGCGGAGCGTGCGGCGACGCTACCGATGATGGTGCCGCTGTTGGCGAGCGTGCCGAAGACGGTGAGCGTGCCGCTGAAAACGGTCACGGTGCCGCCGGCCTGGTTGGTGAAGTTGCCGATGACCTGGGTGTTGGCGTCGATGTCAAAGAGGCCCGCGTTGGTGACGGGCGCCGCGATATCGCCGTAGCCGGAGAATTGAGCGCCCGCCGAGTTGGTGACGCTGGTCGCGGCGACGACGCCGCCGAGGAGCGTGAGCGTGCCGTTCTGGTTCAGGGCTCCGACGCTGAGCGTGGCATTGGGCAGGATGGTGGCGCTGCCGCCAAAGACCGGGCTGGGCGGGGTGATGGTGAGCGTGGCGCCGACGCCGACGTTCAGAGTCGAAGGAAGATCGAGGTTGAGCGTGCCGGCGCTGATGCGGCTGTTGGCGCCTGAGGGCACATCGAGCTTGTTCCAGAGCTTCATGTCCGAGGTGGAGGTCGAGAGCTCGCTGCCGTCCGCGAGGGTGATGGTGTGCAGCGCCGAGAGGAACGGCACAACGGGGACGTTCAGTTTCGCCTCGGTATTCCCGAAGCTGAAACCGCCCGAGCGGGCGAGCGGTCCGAGCTCGGAAGCGAGGCTTTCCTTGAGCCCGGCGGCGTTGAACATGCTGGCGAGGCTGGCGTAACGGATGCCGGTGGAGTTGTTGATCGGGAACGGATCGATGCGTGGGCTGTCCTGCAGGCGACGGAACGCGCCCTGGTTGGTGCCGCCGGGAAGGCTGATCCCGCCGCCGCCGGCGAACGTCGCGCCCCCGGCGTATCCGACGGCCTCGCCGAGATTGTCGCTCGCGTCGACGGCGCCGGGAAGGAAGAGTGTTGGGTTCGAGAGCGTGCTGCCGCTGCGGGGGAATCGGTACACGGCCCCGCCCCCGGCGTAGTTGGGCATGCCGACCAGGATGCAATCCGATTGCACCAAGACGGACGAGCCGAACGACGCGGGGCCGGCGGTGAGCGTACCGCGGGTCACAAGATTCGAGCCGTTCCACTCGATGCAGATGACACGGCGACCGGGGACGCTCGCCGCCGCAAACATCCCGGCGCGGGAAGAGATCACGCTGCCGAGGCTGTCGTTGTCAGACGTTCCGGTAAACGAGCTCGCTCCGTTGTTCGCCCAGGCAGTCCCGTTCCATCGGTACAGGAAAAGCGCGCCGCGGTTGTTGATCCCGGTGGTGTCGTAGCCGGGCACGCCGATCAAGGCGGAGTCGCCCTCGATCGCGACCGCGGCACCGAAGAAGTCGTTCGTGGAGGGGGCGGAAAGCGAGACCTTCGAGACCTGCGACCATGTGCTGCCGGATCGGGCGAAGAAGCAGGCGCTCCCCGCGCTCACCTGGTTGATAAGAGAGATGGGAATGTTGTCGTTGGGGGCTCCGATCAGGGCGCGATCGCCGCTGATGGCGACGGACGTCCCGAAAGCATCCAACGCCGTTCCGTCGCTGGCCGTGAGCTTGGCCTGCTGCGACCAAGTCACGCCGTTGAACGTGAACACGTAGGCGGCTCCGGCACCGAATCCGGCCTGCGGGTCTTTCGGGGCGCCGACGATGATCGTGGTGCCATCGATCGCGAGCGCGGCACCGAAGTTGGCGCCTGCGGCAGGATCGGCCGGAAGCAGTTTCTGCTCGAGCACGAAGGACTCGTCCTGGAATCGGTAGACGTACGCCGCACCTTGGTCGGCACCCGCGGCGCCGTCCTCGGCCAGGGCGCCGACCACGAGCCGGATGCCATCGTTGGCCATGCGGTTGCCGAAGTTCGCGTTCTCCTGAGGCGTCGGGGGCGCGATCAGGAGGGTGCGATTGGGCTCTCCGCTGATGCGACGGAATGCGTACGCCGCGCCGGCGCCCGTGGCCCCCGGACGGTTGTAACTGAAGCTGCCCGTGACCACGAACTGATCGCTGATGCCGACCGAGGCGCCGAAGAGGGCGCCGGCCTGGGTCTCGCTGGGCTGGAAGAGCTCGCTGGCGCTCCAGACGCCGGCGCTGCGGGTGAAGAACAGGCCCGCGCCCTGATTCGAGCCGACGATGCCGTCGTAGGTTTGCAGACCCGCGACGATCGTGTCACCCTCGATGGCGAGGGAGGTCGGGAAGAAATCGTTGACGAGGGGGCCGGTGCGGGTGAGTTTCTGCTGCTGGGTCCACGACGCGCCGGAGCCGGTGTAGACGTAGATCGCGCCCTGGTTGCCGTTGGTGGTGAGATCGTTCTGGGGCGAGCCGACGGCGACGGTCCCGTTGCTGATGGCGACGCTGCGGCCGAAGGTGTCGAACGCGGTGCCGTCGCTGGGGCTGAGCGTGGCACGCTTGGTCCAGATCCCCGCGGAGCGTGTGAAGATCTGAGCGCTGCCCCGGTCGGCGAAGAACACGTCGTCCAGGGGAGCTCCGAACACCGCGGTGTCGCCCTGCAGGGCGACGCTGCTGCCGAACTGATCTCCCGCGCTCCCGTTGAGGTCGGTGATCTTCTGTTGCAACGACCAGACGCCGGCGGACTTTGTGTAGACGTACGCCGCTCCGGCCTGCAAGCCGGTGATCGCGCCGTTCTTGAACGGGGCTCCGACCACGATGGTGTCGCCGTCGAGGTCCACGCAGGTGCCGAAGTTGTCATTGGCCGCCGAATCGCTCGCGGTGAGTTTGGCAACCTGCGTCCAGGTGGTGCCGGTGCGCTGGAAGACGTACACCGCGCCGGCGCCGGACTTGCCGGGGAGCCCGGCGAGGTACGCGCCGACCACGGCGGTGTTGCCCTGCACCGCGACCGACCGGCCGAAGCGATCGCCCGCGACGCCGTCGCCGGCGACGAGGCGAGCCTCTTCCGTCCACGAGGAGCCGGCCCAGCGGAAGATGACGGCGGCGCCGGCATCGATCTTGCCCGCGGGGTCGTAGGTGTACGCGCCGACGATCATCGTGTCGCGGTCGACGTCGATACTCGTGCCCAGGCTGTCGGTCGTCGTCGGAGCCGAGTGCAGCATCTGCACGGGATCGATCTGCGCCGACGCGAAGGATCGGAGCAGGGAGATCAAGACAACGACACCAAGCAAGCTGCTTCGCGGCATGGACAAGCTCCGACCGGCGGGACGGGGGGCGAGGGGGCGGAAGGCACCGGTCGGACATTGTCTCAGACCGGGGCTGGATGATGCAAGCAGAATCGCTTAAGTGGCCGCAGTCTGGGAGCCGTGGTGTTCCCGGGCCGCCCTTATCGGGGCGTGGCCAAGGGCCCCCACGCTGGCCCCAGACGACCCAATAAAAATCCCCCGCGGTCGGGCGGGGGATTCGGGGATCACTTCGGCCATCCATCTCAGCGCTTGCGGCTGATCGGGGTCTGTCCCGTGAGGGTGTAGAAGCGGTTCTCGTTCAGCACCGGCAGACCCATCGCCGTCGCGCTCTTGAGCAGGTCGTTGTAGCGGTTCACGCTGCGCTCGAGGCGGACGTACTCCTGCACGACCTCGATCGGCTGATCCACACCCGGGCGGGGCGGGAGCACCGGACGCGAGCCGAGGACGAGGAAGTCGACGTCGCCTTCGAGATCATCGACCACCTCGCCGCCCCAAGCGGTGATCATGGCGGCGATGTCGGTGCGGCCGGCGGCGGTCGGGTTGCCGACGCCCTTGGTGTCGAAGTTCCCGAAGACGACGAACTTGTAGACCTTGGCCGGATCGAAGAACGCGTTGGCGATCACGTCGCCGTTCACCAACGGGTTGCCCTTGGTCTCGCTGATGATGCGGGCGGTGCTGGTCTCGTCGCCGACGTTGATGATCTCGATGGTCGCCTTGCCGGGCTTGTAGTTCCCTTCCTCGTCGATCTTGATCGAGTTGGCGTCGTTGTAGACGGCGAAGGTCATGCCGACGACGACCTTGTGGCGGCGGCCGATGCTGAGGAAGACCTGGCGCTGGGCCGGGCTGTTGCCGACGATGTAGCCGTCCACCAGGGCCTCTTCCGAGGTGCCGCGGGCGGTGGTCTTGCTGCGCTCGCCGCGGAGGCGGGAGATCTGATCCTCGAGGATCAGGTTCTTCTGCTGAAGGTCGGAGACGCGTCCCGAGAGCTCGGTCTCGCGGGCCTTGGCGTTGGCGATGCTGGCGTCGAACGAGGCTTGCATCTGCTCGCGGACCTTGTCGATGCCCTGGCGGTAGCCGTCGAGCTCGGTCTTGTACTTGCCGACCTCGGCGTTGAGGGCGGCGACGGTCTCGTTGTGCCGAGCGACGATGCCGGCGACGCGGTCCTGCTCGTTCTTGAGGTCGGTCTGAGCGGCCTTGCGGGCGGCGTCGTTCTGTTCGAGCTGCTTGGTCAAGTCGGCGACCTTGCCGGCCCGCTCCTGGGCGACGCGGAGCAGCGGGAGGTTGCCGGCTTCGGCGCTTTCCTTCTTGATCTGCTCGAGCAGGCGGTCGACCGAGTCGCGGCTGTTGCCGGTGATGGCGGTCGCCAGCTCCTGGTTGGTCTTGACGAGGTAGCCGGTGAGGGACTGACCCTGGGCCTTCTTGGCGGCGTCGACCAGCTGGCGGACGTCGTCCTGCTGGCGCTCGCCGTCCTTGATGAAGTCCTTGATGCCGGACTTGGCGTCGTTGAGTTCCTTCAGGGCTCCGTTCCACTTGCCGTAGAGCACGGCGGAGGAGATGAAGAGGCCCAGGGAGGTGATCCCGAGGAGGACAATGGCAACCCCGGTGCCGACGCTGGTGGATGTGCGACCCGCCATACTGACTCCTGACGCCCGCGATGCGGGGACGAAAACGATTCCCTCCCGGAGCGGCCGCTCCGCGAAGGGTCGGAAGTTTACACAGAACCCGCCCCCGACGCCGGAGCCTATTCGCAGGATCTGGCCGACGGGTCCCGGCCCTCCTCCAGTAGGACTCCAGTAGGACCGGCTTCCAGCCGGTCCTGCAATCAACCAAACCGGCCGGAGGCCGGTTCTACTATCTCCCGTGGCCAAGAAACGCCAGATCGTGCTGATGAGAGGGGCCTTGACCGGCCTTGCCGCCCTGAGTTCGGGCTCGCGGCCCACGCGCCCCGACTCGCCCCATCAGGTCGGCCCGCTCGGCACGCCCAAAGAAGTGAAGGACATCCTCGCCCGCTACAACACGGCGCCCGACGGCTCGCCCCGGTCGGCCAGCCTGGGCACCGAGATCCTGCACGGCCCGGGCCTGATCGTCGAGCTGCCGAGCAACATGGAAGAAGTGACGCAGGCCCTGGTCACGGTCACCGACGACGACATCGCCTGGCCGGTGCTGAGCCGCATCTGCAAGGCGGTGGGCTGGAAGATGGTGGACGTGGAATCCGGCCGCGTGTTCGGGTGAACCGACTTCGACCTCCAAGCATCGGACAAGTGTCATGCCCACCTACGTCTACGAAATCCTCGACAAGTCCGGCAAGCCCACCGGCGAGACCTTCGAGATTGTCCAGTCCATGAAAGAGGACGCCCTGACCAAGCATCCCAAGACCGGGCAGCCGGTCCGCCGCGCGATCGTCGCCCCGGCCATCGCCGGGCAGTGGTCGCCGATCAAAGAAAAGTCCACGCTCTCGAACAAGAACCTCGAGCGGCTGGGCTTCACCAAGTACGAGCGCAAGGGCAAGGGCTACATGGAGCGCGTCGCGGGCAAGCAGGGGCCCAAGTCGATCGCGTCGGACGAGTAAGGCTCGGCTAGGCGATCAGCATCGCGTCGCCGAAGGAATAGAACCGGTAGCCGGACGCGATCGCTTCTCGATACCGATCGATGAGGCGCTGCACACCCACCGTGCCCCGGTCTGAGAGCAGAGCCCCCACCATCGCCAGCAGCGTGCTGCGAGGCAAATGGAAGTTGGTGAGCATCCCGTCGACCCAGCGGTAGCGGTAGCCGGGGGTGATGAGCAGCCGGGTGTCGAGCGACGCGGGCGGTGCGCCCCGGTGCTGCTCGAGATGGAGGGCGTAGCTCTCGAGCGTTCGCACGCTGGTGGTGCCGACACCGATGACGCGCCGGCCCTGGGCCTTGGCACGCGTCACACGCTCGACCGAGGCCTCGGACATCGAGCACCATTCGCTGTGCATCGGGTGCTCTTCGACGATGTCGACCTCGACCGGCTTGAACGTGCCGGTGCCGACGTGCAGGGTGACCTCGACGCGTTCGACGCCGACCGCGTCGATCGCCGCGAGCAGCTCCGGGGTGAAGTGCAGGCCCGCGGTGGGCGCCGCGACCGAGCCTTGCTGCTTGGCGTACACCGTCTGATACCGATCGCGATCGCTGGCGCGTTCCACCGGCTCGTGGGTGTGTTCGCGGGCCTTCAAGATGTACGGCGGCAGCGGCGTGTGCCCGACGCGATCGAGGATTGCCGCGGGATCCAGCGGAGAAACGCCCGGGCCGCTCGCTCCGCCATCGACCCGCACGCCGACGACCCACGCCCCGGTCTCGCTCGCGTCGCGACGCAGCGGCACGAGCGTGACCTCCGTGTCCGCGCCGTGTTCGTCGATGAGCCGGATGCTGGTGTTCTCACGCACTTTCTTGGCCCGCAGCAGAGCCGTCCATTCCCGGCCGTCGCTGCTGGCGGAGAGAAACAGGCCCTCGACCCGCCCGCCGCTGTCCTCGCGTCGGCCGACCAGCCGGGCCTGCAGCACGCGGGTGGCGTTGAAGACCAGCACGTCGCCCTGGCGGAGCAGCCTCGGAAGCTCGCGCACGATGGTGTGCTCGCGGGCGTCGCCGCTGGCGCGGTCGATGACCATGAGGCGCGCCGCGTCACGCGGGCTCGCGGGCTCCTTGGCGATGGCGGATTCGGGGAGGTCGTAGTCGAGATCGGCGGTGCGCAGCACGGGCAATGGTTGGCGCGCGAGAACGAACCCCACGCGCGAGCGTGGGGCCGGTGCGACGGGATGGTCACACGCGCGCCACACGCCACCGCGGCCCTCCGCTCGCGCGGAGGGTTCGTCTGACGACAGCCCGCGCTATTCTCTCGCAATGGCCTTCAAGCACTCCACGCTGCCGATGTGGCTGCAGGACGGGATCTCGGGCGTGCTGCGTTCGACGATCACGCTGCCGCTCTCGCTCGGGCTGGGGCCGGCCGTGGGCGTTGGTCGCGGCGCGGGGCGCTTGTTCGCGAACCTGCCGTTCAACAAGCGGCACGTGCGTCGCGCGGTGCAGAATCTCGACATCGCTTTTCCGGATTGGTCGGCCGAACGCAAGCGCGAGCTGGCGATCGCCAGCTACGAGCACCTGATGCAGCTGGGCGTCGAGCTCGCGTACACGCCCCGGCTCGTCAACCACGACGGCTGGTCGAAGCAAGTTCGGCTGGGCGACGTGTCCAAGGCGCTCACCTCGCTGCTGCGGGGCGAGCCGTGCATCCTGGTCTCTGGGCACTGCGGCAACTGGGAACTGGTGGGCTATACGGTCAGCATGCTGGGCTTCCCGATGCAGGCGGTGTACCGCCCGCTCGACCTCAAGCCACTCGACAACTGGGTCCGCGAGAGCCGCCAGAAGCGCGGGCTCACGCTGGTGTCGAAGTTTGGTGCCGTGCGCGAGCTGCCCGAGGGGCTCCAGCGCGGCGTGCCCGCGGGCCTGGTCGCCGATCAGAACGGCGGGGACTACGGCGTCTTCGTGCCCTTCTTCGGGCGGCTCACCAGCACCTACAAATCCGTCGGCATCCTCGCGATGCAGTTCAACGCCACGGTGATCTGCGGCGTGGCCCGGCGGTTGCAACCCGGCGAGCAGCCCGATCCGTCAACCACCATCGCGACCGTGCGATCCGACGACTCCCGCGACGGCATGAACTACGTCATCGAGCTGGTCGATCAGTTCGGCCCCGCCGACTGGGAGAGCCAGCCCGATCGGCTCTACTACATCACCGCCCGCTACCGGCGCTCGATCGAGAAGATGGTGCGTCGCTCGCCCGAGCAGTATCTGTGGATGCACCGGATCTGGCGCAGCCGCCCGCCGCACGAGCGTAAGGACCGCGAGTTCCCCGGCGCCCTGCGCGACAAGCTCGCGGCCCTGCCGTGGATGAACGAAACGGAGCTGCAGTCCATCATCGCCCGCAGCGACGAAGACCGACGCATGATCCGCGAGAAGGAAGACCACGGCTTCCGGATCGCGGGCCAGTAACGGACGATTCAAATGGTTTCAACGGCCCTTGGCGCCCGGGTGCCACTGCCCAGCGCTTCGCTGGGCAGTGGAGAGACGTCGATCTCACTGCCGACGCCGAGCCGTCGGCAGTGGCACCCGGTCACGCGTTCGGTGCGATTGCGGCACGCCAAGGGCGTTGCACGCGGTTCTACTTGGTCGGGGCGGTGCTGGGTGGTGCTGCGGTGGTTGGGGTCTTCGGCGTGCTCGCCGGAGTGGGAGCGGCGGGGCTGGCCGGCTTGTTCGCGGGCTTGACAGCGGGCGCGCGGACCTTGGAAGCCAGAGCAGCGTCCAGGGCGGCACGGACATCCGGCTCCAGCCCTTCGTCCGCCGAACGCTTCAGCATCTTGCGGGCCAGTTCGTAGCGTCCGTCGGCCTGCATGAGCACGGTCACGCTCAGCCAGCCCGACGCGCTGCCGATGCGGTTGGCGTACTCCGAGGCACGGTTCACCAGCACGCTCCGCCGCGACGACGTGAGATTCAGCAGGTCGCTGTCGAGCTCGCGGCCGGCGAGCGTCGGGTCGGCGCGATAGGCCTGGCGCATCATCGCCGCGGCGTTGTCGACCTCGCGGTTCTCGAAGAGTGCGAGGGCGAGCAACCGCATGGTGGTCACGTCCTCGTGATCTTTCTGAACGACGTCTTTCCAAATCTTCGCCGCGTCGGCGCTGCGCCCGGCGCGGAACGCGAGCAGGCCCTTCTCGAACGCGGTGGGCTCGGGCGCCGGCGGCGGCTTCTGCGACTCCGCGCTGGGCCGGTTGGCACCCGGGACGAGGTTCGGGTCGTAGAGGTACACCACCCCACCGAACGGGCGGGGGATGAAGGCGGGAACCTGGTACCCGTTCCAATAGACGATCCGGTTCGTGCCGTTCCACAGGACGGTGTACCCGCCCCACGGGTAGTAGCCCCAGCCCGGCGGGATCGGCTGATTCGGACTCCAGTGGTTCGGCGGCACGGTGGTCGGCGGCACCCCCGGCGAGACGATCGGCTGCGAGGGGAACGTCGGATTCGGTGTGATCAGCGGACTGGCCGCCGGGTTGCCCTTGACGTCCCACTGGCTGGGCTGGTTGGCGGCCGGGAACTGGCTCGGCGGAGCGGTGTTGGGCGCGATGGCGGGCGCGGGAGCCGGCGTCTGCTGGGAGAGGGGACGAGCGGGCGTCGGTGAGATCAGCGGCGTCGCCGACGGATTGCCCTTGGTATCCCACTGATTCGGCTGGTCCGCGCCCGGGAACTGGCTCGATTGCGCCAAGGCCAGGCCCGAGGCCAAACCCGACGACAAGGCCAAAAGTCCGACCGCCCCGAGAACGCCCAAAGGCTGTACCCTGTTCATGGTGATCCCGTACTTTCCAAGGATGATGCCGCCCGCTCGCATATGAATGGCTCCGTCCCGCACGAGCCCTTTGTTCAACACGTCCGACCCCGCCCCCACCGCCGCCAACCCTCCACGAGCGAATCCCGACCCCTCATGAACATGAGCGTACCACACCTATCGGCCAGGGGTTCCACGATTCCCGATGCCGCTGAAAAGCAGGGCGGTTTCGCCTCCTTGCACCCGCAAACAACGCCCCGCATCGCGTTCCAGCGATCGGGATCCGTTCGCTGGTGGGCGATGGCCCTTCTGGGCACGGCGACGCTGGCCCTCAGCTCGTGCGGCGTGTTCGGTTCCTCGGTGACCCGCGACGCCACGCTCGCGTCGTTCGACAGCGGCACGGTGCTGACGCTCGAGCCCAAGTTCCAGGCCTACTACGCCGCCGATCCGAACACCGCCGACTTCTATCTCTCCGATCTGCCCGCGGAAGCGTTCGCGGACAACGCGGATCTCTCCCGCTTCTCGGGCTCCCTGGTGCACGTGCACATGTTCCTGGCGCCCAAGGCGGGCGCGACGCCGATCGCGTTCAGCGCCAACTCGGTCACGGTGCGGCACCTGATCATCGCCGAAGGACAGATGGGTCAGTACTCCGGCGGCGGGTTCCTGCTCCCATCGGGTACCGCGGGCGACTCGACCTTTGGCGGACGGCTGAAGGACGCGACGATGCGTCTGACGGCGCGCACCCCGGGGTTCGTGGATCGCCTTGGTGCGTGCGAGTTTGAGAGCGGGCTGGCGGTCCCCAAAGACGTGAGCCGCGCCAAGCGGATGGCGCTCTTGCTCGAGCGCGCGGGCGAACTCATGGTGATCAAGACCCGCCCGAAGATCCTGGGCAAGGACCAGGACGAGGCGGTGCCGGAAACGCCGGTTGAGGAAAAGCCCGTCGAGCCGACGGTCGTCCCCGCCCCGGGCGCGGAAGCCAAGAAGAACTCTGCCGCGCCCGCCAAAGAACCGCCGAAGCCCTGATCGACGTTGGTCGGCGACAAACACGATCGCGCTTGTGCCAGCTCGATCCCGCCCACGCCGAGACTGCTTCGCGATTGTGGAAACGTCGATCCGGATGAGTCCGCCTTGAGGTCGGCACCGAAACGCTTCGCATGCCCGAAACGTCCCTTCAACCTGTCTGGATCACCCGGTGGCTCCGTGCCGCGGCCGTGTACAACCTCGCCTGGGGCGCTTGGGTTGTTCTGATGCCCAAGCATTTCTGGTCGCTCGTGGGCATGTCGGCGCCGGAGTACCTGTTTCTCTGGCAGTGCATCGGGATGATCGTCGGGGTCTACGGCATCGGCTACTGGTTCGCCGCGGGCGATGTCGCGCGGCACTGGCCGATCGTGCTGGTCGGGTTTCTCGGCAAGATCTTCGGGCCGATCGGGTTCGTGCAGGCGCACTTCATCGACGGCGCGGTGCCGCTGCGGTTTGGTTGGACGCTGATCACCAACGACCTGATCTGGTGGGTGCCGTTCGGCGCGATGCTGGTGTTTGCGTACCGCGCGCACGAGCGGGAGCGCTCGCGGCGGATCGAACGAGTCGACGACGACGTGGCGATGCTGCGCTCGGCGATGGTCGAAGACGGGCCGTCGCGGGGCGTGTCGATCGCGGCGCTCAGCGAGCAGCGGCCGGTGCTGATGGTGTTCCTGAGGCACTTGGGCTGCACGTTCTGCCGCGAGGCGGCCGCGGACCTTCGGGATCGGCGCGCGATCATCGAGGCCTCGGCGACGATCGTGGTGGTGACGATGAGCCCGCCGGCCGAGGCGCGGGCGTTTCTGACGGGCTACGGGCTTGGTGATGTGGACGTTGTGAGCGATCCAGATCGGGCGCTCTACCGCGCGATGGAGCTGCGGCGGGGAACGCTCGGGCAGCTCTTCGGGCCGCGGGTGTGGCTGCGGGGGGTCGTGGCGGGCGTGCTCGGCGGGCACTTTGTCGGCGGGCTCAAGGGCGACGGTCTGCAGATGCCGGGAGCGTTTGTGATTCGGAACGGGCGGGTGGCGGCGGCGTTCCGCCACCGCGATGCGGCGGATCGTCCGGACTACTGCGCGATGGTCATGCAGTGAGCGGACTGCCTCGACGAGCCCCGAGCGTGAGCGAGCGGGTGTGTGGGTTCGAAAGCAACCCACTCGCTGACGCTCGGGGCTCATTGAGGCGCGGGGCCTGGAAGGCCCCGCCCCCGGCGCCATGAAAAAACAAGACGCTCCTACGCGTGAGCGAGAGGAGCGTCCTGCGGGCGGAAGTCCCAGGGAAGGCTGGGTCAAGAGTGACGAGGGTCGGCTTAGTTGCCGCGGCGGCGACGGGTGCACAGAAGACCGCCGAAGCCGGCCAGAGCCAGGGCGCCGGGGGTGGGGACCTTGATGAGCTGGTCCTGGTTGTCGCAGTGAGCGATGCCCAGGATCGCGGTGGTCTGGCCGTTGGTCTGGAGGAAGTTCAGGGCCGCGTTGTACGCCGAGGCCGCGACGCTGACGACGCCGGAGGTGAGGGCCGAGCCGTTGGTCTTCTTGGCCTTGAAGTTGCCGGTGGTGAAGCTGTTGGCGTTGATCGCGAAGTTGGAACCGGAGTAGTCGGTGACGATCTCCCAGATGGCGAGCTGGAAGCCGGTGGCGTAGTCGGCCGACGCGTTGATGGAGTCGACGTTGGCGTCGGCGACGGCGAACAGGGCACGGATGGCGTTGGCCTTGGCCAGACCCATGGGGCTCGAGCCCGGCATGTTCTCGACCTGCTCGATGGTGTAGCTCTTGGTGGTGCTGGTGACGTACTGGTAGAGATCGGTGCAGTAGGTGCGATGCTCGCCGTTGATCCACTCGTAGCCGGCGGAGGCGTTGCTCAGCAGGTGGCGGAGCTGGCCGACGAAGACGTTCTGGTTGTTGCCGTTGAAGTTGATGCTGAGGTTCTGACCCTGACCGGTGCCCAGGAACTTCACGTTGACGGTGGGCGAGGCCGAGGCGACGGCGGCGAAGGCGGCCAGACCCGCCAAAGCGATGATGCTGTTCTTGTTCATGTCTTTCTCCCATTCCCTGAGGCCGCCGGTTGATTCAACTGGCGGGCCGGTCGCTCCTTGACCGGGCTTGTCACGAGCACTCGCTCGACAGTTCAACCATGCCACGGGAATGGGGAGTGGGCCCGCATTCGCGGCTTGGAAGCAGCGAAGGTGAGTCGAGCTTGACGGGTGTCACGGTGCGGTCGTCGCAGACGGTGCAGTGTGTCGAGATTCTCGGACACGGAGCCGCGGCGCTCGTGTGGGCACCAGACGCCCGGTCTGACACCCAAAAGAAACCGCGGCCGGAGCGGCCGCGGTTGGAACACGAGCGCAACTCTTTGCTCATCTCACGGGCAGAGCACGGCGTTGTACGCGACGGCGAAGATTTGGAAGTCGAGGTCGTCCACGCGTCCGTCGGTGTTCAGATCGGTACTCGTACGTACGCTGGAACGGGACCACAAACGAGAACGGTGCGGGCGTGCCGAGGATCCCGCCGTCTGCGTCGGGCAGCATCGAGAGCGCCGGGATCTGGAGAAAGCTGTCGTACACCTCGACGGCGTCGGGGCCCACGTTGCTCGCGACATCGGTGAAGAGCCCGCCTACCGGGTTGACCGAACGCGAGAGCTGCAGGTACCAGTTCCCGAAGTTCTTGGCCGCAGTCGGCCACGCGCTGTTCTCCGGCACCGTGTCGGATTCGTCGTTGCGCAGCGAGATGCCCGTGAGCGATGTGCCCGGACCGAACGAGTCCAGCTCGCCCGGTCCGACGATGGTCGCGATGGTGCGCGGATCGCGGTCGAAGGGAGTCGAGAACGTCCCGGTACCGCCGTCGGCGGTGGCGAACTCCTCGCCGACGTACAGCTTGTTGACCCCGGCCGAGAGTCGCGCGGTGTCGCGAACAAAGCCGATGCGGATGACGGGCGCGGCGTCGGTGATGATGCCGGCGAGCGCGGACTGTCCGTTCGCGAAGGTGTGAGCGATGCCGGAGACGGCGTGCCCATCGACGATGCCGGCGACGCCGCCGACCTGGCCGCTGTGGCGGATGGTGATGACCAGTCCGTCACCGGTGTAATAGAACGGTGTGGAGAACGTGATGGCGGGCCCGAAGCTCTCCGCGTTGGGGGCCGCGGCACCGGCGGTGAACACGCCGGCGAGCGGGCCGAAGAGTCCGTCGCGTACCTTGACCTCGGTATCCGCGACGACGTTGTCGCTGAAGGTGGAACTCATGTTCGACGCGATCCGGGCCGCCTTGGCCAAGCGGATCTCGTAGTCGGAGAAGGTGGTCGCCGCGGGTGGCCAGGCGGCCGCGACCGAAGCGTCCAGCCGGAACGCGATCGAGGTGATCACGCTGCCGACGGGGATCTGACCGAGCATGCTCTGGTTGATGATGACCTGAGAGGTGCGAGCACCCGCTGCGAGCGGGGCCGTGCCGAGGTTGTTGCCGTCGGTCGTGTTGATCCCGGCGTCGGGAACGACGCCGGTTTCAGCGGTCTGGGCGAGAGCGGACGGGACGCCGGCAGAGGCGCCGGCCAGCAGCGCGAGCTGCAGAGCGTTTCGAGCGTGCATGGATGGTTCCTTCTCTTGAAGCGCCCGATCGTCACCGGATCGTCAGCGAGCGGTGCGAACCGATCGGGCCTCCAGAACCACGCGAGAACGCCGACCAGAACGCGCCGCGCCGGGAGAGCCGCAGGTCCAAGAAAAAAGCCCGCGGCAGCGTGCCGCGGGCTGAATGGAGCTCGTTCAGAGGCCCAGTGAAGGGCACATGGCAGGGCGGCTACGGGCAGAGCACGGCGTTGTAGGCCACGATAAAGATCTGGAAGTCGTCGTCGTCGACGACGCGGTCGAAGTTGAAATCCCCGGGGCAGCCCAGTGCCATTCCCGCGTCGGTGCAGTCGAGGATGTTGTAAGAGAGGACAAAGGCCTGGAAGTCGAGATCGTCGACCACGCCGTCGTTGTTGAGGTCCCACGGGCAGAAGGCGTCGTCGGTGAAGGCGAAAAGCGTGGTCGGAGGCTTGCGGAAGCTGCCGGTGGCGGCGTCGGGGTTCGAGGTATCACGCACGCCCTGGATGTCCGTGACCGGGGCGCCGTCGGAAGTGGTTTCGAAAAAGCCGCTGGCCGGGCCGGTCGGAACGCTGGATCGAATCGTGAAGGCCAGGGTGCCGCCCCGGTAGACAAACGGGCGGGTAAACTGAATGAACACTCCCCAGTCCTCGCGATCGGAGGTGGAGCGCGCGGACCACGAGCCGGGTTTGAGCGTGAGCGGCCCGGAACGAACCTGAACCAGATCGGAACCGTCGTTGTTCGCGACCGTCAGGCTCGCGGTCGCGGCCGTCTTGGGCGAGGTGCTCATCCACAGGTCGAATCGCGTGAACGAAACACCGGCTGACGGGAAGTCGGCAATGGTGCCCGGCTCCAGCCTCCAGGTCACGCCGTTGATGGTGGCGCCCACGGGAACGCCGACGGCCTCGGGGTTGTAGAGCATCTGGAACGTGCGCGAGACGCCGAAGAGATCCCGATCAAATGTCGCGGGCGTGGCGATCCGCGACTTCGGTGTGGTTCCCGCGGGGATGTACCCGAGCTGGATGGCGGCACCGCTGACGGCGAACAGGGAGCCGTTGGCTGCCGCCTTGTTGCCGAGGTTGAACGCCGCCCGGGTCGCCGTTGCCGGTCCGGCGCTCCGGAGGTTCGGACCGCCATTGTTCACGGGTGCGTGACGGATCGTGATGCACAACGAGCCGCCCTTGTACACGAAGCCCCGGTCGAAGGTGATGGTGGCGCCGAACCGGCCGGTGGAGCCAGCGGGCAAGGCACCGGGTTCCCAAGCGATGGGTCCCGATCGGACAATGGTCGCATCGGCACCGGCGTTGTCCGCGAACGTTGTGCTCATGCTCTGGGGCTGGTTGGCGGCGCTGCTGATCTCGATGGAGAGATCGTCAGCGTTCACGCCCGTCGCGCCGGGCCACGCGGCCTGTGACGAATCGGCCACCAGACTGAGCGAGGTGATCAGGCCGCCCACGGGGATGTAGCTCAATTCGGAGGCAGCGAGCAAGACCTGAAGCGTGCCTTCGCTGGACGAAGTCGGAGCGCTGGAACCGTAGATGCCGTTGAATCCGACGCCGTCCTTGAGCGAGTTGGGCACCAGGACCTGAGCGTCGGCGGAGTAGCGGGCGACGGGAACGTTGCTGATGACCGAGATGGTGGCGGCGTTCACGGTGCCGGGGTTCAATCCGCCGCGTGCAAACGGTTGGAGCGTCGTGTTGCTTCCGGTGACGGCGTCCACCTGGCCGCTGACGCCGACCGCGATGCCCTGGTTGTTGATGAGCATGTCGAGGGCACCGGCTCGGTAGGCATAGGGCTCCGCGAAGGGGATGGTCCAAGTGAAGGCCGCGGTTCCGGTCGCGGGCTTGGCGGCCATGGCGCCGGCGGGCACGCCGAGCGAACCGCTGCGAACGGTGACGGCGTCGGAGCCGCTGTTGGAGGCGACCGTGGACGACATCGTTGCGGGAGTCAGCGGGCTCCTGCTGAGGCGAACATCAAACTGCGGGTAGTTGCCCAGCGCCGGGGGCCAGGCGGTCGGCGTGTTGTTGCGGAAGCTCACCTCATTGAGCCACGTGCCCGGGCCGACGGTCTGGAACTGCTCGGGGCCGTAGAGGTACTGGCTGGTGAAGCCGATGGACCGCGCGAAGCCGACGTAGAAATCGCCGGGCACGGTGTCGGCAAACTGCTTGAGGGCATAGATCTTGGTCACGCCGTCGCCGAAGGGGGACTGCACCGGCGGGACGAACGAAAGGCGCACGATGAAGGCGCTACCTCCTGAAGAACTGGTGGCCGTCCTGGGGGAGGCGGTCTTGCCGTTCGCAACGGCGGACCCAACGACGCAGTCGGCGAATTTCACGGGAGAGATTCCGCCGGCGCTCTGGATATCGATCGCCAATGCGCCGCCCTGATAGAGGTATGGCGTCTGGAAGTCGATGACGGGACCCCAGCCTTCGGGCGTGGTTCCGGTGTTGGCTCCGGCCGGGTAGACCCCGGCGGGCAGAAAGTACGACCCGTCCCGGACGCGCACCGCGTTGAGCTGGTTGCTCGCGTACGTGTTGCTCATGGAGGCCGGCGTGAGCGGCGATTGAGAGAGCCAGATCTCGTAGTCGGCGTTGGTCGAGTCGGCCGCCGGCCAGCCGGTTGTTTCGGCGTTGCGAAGGCGGAGCTGCATGCCGGTGATCAAACTGCCGGGCGGAACTGAGGCGAACTGGTCGGCTGCGTAGAGCGACATGTGACGCCCGTCGCTGAACGCGCCGAGCGGGATGGAGTTTTCGCTGCTGCCCGCGACGGTGTCGTTGGCGTTGGGGAGCGTGACGGCCTGGGTGTTGGGCGGGGTGATGCCCAGCCGGATGATCATCGCGCTGGTGAGAAAGCCGCTCGTTTCCGCGTTCGAGGTCGTGTTCCCGAGCGCACGGCCCACGTCCGTGGACGTGACCGCGTCGCAGTAGACGACCGTGCTGGTGCCGGTGTTGCGGAGCTCGATGACCAGCGGCCCGCCGGTGTAGGTGTACGGCGTGAAGAGGGTGATGACCGGTCCCCATCCTTCGGGGGTCGATCCGGTCGCGGCACCGGCCGGATAGGCACCGGCCGCGAGGTTCAGTGGGCCGGAGCGGACGACCACCGGATTGGCGATGTTGTCGGCGAGCGTGGTCGAGAGCGTGGCGGGCGTTTTGGTCGAGCCCCCCATCTTGATCTCGTAACTGGCAATCGTCGACGCGGACGGAGGCCAGTTCGCCGACTCAGCGTTCCGCAGGCGGAGCTGGATCGAGGTGATCTTGCCGCCGATGGGAAGACCCACCAACTGGCTGGCCGGGTAGAGCACCTGAAAGGTGCCGCCGGCGCCCGCACCGATGGGGATGCTGTTGTTGGAGTCGCCCGCGATGGAAGCGTTCGTGGGGGGCACGACCTCGAAGGACTGAGCCTTCGCGAATGGCGTCAGGGACGCCAGCGCCATCAACGCCGTGCCGACCGCTGTGTGCCAAGAAAGGTGAGTACGCATGCCAGGCTCCTTCGAGCGCCCGGCGTTCCCACGCCGAGCTTCTTCAAGACTACCGGATAACGGAGTCAGGACCAAAGGAAGAATGCGGATTTCCTGTCCATGAAACCAGATCTCGAAGGCGCCCGGGCCCGCGTGGAATACGAACACCCGGCCATCCAAAGAGAAACGCGAGGCCATGAGGGCCTCGCGCGGGGAGTGCGGCTGCGCCATTGTTTGACGGGCAGACCACGGCGTTGTACGACCGGACGAAGGGCAGGAAGTCGTCGTCGTTGACGATGCCGTCGTTGTTGAGATCGGCGGGTCAGATGGCGTCGTCGGTGAAGGCGAATCGAGCGGCGAGGGCACCCAAGCCCGAGCGGACGGTCGCGACGTCCGGGCTGGTGGTGTTGCGCCCACCAGCGGCTCCGAGGTTGTGGACGTCGAGCAGCTGAGCCGATCCCCCGTTGGCGGTGATCGCGCCGGCACGGATGGTCATGACGATCGGGCCGCCACGAGAAGCTAGTGATCCCACCCCATCGCGGCGGCGTCGAGTTCCTCGGCTTGGTGACAGATGACGCAGCCGGATCCGACGCGCGCCGCGCCGACGCGGGTCAGGGCCGCGCCCGTGACCGGGCAGATGGGCGGCAGATCGCAACCGGCCTCGACGCACAGCAGCAACTCGTAGTCCTCGCCGTCGCCCGCCGCGACCCGCCAGTCGCTCACTCCAGCGTTTCGCGGGATCGCCGAAGCCTGCAACTCGATCCGCACGCCCGAGGCCGATGCGATGCGCGCCGCGTCGCGCCCTAAACCATCGGACACGTCGATCATCGCGTGCACGCGCTCGCCGAAGGTGTCGAGCAGCCACGCCGCCTCGCGCAGGCGGGGCTCGAAGGTGAGGTGCCGCCCGAGGCCCGTGGCGCGATCGAACGAGCCGCCCAACGCGCCAGTGACGTACACCTGATCGCCCGGCTTCGCGCCCGCGCGGGTGACGACGTGACCGGACGGGTGGGCCACGCCAATCGCGGTCACGGTCAGCGTCAGCGGCGACGCGGCGTCGGGCATGGTTGCCAGATCGCCGCCGACCATGGGACAGTTCCAATGCTCGGCCCATTTCTTGATCGAGACGCACAACGCGTCGGCGTCGCTCTGCGCGAAGCCCGCGGGCAGGGCGCCGGTTGCGAGCGCACACCACGGCGTCGCGCCCATCGCGGCCAGATCCGAGATCGAGCGGGCCACGGCCTTGCGAGCAACCAGATCCAGCGGCGTGCCGGGCGCGAAGTGGCGACGCTCGATGACTTGATCGACCGTCAGCAGCATCGCGCCGCCCGGCGGACGGACCACGGCACAGTCGTCGCCGGGGCCCATGAGCACATGCGGAAACGCCGCGGGCATGCCCACGGACCGCTCGGCGATGCGTTGAAGGAGATCGCTCTCGCGCACCAGGAACGGTAGCGGGCAAGCGAGGATCGCCTCAGGCGGGTGTCTCGATGGACGAAGGGAGTTCACACCGCTAGGAACGTGCTCACAGAAGGTGCTTCAGAAAGCGAGCCGGGGCGTCCTCGCCCCGTGCGAAGAGGCTCGCGTTGCTGGCGGAACGCAGAGAATCCGTGTGCGTATAGCCCCGGGGCGAGGACGCCCCGGCTCGCTTTCGCGTTCTACCCGATCCGCGCCAGCACCTGGCCCGGCTTCACCGCTTCGCCCTTCTTGATCAGAACATCGCGCACCGTGCCGGCCAGCAACGATCGGATCGAGCCCGCGAACGCTTGCTCGCCGGTCGAGACTAGCTTCGACACCTCGAGCACCACGAGTGAATCGCCGACCTTGATCGCGTCGCCGATCTTCACACGCACCTCGCCGACGGTGCCGGAGACCGGTGCGCACACCTCGCCGGGCTTGCCTTCGGAGACTTGGTGCCAGCCCTTCGCGTCCACTTTGGGGTCGGGCTTGGGATCGGCCTTGTGCTCACCTTTGGCCTCGGCCTTGGTCTCGATCACCGCGGCGGGCTTGCCGTCTGGTTTGCTTTCCAGTTTCGCTGCGGGCGTGGGCTTGAGAACCGGTGCCGCCGGAGCGGCCGCGGTCGGCAGCGCGGCATCGAGCATCTCGACCTCCACGTCGTACTTCTTGCCCTCGACGGTGATACGCATCTTCATGGCAGGCTCCGATCCAGTGGGCTTCGGTCGATGGTGTTGCGACGCGGCGCGTGCATCGACCTCACCTGCGAACGGCTGTCGCTCAGCCAGCTCGCGCGGGTATCGCGTTCATCCAGCGGCGTGATCCACGTCGCCCGCGCCCGCGGGCCGCAAGCCGCGGCCACCGCGGCGGCGATCACGACGACGTGCTCGGGGGGAATTGCGGTGATGGTTGGGGCTGCGTTCATGGTCATTCGATTTTCACCACAGAGGCACAGAGGCACAGAGAGGAAGATTTGGGAAAGGCAAAGAGAGTCGGATGCCGCTCTCAATCGCGCAAGGCGTGGGGCACCCCCGCTTCATCCTCGAATCACATTGTCTTTCCCCAACTCTCCTCTCTGTGCCTCTGTGTCTCCGTGGTAAATCCTTCTTCAAAGCGGGATCAACCCGTGCTTCTTCTCCGGCCGCAGCTCGCGCTTGTTCTTGAGCACGTGCAGCGACATGGCGATGAATCGACGCGTCTCGCTGGGTTCGATCACGTCGTCGACCATCCGCCGCCCCGCGGCGACGTACGGGTTGCTAAACGTGTTGCGGTACAGGGCGACCAGCTCGGCCTTCTTGGCGTTCTTGTCGGTGGCCTCGCTGATCTCCTTCTTGAAGATCACCTCGGCGGCGCCCTCGGCGCCCATCACCGCGATCTCGGCGGTGGGCCACGCGGCGACCGAGTCGGCGCCCAAATCCTTGCTCGCCATCGCGACGTACGCGCCGCCGAAGGCCTTGCGGACGATGACCGTGATCTTCGGCACGGTGGCCGCGGAGTAGGAGAAGAGCAGCTTGGCGCCGTGACGGATGATCCCGCCGTACTCCTGCTGCACACCGGGGAAGTAGCCGGGCGTGTCGACGAGCGTGACGATCGGGACGTTGAAGGCGTTGCAGAAGCGGATGAAGCGCGAGGCCTTGTCCGACGAGTCGATGTCGAGGGCTCCCGCCTTCACGCCCGGGTTATTCGCGACGATGCCGACGCTGTGCCCGTTGATGCGAGCAAAGCCGATGATGACGCTGCCCGCGAACCCGGCCTGCACTTCCAGGAAGTCGGCGCGGTCCACCAGCAGGTTGATCACTTTGTGCATGTCGTACGTGAACCGCGCGTCGTTCGGAAGCACCTCGTTCAGCGCGGGCACGCTGCCCGGGGCTTCATCCGGCGCCACGAACGGCGGGTCCTCCGCGTTGTTCGCAGGCAGGAAGCTCAGCAGCTTGCGGCAGATCTTGGTCGCTTCGATGTCGTTGTCGGCGATGAAGTGGATGTTGCCCGAGTAATGCATGTGCGCCTCGGCGCCGCCGAGCTGCTCGGCGGTCACATCCTCGCGCGTCACCTGCTTGATCACGTTGGGCCCGGTGATGAACATCTGGGCACGGCGGGTCTGGATGACAAAGTCGGTCAGCGCCGGGCTGTACGCCGCCCCGCCCGCGCACGGGCCGCAGATGAGCGAGATCTGCGGCACCACACCCGACAGCAGCGTGTTGTGATAGAAGATCTTGCCGTAGCCCGAGAGCGAATCAATGCCTTCCTGGATGCGAGCACCGCCGGAATCGTTCACGAAGACGAACGGCGAGCCGGTCTTGAGGCTCGTCCGCATCATCTCCACGATCTTCTCGGCGTGCGCCTCGCCCACCGCGCCGCCGCCGACGGTGAAATCCTGGCTGGCGAAATGGACCGTGCGGCCATCAATGCGACCCGAGCCGGTCACCACGCCGTCGGCGGGCAGGTCCTTGCCGGTCATGCCAAAGAGCGTGCAGCGGTGGGTCGCAAAGCCGTAGCGCTCCTGGAACGATCCGGCGTCAATCAGCGCGTCGATGCGTTCGCGGGCGGTGAGATTGCCCGAGGCGTGCAGCTTGGCGATGCGCTCGGCCCCGCCGCCGAGGGCGACCTTCTCGCGCTTGACCTTCAGCTCGCTCAAGCGGTCGTTCATGGTGACGACGTTGCTGCCCTTGGGCGGGCCCGAGACCGCGGGTGCGGCGGGGTTGGCTGCTGGATTCGCGGCCTGATTGCTCGGAGAGACATTCGAGGTGGTCACGGCGAGCGTCCTTTCGGGTCGTGCATGTTCAAGCGTGTTCAGGCGGCGTGGCCGGTGCACGGGCCATTCCCGTTGCGGCGGGGTTCGCACAACTCGGTGAGCACGCCGTTGGAAGCCTTGGAATGCAGGAAGGCGATCAGCGAGCCGTGGGCACCCGCCCGCGGATACTCGTCGATGAGCCGCACGCCCGCCTGATGCAGAGCGGTGAGGCGACCGGCGATGTCAGAGACGGTGTAGGCGATGTGGTGCAAGCCCTCGCCGCGCTTCTCGATGAACTGGGCGATGGGTGATTCCGGGCTGGTGGGTTCCAACAGCTCGAGCCGCACCGGGTTGTCGGTCGGCCCCAGGGCGTAGAAGGCAACCCGGACCTTCTGGCTCTTCACTTCTTCGATGCACTCAAACCGGGCACCGAGCACGCCCTCGTAGAACCCACGCTGCTCGTCGAGCGAGCGGACCGCGATCCCGATGTGGTTCACTCCCTTGGCGGCGACCGGCGAGGCGATCGCCGCGGCAGTGCCCCCCGGGTTGACAACGGCTTCAGGGCTGTTCATTGATCTGGTCCTTTCGAACTGTGTTTCCCCGAATACACGAATCGTCTCGACGCTGTCAATATATGACCAAGCGATCAGCAAATCAAGAATCAACGTGCATTTTGCTTCCTTTGGGCATTCAATGATGTTTTTATGGGACGTTTTTATTTCGACGCTTGTAGCCTGATCGCTATCTCGCGCAAGACGGCCTCTGCCGCACGCTCCGCCGCGACCACCGGCGGCACGCTTGCGTTCTGCACCTCGTGCTCAGCCTCGGCCAGGATCGCCCGCGCCTCGGGGCTCTCGGTCAGGCGTCGGTGCAGGTGCTCCTCGAGCAGGGCGTGCATCCAGCGGAGGTCTTGGGTGCGACGCAGCTCGGCGAGCCGGCCGCTGGAACGAAGCGTGTCGACGCGCTGGCGGATGCGATCCCAGATCTCCACCACGCCCACGCCGCTGACGGCGGAGCAGGTCGTCACCGGCACGCTCCAGTTGGGGTCGCGGTGCTGGAAGAGCCGCACCGCGGCCGCGTACTCACTGGCAGCCAGCTTGGCGCGGCGTTCGTTGTCGCCGTCGGCTTTGTTCACCGCGATCATGTCGACGAGTTCCAGGATGCCGCGCTTGATGCCCTGCAGCTCGTCGCCCGCGCCCGCGATCATGATCGCGAGGAAGAAGTCGGACATCTCCGCGACCTGCGTCTCGGACTGACCCACCCCCACCGTCTCGATCAGTACCACGTCGAACCCCGCGGCCTCGCAGAGCAGCATCGACTCCCGCGTCTTGCGGGCCACGCCGCCGAGCGCACCGCTGCTGGGCGAGGGGCGAATGAACGCGTTGGGATGCGCCGACAATCTCGCCATGCGAGTGCGATCGCCCAGGATCGAGCCGCCGGAGATGTTGCTGGATGGATCGACCGCGAGCACCGCGACCTTGTGCCCGCGATCGGCGAGCGTGACGCCGAGGCGCTCGATGAAGGTGGACTTGCCCGCGCCCGGCACGCCGGTGATACCGACGCGGATGGAGCCGCCGGTCTTCTTGAGCACCCGGGCGAGCAGTTCGCGGGCCAGAGGCTCGTGCTCGGGATTCACCGACTCGATCAACGAGAGCGCCCGGCCCAGCACGGCCCGATCGGCGCGAACCACGCCGTGCTCGTAGTCATCGAGCGTCAGCACGCGACGCTTGGCGATCGGCTTATTCGACGCGACGGAGGCGGGCGGCATCGCTCCGGCGGCCTTGTCGACCGAGAGCCCGAACTTGTCAGAAGAGTTCGTCATGCATCCACTCGATCAAGTCACGTACAACCGTCGGCCACAGATTCGGGTGCCAC
This sequence comes from Phycisphaerales bacterium, assembly GCA_019744815.1. Classification (GTDB taxonomy): domain Bacteria; phylum Planctomycetota; class Phycisphaerae; order Phycisphaerales; family UBA1924; genus JAFEBO01. The sequence goes on from JAIEUA010000001.1 coordinate 105,969, forward strand.
TGCCGAGCGCTTCGCTCGGCAGTGCGGGTACACCGTGCGCCCCGGTCACTTGCCGTCATTGTCTCACATGTTCCAGACCAGCGGCCTTTCACTGCCCAGCGAAGCGCTGGGCAGTGGCACCCCGGGTTGGTCGTGTTGCGGCTCACGCGCTCGCCTTCTCGATGGCATCCAGGACTTTCAGTGCCGCGTCGGGGATCACCGTGCCCGGGCCGAAGACCGCGGCGACGCCCATGTTGAGCAGCGTCGGGTAGTCCTGCGGCGGGATCACGCCGCCGACCACGATCGCGATGTCCGGCCGCCCGGCCTTCTCGAGCGCGGCCTTGAGCGCCGGCACCAGCGTGAGGTGGCCCGCCGCCAGCGATGACACGCCGACGACGTGCACGTCGTTCTCGACCGCCTGGCGAGCGACTTCCTCGGGCGTCTGGAAAAGCGGACCGATGTCCACATCGAAGCCCAGATCGGCGTACGCGCTAGCGACGACTTTCTGGCCGCGGTCGTGGCCGTCCTGACCGACCTTGGCGATCAGGATGCGGGGGCGGCGGCCTTCGCGCTTCTCGAAAGCCTGCACGCGGGTCTTGCACTCTTCGAAGAGCTTGCTGGCATCGCCCATCTGTCCAGCGTACACGCCGCGGATGGAGCGGACCGAGGCTTCGTGACGGCCGTAGACGTTCTCCAGTGCCATTGAGATCTCTCCCACGGTGGCCATCGCTCGGGCGGCGTCGACGGCGAGTTCGAGCAGGTTGCCGGTGTTGTTCTTCGCCGCAGCGGTGAGCGCCGCGAGGGCGGCCTCGGTCTTCTTGGTATCGCGCTCGGCCCGCAGCTTCTTGAGCCGCGTGATCTGGGCTTCGCGCACCTTGGTGTTGTCGATCTTCAAGACATCGACCTGATCCTCGGTGCCGGGCTTGAAGCGGTTGACGCCGACAACGGCCTGTGTGCCGGAATCAATGCGGGCCTGGGTGCGTGCCGCGGCTTCTTCGATGCGGAGCTTGGGGATGCCCGCCTCGATCGCCTTGGCCATGCCGCCGTGGTCTTCGACTTCGAGGATCAGATCCCACGCTCGCTTGGCAAGCTCGTGCGTCAATCGCTCGACGTAGTACGAGCCGCCCCAAGGGTCGATGACGCGGCAGGTGTCGGTTTCCATCTGCAGGAACAGCTGCGTGTTGCGGGCGATGCGTGCCGAGAAATCCGTCGGCAACGCCAGTGCCTCGTCGAGCGCGTTGGTGTGCAGGCTCTGCGTGTGTCCCTGCGTGGCGGCCATCGCCTCGATGCAGGTGCGGACGACGTTGTTGTAGACGTCCTGTGCGGTGAGGCTCCAGCCGCTGGTCTGGCTGTGGGTGCGGAGCGACATGCTCTTGGCCGACTTGGGGTTGAAGGACTTGATGATCTTGGCCCACAGCAACCGAGCGGCCCTCATCTTGGCGACTTCCATGAAGAAGTTCATGCCGATGGCCCAGAAGAAGCTGAGCCGCGGAGCGAAGTCGTCGACGTTCAAGCCGCGGGCGACGCCGGTGCGCACATACTCGAGCCCGTCGGCGAGGGTGTACGCGAGCTCGATGTCGGCGGTGGCGCCGGCCTCCTGCATGTGGTAGCCGCTGATCGAGATGCTGTTGAACTTGGGCATCCGCTTGGCGCAGTACTCAAACACGTCGCCGATGATCCGCATCGAGGGCAGGGGCGGATAGATGTAGGTGTTGCGGACCATGAACTCTTTGAGAATGTCGTTCTGGATCGTGCCCGCGAGCTGCTCGGGTTTCACGCCCTGCTCCTCCGCGGCGACGATGTACATCGCCATCACCGGCAGGACCGCGCCGTTCATGGTCATGCTCACGCTGATCTGATCGAGCGGGATCGAGTCAAAGAGCGTCCGCATGTCGAGCACGCTGTCGAGGGCCACGCCCGCCATGCCCACGTCGCCGGCCACACGCGGATGGTCGCTGTCGTAGCCGCGGTGGGTGGCGAGATCGAAGGCGACGGAAAGACCCTTCTGTCCGGCCGCGAGATTGCGCTTGTAGAACGCGTTGCTCGCCTCGGCGGTGCTGAAGCCCGCGTACTGGCGCACGGTCCACGGCTTGAGCGTGTACATCGTCGCGTACGGCCCGCGCACGAACGGCGGCAAACCCGGGAACGAATCCAGATGCTGGATGCCGACGAGATCCTCGGCGCTGTACTCGGGCTTCACGTCGATCTGCTCGGGCGTGTGCCAGAGCAGGTCGGACATCTTCTTGCCTGTGAAGCGCTCAACGCGGGCGGCCCAGGTGTCCGTGCTTGCGTCGCCTGTGCACTTGGAGCCAAGAGCCACGCTGGCGAAATTGGGGATCGTCGTGCTCATGACATCGCTCCTTCGGCGCTCAGCAGCTCGCTCAGCACCTTCACCACATCACACTTCACGAAGATGAACCGATCCACGCCCGCGGTGCGGTACGCGGCTTCCTTATCGCCGGGGTTGCCGGCGACCACCACGGTCTTCGCGCCCGCGCGGTGCAGGGCGGGCGCCAGCTCGGGCACGGCCGTCTCGTAGAGCGCATCGGTCGAGCAGATCACCGCGAGATCGCAGCCAGAAGCCTTGAAAGCCTCGACCGCTTCGGGAGTCCTTGCGAAGCCGTCGCTGGCAAGCGTCTCGAAGCCGCCGGCCTCGAAGAGGTTCTTCGCGAAGTTCGTTCGCGGGAGATGCTGGGCCGGTGAGCCCATGCTGACCAGAAACGCCCGCGGACGGTGGCCGTGGGCCTTGGCGTAATCGTCGCTGGCGTCGCGGAGGTTCTCGAACGCCTCGGCAAACGGGTGCGGCGCGATGGCGGCCTTGAGATCGACGCCAGCGGATCCGTTCCAGAGCGAGCGGGCCATCTGCCCGATCGTCGCGCCGGCCTTGGCCGCGGCGAAGATCTGGGCCGAGCGTTCGCCGGGCGTGCCCGAGACCGCGAGGGAGAACGCGCCTTCGCGTCGGCGCGACTTCATCCGTTCGATGGCCGCGGCCCGGATCGGCGGCAGAGCAAAGTTCGCCGGACGCACCGGCTCCTCACCCGCGTGGGGGAAGTCGCTCACGCCGATGATCGCGTCCTTGCGGAGCGCGATGTTCTTCGCCCGCGGCTCGTAGGCGCTGTCGATCTGCTCGTGCACCCAGCCCTCGGCGAGCGACTTGGCCATCCCGCCGCGGGCCTCGATCGACTGCAAGATCACCCACGCCTTCTCGGCGAGCTCGTTAGTGAGGTTGTCGAGGTACCAACTACCTCCCGCGGGGTCGCAGACGCGGTGCAGGTGCGATTCGGACTGCAGGATGTGATGGGTGTTGCGGGCGACGCGGCGGGCGAGGGCCGAGGGCAGGCCCAACGCCGCATCGAACGGCACGCTGCCGATCGCGTCGGCTCCCGCGACGGCCGCGGCATAAACGCACGCGGTATTGCGGAGGATGTTCACCCACGGGTCGCGGCTGGTGATGACGCGCTTGCTGGTGCGCACGTGCATCCGCATCGCGGTCGATTCGTCGAGCGTCCCGCCACTGGCTTCCAGCACCCGCGCCCACAGGCGGCGTGCGGCCCGGAGCTTCGCGATCGCCAGGAAGAACGACGTGCCCACCGCGAAGGAGAAGACCATCTGCTTCGCCGCGGCATCGACGCTCAGCCCGGCCGCGGTCATCGCTCGCAGGTATTCGAGGGCGGTCGCCATCGAGAAGGCGAGGTCCTGCGTCGCGGTCGCGCCCGCGTGGTGGTACGGCGCGGTGCCGACGCGGATGGAGCGTGCCGCGGGAAGGGCTTTGGAGGTGTACGCGGCGAGGTCGGCCGCGAGCGACAGGCCAGTCTCGATGGAGTACGGCAGGTGACCATCGCGGGCGAGCACGGCCAGCGGATCGGCGTTGAACCAGCCGCGCCGCTTCTCGGGAGCGATCTTGCGGCGATCCCACAACGCACTCAGCAACGCCGCCCCGGGCGTGAACGCGGCGCCGGCTTCGAGGCCGACGACGATCATGTCGAGATAGACGCCATCGAACGCGTCATCAAAGTCCGCGGCATCCGACAGCGAGCAGCCGTCGCTGGCGACGAGTGCGCCGGCCTTGGCGTCATCCGGATCGAGCCCCGCCCGCCCCGCGGCGTCGAGCCGCAGGATGATCGAGGTCACGCCGAACTGCAGGTCCTCGAGCATCGCCTCTCGCACGCCCGAGATCGACGGCTCGCTGCGTTCCTGGCGGATGTCCCAGCCGCACTGGGTCAGACCCAAGGGCGACGCCCCCCGCGTGAACGGTGCCGCACCCGAATGTTCGGCCGGGGCCGGCGGCAACTCCGCGCGTGTATAAAGAGGTTTGAGGTACACCCCCTCGTAGGTGTGGGTGATCAGCTTCTTCTCGAACGGCGCCCCGGCGAGGTCCTTGTCCACCAGCGCCCGCCACGCCTCGGGGGTGGGGGTCTTCAGCCCAGGGAAGTCGGCGATCAGGTCGAGTTCGCGCGGCAGCGTGCCGGGCTTGGCTGCGGCGGCGGAGTTCACCGGCGCGGCAGAGGGAGCCGAAGCGGGCGCGCTCGCGACCTTGGGATCGGGATTAGAAGACTTCCCGGTGGGATGATTCGGCTTCTTTGCGGTGGGTCCGGACGGCATAAGGACGCCTCCATCGCTCGAATCACTCGAAATTTTCAGCCTTCGCTGCACAACCCGGGTGCTTCGGCTAGCATCATTGTAGATACGTCGGTCGTCTTTTCAACCGGTTTGAGTTCTGATTTCGGAAAGAAGCACACCGGTTGGCGACCCCGAGCAGGCCCGTTGGGGGCTTGATGGGGGGCGAGAGAGCCGGGGCGTGGTGGTGGGGGCTGGAGGTGTGTATGCCCGCACGTTGCTCGGTTGAGGAAGCCGTCTCGTTCGTCAAGAGCGGGATGAACGTCTTTGTCCACGGCTCGGCGGCCACCCCGGCCCCGCTGCTCGACGCCCTGTCTCGACGCACCGACCTGTCCGGCATTCGCGTCTATCACCTGCACACCGAGGGTGCCGACTCCTTCGTGGCCAAGGAGGCCGCGGGACGCATCTTCTCCAATTCCTTCTTCACCGGCCCGGCGGCCCGTGCCGCCATCGCCGACGGACGGGCGGACTTCATCCCGGTCTTCCTGTCGGACATCCCCGGCCTGTTCAAGTCGGGCCGCATCAAGCTCGATGTCGCGCTGGTGCAGCTCTCACCCGCCGACTCGCACGGCCTGTGCACGCTGGGAACGTCGGTCGACGCCGCCCGGGCCGCCGTCGACACCGCCAAGATGGTGATCGCCGAGGTGAACGCCCGCATGCCGCGGACCCACGGCGACGGCGCGGTGCCGCTCTCCAAGCTCCACGCCTACGCCGAGACCGATCGCGCCCTGCCGAATCACCCGCCCGGTGAAGAGAGCAGCGTCGAAGGCCGCATCGGCGAACTGGTGGCCAACCTTGTCGAAGACGGCTCCACGCTGCAGATGGGCATCGGCGCGATCCCCGACGCGGTGCTGTCGCGCCTCAAGAACAAGCGCGATCTGGGCGTGCACACCGAGATGTTCAGCGACCGGCTGATCGATCTGGTCGAGTGCGGCGCGGTGAACAACTCCAAGAAATCGATCTACCCGGGCCGCATCGTGACCAGCTTTGTCAGCGGCTCCAAGCGGCTCTACGACTTTGTCGACGACAACCGCCTGGTCGAGTTCCACCCCTGCGACCACACCAACGACACGGCGTTGATCCGCCGCAACCCCAAGGTGGTTGCCATCAACTCCGCGCTCGAGGTTGATCTCACCGGTCAGGTGTGTGCGGACTCGATCGGGCACAAGATCTACTCCGGCATCGGCGGACAGATGGACTTCATCCGCGGCTCGGCGTTGTCCGCCGGCGGCAAGCCCATCATCGCCCTGCCGGCGACCGCGGCCGGTGGCAAGATCAGCCGCATCTCGGGCGAATTGACGCCTGGCGCCGGCGTTGTGACCACCCGCGGCCACGTGCACTGGGTGGTCACCGAGTACGGCGCGGTCGATCTCTACGGCCTCTCGCTCCGCCAACGCGGCGAGGCGTTGATCTCCATCGCCCACCCCGACTTCCGCGGCGAACTGAAGAAGAAGCTCGCGGCGGTCCGGCACGTGGCCGTGGGCTAAGCCCCCGAAGCCGCCATCGGGACCCCGCCGGGCTTGGAAAAGCCCGGGGGCGGACCCCTCGTGCGAAGCGGCGCGGAACTTGTCATACTCCGGCCCTTGGGAGATGTACTGCCATCCCGACCCAGGGGTGGGGAGGCCGCTGTCGCCGCGCTGGTCGAGCGCGCCGCGTCGCAGCTTGATTCCGGTCAACTCGTGGTGCTGCCGACCGAAACCGTCTATGGCGCCGCGGCATCGACCACCTCTCCAGACGCCCTCGCCGCTCTTCGCGCTCTGCAATCCAATCCCGGAAACACCTGGCACACACACGATCGCCAGCGCGTGATCGAGGCCGCTGGGCTGCGGCACCCCGCCCATCTCCGCATGCTCGATCGCCTGACCCCCGGCGGCGTGCGATTCCTCATCGACTCCGACGTCACCCGCGTGGGCCAGGAACCCGATGGCCTCTTCTGTCTCGACGGCTGTTTGTGCGTCCGGATCCCGGATCACCCGTTCACCAACGCGGTGCTCGCCGCGGCGAAGTCTCCGATCACCATCGGACGCGTGCCGTCGTTCATCAGCAGCACCGGGCGTTCGCTCGACGCGGCCGATCTTCCCGCCGCCCTCGACCGGGCCGGGATCGCGCTGGCGATCAACGACGGCCCGACCCGGCTGGGCAGCACCTCGACCCCGATCCAGCTCACCCGAGCAGGGGGGTATCGGGTCCTGGGCGACGGTGCCGTCGACCGGCGAACAATCGATGCAGCAATGCGACGCGTGATTCTCTTTGTCTGCAGCGGGAACACCTGCCGGAGCCCGATGGCCGAGGCGATCGCGCGCGACTTCTTCGAGAAAGCCCCGCCCAGCAACATGCCGCTGGTCGCGCTCTCCGCGGGCACCACGGCCTTCGACGGCGACGGCGCCACGGCCGAGGGCGATCAGGCTCTTCGTCACCTCGGCATCACCCCACGCCCCCACCGCTCTCGGTTGCTCACCCGCGAGATGATCCAGGAGGCCGAGGCGGTCTTCGCCATGACCAAGGGTCACCGCGCCACGATCCTGAACATGGTGCCCGAGGCCAAGGACAAGGTCGAATTGCTCGCCCCCTCGGGCAAAGACATCCCCGATCCCATCGGCTCCGGGCTCGAGGTCTACATCTCAACCGCCGAGGCGATCCGCGCCGGTATCCTTCACCGCCTCAGAGAACGCAACCTCGTCGAGACCGAATCTCGACCCGGAGTCTCACGATGAAGATCGCTCTCGGCGCCGACCACCGCGGCGTCACCGCCATCAAGCTCCTCGCCGAGAAGCTCTCCCGTGAGGGACACACCGTCGAGATCGTCGGCGACGCCTCCGGCCAGCCCACCGACTACCCCGAGCCCGCCTTCAAGGTCGGCAGCAAGGTCGCCGCCGGCGCCAGCGACCTGGGTGTTCTGATCTGCGGCACCGGCGTCGGCATGTCGATCGCCGCCAACAAGGTCCACGGCGTGCGTGCCGCCAACGTCCACGACGAGCTCACCGCCCAGCTCAGCCGCAGCCACAACAACGCCAACGTCCTCTGCCTCTCCGCCGATCTCCTCGGCCAGCGCCTCATCGAGAAGATCGTCGAAGAGTGGATCGCCACGCCCTTCCAGGGTGGGCGTCACACCCGCCGCGTCGAGAAGATCGTGGCCATCGAGCACGGCAAGGACCCGGCCAGCGTGAAGGAATAACCGGGCAACGGACCTGTTGGTCCGTGCCCCAGGGGGTTCGGCCCGGGATCCGCAGACGAGGATGAACCTCCCGTCCCCCGGAACGTCTAAATGAGCGGTTCGCACCCGACGCCCCCGCTCTCGCGGGATGGCCGCCGACGCTGTACGATCTGTCTTCTCTGGCCGCCTTCCCGCGGCCGTCCCCTGCTCGGAGGTTCCATGCTGCTCGCTCGCCTTGCTCTGTGTGCCGGTCTCGCCCTGGCTTCGATGTCGGTGCTCGCGTCGTACGACCCGGTCCGCAAGGGCGCCGGCGAGTCGCGGGCCAAGCTGAACGCCATGGAGCGCAAGCCCTTCGACTTCGGGCTTCTCTCCAAGCTCTCGGATTGGAAGAACGGCGCCGCCCCCACCGCGCAGGCTCTCGACGGCAAGGTCGTCTTGATCGTCACCTACTCCGACTGGTACAAGCCCGCCGCCCGCGGGCTCTCGATCGCCCGCAAGGCCCTCGAGGCCTACGGCAAAGACGGCCTGATCGTCATCGCCGCGCACAACCCCGAGGGCTGGAAGGACGCGGCCAAGCCCGCCGGCCCCGCCGGCGCGACCATGCTGCTGGCGCACGACGAGAAGGGCGAGCTCCGCAAGGCGCTCCTGAGCGCGCAGGATCCCAACTTCTACCTCGTGGACCGCGCCGGCCAGCTTCGTTTCGCCGACGTCGCGAACGAATCGGTCGAGGACGCGATCAAGGCGCTCATCGCCGAGAAGCGTGACGAGGCCGCGACTCTGAACGAGCGCGAGGCGGCCGAGAAGCTGGCCAAGGCCCGCGAGGAGGCCAAGACCGCGTCGATCAACCAGGACGCCGAGCTGCTCAAGAACCTGCCCGAGCTCCCCTTCCCGGCCCCGAGCGAGAAGGACTACAAGGACGCCAAGTGGCCCGAGCTGCCCAAGCGGCAGAACCGAAGCGAAGAGGCCGAGCCCGAGAAGAGGCTCACGCTCCCTCAGGCCGGCTGGGTCCCGCAGCAGCCCCTGACCACCGGACGGGCCATCCTGATGTACTTCTGGCACCCGGCGTGGAACGCCACGTTCGAGCAGATGCAGCCCTACGCCGATCTGCTGCAGCGCCAGTTCCAGCGCGACGTGGTCGTCATCGGCGCCCTGACCAACCTGGAGCGCCTGGGCGAGCAGGGCGACACCCAGAACCTGACCGACGCCGAGAAGGCCAAGCGCAATCTCACCGCCGATTCCGCCATGCAGCGGATCAACGAGTTCCGCTCGGTGCGCAAGTACGAGCACACCATGGTCTCGGACCTCAGCGGCTCGCTGCTGCAGCAGGCCACCAGCGACCGCACCATCCCGCTCCCCTACGTCGCGATCGCCTCCAGCGACGGCGTGATCCGCTGGTGGGGCTTCGCTGGCGCCACAGAGGCCAAGGGCGCCCTCGACCGCATCCTCGATGTCGACCCCGGCATCAAGGCCCGCCGCAAGGTCGAAGCCGACTACATCAAGACCATCAAGAAGTCCGGCGCCGCCGACAAGAAGTAACCGCGTGCCCGCCGACGCCCCCCCGCTGCTGCACATCGTCCTGCACGAGCCCGAGATCCCCAACAACACCGGGAACATCGGCCGGACGGCGATGGTGTTGGGCTGCTCGCTGCACCTGATCGAGCCGCTGGGCTTCGACGTCAGCGAGAAGGCCTGCCGCCGCGCCGGGCTCGACTACTGGCCGCGTTTGGGTGTGAAGCAGCACGCGAGCTGGGATGCGTTCGTGGCCAGCGAATCTCCCCCGCGTCTGTGGTTCTTCTCCGCTCACGCCACCAGGAGCGTCTTCGACGCCGACCTCCGGCGCGGCGACTACCTGGTCTTCGGCAAGGAAACCGCCGGCCTTCCCGAGCCGCTGCTGACCCGCTTCGCCGATCGGTGTCTGCGCTTCCCGATGGTGCCGGGCGAGCGCGGGCTCAACCTCGCGACCGCCGTGTGCGCCGCGGCGTATGAGGGCGTGCGGCAGATGACCGCGCGGGGCGAGCTCAACGTCCGCGACGGGATCATCCACGCGTGACGCCGCGTCCCGCGTGGTGTTTCTGCAAACAGCGTGAAGTGTCGGTGATTTCTGGCCCTCCCGCCGCACCGCGCCGCAACGGCCGCCGGTATCCCGCTCGACTGTCCTCCTTCGAGCGGGCCCGGACGCGAAAGCGTGCGGGCCTGATGGTTTTTGGGAAAGGCGGTTCACCGCGGAGGACGCAGAGAACGCGGAGGAAGGCAATCGAACAGAAAGACCATTGACCACAGAGAGCACAGAGAGCACGGAGCAGAACAGGAAAGGGAACGGGCGGAACCGGACTTGCTTGAAGTGCAAGTTGAGGCGCTCCCGTCCTCATGCCTCTTTTCCAATTGCTTTTCCTCTCTGTGCTCTCTGTGCTCTCTGTGGTCAATTGTCTTTCTCCGGATTCCGTAGTGAACGGCCTTCCTCCGCGTTCTCTGCGTCCTCCGCGGTGAAAAACTTCCCACCAACGAAAACCGCCCGCGAGCCTTTCGGCTTCGAGCGGGCGGCATGTCGGGCCTGAAGTCGTGCGGGAAGACCTTCAGGCCCTGGCGCGGGCGTGTGGCACTTCGGGCTCGTCTCGCGGGGAGATTCGCCGAAGTCGAGTCGGCCGGCGCGGCGGAACACACGCGCCGGGCCCCTCGAATCCGCGGCGAGCGCTCTCGCGCCGGCCGCTGCTTGTCTCTCGCCCTCGCTATGGCTCGGGCCTCTGCAACCGTCGTCCTCAAACGGCCCGCCGGTTGTCACGCTCGGCGGGCCACCCCTCCTCACACTCTCTCCCCCTCAAGCCCACTCTCCTCGACCCTCTGCCGGCCGCCACACAAGTCACCCGAACACACCCAACCTGCACGAGCGCGGCCGGAACAACGCACCCCACCCACAACTCCCTTCAACGCACCCAACCCTCACGAGTTCTTCGCCTCCTTGCGCCAATCACACACGCCGCGGTGAGCTTGAGCGTGCCCTCGCCAGGGCGGTCGAACAAGCAAGAGCACAGGTCCGTCGCGGCGGAACGCGGCGCCGTTGCCGCGTGATCGGTCCGAGTCCTCACCCCTGCACAAAGCCATGCACCAAGCCATGCACCAAACCATGCACAAACCCTCCATCGCGCACACCTGTTCTCGCTTCCACCGGCGGGGCGGGCGTGAGCCAACCTTGCGGAACACGCGGTCGGCGCGCTCCGAAGCACACGAGCAACGGGATGGGAGGGGGATCCCGCGAGCTTCTGGAGCTCTCTCGCCGATCGCCGGCCCGGGACGCTGGGAAGAAACGCATTCCCGGGTCACACGCTCAGCGAGAGAGCGGGATGTCGAAGACATCCGAATGTTCACTTGTCGAACGCATCCATCACGAGACGCTGATGACTCACGTTCCCGAGTTTCGTCGATGTCGTAGAGTCGGATTCGAGGGTCCGCAAAGCACCGGTAGTCTTCGAGAAGGAGCCGTACCTGAGCAGGTCGGGCGGCTTGGGAGAACGCCCGAGACACCAAACGTTTCGCAGCTCTCGGGGGAGGGTTCCTCGAAATCGACAACGCGATCGCCTCTGCGTGTCGTTTTCAGGACCGCATTTTCTCGGATCAAGATCGGCGAATTCTGCAAGCCGGCTAGGCGTCCCGGCGCCCCAGGCTCTCCTCAACCTCTCCGCGAAGCTCGAGCAGAGCTCCCGCGATCTTCTTGATCTTCCTTCGCAACACCTCGTCGTCGTCGGTCAGAACCGAATCGAGATCATCCGCGGCTCGCACCACCTCGGTCATCGCGTCGACGACGCGGTGGGCCCGCTCGAGACGGATGGACTTCGCGGTGTTGGACGCCGCGGCCGCGATGGAATCCACACGCTTGTTGAGCGCGGTCAACGCTCCCGTTCGCCGCGCGATCTCCCCGTTCGCGTCCGCGGCCGTCTCGCTGACGATGGTGTCGATGGCCTCGTTGGCGAGATCGTCCAACGCACGAATCTCAGCAGTGTTCGGATTCGACTTGCGCACGAACTCCAGCAAGCGATGGGCGGCCGCTTGGCGTCCGTCCGCGTCGTCCTTCGCCGCGGCCGAGCTGGCGTCCTTGAGAATCTCCTGCAGCTTGGACTTCCACCCGTCGTACGTCTTGATGTTGTTGAACTCGTTCGCCATGTTCCCTCCCGAAAAAGCCGACCTGCGATCGGATTCGTGCGGCTACTTCCTTCGGAGTTCCTTGATTCGGTTGCCCAGGTCGCGGATCTCAACCGCGGCGTCGATCAGCGATTCGACGCTCACGGGCTGACGCTCGCGCAGCGCGTCGGCCACCGACCGGTGTGCCGCGCTCCACTTCGCGACGCCCGATCGAACCGCTTCGATCAGCTCCAACGTGGCGCGGGCCTTCTCCTGGTTCGCCTGGTCCAGGGCCTCAAACTTCTCGTTGGCACGCTCCGCCGGAGCCGCCAGGCGGTCCAGCTCGGCCAGCTCGGACCGTTCTGCCGGCGACAGGGCCTGAAGACCCTTGTTGCGTAGCTCCGTTCTGCGGGTGTTCACGCCGGCAAGGAAACTCGATACCTCTTCCCAGCCGTCCGAGTTGAGATTCTGCTCCCGCTTGATTCTCACCGCCCCGACCAGCATGCGAAGATTCGGCGCGTCTTGGGTGATGATCTCCGCGATCTTGTCGACCACGGGCTGGGCGCGGGTCATCGCTTCCTCCAGGCTGGCGGCCCCGCGAACGAGCGCGATCTGGCCGTACACAAAGGACGCGACATCGATCCCCACCGCGACGCCCGCGCCCGCCGCGGGGTTCACGATGCCCGCCGCACCGGCGAGCACTTCCAGCTTGTCGCCGAGCGCCTTGGCTTGAGTTCTGGCGTCCTTGGTGGCCTGGACGATCGCCACGAGAGACTCCGAGTACTGGATCATCCCGTTCATGGCCCGGTTGCGCTCGTCCCAACTGGTTGCAAAGGTCGACGCGTGCTGAGCCAGGCTCGGCTCGGACTGCAGATCCTCCCGAACCTGTTTGCCGGCCACCTTGACCGCCGACGCAAACTCCCGCGAGCTTGTCGCGAACGGCGTGACATCGGGCAACGCGGTGCACCCGATGGGTGCCAAAGTCAGGCACAGCACCGCCAGCAACGACAGGCACGACCACAATCGCTTTCGCATGGAACCCTCCCAACCGCGAGCCCCCAGCCGGGGCCCCGCGGGCGAGAGCCTATCAGTTGCCTCCAGATGAAACGAGAGGGTTTCTCACGTCGGCGTGCGAGAAAGTCATAGCCGCAGGCCGCGGCGGGACTTGGCCGCGGAACCGGCCGCGTTCTCAGGTGCCCGGGCCTGTGCCGCCGACGACCAGCGCCGCGCCGACCCAGCCGCTGTGGCGTGCCCACATCAGGGCCAGCGTCATGGCTCCAAACAGGATTCCTGCAAGCTGGAAGGGACGGTCACGGGTGGCGAGGATGGTGGGATCGTCGTACGTCCCGCGTTCCAGCAGCACGATGGCGCGGAGCAGGGCGTAGGTCGCGGGCAGGATCGTGAGCCAGAGCAGATTGAACCCGAGCTGGTACTTGTCCTGTTGGTTCTGGACGTAGCCGGCGTAGGTGACGAGCGAGACGACGGCGGTGACGACCACGGTCAGGCGCAGCAGTTCATCGGTGTAACCGGCCTGCACGCCGCGGGCCTGCGTCGCGCCCTCTCCGCCCAGCAGGCGACGCTCGCCCAGCCGCTTGCCAAAGGCCAGGAACATCGCCAGGAAGAACGTGGTGTTGAGCAGCCAGGTCGTAGGAGAGACTCCGACGGCGGCGCACCCGACGAGCACGCGGAGCACAAAGCCCACCGAGAGGCTCACCACATCGGCGATGACGATGTGCTTGAGGACGGCGGAGTACGCCATTACATTGATCACATAGATGCCCACACCGGCGAGCGTCCAGATCGCGAGCCGGGGGGGCATGAAGAACAACGCGACGCCGCAGAGCGCGAGCAGAACACCGGCGAACGCGATCGCGAGCACCGGCGAGACCCGTCCGGAGGCGATCGGGCGGTGCATCTTGCGCGGGTGCTTGCGGTCCGCCGGAGCGTCGAGCAAATCGTTCACGATGTAACACGCGCTGGACGCGAGGGAGAAGACCACCAGCGCCAAGGCGAGCGAGAGCCAGCCGGTGGCGAGGTTCCATTTCCCGTCGGCCAGGCCGTAGGCCGGGCCCAGGAGCAGAAAGACACCCTTGGACCATTGAGCTGGCCGGGCGAGTCGGATGAGGTCAAGGGCCGGCATGGGTGCAGGGAGTATCGGCTGAATACGCCCAAAGAGTGCGGCGGGGTCGGTCGGGCGGGGCCGGGGCGGGGTGTGGTGGGCTGTGGTGGGGGTCCGGATCGTGTTACAGTTGGCGGTTCGGGTTCCGGGCAAGAAGCCGAGGCCCCGTTCTCCCGATGAGGTTCCTTCTCAGGACAGGCATGGACCAAAGCCTTGGATTCTCGACCGGACGGTACCGACGCAGCGTGCTCGCGGCCACGCTGGGCGTTCCCGCGGTCTTTGCGCTGATCGCATGGCCCATGATCGCCACCGGGCTGAACAAAGGCCGCGGCGCCGCCGACTCGCTGAACTATCACGAGAAGGCCATCCGCACCTTCATCCAGCAGTGGCCCCATCCCGACCTGTCGGACTATCTCTCCGCGACCACGCCGGGCTATCACCTGCTGCTCGCCGCCTTCGGGAAGTTCATCAGCGACTCGCGCATGTCGATGCAGTTCGCGTCGTCGTTGATCACGATCGCGCTCTTCGCGACCATCGCGTCGGCCGCCGCGTGGCGGATGCGCCGCTACGTCAACGCCGGGGGCGTGATCTGCATCTGTCTCCCGCTGATGGCGTCGATGTACGTTCTCTCCTCGGGCGTGTGGCTGCTGCCAGACAACGCCGCGTGGCTGGGCGTGCTCGCGATGCTCTTGCTCACGCTCCGGCGCAGCCAGGGGCTGATTGTCTGGCTCACCGCCGGCGCGGTGATGCTGGCGCTGTTGTTCATGCGGCAAAACCACCTCTGGGCCGCCGGGCTCGTCTGGGTCGGCGCCTGGCTCGGACCGGGCCCCGCCCGCAGCGAATCCCCGCTCTTTCAGCGACAGGACATCGGCGGGCTCATCATCCCCCGCCTGCTCCGCACCTTGATCGCGATCGCGTTCACCGCGCCCGCGTTCCTGGTCATCTGGGGCTTCCACTCCAAATGGAACGGGCTGGTGCCGCCGTCGTTCAACGACATGCACGGCGTTGGGATCCAGTGGGCCACGCCTCCCTTCGTGCTCGCCTTGGTCGGCATCGTCGGCTGGTTCTACGTCGCGTTCTGGTGGGAGTCGCTGCGCAAGCTCGTGAACGAGCAAGCGTGGATCGCGTTCCTCGCCGCGATCGTCGGGCTGGTGCTGGGTGTGTTGCCGGAGACGACTCCCGATCGTGCCGCCGGTCGCGCGACGGGGTTGTGGCACGTGGTCCGCAAAACGCCGCAGATCGCGGATCACATCTCGGTGCTCATCGCGTTCTTGTCGATGATGGGCGCGGTGGTGCTGGTGGGCTGGCTGCGGGCGATCAACCCGCGCAGCCGCTGGATCATGCTCGCGGCGATGGTGGGATTCATCACCGCCAACAGCTTCAACCCGCAGCTCTGGCAGCGCTACCACGAGCCCTTCGTGCTCATCTGGACCATCGTGTGCGCGTCGCTGGCGGTGTGGAGCGGCGAACGCCTCGAAGGCCCGACCCGCCGGGTCGCGATCTTCGGGCCCGCGATCCTCGCGCTCATGCTCGGCTACGTCAGCTTCCGCGGGATCTTCATCCAGGGCGTCGAAGCCACCGACGGCGGCTTCCGTCCCGGCCACGTCGAACCCTCGGGGCTGGACCGCTCCGAGTGAATCTCGAACAGCCGCGCACCACGCCGGCGCAGGCCTCATAAACAGCCCAACCGGAATGCCCTGGTTTGCTCGCTTTTGCGGGCGATTCCCGTTTCCGCGATGCAATACCGCGCCGGCGGCGTCGTTGAGCGTGCGGTGTGGAACAGCAATCAAACGCCGCGGCACGCCGCGGGAATGGAGTGAACAACATGGCTCGCAACTCGAACTCAATCCACCGCCTGCTCTCGATCGCCGCTCTGGTCGTCGTCAGCGGCACCGCCGCGGCGCTCGCCGAGCCGCCGGCCGACAAGAACAACGACCCCGCGCTCCGCGGCCCCGCGGTCCGCGACGGCGGCGTGCCCGGCATGAAGCGCCACTTCGGTGAAGGCGGCGACATGAAGGAACGCATGGGCGGGCGCCTCCCGCCGCAGGCCTTCGTTCGCGCTCTCGAAGCCGTGCGCGGCGAGAACGTCGATGCCAGCGTCCGACTCACCCCCGAGCAGGACCAGAAGATCCGCGGCATCATGGACAACTTCCGCGACTCGATGCAGAAGTTCCACGAAGAACACAAGGCCGAGTTCGAGGCCCTCCGCCCCCAGCGCGGTGAAGGTCCGCGCGGCGAAGGCCCGCGCGGTAAGGGCGGGCCTCGCGGCCCGCACGCGCCGCAGGGTGACGGCGCTCCCGAAGCTCAGCGCAACGCCCCGGCCGAGAACAAGCCCGAAGCCGGCGCTCCCAAGCCCGACGCCGCCCGTCGTCAGAAGTTCGAAGAGCTGATGGCCCAAGCCCCCAAGCCCGAGGACGCGCAGGCCGCGGTCTTCAACGTGCTCACTGACGCCCAGAAGCCGCTGGTGCAGGCCCGCCTCGAAGAGATCAAGAAGGACATGGCCGAGCGCCGCCTCGAAGGTCCGGCCCGCGAGTTCGTGCACCGCAAGCTCGCCGACGGCAAGCGCAAGGTCGCACCGCCCGGCAAGGAAGAGGGCCGCGGCGAAGCACGCCGCGAGTTCAACCCCGACAACCTGCCGCCCAAGCTCAAGGAAAAGCTCGACAGCATGACGCCCGAGGAAAAGGCCGATGCGATCAAGCAGTTCCGTGAACGCATGGCCGAGCGTCGTGGTCCTGGTGGCCCCGGCGAACGCCGAGGCCCCGGTGGTCCCGGCGGCCCGGGCATGGAGAAGCTGCTCGAGAAGTTGACGCCCGAGCAGAAGGCCGAGCTCGAGTCGATGTCACCCGAGGAACGCCGCGACCTCTTCCGCAAGCTGCGTGAGAGCGCGATCGAGAAGGGCGAGATCCGGCCCGGCCCGCCCCCGGGCGAAGGACGTCGCGGCCACCGCCCGCCCCCGCCGCCGCGTGATGGCGAGAAGGTTCCGCCGCCGCCCAAGGACGAGTGAAACAAGCCCCGTTGGATGAATCAACCACAGCCCGCGAAGCTGCCCGCCGGATCGGCCCCGTGTCGATCCGGCGGGCGTGTTTTTGACGCGGGCAGAGCCAAAACACCGTACAAACAAGAAACATCAGAACAAATCTACGGATTTCCAGCCAAAAAACCGGACCGGGCGGCTTCAGAAATCGTAAAGGTTCGTAGTGACGACCGATAAATAGTTATCATCCACTGATCTCTCTCTCCTCCAGCGGGGCACTGTCTAGCGATGGTGCCCTGCTTGTTTGTGGGGATCCGGTGAAATTCAGACTTTTCTCTTGACGCCGAGACACGCTGTTGATCCGCGCGGGTTGCGGCGCTTCTTCCGCGGCGGCCCGCCGGCGCGGCCATCGCCCTGGGGTCCCTCGCTCTCCATCGGCACGCGCGGCAGCCCCGTCGCCCGCGAACGATTCGCCATGCCCAGCGTCGTCCGGGAGAGCACGAGCACGCACTACACCGCCGCTTTCGCCGCGGGCGTCGCGGGCGTGCTGGTCGAGGGCGACGTGATCCGCCTCGAGGGCGACCTGGGCGCCGGGAAGACAACCTTCGTGCGGGCTCTGGCCGCGGCGCTGGGTGTGCCCGGCGCGCTGGTAAGCAGCCCGACATTCGTGTTCATCAACGATTACCCGCTGCCCACCCCCGTCCGCGGGATCACGCATCTCGCGCACGTCGACGCTTACCGCCTCCGCGGCTCTGACGAGATTGAGTCGCTGGGTTGGGATCGCATCATGCTCCCCGGCCGCGCCGCCACGGGGCATGTGGTGCTGTGCGAATGGCCGAGTCGCATCGACGACGCGCTGCCGAGCCAGGATTCGTGCGTTGTGATCTCGCTCGAAGCCGTCGGCGAGCAGGAGCGCCGGATCACCGTCACGCTGCCCGAATCGACCGCGGACCGCCCGGGCGTCTCGGCGCTGCTGGAGCGCGAGCCGATCCGCTGCCCCGCCACCGGTGTTTGGGTCGAACCGACGCGGCCTTCCTATCCCTTTGCCGGCGAGCGCGAACGACTCGCGGACCTGCACAAGTGGTTCAGCGGCGCGTACACCATCAGCCGCGACATCCGCGCGGACGATCTGGACGCGGAGCGGTGAACGATTTCGGATGTTGGATGGTGGATGTTGGATGTTGGATCGCTGCGGGCTCGTGCGTCTTTTCCGCGTTGGTGCCATCAATCCGCGGCTGCTCGGAGCCGCGCGACTGTTGCGTCTGGAACCACCCGCATCTCACCGCAACCGCATCAGTCGCGCCGCCGAGCCGGCGGACTGATGGCACCCGGCGGACCGCCGAAGTGGTGTGCAGGAATCCACAGCAATGAACCTCAACGAGCCCTGCCGCGCTGCATGCGTCCATCCCCCGCGGAATCGGCCGCCGGGCGTTTCAGGAGCTCGGTCATGCGCACACTCGTGGGAACTCTGGTCGCCGTCGCTTCGCTCTCCATCGTGGGGTTGCTCGGTGGCTGCACGACCGCAACACGGAGCGGGAACACCGCTGCCGCCCCCCACGCCTCCGATCCCATCATCGAGCCCGAAGCCTTCGCCGCGTCGCTCGATCGCGCCGACAGCCGGCGTGTGCTGCTCGATTGCCGCAAGGCGGAAGACTTTGCGCCGACCAACATCACGGGCTCGCGGCGGGTGGACCTCGCCGAGTGGAGCAAGAAGAGCCGCTCGCCCGGCGGGCTCGATGACGCCGCGGGCTGGTCGGATCGCATCGGCGCTCTGGGCATCTCCGACGCAAGCGTGGTCTACGTCTACGACGCCGGCGGCATGACCGACGCCGCCCGCGTCTGGTTCCTGCTCCAGCGCTTCGGCGTCCGCGACATCCGCGTCGTCAACGGCGGGTGGAAAAACCTGCAGCCGCTACTCACTGAGAAACACCTCCAGCACGGCACCTCATCCGCCTTCGCGCCCACCACCTTCGCCGCCCGCGTCGGCGGCACGATCGGCGTCACCAGCCGCGAAGACCTGAAAGACATCGCCGCCAAGAAGTCCATGGCCGTGCTCGACGTCCGCACCACCGACGAGTACACCGGCAAGAGCGCCAAAGAGGGCGACCGCGGCGGGCACGTCCCCACCGCGACCAACCTCCCCCACCGCGACATGCTCGACGAGAACGGCCGCCTCCGCGCCGCCACCGACCTCAAGCAGATGCTGGGCGGCAAGAGCCTGAAGCAGAACGATGAAGTCGTGGTCTACTGCCAGTCCGGCGGCCGCGCGTCGCTCGCCGCCCTGGCCGCCGTGCGGGCCGGGTACACGAACGTCTCCAACTACTACATGTCGATGGGAGAGTGGTTGGAGGACGAGACGTGTCCGATTCAGCGATGAGGAACCCTCTGCAAAAGCGCCCAAAAACACAATGGAACTTGGAATCGGCGACGAGATGGCAATCCGAACTCATTTGCGTGACGGGTAGACTTCCGTCCGACCGACCACGCATTGCGTTTCGGATTTGTCGCTTGCAGGCCTGTCGGGTTCGCGCCGTCGCGGTAAATCGTCAGCGAAAGCAAGCACTCGACCAGACAACAACAATGCAATCGCCGTGACCGCATTCTCAAGCACGATGGGCCACCAGGACTCAACGATACCGCGCCGAAGCCCACAACCGCAACCTGCCTTTCCGGAAGCGTTTGTCCATCCTGCAATCGTCGCGTATCCAAACAATACCATGAAAACGGCAGCTAAGACCAGCGCTGCTCTGTGTCGCCGACTGGACGCACACAACATGGCGATAGCAATCGCCGAGGCGGATATCTCGGTCCACGGAATGATGGCAACAACTCCACCACGGAGACTAGACGGGATGAGCTGGTGCTCGGCGACTGCCGCTGCGAACTCGCTTGGATTCAGTAGTTTACTGAGCCCGGATAAGAGCAGTCCAACCGCCGCAAGCAGCGTAACTACAGTGGCGACCTTGTGCACGATTCGTTTCATGCAGTCGCACGGCGGCGCAGCCAGAATCCGCCTCCTATCGCGATGCACACGATCCCTGCAATCACAACCGACCAGTTGTTCGCTGATGATCGTTCACGTCCATCTGGGCTCGCCGTCGCCTGAGAAACCGCTCCGCCGGAGGAGTTCGGCGAGGCACTCGGCAAAGAAGTCGCTGCAGTGGGAGCCAAAATACGAGTGGAATTCGCCCGGTCGACCAACCGCCGAATCTCCGCTCCAGCTCGGTTGGGATCAAGCAACGGCCCCGAGAGTGAGGGGTCTAGGCTCTCGACAAGAGTCCATGATTCCGGCGAATCGCTAGTGCGATCAACGACTCCGAGCCGTGTCCCTTCCTTATACCGCGGAACGAACGTCGCACCGTTAGATTCCGGCCGCATCTCCAAGAGTCTCCCAGATGGATCAAAAAGGAATGTCACCTTCTCGTCAGGATTCAGCTTGGCGAGCTCGGCGTCTGGGTAGAGCGCCCACACCCCTCTCGGATAAGTCGCGGAAACGAGCAAGCCTCGTTCATTGGATTCAACAACCAAGATGTCATCTTCCCGATCAAGAATACCAAACAGCGTCACTGCAGTAATCCTCTCCTGAAGTTGCGCGACGGGCTCATACCAAAAACCTCCAGCTTTTCGCTCGTACGAGACAAAGGCCTGCGTGCCCGCCTTTCTCGAAAAGTACTTCCCTTCCGGGGTGCGCATGACTGCCGCCCCATCCGGTGTGACCGAAAGAAAAGCATGTGTTGCGGGGTCGTAAACACCGAGCATGCGCTCGCCACTGACGGGGTGACTGTGAATGACCACCACCGGCTTTTCTTGTATCAGCTTGCTGGCGATTACTCTCAATGCAGAGACGTCCACGCCAGCATTGCCAACCACTGCACTCGCGTACATGGCCACGGAAACAATCGAGGCGGTTTGAATCCAGGTCGGTGTCTGATTAGTTTTCATCGTACCCATTACCATTCGGGTCGCACGTCTTGGGGGCGGTCGGATACACCATCGTGCCAATCGTTGAGACAGAAGAGTAATTGCTGGTTGACGCGCAGCAGGTGCTTGTTCCGGGAGCGGCGGCACATCCCGTTGAAAACAATCCCGGAACTCCACCATTACACGGCACAGTGAGCATCGCGCCGGTGAACGTATAGCAGTTCCGTGGTCGCGTAAAGAACGAGTCCATGCACATGCCGCCGCCCGCTTGCTCGTATCCGACATCGCAGGCCACAACGGGACCGGTACAGTAATTGGAGGATCCAAAGGTGCAGCTATTCGGCGTCTGCTTGGCGCAATAGGAATGACACAGATTGCTGTAGACCTGTGCAAAGCTCGAGAACCCCGCTGCGGAAAGCACCGCAAGAACTCCGACCGTTCGCGCGACCTTCTTCATGTGCATCTCCTTTATCACTGGCGATCTCGACCCCAGATTCCGTCCCATGTTGAAATGACCGGCATCCCAGCCCAGTACTCAACCACGACCCCGGATGGACCAGTAAAGTCCATCCAGCGATGCATCGATGCGCTGCCATCCGCGAATGCGATTGCTCCCGTCGCGGAATCCGGCCCGCAGCACCACGTTTCCACAGCAGGCTGATTCTTGCGCAGGATCGGCCAGATCAGCCCTTTGTCAGATGGATACCGCACCGATCCGAGCTTCTGTGGCGAGAAACGCGTCAGCTCCGCGGGAACGACTTCGCCACGTCGCACACCGCTCGGATCGACGAACGCCACATACGAAAAGCTGTTCGACATGTCGGCGTTCAGTTCTCCAAGCGATTTGATCACGCCAGACGCGAGCAAACACCCGGCCCAAGAACCGCTCGCGTGAACAAACGTCGTTCCACCGGTTGGAAAGTAATCCTGATAATTCGCAGCATAGATGGCGACGGCCGCGATGTTTGCTCTCGCCACGCTCAATTCTCTGGTGTCGCGAGCCTGCTCTCGTGTGCGACGCAAGCTCGGAAGTACGAGCCCGATCAGCACCAAGACAATGCCTATGACAACAACCAACTCGATGATTGTGAAACCGCGTCGCGATGGCAAGCCCCGCAGCACCGTATGCGCAGCCTACAAAGCCGGGGGAGGGCTGTCAAGTGGTGCAGGGTGTGGCATGTCATGCGGATGGCGCCTCGGTCGGTTGATGCACGACAACGGAAACCGGCTTCTTCGAGGCTGGCACCGGCTCAAGAGACCGAATCTCTGAATAAACCCTTGACCGAACCCCAATAATGTGTTAAGAAATGGTGAAGCGGATCCGCCCGCCGCGCCGAAGCTCTGGAATCCGCCGCAGTTGCGACGCCGGGTTCCGAGGCTGTTCGGTCGCTGGCTGGTGGATCGCGGTCGGGTGCGTGACGGGGTTTCCGAGCAAGGAAAGCCGCGCGGGGCCCGATGGGTTGGATCGACCATTCGGCGGCGTGGAAGGCACCGCGCCCCCTTGGTTCGAGTTCGAGCGTTCGTGCCGTCCGCGGCGTCTCACCCGCCCGCGGCACGGCCCTTGGAATGGACTCCAAGGTTGATGGAGCTGGTTCGATGATCGAGTTCATGCAAGCTGCCGGCGGCGTCGCGCTGCTGCTCTTCGCCATCCGATTCCTCCGCAAGGGGCTGGACCGGCTGATCGGCGACAAACTGGACGTGTGGCTCGGACGAGTCGCCGGTGGCCCGGTCCGCGCCACCCTCGCGGGCGCCGGCCTGGGCGTCGTCGTCCCCAGCAGCACCTCGCTCAGCCTGCTCACCGTCTCGCTCGTCAAGGACGAGCGGCTCTCCCTGCACCGCGGCATGGCCCTCATCCTCGGCGCCTTCATCGGCATCACGCTCACCGTCCACCTCATCGCCATCAACGTCTTTCACTACGCCCCCATCCTCGCCCTCTTCGGCGTGCTGCTCTTCCAGGGCACCAATCGCGAGTCGTGGCGCGCGGTCGGCCAGATCATCCTCGCCATCGCGTTCCTCTTCTTTGGCGTCAGCGTCATCTCCGACTCGACCAAGCTGCTCGCCGCCACCAAGGAGCTGCCCCAGCTCCTCGAGATGGCCGCGAACAACCCGCTGCTTCTCTGCGTCTTCGGCGCCGCCCTTACCGTCGCGGCCCAGTCCAGCACCGCGACCATCGCTGTTCTCGTCGCCCTGGGCCTCACCGACGAACGACTGATGAGCGACGGTGTCGCTCTGCCCTTCATCGTCGGGGCCAACTGCGGCCTCGCCGCCACGCTCACCATCGCGGGCTGGAATCAGGCGGAATCGCGCCGCCTCGGGCTGGGCGTCCTGCTCTGCCGCTCCGCCGTCGCGGCCGCGGTCTTGTACATGCTCCCGCTGCCGGTGCAGTGGATGCATCAGATCCCCTTCGGCCTCGCCGGGCGCATCGCCACTGCCCACACGGCGTTTAACATCGTGTGCGCCTTTGCGATGCTGCCGCTTCTCAAACCAATCGCGCTGTTCGTCACGACGCTCACGGGCAACGGCGCCCGCGAGGCCGGGACGACGGCGCTCCGGATCACCCGCTGGCCCGACGACCCGGCGGTCGCACTCACGCAGAGCAAGCGTGAGATCGGCATCGTCTGCCGCGAGATCGTCGACATGCTGCAGGACGCCTGGGACGCGCTCAAGACCGGCGACGAGACCCTGGTCCGCCAGATCCGCCGCCGCGACGATCAGGTCGACCGCCTCGACCGCCAGATCAAACGCTTCCTCACCCAGCAGATCGCGGCCGATCTGGCGACCGACCTCGACAAGGACCGCGATCGCCAGCTCCGCTTTCTCACCGATCTCGAAACCATCGGCGACGTCATCGACCGCAACCTGGTCGGCGCCGCCGTCAAGAAGACCCGCAAGGGCGTCCGCTTCAGCGAAGAAGGCTGGGAAGAGATCAAGGGCTACTTCCGCGGCACCCAGGCCACCCTCGAACTCGCCAGCGCCGTCTTCATGTCCAACTCACACGACATGGCCCGCAAGCTCCTCGAGCACAAGGCCCGCATGCGCGACGAGGAGATCCGCCTCCGCGAGACCCACTACGACCGCCTCCAACGCGGCGGCCAGCAGACCCTTGAGACCACCGAGCTACACCTTGAGCTGCTCAGCCAGCTCAAGCACATCAACCACGTCGTCAGCGGCGTGGCCTACGGCGTGCTGAACGGCAGCCTCGAGAACAATCCCCTGCAGCTCCGGCCGGGCCTGTCCGCGGCGATCTGAGCGACTTCCCGATCTTGGATGCGTTCACCTTCGCAAGGCTCGGAACCGCTGGTCAGATTGTGATGGACACGCCTCGCGCGAATCGCCTCACGCCGTCGGCACGGCACGCGTGCCCAATCGCTTCACGGGATCTCCCCCGTTCGTCGACCATGCTTCCAGCGATTGCTTCGCCGTGCCCCGCGCCCCGAGGATGGCACCGGTCTGGATGGTCACACCGGGCAACACCATCCCCTCGGCTGCCACCCAGCCGTCGTCCTGCACCGTGATGGGGCCGCGGGTCTGCACCCCTGCGTTCGTCAGGGCGGCCGCCGCAGGAGCGGTCACTTCGTCGAGCACCGTCAGCAGCCTGGTGTGCTGGCTGATGGTGCAGAACTGACCGATGGTGACCCTCTCGCGGCAATCGATCCAGGCCAGGTCGCCCACCGAGCTCTCGTGTCCGATCGCGAAGTTCCAGGGCTCGGTGATGGTCGCGCTGGGGCGCACCCGGCTGGTCGGCGCGACCGTCGCGCCGAAGGCGCGGAGGAGCGCGTTGCGGACGCCGTACCAGTTGTGGAAGGAGATGTAGAACAGCTTCGCGCCGACGCGACGCCAGAGCATCGCGCGCAGCGGTCGTTCAGGCTTTCCCTGCATCGCGGCCCCCCTGCTCTCCTGCTCCCCTTTCTTTGCCCGGATTCCCCTCGATCACGGCGCCCGCGCGCACGTTCTTGAACGCGCATGCCCGGGGCAGCAACACCGCCCCGTCGCCCACCGTCACCCCGCCGCCGACGAAGGCGTCGGGGCCGATCCAGCAGCCCTTGCCGATCACGATCGGCGGCTTGGTGAGGTCGAAGGTGCGCTTGGAGAAGTCGTGCGAGCCGGCGCAGAGGTGTGCGAAGTGCGAGATGACCGAGCCCTCACCGATCTCGATCGGCCCGAGCGAGTACAGGATCGAACGCTCGCCGACGTGCACGTCGTCACGGATGTCGAGCGTCCAGGGGATCTCGATGCGGCAGGAGCGAGCGAGGCGCACACGACGGCCGATTTTGGCCCCGAAGCGGCGCAGCACCCAGCAGCGATAGGCGTCGGAGCCGTCGAAACTGAGCCTCAAAAGCGTGCGACCGACCACCATCCACAGCACGCGGACGACGTTCCCAAGCGGGCCCCAGGTGCTCTTGATGGGAACGGGCTGCGTTGCCTCCATGCACCATTATCGGCCATCCGACGCTCGTTGCCTCGATGCCGCGTGCCTCGGTGCCTTCTTCGGAGTCAACAATCCGCTTCCCGGACCGCTTGGTCGCGCACCGCCACCGCGTTGGCGCCTGCATTAGAGTAAATTGCCTTGCGTCGGACCGATCTGTGTGGCCTGATTCCCGCACCTGCCTCGCGACTCGATGGATGATCTCATGACCGCGCTCGCCTCCAACGCCGAGATCGAAGCCTGTCTCCGCGGGGAGCGGCTCTACGGCGACAACTTCTCCATCGAGCAGATCCGGCGCTGGTACGACGATGAGAAGGAGGGCTACGCGGATCTGGGGGCCAAGGACGCGACCGCGTATCGCTATCCGTACCACGCCATCAACATTTCTCACGGCTTCGCACGTCTCCCCAAGAACAAGCACTTCCAGCACGCCCTGGGTTTCGGGGCCGCCTACGGAGAAGAGCTTTCTCCGCTGATCGACCCGGTGCGCCGCATCGAACGAATCACCATCATGGACCCGTCGGACGCGTTCGTGCGGGACAACGTGAAGGGTGTACCGGCGACGTGGGTGAAGCCGCAGCCTTCGGGCGATATCCCGTTCCCCGACGCGAGCGTGGACCTGATCACCTGCTTCGCGGTGCTGCACCACGTGCCCAATGTGTCGCACGTGGTGAAGGAGTTTTCGCGGATCCTGATGCCCGGCGGCTACGCGTTGATACGCGAGCCGTGCGTGAGCATGGGGGATTGGCGGAAGCCACGCCAGGGACTGACCAAACACGAGCGGGGCATCCCGCTGCCGGTGTTCCGCAAGATCATCGCCGACGCGGGGCTGACGGTGCTGCAGGAGCGTCCGGTGGTGTTCCGGCCGTGGGTGGTGGTGTCGAACAAGCTGGGTGTCTGGCCCTTCAACAGCACCTGGTCCACCCACGTCGACGGCGTGCTGTCGCGGCTCTTCGCCTGGAACAGGCGCTACCACGCCACCGGCGTCATGGACAAGTTCCGCCCCAGCGCGGTGTACGTGATGCTGCGCAAGTAGCCACCACCGCTGCCCCTCTGAGTCCCGCTTAGTTGGCCTTGTTGTTGCGCAGGTACGCCCTCTGACGCTCCGCGGTCGTCGCGCCGAAACCGGACTCTTCTTTGCCCTTGTCCGGGAAGACGGCCCGGTCCAGCCAGGTGTCCGAGCGATAGCCCGGCTGCACATCCGCGCTGCCCGCGTTGGGCCCCGAGGCGTCCACCACCCGCTCGTAACAGCCGGCCAGCGATGCGACGGCGGCCAGCAGCGCGAGCACGGGGACGCCCTTCCGCGCGGGCTGAAGCCCGCGGCTCGCAAAAGAAGCGATGAGGCGTTGGCTGCGGGTGCGACGAGTGCGACGAGTGGTCATGGAGTTTCCGGTTCTCTCTTCGCTCACGCGGGGTTCGGGGTTGCGGCCGATCCCGCCGCGGCCTGCACCGCCGCCACGTCGGGCGCCGCGGGCTGGATCAGGTCCGCCAGCGTCATGCCCTTGGCGGCCTCGCGCTGGGCGGCCCGCAAGCGCGCCAATGCCGGGGGCAGGCTCTTCTCTGATTCGGGGTCGAGGGCCTTCACCCCGTCGCTGATCGTGTATCCGATGGTGAGCAATTGCTCGACCGGGATCGCGCTGGCGCCGCGGGCCAGAGTGAAGAACTCATCGCCCTGGGTCGGGATGCCCGGCAAGAGGATCGACGCCGGGGTGCCGGTGCTCTGAGAAGCGACCTGCAGCAAGAGCCCCGAGCGGGCGAGCTGGCGGAGCACCTCGCGGAGCACCGACTCGTGCAGCCGCACCTCGCCCTTGAGATCGGCCGCGCAGGTCGGCTTGCCCATCTCGAAGTTCTTGGCGATGCCGACCATGATGGGTATCACGACGCCCGAGTCGATGATCGCCGGCTCGCTCGGCCCGCGTGCCGCGGCGAGGGCGAACAGATTCGGCCCCAGCGACCGCAAGCGCCCGAAGAGCTGGATCGACCGAGCGATCTGCAGGCCGAACAGGATGATCAACCAGGTGCAGTAGATCAGGAAGAGCGTCAAGGGCAGCAACGCCAGCGAGCCGTAGAAGCGGCTGTAGCTGCTGGTCGGCTGGCTGACCTGCAGGACGTACCAGCGGAAGCCGAACTTGAGCAGCTCCCACAGCACTGCCGCGAAGAGCGCGCCGACCGCCGCGGGCAGGAATCGCACCCGCGCGTTGGGCACGGTGAAGTAGATCACCATCAGGATCACGCCCGTGATCCCGATCTGGATCGACAGACCCGCGAGTTTCAGCAGCGCCGAAGCAACCTCGCCGGTGACGTTCCGCTCGATGCCCGACTGCACCCAGGCGTTGATCTGGTTGCCGATGTAAAACGTGCCGACCAGGAACAGGGCGCCGAGGGTCATCAGCGTCCAGTACTGCATGATCCGGCGCGACCAGCTCTTGCCCGCCGGCGCTTCGTAGATGCGGTTGAACGCGTACTCGATCTCGACCACCATCGACACCGCGGCATAGATCAACAGCAGCAGCGACGCGATACCGATGCCCGTGAAGCTGATCGACTTCACGCCGCCGGAGAGACTCTTCACCCACTCGTCGAGCTTCTCACGCTGGATCACCGGGCCGGTGACGACCGGCTTGTCGCCGGCGTCGCCCTCCGGCGGCTTCTGCTGCGTCGGAAGCTGCTGCGTGGGCTGCGGCGCGGCACCAGAATCACCACCGGGCTTCTGCTCGATCTGAAACACTTCCGCCAGCCCGCTGTACCGCAGCGAGCTGTCCACCACTTCCTTGATCCCCTTCTCGCTCGCGAACGCGCCCAGCATCGACAGCGCGATGATCAAGACCGGCACCAGCCCGAAGATCGTGCGGTACGCCAACGCCGCCGCCATCAGCGGCATCTGGGCCTTGTAGAACCCCGACACCGAGATCGACAGCAGATTCAGCGTGCTGGGCTTGGTCCCCGGGGGCAGGTTCAACGCCTGCAACGCCGTCAAGTCCGGGCGATCGTCCTCGTCCTTGGGCCAGCCGATGGTGTCGATGATGTAATCGAGCACCCAGTGGCGTTGGGGTTTGTTCCAGCCGTTGTTGTTCGAAGGTGTAGCCAAAGCGAATGACAGGGGTTGATGAACGCGATCGGCCATTGTCTACGGCCGACCGTCGGCCGCTGGGCCGGGATTACTCCTCAAACTCTTCCGGATCGACGCCCTCGACCTCTCCACCTTCTTGGGAAACCGGGGACGTTTCGATCGGGGGCTGTTCCGGGGCCGCCCCGCCGATGACCCGTGGGCGCCGCTTGCCCGGACCGGCCGACGCCGGGCGGCTCTTGCGTTCTCCCCCACCACCGCCACCTCCGCCACCACCGGCCCGGCGCAGCAGCGTGTCCACCAGCTTGCGCCATTCCTTGGCCTCTTCGCGGCTCATCTCGCGCCACGCGCCCGGGCCGATCTCGCGCAGCCGTAGCGGCCCGATCGCCACCCGCGTCAGCTTCCGCACCGGGTGCCCGATCAATTGCAAGGCCTGCACGATGTACTCGTCGCGGGTCTCGGTGGTGATGATCTCGATCGCCGTATTCCCCGCGCTGCTTCCGCCGCCACCCATCTCCTCGATCGCTTCATCGCGCGGCCGACGCCCCTTGGCGGTGTGAGCCGCGGCTCGGTTGGTCTGGGCGTCGGGATCGAGGGCCCGCACTTCCATGCGGATGCGTCGGGTGCGCTGGCGCTCGTTGGGCCGCGCGAGCTTGCTGCGGGAAGCGTTGAGGCGGGGATCGTTCGAGTTTCGCGCGCCGTCGGCACCGGTACGCGACGCCCCGGCTCGCTGATTCGCCCCTCGCGGGCCCGATCCGCGTTGACGCGAGTCGCGCGGGTTTGAGGTGCCGGCCTTCTCCACCTCGAACTCGCGTTCAAAGACGATGACGCCCTTGCGGAGCTTGGCCATCGTGGTGCCGTCGAGCGTGCCCTTGACGCGAGCGTGGTACACCCGCTCCACACCCGAGCGCGGGTGAGAGAGCACGCTGGCGAGCTTGGTGTCGCTGGTGAGCAGCATCAGCCCGGTCGCGTCGAAACCCAGCGTGCCCACCGGGAACAACCGCGGGGCGCTCGGGTGGTTGACGTAATCGGCGACCGTCGGGCGGCCTTCGTACTCATCGATCGGCGGCGTCGCCAGCACCTTCGACGGCTTGTGCCACAGCAGGTACAAATGCTTGGTCAGAGCCTTGATCAGCCGCCCGTCCACGCGGATCTCATCCTGCTCCGGATCGACAAAGACCGGCAGCCGGTCCATCCGCTCGCCGTTGACCTCGACGTGCCCGGTCTCGATCAGCCGCTCGCACTCGCGCCGGGCGGCGACCCCGGCGTCGGCCATCACCCGCTGCAGGCGCACCTTCCCCGCGGGGCCTTGAGAGGGAGCGGGGCGACGTGTACGACCGGCACGGGGCATCGTCCATCGTAGTGTCCACCAAGCCGCGCCCCCAGCCTCGGGCCCGCCAACGATTCCCCATGGCAACCACCCGGACCCCCGGCGGCGTCGAGATCGAAGAACTGACCATCGGCAAAG
Organism: Phycisphaerales bacterium; assembly: GCA_019744815.1. Lineage (GTDB taxonomy): Bacteria > Planctomycetota > Phycisphaerae > Phycisphaerales > UBA1924 > JAFEBO01. The sequence continues at coordinate 135,807 of JAIEUA010000001.1, forward strand.
GCGAAACCGCCAGCCTCGACTCGATCGTCACCGTGCACTACCACGGCTCGCTCAAGTCCAACGGCAAGGTCTTCGACTCCACCAAGGGCGCCGACCCCGTCGAGTTCCCGCTCGAAGACCTCATCCAGGGCTGGCAAGAAGGCATCCCCGGCATGAAAGTCGGCGGCAAGCGCAAGCTCACCATCCCGTGGTCCCTCGCCTACGGCGCCGCCGGCGCCCCGCCCGATATCCCGCCCAAGGCCGACCTGATCTTCGAGATCGAGCTCGTGGACGTGCAGTAAGAAGCGTCGCGCATCGATCCATCCGCCAGCACGCGTCTGATTTGAAAGCGAGCCGGGGCGTCCACGCCCCGGTGCTTGCGTTTGCGGACGCGTCGCTTCGATGAATCACGCGCTGGCGCACGGGGCGAGGACGCCCCGGCTCGCTTTTGCTGGACGCCGTTCGAGGTCGCTCTGTTCCCATTCCTTCTCCTGCTTTCTCTTCTCTGCGTCCTCCGCGTCCTCCGCGGTGAAGCGTCTTCACACCGAATCCAACCCCCGCGCAGCCCGCGAACAATCACCCGTGGCCAAGCGTCCCGCCAAGAAGACTCCTCCGACCCCTGCCGCCCCGCGGCGGTTCGTCGTTGGCGTCTCAGGCGCCTCGGGCGCGTGGTACGCCCAGCGCCTGCTCGCCATCCTGCTCGAGCAGGGCCACGAAGTCCATCTGGTCGTCAGCGACTACGGCAAGCGCCTGCTCTTCGATGAATCCGGCATCAAGACCATCGACCTCGAGTCGATGTGCCCGGGCTTGTACAAGTCCCTGAGCGCCACGCAGCGAGCCGACGCCACGCGTCGTCTGGTGCTCCACCCCAACAAGGACGTCGGCGCCGTCATCGCCTCCGGCTCGTTCCTCCACGACGGCATGGTCGTGATCCCGTGCTCCTCGTCCAGCCTCGGCGCCATCGCCATCGGCTCGGGCTCGAACTTGCTCACGCGCGCCGCGATGGTGACGCTCAAGGAACGCCGCCCGCTGATCATCTGCCACCGCGAGATGCCGCTGAACCTGATCGACATCCGCAACATGGAAACGCTCGCGCTCGCGGGCGCGACGATCTGCTCGCCGAACCCGGGGTTTTATCTCCTGCCCAAGTCGATCGACGACATCATCGACTTCACCGTCGGCAAGGTGCTCGACCTGCTCAAGGTTGAGCACGACCTCAAGACGCGGTGGGAGCATCACGACGCCGAGTGAATCACTCGTCGCTGCTCGACTTTGCAAACTTCTTCTCCCACGGCTTCTTCTCCGTGAGGTCCACCGACACGCCGCCGACGATGCGGCAGGTCGCCGGGCCCAGGCACGCTTCGATCTGATCCACCAGCTTGGGCGTCAGCGACACCCGCAGCCCCGCGGCCAAGATCGCCGTGTGATGCATCGTGCCAATTGCCAGCTCCACCGGGAACGGCGTGAGCGAGTGTTTCGCGAGCAGCGCTTCCAGCTCGGAATCGGGCTTGGCGGGCGCGGCGGCGGAGGTGCCGTTGCCGTTCACAGCGCCATTCGCGTGCCCGTTCGCGTGTCCGTTCGAGGCACCATTGGCGCCGTTCGCCGCGACGCGTGTCGCGTCCGGCGATGACGATCGCAGAAGCGACGCGAGCTTCTCGACCGCCGGAATGCTCGTGCCGTTGAGCTTGCGTTCGTCGATCAAGACCTGCAAACGCCCCGGCGACAGCGGCGAGCCCTCGATGGGCACGAGGCGATCCGTCACCAACTGCGGCTCGCCACGCGAAAGGTCCGCACGCCCCAGCACGAAGATGATCTTGTCGGTCTCCACCAAGTGGCTGAACCGCGCGTACGCGTCGGCGAAGACCACGCACTCAATCGAGCCGGTCGGGTCCTCGATCGTGACCACGGCCATCTTCTGCCCGGCGCTGCGCCCGTTCTTCACGATCAGCGTCCGCACGCCCTGCACGATCCCCGCGATGATCACGCGGGCGTCCTGCTGGCTCGCCTTCACGCCCGCCACCGTGCTGGTTGTGAAAACCGTCGACCAGCGCTTCCACTGATCCATCGGGTGGCTGCTGACAAAGAAGCCGAGAATCTCCTTCTCGAACTTCAGCGTCTCGCCCTCGGTCCACTTGTCGGCCTTGTTGAGGGTGATCGTTCTCGTCGTACCCGCCCCCGCGCCGGCTGAAGCCGGCGGCTCCGAACCACCGAACCCGAACAACGCGCCTTGACCGGCTGCCTTGTCCGCGGCGAGCTTCTGCCCCGCGCTGATCGCCTGCTCGATGGTCGCCACCATCGCCGCCCGGTTGTCGCGTCCGTGCACGCTGTCGAAGCAGCCGCACTTGATGAGGTTCTCGAGCGCGGACTTATTGATCGCACCCGGCGGCACGCGCTCGCAGAAGTCAAAGAGGGATGAGAAAGGCGAAGAGACGGAGAGACGAAGAGACGGAGAGACGGAGTGGGAAGGACCATCCGTCTTCTGAACGCCTTGCACTTCGTCTCTTTGTCTCTTCGTCTCTCCGTCTCTTTCCTTGAGAATCGCCTCGATCGCCTTCTCGCCCGTGCCCTTGATCGCCTTCATCCCGAAGCGCACGTGGCCCTGGTGGGCGCGAATCGGAGAGCCATTCGAGGTGTTGGTCGACGCTCCCTGCGCCGAGGCGGGGACGCCCCGGCTCGCGTCCTCAAAGACAACCGCGAAGTCCGCCTTCGACAAGTTGATATCCGGCGGCCGTACCTCCACGCCCGTCCGCACCGTCGGCGCCACCTTCTTCGGATCGCCCGTCGGCTGCACAAAGCGGCACTTCTTGCAGTCTTCCAGGTACGAGATCCAGTCGCTCACCTTCTGCGCCTGGCTCTCGAACGTGAGGAACGCCGCCATGTAGTGGTTCGGGAAGTACGTCTTCAGGTACGCCGTCTGATACGCGACGATCGCGTATCCCGTCGAGTGCGACTTGTTGAAGCCGTAGCCGGCGAACTTCAGGATCAATTCGAACAGGTTCTCCGCCTGCTGCTTGCTGAGGCCCTGCTTCTGAGCGCCTTCGACAAACTTCGGCCGCTCTTTCTCGATCTTGTCGTGCTTCTTCTTGCTGATGTTCTTGATCAGCGTGTACGCGTCGCGCAGCTTGATCCCGCCCAGGCCGTGCACGATCTGCATGACCTGCTCCTGATACACCATGACGCCGTACGTCTCGTTGGTGTACCGATCGACGATCTCGTGCACGTGCGGCACATCTTCCGTCCCGTGCTTGCGCCGGTTGTAGTCCGGGATCAGGTCCATCGGACCCGGCCGGAAGAGCGCGTTCGCCGCGATCAGATCCTCGAGCCGGTCGGGCTTCATCTCGACCAGCAAGCGCCGCATGCCCGGCGATTCAAACTGGAACACGCCCGTCGTTTCGCCGCGGCGGAAGAGCTCGAACACCGTCTGGTCGGCGTAATCGAGACGGTCGAGGTCCAGCGGATGGGAAAAGCTCAAACCAGCAAAGCTCAAAGCATCAAATCCGGAACTGCCATTCTGAGCGTCTTTCCCGGACTTCTTGCCTTGATTTGAGCTTTGCTGCTTTGCTGCTTTGAGCTTTTCGTACTCTCCGCCCCGTCCCACCGCCTCCCAAATCTCTTCCTCCGTCAGCGAATCGGTGATGAGCTTCTTCGCCCGTTCGATGATCGACAGCGTGCGCAGGCCCAGGAAGTCCATCTTCAGGAGGCCCATCTTCTCGCACGTGGGGCCGTCCCACTGCGTGACGATGGCGTTGTCCTCCGTGCCCGGCTGCTTGAACAGCGGCACGATCTCCTGCAAGGGCCGCGTCGCCACGATCACGCCCGCCGCGTGCACGCTCGCGTGCCGCGCCTGACCCTCGAGCGTCCGCGCGTTGTCCAGCACGCGCCGGATTCGGTCGTCGGTGTCGTAGATCTTCTTGAGGTCCGGCTCCTGCTCGAGCGCCTCATCCAGCGTGATGTTCAGCGTCTCGGGGATCAGCTTCGCGACCTTGTCCACTTCGGACAAGGGGATGTTGAACACGCGCCCCACGTCGCGCACCGCAGCACGCGCCTTCATCGTCCCGAACGTGATGATCTGAGCGACATGCCCGTACTTGTTGCGGACGTAGTTGATGACGTCGCCGCGCCCGTCCTGGCACAGGTCGATATCGATATCGGGATACTCGGAGCGATCCGGGTCGGTGAAGCGCTCAAAGAGCAGGCCGTACTGCACCGGGCAGGCGTTCGACAACCCCAGCGTGTAGCCGACCATCGTGCCGACGCCCGAACCTCTGGCGTTCGCCGGGATGCCACGCTGGCGGCCCCAGTTCACGAAGTCCCACACGATCAGGAAGTACGCCGAGATGTTCTTGTCGGCGAGGATCTTCAGCTCGCGCTCCAGCCGCGCCCGCCGATCGACCACCGCCGGCGCACTCGCGCCGCCGTTCGCGGCGTCCGGCCCGTACCGCCACACATACCCACCCTCGGCCAGCAGCCGCAGCGCCCGGTTGCACTGCTCCTGGCTCTCCGCCAACTCCTGCGGCGTCGGCGTGTGATCGAACGGCACCAGCTCAAAGTGCGTGCAGTAATCCTTGTACCACGCCGTCAGATCCCCGCCATACTTGGGATCATCATGCCGCGGCAAGTCCGCCGCCGGATCCGCGTCCTTGCCAGTGCCTTGACGAACCCTCCGCGCAAGCGGAGGGTCGGCTTCGCTTCCGTTCTTTCGCTTGCCGTCCTTGGCCGTCGCTGCGGACGTATCCGCCTCTGGCCCCACGCTTGCGCGTGGGGTTCGTATCTCCACCCGCACCATCGGCGCGTGATTCGCCCCGATCGGCAGCTCCACATTGCACCGCTCGGCGATCGCCACCGTGTTGTCGCACGCGACCTTGCCGACCTCGCCGTACTGCGTGAACAGGTCTCGCATCTCCTTCGGGCTCTTGACGTAGAGCTCGACGGGGTAGTGCATCCGCTGATCGTCGTCCTTGTTCTTGCCGGTCGAGATGCACACGAGCGTGTCGTGCGCGTCGTGGTCCTCTCGCCGCAGGAAGTGCGAGTCGTTGTCGCACACCAGCGGCAGGTTCAGCTCCTTCGCCAGCCGGATCAGGTGCTTGTTGATCGAGTTCTGATCGGCGACGTGGTGCTGCAGCTCCACGAAGAAGCCGGGCGGTCTGTCTTTTCCTGCTCCCCTGCTCCCCTGTTCCCCTGCTCCCCTCGTGAACACCCGCTCATGCCACACCGCGCTCTCCACCGCTGCGTCCCAGTGGCGCTGGTCGCCGTGGCGCTCGAACTCGAGCAGATGCTCGCCGATCTCGCTGCCCAGGTGGCCGTTGATCGCGATCAGGCCCTCGCTGTGCTTCTCGAGCAGCTCGCGGTCGATCCGCGGCTTGTAGTAGAACCCGGTGAGGTACGCCTCGGAGCAGAGCACCAGCAAGTTCTTCCAGCCGGTTAGGTTCTCCGCCAGCAGCACGAGGTGATACCCGCCCTCGCCGCCGCCGGTGTACGTGCGGTCCGTCCGCGGCTTGCCCGGCGGCGTGACGTACGCCTCGACCCCGAGAATCGGCTTGACGTTCTTCTCTTTGCACGCCTGATAGAACGCGACGTGCCCGAAGATGTTCCCGTGGTCGGTGATCCCGACACTGGTCATGCCCAGCTCGGCGACCCGCTTCACCAGCTTGTCGATGCGGTTCCCGCCGTCGAGCAGGGAGTACTCGGTGTGCAGGTGCAGATGGGCGAACTGCTCCTCACGAGGGATCGCAGGGCCAGCAGGGGTTGGAGCGGCGGGGGGCATCGCAGGGACAGGATACCCGGCTCGTGGCGCTGGGCGGCTGGCTCGCTGATCCGCGCTTGACAGCCATGAATAAGTTGTTATTCTGACGGGTGATGGGGCCGTTAGACCGGAGCGGGGAATGCGGGACAATACAGAAAACACTGCGACAAGTGTGGATAGTTCGCCGGGACTGTCGGCACTCCGTGCGTTGGGGACGCATCTGATTCGATTCCGCGAGATCATTTCGGGTGCACGGGGGGGGTAGCGGTTGGTGCCGGAGTCTTTGCAGTTAGCCTCGTTCTTGTCGTTCGCGCGGCTACGAGAGACCGCGCATTGCTTGAGTTGAGCTTCGACGCGCCGGTCGGATCCATTCTGCTCGGTGATCATGCAGATGTCTTGGTCGATTTGCAGAATCGATCTACAGCAAGTGTTTTGGAGATCGGAGAGGTAAAGTCCTCCTGCGGCTGCACAGTCGTGACGGATCGCCCCTCCTCGATTGCAGCGGGTCGTAACGAAAAAGTGCTTTGCAGATTGTCGGCAACCGAAGGCAATCGGCCACGAGTTGGCGCGACTATTTCGATAGAGGCACGCGGACATGGTTGGTCACACGTTGATCTGTTCGCAGATGTGTTGCCGCCATTTCGGGGTTGGCCTGCTTATGCAACGGGACACCTTGCGGGCGGCGTTGTCGTCGTGGCGATTGACGTCGCGTACTTGAAACGCGTTGAGAGAGTTCGCGCGTTTGATCAGCGATCAAACGTCGAGATAGCGGGCGTTGAACTGGACCCTGTTGCAGAGGTGTTCAAGATTCCTGTCGATACCGACACGCCGGCAATCGATGTCGTCGTGCACTTTATGAATGGCGTCGATTGGGCAGGACCGATTCACGTTGACGGTCAACGCGGATCGCCCAGCCTTGGAGACCGCTAGATTCAGCGGTTAAGGAGTAGTGCCGTGATACGAAAAGAATTCATCAGGAAGCTCGCCGTGTTCATGTCCGTATCGATCGTGGTCGTCATCGCTACGCCGAAGACACATGCCGACGGCGGAGAGTTGGCTCCGGCGATGTGCAAGTCCCCATGTGGCAACATTCAATGCGGCGGCTTGACGTGTACCTGCGACACCAAGCCGTCGCCTCCTGTGTGCGAGAACAACGTGAACTAGTGAGGTCAAGGATGAACAAGGCCGAGCTTGGCATTGCTGCTGGATGTGTCGGAGCCATCGCGGTGCTCACCTGGTTTTGGCACGGTGACGGAAACACTGCCGCCTCCGAGAAGCAGGCCTTACAAGCGGAGGCTCGCCGACTTGACGGTCGGCGAGCCGCTTTGGAAATGACTGATGGTGTTGTTGATAGCAAGCAAGTTGCTTCAATCATTGGTGCTGGCGTGCAAACCGTCGGGGCCGAAATCGATAAGAGCATGTATGAGTCATTGAGAATGACGCTCGCCGCGCAACTCGTTGCGAGGACATCGTCGGACGCGACTTTGGCGATTCGCCTCGCCGAAGAAGAGCGGGGCATGAGATGGCTCAAGCCCGGAGATGATCCGGGATGGAACTGGATTATCCGAACCTGCACGGACCTTGGTATAAAGACGGATGACGCAACGGACGCGAGAGTGCTCTTCGAACGATACCTGGCGGCGCAATACGCAGCGACTCGGTTTCGCGGAATCGCGTCGTCGCAATCCGGGGCTCGGCTGATTCTCTATCGTGCCCGAACAGAAGATCAGTGCTACGACCTAATGATGAGCGGGCTCAGCGATGCAGACCGAGCCTTTTGGTTCTCGATGGGAAAGACTCAGCTCGGTCTTTGCTTTCGCATCCCGGTTCGCACCCTCGCATCCATGCTCGAAGCCGAAGGCGCGGTCTGGGTGGCGTCGTCGCAGACATTTGTGCGCCAAGCCAACGGAACCGTTGGGCAGTTTCATTGCGTCCTTGTATGGGATTCCCAGGCAAAGTCCTGGGTACCGATCCAGGTGTCGCGTCGCGGCGAAGGGAGCATTGTGTGGTACTAGGGGGCCGACAAGCATTGGGAAGTTGTCAACGCGGCTTTACCCTCATCGAGTTGATGGTTGTGCTGACCGTGATTGCGGTGCTGCTCTCTTTGTCGTTGGCGTCTCTCACAAGGTCGCGGTCCGTGGCCCAGTCGAGTGTGTGCATGTCCAGTCTTCGCGGCCTGGGGCAGCTGTCCGAAGTCGGTACCGGTCTGCGTCGGGGCCGTTTTCCGAACGGGCTGACACAAGGTTCGACGCGAGCGGACTTCGCGTTTCACGATCTTGTGATCAGCGTTTTCAGCCCGCAAGGCCAAGCAACCGAGTATGTGGTTCCGTTCGGACTTGCTGGGGTCATCGGTCCGCGCGACGATCCCCGGCCGCTCTCCTGTCCGACCGTTATTCGCTCGAAGTCCATCGAACGAGCTTCATCTGAACCGCGCGGGGACGAACCCGGACTCTCGTACATCTACTCGGTGGCTTTCTACACCGACCCGAAGCTGTGGGCTGCCGACACCCCATCGCTTCGCCTGACACCCGAGGCATACGCCCGCGATGTTCGAAGCGATGAGATCGTCTTTCCGGACGCCAAAGTGATGCTGAGCGAGTCCCGCGACTACCACGGTGAGCGGACTCGACTGGGTTCGGAACAGGCGACTTCGGCCCAGTTCGTGAACGCGGTCTTCGCCGATGGCCACGCGGTGCGCGCCGCCCCCCGGCTTGCACGTCCAGCCTTGGGCTTGCGATGGGAGTGGTTTCCCGGAGATACACAGTTGCGTTCGGTTCCGTTCAACGCTGCGGTGGATGGGTGTCGCGGCCGCGACTATTGAGCGACTGAGAGGGCTACACAAGGCGTTGGGCGACTCAGCTGCTCCGTCTGCGACTCCTCCCCTGCCTTTCTGCCCTCTGCCCTTATCCACATCGCCGCCAAATGGCTGGATTGCTACCTCCACCCCGGCGACCTCGCACCCGCTCAGATCGACCACGCCCTCATCGACGCCGGCTTTTGAGATCGAGTCCTCCGAGGCTCTCCCCGGCGGCGACACCCGCTTCGACGTCGCCATTATCTCCAACCGCGGCGACACCCCAAGCGTCGTCGGTCTCGCACGCGAAGCTGGATCCGGGTGCCACTGCCCAACCTGCTCGGAGGTTGGGCAGTGCGAGTGCTCGCGTTCCCGCCGCACCCCCGCTGTCTTGGTGCCATCCGTCCGCCGGCTCTGCGGCGCGACTGATGCGGTCTGGAACCAACGCGCGATCCCGCCCGTCACCCGGCGCTTACCCAGCCGCATCAGTCGCGCGGCTCCGAGCAGCCGCGGACTGATGGCGCCGACCTTCATGGATCGACCGCCTTGCACCAGCCGGGAAACGTATCGAGTCGTGCGAGTTCTCCGGGCCGCACCTCACGACCCGGCGCACAGCAGCGCGTCATACCCCACCAGGAACAGCATGAAGTCCTCGTCCGTCACGAACGAGTCGAGGTTGAGATCGGCGAGACAAAGCGGCGGCATGTCGGGGTCGAAGCAGTCCATGATCGCGTACTGCTGGACGAAGAGCTGGAAGTCGATGTCGTCCACCAGCCCGTCGCCGTTCACATCGCCGGGGCAGCAGGCGCCGACCACGCCGACCACGGTCGATTCCGAGTCCACGCTGCCGCAGTCGGTGATCATGCGGCACGAGTAGACCCCGGCTCGGCGGGCGTCGATGCGATCGAAGATGAGCAGCGAGCGTCCGCCGCTATCGATCTGGCGAACGTCGGCCATGCCGGAAGGGTCAAAGGGCAACCCGTCGCGGAACCACTGGGCCCGCATCGGGGTGTAGCCATTGACCTGCCGCGCCGAGAGGACCACCCGCTCGCCGCAGAGGAACGTCCCGCCCACGGGCTGATCGGTGATGTCGCCCACGCCGTCGTCGGTCCAGCGGGCCCAGCACACCGAACGCAGCCCCTCGGCCCGCGCGAACGAGCCGACGGCGATCAGCTCGTCGCGGTAGGTCGCCAAGCCGTACACCTCGCCGCCGGTCGACGCCAGCCCGCCGGCCAGTGGCGTCCACACGCCGCCCCGCAGCCGCGCGATCCGCGACACCCCCGTCGCGCCGCTCGCGGTGAACTTGCCACCGGCGATGAGCTCGCCCTTGTGCGTGTGCATCTTGAACACTTCATCGTTGAAGCCATCACCCACCGCCACCCACGCCGCCCCGTCCCACTTCGCGATGCGGCTCACCGGCGTCGCCCCCGACGCCGTGAACGCTCCCGCGGCGTACAGCTCGCCGTTGTGCACGTGCAGCGCCCACACCCGACCATTCAACCCCTCGCCCATCGCGTCCCAGGTCGTGCCGTTCCACCGGGCGACCCGCAGCGCCGGCCGGCCCTCGAAGTTCTGGAACTGGCCCGCGGCGATCAGGTCGGTCCCGAACTGAGCGACCGCATCAACCGTCCCGTCCGCGGTTCCACCCACCTGCACCCACGCCGATCCGTTCCACCGCCGCACCTGGCCGGTCGTCACGCCGCCGGATGTGCTGGCCGACGCCGTCGTGAGCACCCCGCCGCAGTCCGTCAAGGCCGTCGGGTACCGATTCCCAACGCCGAAGGGCACCCACGCGGTGCCGTCCCATTGGATCATCACCTGGACCAGCACCCCTGTCCCGCCTGCGAGCGGGAGCAGCGTGTTGAACGATCCCGCCCCGATGAGCCGGTTCTGCCAGCGGACAAGCCAGTCCACGGTACCAAGAGGGCGCATTGGCCCCATGCCTTCCATATCCACGCCGTTCCACCGGGCTGCCCCGTACGACGATTTCCCCGACGCTGTTTCCACGCCCCCGCTTAGGACGAGCGATCCGTTGAACTCCACCGCGTTGGTCAGCGAGCTACTCGGTCCGACAGCACCGAGCCCCAGACCCTGAACGCCCCCGTGCACGTAGCGGGCGAGATTCGTGATCAACGTCGCGGTGGCCCCGTACGTCCCGTCCGTCGATGAGATCGTGAACTGCCCGCCCACGATCAGGTCGCCGCCGTACTCGATCGCGAGGCCGGACCTTCCGCTCCCCACGCCGGCACCCGCCGGCAAGAGCGTGAGCCACTGCAGCCCGTCCCAGCGGAACGGCCTTCCGCCCAGATCGATCGCGTGCAGCCGGCCCTCAAAGACGAGCGCCCGCCCCGGGGCGTTGTTGGGGAGCTGCCCGAGGGGAGACCACGACACCCCGTCCCACGCCGCCGTGTTGGCGAGCGGCTTCGCGCCCGACGCCGTGATCTGCCCGACCGCCACCAGCCGCCCGTCGTATTCGATCACGTCCCACACGTTCTGTGCGGTCAGTCCGTCGCCGAGCGCCGACCATGCGGCTCCGTCCCAACGCGCGATGTTCAACGCCGAGACGCCTCCGATGCTCGTGAAGAAGCCCGCGACGATCAACTCGTCCCGGAAAACGCAGGCCCCCAGCCCCCGCGCATCCTTGCTGGAACTGCCGAGGAGCTCCCACGCGCCGTTGCGGAACCGCGCCGCCGCCGAGCCCGTGCCGTCGAGCAGAGCCAACGTTCCCACCGCGACGAGTTCGCCGCGATACTCCAGCAGCCGCGTCACCGTCCCCTGCAGGTTCCCGACCACCGTCCACGTCGTGCCGTTCCAACGCAGCACGCCGCCTGCGTTCCGGGCCGCGATGTACAGACCGCCCTGAAACGTTCCGATCGCGCTGACCGATCCGGACGTCAGCACCGCCGGCGAACCGAACGTGCGATACATCCCACCGTCCCATGCGACGACCGGTCCGCACGGCGGCACCGTGCTGGCGTTCCCGCCGTAGCTCGTGAACGATCCGCCAATGACAAGCCATTCCCCCTGCGGCCCCGGGCCGTCGGGATCCCATTTCGCCATCGCCACGATCGGCCCATTGAGATCCCCGCGCTCCTGCCCCGGCCCGAAGAGCCAGCGCCCGCAGGTCTGAGCCGAAACTCCCGGAGCGAGCAGAACCCACCCCGCCATCCACGCCGCGGCGATCCAAACCCGTCTCGCACGACTCATGCCTTGCCCCTTTGCATCCCGAGTCCACAGCGTACCACTTCATCGACACGCCGTCCCCCGGCCGGGTCGAGGAACTCCCCCAACTCTCCATTATCGGGCGTGCCGGTTCGAGCTTGAGCGACCAGGCAATCCAGCGGCGCGAGCGCCGCGATCCCAACTCGCGCACTCGCCCCGGATGTGATCAGCCCCCTCGACCTCGGTGCTCTCCGTCCGCCAGCTCGGCGGCGCAACTGATGCCGCCTGAAACCGACGCGTCGGACCGTCCACGCGATCCCGCGCACACAACGGCGTTGTAGGTCTGAACGAACACCTCGAAATCGGAGTCGTCAACCAACCCGTCGCGGTTCAGGTCGGCGGGGCAGCCAGGAGCCATCGCGGAATCGTCGCACACGACGAGGTTGTACGCCGCTGCAAAAACCTGAAAGTCTTGATCATCGACGATCGCGTCGAGCGTGAGATCACCCGGGCAGCACGCGCCGCTGACGGTCAGTGCGGCCGGAGCGGACTCGACCTGGTTGCAGCCGAAATCAAACGTGCAGCGGTACAGACCCGCGCTCTCGGGGCGCAGAGTGTCAAGCCGGAGGGTGCTGACGCCGTCGGCGTACTCGATACGCACGCCGGCGGCAGGATCGTGCGCGAGGAGCGCCTCGCCGCGCTTCCAGGTCACCGACGCTGCGTCGTACCCGCTGGCGAGCGCGGCGACCAGGGTCGCCGATCCGCCGCACGCAGGCGACGCGGCCTGCGGCTGGTGTGCGATCCACGCGGTGCGGGCGCTGCCCCAGCGATTGAACAACGTGGCGCTCCACGGCGACGACACGGTTGCATCACGACCGACCACGAGTTCACCGCTCGGCAGCACGAGCATCTTCTGCACAGATCGAATCAACCCGTTCCCGAGCGTGGACCATTGCGACCCGTTCCACCGAGCGATCGCGGAAGCAGGAGAACCGCCGGCGCTTGTCAGTTCGCCTCCAAAGAACACCGAGCCATCGGGCATCACGACAACATCCCGTCCGGCCGCGAGCCCGCCATTCGACGCGATCCCAGCGCCGAGCTTGAGCCATTGCGTTCCGTCCCACGCCGCGGCGTTCCTGGCCAGATTCGAGAACGCGCCGACGCTGAAGTTGCCCGTGGCGTAGAGCGTACCATCGCTCGCCCGCGCGACGCTCCACACCGTGCCGTTCACGCCGCCCGCAAAGTCCTGCCACTTCGTCCCGTTCCACGTCGCGAGGCTCTTGACCGGCACGCCACCCGCATCGCCGAACAGGCCGCCGACGAGAAGCTGAGTCGGTGACAGCCAGGAGAGGCAACTCACCCACGAATAGTCCGTCAGCGTGCCGCGCGTCAGGCCGCTTCCCAGCGGCCACCACTCATTGCCGTCCCAGCGTGCGATGTTGTTTACAGCTTTGCCGCCCGCGGTGGTGAACCCCCCCGCCGCGTACACGTCACCGTTCGCGGCCTGCGCCAGTGCGTTCACCTGAAAGTTGATCGGCGGCACTGAACCCGAAAGACCCGTGCCGAGATTCGACCAAGACGACCCGTCCCAGACCGCGATGTTGCTCACCGCTGTGCCGCCCGCCTGGTTCATGAGCCCGGCGGCCACCAACCGCCCGTCAGCGAGCGCCAGGACAGACGCCGCGTATCGACTCACCCCGCCGCCGATCTCCGACCACGTCCGGCCATCCCACATCGCGATGTTCGCCGCGGGCACACCACCTACAGACGTGAACTGACCACAGACCACCAATCGCGGCTGGTGCGGCCCGGGCCCGTCGTCGTCCCACATCGTCATGTCGGCGATCGCCTGCCCGGTGAAGTTCGTCGCAGCCGACACCGGCAACCAATGCGGCTCACACGGCGTCGCAGCCCTTGCGGCCGAGCCACAGACCGCCAATCCAGACGCCGCCACCAATGCACCCGCGGTGCCGCGAAGCTCGATTCCCATGTCACGCTCCCGCAAAGCCCCACGGGGACCACCCGACTATTCGAGGCACCGTAACGCGGGGTTCCCCGTTTCGTCTCCAGCCTCCCGAGAGGCGCTGCGCCCAGATGGGGTGCCACTGCCCAACCGGCTCGGCGGTTGGGCAGTGCGAGGGCTCACTATCCCGGCGCATTCACACGGCCTGGCCCAGAGCGGCCAGACCGTGGCACCCAGCGGGGAGAGAAGGCCCGTCCAACCCGCTCACCGCATCTTCATCAACGCCCGCACCCGCGCCTCGGTCGGCGGATGAGTAGCGAACATGCTCAAGAGCGAGTTCCCACACAATGGCTCGATGATGAACAGGTTGTTCTGCGCCGGATTCGGGTTGTTCATCGGGATCTGCTTGCCATAGTGCTCGAGCTTCTGCAGGGCGCTGATCAGGCCCATGGGCGAGCCCGCGATCACCGCGCCGTCGTGGTCGGCGACGAACTCGCGGCTGCGGCTGATCATGGCCTTGATGAGGGCGGCGCCCACCGCCGCGATGATGATCGCGAAGATGCCGACCAGCGGGTTGCCGCCCTCGCGGTTGTTGCCGCCGCCGAGCATGAAGCCCCACTGGGCGAAGAAGGCGAGCACGCCGCTGACGGTGGCGGCGATCGTGCTCGTCAGCGTGTCGCGGTTCTTGATGTGGGCCAGCTCGTGCCCGATCACGCCCGCCATTTCCTCGTGGTTCAGCAGCTGCAGAGCGCCCTGGGTGACGGCGACCGCCGCCTTGCTCGGGCTGCGCCCGGTCGCGAACGCGTTGGGCGCCTCCTGCGGGCAGATGTACACCCGGGGCATCGGCATGTTGGCCCGACGGCTCAGCTCCTCGACCATCGTGTAGAGCTCCCCGCCGTTGGCGCGGGTGACCTCCCGCCCCTGCATGGCGGCGATGGCGATCTTGTCGGAGAAGAACCAGGCACCGAAGTTGGTGATGATGCCAAAGACCAGGCCCATCACCATGCCGCCGGTGCCGTAGAACGAACCCGCGGCCACAAACAGCGCCATCAGGGCGGCCAGCAGCATCGCGGTCTTGAAGTTGTTGATTGTGCGGACCATTGAAATCTCCCAAGAGAAATGTCCAAAGGGCCAAATCGCCAAAGAGCCAAATTCGAGCCATGCCTTTCGGTGGCCCTTGGGCGATTTGGCCCTTTGGAACCTTCCCCCGCTGCATACGGCATTCCACTCTCCCAGTTCGGGGTGGCCACAAGGGAATTGGGTTGTTCGCCCTAGGCGGTTTCAGGCCGGGCCTTGAGGGCCCCTGGAGGCCCCGCCGCGGGAGGACAGAAAAGTCCGCTGCGGTTCCTGCGCGGCGGGACGCTGACAAAATGCAAACTTCCGCTGCCATTCCGACATTCCCGGACACTCCCAGCCGGAACCACGCACCCAATAGACCGAAGGACCAGCATGCCCGGCGTCCCGGCGGGCGTGTCTGTTCGAAGGTCCAATAACTTTTCGTCCGGGGGGTGGAGTTGGTGTATCGTTGACACAAGCCGCGGCGTGGTTGCTGCTTACGAACAGCACCGCCACGACGGATCTCCGCGGCGTCGGGCGTCTCGGCGACGAGACGACGACACAGAACTTCGGGCCGGAGGCCCTCGGAACCTCCTTGTGCTCATTCAACCGAAGACTCGCAACAACCCCAGCGTCCAGCACCCCTCGGCGGCTGGAGTTCTCGGATGGCGCGTCGCCGCCCGCTTCGCCATCACGGCGGGCGCGGCCACTGCTCTCGTCGGCCTGACGGTTGCCTCGGCGATCCTCGCCAAGGAAGCTCGCTCGGCTCTGCCCCTGGCCTCCATCGAGACGATCCAGATCGGGCATGTCACTGAGTCTTCATCAGAAGCGGATTCTCGCCCCGACAGTGCGACCGATTCGACCCTGACGGCTCACGAATCGTTCCAGATTTCCCAGGTCTCGGCCCCGGTCGCTGCCGAGCCGCCCCCGGTCGCCGACGGCAAGAAGGTCTATCCCGCGGGCACCAAGTTCTTCGACGGCCGCCCGGTCCGGGTCGCCAAGACCATCGAGATGATCGTCACCGCCTACAGCCCCGACGCCCGCTCGTGCGCCGGCAGCGACGACGACCTGACCGCCACCCTGCACCACGTCACCACCAACGGGTTCAAGCTGGTGGCCGCCGACCCCCGCGTGCTCTCGTACGGCTCGATGCTCAGCATCCCGGGCTACGACCAGGGTCGCATCGTCCCGGTGCTCGACTGCGGCGGCAAGATCAAGGGCAACCGCCTCGACGTGCTCTTCCCCACCCACGAGGAAGCCCGCAAGTGGGGCGTCAAGAAGATCAAGGTCAACGTCTACGAGTACGCCGACGGCAAGCCGAAGACCAACCCCCGCAAGGTCCGCTGAGCGAACCGGCGAACGTTGATCGCTGTGCAAGCACCACCCACCCAGGACCCTTCGCCGGCGCGAAGGGTTCTTATCGTTCATCGTGCTCGTCGCTCCTGTCACCAAGCCGCCGCGGTCGCTGGATGATCTGTTGCCGCCCGCGTTGGCGGCGAAGATCGATCGGCTGGACGTCTTCAGCCGCAAGGTCTTTGCGGGCAAGCTGCCGGGCGAGCGGCGGAGCAAGCGGCGGGGTCGGAGCGTGGAGTTCGACGACTTCCGCAACTACGCCATCGGTGACGATCTTCGGCACATCGACTGGAACATCTACGCCCGCTTTGACCGCCTGGTGATCAAGCTCTTCCGCGAGGAAGAGGACATGGGCGTGCACCTGATCGTCGACGCGTCGGCGTCGATGGGAGCGGGCGAGGAATCGGGGCGCCCGGACGCCCTTTCCGCGGCCAGCACCTCCCGGGAGGGCGTGCCGAGCAAGGCCGTGTACGCGCACCAGCTCGCGATGGCGCTGGCGTACATCGGGCTGGTGCGAAACAACCGGGTGTCGGTGTCGACCGTGGGCGGAGGGACCGGTGTTCGGCGCTTGCTGCCGGTGCGGGGGCGGACGAGCCTGCGTCGCGTCTCGGATTTTCTGGTGGAGTCCGTCGCCGGCGTGGGCGTGCGATCGAGCGTGCCCTTGGGTGAGAGCGTGCGGGACGTGGTGCGGCGGCTGTCGGGGCGCGGGATCATCGTCCTGGTCTCCGATCTGCTGGTGCCTTCTGCCACGCCGAACGCGAGCCTGGAGGGCATCGACGCGATCGCGCGGAGCCTGGCGCTGGGCGGGGCTGGCGCGGGCGGCGCGGCACTCGACGCGTACGTGCTGCACACGCTGGCGCCGAGCGAGATCGATCCGAGCCGCACACCGGGGCTGATCGGCGACCTGCGGCTGACCGATGTCGAATCGCTGGTGGGCGTGGAGATGACGATCACGCCGGCGTCGATCGCTCGGTACCGCGAGCGGGTTCGCGGGTTCATCGCGGACGCGAAGGAGACCTGCCGAGCACGGGGCGTGGCCCACTTCCTGGTGCCGACCGATACGCCGATCGACCGGCTGCTGGTGGATTCGTTGCGACGAGGCGGGATGCTGCGCTAGAGCCTCTCGCGGAAACGAGAGGTCGGGGCTGATTTCCAAAGCCTCTATACATCAGTCGTCCGCCTTCGCGTCGGGAACCAGCAGCGGACGCGGGTTCGATACGCCGCATAGCGCTCGCCGAATCGTTCCAGCAGCTCCGCTTCTTCCTGGGGCCGGATGACGATCTGCCACGCGATTGCTCCGGCGAGAACGTAGATCACCATGAGCCATGATCCGAACCATGTGGCCACGCCGAGGCCCTGTACCAGACCGGCGATCGCCATCGGGTTGCGGACGAACGCGTAGGGTCCGGCGATCACGAGTCGATGGGTGGGGTCGATCGGGAGCGGCGTGCCGCGGCCCTGAATCGCCATGGTCCCGGCGCTCCACAGGCCCAACGAGCTGCCGAGCACGAAGAGGGCAAGGCCGACGCTCGCGCGGGCGGCTTCGCCCGCGACGACCCGCGGGACGCCCAGCGAGTCCTCGGCCGCCTTGATCGCGGCCGGGAGAACGACGAGGAAGAACAGCCAGAAGATCAGGGCCTGCACGAGCGTGCGGGCGAACGCCGCGACGGGCGTGGGTTCGGGCGTGGGTCGCGAGTTCGAGCTTCCCGCCACCGTCGCTGCGATGGCGATTGCAAGCGGAGTGACCAATACGGGGAGCATGAGACCGGCGCCGAGCCACAGGCGCGGCTCGACCACCCAGAGGCCGATCGCAAAGAGAGCCGCGTAGATCGCCGCGCCGGCGTGGAGCCACAGAAGGGGCAACGCCCAACGACTGGACCGATGCAGCGCGGCCGCGGCAGCGAGGCTCGACGCGGGAAAGAACACGCCATCGGCGATCCCGAGCGCGAAGGCGAGTCGCGAAGGCACCTCGGCAGGAACAAACGCGGCCCGCAGCGAAGGCACGCACGCCAGGAGCAGCCAGAACGCGACAACGCTCAGCCCCTGAAACGTCAGATACGTGACCGAGAATGCCCTCGCGGCCCCCGCGAGCGGTGTTGCCATGGCCGCAGTCTACCGAAGACCGCGCCGACTAATGCGGCGGCGTGTACGTCAGCGGCCCGCCCGGACCAAGGTCCGCGCCGACCATGTACCACACCAAGAGCAGGCCGGTCCAGAACAGGAAGTAGACCACCGAGTAGGGCAGCATGAGCGCGATCTGCGTGCCCAATCCCGCGCCCGGCTTGTACTTCTGCAAGACCGCCAGCACGATCAGGGCGTAGCTGTTCAGCGGCGTCACCACGTTCACCACGCTGTCGCCGATGCGATAGCCGGCCATCATCAGTTCCGGGCTGATGCCCACGAACATGAACATGGGCACGAAGATCGGGGCCATCACGGCGAACTTGCTCATCAGGCCGCTCATCGCGAAGTCGCCCGCGATGACAATCAGGATGAACGCGACGATGAGCACCGGGATCGGCAGGTCGGCCGAGACGAGGAGCTGCCCGCCCGCGTACGCGAGCATGCGGTCGAGCTGGGTGTACTTGAAGTACTCGACGAACTGGGCGAGGAAGAACATGATGAGCAGCACGGGCACGATGGACTTGACGCCGGATTGCAGGGCGTCGACGAAATCCTTCTGCGAGCGGAGTGTGCCGACGACCAGGCCGTAGGCCATGCCGGGGAGCAGAAAGATGAAGAGCATCATCGGGACGATGACGTGGGCCCAGCGGTGGCCGGGGGCTTCGAGCAGCCGCAGCGCGTTGGTGCCCTCGCCCTTGAGCGCGGCGGCGGGGCCGCTCATCAGCACGTGGCCGTTGGCGAGCGTCTGCTGGCCTTCGCCATAGAGCGGCGCGCCGGGGATGAAGATGAGAGCCAGGAACGCGCCCGTCACGGCGATCATCGTGAGGAGGGCCGCGATCAGGCCCTTCTTCTCAATGGGGCTGAGGCTCATGTCGTGGATCGTCTTCTGATCTCCCACGTCGCCGCCGGGCGCGGCTTTCTTCTCGGCGGCGAGCAGACGCGGCTCGACGATCTTGTCGGTGACCAGCCAGCCGGCGACCATGAGCACGAAGACCGACACGCCCTTGAAGACCCAGTTGGCGGTGGGCAGCACGTCGCGCTCGGGGTCGATGATCTGGGCGGCCTGCTGAGCCTGGCCGGCCATGAAGGTGTCGCTGGCGTTGAGGCTGAAGCCGGCGCAGAAGCCGCCCGCGACGCCGCTGAACGCGGCGGCCAATCCCGCGATCGGCGAGCGACCCATCGCGGCGTAGAGCGCCGCGGCCAGCGGCGGCAGGATGATGTACCCCGCGTCGCTCGCCAGCGAGCTGTTGGCGCCCACCATCACGATGATCGGGGTCAGCAGTGGCTTGGGCGCGATCTGCGCCAGCCAGCGCATCGCCGCCTGGAACATCCCGAACTTCTCGGCCAAACCAATACCCAAGATGCTGACGAAGATGAGCCCGAGGGCGGGCAGGTGGGTGAAGTTCCGCAGCATCGAGGAGAACATCCAGTAGATGCCCTCGCTGGTGAGCAGCGTGCGCGGGGCGATCGGGTCGCCCTTCTTCTCGAGGATGATCTCCGGGCGGCCGTCGGGCCCAAGGACCGGGATCATCACCGGCTTGCCGTCGGCTTGCGTGACGACGTTCCCGCTCGCGTCCTTCTTCTCGACGAGCTGGACCTTGGGCTGGACGGGTTGGACCTTCCAGCCAAAGGCATCGCCGAGAGCGGCGATGACGACGACGAGCGCGGCGAAGAGCGCGAAGAGCACGGCGGGCTCGGGGATCTTGTTGCCGAGCCACTCGATGAAATCGAGGATGCCGTTGCCGGTGCGGGTGGAGGTCGGGGGGTTGCTCATGGGGGTCTCGCCGGAGAGAGTGGGGCGAGGAATCTACCGAATCGAGCGACCCGAGGGAAGCAAAAAAGCACCAAAGAATTAGGGATATCCCCGGCTTCAATCCGCGCGGAACCAAAGCGAATCGGTGGCATCGGAACGTACTCTTTCACCGGACACCTGTGTCCTTCACCCGTTGCGAGGAACTCCATGTCGACCGCTCCGTCCGCCGTTGCCCCCAAGCCCATCGACACCGCCGCGCTCCTGAACAACCTGCACTGGCGCTACGCCGTGAAGAAGTTCGACGCGAGCAAGAAGATCCCGGCCGCGACGTGGCAGGCGCTGGAGCAGGCGACGGTGCTGTCGCCTTCCAGCTTCGGGCTGCAGCCGTGGCGCTTCGTGGTGATCAACGACAAGGCTCTGCGGGAGAAGCTCAAGGGCGCGAGCTGGAACCAGTCGCAAGTGACAGACGCCTCGCATCTGATCGCGTTCGCGCGGCGCACCCATCTGGGGGCCGAGGACGTGCAGCGGTACATCGACAGCATTGCCAAGACCCGCGGCGTGCCCGCCGCGTCGCTCGACGGGTACAAGAACATGATGCTCGGCTTCGCCCAGCAACCGGGCCTCGACACGGGCCTGTGGGCGGCCAAGCAGGTCTACATCGCGCTGGGCGTGTTCCTCACCGCGGCCGCCAACCTCGGCGTGGATGCCTGCCCGATGGAAGGCATCGACCCCAAGCAGTACGATGAACTGCTCAAGCCCGCGCTGGGCAGCGACTACACCACGCTCTGCGTGGCCGCGGCTGGATACCGCGCCAGCGACGATCCGGTTGCGGGTATGGCGAAGGTGCGTTACGCCCTGAGCGATGTGGTGAAGCACGTGTGAATGTTTGCGCCTTGCGTGGATCAACTGGTCGACCCGGGCTGGGGTCTTCGCCTCCGCCCCAAACAGCCCACGACGCGAAAGCCTTTGACAAGCCCCTCGCCGCGCGAGGGGCTTGTTCATTCTGTCGCGAAGGCATCCGGACGCGCGAGGGCTTTGGACGCGATAGGCTGTCGCCCCACACCATGGCGCGCGAGACCCCCGATCACACGACCAACCCGGTGCCCGCCCCGGATCCGGGCGAGGCGTCGACCCACGGCCCGTCCGGGGTCGGCGGTTCCGCCGCGGTGGGCTTTGTCGCACCGGTGCGGATTGCGGGTTTTCGGCTCGGCCGCTTGCTCGGTTCGGGCGGGATGGGGCTGGTCTATGAGGCCGAACAGGAGAGTCTCCGCCGCCCGGTCGCGATCAAGCTGATGAAGCCCGGGCTGGTGGTGCCCGAACTCCTCGCCCGGTTCGAGAGCGAGGGGCGGCTGCTCGCCCGGCTCGATCACGAGAACATCGCGTCGGTGATCGACGCTGGCGTGCATCGCGACGAGCGGGGTCTGATCATCCCGTACCTGGTGATGGAGCTGATCAGCTCGGGTGTCACGCTGCGTCAGTACGCGTCCGAGCGATCGCTGACGGTGGCCGAGAAGATCGAGATCGTGCTAGGCGTGTGCGCAGGGATCGGTGCCGCCCACGCCAAGGGCATCATCCACCGCGACCTCAAGCCGTCGAACATTCTGATTGTGCCGGCGTGGGCGGGCTCGGGGCAAGGGCCCCGGGTCAAGCTCATCGATTTCGGCATCGCCAAGATGCTGGAGGGCGCCGAGGCCGGCCTCACCTCCACCGGCGCCGTGGTCGGAACCCCTGAGTACATGTCGCCCGAGCAGATCCTGTCGGCGCGGGTGGACCACCGGTCCGACATCCACGCTATCGGTGCCGTGCTCTACGAGCTCCTGTGCGGACGTTTGCCGCGAAGGATCACCGAGCGTTCGAACCGTGCGCAGCTGCGGCGTGAGATCTGTGAGTGCGATGCGACGCCGCTGCGTCAACACGATCGGTCCCACGCGCCCGATCTTGAGACCATCGCCGGAACCTGTCTCCGAAGCAACCCCGACGAGCGATACCAGAGCGTCGAAGAGCTCGCGTCCGATCTGCGGGCGTTCCTGCGGGGCGAGGCGATCACGGCCCGTGCCGAGACCGGTGTGCAACGTGGCACCCGGTCCTTGGGCCGGCTGATCTCGCGCCAGCGCGGGAGCGCCGCCGCCGCAGTTTGTGCGGCGGCGACGCTGGTCGGCATCACGGTCCTGTCGCCCGCGGTCTTCCACTGGACCGGAGCGGGCATGGCTTTCAACCGGGCTCTTGCCGCGGTGCTGCCCGCGGCGTCGCTCGCCAGCGATCTGCCCGATGTGCGGCTCGTCGCGATCGCCGACAGCACCGACATCGAGCAGGCCGCGTCGATCGCTGGCGTGACGGGGGTGCGTGCCGACCAGCGGGCTACCTGGCGGCCGCTCTACGCCGAGACGATCCGGCGGCTTTCTGGCGCGGGCGTGCGCGCGATCGGCGTGGACATCCTCTTCCGCCGCCCGACGGATTTCGATGCTCCGCTCGAGGATGCGCTTCGTGGTGCTCGCGTCGGCGGAACTCCGGTGGTCCTCGCCGCGCCGAGCTGGCAGCTCGACGCGGACGGACGCCCCGAGATTGCGCCCCGGCTGGCCAACGCCGCGGCGTGGGGACCTGCGATCGGTGGTTTCGTCGGTCCCGACACATGGTCTTTGGATGTGGCCGTCTCAAGGGCTGGAGCCGAGCCGCTGGCGTCGTTTGCGTTGCAGCTCGCGGCGCTGGCCCGGGCCCCGGACGCGGAGCTTTCGTTCGGCATCGATCGGCTGATCGAGGTGCGATTCCTTCGGCCGGGCACGCAGCGAAGGTCGAGCGTGCGGCCGCCGATCTATCTTCGTCCCAGCGGCAACCAGTCGATGGACGCGCCGAGCGAGGACGTGGGGCTGCTCGCCGGCGACTCCGTGACGCAGCTCATCGCTCCACTCGACCCCCGCTCGCTCGACGCCGCCACGCTGCCCATCGAGCGTGTGCTTGCGATGTCGGCCGGCGAGTTGCGTGCCGCGTTCGCGGGCCAGATCGTGGTGATCGGCAACACCGCGGCAAACGGTGGTGATGTCCACGAGGCGCCGGGAGGTGGCGTGATGCCAGGCGCGTGGTCGCACGCTTCCGGCGTTCAACGCCTTCTCCGCGGCGATTCCATCGATTCTCCCGTCGACAGCCAGAGATATGCGCTCCTGGGGCTGTGCGCGGCGGTCGGAGCGGCTATGGGGTTCTTTGTTTCTTCACACTTCCGGCGAGCGATCGGGTGTGTTGGTTTGACGCTGATCCCTTTGCTTGGTAGCGTGCTGTGGCTCCGATCGGGAGGGGTGCTGTGGAACCCGATCCCCGCGATCGGCGCGGGCCTGTTGGCGGCGCTGATCGGATTCGCGCTGTCGCGATTGGCCCGTCGGGCCGCGCCCCTTGTTTCGCCGGATCTCGCCACCACCGCACAAGGAACGTCATGACCACCGCTCACCGCTCGATTCTGCTGCTCTCGCTCGTCGCCGGCTCGTTGTTCGGCGGCTGTGCCGGCTCTGAGCATGGCTCGCGTTTCTCGGTTGGTCCCAACCCGAAGGTCGAGACCGCGCCCGAACCCGCCGGGGGCTTCAAGATCGTGCAGCGGTATCTGACCAACGGGAATCAGATCGTGACCGCCGAGTCGCTTGTGCTCGAGCCGGTCGTGGAGCCGGGCACCAACCCGTACCAGGTGCTCGTCGGCCCGGCCCGCGACGGCTCGCCCTTCAACGCCCAGGTCCGAAACTCCAACGCCACGCTCTTGATGGACTCCGGGTTCGCCGCCGCCGTCGGGCATCAACCGATCGTGGTGGTGAAGCGGGTGGTGGCCGCCGCGGAAGGAACGACGTTTGTCGTCGAGGGTTCGGGGAGAGGCGTCTACGTCTGCGTGCTCAACGCCGATCCGGCCAAGCCGGTGCGTGTCTCGTTCGACGGCGACGAGCGGACACCGCCCGTCCGCGTGGGCAACTGGCAGTACGTCCGGATCCCCGATCACGCGACCCGCATCCCTGCGCCGCAGCCCATTCCGTTCCCGGGCTCATCGCTGACCGATCCGGACGACGTCGGCTCCCTGCTCAAGTACAGCTACGCGAAGCGGATCCAGACCGGGCAGGCGATCCAGGCGACCGACGCGGACGCGGAGTACGTGCGGCTGCTGACGCACTAGCGGCGGCGACGTCGGGCGGCAAAGGCCACGCCCAAGACCATCGTCAACGACGGCGGGCTCGGGATAAAGATGTACGCCGTTCGATCGAACCGCGGCGTGTCGGGCACGCCGGATTGCAGGTTCAACGGCGATCCATCGTGATAGAAAACAAGTCCGGGGACTGAGCCCGATCCGAAGGTCTTGTTTATCAAGTCCAGGAAGCGGGCCACGCCGCTGTGCACCTTGAGCTCGCCACGCAGCAGCTCGTAGTACGTCTGCGGCTGCGCCGGCAAGGTTGCGAGCACCTGGCCAGCGAACGAAGTGACCGACGATGTTCCGATCACGCCGCCGCTGGTCTGGACGACCGGAACCTCGCCGCTGGAGGCGGTGCGCACGACGTTCTGCAGCACATCGCCCGGCAGGAAGCTCGTGAATCGGCTCGATCCCGTGAAGCGGCCCACGGCCATGGCGTTGCCGGTGCCGTCGGCCGTGGTGATCTTGGTGCCGACGTCGAAATACGCGCCGATGCGGAAGCTGATTGTGTCCCCGGAGCTGGCATTGACCGTGCTCGCCCATGTCACGCCGTCTTTGCTGAGGTCGTACTGGAGTCCCCAAGCAGCCTGTGCAGCCGAGGACACAAGGATGGCAGCCGACGCGGCAACAGTGAGCTTCATGATGGCCTCCCAGCGCACGCGGCCACGAGAAGCCGTTGCTTCTCTAACCATGCCCGAGAACCCGAAGAGTGCAAACAAAACCCGGGGAGTCGCAAACAGATTGCCGCCGAATGGGGGCCGAAAGTGGACCGGCTTCCAGCCGGTCGACGCGCGTGTGGTGCGCGACAAGAAGCCCACTTGGGAAGACCGGCCGGAGGCCGGTGCTACTGATCCTTACAGCCTGTACGCCACCTTCGCGTACTCCTCCATCGCACGGTTGGTGTTGAACTGGCTGCCGTTCATCGCGATCGAGCAGCGCATCACGTGGGCCCACATCGCGCGGTCCTTGTAGTACAGCGGGAGGATCTCGTTCTCGAGCTTGTCGTAGATCGATGCCGCGTCGCGCCCGGCGCGGCCGGAGTCGTGCGCGTAGGTGTTGGCCTCGAAGTCGTCGCGCCCGATGGTCCAGCCGGTCAGGCCCTCGGCGCAGCCTTCCAGCCACCAGCCGTCGGGGGTGGAGAGGCTGGGCACGCCGTTGAGGGCGGCCTTCATGCCGCTGGTGCCCGAGGCTTCGAGCGGCGGGATCGGATTGTTCAGCCAGAGGTCAACGCCCGTCACCATCTTCTGGCACAGGGCGAAGTCGTAGTTGGGCACGAAGACGCCGCGGACGTGGGGCGCGAGGCTCGCGAGCTTCTCGATGATGTGCTTGATGATGTCCTTGCCCTGCCCGTCGCGGGGGTGGGCCTTGCCGGCGTAAATCACCTGCACGGGCCCGACCTTGCTGGCGATGTGCTTGATGGCTTCGGGATCGGTGAGCAACAGGTCGGACCGCTTGTAACCGGTGGCGCGGCGGGCGAAGCCGATGGTGAACCGGTCGTTCGTGAGGGCCGCGTTGCCCGCCAGGCCGCAGCGCTGGTTGACGTGATCGAGCAGGCGCTTCTTGCCCGCGGCGTGGGCGGTGAACAGGTCTTTCTCGGGGATGAACATCGCCCGCCGGATCGCGCGGTAGTCGGCGCGCCAGTTGGGCGCGTGGGTGTCGAGCAGCGTCTGCATCTCGGGCGAGAGCCACGTCGGGGCGTGCACGCCGTTGGTGACGTAATCGATGCGGTGCCCGTGGAACATGTCGCGCGAGACTTCGGCGTGCCGGCGGGCCACCGCGTTGCTGTACCCGCTGTAGTGCATCGCCAGTCGGGTCATGTTCAGCATGCCGCCGGGGCAGTAGGGCGCGCCGTCGTAGATCGCCGACTGCTCACCCAGGGCTTCGAACACCATCGAGAGCGCGAACTGATCGTGCCCCGCCGGCACCGGCGTGTGGGTGGTGAACACGCACGACTCCTGCACCGCCTTGATGACTTCCGGGTCGGCGGGGCTGGTCTTGCGCTTGTACGAGTGCTCGGCGAGCAGCTCGATGGTCACGAACGCGCCGTGGCCTTCGTTCATGTGATAGGTCTTCAGCTCGCGGTGCCCAAGGGCCCGGAGCATGTAGATGCCGCCGATGCCCAGCACGGCCTCCTGCTCGAGGCGATGGCGGTGATCGCCGCCGTAGAGCTGATCGGTGATCCGCCGGTCGTAGGGGTCGTTGTCGGGGATGTCGGTGTCGAGGAAGTAGACGGGCACGTCCTTGCCACCAGTGTGCGTGGCCTTGACCACGTACTTCCACGCCTGGATCGCGACCTTGCGCCCGTTGAGCTTCATCGCGACCCGCGGCTTCATCAGCTCCAGCTTGTCGGCCGGGTTCCACACCACCGGGGCTTCCTGCTGCATGCCGCTGGAATCGATCGATTGCTGGAAGTACCCGTTGCGGTGCAGGAGCGTGATGCCCACCAGCGGCGTGGCGATGTCGGCCGCCGAGCGGATGAGATCGCCGGCGAGCATCCCCAGGCCGCCGGAATAGGTCGGGACCAGGGGATCAACACCGATTTCCATCGAGAAGTACGCGACGCGAGCGGTCTCGGGCATGGGAGCCTCCGTGCAAGGGTGGAGTGTAGTGAGCGGGCTTGCCCGCGGATCGCCTCCGGATCGCCGCTGGCGCGCCTCCAATCACCCATGCCTATCCGCCCCGCCACGGTCGATGATGTGCCTTTCGTGCTTCCGATGGTCCGCGCCATCTGCGATCTGCATCAGCGGCACGACCCGGAGCGCTTCCGCGTGGTCGACGATGTGATCGATCGATACGCCCGGTGGTTGCCCGAGCGGGCCGCGGATCCGCGGAGCGTGTTTCTCGTGGCGGCGGAAGAAGGCAAGCCGGTGGGCTACGCCGTGTCGACCATCGAGCCCGAGGTGCCGATCTTCTGGGTGCCCGAGTGCGGCTGGATCCACGACATCTGGGTGGAGCCCGCGTTCCGCGGCCGCGACCTGGCACGGGAGCTGGTGCGCGAGACCGTCCGGCGGTTCGCGGCGCTTGGGGTCCAGCAGCTGCGCCTGCACACAGGGACCTTCAACGACGCGGCTCGGAAACTGTTCGCCGGCGAAGGATTCCGGCCGTGCGTGGTTGAGATGCTGCGCTCGATGCCCTGAAAATGCATTGGCGGCGGGCCCGCTCGCTCACGCTCGGGGCTCGTGGAAAGGGCGTGCGAGGGGCCCGATCCCCTCGGACGCGATCCCCGCTGGCGAAGCGTTTTCGCATATCCTCCCTCCCACGAGAGAGGCGCTCCCAAGACCATGCCCGACCCCCGCGAAACCCCCGCGATGCAGCAGTACTACCGCTTCAAAAAGCGGCACCCGGGGTGCGTGCTGTTCTTTCGGATCGGCGACTTCTACGAGATGTTTGATGACGACGCCGTCCTGGTCAGCAAGGCCATCGGGCTCACGCTGACGCAGCGGACCGCCGGCGTCCCGATGTGCGGCGTGCCCCACCATCAGCTCGAGACCTATCTCAAGAAGCTGATCGACAAATCGTTCCGGGTCGCGGTGTGCGAGCAGATCGAGCCCTCGGAAACCGCCAAGGGTCTGGTCGCGCGGGCGGTGACGCGGGTGCTGACGCCCGGCACGCTCGTCGATGGCACATTGCTCGAGGACGCCACACCGATCAAGCTCGCGGCCATCCTGTTTACCGGCAGCGGCGAGGACTCTCCCGCGGAGATCGCGGTGGTCGACGCCTCGACCGGGCAGTTCACGCTCGCGTCGGCCAGCGGCGTCAACCACGGGCAATCGATCATCGACGAACTCATGCGCCGCAGCGTGCGCGAGCTGCTCTACGCGGCACCGGCGGACAACAGCGTGCCGCCGCGGGTGAAGCGGTGCCTCGACGCCCTGGGCATCAGCGGCACGCCCCGGCCGGCGTGGCAGTTCCGCACTCAGGAAGCTCGCGAGGCGCTGATCGAGCACTTCAAGGTCAAGTCGCTGGCGGGCTTTGGCGTGCGCGACGATGACGCGGCGATCCCCGCGGCGGGCGCGATCGTGCGCTATCTCGCGGAGACACAGACGGCGGCCGCGGGGGATGCAGACGCCCAGGTCGGTGTCGCCAACGGCATCATCCCCAAATCGACGCTCGCCCACCTGCGCCCGCCGACGCGGGAGCATCCGGGCGATTGGATGACGATCGACGCGGTGAGCCTGCGGGCGCTCGAGGTCGAGCGGGTGATCCGTGCCGCTCCGGGCGCGATGGACGCGGGGCTGGAAGGCTCGCTGTTGGGCGTGTTTCTCACCGGGCCGGCGGGAGCGGTCTGCAAGACGGCGATGGGCAAACGCCTGCTCCGCGAGTGGCTGTGCCGCCCGGCGCGGACGCTGGGCGTGATCGAGGCCCGGCACGCGGCGGTCGCGGGGTTGAAGGAAGATCGCCGTCTGGCGGGCGAGCTGCGTGATTTGTTGGCGGAAGTGCCCGATGCGGCCCGGATCGCGGGGCGCGTGGCGCTGGGGCGGGCGACGCCGCGGGACGTGGTGGCGCTGGCGCGGGGCTTGGCACGCGGGCCGTCGATCGCGGGGCTTCTCGAGGGCGTGGCGACGCTGAAGCCGCTGCACACCCGGCTCGCGGCACCGGCCGAGGCGCTGCGTTCGATCGCGCTGCACGTGCTGGACGCGTGCGTGGAAGAGCCCCCGCCGCACCTGCGCGAGGGCGGGCTCATCAAGAATGGCATCGACAAGGAACTCGACGAGGCCCGCACGCTGCAGACCGACGCGGGGCACTGGCTGGTCGAGTACCAGGAACGCCTGCTCAAAGAGCACAGCCTGCCGGGGCTGAAGGTGGGGTACAACAAGATCTTCGGCTACTACATCGAGCTCACGGCGGCTCAGGCGCGCTCCGCGCCCGCGGCGTTCACGCGGAAGCAGACCCTCAAGAACGCCGAGAGGTACATCACGCCCGAGCTGCACGAGTTCGAACGCAAGGTGAGCACCGCGGAGTCGCGGGCGCTGGCACGCGAGCGCGAGATCTTTGAGGAGCTCACCGCGAGCTTGGCCGCTCGCCTCGCGGAAATCGCGGCGTTCGCCGACGCGATCGGCGAGCTCGATGTGCTGCTGGGGTTCGCCGAGCACGCGGCCCGCACCGGCTGGGTGCGCCCCGAGATGACCGAGGCCAACGTGCTCACGATCCACGACGGGCGCCACCCGGTGCTGGAGCGGACGCTGGGACGGGACTTTGTGCCGAATGACGTGGAGGTGGGAGGGGAGCAGGGGAGCAGGGGAGCAGCGGAGCAGAGAAAGAACGACGATCCCTGCCCCCCTCCTCCCCTGCTCCCCTCCTCCCCTTCTCTCTCCCTCATCACCGGCCCCAACATGGCGGGCAAGTCGACGTTTATTCGTCAGGTCGCGCTCATCACGCTTCTGGCCCACGCGGGGTCGTTCGTCCCCGCGGCACGGGCGACGATTGGGCTCACCGACCGCATCTTCACCCGCATCGGGGCCGACGATGCGCTGCACGCGGGGCAATCCACATTCATGGTCGAAATGACCGAGACGGCGAACATCCTGCATCATGCCTCGCCGCGGTCGCTGGTGATCCTCGACGAGATCGGGCGCGGCACGTCGACGCTCGACGGGTTGTCGCTGGCGTGGGCGATCACCGAGCACCTGGCCCAAGTCGGCTGCCGCACGTTGTTCGCGACGCATTACCACGAGCTCACGGATCTCGCCGAGCGCGGCGAGGCGGATCCCTCGGACCCGCTCGCGGGGCGCATCAAGAACCTGCACGTCGCGGTGCGCGAGTGGCCGCTGGATGCGCACGCGGAAGAAGGCGCGGCGAGCGAGACGCAGATCATCTTCCTGCACCGGATTCTGCCGGGCAAAACCGATCAGTCCTACGGCATTCATGTCGCGCGGCTCGCGGGCCTGCCGCAGGGCGTGATCGGGAGAGCACGCGAGGTGCTGGCGAGCCTGGCGGTGCATCACGGCCCGGCGACGGGCGCGCTGGTCGAACCCGTGCCCGGGACTCACGCGAACGGTGAAGCGCCGAGCGGCAAGAAGAAGCCTCGCGTCCCCGCGACGCGGGTGGAGCAACCCGGCGGCCAGATGGGCCTGTTCACCGAGTTTGTGCAGCACCCGGCGGTGGATGCGCTGCGCGAGCTGAAGATCGAGAGCCTGTCGCCGCTGCAGGCGTTTGATGAGCTGCGGAAGCTGAAGGACGCGGCTGACCCGAACCGACGCTGAGCACCACGACGCGCCACGCCATTGCAATCAAGCGACAATGGCTGCGAGACGCCGAGGCTGAGTAGGCTTTGCGACGAAGCCTCGGATCGGTTGCAACGCTTGTCGAGAATCTCGAATCTGCAGCTGGGAGGATCCCGCTCCGAGCGATCCGAGGCTTCCTCGAAGACTCGTCAGCCTCGGCGTCTATCACGCGCGGAGTGCTCGAGCGCATTCACCCCGCCATGGCGCGGATGCGTTCCTCGCCCACGCGGCGGCCGCGGGGGCCCTGAGCGAGAAAGTTGGCGAGCAGCCGCGGACCTTCGAGCGTGAGAAAGCTCTCGGGGTGATACTGCACGCCCTCGACGGGCTGCTTGCTCGCGTCCGCGAAGACGCGGCGCAGACCCATGATGACCTTTCGCTGGCCGCCGTTCCCGTCGTCTTCGAACGTCCACGCGCTGACGACCCAACCGTCCTGCCCCGGCCCCGGCGGCGGCGGCACGGTCTCGGGTAGCACGACCAGCGAGTGATAGCGCGTGGCGACGAACGGGTTGCTCATGCCGGCGTAGATGCCCTTGCCATCGTGATGGATGGGGCTGGTCTTGCCGTGCATCTGGATGACGTGACGGGCGACGGTCATGCCGCTGCCGTCGGCCATGCACTGGTGCCCGAGGCAGACGCCGAGGATGGGGATGCGCCCCGCGTACGCCGCGATCACGCCGCCGCTGACGCCGGCTTCTTTGGGCGTGCAGGGCCCGGGCGAGATGATGATGTGGCTGGGGCCGCGGCCGTTGTCGAGGGCGGCGATTTCTTCGGGCCGGATCTTGTCGTTGCGAACGACGACGAGATCGCGGGAGGGCTCGAGCGTGGAATCGAGCTCGCCGAGGCGCTGGACGAGGTTCCAGGTGAAGGAGTCGTAGTTGTCGATGAGGAGAATCACGGGGAAAGGGTATGGGGCGGAAGCGGCGCCGGGCTTTGGGAATGATGTCCAGCGAGTACCGGAGTTACGGAACAATCGGCGAAACCGGCGGTTGACACTACCATGCCGCATGTCGTCGTCCGATCTCGAACGCCGCAAGCTCGCTCTGATCGCCGAGATCCATGAGGCGTTTCGTGGAGTCTCGCGCGAGGGTGGGATTTCTTGGAGCCAGACGATGCTTCACGATCACGGCGTGCGGCCGTACACGCCGCGCGAGTATCGCGAGGCTGGCGAGAAGGATCGGGAGAAATCGTGGGAGGTGCTGGTCGACCCGGACAAGTGGAAGCCGCACCCAAGTTGGGGCGGATTCAACTTCATCGATTCAATCGGATTCCGATACTACGTTGCACCGGCGATGATTCGGATGCTGACAGTTGAACGGGAAGAAGTTCTGCGGCCAGAACTACTTGAAGATGACAGACTCGGACTTTTCTCCGCACTCAACAACCAGCAATCCCGGTGTATCGTGGGATATCTCGAATGGATGCGTGATTCAATACTCGACTCCGGCGGCGTGTCCGATGTGACTCCTTACGAAACGGCCTTGGCTTATTGGCGGTTGCGGTTGATGCCCGCGGCGAACTCTGATGGGGATGGGTGTACCGAGTCGGAATGACGGCGATTCGCTGAGCCTCGTATCTCCCGAGTAGTGCTTCGGCGGAGCGGGCCGATCCGCGAGTACAAAGGTGCGAGACATCCGTGCGGCACCCGAAACGCCTTTTCCATACTCTTGACCGATGTCCGATCCCGATCTCGAACGCCGCAAACAGGAGTTGATCCGCGAGATACATGCCGCGTTCGACGGTGTGTCGCGTGAGGGCGGGAAGTCATGGGTCGACTCGATCGCAGTGGATCTGTATTGGACCGAGGACGTGAAGCGTGAGTCCGGTCTCGCCGATACGGACACCTGTTGGCAAGACCTTATCGACGATGAATCGTGGTGCGACGCCTTCGGCACCGGCGGGTTTGCTTTCCTTGACGCGGTTGGGTTTCGCTATTACGTCGCACCGGCGATGATCCGAGACCTCCGTCGGGGCGAGAGTGAATCGCTGCACTTCGCTTTGGGATGCCCTCCGCTCCACGCGAAAGGACGAAAGTCCACGTTACAGAAATGGTCCCTGTTGTCCGACGCACAGCGCCTATGCATCGCCGCATTCGTCCGCTTTGCGATTGATCGAGCGTTCGCGAAAGACGAGGATTACCAACTCGACGACTACGAGAAAGCCTGGGACAACTACTGGAAGAGCGTCGCCGAGGCGACACCAGGGTCTTCATAAGCACCAAGTGGCGCGAAACGGCGGACGTTCCAAGGCCCGGGCGTGAGCCCGGCCTGACGCGACCGCGGTCATCCTACGCGTGCCAGAATCTCCAGCACCCCTTCGATTTCTTCGAGCGGCGACACATACTGGGCGTGCGGCTTGAGCCTCTCGTCCGCGTTCTTGGGCACCGCGAAGTACGCGACGCGCTCGGCGATCGCCAGGTCTGACAGCGAATCGCCCACGCCCGCGAGCCGCTCCTTCGTGAATCCTGTGCGCTCGATCAGGCGTGCGATCCCTGTTGCTTTGCTGACGTGCTGCAGGTCGAGATTGATCCATCGGACCGTGTGGCTCACGCGGATCGGCCAGCCTTCGCGGCGGCAGCGGTCTTCCAGCACCGGGATCAGCGACATCAGGTACGCCGTGTCATCGTGATAGATCGACGCGCTCGCGGCTTTGCCCGGCTGCATCACCACGCCGGTCGGGAACAGGTCCTTCTCCATCCACGCGATCAATCCGCGGACCGCGGCGGTGTGCGTGGGCGTGATCGCCGGGTCGATCAGGAACGCGCCGTCGCGCGGGTCGTAGAGCCACACGCCGTTCTCGGCGACGCAGGGCACCAGCGTGTTGGCGGTGAGGCGGCAGAGGCACTCGACAAAGGGGAACGGGCGGCCGCTGGCGAGGGCGACGATCGGTCGATCGCGCTTCTCGCACGCGGCCTTGTTGTGGGTCGCGATCTTCGCGAGGGCCGCGGCGTCGAGGGGATGATGGCTCTCGGGCCCGAGGCAGCCGTCGATGTCGCAGATGATGGCGTCGAAACGGTGTGACACGGTTCGTTCTCTTTCGTTGCCGCGGCACGCCGAATCCGGGTTCGGCCGCCGCGGGCCATGCTAGCGCCCGCACAACGGCGTGCCGAACGCCGACCGCACCCGCTCAAAACTCAGTCCCCGCGAAACCCAACAATGCTCCGTGATCTGGACCGCGGCCATCTCCTTAGTCCTCGCCGCCGCCCTGGGCTTTGTGCTCACGCTGCTCACGCTCCCCGGGCTGTGGCTGCCCATCGTGGTCGCGCTCGGGTTTCAGTGGTTCCACCCCGAGATGTTCTCGTGGTGGACGATCGGTGCGGCGGTGCTGCTGGGGGTGATGGCGGAGACCCTCGAGTTCGTCGCCTCGGCCGCGGGCGCCACCAAAGCCGGCGGCACCAAGCGCTCCGCGGCGGGAGCGATCCTGGGCACGCTCGCGGGCGCGATCGTCGGTTCCGCGTTCTTCTTCCCGATTGGCACCATCCTCGGGGCCGTCGCCGGCGCCGGCGTCGGCGCGGTACTGCTCGACAAGACCCGCGTCGAACGAACTTGGTCGGAGTCCACCAGGGTCGGGGCCGGGGCCGCCGCGGCCCGCGGGATCGCGATCGTTATCAAGGCCAGCTTCAGCGCGATCATCGCGATGCTGCTCGTCGTTGCGGCACTCTGGGATCGGATCTGAAGAAGATTCACCATCGAGGTACAGAGACACGGAGAGGCGCAGTTGGCTCCAGGCATCCGATCACGTGCGCCTTGAACCCCTGTGCCTCTGTGTCTCTGTGGTGAACTGTCTTTACGACCACGCGCCCGAGAGCACCTGATCGATCGCGTGGGCGACTCCCGCGTCGTCGTTCCGCCGCGTGGTGTGCTTCGCGATCGACTTCACGGCGGGGATGGCGTTGCCCATGGCGATACCGAGGCCCGCGCCCTGGATCATCGAGACGTCGTTGATCTCGTCGCCGATGGCGACGATGGCGGAGGGCTTGATCTCCCACTGTCGCGCGAGGTGCTGGATGGCGGTCCACTTGGTCGCGTCTTTGTCGAAGAGCTCGAGGATGTTGAGCGTCTGGCCGCTGCCGAGGGTCTTGACGTGATCGGGGGCGACGACGGCGGGGAAGTTGTGGATAACGGCGTTGTCGCCGAGGGTGGATTCGAGCTCGGCGCGGGCGCGGTCGAGGACGTGGCCGAGGCCGCAGGCGCCGACGCGGACGGTGGCCTGGGGCACCGGGTCGTGGGCGAGGCTGGCGGCGTACTGGACGTTGACCTTCATCTTGGCGAACCACCACTTGGTGACGGGGTCGAGTTCGCAGCCGTCGGGGTTGACGACGAGGTAATCGAAGCCGGCTTCGAGCGGGTCCTTCAGCACCAGCGCGGCGTGGCCGGCGGCGTTGACGATCCGCACCGCGTGGGCGACGAGTTCGTGGTGGATGTTGAACCGGTGCAGCGTGCGGCGGGAGATCGGGTCGGCGATGATCGAGCCGCCGGCGACGACGACGGGGTCGCGCTGATCGATGGCGACGAGGCCGTCGATGCACTCGACGAGGCCGCGGCCGGTGCAGATGACGACGCGGAAGCCCGCTTCACGGGCGCGGCGGATGGCGGCGACGTTCTCGGTGGGGACATGGCCGGTGCGGTCGAAGACGGTGCCGTCGAGGTCTAACGCAAGGAGTTGGTACGCGGAACGCATGGTTGAATGAAAGGAAGGCACCGAGGCACGCGGCATCCAGGCATCGAGCCTTGCTGCCTCGATGCCGTGTGCCTCATGCCTTCTTGTCGATCGACATGGCTTGGAGGATGGCACCGAGTTCGTCGGGCACACGAATCGGCCGGTTCGCGACGCGGCCGAGGGGGATGCCGAAGCTGTTCTCCTGCTCGTCGCCCATGTGGTAGCGGACGGTGGCGTCGGGGTCCTTCAGAACGTGGCCGGTGAGGATGCAGACGACGGTCTCGTGCGGCTTGATGACGCCTTCCTTAAGGAGGTGGCGGGCGCCGGCGACGGACGCGGCGCTGGCGGGCTCGCAGCCGAAGCCGGTGCGGCCGACGAGGGCTTTGTGTTCGAGGATGCAGTGGTCGTCGACGCTGCGGACCACGCCGTTCATCGCGTGAAGGGCGCGGAGGGCCTTGGGAAGGTTGACGGGGCGGTTGATCTCGATGGCGGTCGCGATGGTGTGGGCCCGCTCGTTGGCGGCGTCCATGCGGAGGTACTCGGCTTTGACTTGGTCGCGGTTGAAGTCGCCGGTGAGGAGGGAGCCCTCGTTGGGATTGGATGCGTCGGCGGCCCCACGCTTGCGCGTGGGGTTCGTCCAGAGCATGCCCAGCTCGTTCACACAGCGGTCGAGGGTGCGGGCGCCTTTGGCTTGAATGACGGCGAGGCGCGGGACCTTCGTGATGAGACCGAGCTCGAAGAGTTCGATGAAGGCTTTGCCGAAGGCGGAGCAGTTGCCGAGGTTGCCACCGGGGACGACGATCCAGTCGGGGATGCGCCAGTCGAGGCCTTCGAGCACGCGGTACATGATGGTCTTCTGCCCTTCCAGGCGGAAGGGGTTGACGCTGTTCATCAGGTACACGCCGGCCTGCGGCATGTTCTCGGCGATGTGCTTCACGCGGGCGAGGCAGGCGTCGAAATCGCCGGCGACCTGCAGCGTGATCGCGCCGTAGTCGAGAGCTTGCGAGAGCTTGCCGTAGGCGATCTTGCCGTCGCCGATGAAGACGTAGACCTGCTTGCCGGTGATGGCGCCGTACACGGCGAGGCTGGCGCTGGTGTTTCCGGTGCTAGCGCAGGCGACGCGGCTCGCGCCGACCATCGCCGCGTGGGTGAAGCCCGCGGCCATGCCGTTGTCCTTGAACGAGCCGCTGGGGTTGAAACCTTCGTATTGCAGATACAGCGTGCCGGGGCCGGAGGTGTTGACGTCGAAACCGATGTGCCTGGCGAGCTGATCGGCGCGCTGGAGGTTGGTGCGGCCTTCGCCGATGGTCACGATCTCGCGCTCGTCGCGGAAGAAGGGGAGCAGATCACGAAAGCGCCAGACGCCGGAGAAGTCGAGGGCGGCAGCCGTCGCGCCGGCTCCGGTGGTGACGCCAGCGGCCGAGCGTGGCCCGGTGGTCAGCGAGCGCTGGGTGAAGCGGTCGAAAGAGAGGCCGTGGGACTTGGGCCAGTGGTAGACGACGTCGAGCAGGGATTGACAGCCGGGGCAGGCGACGAGAACGCGGTCCACGCCGTACTCACGGGCGCAGACGGGATTGATGCAGCGTTGCACGGCGGAGACGCCGGAATAGGCAGAGCCGGAGGGCATGGGGAAGATGGTACGAGGTGTGGGGCGATTGGTTTGGATCGGAACTGGGTACGCTTTGGCGGTGGGAGTTGTGAAGTCCATCACAGTTGGGGCGGTGCGGTTTATCGCAGAAGTCGTGGCGTGGTCGTTCGTCGTCGCGTTGCTTTTCTACGCCAATACGGCCTTAGCCAGCGGTTCGCCGCGTCTACTGGCGACTCTCGAACTCATCATCTGTGTCGGGATCGCAGCGACCGGCAACGTCGCGGGTCGCGCCCTGAAGATCGATGCCCGTGGGTTCAGCGCGAACGGACGACCGACGTGGAAAGCCCATCTGTGTTCATCCGCAATGACGATCAGCGTCTTTGTGCTGTTGCAGGGTGTTCCGGACATTGTGCGTGAGATCATCACGCTTGTGCTGCAAGCACGGCCGCAACGATCGATATGGTCGACGGTGATCTTCGGGCCGACGCTCATCGCGGTTGTGATTGCCGGCGGTTGGTGGACGCGCCGCATCTGCGAGCCGCGTGGTTGTGAGTTCTTGTACCTGTGGGCGCGGTGGACGCTGGCTGTCGGAGTAGCCCTTGTCGCGATCGGGGCCGTGGTGGGGGTTGTGCTCTTGCGATCTCCCAACCCTGAGATACGGACACTCGTGAGCCCGGGCTTGATTCATGCCCTGCCCGCGATCATCGCGACGGCATCCGCGATTCGCGTTCTGCGGCGTGCGGCTCGCGACTCGTTGCTTGCAAGGAGCGGGCGCTGCCGCTCCTGCGGCTACGACATGAGCACCCTGGATGACGCGGCGATCTGTCCGGAGTGCGGCCGGCCGCGGCAAACACTCGAGGCCGCGGGGTGATCCCTCGGAAAGTCGGTTGGAATCGAAATTCGTGTGTGTCGCACGGCAATCTAGAATCATCCGTGCTTCGGAAGTACCTGCTGGTCATCCCCTATTGGGTCCTGCAGTGGATGGTGGCGCACGCCGTCGTCGCGTTGATCGCGATGGACCGCTTCAGTCTTGAGGACTGGGCGGAGGTCGCGACCGACCGTAAGTACGTGCAATTCACGGTTCTTTCCTGCGGCGTGATCTCGGCGCTGCAGTTCGTGCTGCTCTTTCCGCTGCGCAGGCCGACGGGACGCGTGTCGCAATCCACGGCATTGAGCTTCAGCGTCGCGGCGGCGGCGGTCGGTGGAGCGGCGCTGGCCGGCGGCATTCTGCTTGGCTTGGCGGGTTTGCACGATCTGTTGATTCGGCCAGCCGCCATCAACCCGCGGCACGTCAACGCGTTTTGGTGGAGCTTCTGGGCCTGCGTGGCGCTGTCGTGGTTCGTCTTCTGGCGGCTGGGGGCGGCGTACATGCGGCGCGGGCCGATGGAGTCTCGGCTCGGACGGCTGGTGGCGTGGATCTTTGCCGGCAGCGTCGTCGAGACGGTGGCGCTGATTCCGCTGGAGGTCATGATCCGCCGCCGACTGGACTGCTACTGCGATCGCGGCGGGTTCTGGGCGATCATGCTGTGCGTCGGCGTAGGGCTGTACACGCTGGGGCCCGCAACGCTGCTGCATGTTCTGGCGCGGCGTCGGCGGGCGTGGTATTCCGGGCACTGCCGGGGATGCGGATACGACCTTTCGGGATTGAACGGCGGGTGTTGCCCCGAGTGTGGCTCGCCGAAAACGCCCCTCGAAATCGGCGGCACAAGCTCCCCAACGATTCCCGCGAAGACGCCATGAGCCTCGATCGCTGTTATCTCACTGTGCTGCGGTACCCGCCCGACCTGACCGAGCGGCAGCGGACGCTCGCGTTGTCGCATGGGCTCGCGGTGGACGACTACTCGGCCTCGATGCTGCAGAAGCTCGCGCCGCCGGCGGTGGTCAAGACCTGTGCCAGCGACGCGGCAGCGGGAGCGATGAAGCGGCTGCATGAACTCGGGATCGACGCCGCCGTGATCTCGCGGCACGAGATCGAGCAGTTCTCGGCGCGGACGGAGGCCAAGCGGCTGCTGCCGGCGATCGGAGCGCCGCGGCCAATGTACGCGATCGAGCCGCTGCGGCCGCGGCTGGCGACAGTGTCGTCGATCGTGATGGACGATGTCGCCATGATCGTGTTCGGGCGGGTTGAAAAGACCAAGTCGGTGGCCGATCCCGCGCCGACGATGGGGGCCGATCTCAGCCATCTCGACGAAAGTCACCTGATCGCGAGCGGAGCGGCGGTCCATACCTCGATGAACAGCGAGACGCCGGTGGGCGTGCCGCGTTCGCGCACCAGCGCGGACGCGTACCTGATCGATCTGTACACGCGCCGCGGTGAGTGCGTGCGGATCGACTCGGACAAGTGCAGCTTCGATGTGCTCGGCGACGAACGAGGCCTTACCGACCGCGAGAACGCGGCCAAGCTGCTGGAGCGGCTGCGCGGCGAGGCGACACGGAGCGTGGTGGACGTCGGTTTCGAAGGCTTCAAGCCGCCGGGTGATGTCTTGGTGCAGCGGTCACGCACCGTCGGCGGGTCGTCGATCCACAGCAGCGACAACCGCCCCGCGTTCGACTTCTACAGCGCGTGGCGGGTCATCGTCCACGTGATGAACGTCAAGCGAAAGAGCCAGAGCGGCCGCCCGTTGACCTGACTCCCGTTCACTCGCTCGCCGGCTCCGCGTGAGGGGTTCACCACAAGTCCACTGTGCACCCCGTGGTTTGCGTTGTATCTTCGACTCCATCGTGCATCGCGCAACCAGCCGCGGCGACGCCGATCTCACAACCTTGGAGTCCCTCATGTACGACAAGAGAAACCTGTCCAAGTTCCCCAAGCTCGGCGAGCTCGCCCCCGAAGCCTTCAAGGCCTTCGTGGCCTTCGACGAGGCCGTCATCAAGCACTGCGTCATTCCCGTGAAGCACAAGGAACTCATCGCCGTGGCCGTCGCCCTGACGACCCAGTGCCCCTACTGCATCGACATCCACACCGCCAAAGCCAAGCAGGCCGGCGCCACCGAGCAGGAACTCGCCGAGACCACGCTGATCGCCGCCGCGATCCGGGCCGGCGGCGCGATGACCCACGGCACGCACACGATCGCCTAGCCGCGTGCCCCGACGCGCGTGCCGCACCCATCGACGTCGCCTCACACGCCCGACCGTTGGCCCTGCGTTTCTGTCAGGCAATGGCTGCGGTCGCCGCCCCGGGCGTCCAGCTACAACAACCCGCAAACAATCTCCTCGTCCGCAGCCGTCTTCCGATACTGCAGGCGTGCCCGAGCACGCCAAGGCCGAGACAGAACGCATGGGCGACCACCCGATCTCATCACCACCGCCCCCACCGCCCCCACCGCCCCCGCCGCACTCACCATCCCCACCCCCCGCGTCCTGCGGCGTGCGCCTCGACGGGCCAACCTCCGGGCCCATCTTCGCCATGGTCGTGGTCTTCATCGCCACGCTCCTGGCGCTTCGGGCTATGGGTCGAGTCGTCCAGTGCGCTTGCGGCACGATCCAGCCGATCGTCCTCGACGCCTGGTCCTCGCACACCTCCCAGCACCTCCTCGACCCGTACTCACCCTCCCACTTCTCGCACGGCCTCATCTTCTACTTTGTCCTGGGCTACGCGCTCCGCCTCTTGCCCCGCTCTCGCCCCGACACGCTCTCGCCGCCCCGCTGGCGTGATTCGCTCCGCATCACCTGGCCCTTCGTGCTCGCGATGCTCCTGGAGGCCGCCTGGGAGATCTTCGAGAACACGCCCTTCGTCATCGATCGCTACCGCTCCGTCACCGCCTCCCTCGACTACAGCGGCGACAGCGTCATCAATTCCTTCGGCGACATGCTCTCGTGCTTCCTGGGCTACGCCGTCGCCCGCCGCCTGGGCCTCTTCAAGACCACCCTTCTTTTCCTCGCCCTCGAGCTCGCCACGCTGGCGTGGATCCGCGACAACCTGACGCTCAACGTGGTCATGCTCATCCACCCCATCGACGCGGTGAAGCAGTGGCAGATGCCGTGACGACGCAATTGAACAACGACACACCGCGCTGCGTACTCCGCCCATGCAATCTGGCGCTCGGTCCCTGAAGCTCCGCCTCGGCACGATCGCGGGAGGACTCGGCATCGCTGTTTTGTGCTGCAGCTTCCTGGCGTGGTGCGTGCCAAACGCATGGGGAGAGAGCGCACATCTCGGGCGATTCGCTTTCGCGGCAGCGTTCTTCGTGCGGACCTTCAGCCTCCATCTCGCCTGGGCCGCACTCGCCTGCGTCACATTCTCGTTCTTGGTCGGGAGACGCTGGCTCGCCACCGCAGCGGTGCCGTTCCCGCTCATCGTGCTCAGCCCGATCATTTGGTCGATGCTGCGGACACCGCCCGAGCCCGTTCAACACCCTCTCCGAGTGATGACCGCCAATCTGCTGGTCGGGCACGGTCAGGTCGACGAGGTCGTCCGACTGATTCGGGCACAATCACCCGACATCATCTTCTTGCAGGAGTACACCCCCCTGAAAGCCGATCGACTCGTCGCGGCGATCGGCGACCAATACCCACACCGTATTGAAGGAATGCGCGACCACGCATTCGGTTGCGCGATCTACTCCCGGATCCCGTTCAAAGGTGAGCCAAACCTCTACCCACACGCCGCGCTCCGATCGAATCCGTCGGCACGCCACTTCGGCGAAGTCGGCATCTGGGACCCTCAGCCGCGAGCCGTCATCGAACACGCCGGCCGCGAGATCGTTCTGCAGAATCTCCACTTCGCCCCTCCGATCCGAATCTCCTATCTGCGGGAGCAGCGGCTCATGACGAAGTGGCTATGCGAGTGGCTCGGGAACGAGCAGCGCCCGGTCATCCTTGCCGGAGACCTCAACAGCACGCTCGCGAGCGCCAACCTGGACGACCTTCGGCGGTGCGGAGTTCGCAGCGCCCGAAGCGAGGCAGGGCGGGGATCCTTGGGATCGTGGCCTTCCTCGGGTTTACCGAGCCTCCTTCCGGTTGGGATTGACCACATCCTGTACCGAGGGTTTCGCTGCGAAGAGTTCAAGGTGGGCCCGCCCATCGCTTCGGACCACCTGCCCTTGTTGGCCGTTCTTGGCGACTAGCATTGAGGGATGGCAACCACTGCCTGAGCCAATCCCGCGGCGTGATCGACGACCTTCGTCTCTGATCCGCTTTTCTCCCGGAGCGTCTCGGCTCCGGACTGTGGCCCGTTGAATGGCGACTGAGCCGCGGGATGCACGGCTCCGAGAGCAAGATTGTTTCACTCGACGTCCCGGCACCGTGCTGGTGTCCGCGCGTCCGCTTCTCGTATTCACCATTCCAATGAGCAACTCACGCACCCGCGCCAACGACGCGAGCGACTTCGTCTGCGTTCACTGCCGTTCCAATGTCCCGGCTCAAGCCTGGGGCACCAAGCACCGCAACCACTGCCCCATCTGCCTCTGGTCTCGCCATGTCGACGACGAGCCCGGCGACCGCGCCAGCCCTTGCCGCGCACCGATGGAGCCCATCGCCATCGAGGTGCGTGCATCGGCCAGCGGCGAATGGGCCATCGTCCACCGCTGCACCGCCTGCCGCGTCATCGGCACCAACCGCATCGCCGGCGACGACGACGAGCGGGCCCTGCTGTCGCTCGCGCTGCGGCCCATCGCCAACCCCGCGTTCCCGCTCGACGGCTTCCGACCGACGTAGCGACAAAGCGAAAGCCAGTTCACCACAGAGGCACAGAGACTCTGAGAGATTCAATGGGGTTGAGGCACGCGATCTCGCATGCCTTGACCCAATCTGTCTCTCTCTGTGTCTCTGTGCCTCTGTGCCTCTGTGCCTCTGTGCCTCTGTGGTGAATGTCTTCGCAGCAGAGGTACTGGCCGCGCGGGCCTTACTTCAACACGCCCTTCGCCCGGAGATACTCCAGCATCTCCTTCGGGAACGCGCGGACTTCGGGTGCGCCGAAGACCGTGCCGTGGTCGTACCCGGGCAGGAGCACGATCGATCCGAAACCGCCGCCGGTCGGCGTCCACTTCAGCGGCGCGGTCGCGTCGGCCGCGATCTCCTGGCCGTCGAGCTTCGCGACATCGTGCACAAACAGGCGCACGGCCTCGTTGAGATAGAAACTGTCCGCGTCGCCGCAGATCAGCCGCACGCGCTCCTTGAGGATCGGCAGGTACTTCTGGGGCTGCTTCCGCACGATCTCGCCGATGTCGTACGCCCGGTACTTCTCCGCGACCGCGCGATCGATCACGCCCGTGACCGGATCAAACAACGCCGCGGGCCGCCCGCGCTCGTTCCGCGGCCCCGCCACCGCGCACCACGAGTCGTACTGCTGCCCCGACGAGTTGTCGGCGCCCAGCATGTCCTCCTGGCGGCACTCGCGCCGGACCGTCATGATCTCCTTCGATTGACCGCTGTCGCGGCTCGTCCGCCGGAAGCTCGGCCACTCGTTGAGCGTTCCGTCCTTGCCCCTCGACTGGTAGAAGTTCTCATCCTCGTAGATGTTCACCAATTGGAACTTGCGGAAGTCCACCGGATCGGGCGAGGTGCTCCACGCCGCCCCGAAGGTTTGGGGATACTGCAGCGCCAGCCAGAGCGTCGACCACCCGCCCGAGGAGTGCCCACGCAGCAGCCGCGCCTCGGGCTTGGCGATCAGGGGGAACTTGGACTCG
Source organism: Phycisphaerales bacterium (assembly GCA_019744815.1). Lineage (GTDB taxonomy): Bacteria > Planctomycetota > Phycisphaerae > Phycisphaerales > UBA1924 > JAFEBO01. The sequence goes on from JAIEUA010000001.1 coordinate 178,981, forward strand.
AGCGCCGGAATGAGTTCTTCCACCAGCGCCCGCCCGCACGGGCCGTTGTTCTCCGAATCCGCGAAGAGCGTGTGCCCGTTGGGGCTCTCGGGATCGAGCACGATCGTGAACGAGTTCTCGGCGAGCTCCTTCTCCGCCGGGTCCTTGCTGCGGTCGCGCCCGGCCTTCAGCCGCTCGACGTACGTGTCGTCCCCGCCGAAGCCGGGGACAAAGTAGATCGTCGGATACTTGCGGCTCGGGTCGTAGTTCTTTGGGAACAGAACGCCCGCACGCATCATGATCGGGCGCCCGCGATACGCCGTGAGCGACGTCGACAAGGTCGAGTACCACTCGATCTCCGCGGCCTCCGCACGCACCTGCGCCGTTGTCACGGTGTCCAGCACGATCTCGACCCGCGGCTCAGCCCCCGGCTGCTTCACCTCAAAGCTCACCGGCGTGCTGGAATAGAGATTCCCCGCCTCCCGCCGCCAACTGCTGTTGTTCCGCCTCGTGATCAAGAGCGCCTGGGCCCGGTACGTCCCCGGCGCCAGCTCGCTGGGCTTCGCCACCAGCCACTCCGCCGAGTCGTTCACCTCCGCGGCCTCGCCGCGCTTCAGCCCCCGCACATCGGTCGCGAAGATCGGCTCGGCCGAATCCCACAGGGGCCCGTCCAGAGGCAGGGTCTTGGGGTTCAGCGGGCCGCCGCTGCCGTCTTCCTTCTTCAGCGAGGCGTCGGCGATCACAAACACCACCAGCCGCCCCGACGCCGCTTCCGGCCCCACCCCGTCCGCGGCACGGACTTTGAACGTCGCGGCGGCCGCGGGCCACGCGACCGTCGCGCACACAAGCGAGATCATCCAGCGGCCGACAGACACCTGCATCATGAGGCAACTCCATTCTCGAACAACCCCGCACGCCACCGCCCCCGGTCAAACCACCGGGCAGCGGACCATGCTATCGCATTCACGCGACGGCGACGCTTCGCCGACACGGTGAAACTCTGGTAGCATCTCGCCGAAAGATTGCACGCCGTGAGGAGCCGCGCTGTTGCGCAGGCTGCTCCGCGCCAGGAGGTGTCTCGATGAACATGTCTGGGAGTTGGGATCGTTCCCACCAATCGTCCGTTCTTGCCCCCGCCCGCTGGGGACGTTTCGCCCTGGTCGGGATCGCCGCCGCGTCCATCGCGTCGGCCTCGATGGGCCAGGCCAAGCCCGAGACCGTGACCGAAGACGGCATCATCGCTGGCACGATGAACATCGACTTCGCCACCCGCACCAGCCGCGACAGCAGCGGCGACCTCAAGCAGGGCTCACCCGCCAAGGGCGTGAAGGACAAGTACACCTTCAGCATCGCCGTGGCCAAGACCACCGAGTTCTCCGGTGAGATCACCCGCCAGCCCAACCTCTTCACAAGCACGCTCGGGCGCAAGGCTCAGGACGCCGAGCTCTTCTACCGCGTCGATCTCGCGGTCCTGAACCCCAAGGACCTCAAGCAGAAGCGCACCGTCGGCCGCATGGTCGGCACCGTGCCGGTGGATCCCACGTCGGGCGCGTACGACCTGGTCGGCGGCTCCAAGAAGGAGAGCGCCCTCCGCATCAACGTCGACGCCGTCGGCAAGGCCTCCGCCTTCGTCGACGCCTTCGCCGGTCGTCTCATCGGCAAGGCCGAGAAGAAGGAGAGCCTCGCCTCCTTCACCTACAAGCGCCTCGTTGGCGACCGCACCGTCGAGGTCGTCGTCAAGAAGAGCGACCCGATGGGCTTCGAGAACATCGTTCTCGCCAAAGGCCCCGCCGAGGTCTACCCCCGCACCGTCGTCAACGGCCGCCTCGACTACGACTACGAGACCGGCAACTACTTCGCCGACCGTATCCGCTTCAAGTACTCCCTCGACGGCCAGGACTTCGAGGACGTGATCACCGGCACCATCAAGTGGGTCGAGGATCCCGACCGCGCCACCAACGGCAAGGGCTACTACGACTTCAACCTCCGCTTCAATGAGGACAAGAACAAGACCGCATCCACCGAGGCCGCGGCCTTCGAGAAGATGTCCGCCGAGGACGCCTTCTTCGCCGTCGACAACTCCGTCCCCTGCCTGACCGGCCGCATCACCTACATCGACACCATCCCCGCCGGCAGCGAGCTGCCGACCTCGAGCAAGGTCACCTACTCCCTCAACGCCAACAAGCTGACCAAGCAGCAGGTCATGAACTTCTTCAAGCTCTGGCTCATCGCCGTCGGCCCGACCAACGACGAGTAATCCATTCACACACCGCGGCACCCGGGAGACCGGTTGCCGCGATTTCAGAGATCACCCCTTTGGTGGGATGGGGATCGATCCGCCGCACGCACAATCCCGCCGCGGAACCAGACCGATGTCACAGCCGATCTTCACCCGCCTCCAGCGCCGCTTCGCCCCCACCACCGCGATCTCACGCCGCGACGCCCTCAAGGCCACGCTCGCGGGCTCGGCGGGCTTGCTCCTCTCCGGCTCGGCCCTGGGGCGCATCATCGGCGCCGCCGGAGTCGGTGCTGGCAAGCGCGTGGTTGTCATCGGCGCAGGCTTCTCCGGCCTCGCCGCCGCCTTTGAACTCGCCAGCGTCGGCTACGACGTCACCATCGTCGAGGCCCGCGACCGCGTCGGCGGCCGGGTGCTCTCCTTCAACGACTTCGTGCCCGGACGCGTCGTCGAGGGCGGCGCCGAACTCATCGGCTCCAACCACCCCGCTTGGGTCTCCTACGCCGAGAAGTTCGGGCTCGAGTTCAGCGATGTCGGCGAAGACAAAGACGTCGCCGACCCCGTCGTGATCGACGGCAAGGCGCTCGAGCCCGAGGCCGCGGCCAAGCTCTGGGAGACGATGAAGGAGTCCCTCAACGGCCTCAACGCTCTGGCCAAGGACATCGACGCCGACGCACCCTGGAAATCTCCCAAGGCCAAGGAGCTCGACGCCCGCTCCATCCAGAGCTGGATCGACTCCATCGACGCCGACCCGCTGACCAAACGCGCCTGCTGGATCAACCAGGCCTCCGACAACGGCGTCGATCCCTCCAAGGCCAGCCTCCTCGGCCAGCTCGCCGCCATCAAGGGCGGCGGCGTCGAGAAGTTCTGGGAAGAGACCGAGGTCTATCGCTGCAAGGGCGGCAACCAGCAGCTCGCCATCAAGCTCGCCGAGAAGATCGGCCGCGACAAGATCATCCTCGGCCTGCCCGTCACCGACATCGACGCCCGCGGCAGCGTCTGCAAGGTCACCTGCCGCGACGGCCGCGTGATCGAGTGCGATGACGTCGTCGTCTCCACGCCCCCCACCGTCTGGGGCAAGATCGCCTTCACGCCCGGCCTGCCCAAGGAACTCACCCCCCAGATGGGCGTCAACACCAAGTACCTCGCCCACACCAAGTCCCGCTTCTGGCGCGACAAGAAGCTCTCGCAGTACGCCCTCAGCGATCTCCCCGTCCAGCAAACCTGGGACGGCACCGACGGCCAGGAAGGCGACGGCCCCGGCTGCATGATCGGCTTCAGCGGCGCGGCCGGCGCCGAGCAGGCCCTCTCCTGGAGCAAGTCCGAACGCGACGCCAAGTTCGCCGAGATCTTCGAGAAGTTCTACCCCGGCTTCCGCGAGAACTTCGTCGCCGCCCGCTTCATGGACTGGCCCAAGGACCCGTGGACCATGGCGAGCTACTCCTTCCCAGCGCCCGGCCAGGTCACCACCGTCGGCCCTGCGCTCGCCGCCGGCATCGGCCGCGTCCACTTCGCGGGCGAGCACTGCTGCTACAAGTTCGTCGGCTACATGGAAGGCGGGTTGCAATCCGGCATCGCCGCGGCCAAGAAGATCGCCGCCCGCGACGGGGTCAAGCTCTAGCCGCCAAACGCCCTGCTTCTGTGGCCCAAAGACGCGTCTTCACGCCGCGACCTGAACCCGCGACCTGAACCCACGACCGGACACCGACCTCACACGCCGGCAGGTCGCACGCCCGCCATGCTCTCCGCCACCGGCGTGCCGCACTCCGGGCACAGGTCGCCCTTGAGGTCGAGCAGGTTGTACTCGCACTTCACACACCGCGGCTCGGCCAGCTCGATCACGAAGATCAGCCCGCACCCGCCGCAGCGTGAGCGTCCCCCGCCAACCCCCACCGCCGCGTCGGTCTTGGTCGCGCACCGCGGGCAGGTCACCTTCACCGCGCGGATCTCCTTCACCGCCGCGCTCGTCGTCACCAGCGCCCGCCGGTTCGCCGCCAGGAAGATGGTGATCGCGAGCAAGCCGCACGCGGAAACGATGCTCCCCGCCGCGATCAGGCGGATCATCAGTTCGTTCTCATCGACGCGGCCACGGAATCCCTCGGTGATGAAGTTGAGGTACGAGAGCAGCGCCGCCGTGAGCAGCACCGTTCCGATCGTCCCCAGCGCGACATAGCGCTGCAGGCCCTCAAGCGTCAACGTGTTGAGGATGTTGGCCAACCCGATCGCCAGGGCCACGATCAGCGCCTGCGCGAACCACACCGGCGGATCCTTGAGCTCGTTCCAAATCCCGTACAGCCCCATCGCGAGCGCCGCCGCCGCCGCGAGCACGCCGATCCATCGCCACGGCGTGGTCCGCGTCGTCACCGCGTACAGCGACATCCCCGCCAGCACCATCGACCAGAAGATCAGCCACGAGGTGCCCCACAGCTTGGCCTGCAAGTCCCACGTGCCAAAGCCCATCCGATCCGCCCAGATCGCCGGCACCCCGATCACAAAGCACGCGAGCGCCGCAACCACCGCCAGGCGCCCCGACACCCGCGTCGCCTCGCCGCGGCTCAGGCCCAGCGCCACCAAGAACACCACCGCGCACGCCGCGTAGTGCATCGCGGTGAAGAAAACCTCCAACTCCACCCGCCATCCGAAGACCAGCCCGATCCAGATGGAAGCGAGCACCAGCACAAAGCACGGCACGATCGCCGCCAGCATGGCAAGGCCCATGGGCCGCGTCTCTTCCCGATCGAGCTTCTTCGACGCGGGCAATGCCAGCGCGATCGCGAACGCGCTCGTGATCAGAGTGCCCGCGATGCGAGCCAGAAACTCCTTCGCGGGCAGAAAGATCGTCGCTACACCAGCCAGCGCCGCCAATCCGACCAGCGCCAACATCGCCCGTAGCAGCATCCTTTGAAGTGACATCGCTCCAGTCTACCTGCAATCACCCGACGCGACCTTGCGCCCCAGCGAGCCGGGGCGTCCCCGCCCGGCGCGGTGGACGTCGTTCAAACCTTGCACCACAGAGGACGCAGAGAACGCGGAGGCAGGCATTTCACCACGGAGAGCACGGAGAACACGGAGAGAGGAAAGAAATTGAGATGCGACTGAATCGATTCGAATGGTGGCTTGCTTGGTCGCGGCATCCGCTCCGTGCGCCCCATGCTCTCCATAGTCAATCGCCTTCTGCCTTCCTCCGCGTCCTCTGCGTTCTCCGCGGTGAAAAGCCTTGATCCCTCGCCAAACGAAGCGTCACTTCGCGTCCGCCGGCTTCGGCGCCAACACCCGCGTCGCGAACTCCACCATCGGCCGCGTCAAAGGCGCATCCGGTCCTTCCAGGTACCCCATCACGTGCCCGCCCTTGGCTTCCAGGACCAGCGTCGCGGGCGCGCCCTTGCTCACCGCCGCGTCGAAGATCTGCTTCGCGTATCGGGGCTTGACGTTTTCATCGTCTTCCGCGTGCACCACCAGCAACGGCGTCTTCCCCAATCGCTTGGCCCAATCCAGCGGCTCCGGCCCGGTCACGCCGCCGAGCAGAAGCCCGAACAGCGGCAGCATGTCGTTGCTCACCTCGCGCCAGTTCGCGAACGCGCCCGCCGAGATCACGCCCGCGACGGGCTTGCCGCTCTCGGATGCCAACGCTCCGGCCGCCATGGCGTACACACCGCCCATGCTGTGGCCGTAGATGACGATGCGATCGGGATCGACGTCGGGTCTGGATCGCAGGTACTGCAGCGCGGCGTACGCGTCGGCCGCGAGTCCTTCGTTGGTGAGCTTCTTCTTCTCCGAGTTCCCGAAGCCGCGGTAGTCGAACGAGAAGACGCGGAAGCCGGCCTCGCTGAAGAAGCTCGCCATCGGTGACTGGTTGTTGTCGATCACGCCGTGGCAGAACAGGATCACCGTGCGGCCGTACTCCTCAGGCAGCGTGCGACGGGCTTCGTTGATTCTCTGCATCGCAGCACCGATGGCCGCAACCTCTTCTGGGCTCAGCTTCGACACCACCCGCTTCTTGGGCGGGATCGATGCGTCCTCCTTTGGCGGCTCGGCCGGAACTTCCGGAGTCGCCGGGGTCATCGCCGCCCGCACCGCGGCGGGCAATCGCATCCGCCCTTCCAACTTCGCTCCGTCCCCGCTCTCAAACGTCACGACTTCCACCCCCGGCCCATCCTCCGCCGTCGGCGGCTTGCCCACCGGTAGCGCCGACATCGTGATGCACCCCGGCAGCGCCAAGGTCATCACCGCCGCACCCGCCAACAAACCCGCCGACAACGCCGCGTGTGTGAATCCCCTCATGCCCGAGCGTATCGCACTCCGGTTCACTTCCGCGTCTCGGGGTCTCGTGGTTCGTCCGGGGCTTTCTCGGGTGCTGTGGGCTTGGCCGCTGGCAGCGGCAGTGTCTTCGCCGCCACAATCACTCCCGACGCTTCCTGCGCCAGCACGACGACCGACGCGTTCTCACGCTTCAGGTCTTGCGGCAGCTCAAGCACCCGCGGCTCCTTGGCGTTCGCCGCAAAGACCTTGGACGCCCGCACCACGTTGTCGTGCGACAGCGTCCGCCCCGCGTTCTCACCCCGCCGCACGCTGCTGGTCAGCCCACGCTCCACGATCGCGACCACCACATCCGGCGCCTTGTCAGACGACTTTGAAGCGCCGCCCATTCGCTCCGGCGTCGCGTGCACCGCGATCTCGTTCTCTTTCGTGCCGCTCGCAACTTCGACCGCCAGCGTCCACCGCGGCGTGCTCTTGAGCGCCGCCGCGATCCGCGCTCGCGCACGCTCCGCGTCCGAGCCCACGAACTCATCGTTCCCATTCAACACCATCTGCGGCGTATACAGCGACGAGCCGAGCCGATTCGCGTACTGCTGCTGCCGCGCCGTCGCCGCCGCGGTACTCCATGGGTCCTTCCATCCCAGTCGATCCCAGTAGTCCACGTGGAACGACAGCGAGATCAAGTCGCCCGCGGCTTCGTGTTCTTTGATCAGCTTCGTCAGCAGCGCATCGGCCGGCGGACACGACGAGCAGCCCTCGGAGGTGAAGAGCTCGACGACCGCGACAGGCTTGGCCGCCTCGGCAGACTCGGCCGCATTGGGAGTGATCGCCGCACAAACCGACGCGAGCAATGAGACCAGCATGCCCCTGAGATGCCGCCCGGCCGCGCCCGTTGCCCCGAATCCCCTGTCGCCACTCCCCCTCCCCGAGGGCGGGGGCAGGGGGGTGGGTTCGCCTCGAAACGACGGCGTTCTCTTCATCGCCCATTCACGACGACGAGGGAGCACGTCAGAGACAGCGAGCCGGGGCGTCCTCGCCCCGGCGCAGTGGCGTCCATCATTCAACGTCCGCGCTCCTCAGCTCCCAGCACCGGGGCGAGGACGCCCCGGCTCGCGGTCGGCCTCGCGTTCGATCTTGCTGGCTCTCCCCAACCCTCTCCCAGCCCCTTTCCCCGCCCGCATAAACGGACTCCTCACAACTTTTCCTTCCCTTCAAACTTGCCCCGCGCCATCCTGAATCGCATCTTCACCCTGTCGACGGCACGCTCGGGTGTCGGCGGGGCTTTTCCGGTCCGCCCGGAGGAGAGAGAGACCCGCCGCCCATCCGAGCCCGCGCCGGGGCGACTCCTTGACCGCGAGTTGTGCAGGTCCACGACTCCCGCCCCGCTCCGACGCGCCACCGCGACGCCTGGCTTTGCCTGACCCGTCGCCCTGGCACCCGCGCCGCCGCGGCCAGCGGATGGACCCGTGCAACGGGCGCGACCGATTCCGTGATCACACGCCGCCATGAGCGGGGCGACAGCCCCGCTCGTGGCGTTTTTGGGGCGGAAGGGGTGAGGACTTAGGACTTCGGACTGAGGGGGCGGACTTCGAGTCTCCGGCCCAACCCCTAAGCGCTAATCCCTAAGACCTAAGACCTAAGTCCTCCACCTCCTCCCCTCTTGACACTCTCCCCCTCCCCCCCAACCCTCATCCATGTCGGACAAAGCGAATCGCAAGTCGGGCAAGCACTCCCTGGTTCGGCGGCATTCTCCGGTCGCCAAAGCCCCACGCCCCGCCGTCAAACAACCCGCTCCCCCCGCCCACGCCGCGGCCCAATCGCCCACGCGTGTAGTTTCGCCGCTCGACAAGATCGTCGCCGAGGGCATCACGTTCGATGACGTCCTCCTGCTCCCGCGCCGCTCCGGCGTCATGCCCGCCGATGCCGACACCACCGCGCGGCTGACCCGGCAACTCACACTCAAGATCCCCCTCATCTCCGCCCCGATGGACACCGTCACCGAGCACGCGCTCGCCATCGCCCTCGCCCAAGAAGGCGGCCTCGGGATCATCCACAAGAACCTCAGCGTCGAGACCCAGGCCCGCGAAGTCGCCAAGGTCAAACGCTCCGCCAACGGCATCATCACCGACCCGTTGACGCTTGGCCCGTCGGACTCTGTGTCGCGCGCGAAAGAACTCATGCGGGCCCACAACGTCAGCGGCTTCCCCGTCACCGAAGACGGCGCGACCAACCCCCGCGGCAAGGGCAAGGTCCTGGGCATCATCACCCGCCGCGACCTCAAGTTCGTCGAAGACCCCGCCACCCTCGTCCGCGACGTGATGACCAAGAAGGGCCTCGTCACCGCCCCGCCCGGCACCACGCTCGAACAGGCCGACGCGTTCCTCAGTAAGAACAAGGTCGAGAAGCTGCTGCTCGTCGATGAAGGCTTCAACCTCCGCGGCCTGATCACGATGCGCGACATCGATCGCCTCAGCCGCTTCCCCAGCGCGCTCACCGACAAGCAGGGCCGCCTGATGTGCGGCGCCGCCGTCGGCGTCAACCAGTTCGACCGCGTCGAAGCTCTGCTCAACGCTGAGGTCGATCTGATCACCATCGACACCGCCCACGGCCACAGCGAGAACGTGCTTCGGACGCTGAAGGAAGTGAAGAAGAAGTACAACGTCCCCGTGATCGTCGGCAACATCGCGACCCGCGAGGCCGCGATCGACCTCATCGAAGCGGGCGCGGATGCGATCAAGGTCGGCATCGGCCCGGGCTCGATCTGCACGACCCGCGTCGTCACCGGCGTCGGCGTGCCGCAGATCACCGCGATCATGAACGCCGTGCAGGGTGCAAGCGAGGCCGATCCGAGCGTGCCGGTGATCGCCGACGGCGGCATCCGCCACTCCGGCGACATCCCCAAGGCCCTCGCCGCGGGCGCTCACTGCGTGATGATGGGCTCGCTCTTCGCAGGCCTCGATGAGTCGCCCGGCGAACTCGTGATCTCCGGCGGCCGTCGCTACAAGACCTACCGCGGCATGGGCAGCGAGGGCGCGATGAACGCCGGCAGCGCGGACCGCTACCGCCAGAGCGAGAAGGTCGGCGCCGACGGCAAGCCCACCATGAAGTTCGTCCCCGAGGGTGTGGAGGGTCTGGTGCCGTACCGCGGCCCGTTGAATGAGTTTGTGTACCAGCTCGTCGGAGGCTTGCGCAGCAGCATGGGCTACGTCGGCTGCAAGACCATCGAAGAGCTCCGCACCCACGCCCGCTTCGTGAAGGTGAGCAACGCGACCGTCGTCGAGAACCACCCGCACGACATCCGCATCACCAAGGAAGCCCCGAACTACTCGGGCGAGAGCCGCTGAGAAGGCCCTGACGCGGGCCCGTCAAGTTCCTGTCTATTTTCTCGCGATTCGCCGCGAACTCGTGCTGAGCTCTGCCCGTATCGCTCGGCGAGCCGCTCCGACGATGGTCGCCGCAGCGGGCTCGAGCCGGGCCGAGAGATCCCGGCGCACGCACAACCCACGGAACTTCCGCATGTCCCAAGCCCCCGCCGAGGCTCGCCGGGCCGGTGTCTTCGTTGCGCTCGACGACCTGCTCCGCGATCGATTGACCACGCCGCAGCACGTCCGCGAAGGCCGCACCCCGCTGCGAATCTTCCTGCCATGGGCCCTCGTTCTCGGCGGACTGCACGGGCTGTTCATCGGTTGCTACGCCCTTTTCAACGGCACGACCGGCGCGACAACACACATGCTGGCCGTCATGGCCAAGCTGCCCGCACTCTTTCTCTTCACGCTGCTCGTCACCTTCCCAAGTCTCTACGTCTTCAACGCCCTGCTCGGCTACGGCCTGCGCTTCCGCGCCACGCTCCGGCTTCTGGTCGCCACCATCGTCGTCAACCTCGCTCTTGCCTCTTCGCTCGGGCCCATCCTCGCCTTCTTCACCGTCAGCACCAAGAGCTACACCTTCATCGTCCTGCTCAACGTCGCCATCCTCGGCATCGGCGGCCTCGCCAGCATCGCGTTCCTGCTTCGCACCATGATCCGCGCTCAGAACGCCGAGCAACCGCTCGACGCAACACCGGACCCAACGGCTACGGCAGCACCCGCCGCGGCAACGGAGACGCCACGCCGGGCTCTGCCGCTGCTCTTCGTGTGGATCATCACCTACTCGCTCGTCGGCACCCAGATGGGCTGGCTGCTCCGGCCCTTCATCGGCCACCCCGGTCAGCCGATCACGATCTTCCGCGAGCGCGAAGGCAGCTTCGTCGAAGCGATCTGGAACGCGACCGCCGGCCAGGCGACGCCGAACAACCTCCGCCGCTGAGCGTGCGTCCCACCACCCTACCCCCGCCGCGATGATCGCGCCACTCACCATCTCCGCACCGCTGCACCGCGCCGGCACCGCGCTCCGCCGCATCGGCGACCAGCGCACGCCGCTCTCGATCCGCGGCTCGCTGCTGCTCATCCTCTTCCTCAGCCCAATCTACGGCCTGGCGATGGGCGCATCCGACCCGACCGGCGAACGCGCGTGGTACATGGTGTATTCAGCGCTGAAGATGCCGCTGATGATCGACTGCTCCGCTGCGCTCTGCCTGCCGGGGTTCTTCACCATCACCACCGTGCTGGGCCTGCGCGACGCGTGGCGAGACTCGATCCGCGCCATCGCCCTCTCCCAAGCCGCCATGGCCGCCACGCTCGCTTCGCTCGCGCCCGTCACGCTCTTCATCTACGCCAACGGCGTCTCGCACCGAGCCGCGCTTCTCACCAACGGCGGCATGTTCCTCCTCGCCGCGGCGTTGGCCCAGGTCACTCTCTGGCGGCACTACCGACCGCTGCTGAACCAAAGCCGCCGCCACTGGATCACACTCGCGTACTGGCTCGTCGCCTACATCTTCGTCGGCATCCAAACCGGCTGGATGCTCCGCCCGTTCATCGGAACACCGGGTGCTGCACCGACGTTCTTCCGCGACGAGCCGTTCAGCAACGCGTATGTCGTGGTGTGGAATCTTGTCTTCGGGGGTTGATCCCGACGCCTCGGGTGCCACCGCTTGACCGGCTCGGAGGTCGAGCGGTGCGAAGACCTCCGTCCTCGCCGCGACCACACGGCTTGGCTCCGAGCCGCCAAGCCGGGGCACCCCAGCTCTTCTGCGACCCTACGCGTGACCCAATGCCGGAAGCAGCCAATCAAGGAAGGTGATCACCTCAAGCAGCATGACTAGCCACATCAACCCGTGCCACCGACGTATCAACCAGACGAGCAACACCAATCCCAACACAAACATCACGAGCTTCACGACATCAAGATGAGCCAGAAGCATGGAGTAGCGCCGCAGGTCCTCCACTTGCTCCCAACCGAAGACGCTTCCGACGATCCCCGCAAATGCGTTGAGTGCGATGGTGACGGGAATGTACACGGCGCACACCACTCGCACGCGCCTTGGCAATGGCGCGCGAGGTGGCGACGGCGGCTGATACACCATCACACTCCCCAGCACCGACGCCGCACACTCCGGGCACACTGCGTCCACGCCGAGCCCTTGCACGTTGTACCCGCATTGCATGCAGACGACACCCGGGATGGCCACCCCGTCTCGCGCGCCCGGCATGGACCGTTCGTCACTCACACCTATTTCTTCGCACCCATCGCCCCGATGATCCGCGAATAAAACTCTCCCTGCGCACTCCCCTTGTGCCAGCGCCACACCACCACGAGCCCGTGCTCGTTGTCGATCCAGATCGTGTTGTCGCCCGCGCCCTGGGCCGAGAACGAACTCCTCGGCACGTCCGGCCAGCGTCCCTCGTTGTTCAGCCACCACAAGAAGCCGTAATCGCTCTTCACGCCCTGCGGCTTCGTCGCCTCGCGCACCCATTGCTCGCTGACGATCTGCTTCTCCCCCCACTTCCCGCCGCGGCTGATGAGCAGGCCGAACCGCGCGTGATCGAGCGTGCTGATCCACAGCCCGCCGCCCCAGCGGGTGCCGCCGCTGATTGATGGCATCTTCTCCTGCTTCCCGCCGACATCGACCTCGACCATCGCGTTGTCGTACGGGATCCACTTCCATGTCGTCGTCGCCCCGATCGGGTTCATCACCTCGTCGCGCCAGACCTCCGGCAGCGGCTTCTTCCACAGCCGCAGCATCGAGAGAGCGAAGCGATTGATCCGCACGTCGTTGTACTCGTAGAAGGTGCCGGGCTGCCACAGCTCGCGTGGCTTCATCGCGCCCATGCCGTACTCGGCCGCGCCGGGGAAGTCGTGCGATTTGCCGAACATCTCGCCCCGCCACTCGATCGACTGGGTCGCGTGGTGCCGCCACGTCACCAGCGCGTTGTGGGCCGGCTGGCCCGGCGCGTCCACGTATCCCTCATCACCCACGCTCGCGTTGATCCGCTCCCCCACTTTCTCGTCGATCGATCCGATCAAGCCGCGATCGAGCGTCAGGCCGAGGATCGTGGACAGATAACTCTTCGCCACGCTGTACGTCGGGTCGACGGCGTTCACATCGCCGAACTCCGCGATGATGTAGCCGTCCTTCAGGATCACGCCGTTGGTCGACGCCCGCGTCGAAGGCAGCGGCCCCAGCGGCCTGCCGAAAATCTCGGCCTGCTTCGAAAAGTCCTTGGGCCAGTCGGTCTCCTGCGTCAGCGCCCACGCCACCGCCTCGGCGATCTTCGCATCGTCCATGCCCAATTCGGACGGCTTCTTGCGCTCCCACGATCCCGCGGGAGGGACGTACGCATCCGCGCCACGCACGGGTGCGCCGACCCACACCCACGCCGCCAGCATCGCCAGACCGACCAGCAGTGACTTCATTCGCATGCGGCCAGTCTACCGCGGTTCAGCGTGTCGCCGCTTCGAGCGCGACGGCGGCGTTGATCACGCCCAGGTGCGAATAGACCTGAGGGAAGTTGCCGAGCGCCACGCGGGACTCTGGGTCCCATTGCTCGGCCAACAGCCCGGTCGGCCCGGCCTGTTCGAGCACACGCTCGAACAGCTCCCGGGCATCGTCGATCCGTCCCAGCGTGACCATCGCCTCGACGAGCCAGCACGCCGCGATGACGAAACCGCCCTCGCCGCCGGGCAGGCCGTCGTCGCCACGGTACCGCAGCACCGTCGCGCCCTCCAGCAACTCGCGCTCGACCGCTTCCACCGTCGCCTTCCAGCGCGGGTCCTTGGCATCGAGCAGCCCTTTCAGGCCGATGGCGAGCACCGAGGCATCAAGATCCTCGGACTCGTACGCCGCCGTGAACACGCCGCTGTGGCTGCCGCGCTCGAGCACCTCGCGGCCGATCTCGTCGCGGAGGGATCGCCACTGCGGGTTGTCTCCTCCCATCATCGCGTCGTGCACGACCAGAGCGCGATCCACGGCGTGCCAGCACATGACCTTGGAGTGCACGTGGTGCCGCCTCGGGCCACGGATCTCCCAGATGCCGTGGTCCGGCTCGCGCCACTTCGCCTCGACCGCGCGGACCATGGCCCGCACCAGCCGCCAAGCCTCGGGCGACACCGGCACGCCCCGCTGCGTCATGCCCGCGACCATGTCGATCACCGGGCCGAAGACGTCGAGCTGCACCTGCTGGGCCGCGGCGTTCCCGACCCGCACCGGACGACTACCCGCGTAGCCCGCGAGACCATTGATCTCGGCCTCGGCGCCGAGGTCTTCACCCGCGACGGTGTAGATCGGGCGGAATCGCTCGGGCGCATCGAGTCGATCGACGATGGCGATCAGCCACTCGGTCATCTTCATCGCGTGCCCGGTGTTGCCAACGCTCAGGAGCGCGCTGGCCGCCATGCACGCGTCGCGGGGCCAGCAGAATCGGTAATCCCAGTTCCGCACGCCACCGAGCTGCTCGGGCAGACTCGTCGTTCCCGCCGCGGCGATCGCGCCGCTCGGGCCATTGCACAGGGCCCGGATCGTGAGCGCCGCGCGAGCCACATGCTCGCGGTACCGGGTCGGCAACTGCAGCGTTCCCAACCAGCCCGACCAGTGCCGCAGCGTCTGGTTCCGCCGCGCCGCCTCGGCGACGACGCCTTCCTTCATGTTGGCCGTGCCCACGCGAAGCTCGAGGATCACCCGCCCGCCCATCGCGTCGAGATCGATGATCGCCTCAGCCGACGCCCGGTGCGCATCGTTCGGCACGATCGTCCAGGCCACGCCCGGCGCCCGCAGCACGCACGGCTCACTCACGCCCGACAGCTCCACGCCCTGCTCGCGCACCGTGATCGTCGCCTCGACGCGCCCAAAGTCCGGCCTCGGCGCGAACAGCACACGCACCCGGCCGCTTCCCTCGATCATCCGGACCAGATCGCTGCGCCCGGCCCGCTGATACGCGCGCCCGCCCGAGCAATCGAGATAGTCCGTGATGGAGAACGTCTCCCACCTCGTCCGCAGCACCAGCGAGTTCTTGAGGTACTCCTGACCGATCGGTGCCGCTCCGGACTCCGCCTCGATCGCGAAGAACCCCGCCTCGGGCCCGCCGAGCAGCTCGGCAAAGAACGCCGGCGAGTCCAGCCGCGGCAGGCACATCCACGTGATCCGCGCCGAAGGCGTCACGACCGCGATCGTGCGTTGATCGGACAAGATCGAGTGCCGCTCGATCGGCACGAGCGTGCGCCCCTCCAGCCATGCCCGACGCAGTCGCAGCAACTCCTCCAGAAACTCCGCAACCTCGTTCACGCCGGCGACCCGCGTCGCCGCGAGCGAGTCTCCCTCGCCCACCTTGATCCCGGTGTCGTGCGATTCCAAGGCCGCGAAGGCGTCCTCGTCGGTGGTGTCGTCGCCCAGGAAGACCACGTGCGAGGCCCCGGCTCGGTGCCGCGCCCGCCGCAGCGCCCCGCCCTTGTCCGCGGTCGAGAAGCAGAACTCCATCACCCGCGATCCGTTGCGCAGGGTAACGCCGGGCATGTCCGCCGCGATCCGCTCCGCGGCCGTCATCACCTCCAGCACGCGGCTGTCGCTCACCTTCCTGTAGTGCAGCGCCACCGCGTAGGGCTTGCGTTCCACCAGGCAGCCCTCGATCCGTGCGGCCACCTCGTCGAGGCGCTCGGCGAGCGCCCCCTTGCCCTCGGTCGAGACGAACGCGACCGCGGCGCCCTCTTCCTCCACGCCGTGGCTTCCAAACCGCATCGCCCGGGGAATCGAGCTCGTGGCTTCCTTCAGCCACGCCAGATCGCGCCCGGAGATGATCGCCACCCGCGTCTGCGGCAGCGTCGACAGCGCCGCGAGCGCCGCCCCGCACTTGGGATCCTGCTTCGCCTGCTGCGGCGTTCCCACCAGCGGAGAAATGGTCCCGTCAAAGTCGGACGCCACCAAGAGCAGCGGCGACTTGCTCAGGCTCTCCAGACGTGACTTGGGCATCCTCTCACCTCCCATGGTCATTCGTCGAGCACCTCAAGAAAGCCTCGCGACCAATCGTGCACATCGTGCCGACGCACGTTGGAGCGGAGCATCGCCATCCGCATGCGTTGCTCTTCCTCGGGCATCCGCACCGCCTGCACGATCGTCTTCTTCAGCGTCTCCACGTCACGGGGATTCACAAGCAGCGCCCGACGCAGCTCGCGTGCCGCGCCGGCAAACTCGCTGAGCACCAACACACCCGTGCCATCGTCGCGGCACATCACGTACTCCTTCGCAACCAGATTCATCCCGTCACGCAGCGGCGTGACCAGCATCACGTCCGCCGCGAGGTAGTAGGCCACCAGCTCCTCACGCGACAGCGAACGCCGGAAGTAATGCACCGCCACCTTCCCGGGCATGCTGAACTCGCCGTTGATCCGGCCGACCATGCCCTCGACCTCGCGCCGGGTCTCCTCATAGCCCGGCACCGACTCGCGGCTCGGCACCGCGATCTGCACCATCACGCACTCGTTCACCGACAGCTTGCGATCCTGCAGCAGCTCGTGAAACGCGGCAAGCCGCAACGGAATGCCCTTGGTGTAATCGAGCCGATCGACGCCCAGAAGCAGCTTGCGCCCGGCGAGCTGCTGCTTGATCTCCGCCGACTTGCGTCGGACCGAGGGCGACGCCGCGATCTTCTCGAACTCCGCCGACGGAATCGAGATCGGGCAGGCCATCACCCGCACGCTGCGCCGGTCGATGGTCAGCTCTCGCTCGGTTCCCTCCGCGCCCGCGTACCGCTTGGCCACTCGAACAAAGTTCTCCGCGCTCGCCTGGGTCTGGAACCCGATCACATCGGCCCCCAGCAGCCCGCGCAGGATCGCGCTCCGCCAAGGCAGCCACGCGAAGAGCTCGTCCGGCGGGAACGGGATGTGCAGGAAGAACCCGATCCGCGAGGAGGGCTTGCGCTCGCGGATCATCCGCGGCACGAGCTGCAACTGATAGTCGTGCACCCAGATCACGCCCTTGCGACGCGACGCACGGGCCGCCGCAGCCGCGAACCGCTGGTTCACAGCGATATACGGATCCCACCACGCGCGGTGAAACTCCGGATTCACAATCGCATCGTGATAGAGCGGCCAGAGCGTGGTGTTGCAGAAGCCGTGGTAGTAGCGATCCACCTCGCCGCGCGACAACGCCACCGCGCGCACCTCAATCGGCCCCGCCCGACCCGGACGCGGCGCAGGCCCCGCCCCGCCGTCCCACCCGATCCACACACCCCCGCGCTCCTCCATCACCGGCGCCACCGCCGACACCAACCCGCCCGGGCTGCGCTCCCACCGCGCGCCCGCACCCTCCCCGACCCGCGACGCGGGCAATCGATTGGCAACAACGACAAGCCGCGGCGGTGACTTCATGCACTGAATCGCCTTTCCCGTCGCAGCGGCGACGGACGAGCCAAGTTGATCAAGTGCGCAGCGCCACACCGAACGCGCACGCGGATACATCGGTGTACGCCCGCGAGCCGAACGGGTTCAGGAAAAGTCCGAGATCACAATCACGCTGGATGCCACCGCTTGAATGGCTTAAGGCGAAAGCAGCGTGAGAGCGACTCGCAGAAAGAGGTGCCATCAGTCCGCCGGCTCGGCGGCGCGACTGATGCGGCGCGGCGTCGACGCCCAAGCTCCAGACGCACCAGTCGCGCGGCTCCGAGCACCCGCGGACTGGTGGCACCTTCGGATGGCTCGCGAACAAGACCACGCTCGCACAGCTGCAAAGAGCGAGGACGCCCCGGCTCGCTCAAGAAGCGTCGCTCACGAAACGTCGACCACCAACGCGGTGACATCGCTCGTCGCAACCAACACCGCACCCGGCACGAGCGCCGCGGGCACGAGTCCCGTCTGTCCCCGTGTGATGCGTTCATCACCGGCCGCGGTGCGGACCGCTCCGCTGCCCGCGAGCACCGTGAACGCGTGCGCCCGCGTTGAGGCACCCGCCGCGTTCGAGTCCGCAATCGCGATCGACTCCCCCGCCTTCAGCCGCACCTCGTCGACGCGGAAGAACTCGGTCGTCACCAGCCTGCCGCGCTTCGCGCCGGGGGCGAGCTTCGCCAACGCCGGGGCCGGACCGAAATCCGTGCATTCCACGCTCTGCGCGACATGCAGCTCCCGCCCCTTGCGGCCGTACTCCTTCGCCCAGTCGTACACCCGGAACGTCGTATCACTCGGCGTCTGCACCTCGGCGACGACGACGCCTGCGCCGAGCGCGTGGATCGTGCCGCTGGGTAGGTTGTGACATTCGCCGACGATCGCCGGCACCGCCTGCATCACCTCGGGCACGCGCTCCTCGCGGATCGCACGCTCGAGATCCGCCCGCGTCACGCCGGGCTTGAGGCCCTTGAAGATCACCGGCTCGTGCATCTGTCCACCGGGGCCCGCGACCTTCGCCGTGTGCAGGATGTACCAGCACTCGGTCTTGAGGTTCGCCCCCGGGTTGGCCTTCGCGTACGCGGGAGAGGGATGCACCTGAATCGACAGATGCTCGCGGGCATCGAGGAACTTCACCAAGAGTGGAAACGCCCCCACGCCGTCGCGGGTCGCCGACGCTTTCGTCGCACCAAGCAGATCGCGCCCCCACTGCTGCACCGCATCACGAATCGTCTTCCCCGCGAGCGGCCCGTTGATGATCTTCGAATGCTCCGCCCCGCCGCCGCCGCCGGAGACGCTGGTCGAATCCAGGTCCGCCAACTCCCACGACTCGCCGATGTTCCCGGCGGGCAGCGTCTTGCCCAACGCCTCGAGCGCGCGGCCGCCCCAGACTTTGTCCTTGAAGATGGGGGCGAACAGCAGCGGATACGGCGTCGAAGTCATGGATTCATCATCGGCGCTTCGGGGGCGGGGGCTTCCAGCCCCCGCGCGATGACATGTTTGGAACGCAAAACCGTCTGGCGCCGGGGCCTGGAAGGCCCCGCCCCCAAGGCTTGCCCCGCCGCTTCAGGCTTCCATGCTCATCCCGCTGATCCGGGCGCTGAACGCGAGCTTGCCCTCGACCACGCCCTGCACGTCGCTGATGAACCGCCGCCGGTTCCGCTTCACCTCTTGACACAAGATGAACAGATCGCGGTCCGGCTCCACCATGCTGCGGAACACGCACTCGTCGATCCGCAGGAACACAGCCAAGGTCGGCTTGCCGATCCGGGCGTTGTACAGGTAGCACGCCAGCTGCGCCGCCGTCTCCACCATCAGGACGCCGGGCATAATCGGACGCCCCGGGAAGTGTCCCGCGGCCCAGAACTCCGTCTTCCGCGCGTGGTGCACGCCCACGCCCTTTGACGCGTCCTCGTTCCGCCACACCACCCCGTCGAGCAGAGCCATGTCCCCGCGGTGCGGGTTCCACGTCTCCAGCTCCTTCTTGGTGACGACGATCTTGGTCAGGTCGACGCCCGACAGATCAAACAGCAGCTTGCTCGGCGCGCTCTGCGACTCGTCCTCGTTCCCAAGGACCGCCGCCGACCCGCTCGGGCTTGCCTCAGCTGGGCTTCTCGACATCTTTCTTTTCCAGCACCGTCTCGCGAATCTCCTGCGCCGCGGCCTTCACGTCCTGCATGGCCTTGCGCACCCGCGTCCCGGCGGCCTTGTTCCCGCCGTCAAACTTCAGCACATCGGCCTCGGCCTCGGCAACGATCTTCTTCAATTTCTCAAAGGCTTCCACGGTTGGCAGCTCCTGATTTCACAACGTCGCTTGCGGGCGGACTCCCCCGCCCAGGTCGGCATTCTAGGACGCCATTTCGTCCGCGTTGATCGGACACTGTTCGGGGCACCCTCGCGCCCCCTCACCCCCACACCCCCACAGCGAGCCGGGGCGTCCTCGCCCCGGTGCCGTGGAACCCAATCGAGAGCACCGTGCAAGGTTCGAAGGGCAGCCCGGACCACAGACGCCCCGGCTCGCGGACTCATCGGCCCTCGAACAAGACGCCATTCCCTAATGCACCAACCGCGGCAGCGTCCGCTCCAGCACCTCCAGCGCCGCCGCTAGGTACTTGGGATGCCCCTCCCGATCCATGAACGCCGGCGACACCGCCGCCATGAACACCCTCCGCAAGTTCGCGTACTCGGGATACTCCGAATCCACCTTCGCTCCCCGCTCCTTCCGCAGCTGCGCCAGCGCCGTCACCGGCTTCACGCCGTGCAAGTAATCCGGCGCCGCCCAGTACTGCCGCTCCAGGTACACCGCGTCCTCCACCCAGTGCCCCGCGTGCACCATCCCCAGATCGATGATCACGCACGACCCGCCCCCCTCCCGCGGCCGGGCCAAGCGCATCACGTTCCCCGGGTGCAGATCCCCGTGGCACCAGCAGTTCAAAGGACGCGACTCCCACCGCGCCATGAGCTTGGGCAAGAACTTCGTCACCTGCTTCACCGCTTCGTTCCACCGCTGGCTCTCGGCGATCGCCCCGGCGTGGCACACCTCGCGGGCCTTCGCCAGCGTCCCCATCCAGTCCAACACCTTGGGCTTTTCCGGCTTCGGACCCACCCGCAGCGCCGCCTCGTGGAAATCCGCCGCCGCCCGGATCACGTCCGCCGCATCCCCGTCTTTCATCCGCGCCGGAAGCGAAGTGCCCTGCACGCGCTCCTCCACGATCCACGCAAAGTCGTAGCTGCCCAGCTCGGTCCCGCTCGCGTACACCCGCGGCGTCGGCGCCCGCAGCTTCGCGTCCCCCAAGAGCGACGTCCACCGGTGCTCCGCCGGGCCCAGCGGGAGCTTCACGATCACCTCGGCTGCACCCTCGCCGTCACGCCACACCGCGCTGCCCGTCGCGCTCCCGCTGTTGGACCACGCCGCCTGGAACCACGTCACCTCCGACAAGCACCCGCCGCAGCAATCCCGCAGCGTCGGCTCGAGGGCACGAGCCAGCGACGAGGTATCCGTCGAAGCGATCCGGCGGCTGTGTGGATCGAGATAGCTCATGCAGCAGCGACAACGATCGTTCGATCAAGATACCGCGCCGGTTCGACCACCGCCAGACTCCACCGCCAGAAGAAGCTCCAACAACTGCGCCGCCGACAGGTTCTCGGCCCGCGTCTTGGCGTCGATCCCCTCCGGGTATGCGAATGGCTCGCGAACATCGAACCGATCCCGCAAAACCCCCCCGATCTGCTTGCGCCTCTGCTCGAACAGCAATTGCACAAAGTCCGCCAACGCGTGCGTCTGCGGGGTCAAGGCTTCCCCCAGCCGCACCGCCGAACACATCGCGCTCGTCACCTCCGGCCTCGGCCAGAAACACTCCGGCGGCAGCTTCGCGATCGACTTCACACTCGCCGTCGCCGTCGCGATGATCGACAAAGGCCCGTACTCCTTCGTCCCCGGCTTGGCCCCCAGGCGATCCGCCACCTCCTTCTGCACCGTCACATACAACCCGGCGCAGTTGGGATAGTCCAGCAGCAGGTTCGTCATCAGCGGCGTCGCGCACCCATACGGCAAGTTCGCCACCAGCTTGAACGACGACAGCGGCAGCAGAATCTCCCGCAAAGTCGGATGCAGCGCCCGCTTCCCGTCCAGGCAGTCCCCCTTGATCAACCGGAAGCTCCCCGCTCGCTTGGCCTCCACCAGCCGCTCTTCCAGCAGCGCCGCCAACCCGTCGTCCAGCTCGCACGCGATCACCCGCACCCCGCGGATCAAGAGCTCCTCGGTCAGGACGCCCGTCCCGGGGCCGACCTCCAGGGCCACATCACCGGGCTTGAGGTCCGCCGCGTCCGCCAGCTTCTTCACCAGGTTGTGGTCGACCAGGAAGTTCTGCCCCAGCGACTTCTTGGGCGCGAGCCCGCGGGTCGCGAGCAGATCCTTGATGGTGGTGAGCGTCTGGTGCAAGGGCGTCTCGGGTCGGGCCGTGGATCACAACATAGGCAAACCCGACCGGCCTGATTCGGCACGTTCCCGTACGACCGGACCCCAAATCCTGCGAAGATTGCAAAAGAACCATACAAGCCTCTTCCCAAGAGGCCGATCCTTCCGGTATGCTGCGCTCGTACAAGTCCGCGGGGCAGGATCGCCCCGTCGCCGAGAGACCTCCACGGACGGAGAGATCGATGTCGAAGCTGCTCACCCGCGCCAACGGTTCAGGCCACCCCGCTGCCTCCGACGCGGCACCCGCGCTCTCCGGGCCCAGCGCCAACCCCAGCGCCAACCCCAGCGCCAAATCGACGCCAGAAAAAGCCAAGCCCACCGTGCCAAGCAAGACAACCGAATCAGACACGTCCAAGTCCGCACCCGCCGGCGCCAACGCCGAGCTCACCACGGGCAAGCCCGACCGCGCCCGCAAAGCCCCGCCCGGCTCCACCACCCAGAACCAGGCCCAGGCCGCCGCCGCCGACGAACTCCTCGTCAAGACCTTCGTCCTCGACACCAACATCCTGCTTCACAACCCAAGCGCGCTGTTCGTCTTCCAGGAACACAACGTCGTCATCCCCTTCGCCGTCATCAGCGAGCTCGACAAGATGAAGCGCAAGGAGGATGACCTCGGGCGCAACGCCCGTGAGTGCATCCGCCACCTCGACCGCCTCCGGGCCGCCGGCCGCCTCCTCGACGGCGTCAACTGGGGCGAGCTCGCCCCCAAGGCCGGCACCGCGGCCAGCACCGGGATCAACGGCAAGACCGGCACCATCCGCATCGACATCATCGATCACTCCCGCCCCGAGGCCATCAAGGAGGACATGCCCGACAACCGCATCATCGCGGTCGCGCTCTCCCTCCACCGCGCCGGGGCTCGCACCGTCTTCGTCTCCAAGGACCTCGCCGCCCGCATCAAGGCCGACAGCCTCGGCGTCAAGACCGAAGACTTCGCCAACCAGCGCGTCGACGCCGACCGGCTCTACACCGGCTTCGTCAACGCCGACGTCGAAGGCTCGCTCATCGACGAGCTCTACAAGGACCGCCTCCTCGAGATCCCGCGGCTGCAGCCCAACCTCCTCGCCACCGACGAGATGGGCAACCAGTACGAACGCGAGCTCCTCGCCAACCAGTTCGTCGTGCTCAAAGACGAGGCCGACGAGAACCACACCGGCCTGGGCCGTCGCCTCGGCGACACCGATCACGTCATCCCCGTCACCGGCCCCCGCAAGCCCGTCTTCGGCATCATGGCTCGCAACGTGCAGCAGACCATGGCCCTCGACCTGCTGATGGACGACGAGATCCGCATGGTCACGCTGCTCGGTAGCGCCGGCACCGGCAAGACGCTGCTGGCGCTCGCCGCCGGCATGGCCAAAGTCTTCAACGAAGAACGCTACGACAAACTCCTCGTCGCCCGCCCGATCATGCCCATGGGCCGCGACATCGGCTACCTCCCCGGCGACAAGGACGAAAAGCTCGGCGCGTGGATGCAGCCGATCTTCGACAACCTGTCGTACCTCCTGAGCACCCGCGGCGCGACGATGCATCAGGCCGCCGACAGCCACTCGCCCGAGCAGCGGATCCAGAAGCTCATGGCCGACGGCAAGCTGGTGCTCGAGCCCCTCACCTACATCCGCGGCCGCTCCATCCCGCATCAGTTCATGATCGTGGACGAAGCCCAGAACCTCACGCCGCACGAGGTGAAGACGATCGCGTCGCGCGTCGGCGAGGGCACGAAGCTCATCCTCACCGGCGACATCGGGCAGATCGACAACCCGTACCTGGACCAGTCCAGCAACGGCCTGTCCTACGCCGCCGAAAAGATGAAGGGCATCGGCCTCTTCGGCCACGTCGTCCTCGCCAAGAGCGAACGCAGCGAACTCGCAAGCCTCGCGGCCAGCCGCCTGTAGCCCTCACACCAGTGGGACCGGCTTCCAGCCGGTCCACGAGCGATCAGTCCCGCGCCATATCGCGACCATCGGTGTGGCGTGGCACGGCCTGAACCGCCTTCTGTTCCATCCGAGCAGGGTGACGTGCGCCACAGCTCCGCATGGGGTGTGGCATTCCCGACACGCCCTTGCGACCAGCATCACCGCGCATAGTCAATGCACTCTCATGCACTCCCGATCGGGAGCCTTTAGCTGAACCACGCGTACTCGTACCTCTGACCGCGGTCTTTGATTGCATCAAAGCCGCGCCGCGTTGCCCAGATCGAGACACGGGCGAGCAGCTTGGCGCGGAGGATGGGAGCTTCCGGCAGCGTGACAACCAGATGATCCGACATTTCGCTCTCGAAGTCCTGCACGATCTTCATCACGGTCACTCGCTCAGCGCCGTCCGCGTAGATCGCTTCGATCAGGGCGCGTGATTCATCGGACGACCGACAGTCACCGATAATCCGGGAAGTCCCCGACGAGGCGCTCAGCCACGTTCGTGCCTCAGCCGCATCAGGAGACGACAAGAGGTCCATGCACCACCGATCCGCAACCGCAGCCTGCTCGCGTTGGGCCTTGCTCACCGGTCGCTTGCGGCAGATCTTCTTCGCGAGTTTCTCGATCGCCTCGCGATCCTCGAAGAAAACGGGCTCAGCGACCCCTTGAGCTTCCATGGCTGAGAGTTCTTCGAACCGCTTTCTGCTGCACCGGCGCCCGTTGAAGAAGTACTGGCGGGAGATGACCTTCTTCCCGTCCGCCGACTTGCATACCAACGGACCGTGCAACTGCTCGTTGCGCCACGAGCTTTCGACCGTGCTTCCGAGCCATCCCCTTGCTTGCGTCTTCTTCCCTGTCCCGCGCACCATGGTGTACGACTCAATAGGGTTGCCATCGGCGTCCCAACTGCGCGTTGTTCCATCCTCCATGCCGTCTACGAACGTGGCTTCGTGCTTCAACACCCCGTTGTCGTGCCAGTGTCGGACGACGCCCTGAGGCTTGGCTTCGTCGAAATGCGCCTCGTAGATCAACTGCCCCCGCTCGTTCCACGATCGACAGTGCCCGTGCAGCTTCCCATTCTGGAAAAACTGCTCGTGACGGAGTTGCCCGTTCGAGTGATAGGTGCGCTGGACCGAGGGAAGACCCATACCCCGTAGAGCATACCGGCGTCCATCGAAGCGATGAACCGAAGAGTCCCCACGGCGTCCGCACAGCTCGGCAACGGTGGTGCCATCAGTACGCCGGCCTTGAAACGCGACTGATGTGACAAGGCTTAGGCACCAACCAGCCGCGTCAGTCGCCTAGGTCCGAGCGGCCGCGGACTGGTGGCGATGAGCGAGGAAGTGAACTCCCCACGACCGTCTCGTTACACTCAGCGCGTGAACGATCGCGAAGCCGAAGACCGACCGTACACGCCGCGGCTGATGAGCCGATGGCTGGTCGTCGTCGTGTCGTTGGCGCTCCTGACGATCTTTCTGTGGCCGTACGTCTTCATTGTCGTGATGTCGATACGACATCTGGCCAGCGAGCGCGTCGACGTCTATCGAGGCTGGACCGATGCGGCGTACTTGGCAGATTGTCTGGAGAACTTCCATGAAGAACGCGCTCGGGCCGCGGCGAGCTTCCTCGCTTGGGACATCATCGAGAAGGCGCCGGTCGAGACACAGCGTCGCATCATCCGGGCATGGATCGATCGCGGCGATGGAGGAACCGGAAACGCCGTGGTACTGGGGTTTCGATACACCTATCGCGCCGGTCCGGCGTCGCAGGCAATGCTCCTCGACGAGTGCGTCCGGGGATTGCTCGCGACCGATGCTGACCGCGTTCGCCTCGCGGGGTGGATCTGTCGAGCTTTCTCCAAAGCCCCGGCGGAGCAAACCGGCTTTCCCGAGATTGAATTAGAGGTCTGCGGACCACAGCCGCTCAACGACCGAGGCATCAACGAAATGGTCGTGTATCTGATCGAATGGCGATCACACGTCTCACCGTGATGGCAGATGACTTCAATGCTCACTTGCGCTGGCGTCCGACGGATGTGCCGCGCGACTGATGCGGCGAGGCTTCGACGCGAGTGTTCCAGACCCACCAGTCGCGCGGCTCCGAGCCGCCGCGGACTGGTGGCACCAAAACACTTCCGCCGCCGACCGCCCCCACCAATTCCGGACGCCCACCTCTCCAGACTCCCCGCGAAAGAATCCTGGATGCAAGCCCTCAAGCGATTCACCGAGTCCGCGCCCTTCTCCGCCTTCGTCTTCGCCACCATCGTCCTCAACGGCGTCCTCGTCGGCTGGCAGACCTACGACAACGCCCCGTGGGTCGCGCTCCTGCTCACCATCTGCCTCTGGATCTTCGTCGTCGAGCTCGCGCTCAAGCTCGTCGCGGCAATCGGCACCCGCACCACCCGAGCGTTCCTCTCCGACGGCTGGAACCTCTTCGACATCGCCATCGTCGCCGGCAGCTTCCTGCCCGACGCCGGTCCCCTCGCCGCCATCGCCCGTGTGATCCGCGTCCTCCGCGTCTTCCGCCTGGTCCGCAGCATCCCCGAACTCCGCCTCATCGTCACCGTCCTGCTCCGCAGCGTCGTGAGCATGAAGTACATCACGCTCCTGGCGTTCATCATCCTCTACATCTACGGCGTCATCGGCGTCAAGCTCTTCGGGGCCCACCTCCCCGAGTACGCCACCCTCCACGAGGCCTTCTTCACCCTCTTCCGCGTCCTCACCGGCGACAACTGGACCGACCTCCGCTACGCCGCCAAGGACCAGCCCTGGCAGTGGAAGAGCACCTTCTACCACGTCTCGTGGATCGTCGTCAGCACCTTCCTCTTGATCAACCTCATCGTGGGCGCGGTGCTGAACAACTACCAGGAAGTGCAGGAGGCCGAGCGGAACAAGAACTCCAAGCTCGACGCCAGCGACACCCGCCTCAAAGAGCTCGCCGAAGAGATGCACACGATCCTCAAAGCCCGCCGCGGCTAGCTTCACCAACCCGCGCCCGTTCCAACACGACCGGTGCCATCAGTCCGCCGGCTCGGCGGCGCGACTGATGCGGCATGGAGACGGTCGCGGATCGTTCCAGACGCACCAATCGCGCGGCTCCGAGCAGAGGCGGACTGGTGGCACCGAACGCTCTCACTTCACCCGCGTCCACTCCATCACCCAGTTCTCTTCCCACGTCTTCCCATCATCCCACGACACCGCCTGCCACCAGCGGCACGAGTTCGGCGTGATCTGATCCCACACGCCCTTCACCTTGATCGGCTTGTCGCCGTCCATGTCGTCGGCGCCGAACGTGCCGACGCCGTTCTCAAAGCCGCCGGTCTGACCGGGCGTGGTCAAGACGCCGCTCTTGGCGTTCACCCAGAAGTCGTTCCACACTTTGTTCTCGACGTCGAGCAGGCGCAGGCCCATGCCCGAGAAGCCGCGGCTGGGAATGCGGAGTTCTTCCACGCTGCCAACACCAGCGAGAATCGTGAAGCACGTCGCCTCGCCCTCGAACTCGTCCCATTCCTTCGTGGCCGCACTCGGGCCGGGGGTCTTCAGGCGCCGGTGCTTGATCTTCCACTCGCCCGCGAGGAAATCGAACTCGCCGGGCTTGCCGGCGCCTTGTTTCACAACGGCGGGTGAAGCTGCTTCGGGCTGAACTTGGTCGTTGGCGGTACTGGTGCTCACGTGTTTCTCCTGTGCGAGTGCGACGAGTGCGGCGAGCCCGGGCGTGGCGACGAGCACGCACGCACCGACCCCGGTCTTGAGCACGTCTCGCCGCGCGATCGCTTGCTGGTCGTTCATGATGCATCTCCGTTTCGTGCGTGGGATCGCGCTTCGATCCGCGACTATGGACAGCCGATCGCCGCAACGGTTCCATGTTTCGCGAAGATTCCAGCGCGACTCGACACACGGCTCATCCGGCTCTCGATCGTGACGTAAACGCGACGAACAGTCTTCGGCGCGACGCGCGCACCACACGCGTCGATGGAGTTCATGGTGCTCCACACGCCATCAACTTTCCCTTTTATTCAAGAGTGATCCGAATCGCGACACGCTCGCCGTCGATTCGACGGAAGACCAGCCCGTCACGCGAACCGCGTCCCATTCCTCCGACGTTTCTTCGGACGGAGTTCAACGCAACCGGCCTGCGGCACCGCCAGAGGCGTCGCGCGCCCCCGCGCGCGACGATTCGTCGGCGAAGCAACGCCCGACCGGTTCCAGCCGCTCGGCGCCGGCGGAGGGATGACGAATCGTCGCCCCGACCCGCGTGCTCCATGGGCGCTCGAACGCATCGCTCGCCGCTCGGCTTCTCGGGTGGGTGGGCGCGCGGATCGGTGCCGAAGCAAGCTCGTCGGGCAGGAAGTCCCGGCCCCGCTGCCGCACCGCACGACCGCGCCGAGCAACGGGACCGATCGGCTTCGCCCATCGGCCACAACGAACGATCGCTCGATTCCACTTTGTTTCTGCAAACATCCCTAGCACGCGGACACCCCAGCAGGACGCCCCGTAATGAGTGAACAAACAGCAATTTTTTCACTATTTGAACCCTCTTCCCCTCCGGACTCTTGAACGGACCAGCGCACGCGGTAGGCTCTTCCCATCGCCCTGCTGAGCCCCGCGACCGCGCCGGCGGCCTGCACAGCGGCGAGCTTGGGTGTCCATAGGGAGTGCAGAGAATGTCGATTCGTTCCGTTTCGCGTCCGTCCACCGGTCTATTCGGCGCCATCGCCGTCGCCGCCCTCGCCGGCTCCGCCGCCGCCGCCAGCCACACCTCCATCGCCGTGCAAGGAGCCGCCGCCCCCGGAGGCGGCATCTTCGGTGCCTTCAGCGGCCCACCCTCCGTCAACAAGAACGGCGAGGTCGCCTTCCTCGGCTCCTTCGTCGGCGGCGCCACCAGCGCGGTCTTCCGCGGCAACGGCTCCTCGTCCTCGCTCGTCGCCACCATCGGCGCCACCACCCCGCTGGGCGGAACCTAAAGCGCTTCGGGCTTCGCCTCCGTCGCCATCGCCGACTCCGGCGACGTCGTGTTCGTTGGCAGCACCACCGGCGGCAGCGCGGCCCAGGCCATCTTCCGCCACAACGCCGGCTCCACCTCCGCCCTCTTCGCCCGCGGCGCCGCCGCCCCCGGCACCGGCGGCACCCTCCAGAACTTCTCCAACGTCGCCGTCAACGCCAGCGGCAACGTCGCCTTCATCGCGACCGTCAACGGCGGCACATCCAGCGGCGCCATCTACAAGTCCGGCCCCGGCGCCACCCTCTCACCCGTGGCCCTCGCCGGCACGGCCGCCCCCGGCGGCGAAACCTACAACGGCTTCTCCGCTCAGCCCAGCTTCAACAAGTTCGGGCACACGCTCTTTCAGGCCAACATGCTCGGCGGAACGTCCCGCATCTTCCGCTCCGACGCCGGCGGCACCAGCCTCGTCTTCTCCGATTCGACCAGCTTCCCGACCTTCGGCAACGCCTCCTCCTTCGGCAACGCCGTCATCAACGACGCCGGCACCATCGCCGTCAACGCCAGCTTCGCCGCCGGCAGCGCCAACTTCGTCGTCCGCGGCTCCACCATCACCACACTCGCCGCCACCGGCGGCACCATCGACGGCCTCGGCGGCGTCACCATCGCCTCCGTCTCCTCGCCGCTGCTCAACAACTTCGGCGTCGCCGTCTTCCGCGTCACGCTCGCGGGCGCCGGCGTCACCACCACCAACGACACCGCCTACGTCTTCGGCACCCAGGCCGACAACCTCAAGGTCCTCGTCCGCGAAGGCGACACCATCAACATCGGAGGCATCATGCAGACCCTCACCGGCAACCTCTCCAGCATCAACCTCGCCCTCTCCGACGGCGGCGTCTCCTGGCGCGCCACCTACGCCACCGGCTCCGCCATCATGTACTCCACCGACCCCGGCCTGCTCGTCCCCGGCCCCGGCATCGCTCTCGGCGGCATCGCGTTCGGGCTCATCACCGCCGCTCGTCGCCGCCGGGCCTGACCTTGCCCTCCGTTTCTCTCTGCCAATGAACAACCCGCGCCCGCCCGGTTGTTCTGCTTTCCCGCGATCGGCGAGCCCGCCGCTTCGCCGTTCAACCCACGCGGGCGAACGAAAGACGACTGATCGCGGTGGCCTTGGCGCGGGTGGGCGGGTGATGTTGCATCAGCCCATGCTTGGACCCAAACGCCTGAAGCCGTGGGGATCCGATGAGCAAGGATGCACACTTCTCCAGCGAGTTTGAAGCCGCCGAGATGCACCGCCGCTCTCACCATGAGCAGTGGAAGGAGCGGCTGGCGTCGTTCGCGTTGGCGATCGTGATCGGGATGGGGCTGGTCGCCTTCTACAACTGGCGGCGGGTGATCCCGGACCAGTTGGCCCTCGGAGCAGCGGTCCAGGTGAAGCCGGCCTTCTGGAACGGGATGCCGGTGAACGGGCGCAGGGTGGACGATTATCCGGAGGTCTTTCCCCCGAAGAGATACAAGCCCGGGGATGACCTCTGGGTCTGGCTGGGCAACTCGCAGATGCACAGCATCAACCAGTTGCAGGAGCACGACGAGGTGGCGGTGGCCCACGCCAGCCGCATCATGAACTTCCCGGTCTTCGGGCTGTCGATCCCCAACGCCAGCCTGCGTGAGAACCTCGCGGTGACGGGGTGGGCGTTCAGCAAGGCGAAACCCCAGTGGGTGATCGTGCCGGTGGTCTTCTACATGTTCCGGATGTACGACCTCCGCACCGGCTTCCACGAGATCTACGACGACGCGGCCAAGAAGTCCCTCGCCGCGACCTCGATTGGCGCCGACATGGCCAAGGAGATCGAAAAGCTCGGCAGCGAGGAGAATCGCGACGCCCAGGGGACGTCGCGCCTGGGGTTCTCGCTGCAGACCTGGTCCGAGGAGAAGCTGAGCGCCCTGGTCAGCTCGCACTCGCAGGTCTGGCGGGATCGCGACCAGGCCTACGCCGCGGTCATGAACGACCTGTACACCTCGCGCCACTGGTTCATGGGCATCCGCTCCGACACCAAGCGTCCGATGATCCCGGCCCGCCTTGAGGCGAACATGCAGGCGCTGTCGGCGCTCATCGATCTGGCCAAGAAGAATGGCGCTCGGGTGCTGGTGTATGTCGCCCCGATCCGCTGGGACGTCGAGCCGCCCTACATGCTCGACCAGTACTTCTCGTGGAAGAAGGACCTCGAAGCGGCGTGCGCCCGAGACGGCGCGTCGTTCGTCGATCTCGACCGGCTGATCCCCGACAACCTCTGGGGGACGGTGTCGGACCAGGTCGACTTCATGCACTTCCAGGGCAAGGGACACGAGATCCTGGCCAACCGCGTCACCCAGGAGATCCGCAAGATCGAGGCCTCGGGCCAGGCCGAGTAAAGCCCGCGTCACGAACTCACGTCACGAACCTGCGGCACGCGACGGAATCGCAACGATGCTCTTCAACTCTCTGACCTTTCTGATCTTCTCGGTCCTGATGGTGCCGCCCGCGGTCTTCGGACCGGCTTGGATGCGCAAGGCCATCCTGTTCTTCGGCGGGATCATCTTCTACGCGTTCTGGCGCATCGACTTCACGTTCCTGGTGCTCTTCACCGCGTTCGTCGATTGGTACGGCGGGCTGCGGATCTATCACGCCCAATCCGCGAAGGCGAAGAAGGTCTGGCTGGTCCTCAGCCTCACGATGAACCTGGTCGTCTTGGGGTTCTTCAAGTACTTCTATTTCGCCCTGGGCACCACCCAGAGCATCGTCGCGCTGTTCGGGGGCACCTTCGAGCTCGACCTGCCCTTCAAGATCATCCTCCCGCTGGGCATCAGCTTCTACACCTTCCATTCGCTCAGCTACGTCTTCGACATGTACCGCGGGATCGTGCCGCCGATCAAGTACTACACCCAGTTCATCACCTATGTGATGTTCTGGACCCAATTGGTCGCCGGCCCGATCCTCCGCGCCCACGAGATCGTGCCCCAGCTCGAGAACTACAAACGCCCGACCAAGGGAGAGGCGGTCTACGCGATCGAGGAGATCCTGCAAGGGTTCTTCAAGAAGGTCGTGCTCGCCGACCAGATCGCGCCCATGGTCGACGCCGGCTACGCCATGCCGGTGGACACGCTGGGAACCCTCGACGTCTGGGTGCTCGCCTTCGCGTTCGGGTTCCAGATCTACTTTGACTTCTCGGGATACTCGTCGATCGCGCTGGGCTCCGCACGGCTCATGGGTTTCCAGTTCCCGCCCAACTTCAACTGGCCCTATCTCGCGACCTCGCCCCGCGAGTTCTGGAGACGCTGGCACATCTCCCTCTCAACCTGGATCCGCGACTACCTGTACTTGCCGCTGCAGGGGGCCACGTTCAACAAGCGCAGCCGCGTCGGGCTGGCGGACGCCAAATCCGATCAGCCCGAGACCGAGACCAGGCGCACGATCGCCCTGTTCCTCACCTGGTTCATCATGGGCCTGTGGCACGGCGCCAACTGGACGTTCGCCGTCTGGGGCATCTGGCACGCGGCGTTCGTCTGGCTCCACCGGGTCACCGAGCCGATCCGTGTCCGGTTCCCGATGATGGTCCGCATCGTCGGCGGCTTCGTGCTGACGCTGATGATCGAGATGCTCGCCTGGGTCTTCTTCCGCGCCGCGACCCTCACCGACGCCTTCACCATGGTCTACCGCGCCCTGAACCCCGCCTATCTGGGCGTGCGGTCGCTCCGAGAAACCGCCTACCTGCACGTGTTCAGCTACATGGCAGGCTTCCTCATCGTGGCTGCCGCGTGGCGTATCAACAAGATGCCCCAGCTCCCACGCCCCGTCCGCTTCGCGACGCTCGCCTGCTCCCACGGCGTGATGTTCTTCTTCGTCTTCCTGCTGCTCCGCCAGGCCAAGTCGTTCATCTACTTCCAGTTCTAAACGACCGGCTTCCGAGGCTCAGGTCTTCCGGGCGACCGAGCATCCGGGGCGATAGCACAGCCGTCCCGCCGACGCGTCGGCGGGTTCGCCTCGCGGACCGGATCTCCGCGCCACCTCTGCGAGTCCACGCGAGAACGGCCCAGTCCGCCCTTACCGCTCCGCCGGCTTGTTCGTCTCGATCTCGTCCTTCTTCACCCCAGCGTCCACCATCTTGATCGAACCCGCGAACGGCGGAGCGTCGACCAGCTTCGCGGACTTGATCTTGGGCATCGGGTCCAGCGGCCTGTCCCCCGGCCCGGTCGGTGACGCCGCGATCGCCCGAATCACGTCGCCGCCCCGCGTCGCCTGCGCAAACGACGTGTACTGCCCGTCCAGGAACGACGTCCCGTTGCGGCTCAGGCACACAAACACCTGCGACCCGTTCGAGTTCGGATCCCCGCTCCGCGCGTTCGAAAGCACGCCAAAGTCGTGCGGCAGCGTGCTCTGCTCCAGATCCACCTGGTACCCCGGGCCCCCGCTCCCGCTCGCCGTCGGATCGCCCACCTGGATCACGAACGGCTCCCCGCTGGGCAGCTTCGGCACGATCCTGTGGAAGATGATGTCGGTGTAAAACCCGCCCTCCACCAGGTGGCGGAAGTTGAACGCCGTGTTGGGGGCGGCGTCGGGCCGGAGCTGGAACTCGATCTCACCCTTGTCGGTCTCGAACACCACATGCTTGTCGGTGTAGATGCGAAGCCCCGAATACACGTTCGGCCCATCGACGAACCGCACCCCGCCCGGCCCGCCCTGAGCCGACTTCGGGCTCACCAACGGCTGCAACACCAGCGCCGGCCCGATCTTCTCCCCGCCCACCGAGAGCTGCGCGTACAGCAGTGTGGGAGTCTTGGTGTTCCACAGCGTCGGGAACAGCGTCGCCAGGTTCACCTTCCCCGGCAGCACCGACGCCGTGCCCGCCTTCTCCGCCGTGATCGGCCGGAGCAGCTCGATCACCGCCTCCCCCTCCTTGCCCTCGGGCACCTTCACCTCGATCGGAATCTCCCGCCCCACGCCGAAGTAGAGCCGCGTGGACGCGAGCTGAGCGTGCGCCGCCCCCGCGAGTCCGCAGAAGGCGAGCAGGGCCACGGTCGATCGAGCGAGCGAGGAGTTCATCATGGCCGAGGGTATCACGCCCGGCCGCCACGAATCCGCGCACGAAGACGCCGAGGCGCACAGCCGAGCTGTCCGCCGATGACCCTCGAGTCAGCCCGTCATCACTTGTTCTCGTACATCCCCAACGCGGCATCGAGAATCGGCCACGTCTCGTCGACAATCTTGTCCTTGTTGCCGACCTTGCTGATCTGGGCGATGATCTTCTTCTGGTTGTCCGCCAGCCAGCTCACCGACAGATCGCCACGCATGACGTTCAAGCCGGACCTGTGGCTGAACTCGGCCGCCGAGATCACGGCGTCGGAGATCAGCGCCCCCATCGCGGCCTCGTTCTGCGTGTTCAGCAGCCGCGAGCCGTCCGCCATCGTGCCCCGGAACTGGTAGTTCCCGTTGATCACGCCCGGCTTGCCCGCCCACTGCGGCGCAAACCGCGCGAACGAGTTGTTCCCCGAGTGCGAGGGGCAATAGAACACCTTGGGTGCGTTGATGTATTCGCGAACAAACAACAAGCCCAGCCCGTCGTAATCCGACGGCCGGGGCAGCTTGGTCCCGCCCGATTCATCCAGACGCATGGTCAGCGTCGACGCCGCCTTGCCACCCTTGCCCGAAGTGGTCACAAACTGCGACCGAGGCAGGAACTGCGAGTTGTCCTGGGCGTACATTGAGACACCGATCGACACCTGCCGCATATTCGAGCGGCAGATCACGCGACGGGTGGTCTCGTGAACCTTCGAGATCGAGGGCAGCAACAACCCGATCAAGATCGTGATAATGACGATCGACACCATCAGATCCATGATGGTGAAGCCGCGGCTGCTCGCGAGAGATGAAGCGCGCCCGGCGGTCGCGTGCCGATCACGCGGAGCGCGCAGCAAAGCGCTGTCATGCACCAACAGGAGTTGTGCCGCTCGAAGCCGCACGATCACCTCCACCGCGGAGCCTCCGCTCCGCTGTCATCTTTACGCTATCAGAATCGACCCCGACCCGCAAGGGGTTTTCCGGTTTTGGGACTTCCTGTGTACAACACTGGTTATAGGACTACGAACATCTCCCAATCAAGATTCTGCAAACTTTCTGGAAACGAAGTGCCTTGCAGGGCTTGCGAAACGGACGGAAATACGCGATTCTGGCATCCCGGAATGCATGCTCCACGTATCAGCTACCGCGAGCCGATCTTGTTGGTTCGCGTCTCCCTTCGGTCCTGAAGGCAGGCTCAATGGGCGGCGTTCCGTACCGGGCGGGCCTTCCGCACGGGTTCTCACGGGATTCGACCATGGCAGATCGACGGATCAATCGCGACCAGGGTGCCATCGACGTTGCTTTGATGCAACGCGTGGCCTCCGGTGACGAAAGAGCTGTCGCGGAGCTGTATGACCGGTTTGCAAGTCTCGTCTACAAAATGGCTTTCCAGTCCATGCCAACCCGGGCCGAATCCGAGGACGCCGTCCAGGAGATCTTCATTCGCCTGTGGCGGACCGCGGATCGCTACGACCCGGAGCGGGCGGCTCTCGTGACCTGGGTCATGCTCATCGCCCGCCGCCAGCTCGTCGACCGCATGCGTCGCATGCGGGCCCGCATCAAGCCCGGCCTGCTCGACGAGTCCACGCCCGTGCAAGCCCCGGCCCCCGAAGACTCCCGCTCGCAGTCCGAGCGCGAAGAGAACATGAAAGACATGATGCGCCGCATCGATTCGTTGCCGGAACTGCAACGGACCGTCGTCAAGCGGGCATACCTAGGTGGTCAAACACTCCGGCAGATCGGTGAAGAACTGAACACGCCTTTGGGGACGGTCAAGTCGGCACTCAGCCGAGCGCTCACGCGACTGCGCGAGCGGGGAAGTGAGGAATTCGCGGTATGAAGACGCAAGAACTATTCGAAGCGGCCCAACTCGACGCCATGGGTTTGCTCGACGCCCAGGAACAAGCCGACTTTGAAGCCGCCCTCATGGCCGCCAGCCCCGCCCTGCGCGCTCAGATCCGC
This sequence comes from Phycisphaerales bacterium, assembly GCA_019744815.1. Taxonomy (GTDB): domain Bacteria; phylum Planctomycetota; class Phycisphaerae; order Phycisphaerales; family UBA1924; genus JAFEBO01. The sequence continues at coordinate 214,581 of JAIEUA010000001.1, forward strand.
GAAGAGCAGGCCCGCTACGCCAAGCCCGAGCGCCTGCCCGCGGGCATCGAGCCCGCCACCGACCTCCGCGCCCGCGTCCTCGACGCCGTCAAGGCCGACATCGCCAGCGTCTTTGGTTCCAAGGCCCCCGCTCGCGCCAGCCTCCCGCATGCCGCCGGCCGCGCGATCCCTTCCGCTCAGCCGGTTCGTCGCGCCACGGCCAACATCTGGCGCGGCCTGGCCCTCGCCTGTATGACCGCCGCCGTCGTTCTGGGCGTCGTCGTCGCCCAGCAGAACGCCACCATGAAGAACCTGGCCGCCGCCAGCAACACCGACACCTCCCTCAGCGGACTGGTCAGTGTCTTCGGAGCCAACAACCTCGTCGACGTCGTCTTCACCCCCAACACCAAGCAGGTCGCCTTCGCCCCCGCCCTGCCCGACTCCAAGGCCCAGGCCGCCATCTGGTACAACAACGACCGCGGCTCGGCCCACGTCATCTGCCGCAACCTCCCGGTGCAGTCCAACGAGACCGTCCGCCTCGTCACCATCGATGACAACGGCAAAGTCGTCAGCGAGCTCGCCGAGTTCGACTCCAACGGCGGCTTCGCCAGCAACGAGCTGCACACCTCCAACTTCAACCCCAAGCAGCTCGCGATCTACGTCGCCGCCCGCGGGGCCAAGGCCGCGTCCGGTCGCCTCGTCCTGATCGCCAGCGCCTGATCGCCAGCGCCTGATCGCCAGCGCCTGATTGCCAGCGCCTGATTGCCAGCGCCTCATCGCCAGCGCCTCATCGCCAGCGCCTCATCGCCTCCGCGCCACCACACTGAAACGCGCTTCTCAAAGCGAGCCGTGGCGTCCTCGCCCCGTGCGCCTCGGTGCCCTTGCCGCGATCGCGTTCCACACATCGGTTCGCACGATCATCCCGCGGCAATCCGCTCCGCGAAGGGCCCCTTCCAAGAAAGGGCCACTCAAACACCTTCATGCTGTTGTTCGCGCGCTCCGAGGCGGGGCGCCGCTCAGCCCCGAGCCCGCTTGGGATCCCACGTGGGTCCGGCCTTCTTCTCGTAACGCTCGACCAGCGCGTTGACCAATTGGATCGCACGCCGCGTCTCCGGGTGCGACGCCGCGTCGCGCTCCGCCAGCCGCACCGCACGCACGCACGCCCCGAGCCGCCGGGGCAGGTTGTCGCCCTGCTTGGGGTCGTTGTCACTGTCGGCGACGTTGTCGTACGCGTCGGCCAGCTTCACCAGCCTCACCCGCCAATCGGCCTTCGCCAGCCTCGCCTCGTAGTCCCGCTCCCGATCGGGCTCGGGCAGCGACATGTTCTTGGTGAGTGACACCACCATGTCGGCCACGTCCTTCCCGAAGCGATCTTCGAGATCTTCGTAGTCCGTGGTCGTGTCCTCGATCAGGTCGTGCGCCAGCGCCGCCGCGATCACCGCCGGGTCGTCGCACCCGAACAGCACGCTCGCGGTGAACGCCACCCGGACCACGTGCGCGTAATACGGCGTGCGCCCGTCCTTGCGGAGCTGCCCCGCGTGCTTGCGGGCCGCGAAGCTCGCCGCCTGCTGCCACAACGGGAACAACGCCCCCTTGTCGGGCTTGCCGCCCTTGCCCGCGCCCCGTTCCGCGCCCCGTCCTGCGCTGGCACCCTTGCGAGCGGCCTTCTTCATGCGCCCTCCGGCGTCACGCCGGTGGTGATCGGCATCACGCTGTCGTCGAACACCAGCTTCACCCGCGTCGGCTTGCCGCCGTGCTCGTCGAAGATCATCAGCTCGTTCATCGGCGGGTGCTTGGGGTCGGCCTTCTTGGCGTCGGCCTGGCTCTTCAGCCAGCACGCCGGCACCCAGTAGCGACGCTGCGGGCCCACGTCCTTGCCTTGCTTGGTGGCGACAAAGTACCGGCCCAGGTGCTTGCCGTTCAGATAGATCTGACCCTTGGTCAGGCCCTCCAGCTCGAGGAACATCGGCACGGTGGAATGGGGCGACGCGAACGTCGTCTTCCACCAGACCGGACCTTCTTCGTGCTTGGCGCCGGCCTTGAACGCCGTCGCCGCCGGCACGTCGAACTTCGCGAACGCCCACTCGGCCTTCTGCGAGACCACCGAGTCGACCGCGAGGAACTCGATCGCGTGGGCCGCCGAGTCGATGAGACCCGCCGCCACGCTGTCCTCTTCGCCGTCCATCGGGAAGAGCGCGAGCTGGATCGTCACGTTCCCGCGACCCAGCTTCTCGTGATCGATCAGGATGGTCGAAGGACCGGCGCTGTCCAGCACGCCGATCGGCTTGTCGTTCACGACCAGGAGCGCCCCGAACGACACACCCTTGTTCACCAGCACGATGTCGCCCGAGCGTTTGCCCAGGTGCCAGGTGATCCGCTCCGGCAGCGTCGCATCCGACGAACGCACGCCGTAGACCGGGCTGGCGTAGCGCAGGATGTCGATGGGAGCGCCCAGCTCGGCCTTGGGAGCCGCGGTCTTGATCGGCGACACCTCCAGCAGGTGCGACACCAACCCCTTCGCCTCGCCCATGTGACGCCCGTCGCTGTAGCGACCGAGCGCTTCACCCAAGACCACCAGCGTCTGATCGGGCTTGTGCAGCGAGAGCCCCACGGTCGTGTGCGCGCCCGGGCCGACGCCCAGCAAGCCCACCTCGCGCCCGCGGTCAAAGAAGTGCAGCCGATCGCCCGCGCCCGGCGCCGCGATCGCCACCCGCTCCGACTTGCTCGGCTTCAGGCGGACCCGGTACCAGCCGTAGCTCGTCACCGTGCCCAGGGTCGCCAGGTCCGACGGCCCGTCGATCGCCGCGTACCGCGCGCTCTCGCCCGTGACGTACTCGTCGAGCGGCGCACAGATCCAGTTCGAGAGCGGGATCTTGTCCGGCGCCTTCTCGATCTTCTTGTTGGTCGACAGCTTCGCGACATCGACGGTGCGGACATCGCCCTCGCCGTCCACTCGCGTGATCTGCTTCTCGCCCGGGATCGGCAGCGGACGCCCGTCCGAGGTCAGCCCCGCGGCATTCACATACACCGCGTCTTCCGCGAAGTAGGTCGAATCGGCCAGCTCCTCGCTCAGCACCACGATGAACATGTTCTCGTGCTCGATCACCTCGGGGCGACGCTCCTTGGCGTCGGGCACCCGCAGCTCCAGGGGCGAGCCGTTGATCGAGATGGTCCCGTGCAGACCCGCCGGCCCGAAGATCACCAGCGTGCGGCCCACCGCGCCCAGAGCGCACAGCGTGCAGTAGTCCACGTTCGCACGACCGCCCACGCTCGCGTTGATCAGGCACCACGCCACCGACTGGTTGGTCATGTGCACCGGCAGCACCGTGCCGTCGTGCATCATCAGGTCCACCGTCCGCACCTCGCCCTTGTCGGCCGGTGCGGGCGTGAACACGAACGCCACGCCGCCCTGGCTGCCCGAGGCGTGCACCACCGTCGCCGGCGGCTCGTGCGGATCGTGCTTGCCCTTCTTGGTGTGCGCGCTCGCCAGACGCGGCGCGACCATCACCGGATGGAACGTCGGATCAAACCCGCTCAGCACCCGCGCGAAGCGGTTCGCGAACGTGTTGATCCGCTTCAGGAACGCGTACGTCTCGTTGATCCCGCCGGTCTCCGTCAGCGGCGCCCGCGACGCGACGGCGGTGGTGCCGAAGTGGTCGGGCGAGGTTTCCAGTCGCCCGCCGCTGGTCCCAAAGCTCGTCCCCGCGTGGAAGGGAGACAGGTTGTACTGCCCCGCGCCCGCCAACGCTTCCGCGATCTGCCGCTGCAACAGCCACGCCGGCTTGGGCGCGCCGGGCTCCACGCCCCACGCATCGGGCTCGCAGGTCTCAAAGTCCACCACGAACCGCGGCTGGAGCGAGCGCACCATCGCGAACTGGCGCATCGCGCTCAGCATCTCGTCGCTGCCGGTCCAGCCGTCGATCTCACCCTCGACCCCCGACCACAGGTTGTTGCTGTTCACGATCGGGACATCAAAGCCCGACTCGCGGATGTAGCGCAGCACCTCGCCCAGATAGGCGTCGGCCACGGTCTGATCGCCGCAGGTCCAGTTCGCCTCGTTGTGAATGACGACCAAAGGCCCGCCCTTGGCGGTCGCCGTCACCTGCAGCGAGCGCACCTGCGCCGACACCGCGTTGATGAACCGCGACACCGCTTCCAGGAACGGCTGGCTCGGAGCCCGCAGCCGCATCACCTTGGCCTTGATCGCTCGCGTCTCGGCGTTGTCGTCGCCGTCCGGCTTGACGGGCAGCTTGCCCTCGGCCACCTTGGCCTCCGCGGCCTTGGCCTCGGCGCTCTTGTTCGCCACCAGCCACGCCGGCATCCCGCCCATGTCAAACCCGTGCCCCACGTGCGGCCCGATCCGCAGCGAGCAGTACATCCCCGCCTTGCCGACCAGGTCGACGAAGTGCTTCAGGTCGTTGTCGCCCTTGAAGTCAAAGTGCCCCGGACGCGACTCGTGCCGCGACCACACCACGCTCGTATCCACACAGTTCAACCCCGCCAGCTTCGCGGCATGGATCCGGTCCGCCCAATACTCCCGCGGCACCCGCGTGTACTGGATCGAGCCGGAGACCAGCCAGATGCGTTTGCCGTCGATCAGAAGACTGCGGCCGTCGTAGGTGATGGAAGCCATCGAAAGGGAATCCTTTGCCCGAGAGCCTTCTTGCCGCACCAGCCGGAAGAAACTCAGCGAGCCTTCACGCCGCCGCCGAGGCACACTCCGCCTCGACAACGGCCAACTTCTTGGAGAGCATCCAGGCTCGCGAGCATCTGGAGTCGCGTCTTCCAGGGCTCAAAGGCCTCGAGGGAAGAACTGGCCCCGCAGGTTGTCCCATTGGGCTCGTCCTTCGGCACGACCCACCAGCCCGAGCATCCGCTCGCAACCGATGACGATCGGTGACACCCCGGAGGCCACGGAGAGGTCCTCCCTCACATCCGTCCAAATCCCAAACGGGATGGGGCATCCGCTCGACGATGGGGAACTGTATGCAACTCCGAGTCCTTTGCAACATCCCGGCTCTAAAGAAGGTACACTCACCCAGCGATTCCTCGCCTCCCGCGGGGTTTTTATCCTTCTAAAGACCAAACGGAGACGGCGATGACCCAGACCCCGCCGGCACGAACCACCCCGACCTCCCCGCGGCGGGGACAGGCCCTTCCAACCCTCCTCGCACATTCCGCTCGAAGCTCCGCTCTGGCCACGCTGCTCGTGTGTCTCGCCGGCTGCGCCTCCTCCATGGACGAGGTCGACCGCCGCGTCGCCGAGATGCTCCAGAACAAGAACGCCGCCATCGAAGCCAACAAGGCACCCGAGCGCGCATACGCCGACCTCGAACGCGCCCCCAAGGACCCCGACGACCGCCGCCGCGCCCTCAAGACCACCCCCGCCACCACCAACCCCACCGCCGACACGCTCACCTACAAGGTGCAGGACGAGGCCCGCGACGTCTCCAAAAAGCTCGAGGGATACGCCGCGGGCGCGTACGGCAGCGACACCGCCGGCACCGGCCTGGAGGGCGCTCTCGAGCTCAACCTCGCCGGGGCCTGGCGCCAGACCCAGAAGACCGCCCGCGAGTACCTGAACAGCGAAGAGGACTACATCCTCGCCGTCATCCGCCTGCTCACCGAGCAGCACCGCTGGGAACCCCGGCTCTTCAACGACACCACCTTCACCGCCAACAACTCCTGGGACAACGGCGAGCCCACACCCGCCCTCAGCGTCATCAACACCCTCCGCGCCCAGAAACGCCTCCCCTACGGCGGACAGGTCGAAGCCTCTTGGATCACCAACGCCAGCCAGGACCTCCGCGAACAAGTCTCCGCCGGGTACACCCAATCCTCCTCGCTGGTCCTCTCCGCCAACGTCCCCTTGCTCCGCGGCTCGGGCAACGTCGCTCGCGAGCCACTCATCCAGGCCGAACGCGATCTCATCTACCAGGCCCGCACCTTCGAGCGCTTCCGCCGCAGCTTCCTCGTCAACATCGCCAACGACTACTTCCAGCTCATCCAGCTCCAGGCCCAGATCGCCAACCAAGAACGCTCCCTCAAGAGCCTCCGCCTCTTCCGCGACGGCACCCAGGCCCGCGTCGACGCCGGCCGCATCCCCGCCTTCAACGTCAGCATCGCCGAGAACGACGTGCTGAACGCGCAGGCCTCGCTCGCCAGCCTCCGCGAGCAGTACATCCTCCAGCTCGATCGCTTCAAGGTCCGACTGGGCCTCGACGTCGCCTCCAAGGTCATCATCAAGCCCCTCGCCCTGGAGATCCCGCTCCCCGACACCACACTCGACGAGGCCACCCGGGCCGCGCTCGAGTACCGGCTGGATCTCCAGAACGCCCGTGACCGCGTCGACGACGCCAAGCGGGGCGTCGACAACGCCGAGAACAACCTCCTCCCCGATCTCAACGTCGGCGGCCGCGCCACCGTCCCCACCGACACCGACCGCGACGTCGGCGGCCTCTCCTTCAGCCCCCGCGACGCCACCGTCGAGGGCACCGCGACGCTCAGCCTCCCGCTCGACCGTCAGATCGAGAAGTACGGCCTGCGCCAGGCGACCATCGCGCTCCAGCAGCGGGCACGGGCCGCCGAGCAGCTCCGCGACAACGTCGTGGTCGGCGTCCGCGGCGCGCTGCGCAACATCGACCTCGCGGCCTTCCAGTTCAAGCTCGCCGAGCAGCAGGTCGAGATCAACCGCCGCCGCCTCGAAGAGCAGCTCCTCAAGATCGACACCGTCGAGCCCCGCGACGTCGTCCAATCAGAGAACGACCTGCTCGCCGCCGAGAACCGGCGCGATCAGGCCAAGACCAATCTCCGCAACGCGGTGCTGAACTACCTGCTCGAGTCCGACCAATTGCGGGTCGCGCCCGACGGCATGTTCCAGCCGCTGCCGGGCATGCCCCAGGTCCCGGTCAAGGACAACCCCGCCAAGGTCGAGGAACGCCCGATGGGCGCCGCGATCGGTCGATAGCGCTCGTGCTGTTGATGAGGCCTCTTCTCGCGTCCGCGGCGACGAGCTATTTCTTCGCCCGCTTGTCGCTCTGCGTCGCGACGTGATCCAGCGCACGGATCGTCGCGCCGGCTTTGTCCAAGAGGTCCCGCAGCGTCTCGGCCGCCGCGATCGATTGCTGCAGCAAGGGCTCCGCCAACGCCGCGGGCTTGGCGTCCGGCCCAAACCGAACACCCAACTCGGCCGCCAGCTTCTCCGCGTTCTCGTTCAGGCGCATCAGGTGCTCGCCCAGGCGCGAGGTGTACTCGTGGAACGCCTGCGCGTCCGCTCGCAGTTGATCGATCCGACCCTCCACCGTCCGCTCGATCTCCTTCGCGGCGGCGCGGCTGGTGGCGACGGCCCGCTCCAATCCCTCGGTCTGCTGCAGCAGCAAGTCGATCTTGTCCGCGCCCTCGAGGATCGCCTTGTCGATCCCCCGACGCGCCACTTCCACCTGCTGCTCCAGCGTCGCGAACTCGCCCGCCTTGGCCACCATCCGGTCGTGCACCCGGGACGCGTGCTCCACCATCGGCGCCAGTCCGGGGAAACCCGTCGCCTCTCCCGGCGGCAGGCCCAGCTTCACCGAGTCCTGCGGCCCCAGCAAACTCGCCGCCGCCCGGCACAGTTGCTCCAGCCTCTGCATCCCCGGCCCGCTCGCGACCTCGACCTCAACGCGGGCCCGGCGGATGCGCTTGTCGAGCTCGCGCACGTCGCGATCAACCTGCTCGTGCAGCGGCGCCAACCGCTGCTCCATGCCGTTGACCATGTCGTCGAGCTTCTGTTGGATCTGGCGCTCGCGGTCGAGGATCGCGCCCTCCCGGGCCGCGGCATCGGCCTGGCGCTGCTCGCTGCGGCGCTCGATCTCGCTCGCCTGCTCGCGCAGCTCGTCGAGCTTCACCCGCATCGCCCGCTCGGCCTCTTCGATCTGCTTCGAGGCCTCGCGCTGCTGGGTCTCCAGGGCGCGCCGGTTCTCGTCCCCGATCGCCTCGGCCGCTCGCCGCGCCTCGTCCAGCTTGCCCTCGATCGTCGCCTGCAGCTGGATCACCGTCCGCTGATGGTCCACCACCGCGTCCAGGGCCGCACGCTCGCGGGCCTCGATCTGCTGCATCACCGCCGACTCGGCCTTGGACAAGCGCTCGATCAGCTCACCGTGCAGCGTCGCCAGCGAGTCCGCCGCGGCCTTCTCCCGCTCCTCGATCTTCCGCAGCGTCGCCTCGTGGGCCGCCTGCAGATCTCCCAACCGCGCCCCGACGAACGCCTCGAACTCCTCGCCCGCCCGGGTGATGTCCCGCTCACGCCCCTCGATCCGCGCGATCGATCGCTCCACCGTCTGGCGGCACAGGGCCTCGACCTCGTCCGCCTTCGCGCTCACCAGCCCCGTCAATATCTGCCGAATCTGCTCGGCCAGAGCTTCGGGGTCGGCCGTCAGCTTCGTGACGTCCTGAGCCACCTGCTCCGCACGGCTCACCCGCGACTCGAGCGAGGGCAGCACCTTCAGCGCCGCCTCCAGCCTTGTCTGCAGGTCGCGTGAGATCGTCTGCACGCCCTCGCGCAGCGACTTGATCTCCGTGCTCGTGGTCTCCAGCGTCCGGCCGTGCCCGCTCGCCTCGCGGATCAACTGCTGCAGCGTCGCCGAGTATTCCTCGAACGTGCGCTTATCGACGACTCGCGGCGAGAGGAAGATGTCCGCGACCGCACTCTCCGGCCCCGCCAGAGGTTTGCGCGCAGCGGTGCCGAACCCACTTCCAAGCGCGGTCCCCGCGACATTGGTGGCCGGAGCCTGAGACATCGCGAAGGTATCGGCAGGCTCTGCGCCGACGCATCAGATTTTCGGACCTTGGCCGGTTCGCCACCGGCTCGCCCACATCGCCGGCTCATCCGCGGCGACGACGGGCCGCCACCAGCCCCACGCCCAAAAGGGCCAGAGATCCGGGAGTCGGAATCACGAAGGTGATGTCGTCGAAGCCGACCGCGTCGGTCACGCCGCCGCCGAGCGGGCGGGAGATGGTGATCCGATCGAACGCCGCGTCACCGATGATCCCAAAGTACCCGACCGAGCCGCCGCGGATGTCTTGGCTCTGCAGGGCGGTCACGAGGTCAAAGGTCTGGGCGTTGGGGCCGCTGCCCAGGGTGACGAGCAACGAGGGCGGGTTCTTGCTGGTGTCGAACCAGTCCATCGCGTCGGTCCAGGTGAAGCCGATGGCCAGGATGGGCTGGTTGAAGGTCAGGGTCAGCACGTCGCTGGCGTCGTCGGCCTCGGTGTAGATGAACCGCGAGCCGTGGGTGCCGAAGGCCTGATTGAACGCGGTGTCGCGGATCTCGCCGCGGGGCCCGACGGCGTTGGCGGTCTGCCCGCCCGTGAAGTTGATCGCGGCGGGGAGCACGCCGTTGGTGTTGGACTCGACGTCGCTGTAGTGCTGCGTGCCCAGACCGGCGATCGCGGTCAGGAAGTCCTTGCGGGCCTGATCGGTGCTGGGGGTGGTGGTCAACGGGAAGACAAAGCCGTCGTTGTTGTCGATGCCGCGATAGACGCTGGCGGCGGAGGCGGTCATGGTCAAGGCGGAACCAGTGAGGGCCACCAGAACGAGGGCGGACGAGCGGATCATGCAAAGCTCCAAAGGTTGCGTAGGTCCAATATGCAACGCTTCCTTGGACATGCCAGTGAACTCGGGGTGCACCCCGAACAGTTATCAGACACGATCGGTCACCGCACGATTCCCCATTTCCGCCTGATTCAACGGGTTCTGGTTCGAGTTTGCTGACGCCGCCTGTACACTCAAAATCGAGTCCATCGCGATCGCCGCGGCTCGGTGTCCGCGGCGCGATCGCTCAGGGGAGAGGCCATGCAGATTCGTCACCTCGTCGCCGCGTCGGTTTCGGCGTTGCTCAGCGCCGCAGCCCTCGCCCAGCCGTTCCAGATCGTGACCACGATCGCCCCGCCCTTCAGCATCCCCAAGCCCCAGTGGCGCGACGTGCTGCGCTTCTCGCTCCCCGGCTCGGGCGGAGCGTTCAGCTCACTCACCAACATCCCCAACGGCTCGGTCAACGACCCCGTGGGTGTCGCCTTCCGCACGCCGACGGATCTGTTCATCGGTAACCGCCACGGCAACGGCGTCGAGCCCGGCTCCATCAGCCGCTTCCAGCTCACCAACAACGGCACGACGGCGACGCTCGCGAACACCTACACGCAACCGGGACTGGTGGGCGTGCACGAGATCTGCTTTAACCCAGTGACCAAGGAACTGTTCGCCGCCGCCGTCTTTGACGGGATCTGGCGCTGGAAGGTGGACACGCTCGGCATCGTCGATCCCAACGGCTCGTTCGCCCGGGGCCGCCCGTGGCGCGGCGTCTGCGTCGAGGCGAGCGGCACCTATCTCTACTCCACGGCGTTCAGCTCCACCGTCTTCCGCTTCCGCATCAACGCCGACGGCTCCATGACCGAGCTGGCGTCGCAGAACCTCGTCGGTGCCAGCAACCTCCACTTCTTCGCCCTCGGGCCCAAGAAGGGCGAGATCTACGTCGCCGACATCGCCGCCGGCAAGGTCTTCCGCCTCCGCTCCAACGCCGACGGCAGCCTCACCCAGCTCCAGGCCATCACGTCCACGAACGCCATCGACTGCGCCTTCAGCCCCGACGGGCAGGAGATGTTCGTCGCCAAGCACATCACCGGCGGCATCGACCGGTTCAACTACAACGCCGGCACCGACACCTGGGTCTACTCCAGCACCGTCGCCACCGACTCGCTCGGCGGCTTCGCCACCTACGTCCCCGCGATCTGCCCGGCCGACCTGACCGGCGAGGGCTTCGTCGACGACTCGGACTTCCAGGTCTTCGCCCAGGCGTACAACATCCTCGACTGCGCCGACGGCGCGATGCCGCAGGGCTGCCCGGCGGACCTCAATCTCGACGGGTTTGTCGACGACAGCGACTTTGTGATCTTTGTAATCGCTTACAACGAACTGATCTGTTCGTAAGCCGAACCACTCTCGTTCGGTATCCGATCAAAACATCCGTATTTCTCTCTGGATAGTTTTGCGTATCGGCGATCCTGCGCGATAATGAAGTCCAACGGCGTCGGCTGCGGGGTCTGATGCCGGGGGATTTCAGTCATCCCGCTGGCCCTTGAGAGAGTCCAACTCATGATGCGCAACTTCTGTATCGTCGCCGCCCTCGGCGCGGCCGTCGCCCCGCTATCGCTCGCTCAGACGCTCACCCACGGCGACGCGACGTTCTCGCTGATCCCCAATCCGCCCTTCAGCAGCTCGCTGCCGGACACCAACTTCAAAACCGACCCCACCAGCGGCGACTACATGAGCAAGTACTCGTGGTCGTACCGCACCCAGTTCAACAACCAGAACAGCCTCATGAGCAAGCTGGACAACCCGGTGGTCTTCACCAGCGGGAACCTCTGCCGCATGACCTGGACCAACGCCGGCCCCGCGCCCGCCGGTCAGGAACGCTTCAACGCCGAGCTGACCATCACGCTCGTCGACGGCGCGAACCCCAAGCAGGCACGCCTCTTCAGCGTCATGAAGTTCCAGAGCGCCGCCAACAGCCCGGTCGTCTATCAGATCTTCAACCTCAACGACATCGACATGCCCGGCGGCACTCCCAACCCCCAGACCGACGACAGCGTGCTGTTCATCTCCCCCGGCGAAGCCGTCTTCTCCGAACAAGCCTCCTTTGAGAACGCGATCGCGGTCACCAACACCAACTCGGCTCACGAGGCCAACAACGGCTTCACGCTCCGCAACAAAACCTCCAGCGGCTCGTTTGATCTCACCAACGTCGACGGCCCCGTCACCGGCGACGGCAGCAGCGCGTTCCAGTGGACCGCCCCGCTCGGCCCGGGTGAGGAGTTCACGATCTGTTCCGGCATCGCCATCAACCAGGACTCGTATCCGCAGAACCCGTGCATCGCCGACGTGAACTTCGATCACGTCGTCGACGACCTCGACTTCCAGACCTTTGTGATCGCGTACAACGATCTGCTCTGCCCCGGCAGCGGCCCCAGCCGCCCGTTCTGCCTGTCGGACCTCAACGACGACAACGTGGTCGACGACCTTGATTTCCAGGTCTTTGTCCTGCAGTACAACACGTTGGTCTGCCCGTAAGCTCCATCCACGAAAAGCCCCCGCTCTCGCGGGGGCTTTTTCATGCGCTCGTTGTTCAACCAACTTACTTGCTCGGCTCGGTCGTCGAACCCAGCCACACACCGCGGCAGAACAGCGCCAACTGCTGATCCGCCAGCGACGGCTCGTCCTTGTCAGGGATCCGCGACAGCATCGCCTCGATCCCACGCTCCACACCCGACCGATCCCCGAGCTGGAACGAGAAGTACGCGTAGATCAGACCCGCGTCGCGCACCGGCTGCAGCCCCAACGCGCCCAGCGCCTTAGCGTTCAGGCTCATCCGCGTCTCCAGGTCCGCCTTGATCACCCGGGCCCGCTCGTCGGTGCTCACCAATTCCTTGGCGTAGCGAACGCCAGCCACCTCGGGGTGCGCCGAGAGCAGGTCCCGCAGGTTGTTCCCCGCCGACACGAACAACCCGCCGCTGATCTGAGCGTGGGTCCGCGCCGCCTGGGCCGCCACGTCACCGGGGCGCAGGGTCATAGCTCGCGCGAATTTCTCCTCGGCGGCGAAGAACTGGTTCCGACTCATGAGCGCCTCGCCCTGCTTCATCGCCTGGATGAACGCGCTCGCATCGACCGCGTCGGGCTTGATGAAGCGCGCACCCTGCTCGCCCGAGTCGCGGATCAGGTCCGTCACGCTCTTGTCGACCAGGGGCACCAGCTTCCCGCTCATGTCGTACCGCATCCCCGCCGGCGGCTTGCCCAGGCCCGGGGGCGTCGGACCGGTCTTGCTGGCAGACTTAGGCCCGCCGGTGCGATCACTCAGGGAGTCCTTCAGATCCTCGATGTCCCGCAGCCACTTGGGCTTGCCGATGTCGGCCGCTTCCTTGGGAGTGGTCGCGCCGGGCTCGCTGGGCGTATTGCCGGGGGGCGTAGTGCCGGAGGGCGTTGCCGTTCTCGATCCCGGAGCCGTTTCGCCGGTCTCGGGGATCATCGCCTTGCCGCGCTCCGCCAGTCGCCGCGCGAGCGAGTCGTAGATCGTGACCTCTTTGGCCGCCCGGGCCGCCGCCTCGGCCTTGGCCGATTCCGGCCCGCCCGCCGCGGCCGAGCGTGGGTCCGGCGCCGCGAGCTCCTCGGGTTTCGCGCCCACCTGCTGACTTCCCACCGGTTGATTCCCCACCGGTTGATTCAGCGGCGAGCTGACTTCCCGCCGCACCGGCTGCATGCCCAGAAGCGGCGACGCCACCACCGCAAAGCTCCTGCCGCTGTCATCCAATCCCTGGCCGACGATCGAGGGCCGGAGCGACAGCGAGGTGCTGTACGAAGCGGTTGAACGCAGCGTGCCGCCGGGCCTGGATGAATCGCTGAGCCACGAGGGCTTGCGCTCGATCCCGCTGGACTGAGAGAACCCGGTCACCCCGCCGCCGGTGCTGCCCGAATCCCGGGCGACGAACCCGGCGCCGGTGAGGCTCGAGCCCCGGGTGCTGCCGCCGGTGGTGAGGGCGAACTGATACTGGAGCGCCTCGGTGCCGCGGATGCCCTGACCGGCGAGGCCGGAGTAATAGGAATCGCGCCGGAAGTTGTAGAGCGAATCGCTGCCGAGCGAGCCCATGAACTGGCTGGAGTCCCGCAGGGTGCTGGACCTCTGCGAGCTGCCGGGCGCGTTGCCAAAGACAATCGCGTTGCGGAACCGGGCGGCGTCCTTGTCCCACCCTTTGTTCACCGGCCCTTTGCTGGCGTCGTACTTGTTGGTGTTCTTCTGCAAGCCGCGGCCGTCGCCGAGCGCGTTCTGAGCCGAGGCCGAGGACGCCAGGCCGGCGGTGAGGGCGAGGATGGTGCAAACGCGAATCAACATGGTGCTCTCCTGACACTGGTATATCGGATGGGGGAAGGGGAGGTTCGTGGTATTCGTGCCGTTCGCGCCAGTGGGACCGGCCTCCGGCCGGTCGAGAGAGGCGTGCGTCCGCCGACCGGCCGGAGGCCGGTCCCACTGGTGAACAGGCGGGTCCCAGCGGCGCGGCGGTCAGTCCGGCGGAGGCCGGTCCTACGCTGGGTCGATGACCACGCCCACCACCTACATCACCACACCTATCTATTACGTCAACGACCGCCCCCACATCGGGCACTGCTACACCACGCTGCTGGGCGACGTGACCGCTCGCTTCCACCGCCTGATGGACCCGACCCCGGGTTCGACGTTCTTCCTCACCGGCACCGACGAGCACGCGGACAAGGTCGTGACCTCGGCCGCGGCCCACAACGTGACCCCGCTCCAGTGGGCCGATCGCAACGCCGCGGAGTTTGAGAAGGCCTTCGCGTTCATGAACGCGAGCCACGACGACTTCATCCGTACCACGCAGGAGCGCCACAAGACCAAGGTCCTGGAGTACATCAGAGCTCTGCAGAAGCGTGGCGACGTCTACCTCGGCGACTACACCGGCTGGTTCGACGCCTCCCAGGAGGAGTACCTCACCGAGACGGCGGCCAAGGAAGCCAACTACGTCAGCCCCGTCACCGGCGTGCCGCTGGTGAAGAAGACCGAGAAGAACTACTTCTTCAAGCTCAGCGCGTACGAATCGCGGCTGCGGGAACACTTCGCCAAGAACCCCGAGTTCGTCCAGCCCGAGGCACGCCGCAACGAGGTGCTGGGGCGGCTGAACGAACTGCGCGACATCCCGATCTCGCGGGCGATCACCGACGACCCCACCAGCCAGTGGGGCATCAAGATGCCCGACGATCCGACGCACCGCATCTATGTCTGGATCGATGCGCTCTTCAACTACCTCAGCGTCGTCGACACCGACGCGCGGCGGAAGTACTGGCCCGCCAGCGTCCACTTCATCGCCAAGGACATCCTCTGGTTCCACGCGGTGATCTGGCCGGCGCTGCTCATGGCCTTGCGCGAGTCGGACCCGAAGTACGGCTTTGTGCAACTGCCCAAGACGGTCTACTCCCACGCGTACTGGGTGCGTGAAGGCCGCAAGATGAGCAAGAGCCTGGGCAATTTCGTCTCGATCGAAGTGCTGCAGGCCTACGCCGCCAAGTACGGCCTCGATGCCGTGCGGTGGTACCTGATCACCCAAGGCCCACAGGGCGCGACCGACGCAGACTTCAGCCACGCGAAGTTCGTGGAGGTCTACAACGCAGAGCTGGCCAACGGCATCGGCAACTGCGCGAGCCGCGTGAGCAACATGATCGAGAAGTACTTTGGGGGAGAAGTACCTCCCCGAGGGAGCGGCGATGCCTTCCGCTTTGAAGCCCACACGCCGACCGGCACCGAGGTCTTCGACTGGAGCCAGCTCGCCCGTGACCTGTCGAAACGAGCGAACGATGGGCTTGGCTTGATGCAGTCGGCCGCCGCGCTGCAGTGCTCGGTGGATCTGATCCGCCGCGTCGACCAGTTCATCAACGTCACTTCGCCGTTCAAGATCACCAAGGTGATGGAGACGGACGCGAACGCCAAGGCGTCGCTGCAGGTGATCCTGTATCAGTGTGCCGAAGCCATCCGCATCGCCTCGGTCCTCATGTCACCCGCCATGCCGCAGAAGATGGCTCAGTTGTGGCAGGCATGGAACTGCACGCCCGCGGCGGGTGCATCGCTCGCGGATCTCTGCGTCTTCGGCGGCAAGCACGCGCTCCAGCCCGGCCAGAAGATCAGCAAGGGCGAGAACCTGTTCAACCGTGCCGATGCTGCCGAAGCGCCGCCGGCGTGATTCGCTCTACAGAAAGATCGCCCGCAGGGCCCGTCGCCACCAGCGCTCGCACACCGCCCGCCCACGGGCCGTCGCGGTCAGGAAATCAAACCCGCCCGAGTCCGCCCGGCGGACCGGGATCCGCGGGAGGTCGAACTCGCCCCGGTTCAGCGCCTCGGTCAGCCAACGGCTGTGCTCGTCCCGCATGCGGGCGCCCACGTCGTCGGCCGGTCGCGATGAGAAGAAATCGAAGCACACGGCACGCAGAGTTTATCCGTTCGGTCAAGGAGGCCGTGCCGTGGGGCGTGACTCGTCCGGGGATCACTGGTACGCTCGCCCCGCATGACCCGCCCGCTCCTCACCACCCGCGCCGTCCCACCCATCGCTTCGCTCCGCCGCGAGTGGCCCCTGGTGCTCGCGGTGGTGACCCTGGCGGCCTCCATCGCGGGCAAGGGCATCATCACCTCGTGGCTCGCGCAGCCCGTGGCGTTGGTGGCGCTGCTGCTGATCTTCTGTGCCGTCATCCTCGCCGCGGCGGTCGCGACCGTGCGCCATGCCGACGTGCTGGCCCATCGACTAGGGGAACCCGCGGGCACGCTGCTGCTGACGCTGGCGATCACCGGGCTCGAGGTCGCGATGGTCGGCTTTGTCATGTCCACCGGCGATGAGAAGCCGACGCTGGCCCGCGACACCATGTTCGCGGTGGTCATGCTCGTCCTCAACGGCTTCATGGGTGTTGCGCTGGTTCTCGGCGGGCTGCGCCACAAGGAGCAGACGTACAACCTGCAGAGCGCGAACGCGTTCCTGGTGCTCATCCTGCCGCTGACCGTGCTCGGGCTGGTGCTGCCCAACTTCACCAAGGCCACGCCCGGGCCGACGCTGTCGACGTTCCAGAAGGTCTTTCTGTCGGTCATGTCGGTGAGCATCTACGCGATCTTTCTGTACGTTCAGAACCGACGGCACAAGGGTTTCTTTGTCTCGCCCGAGGAGCACGCTCGAGAGGTGGCCGCGGAGGAGCACGCTCACGAGAAGGCCGTCGACCACGGCGCCGAGGGCTCGACGCTGTATCACGCGGCGATGCTGGCGGCGTACGGATTGCCGCTGGTCCTCTTGGCCAAGCAGATGTCGCTGCCGCTGGAGGCGATGGTGGGAAGGCTCGGCGCGCCGGTCGCGCTCAGCGGGTTTGTGATGGCGACGCTGGTGCTCACGCCCGAATCGATCGCGGCGGTGAAGGCGGCGCGGGAGAACCGCTTGCAGCGCTCGGTGAACGTCCTGCTCGGCTCGGTGCTGGCCTCGATCGGACTGACCATCCCGCTGGTGATCACGATCTCGCTGGTGACCGGGCGCGGGCTGACGCTGGGGCTCGAGGCGGCGGAGATGGTGATGCTGGTGCTGACACTCGTCACCGCGATGCTGACGTTCGCTCTGCCCCGCACCAACGTGCTGCTGGGCTGCGTGCACTTGCTGCTGTTCGGGGCGTACTTCATGCTGATGTTTGATCGGTGAGGCGCGCGGTCGAGTTTGCGGGGCGGCTCACGATCAGCCGCAGCGCCCCGGTGAACGTGGGCATGGAGCGATACTGCCCGTACTTCCGATCCCATTCGCCGCTGGCCAGGTCGGCGCGGAGGGTGGTGACGAATCGCTCGCGGACGGCTTCATCGACGAAGGCCCAGGAAGACTGAGCGCGGGTGACGTTGGGGTCGAGCAGGCGTTCGGGGCGTGCGTAGTAGGCTTCGGAGAAGCCGTCGGTGCAGTCGATCGGCACGGGCACGGGGACGATCTCGACGCGGCGGCCCGCTGGAGCGAGGGCGGCGGCGAGGGTTTCGATCGGAGGGTCGCGTCGGGCCTCGACGGCGGCGAGTTCGGGGCAGTAGTCGCCGAGCCAGAAGTAGGAGGCGGAGCCGGGCGCGAAGGTCATCAGGACGATGTTGCCGCGGGTGACGCGGAGGAGCTCGCGCAGTCCGGCGCGCATGTCCTGCCACTGGTGGACGGTGATGATGGCCATGCTGGCGTCGACGCTCTGGTCGGCGAGCGGCAGGGACTCGGCGCGGGTGTCGATGGCGGGGGCGAGATGCGCGGGTCGTTGGCGGCGCATGGTGTCGGCGGGCTCGACGGCGATGACGGCCCGGTCGGTGGGTTCGTAGGAGCCGCTGCCGGCGCCGACATTGAGCACGGACTTGGCGTCGCCCAACGCCGCGTGGATCATGGCGGCGATGCGCGGATCGGGGCGGCGGTGGCTGGAGTAGCCGAGCCCGATGACGGAGTAATCGACATCGCCGGCGGAGGACATGGGCGAGCGTACGCGGAGAGGCGAGGGCTGGGGGCGTAGAGGTCGGCGGAGGTTTGGGGGTGGCGAGATGGCGGGCCGGGATGAGTCGGTATTGCGGCTGCCAGAGGCGCGGGGAGATGCGTGGATGCGGGGGGCGAGAGTGGCTGGTTGCTGGGCGTTGGTTGTGCTTGCGATGTCGGGGTGGCCCCACGCTCGCGCGTGGGGTTCGTTGGAGCTTGACGCTGAAACGCGGTGGCGTTGAGGCACGCGCTCGACCACTCACCTGTTTCGCCGGGGGCGAAACGGTCATCTCGCCTCGGCGCGGAGAGATGCGCGGATGCGGGGTGTGAGAGTGGCTGGTTGCTGGGCGTTGGTTGTGCTTGCGACGTCGGGGTGGCCCCACGCTCGCGCGTGGGGTTCGTTGGGGCCACGTCGGCGAGCGGTGTGTAGCGAGCGATCCGGAGCAGGAGGTTGGCGGACTTGCGGGCGCTCTCGCGGCTTTGCATGCGGGCGGCGAAGGCGTGATGGGTCGCCGCGGGAACGCGATGGACCGAGGCGTGATCGTCCTTGGCCTCGGCGAGCAGGTGGAGCAGCGTGTTGGCGATGGCGTTGAGGTTGTTGGCGACGGTGAGTCGGGCGCGGCGGGCGCAGGCGTACTCGAGCGCGCTCAGACGCTCCGCGATGTCGGGACGGATCATCCAGAGGGTGAGGGCTTCGAGGGTTGTCTCGTGACGGTCGGCGATGTCGAGGAGGGTGATCTCGTTGGAGGCGAGCTCGTTGATGATGGTGGCGGCGGTGGCGGCGGAGGGGTTGAAGTGGAGCGGATCAAGGGAGGACGGGAGAAGGACAGCAGCGTCGGAGTCCGAGGCAGCCCTTCCCCCTGCCCCTTCCCTCTGGGAAGGGGAGTGCGCGTGCGGCGATGCCGCGGGGCGCGGGGTGATGGTGAGTGGTGTGAAGGGCAGGGCCGACATGGTGGGTAGTTTCCCACGAGTCGGGGGGATGATTCAAGGGGGGAAGAGACGAAGAGACGGAGAGACGAAGAGACGGAGTGGAAGGAGTTGTGCGGCCTGGGGTTGGGGCGTGAGAGAATTCGAGGGGTGGGAGGTGCAACGACGGGGTTGTGCGCACAAGGACGGAGTTGTGCTGGAGCGGAGTTACGACGACGGCCTGCTGGGAGGGCTTGGTCGCACTTGGGCGTGGGAAGCGGGGTTGCGAGATGGGAGCGAGTACACGTCCGAACACGATCAGTCGCTCAGAGCAGCGAGTGACCGTGGCACGGCGCGGCACGTCACGGCGTGGCCGGGCCACTTGCCGACGGAGAGGCTTTCGCAGTGGGGTATTGTGATCCACGTCGGCAGAACATCGAGGCGTGCCACCGACCGTGGCTCGGCACGGTTGGTGCGCTGGACGCGAATCGCACCACTTGTTCAGAGCAACGAGTGGTAGCACGGGTGGTGCCACCTGCCCGGACGAATGCGACCAGGCGCCACTCGTCCGCCCCTCCGGGGCGGGGATCGCAAAGGCAGAGAGGGAGAACGGTGGCTTCGACCGGCGGTTGAAACCGCCGGCAACAGTCGTGCGCCCTCCGGGCGGGAGACGGGGCGGTGGTGTCGAGGGTTGAGCGGGCGGCCGGATGCCACGACGACGGCCTGCTCGGAGGTCGTGGTCGTGTTTGCGGGTGGGAAACGAAGCGGTTCGAGATGGAAGCGAAGACCCGTTCGACCACGATCGCTCGCTCAGAGCAGCGAGTGATCGTGGCACGTCACTGCGTGATCGGGCCACCTGCCACAGCGCCGAGTGATCGGGACACCCGCCCCGTCGAATCACGGCTTGGCGGGGCGACCTACGACTCTTGTTTCGCTGCGTTGTTGCTTGAGGGCTTTTCGTATTGGCTCGATGAGTTTGATCGCAAGCGTTCCAGCGAGTTCGGCCTTGAGCCTGCGGTACTCGTTCTTGGTATAGCGGCCTTCAGGAATCTCGCCCGACAGGTTCAATCCGGTCGGCTTGTGGAAAACCGTTACACGGCAGGATGAGATGGTGGCGGCGCGATTCTTTCGGCGTCCCATCGCGCCGCTGCGCGACCCGGATTCAGCGAACGTGAACTCAGACAGTGGAAATGGGAACTCTCGCTGAAGCTCAGTCTTTCCTGAGTCGTCTTTCTGAAGGCGCTGGCTTGTGCGACGCTTGGCGACCACTACTCCTCCGGCACCGCGTCGCTGGTCACGATTTCGCGGAACTTGTGGCGGAGCTTCTTGGTGATCGGGCCTTCGGGGGGCGCCTTTTTGCCGCTGCCGCCCTTGCCGACGTAGTTCACTTTGGTGATCTGCTTGCCGTCGTGCTGGTCGATCTGGGTGCAGGCGATGATTTCGGCGGCGCTTCCGGTGAGGAACACCTCGTCGGCGCTCAGGACGTCTTCGAGGCGCAGTTCCTTTTCGGTGACCTTGATGCCGAGCATGGGGGCGAGGCGGGTCTTGACGAACATTCTGGTGATGCCTTCGAGGATGCCGGCCTCGGAGGGGGGCGTGAAGATCTCGCCGTTCTTGATGATGAAGATGTTGTCGCCGGAGCCTTCGGTGACGAAGCCTTCGGTGTTGAGCATGATGACTTCGTGGCAGCCGTAGTCGATGGCCTCGCACTTGGCGAGGATGTTGTTGAGGTAGTTGAGGCTCTTGACGCGTGGGTCGAGGCAGGGGATGGGGGTTTTGGGGCGGTTGGCGACGATGACGCGCATGCCGTTCTCGTACATCTCCTGGGGGAAGAGGGAGATGGTGTCGGCGATGCAGATGACGCCGGGGACGGGGCACTTGCGGGGGTCGAGGCCGAGGGTGCCGTAGCCGCGGGTGACGACGAGGCGGATGTAGGAATCGGAGAGGTTGTTGGCCTCGATGCACTTGCGCTGGATGGCGACCATTTCATCGCGGCTGACGGGGATCTTGAGGCGGATCTGCTCGGCGCAGTGGTAGAGGCGATCCATGTGCTGCTTGGAGAGGAAGATCTTGCCCTTGTAGACGCGGATGCCTTCGAAGATGCCGTCGCCGTAGAGCAGGCCGTGGTCGTAGACGGAGACCATGGCTTTGTTTTTGGGGAGCATCTGGCCGTTGACGTAGATGTAGGGCTTTTCGTCGTTGGCGGAGTCGACGTGGAAGACGGAGGGGCCGGGTAGGTTGGCGGGCTTGGCGGGTGCGGGTGCGGCGGTGACCATGAGCGACTCTCCACGGAGCAGGGGTGCGTGGCCTGGAACGCAGGGCGGCACCGGTGCGAGAGCGGCGGGGGACGCCGCGGTGGAGCATGATACGGGGAAACCGGGGTTGGGATGCTGCGGGTGGACCGGGTCGGCGGTCGGTCTGTGCGATTGGAGAAGGGTGTGGTTTCGCACGGCCCGGCCCAGAGCGGCCGGGCCGTGGCACCCGGAGAGAAAGGCACCCCGCCCCGACCTCGCCAAGCCTCGGTCACCCCTCCCCGCTGCGCGGGGTGGGGAAGGGGGAGTCACCGCTGGTGGGGCGCGGCGTCGGCGTTGATGGCGGGGGCGAGGGCGCTCCAGATGCTGGAGTAGGAGTCGGTCCAGGGCCGCATGCTGGCGGGGGGTGGGACGACGGACCACTTCGAGGTGGTGAGCAAGGGGTCGAGGTCGGCGCGGGCGGCGGCGACGAGCCAGGTGGAGGGGTAGCGGCCGGTCTTGTTGCTCTCTTCGAGCGTCAAGGAGTCGTCGCGCGATACGAGCGTGAACGGCTGATCGAGCGAGGAGACGGTGGCGCTGATGACGGGGGCGAGGTTGAGGAAGCGGCTGGAGATGTGGAAGACGATCGGGCCGTGGGGCTTCAGGCGGGAGCGGTAGGAGGCGAGCGCTTCGCGCGTCAAGAGGTGGAGCGGGACGGCGTCGGAGCTGAAGGCGTCGAGGATGATGAGGTCGAAGGTGCGGGGGTCGCGGGTGACGCCGAGGCGGCCGTCGGCGAGGACGATGTCGACTTTGCCCTTGGCGTCGGCGATGAAGGAGAAGAGATCGGGGTTGGTGGCGATGGTGGCGACGGCGGGGTCGATCTCGAAGAAGGTGAGGGTGTCGCGGTCGCGGGTGTAGGCGGCGATGGAGCCGGCGCCGAGGCCGACGCCGGCGACGGAGATGGGAGTGTCGGGGAGCTGCTTCCAGCGGAAGAGGTCGCCGAGCGGGCCGTCGGGGTGGTAGTAGGTGACGGGTGTGCGTCGGAGCGCGTCGGTGCGGACCTGCATGCCGTGGACGGTGTTGCCGTGCTGGAGCTTGTTGAGGTTGGCGGTGTGGTAGATCTCGTGGATGCCGAAGAAGGTTCGCTCGACGTAGATGAGCTCGCCGGATTGCTGGCGGCTGATGAGCAGTGCGGCGACGAAGGCGACCATCGCGGCGACGCCGAAGCGGATGGCTCCGCCCGGCGGGCCCAGGAGCAGGAGCGCACAGGCGACGGCGATGGTGAGGAAGCGGGCGTTGGGCACGGAGGCCGGGGAGATCGAGGGCGCGACGTACTGGATGGCGACGACGGCGGCGCTGACCAGTAGCAGTGAGGCGAGCACGCCGAAGAGGATGGTGCGTCGATCGAGCCCGCCGCGGCGCGAGGGGATGAGGCAGCACGCGGCGGCGATGGCGATGGGGTATTCGAGCGAGGCGTTGAAGGCGAGGGGGGCGAGGAGGGCGTTGAAGAGGCCGCCGGCGACGCCGCCGAGGGCGAGCCAGAGGTAGAACTCGGTGAGGTTGTGGGCGGCGGGCCGCAGCTCGGCGAGGCGGCGGTGGCAGGAGAGAGCGCCCGCGAAAAGCATGAAGAGATGGGCGAGGATGGCGAGGTCGTTGGGGAAGTCGTTGGAGAGGAAGCGGGTGGCGATGACGGCGAGGGACGCGGGGATGAGGAGCTTGCCGGCGAAGGAAGATGAGAACGGGAAGCGGGGCGAGAAGGCGAGGACGAACGTGAGCAGATAGATGGAGAGCGGCACGACCCACAGCAGGGGCACGGGCGCGATGTCGGTGGTAATGGTCTGGGTGACGCCCAGCGAAAGGCTGGAGGGCACGGCGGCGAGGGCGAGCCAGAGCAGGCGGCGGGGCCAGGTGATGGAGGGCGCGTGGAGGTCCGGCGTTGCCGGAGCGGGGCCGCTGGTGGAGGTGCGGGCGGGGCGTGCGATGAAGAAGCAGAGGGCGACGAGGGCGGCGAAGGCGAAGTAGCCGCGGGAGAACCAGGCGGATTGCTCGGGGATGGAGAAGCGGGGCTCGAGGAAGAAGGGGAACGAGAGCAGGCCGACGAAGCTGCCGGTGTTGCTGGCGGCGTAGAGGAAGTACGGGTCTTTGGCTCGTGGGTGATTGGAGGCGGCGAACCAGGATTGGAGCAACGGGCCGGTGGTGGTGAGGACAAAGAACGGCGCGCCGGCGACGATGGGGAGCAGCAGCAGCAGCCAGAGCGCCGGTGAGTCGGCGGGCCCCGGAGCGGCGACGGCTTGGGGGAGCGCGATGGGCAGCGTCAACGCGGCGGCGGCGATGACGCTGGCGTGCACGAGTCCCTGGGCCGGGCGGGGGAGCTTCTTGGTGACGAGGTGGGAGTAGAAGTAGCCGAGCAGCAGAAGCGACTGGAAGAAGACCATCGTGGTGTTCCACACCGCGGGCGAGCCGCCCAGGAGCGGGAGCACGAGCTTGGCGGCCATGGGCTGCACCAGGAAGAGCAGGGCCGCGGCGAGGAAGATGGCGAGGGTGTACAGAAAGAGCACGAGGTGAGACTATCACAGCCTCGAACGGCGGCGGGTGCGGGAGGTGTGAGACCGGCGTCCTTTGAACGCAGGAACCCGCTCGCTCACGCTCGGGGCTCGTTCAGTAGGAGATGCCGCGAGCGTTCGGAGGCTACTTCTCGTCTTCGGCGACCAGGGTCACGGTCTGGGTGTTGCGGCTGAGGTTGAAGAGGCCGACCTTGACGACGCGTTCCTGGGTTTCGCGGACGATGCCCTTGGCGGGATCGATGTCGAGGATCGCGGTGCGGTCGACGGTGGTGAAGTCGAACTTGGCAACGAGCTCGGACTCGAGGCGCAAGAGGCCGTCTTTGGTGCCCAGGAGGGTGGTGGTCTGGGTGGCGGTGCCGCGGGTTTTGTTCTGACCTTTGGAGTCGGACATGGTGACGTCGGCGGTGCTGACGCAGGGCTTGGTGAGCGTGGCGGGCATGAGGACGAGGGCGGGGTCGAAGGTGAGGATGCGTCCCTCGGCGGCGAGGTCGAGCTGCTTGAGGAAGACGGCGCCCTCGGCGGAACGCTCGAGGGTGGTGCGGCGGACCAGCGCGCCCTGCAGGGTGGCGTCTCGCGTCTCGTACTCGTCGATGGTCCAGGTCTGGACCGTGCTCAGCGATGTTTCCGCTGGCTTGGCCTCGCGCCGGACCAGACGCTTGCCTTCACGGTAGTTCTTGGTCCAGGGGGCGGCGCGATAGACGACGGCGGCGTCGAGGGAGGTTGGAGCCGACGCGTTGGGAGCGGCGCTGACGACGGGGGTGTTGTCGGTGCTGCGATCAGCGCTGGCGCAGGCGGGGATCAGGCACGCGAGGGTGAGGAGGCACGTTGACGCAACCCACCCCCTGGCCCCCTCCCTCCCCCCACTGTGGGAGCGGGAGAAGCAACGGCCAGAAATCGCGCGTGCGGTGAGCATGGGGAAACTTATACTCCCGCCCATGGCCTTGCCACGACGAGTTGTCTTTGCCGCCGCTGCCGCCCGAAAGGGGCGTGTCGCGCTTTGCGGGATGATGGTGGGTGTGGCGGCGTGCCTGGGCGGGTGCGATGTCTTCGACGATGTGAGGCCCGGGGCGCAGAGCCTGTTTGACCTGTGGCAGTTGCCCTCGCCCAGCGAGGCGGCGGAGATGGCGGTCGATCCCTACGACGCGGACAAGCGGTATCGCGGGACGATGCTGCTCTCCAGCGCGTACTTCGCCGGGCAGGATGTCTACATCCGGCTGTTCGAGGACGCGGCCAAGGACCCTGACTCGGGCGTGCGGCTGGCGGGCACCAAGGCGCTGGCGAACCACGGATCGTCGAAGCACGTGGCGATCCTGATCGAGCGGCTGAAGGACAAAGAGCCGTTGGTGCGCCTGGAAGCGGCGCGCGGGCTGCAGCGGCTGCACGGCGAGGAGGCGATCGAGCCCCTGATGAACGCGAGCCGCGACCCGGACCTGGTCGCGCTGCGGGGCGAGGAGTCGGAGGAGAATCCCGACATCCGCACCGAGGCGGCCCACGCGCTGGGGCAGTATCGCACCGACGCGGTGGTGCAGCACCTAATCAAGGTCCTGGTGGATTCCAAGCTGAGCGTGAACCGCAGCGCGTTGGCGTCGCTGCGGACGCTGACGGGGCAGGACTTTGGCTTTGATCGGCGGGCGTGGGTGACGTGGTACGACGCGGCCCCGGAGCCGTTCGCGGCGGGGACGCCGTATGTGTATCCGGTGTTCCAGCGTGACAAGACGTTCCTGGAGTACCTGCCCTTTGTGAGCCCGCCGCCGAACGAGGTGGCGGCGACGCCCTCGGGCATGCCGCCGATCGCGGGTGGAACGCTGGCGCCGCAGTCCGAGAACGCGAAGAACTGAGGGCGGGTGTCTTGACGAGTCCGGAGCGTGAGCAACGGGTTTTCGGGCGTTGCGTCGCCGGCTGCGCTTCAGACCCACTCGCTGACGCTCGGGGCTCGTTGAAGCGGGCTCGTTGGAGCGGGACATCGGGTCGATAAGAGAGGATGCGAAGGCTGGTCTGGCAAGCCGAGGGTGCGGCTGGGAGCGCGGTGCTGCGCGCGAGCGACGGCGCGGAGCCATCGCCTCAAAGCGGTGACGTGATCGTGCGGATGACGCGGGCGGCGCTCGACGGCTTGACGCCCGGTGAGCCGGGGCGGGTGGCGGGGCGCGAGCTCGTGGGCGTGGTGCTGAGCGTGGCGGATCCGGGGCGAACCTGGCTGGTCGGCAAGCGGGTGGTGGCGTTGCCGACGGTGGCGTGCGGGGCGTGTGATCTGTGCCGTGGCGGGTTGGCGACGCACTGTCGGGAGCGGCGGGAGCTGGGCGTGACGCGCGACGGGACGCTGGCGGAGCGGGTGAGCGTGCCGCTGGCGAATCTGGTGGAGATTCCCAAGGAACTGGATGACGACCGGGCGGCGTTCTGCGTGCCCTTGGGCGCGGCGCTGCACGCGGCGAGTCTGGCGAAGGTCGAGGGCAAGGTGTTTGTCACGGTGATCGGCGATTCGCTGGAGGCGCTCTTGGCGGCTCAGGTGATGGCGCAGCGGAACGCGTCGGTGCGGCTGCTTGGGCGGAAGCCGCCGCGTTTGAGCGTGTGCGAGAAATGGGGCGTGAAGCACCGGCACATCGATGAGGTGGGGCGGCGCGGAGATCAGGACCTGGTGCTGTCGTTCTCGGGGAGTGATGTGGATCTGGATGTGGCGCTGCGGCTGGCCCGGCCGCGGGCGACGGTGGTGCTGGCGGAACGGGTGGCGTGGTCGGGCGCGCGGGACGCGCTGGTGCCGCTGCGAGAGGGAGAGATGACGCTGATCGGTTCGCGGGGGGTGCGACTCGCGGAGGCGGCGGCGCTGCTGGCGTCGGGCGCGATCGATGTGGGGCCGCTGGTGAGCGGGAGGTACAAGCTGACGCATGCCGAGGCGGCGTTGGCGGGGTTGAGGGAGCCGCACCTTCGGTTGTTGGTGGAGGGCGGGTGAGCGATCCGGCGTGGCGCGGATCACTACCCTTGGAGATGCCAGTTCTTGACTATCAGACAGCCGGCGAATCGCACGGCCCGGCGCTTGTCATCACCGTCACCGGCCTGCCGGCGGGCCTTGATCTTGACGTGGAGTTCATCAACGCGGAGCTGGGTCGTCGCCAGGGCGGCTACGGCCGTGGCGGGCGACAGCGCATCGAGCAGGACACGGTGGAGTTTCTGACCGGCGTCCGTCGCGGGCGCACGATCGCGGCCCCGCTCACGATGGTGATTAAGAACAACGACTCGCGCCTCGATGATTTGGCGAAGACGCCGCCGGTGTATCGGCCGCGGCCGGGGCACGCGGACCTGGCGGGGAGCGTGAAGTGGCTGACGACCGATTGCCGCGAGACGCTGGAGCGAGCGAGCGCGCGGGAGACGGCGAGCCGCGTGGCGGCGGGTGCGCTGGCGCGATGCCTGCTCCGCGAGTTCAACATCGAGGCGTTTGGCTTTGTCCGCAGCATTCTCGACGCCCAGACCGGCGTGAGCGTGACGGACGCGAACTGGCAGGACCTGAAGAAGATCCGCGACGAGAGCGAGACGTATTGCCCTGATGAGGCCGTGACGACGCGGCAGTGCGAGATCATCCGCCAGGCCAAGATCGACAAGGACACCGTCGGCGGCCTGGTCGAGGCTCACATCTTCGGCTGCCCCATCGGCCTGGGCTCGTGCATGGACTGGACGACGAAGCTGGACGCGCGGCTGGCGTACGCGGTGATGGGCATCCAGGCTTTCAAGGCGGTGGAGATCGGCATGGGCAAGGAGTGCGCCTTCAAGCCCGGGCACCAGGTGCACGATCCGATCCGCTACGACGCCAAGCAGCGCGACAAGGCTCATCTGGGCTTTGTTCGCGACAGCAACAACGCCGGCGGCACCGAGGGCGGCATGACCAATGGCATGCCGGTGGTGGTGCGCGGCACGATGAAGCCGATCGCGACGCTCTTGCGGGGGATGCCGAGCGTGGACCTGAATACCAAGGCGAGCGAGCAGAGCAGCTACGAGCGGAGCGACGTGTGCGCGGTGAGCGCGGCGAGCGTGGTGCTCGAGAACGTGTGCGCGTTCGAGGTGGCGCGGGCGTTCACGGAGAAGTTCAGCGGCGATTCGGTGACGGAGATCCGGGCCCAGTACGACGCGTACCTGCGGTTCGCGCGGATGCTGCCGCTGGAGCCGCCGGTGGCGGTGATCGCGAAGGGGTAGCTGAGTTTTCTTCCGAGATGGCTACGGACTTCGATTGGCAGCAAGCGCCCTTACAATCCACGCATGAAATGGCGAGTGATCCTCGAACGCGATCCCGAAACCGGTGACTGGGCGGCATGGGTTCCCGAACTTCCTGGCTGCGCCTCGGCAGGCTCGACAGAGGCGGAAGCCCTCGCCAACATCCGCGAGGCCATCGAGCTCTACCTGCAGCGCGACCCGATCGAACTGCCCCCTGGCGCAGTGATCCGCGAGATCGCGGCGTAAGAGCCATTCTTCCACCACCTCGCGGGAGTGCGGCACGAATGGGAGAGCGCGTCCTTCGGATGACATCACGCGAGGTGCAGGACGTACTCCGACGCTACGGCTTTGTGCTTGTGTCGCAGAAGGGCAGCCACCAAAAGTGGCGCAGCCTGACGCGGGGACTTCAGGTCATTGTGCCTCACCACCAGAGCAAGCCCCTGCCGCTCGGTACGATGCTCTCGATCATGAAGGGCGCGGAGATTCCCGAGTCGGAGTATCGAGGTTGAATTGCCTCGTGAATCCTCTGCGCGGGGCGATCCGCCCGCTCTGACGAGTGGGGCTGATTCACGAGCTGACTGAGCACGGTGTCCGCCCGCAGGTTCCTCCCCAAGAATCACAGATGCTGCGAAGTGCGTTGGCGTTGACGATGTTGGCGTGTTCCTCGATCGCGGGAGCGAACGCGGGCGATTGGATGGCCGCGGACGCGGGGGCGTTGCACCCGCCCGAGCCGGCGCGGGAGTTCCGCGCGGTCTGGGTCGCCAGCGTGCAGAACATCGATTGGCCGAGCGCGAAGGACCTGTCGGTCGAGAAGCAGAAGGCCGAGATCGTCCGCAACGTGGACGGGCTGGCGAAGATGAACTTCAACGCCGTGCTGTTGCAGGTGCGGCCTTCGTGCGATGCGTTGTATCCGTCCACGCTGGAGCCGTGGAGCGAGTACCTGACCGGGGCGAGCGGCAAGGCGCCGGACGATCCCGCGTACGACCCGCTGGCGATCTGGATCGAAGAGTGCCACAGGCGCGGCATCGACGTGCACGTGTGGATCAACCCGTACCGCGCCCGGCACTTCAAGGCGACCTCGCCCGATGCGCCCAGCCATATCTCCAACACCAATCCGTCGATCGTGAAGTCGTACGACAACTACGAGTGGCTCGACCCCGGCGAGCCCGAGGCGGTCGAGCACACGATGAAGGTGGTGATGGACATCGTCTCGCGCTACGACATCGACGGCGTGGCGATCGACGATTACTTCTATCCGTATCCCAAGGAAGGCGTGCCCTTTCCGGATGACGAGAGCTACCAGAAGTACGTGACGAAGCTGAAAGCGGAGGCGCCCGAGGGCACGGCGGTGCGGCCGCTCGCGCGCGATCTGTGGCGCCAGGACAACATCAACCGCTTCGTGGAGCGGTTCTACACCGACATCAAGAAGGCCAAGCCGCATGTGTTGGTGGGGATCGCGCCGTTCGGGATCTGGCGTCCGGGCAACCCGGAGGGGATCAAGGGGATGGACGCGGTGGCGCGTTTGCACGCGGACGCGAAGTACTGGCTGGCGAACGGGTGGCTGGATTACCTGTCGCCGCAGCTGTATTGGAGCGTCGATTCGGTGCCGCAGAACTTTGCGCGGCTCTTGGTGTGGTGGGCATCGGTGAACAGCAAGGACCGGCATCTGTGGCCGAGCCTGTACACGAGCCGCATCAACCAGCAGAGCGAGGACCCGACGAAGAACTGGATCCCCGACGAGATCGTGCGGCAGATCACGATCACCCGCGAGCGGGCCACCAACCCCGGGATCGCGACGCCGGGGCAGATCCATTTCTCGCTGAAGGTGATGCTCGAGAACCGCGGCGGGATCAACACGGCGCTGATGGCGAGTTACGAGCAGCCGGCGCTGGTGCCGGAGACGGCGTGGTCGAGCGACCCGGCGTTCGCGGCGACCGGGTGGGAGGCGCTGATCGCCAGCGACGCCGAGAAGACGGCGTTGGCGTGGAAGCCGTGGGAGTTGCCCACGATGCCCTCGCGCTGGGTGCTGTGGGTCCGGCGCGGCGAGGCGTGGACGACGACGATACTGCCCGGCACGCGCGGCGGCGAGACGTTCGAGACCAAGGGGGCGGACGCGGTGGTGCTGGCACCTGTGTCGCGGACCGGGACGGTGGGCAAGCAGCGTGCGTGGACGGTTTCGTCGCCTCGGTAAGGCGCTGGGCGCGAAAAGAGCAGGGAACCGATCCCAAGAAACGACTCGGCCCCGCGGCGGTGGCGTGCGGGGGCCGGGGTTGCGTCGCGTGGTAGTGTGGGCGGGCGATCGGTCGCGGGTTCGGTGAGGGAGGAGCTGCTCATGGCGTTTGGCAAAGAGGCCGGGTACGCACTGGTGGTGGGGTTGGCGTGCGTGGGCATGGCCGGGGCGTGGGTGGTGCAGGACGATCCCTTCGCCGACCGGTACGTCAACAGCTCGTTCGTGAACTGGGAGAGCCCGCACGTCCATCCGCTGGAGCGCGTGGGCGATCGGCTGCTCGCGGTGAACACGGCCGACGCGCGGCTGGAGCTCTTCGATATCGCCAGCGGGCTGCCGTATGCCGCGGGGTCGATCGCGGTGGGCATCGATCCGGTCAGCGTGCGGGCCCGCACCGCGACCGAGGTGTGGGTGGTGAATCACATCTCCGACAGCATCAGCGTGGTGGACCTTGCGACCAAGCGGGTGGTGCGGACGATCTCGACCAAGGACGAGCCGTGCGATGTGGTGTTTGCGGGCACGCCGCAGCGGGCGTTTGTGACGTGTTCCTCGGCGAAGGTCGTGCAGGTGTTTGATCCCGCCGACACGACGCCCGGTGGCGTGGTGCTCAGCGAGATCGCGATCAAGGGCGAGGCTCCGCGCTCGATGGGCGTGAGCCCCGACGGCAGCAAGGTGTACGCGGCGATCTTTGAATCGGGCAACGGCTCGACCGTGCTCGGCGGCGGCGCCCAGTCGATCCCCGGCGGCATGGTGCTCGGCTTCCCGCCCAACGTCGTGAACGATGTCAGCGGCCCCTATGGCGGCATCAACCCGCCGCCCAATGTCGGGTTGCTCTTCGTCCCGGCCCTGAACCCCGCGGCGGGCACGCCGCCGAAGGTGGGGCTGATCGTGCGCAAGAACGCGGCCGGTCAGTGGATGGACGACAACAACGGCAACTGGACGGATCTGGTCAGCGGCGCCAACGCGAGCAAGTCCGGGCGTCAGCCGGGATGGGACCTGCCCGATCGCGATCTGGCGGTCATCGACGCCAACGCGCTGACGGTGAACTACGCCACGCGACTGATGACCATGTGCATGAGCGTGGGCGTGAACCCGGTGACCGGCAAGGTCGCGGTGATCGGCACCGAGGCGCAGAACCAGAAGCGCTTCGAGCCCAACCTCACCGGCACGTTCATCAAGGTTGAGGTCGCGAGCGTCGATCCGGTCTCGCTCGGCGCGAGCGTGGCGGATCTGAATCCGCATCTTGCGTACACCAGCTCGAGCATCGCGGTGGGCGAGCGAAACAAGGCGCTGGGCGATCCGCGGGCGATCGCGTGGAACGCGGCGGGAACGGTGGCGTATGTCGCGGGCATGGGCTCGAACAACGTGATCGCGATCGATGCGGGCGGCTCGCGCCTCACGCCGACGCCGATCGAGGTGGGTGAGGGCCCGACCGGTCTGGCGCTCGACGAGAGCCGCGACCGGCTGTTCGTGCTGAACAAGTTCGACGGCTCGATCTCGGTGGTGTCGCTGTCAGGCGGGAATGAAGTGATCCGCGTGCCGTTCTTTGATCCGACGCCCAACGCGATCAAGTCCGGGCGAGTCCATCTGTACAACACGCACCTCAACTCGGGCTTGGGGCAGGTTTCGTGCGCCTCGTGCCATGTTGACGGGCGCACCGACCGGCTGGCGTGGGACCTGGGCGACCCGAGCGGCTCGACGCAGGCGCTCACGGGCCTGAACCTGGGCGCGAACTTCCCCGGTCTGAACACCGGCTTCCAGCCCTTCCATCCCATGAAGGGCCCGATGACGACGCAGACGCTGCAGGACATCATCGAGCACGAGCCGCACCACTGGCGCGGCGATCGCTCCGGCATCGAGGCCTTCGCCGGCGCGTTCGCCGGGCTGCAGGGAGCGGACACGCCGCTGAACCCCGCGGCGATGCAGGAGTTCGAGAACTTCCTCGCGTCGATCACCATCCCGCCGAACCCAAACCGCAACATCGACAACACGCTGCCCAGCAGCCTGCCGCTGCCGGGTCACTACACCACCGGGCGCTTCGGGCCCGCGGGCCAGCCTTTGCCCAACGGCAACGCGAACAACGGCGTGGCGATCTATCGCAGCCAGTCGCGGCGGCTCGACGGCGGGAATCTCTCGTGCGTGCAGTGTCACACCCTGCCCACCGGCATGGGCACGGACATGACCCTGCAGGGCAATCGCTTCGTCGCGATCCCGCCCGGACCCAAGGGCGAGAAGCACCACGCCGTGGTCTCGGTCGACGGCTCGACCAACGTCACGATCAAGATCCCGCAGCTCCGCACGCTCTACAAGAAGACCGGTTTCAACACCACGCAGCTCGACAACACCAGCGGCTTTGGTTTGCTCCACGACGGCTCGGTCGATTCGATCGAGCGTTTCGTCTCCGAGCCCGTCTTCACGCTCGTGAGCAATCAGGAAGTCGCGGACATGACGGCGTTCATGCTGTCGTTCGCCGGGTCGGACCTGCCGCAGGGCTCGGCGACCAATCCCTTCGAGCCGCTGGGCCCGCCCAGCAAGGACACCCACGCGGCGGTGGGACGACAGAGCACGCTGGTGTCGCTCGCGACCGCGTCCACCGACCAGAAGGCCTTGCTCACCTCGTTCGAGACGCAGGCCAACACCGGCAAGGTCGGGCTCATTGTGCGGGCCACGATCAACGGCGTCGAACGCGGCTGGGCCTTCACCGGCGGCGGGAACTTCAAGTCCGACACCAACACGACGATCACCTCGGCCGCACTCAAGGCCCTCGCCGGCGCCGGCAGCGAGCAGACCTGGACCGTCGTGCCCAAGGGGAGCGAGACGCGTCTGGGCATTGATCGCGACCTCGACGGCATCCTCAACGGCAACGAGGCCGCGGTGTGCGTCGGCGATCTCAATGGCGACGGCCAGGTGGACGACGCCGACTTCCAGGTGTTCGTGGTGAACTACGACCTGCTGGTCGTGCCGCCGGCGAGCATGGCGTCGGACTTGAACCGCGACGCCCAGGTGGACGACGCGGACTTCCAGGTCTTTGTGGTGGCGTACGACGCCCTGATCTGTCCGTAAGGACGATCGGGGGAATGAGCTTGGAAGCGGGCGGTGCCGCGGCGGTCTGGATCGATCAGCCGATCACTTCGGCCTTGGTGATGGTGACGGGTTCAACCGGGACGTCGCCGTGGCCGTGCTTGGTGCCGGTCTTGACCTGGCGGATCGCGTCGACGACGTCGAGGCCGGCGGTGACCTTGCCGAAGACGGCGTAGGCGGCGCCGTCGGGCTGGGGACGATCAAGGAAGGCGTTGTCGACGGTGTTGATGAAGAACTGGCTGGTGGCGCTGTCGGCGTCGCCGCCGAGGCGGGCCATGGCGACGGTGCCGCGGAGGTTCTTGAGGCCGTTCTTCCACTCGTTCTTGATGGGCTTGTTGGTGGGCTTCTTGGCCATGTCGGCGGTGTGCCCGCCGCCCTGGATCATGAAGTTGGGGATGACGCGGTGGAAGACGGTGCCGGCGTAGTGGCCGCTGTTGACGTAGGCGAGGAAGTTCTCGGTGGAGATGGGGGCTTTGGCGGCATCGAGCTCGATGGTGATGTCGCCCTTGGACGTGGTCAGTTTGACGGTTGGCATGGGGTAAGAGTAGGAAAGGGGTGAGCGGGAAGGGGTGAGCGGAGGCGTGCGCAAGACGATGAATCAGAGCGTCCTGACGGTCGGATTTCGTCTGCGTATTCGCGAGCCGGGGCGTCCTCGCCCCGGCGGTTGACGCTCCGAACCAGGATCATCTTTTCGTCACGACGCGATGGCGCCGGGGCGAGGACGCCCCGGCTCGCTCGTCATAAGACGCCGCACGACGCGTACGCTGCATGCTTCGACCTCTCTGGTTCTGGTTCTCGATCTGAGCTTTGCTCGTTTGAGTTTTCGCATGCGAGTCGTCTCCCTTCTGCCCTCCACCACCGAGTCCCTCTGCCTGATCGGTGGGGCGTCGATGCTCGTCGGGCGGTCGCACGAGTGTGACTTTCCCGCTTCGATCGCGAGCGTGCCGGTGCTGACCTCGCAATCGATCCCGGCGGCGTTGAGCGATGCCGCGAACCCGCAGCCGGGCGCGATCGACGCGATGGTGCGGGAGCAGTTGGCGTCGGGGCGGTCGCTGTATCAGGTGGATGAGAAGCTGC
Source organism: Phycisphaerales bacterium (assembly GCA_019744815.1). Lineage (GTDB taxonomy): Bacteria > Planctomycetota > Phycisphaerae > Phycisphaerales > UBA1924 > JAFEBO01. Next base: position 248,881 of record JAIEUA010000001.1, read on the forward strand.
TCCGCGAGCTGCGGCCGGATGTGATCCTGACGCAGGACCTGTGCAGCGTCTGCTCGATCGACCTCGCGACGGTGCGGCGGATCGTGGCGGAGATGACGACCAGCGAGTACACGCCGCGGATTGTGTCGCTGAACCCGCAGACTTTTGAAGACGTGCTCGATGATGTGTACCGCGTCGGTGCGGCGGTCGGATTGGAACCCGAAGCGACGGCGGCGGTGGTGCGGCTGCGCGAGCGGGTGTTCAGCGCGAGCGAATACGTGAACCCGTTCGACGATGGGCCCAATGTCGTGTTCCTGGAGTGGACGGATCCGCTGTTCATTGGCGGGCACTGGACGCCGCAGCTGATCGAGCGTGCGGGAGCGCGGCATCCGTTGAACGCAACGGTGGCGAAGGAGAGCGCGGGCGCGGCGCTGGGGCCTCAGGTGGCGGAGCGCGTGGCGGGCAAGTCGATCCGCGTGCCGAAGGAAGCGGTGGTCGGCGTGAACCCGGACGCGATCGTGATTGCGCCGTGCGGGATGAACCTGGACCAGACGCGGGCGTGTGCGGCGGCGCTTTCACGCGAAGACTGGTTCCGCTCGCTACGGGCGGTGCGGAACGGGCGCGTGGCGCTGGTAGACGGGAGTCAGTACTTCAACCGTCCGGGGCCGCGGCTGGTGGAGGCGTATGAGTTTTTGGTGGGGTGGTTGAACGGGCGGCCGGATGTGGTGCCGCGGGGGTTTGGGTGGGAGCAACTATCGAGCCGGTCGGTCTGAACGGGGATCGTGCGAGGTTGCATCCACGAATCTCGCCTTGCCGGCGAGCTTTTCCTTGATGTTGTCGATCAACTTTGCGATGCGCCCAGAATCGGTGACCATCGAGAAGACAAAGTCGTCCTCGTAGCGACCGCCGCCCCCTTGATGGAACTGCCACGCCAAGGCGTGCCCAACGACCTTCTCTTTGCCGACGATCACGTACGACTCTTGTTCTTGAAGACATCCGAGTATTTCACGAGGCGGTGGTTGCTCGGAGTCTGCGATATCTTCGATGACGATCTCCAAGCCGCATGCCAGCATCGATTCCTGGACCATCGCGACCAAGTTGCGATTCAAGAAGTATCCGCCGGAGACCTCTGGGTATCCGGTGTTGAAGCACGCGTGCAGCGTTTCGCCGCCTCGGCACGCAACCAACGCGTGTGTGTGCCAGTGGTCAAACTCTCGGGGTTCGACTCCGCTGACGCCGCGATAGCAGGTGACAAGGTCGGACGGAAGAAAGCGGCCGGGGTCTTTCACGACTTGATTCTACTTCAGCGTTGGCGACCGACTCGTGGACCAGCAGAGGCTCATATGAGCGAATGAGCTTGGGTGGGTTGAGCGATTTGTTTCGAGACCATCGGGCCACCGGAATTTGGGTGGGAGCTCCTGCGCGATTGAAGTCGATGGCATGGGCGAAGCGGCATCGTTGATCGCAGTGCCGCGGACTTCCGGTGCGCCGGCCGCCCGCGATTAGGTTCGTGAAGCCTCTGCGATCACACCTTGCAGCGATCGTTCTCGCACACGACGGGCGCATCGCCGATCCAGCGGCCCACGCGGGTGCTGATGGCGACGCGGTGGCGGGCGAACCAGCGGTAGGCGGCGTTGGCGAGGGGGCGGATGAGGGGCCAGTCGGTGGTGGCGAAGAGGGCGCTCATCGCCTTGGCCTGGAGGGGGCCGCCCTGAGCGAGGGCGGCGTAGGAGCGGCGGAAGACCTCGAGCCCGGCGAGGAGGGTGCCGTCGGGGGAGACGCCGTGGATTTGGCCCATGACGGCGTCCGCGGTGGTGCCGAAGTGAGCTGGGACGAAATCGGGCGCGGTGATGTCGACGATGCGGAGCCGGCCGCGACCGTTGTCGAGTCGTTGCATGAGCCGCCCCTCTCGGCGGCAGAGCGAGCACTGGCCGTCGATGAGGATGGTGAAGGGGGCGGTCATGGCAAGGACTTCGGTTGGTACGAGCGCGGGGATTCGCGGGTTTGCGGGAAGGGGTCGGGAAGCCGTGCACGGGAGGGGGTGGAGGGTGTGGGCAACGCTTCGGGCGGGGCCGGGCGGCGTCGGGCGGGGTCTGGCACGGGAATCTCCCCTTGACCGGCCGCTTGAGCCGAAACACGATTGGACGGTTGTCCTGATTATCAGAAGGGGTCTTGCGATGCGATTCTCGAATTTGATCTCCCGATCGGCGTTGTTCGCGGCCGGGGTTGGCTCGTTGGCCTTTGTGACGGCGTTTTCGGGCGGGTGTGCGCGGGAGTACGCGAACTATCCGCCCATCGAGGGCGACACTTTCGCGGTGAAGGACCTGAACAGCCGCCAGATGCAGGACGCCATGGCGGCGGCCCTGCGCTGGACGGTGTTGCGGTACCCGCCTGCGGGCGGGTCGCAGGGCGGAGAGATGCTGGCGATCAACCTGCCGCCGGGGATCGGCGAGGCCGGGTACGCGCACGTGGCCGAGCGGGTGGGCGAGGGCGCGGTGCCGGTCACGGAGGACAACGCCAAGCGGCTGCCGGTGTATCACGTGACGCGGATCTGGCTGCGCGGCACGGTGGCGCGGATCGACGTCGTGAGGCCGCTGTACGAGATGGGTGAGAAGCCCGGCGGCGGACCCGTGAACCGGGGTGTGCAGGTGCGTCTCGCGGGCGGCTGGGAGCCCTGGCGGGTGACCAGCTCGAGCGAGTACGAGGTGGGCGTGCTGGACGCGCCGGCGCTGAACCCCATCGGTTCGGCCATCCCGGCGCCGGCCGCGCGGGCTCAGGACCCCGCGCCTCACGCCGCGGGTGAGTCGATCGATCCGACGGCGGGCGAGGACCCCAAGAAGCGGAACGAACCCTGAAACGTCGAAAGTGAGCGATCCGGGCTCGATAGAGGGCTCAATAAGCGGCATCGAAACCGCGGACGCATCGCCCCCGAACTACCCTCTCTCGTGGCAGACACCTCGACCCCGACTATCCCCCCAACGACGCCGAGCGATCCGGCGACGTCGCCCGCGAACGGGCCGGCTCGCGAGCACTCGATCGAGGCTCGCGATCTCGTGCCGCGCTCGCCGGGGTTGATGCGCTGGCTGGGGCGGATCGGCATCTTCATCTATGCACCGGCTTTTCTGGTGCCGATCGCGGTGGTGCTGATCGTCCGTCGGCTGACGGGGGAGAAGACGTACGGACAGTTTGTCGAGCACCTGTTCTGGTTCGATGAGCCGGCGCTTTTGCTGGCGATCGGCGCGGTCGGGGCGATGCTGCTGTCGATCGGGATCGTGAACGAGATCGGACGCGAGCGGATCCACAAGGCGTGGGACGTGGTGCGAGCGATGGGCGCGACCGCGGTCCTGGGCGCGGTGTGGACCATCAGCCCGGCGGTGCTGGGTGTCACCCTGCTGTGGTATCTGGGGCCGATCTCCAACTGGCTGCGCGATCTGGGGCCGGTGGGTTGGCTCGCGTACGTCGCGCTCTTTGTCGTCTCGGCCGGTGTTGGGTTCTTGCCGACGTACGGGCAGTCGCTCCTGGGCGGGTGGGTGTTCGGATTCCTCTACGGCTTCCCGGGCGCGATGCTGGGGTTTGTCGGCGGGAGCGTCATCGGTTACTTCATCTCCAAGCGGGTGAGCGCCCACAAGGTCGAGGCGCTGCTCGAGTCCAACGAGAAGGCGCGGACGATCCGCGAGGCCTTGGTGGGCCACGGCCAGCGGCGGACGCTGCTCATCGTCACGCTGATCCGGATCCCGCCCAACGCGCCGTTTGCGCTCACGAACCTGGTGCTGGCGAGCTCGGGCGTGAAGCTCCTGCCCTATGTCATCGGGACCGCGATCGGGATGGCCCCGCGGACAGCGATCGTGTCGTACGTCGCGAGCGAGGCGGCCAAGCGGGCCACGAACATCCAGGGCTTCATCAAGAACCAGCCCTGGTGGGTGTCGGTCGCGGGCATCGCGATCACGCTGCTGGCGTTCGGCATCTTGTTCGTGCTGGCGGAGCGGGCGCTTAAGTCTGTGACGAAGAAGAGTGAGCCGGCGTCAAAGGGTGCTTGATTCGCCCGCACCGGGCACCGCGAGGCGTTCGCCGCACTCCGGACAGGTGGGCAACCCCCCCAACGCGTAGCCGCAGCGGGGGCAGAGGCCTTGGGCGATGGCGCGGGCCCGCCGAGCGGCGCGGCGATCGCGGACCACTCGCGGGACCCAGGCGAACGAGATCAAGAGCAGCACGAAGAAGAGGACGAGCGCGGCCGTGTTGACGACGCCGGGCGTGTTCCACTCGTGGCGGGCTGCTTCGGGGTTGCGGAGAGCGGCGGCGATGCGGGGCTTGTTGCCCTGATCGTGGGAGTCGAGCCAACCCAGGACCGCGGCCCGTGCGGCGGCGACGTCGGCGTCTGACGGGTTCTTGCGACCGACGGGGCGGAAGTCGAGCTCGTAGAGGTCGTCGAAGCGGACGACATCGAGCCAGCCGCGGGCGACGCGCTGGTACGAGATGTTGGCGCGGAGGACATCATCGGGGTCGCGGCGGAGGGCGGCGATCAGGCCGTCGGTGCTCTGGGTGTCGGTGTCCTCGACACGGAAGCGGCCCGAGTCCTTGATGACAAAGAGCGAGATGGTGCCCAGACGGTGGGCGGTGCCCACTTTGAGGCCGGGGATGGTGTTTCCTCGGATCGAGGCCGTGGAAACATCGGCGGAGGGGACGCGCCAGAGGCAGAGCGCGAGGAGCAGGAGCAGAACGACGCTCGATGCGGGCGTCGAGAGATGGCGGAACAGAAATCGCGCGAGGCGGCGAAACACAAGGGAGTGTAAGCGATGGAGGATCGCCTACGAGATGTTGAGATCGCCGCGCGAGCGATGAGCGATAAGAGTGGTCGCGGGGTGGTTTTTGAAACAGGGCGACGCGTGCGGCGTTGCTGCGGGATCGAGCGTGAGCGGGCGAGGTCGCGATCGTGACGAGCCAAAATCAATTGCGATCGGCATCTGTTCACACGTCACGGCGTGCGATGGTGGCGGGTGCGGCGCGGGAGAGGCGTGAGTCGATTTGACACGGTGCCTGCGCCGCGGTACGTTTGGCCCCGCTTGTTGCGGCGCGTCCGCGCCGCGGGCGGAACGGTGGGCTGTCGAGACTGCGAGGCATTGTGAACAGGCCGAGCACTTCGGGAACGGAATCTCACGCCGAGTCGGGAACGGGCCCGGGCGCTCGTCGACCCGAGCCCGCGCCCACGCGTCGCACGCCGCCGCGGCGTGGGACGGTGAGCCCGGATCGTCAGCTGTGGATCGACATGCTCGCGCACCTGCGCCGGGCGCATCCGGCGATCTGCCGCCAGTGGTTTGAAGAGCTCGAGGCCTTGGGAGTGGCGGGCGGGACGCTGAACCTGCGGGCCCAGTCGGCGATCCATCGCGACTACCTGAAGCGGACCTGCGCGGAAGCGTTCAACGATGCGTTGCGCACGGTGTCGGGGCGGCTGCTGTCGATCCGCTTTGTCGGGCCGGAGGACGACTGGGGCGACGCGCCGGTGTTCGGGCCCAGCACCGCGACCGAAACGGTTTCGACCCCGGAGGTCGAGACGGGCCTGGAGCCGGCCGGCGTGGCGCCCGCGGACGAGACGCCGGTGATCGAATCGCCGCTGCGGGAGCCCCCGCCGGTGATGCTGACCGAGTCGCCCCGGATCGAGGTGAAGCCGATCGCCCCGGGCGCGGGCGGCGGGACCACCGGCGGGCAGAGCCGCGTCACGGAGCATCGGCGTCGGCACGACGAAGGCCTGGCGATCAATCCCGATTACGACTTCGGGAACTTTGTCGTCGGCCCGGGCAACCGTCTCGCGCACGCGGCGGCGGTGGCCGTGGGCGAGAGCCAGGGTCGCCAGTACAACCCGCTGTTCATCCATGGTGGAGTCGGGCTGGGCAAGACGCACCTGTTGCAGGCCGCGTGCCTGCGGATTCTGGAGCGCACGCCGCACGCGCGGGTGTACTACACCTCGTGCGAAGGGTTCATGACGCAGTTCATGGACTCGGTGCAGAGCGGGCAGATGAGCGAGTTCCGGCACCGCTACCGCGACATCGATGTGCTGGTCGTCGACGACATCCACTTCCTCGCCAAGCGCGACCGGACGCAGGAAGAGTTCTTCCACACGTTCAACAACTTGTATCAGGCGGGCAAGCAGATCCTGCTCTCGTCGGACGCGGCACCGGAAGAGATTCCTGATCTTGAGGACCGTCTCGTGAGCCGCTTCAAGTGGGGATTGGTCGCCAAGATCGATCCGCCGTGCTACGAGACGCGGGTGGCGATCCTGAAGACCAAGGCGAAGGTCCGCGGGCTGGAGTTCCCCGACGACTGCGCGTGCTTCATTGCGGCCCGGATCGACAGCAATATCCGCGAGCTCGAGGGCGCGATCACGCGGGTGCAGATCGTCGCGAGCGTCGAGAACAAGCCGATCGACCTGGCCCTCGTGAAGGGCGCTCTGGGCGACCTCAACGACGAGGCCCCGCCGGAGCCGAGCATCCAGCAGATCATCACGGCGGTGACGGACTACTACCGCATCCGCCTGTCGGACCTGCAGAGCAAGAGAAGGCCGCGGAGCGTGACCATCCCGCGCCAGGTCTGCATGTTCCTGGCACGGCGGATGACCAAGCTCTCACTCGAAGAGATCGGCGGCTACTTCGGCGGGCGGGATCACACCACGGTGATGCACGCGGTGAAGGCGATCGACCAGCGGCGGGAGACGGATGATGATTTCGTCGGGCAGCTGCGGGCGATCGAGGAGCGGATTCGGGCGAGTGGGTGAGGGTTTTGGGGAAGGGGTGAGGGATTAGGACTTAGGACTTAGGGGCGAGCCTCAATCGAGCTTCTTGGCCCTAAGACCTCAGTCCTAAGACCTCACCCCTTCCCACCTACTCCTCATCAAACCCGCTCTCGACCAGACCCTTGAGCTTCGCCGCCGCGTCGGCCGCGTCGTCGCCGTCGCAGACGATGCAGAGCGATGAGCCCTGAGCGGCGGCGAGCATCATCATCTGCATGATGGACTTGCCGTCGACTTCGGTGTCGTCTTTCTTGACCTGGACTTCGCAGTTGAAGGTGGAGGCGAGGTCCACGAACGTCATCGCCGGGCGGGCGTGGAGCCCGAGCCGGTTGGTGATCGTCACTGTGGTCTCGACCCGGGCCATGCAGAGGGGTTCCGTGGGCGTGCGCTGTCGCGTCTCAGGCGGGCAGCGCCATGTTGTCGGCGTCGGTCAGCAGTTGGCGCACGTCGTCGGCGCTGGCGGCCTGGCGGAGCATGCGGCGGAAGGTTTCCTTCGACAGGTTCTTGAAGATGACCTCCATCGCCTGGAGATGGTCCTCCGGCTTGTCCTCGGGGCTGACGAGCAGGACGACCGAGTGCACGGGCTGTTTGTCGAGGGCGTTGAAGTCGATGCCGCGCTGGGAGAGGCCGATCGCCGCGGCCATCTTGCTGACGCCCTTGTGCTTGACGTGGGGGACGGCGACGCCGCGGCCGAAGCCGGTGGAGCCCTTGCGCTCGCGTTCGAGAACCCGGAGCATGAGCTCGTCGCGGAGGCCGGCGGGGACAACGCCCGAGGCGACGACGCTGTCGAGCAGCTCGGCGAGGACCTCGTCGCGTTGGGCGGACTTGACCTGGACCGTGATGGCCCCGGGGGCGACGAGTTGGCTGAACTTCAGCACGGCGAGAGCTCCTGCGGGCGTCCGAAGGCCGCTCCACAGGGGCCCCCGGAAAGGGGAATCAACCGGTAGTCTACCGCTTCACGTCCTTGAGCTTTTCCTTGAAGTCGGTGAGCTGACGCGAGCCCTTCTGCACCGCCTCGTCGATGGCGGCGTAGACGTCCTCGAGCTTGACGTGCACGACGAAATCGTCGTGCTTCTCGACGTCGATGAGGAGCTCGATGTCGTAGGGGCTCTTGTGGTGATGGTCCTGCTTGGAGACGGTGACCCGCACGGCCTGGACGCCTTCGTAGAACTTGGGGAGCTTCTGGGCCTTGGTCTCCGCGTGCTGGCGGATGGCCTCGGTGATCTCAAAGTTCCGGCCGACGACATCGATGCGCATGCGGGGCTCCAACGGTTCGACAAGCGAGGCCCGGGGCCTCTGGCATTTCCAACAACCGCCTCGAACACCACCGGCGGGGATCGCTGCACCCCGTCGCGGCGCCGCCGAAGAGGCGCGAGCGACGCGGGCTTGGACACGCTCCGCGACGAGACCTGTTTCCCCCGCACCCACCGCCCGATCGAACGGCCCGGGCCGGTCGCCGCGACCACTCTGGATCACGGCCACGGGGCGAGAGGGGTATGGCCCCGCCGGAGCGAATCTTCGCAAGTGGGACTGAGTGGACTCGAACCACTGACCTCACCCTTATCAGGGGTGCGCTCTAGCCAGCTGAGCTACAATCCCGAACTGTTCCCGGCCCGAATCGCGGCCGGGACTTGCGTCCAAACCACGCTCGGATCAGGTCCTCGGCACGATCGCCGGGGCCAATAGTATACCGCGCTTACCCGACAGAAGCGACCCGCGGCCAGACATGCTTCGACGTGGGTTGGACGTGGGTTGGACGTGGCTTGACGAGCCCCGAGTGTGAGCGAGCGGGTCTGCCCGGCTTGGTTTCCACCCCCAATCAACCCACTCGCTGACGCTCGGGGCTCGTCAATGCAGGGAGCTCACGCTCGGGGCTCGTTTGGGGTGACGGATCGCGTGATCGCGAAGGCGGTCCAGACGCCGGCCCCGAAGAGCATGAGGTTGGCGTAGGCCGCGAAACCGAGGTAGCGGGTGGCGCGGAGGGCCTCCATGCCGCCTTCGCCGAAGCGGGGGATGAGGTTTAGTAGGAAGTAGATGGCGAAGAAGGTCCAGCCGCCGGCCGTGAGGGCGCCGGTGGGTGAGCGGTCCTTCCAGATCGCGAGCAACGCGGCGACCAGGGGCATGGCGATCACGAAGTAGTGCAGGTGGCACATCGGGCTGATCGCGAGCATGAGCGAGGCGAGCAGGCCGATGGTGAGGATCGCTTCGTAGCCGGCGAAGCGGCGGACGCTCGGATCGGGCGAGTCTTTGGCCCGGCTCATCCGCCACCAGGCCACGGACGCGAGCGCGATCATCGCCAGACCCACGACGGCGTGGAAGACCTTCGCGGGCTTGCCGGGGCGGATAGCGTCGGCGTCGAGGACTTCGCGGAGGTGGAGCGTGCCGTGGAAGACGGCTTGGAGCGATTGATTGTCGCGGGTAGACTGCAGCTCGGCGATCTTGCGGCGATCGGTCTCGCCGTCGGAGTTGGCGCCGGTGTACTCGCGGGCGTTCTCAAACACGATCAGGTTCAGATAGTTGATGTTGTTGGCCCACATCTTCTGCGGGCCGATGGTGACGGTGGGGATCACCACCAGCATGATGATGGTGCCGACGATCGAGCCGGCGACCATCTTCCAGTCGCGGCGGAGCAGGGCGTAGAAGCCGAGGAAGGCGGGAAAGACTTTCACGCACGCGGCGAGGGCGATCCAGACGCCCGCGCCGAACGAGCGGCCTCGGAGGGTCCAGAGGGTCATCCCCGCGACGCACATGGCGAGCAGCGTGTTCGTCTGGCCGCGGACGAGGGTGCTGCCGATGGCGACGACGCAGAGGAGCGAGGGCCAGAGCATGTCCTCCCACCAGCGGCGCATGCCGGGTTCCATGCGGTGCACGCGCGGGTCGCCGCTGGAGACTCGCACGGATTGTGCGAGCCACTTGGCGGTGTAGATGACGGTGACGATCGAGAGCAGATACCAGATGACGACGGAGGCTTCGTACGGAATCAAGTGCAGGCCGCGGGGATCGGGCTGTTTGGTGACCGGATCGATCGGCGCGTCGGCGAGCGGGGCCGCGAGGATGGCGAGGAGCTGGGGATAGGTGTAGCTCCAGCCGTTGTCGTCGGTGGCGCGGCTGATGTCCTCGCCGGCGGTGACGGCCCAGGCGGCGCGGAGGTAGACGCCGATGTCGGTTTGCGGTCGCTTCAAGAACGCGGCCCGCTGGAGCGTGAGCGCGCCGAACGCGAGCACGACGATCGGCAGGAGCGCGATCAGGAACTTCTCGAAGCGGGAGATGCCGGCGAAGGGGCCGGAGCTTGCGCCGGGGTTGGAGCTGGTCATGCTGGGCGAGGGTACGGGGGATGGCGTTGATGCGCCTCCTCTCCCCGCGAGCGGGGAGAGGACGGCTCAACGCGGAGCGTTGAGCCAGGTGAGGGGAATGCGGGTACCTACCCGCTATGACATTCGGACACGCAGCACCCCTCCCCGCTGCGTGGGGCGGGGAGGGCGGGCTGCTGCTACTTCGCGCGGCTGACTTCGACCTTGCCGCCGGCGACGTCCTTGATCGCGTAGCCCAGGGCGAGCAGCTCGTCGCGGATCTGGTCGGACTTCTTGAAGTCCTTGGCGGCCCGTGCCGCTCGGCGGTCTTCGAGCTTGGCGATCACCACGGGATCGGGCGTGGTGCCGGGGAGGAAGATGCCGATGTCATGGCTAACCGTGCGCTTTGTGCCAAGCTCAAATAGTCCGAGCACATTATCGACATCGCGAAGGACCGTGAGGACATCCCTCATGGCTCGCTGCTCTTCACTCAAGCCGCCTTCAGGTAGGCTGGAAACTGCTCGGTCTAAGACGTCTCTCGCCTCCGGGAGTGATGTTCCGGATTTGAACTTCCTCGGAATGCCACTAATCCAGGTGGTTGCTGCCGAAAGCGTGAGATCGATAGCCACGATCACAAGTGCAATCTTCAGGTCATCATTGAGTGCTTTTTGAACGCTCTCACGCAACGTGGACGCCAGGTCGCGAAAGTGCGGGCAGGTGTCCGGGGCTTCGCCCGCTTGAGTGCGCAATCTGCTATCGCCCCGTACAACGTCACCAATGGCGCCAATCTGCCCAGCCCAAAACTGAAGCGTTCGCTCACACTCGTCGAGCCCTCCGAGCGTGAAGTTTGCATTGGATCGGTAGTGGTACCGAATCAGCTCGAATCGCAATGCCGCGGGCTCGATACCTTTGGCGAAGAGGTCGCGGGCGGTGAAGAAGTTGCCCTTGCTTTTGCTCATCTTCGTGCCTTCGACCATGAGGAAGCGCGGGTGGAACCACATGGCGGCGTAGGTCGCACCGGCAGGGCTTCGGTTGAAGGCGCAGCAGGACTGAGCGATCTCGCACTCGTGGTGCGGGAAGATGTTGTCCTCGCCTCCGGAGTGGAGGTCGATGATGGGGGATGCGTTGGGGATGGTGAGGGCGGTGAGCGCCGAGGATGTAAGCGTCTGCGGCCCCACGCTTGCGCGTGGGGTTCGTTCTGTGCAGAGGCGTGCCGCGGACATGACGGAGCACTCGATGTGCCAGCCGGGGTAGCCGGTGCCCCAGGGGCTGTCCCACTTCATCTTGTGGCGCGAATCTTCTTTCCAGAGCAGGAAATCGGCGGGGTGTTCCTTCTGGCCCTGGTGCTCGGCGTTGATGCGGCCGCCCTCGCCTTCTTTGAGGCGGTCGAGCGTGTTGCCGCTGAGGCGGCCGTAGTCGGGGAAAGACTTGACGCGGAAGTAGACAACTCTGGAGCCCGGCTCCCCCACCACGTACGCGTTGCCCTTCTCGATCAGGCGGGCGATGAGCGCGATCATGCCTTGCACGCTCTCGGTGGCGCGGGGCATGAGGGTTGGGTCCTTCTCGGCTTCGAGAGCGAGCTTGAGGCCGAGCTTCTTGGCGTCCTCGCGGAAGCGGGCTTCGTAGAAGCGGGCGATCTGGTACGGGTCGCTGGGGTCGAGGTCGGCGGTGGTGTGGGACTTGCCGGACTTCTTGGCTTCGGCCTTTTGAGCCTCGAGCCGCTTGGCGGCGGCTTCCATTTTGTCTTCGCCGCCGCCGTCGGCGTTGTCGTCGTCGGTCATGTGACCCACGTCGGTGATGTTCATGACGTGGGTGACGCGGCGCGGGCCCTTGTGGGTGCCTTCCTTAGTTCCAATCTCACAAAGCGGCGACTCGATCCATCGGCGGAGCAGGTCGGCGGCGAGGAAGGAGCGGAAGTTCCCGATGTGGGCGTCGTCATAGACCGTGGGGCCGCAGGAGTAGAAGGAGATATTGGACGGGTCGCGGGGGGCGAAGTCCTCGAGGCGTTTGGTGAGGGTGTTGTACAGACGCAAGGGCATACGCCGATCGTACCGGGGGCGTGCCCGGTGCGATTTTCGCGTTGGGAATGGTGAGGGCCGGGAGCAGTCGCTCTCGCATTTGTTTACGCCCAAAGACCCAACACGCCGTTGGCTGGCGGAGGACTCCATGCGCGAACTCATCCGGTTGCTTCTTGTGTGCACGACCATGACCTCTGCCGCTCTCGCCGGCGAGCCGATTCCTGCGTTTCATGTGAGCCCGGACTCGTTGATTGGTTCGTTCGAGGACCGATCGGCACTGAGCACGTATCAGTATGATGCGCCTCCGTACGGCGGCTGGCTTGGCCCGAACGGGGAATATGTGGGGGTGAACGCGTTCACCGCCTTGGGAGGCGGCGATCTGCTCACCTCGATCTCGTGCGTCTGGCGAGGGGTCGCGAACGGCTCCACGCAGAGAGTGTTTGTTTGGCAGGACGACGGCTCGGGGAACTTTCGCAGCGCGAGGCTCGTGGCGCAGCAGGGTGTGACCGTTGCGAATACCAATACCGCCACGGTGAACATGTACTCGCTCGCCAACCCGGTTCCGGTATCGGGCCGTTTCTACGTCGGGTTCTCTTCGATCTACACGGGTGGCAGCGAGGTTCTCGCGTTCCAAGGTGTCGGCGGTTCTGCCTATGTGCCGGGGCGGAGCTACTTCGGCGTGTCCGCGACTCCATTCGATGCCGCGAACCTTGGAGCGATGCTGCTTCCGTTCACGGACGTGTTGGCGATGTCGACCCCGAGCTATTTCGCGATCCGCGCCAGCGGCAGCGGGAGTTCGTTTATCTATCAGGGTCGGTTGACGAGCTCCGGTACGAACTACTCCGGTCCGGCGGACTTTCGGCTCACGATCTTCGATCGCAAGACCGATGGCGTTGCCGTCTCGCCGGTCGTTGAGCAACGGAATGTCAACGTGACCGGCGGGGTCTTCTCGCTGCAGATTCCGTCCGATCCTTCTGCGTTTGTGAATGCGCCCGATCGGTACCTGCAGGTCGAGGTGAGAACTCCTGCAGGGAGCGGCGACTTCACGCCGCTCACGCCCCGAGAGCGGATCGGCCAGGTTCCGGCGGCGATGGTGGCGACGCAAGCGCAGAACGTGCCGTGGTCGGGGGTGAGCGGTGTGCCGACGAGCATCACCGCCTGGGACTCGGTTCAGGGAGGCATCGGGTACAGCGACGGGCGGGTGGGCATCGGCACGGCAACGCCGACGGCGACGCTCGACGTCAACGGGTCGATCGCAACGAGCGGACCAATCCTCTTCGGCAACCGTCTGGACGACCTATTGATCCTCAACGGCGCTCCGGGTGGACCGAACTTCGGGCTTGGCATCGCTCCGAGCACGCTGCGCATCCACACGGCCGTGAGCTCGCAGATCATCAGCTTCGGGTTCGGGTCCGCGGCCGCGTACACGCAGACGGCTTCCATTTCGGGTGCCGGCAACCTCACCATCATCGGGAACGGGTTCAAGCCCGGCGGCGGCTCGTGGGCCGTGTCGTGCGATCCGCGGCTGAAGCACGACATCGCGCCGCTGGCGGGCACGCTAGATCGGCTGCTGTCGCTGCGGGGCTATCGGTTCGTCTACAACGACGACGCGGTGCGCTCGAACAAGGGCTTGCCGGGCGTGCAGATCGGACTCATGGCCGATGAGGTCGAGCGGGTCTTCCCCGACTGGGTCTCGCGCGACAAGGACGGCATGCGGATGGTAACCGAGCGCAGCACCACGGCGCTGATGGTCGAGGCGCTGCGCGACCTTCGGGCGGAGAAGGACGGGCAGATCGCCGAACTCAAGTCGCGGCTCGAGCGGGTGGAGCATCTGGAGAAAGAGAACACCCTGCTGCGCGAGCGACTGGAGAAGATCGAGAAGGCGCTCGCGCGATAGGTGAGCGCCGCGTGCACACCGGTCGATGCGGCGGGCATCGAACCGCCGCGCAGCCTCCGGACGATCGGGCCCGCGCCGATCGGGCGTTCGCACGCGAGACACTCGTGCATCGTCAGTCTGTAGGAGCGGCAGAAGATATCGGACGGGTCGCGGGGCACGAAGTCCGCGAGACGTTTGGTACCGGAGTTGTACAAGCGAAGAGGCGTGCGAGGTAGTGCCGGGCGGAAACGGCGTGTCTGCGGAGGCGAATTCAATCGAATGCGGTATTGGATGAGGGTTGGCGATCTCCGGTGCCGCTGGTATCTTGGACCTTCGCACATTTCCGGAGTCTTCGCATGCGTTCCGTCCTCGCCGCGTTGCTGGACCAGATCGGCCCGACCCGTTTCGCGCTGGGAGCGACCCTGATTGGGCTCTCGGTCTGGGCACCGATCGCGACGGGCGGTCCGGTCGACGTGCGCGTGCCGATCGATGAGACCGGCGGTTTCGAGGATCGATCGGCGCCGAGCACCTATCAGTACGACGACGGGACCTTCAGCTACGGCATCGGCGTGAACCTACCCACCTGGGAGCGGTGCTGGATGGTGTCGTTCGACGCCGTCGGCGGGGCCGACCTGATCTCAACCGTGTTGGTGCGTTGGTCGTCGGTGCCCAACGGTCGCCCGATTCGTATCGCGATCTGGCAAGACTCGGTCGGCAACGGCGACCCCGCGGATCGCGTGCTGCTGCGGGAGTTGTCGGCCGTCGTGAAAGACGCCGTGTCGGGGTCCGTCGGCCCGTTCGCGGTCTATGCGATCGATCCGCCGGTCGCGGTCACGGGCAAGTTCTTCGTGGGCATGTCCTACCAGGGAGCGGGTCTCGAGTTCCCGATGGTCTTCGATCAGTCGGGGCCGCCGCTCTCCAACCGAGGGTTCTTCGCGACGACCACGACGCCTCCGCTGAATCTGAGCACCGCGGCGTTCGAGGCGTTAACGCCCGCCGGCGCGCAGGACAAGATGGGGATTCGGGCTGGAGGCCTCGGGAGTACGTTCTCCTATCAGGGACGGCTGACCAGCGCCGGCGTGAACTACTCGGGCCTCGCCGATTTTCTGTGCACGATCTACGACGGACCCAGCGGCACGGGCGTTGTGGGCTCGCCGCTCGCCTTGGCGAACGTGCCGGTGATCGCGGGGGTGTTCAGCCTTCAGATACCGGCCGATCCTCTGTGGTTTGTGAACGCGCCGGACCGGTACCTGGAGGTGCAGGTGCGTACCCCGGCGGGAAGCGGCGCCTACGAAACCCTGACGCCCCGCCAGCGGATCGGACAGGTCCCCGCCTCGATGGTGGCGACCGTTGCCCAATCGGCCCTTTCGGCCGACAAGGTGCCGTGGGTGGGCGTGACCGGCGTGCCCCCGAGCGTGACCGCGTGGTCGCCGGCCACGAACGGCATCGCCTACAACGGCGGATACGTCGGGATCGGAACACCTACCCCCATCGCTGCGCTGCACGTCCGCGGCGGCCCGTTGTACAACAACGCCCTGATCGAGACCGACTCGACATTGGGCACCTGGCTGAACCTCGTGAACACGTCGGGCACGGGGCGGACTTGGGCGCTCCTCAACGCCGGAACGGACAACACCGAAGGAGCCGGCGCGTTCCTGATCCGCGACAACAACGCTGGGGCCGTGCGGGCAACCTTCCTGCCCAACGGCAACGTGGGCCTCGGCACCATTGCTCCGACGGCCAAGCTGGATGTCCGCGGCGACATCCGGCTCGGCGCGGGTGGTGAGTACCAGGCCATCGGAGCCAGTGCCGAGAATCTCTCGATCATCCGCGGCGTGGTGAACGCGAACGGCACGATCCGGTGGGGGGCCGGGTACACCGTGACCAAGTTGGCGCTGGGCGCGTACCGCGTCAGCTGGGGTGCGACACCGGGCTTCCCCAGTCCGCCCTCGGCGACCGCAACCGCGTACCTCGCTGGATCCCCGATCATCGTCTACTCCAACACGGCCCTGAGCAACACGGATCGCAGCGGGTTCGTGGAGTTCCGCACGGTGAATCTGTCGGGCGTGCTGACCGACTCGGCGTTCTCGTTTACGCTCGCCGGGCCGCGGTGATCCCGCGGCTATCGGACGCGGGGGCCAACACGGGGCTCGGCCGCTGAACATTGGACGGTCCGGGCGCTCAAGGGGCCTTGGTGAAACGTGGCCCTTGTGGTAGCCTCCTCTTGGGAGTGTCGCTCCCGGAGGCCCTCATGATCCGTCTGATTGCGTTGATGCTGGCCGCGCTCGCCCTTGCTCGGGCTTCGGCGGTTGCCCAGACCTTCACGAACAACACGCCGATCAGCTTCACCGGCGCGACGGCCGGTCCCGCGAATCAGTACCCGTCTGCATTGCTGGTGGCGGGTGTCGGGCCGGTCAGCTACATGACGGTGACACTCAACGTCTTCGCCACGGCCGGACCCAATGACGCCGGGGTGTACCTCTTGGTCAGCCCGAGCGGCCAGGCGGTGAATCTAGGCGTCGTCGCGGCCATGGGTCCCAACCCTTCCACGGTCCTGAGCGCGACGTTCGCGGACGACGCGGCGGACACGCTCACCGCTCCAATCAAGGTGAACAGCGTGATCCGCCCTTCGACGAGCCCCATCGGTTCCTTCCCCACGCCGGCCCCGCCCGCGCCGTACGCGAGCACGCTGAGCAGCACCTACTCGGGCACCATCAACGGCACCTGGACGCTCTATGCGTTCTGCGCGGGCCCGGCACGGAACGTGGTGAACAGTTGGTCTCTGACCTTCAACGGCGTGCGCCAGCCGCAGCCGATCTCCACCGCGTTCAGCTATCAAGGACGCTTGCTCAAGTCGGGCACGCCCGTCGACGGGACGGCGGACCTGCGCTTCACGCTGTGGAACCACCCGACCAGCACGGTCACCGGCAACCGCATCGGCGGGCCGCTGACGCGGACAAACGTCGCGGTCAGCGGCGGCGTGTTCACGACCACGCTGGACTTTGGCGGTGCGACCGACGACGCGAACGGATTGTGGCTCGACATCGAGGCGGCCAGCCCGCCGGGATCGGGGTACGTGCCGCTCACGCCGCGCCAGCAGGTGCTGGTGACCCCGCAGGCCGCGCGAGCGACGGTGGCGACGAACTCCGAGACGTTCTCGCTGGGCGGGGATGCGCGGATGAACGACAAGACGGTCTACTTCCGCGGCGGAACCGATGAGAACCATCTGCTCGGTTGGTTCAGCGCCGCCAAGCCGTTCTCGGGTCTTGCGGTCGACGGCCCGGTGCTCACGGGCTTTGGCGGCGGCGTGCTTGGCAGCAAGGACAACGGGATCGAACGGATCGCGCTGCGCTGGACCAACACCGGACGCATCGGCATTCAGACACCAACGCCCTCGGCCCGGCTGCACATCCTCGGCGATTCCACCAACGACCTTGGATTCCTCATCAGCGCGAGCGGCCCGGGCTGGGGATCTGGTTTGCGTTTGGAGAACTTCGGCGTCGGCGGGCGCACCTACGGCATGTACTCGGGCAGCGACGGCACGTGGCAGTTTGTCGATCAGACCGCGACCGCGACGCGGATGGTCATCAACAGCGCGGGCAACGTGGGCATCGGGACCACGACCTTGCCGCAGAAGCTGAACGTCAACGGCGTGATCCGCTCGACCGGCGCGGACTTCATGCTCGCCGGGCGCGGCGGCGGACAGGCCAACAACAGCGGGCAGGCCCGGGCGCTCGTCGACGCGGGCTGGCCGGGTGGCGCGCAGGGATCGACCGACGGCGGCGGGCTCTACATCAACTACAGCAACGACTTCGGCCGCGTCGTGGTCGGCAGCAGCCTCGTGGTTCAGGGCAACATCAACGCCACCGGCACGATCACGCCGTCGAGTGCGCGGCTGAAAGAGCACGTCGCACCGATGAACGACGCGCTCGAAGGGCTGCTCAAGCTCGAGGGCGTGCGCTTTGACTGGAAGGCGGACGAGGCGGCGCGGCGGGGCGGACGGGCTGCAGACCTGGGCTTCCTCGCGGAAGACGTCGAGAAGATCTTCCCGGAACTGGTGTACCGCGATGAATCAGGTCAGGTGATCGGGATGGACTACTCGCGGCTGTCGGCGGTGGCGGTGCAGGCGATCAAGCAGCAGCAGGCGTTGATCCGGTCCCAGCGCGCCGAGATCGATGAACTCAAAGCACGGCTGGATCGGCTTGAGAAGATCTCGGTGCCTCCGGGCCGGTAACGGGGCAGGGCATCCGAACCCGATCCGAACTCGTCGTGTTGGCACGCTGGAAATCGTCTCTTTCGTGAGGGTGTCGAACCGGATTCCTCGCCGATGCTTTGTGCGCCGTCCGGCCGCGTGATCGCGTTCCGAGCCGGCGCTCGTTGCCCGACGAGGAGCCCGCCATGCGTACCCGATTCTCTCGCTCGTTCACCCGCGTGTTGACTCGAGGCATGAGCAGGGCGTTGTTGCTGCTCGCGGCGACGGCGGTCGGAGTCTCCAGCGTCCACGCTCAGATCACCAGTCGGTCGACCTTTGTGTACCAGGGGCGGCTGACGGAGAGCGGGCAAGGTTACACGGGCCCCGCGACATTTCAATGCAGGCTGTTCACCGAGGAGACGGGAGGCACCATCGTCGCCGGGCCGCTCATCGTGCCGGGCACGGTGACCAACGGCGTGTTCACGATCTCGCTGGACTTCGGCGTCATCGAGCCGCAGGGCCGGCGCTGGGCCGAGATCCAGGTGGCGACACCGAGTCACCCGGCGTTTCAGACGCTCACGCCGCGGCAGCCCGTGGACGTGGTGCCGCGAGCGGCGAGCGCGATCCGGGCGGAGAGCGCGGAGCCTTTTGTGCTGGCGTTCAATCCCTCGCCGCTGCAGATCGATCAGTCGCAGACCCAGCTCGACGGCAACGCCCTCTCTCTTTCGGGCTCGATCTGGCAGTCGTTCACCACGGGAAGCGCGGGGACCCTCACGCACATCGCGGTGATGCGCTCCGACGAGGTCAACTACAGCAACGCGAGCCTGAACATCTACGAGGGAACGGGTGTCGCCGGCCCGAAAATGTGGTCGCAGCGCTGCGTCGCCACGGGAGTCAAAGGCGAGATTGTGCTGTCACTGACCCGCGGCCTCCCCCTGGATCCGGCAACGACCTACACCTTTGAGATCGTCACCGACAGCGGCGCGACCGCGTACGGGTGCTCGACGCTGAACCCGTACGCGCTGGGACGGTCGAGTCTCGATCCGAGCGTGGACCTGTACTTCAAGACCTATTTCGGCAGCGCCGCCGGCGATGTGTCGCTCCGCTCGCGGTTCTTCGGGATCAACGAGGGGATACCCAGCGCCCCGCTGCATGTCACCGGCGGGAGCGGCAGCAATCCGTTCCCGCAGTTGCGTGTCAGCGCGGACGCCGCGGCACCGTATGGCGCGTTCCTGTCTCTGGACGCCACACGCCTGGGCGGGGGGCAGGACTGGGCGATGTTCTCGACCGGCGGTTCGGCGGGCGAGGGTACCGGCAAGCTCGTCTTCCGCAATCTGACGTCGAGCAACTACGGGCTGACGATGTCGAGCAACGGGTTCGTCGGGGTTCGGAACGTCAATCCCGAGTTTGCGCTCGACGCGCTGGGATCGGCGTACACGGTCCAGCGGCTCCAAAGCCCGAACATCGCGGGAACGTGGCTCGCTCTCGGAAATCTGAGCTCCGGTGGACGGTACTGGAACATGATTTCGACCGGCAACGGCAACGGCCAGGGTGCAGGCAAGTTCCTGCTCGGCAGCGGCACGACAGCGACCGCGATCGATGTCGCCGCGCTCACCGTCACCGCCAACGGTTTGATGGGCGTCTTCAACGCATTCCCGACTTTCAGCGTGGATGCCGCCCGTTCCGGCGACGGGAACGTCATGCGGGCCTCTTCCGACGCGGCCAGCACCGCTCTGTCGCTCAGCAACACCTCGGCCGGCGGGCGGGTCTATTCCTTGCTCTCCAACGGCAACAACGCCGGCACGTTCTCGGTCCGCGACGCGACCGCGAATCAGGATCGCTTCACGATCTACTCCAACGGCCGCATCGGCGTGGGCAACACCACGAGCCCCGCCGGGCTGATCGATGTCACGGCCAACGCGAACAACACCGTGGCGGTCATCGGTCGGTCCGGCCCAGGCGCCAGCGCGATCGGCATCTACGGCACCGGCAGCGGACCCGGCACCCGGGCCGGTCAGTTCGACGGCAACGTCACCATCAATGGCAACCTGATCGTTAACGGCAGCGTCGGCAAGACCAGCGGCTCGTTCCGCATCCCCCATCCGCTCGATCCCGAGAAGAAGTGGCTCTACCACTCCTTCGTCGAATCGCCGGACATGATGAACATCTACAACGGCATCGCCCGCCTCGACGAGCGCGGCGAGGCGACGATCACGCTGCCCAACTACTTCGAGGCCCTCAACCGAGAGTTCCGCTACCAGCTCACGCCCGTCGGCGCGTCGATGCCGAACCTGTACGTCGCCGAGGAGATCAGCGCCAACACCTTCAAGGTCGCCGGCGGCAAGCCCGGGGCCAAGGTGAGCTGGCAGGTCACCGGCATCCGCCAGGACAAGGACGCCCGCGAGCACCCGATCGTGCCCGAGGTCGAGCGCACCAATATGGACAACTGACGTGTGCAACGCGCATCGATAACGAGCCGGGAGGGTTCTGGTTGGTATCGCCTCCACCGGAAAGTCAGAGAAATTCGCATCATCGTTGAGGGTCCACGGGGCGTCGCCCCGCTGGTACCAAGTGCCCTGCGCGAAGAGGCCGCGTCGGGGCACGAGGGGACTCACCATGGTGCAGGCTCGGCAGTCGTTGCGTGGTTCGTTGGCGGCGTGCATGATCGCGATCGGCGGCCTGGCCGCGGGAGCGGCGGCCCAGTCGGGCTCGGCGTTCACGTATCAGGGTCAGCTGCGTCAGAACGGCGCGCCCAAGACCGGGCTCTTCGACATGCGGTTCACGGTGTTCGATGCCGCCAGCGGGGGCTCGCCCGTCGCGCCGGCGGTGGTCAAGACCGGCGTCGATGTGAAGGGCGGCGTCTTCTCCGCCGCGCTCGACTTTGGAACCTCCGCGGCCCCGGGAGGCCCGGGCATCTTCAGCGGCCCGCGCTTCGTGCAGGTCGAGGTCTCTCCCGCGGGCGCGAACACCTTCACGACGTTGTCGCCTCGCCAGGCGATCGGCAGCGTGCCCAGCGCGTTGTCGGTGGGACCGCTGGGCGTGATCGGCGTCAGCGGCTCGCCCGCGAGCATCAACATCGCCGGCGGCGGCGTGGCGTTTCTGTACCCGGGCTCGGTGGTGGAGCAGACCTTTACGCTCAACGCCGACGGCTGGCTGAACGACGCCAACAACCCCAATGGCTCCGGCTTGATCGGGCTGCTGCACTCGTTGCCCGGAAGCTCGGAGAGCGTCACCTTCGATCTCTTGGATGATCAGGGAACCGTGATCGCCACCAACGGCGGAACGACGTTCCAGTTCCCGGGCCCTTCCGGAGTGAACTACCCGGGCTTCGGCTGGACGGCGCCGGTGCGGCTGGAGGCTGGGCGTGTCTATCGCGTACGGGTCGCCCTGCCGCCGAACGTGCGGGCGTTGATCGCGGGGAACGTTTATCCGGGAGGGAGCCTGTTCGTCGACGGCGTCGAGGTGCCGGATCGAGACTTGGCCGTCAACATCGGGATCAGCCAGAGCGGGCAGCAGCTCCGCACCGATGCGCCGCTGGGCATCGGCACCAATCCGAGCGCGCTGCTGCACGTCGCCGGCAACACGCTGATTCAGGGCAGCCTCGGCCTGGGCACCACGCAGCCGAGCGCCCAGCTCGACGTCTTGGGTAACACGCTGCTCAACGGCAACGTGCGGATCGCGACCGGTGAGGCCGATGCACGCCTCAACGTCGGCGGCGACGGAACGCTCGCGGCCCTGACCGGCGGCGGGTCGGCGCTGCTGCGCATCCGCGCCGCCACCGCGGCCCAGAGCCCGCGCGACGCGTATCTGGGCTTCGATAACAACCAGACCGCGGTGCTCACCCTCGCGAACCGCTTCGGCGTCGGTGACATCAACATCCGCCCCGCGGTCGGCGGTCGCGTCGGCATCGGGCCCGGCGTCCCGTCGGTGCCGAACTCCGGCCTTGAGGTGGCGAACGACATCTACACCAGCACCGCTCTGATCCGCGGCACCGGCGTCTCGGGCGCGTGGATGCACCTGGGGGGCACGACCCGCCAGTACGCGCTGATGAGCATGGGTTCGATTGGGGCCCAGATCGCCGAGGGCAGCTTCGCGATCCGCGACGTCACGGGCGGCGCCACACGCCTCACGATCTCGCCCACCGGCAAGGTCTCAATCGGCGGCGAGTGGCCCTCGACCACCTCGCTCTTCAACGTCAACGCCAACGGGCCGACTGAGCTCACCGTCGGTGCCAACAACACCTTCAGCGGCAACGGCACCACGCTGGTGCTGCGCACCACAGCGCAGCAGAACGGCGTCTGCCAGATCCAGGGCGTCAGCCGCGCCGGCTTTGAGTACGGCACGCTGGTCCTCAACCCCGACGGCGGCACCGTCGCCAAGCCCGGCGGCGGCTCCTTCGCCAACTACTCCGATCGCACGCTCAAGCAGGACATCGAGCCCCTGCACGGCACGCTCGATCGCATGCTCGCCTTGCGCGGCTACTCCTTCCGCTACACCGATGAGGCCATCAAGCGCAAGCCGGTGATGAAGGGAACGCAGATCGGCCTGATGGCCCAGGACGTACAGCGTGTCTTCCCCGACTGGGTGGACACGGACAGCGACGGCAAGCTCATGGTCACCGAGCGGTCGACGACCGCGCTGATGGTCGAGGCGCTGCGCGACCTGCGGGCGGAAAAGGACGAACAGATCAAGCAGCGTGACGAGCGGCTCGCGACGCTCGAACGCGAGGCCGCGGCTCGCAGCGCGGAACTGACCGAGCTGCGGGCGCGGCTGGACCGGCTGGAGGCCGCGGCACGCCGGCAGCCGTAATCACGTGACACACACTCGATGAGGAGAGCCGTATGTTGAAGAACACGATGGCGTTGGTCGGGGCCGCGACTCTGTGCGGGGCCGCGTTCGGTCAGTTGTCGTATGTGGACCAGACACGCTCGGTGAGCGCGATCGGTCCGGGAGGCGGGCCGCCCATCACGCAGTCGGCGCCCGACTTTGACTTATGGAGCATGACTGCGGGTTCCCCCGGGCCCTCGGGCGGGACCGCCATCGCTTGGCAGTCGTCTGAGCTCCTGCCACTGCGGATCACGGCCTCCGGCACGGCCCAGCGCGGGAAGAACCTCACGGGCCAGATCGGGCAAGCCTCGAGCAACTTCTACGCGAAGTTCACGTCGCTCAACACCTCGCCGTTCTCCTACACGCTCAACAGCGGCTTCGCGTCCGGCAGCATCACCGGTCCGGGTGTCAACATCGGGCTCGCCGGAAACACCAACAACCAGGGCGTTTTCCAGGCGGGCGGCACATACGAGATATCTCTGGCAACCGCGGGTGCTGTTCAATCCGGGAACTCCTTGCCCGGGAGCTACGAGTTTGTCCTCAACGTCACCGGCATCAACGCCGCGGATCAGTCCAGTGCCTTCACGTACCAGGGTGTGCTGAAGAGCGACCAGGGTCCCGTGCCGGGCGCGGCGGACGTGCGATACTCGCTCTTTCCGGCGGCGAGCGGCGCGTTCCAGATCGGCGGAACACTCGAGTTCCCCGGAACCATCGTGCAGAACGGCGTGTTCACGAACCGTCTCGATTTCGGCGATGTCTTCGCCGGAAAGGAGCGTTGGCTCGAAGTCGCGGTGCGCACGCCGCCGGGCTCGGGGCAGTACACCGTGATCGGCCCGCGGACGCGGATCGACTCCACGCCATACGCCGCGTACGCGATCAAGTCCGGCAGCGTTCCGTGGTCCGGAATCACCGGCGTTCCTGACAACGTCGCGAACGCGTTCTCGCCGTGGCAGAGCGCGACGGGCGGGATCGCGTACAACGCCGGATCGGTCGCGATCGGAACGGCCACACCCCCGAGCGCTGACAACCTTGTGATCAACGACTCCAGTTCGGCGCGGATACTCGTTCAGTCTGGCGCCGGCACGTTCGCCGGTATCCGCACGCTGACCTCCGCGAGCGAGTACTTCATGGGCTCGAACTACGGCAGCGAGTGGCAGGTGTTCGACAACAAGGCGTCCTCGGCGCGGTTGCGGCTGCGGGCCAACGGCAACCTGAGCATCGGCGACATCGCCGCGGAGCAGAAGCTGAGCGTCGCCGGGTCGATTCAAGTCGTGACCGGATCGAGCACGCCGAGCTTCCTCGCCTTCGGCGGCGTCGGCAACACGCTCGGCACCGCAGAGAACACCGATCTGATCGCTTTTCAGCGCGTCAACCTGAACACGACCACGGCGAACTCATCCGAGCTCCGGCTCATTATCGGCGACGACAATACTCCAGGGGCCAGCGTCGATTACTTCACGATCGGCACCATCCCCGGCGGCAGCTGGAACCCCACCTTCGGCTTCCGCTCCGACGGCTTCGCCAGCAAGCCCGGCGGCGGAACCTGGGCCGCCATTTCGGACCCGCGCACCAAGCACGACGTCTCGCCCCTGAAAGGCACGCTCGACCGCTTGCTCACGCTCCGCGGCTACCAGTACTACTACAACGACGCCGAGATCAAGAACGGCCGCGCACTGCCGGGGCTGCAGATCGGCCTGATGGCCGACGAGGTCGAGCGGGTCTTCCCCGATTGGGTGACCCGCGACCGCGACGGCATACGGATGGTGACCGAACGCAGCACCACCGCACTCATGGTCGAGGCGCTGCGCGATCTGCGTGCCGAGAAGGATGAGCAGATCGAGCGCCAGAAGCGACAGATCGAGGACCTCCAGACTCGCATGCAGCGCCTCGAAGCACTGCTGGAAGAGCAGAGACGCCGGCCCTGACTCCGCGCTTCGCGGTGGACGATCGGGGCGGGGCCGCCGCACGACATGTCCGTCGCCACCGCGGGAGCCGATGATTTCCTTGGGCCGAGAAAAGCGGCACGCGGGGTCGCCTTGCGTGGGACGCCCCCCGCTCGAAGCGTTCCTGAGAAGCCGGGTTGGGTCGGCGTTTGCCACAACTGACGACATTCGCCTTGCGGCAGGATTGGCGAACCTTTACATTGGGAGCGGCGGGGTTTCGGGCGAGAATCCTTGCATGCGATCGATTCGTTCCTGGGTGTCCGTCGCTCTCACACGTGCGGTGTCGTCGCTTTCGGCGTCAGCGCTCGTTCGCGCTCAAGCGGCGGGCACAGCGTTCAACCATCCGGGCGTTCT
Source organism: Phycisphaerales bacterium (assembly GCA_019744815.1). GTDB lineage: Bacteria > Planctomycetota > Phycisphaerae > Phycisphaerales > UBA1924 > JAFEBO01. The sequence continues at coordinate 274,141 of JAIEUA010000001.1, forward strand.
CCAGTCCCTGAGCCGAGCGAGGGCGCGATGCGCGCCCGAAGGGAATGCAGCGCGTCGCTGAGCTTGGTGCCGGTGCACCTGCACCAAACTCTTCGTTCTGAGAAGCCGCCCGAGGATTCGCTGGATCGACACGGAGCACATCATGAAGACCCGCTTGACCGCTTTCCTGGCCACGATCCTCACCACACTTCTGTCAACCCTGCAGGCACAGGGTCAGAGCACCGGCGCACTGGTCCAGTGGGGCAGCACGGGCATTGGCCAAGCCAACAACGCCCCACCCCTCGCGGGGCCCTATATCGCCATCGCCGCGGGTGCTTATCACAATCTCGCGCTTCGCGCCGACGGGTCGCTCGTTCAGTGGGGCGACACGGCCTTCGGTCAGGCCAAAAACGCTCCGCCACCCGCCGGGCCCTACATCGCCATCGCCGCCGGTGGCTACCACAATCTCGCCCTCCGCGCCGACGGCTCGCTCGTCCAGTGGGGCAACACGAGTGTTGATCAGGGCAACAACGCCCCACTCCTCGCTGGGCCCTACACCGCCATCGCCGCCGGTGGCTACCACAATCTCGCCCTCCGCGCCGACGGCTCGCTCGTCCAGTGGGGCCGCACGCTCGAAGGTCAAACCGTCAACGCCCCACCCCTCGCCGGGCCCTACATCGCCATCGCCGCGGGTGCCTATCACAATCTCGCGCTCCGCGCGGACGGCTCGCTCGTCCAATGGGGCGACCCGACCCGCGGGCAAGCCAGCAACTCCCCGCCCCCCGCCGGGCCCTACATCGCCATCGCTGCGGGCTACTACCACAATCTCGCGCTCCGCGCCGACGGCTCGCTCGTCCAGTGGGGCGACACAAGCAGCGGCCAGGCCAACAACTCGCCACCGCTCACTGGGCCTTACATCGCCATCGCCGCGGGTACCTATCACAATCTCGCGCTCCGCGCCGACGGCTCGCTCGTCCAGTGGGGCGACCCGACCCGCGGGCAAGCCAGCAACTCCCCGCCCGCCGCCGGGCCCTACACCGCCATCGCAGCAGGTTTTTCCCACAGCCTCGCGTTGACCGGTCTACCCGCAACGTCTGTGCGCTTCACATACCAGGGCACGCTCCAGGGCAACACCGGGCCGGTGGACCTGCGTCTGACGCTCTATGCGAGCGCGTCCGGGGGATCGCCGCGAGGCAACGCCACGCTCGTCAACGCCGTCACCCTGGGGCCCGGTGGCGTCTTCACCCTGACGGCCAACCCCGGTCCGATCAACGCGTCGATCCCTCTCTGGGCCGAGATCGCCGTCGCTCCCGCCGGCTCCGGCAACTTCACCACCCTCACACCCCGACAGCCGATCTCGCCCGTTCCCAGCGCGTCCTATGCCTCGGTCGCGGGTATCGCGAATCGAGCGATTGCGGCCAACACCGCCTCCAGCGTCCCATGGTCGGGCATCACCGGCGTGCCCAGCAGCGTGGCCAACGCCTTCTCTCCCTGGGCCGCATCCCCCAACAACGCCATCGCCTACACCGGCGGCAACGTCGGCATTGGCACCGCTTCTCCACAAACCGGCCTGCACATCGCCACTACCACCCGGATCGACACCAACGCCGACCTGCGTTTCGGAGCAGCCGGCGAGAACGGCGACACCATCTTCCTCCGACGCTTCAACTTCGCGACCAACCAGAGCGGCCTCCAACTGGAGATGGGCACCGCCGGCAACGCCGCCAACAACAACGACGCCTTCATCATCACCGAGGGCGGAACCACACTCTTCCAGTTCAACTCCCAGCTCGGCGGCCAGGCCCTCAAACCCGGCGGCGGCTCCTGGGGCGTCCTCTCCGACGCCCGTGCCAAGCACGACATCCAGCCCCTCGACGGCTCTCTCGACAGGCTTCTGCGTCTCCAAGGTCGCACCTACGAGTACAACGACCCCGAGGCCCCGGGCGCCGGCCGCGGCCGGCGCACCGGCTTCGTCGCCCAGCAGGTCGAGCCCGTCTTCCCCGAATGGATCGGCTCGACCGCCAACGGGCTCAAGACACTCAACATCACCGGCTTCGAAGCCCTGACCGTCGAAGCGCTCCGCGATCTGCGGCGGGAGAAGGACGAGCAGATCAAGCAGCGCGACAAGAAGATCGAGTCGCAGGGCCGCGATATCGAGGATCTCAAGGCACGCCTGCAGCGGATCGAGGAGATGCTGAAGTCTCGTTGACCTCCACCGCTTCCGTCGCCAACGCGACCGGAGCGGCTTTCCAACATCGCGCCCTTGCATCCGGAGGTTTCATGCGTCTTTTCGCTTCGTTCGTGCTGTCGGCGGCATTGGCTTCTGCAGTTGCCGGCAGCGCATCGCCCGCCTCAGCCCAGATCGCGCTGCCGGCGTCGTTCACCTATCAGGGCTTCGTCGCCGAGAACGGCACGCCCGTGAATGGCACCGCGGACCTGAGCTTCTCGCTGTGGTCCGATCCGGTCTCGACACTTGCGGCCAGCCGTCTCGGCAATCCGCAGACCATCCCAGGCGTGGCGATCGATCACGGACGCTTCACGGTGGAGCTCAACGCCGGCGGGCAGTTCTCCGCGAACGCGTTCACGGGTGACGCACGCTGGCTGGAGGTGAGCATCAACGGCGTGCCGCAGCTGCCGCGGACGATGATCCTCGCGGCGCCGTACGCCCAGCGGGCACTGATCAGCAACAGCCTGCGGCTTCCGTTCACGGCCTCATTGTCGATCACCTCGGGTCACGCGTTGAGAATCAACAACGATTCCACAAGCGCCAACGGGGTCATCATGGGTGCCACGGGCTTCCCGATCTCCACGAACTTGAGCTTGTTCGAACCGACAGGAGTCCGGGGCGACAGCTCCCTCGGCACCGGCGTGCTCGGTGTCTCGGCCGGCCCGAGCCGCGCCGGCGTCGCCGGCATCAACGACGCCCCGAGCGGTGTCGGCGCTCTGGGCTCGGCGAAAGGTCCCTCGGGCGTCGGCGTTGCAGGCGAAGCGAGCAGCGCGTTCGGCGTCGGCGTCCGCGGACGCACCACCAGCGTCGGCGGCGCGGGCGTGCTGGCCCAATCAACCGACGGCAACACCTTCGCGCTCATCGCCGAGAACACCGGCAACGGCCTGACCTTCATCAGCAAGGGCGAGAGCATCTTCTCCGGGGACGTCTCGCTCGGATATGCGTCGTTCTCCGCAGCGGCGGGCAAGCTCATCCTCCGCAACAAAAACTCCGACAGCATCCTTCTCCGACCCGATGTGCTGACCGCCAACGAATTCGTGCAGATCACCTTCGCCGATCCCGACGGCGGGACGCCCACGGTCGGGCTTCGGTACGCCGACTTTGGATCGCCGGGGCGCATCGACGTCGTCGGCGGCCGCCTTCGCGGCGTGCTCGAGAACACCTCCACCATCCGCGCCAAGCACGATGTCACCACCGTCGGAAGCGCACTGAGCGATCTCCTCAAGCTCCGCCCCGTCGAGTTCACATGGAACGCCGAGTACGGCGGCGGGCGCGACGTGGGCCTGATCGCCGAGGAAGTGGCCGCCATCTTCCCGAGCGTCACCAGCGCCCGCGACGGCCAGGTCGACAGCATCCGCTACAGCGGCGTGACCGCGCTCCTCGTTCGCGGCATGCAGGAGCAGCAGGAACAACTGGAGGCCCAGCGGCGCGAAGCGGCGGCATTGCGTGAGCAGAACGCAAGGCTCGAGGAGCGCCTGCGCCGCCTCGAAGCGGCATTGGAGAAGGTCGCAGGCACCGCCACCAAGTGATCTGATCGGAGCATGTTCGGAGTGCTGCTGGGTTCTCCGATCGCGATTTCGTCGCGGCCCGGGATTCCCTTGCATGAAACCGCGCCGTCTGGGACATTGTCGCGGGAGGTCCTCGTCATGCGCCACCGCTCGAATCCCGCTGTTTGCACCGTCGCTCTGCTTGCCCTTGGAATGACTCCGCTCGCGGATGCCGCGACGTTCTCCAACCCGACCGCGATCACGATCAACGACAACGCCAACGCGTCGTTGTACCCGAGCACGATCAATGTGCCGCTCGGCCCGCCGATCCAGAGCATCGCCGTCTCGCTCAACCAGTTCAGTCATTCGCGCATAAGCGATCTGACCGTGCTGCTTGTCTCACCCTCGGGCAAGGCGGTGCAGCTGCTCGCGAACGCGCCGGGCTCGACCGCCGCGGCGTTCAATTTCGTCCTGGCCGATTCGGGACGCCCGCTCAACGGCGATCCGATGGTGAAGGTGACCTATCGCCCCACCGTCGTTCCAGCGCCTGCGGCGATGCCCGCGCCGGCCCCGGGCCTGCCGTATCTCACGTCGTTTGACTCGCTGATCGGCGACGACGCCGCGGGGACGTGGTCTTTGTACGTGCGGGACAATGTCACCGGCGAGGTTGGCTCGATCGCCACCGGATGGTCGCTCTCGATCAACGGCCCGCTCGCGGCGTCCATCTCGACGGAGTACTCATACCAAGGCGTGCTGCGCAACGCGGGCGGGCCATTGAGCGGCGTGTACGACGTCCGCGCCGACCTGTGGCGCAGCCCGAACAGCACGGCGCCGCAGGACAAGGTCGCTTCGTCCACAGCGTTCGCGGTGCCGATCGAGAACGGCGTGTTCACCACGAAGTTCGCCCCGCCGTCCTCAAGCTTCGACGGGCGTGCGTTGTGGGTCGAGATCGCGGTGAAGGGCCCGGGCGATCCGAGCTTCGTGACCCTCGACGGCCGCGCCCCGCTGACGGCCGTGCCGTACGCGTCGTTTGCGCTCAAGGCCGACCAGGCCGCGTTCGCCGACGAGGTCGGCACGGTCTCGTGGGGCACCATCACGAACATCCCGAGCAACGTGCTCAACGCGTTCAGCCCCTGGGCGGCAACCGGGACCGCGATCAACAACACCAACACCGGCAACGTGCTGATCGGCACCACCACCGGGACATCGAAGCTGACCGTCAACGGGACGATCGAGTCGAAGGCCGGCGGGGTGAAGTTTCCCGACGGCAGCACACAGACGACCGCCGTGGTCTCGCCGATCGTTGCCAGCGGATCTCTTTCGCTCGACTTTTCGAGTATTGCCGCGGGCGGTGATGCGCTCGCAACCATCAACGGAGTCGGCGGGCTGGAACTCACCGACGTGGTCGTGATCTCGCCGCAGAGCGATCTCCCGTCGGGCCTCTCCATCGACTTCGCGCGCGTGAGTGCCACGAGTCAGTTCCGGTTCCGGTTGCGCAACAACTCCGGGGCCGCGATCAATCCTCCGTTGATCGTATTTGGCTACCGGATCATCCGCTAGGCCGCCTGCTCAGCTGTCGGACGGGCAGCGTGGTGGGCGACCCCACCGCGGAGTCGTACACTGCCCCCAAGGACGAGATCCCGGTTCGATACAGCGGCAACAAGACGTGTGATCCCAAACACCCCGAGGGCTCCGCGGACATCGCGCTGGCTTCGAAGCCCTGGCCGTCGAAGCACTCCGCGACATGCGCCGGGAGAAGGACGAGCGGATCGAACGCCGGAAGCGGCAAATCGAGGAACCGCAAAATTGCATGCAGCGCCTCGAAGCCCTGTTGGAAGAGCAGAGACGCCGGCCGTGAGGTCCGCGTACCGATGGACCGTCGGCGCGGATCGAGCCGCACGCGGAATGGCGATCGCCGCCGCGGATGCCAGTGATTTCCTTGGGCCGAGAAGAACAGCACGAGTGCCATATTCCATGGGACGCTTCCGCCGGACGCTCTCAAGGGAAGCCGTGCAGGGTCGGCGTTTGCGACCGATGCCGACATTCGCCTTGCAACAGATTTGATCCAGCTTTACATTGTGCAAGGCGGGGCCGGCAGCAGGGGAGCTTTCCATGCGATCGATTCGTTCCGTGAGGCACGCAGTTCTCTCGCTTGCGGCGTCGTCGCTCTTGATGCCGGGTCTCGTCCTTGCGCAGCCGGGACAGACCGCGTTTACCTACCAGGGCGTTCTCAAGTCGTCGAGCGGCGCTCCGATCTCGGGGACCGTGGACGTGCGCTTCACGGCGTGGAACGACCTGACGCTTGGCGTACAGGTCGGCCCCGCGTTCACCGCGACGGCGTTGACTCTCGTCGGGGGAGTCATCACGACGCCGGTTGATTTCGGTCCGATCTTTGACGGCAGCGGCAGCAGTTTGACCCCGTACTACCTGCAGATCGAGGTCCGCCCGACCGGCGGCGGCGCGTTCACCGTGCTTTCGCCCCGCCAGCCCTTCACGTCGACCCCGTACGCCCTGACGACCAGCGATCCCAACATCCCGCGTCTCAACGGGGTCAACGTCTTCACCCAACCGCAGTACCTGTTGTCCGCGGGTCAAGCTTCGCAGACCCTGACCTCCGAAAGCGCTCCCTTCGGCTCGGTGCTGATCTTGGAAAACAACACCCCGACCCTTGCCGCCGACGACTACCTCGGTGCCATCAACTTCAATCAGGCTGGCGGCACGCCCGGGCAGATCGGATATCGGCGCGGCGCGACCGCGAATCAGGATCGCTTGCTGCTCCGAGTCGGCGACCTGCCTTGGGCCTCGTTGACCGGCGCTGGCAACTTCGGCGTCGGCGTGACACAGCCCAAGGCCCGCTTGCACATCGCGAACGGCACGTCCTTCGCGAGCGCCAGCTCGAACTCACTCGTGCAGCTCGACGCGGCATTCTCGTACTACATCAGCCTTCTCACGCAGAACCAGAGCGAATCTGGTTTCCTGTTCTCGCGCCAGAACACCAGCTCCGCCGAGGCGGGCATTATCTTCAATAACAACAACAACGGCTCGCTGCAGTTCCGCACCGGCAACAACGCCACGCGGATGATCATCGGCTCGGACGGCAATGTGCAGATCGCCAACACCCTGTCCGCGAGCAACCTCGCGTACACCACGCCCCGTACCAGCTACTTCTCCCTCCCCCCGACCGCGCTGACCGGCGACGGCGGTGTCGTGCGACAAGGATTCAACGGCGCCTATGGACCCGTCGGCACGTCCATCGCGCTCTTTGGATCTCTCACTCTTCCGCATGGCGCCACCATCACAAACGTGACCGTCTTTGCGTATGACGCCGAACCTTCGGTGAACCTCCAGTTTTTTCTCCAGCGCACACCGATCGCAGGAGCGAACTCCAGCGCGATCGTGCCATCGATAGCAACCTCGGGCACACCCGGCGCGGTCGGCGTGTCGTTTGGGTCGGGCTCGCTCAATGTGCCGATTGACAACCAGAGTTTCTCGTACGCTGTCTTCATCTTTCCGCAGTTCGGCAACTGGAGTGAGTCGCTGGCCGTCCGCAGCATTCGCGTCACCTACAGCATGCCAGCGCCGGTGCCGTGAGGCGACCCGGTCTGGCATGACCACCAGGTATCTGGATGGCGCGCTCGTGCCGCGAAGCAAACAGATATGCCGTTTCCCGAGGATGCACGTTGACGGACGCACGTTGTGAGAACGACGCGATCGCGGTCGTTCGGAGCGTTTCGGCGATCTCCGCCGCGCCCGTACCACGCCGCTCGTTCGACTCCTCCAACTCGATCATCCGTCGCCCGGAACGTCGAAGACGCTCGCGCGGCCAGCACCACCGGCGAGAAAAGCCACACACTCGCCTTGAAGCACGGCACGTCAAATGGCGGCATGGCCGATGCTCCGATCGCGTACACTGCCCCCATGGTCGAGATCAAGGTTCGCTACAGCGGCAGCAAGAAGTGTGACCTCCAGCACCCCGAGGGCGCCACGCTCCGCACCGATGCGCCCAAGGACATCGGCGGCGACGCCAGCGCGTTCTCGCCCACCGACCTCGTCGCCAGCGGGCTCGCCTCGTGCATCCTCACCACCATGGCGATGTTCGGCGAGCGTCACGGGATCGACCTCACCGGCGCGACCGCGACCGTCGAGAAGCACATGAGCCAGCCACCCGCGCCCCGCCGCATCGCGCGGCTGCCGGTCGTGGTCACGCTGCCCGCCAGCGTCCCCGCCGAGATGCGCGAGCGCCTCGAGCGCGTGGGGCACACCTGCCCGGTGCACGCGAGCCTGCACCCCGAGGTGGATGCGCCGATCACGTATCGCTACGTTTGAACCAGATCGCTCCGATCGGTTCGCTCCGTCGCACGGACGACAACGTCCCAGAACCCGCCATGGAAAACTCGGGCCGAGTGCCCCTGCTCGTCGGCTTTGCGTTGGTCGATCGATCGGGGCAGATTTCACACGATCGGACAATCACTTGGTGTTGGCGCATCGGTCCCGCTTCGGTAGGATGACCGTATTCGACGCGCCGCGATGAGGAACCCGACGATGCCTCGTTTCGTTTCATTGGGCCTTGGATTGCTGGTCGCCCTCGGCTCGATGCTGAACGCCCAAGCGCAAACGTACTTCAACACGGACCAGTTGGTCATCCCAGCCGATGCCGCCAGCGTCGGGGGCCGGGCATCGGTCTATCCCAGCACGATCACCGTGACGAATGGCCCGGCGAAGATCGGAGACATTTCTGTCACCCTCGCAAACATCAAGCACTGGCGCCCAAAGGATCTGTACGTGCTGCTCGTCGGTCCGCAGGGGCAGCGCGTGTATCTGATGAGCGCGTGCGGCGGCAACCTGGCGATCGCTCTCACGACGGTGACCTTTAACCAAGGCGCAGCCCGCTCGCTTCCTGAGTTCACACCGATCCTGACCGGCACCTACAAGCCCACCCAGTACGAATTCGGGCAGTTCCCTTCGCCGGCGCCACCTGAGCCGCATGACATCTCGCTCGATGTCTTCAAGGGAACGAACGCAAACGGGGTCTGGAGCCTTTACCTTTGGGACCGCTTCAATGACCCCGCTGGTGGAGAGATCAATGGCTGGTCGATCAGCTTCGCTGGTCAGACCCAGACTTCATTCACGTACCAGGGCGTGCTGCAGAAGAACGGCGTCGCTCTCAGCGGCGATGCCAACGTTCGTTTCGCGCTCCACGGCGGGGCGGTCAGCTCCGTGGCCGATCCACCGCTGGCCGGCCCGATCACCAAGTCGCTCTCCGGGGTCGACAACGGCGTGTTTACAACCGAGCTCGATGTCGGAGCCGCGGCCCTCACGCCGCGCGAGATGTGGCTCGAGATCGCGGTCGAATCGCCACCCGGCACGGGGTATTCGACCATCGGGCCGCGCACCCGCCTCGCCATCGTGCCGGTCGCTGGCCGGGCCCTGAGCGCCGACACCGCGACCTTGGCCACAACCGCGACCACCGCGCAGACCGCAATCAGCGCGAAGAGCGCGACCACGGCGAGCACCGCAACCACGGTGCCCACGGCCGCCACGGCGAACGCCGTGGCGTGGACGGCCGTCACAAACGTTCCGATCACGGTCTCCACCCTGCCCCGAGTGTTCTCGTTCGCCGATTCGTCGGCGTCCGTGGTCTATTCGGTCAGCCCGACCTATCCCGACATCATCACTCACACCGCACAGATCTTCGATTTTCAAGAAGGCGTCGCGGTCGTGCACTTCTCGATGAGCGCATACACCAACTCCGCGCCGAGCGTCTTCGAGATCAAGTGCTTGATCGCCGGCGTGACTCAGTTTACCAGCCCGCCGGTCAGGTTCACCTTCAATGAGTCCCTGGAGCACAAGACGATCTCCGGCAAGTTCGTGCTGCCGGTCCCGGCGGGGCGGCTGAACTTTTTCTTCTTGGTCAAGCGCACGCTTGGCTCCGGCGATCTCGGCTTCGACACCGGCGACACCATCACCTACACCATCGTGAACTACCGCCAGTAGCGTCCGCCCGAACCGCTGATTCACCCCTCGCTCTGCCGGCCCCGCGCCGTCGTGAACAACCTTCTCTCGCTGCCCGTTGATCGCTTCTTGTTGGCCTGTTGATCCGAACTGATCTGTTCATGCATCCGCGGCTCGGGCCGCGGCGCTCTCGAAGGAATGCTCGATGCGACACTTCTCTTGGATTGTGCCTGGGATCGTTCTGCTGCTCGCGGCGGCTCAACCGGTCCGTGCCCAAACGTACTTTGGGTCCGATCTGATGATCATCCCGACCAACGCAGCCGCGGCGGGCGGTCGCGCGACGGTGTACCCCAGCACCATCGCCGTGACGGGCGGGCCCGTCAAGATCCAGGACATCACCGTCACCCTTTCGAACATGCAGCACGCGACTCCCTCCGATCTCAACGTGCTGCTGGTCGGCCCGCGGGGGCAGAGGGTCCTGCTGATGAGCGGCTGCGGCGGCAACCAGGCCATCTCCCTCACCACCGTGAACTTCAATCAAGCCGCGACGGCGTCGCTGTCGAACAGCGCGAAGATCCTGCCCGGCACCTACAAGCCGACGCAGTTTGTCACCACCTCCCTCCCGTCCCCGGCGCCGCCCACCCCCTACATCGGCACGCTCGAGACGCTCCTGGGCACCGACGCCAACGGCACATGGAGCCTGTACGTCTGGGACAGCTTCAACGACGCGGCGGGCGGTGCGATCAACGGCTGGCAGATCTCCTTCACCGGGCAGACCCAGAACTCGTTCACCTATCAGGGCGTGCTTGAGAAGGACGGCACCCCGCTGGCCGGGAACGCAAACGTCCGGTTCACGCTTCACGGCGGAGCGGTGAGCTCCACCGCCGATCTGCCGCTCGCGGGTCCGATTGTCAGGTCGTTCTCGGGGATCGAGAACGGCGTGATCACCACCGAGCTCGATTTCGGTGTCGCGATTCTCATCCCTCGTGAGCTGTGGCTCGGGATCGAGGTCGAATCGCCGCCCGGCTCGGGATACTCGACCGTTTCGCCGCGCACCCGCCTCGCGATCGTGCCCGTGGCCGGTCGCGCCCTGACCGCGGACAATGCGAGAACCGCCACAACCGCGACCACCGCGCTCTCCGCGACCACCGCCAACACCGCCAACACCGCCACGACCGCAACCACCGCCACCACGGCGGAAACAGCCAACTCCGCGCCCTGGACCGGAATCACCAACATTCCGCTCGGCGTCGCCAATCCGCCCCGCCTGTTCTCGTTCAACAACTCGAGCGCGAGCCTCGGGTACTCCGCTCCCTCCGAGATCGTGCTCGGCCACACCACCCAGAGCTTTGATTTCCAGGCGGGCCTCGCCGTGGTGGACTTCAGCCTGAGCGGCTACACCAACGCCGGGCCGAGCATTTTCCGCTTCCGCTTCAAGATCGGAAACACGTTCAGCGCCCCGGTCATGTTCACCTTCAACGAATCCCTCGAGCACAGCACCGCCTCGGGTTCGGTGGTCATCCCCGTCCCGGCGGGTGTGCAGCCGTGCAGCATCCACATCACCCGCACGTTCGGCTCCGGAGACTTCGGCGTTGACACCGGCGACACGGTCTCGTACTCCATCCTCAATCTGCGGCAGTAACTCCGGGTCCGAGAATGTTGATCCGAATCACGCACGGCGTGTGCGCGGCCTGCGGTTTGTTGGGTCGTGAGGTCTGATCCGGTTTTTGCTCCGCGTGCCACGCTGTTTGCGTTGGCGCTTGAGCTCCACACCAGTAGAATCCATCGCAAACTCACCAGCAATCGAAGGAACATGCCATGACACGAGTTGTTCTGACAGCCCTTGGCCTCCTCGCCGCGTGCGCCGTCGCCCCGGGCGTCCGCGCTCAGACGTTCTTCGGCGCCGATCAGATGATCATCCCGATCAACGCCGCCGCGACGGGCGGACGTGCGGGGGTCTACCCCAGCACGATCAACGTCAGCGGCGGGCCGGCGAAGATCCAGGACATCACCGTCACGCTGACCAACATGCAGCACCTCGCGCCGTCGGACTTCAACGTCCTGCTGGTCGGGCCGCAGGGGCAGAAGGTGCTCCTGATGCGCGGCTGCGGCGGCAACCAGGGCATCACGCTGACCACGGTCAACTTCAATCAGAACGCCGCGGCGTCGCTCACGTCGGGCGGCAAGATCCTCCCCGGCACGTACAAGCCCACGCAGTTTGGTGCCGTGCCGCTGCCGCCGCCGGCCCCCGGCACGCCTTATGACACGTCGCTGGGCGTCTTCACCGGCACCAACGCGAATGGCAACTGGAGCTTGTACGTCTGGGACAGCAACAACGACGCCGCGGGCGGGGCCATCAATGGATGGCAGCTCAGCTTCACCGGGGCGACGCAGACGTCGTTTACCTATCAGGGCGTGCTCGAGAAGAACGCCACCCCCGTCAGCGGCGACGCGAACGTCCGCTTCACCCTCCACGGGGGCGCGGTGAGCTCGATCGTCGATCAGCCGCTCGCCGGCCCGATCGTCAAGTCGTTCACCGGGTTGGAGGGCGGCGTCTTCACGACCGACCTGGATTTCGGCAGCACGGTACTGAACCCGCAGGAATTGTGGCTGGGCCTTGAAGTCGAGTCGCCTCCGGGCTCGGGCTACGCGGCGATCTCGCCCCGGACGCGGCTGGCGATCGTGCCGATCGCGGGCCGTGCGCTGAGCGCCGACAAGGCGACGACCGCGGACGCAGCTCCTTGGGCTGGGATCTCGGGCGTCCCGGTCGCGATCGCGAACACGCCGCGGGTCTTCTCGTTCGTAAACTCAAGCGCGAACAACAGCATCAATCCGGTCAGCGAGTCGCAGCTGCCCTACACGGTCCTGAGCGCGAGCGATTTCCAGGCGGGCATCGCGGTCGTTGATTTCTCGATCAGCGGCTTCACCAACATCGCTCAGACCGGCTTCCAGTTCCGCTTCCGGATCGGCAACACGTACAGCTCGCCGGTGAACTTCTTCTTCAATCAGGCCAACGTGCACCAGTCGTTCTCCGGCAAGTTGGTGATCCCGGTTTCCGCCGGCTCGCAGGCCTGCAGCCTCTGGGTGACCCGCACCTTTGGCTCGGGCAGCTTCCAGGTTGATACGGGCGACAGCGTGACGTACACCATCCTGAACCTGCGGCAGTAATCCACGTCCGAGAATGAAGCTCCCGAACCGTGCGTTTCACGCTTTGCGCGTGGTGGATTCTGTGCCCTGCAGTAGACTCCGATGGTCCGCCGCACTGTTCGGCGACCAGGAGTCTCTATGCGCAGCCTCAATCGCTCGGTGCGGGTGTTCGTGTTGGGATCGTTCGCGTTGGCTTTGGCCGCTCGGGCCCAGAACGTCTTTAGCAACAACTCGCCGATCGTGATCCCGTCCGTCGGCAGCGCGGTCACGTACCCGAGCACGATCGGGGTGCCCGGCCTCACCCCCAACGCCAACATCACCAACGTAGTGGTGACGCTGAAAGGCGTCACCCATCCACGGGTGTCGGACCTCGACATCGTGCTGGTTGCTCCGGGCGGACAGTTCTGCATGCTCATCTCCGACGCGGGCGGCGACGGGCCCGTCGAGAATCTGGATCTCACCTTCTCCCGCACGGGGCGATTGCTCTCGCAGGGTGAGCCGATCCCGGGGAGCGGAACCTTGGCGCCCGTCAACTTTGGCAACACGCTCGAGAACTTCCCCTCGCCCGGCCCCTCGTTCGTCGGTGCTCCCGATCTCGCGTTGTTCGATGGCGGATCCGCCAAGCTCACCTGGTCGCTGTTCATCGTCGACGACAGCAACGGCCCCGCCGCCACCACCGGCTCGATCGCGGGCTGGTCGATCCGGTTCAACGATCCGATTCAGGAATCCGCCCAGCCCGGGACCGAGTTCTCCTATCAGGGATTTCTGAAGAAGGACGGCTCCCCCTTCACGGGCGCGGCGGACCTGCGCTTCTCGCTCTGGAACGACGCGAGCAGCACGCTGCCCGGCACGCAGTACGGTGGGTCGATTCTCCGATCCGGCGTGCCCGTCAGCAACGGTGTCTTCACCGTGCAGCTCGACTTCGGGTCCAGCGTCTTCTCCGAGAAGCGCCGCTTCCTGCAGGTCGAATCCAAGGTCGCGCCGGAGACGGAGTTCACCGCGATCCTGCCCCGCACACCGGTGACGGGGGTGCCCTTTGCCGGCACCACGCCCCTGGCGCGGGCGGCGAACCAGCTCGATGCACCCGACGGCTTTCCGACCAAGGCGGTGGAAGTCGACAACTTCGGATCTGTCAAGGTGAACTCGCCCCTGCAGGTCACCGGCAGCATCGATGTGGGCTTCGATGTGAAAGTGGGCGGGAAGATCACTCTTTCCCCGACGACCCGCAGCCGCATCTTCCCGGCCTGCGCGTGGCAGCCGGTGGTGAGCACCGCGGCGTACACGACCAACAACGGCGACTGGATCACCGGCTCGACCGCGGGGTCCACGCTGACGCTGTTCATGCCCCTGAACCTGCCGGACGGCGCGATCATTCGGGAGATCACGCTCTTCTGCGAGGACTCGTCGTCGACGGGCAATGTCATCCTGTCGCTGCGAAAGATCCAGAACAACGGCGAGCCCCAGGTCTTCGGGGGGAACGCCCAAACCGCGAACACGCCGGGCAACACGTCCATCTCCATCACCGGCCTCAACGAGACGGTGGACGCCAACACGCTCGCGCACACCCTCAACGCGACCTGGCCCGTGCCCGCGATACAAAACCAGATCCGGATCGGCAACGTGCGGGTGAAGTACGACATCACCTCGCCGCTGCCGTGAGCCTGACCGAGGGGCCTCGGCTGAATCACCGACCGGGGCCGCGTGCGCTCGATCGCACACGTATTCAGCCTTGAACCTAAGGTTTCCCCCTAGGAGATCGCCCATGCGCGTCATCGTGACCGGCCAGATCGGAATGGACAAGAAGCCCTACCTCGACACCGTCGCCAAGTTCGCCGGTCAGCAGGGCGAGACGCTCCAGGTCTATCACGTCGGCGACATGATGTACAAGGAAGCCCCCGACGTGAAGGGCGGCCGGATCCTTGACCTGCCGCTGTCGCGCCTCAACTCGCTGCGCCGGGCCGCGTTCAAGGACATCATCGCCGACTCACGCGATCAGAAGAACGTCCTGCTCAACACCCACGCCACCTTCCGCTGGCGCCACGGCCTGTTCAGCGCGTTCGACTTCGATCAGATCGCCAAGTTCCAGCCCGACCTCTTCATCTGCCTCGTCGACAACATCGAGGTCGTGCACGATCGTCTGCACAAAGAGCACGAGATCGACGCGACGCTGAAGGACTGCATGGTCTGGCGCGAGGAAGAGATCCTCGCGACCGAGCTGATGTCCAAGGCGATCCCCGGCTCGCAGTTCGCGATCATGGCCCGCGGCCGCCACGCCAGCACGACCCGCACGCTCTTCCGGTTGGCCTGCCGCCCGCAAATGAAGAAGGTGTACCCCAGCTTCCCGATGAGCCACGTGGTGGACATGCCCGAGGTGCTGGCCGAGATCGATGCGTTCCGTGCCGCGCTCGCCGAGCACTTCATCACGTTCGATCCGGGTGATGTGGACGAGAAGCTGCTGCTCGAACGCTCGATCGCCGCCGCCCGGGAGGGCAAGGAATTCCTCGACGTCACCCCCCACTCCTACGGCGGGTCCAAGAACGCCGAGGGCACGCCGCTGCGGGTCCGCATCCGCGAAGTCCTCGACATCGCCGGCGACATCGACGGCCAGATCTACATGCGCGACTTCAAGCTCATCGATCAGTCCGACATGATCGTCAGCCTCATCCCCGAGATCCCCACCGCCAAGGGCACCGAGTTCCCCGGCCTCTCCAGCGGCGTCGAACGCGAACTGCACCACGCCTTCGAGCACACCAAAGAGGTGTTCGTCGTGTGGAAGCCCAAGAAAGCCCCCAGCCCGTTCATCACCGAGACCGCCACCAAGATCTTCACCAGCGTGCCCGAGGCGCTGAAGTACTTTGAACAGAACGGGTACTTCGCGGAGAAGAACTTGTTTGGGAACTGACGCCGCCCCGGCGACGAATCGGCCGGAGTGTCCGCGTCGTGGGAAGGCGTGATGCGCGGACCTTTCGCGGGTTTGTCATCGGGGTGATAGTGCATGCTCCCTTCCATTCGGACGGTTGCTGTTTGTGCCGCTGCTGGGTTGTGCTCGCTCCCTGGGCACGCACAAGATTGCGGGCCGGCGTGGTTGGCTGGCTTGAGGGTTCCGGGCGTTGATGCCACGGTGCGCGCCGCGACTGTGTGGGATCCTGACGGTTCCGGTCCGCGTACTCCGGTATTGGTCGTGGCGGGCGATTTCACGGCCGCGGGCGGTGTTCCGGCATCCCGGATCGCGGCATGGGATCCGAAGAAGGGTGTGTTCGAGGTGCTGGGCGCTGGCATGGACAACTCAGTCCTGGCGCTGGCGGCGTTGCCCGACGGACGGCTGATTGCGACGGGTGATTTCCGGCGGGCCGGTGGAGTCGCCGCGGATCGCATCGCGCAATGGAACGGCACGGAGTGGCGCCCCTTGGGCTCGGGTCTCGATGGTCCGGGAAACGCGCTTGTGGTCGATGCAGACGGTCGCGTCATCGTCGGCGGTGATTTCGCATTGGCCGGCGGCGTTCCCGCCTCGCGAATCGCCCGATGGGATGGCACAGGCTGGTCGGCGCTCGGCGCTGGTGTCAGCGGTGGCATCAATCGGCCCAGCGTGCGTGCGCTCACCGTTCTTCCCAGTGGCGAACTGGTCGCCGCGGGCTCGTTCGGCAAGGCGGGCGTCACGACCGCGCAGAACATCGCGATGTGGAACGGCACCCAATGGAGCCCGCTTGGCACCGGGGTGAACTTCACCGTGTACGCTCTCGCCGCAGCAACCGACGGCTCGGTTTTTGTCGGCGGAGACTTCTCCTCCGCGGGAGGCGTGCCGGCGTCCGGGATCGCTCGCTGGAAGTCGGGAACGTGGTCGAAGCTCTCGAACGGCGTTTCCGGCGTGGTCCTATCGCTCGCGATTGCACCCGGCGGCGACCTTCTGGCTGGCGGCGATTTCGGTTCCGCGAGCGGTCAGACAGCAGACAGTATTGCCCGCTGGAACGGCGTTTCGTGGGTTGCTGTCGCCAACGGGTTGGTCTCCGATCAGTCGTTTTTCATCCGGTCGGTGAATGCCATCACGGTGCTGCCATCGGGAGAGACGATCATCGGCGGACGTGTTGTCAACGCAGACGGCTCGGCCGCGCGAGTGATGAAGCTTTCCGGAGGCGTTTGGAAGCCGCTCTCAACTGGCTTCTTCGGAACAATTCGGAGTTTTCTGGAGCTCCCCAACGGCGACATCGTCATCGGCGGCGACTTCAAGAGCGTGAACAGCAAGCCGGTCCGCAGCATCGCCATTTGGAACGGCGCTCAATGGCAGCCACTGGGAAGCGGGATCGAGGGCATCGTGCTCTCCTTGGCACGGATGCTCAACGGCGACATCGTTGCGGGCGGCATCTTCAACTCCGCGGGCGGCCAACCGATCCAGAGCATCGCAAAGTGGAACGGCACGCAGTGGTCGCCCTTGGGCTCGGGCACATCGGTCGGGGGCGTGAACGTGCTGCAGACGATGCCCAATGGCGATCTCGTCGCGGGAGGCACTTTCTATTCCCTCGGCGGCGTCAGTGCGAACCTCATCGCCTCGTGGGACGGTGCTGCTTGGCATCCGCTCGGATCGGGCGTTCAAGGATTCAGTGTTCGCGCCATGACTACGACATCAGACGGACGCCTTGTCATCGGCGGCGAGTTCACCCAAGCCGGTGGTGTCAACGCAAAGGGTGCCGCGATCTGGAATGGCTCGGCATGGTCTGCTTTGCCGGGCGGTCTGTTCGGCGAGGTGAGCGCGCTCGCGAGGTTGTCGAACGGCGATATCGTCGCCGGCGGGTCCCTCTTCGTATTGTCTGAGACTTTGGTTTGCCAGAATCTCGCGAGGTGGAATGGGGCGGCATGGTCCAAGCTCGGAGCCTCTCCGAATGACGACGTTCTTTCGTTGAGTGTTTTCGGCGACAAGCTCGTCATCGCAGGACGCTTCACCGCACTCGATGGGTTGCCGGCCAGTGGTGTCGCACGCTGGGACGGCGCGGCATGGCAATCGCTCGGTGCCGGCGTTCCGCCGCTGACTCCATTCGAGGTGTTGCTGGCGTCCGACGGTCGCGTGCTGCTCGGCGGCGATTTCCGTCAGGTGGACTCCGTCATCGCTGCGGGCCTGGCCGTGTACGCGCCGAACGGCGCCGTCAAGGTGGCGGCTTCCCCGGCTGACCAGGTCGCTCGCTCGGGCCAAACGGTCGTGCTGCGAGCATCGCCGCGCGTGGGCTATGAGGGCGTGTCGGTCCAGTGGCAACGCAACGGCGTTCCGATCTCCAACGGCCCGGGCGGCGCGAGCGTCGGTGGCGGCGTGGTCCGCAACGCGTCGGCGGTTCTCGATTCGCCGACGACCGACACGTTCGCAACCCTCACGATCGCCAACGCGCAAGCGTCCGACGCGGGGGTGTTCGTCGCAACCTTCTCCAACGCGTGCGGCGCGGCATCGAGCCAACCGGCGACGCTGGTGTTCAGCGGCTGTGTCGCCGACCTGCAGGGCGATGGGGTTGTTGACGACAACGACTTCCAGATCTTTGTCATCGCGTACGACATCCTCGACTGCGCTGATGCGGCCATGCCTTCGACGTGCCCGAGCGATCTCAACAAAGACGGCGTGGTCGATGATGCGGATTTTCAGATCTTCGCTGTCGCGTACGACCGCCTGACCTGCCCGTGATTCGCGGGAGACGCGAGCCACGAGAAACGACCCTGTTCCTATAACGCCAGACCGCCGTTGGTCAGGACGGAAGCGGGATCCCGCACCCAAGAAATACGATCCCATCCAGCCGTTCACGCTGATCGGGTGCAAATGCCACCCCGACCAGCTGTGGGCGAAGTGTTTGACAGGACCGGTACAGTCACACTCTGTCGATTGATTCCGCATCCGACATGAGGAGAGCGTGTCTTGCACAACCCGATTTCGTTCATCGCCGCCCTGTGCGTCGCCGCGCCGCTCGCGAGCGCTGGCACGGTTGTCTTCTCCAACAACTTTGACTCAACCGTTCCACCGCAGGTCTCGCCCGGCGTTGCGTTGATCACCCCCGTGCAGTTCTTCGCCGGGCTCGGGCCCAGCGGCTACCAGTTCGGCGGCTCGTTCCTGCGCAGCCCGACGGGCAACACGGTCACGATCACGCTCAACAACCTCCCCACGCACACCACGCTCAGCGTGGACTTTCTGTTCGCCGCCATCGACTCCCTCGATGGCACCGGCACGTTCCCCGAGGGCGACTTCCTCAACGTGAAAGTCGACGGCGTCTCGATCTTCCGCGAGTCCTTCGCGAACGCCACCGCCAGTCAGGATCAGACCTACGTCGCGCCCGCCGGCGGCGTGCTGGCGCGGCGTCTGGACCTGGGCTTCTCCGGCCCGGGCAGCTACTACACCGACAGCGCGTACAACATGGCGATCGACCCTCGCTTCCAGAACATCGCGCACACCGCGTCCACCGCGACGATTGCCTTCATCATGGAAGGGCCGGGCATCCAGGACCTGAACGACGAATCCTGGGCGATGGACAACCTGCGGATCTCGGTCAACGCCGCCGCGTGCGTCGGCGATCTCAACAACGACAATCAGGTCGACGACGCCGACTTCCAGATCTTCGTCGTCGCCTACGACATCCTCGACTGCGCCGACGCGTCGATGCCCGCGGGCTGCCCCGCCGACCTCAACGCCGACGGCTTTGTCGATGATCTGGATTTTCAGGCGTTCGCGGTGGCGTACGACCAATTGATCTGCCCTTGACGCACCCCGGTTCGGTCCCTGGCGGGACCTCGGGAGGGCTTCACTCGGGCCTCGCCCCACGATCGCGCCGGTTCGCGACGAACCGCGGCCTGACCGCTTGGGAGTTTGGCGCTCCTCTGGTAGGCTGAACCGGCCTCAGCAACCGGACCCGGAGGAGAACACCATGCGGCCGATCTGTTCGCTCGCCATGCTGGGGGCGCTGACCGTTGCGTCACCCGCCCTCGCCGACTCCAACAACCTCGCCCAGGTCTTCATCAGCCCGAGCTTCAGCGGCGGCTCGGGGCCGTTCTCCAAGACCGTCAACCAGGTCGGCGTCCTCGACATCTTCGGGGCCGCCACCGGCGGGTTCAACTCGAGCGGGCACGCCGCGCTGCATGTGGACTACGGCACCATCCGCGCCAACGGCCAGGCGCTCGGGTCGCTGAACGCGAACGTGAAAGGTTCCTTCCACGACGACATCATGATCACCGCACCGGGTGTCCCCACCGGCACTAACGGCACGCTCACTTTTCAGGTGATCTCCAGCGGCACGGTCGCCGCGGCGAGCGGATCATCGGCGTCCACTTGGACGGTTCGCGGCGACGTCGGCGGCGGCGCCACCGATCTGCAACGCACCGGCACGCAGTACAGCCCCGATCTCGCCGCCGGCGCGTACGTGGGCGATCCCGTGGGCACGTACTTGGCCACCGTCTCCTTCCAGTTTGGAATGACCATGCCGCTGAGCGTCGAACTCCAGTGCTCGGCGGGAGCCGCCAACAGCCCGGGCCCGGTGGCCGGCGAAGCGCACTACGGCACGCCGTTCGTCGCCCGCTGGGGCGGCATCACGCAGGTCCTGATCGGGTCTTCACCCGTCCCCGGTTTCTCGGTCAGCAGTTCCAGCGGCACCAACTGGGCCAACCCCGCGTCGGCGTACTGCGCCGGAGATCTCAACAGCGACGGCTTCGTGGACGACAGCGACTTCGTCGCCTTCGCCGCGGCGTACAACACCCTCGACTGCTCCGACCCCGCGATGCCCGCCGGTTGCCCCGCCGATCTCAACGCCGACGGCGTCGTCGACGATCTCGACTTCGTCGTCTTTGCCGCGGCATACAACGAGCTGATCTGCCCGTGACGATTCTGTCGTTCTGCGCCCACGACCCGGAGACCTTTGATGACATTCGCTCGCTGCTTGAACCAAATCGCCAGCACCGCCGCGGGCCTGCTCGCGCTCGCCCCCCTCGCCCACGCCGGCAAGATCATCGTCCACCACGACGAGTGGCCCCTGAGCACCACAGGCTTTCAGCAAGCCCCGACCATGACGCAGTACGCCCGCAACGTCGCCGCGTTCTTCACCGGCGGAGGGCCCGGGCGATTCCTCGTGCTCACGAACAACTTCGGGCTCGACAACGCCTCGGTGAGCGCCGCCATGACCGGCGCCGGCCATCAATGGATCGTGAACTCCGCCGCACCGTTTACCCTCGCGAACTTTCTGACCTACGACGCGGTCTTCCTCGCCGGCACCCCCGTCAACACCCAGGTCCTGATCGACTACGTCAACGCCGGCGGCAACGTGTACATCGCCGGCGGCACCGGCTTGATCAACGAGCCCGCCGTCTTCAACCCGTTCCTCAACACCTTCGGGCTGAGCTACGGCCCGAACTACAACGGCATCGGCGGCGAGTTCAGCATCGGCGTGCCTCATCCGCTCTTCGTCGGCGTTCAGTCGATGTACCACAACAACGGCAACACCGTCACCGACCTCGTCCCCGGCGACTCGCGCCAGTCCATCATCCTCACCAAGAACGGCGCAGGGCTCATCGGCGTGTACGTCAGCAACTCCTGCGTCGGCGACATCAACACCGACGGCGTCGTCGACGACACCGACTTCACGATCTTCGCCGCGGCGTACAACATCCTCGACTGCGCCGACCCAGCGATGCCAAGTGGCTGCCCCGCCGATCTCAACGCGGACGGCGTGGTGGACGATCTGGATTTCGTGGCCTTCGCCGCGGCGTACAACGACCTGGTTTGTCCGTGAATGGGCACACGCTTTCGGGCGTGGACCTTCGGGCGCTTCCCTCGGCGAAGTTGTTTCTTCACCAATAGTTCGGATTCTGGCGGGGCCGGGTGAGACCATTCTGGGCCGACCGTGGTCGTTCCGCGAACTCGTGACGCGATTGGCCGCGCAAATGGATCGTGTTGAGTCGCGACCCTTTGGAAAAGCCCGGCCGCGCGTTACATTGATCTACTCATGGTGCGGGCATGTTGTGGCGCTCCGCGGGCGCCCCAATTCGCTCGGCTCATCGCCGCATCTGGAATCTCTCGGATCATCACGCATGAAGACCCTTCTCCTGTTCGCCGTGTGCCTAGGAAGCTCCACCTGCCTCGCCCAGAATCTGATCGTCAACGGGAGCTTCGAAGCTCCGATCGCCGGACCAACCTTCACCAACCGCTCCGGCAACTTCGGCCCCGGAAACGGCTGGTCCATCGGGGGAAACATCGATCACATCGGTGGATTCTGGGTCGCGGCCGACGGACAACAGTCCGTGGACCTGAACGGCGCCAGCTCCGGGAGTGTTGCTCAGACCCTCACGACCACGCCCGGACGCTTGTACAAGCTGCGTTACGCGGCCTCAGAGAACTTCTTCGGGCTCGCAGATAAGACGATGACCGTCACCTGGAACGGCACGCTCATCGACGATGTTGTCATCACCCACGACGCCGCACGCACGACAACGAACGTCAAATGGGCGTACCGCACCGTCTTTGTGATCGCGACGACCAACGCCTCCACGCTCGCCTTCAACAGCACCACCGGTTTCCAGAACGGCTCGCAGGGATTCGCGGCCTTCTACGGCCCCGCGATCGATGACGTCTCGGTGGAACTCTCGAACACCTGCCCCGGCGATCTCAACAACGACCAGTTTGTGGACGATGCCGACTTCACCATCTTCGCCGCCGCGTACAACATCCTCGACTGCGCCGACCCGGCTATGCCCGCAAGCTGCCCCGCCGATCTGAACCGCAATGGCTTCGTCGACGATGCCGACTTTACCATCTTCGCCGCGGCGTACAACGAGTTGCTTTGCCCGTGACCGCCGGGATCGGGGCCCTTACCGCTCCGCCGCCGCTCGAACGGCCTCGAGAAGGGCTTTCAAGTCCTCAATCGTCGTCCTCGGGTTGAGCAGCGTCGTTCGCAGGAACAACCCGTTGCGCAGCCGCGTCTTCACGAAGTAGAACCGGCCTGATCGCAGCACCGACTCGCGCAGCCGCGATTGCAGCTCGTCGAGGGCCGCGTCTTCGGTCACTCCCGCTGGCCGATACCGGAAGCACACGATGTTCACCGGCGGATCGATCGCCAGTTCGAAGTCGCCGCGGGCTCGGATCTCGGCGGCGAAAAGCTGGGCCAGGCCGATCGTGTCATCCACATGATCGGCAAACGCCCGGGTGCCATAGGCCTGCAGCGCGACGTACAGCGGCACAGCCATGTTCCGGCGCGTGCACTCGATGGTCTTGTGCGCCGGGTTAAACCACTCTTCTTTGGGCGACTTGTCGAGCAGGTACGACGACCGCTGCGCGTATGTCTCGCACGCCGCGTCGCCCCGCTTGAAGAGCACGCCGGTCACCAGCGACGGCATCATCAGCATCTTGTGGGCATCCCACGTCACCGAATCGGCCCGCTCGATGCCGCGAACGAGATGCCGATGCCGCTCCGAAAGCACCACGCTCGCGCCGTGAGCGCCATCCGCATGAAGCCACAGCCCCTTCTTCTGGCACACATCCGCGATCTCCTCGATCGGGTCGAACGACCCGGTCGGCGTGTTGCACGCGCTCGCGGCCACCGCGAACACCCGAATCCCCTCTCGGCTCAGTCGATCAAGCTCGCCCTCGAGAGCATGCACGTCCATGCGATACGCACCATCGCTCGCAACCGGCACAAACTCGCAGCCCATCACCTGGGCCGCACGCCCGATGCAGTAGTGCGCCTGATCCGACGCGAGCACCGCGAGTCGTTGATGTTGGCCAGTCTCGCCCGCGCGACTCCCCACCACCGCCTCCCGAGCCGCCACCAACGCTGTCAAGTTGCCGATCGATCCGCCGTCGCACAAGACGCCCCCGCTGCCGGCACCGAAGCCGAGCGCGGAGCACATCCATTGCACCACCGCCTCCTCGACCGGCACGCCCGCCGGGCTCATCTCGAAGATCGTCATGCTGTTGTTCAGCAGCGACACCGCCGCGTCGGCCAGCGCCGCCAGTGGCATGCCCGGCGGCACCTGATGCCCGACGTACCGCGGATGGTGGAGGTGATTCGAGGCCGCCACCCAACGCGCGAGCGTCTCCAGCCCGGCTTCCACGCCGCCACCGTCGTGCGGCGGGGGTGCCCAATCTTCGAAAGCCGCCGCGGGATCGCGCCACGGCAGGACCGGACCCGTCGCCACATCGCGGAGATGGTCCGCCAGGGCGTCGATCACCCGATGCCCCATGGCCCGGAACCCTTCGCTGTCGAACGCTTCTCGCATCGCGGCCTTTCTCTTACCCCTGTCTGTCATCCGTGCGGCTTTTCCGATGCCGCGGGTTGATTCCCTGTCGGTACCGACGCACGCCCCCGGTGTTTTGCATAGCCTTGCGGCTCTGCACGGAACCTTCGATGTCAACCGACCCGAATCATCCCGCCTCCCCCCACGTGCATCCGTCGCACCGGTTGCCCACCGACACCGACGACGGCATGGTCGTCATCATCTCCGGCCCCTCCGGCGTCGGCAAGACCACCATCACCCGCGGCATCGAGCGCTCCATCCCCGACGCCGTCTTCTCCGTCTCCTGGACCACCCGCAAGTCCACCGGCATCGACGTCGAGGGCGTCGACTACCACTTCTGCGAGGACGACGAGTTTGAGTCGATGAAAGCCCAGGGCGGGTTCCTCGAGACCGCCGGTGTCTACGGCAAGAAGTACGGCACACCGAAGGCCTGGGTGCTCGAACAACTCAAGCGCGGCCGCCTTGTCATACTCGAGATCGACGTCGTCGGCGCGATCACGGTGAAGAAGCAGATCCCCGACGCCTACGCGATTTTCGTGCTGCCTCCCAGCGAGGATGTGCTGCTCGGCCGTTTGCGCAGCCGCAAGAGAGAGGACGAGGCCGCGATCCAGAAGCGCTTCGCCCACGCCAAAGCCGAGATCGAAGAGGCCCACCGCTGCGGCGTGTACAACCTCTTCCTCGTCAACGAGAACCTCGACGAGTCGCTGGGCAAGGCGATCAAGGCGATCGGTGCCGAACGCGAGCGCCGCAAACACCAGTAGGACCGGCTTCCAGCCGGTCCGCCACATTCGCGGAACCGGCGTCAAATCGGTTCGTCAGATGGCAGTCGGGAAGACCGGCCGGAGGCCGGTCCCACTGTTTCCTTTAGCCGCCGAAGTACATGAACTCTTCCTGCACGATCTTCCCGTTCTTCACGGTGTAGACCCCAATCTCGACTATCTTCTCGCGCTTGCCGGTGCTCTTGGTCTCGACGTCCATCTCGAACTTCACGCCAAAGCCCGTCGCGCCGACATACGGCCCCTCGGCCCGCGCGCCGTGCACCACGTGATCCGACATCCACCACGCGTTCTTCGCGTCCACGCCCTGGCGCCCGTGCCACGCCATCGAGGTGCCCAGCCCCTCGATCGACACGATGTCCTTGGACCACGCGTCGGTCAGGTGCATCTTGCCGTTGTTGAAATCGGCGACGAGCTTCGCGCCCAGCTCCATCGGTGTCGCTCCCGGACCGGTCTTCACCGGCACCGGCGCGAGCGGATCGCGCTTGGCCGCGGGCTTGCTCGTCTTCTTGGTTGCGTTCTTGGATGCCTTCTTGGTGGTCTGCTTGGCTGCCTTCTTGCTTGGTTTCTTCACACTCTTCTTCGCCATGGCAATGCTCCTCTGGTCCACGAGATTCACAGCATACCGGCTCCGTCTCAACTGGATGCCCTCTGACCCCCATGCTCGCTGGCTTTGATGCCTTCTTCATATAGTCGATTCGTGAAACCCCCGACCGCTCTTGTCGTGTCCGTCGCAGCTCTGCACGCTTCTGTTGCACCGGCCCAGGACAAGCCCCCGGAGATACCGCCTGCCGCCAGGGCCGCGGTGGTGCTCGGGCAACGAGTCCGTGAACTTCAGAAGAAGTCCACTGTCGTGTCGACCGTCGTCATCGTCCGCGACGGGGCGTCGTTCTGCGAGGCGATCAAGAAGTGGACGCCCACGTCCCGCTTCCCGGTGCTGATCGACGACAACTCGATCCAGGCCCAGGAGAACATCGCCCGCTTCGTGCGAGCGTTCGCGCCGGACAGCGTGGTGCGTTTCGCCGCCGCGGCCCCATCAACAACCTGGGACGCCGATCGCGGGCTGGTGCACGAGGCCCTCGCCGCCTCTTGGAACTCGGCCGGCGCCGACACCGAGGCCATGAAGGCCGCGTGGCGTGCGGCCAGCCACGCGCCGCCGGGCATCGTCATCGCCAACGAGAAAGACCCCGCCTGGCCCGCCGCCCTCGCGCTCGCCGCGGGACGCGGACAGCTCTTCACCTGGATCGGTGACGATCTCGCGCCCCGCGACCTGCACAAGTGGTGGACCGCCGACGGCACCGCCGCCCTCGACAAGTTCCTGCAAGACCTCGCCGCCCGCAGCGGCTTGGCGTGGAGCGACCTGGGCGACACGATCGACGCGATCACCGTCTGTGCCGCGATCCCCAATGTGTTCGAGATCACGCCCAAGGAAGCCCGCGCCACCACCGACCGGCTGGGACGCCTCCGCCCCGAAGCGCCCAACCGCTGGGCCTGGTCCGGGCAAATCTTTGGCAACCCCCAGGAAAGCGCGTTCCGCGCCATGTGCTCGCTCTTCCTCGAACCCGACAGCGCCTGGCTCTTCGACAGCTACCCCAAGAGCGCGCCCTGGACCTTGTTCAGCCTCACCCAGAGCAAGGGCTCGTTCGAGCAGATCAAGCTCAAGACCACCGTCTTCGAAGCCCCCGGCGCCTCGCCCCTGCTCTGGCGCACCGAGGCCCGCAAGCCCCTCGACGCCGGCCTGATCTTCGTCAACACCAAGGGCAACGCAGACTACTTCGAGCTCGATGGAGGTCTCGCCTACTGCGGCGATCTGCCCTGGCTCGTGCGTCCCGCCGCGGTGCACTTCGTGCACTCCTGGTCGATGCAGTCTCCCATGTCGCGCGACTCACTGGGCGGGCGCTGGCTCGAACGCGGCGTCTACCTCTACTACGGCAGCACCAACGAGCCGATGCTCCAGGGCTTCACACCCTGCCCGCGCGTCGCGGCTCTTCTGGCCGCCGGGGCGAGCTTCGCAGGCGCGTGCCGCAACGACACCGGGCCGGTGTGGAAGCTCACCGTCGTCGGCGACCCACTCGCGACGTTAGCCCCCGGCGCGCTCGGCACCAGCACCAAGGACGCGCCGAAGCTCGCCAACTTGTCGCCGCTCGCCACCGAGGCCGCGACCGCCGTCAAGGCCGGCGACTTCGCGACCGCGATCCGCGGCCTCATCCTCGACGGCAACTCCGACGCCGCCGCCGCGCTGCTCAAGGACCGCAAGAGCGCGCTCACACCCGCCGCCGCCCGCGTCGCCGTCGCGCCGCTCTTCCGCACCGGCCGCACCCAGGACGCCATCGCCTGCTTCCGCCTCGCCGACGTGAAGAGCGACGACCGTTCGACCGACGCCAACATGCTCCGCGACTTGCTCTGGCTCTCGGCCAGCCTCTCGCTCCAGTCCCGCGTCAGCCCGCCCGATCAGGACCAGCTCAACACCCTGCGCGACAACCTCCGTCCCGAACAGCTCGATCAAGACCTCATCGAGCTCGCCGGCGCGTGGGCACGAGCCGTGGACTACGCGTCGGCCATGAACATGGTGGAATCCATCTCGAAGAAGCAGACCGAACCCCATCTCAAGAAGAAGGCGGCACGGGCGATCGAGGAGTTGCGGAAGTCCAGGAAGTAAGGCGAGGAAGAACGGCGAGCGGAAGAACGCCCCCGCCGCGCCTCCTCTCCCCGCTTGCGGGGAGAGGACGACTTGAGGCAAAGCCTCAAGTCAGGTGAGGGGACTGCGGGTACCTGAACCCAGCAACCACCCGAGCGCGAATCACCCCTCCCCGGTCTCGCTCCGCTCGACCACCCCTCCCCGCTCCGCGGGGCGGGGAGGCGCACCCGCGAGCTCCTTCATCCGGCGCTCTGCTGTTCGCACAATCAGCATCACCACATCGCCCTTGCGATCGCGCACATCCACGGCACGCACTCGCAATACCTCAATGCCTCGCTCCGTCATATACACATCGCGCCGCGCATCATGTCCCGCGTCATGCTGCCGGCCATCGATCTCCACAACCAAGCTCGCAGCCGCACAGTAGAAATCCGCGAAGTAAGGCCCGATCGGATGCTGGCGCCGAAACTTCAACCCCGCCACGCGACGATCACGAAGCGACTTCCAAAGGGCGAGCTCCGGGGGCGTCAACTCTTGCCTTAACGCCCGAGCCCCCACCCGTGCCTTCTCCGAACCGCGTTCATCGCGTGCTCGAAATCGCATGAACGAAGCATAACAAAGAACGCCCACCTCGCGCCTCCTCTCCCCGCTTGCGGGGAGAGGACGACTTGAGGCAAAGCCTCAAGTCAGGTGAGGGGACTGCGGGTACCTGAACGCAACGTCTATCCGAACCCGATTCACCCCTCCCCGGTCTCGCTCCGCTCGACCACCCCTCCCCGCTCCGCAGTGCGGGGAGGCGCGAAAGCCCCTCGATCGCCGTACCCTTCCCCGTTCGCCCATACGCCACGCGGAATCCGCCGCAACGCATCCCGCGAACGCCACCGGATGCCCCACTTGCCCACCTCTTCGCCCCGCACACCCACCGCCTCCCCCACCGCCGCTCCCAAGGTCGCCATCATCGGCTCCGGCCCCGGCGGCCTCGCCTCCGCCGTGCTGCTCGCCGCCAGCGGCGCCAAGGTCACCGTCTTCGAGTCCCAACCCGTCATCGGCGGCCGCACCGCCCGCATCACCAGCACGTCCCCCACCGGCGACGCCTACCACTTCGACACCGGCCCGACGTTCTTCATGATGCCCTACGTGCTCGAAGAGATCTTCGCCGCCGCCGGGCGTCGCATGGCCGACTACGTCAAGCTCGAGCGCCTCGACCCGATGTACCGCCTGCTCATCGGCCGCCCCGGCCGCGAGCCCCTGCTGCTCGACACCACGCAGGACATCGCCGAGATGTCCAAGCGTTTGGGCGCGGTCCACGGCCCCGACGGCGAAGCCTTCCCGCGCTTCATCGCCGACAACCGCTACAAGCTCCGCCACAGCGAGAGCATCCTCCGCAACCCGATGCGCACGCCGCTCGACCTGTTCGCCAAGAACACATGGCTCGACACGCTCAAGGTCGCGCCCGTGCTGCAGCCGCATCTCTCCGTGCACCAGCTCCTCGGCAAGTACTTCAAGGACCCGCACGTCAAGCTCGCCGTCTGCTTCCAGAGCAAGTACCTGGGCATGAGCCCGTATGAGTGCCCCAGCCTCTTCACCATCCTGCCGTTCATCGAGTACGAATACGGCATCTGGCATCCCATCGGCGGCTGCAACGCGCTCATGCAAGGTCTCGCCGACGTCGCCACCGAGCTCGGCGTCGAGATCCGCACCTCGTCGCCGGTGGAAAAAGTCGAGTTCGAGGGCCAGAAAGCCACCGGCGTCTACATCGAGGGCGACAGCGCCCGCCGCCTGCACCGCTTCGATCACGTCGTCATGAACGCCGACGCGGCGTGGGCGCTCAAGAACCTGATCCCCGATAGCGTCCGCGCCAACTCTGGCCGCACCTACAGCGACAAGACGCTCGACTCCCGCCGCTACTCGTGCTCCACGTTCATGCTCTACCTCGGCATCGAGGGCAAGGTCGATCTGCCCCACCACACGATCTGCATCGCCGACGACTACGAGAACAACCTGAAGCAGATCACCACCACCGGCGAATTGCCGCAGAACCCCAGCGTGTACGTCTGCAACCCCAGCGCGCTCGACCCGACGCTCGCGCCGCCCGGCCACAGCGCTCTGTACGTGCTGGTGCCGATCACCAACCTCAAGAACTCCGACGAGCAGGGCGTGAACTGGGAAGCGGAGAAGGCCAAGTACCGCGAGATCACGCTCAACCGCCTCGACCAGCTCCTGGGCGAGAAGCACCTGGGCAAAAACTTCCGCCAGCGCATCCGCACCGAAGTTGTGTACACCCCCAAGACCTGGGAAGGCATGAACATCAACTTCGGCGCAACCTTCAACCTCGCGCACAACCTCGGCCAGATGCTCCACAAGCGCCCGCAGAACAAGCTCCCGTTCGCCGAGAACGTCTACCTCGTCGGCGGCGGCACCCACCCCGGCAGCGGCCTGCCCACCATCTTCCTCTCCGCCCAGATCTCCTCGCGCCTCCTCTGCGAATCCAGCGGCCTGCGCTACGCCGGCGACTCGCCCAACATGTCCGCGTCACCAATCGCGGCTCCGCTGGAAGCGGTCGGGGTCTGATCTCGCCGATCCAGAAACGAAAGAGCGGGGCCGAATGGACCCCGCTCTCGCGTGACTTGTCGAGCGATCCGCTCCCGATCAGGAACGATCAGAAGCAGATGAGCTGGTTGTAGCTGGTCGCGAAGAGCACGAAGTCCGCGTCGTCCACCGCCTGGTCCGCCGAGAGGTCGTAGAGCGGGCTGGCCTGCGGCACCACGCCCGCGCTGTACGCCTCGGCGAACTTCACGAAGTCCGCGTCGTCCACAAACCCGTCGCCGTTGAAGTCCGACATGCTGCACGAGTTCGGACACCCAGCGCTCCCGCAGAAGATCGGCAAGCGCCCAACCTGCGACGCCGCCTGACCGCCCGCGGCGGCAGGATCATCGACGAACCACTGCACGAACAACACTTGACCGGGGTTCACCAACCCAGGCAGCAGCGGCCAGTGCAGCGTGGCAAAGCCGACGCCGCTGCCCGTGCCCTCGACGCTCTGCACGTCAAAGAACTGCTGAGGCGTGATGCGGCCGTTCACCGGCGGCAGGCTGGAGACACCCAGACGTGCGGTCGCGCCGCCGAGTGCGCCGTCAAGCCCAATGCGGAACTCGCGGTTGCCGATCATGGGCGGAGCCTGCACGACGACGCGGGGAACCACGCCGCCGCTGCCGGCGGTGCCGGTGTTGGGAAGGATGGTCGCCTGATCGGCCTGGCGGTTGGTGAAGAGCGTGGCCCGGTCGAAGGGGAACGTCTGATCGCGGACCCGCGGATCGAGCAAGCCGTTGCTGATGAAGTCGTTGATCTGCCCCGCGACGTTGGGCGGGATCGCGATGCCGTTGAGCACCGGGTCGCGATTCGGCGGCGGGGGCTGCACGTTGCGAGCGCCGGCATAGAAGCCCAGCACCTGCCCGATGTTCGCGAACTGGCCGTTGTGCATGAACGAACGCTTCAGGGCCGCGTTGCGCAGGCTCGGCACCTTGAAGCGGCCAAGATCGCCCGGCACGCCGGTGACCGCCTGCCTCCCGATGTCCTCGTTGTTGGGACGCAGGCCCAGGTTGCGGAACATCGACGGCACGTTGGGGTTGTTCACCGTGTTGGCAAACAGCGGCGGCGTGTGACACACCGAGCAGCTCGCGGTATTCGGGCCCACCGCCAGAAACGCCTGCAGGCCCTGCTGCTGGTTCGGCGTCAACGCGTTAGTGTTCCCCGCCTGAAACGCGTCCCACGGCGTCTGGTCCGAGACCAGTGTCCGCTGATAGGTCGCCAGAGCGAACGCGACACGCCGAGCGGTGATCGCATCATCGCCGAAGGCGCGGCGGAAAAGCTCGCGGTACGAGCGGGTGGTATTCAACACCGCCGCCACGTCCGCCGGAATGTTGGTCGAAAGGTCCAGAGCGCGAACCCGCTGCAACTTCTCGTTGAGATCCGCCCAGGCCATGCCCGAGTGCGCCATCTCGACATCGCTCAAGGGCGGGTTCACGCACTGCGACTCGAGAGCGCCGCCGTTCTGGATCGCGACCTGACCGGTCTCGGGATCGATGAACTGGCTGCGAGCGCGGCCGTCCCAGAAGAGATCGGGCGCGTACATCGCGTTGATGTTCGAGTTGGCGGCCCGGTTCGTCACCTGCGGCCGCAGGCCGAACACCGCGCTCACGTCGAAGTTGTTCAGGTCGTCCGACTTGACGACGCCCGGCGAGCCGAGGATGTCGTCGGGCGTGTTGAGCACGCCGTCGATGCCCGGGTTGCGGGCCAGCCGCGGATCGGCGCCCGCATTGGCGTTCACGTGGCACGAGGCGCACGACACGACGTTGGCCGTCGAGAGCTGCTCATCAAAGAACAGGATCTTGCCCAGCACCCGCTTGTTCTCGGTGATCGGGTTCTCCGGCGGCACCGGCACCGGCGGCAGGGCACCTTGGGCCTGGAGCGTCAAGACACCCCCGGCGAGCAACGGCAGCGCCAGCAGGCACCCCGACAACGTCCGAGAAAGAGCGGCCGAAGAAGTCCGGACAGAACGATCGCGCAGCCACCCCGCCGTAGTCATCCCGTTCATGTGTGCCTCCCGATTGTGAAGAGGTTCACGCACGAGTCGGGGGGTTATTGCCGGGCGATTGCAAAATCCTTGGAGACGTCGGGAGCGACCCGCAAGAAAGTCGCTGTTCCATGTCTTGCACGCCCGTTACACGAGCGGGATCGGGTTCCGAGATCCAATCCCGTGGAGATAACTCACAAACAGATGCGCCGCGAGCCGCGCCGTGCGCCCGTCCTCGTCGTGAGCCGGGCAGAGTTCCATGAAATCCAGACACGCCAGGTCCATCGCGAAGCCGATCTGCTTCAAGTCCTCGGCCACGTCTCGAGCCGCGAGCCCCGCAGGGTTCGGCGCGCTCACGCCCGGCGCACTGCTCATATCAATCGCATCCAGATCCACGCTCACAAAGCCCCGCGAGTTCGGGTCGTCTGGCAACCCCCCGATCCGCGGCGGCGTGCGTTCCCCCAGCGTGCCGCGGTTCTTCAGGAACCACTGCGTGTGCTCGCGGCTGTTCACCTCGGGCGAAAATCCAACGATCCGCAAGCCCGCGACGATCTTCTCCTCCAGCAGCCAGCGAAACGGCATGCCGCTGCCGATCGACTCGCGCACATCCAGGTGCGCGTCGTAGTACAGCCCCAGCATCGACTTGCCTTTGTTGGGCTGCGCCCGCGCCACACCACGCACCAACGCGTACGTCAGATCGTGCCCGCCGCCGATCCCCACCACCGTCATGCCCCGCTTGGCGAGCGTCTCCGCCGCATCGCTCACCCGCCGGTGCATCTCCTCGAGCGCCCCCGCTTCGTTGCCCGCTTCACACTCCGGCGGCTGCACATCACCCGCGTCGAAAACCCGAGGCAGATCAAACTCCGGCGGCACCGCCACCCCGTACCGCGCCAGCGCCGCACGAAACGCCGCGGGACCTTCTTTCGCCCCCGGCCTGCCGTTGTTGAGCCGTACACCCAGATCGTCGGGCATGCCGAGAATCGCGATCGCGCACCCCGCGGGGTCGTCACGCCGGAACTGCGAAGCCAGCCGACTCTCAGGCATCGACGGATACGACGCGGGCACACAGTGCGGGATCATGCGGGCAGCGTAGCCATGCGGCCACCGGCGGCCGAGGAACTCCCCCGCTCTCGCCTCCCACGCCCGAGCCGCGCCGAACTCACTTGCTCGGATTCGCCCGGTACCACTCGATCGTGCGCTTCAAGCCTTCTTCGAAGCTGACCTGGCTCTTCCAGCCCAGGAGCTTCTCGGCCTTCTCGACCGACAGCTTGCGGCGGGGCTGGCCGTCGGGCTTGGTGTGATCCCAGGTGATGCCGCCCTTGAAGCCCGTCAGCTTCACGATCAGCTCGACCAGGTCCTTGATCTTGATCTCGAACGACGCGCCCAGGTTGATCGGGTCGGGATCGACCATCACATCCGCCGCACGGCAGATGCCTTCGGCGGCATCATCCACATACAGGAACTCGCGGCTTGCGCTGCCCGTGCCCCAGCACACGATCTCCTTGTCGTTGCGCTGCTGCGCCTCGATGCACTTGCGGATCAGGGCTGGAATGACGTGGCTCGAGTGCAAATCAAAGTTGTCGTGCGGCCCGTACAGGTTCACCGGCAGGATGTACGCGCTCCTAAAGCCGTACTGCAGCTTGTACGCGTCGAGCATCTGCCACGCGGCCTTCTTCGCCACGCCGTAGGGCGCGTTGGTCTCTTCCGGGTAGCCGCTCCACAGATCGTCTTCCTTGAACGGGATCGCGGCGAACTTCGGGTACGCACAGATGGTGCCCGTCTGAATGAACTTGCCGCCACGCTCCGACAACCCGTCGAGCCGGGCTTCTTCGATGAGGTTCACGGCCATCGCCATGTTCGCGAAGAAATACCGCCCCGGGTTCTTCTGATTCGCCCCGATGCCACCGACCTCGGCGGCAAGGTGGATCACCACATCCACCTTCTCCTTGCCGAACGCCGAGCGATACAGGTGCGCCGTCGCCGCCCGATCGGTGAGATCGAAGTCCTTCCGCCGCGGAATGAAGATGTTGTCTTTCTGCACGCCCCGTTTGGCCAGGCACGCCTGCACGGCCTTGCCCAAAAACCCGGCGCCGCCGGTGACGATGACGCGGGCTTTGGACCAATCAACCTGGGACGACGTGGGGGTGGTGGGGGTGGACATAGGGTCGGGAGTTTATGCGGTTCGGACACGATTCCCAAGCGAGGAAAGAAGCCTACGAACCCGCTCGATCGAGTTTTTGGCAAGCCCGCACACGTCCCGAAACACCCGAAATCCAGGCAGCCGGGGGGCCTCCCGTGACTCTCATTCTCATGACATAAACCGGACCGGAACTCGCCGGAGCTTTTGGGTCATCCGCCCTTGAACCGCGAAGCGGTGCCCGTTCCAAGCACGGGGCGTAAGCCCCGTGATGGCAACACGAGAATCCCGGAGCACCGAAGGTGCGGCACCCTGTCGCCGCGAGCCCCTTCCTCACCACCTGAGACTCTCCCATCACTCGCGACGACACACAATCTGCACTCCCCGCCCCAGCGGCACCAGCACCAACGCCGCAATCACGATGTAGAACAACTGCGTCCCCGTCGTCGGAACATACGGTCCGCCCACTCGATCCAGCTTCTCCGCCGGATAGAAGTGCTGTAGGTTTGCGGCAATCACCTGCTTCATCCGCGGCAACCCACTCTCCGCCGTGAAGCCCGCCGCGACGCCCAGCCGCTCCATCGCGTTCTCCTGTCCCGATCGAACGACGCCCTGTTCATCGAACCAGAATCGTCCCCGCGCACGCTCTCTGGTGAACGGGTTCACGATGGTCAGCTCCACAAAGCGGCTCTCGACCCGCGAAGCGTCCGGGTCCATCCGAAACGCCGAGACCGGCGCGACGCCTCGGAACTGAACGGCGCTCATCGTCTGTGAGACACCAGACACGCCGCTGATCTGCATCGAAACGAACATGCCGCGTGCGATCGCAACCTCGTGGCGCAACGGCACGAACCCGATCACCACAAACGCGACCGCACCAAGCACGCAGCTCACAAACGCGTGCCGCACACCCCGAAGAAGCCGATCCGCACGCCGCCGCGCCTCGGTCGGCCCCGCGCCACACTCAGGACACGGCCCATCCGCGCCGGGACGCGGATAGCCACACATGCCGCACAAGTCCGGTCGCACCTCCGGCGACCGAACCAGTCGCACCGTCCACACCGCCGCCGCCAACGCCGCGACACAGACGATGACCGCGATCGCGATCAGTTCCGGAACCGCCACCCGGGTAAGCCAGTGCTCCGCGATCTCGAGCGCAATCGATGGAGCGCCCCCAGGAGAGGCGCGTGCCACGGAACCTTCCAGAGCGTTCCACGCCCGATACGCCGCCAGCACGCACGGCGCAGCGATCACGATACACGCGATCAGCGTCGAAACCGCGGCGGGCTTGTGCTGGGTTTCTGTCACGCGGCCCTCACCGGCGAGCGTACCAGTTGCCCAACACGCATCAAACCCCACAATCCACCACCAAACCCATCCATTCTCGGACCACCAAGCACCCCAAAATCCCCACGAATCCGCGGCAACTCGCTGTAAACTGCGAAGCGTCCACTCCCCGCCCAAGGAACGCCCCATGCTCATCCGTCCTTCGCACCTCCTGCTGATCGCAACGCTGCTCGCAGCCTTCTTCAGCGCCGCGTCCGCCCGCGCCCAGAACCAGCCCTTTACCTACCAAGGCAAACTCGCCGAATCCGGCGCACCCGCCTCCGGCGCCGTCGACCTCGTCGTCAAGCTCTTCCCCACCGACACCGGCGGCTCGCCCATCGGCACCCAGACCATCAACGGCGTCCCCCTCATCGGCGGCGTCTTCACCATCACCCTCAACGCCGCCGGCGAGTTCACCGCCAACCCCTTCGCCACCGGCGCCGACCGCTGGGTCGAGCTCGCCGTCAACGGTCAGACCATCGCGCCGCGCCAGAAACTCACCGTCGCCCCCATGGCCGCGTTCTCCGCCGCTCCCTGGGTCCTCAATGGCACGACACTCTCGTACACCGCTGGCAAGGTCGGCATCGGCACAACCTTTGCCGACCGACCGCTCACCCTCAACGAAACAAGCCTCTTCGCCGGCACCGGACGAGTCTCCCAACTGCTGAGCCTCCAAACCGATCAATCCACCCGCTGGCACCTCAATCTGCTCTCACCCGACGGCGCAACCAGCACGAACTTCGGCCTCAACTTCGTCGAATCCGGCGTCGCCGACTTCCGCCTCTTCCTCGCCAAGGGCGGCAACATCGGCATCGGCACCTCCACCCCCTCCGGCCGCCTGGAGATCGCCTCCGTGAACGACGCCCTGGTGATCCGCCCGCCCATCATGAACGCCGGACAGGTCGCACGCATCGCCTTCAAGGACCCCGACGGCGGCACGCCCACCACCTTCCTCGCGTTCCGAGACGCGGGCTACGGCAACCTCGGTCTCATCGACAGCGTCAGCGCCGCACGCCTGGGCGTCAACACCGTCAGCCCCAGCCAGGCCCTCGACGTCCGCGGCGAGATCGCCTTCGGCTCGTCCGGCCAGTTTTCCCCATTGGCCTCCGGCTCCGGCAACACCCGGATGGTCTTCGCCGTCGTGAACTCCGCGGACGGATCGCTGTACAGTGGCTCCGGGCTGACCGTCCAGAAACTCGGTGTGGGCATCTATCGAGTCACCTTCTCACCAGCCTTCGCCAGCTACCCGGCGGTCGTCGTGACGCCGATCGCGAGCGGCGCGGTGCACAGCGCCACCGACGTGCTCGGCTTCGGCGCCGTCGATGTCGGCATGTTCAACACCGCTGGCGCTCGCACCGACCTGTCGTTTTCGATCATCGCGATCGGCCCGCGGTAACCAGCCGCCACGCGTCCGCCGGGTCCCCATCGGCGCATTCTCCGCCCGAACAATCCTTCTCCCCTTCGGCGTATCCTCCCCCTCTGCCTTCGGAGGATCTGGATGCGTCTGACCATGGTCGGAACCGGGTACGTCGGCCTCGTCACCGGGGTCTGTTTCGCCAACACCGGCAACCACGTCACATGTCTCGACATCGACGAGAAGAAGATCGCCGCGCTCAAGGCCGGCAAGTGCCCCATCTACGAGCCCGGCCTCGAAGAGCTGCTTGAGCGCAACATCAAGGCCGGCCGCCTCACCTTCACCACCGACGCCGCCTCCGCCTACGCCGACGCCGACATGGTCTTCATCTGCGTCGGCACCCCCAGCGACGACCGAGGCCACACCGATCTCAAGTACGTCCTGGGCGCCGCCGACGACATCGCCAAGGCGATCCGAAGAGACGAAGAGACGAAGAGACAAAGAGACGGAGTGGGGAATGGCCTCACCGTCGTTGTGAAGTCCACCGTCCCCGTCGGCACCACCCTCGCCGTCCGCGATCGCATCAAGAGCGCCCTGGCCGCGGCCGGTTCGAAGGCGACGTTCCACGTCGCCAACAACCCCGAGTTCCTGAAAGAAGGGGACGCCGTCAACGACTTCAACAAGCCCGACCGCGTCGTCGTCGGCGTCGAAGACGAAGCCACCGGCGAGCAGTTCCGCCGCCTCTACGACCCCTTCGTCCGCAACGGCCACCCGATCTATCTCATGGACATCCTCTCCAGCGAGATGGTCAAGTACGCCAGCAACAACTTCCTCGCCACCAAGATCTCGTTCATCAACGAGATGGCCAATCTCTGCGAGGCCTACGGCGCCGACATCGCCAAGGTCCGCGAGGGCATGTGCGCCGACAAGCGCATCGGCACCCAGTTCCTCTACCCCGGCCTGGGCTACGGCGGATCCTGCTTCCCCAAGGACACCCTCGCCTGCATCATGATGGGCGAAAAAGCCGGCGTCCCCATCGGCCTCTCCCGCGCGGTCCACGAGACCAACCAGCGCCAGCGCGAGCGCTTCTTCGACAAGATCCAGGCCCACTTCAAGTCCAGCGGCGGGCTCGCCGGCAAGACCATCGCCTTCTGGGGCCTCGCCTTCAAGCCCCGCACCGACGACGTGCGTGAGGCCCCCGCGCTCACGCTGATCCGGCGGGCGTTGGGATTTGGGGCGACGTGCCGCGCGTTCGACCCGGTCGCGATCGACACGGCCCGTGCCGAGCTGGGCACGCAGCCGATGCTCACGCTCGCGACCGATATGTACGACGCCGTGAAGGGCGCCGACGCCCTGGTGGTCTGCACTGACTGGGACGACTTCAAGAGCCCGGACTTCGAGCAGCTCCGCAAACTGCTGAAATCGCCGGTGATCTTCGACGGACGCAATCTGTATCGAACGGCCGACCTGCGTCGGCTCGGATTCCAGTACATCAGTGTCGGCCGCCAGCCGATCAAGCCCAACGCGTGAGCACCGCCGCCGCCATCTCCGTGGACCGAGAACCCTCGGCGGCCCTCGCCCCCGCGGAGACCATCCGCCTCGCCATCTTCCAGCCCGCGCTGCCCAAGTACCGCCTGCCGGTCTTCCAGGAACTCAACCGCCGCCCCGGTATCCAGTTCAAGCTCTTCTATTCCGCCGACGAACCGGTGCAGAACGTCGAACCCTCGGGCTTCGACGCCGAGCCGATCTCGTCCCGCGTTCTGCTCGCCAACCCGCGATTGATGTGGCGCCAGAAGCAACTCGCGATCGCCAGCAGCCCCGACTTCGACGTCATGATGGCGGGCTGGAACACCCGCTACATGAGCCTGATCGCGGCGGTTCGCATCGCCAACCGCCGCGGCATGCCCACCGTCCTCTGGGGCCACGGCTACTCCAAGAAAGAGAACCGCGCCAAACGCAACTTCCGCGACTGGGTCGGCAATCAGGCAACCGCCGTGCTCTTCTACGGCAGCCGCGCCCGCAACGACTTTGTCCGGCGCCACAACTGCGAGCAGCGCGCCTTCGTGGCGCCGAACTCGCTCGACCAAGCCGAGGCGATCGCCATCCGCGCCCAATGGCTCGCCGACCCGGCCCGCCTCGCCTCCTTTCAACGCGACAAAGGCCTCGCCCAGGGTCCAACCCTGTTCTTTGTTTCCCGCCTCATCGCCGAGAACCGCACCGACATGCTCCTCGACGCGGCCTCCAAACTGCTCGGCGACTTCCCCACCCTCCGGGTGGTCATCGTGGGCGACGGCCCGGTCCGCCAAGCCCTCGAGCAACAGGCCGCGAAACTGGGCATCACCGCCCACGTCACGTTCACCGGCGCGATCTACAACGAGGACGAACTCGCCCCGTACTTCCTGTCCAGCGACCTCTTCGTCTATCCCCGCAACATCGGCCTGAGCCTCCAGCACGCGATGGGCTACGGCTTGCCCGTGGTCACCACCGACGATCAAGACTCCTGGGCCCCTGAGGTCGAGGCGCTCAAACCCTGGATGAACGGCATGTTCTACCGCGACGGCTCGGTCGAGGATCTCACCGAAGTGGTGCGCCTGATCCTCAGCGACAAGGAACGCCTGGTCGCGATGAAGCAACAGGCCCTCAAAACCGCCACGCAGGACTACAGCGTTCACAAAATGGTCGACGGCATGGAAGCCGCCATCCGCTACGCCTACGCCCAGCGCCGCCGCTGAATACTCCCGCCCTGCTTTCCTCCTCCCCTGCCCCACTGCTCCCCTTCCCCTCCATGCACGTCGTCATCTACGAGCCCTGCCCCCGCGGCCACCGCTACACCTACGTCAAGCGCATCGTCTCCGCGATGCACGGGCTTCCGATCAAGCTCACGCTCGCCACCACGCCCAACCCACAGAGCCACGAAACCTGGCAGCACCAGCTCGAGCCGCTGAAAAGTTCATTCACGCTCGCCGACAACTACAAGGAAGAAGACCCA
The DNA here is from genome assembly GCA_019744815.1 of Phycisphaerales bacterium. Lineage (GTDB taxonomy): Bacteria > Planctomycetota > Phycisphaerae > Phycisphaerales > UBA1924 > JAFEBO01. The sequence goes on from JAIEUA010000001.1 coordinate 313,967, forward strand.
ACCGGCAAGTTCTCGTTCGCGTGGAACACCGCCGCGGGCTTCGCCCGCGCGTGCCGAGAGCTCCAGCCCGATCACGTCATCATCCCCTCCGGCGACGGCGTGGTCGAGCTGATCGGCGCCCGCAAGCTCCTGCTGCAGCCCTCGCGCCCCGCATCGGTCGAGACCGAGGCGATGTTCATGGGCGTGTCGTGGGTCTACATCAACCGCGGCACCTTCCGCCGCTGGGCCAAACGCCGCGCCTGGGCCTTCGCCCTCGGCGCCAGCGGCACCCGCACCTTCCACTTCATCGACCCGCTGGTGGTCCGCTCGATCAAGGCCCTCACCCCCGGCATCGCCGAGCGCACCGTGCTCGCGCCCGATCCGGTCGAGGCGCTGCCCGACGTCTCACGCGTGGACGCCCGTCGACGCCTGAAGCTCGACGAGTCCGGCCGCCTGATCTCATGCGTCGGCCGCATGGACGAGCGCAAGGGCATCGACCTGCTCATCAAAGCGTTCATGAAGGCGAACCTTGGGAACACCGATCGCCTGCTGCTCATGGGCACGTTCATGCCGGAGATCAAGGAGATCCTCGCCGGCGAGGCCAAGCTGCTGGTCGACAGCGGCCGCATCATCGTCGTCGACGGCTACGTCAGCGACGAACAACTCGCGCTCGCGATCGCCGCCGCCGATCTCGTCGCTGTCACCTACCGCCGCCACCTCGGATCGGCCAGCATCCTCATCCGCGCCGCGGCCCAGAAGCGCCCCGTCATCACCTCCGACCGCGGCTTCCTGGGCGAGACCTGCGCCCGCTTCGCGCTCGGCACCGCCTGCCACATCCGCGACATCGACACCCTCGCCGCCGCGCTGCGCACCGCGCTCGAGGGCGCCGAGTCTTTCACGCCCTCGCCCGCGGCCGACCGCTTCGTCGAGTTCCACTCCGTCGCCAACGCCCAGCTTTTCTGGGCGCGGCGCGTCCGCGAACGCCTCGGGCTCGCCTCCCCCACCGCTCTCCGCACCTGGGATTCCGTGCTCGAAACCGCCCATCCGCTTCCCAACGGCGAACCCCGTCCGTAGCGCGTCAACCGCTCACGGACAGATCAGCTCGTTGTAGCTCGCGGCGAAGATCACAAAGTCGACGTCGTCCACCACGCTGTCGCTGTTGAGATCGGCGTCGCAGAACGACGGCGGAGCCGCGCAGATCAGATCGTTGTACGCGCCGGCGAAGATCGTGAAATCGCTGTCGTCCACGAAGCCGTCGAAGTTCAGGTCGCCCGCGCACGGCGTGATCGTGGTGAGCGTCACATTGAGCGTGTACGAGCCCTCCAGCACCACCGTGCCGCCGTTGCACGCGCTGGTCAGATCGCTCGCCAGCGCGAGCACGGTGTACGTTCGATTCGGGCGCAGCACCCTGGTCGTCGCGATCGGCAGCGCCGTGGTGTCAGGCGACTCCACCAGCGCGATCGTGCCGTCGGCGTTGCTGCCGAGGCGGAACTGCGCCCCGGTCACGCTGCCGGTGGCCTGGAACCGCACGTTCGTCGGCACGGTGAACAGCACGCGGAAGTCCGACGTCGACTGCGACAAGACGCAGTTGCTCGGCCCGGCGTTGCTCTCGGCACGAACCAAGCCCGTGGCGCTCATGGCCGACGTGGAGACGCTCGAGGTCTGCTGCGCGCGAGCAACGCCGTTGCCCCCGCCGCTGGGAACGTTGCGATTCAGATCGCGGTTGAACGCGGCAAAGGCCGGCGTCGGAAACGCAAACTGCACCTGGCCCGCGGCCTCGACCGTGACGGCACGCTGGTCGCTGACCAGCGTGACCTGGGCCGAAGCCAACGACGCCACGAAACCGCCACAGACAACGCCGGTCAGACGCGCGAAGGTACGCATGTTGATCTCTCCCGCCGCGGCGATCGCCGCGGACACCAGCCTACCGCGCCGCGGCGACGTTCTCAATACGAACAACCAACTCTTCACGCGGCAGCCCCCCCACTGCTATTCTGCCCTCCCATGCCCCTGCCCCTGAGCATCCGCCACGTCGTGAAGGAGTTCCCCTCGATCGCCGGCCGCGGCACCACCCGCGCCGTCGACGACGTCTCCATCGAGATCGCTCCCGGTGAACTCTTCTTCCTGCTCGGCCCCTCCGGCTGCGGCAAGACCACCCTGCTGCGCATGATCGCCGGCTTCATCGAGCCCACCTCCGGGGAGATCCGCTTCGGCGACCGCGACGTCACCTTCCTGCCCCCCAACCAGCGCAACACCGGCATGGTCTTCCAGAGCTACGCGCTCTGGCCCCACATGACCGTCGAGGCCAACGTCGCCTTCGGCCTCGACGTCCGCAAGACCCCCGCCGCGGAAGCCGCCAAGAGAGTCGAAGCGGCACTCTCCGCCGTGCGGATGGACCAGTACTCCAAACGTAAACCAAACCAACTTTCTGGCGGCCAACAGCAACGAATCGCCCTCGCCCGGGCCCTCGTCATCCGCCCCGAAGTGCTGTTGCTCGACGAACCGCTCTCCAACCTCGACGCCAAGCTCCGACTCGAGCTCCGATCCGAGATCCGCCGCATCTGCAAGGAATCCGAGATCACGACCGTGTACGTCACGCACGATCAGAAAGAAGCGCTGTCGATGGCCGACCGCGTCGCGATCATGCGCGCGGGCCGGCTGGAGCAATTGGGCTCCCCCATCGAGCTCTACCAGCGCCCTCGGAATCGATTCGTCGCGGAGTTCCTCGGAGAAACAAACATCCTCAACGGCACCCTCCGCGCCCTGCACGGCTCGATGGCCGACGTCGAGACCGGCGCCGGGATGCTGCGGGGCGTCCTCATCGAGCCCAAGCTCGGGCTGAATCAACCCTGCCTGGTCTGCCTGCGTCCCGAGCATGTGGCCTTCGGATCAGCAGGCAATCTGCACGCGACGGTGCGCGACTCGATGTTCCTCGGGGAACTTGAGCAGGGTCACGTCGCCGTGGGCTCTGAGAACCTGCGCTTCACCCGCGTCGGCGGGGGGGCGAGGGCCGAGGTCGGAACGCGTGTCGATATCGGCATCGATCCCAATAAAGTAGTTGTGCTGCCGGTGTCTGACGCGTCCTCGCACACTTGAGTGTTCCCCGAGGAACACCCCCCACTTGCATCATGATGATCCGTGATGGTACTATCCCGCCGCACGGAGGTATCCATGACCACGCAGGACGCAGGCGCTCGAAAACTTGGGCGCGGGCTCGCGGCACTTCTTCAGACCCCGGTTGCGGTGACGCCGCCAACAGCGCCGATTCCGGCGCCGCCAACGGCGCCAGACGGCGGGATTCGGCACATCGAGATCGATCGGTTTGTGCCAAGCCCGTTTCAGGCTCGCCGCTCGTTTGATGAGCAGCAGCTTCGGGGCTTGGCGGACTCGATTCGCGTTGCCGGCATCATGCAGCCGGTGGTGGCGCGGCCCGTGGGAGATCGATTTGAGCTGGTGGCGGGCGAGCGCCGTTGGCGAGCGGCTCGTTTGGCGGAACTCAAGTCTATTCCGACTCTGGTTCGTATTTTGTCAGATGAAGAGGCTGCGGAGTTCGGCCTCATCGAGAACGTGCAGCGCGAGGACTTGAACGCGATGGACCGGGCGCACGCGCTGCGGACCATGTGCGAGCGGTTCGGGCTCACGCAGGGCCAGGCGGCGGAAAAGGTGGGGCTCGAGCGGGCGACGGTGGCGAACCTCATTCGGCTTACGGAGCTTGAGCCGGAGATCGCGGAGCTCATTGCGTCGAACGGACTGACCTCGGCCCACGGAAAGATGTTGCTCGCGATGGTGGGGGGGCCGCAGCGGATCGAGCTGGCGCGGGAGGCGTCGCGGGATCAGTGGTCGGTGAGGCGCCTGGAGAGCGCGGTGAAGCGGTTCGGCTCACCGAGATCTCCGGCGCGAGAGGCGATTGCGCCGCCGGCTCGACAAGCGGTGATCGTTGACTTGGAGCGCCGGCTGTCGCAGCACCTTGGAACAAAGGCGTTCATCGCCACCGATGTTTCAGGCTCGAAAGGTAAGATTACCATCGAGTTTTATGGCATCGATCATTTCGACGGCTTGCTCGCGAAAATGGGGTTGAAGTAAGTTTCATTTCGAGTTCACGTTTGTGTAACGTTCGGACGGACCGAATCCGTGGATTCGTTGTTGCTTGGTGCACTGTCCAGTCCTAGTGTTCGCGACTGGTTTTGGGCGTGGGTTGTTGTAACCTCTACAAGGAAACGCCCATGGCCCGCAAGTCTCGCTCGAATTCGGATGGATTGACCACGCTCTCCACCGCCGCGCTTCAGGCGGAAATCCGGCGTCGCTCGAAGCAGAGCGGTGCGCTGCAGCGGAAGTACGAGCGCCTCACCAATCAGCTTGCGGAGCTGCGGAAGCAGATTGCTGCTCAGGGCGGCGCGATCCCCGGCGGCGGTCGGGCCAGCAACGCGGTCAGCCTGGTCGATGCCCTTGCGAAGGTGCTCGATGGCAAGACCCTCGGCGTGACCGAGGCCGCCGACGCGGTGCTCGCTTCTGGTTACATCACAACCTCGCCGAACTTCCGGACGATCGTGAACCAGACGTTCATCAAGAACCGCAGCCGGTTCAAGAAGGTTGCTCGCGGTCGTTACACCGCGGCGTAATCGGATGCCATCATTCAACGAAAAAGCCCGGCACGCGCCGGGCTTTTTTCTGTTTGATTCAGGAGCTTGGATCAGCGGGCGTCGACCGCGGGCGACAGGCGGCTGGGGCGATCCCAGAGCCAGAACCGCATGTTGTCGGAGTTGAACTTTCGCATGTTGTCGTTGTTGACCAGATCGATGTTGCTCTGCACATCGCTGTAGCGCTCATTCTCGGTGTTCATGCCGGGCGTGAGGTTGTTGCGGATCGCGAAAAGCGACTCGCCCTTCCCCGCCGAGCTGCAGCCGATCAGGGCGCAGGCCGCGAGCGGAGCGAGGGTCAAGATCGAGCGACGGATGATGCGTGCGTACTTCATGTCGAGCTCCAAGCCCCGCGAGAGATCCGGTGAGCCCGGGGGTGATCCGGGCGAGAAGGGTAGTGGGGGGACGGGGTTGTAACCCGCCGCCGCGTCGGCGTCAAGGGGCAAGGCCCCAGAACGGCGGATTGACATCGGCCGCACAGTCGCGCCAGATCGACTTTCGGGCAAGGTTTGCCATCGGTTCCGTCGGAATGCCCGATCTTGGTGCGCCGGATCGCCGAAAGACAGGACATGGACGCTTCTGCCATTTCTGCCCAGGTTGCCGCGGAGTTCTCTTACAAGGTGGCGGCACGGGTGATGGACATCGCCAAGGAGAGCGGCGACTCGTCGGTCGCGTTGATCCAGGCGGCGGCGAAGGCCGCGAAGGCTGGCGATGCCGCGGCGGCCGAGGCGTGCAGCTCCTGCACCCAGATGCTCGACGTCTACGCCTGATTGTCCTACCACATTCCGAACGAGATCGCGGGACGCTGCCTGACTGGCAGCGTCTTGTCGTTTCGGGGGCATAGGACAATAAAGACAGACCCACTCGCTCACGCTCGGGGCTCGTTCTGAGGTGGGGGGCTTCCTCTGTCTGGCCCGTGGGTTGCATCTGATCCGGATGGCGGGGCGAGGGCTCTGCCGGAGGTTCTCATGCGCCCGGATCGGTTGACCAACGCGGCCCAGGAAGCACTTGCCAGCGCCCAGAGCGAGGCGGTGTCGCTGTCCAACCCTGAGATCAACGGCCTGCACGTGCTGGCGGGGTTGTTGTCGGACTCGGGCGACACGGCTGGCGGTGGGGGGGCTGGTGGCGCTGTCGTTGCGCGGGCGGGGGCTACGCCGCAGAAGGTGCTGGCGCTGACGCGGGCGGAACTGTCGCGGCAACCCAAGTCGAGCAGCGGGGCGGGGAGCGCGGGTCGGGCGCTGATGGAGATCCTGACCAAGAGCGAAGAGATCAGCAAGAAGATGGGCGACTCGCTGGTGAGCAGCGAGCATCTTCTTTTGTCACTGGCGGAAGTGGTGGGGCCGGCGCGGGATGTGCTGAAGACCGTCGGGCTGGATCGGGCGGCACTCGAGAAGGCGGTGAAGGAGATCCGCACGGCGTCGGGCGTGACCAATGTGACCGAGCCGGGGGCGGAGAGCAGCTACGAGGCGCTCAAGAAGTACGGCATCGATCTCACGGCACGGGCGCAGGCGGGCAAGCTCGATCCGGTGATCGGGCGCGATGAAGAGATTCGGCGCTGCATGCAGGTGCTGAGCCGTCGCACGAAGAACAACCCGGTGCTGATCGGCGAGCCGGGCGTGGGCAAGACGGCGATCGCGGAGGGTTTGGCGCTGCGGATTGTGAACGGCGACTGCCCGGACGCGATGAAGTCGCAGCGGATCATCGCGCTGGATGTGGGGCAGTTGCTCGCGGGCGCGAAGTTCCGGGGCGAGTTTGAGGAGCGGCTGAAGGCCGTGCTGCGCGAGGTGGCGAGCAGCGGCGGCAAGATCATTCTGTTCATTGATGAGCTGCACACGATCATCGGCGCGGGTGCGGCCGAGGGCGCGGTGAGCGCGGGCAACTTGCTGAAGCCGGCGCTGGCGCGTGGCGAGATCAAGTGCATCGGCGCGACGACGCTGGATGAGTATCGCAAGCACGTGGAGAAGGACGCGGCGTTCGAGCGGCGGTTCCAGCCGGTGTACGTGGATCAGCCGAGCGTCGAGGAGACGGTCGCGATCCTGCGCGGGCTCAAGCCCAAGTACGAGGCGCACCACGGCGTGCGCATCCTCGACGGCGCGATCCTGGCGGCGGCGAATCTGAGCCATCGCTACATCGCGGATCGGTTCCTGCCCGACAAGGCGATTGACCTGATCGATGAGGCCGCGAGCCGGCTGCGGATCGAGAACGACTCGATGCCGACGGAGCTCGATGAGCTGCGGCGGCGGATCATGCAGTTGGAGCTCGAGCGCGAGACGCTCCGCCTGGAAGCGGAGGAAATGGGCAAAGCTCAAAGCAGCAAAGCAGCAAATGAAGGCAGCAGCCGCGAACTTGATCGCATCAACCGCGAGCTTGCGGAGCTGCAGGAGAAGAACCGCGCGCTGACGGCTCGGTGGGACGAGGAGAAGAAGGACCTTGAGACCATCAAGGACATCAAGGAGCAGATCGAACGCAAGCATGTTGAGCTGGAGCAGAGTCAGCGGCGTGGCGATCTGGAGACCGCGGCGCGGATTCGGTATGGCGTGTCGCGCGAACTCGACAAGCAGCTTGCGGACGCCGAGAAGGCGTGGGCCAAGCGCGTGGCCAAGGGTGGCACGCTGGTGAAGGAAGAAGTGGACGCGGAGCAGATCGCGCAGATCGTGGGGCGGTGGACGGGCATTCCCGTGTCGCGTCTGGTCGAGGGTGAGCGCGAGAAACTGCAGCGGATGGAAGAGCAGCTTGCCAAGCGGGTGGTGGGGCAGGATCACGCGCTGAAGGCCGTGTCGGACGCGGTGCGGCGTTCGCGCGCGGGGTTGGGCGATCCCAAGCGGCCGATCGGGTCGTTCTTGTTCCTGGGGCCGACGGGCGTGGGCAAAACTGAAACTTGCAAGGCGCTCGCGTCGTTCTTGTTTGACACCGACGAGGCGATGGTGCGGATCGACATGAGCGAGTACGGCGAGAAGCACGCCGTGGCTCGGTTGGTTGGTGCGCCGCCGGGGTATGTCGGCTACGACGAGGGTGGGCAGTTGACCGAGACGGTGCGGCGCCGGCCGTACTGCGTGGTGCTGCTCGACGAGATCGAGAAGGCGCACCCGGATGTGTTCAACATCTTGCTGCAGGTGCTGGACGATGGGCGGCTGACAGATGGCCAAGGCCGCACTGTCGATTTCAAGAACACGATCGTGGTGATGACCAGCAACTTCGGCTCGGCCCAGATTCAGGAGTTGACGCAGCAGGGTGCGGAGGACTGGGAGATCGAGGCGATGATGCGGGAGATGCTGCGGCGTGGGCCCGCGGGGTTGGCGGCGGACGAGTTTGCCAAGGCCGCCGGGTTGTCGCCGAAGGTCGCGGAGGCGATGCAGAAGATGGCGATGATGGGCGCGGGCGGCGGCGGGCTGATGCGGCCGGAGCTCCTGAACCGCATCGACGAGACGATCGTGTTCCGGCCCTTGGGTAAGGAAGCGATCGGGAACATCGTGGAGATTCAGCTCGCGAAGCTGCGCGAGCGGCTGGCGGCACGCGGCATGACGCTGACGCTGACGGACGGCGCGAAGAAGCAGCTCGCGGAAGAAGGTTGGGATCCGGCGTTCGGAGCGCGGCCGCTGAAGCGTGCGATCCAACAGAGGGTGGAGAATGCGCTGGCGTCGCGGATTCTGGCGGGGGAGTTCGGCGATGGCGACGGCGTGAAGGTGGAGTATGAGGGGAAGAGTTTTACGTTCAAGAAGGGGCGGTAATGCACGACATCGAATAGCCGACATCGGACGCCCGTTGACAATGCGTCGTACGGGTGTGGTCGCAGTCGTTTCGATCTCGCGATACGATGCTGCTGCTGTCGATAAGCACGCTGGAGTGCGGCTATGCAGAGGACCTGGGGCGTCGTCGTCGCGGCTTGTATCGGGATTACACGGGTAGCGGCAGGCGAAGGGATTGTGGAGCGCATTCAACCGGGACCCGGAGTTCGGGTCTTCGTGCCGTCCGGCTGCAGCTTTGACGGAAGCGTGGTCGTCGGAAAGGGGTATCGATCGGACGACGTTCAGATTGAGAAGGCGTCCTATTGGACTACCGAGACTGGCGTTGTGTTTCTCGATTCAACGCGGGGTGCCGGTGGAAGCGACGCACGCTCGATCTCCAACGATGGTGCCGTGATCGTGGGCCGAAGAACTCAAACCGGTTTTCGGTTCAGCGCAGCGAGCGGGTTGCAGGTGTATCCGCAGTTGCTGGGCGTCTCCTCGAGCTTGGCCACGCGTGTATCGCGCGGCGGTCAACGAGTACGGATCGACTCGACGGACGTCTGGGCACGCCCGAATGTGCTTGTGGAACCGAGCGGCGTGCAGGTGCCGCTCACCCGAACCATGGACGGGCGCACGCTGTCCTTCGCGGTCTCGTCGCCGAATCTGAAATGGCATGTCGCGATCATCAACGCCGGCAAGTTCCTGATATCTGATCTGGCGGGAAACGATCGCATTCTGGAGTTGCCGGGACTCGCGGTATCGATCTCGGCGGTCAGCGACGACGGGAGCCGCGTCGGCGGCGTGTATCTGGAGAACGGGCGGCGCCGCGGTATCTTTCGCGCGACGCTCGCTGGCGCGGTTGAGCGAGTTGCGTTTCCGGCGGCGTGGAGCAGCGTGACGTCGCCGTTCTTCTCTGACGATCTGACCGTGGCGACGTTTGGTGTGTACTCACGGTTTCCGAATTACTTGCGGGCGTACGCATGGCGTGAAGGCGACGGCGTCCACCCCATCGCGTCCTTCCTTCGGGGCGCATTTCCGACGCCGCGGTATGTGTACTCCAACACCGGCGTTCTGTCTGGCGACGGCGCGGTTGTGGTGCAGGGGTTCTATGCGCCGCCTGCCTCGCGAGAGGAGTACTACCGGCTCACGTTGGACGCGGGCCGGGTGTGCCGCGCCGACTTTGACGGCGATGGAATCGTGGCTGATTCAGACTTTGTGATCTTCCTGCAGTCCATGGAACTGATCGATGCTCCGTTCATCGACGACCGGTGCGATCTGAACGATGATGAGATGGTTGAGGATGCTGACTTCGGAGATTTTGCTCTGGCGTACGGCGAACTTGTGTGCCCCTAAGTGTCTGTGTTCGTCGTCTGCTTGCAGATTGATCGCGGTGTGTGAGCGGGGCGGAAACGCGTTTGGCGTATGGATCGTGTGCGACGCTGTCTCATGTGGCACAATCGTGGCCGCGGCGCTTGACGATGGGGTCCTGTGAGCGTGAACTGATGGTGGCGAGCGGATCGCCGCCGCGGGTTGGCGTTGAGCGTGAGCACGCGGCCGGGCCGTGTCGTGATGCATGACGGCGCGGGGAAAGGAACAACATGGAACAGTCACGTTCCTTCGCGTGGAGGCTGGTGGCCACGTTGCTTGGTGCGTTCGCGCCCGCTGCGGGGGCCGCGGTGCAACTGTCGTCGATGAACGCGTCGGTGGGTGGCGTGTGCTGGGATCGGAGAACTGTGCCGTCGGTGTATCGCTCGTACTCCGACACGGCGGATCGGCTGCCGATCGCGCTGGGTGGATCGATCCGCTCCGACGCCGCGATCATGAGCAGCGGCGTGTCGGCGTGGGGCGTGGCGAGCGCGGAGGACCCGCCGATGCAGTACGGCGTGATCTTCGGCGAGGGCGGGGCGTCGGTGGAGTCGAGTGCGGCGGGGACGGAGGTGCATTGCTCCGCGAATCTCCGGTCCACCTTCGCGATGACGGTGCCCGCCTGGATTGACCTCGAGACCCGTGGGCTTGGCTTGATCGAAGTCCGCGACTACCGCGGCTCGCTCGCCCGCCAGATCAGCGGCAATCAGGTGACGCAGATGTACCTTGATCACGGGTTCTGGAGCATCAGCGGATCGGTGAACATCGAGAACGCCGCCACGGGCGACGGCTGGTTTCGGTTTGTGATTCCGACGCCGGGGGCGCCGATGGTGTGGGGCCTTGGGGTGTGGCTTCTGACGGCGAGGGGGCGTCGACGGCGTGGGTGAGTGGAACGTGGAAACGGGGTGCGGGGGCGGATCGCCGGGGTTGGGGCATTGTGCCGCGGCGACTTGCATGACGGCGCGGGGAAGGAGAATGAACATGCGAAGCTTGCGTGATACCCAGAGGCGGGTGGGGATGTCGGTGCGCGGGTTGCGGATCGCGATGGTGTTGGTTGCCGGCGGGACGTGCGGGGTGGGGTGGGGGGTGGGATGGGGGTTGGCGCTGGCGGACAGTGTGACGGCGCACGTGACGGGGCAGAAGGACGTGACGTGGGACTTCCTGGGTCGGGTGGCTGCCCCGCCGCAGAACATTGTGGGGTCGTGGAGCGCTCGGGCGCACACGTACGCGACCTGTGCGCGCGGGGTGTCGGGCGAGTTTGAGTCCAAGGGGAGCGGGACGTGGAACGGCGCGAACGGGTTTGCCGGGCCGAAGCTGGTCGCACCGACGGCGAGCGTGACGCACGCGAAGGCGGACGCGTGGGTGCAGATGTCCGCGACCGCGGCCGCGGCAGCGGCGGGGCCGGCGCCGGCGGGGTTCACGCATTACAACGTGTCGATCAGCAAGGCGTGGGAGGAAACTCCGGCGGCGGTGCCGGACCCGCAGGGCTCGTCGTACGCCAGGGCGGGTGCGCACGGCAAGGCGTCGCTGAGCGCGGGCGGCGCGACGCGGTTTGCGCTGAACGGCACGGTGAACGGGGTGGGCATCAACCCGGTGGCGGGGAGAGGCGACGGCACCGGCGCGTCGGGTGGCGCGCGAGGGCAGCGGGGCCGGGTGCACGATCCGATCTCGATCACGGTCATCAACGATTTGACCCAGCAGTCGGTGACGGAGCAGTTGTTCACGTACGACGTGGATGCCGTGGTCAACGATGGCTCGGCGGGGTGGAACTTCTCCGGCGGGCGGCTCACGCTCACCGGCGGCACGGACACGAGCGGGCTGTGGTCGAGCTCGGTGGTGTTCAGTGGTGACGCGAGCAGCTCGTGGCTGGTGAACCCGCTGGGCGGATTTGGTGCGTCGCTGGTCGGCGGCGCGTTCAGCGCCAGCGGGTACTGGGCCAACTCGTGGCAGCTCACGTCCGACGGCATGGGTCACGTGACGCAGGCGACCATTGATCTGGGTGCGCTGGCGTGGGACCTTGAGTACGTGATCCCTGACAGCGTGCTTGGTTCGCTGTCGCGCGGCAGCGCGCTGGCGCCGGAGGAGACGTTCACGCAGGTGCTGGAGAGCACGTTTGACTCGGAGGCGGAGGCGTGGAATGTGCCGACGCCGGGGACGATCTCGCTCCTGGGTGCGGGGGTGATGGTGCTGGCGACGGCATGGCGGAGAAGGTGACTTGTGTGGGGGCGCTGGGGGGAGAGTGGGGAGAGAGGTGGAGGGGAGAGAGGTGGAGGGGAGAGAGGTGGAGGAGTGAGAGGCGGTGGTGGATGCGTTCCCGCGGCGAGAGATTGTCGCGGGAGGGTTGGCTGGAGCGGCGGTGGGTACCGCGACAGCAGAAGGGATGGAATGCCATGGAGCGCAATCGCTACATTGTCCTGACATGCGGGGCGTTGATCGTGTCGATGTGCGGAACGGCTTTGGGGGCGATCACTTACGCGGCCGCGAACGGAGCGTCATTCGCGTGGTACTGGGAGGGCGGGTATGTGAACGCGAACTCAGGATTCACGCGGGATCCGGTCGATGCGCGGGACTACTACGTCGTGCGGTCGGAGCGGCATGATCCGTCCGGGCCGCCGATGTTCTCGTACGGGTCGTCGAGCTACACCGCGTGGTGTCGCCCGGATCGTTTGTACACGATCGGCTCGACATGGGTGTGGAACACGCCGCAGTTGCTGTTCAGCGAGTCCGGGGCGTCCATGTCGATGCACGTGGAGTTCGCGACGGACACCGAGGTTGACTTCGCGGTGCGCTTCGGTCCGTTCGTGGACAGCGTGCACGATGTTCTGGCCGGCTCGCTGCGCGCTGGCACCACGGAGTACCTCAGCCTTGCGTATCAGACAGGACCGTCGGAGTGGTCGGGCAAGCTCGGACCGGGCAGTTACGTACTCGACTTGTCGATACGGACCGACGCACCACGGTCCGGCACGATCAACGACGAAACGTCGAGATACCAAGGCGGCGCGTTCTGGGACGTTTCGATCCCCACGCCTGGGACACCGGCACTCCTCGGCGGCGGAGTATTTGTCGTCGCAGCAGCGAGGCGGCGAAGGTGACTTGTTGCGGAGAGCGAGAGCCGGTGGTGGCGGCGATCCCGCGGCGAGGAATCGCCGCGGAAGGGCTGATCGGCGCGAACGAGGGGAGCGTGCGGAACCGTCGCCCTGGGAGAACGGAGCGGCGGGGTTGATTGGGCTTCGTCGTCGCTCCTAGCGCGCAGGGTTCGTAATCGCGTGGTTACGAGCCGACACACCGATGTCGACGGTAACCCGGACGCACTCGCCCCGTGACCATGCGGCCGCCCGGAACTTGGCATGCCCTATCGCATCGACCGATAACACCGAGTCATCGTTAATCGCCTTCTGCCGCCATTGTGTTTCACGTCCACCGACAAACGCCTCGAGCAAGCGATCCGCGGCCACTGGAGAGGGGTGCCCAGGAGCCAATGCGTGGATCTCGCCCATAGGAAAGGTCGATTCATCACAGCTTCCAATCGCAAGTCTGTGGTAGACTCCCTCTTCGGCCGGCAGGGGTGAAACGCGGCCCGCAATCATCACCGGGTCACTTGAGCCGGGGAACAGCGATAGGGGAATCAGAATGACCCACGACAGCCATCACCGCCGCGCTCAGTGCTTCCCGCGGACTCGCTCGCGTTGGAGTGTGGCCGCGCCACTGCTGCTCGCCAGCTTGGCCCTGCTGACGCAAGATGCGTCCGCGCAAACTGTCGTGCTCCGCGACAGTATTGGGCCTGATGCGACGTGGACGAACGGAAAACGCACGATTGGAACCACTGGTAGTTTGGCGTCCTACAGGTTTCTTGGAATTGCGATTACCCCAATTGAGCCGGTGACGCTGCGCGAAGTGTCGATGGTCGTCGCGTCCTGGTCGGACGAGGATCCGCCCCTTGACTTTTCGCACTATGACTACGACGTTCGCATCTGGAGCTCGCCGAGCGGTATGATCCAATCGCCGTTTCATCCTGATGTCCTTCATTGCCGATTCATACATCCGTCGAACACCAGCAGCAATGATGCGGCTCCACCCGTGTTCGGATGGGCTACTTCGAACTTCGATATCGGTACACCATCATTCATTCTCAGCTTTGACGTTGCAACCGGCGACGGCTCAAACGTCGTTGCCGGAGGCGTCTGTCCCCAAGTTGTTCTTGAGGCCAACCACACATACGGACTCGCAGTCCAACCAATTCGAGGCTAGGGTCTGAACTCTGCGATGGGGCAGGTCGACTCGGCCGAACCAGGGCCCGTTGAGTTCATCTACAGCACCGGGTTTGCGTTGGGACTACCGCTCACGGGCTTTTCAACTCCTGAGTTGCCCGTCAACGGACGCGCGAGCTACCGCGTCATCGGCATCGCACAAAACTCCTGCCCCGCTGACTTCAACACCGACGGGCAGGTGGACGATGCGGACTTCGTGATCTTCGCCGCGGCGTACGACATCTTGGACTGCTCGGATCCGACGATGCCGTTGAACTGTGCCGCGGACCTTAGCACCGACGGATTCGTTGACGATTCAGACTTCGTGCTGTTCGCGGCCGCGTACGACGAGTTGCTGTGTCCGTGAATCGGTGTTCCGCCAACGAAGGGTTTCGCGGTGGGCGATCGCTCGCTGAGAGGTGCGGCAGCCAGCGCGAAGCGGACGGTCCAACGACGCTGGGGCGCCGCTGACCGGTTTTGATACTGCAACGGCTCGGGCGGTATGCTGTGCGGCGGAGGTGCCGCATGGCTGTTGATGGATTCTCGCGTCGTGGTGTGCTCGGGCTTGGTGCGTTGGCGGCGGCGGGGCTGGTGGTGCCGCGGGGGTTGGCGCGGGGCTTGGGGCAGAGCGTGGCGGCGCCGGGCGGCGGCGCGGGCCGCACGCGGGTGATCCGCATTGCGCACGTGACGGATACGCACATCATGCAGGACTTGCGAGCGCCGGAGGGTGTGGCCGCGTGCTTTGAGCACATCCGTGGGCAGAAGGATGTGGACCTCATCATGCACGGCGGGGACATCGTGTTTGATTCGATGGACCAGAGTTTGGAGCGGTCGAAGGAGCTGTGGGCGCTGTGGCAGAAGGTGGTGGGCGATAGCTGGAAGGGGAAGGTGCGCTACTCCCTGGGCAACCACGACATCTGGGGCTGGAACAAGGACAAGAGCAAGACGACGGGCGAGGAGCCGGGGTGGGGCAAGCAGCTCGCGCTCGACACGCTGGGGATGCAGGGCGCGGTGCCGAAGGGGGCGTATTACTCGTTCGATGAGGTGGGGAACGGCGGAGGCTGGCACATTGTGGTGCTCGATACGGTGCGGCCGGAGCCGAACGGGTACTACGCGGGGCTCGATGATGAGCAGTTCGAGTGGCTCAAGGGCGATCTGAGCCTGAACCGCATGCACCCGACGCTGATCCTGTCGCACATTCCGATCTTCAGCGCGACGGTGCTTGATCGCGATCTCGTGGGTGACGAACGCGAGCGGCGGGTGCATCGGTCGCTGATGTGCACCTACTACGCGCGGATCAAGAAGCTGTTCCTGGAGAATCCGCAGGTGAAGCTGTGTCTGAGCGGGCACATGCACCTGATCGATCGGGTGGAGTACAACGGGGTTGCGTACTGCTGCAACGGGGCGGCGTGTGCGGCGTGGTGGAAGGGGCCGCATAAGGAATGCCGCGAGGGGTACACGCTGGTGGATTTGTATAGCGACGGGACGTTTGAGAATCGGTATGTGGAGTATGGGTGGAAGGCGTAGGCGAACCGGCGGTCCGCCCCCAACGAATGGTCTTCATGCTCCTTTCGCACGTTCTATCGAGCATCGTGCTCGCGGCAGCCCCAGCACTCGCGGCGGTGTCGTATACGCCCCCCGACGACGAAACGGGTCTCACCCGCGACGAAGAGGCCCAAGTTGCGGGGCGGGCTCGGTCCGACGCTCTGCTGGCCTGCGCGGATGAGGAGCTCTGGGAGACCAGAAAAGATGAGACCGTTGATCCATGGGTTGGCGTCTGGATGTCCGTGGGCGGCAGTACGAACACGGCTTGCTTGTACCTTTTGCCACGAACGGGCGCGACGCTTTGGTTGCGAGGCTGCTTCCACAGCGATGTGAAGCCCGGCGAGGTTCAGACAATTCACGCTGATGGCGTCACCGTCGCGTACGCGGCGGATCGTTTGACGCCGGGCTCTTTTACTGGGCGCGAGAGGTCGCAAGAGTACTACCTCGGAAGATTCGACGGTCGCGACGCGTTGTTCTCGGGGGAGGCGGCGATTGCACTGGCTGCGAGCGTCAACCTGGGCGGCTCCACGATCGTGAACAACTCTCGCGAAGAGGACCTGCTTTGCAAGTGGAGCGAAGCGGCGTCGGTGCGTTCTCGGGATCGCGACATGCGTGTTCCGGAGGCGTTTCAGAATCTGCTCGTGTCCGAGCCGGTCTCGTTCCGAATCGATCGATCGCTCGATTCTCTTCCGCCGAATAGACCGGCGGGGACGACATCGGCGCCCGTTGGCAGCCGCGTGATCATCCGCGTGCTTGAGGGGCACGTGACGAAGGGACAGTCGATTGCCTTCGGGGGGTCCGAGACGTACGGCATCCTCTATGTCGATTCCAACCCCGATGCTTCGAACATGGCCGAAGCGCGGGTGGATCTCATTGAGTTCAACGCGATTGAAGCGTTCGATCTGAGTCGGGGAGTTGCGGTCGAGCTGCCGGCTCGGCGTGCTCGAAAAGATGGAGAACCGTCGAAGTAGTAGGCCGCTGAGGACCGTAAGCAGGCGGCTGAGGAACGTTTGAGAATCGGTCTGTGGAGTATGGGTGGAAGGCGTAGGCAACGCCGCCGAGTGCGCGGGCCCCTGAACTGGTTCTTGGTGAAACACGGTCCACGCGCATGGAACACGGTGTTCCAGCACGCGGCTGATTCGTGAAACTTCCATCACTTCGTCGATTCACTGCTTCGCTGCTGCGATGGTGCGGTAGGGTGAGAACGAAGGAGTGATGCCATGCGTCGAGAGTCCGCTCGCCGTGCGTTTACGTTGATCGAGCTCTTGGTCGCGATCGCGATCATCGCGGTGTTGATTGGGTTGCTGCTGCCGGCACTCGGGCGGGCGCGGGACAACGCGCGGACGACGAAGTGTGCGGCCAATCTGCGGAGCATCGGCTCGGCGCTGACGATGTATGCCGCGGATCGCAAGGGCACATTCCCGCACTGGTCGGGGTGGCAGCACTGGGACAAGTTCGGCACTGCCGAGGACGGCAAGGACGGCGACGCGACTGGTCCGGGTTGGACGGAGCAGATGAAGGCGTATGTGGATTCGGTGGAGACGTACACCGATCCCTCGCGGCCGCGGGAGGAGGCGCCGTTCTGCTACTTCATGTCGGCGCGGTACACATCGGCGCTCACGAAGAACACGATGTACACGAGTTTGAACGAGTCGCAGGTGCTGTTCAACTCGCAGTTTGTGTTCCTGGGCGACAGCAACCAGATGAACCTGTACGCCAAGCCCTACGGCAACAACCCGACCAAGCCCGACTGCGATCCGGATGACGCGAACCAGCCGGTGGTGTTCTTTGATGGCGAGCGGCCGGCGCATGCGCTCAAGCGGGGCGCGACGAGCGGCGAGGGTGGGTCGAGCGGCGGCGGGACCAGCGCGGCGGGCGTGGGGGGCTTGACGAATCTGCTCTTCCTCGACATCCATGCGGCGTCGTTCGCGGCGTACCAGCCGTCGGCGATGACGTGGAGGGGGCGGGAGTTCACGAATTGGAAGGATGCGAGGAAGGATTGAGGAAGGTATTGGACACGAGGAGGGGGTTCCCGCGTCTTGGAACGAGCCCCGAGCGTGAGCGAGTGGGCGGCTTGGCGCGCATCAAGGAGACCCACTCGCTTGCGCTCGGGGCTCGTCAAGGCAGGTGTGGCCGCGGGTCTACGCTCCGCGATGCCCTCTGTGTTTCTCAACGGCCAATTCATTGAGCGCGACAGCGCCACGGTTTCCGCGTTCGACGCCGCCATGCAGCACGGCGTGGGGCTCTTTGAGACGATGCTCGCGGTCAACAACGGCGGCGAGGTGAAGCCGGGCGATGAGCTGTCGGCGGTGAACGCGTGGGATGTGGTGGATCTGGACGCGCACCTGGATCGGTTGATCGTGTCGGCGCGGGAGCTTGGGTTGTCGGAGCAGCTGCGCGCGGGGCCGCTGGGTGAGGCGGTGAAGCGGACGGCGGCGAAGGCCAGCGCGGCGTATCCGGAGTCGCTTCGGCTGCGGGTGCGGCTGACGATCACGGGCGGGGATCTGAATCTGCTCGACAAGGCGCGGCAGGTGCGCGAGGGCAAGGCGACCAAGGACGCCCTCGAGCATCAGCCCACGCTCATCATCGCCGCGACGCCGGCGACGCAGTATCCGGCGGAGATGTTTGACCGCGGCGTGATGGTGACGATCGCGGATTGGAAGGCCAACCCGCTCGACATCTTCCAGGGGCACAAGACGGTGAACTACTGGGCGCGGCTGCGGGAATTGCAGATCGCCGCGGCGAAGCGGGCGGGCGAGGCGCTCATCTTCCAGGTTAGCAATCACCTCGCGGGTGGGTGCGTGAGCAATGTGATTCTCGTGAAGGACGGCGTGGCGATCACGCCGATCGCGCGGGGCGAAGAGAGCGAGGCCGCGGGGCATGATGGGGTGGTGGGCGACGCGGAGACAAGCGGTCGCGGGCGGGCGGTGATGCCGAGCCCGGTGCTGCCGGGGATCACACGGCGGTGGGCGCTGGATTGGTGTGCCGCGAACGACGTCGAGGTGGTGAAGCGGATGGTGGCGATCGATGATGTCTTGAACGCCGATGAGGTGCTGCTGACGAACTCGTCGTGGGGCGTGTTGCCGGTGGTGCGGGTGGAGTCGCACGGCATCGGCGCGGGCGAGCCGGGGACGCTGGGGGGCGAACTGGTGCAGGCGTGGCGGGAGCGGACCGGGCTGGATGACTGACGCTCGGCAAGGCCCGATGGACGGCCCCGGGGTGCTTTCGCACCTTCGGCGGGGACGCCGGAACCACTGAAAACAGCGCGAGTTGTAACCACAAAACGGCAAAATTGCTGGCGAAATCTTGTTTCGGGCGCATGCTCGCAGAGAGCGGGACCACGTTCCGTCTGGAGGTCGATATGCGCGCGATGCGTTTGTTTGGCGTTGGTGCGGTGCTGGCTGTCAGTGGAGCGGTGGCTTCGACGGCGTCGGCCGCGATCTATCTGTCGGGCGTGGTGTGGTACGGGGCGACCCCCACCGGCGGAACGGGGACCGAACCGGCGGAGTTTGACAACATCGTGGGGACGGGCAATTTGCCCGGCACGATCAACGGTGCGGCTCGTGGCACGACGTTCCTGCTCGCCGAGGGCGCGAATGTCTTCACGTACTCGGGCGTTTTCGGAGGGTACAACGCCCTGTCGATGTACTTCTCGACCGACGCTGGTCCGTTCAATCGCGCGTTCGGCTCGGCGCCGGACCTGGTGGTGTACGGCTCGAACGCGCCGCTGACGCCGCTGGCTGGATCGCAGGTGCAGACGAACGGTCAGTTCTCGGGCACCGTCGCGTACGCCGGCAACAGCAGCTTCACGATTGATGACCGTGTGATCACGGTGACGGCGTTGAACGTCGACGGCGGTGCGGGTACGTTCACACTCACGGTGACACCAATCCCGGCGCCAGCGGGCGTCGGCGCACTGGCCGCAGCGGGCCTGATCGCGGCGCGTCGTCGCCGTGCGGCCGCATCGGCCTGAGCCAATCTCGATCGCACCGCAAAGGCATCGGTCGCGCCACAGAGCTGGCGGACGGATGGTGTTGCGCGTTCGTTGACGGGCCGATCAGGTCGTTGTACGCCGCGGCGAAGAGCACAGGGTCGGCGTCACCGACGAACGTGTCGGCGTTGAGGTCGCGTACGCCGCCTCTCAAGAGCTCGGCTTCGCGGCGCGGTGAGTGGGGCCTGGTTGATCGAGGTGTGGGTGCCGTCGCGACCGATCCGGCGGACGGTGTCCTCGTCGGGGAGGATGAGGGCGCCCTGACGCTGGCAAGATGGTCACGAACCGGGCTGGATGCTTGACATCACATCGGCGCGATGTGCGGCACGATGTAGAGCACGAGGATGTGCGTCGCCAGGCCCAGGCCCAGGACTCCGAAGAAGATCTGGATCGAGAGGATCGCGACGTGGCGGGCGAAGAGCCGAAGGGCTCGCGACCACGGGCCGGAGAGGTCGGGGATGCGCGGGGCCTTGTACGCGACGGCGGTGAGGACCGAGATGAGCGCGAGGCAGTAGACGTTGACGAACCAGGGCGAGGAATAGGCGGCGGGCCAGATCGTGGAGATCGGGTCGATGAAGGGTGTGTAGGCGAGGGTGGCCGCGGCGTGGGGGAGCATCAGGCCTTTCGCGAGAGCGGTGGGAAGGCGGCGTCGATGGCGGCGAGCACGTTGAGCAGGCCCGCGACGACGGTGAAGAGGATGCCCATGTCGTGGACGCGGCCGAGGGACCTCTGGGCCGGGGGTGTGCCGTTGGGGGTCAGGATGCCCTGGGCGTTGATGGATTCATTGGGACCGGCCATGCGGCGGGGTGCGTTGCGGAGGTTGGGGTCGATGCCCTTGTACTTGGTCTGGTGCACGTAGTTGGTGGCGAAGGTGAGGACGCCGACGGGCGCTTGGCCAATGAACCAGAGGGTGTCTTCTTCCTTGTCGACGGCGTCGATCCCGCCGATGAACAGGCCGCTGAGGAAAAGGCCAAGGACCCCCAGCGCGACGAAGAGGCCGCGGCGGAACTGGCCCAGGAAGACGTGCCCGAGACCTGGGATGGCGAGCGCGAAAACACCCGCGAGGGGGTTGAAGCCGTGGGCTGGGGCGGTCGGTTCGGTCATGAGGGGGTGGGTGGTTGCGGAAGAGGGGCTTGAAGAGAGTTGAAAGCCCCACTGGACGCGGCGCGGGAGCGGGGGAAAGATCGGCCGCCGGGGGAAGGGGTGATGAAGATTGGTTGGGGCGGCGGGTGAGGAGTTAGGGGAGTGCGAGAGAGTGTGAGGGGAGTGGGTTTGACAGGGGCGGAAAAGGCAGTACTGTACCGCCTCGTGAGGGAGGGGCTGCGGGGGGAGTGGGGCACAGACCGAAGTAGGAACGACCGGTGGGCGATGGAAGTTCGAGGAAAAGCACCGAACGCGGCGGCATGAGGGCCGCGTGAATCAGAGAGGGCTTGATCGATGGTGGCGATGCTGAACAGATTTGCCCGTGAAGCCGAAGAACGCCGTGGTTTGCCGCGGCACGTGCCGACCGGATTCGAGACCCCGGGTCGCGAGGAGCGCGCGTTCGGCTCGCCCGCGTTGCCGGCCGAGGTTGTCATGTTCGACGAGGACGATGACGACGAGGATGAGGACGAGTCGTTCGACGACGACGCGGAGGATGACGACGCCGCCGGCGAGGACGCCGACCTGGACGACGACGAGGACTTCCTCGACGACGAGGGTGACGACGACCTCGATGATGACTTCGAGGACGATGAGGAAGACGACGACGAAGATCTGTGATCCCGGGCGACTGCCTAGAGACCTCAACAAACCCCTCCGAATGGAGGGGTTTTTTCATGGGGTTGGGCGGGCGCGAGAACGGGGAGTGTGGAAAAGAATGGGCCGAAGGTCTGAGAACCACTCGAGGTGCGGTTGGTGTTCTCGGGCGTGGGCGGCGGCGGTGAAGTCATAGAACGCATCTTGGAGAGAGCAAGGGCGTGTCGCTCGCGGGCGGTGTGAAGAGATGCCGGCGGCGGGTCGATGGGGTGGTGGGGAGCGTGCCGCGCCCGGGAGGGGAGATGCGGCGAGCTTCTCAGGAGAGCCGACCCCCATGACCAATCGCAACGCGAATCAGCCCGAGGATCGCTCCGGGAACCCCGACCGCGGCAACCCGGAAGCTGGCCATGCTGACGGCGCCAACCCGGAGAAGGGTCCGATGGCGTTCGACCCGCAACGCGGCTTGGGGACCAGCGGCGTGGTGGACCGGCGGCTGGGGCTCGATCGCCGCGAGATCGCCAAACGCAACGGCACCGAGGACCCGACGGGCCTGGAGCGCCGGCGTGGCCGCGGGAGGCGGCTGTCGGACTTCACCAAGAGCGCCGAAGAGGGCGAGATGACCAAGGAACAGTTCCTGTTCCTGTCGGCCATCGACGCGTTCAAGAAGGCCAACGGCAAGACGTTCCCGACGTGGACGGATGTGCTCGAGGTGGTGCGGCTCTTGGGTTATCGCAAGACCTGCAAGGCCGAGATGCACCTTCGCAACGCCGAGGATTGGATGGAGATGGCGGATACGCCGTCGAATGTGCGGCCGCAGCGGTGGCACGAGCGGGAGAAGATCGATCGGGACCGCCGGGCGGCGTGAGCGCGGTGGATCACTGATAGAATCATCGCATGAGCAAGTCCTTTCCCGTCATGCTCCTGCCGCAGCCCGAAGGCGGGTACTTCGTGCAGTGCCCCGCCCTTCCCGGCTGCTACAGCGAAGGCGAGACGGTCGAAGAGGCTCTCGCCAATATCCGTGAGGCGATTGAACTCGTTCTCGAAGACATGGCTTCGCGCGGCGAAGCGGTGCCGACGACCGGTCCTGCGATTGTCACCGAGATCACGATCGCGGCATGAGCGGGTTGCCTGTCATCTCTGGGCGTCAAGCGGTCGCCGCGTTGAAGCGGCTTGGCTACGAGGTCGTTCGTCAGAAGGGCAGTCATCTTCGGCTGCGTCACCCGACGGACCCCTCTCGCCAGCCGGTCACCGTGCCCGACCACAAAGAGCTGAAGTCGGGCACGCTCCGAGCCATCATCCGGGATGCGGGCGTGAGCGTCGAAGAGTTCCGATCTCTCGTACCCTAGCGGCATGGCCGCGAATCCCTCGCCGTACGACACCTACACCAGCCCCCTCGCCACCCGCAACGCGAGCGAGGAGATGCTGCGGCTGTGGTCGGCGCGGCACAAGTTCAACACGTGGCGACGCATCTGGCTGGCGGTGGCGGAGGCCCAGCATGAGATGGGGCTGCCGGTCACCAAGGAGCAGGTCGAGGAGCTGCGGGCGGTCGTGAATCGGCCTGGCGGGATCTCGGATGATGAGATTCGCCTTGCCGAGAAGTACGAACGCGAGCTGCGGCACGACGTGATGGCGCATGTCCACGCCCTGGGTGATTCGTGCCCGAAGGCGAAGGGAATCATCCATCTGGGGATGACGAGTCAGGATGTGGTGTGCAATGCGGATTTATTGACTCTTGGGGCTTCGATAAGGATCGTCTGCACGAAGCTAGCACGAGCGATTCTTGCGTTTGCAGAGCCAGTGGCGCGATATGGTGCGATGCCCACGCTGGGATTTACCCACTATCAACCAGCACAGCCCGGAACTGTCGGGCGTCGATGCGCGCACTGGTCTTCGGAGCTAGTCCTAGCCGTTGAACGAATTGAGTCGCATTCGTGGAATCTTCGTTTTCGAGGGCTCCGAGGCGCGACTGGAACGCAGGCAGCGTTTCTCGAGCTTGCGACTCGCGTGCCTGATCGCGTAGATGCGATCGAGGAGCATGCTCTGAAAATGCTCGGAGAACAGCACGAGCACGCAGTCTCTTGGTCACGAAGGGATCCAGAGAACCTGCGGCTCAACGTGTTCGATATCTCTGGCCAAACCTACCCACGCGTCATCGACACCTTCATCCTTGCCGACCTCGCGTCCGTCGCCGCCGTCCTCCACAAGATCGCCACCGACATCCGGCTCCTCTGCAACCGCAAGGAGATCGACGAGCCTTTCGAGGACAAGCAGATCGGGTCGTCGGCGATGCCGTACAAGCGGAACCCGATGCGGTGCGAGCGGATCTGCGGCCTCTCCCGTTTCGTGATGAACCTCGTCGGCAACGCCTATGACACCGCCGCCACGCAGTGGCTGGAGCGGACGCTCGACGACTCGTCGAATCGACGGCTGTCGCTGCCTGAGGCCTTCCTCGCCCTCGACGGGGCGCTCGACCTGATGCACAACGTGGCGTCGGGTCTGATCGTGCACGAGGCGATGGTGAAGAAGAACCTGATGGCTGAGCTGCCGTTCATGGCGACCGAGAACATCCTGATGGAGTGCGTGAAGCTCGGCGGCGATCGCCAGCACTACCACGAGTTGATCCGCCAGCATGCCCAGGCCGCGGGGTTGCGGGTGAAGCAGGAAGGGCTCGACAACGACCTGCTTGAGCGCCTCAAGAACGACCAGAACTTCTGGAGCACCAAGCGCGGCGGGCCGCTGTCGGCGGAACTGAACTGGGACGGCGTGATGGACCCGATGAAGTACGTCGGGCGGAGCGTCGAGCAGACCGAGCGGTTCATCAAGGAAGTGGTCGAGCCGCTGCGGGAGCAGTACAAGGACGCGATCGCGAAGCTGGGGACGAGCGGGCCGAAGGTGTGATCAAGATGGCACGATCAAGCTGGGAAGTGTGGCGAAGAGTTTTCGAACGATCCGCATCGAGGGTGCCGTATCTGCACCTCGAGCGAGCGAATCAGAAGGGTCTGTGTTTCTGCGACTGTCCGAGGGCCCTCGCCGCCGTGCCGGACCAGTTGGATTGTCCGTGGTGTGGCTGCGGCTGGCTGTTCTCGTGTGCGCAGTGTGGGAGAGCCTTCACGTTCGCCAAGGCCGTCGAGATCGATTATCCGCTTGATGAGATTGTCGCGATGGACTTGTCAGGCCGTGGCTTTGCCGAGAACGCGGAAGTGACCACGGACGGAACAGAGTTCATGCGTGCAGCGCTCTCCGACATCGATGAAGGCCGCACCTATGTCTACCTCGACGGCAGCTTCTGGCCTCTGGATGCGTCCGATGTCATTTTTGAAGGTTGGCACGCTCGTCACGATTTGCCGGTCCTTCCGCACAAACTGGAGCTCACAACGCCTGGCGAACTCGAGCGGGTCTTGGGCGACAGCGAGTACTGGTGGGATCGCGAACGGCAGGAGTAACGCTCCAGCGCGGGCGCGATTTCGCGGTTGGACGTTGCGGGAGCAGGACGCGATCGCCAAGCTGGGGGCGAGCGGGCCGAAGCTGTGAGAGATTCTCGCCGGCACCAGATCGCCGGGTCGCGTGGCTCTAGAATCGCGCGACGCGTCCGGTTTCTCGCCGGGAGATTCTCATGCAGGTTGCCGACCTTGTTCGTGTGATGGAAACCATCGCCCCGCTCTCGTTCGCGGAGCCTTGGGATCGTGTGGGTCTGCACGTGGGGCGGCTGCGGTCGCCGCTGCGGCTGCCGATCGTGCTGACGATCGATCTCAACGAGGCGGTGCTGGCGGAAGCGGAGAAGGCCGGGGCGGGGGCGATCGTGGCGTATCACCCGCCGATCTGGGAGCCTTTGAAGCGGCTGACGGACATGTCTCCCAAGGAACGCCTGCTGCTGCGGGCGGCGGAGCTGGGGATCGCGATCTACTCGCCCCACACGGCGCTCGACGCGGTGCCGGGCGGGATGACGGACTGGTTGTGCGAGGGGTTGGGGGAGGTGGAGGGGAAGGTGCCGGGTGATTGCCGGGCGCTGAAATCCCACTCCTCTCGGCCCGCGACGGCGGAGGTGAAGCTGGTCACGTTCGTGCCGCTGAGCGAGGTGGAGAAGGTGCGCAACTCGCTGGCGACGGCGGGCGCGGGGATCATCGGGGCGTACACGGTGTGCTCGTTCGCGTCGCCCGGCACGGGCACGTTCTTCGGCGATGAGTCGTCGCACCCGAGTGTCGGGCGCCGGGGCACGCTCGAGTCGGTGTCGGAGCTGCGGCTGGAGATGGTCTGCTCCAAGGCGGCGTTGCCATTGGCGATCGAGACGCTGCGTCAGTTCCATCCGTACGAAGAGCCGCCGATCGATGTGTA
Organism: Phycisphaerales bacterium; assembly: GCA_019744815.1. GTDB lineage: Bacteria > Planctomycetota > Phycisphaerae > Phycisphaerales > UBA1924 > JAFEBO01. Next base: position 339,525 of record JAIEUA010000001.1, read on the forward strand.
CGAGCTCTTGCCCAAGCCGACGCGCGGGATCGGGTCCGGGCGGCGGGTGGCGCTGGATCATCCGGCCCCGCTGCGGGTGCTGGCGGAGCGGCTGAAGAAGCACATCGGTCGGAGCGTGGTGCGGGTGGCGGCGGCCGATCTGGACAAACCGGTGAGCGTGATCGGGGTTTGCTGCGGCGCGGGGGCGGAACTGGCGAGCGTCGCGAGCAGCGAGGGCTGCGAGGTGTTCGTCACCGGCGAGATGCGCCATCACGAGGTGACGGCGTGCCTGGATCGCGGATTGTCGATCATCCTGGGCGAGCACACCAGCACGGAGCGTGGGTACTTGCCGCGGCTGGCGAAGAAGATCGAGTCACTGCTGCCCGGCAGCCGCTGCCTGGTCTCGCAGCGCGATGTCGATCCCTTGACCGCGGTCTGAGGCGGCGGAGGCGCCGAGATCGAGCTGACCGCTGCCGGAGAAGCCGGTGGTGGGGCGGATGAGGCGGTAGTCGTAGAGGATCTCGTTGAACTTCCCGGGTGGGAGATAGACGACCGAACCGGAAACGCGGTAGCTGGCGGTGCCGCTGGAGGCGAGCACGCCGTTGGGCACCGAGACCGGGAAGAGCAGGCGCTGGGTGGCGAACTTGCGGAGGGTGCTCTCGGGGGAGCGTTGGCCTTCGAAGACCTTCTTGCCGTCGATGCTGAGGGTGTAGGTGGCGTCCTTGAGCGGGAGGGCGTTCTCGGAGCGGTTCTCGGCGTCGACGACGACGACGAAGCGGCGGCCTTCGGGGGTGGCGGTTTCGGGTCGGATCTCGACGACAGTGAGCGTGGGCGAGACGACGCCGAAGCAGCCGCCGAGGGAGATCGAGAGGAGCAGGAGCGGGGCGAAAGCGAACCTCATGGGGGCAGTTTAGCGGCGGACGGGGTGAGGGGTGTGCGTCAGCGTGCCTGCAACTCGACGACCTGCGCCCAGTGCGTGCCGTGGCCGAGGTTGGTGGTGCGGTAGCGTGTCGCGTGGAGGCTGGGGCCGACGAAGGCCTGATCGATGTGGAAGAACGGGACGTCGCTGGGGATCATCCAGCGGACGATACCGATGAGGCCCGGGCCGTCGAGCTGCGCGAACGGGACTTTCCGCGGGTACGACGCGGTGTAGCCATCGCCGGCCTGGTCGTAGGCGTTTTCCATGTCGCCCACGAGGTTCCGGAGGCTGCGGCTGCCGCGGGGGATGTTGAAGTCTCCGATCACCAGATCGGGCACCGGGAAGCCCTTGCGCCCGAGCTGCTCGGCGGGGACGTTCTCCCACTGGATCGGGGCGTCGGGCTTGGCCGCGGAGGTGGCCGGATCGGGGGGAACGCGGACGGTGGCGACGCCCTTCCAGGCGTCGATCGCCGCGAGCGCCTGCTTGGTCACGTTCTGGCGGGACAGGGTCGGGTCGCTGGGCAGGTCCATCAGCCACACGACGAACTCGGTGGACAGGCCTTCCTTGGCGGTGCCGGCGGCGTCGAAGACGAGGTACATCGCGTAGCCGGGGTCGGTCCCTTCGTACCGCCCGGTGCTGCGCCGAGGGTCGAAACCGAGTCCGGCCTGAATGCCGAGTGTGGCAAAGCCCCACTCGCGGAGAGTCAGGCGGGTGTGGACGAGGAAGACGCCGGCGAGGAAGGTGGTGGACTTGGCATCGCCCAGGGTCTTGAAGTCGTTGACGACGTCCCAGTTGGGCTGGTTGGAGACGACGATGAGGTCGCTCTCGATGGGGCGGAGGGCCTCGATCCACCCCTCGCGGACACGGCCGCCGATGTTCCAGAAGGTGACGGTGGTGGACTTGGCGTTGCGGACGCGGCCGGTGTCGGCGAGCCCCCAGGAGGCGTGGAGGCGGTGCTCGAAGATCGCGGACCAGAAGCCGAAGGCGATCCAGACGACGCAGAGCAGGACGTAGGGGTTGCGGACGTACCGCTTGTAAAAGACCGGGCGGAGCTCGCGCGGGCCGCCGGTGCGGATCTGTTCGAAACCCTTGATGAAGAGCTGGATGGAGAGGGCGAGGACGGCGGCCATCCCGCTGAAGACGATGGTGAAGATGCTGGGGATCCAGAAGATGAACTGGGACCAGCGGAACGAGTCGTTGAAGATGCGACCGACGAGCCAGAGCGTGAGTGTCACCGCCGCGAGCGTGAAGAGGCCCGCGGAGACAACACGGAAGATGAGGGCCGCCGCACGAGGCATCCGCGGGTGGAGGATATCCGATGGTGCAACACGCCGCCGGGAAGAACGCGACTCACGGACCGATCGGCGCGAGATTCAGGAATCGCGCCGCCGGACCCCGGAGTTTTCCGGGCACGATCTGCAGGCTCTCCCGCAGCGTGTCGGGTGAGAGCACGCGGATCAGGCCGGTGAAGAGCACCAGGAAGAGGCACCCCGACACGGCGAAGAGGAACCCCTCGGCGAGGAAACGGATCATCCTCGCGTCGGTGAACCAGCTGGAGACAAGCTGGTGCGTCGGCGCGTCCAGGCGATGGTCGAGCGCGATCGTGAGCGCGCCCGCGATCAGCCCCAGCACCCAGACCCGCACCGAGTTGGTCAGGACCGAGCGACGGCTGACGCCCAGCGGCTTGAGCGCGATCGCGACGTGGATCAGGCTCGACGCCACGCCGAACCCCGCGGTCGCGATGGCGATGCACACGCTCGAGTACCGCACCGCGTCGTCCAGGAAGTCGCGTGCCCCCGGCGAGATCATGGCCGCGGTGATCGCACGCGTCAGTTGGGGCTGGCCGATCCTCGCTCCGATGTACGCCGAGGCGATCGTGCCGATCGCCAGCGAGATGAGCCCCAGGCCCCAGGCCCGGAACTGGCCCCGGGCCTGCTGCACCGCCAGGCTGATCGCGATCAGCACGTTCACCGCGTATCCGGCGCCCACGATCTCGACCGGCAGCACGCTCACCGACCACTTCTCGGCCCAGACCAACGCCTCGAAGGGCCGGAACGTCACCGCCAGGCCGATCGACATCAGGGTCGCCAGCACCATGATCTGGCGGAGGGTCCGCAGCACCGCCGCCCGTTTGCGTTCCTCGTCGTCCGCCAGCCGCGTGAACACGGGCACGAGCACCTGGTTGATGTTGGTCGAGAGCAGGCTGCCCACCTGCACGACGATCAGGAACGTGAAGGTGTACACGCCCACGACCTCGAGGGGCGTCACCAGCCCGATCGCGGCACCGGGTCCCTGGTTCATACCTGAGATCCCGAGGATCGCGACCAGGGCCCACCGCGACCGCAGGAACAGAGGCCACCACATCCCCGGGTGCGGCGACTGCACCCAGGGCGTCTGGCGGCTGTAGTGCCACGCCATCGCGTTCTCGACCAGCGCACACAGGATGTTCGGCAGCGCGAACGACAGCGGACCAAAGCCCATGTACGCGAACGCGATCGAGGAGAGATAGCGCGTCATCGCGCTCGCCGTCATCACCGACGCGTTCTCGCGGTACCGCATGTCCGCCAGGAGCTTGGTGAGCAGAATCCCGCCCGGCGTGCCCAGCGGGATCGCCCACGCGATCACCAGCAGCATCGGGATCAGGAGCTTGTCGCCGTAGAGCGTCGCGGCGGGCCAGGCGATGAACGTCAGCACGACCGCGAGGGTGATGTTGAACGTCATCGCCATCCAGAAGCACGGCCCGAGCAAGCGGTCGTGGTCGTGATGGTCTTTCAGGAGAATCTGCCGCACCCCGCCGTCGCGGAGCACCGACGCGATCCCGCTCAGCGAGATCGCCACGCCCGAGAGACCGAAGTCGTACTTCGTCAGCCACCACGCCAGGAAGATCTGGGCGATGAACGAACCGATCCGGGTCAGGACCGTGTTCACGATCATCCAGAACGAGCCCTTGAGGGCCGCGCTCGCGTAACCGCCCTTGCCGCTGGCGGCGTTGCTGGGCTGGGGCTTCGGGTCGGGAGTGCTCACGGGCGGGAAGATAGGTCTTTGGCGCTCGGACCCGGCGGCTCGATGGCGTCTCTCCAACGCCGAGGCAACAGGTTTCTTGCCGTCTCCTCCGCTCTCAGGAGAATGCCTGCGAGGGAAACCCTTACACCTTCGCGCGCCGCAGCGGGTCGTTGCGCTTCACGAACAAGATGTCCATCTGCCAGAGCGTGTCGTCCTCGGGCCGACGCGCGATGCCCATGACGTCGTGCCACACGTAGTCGTGCGCACTCATGAACTTCATCACGTCCTCGACCAGCGGCATGTTCGACAAGAAATCGATAAAGCTCACTTCCAGGAGCAACGCCGGGCCGCTCTGCAGCACCTTCTCGGCACCCTTGAGCACTTCCAGCTCGAAACCCTGGACGTCCAGCTTCATGAACTGGGGCATGGGCAGCTCGCCCGACGCCACCAGTTCGTCCAGGACGTACATCTCCGCCGTCGCGTTGCCGCCGGTCTTCTTCTCTGACAACAGCGACGTCTGGGTGTTCTCGTCGGCGTAGGTGATCGTGTCGCGCTTGGGGCCCAGGAAACAGATCTTGTAGTCGTAGTTCCCGATGTCCTGCTTGGTCTGTTCGAGCTGCGGCTTCTCGCGAGCGTTCGGCTCGAACGAGACGATGCGGCTCTGGGTGAAGATGTGCCGGGCCATGCGGGCCCACTCGCCGCGGGCGCCGCCGATGTCGAAGATCACCTTGGGCGCGAAGCCCTGCGTCGCCAGATGCGCCAGCCGCGTGGGCATGTCCAGGTGCCGCATCGTGGGGATGAACTGCAGCGCGGCGTCGCGGAGCAGTTGCTTCCCGCCCTGCGGGATCATCTTGTTGAGCAGGCCGTGGGTCGCACGTTGGGAGGTGGGGCTGGACATGGTGTGGCTGCGGAAGGAGGAGGCTGCGAAAAGGTGCACGGTCCAAATGGAACCACCGGCGGGAACCCGCCGCTGCCGACTGTATCGGCCGCGGCAAGACCGGCGTCCGACCCGGCTTTCCCGAACCCGGCGAAAAGACGAACGGCAGGCGCTCCCGGTTCGTGCGATCGGCATTTTTGGCGGAGTTGGCATTCTGGGTTGCAGGCCTGTTGTCGCACCCGACAGCCCGTGTGCACAACCGGTGGACAACCCGGCGCGGGCGCTTGGTTGAGGGGCGCGAGCGCGAGCGCAACCACCCGACCGACAGGTGGCGCTCCCTGTCGTTTGCGCCCGATCTCGCGCTCGGTCGTCGCCCATGGCGCGCCAGCGACAGACAACCGACAGTCGGTCCCGGTGCCGATGGTTTCTTCGCAAAGCCCGTCCGCGACTCGACTTGATCATCGCTCGTGCCTCGGTCTGCGGGCTCTCTGCACAACCGACAGCCGCTCTGTTCTACGACGACTGGATAGATCTTCTATTACCTAGAAGAGAGAGACCCACGCCTCTGGCAACTCGGGCACCACACGGTGGCCCGCTGGGAGACGCGGCAGGAGCGGAGCGTCGTGGTGCAACGGACGCACGCTTCTCCTCCGCGGCCGTAGACGGCGTGAGCGGTCTGCGCGCTCCCCGGCTGGCCGCTGGGGTCCCGGTAATCCCGGAGCGTGCTGCCGCGAAGCTCCACCGCCCGGGCGAGGACCAGCCGGACTGATTCCGCAAGCCGCGCCAGCCGCTCCGGCGCGACCCGCCGCGCCATCGTGCGTGGGTCGATGCCGGCGAGAAAAAGAGATTCATCCGCGTAGATGTTTCCGACGCCCGCGACGACACCTTGATCGAGCAGCACGGCCTTGATCGCCCGCCGGGCGTCGCGGCAGGCCTCGATCAGGTGCTCGGGTGTGGTCTCGAGCGCATCGGGACCGAGCTCGGCCCATTGCCGCTCGCGCAGCGACTCGAACGTCGGATAGCACGTGAGTCCGCCGAAGCGGCGCGGGTCGACGAAGCGGACGCGCTCGCCGCTGTCGAGCGTCCACGCCGCGTGGGTGTGGGCGGGATCGTCGCCGCGGGTGGAATCGACGTATCCGGACATGCCGAGCTGCAGGCAGACGCTGCGGCCGTCGGCGGCGACAATCGCGATCTGTTTACCGAGGCGCTCGAGCCGCGTGACGCGGGCGTTTTCGAGAAACTCCGCGGGCGAGGCGCCGCGTGAGTTCTTTTCCGCCAACACCACGCAGAAGTCTCGGCGCCGAACCTCGGCCCGCGTGATCACCCGCCCGAGCACCAGCGGCTCGAGCGATCGACGCACGCTCTCGACTTCGGGCAGCTCGGGCATCCGTGTGCTCGCGTTCTCTCCAATCCCTCACCCAAACGCCGCTTCCGCCAGCGCGATCGCCCGGGCCAGCGCGGCCGCCTTGTTCACGGTCTCCTGGAACTCCGGCTCGGCCTGCGAATCGGCCACGATCCCGCCGCTCGCTTGCAGGTGGTACATCCAGCCGCTGCCGTCGTGCTGATCGCACGGCACCACGATCGTCCGCAGCGCGAGGGCGATGTCCATCTGGCCGTCGAGCCCGACGTAGCCCATGCCGCCGCCGTAGGGGCCGCGCCGGATCGGCTCGAGCTCGTCGATGATCTGCATGGCGCGGATCTTGGGCGCGCCCGAGATCGTGCCCACCGGCAGCGCGGCTCGCAAGGCGTCCCAGCAGTCCAGCCCCGCACGCAATTCGCCCGTCACCGTGCTGCTGATGTGCATCACGTGGCTGTAGCGCTCGACCTCCATCACGGCGGGGAGCTGCACCGTGCCGGGCTTGGCGACCTGGCCGACGTCGTTGCGCCCTAGGTCGACGAGCATGATGTGCTCGGCACGTTCTTTCTGATCGGCGAGCAGGTCCTTCTCGAGGGCGCGGTCTTCCTCGGGCGTCGAGCCACGCTTGCGTGTTCCCGCGAGCGGGCGGTTGGTCACCACGAACGACGTGTTCTGCTTGCGCACCCGGCACAGAATCTCCGGGCTGCTCGCGACCAGGATGCAGCCGCCGGTCTGCATGTACACCATGTACGGGCTCGGGTTCACCGCCCGCAGGGCCCGATAGACATCGAACGGATCGACTTTGCTGCGTCGCTCGAAGCGCTGGCCGAGGACCACCTGGAAGATATCGCCGGCGCGGATGTACTCGAGCGCCTTGTCCAGCATCGCTGCGTGCTGTTCACGCGTCATGTTGCTCGCCAGCGTCGCGGGGGGCGCGTCCGAAGGCACGCGCCCCGCCGGCAGCGGCTTGCTGTGGGTCTGGATCTCGACCACCCGCTTCTCGAGCTTGCTCACCGCCTGGTTGTACACGCCCTCGATGTCCGCGTCGGGCGCGACCAGCGCGAGCTGCACCACGTGCACCATCTTGTCCACGTGATCGAAGACCACCACGCCGTCGTAGAGCGCGAAGGCGACGTCGGGCAGGTTGCGATCATCGCGAGGCGGGTGATTCAACTTCTCCGGCTCGGCGTAGCGCACCGCGTCGTACGCCGCGTATCCGACCCAGCCGCCCAGGAAGCACGCGGGCAGCGCGTCGCGGGCGGTTGCCGGCGCGGGAGACAGCTCGATATCGGCGGTCGCGCGGCGCATGCGGGCCAGCGGATCGTCTCCGCCGAAGCCTCCAGTGGCGACGATCTCCTTGACGGGGCGGCTGCCCAGGATCGAGTAGCGTCCCTGGCGTTCGCCGCCCTCGACCGACTCGAGCAGGAACGACGGCGCGTTGCGTTCATCCGGCGCGACGAGGCGGCGGTACGCGAGCACGGGCGTGAGCTGATCGGCGAGCAGGCGCACCCGCAGCGGGACGGCCAGGGTCTTGGTCGAACCGCCGGCGCGCACGCCGCGGACATGCGACACGAACGCGTCGCGGGGCAGATTCAGGTACTCGCCGGACATGGGGCAGATGGTACGGAAGGAAACAAGGGTCGTCTCGATCAGCCGGCACCACCACGTCAATGCACGGGAAGCTGGCGGATCGCGGAGAGGTCAAAGACCTTGAGCGTGGGGGTCTTCTCTACAGGATCGCTCGCCGAAACGCAAACCGCCGCGAGCCAGCGTCCCGACGGAGATACTTCGAACCCGAAGACATAGTTCGCCGGTGCTCCTTCAAGGGCGGCGATCGGTGTTCCAGCATCCAATAGGACATTGGGCCTCTCCAGTTTCCAGCTTGGGTAGCGAACACCGTGGCGAGTGGTCGTTCCATCGGGCCACAGATCGACCCAAAGGCCACCCCAATCAGACGTCGGCCGAACCGTGACCCGAGAATCCTCCAGAACAAGATAGTGCCACTCATCAAGGGAATCGGCGAGCTTTGCGGCGGGAGAGAAGACGCCGTAGCGCTCACCGCTGCCGTAGTCAGAGACCAGAGTTCCGGCGTCCTTTCCGTCCAGAAACAAGACAGCCCAGCGAGAGAGTTCTCCGACCCCCACGAGGTATCGCGGCACATACCAAGTGTCATACTTCACCCTCACCTTCCGAGTGAGAGCGCGGCCGATCTCACGCGTTTCTCCTGATTCAAGATCGACAGCTCGCACAACGACACACGCCCTCTCTTCTGGCGGCACGTCTTTGTCCTGCGCTTTGTGTTCTTCTCCGTTGTCGTATGCGGCAACAACCGCTTCACGGCCGTCCGCAGTGAAGCCCCGCCAAGAGGGCGCAAAGCAATCATCTCGATCCAGGGATACACGGTGTCTGATGCCGGACCGAACATCAACGACATGGAGGTCGGCCGTCTTGGTGCCGGTAGAGAACTCTTCGAGCCGGAGCACCTTGTCACCGTTCGGCGACGTCGTCCATTCCGCCGATTCGAGAGTCCGAACCGCACTGGTTTTCGAGATGCCGTCGAGCGGAACCTGAAAAACAAGACATTGCAAGTCTTCTGTCCAGACTCTGCGCTGTAGCGGCCACTGAGGAATCAAACGCCCCATCTCCGCAAAGGGCCAAGAAGTGGTACGAGGTGCAGCGGGCCCGAGCCCGACCGTCACCCTCCACAGGAGCAAGGGACACAACAGCGAACCCGTGAGCAGCGCGGCCCACAGTCGACGAAGGACGGAGCGGCCGCGCAATCCGCGCTGCGCCAGCAGGTTCGCGCCGCATTCGGAACAACGAGCAATCGTCCGAGTCGGAACGGTGGCATTCGTGACGTCGTAGTTGCAGCGCCGGCAATACAGCCTTCCTGCGGTTTGCGGCGTTCGCAACACTTTTCGCACCCGAAGTGAAACAAAGCTCACCAGCAGAAACAGGGCCACGGCGGCGATGTCAATCTCCCGCACCCGCCACCATTCACGCATCATGCTCTTTGGTTCATTGACCGAAACGACGAGCGTGCGCTCGTCTTGGCTGAATGTCAGTTTCGGCTGATAGCGGTCGGCGCTTCTCGGAAGCGGCTGGACCAGCACACTTCTCAACTGAGGAATGTCATCCCAGTTCAACACGTCTCAGTCTAACACCGACATCTCGTTCATGTCCGAAAGAAGTGAGAATCGCGAGGCGATGCCCGTCTCGGATCGGGCAAACTCGCACGGAAGGGAGCCATCAACTGGCGATCACTTGGTCAGCACGTCGTACACCGACACCGGACGGATGCGGTGGAGGATGTTGGTCGGGTGGTAGCGCGTGTTCCAGGCGAACAGCTGCGACAGCATCTGGTCCACCCGCGTCACCCATTCAACGTTGTAGACCTCGTAACCCATCTTCGCCGCCAGCACGGTCCACGGCCGGAACGTGTGCAGCGTCCGCTTCACGACCTTGAGCCCCGCGCGGTCGATCGCGTCGGCCAGCACCTTGGGCGGGATGCCGCGCTCGTGTTTGGTGAGCCCGCCGCGGGGTTGGCGCCAGTCGCCCATCGATGTTACCGGCTCGTGGACGAGGGCGAACCCGCCGGGCTTGAGCACGCGGCCGATCTCGCCCATCACGTGCGTCACGTTGGGCACATGGTGCAGCACCGCGAGGCAGGTGATGAGATCGAACGTGTCGTTGGCGAACGGCATATCGCCCGAAGGGCTGGGCGGCACCCACTCCGCGGGCTTGCCGTAGATCGAGTCGCGGCGCATCTGCTTGGAGGGTTCCAGGATGGTGAAGCGATCGACGCGCTCGGCGATCGGTTCGAACTCGTCGCCGTAGGCGCTGCCGATGCCCAGGGCCCGAGCGAAGCGGCCCTTGGGCAGGTGGCGGTAGCCGTGCAAGCGGTTCATCGCGTGGTAGTAGTAGCGGTACGACTTCTCGTCCTTGGCCCCGAGGTTGGCGTAGCCCTCTTCCTCGTCGACGTACCAGCGGGCGATCTGCTCGGGCGTGAAGTCGTCGCCGTAGAGGCGTTCACCCTTGAGACAGATCTCGATGATGCGATCGTCCGCGAGCTGAGGGAGGGTGGGGGCTTCGGAGGGCATCAGAACCAATGTACCGGTGGCCGCAAGTTCTTGCGGCTTCCGGGGCTTCTCGTCCTGGCGAGCGCGGCTACGAGATCGTCAGCACCGGCTTCTCACGCCCGCTGCGGAGGGCGCCGAGGGCGAGCTGCGATTCCAGATTCTGCACCAGCGCCTCCAGCGAGGCCTTCAGCCGCACGCCCGCGGGGTCGGAACCAGTGAAATTCCCAGTCGGATCGCCACCATCGCTGTTGGCCCGCAGGCTCATGGTGATCGGCACGCTCCCCAGGAACGGCACGCCCAGGCGCTGGGCCATGACCTCGGCGCCGCCCTTGCCGAAGATGTCGTAGACCTTGCCGTCGTCGCCGACGAAGGAGCTCATGTTCTCGACCACGCCCAGAACTTCGATGTTGAGCTGCTGGAACATGCGGGCGGCGCGGATGGCGTCGTCGAGCGCGACCTTCTGCGGCGTGCAGACGACCACCGCGCCGGTGAGCGCGAGCGACTGGGCCATGGTGAGCGCGATGTCGCCGGTGCCCGGCGGCAGGTCGATGATCAGATAGTCGAGCTCGCCCCACTGTGTTTGCTCGGTGAGCTGCTTGAACGCGCCGTGGGCCATCGGGCCGCGCCAGATGAGCGGGCGATCGGCGTCGACGAGCTTGCCGATGGTGATGGCCTTGATGCCGTGGATGTAGAAGGGCTGGAGCTTGCCGTTGAGCACCGCTTGCTCGAGCGGGGCGAGGCCGAGCATCGTCGGCATCGATGGGCCGTAGATGTCGCCGTCGAGCAAGCCGACGGCGTGACCCTTGCGAGCGAGGCCCACGGCGAGGTTGAGCGCGATGGAGCTTTTGCCCACGCCGCCCTTGCCCGCGCCCACGGCGATGATGTGCTTCACCCCCGGCAGGCCCGCGCCCGCCGGGCGATTGGCGGGCTGCAATCCGGGGATCGGGGTGTGCCCTGCGGAGCCTGGCGCTGCAGCACCAGTGGGACCGGCCTCCGGCCGGTCGGAGCGCGACTCCGGACTGGAAACTGACCCACTCGCTGACGCTCGGGGCTCGTTGGAAGCGCCGGCGCTGGGCGCCGGCATCATCCCACCAAATCGTTTCTCGTGGAGCACGGTGCCCGCTTCATCGACGAACTCGACGATGAACGAGTCCACCCGCGTGCCGTTGCGTTGCGCGACCTGGGAGAGTTTCGCGTGGGCGAGCTGGGCGACCTGATCGAGCACGCTCCGTCCGGTGCCGTCGGGCATCTGCAGGCGGATCGAGGCGTAGGTGTCGCAGGCGCTGACCCATTGCAGCGCGCCGGAGGAGACCAGGTCCTTGCCGCGCACGGGATCGGCGACGCCGGTGAGACAGCTGGAAACGAAGTCTTTGCTCAGGGACATGGGGGATGCTAGAGCGAAGACGAGTGGTGAGACGGCGAGTCGAAGCGAGGCGCTTCGAAAGCGAGCCGGGGAGTCCTTGCCCCGTGCGGTTGGTGTTGATTGGCTGGCGAGAGACCCGCTTGGCTCAGCACGCCGCGGGCTGGGCCGCGACCGGCGCGGGGGCGGGTGGTGCGGGCTTTCGCGGGCGCTGGGCGTGGACGCTCAGCACGGCGAGCACGCCCCAGGCGATGGCAAGGTTGGAAGGGTCGGACGCGAAGCGGTCGAGGCCGTTCCAGTGGAGCATGTGACCTGCGGCCAGGCCGAAGACCAGCACGCCGCTGGTGCCGAGGGCGGCGGCGGCGAGCGAGGTGGTGAAGCGTGGGGCGATGAGACCCAGCAGCGTGGCGACGGCGGCGGCGATCGCGGCGGCGGCGGAGACGAAGAGCTTCTGACCGTCGTTCAAGGCCTCGAAGCGGACGGCGATGGCGGTGCGGACGACGGCGATCGGGTCGATGTTGCTGGGGATGGACACGGAGGCGTTCTCGGCGTCGGAGGACGTGCGATCGCGGGAGATCACCTCGCCGCGGAGGGTGCGGTGCCAGAGTTCTTCGGCATCCTGGGCGATCGTGGCTTCGTCGTTGGAGAGTGCGTAACGGGTTTCGACCGGCGCGGCGCGGTCGGTGTTGGTGGCGATGGAGGATTGGGCGAGGGTGATGGTGAAAGCGAGCGCCCCGGCGACGAGTCCGGCGATGCCGCCGACCACGAGGCGGAAGGAGGCCCAGCCGAGGAACCCGCCGACGATGCTGCCGAGGCTGGCGCCGACGACAGGAGCGGGCAGGCCGAGGACGGTGCCGGCGATGGGCATCGAGATGGCGGCGCCGAGCAGGCCGCCGATGCAGATGCCCAGGAACGTGAGCGAGGGACGGGCGAGGGCGGCGCCGCGGAACCAGAGCAAGAGGCTGAGGAACAGGGCGGCACCGATGATCGTCGGAGCGACGATGTGCGGCGGGATGGAGGTGTTCAGCGACTGGGCCAGGCTGTCTGCGGCGGACTGGGTCCAGCCCGAGAGGTGGCCGATCGCGTCGCCGCTGACGCGGAGGGCGTCGGGAGATTCCAGGGCGAGGATGGAAGCCGCGGAAGACATGAGGGGTGCGAGGCGGTGACGTGGACGAAACAAGACGACCAAGAAGAGTTGGCTTGAAGGTGTTCCTTGGAACCGGTAGCGGCGCGTTTCAGGGTCGGATTTCGTGGAATTGGACGGAGGCAGGGAGACAGTTGCGCCATCGGCCGATGCGGGGGTGGGGTTCAGCCGATAATTGCCGGTACTGACTGCCGGTACTGGCGGTTGTTGCGGACGTTGGTTCTAGGACGTTTGCGGCATCTCGCGGTGCAAACCAAACCCCAACAGAGAAGCAGAAGGCATTTCACCACAGAGATCACGGAGATCACGGAGAAAGACAAGACCACGTTGGAAAGGATCGGGTCGCTTCGTTCCCGACTCCGTGCTCTCCGTGAACTCGGTGGTGAAATGCCTTGAAGGATCGAAAGGGCGACTGTTCACATGGCCAAGCGCAGCAAACCTGTTAAAAAGAAGTCCAAGGCCCCGACGAGCAACGAGGCCAAGGCGCAGAAGCTGAGCCCGGCGGCGGTGAAGGCGCTGGGGAAGGTTCGGCACAAGATCGACGCGATCGACAAGGACCTGGTGCGCTTGCTGAATCAGCGGGCGGCGTTGGTGGTGAACGTGGGCAAGTTCAAGCGGGCGGCCGGGCTGCCGATCTATGCGCCGCACCGCGAGGCGGAGGTGCTCGACAAGGTGATCCACGCCAACACCGGGCCGCTGCAGGATCGAACGCTCGAAGGCGTGTACCGTGAGCTGATGTCGGGGAGCTTCCAGTTGCAGCAGCCGCTGCGGATCGGGTTTCTGGGGCCGCTGGGCTCGCACTCGCACGTGGCGGCGGTGCGGCACTTTGGTTCGTCGGTGGCCTTCGAGGACCTGCACGAGATCGCGGGTGTGTTCACCGAAGTGGCCCGCGGGCACGTGAACTACGGGCTGGTTCCCATTGAGAACTCCACCGGCGGCGGCATCGTCGAGACGCTGGACGCGCTGAAGAAGTACCACACCGCGACGCACATCTATGCGGAGGTGCAGCTCGAGGTGCATCACGCGCTGCTCGCCAACTGCGAGCCCAAGGACGTGCGGCGGATCCACAGCAAGCCCGAGGTGTTCAGCCAGTGCCGCCACTGGCTGGCGACGCAGTACCCCAAGGCGGAACTGATCCCGGCGGCGAGCTCGTCGCGGGCGGCCCAGATCGCGGCCGACGAGTGCAAGAAGGCCCTGGAGATCGGATCGGTGCCGGGCACGGCGGCGATCGGCAGCGAGCTCGCCGGGCAGATCTATGGATTGAAGTCGCTGTTCAGCAAGATCGAGGACAACGTCAGCAACATCACCCGGTTCTTTGTCATCGCCCGCTCGACGGCGGTCCGCAGCGGCGACGACAAGACCAGCATCATGTTTACGACCCAGGACAAGCCTGGTGCGCTGGTGGATGTGCTGCAGGTCTTCCGCGACCGGGGCGTGAACCTGTCGCACATCGACAAACGCCCGAGCGGGCGCACCAACTGGAACTACTCGTTCTTCATCGACGCCAAGGGGCATCGGGACGACCCGGAGGTGGCGGCGGCGATCCACGAGGCGAGCGAGCACTGCGAGGAGTTGATTGTGCTGGGGAGTTATCCGCGGGCACGGCGAATCCTGTAAGGAGGGGGAAGGGGTGAGGGGTGAGGGGTGAGTCAGAGGCCTTTCCCTCCCGTTGCCCAATTCCCAATACCCAATGTTCACGGCCTGATGCTCAGGGCCGAGTGCCTCTTCCCATGGAACCCCCAAGCTCCCGGCTCGAATAGAGTTGGGTGAGGCGGCTTGGTGCCCTCGTGGGCGGCGGGTTGGTCCTCGTTTGGCTCGGGCGTGCCACGGGAAGTGGAGCGTCGGGTGTGGTGGGGGAGGCCACGGGGCCATCGGAAGGGCGTATTGGCTATGGATCAGAACCGATTGTCGCGTCGCGGCGCGTTCACGTTGATTGAGCTGTTGGTGGTGGTGGCGATCATCGCGCTCTTGATCGGGCTGTTGCTGCCGGCGTTGGCCAAGGCCCGCCAGGCGGCGAGCACGTCGGCGACCAAGAACCTGCTGAGCCAGCTCTCGGCGGCGTGCGCGTCGTTCGAGACGGACAAGAGGCGGGCCCCGGGGTACTACTCCCCCCGCGAGATCGCGGGCCAGGACAACGTGGGCACCAGGGCCGCGCCCGGTCGGGGCCTGAACTCGATGGAGAACATTCTCCTGGATCTGTCGGGCAAGAACGCGATCAGCATCGGGAAGAGGCCCAACGCGAGCGTGGGCAACGACGCGGACTGGGTGAAGGACGTGTCGCCGCTGAAGAACACCCCGGCCGCCTCGCAGCTGTGGGTGAACCCGGACCTGATCGGATCGGGCGATGGGAACTACTTCACTCCCGCCAAGACGTATCTCGCCAACTTCACGGTCGGCGCGGATTCCTCGGCGCAGCAGGTTGGCAGCGGGTTTGGCGCCGGGCCGGCACGCGCCGATGGCAAGACGATCCCGGACCTGATCGACAACAACGGCCAGGCGATTCTGGCGTGGCAGGTGGATGACACCACCCGGTCGCCGGTGAGCCGGAGAGCGGACTTTGTCGAGGTCGATGCCACCAAGAACCCGGGCGGCTCGCGGTTTTACTGGGGCAGCAACGCGTCGATCCTGAGAAGCTCGGCGTCGGGGCGCGGGCTCGTCAACAACACGGCGTTCTCTTCTCAGGCGGCGGAGCTCAGCCTGATCTCCGAGGGTGCCAACGGCGGCACGGGCGAGCTCGACACGCTCACGGCCGTGCTCGGCAACGTCGGCACCCCGGTCATTGATTCGAGCCAGGGGGCAACCCCTCTAGCGACCGCCACCGCGAAGCAGATCATCCCCAGCGGCCCGCGCGGGCGGATCGTGTTCCACGCCCCGGGGGCCGACGGCGTCTTCCTGGCGCGGCGTCAGGGCGCGAAGCTCTTCGGCGGCGACGACAACGTCCTGTACTTCGGGATGACGTACAAGAACAGCACGGGCGCGGCGAACCTCACCGATTCGAGCGGGAAGGAAACGTCCCGCAGCCTGATCGACGCGTTCGACGACGTGGTGGTCGCGAACTGAGACGTTCGCCGGTATTCCACAACCTCCCCACAAAACCCACATCACCCCCACAACTCCGTTCCCACAACGCTTCTCCTCGCGCCCCGGTTCTGCCGGGGCGTTTTCGTTACGCTGCGTGGGTGGGTGAAGTCGGCGTCAACACAAGAGCGAAACGGGCGGTTGTCACGGCTCGGGGCCGTGCCGCGGCGGCGCTGGGCGCCTGGTGCGTGGGGATCTGGATCGGATGGAACGCGGGAGGGGCGGCAATCGCGAGCGGCTGGTTTTTCGCGGCCGCAGCGGCGCTCGCGGCGATGGGGCTGGGTTGGCCCGCTGCGTCGGAGCGCGGGCGGCGGATCGCCGCGGGTGTTCTGATCGCGAGCCTTGGTGTCGCGGGCTGCGGCTGGAGCGTGCTTCGGCTCTGGAATCAGCCGCGGGATTCGGTGGAGGCGGCGATCGGGGGCGCGGGTGGCGAGGTGCTGCTGCGGGTGACGGTGCTGGACACGCCGCGGTTTGTGCGACGCGAAGACGGGGTGTCGGGATTGTGGACAGCGCGGGTGCGCAGCCGCGGCGTGGTGAGCGCGTCGGGTGAGACGCTTCCGGCCCGGGGCGAGTTGTGGCTGCGGGCGCCGGGTGAGGAGCGTGACGGGCCGATCTGGCGATCGGGGGCGCGGTTGGTGGCGCTGGGGTCGTTCCGGGCGGTCGAGGAGCCGCGGAACCCGGGAGAGTTTGATCTGCGGCGCTGGGCGCGGGATCGCGGGATCGAGGGGTCGCTGAGGGCTCGATCGGCGTTGATGGTGCGGCCGGACGAGTCGCCGACGGTGCTGATGGAACGTGTGGAGCGAGTGTGGCGTGGGGTGGTGGGTGCGGTGCGAGCGCGGGCGTCGATGGTGGTGGCGTCGGCAACCGGGTCGAGCGGCGAGGGGACGAAGCAGTTGATGCGCGGGCTGCTCTTGGGAGAGGATCCGGAAGCGCCTCTGGATGAGGTGCGGTCGTTCTATCGCGTGGGGCTGGCGCACGTGCTCTCGATCAGCGGGTTTCATCTCGCGGTCTTCGCGGGGGCGGTGTTGTTCGTCGTGCGGCTGCTGGGCGATCTCGGGAGGCTCGAGCCGCTGATCGTGGCGGCGTGCGTCGGGTTGTTCCTGGTGATCGTTCCTCCAAGCTCGCCGACGGTTCGGGCGGCGGTGATCGTGCTGGTGATGCTGGGGGCGAGCCTCTTTGGGCGGCGCTACGACCGGTTGACGCTGCTGTTGTGGACGGCGTTCGCGGTGCTGATCGTGCGGCCGAGCGAGCTTTGGTCGCTGGGGTTTCAACTGAGCTTCGGGCTGACTGCGGCGCTGCTCGGGCTGAGCGGGCGGCTGCGTCAGCGGCTCTTCCCTGATCGACTGGGGAGAGCGGCGCTGGATCGATCGGCGGCGCGGCACGCGGGGCGGTGGTGGCAGACGAGTGTGGCGGCGTCCTTGGTGTGCTGGCTGGTGTCGGTGCCGTGGCTCATTGTGCAGCTCGGCGTGGTGAATCCGCTGGCGCTGGTGACGGGGTTGTTGGTGACGCCGTTGGTTTCGGTGCTGCTGTGGATCGGCTACGCGGCGGTGCTGCTCGGGATGGCGATTCCGACGCTGGCGGGGGCGCTTGGCTCGGGCGCGGCGAAGATCGCGGATGTGGCGGGCGCGCTGGTGGTGGGAGCGGACGCGATGCCCGGCGCGTCGGTGCGATTGGCGTGGGTGTCGCCGGCGTGGGGAGTGGTGGCGACGGTCTGGTTGGTGGTGTGGCTGGTGAAGCCGCGGCTGAGACGCGGAACGATGGTGCTGGCCGGCGTCCTCATCACGGGTTGGCTGGGGGCGGAGCTGGCGACGTCGGAGCGATTGCCTTCGGGCGTGGCGATGGAGGTGGTGCGGCTGGACGTGGGAGCGAGCACGGAACACGCGTCTCGAGAGGGCGGTGTGTTGCGTCGGTGTGTGCTGGTGAGAACGCCCGGGCGTGCGGTGCTGGTGGGCGCCGGTGGCCTGCGAGCGCGGGCGTTGGCAACGATCACGCGGGAGCTGGGGGCGGCGACGATCGACGCGGTGGTGTTCGAGCGGGCGGACGAGAAGCTCGTCGCAGAGATCACGCGGTGGGTGAGGCCGCCGCGGGTGGTACTGGTGGGAGAGGGTTGGGGGACGGACCTGGGTTTGGAGCCCGGTTCGTTCGAGCGTGCGGCGACCATGGGCGAAGCGCTCGAACGGCTCGGCATCGGGGCGGCCTTGGACCATCTGGATCGCCAGCCGGGGCGCGGGGTGCAGGTGGTGGAGGTGCCCAAGGACGGCCGGGGCGGGGGAGCTGGTGGGTGAGTTGGCGGGGGGTGAGGCGTCGGTTTCTCAGGCCCTTGTGTCAACGATGTGTTCAGAACGGGCCGAGTTGGGGCGGATTCAATCGTCCGGGCTGGTTCGAACGCGGGATTGGGCGCATCTTCGTAGCATCAGGGACGGTCGCTGCCGCGAACATGGTGTTGGCGGCGAGGATTGGTTCTCGGTCGTTGGAGCGGGGCCGGGCTGGGGAGCTTCACGGGACGAGGAGAAGGACAGTTTGAGCCGACGTTGGGGCCCAGGATTGCGTGTGTGCCTTGCCGCGGGAGCCGCGGTGGGTGTGCATTGGACGCAGGCGATGGGGGGCCCGACCGGGGCGACGGTGCTGCCGGGGTACAAGATCGTCGAGATCCCGCTGCTGCCGGCGGGGCTGTACGCCGAGGCGCTGGGGGTGAACGGGCGTGGGCAGATTGTGGGTCGGTGTTTCATCGAGGACGCGCAGGCGTACTCGGGGTTTGTGTACGACCTGCCATCGAACACGCTGACCGACCTGGGCACGCTGGGCGCGGGCGAGCCGCACGGGGCGTGGGCGATCAACAACGACCGGTTTGTGGTGGCGACAGCCGACGCGGGCGGCGGCGCGAACGCGGGGCTTCTGATCAGCCCGTTCGGGGTGCGGACCCAGATCAACGGGCGGGTGCGGTTCGGACCGCCGGGCGGCTCGGAAGCGCGGTCGATCAACAGCGGCGGCACGATCGCGGGGAGCGCGACGTTCGATTGCTCGTTCTCGCAGTCGACGCTGTTTGGGTGCGGCTGGGGCGCGGGCGGCGCGCTCGCGACGGCGTATGTCAGCTCCGCGGCGTTCTGCGCCGACACGCGGGCACTCTCGATCAACGACGCGGGTTTCCTGGTCGGATGGACCAACGTCGACATCGGCACGCCGGAGACGCCGCTGATGTTGAAGCGGCCGGTGCTGGTGAACACGGTGCAGCGGAGCCAGACGAACCTTCCGACGTTCACGAGCACGACGGAGATGGGGATCGCCAACGCGATCGGGAACACCGGCGTCATCTGCGGCGTCGCTCAGGACGCGAGCGACGCGGGACGCGTGCATCCGGTGGCGTGGGTCGGGGGCGTGCCGATCAAGCTCCCGTCGCTGGGCGGCGGCTTTGTGGAAGGTTCGGCGGCCCTGTCGGTGAACGCGGCGGGAGACGTCGTCGGGCGGAGCGGCGAGGGTTCGGCGTCGGAGGCAGTGGTGTGGCTGGGGGCGGAGCCGACGGCGCGGTCGCTCGCGTCGCTGACGTCACCGCCGCAGGGCCCGCATCCGACCGGCTGGAAGCTGCAGACCGCCAACGCGATCAGCGACATTGGTTTGATCGTGGGCAAGGGTTTGGCCCCGGGTGATGCGAGCGGGAACACCAAGGCATTCGTGGCGGTGCCGTGCAATCCGGTGTTGATCCAGACGCCCGAGACCCAGACGACGTGCTTGCTGGGGACGGTGCCCTTGCGGGTCTCGGCGATCGGTGCGGGGACGCTGACGTATCAATGGCGGCGCAACGGGGTGAACATGGTCGACGGGCCCCTGGCGAGCGGCGCGTTGGTGGCGGGAGCCAACACCGCGAACATGATCATCGCCGGGTTCAACTACGCCGACGAGGGCACGTACGACGTGGTCATCACCGGCGACTGCGGCGGAGTGGTGTCGGGCACGGCGACGGTTCTGATCTGTGCGTCGGACCTGAACTGCGACAACGTGGTGAACGACGGCGATTTCTCGGTGTTCGCGCCGGCGTACGACCTGCTTGATTGTTTGGATCCCGCGATGCCGTTTGGCTGCCCGTCGGACATCAACCGCGACGGGTTCGTGGATGATCTGGACTTTACGATCTTTGTGCAGGCGTACGACCAGCTGCTGTGCGGCGGCGCGGTGCAGTGAGCGACCCATGAATGCGGGACACGCATGGCGCGAGGCGGTGGCGTCGCTGCGGGAAGACGGCGTTCGACGTCGTGAGCGGTTGTGTGTTTTGACGACTCGCCGCACGGGACGAGGACGCCCGGGCTCGCTTTTGGCGAGCGGATGGACGGAGCACTACCGGGAGTCGATGTGCCGCGCTGGTACGCCGACGATACGGGAATCGTTGGGAAGATCGCGGAGCACGACCGAGCCAGCGCCGACGGTGCAGCGATCCCCGACGCGGACGCGGGGCAGCACGCGGCAGCCCACACCCAACAGACCATCCGATCCGATCGAGGCGGAGCCGGCGACGATCGAGCCGGGCGCGACGTGGGTGTTGCGGCCGACGACGCAGTCGTGCTCGATGATCGCGCCGGTGTTGATGATCGCGTGAGCTTCGACCTTGGCGAAGCTGTGCACCACGGCTCGCGGGCCGACAAAGACGCCCACGCCGAGCGTGGCGCTGGGAGCGATCACGGCGCTCGGATGCACCACCGGTTCGGCGGTGGAAGGGGCCTTCAGGCCCGCGATCAACTCGGCGCGGGTGTGGACGTTGCCGACGCAGAGGATCCACGCGCTCGAGGGCGGCACGTCGCGGAGGCCGCCGAGATGTGCGAGGCCCAGGCGCGTGATTGCTGGCGAGTCGGCGCGATCGTCGAGCACGCCGAGGATGGGACGATTGACGGCGCGGCAGGCCTCGGCGACGACGAGGGCATGCCCGCCGGCGCCGATGAGGATGAGGGGGGCCGCGGCCATGGGAAGATGATCGGCTGAACACGCGGTGGCGCTTTGGTGGTGATTGGGTTTGGTTTGGGAAAACGCGGGCGATCGCGATGTTCCGGCGCGACGGAGTGACTCCGCCGGAGCGAGTTGGTCGGAGAGAGCGAGCCGGGGCGTCCTCGCCCCGTGCGGTTGGGTGTGCAAGCACCAATCAGGATCGTTGACGGTGAAGCGCTCGAGGCGTTTGGACGAACGTCAGCAACAGCGCCGGGGCGGGGACGCCCCGGCTCGCTTTTGAGGCGCGTCCGGTGTCGTTGGGAGTTCCCGCGTTCGGACGAAACGCGTTGCACGATGCGAGCGAATACTCCCGCGGGAGATACGACCTCATGGACCCGATTCGCGTGGGCATTGTGCGGTTCCTGAACACCACGCCCCTGGTGGACGGGCTGGAGAAGCTGCCGCAGCTGGCGTTGACGCCGGTGGTGCCGTCGCGTCTGGCGGGGATGCTGCGTGGGGGCGAGGTGGACCTGGCGCTGGTGAGCGTGATCGATGCGGCGCGGACCGCGGCGGACGGGACGGGCTCTCTTTCCATGCTCTCCTGCGGCATGATCGGGTGCGACGGGCCGACGCTGACGGTGCGGGTCTTCTCGGCGGTGCCGCTGGATCAGGCGACGACGCTCGCGGCGGACACCGATAGCCACACGTCGATCGCGCTGGCGCAGGTCATTCTGAAGCGGGCGTACGGGCGGAGCGTGAAGGTCGTTCCGTTCGATGCGCGGGAACGCGTGGCCCGCGGCGGCGATTCGCCCGAACAGCGCGAATGGCCCGAGACGCTCCTGATGATAGGCGACAAGGTGGTGACCGACTCGCCCCCGGCGGTGCGCTATCCGTACCAGTTGGACTTGGGCGAGGAGTGGAAGAAGCTGACGGGACTGCCGTTTGTGTACGCGATCTGGATGTGCCGAAGCGTGGATGTCGAGAACGCGGCACAGCGCGAGCGACTGAGCGTCGCCACGGCGCTTCTGGATCGGCAGCTCCGGCACAATCTGACGCGGATGGACCGGATCATTCTGGAGAAGGCGAGCGAGTTCCGCTGGCCGCCGGATTTGGCGCGGAAGTACCTGGGTGAGTTGCTGCGCTACCGCGTGGGTGAGCGAGAGCGCGAGGCGGTGCGGCGGTTCTTCGCCGAGTGCGTGAGCGCGGATCTGATCACGTCGGCGGAGGCGCGGTTTGTCGAGATGTAAATCGATGTGTTCTCGCAAGGGGATGGCATTTCACCGCGGAGGACGCCGAGGACGCGGAGGAAGGCAAGAGATGGAGAGTGAAGACAGATGCAAGGAAAAGAGCACACGGCGGATGCCTCTTTGAGTTGAACCACTGTCCCCTCTCCGCGCTCTCCGCGTCCTCCGCGGTGAAATGCCTTGATCAGCTTGGCTCGTGTTGAAACCAATCGGAACGCACTCTCATGCCCGCCTGGCCCAAGCTGAAACTTCCGGTGCTCGCCTCGCTCGCGGATGAGCTGCGGTTTGCGCCCAAGGCGGCGGTTCTTCGTGATATTCAGCGGGCGGCGGAGACGATCGACCTCATCGAGGACGAGGCGGCGTATCCGCGGAGCTGGATTGTCTTCCGCCTCACCGGCTATCGCGGCGAAGTGGATGGCGAGCTGGAGCCAACGCCAGGGACGGCGTTGCGAACGGAGTTGCCGCGGCTGATCGAGCGGCTGACGGTGCAGTCCGCCGTGGAGCGAGCCGACGTGAAGTCGTTCGGAACGCTCCTGACGCAGGCCGAGGTGTGCGGCCGCTGGAAGGTCGATCGCAAGACCGTCGAGCGTTACCGCAAATCCGGTTTGGTGGCGCTGCGGGTGCGTGACACGCGAGGGCGCAGCACGCTGGTGTTTCCGGAGGCATCGGTGCTCGCGTTCGAGAGGCGGCACACAGAGCGGCTGAAGAAAGCCGCGGCGTTCTCGCGAACGGACGATCAAACAAGGAACTCTCTGACCGAACGTGCGGCGAAGCTGCGGGCGCGGACCGGCGCCAGCACCGCGAAGGTGGCGGCACACCTCGCGAAGAAAGTGGGACGCTCGACCAGCACGGTGCGGCGAGCGGTACAGCGAACAACACCCCGGGCCTCTACTAGTCGCGGCGCTGTTGATCTGCTCGTGCGTTGGGACGCGGGTGAGGGCATCGGTTCGATCGCGAAGGCCGCCCGGCGCACGCGGGGAGCGGTGATCCACGCGCTGCTGGCGGCTCGGGCCCAGCGGCTGCGAGCGTTGGAGTTGTCGGAGCGTGTGCCTTCGCTGGACTTGCCGCCGCGGTCGCTCGTCGAGATGGATCGGGTTGCGACGGCCGGTGAGTTGTGTGAGCACACGCTGCGGTTGCTTCGGGCATCGACACTCGAAGAGCTGCTGGAGGCCATGAAGTCACGCAACGCGATGGAGCGGGCGACTGAAGCTGCGTGGGCGCGAACGCATCACGCCGGGGTGGCGCTGGCCGCACGGTTGGTCGATCGAGACGCGGAGTTGCCCTCGGCGGATGCGATCGATGAGGCGGATTGTGCGCTGCGCTGGGCCTTGCGGGCCCGGTTGGAGCTGATCGCGGCGCAGAGTGCCCTGGTGGTGGAGTCGATCGTGGCGGTCGCGGGTGAGCCGGAGCGGTTGGAGCCTTCGGATCTGGCCGCGGCGATCGTGCGCGGCGTCGCGGCCGTCGGCGGTGCGATTGAAGGGTTTCTGCCGCCGGAGGCGGTGCGGCGGGAGATCGGCGGCCGTCTGGCGGCACCGGTGTCGCTGGCGGTGGGCAAGGCGTTTGCGGATTGGTATTCGGGGCGCGAGAAGGTTGCGGCGACGCGACGGGCGACCCGGAGTCTGGCGGTGGCGTCGCCGAACTGGGTGGACGCCGCGTGCCCGTGGCGGGCGGCGGTGGTGGCATCGCCAACATGGCTCGATCCGGCTGTCTCTGCGAGCATCGAGGCCCGGCAGGCCGAGCCCGACCGTCGGGTGTGGGAGCTGCGTTTCAGAAAGCGGCCACGAACCGTCCGCGAAGTGGCGGCGGCCCTGGGCCTGTCACGACCGCGGGCGGGCGAGGCGGTGCAGCGGGTGGTGCGGATGGCGCTCTCGCTCTGACGGACGGACCGGCTGGAAGCCGGTTCTACTTGTGATGACCGGCCGGAGGCCGGTCCTACTGAGACCCCCACTCAGAACTACGATGCGGCATGTCGCTCTCGGCGTCGGACATCGCATCGGTGAAGCTCATGGTCGGCATGGAGGTGCACGTCGAACTCGCGACGCGGACCAAGATGTTTACGCGGGCGCCGAATCCCGCCCATCCCGACTTTGATCCGCACGCGGAGGCGGATCACGCGTCACACGGGCACGAGGGCGATCACGCCTCGCACGCGAGCCATCGCGCCGCGGTGCTTCCCAACACGCTCATCGACCCCACCGTGCTCGCCCTGCCCGGTGCGCTGCCCGTCATGAACAAGGTGGCGGTCGAGATGGCGATCAAGGTCGGGCTCGCGCTGCAGTGCCAGATCGCGCCGCTGACCAAGTGGGATCGCAAGGGCTACTTCTACCCCGATCTGCCCAAGGCGTATCAGATCAGCCAGTACGACCTGCCGCTGTGCTTCGACGGCAGCATCGACGTGCCCGCCCTGGATGCCCAGGGACAGCTCGACCTTGATGCCGAGCCGACGCGGATCGGGATCATCCGGGCGCACCTCGAAGAAGACGCGGGCAAGCTGCTGCACGAGGCGCCGGGTGGTGGCGCGATCGACTTCTCGATCGCGGATTACAACCGTGCCGGCGCGCCGCTGCTCGAGATCGTGACGCAGCCGGACTTCACGAGTGCAGACCAGTGTGTGGCCTTCTGCCGCGTGCTGCGGAATGTGTGCCGATTCCTCGGTGTGTCCGAGGGCGTGATGCAGAAGGGGCATATGCGGTTCGAGCCCAACATCAACACACACATCACGCTGAAGGATGGCCGCCTGATCAAGACCCCGGTGGTCGAGGTGAAGAACCTCAACAGTTTCAAGGCGGTGAAGGGCGCGATCGAGTTCGAATTGGAGCAGCAGCCGCTGCGGTGGTTGGCCGACAAGCGAGAGATGGGCCGCGGCATGAAGCAGACGCGGGGCTGGAACGACGCGGCCCGTGGCGGCAAGGGCGAGACCTTCCTGCAGCGCGAGAAGGAAGACGCGCACGACTACCGCTACT
The DNA here is from genome assembly GCA_019744815.1 of Phycisphaerales bacterium. GTDB lineage: Bacteria > Planctomycetota > Phycisphaerae > Phycisphaerales > UBA1924 > JAFEBO01. Next base: position 364,439 of record JAIEUA010000001.1, read on the forward strand.
TCCCCGATCCGGACCTGGTGCCGGTGGTGGTGGACGAAGCGTGGAAGTCGCAGATCGCGGCGACCATTCCGGAGCTGCCGCTGCCTCGGTATCGACGCTATATGGACGAGTTCGGCCTGGGCAAGAAGGAAGCCGCGGCACTGGTGGAGGAGCGCGATGTGTGCTTCTTCTACGAGGGCGTGATCGCCGCGATGGAGGCGATGGGCCTCAGCCACGCCCGCGCCGGCAAGCTCGCGGCCAACATCCTTCTGCAGTCCGGTGCAAAGCGAGCCAACGAGCAGCAGCGGCTCATCAGCGAGCTGGGCATCACACCCGCGTCAGTGGCAGCGATCGGCAAGCTCCGCGAAGACGGCAAGCTGAGCAACCAGGGCGTGGATGAGTTGTTTGGGGCTCTGTGTGAAGAGAAGGCAGAAGGCGTTCACCGCGGAGAACGCGGAGAGCGCGGAGAGAGGCAGATGGGTCAAGGCGGCGGGACATCGGTAACCGCCGCGGACCCTGCCTTCTCTTCTTCCAAACCTCTTTCTTCGTCTTCCTCCGCGTCCTCTGCGTCCTCCGCGGTGCATGTCTCTTCTTCCCTCGCCCACGCCGAGGCGACCGCCAAAGACCGCGGCCTGCTCCTCGTCCGCGACGACGCGGCTCTCGCGAAGTGGGTCGATCAGGCCATCGCCGAGAACGCCCAAGCCGCGGCCGACGTGAAGGCCGGAAAGGTCCAGGCTGTCGGCCGCCTCGTCGGCGCTGTCGTCAAACTCAGTGGCGGCACCCTCGACGCGAAGAACGTTCGCGACGCTTTGCTCGCCAAACTCTCCAACGGCTGATCGCCTTTCGCGCTTCCCCGCTCACACCTCAGCCCTAAGACCTCAGTCCTACGACCTCACCCCTTCCCCATGGCCCGCCCCCAACCCATCACCCTCTGGACTTCGATCTTCTGGGAGCTCACCCGGACGGTGGTGATCACGGCGGCGGTGCTGGTGAGCGTCATCGCATTCGCCGCGACGATCAAGCCGCTGGCGGATGGACGGCTCGGGCCGCTGGAGGCGATCAAGTACACGCTGCTCGCGATCCCACCCATGCTGGCGTACGCCCTGCCGTTCGCGGGGTGCTTCGCCAGTTCGCTGGTGTACTACCGGCTGAGCACGGACAACGAGTTTGTGGCCGCGGCGTCGGGCGGCGTGTCGCACCGGTCGCTGCTGCTGCCCGCCGCGGCTCTGGGGCTGGTGCTGTTTGTGGGCATGACAGCGCTGTCCGATCAGGTCATCCCGAGGTTCCTCCAGACCATGCGGCTGATGATCACCGAGGACATCGCCAAGCTCCTCGCCACCAACATCAACCGCGGCCAGAGCGTCGATCTCAAGAAGTATCTCGTCTTCGCCGATCGCGCCCAGCGGATCGATGTCGACCCCGCCAGCGGCGCCAGCTCGGCGGTTGTGCTCGCGCGTCCGGCGGTGCTCGAACGCGATCCCAGCGGCGTCGTGGTAAGCGAGGGCACCGCGAGCCGCGCGACGATCTGGCTTTTCCCGCAGCCCAGCCAGGGCGACAGCGGGCCGACGACGCGGCTGGCGATGCGGTTCGAGGATTTCGTGAGCAAGGACGCGAAAACCGGGCTCGTCACCGGACGCACGCTGCCGGTGTCGCTCACGGTGCCCGCAACGCTGGCGGATGATCCCAAGTTCCTGCGGTCCGACGAGCTGCGTGACCTGAACAACCGGCCCGAGCGGATGGGATGGATCGATCAGCGTCGGCGCCAGCTCGCGACCGAGATCGCGCGGGAGCGGGTGATCGAGGAGTTCACACGGAGCCTGAGCCTGACCGGTTCGTTCACGCTGCTCGACAGCGCGGGGCGGCAGGTGGTGGTGAGCGGACGCTCGATCCAGAACGGCCCGGGGCGGGCGTGGACGATCGTGCCGAAGGGTGAGTTCGCGACCGTCGATGTGCTCCGCGGCAGCGAGTTCGGGGGCGGCGCCGGCGCGGGCGTGCGCCACTCGGCCAAGAGCGTGGTGCTGGCCCCGGATTTCTCAGAAGAGGTCGCGGCCTCGGGCATGTCGCTGCGGCTGGAGCTTCGCGACGCGGGCAGTGCGCCGCTGGGGTCCGATCGCTCGGACACGACCAAGCGCGAGCGGCTGTCGATCGGCGCGCTGCGGGCCCCGCAGTCCCAGGCCGACCAGCTGCTCAAGATGACCTCGCTCGAACTCCTGGGCGAGGGCGACAAGATGCAGTCCTCGAGCACGATCAAGGTTGTGACCAGCGAGCTGCGGCGGGAGCTGGAGGACCTGTCACGCGAGGTGATGGGCAAGCAGAACGATCGCGTGGCCCTCTCGGTGAGCTGCCTGGTGATGCTGCTCACCGGCGCGGTGACGGCCCTTCGGTTCAGCAAGAGCCTGCCGCTGACGGTGTACCTGTGGTCGTTCTTCCCCGCGCTGCTCTGCGTGATCACGATCGCGGGCGGGCAGCAACTGACGCACGCCCACGGCTGGCCGGGCCTCGGGCTGCTCTGGGGCGGCGTGCTGCTGCTCGCCGGGTACACGTTCCTGATGTACGCGACGGTTCGGCGGCATTAAGGGGAAGTGGAGCAGTGGAGCGGTGGGGGAGTGGGGAAGTGGGGCAGGGGGGCGGGGGTTTGTCTACGCTCCGGGCATGTCGTCTCAAGCACCACCGCCATCTCCAGCGTTCAGCGACATGCGGCTCTCGGAGTTTCTGGCCGCGGTGGGCGCCAAGACGCCCGCGCCGGGCGGCGGGGCGGTGGCGTCGGCGGTGGGGGCTCTCGCGGCGGCCCTGGCTCAGATGGTCGTGAACTACTCGATCGGGAAGAAGAACCTGCTAGAGCAGCAGGGCGAGTTGCAGGCCGCGATCGAGACGCTGGAGAAGGCCCGGGCGCACCTGCTCGATCTGGCCCAGCAGGACGCCTCGGCGTACGCGGTGCTGAACGAGCTGCAGAAGCTGCCGCCCGAGGATGCTCGGCGCGTGCGTGAGATGGCCCCGGCTGTGGAGCGCGCGGTCGAGGTGCCGTGGACGGTGCTGCTGCAGGCGATCGAGCTTCTCAAGGACTTCGAGCGGCTCGCCCCGATCACCAACAAGTTCCTGCGGAGCGACCTGGGCATCGCGGCGGTGCTGGCGGACGCGACAGCCCGGAGTGCGGCGTGGAACGTCCGGATCAACGCGATGGACCTTTCGCCCGCAAAGAAGGCCGAGGTGCTGGCGGCGTGCCAGCGGCTGATCGACGAGGCGAAGGAGCGTTGCCGCCGGGTCGAGCTGGCGACGGCGGTGTGAGCGTGACAAAAAACCAACGGCCGGTCTTTCAACCGGCCGTTGCGTGAGGAGGTGTTCGTCCGAGCACGCGCTGGGGGTGCGCCCCGGACGGACTCGGGATGTCACTTTTTGTCGATCTTCTTTTCCATCTCGTCGAGGCGGTTGTTGAGCTTCTCGAGCTGCTCGGCGAGCTTGTCGAGCTTGCCGTCGGTCTCCGGACTGCCGCCGCGGGAAACGGCCCGCGGGGCGCTCAACTCGCGGAGGCGGAGCACATCGGGCGAGTTCTGCCCGCCCTGGTTCCAGTTGTTCCACCACATCTGCCCGGCGGCGGCGGCCTTCTCGCGGGCCTCGGCCATCTGCTTCATGGCCTTGTCGAGCTCGACGGTGACCTGATCGCGGACCTTGTTCCAGTCGGTCGCGTTCATCTGCTCGCGGAGCGCGTTGGCTTGGGCCTTCACATGAGCCTCGACCTCGGCGAGCATGGCCTTGAGCTGCTCGGCGTCGAACTCGCCGTCGCCGTTTTCGGCGTTCGGGCTTCTGTTGAACCCGCTCTGTCCCAACAAGCCGGCGTCATAAGCCTCGAGCTTGATGGTGAATTCCTTGTCCTCACCCTTGCGCTTCACCTTGACCTTGAGCTCGTCGCCGGGCTTCTTCTCGTGGAGGGTCTCGCGGAGGCTTTCCTCGTCGATGCCGTCCTCGCCGTCGACCTCGAAGATGACGTCCTTGGCCTGGAGGCCGGCCTTGGCGGCGGGCAGGTCCTGCTTGACGCTGACGAGCAGCACGCCGCTGTCGATCCCGAGCTGTTCGAGCAGCTCGTCATCGGCGTCGGACATGGTGACGCCGAGCATGACCTTGGGGGCGTTGGTGGTGGCGATACCGAAAGCCCTTGGCGCCGCCGCACCGCGCCAGCCACGCGGCGGCGCGGCCGGAGCCGGGGGAGCGGGGGGCGGGGTCAGGAACATGCGGCTCAGGCCGTTGCCCGCGTTGACGCTGGGCGTGGTGAGGCGCTTCACGACCTTGCCGTTGCCATCGAGCACCTCGATCTGTCCGCGGCGTTCGCGGATGAGGTTCTTCTCGATCTTCTTGCCGTCGCGCTCGACCGTGAGCTTGCCGTTCTTGTTGGTCACGGTCCAGCTGCCGTCTTCGTCGATGGTGGTGGACGACCAGCTGAAGTTGCTGGTGCCGCCGCGAGCCTTGCCGTGACCCTCGCCCTGACGTTCGTCGCCGCCGTTCATCGGCTCATCGAAGTTACCGGCGAGCTCTTCGCCCTCGTCGGGCTCGGTGGTGAGGAACGCCGAGGCGGGCTTGCCGGCCATCAAAGTGAACGCGGCGAGTCCGGTGCACAGGCTCAGCAGCCCGGCGCGGCGGAGCCAGAGGTTCGGGGTGTTCTGATTGCGCTGCATGATTCAAACTCCTTGGGATTGGTCCCCACCGTTTTTCACGGGGTTTCTTGAGTGGATTCGAGAGGCGGCCGCGGGCTTCCTGGAGCGCCCGGGACGCGCGAGTGGTTCGGTCTAGACGGGCGGGAGGGTGTCGATACGGTTCACCGGCACGGGGGTCTTGTTGCCCGAATCGTCGACCTTGTAGCGGTGCAGGCTGTCGACCCGGGCCCGCTCAACAATCTGACGCAGGTAGATGATGTCGTAGCCGCTGCCGTCGGCGGCGGGGGCCGAGTCGAGGACCACGAAGTCGGGCAGTTGGCGCACCACGCGCCCGGTCTGCTTGCCGGTGCTGAGGTAGTTCTCGAGAGCCTGGTCCGGGGTCGTCGGCGGCTGATCGAAGGTCGGCAGGATGCTGGGCACGCCCGCGGTGTTGGTGTTGTTGTTCCAGTTCGGGACGACCAGCATCGCGACGGCCATGACCGCGGCGGCGGCCCAGCCGGTCCACTGCGCCATGCCGATGCGGGCGCGGCGGATGATCACCAGCGGCGCGGGCTCGGGCAGGTCGATGCGGTCGGCGGTCGCGGTGGCGCGGCCGACGGCGAAGTCGAGGAGCTGCTTGTCGCGCTGGGCCTGAGCGATCTCGCGCCAGACGTTCTGGTCGGCGGCGGAGATCATGTCGATCTCCACCCAATCGCTCGGGCCGGCGACGCCGTCGACCACGCGGCTGATGAGCACCTCGCGATCGGGCGCGTCGCGGTCGGGCCTGTCGCGATCGGGCCTGTCGCGATGGGGGGTGTTGTGGGAAGGGCTGGTCATACGTGTCTCCACGACAACAAGATGCGCACCGGCCGGGCGTCCGTCACAATCTCAGGGACGAAAGGAGGACGAAAAACGCCCGAGAAAACGGGTCAAAACACTTGGAATCAGGACGAAACCGTCTTCTCCGCCAGTTCCCGGAGCTGCTTTCTGGCCCGGGCGATGCGGGTCTCGACGGTGGTCTCGGGGATGTCGAGGATGTGCCCGATCTGCCGGTAACTCAGGCCCTGAACGCTCTTGAGCAGCAGCGGCTCGCGGTAGCCGTCGGGGAGCTGCTTGGCGAGCTCGAGCAGGCGCGAGGCTTCTTCGGTCTGGGTGGCGGCCTGGACGGGGCGGAGCTCGGTGGTGTCGGCGGGGCCGCCGGTGGGGTTGTCTTCCTCGGCGGCGTCGAGCGAGCCGTGGAGACGGAGCTTGCCGCGGCGGGCGGCGAGGCGTGCGATGTTGGTCGCAACGGTGCGGAGCCAGGGTTTCAAGGCCCCGGCGTCGCGGATCTCGTGTCCCTTGCTGACCAATGTGGCGGCGACTTCCTGCAGGAGGTCGTCGAGATCGGCCCAGCGGGGTTTGTGGGCGAGGAGCAGAGCCGCGACCCAGCGGCGGTTCTCTTCCCAGAGCCGCTGGAGCTCCTGGTGATCGGAGGGTGTCAGCGACAGAGCGGGCGCGAACGGCGTCGACGCGACGTCCTGGGCTTCTTCAAAGCCTGAGCCATCGACGGGGCGGCGTGCGCCCGCGGGTGGTGAAAGCCTGTCGTCCATGCCCGATCCGGTTGCATCGGCGGTCGGCGCCGGCACGCCGCCGAATTCCACGATCACGTCCTCCGGTACGACCGATGCGCGGCCGGGGTTTTTCCGGCAATGTCTGTGCGAATTTCGTTTGGAATGCGGATTGGGTGCTGGGCGACCACATGACTTCCGAACGAGTCCCGAGCGTCGGTGAGCGGGTCTTCGTGTCGGAACGAAGGCACCCACTCGCTGACGCTCGGGGCTCGTCAAGGCGACGGGTCCCGACGCGTTCGGCGTTCATTCATGGTCGCTTACGCTTGGTTGTGCCGGAGCAGCCTGAAGAACAACCACTGGACCCGGGGACGCCGGGAGACGAAACCGCGCGGGCGGAAGCCGGCGGCTCGGAGAAGGTTGAACCCCTGAGGCCCGAGGATCGGCGCGGGGTGATGGGGGAGCGGCGGCCGAACCTGCTGGCGGGCGCGCCCCGCGAGGACGAGCCGGAGATCGAGGATCGCATCGAGCGGCGGCGTCAGGACGACGAGGACCGAGCGATCGTGCGCTCGCCGCGGGAGCGGGGGAAGCCGCGGGACGCGTCGAGGGAACTGGGCGAGAAGGTGATGAGCCTGGGCGATCACCTCGACGAACTGCGGACGCGGGTGATCCATGCGTTGTGGGGGATCGCGATCCTGTTCTTCGGGAGCCTGTACTTCGGGCCGACGGTTCTGAACTGGATGATCAAGCCGGTGCAGTCGGCGCTGCGTGCCGAGGGCTTGCCGGCGACGATGCTGGCGACCGGGATGTTCGAGACCTTCTTCACGTACCTGAAGATCTCGACGGTGGCGTCGATCGCGCTGGGGTTCCCGTGGATCCTGTGGCAGTTGTGGAAGTTCGTCGCGCCGGGGCTCTACCGCCACGAACGCCGCTTCGTCACCATGCTCCTGCCGATGAGCCTGGTGCTGACGATCGTGTCGTCGCTGTTTCTGTACTTCGTGGTGCTGCCGGTGATGCTGCACTTCTTCGTGCACTTCGGGACGACCGTGAGCCCGACGCAGGCGGCCGTGGCGCCGATGCCGGCGGGCGTGTCGCTCCTGAACGTGCCGGTGCTCGCGGCCGATCCGCCGGCGCCCAAGGGCGGCGACGTGTGGTTCAACACCGAGCTGAAGGAGCTGCGGCTCGCCTTGATGCCCGCTGGTGCGGCGGAGGGCGCGAAGCCGCTGGTCTATTCCACGCCGCTGTCAACCAGCTCGGGAATCGTGCTGCAGCCCAAGATCCGTGAGTGGGTGGACACGCTGCTGGGGCTGGCACTCGCGTTCGCGGCGGGGTTCCAGTTGCCGGTGGTGGTGCTGCTCCTGGGCTGGATCGGGCTGGTGACGCCGGCGTTCTTGAAGACGTATCGGCTGCACGCGTTGTTCGCGATCGCGGTGATCGCGGCACTGATCACGCCGCCGGACCCGATCAGCATGCTGATCATGATGGCGCCGCTGTACGTTTTGTACGAGTTCAGCATCTGGATGCTGCGGGCCTTCCCGGCGAGCCGCGTGGCGGGGGATACCGGCGGCGAGCCCGACGGGGAGCCGAGCGAAGGCTGACAAGAAAGAAGAGAGAACGCGGAGAGGCGGAGTGGGCGGAGGGGCGCGGAGAGAAGAGTTGGTCAAGGCATGAGGACGAGAAGGGCAATCAAGCTTTGCTCGTGCACGTGCCTTTCCCTCACAAATGAATCCCCTTCGCGAAACTCCGCAACCTCCGCAACTTCGCGTTCTCTCTGTGCTGCCGCTCGATACCCTTGGGCGTGCCCGACGACTCCACGGACAACCACTGGATGGATCACGCCCTCGCGCTCGCGAAGCAGGCCGCGGCGATCGGCGAGGTGCCGGTCGGCGCGGTGGTGGTGCTCGATGATCGGGCGATCGGCGAGGGGTTCAACCGACGCGAGGTGGACAAGTCGCCCTCGGCCCACGCCGAGTTTCTGGCCATCCAATCGGCCTGCGCGGCCATCGGCGACTGGCGGCTGGAGCGGGCGACGCTGTACGTGACGCTCGAGCCCTGCGCGATGTGCGCAGGGCTGATCGTCAACGCCCGCGTGCCTCGCGTGGTGTTTGGCGCCAGCGACCCCAAAGGTGGCTGCGCGGGCACGCTCTACAACCTGCTCGACGATTCGAGGCTGAACCACCGCTGCGAGATCGTGCGGGGCGTGAGGCAAGCCGAGTGTGCCGAGCTGCTAACGGGGTTCTTCCGTTCGCTGCGGGCCAAGTGAGTGTGACGTCCGCGAGCCCGGGCGTCCTCGCCCCGGTGTTGTGACTCGGATCGCGTTGCGAGTTGGAAATTGGAAAGGAATCGAGGGGAGGGGGATCTCACTTCGGTCCATGTGACTTGCCGCACGGGGCGAGGACGCCCCGGCTCGCGCGTCACCTTCGATGTCACGAAACGAAAACCGCCCGAGAACGGGCGGTTGGTGGTCTAAAGAACAAAGTTTGCTCAGCGGCCCGCGATCTGTTCGCGGAACGAGGCCGCGGGGAAGAAGCGGCCCGGACCCGAGCCCTTGGCGACATCGTCGGCGAGGACGATGCGGTCCTTGGGGATGTCGAGCTCCTTGGCGAGGGTGTCGACGAGCTGGACGAGGCGGCGCATCTGGGCGTCGCTGAAGCGGCCGCGCTCGCCGTTGCCGACGAGGCGGATACCGATGGCGTTCTTGTTGTACCAGTCACCCTGCTTGCCGCCGGTGTGAGCGCCGGGCTGCTGCTTGAGCCAGCGGGCCCCGACGTGCAGTTCGCCGTCGGCCATGCCGTTGCCGTTGCCGATCACGAAGTGATCGCCGAGGCCGACAAGGCCGGACGCGCGGGCGTCCTGGTCGAGGGACTCGGGGGTGGCGTAGGGCGAGGCGGAGTGGTGGATGATGATCGACTGCCAGCGGTTCTTCTGAACCGGCGACTTGGTGTTGAAGACGACCTCGACGCCCGCGGAAGACGTGGGCGCGAGCAGGGCCGGGAGCGACACGCCATCGGCGCGGGGCGCGGCCTTGGAATCCAGGGTGTAGAGCGTGCCGCCGAGCACCGTGAGGGTGGCGAGCAACGCGCCCCAGACATTGCGCGTCCGGGGTGAGATCATGTCGCGGCGGGATGAGGTTCGACGGGCCATCCGCGTTCCTTCAGGCGAGCGGTTTCGAGAAACCCGCTCGCGATCTCTCCAGTGTCGCCGCACAAGTCCGTTTGGGCAAGCTCCACGTGCGAGTTACACGTTATTCATCGTCTCGCATACGAGTGAGCATTCAGGCTTTTGTGCGCTTTCTTCACAGGGACTTTAGGCTTTTTCGCGAGCTTGAGTGAAGTGCGCGAGTCGCGCACGTTTCGCTTCTCCAACAGGTCGTATCCGCGCGAGCCGACACCACAAGGCACAGGGCCACGCGCGCGAGCGTGACCATTTCCTAGAGCGACACAACGCCGCACAGGCGGTAGAGATTTCCTCGAATTCGGGAATCGGCTCGGCCCGAGAACTACTCGCGGGGCAGCAGGCGTCCGCGGAGGTTCGGACGCGCGTAGCCGAACTCATCGAAGTACGTCGAGGCGGCCCGCTGATCACGGGCGGCGTCGTAACGGTCGTACTGGCTCCGCGGCTCGTCGGGGGCCAGCAGCTTGTCGCCGCAGCCGCCAAGGCCGGCCAAGAGACCGATCGCCAACACCCGAACACATACCAAGCTGCGGCGGATGGTGGCGGGATGCTTCATGGGGCGTGGGCTCAGCGATGCAGGAACGGCCAGGGGTAGGGAGGGCCAAAAACAAGTGTACCGTCTGCAATCCAGACGGCACACCGAGGAGAGAGGAGATGGATCGGACATCTCAGTAACGTCCGGTACGGATGAGAGTTGCGCCTGGTTCGAGGGAAAAAAGGGCCAAAGGGCCAAAGCTCCACATGGCCACATCGAGGCATGCCTTCCTTTGGCTCTTTGGCCATTTGGAGCTTTGGCCCTGTGTCCCCCTCCTCAAACCGTCGTCGTTGTGCGCACAGGGAGCGCGCACTTTTTCCCCCCGCTCGCGGGATTGTGAGATTTTCTTTGCTGCTGCACTCGACTGGGTTTGCGCGCCGGAAGGAGCGCCCACAGCGTCGTCGTTGTGCGCACGTTGGTGACCCTCGGCCCCTGGGTAGAAGGCGTGCTTGTGAGCCGCGGGTGGCGGGAACGAGCGAGCCGGGCGTGTGGATGGGGGTGGGGCGTGGCGTACCGGCTGCAGTCGTTCAAGGAGATCGGGCTGGACGAGAGCGCGGTGGAGCTGGCGTGGCGTGAGCACGCGACCCGCCGCGTGCCGCGTTTCGAGAAGCTGTGGCAGTACTACCGCAACGAGCTGATGAGTTCGAGCGGTTCGGGTGGCTTGATGGGCGGGGTGGGATCGGGGCGGGCGAGCAAGCGCGCGTGGTACGGGCAGGGTCAGGAGATCGGCCTGCCCGCGCGGCTCCGTGGCGCAGCCGGGTCGACGAGCGGATGGGGTGGGGTGGGGAGTGGGGGTGGGGCGCTTGTCGACGATCGGCTCCGCGGCGAGAAGGAAGTGGTCATCGAGAACGACATCGCCTGGCGTGTCCACTCGATGATCGATTTCCTGTTCGCCCGCCCCATCCGCTTTGTCAGCACCGCGCGTGATCAGGCGACCCGCGCCGCCGTCGAGCGGGCGCTCGACGCGCTCTGGGAGACCAGCGGCGGGATCGCGCTCTTCACCGACATGGCCCTGCTCGGGCACGTCTTTGGGCATGTCGATCTGCTGGTCCGCGTCGACGAACCGCGGGGCCGGGGCGGGCGCGAGGAGCCGCTCGATCTCGACGCGCTCGAAGAGCGGCTGCGCAACGCGCCGCCGCTGCGGGTGGAGCTGATCGAGCCGCGGCGTGGGACCCCGATCGCCGACAGCGCCGACTACCGCCGCTTGCTGGCGTACATCGTCCGCTTCGAGCGCGAAGAGAACCGGACCGATCTCGCGGGCCCTGCGGGCGCGATGGGGTTCCTGCGTCAGCTCGTGCTCCGCGAGGCCGGGACGAGCCGCAAGAGGACGGGGGTGACGGAGATCGTGTCCGGCACCCACCGCCAGCGCTACGAGGGCGAGACGCTGGTCGCCGACGAGGCGATCCAGTGGAGCGGCGGGCGGGTGCCGGTGGTGCACATCCAGAACGTGAGCCAGCCGTTCCGCTACGAGGGCCTGAGCGAGGTCGAGCCCTTGATCCCGCTGCAGGACGAACTCAACACACGCATGAGCGACCGCGCATACCGGCTGGCGATGCAGAGCTTCAAGATGTACGTGATGCGGGGCTTCGACACCCGCGAGTCGCTCGCGGTCGGCCCGGGCGTCATGATCACCACCGACGAGCCGGGCGCGAGCGTGCAGGAGTTCGGCGGCGACGCCGCCAGCCCGAGCGAGGACGCCCATTTCGAGGCGATCCGCAACGCGATGGACAAGGTCAGCGGCGTGCCGCCGCTCGCGACCGGCGTGGTGCAGGGCAAGGTCGGCAACCTGTCGAGCGCGACGGCCTTGAAGGTGACCCTGATGGGCTTGCTGGCCCGCACGGCGCGGAAGCAGGTGACCTACGGGCGGGGGCTCGCGGAGGCGTCGCGGCTGATGCTGGCGGCCCTGGATTGGCTGGGCATTCTGAAGACCCGCGAGGAAGACCGCGGCGTGAAGATCGATTGGCCGGATCCGTTGCCGCAGGACGCGCGCGAGGAGATTCAGGCGGCCGAGGGGAAAGTCCGCCTGGGTGTCGCGCCGCGGCGCGTGCTGGAGGAGCTGGGCTACACGCCACGCGACAACGGCGCGGTGTGAGTGCCGAAGCGCAGACGGAGGTCGGTTCCAAGGAGGCAGAGAAGTACGTCGTGGCGGCGATGCCGCGGAAAGGGAGGGTGCGGGAATGCTGGAAGGAACGTTGCCGGGTGGTGAGCCGGGCGGTGAAGCGCCGGCGGCTGAGGGCGCGAGGCGGGCGGTGAGCGAGGAAATCAACTGGCGCGGGCGGGCGCTCGAAGCCGAGGGCAAGCTCTCGGAGCTGGAGCGGGCGCTCGCGGATCTGCGCTCGACTCTGGAACAGACTCGCGACGCGTTGGACGCGAACGAGCGCCGCCGCCAGATCGAGATCGCGGTGGCCGGCGCGGGCGCGATCGACGTGGAGACGGTCACGATGCTGATCGACGCCGCGATGAAGGATCGACCGCCCGAGGAGCTGGCAACGGTGATCGAGCAGATCCAGCGGCAGAAGCCGTTCCTGTTCGAGAGCCGCACGGCTGCCGCGACGACCGCGGGCGCCGGGGTGATGAGCGCGGAGGTGTCGAGCGGCGGCGACGCGCTGGCGGCGTTGGCGGAAGAGGCCCGCGCCACCGGCGATCGCAGGGCGCTGCTCCGTTACCTGCAGGCTCGTCGGAGCAATCAGTAGGACCGGCTTCCAGCCGGTCCGCACATCGAACGCAGGAAGACCGGCCGGAGGCCGGTCCCACTGGTGACCAAAACCGGCCGGGGGCCGGTCGCACCGGTGGGGGGGGATGGTGACTCGAGTTTCAACAGAAGGAGATGCACATGGGGTATTCGGGGAAGGCCACGTTCACGGCGGGCACGGATCTGCCGGAAGTGATGGAGGATGTGTCGGACCTGGTCGGCATCGTGAGCCCGTACGAGACGCCGCTGCTTGATTACCTCGGCGACCCCAAGCGCCCGGCGATGAGCACGGTGCACGAATGGATCGAGGATGCGCTCGTATCCCGTCTGACAAACGCTGATTGAAGGGCGCTGCACGTGTCGCGCGGCAGGTAGAGCGTACCCACCTTGCGGTCGGGATCAATCTCGATCTTCGGGATGAACGCGTGAACGGCCGCGCGCGCTTCCATCATCGGCGTGCCGGGCTTGAGCGCCCGCGCAAGGTCGGCGATCCGCTCACGCGCCGAGGCCCGCAGGCGATCGGGGTCGATCGTCTTGGGGGACGCGGGCTTGTTGGCCACGTCGGCTTCGAGGGTCTCGCGGCGGCGCTTGAGATCAACGAGCGCGGTCCGCAGTTCGCCAACATCGGCGAGATCGCTGTCGGAAAGCAGCGCCACCGTCGTCTTGATCCGTTTGTTCAGGTCGGCCAGTTCCTTGCTGCGGTCCGGTTGCGCCTTCGCCGCCGCGCCGCGTCCACAGGCCGCCTTCACGAACTGCTCGATGGCCCGCTCGACCCCGGCCTTGTCGGCCAGGAAGGTGGTCCGCAGTTGTTCCAGCACCCAGCGGTCAAGCGCCGCTGCCTGGATGTGCGTCGCCTTGCAGACGCCAGCGCCCTGGGCGCGGTACCCGCCGTCGGCGTAGTACCGGATCTCCCCTGCGCTGTTCTTGAGCACGCAGCCCCAGAAGTTGTGGCCGCAGTGCTTGCACCGCACGAGCCCGGACAGCAGGTACCGCTGCGTCGGGCGAGCCAGGCCACCGGCGTTGCGGCGCTTGGCCATCTGCTCGTGCGCCTTCCAGAACAGGTCCGGCGGCACGATCGCCTCATGAACATTCTCGATGACGATCCAGCGGTCCTTGGGGTTGCGCGTCGTCTTCGCCACCTTCTTCGGGATGGCCGACCCGTCGGACGCCACCTCGTGGATCTTGCCGAACGTGCGGCGGTTCCACGCCAGCGCCCCGCGATAGCACGGGTTCTGCAAGATGGACTTCACTGCCATCTGGTTCCAGCGGGCATGCATCGGGCCATCGATGCCCTTGGCGTTGAGCGCGATAAGGATCGACCGGAATCCCAGCCCCTTGGCGCACATGTCGAAGATGTCGCGCACGACGGCGATGTGCTTCGGGTCGCCGGGAACGAGTCGCACGATATCCGACTTCATCTTCTTGGGGAGTTTCTCCTTCGGGTCGATGAAGCGCAGGTGCCGCCCGTCGGGCCCGAACTCCTGGCGGCGGCCATCGGAGAGCGTGCGGACGGTCTTGAGCACCTGTCCGTTGGCGGACACGTACTGGCGGTCGTAGCCGTAGGGGGAGCGCCCGCCCATCGCGCTGTGCTTCACGGTCACCGTCGAGTGTTGGCCGCGAATGCTGTCGCGCGAAAGTTTCACCGAGTACTGGCGGGCCTGCCATGACTTCACGCCTTGGAGCAGTTCACCTTCGTCGCCTTCGGGGATGCCCTCGGCTGTGAAGTGCGTCTCGACGCCCGCCAGGCGGAGGCGATGGATGTAGTAGCCGGTCTCGTTGGTGCCGCCGCGCGAGAACCGGGACATGTCGTAGCAGAGCACCGCATCGAAGTCGTGACCGTTCTCGGCCTCATGGATGAGGCGGGTGAACTGGTCGCGACCCCGGGCGCTGGTGCCGCTGATGGCATCGTCCACGAACCACCGCAGGATGCGGTATCCGTGATCGCGAGCCCAGCGCTCGACCGCCGCTTTCTGGTCGGGAAGCGACCGTTCCTGCAGGTCGGTCGAGCGCCGGGCATAGCCAACCGCAAAGCGGATGTCGTTAGCGATCATGCCACCCCCGTCGCGGCGAAAAGGCCACGCTCAACCTTGCTGAAGCGTGCCGCCTTCCCCTTGGCCGCGATCTCGCGGATGATGGCGGCATAGAGCGTGGCCTCGGGCGTCTTGCCCTTGGGGCTCGACCACAGGCCCTTGGCGCTGGCGGCTTCGATCATGTCTTTCGCCCGCATCGGCTTGCCCGCGTCGGCCAGCACCTTCGCGGCGGCGCTGATGGCGCTGAGGCGTTTCTCGGCGGCGGGCTTGGCGGCGGCGTTCTTGCCGTTGGCCAGCGCTCGCTTGGTGCGGATAGCGCCCTCAGCGCGGGCGGCGCTCTTGGACATCTTGCGGGTCGTGTTCTTCCTGGCCATGTTCAAGTCTCCAAATCGCGGGGCGGCGGAATTGCCGCCCGGCGGACACAGGAGGGCGTCATGGGTGGCGAAGTTCAAGTCGAATCGGGCACATTCCGACGATGTGGGCCAGGTGGGGGCGGCCCGCGTCCGGACAGGCGAAACAAACTCTGTTTTCCCTTGCGGCTGTTCCCGCGGGCCAAACGGAAACGCCCGTTTCGTCCGAGGACCCGCTAGGGGGGGAGGGGGGTCGAGTTCCCCCCCATACCCCCCGGGTGCGTATGCCCCCCCGGGGGGGCATACGCGCGCACGTGTTTGCGCGCAACCCCCCTCCCCCCCTCACGGTCCACCCTCGGTTCTCTGCGCCAGGACGAACCGGACGCGATCGGACGGGCCAGACTGGACGCGCTGAACAAGACCCCGGGCCTCGGCGAGTTTGAGCATGCTGCTCGCCTTGGCGTGTGACAGGTCCTTGGCGGCGGCCATGAGGATCTCGTCGCGTAGCGCCGGGCCGCCTGACATGAACGCGCCGACGAAACGCTCCGGGGTCCAGTCCTCGGGCGGCGATGGGCGATCGGCTCGCTGCCGTCGGCGAGGGGTCTCGACCTTGAGCCGCTTGGGGTCGAGGTCGTCTGCCACGTCCCACACAGGGAACGCCCAGCGCAGGCACGCCGACTCCTGCGGCGGCCATGACAGCACGGCCGCATCGAGCACGACCACGTCCGCCTCTTCGTGCGGCCGCAGGACGAGGTGAGCATCGGTCGCGCGGCTCTGGCTGCCAGCGCCCGCGCCGACGTCGGTCACCGACTTGCCTGACTGGTTGCCCTTGCTGCTGTGGTGGATCAGCACGAACGCGCAGCCCAGGTGGGCGGCGTATCGGTCAATGTGGTTGTAGAGCGACGCCATATCGGCGTTGGCGTTCTCGTCTATGCCCGCAGGCAGGAAGCGGTAGAAAGCATCGAGCACGATCAGGCGGAAGCGTCCCGGCTCGATGGCGCGGAAGTACGGGCCAAGTGAGACGATGTCCTGCAGCCCGCCGCGCAGGTTCCGGATGAAGACGCGGTCGGCGAACTCGTCGATGCCGAGGCTGCGGGCCTTGGCGACCTTCGGGATGCGGTTGGCCGACGTCTCGCCATGCAGCTCGTTGTCGATAATCAGCACATCGCCGGCGACCGTCGGAAAGCGGCCGAGCCAGGGGCGACCGGTGGCGACCGCGATCGCCAGGTCGAGCACGAGCCACGACTTGCCGGTCTTGGGAGATGCGATCAGGTTCATCGTCTCGCCTTCGCGGAGCAAGCCATCGATCACGGGCGGACGCAGCGCCGGGCAAGCAGCCATGAGCTGCCGCACACTGATGAACTGCGGAGGCGGGGCCTCGGTGGCCTTGGTGCTCTGTTTGGTCGTGTAAGCGTGGTCGCAATGGGCGGGCTCACTTAACGAGTCGTTAAGTGAGGCGCGCTCGCGTGTCACCACCCGTGGCGCAGCCAGCCGCAGCGCCGCTTCCGTCTCATCCAGCACCGGCGGGACTGCGACGACCTCGGGCTTGGCGGGCTGCTCCGCCCAGGCCAGCACCTCCGCGAGCCATGCTGGGAGCAGTGATCTGACGATCTGATCGCTGGACACGCCGTGATCCTTCAGCCGCGACCACGCGTCGTTGGATGTGGCGAGCGCTTGGTGACGGCCACGGGCGCGTGCGGCGATGACGGCGTGCCCCAACCGATACGCCGTCTGCTCACCGATGAAATTGAATCGCCGCTCGGGATCGGTCACGCCGAAGTAGTCGGCCGAGGGGATGAAGACGCGGGCTTTGTCGTTGGCGTCGTGCCTGGCCTGCCATGCGGCTTCGACCGCTCGATCATCGGGCTCACCCCACCCAGCGACCTCACTGGCGGCCTCAAGGAACGCTGTCCTGTACGCCTGCTCCACGTCAATGGGATCGCTGCCGTCGTATCGGCTCGGCGACGGGCCATCGTCATACCAGCGGGCGTAGCGCTGGCCCGCAGCGACGACGATGCCGAATTCTGTGCAGTGCTGCGCTGTCACTCCGGCTCGCTTTCCAGTTGCTCGCGCTCCCACTCGGCCAGCAACCACGCGCCGATGTGGTCGATCACCTCGTTCCAACGCGTGGCGGCATCGGGGACCTCGATAAACTCGATCCCGAACGCGATGTCCCCGATCTGGATCTGGGACGGCGGGATGTCCTGCTGCTCGACCATGAGCGCACCCATCGCGCCGCCGCGATCGGCGCGGCGTGCGTCATCCGTGATCCGTGTGAGAGAAGGGCCGGGGGCAGCCCGCAACCGCCCCCGGCCGCACCAGCGCCGACCGTTTACGCCTCGCCCTTGCTCCGCACCGCAGCCCGCGGGTCGCACAGAGCCGCGCCGAAGTCGAAGTAGACGCGCCACGACGCCGCCAGCTTGTTCACCGTCTGGTCGAGGCCGAAGAACTCGACCGTCGGCGTCTGCTGACCGTTGAGGAACCCGACGATGATCGGGCTGGCCGCCGGAGATGCGAACAGGTACCAGTGCTTCGTCGAAGCCTTGGTGCCGTACTTCTTTGTGTTGCTGAGACGCGGCTCGACCTCAAGGCCCACCGCGTTGCGAAGGCTGTTGCCGGTCGGCAGGTTTGTTTGTGCCGCGATGTACTCGCTCTCGAGCACGGCGCGGGCCACCGTTTGGAGTTCCGGCGGCACGACCAACCGGGTCGGCCGCAGGTCCAGGTCGTTGCCCTCGGCGTCCCGCTGCGTGAGCATGGCGGTGATGGCCTTGGTCAGGCCGTCCGTGCTCAGGTTGGTGTCGGCCCCGGTGATGTAGTTGCCGTTGCCCACGGAGAAGAACGCGCCGGCGTTCGACATCAAGGTGTCGTACACCAGATCGCTGAGCTTCCGCATGGCCGCCTGGCCCATCGCGCGGGCGACGCTGTCGAACAACGACAGGTCGTCGTTGATGAGGTCGCGGCGATCGATGGAGAACATCTTGCCGTAGGTGTCCACCTTGTACTGGGTCGTCGCCTCGTCGGCCCCGCCGTGCTTGAACTCGCCGCCGGGCGGGATCTGCTGCAGCGAGCCAGTGAACGACGGACGGATCGCCGTGGCCGTCTTGAAGTCCGGCACGCTCCGCACGCCCGCGAAGGAACGCCAGGTGGCCGGGCTCTCCTGATAGCCGTCGAGCAGCACCTTGTTGACCGCGGCACCCAGCGCCTCGGTCAGCGTGTGCGTCGTCAGCGACGCGCGCACCATGCCCTCACGGTCGGCGGGCGCGTCGATCCCTTCGTGCTGCAAGGCCGCGCGGCACAGGTCGAGGGTGTGGGCGACGCGGAGGTCGTCCGCCGCCTCCATGCACGCCGCGCCCAGTGCCTTCTCGGCGAGCGCGGCGAAGCCCGCACGCTTGAGGATCGCCGCCTCGATCACCCGTGCACGCGGGATGTGCCCCGAGCCGCCGCCGGTGATGAAGCCGGAGAGCACGGGGCGCGAGGCTCGCAGCACCTCGAGCACGCCCGCCCGCAGTTCACTGACGGTCATGTCGCCCACGACGGCCTTCGCCTTCATGTCGTCCACCCGCTTCTGGTGCACGCCCCAGTCCCGCTCACCCCCACCTGCGAAGATGGGGCGACAGGTCAACTCGATTTCCTTCAGCCGGTCGCGCTCGTCGGCGCGGATCTGGTCTTCGTGTGCGATGTCCGCCATGTTCGTCCGTCCTTGACGTGAAGCCGCGATGGCCACCGACGTCTCCGCGTCGGCCCCCAGCGGCGTGATGCTGACTTCCCGCAGCCGCCCCTTGCGCACAAGCGTGAACCCGCCCGGCGACGACAGCGACCGCCCATTGACTTTGACCGACTGGTTCGGCTTCACCCGCTCGTGCTCGGTGGGCGCGACGCCGACCGACGCTTGGAACTGGAAACCACCCCTGGCCATCTCCACGACGTGCCGCGCGGGCTCGCCAGCACCGCTGACGACGCCCGCGACCATGAGCCGCCCGTTGGCGACGGCGGGCTCGCCGTGGCCGACGACGCTGCCGACCGTGGCATTGTGGTCGGCCAGCAGGGGCACCTGGCCGCCCGCTTCCAACCCCGCCAGGTCGATCGCGATGTCGCCCCAGCCGGGCACGCGCATGATGCGGCCCGTGTAGGCGACGACGCTGATCTTGGGGCGGGCGTCCTTGCCCGCAGCCTCGATCTCGACCCCGGCGGCCGTGAGCAGCAGGTCATCCTTGACCGCGTTTCCGTTCATGGAACTCTCCTTCTGAGACAACCTTGAAGCCCTTAGCCAGCAGCTTCGGGATCAGCAAACCGAGCCGGTACCTGACCGTGCTCTCCTTCATGCCAAGCCGTCTCGCAGCCTCGCTCACGTTCCCGTCGCACTCCATGATCGTGCGGCACAGCGCACGGCTGTCCTCGTTGTCGATGAACTCCAACACGTCCTCCGTTGCCCAGGACGACTTCGACAGGCCGACCGTCCGGCTGCTGGCGATCTCCCGTCCTTTGGGATCCTCGTAGACGCCCTCGCTCGCGTTCTGTCTCGTGTCTGCGGCATCGCGCAGCGTCTTGAAGTTCCTGAGGGCACGCTCTTCTCGCTCCGCGTGCTTCAGCACCGCCGTCTTCACGATCACGAAGATCAACGTCTTCGGGCTCGCACCCCGGGCCGGGTCCCATACGGGCGGCTTGGCGATCAGGTGGAGGAGGGCTTCCTGCACAACATCGTCGTGGCTGACGCCCGGCTCGCAGTGCTGCTTGGCCGCTGCGAATCCAACCCGCCGCGCGTAGTCGAGCAGGTCGGTCGTGAGTTCAATCTCGATCGGAGAGGGGTCGGGCATTAGACCTCCTCGCCACGCTCGAGCCTCTCGCGGACGTCGTCGCACAATGTGAACGAGACCCGGGCCGGGGTGGTCGCCCTGGGCGGCACGACATGCAAGACGAAGTAGGTGTCGTCAGCGGGCACGGGCCGCCCGTACTTGGCCGTCTCACGCTCCGCAGCCTCTCGCAGGGCGAGAAGGAAGTCGGCGTACCTGCACCCAACGGTCATGCACAACGCCGCAAAGGGCGTGAGAATACTTGCCTGTTCAAGGTGATCCGCCGCGACGTCCACGTCGGCCCGCGTCCATGCGTCCGGGTTCGATGGCGTGACCACCCCTTGCCGGACGAGCGCGTCGAGGATCGCGGGGCGGCAGTCGTACCCGCGGGAGCGCAGATGGCTCGACGCGGCGGCCGTCGCCATCGGGAACATCCGGTCCCGTTCGTCCTGGGCCGCCTCATGGAACGCGGGGTCTGCGCCCGCCCGGGGCTTCACGCGGAGGTCGAAGTGCTCGTCGAGGGTCAGTCCGATTCGGGTCACGGTGGTCTCCTTGCCGGGGGTGCGTCGGGCGACGGGCCCACCCCCTAACCCTTATTTCCGGCGCGGGGGCCGATTCGCAGCGCCTCCCAGAACATTTTTCGGAACGTCGGGCCTAGCCAGCACCCGCACGGCGGGCCTCCCATCTGGCCTGCACTGCTCAGGACGGCACCTGCACTGTCAGCAGCGATCGAAGTATGATCTGCCTGCACGGTGCGGTCGCGTTGCCGATCATTCCTTGGAGCCCGAGATTCCTATGCCCACGAGCGATGGCCCGCACTACCCCTTCGACGCGACGCCGCAAAATCTGGACGTCCGGCTTGAGGAATACGTCGCTTCGACCGTCGGGAGTCTGTCCTCGTTCTACCTGGAGCTTCCCCGCGGCGAGAACTTCCTCGAGTACGAACCGTTCAGGAAGGCCTTCGACGAGCTCCGAATCGTCACTGGTGATTTCAAGGCCCTTGAGCGGACAGCCGTTTGGGACGCCGTGAAGAAGAATGCGATGGTGCTTGTCGTGCTGCGCTGCATTCTCGGCCTCAGCCCACCCGAACTCGCGGACTTGGCCTTTGAGGAGACCGGCGTTCAAATCGAGCAGGGCTTCGCTCGCACCGAGGACGCCAAGGCGAGGACCGGCGATAACTCCATCGGCCGAGCGACCGGCGACAGGCTGGCCAAGCTCAAGGCCCTCGCGGAGGCGGCGTGCTCGGCCATCGAGAAGGGTCCGCAGAACCCGAGCCCACAGGTCATTCACCGGCTCTTCAAAGTGGACACCGCCGAGGGCCTCGCGTCCGTACAGAAGGCAGCGCAGAACGGCGTCGAGTACTCCGCTCTTCTCTACGAACGGATGCTCGGCCGACCCTTCGCCACCCACCGTGATAGTGTCTCAGGGCTGGTGGGAGACATCGTCGAGAAGGCAGTCATCGACGCCCTCAACCTCGCCGGCGTTCCGTTTTACAAGACGGGCCACGCAGAGGCCATTCCCGGCTTCGACCAGGCTCCCGACTTCCTCATCCCGAACGCCCAGGCTCCGAAGGTCGTGATTGAGGCGAAGCTCACACAGGACGACGGCACCGCCCGGGATAAGGTCACCCGGGTTCAACACCTTCACCGCCTCAGCGAGAATGGCACCAAGTTCGAGGTCATCGCGTGCATTGACGGCCGTGGGTTCAAGGTCCGGCCAGAGAACATGCGGAAGCTCCTTCGGGCCACGAACGGCAAGGTGTTCTCAGTGAGCACGATGGGGCACCTTGTCGAAAAGACTGGTCTGAAGAACTTCGCAACGAAGTCCTAGGTCATCGGCGGGCACCACGGCCGAGAGCACCTCATCGACAACTGCGTCAACCTCGCACTTCTCGAATGCCGCGCGGAGCCGCCGCTCAACGAGCTCTATCTTCACGGCGACCGGCGCTTCGCGGTCCCACTCGGGGAGCAGCTTCGTCAGGACCACACGCGAAAGATGTCCGAGCGACAAGCAGAACAGGTCTCCGCGGGTGCATTTGACCTCGGCCCGGA
Source organism: Phycisphaerales bacterium (assembly GCA_019744815.1). GTDB lineage: Bacteria > Planctomycetota > Phycisphaerae > Phycisphaerales > UBA1924 > JAFEBO01. The sequence goes on from JAIEUA010000001.1 coordinate 386,212, forward strand.
GCAGTGCGATACGGTCGGCGAGGAGGAGCTCGCGAATGGGCACACGACCCAGCTTCGGGCTCTTCACTGTCGCCCCGTCGGGACGCCGACACACGATGACCGTGTCCACGATGGATGACCCGGTCCCGTTAATGTGCAACGACGCAGACATTTCGGCCGGGCAGGGGAGCGTCGCGGTGCATACAAGCCCGGCATCGAGCAGGGCGACGACGACGGGCACGTACGCCTCGACGTCGTTGTGGTGGTACGTAAAGACGAAGGGAGCTCCCGGTTTGAGGCCGGAGGCGGCTTTCGAGAACACGCGGGCGAGGCCTTCGGTGAAGTGAGCTAGCCCCTTCCCCGTAGTTTGGTTGCCGGTGAGCTCCGACATGGAGCGAGTCGATCTCCGGGCGAACTCGCGAAACTCGTCGCCCAGGAGCAGACGCAGCCAGGCGAAGCAGAAGTCGGCGAGTTCCGCATACTGGACGTTGTCGAAGTACGGCGGGTCGGTGAAAACCGCGTCAAAGCTCTCCGGTGAAATCTCCGCATCGGAGATAGACCCGCAGCGGAGCATTGCTCGACGCGATCCCTTCACGTCGCGGATGCGTTGCACGAGCTTCGCGTCAATCCGCTCGCCGGCGATGGGGAGGAGCCGCTTCTTTGAGCCACTCTTCAGCGTCTCGAAGGGGGCCTCGCAGTACGCCTTCGCTCGGTCGTACTTCTCCACGAAGTGGCAGAATGAGCCGCTCCCGATGCCCGGGATCCCGAGCACGTTGTTCTCGCACTGGATGAGTCCGACCGGGAATCCGTGCACCGAGAAGATGTCCTGGCACTTGAGGGCATAGGAGTCGTACCGGCAGAGCATGTTCTGATAGCGGAGGCAATCAGAGAACACGGTGGCAAGGGCGTGCCTCGCTTCTACGTCCTTCTCGGCCGCAATCTGACGCATGAGCAGGCCGAGGGAGAGGAGCTGCCGCTCGTTGAACATCTCGCGGTAGCGGCTGTAGCCCCACCTGTGGAGCCGCTTGGTCTCGTCACCGTCGGGAATATCATCGTCGGGAAGCCGCAGATCGCCGAGCGAGCGAAGGAGCTTCTCGGCCCGCGTCACGCGGGCCAGATCCTCCGGGTCAGGGGCCTTGAAGAATCGCCCCTTGTGCTCGTCCCGGCAGTGCGGGCAGTGGTATTCCATCCCAAACAGCCGATGCCGAGGCGGTCCCTCTACTCGAAGCTCGGCCGGATACTTCCCTTCATGTCCGCACGAGCACGTGTACCGATTCCGTGCGGCCGTGCCGTGCTGCCAGTCGAAGGAGAGCGAGCAGGATGGGCACTTCGCCGGCGACCCCTTCTCAAGCGCCGGGAGCTCGACCAGCCCTTTGCATCCCGGGCAGTGCAGAACGAAGAACGGATGACGCTCGTTTTCGGCGACCAGGTAGCCCGGAAACAGGTCCACACCCTTCGAGCAGCCGCCGCAGCGTTGCTCCTTGACCCAGAGGAAGTACTTGACAGGCACATCGTGCCGGCACTTCACGCAGCGAGTCTTGTAGAGATCCCCGACCTCTCGCTCGACGCCGGCAATCGCCCGCTCCGCAGCCCTGCGGAACTCACCGCGGTCTACCGACACGAGCTCCTGCCGCACGACCCAGAACGCCATCGGGTTGATGTCGAAGCCGACGACGTTACAGCCTGCCCGGTTCGCCTCAAAGAGCGTGGTGCCGCCGCCCATGAACGGGTCGGCAATGGTGAGGCCTTCGAGGGAGTGACCGCGGTAGTAGTTCTCTGAAAGCGGGACGCCGTTGGTGAACTCGGCCAGGAGCAGGCTCCGGAACAAAGCTCCGGGCCGGCGAGCGAACCACTTGTGCACGCCGATCACGGGGCGGTAATTCTGCTGGATCTGCTTCTCTTCGGCGGTGAGCTTTGAGACAAAGCCGACGTCGAAATGGGTCTCAATGGCCATTCTGCACGGGTCTCCGGTTGATACGCCCGGACTATACCCGAACAAGACGGGGTGGGGCTTGGGGCGGCGGCTAGATGGACTGTACCCCATCGCCGCCCCATGTGAATCGACGGGCTTTCAGACGAGTAAGGAGTGTGGACACGCTGCTGCCCAACACCGACACGCTGAACCAGACCACCTTCACGCCCGACGCGAGCAACGCGACGAGCCTGACGGTCACCGCCGGGTCGCGTTTCCAGATCGGTGATCAGGTGCGTCCCGATGCCAGCAGCGAGATCATGCTCGTCACCGGCGTCGCCGGCAACGTGCTGACCGTGGTCCGCGGCTACGGCGGCACGACCAGGGTCGCGCTCACCAACGGGCGGCGGCTGTTCATCCTCGGCAACGCGGCGCTCGAAGGGGCCGACGCCGTCAACGCGCGGTTCACCAACCGCGTGCGAAAGGCGAACTACACCCAGATCTTCGCTGCGACGGTGTAGGTCTCGGGCTCGATGCGTGCCGCCCGTCAGCACGGGATCGACGACGAGCTCGAGTACCAGAAGCAGGAGCGTCTGCGCGAGTTGCTGCGTGATCTTGAGAACTGCGTGATCAACGGCACCGCGCCCGCGAGCACGCCGATGGGATCCAGCAGCGTCCGCCGCACCATGAACGGCATCGTCCGTCAGATCGGCACCAACCAGTACGTGCCCAACAGCGGCGGCATCCCCGCCGGCGGCGGCGCGGGCAGCAACGAGCTCAACGAGCCGGTGCTCAACGCCTCGCTCCGCAGCATCTGGGAGCAGAGCCAGGGCAAGATCGACACCATCGTCGTCAGCGGTGCGCAGAAGCGTCGCATCAACGGCTTCGCCACCGGCTCGCGGGCGTACGCGCCGGAGGACAGCAAGTACCGCGATGTGGTGAGCGTGTACGAGAGCGACTTCGGCGTCTGCCGGGTGATCCTGAGCCGCTGGGTGCCGAGCGACACGGTGCTGCTGCTCGACTCGTCGCGGATCGGTGTGCTGCCGCTGAGCGGGCGGAGCTTCGGATTCAAGCCGCTGGCGGCGACCGGCGACGCGAGCGCGGGCCAGGTGCTGGGCGAGTACACGCTGGAGTTCAAGAACGAGAACGCGCACGGGCTGATCCGCGGCCTGGCGGTGTGAGTGGTGGATGAAGAAGAAGGCGCCGAGGCACGCGGCCTCGAGGCATCGAGTGTGCCGGGCATTGAGTGTGTCGGTGGTCTTCTCAACAAACTTCCTCGCGCGGCCGCCGGTCGGAGCGCGAGGTAAGGGTGGGCGGCGGGTCCGCGCCGGTTCGGAAACGACCGGCGCGGAATTGGGGGGAAGGACTGAGGGGTGAGGACTTAGGTCTTAGAGGCCGCGTGCGCGGCGCGGACCTTTCCCCTCAGTCCTAAGTACTCAGCCCTAAGTACTTCCGGGGGAAACCATGCTCTTATGCACCGACACCGACCTTGTGCGGGTCGAGCCGAATGTCTTTTCGGAGATCCAGTGGCTCAGCCAGCGGCTTGTCAAAGCCACCGGCAGCGTCAGCGGCACGACGCTGACGATCGCTTCCCCAGATGTGAACTTCGACGGGGCGCAGCTCGCGCCGGGGATGGTCGTGTTGGTCGGCGGCGTCGCGCATGAGGTGATCGCCAAGCTCTCGGCGACGACGGCGACGATCTCGCGCGTGCGGCCGACGAGCGCCGACGGCGTGCTGACGCCGGCGCCGGTGTCGGGCGTGGAGGTGATCGTCGCGACGATGCTGCCGCAGGCGGCGGGGGTGAGCGATCGCGTGTGCCGCATGTTCGGGCTGAAGCCCGCGCCCGCCGCGGGTGATCCGGTGTTCGCGGAGCCCGGCGAGGTGGCGCGTTTCACGGCGCTGCTCACGTTGGCCGCGGCGTACAGCGCGGCGGCGAGCATCAGCGGCGACGACTCGCCGGTGGGCAAACGGGCGGCAAGGTACCGCGAACTGGCGAAGGAAGAACGCCGCGTGCTGACGGCGCGGATCGATCTCGACGGCGACGGCATCGCGGACGCCGTGCGAAGGCCGTCGGTGGTGGTGCTGGAGCGTGTGTGAGAAGACATGCACCGCGGAGAACGCAGAGGGCGCGGAGAAAGACGGGAAGAACGGGGCGATGCGACTCCGCGATCGGCTCTTGTCTCAAACACCTTGCCTCTCTCCGCGTCCTCTGCGTTCTCCGCGGTGAACTGCCTTTGCCTTGTCGACGAGGAGCAACGTGATGCTGATTCTGAATCCCGCGTCGGTGAAGATCGCCGGCGTCGAGTACACAAGCGTGGAGTCGTGCGCCATCGATCGCACGGCACACAAGGAGGTGGTGGAATGGAGCGACAACGGAAGCTTCGCGGTCTTCGCCGACGTGCCGGAGCAGAAGGTGGAGATCAAAGTCACGCAGCGGCTGGAGACGGCCGCGGCGGATCAACTGCTCGACCTGCTGCGCCCGGGACAGAGCGTGAGCGTGGAAGTGGTGACCAGCTTGAACTCTTCCCAGGCGCGTCGCCGCAAGCTGACGGCGACCTGCGTTGTGCGAGCGGTGCGAAACCTCGTCAGCGTCGGCAAAGACCCGCAGGCCCGCCGCGTGATCGAGCTGGTGGCGATCAGCAGCGATGGCTCGACGGACCCTGTGGGGCAGATTGATTGGTGAGGGGAGAAGGGGTGCAGAGGAGCAGCGGAGCAGGGTCAGACCTGTTCTGTGTTCCCTGCTCCCCTGCCCCCCTCCTCCCCTGCTCCCCTTCGGAGTAACCCATGTCCTCGTACAAATCTCTCGATCTCTTCGGTTCCGGGCCGCACCGTTTCGCGGCGGAGTTTCAGGGCTCGCTCGTCGTGCCCAAGCTGCGGCTGGGGATCCAAGACTCCGGCTCGGGCTGGCTCGGGCTCGAGGAGTTCACGCTCGTCGTGACCGGTCGCTTGGTCGCGAGCAGCCAGAGCGCGTTGTGGGCGCTGCGCGACGCGATCGTGGCACAGCTCGTCGATCCTCCTACGGCCGGGACGCTGGTGGACAACACCGGCCGCTCGCACACGAGCATGAGCTTCATCGGCTTCGAAGAGAGCGATCGCGTCGATCGCGGCCGCCTGTGGAGCCTGGCCTACACGGCGCGATTCCGCAGGTTCAAGACGACGCCGTAGGGAGGGGAGCAGGGGAGGAGGGGAGCAGCGGAGCAGGGCTCTCTTCCTCACTCGCGTTTGAATCCTTCTTGTTCTTCTCCCTGCTCCTCTGCTCCCCTGCACCCCTTCTCCCCTTCCCCACCCTCCCCCATGCCCGACGCCCTCGCCACAGCCCTCGCTCAGTTCGGCCTCGCCGGGTTTGTCGCCTGGATGTGGCTGACCGAACGCCGCGCCACGCAGACGCGGGAGAAGCAGATCGGCGACCTGCACGATCGCCTGATGCAGGAACGCCGCGGCACCGATGCGCTGCTGGGCGCGCTCGAACGCAGCACCGCGGCGATGACGGCGTTGCAGGAAGGCCAGAAGAACCTGGCCGCGGCGATCGAGCGATTGGCGGCGAAGGAGGATCGAGCATCGCGTCGATCCACGAAACGGGATGCTGCGTAGAGGATTGTGATTTCGAAGGAGCCGTAGTCGCAAAGACTCGCGGCAATAGACTCTGGGAGCGCCATGGGTCCTTCCTCGGAAAACTCCGAGCTTCTGTGCATCAGCTGCGGGTACTTGCTGCGCGGTCTCGGTCGTGACAGCAAGTGTCCGGAGTGCGGACTCAATATCGAGCTGTCGCGGCGCGGAGCTCGCTTCGATTTCCGTCCGAGCGAGCCGCGGAGAGTCGTGCGACTTCTTTGGGCTTTGGCCGCTGTCGACGTTGTGGGGCTCTTTCTTCTCCTCCCGGCTTGCGGGTGGGTCGTCGGTCAGGCCGACGGGAATCCTTCGATCGTTCTGCATGTCGCACTGGTCGGGGCCGTCAGTATCACACGGAGCGCGCTGGTTCTTGTTCTGCGGCGACAGACTCGGGCGTACTGGCTTGGTCAAGAACCCACACCAAGCGTTTGGCTTTCACGCCCCGCGGCCGCGCGTGTCGTGGTGACTCTTGTTGCCGTCGGTCTTGTGGCGGCGCAAGCGCAGGTGGTCATTTGTGTCGTCGTTGCGGTGCTCTGGGCCGTGCTCGGTGGAATCGAAGCGGCGGCTCGGCTGGCGTGGATGCGAGTCGTTGGACGCGCTCTCGGTGGGCCAGCGGCAGAGGGCCTCACGACATTGGCACGCACGTCTCAGGTGTCTCTTGTTGCGTTTGCGTTACTCGGAAGCGCGGGCGTGCTCGGCTTCTTGAGCATGCTCACGGTGCTGATGCTGCCGCTTCCAATCGCAATTGTGGCTTTCCTGTGCTTTGAGTTCACGATGTTCGGCGCCGCGGTCGCCTGTGCCGATGTCGTGTCCGAATGGCATGCCGCTAGAGTTGAGCCATGAGAACGCTGCTCACCGCGATCACGCTTGCCGCGCTTGCGACCCTTTCAGGCTGCCGCGCCCCCGGCTCCGCCGACGGTCTGCGCACCCACAACGTCAACGTCGGCGGCTGGCCCTTTGTGCCCACCGCGATGCGGGTCTATCCGCTCACGCACCTCGATCCCGCCACCACCGAGACCGTCGGCGGCAAGGAGACCAAGCGCGAGGCGCGGATTGTCGTGCATCTCGAGTTCAAGGACGCGTGGGGTGACGGCAGCAAGGCTGTGGGGCCGCTGGTGCTGTTGGTGTACGGGCCGCAGGATGGCAAGCCGGGTGCGGCGAGCGTGCAGCAGCGGCGCTACGACATCGATCTCTCCGACCTGCGGCGGAACGCGGAGCTGTTTGATCCGGCGACACGGACCTACCGCGTGCCGTTGGCGGGTTTGCCCGAGTGGCTGAACACGCTGACCAACGCGGAGGGGAAGGACTCGCTGGGCTCGGTGCGGGTGACGGTGCGGGCGGAGATGAAGTCGCCGCGGGCGGACGGGAGCCAGGCGATGCTGGTGGACGAGTACGTGGTCACGAAGTGACGGAACAGAAATGGCTCAGCGTTGCGGCGCTTCGGTCTGGCAGCGGAGCGTGAGCGTGCCGGGTGTCAGCTCGACGGCGAGCACGCGGACCCGGCGGCCGTCTTCGAGTCGGATGGATGGCTGTTCGCTGAGCGGCGCGGCACCGGTGGCCAGGTCCCACGCGCGGGCGGCGGCGGGTTTTCCGGCGGCGTGTTCGATCAGGGATCGGGTGGTGCCGCCGAACCACGACGCGGGAAGCGAGAGCGAGCCGATGCCGGCTCGGGCGGAGGCGAGACGCAGGCCGCGGTCGTCGGCGCGGGGCGCGGCACCGAAGCTGGCAACGGAGGAGTTGCGGAGCGCGGCAGCAACCCACAGACGCGACGGATCGATCCGGGCTTGCAGGTTGGAGATCTCGCTGGGCCAGGTGGCGGAATCGTCGAGGTTGCGGACCCAGTCGGGAAGCTTGCAATTGAGCCACGCGGTCGCTTCGTCTTGCGTGATGGTGAGGGTCCAGGGTTCACCGGTCGCGCGGGTGGCGGGATCGACTTCGCCGCGGTACTTGTAGAGCTGGGTGATGACGCGGTTCTCGACGCGCTGGGCCAGATCGATGAGCACGGGGTCGTGGGGATTGACGGGGTGGAACCACGAGGGCGTGCGCGAGGCGAGCGCGTAGAGGAAGAGCGACAGGATCGCGACGCCGGTGATCAGCCAGACGCCGACCATCGCGAGCGAGCCGTGGTGGCCGCGGGCCGAGCCGACCGCGACGCGTGCGCCGCGGCGGAGGTGCGGGATCGCGACCGAGCCGTGCCGGGCGATGGTGCCCAGCCGCTGGAGCGCGGCGGCGATGGCGATCCCACTGCGCTCCGCGAACGCGTGCAGCCCGCGGCCCCAGGAAGGAGGCGGAGGCGAGGATGATCGCTTGGAGGCCAAGGACGAAGAGTACGAAGAAGTGGGAGGGTGTGTCCGAGGCGAGGGTGTTGGGCACCAGCGAGCCGGGGCGTCCTCGCCCCGTGCGCGGTGGCAGCCGACTCGGCTGCGATGGCCGATTGCAACAGCGGCGGTGTGTGATCACGCCCCGAGTTCCGTGTGTCCATCCGCACGGGGCGAGGACGCCCCGGCTCGCTGGTGGTGATGTCGTTTGGTGCCATCAGTCCGCTGGCTTGGCGGCGCGACTGATGCGGGGTGCCGGTGGATGTTGGTGGTTGCAGACGCACCAGTCCGCGGCTCAAAGCAGCCGCGGACTGGTGGCACCGATGGAAGCGGGAAGACCGGCCGGAGGCCGGTCCCACTGGTGTGTGTATGTGTGTGACGGGAGACGGCGGGGCCTGGAAGGCCCCGCCCCCGAGACTCGATTACGGGCAGAGCAGCGCGTTGTAGGCGTCGGCGAAGAGGACGAAGTCGGCGTCGTCGACGAATGTGTCGTTGTTGAGGTCGGCGGGGCAGCAGGTGATGGCGGGATCGGTGGGGCAGATCAGCGTGTTGTACGCGGTCGCGAAGAGGACGAAGTCGCTGTCGTCGACAAAGCCGTCGGCGTTGAGGTCGCCGAGGCAGCGCGTGAAGAGGCACTGGGTGTTTCGCTCGAACTTGGGATCATCGCTCTCCATCGTGATCGGCAGGTAGGTCGGGTCGGCGACGATCTGCAGTGGGGCGTTGTTGCCGCGGATCTCGGTGGCGCTGAAGCTGGCGTTGAGCTCACGCTCGTCGCAGCGGGTGAGCATGTCGTTGTTGGTTCGGATCATCACGACGTTGTCGTTGAACGAGAACTCGCGGCTGCGGCCGAGCAGCGCGTAGCCGCCCCACGGGTTCACGGGCACGACCGCGTCGGCGAGGGCATCCGAGCCGGCGACGACGTTGGCGTACTGCCAGACTTTGGCGTCGTGCGTGGTGCCGTCGACACGTAGGGCGGCGGTCGCGGTGTTGTGGTTCGAGCCCACCAGGCCGGCGACGATCACGCCGTCGTCGGGGGTCCGGGTGACGGACTGATAGCCGGTGCCGAAGGCGTCGACCGCGACGGACCAGACGGGATCGCCGGTGAGCGAGTCGATGCGGCCGACGATGGTGGCAGGGATCGCGCCGATGGGCGCGGGCAGGACGATGCGGTTGGCGCTGAAGAGGATGTCGCCGTTGGAGGCGAGGTCGAAGCCGCAGCCGAGCATGCTGGTGACGCCGTCGCCGAGGCGGTAGACCTTGGACCAGATGATGTTGCCGTCGATGTCGGTGCGCATCGCGAAGAGGCCGACGAAGTTGGTGGAGATGGTGAGCGAGCCGAGCACGAGCAGCTCGCTGCTGGGATCGGGGTCACGGGTCTCGCGGGCCTGGATGAAGTCGAGGGAGATGCCGCTGCCTCCCGGCGGGACGTAGCGGTTGGAGAAGAGCAGGCTGCCGTCGGCGTCGAGCATGGAGAGCAGCGCGACGCGGGCGGCGCCGTTGCTGTTGAGGCGGCGGGCAACGCTGGCGATCTGTCCCTTGTGCATTTCGGTGACGCCGACGGGCACGAATCCGGGGATGGCGGTGTTGCCCAGCGGCTGGATGGATTGTCCGCCGCCGAGGGCGACCGCCCAGAGAGGCGATCCACTGCTGTCGGTTCTCATCACCAAGCGCTCTTGGGTGTTCAGCAGTTGGACACCGACGTTGCCGGCGACGATGAGGTCGTTGTTCTGAGAGCTCTCTACAAGCGCGTGTCCGGCGGAGTTGAGCCCCGGGGGGTTGAAGTATCGACGCGACCAGTCAACCTTGCCCTCGGGGGTGAGCCGCATCAGGAACGCGGTGGAGATAGCAAAGGTTCCGTAACGAGCATTGCCGACGGCGACGAACCCACAGTCGCGCGAGTTCACAAGGTCGTTGCCAAAGACCGTGTCGCTGCTGTAGTACGCCTGAAAGGTCTGCGCGGACGCGAGCGAGGTGGTGGCGAGTGCGGCGAGCGCGAGCAGCGGGGTGCGAATCGGATCGATTCCCATGACGATGGCCTCCTTCGTGCGGCTCCGGCGTGCGGAGCGCGGCGTGGGCCGGTTGGGTGCATGCTCTCGTGGCGAGCCGCCGGCCCTCTGCCCGCTATGTCGCGGGTTTTTCGCTTCCGTGCAGGCTACCGGGAAATGCGGACAAACCCAAGTGGAATTGATCCTGTCAAAGGGCGAACATGGGGAGGGTTGATGGGATTCTGGGTTGATCGAGGATTGAAACACAGCGAGCCGGGGCGTCCTCGCCCCGTGCGCGGTTTCGATCAACTCGCTGGCGAAGATGGCATCAGGACCATCGTGGTGGTCCATCAAGCGCCGAGTTCGGAATGACTCTCCGCACGGGGCGAGGACGCCCCGGCTCGCTGTGGTGATGTCGTTTGGTGCCATCCGTCCGCCGGCTTGGCGGCGCGACTGATGCGGGGTGGGTTGGGTGCGTGGGTTGCAGACGCACCAGTCGCGCGGCTCAAAGCAGCCGCGGACTGGTGGCACCGAGAGAAGCTGGATGACCGGCTGGAGGCCGGTCCCACTGGGAATAGAAAAAGACCCGCGATGGCTCGCGGGTCTTGGGGGGGGAATCGAGATGGAGAGATGGATCAGCGCTTGCTGAACTGGAAGCGACGGCGGGCGCCGGCCTGGCCGTACTTCTTACGCTCGACCTCGCGGCTGTCGCGGGTGAGCAGGCTCATCTCGCGGAAGCGGGCTTCGAGGGTCGGGTCGAAATCGACCAGAGCGCGGGCGATGGCGAGGCGGCAGGCCTGGGCCTGGCCCATCGTGCCGCCGCCGTGGCAGCTGATCACGACGTGCATCTTCTCGATGAGGCTGGCGGAGCGGAGAGCCTCGGTGACGTCGTTGCGGTCGCGCAGTTCGGCGAAGTACTGCTCGAGGGTCTTGGTCGAGCGCTTGCCTTCCTTCTTGGCGGCCTTGCTGTCGCGGTCGACCTCGAAGATGATGCCGGCATCAACGCCCTTGGCGGGCTTGAGGCGGACGCGGGCGACGGCGCTCTTGCGGCGGCCGGTGCCCCACCACCAACCGTGGCGGTCGGCGGGCTTGGCGGTGCGGAGCGGACGGGGCGCCGGGGCCTCGCCGGGGACGGCGGGCGTCGCGCTGAGGCCCGCGGGGATGTTGAGACCAGAGATCGTGCTCATGTGTTTCTCTCGTGTGAGGCTTGTTCTTCAGCGGCGGGCGTTGGCCTCGGCCGCGTGTGTGCGGGGGTTAGTTGACCTTCAGTTCCTTGGGCTTGTGCATCGCGTGCGGGTGCTCGCTGCCCTTGACGACGTGGAGGCCCTTCAGCATCAGGCGGCTGAGGCGGTTCTTGGGGAGCATGCGCCGGACCGCGTCCTTGACGAGGGTTTCCGGGTCGCGCTCGCGCACCTGGCCGTAGGTCTGGGTCTTGAGACCACCGGGGTACTCGGTGTAGCGCATCTTGAGGCGCTGGGTGGCCTTTTTGCCGGTGAGTTCGACCTTCTCGGCGTTGAGGACGATCACCTGCTCGCCGCAGTCGACGTGGGGGGTGTAGTCGGGGCGGTGCTTGCCGATGAGGACGATGGCGACCTCGCTGGCGAGGCGGCCGAGCGGGATGCCCGCGGCGTCCACGACCCGCCAGGTCTTGGAGCCCGAACCGGGCTTGAGCAACGATGTCTGACGACGATGCATAACCGACCTCCGATAGGTGCGGCGTGCTCGCGTTCCGCGTCGACGGGGAGAGCCAAGGTGGCCACAACCGCGCGATGGGACGACGAGGCGTCCGGACCTTCCAACTCGCCGCCTACTGGGCGGGGCAGGCTCGGGGGCGAACCCGAGCAGGTTTTTCCCAAATGGGAGAGACAAGGTTAGGCGGGGAGGGAGGTTGGGGCAAGGCGGGAGCGGCTGCCTGACCACCAGTGGGACCGGCCTCCCGGCCGGTCGACGGGCGGGTGGAAGTGGCTGTGGATCAAGGAATAAGGAAGACCGGCCGGAGGCCGGTTCTACTGAAATACAGCGGCACCGCATGACTGCGGTGCCGCGGGATCGGCCGGTGTGTTGCGGGGGCACACCGGCGGAGGCATGACGGGGGAGGGGGGTGGGGGTTACGGGCAGAAGAGGAAGTCGTAGTTCTGGACGAAGATGGAGAAGTCGGCGTCGTCGGTGACGAGGTCGCCGTTGAGGTCGCCGAGGGGGGTGAGCAGGAAGTCGTACGCGGTGACGAATTGGGAGAAATCGTTGTCGTCGACGTAGCCGTCGTAGGTGAGGTCGCCGGCGCAGGGGCGGACGAGGTAGACGAAGCGGGGGATGGGGACGGAGTTGGCGGCGGTGCCGACGGTGGCGCCGAAGCCGCCGGCGTACCAGCCCTGGAAGAGCGAGCCGAGGCCGAAGGCGTCAAAGACGGTGTCGAGGAAGACGGGGGTGGTGCCGCTGCCGCTGTGGCGGACGGTGAAGTAGACGCCCTTGCCGTAGTTCTGCCAGGGGCGGTTGAAGTCGACGAAGAACGAGGGCGGGGAGAGCGGTGATTCGGCGCGGACGCGCGCGGCATCGACCGAGAGCGGGCCGACGCGGGTGAGGACGCTCAGTCCTCCGACGTTGTTGTCGAAGACGCTGCTCATGCCCGCGGGGCTGGTGGCGGCGACGCCCATCTCGACGGCGTAGAGCGAGAAGTTGGCGTCGTTGAGAGGCCACGCGGCCTCGTTGGCGTAGGCGCGGAAGAGCAAGCCGGAGAAGGTGGCGTTGAAGGGGATGGACTCGAAGACCTGATCGGAGAGCACGGACTGGTAGGTGCGGCCTTCAGACTGCGTGAGCGTGCTGAGACCGCCGTTGCCCTGGGTGGTCGCCAGCGTGCTGGTCATGTCGAGGACGGGGGTGAAGAAGAGCTTGGTGACGGGGACGTTGGTGCGGCTGCCGCTGGTGGCGTCGGGGTTGGTGGTGTTGGTGATGGCGGCGATGCGCGAGCCCCATCCGCCGCCGGGCGTGTCCTTGGCGACGGCGTCGGCCTGCATGGTGGCGGGGTTCGAGAGGGCGTATCGGATGGTGACGAGCAGCGTGCCGCCGGGGTAGGAGTAGGGGCGATCGAAGGGGATGTTGCGGCCGAAGCGCTGGGGCGTGCCCTCGGCGGAGCCGCCGGGGAACCACTGGCGGCTCATGACGAACGGGCCGGAGCGGACGAGGACCGCGCCGGGACCGGCGTTGGTGGCGAAGTTGGTGGAGAGGGAGCCGGGGCTGCGGGTGGACTGCTGGACGGTGACGTCGAAGCGGGAGAAGAGGAGGTCGGCGCTGTTGGGGAAGGCGTTGATGCCGAGCGCGCCGTCGGCTTGGCGGAAGGTGAGGCCCTGGATGATCGAGCCGGGGCGGGCGGCGAGGAGTTCGTCGGGCGCGATGGCGAGCTGGATCACGCCGCCGGAGGTGCCGAAGACGGGCAGTGCGGCGTTGGGTTCTTCGGTGACCCAGTTGGATGGGGACTGGGTGGCGGCGTCGAAGATGAGTTCGAGCGAAGGAACATTGGCGTTGATGATGGCGTGCGTCGTGGCGCTGAAGCCGGTCTGGAAACCGGCGCGAGCGCCGGAGATGAGGCTGACCGAGTTGGCGCCGATGGCGATGGTGCTGGGGAAGCCGTTGTGACGGATGACGACCGAGAGGTGCCCGCCGCGGTACTCGTAGGGCTTGTCGAAGAGGACCTTGAAGGTGTAGGCCTTGGGGGCGGTGCCGGTGTCGAGGAGGGCGTTGGCAGGGATGGTGAGGGCGCCGGTGCGGACGACGGTGCGGTCGGAGGCGACCTCGTTGTTGGCGACGGTGAAGCTCATCGCGTCGGGTGAGAGCGGGGAGCGGGCGAGTTCGACTTGGAAGTTGCTGGTGGTCAGGGGGCTGGCGGGTCCGGAGACGCTGCCGGCGTCGAGTCGGAAGCCCAGGCCGCGGATGAGGCTGCCCTTGGGGATGTGGACGAGCTCGGCGGCGTCGTACACGACTTGGGTGGTGCGGGCGGCGGTCTGGAACGCGGTGGCGAGGAGGGTGTCGTCGCCGTCGAGCTGGTCGAGCGGGGGATAGGCGCGGCTGTAGTTGTCGGGCGGGGCGTAGCGGAGGCGGAGGACCGGGGCGTTGGTCTTGGCGCCGACGCTGCCGGTGGCGGAAGAGAAGTCGGCGAGGGCCATGACGTTGATGGACTGGGCGTCGCTGGTGGTGATGGCGTCGGTGAAGCAGGCGGTGGCGGGGCCGCCGGAGTGGCGGAGGGTGATACAGAGATCGCCGCCGGTGTAGACGTAGCGGTTGTTGAAGCTGATGTAGATGCCGAAGGAGTTGGGGAACGGGGGCGTGGAGCCGCCGGGGATGAGGCCGGGCAAGAAGGTGATGGGCCCGCTGCGAGCGAGGACGGTGTCGGGGCCGGCGTTGGCGGCGAAGGTGAGGCTGGCGCTGGCGGGGGGATACAGGGCCGAGCCGATGGAGACGTCGTATTGGTTGAAGGTGGCGGCGGTGGTGGGCCAGGCGGCGCTGCCGGCGTCGACGCGATAGGCCATGCCGGAGATGACCGAGCCGACCGGGATGGCGGCGAGCTGGGAGCGGGCGATGACCCACTGGATGGTGCGGGGCGCGGTGGTGAGCGGGGTGGAGAGGCCGCCGGAGCCGTCGAGGCCGGCGAGCGCGTTGGGGGTCACGATCTCGTCGGCGCGGGGCGCGTGAGACAGCAACGCGAGAGCCGCGATCGCCGCGATGCGGAGCTTGGAGATCAACATCCCGCGGTTCCCTCTTTCAGCCTCTTTCGACCCGCTGCCTTCACCACCTAGGAGCGGAACCCGTTGGTGGGGACCGCAGGTATTCGGCGAAGAGAGTGGGTCGCTTGGAAAGGCTTATCGGAACTGCGTGGGGGTGGGTTGAGCCCGGGTTGTGGGTTCTGGACAGGTGAGCGGCAGGCGGGTGGTGAGAAGAGAGTGGGAGGTTGGCCGGAGTCCGGTCCCAGTGGTTTGGGTGTGGAGGGGAAGGCCCCGCCTTGAGCGCGAGGGGTTTCGTGCGTCCAACCTCTCACGGGGCGAGGACGCCCCGGCTCGCTGGTGGTGGTGCCGGTGTGGTCCTGTGGTGCCATCAGTCCGCCGGCTTGGAGGCGCGACTGATGCGGGGGGGGTGGTTTTTGCAGACGCACCAGTCGCGCGGCTCCGAGCAGCCGCGGACTGGTGGCACCGAACTGGTGGTAGCAAACGGGTGGTACGAAAGGTGACTGGAAGACCGGCTGGAAGCCGGTCCCACGGATGTGCAAAAAACAAGACGGCCGCTTTGGGGCGGCCGTCTTGCGTCTGTTGGCGCGGAACGGAGGTCTTACGGGCAGACGAGTTCGTTGTAGGCGACGACGAAGATCTGGAAATCGAGGTCGTCGACGAGGTTGTCGGCGTTGATGTCGCAGATGGGATTGGCGGGCGGGATGACGAGGGCGTCGTAGGCGACGGTGAAGATCTGGAAGTCGAGGTCGTCGACAACGCCGTCGGAGTTGAAGTCGGCGGGGCAGTTACCGACGGTCCACCAGAAACCAGCGGCGTGGCTGTAGTTGCCGCCGGTGGCGAACGGGGCGCCGAAGGCGGCGGCCTGTCCGATGGTGCCGCTGAGGGTGTACTGGCCACCGGTGGCGTTCTGTCCGCCGCCGCCGGCGATGACAGAGGACTTGATGGTGTACTGAGCGGAGGCGGCGGAGGCCAACAGGCTCAGGGCAACGGCAGCGGCAAACTTCGTGGAACGCATCTCAGTTCCCCTTTCGACCGGGCGGACCCGGCAAGATTCAGAACCCGCGACATGCGGGGCACCTTCTGGATACAAGCGGCAGTGCGTCGCGCAGACCCTCAGAGGCTACCGAAAAGACGCGAGAAAGCCAACCGAAAAACGCCGGGTACTCGGCGTATTCCAAACAAATCCCTTGCGGTGGTGGGTGCCCCCGGGGGCTTTGCTAGGGGCAGAGCAGCTCGTTGTACGCCTGCGCGAAGACCTGGAAGTCGGCGTCGTCGGAGTTGTTGTCGCCGGTGAGGTCGCCTCGGGGGTCGAGGAGGGTGTCGTAGTAGCCGGCGAAGAGCTGGAAGTCGGAGTCGTCGACGGCACCGTCGCCGTTGAGATCGCCGGGGCAGGGCTTCATGAAGGCGGCGAAGTGGAGGGCGTTGGCGATGATGGTGGTGCCGTCGGTGCGGACGTTCCAGGAGTTGGGCGATTCGGCGCTGGAGGCGGGCCAGAAGCCGAGGTCGACGCGCCGGCGGAAGGAGTGGAGGCTCGCGAGCATCTTGCCGTCGGACCATTCCATGAGCCTTCGGCCCCTCACGAGGGGGTTGTTGCCCTGGCGGAACGAGAAGCTGCCGCTGGTGAAGCGGCGGACGAAGGTCTGCACGGGGTGAGCGGGTCCGACGAAGGAGCCGAGGGAGGCGGGGTTCGCGATGGAGCCGCCGGTCGATCCTTCGGGGGTGATGTCGTAACCCTGGGTGATCCAGCGGCCGCGGGGACGGGAGTTGGCGAGTCCTCCGTTGGCGGTGACGGCGAAGACGGCGCCGACGACCGATCCGCCCGCGTCGATGTAATCGGCGAGGTTGTTCCCGAGGGCGTTGGCGTCGAGGTAGTTCACATCGCTGGAGCACAAGACGGTGCCGAACGGGAGCAGCGTGGCGGTGGTCGGGGTGGAGCTGGAGAGGGCGGGCAGGCGGGTGACGCCGCTGAATCGGCGCGAGGCGAGGAGGCGGGCTTTGGTGTTCTCGGGGGTGGGGGCGAACTGCGAGTCCGCCAGACCGACATAAGGCTTGATGGTGTAGACGAGGGCGTTGGCCATGAGCTTGGCGCCGTCGGTGCTGGCGAGCCAGCCGTCGGGCTGGACGGCGTTGGAGGGCG
This sequence comes from Phycisphaerales bacterium, assembly GCA_019744815.1. Classification (GTDB taxonomy): domain Bacteria; phylum Planctomycetota; class Phycisphaerae; order Phycisphaerales; family UBA1924; genus JAFEBO01. The sequence continues at coordinate 402,864 of JAIEUA010000001.1, forward strand.
GGTACAGGCCGAGGTCGGCGCGGTTGTGTCGGCGGGTGGAGGTGGCGGCGAGGATCTTGCCGTCGGACCACGAGGCGACGACGAGGCCACCGGGGGCGAGGGCGGTTCCGAACGGGCGGGCCGAGCGGGCTCCGCCGTCGAACGACGCGACGCCGGCGACGATGGGGTGCTCGGCGTAGGCGATGGTGCCGAGGGTGGCGTTGCCCGAGGTGGAGCCACCGAACGCGATGATGCGGTAGTCGCCGGCGAAGCGGCCGCCGAGGTCGCTGTTTCCGGTGCCGGCGGTGGTGAAGGTGGTGAGGACGACGCCGCCGCCCCAGTCGGTGTAGTCGGCGATGACGTTCCCGAGGGCGTCGCGGTTCTTCCAAAACGTGCCGTTGGAGACCATGACGGCGTCGTACTTCTTGAGCTGCTCGAGGGTGGGGGCGTCGGAGCCGGTGTTGAAGCTGGCGTTGAAGGTGTCGATGGCGCTGAACTGCTCGGTGGAGCGGAGCTTGGCGACGACGTCGGCATCGCTGCCGGGGGTGAAGAAGCTGTGGACGATGAGGATCTTGGGACGGATGACGTACATCAGGGCGTTGGCCATGAGCTTGACGCCGTCGGTGGAGGAACTCCAGAAGCTGGACGTGGAGTCGGACGAGGGGGGGAAGAAACCAAGGTCGGCGCGGTTGAGGCGGGGCCCGACCACCACGAGCGGCTTGCCGTCGCTCCAGCTGGCGACGAGGGTGGCGCCGGCGGTGATGGCGGTGCCGAGGGGTCGGAAGCTGTCGCTGCCGCCGTTGAAGACGGAGACGCCGTTGACGATGGGGTGATTGGGCTGGGCGATGGTGCCGAGGGTGGCGGCGCCGGTGGTCGCGCTGCTGAACGTGATGCAGTTGTAATCACCGGTCCAGGAGCCGCCGAGGTTGCTGTTTGTTATGCCGTTGACGGTGAACGTGGTTTGGACGACGCCGTAGCCCTCGTCCACGTACTGCTTCAGGACGTTGCCGAGCGCGGTGCGATCGACCCAGGGGCTGTCGTTGCTGACCATGACGGCGTCGTACGCCCGCAGGGCGGCGATGGTGGGGGTTGCGATCCTGCCATCGAACGAATCGACGGCGTCGAAGAGCCCGCTGCTGAAGATCTTGTTCTTGACGTCGTTGGTTCGGATGACGTTGTTGAAGGACTCGACGAGGAGCACCCTGGGCTTGCGTGGGCCGGCGAGTGCGGGCGACGACGCCAAGAAGGCCGCGATGAACGAAACGATGACGGCGACGAACGAACGATGGCTCATGTGATTGCTCCCGCGCGAGGGTGAAACCCTGACGAGAGCAGCGTACCGCACCGTGGCGGAAACGCACCAAGAAAAAGACAAATGCATGTTATTGGGCAGGGCGTCACGAGCGCCCACCGACAACCGGTGCCGCGGCGTGGTTGGGTTACGGGCAGACGAGGCGGTCGTAGGCGGTGACGAAGATCGCGAAGTCGGCGTCGTCGACGATGGTGTCGGCGGTGAAGTCGGCGGGGCAGCCGGCGGGCATCGACGGGCTGGCGCACAGGACGAGGTCGTACGCGGCGGCGAAGATCTGGAAGTCCTCGTCGGCGACGGCGCCGTTCTGGTCCAGGTCCGCGGGGCAGCAGGAAGCCGAGATCGCCGCGGGGCTCGTTGTTGCTGTGCCGCAGCGACCTGTGAGGGAACAGGTATAGCTGCCCGCGTCTTCGGGGCGGAGATTGGCGATGCGGAGCGTGTCGGTTGCGGAGCCGCTGATCGAGGAGCCGTGTGCGGTGGTTCCGTCGTTGATCGGCGAACCGTTGCGAGACCACTTGTAGGTGATGGGGGAGTATCCCGGCGAGGGGACAACCGCGAGGGAGACGTTGTCGCCGCAGGCGCCTGCGCGGGAGCGGGGGTTGGAGGCGATGGAGGGGATGGCGGAGGCGGTGTAGCGGACCAGGTTTTCGGTGCTTCCGCTTAGTGAGAAATCACCGACGGCGATGAGTTCACGATCCTTGACGACGAGGTCGGCGACTCTGCCGCCATCGAGCACGATGCTCCAGAGCGTGCCGTTCCAGGAGAGCAGGCCGAACGCGCCACCGACGTAGAGCTGGCCGCTGTAGGAAGCCAGGGCGTAGGGGGCGCTGGTGAAGACGCGAGACAAGCGTTGCCAGCCGGAACCGGTCCAGCGGGTGATGTAGAAGGTGTCGGCGGTCGCGCCCTTTTCGCGAGAGATGGCGTACAGCTCGTTGTTGTGGACGCAGTAATCGGCGAGCCAATCGACGCTGTTGTCGGGCTGCGACCAGGTTTGGCCGTCGAAGATGGCGGATGAGTTGTACGTGAAGTCTGCGCTTCGGATCGAGCCAGCGACGAAGAGCTTGTCGTCGAAGACGGTGGCGGCGTACAGCCCCGCAGCGGCGAAAGGAAGTTGCATGTCGAGGCTCGGCGCGACCCACTGGCCGTTGAGGTAACGCACCATGCCGCTGGATTCTGCATCGGGTGTCGCGTCAACGATTCCGATTGCGAGGAGTTCGCCGCGGTATCGCAAAGATTGATAGAGGGAAGGTTCGCGGGGGTTGCCGCTCGACCGGATCGTGGGCAGCGGGCTTCCAAGTGGCAGCCATTCGTCGCCGACATTTCGGGCGATCGCGGTGATCGGGACGCGGTTGTTGCCGTAGAAGTACCCGACGGCGAGCAGGCCGAACTCGGGGTCCCACTGCAGATTGAATAGGTTGCTGATGCGCGTGCTGGAGCTCAGGGGCGGGGGGCCGTCGAAGGCGGGTCCGACCGGAGCGAGACGCACGCCGTTCCAGCGGCGGACGAAGGGGCGTACCGGAAAATCGACGGTGATCGAGTTCGTCGCGGAACGCCAGCCGTTGGCGACATAGATCGAGCCGTCGGGACCTGCGACCGCGGCACGCAAGCGTCCGCCCGTGCCCTCGCCGAAGGGGCGCCAGGCGGAACCGACGTACTCGAGCGTGCTGGTGTACGCGTTGCTGCTCGGGGCGTCGCCCACGGCGTGCAGTCGACCCTGGTACCACGCGAGTGTTTTGAAGGTGAACTTGCTGAAGAAGCTAGCTGGTTCTCGGCTCGCCGAGTCCAGAGTTGTCCAGATCGTGCCGTCGAATGCGCGGAGCTGTCCTTCATCAAAGCTCTCCGCTGTATAAACCCGGTCGTGAACGCGGTCGAGGATGCTCCCGGACCCAGGGGCAGTGGTCCATCGGCCGTCGCGATAGACGCTCACCCCGGGACCATTCTTCTCGCCCAGCACCAACGCCGGTCCGATCGATCGGATTCGAGGGGATGTGAAGGACAAGTTTGGGCCGATGGAGGTCCAATTGGTTCCATCAAATGTCGCAACTGTGCCGCTGAACATTCCAGCGGCGACAAGGTTGTCGTTCCACACATCGACGGATGCGACGGTGCCGACGAACGCGGCGCCGATGCGAACCCAGGTGCCGGAGCGGAACGCGAAGACGCCCTTCTCGTTTCCCGACTGGCCCGCGATGACGATCTCGTTGTTGAAGATGGTCAGGTCGTTGATGGTTGGGCGGACCGGCGCGACGGCGGTCTCGACCCACCGATTCAGTTCGAAGGTAAAGAGGCGACCGGTGAATGCGTGGAGCTTGTTGTTGTAGACGAACAGTCGCTGGATCAAGCCGATGGAGTCGCCCACGGCGGTCATGGGGAACCAACGCTCCCCGTTCCAGCCGATGAGGGGCTGGTTGTTCGAGACCGGTGCCGCGATGATGAGCATCGGCTCTTCGGGTCCGTCGCCGTCGCGGTCCCAGACGGTCGAAGCGGTGGCCGAGGGGATCTCTTTCACGGGGAATCCCGCGATCAATCCCTTGCAACCAGGAAAGGACTGTGCGCAAGCCGCGGAAGACACCAGAAGCGAGAGAACGAGCAAGGCACATGCACGGACGAACATCGCCACCTCCACTCCGAGCAATCATAATGAATGCAACGAAGGGCGAGGTTTAGGTTCTCGGACCCCAGGGCTTTGGAGGGTTGCCGGTTCGGCTGCGCCGCGGTCTCACGGAAGCCGTGATTTGGAGAACGCATTCACGGGCAGACGAGGCGGTCGTAGGCGGTCGCGAAGATCGCGAAGTCGGCGTCGTCGACCGTTGTGTCTCGGTTGAAGTCGGCGGGGCAGCCGGCGGGCATGTCGGGGTCGGTGCAGTCGGTGATGTCGTAGGCGAGGGCGAAGCGGGTGAAGTCGTTGTCAAGGACGAGGCCGTTGTAGTCGAGGTCGCCGGGGCAGAGGGGGTTGCGGATGGCGATCTGGGCGGCGTTGCGGATGAGGTCGTAGAGGGGCTGGATCTCGCTGGAGCGGGTGGTGTCGGTGGCGAAGACGCCGACCATGCCGTCGTCGAAGTCGATCCAGGAGGCGAAGCCGCGGGCGCCGGCGGCGATGGCGCCGAGGAGCTTGCCGCCCTGGTCGCGCTTGTCGAGCCAGACGCCGACGCCGTAGTCGGCGCCGTCGGTGGAGCTGATCTGGATCGGGGTGGCGACGATGGTGATGGGGTTGGCGGTCTGGCGGGTGAACATGGCGTTCACGGCGGCTTCGGAGAGGACGCGGGTGCCGTTGAGCGCGACGCCCTTGCGGCGGAGCATCTCCATGAAGCGGGCGAAGTCGATGGCGTTGGACTCGCAGCCGCCGGCGATGCGGGGGTTGGTGGGCGTGGTGAGCGTGTAGGTGGTGCTGGGCATGCCGACCTTGGACTTGAGGCGGTCGTTGAAGAGGACGTTCCAGGGGTTCTGGAACGCGAGCTCGGCGACGGCGCCGGCGGCTTGCATGGACGCGCCGCCGTAATCGAACTTGGTGCCGGGGAGGAAGGTGATGAAGCCGCCGGCGATCTGGAGCGCGGACTGCTGGAGCGTGAGCGACGCGTCGCCGACGGCGGGGGAGTCGGGGAGGCCGGCGGTGTGGCTGAAGGCCTGGCGGATGGTGATGTTGGTCTTGAGGCCGCTGAAGGCGGGGATGTACTGGCTGAGCTTGGTGTCGAGCGAGAAGGGCTGGGGCGAGGAGTCGACGAGGGACATGATGACGGCGCCGGAGATGGTCTTGGTGGCGCTGTCGGCGTTGGCGACGCGGTTGAGGGACCAATTGCCGAAGGACTGGTGGTAGACGACGATGCCGTCTTTCATGAGGAGGAGATCGAAGCCGGGGACGGGTGTGCCGACGTTCTGGCCGACGAGGGCGCCGTTGGCGAGCGCGGTGACGGCGGAGAAGTTGAAGGGCTGGGCGAGGGCGGATGAGAGGGTGATGGACACGGGCGCAGCGACGGCGGCGAGCCCGAGAAGTCGGGTGGTTCGGAGCATGGTGCGGTTCCTTGATGAGCGGTCAGCGGAGCAACGCTGGGCGCGGTCGCTTATTGCGGGCCAAAGTCGATGTCGCCGAACAGCGGGCAGATCCCTTCGTCGTAGGCGGGGAGGAAGAGCACGAAGTCCGCGGCATCGACGATCCCGTCGTAGTTGAGGTCGGCGGGGCAGCCGTCCGGCATGGCGGGGTCGGCGCAGTCGCCCAGGGCGTAGGCGGCGGCGAAGAGGAGGAAGTCGGTGTCGTCGACGAACCAGGACATGTCGAGATCGCTCGGGCACGGGGTGTAGAGCACGGAGGCACGCGAAGCGATGGAGATGTCGGGAGACATCGGCTGGATCGTGACACGGGAGTCGATGCGCCCGCTGCTGACAGTTTGCTGATTGACACCTACTCGGAATGGCGAGACCGACGCGTGCTGCGAACGCTTGAGGCGGTACTCGACTCCGGTGCGGAGGATGACGAGCCGAGAGGCGCGAGCGTTCTGGGACGGATGCGACCGATCGCGGCTTGAAAATTCGATCTTCGCAGGGTCGGGGAACATATCGGAGGCGAGCGTGCAGCGCAGGGTCACATGCCCGTCGTCGCGAGGGTCTTCGCGGAATTGTCGCCCGAACGACATAGAGGCGCCGAGTTCCACGCGGGCGGGAAACGCCGTGCCCGGAGGAAACCCGGCGCGAGAGAACACGATGGTGTCAAATGTGGTCAGGTCAGTGTGCGCTTCGGCAGATGCGATTCCGGGGTTGGTCGGTTGGTAGCCAAAGCCTGAGGCCAGCACCAAAGAGGTGTGTATGCCGAGGATCACTAGAGTTTGAGCTGCGCCTCCGGCACCCGGGCTACTGGGCTGCGTCGCATAGGCGAACCCGGCACCGGCCTCGAGGCCAAGCCACTCGAACTGCTTGGAATCTTCCTTGAAGGATGGCGGTTCGACCTGTTCCAGTCCGCAGCGGACGAACGAAGATACACGGCCTCCACAGGGCGGCTCGATGTGCACATCCGTCGGCGGTGCCGCGGCGAGTGCTATGAACGTGACGATTCCCGCGATCCCCATGCGTCGAGCGTATCGGACGGCCGCTCGTGATGCAAGAGGATTTGAGAGGTGCTACGGGCAGACCAACTCGTTGTACGCCGCGGCGAAGATCTGGAAGTCGGCGTCGTCGCACTGGGCGTCGCCGTTGAAGTCGCCTCCGGTCTGGGCTTGGGGGACGATCAGGTCGTTGTACGAGGGGACGAAGAGCACAAAGTCGGCGTCGTCGACCTGGTTGTCGAAGTTGAGATCGGCGAGGCAGGTGATGGCGGAGATGGTTGTTTGGCCCGAGGTGAAGACGAGGCCGCCGGCGAGGGCGGGGGTGATGGAGATGGCGTCGATGGTGAAGGTGACGATTCCGGCGGCGGAGAAGGAGCCGGTGAGGTTGAACTGGAGGCTGGCGGGCGTGGTGCCGATGGTGCCGTTTTGCCCGAAGACGACGGTGGTGGGGCCGGAGGGGAGCGTGCCGCTGGGGTTGCCGAAGACGCCGGAGAGATCGGCGGACGAGCCGCCGAAGGTGGTGATGATGGATGCGAGCGGCGTGGGCTGGCTGTAGAGGAGGCCCAGGAGCGAGAAGGCGGGCGTGCCGCGGACGTTGCCGTCGATGGTGTAGCGGTAGCGGAGTGCGGCGTCGATGGTGGCGGGGCTGCTGGACTTGGTGTTGGTGGCGCCGTTGCTGATGGAGACGCCGGTGAGGGGCACGGTGACCGAGGGCGCGGCGTGGGCGAGCGGAGCGAGCGCGGCCAGCACGATCAGAGGCGCGAGGAGCGTGGACGCGAGCGGGGCGATGGAGGGTTTGGTGGTGTGGGCGCGTGGCATCGGTGATCTCCGGTTCGGGCGGCCTGACGGAATCACGGTATCGAAGGCGTCAAGCCGGGAGGATCCCCGGTGCGTGGCCGAAAGGCGTCAGGGGCAAAGCACTGCGTTGTAGACGACGACGAAGAGCTGGAAGTCGGCGTCGTCGACGAGGCCGTCGCCGTTGAGATCGGCCGGGCATCCCGCGGGCATTGCCGGGTCGGCGCAGTCCAGGATGTTGTACGCGGCGGCGAAGAGTTGGAAGTCGGCGTCGTCGACCTGGCCGTCGTGGCTGAGGTCGCCGATGCAGACGCCGGCGCCGAGCTGGAAGTAGACGTGTGTGTCGTCGCGTGTGGTCGTCGTGCCGGGTGGGGTTTGCACCCCGGCGGTGAACCAGTCGAGGAACGGGAGCAGGGGCGATGCGGTGACGATCGGTACCGGGACGTTGGTGGTGGGCACAAAGCCGGGCGCGAGCGAGACACGCAGGCGGCCGCGGTTGCGGACGTCACCGCCGACGCTGTTCTGGAACTGAGAGCGGACGCGGCCGTAGGTCGAAGGCGTGGTGCCGCCGACTTGGACTTCGAAGGTGGATTCGGGCTGCTGGACGTAACCGTTGACGGCGGTGTACGTTGAACCGGTGCCGACGAAGAGATCGCCGCGCCAGGTGCAGGGCACGCCGTTGAACGAGCCGCCGTTCGGTCCGGGGATGAAAACCTGGTAGAAGGAGGTGAGCTCGGCGCCCTTGGCGAGCGAGAGCAGGCACGCGGTGTCGACCAGGGTGAGGTGGACGAGATCGTTCGGGCCAAAGCCCGCGCTGGGGCCTTCGATGAAGATGCGGGCGGGGATGCCGGAGGCAAGTTCGCTGACGAGCACGCGGAGATCGGGGAGGTTGAAAAAGGTGATGCGGCCGTTGCCTGAGAGTTTCCAAGTGCCGCCCCACAATTCGGTGGAGACGCGGTTGCGGGAATCGAAGATCTTGAACTCGCCGGCGCGGCAGTCGATCGTGCCGCGGTTGAGCAGAGGTGAGAGGTAGCTGACGAGGCCGTCACCCTTTTTGATGATGGTGCCCTCGTTGAGATGCAGCGTGCCGCCGCCGCAGCCGATGGAGGGCGTGGTGGGGGCGGGGATGTCGTAGACGATGGTGCCCTCGGGCTTGTTCTCGAGGCCGGAGGTGCCGTTGCAGCCGCCGAGGATGCTGCTGTCGCTGAGGGTGATGGTGCCGCGGTTGATGAGCTTGCCGTTGCTGAAGAGCTGGATGCTGCGGACGAGTGTGATGGTGCCAAAGTTCTCCAGCGTGCGGTCGAGCTGGAGCCCGGCGGACGACGTGGTGTAGTTGGCCGCGGCGGCGAGGACGGTTTTGCCCGTGCCTTGCATCAGGCCGCCGTTGAGCAGTTGGCCGGTGATGGTGACCTGTCCGGTGCCGTCGAGGGTGGCGTTGGTGCCGGCGACGGGATCGCCCAGCTGCAGGGTGGCGAAGGACTGATCGGCGTTGAAGACGGCGGTGCCGAGGAGCTTGACGTTGGCGACGTTCAGTTTCTTCTGGAACGTGACCGTGCCCCGCAGCGGCGAGAGCGACTGAGGTGCGAGGCTGTCGGCGAACGTGATGTTGCTGAAGGCGGAGCCGAACTCGAGCGGGCCGGTGTGCAGGAATTTGCCTGGGGCGAAGGAGGTTGTGCCGCCGCTGAAGCGGATGGTGCCTGCGCCCGAGACGGTGCCGGGACCGGTGTGTGAATCGTCGAGTTCCAACGTGGATCCGAGGGCGACGCTGAGCGTGCCGCTGTTGGCGACGGGCGTTTGTAATTCGAGCGAGCCGCTGGAGACGGTGCAGATGCCGGAGTTGGTGAAGTCGATGAGTCCGATCTGGGCGCTCACGCCGCCGGTGATCTGGAGTGTGCCTTGGTTGTGGAGCGAGTTGCCGGTGGGTGTGCTGCGCTGGAGCGGCACGACGGCACCGGGTGTGCCGTTGAATCGCAGGGTGGCACCGGGCAGGTTGGTGAGCACGCATCCGAAGAAGCCGACGGGGGCGCGGACCTCGAGGGTGCCCGCGTTGTCAAGCGCGCCGGTGAGGTAGCCGTTCTCGACGAAGGTGAAGCTGGCGCCGGCGGGGATGATGACGCGACCGGGTCCGTCGAGGGTGGCGAAGTTGGCGGTGGAGGTGCCGCTGATGGTGAGGTCACCGACGCACGCCAGGTGCGAGCTGGCGGCCATCTGCATGCCGGCGATCGACGAAGCGCCGGTGGTTGACAGCCGTGCGAAGCCGTTGAGCTTCAGCGGCCGGGCGCAGCTCAAGCTCTTGACGGTGATCTGGGTGTTGAATGGGATCTCGATCGCGGGGCCGGAGCCGACGACCGCGTCGTCGCCCGCGCCGGGCGCGACGTTGCCGACCCAGTTCTGGTTTTGCGTGAAGGTGAGGCCGTCACCGAGCCCCGACCAGACGATCGTGCCGGCCCATGACGCCGAGGCCGCGCCGAACACGAGACACATCCCGAAGCTATGCAAGGACATGCGGACATCCTCCACCACCAATGTACCGGCTGCGCCAAGGGACTCACGGGTTCTTCGCGAGCGCCTCCGACTGTGTTCTCGGTCCTTCGGAACGTGTGAAGGGATGCGTCGGCTGGATTCGAATCTCGACAAGGCGTGCGACAACGGCGTTACGGGCACAGCAGCAGGTCGTACGCCACGGCGAAGAGCGAGAAATCGGCGTCGTCGACGAAGCCGTCGAAGTTGAGGTCGGCCGGGCACCCTGCGGGCATGGAAGGATCGGAGCAGTCGAGGATGTTGTACGCGGCGGCGAAGAGGCTGAAGTCGCTGTCGTCGACCATGCCGTCGGCGTTGAGGTCAGATGGGCAGTTGTCGACGATGGTGACCTGGGCGGGCGCACTCTGGGTCGAGCCGCAGGCGTTGGTGGCTTCAAATCGGTAGCGTGCCGAATCACTCGGCCGGGTGTTAGAGATCGTGAGCACGATCGGCGTGTTGGTTGATGGGGAAGGGAGCGAACCGGAGGCGCCGGTCACTGTGCCGCCGCCCGAGGAGGCACCGCCCGGGCCGTTGGCGATTGGCGCGAAGACGCCGCTAAGGGGCGCGGTCTCGCGGAGCCAGGCGTAGGAGCCGCCGGGGTACCCTGGGGCGAGGAGCGCCGACAGTTGGATCGTGGCGCCCTTCTCGTCGTTGACCGGCGCTGGTGAATGGGCCACGACCGGCGAGACCGAGTCGGCGAAATACGCCAGGGCCGCTGAGGGCTGGCCGCCGGCGGTGTTGAATCCGCCTGCGGCAAAGAAACCCGAGCCGAATTCGATGATCGCGTTGATGATGGAGCCGCCGTCGACGCCGACGCCCACCGCCGGCCCGGTGCCGAGCGGCGCCCAAGTACCCGAAACGTGGTCGCGACGGACGATCGAGTTCACGGTGACGCCATTGACGGTGGTCAGGAACCCGCCCGCGAGGACATCGCCGTTGGCGAGCCGTGTGAGGCTCCAGACGCTCGGAATCGTCACCGAGCTGGTCGCGGTCCACACGTTGCTCCACGATGTGCCGTTCCACAACCCAAGTCCGTTGCTCACCGTGGCCTGAGAGAACAGCCCGCCCACGAGCAGCGTTCCGTCGGGCAGGGGGAGGAGGCACCCGACTTCCGATACTCCATTGATCGAGGCGCCGAGCCCGAAGCCGAGACTTGTCCAGGTGGAGCCGTTCCACGCGGCGATGCGTTCGCGGCCGATGCCGAGTGGGTCGGTGAAGTCACCGCCCGCGGTCAACTTGCCCGCGTGCCACGCGAGCGCCCGGACGTTGCTGTTGAGTCCGGTGTTCAGCGGCGCGAATGACGAACCGTTCCAACTGCCGATGTTCGCGGCGGCCACGCCGCCAAGGGTGTTGAACGAACCGCCGATGTACACCTTGTTGTCGGGCGCCACAAGCAACGCCTCGACGGTCTGATTCGCGCCCGAAACTCCTGAGCCAAAGGCGGCCCACGTCGTGCCGTTCCAGACCGCCAAAGAAGAAGCCGACACTCCGCCCGCGGATTGGAAGAGGCCGCCGACCAGCAGGCGACCGTCGGGCAGCACGGCGAGCGACTTGACGGTGCCGTTGACTCCGGTCCCCAAGGGGCTCCATGTCGCGCCGTCGTAGACCGCGACGCCGAGGGCGTTCACGCCGGCGATGGAACGGAAGCCGCCGCCCGCGACCAGCCGGCCGTCGGGAAGTTTGGCGAACGCGAGAATCGAGCCGCTGGTGCCCGAGCCGAAGGCGGACCACGTGCCGTCCTTGTAGGACGCGATGTTGACGGCGGGAGTCGCGCTGATGATCAAGCGGCCGAAAAGGATGAGCCGGCCGTCGGGCAAGAGAGTCAAGCCGCGCGTGGTGTTGGACAAGTAATCGTTGATGGGTTTGGCAATCTCGGTCCACGCGGCTCCGTCCCACAGGGCCACGGTGCGATCGAAAGAACCGCCCGAGATGGCGAGCTTTCCACCGGGCAGCGCGGCGGCGCCGTCGACGCTCACAAACGATGGGGGGGTCCCGATCGCGGACCACGAGGTGCCGTTCCATCGGGCCAGTTTCGCGGTGCCGGGCGCGCCGGCGGAAGCGAAATCGCCGCCGATGACGAGATCACCGTTGCTCATGACCGTGGCGGATCGAGCGCCTGAGCCTCCCGTCAGGCCGCCGCCCAGCGCGGCCCACGCGGACCCGTTCCACCGGGCCACGCCGTTGACCGTCAGGCCATCGATCGTCGCGAACTCTCCTGCGGCGACCAGGTTCCCGTTCGGCAGGAACACCAAGGATCGGACGCTGGCGAGCCCCGGAATGCCTGAGGTACCAAGAGGCGACCACGACGTGCCGTTCCACCGGGCGATCCCGCGGCCGTTGGAGATCGTGGATTTTGCTGTGCCGCCCGCGACGATGTCGCCGCCGGGCAGTTGCACGATCGAGAGGACCGTGATGATCTGGATCGATGTGCGTGTGCCGAGCGAAGTCCAGGTGGTGCCGTTCCAGCGGGCGATCGGGGCGAGGTTGTTGACGCCGTTGATAGACGAAAAGTTGCCGCCAGCCAGCAACTGCCCGTCGGCCAGAGGAAGGAGCGACTGCACGATTCCGTTGAACACGCCGGGCACAGCCGTCCATTGGGAGCCGGTCCAGACCGCGATGCTCGCGCTCGAATCGTTCGGCATTCGGAGGCTGCCCGCCACGGTCAGTTGTGCTTCCAACGGGCCGGGACCATCCGGATCCCACATCACTGCCGCGTACACCTCGCCGTCGATTCCCGGCAGGCCCGTCCCGGGCAGCCACTGCGGCGAGCAATCCGCTCGGGCAGCCAACGCCGGGAGAAACAATGACAAGACGATCACGACGAAGCGCCGTGCTGCGCCAAGAAACGATTGTTCGGTTCGCATGTGAAGTACCCCTTGCAAACCCACATGAACTCCGATGGTCACATGCTCTACACGGCAATGCAACAGAATAATGAGCGGTGGAAAGAAGAATCTAATTAAGAATGCACCAGAGAAGAAGTTCTGAATCGGGCTCGAAGTCGTTTGCTGAGCATCAAGGACAGCAAGAAACCGATTGCGGCCCGGGGCTCGTCCCAGGTGACCCCAAGAAACACCCGCCCGGAGGCGGAGCCGCGGCGGGGGAAGACCGGCTCGACGTGTCTCGTCGCCAAGAACCCGAGATCATGGTGTTTGTGATCACTCGCACAGCAACGCGTCGTACGCCACCGCGAAGGCGCTGAAGTCCAGATCATCGACGAAGCCGTCGGAGTTGAGGTCGGCGGGGCAACCGACGGGCATGGCGGGATCGGCGCAGTCGAGGATGTTGTACGCGGCGGCGAAGGACTGGAAGTCGGCGTCGTCGACTCGGCCGTCGGCGTTGAGGTCGGCGTTGCAGGGTGTGTACTGGGTGCCGGAGCAGGAGGTGAAGGTCGCGCCGGGAGTGAGCATCTCGATCTGCACGCGGGCGCGGCCGGTCGCGCCGGTCTGGCCGGACTGGCCGCCGGCGAGGTTCAGGAAGCTGAGATTCGCGCTGATGGCGGCGTTGACGTTGTAGCTGCTGCCTGTGAAGACCGTCCCGACACGCGAGACGGTCGCGGGCATGGACACGTCGCCGGCGTTCAGCGTGTAGGTGTCGAGCCCGATGCCGATCGGGTTGCTGAACGCGCCGGAATCGAGCGTGGCTCGGACGGAGGCCCGCGCGGCGAGGGGACTGGCGGCGAAGCTGATGCTGCGCGAGACGCTGCCGTCGGCGATGAGGGTGAAGCGGACTTGCACGGGTGTGCCGTTGGGCGCACCGGCTTTCTGGAACGTCAATCGATCGGTGAACTGGGTCTGGGGAGAGGTGTCGACTCCGGCGATGGCGCCGTTGGGGGATGAGGACGACGTGGACACCGCGGCGTTGGCCTGGACCTCGAGCAAGGAGTACGCCGCGCTGCCGCTCAGGCTTGAGGAGGAGCTGACGCCCCCGATGCTGTTGGACCCGCCGTTGGAGAGCGGGACGATGCCGGCGGCGATCAAGCCGCTGTCGACGGTCTTCTCGCCGAGGGTGCCGACGGGCAGGCCGGACATTGTGAAGACGCAGCGGCCGCGGGTGCGCAGGCTGCAGGTCTGAGCGAGCAAGGGCGTCGAAACAAGACAGACGCCGACGAGTGCGATCGGGAACGCAGAGCGCATCAGGGAGATCTCCAACGGACGGTTGTCAGGGCGACGTGAGTCTTGGGCTTGTTGGTTGCTGCGGAGTTAGGGGCAGAGCAGGGCGTCGTAGGCGACCGCGAAGAGCGAGAAATCTGCGTCGTCGACGAAGCCGTCGGCGGTGAGATCGGCGGGGCACAAAGGGGGCATCGATGGTCCCGCGCAATCGTGAACCCTGTAGGCGATAGCGAAAAACTGGAAATCCAGATCATCGACTATTGCGTCGTGGTTGAGATCAGCCGGGCAGACAGGTCGCACCGCGGTCAACTCGGCATTCTCGCTTGGACCGGAGCCACATGCCGTCGAAAGTACGAGGTGATAGAGACCGGAATCAGAAATCTGAGCCCCGGCGATCGTGAGGCTAAGGGGTTTCTGATCGGACGGGAGATCGAGACGGCCGAAGGCACCCGACACGATGCCCCCTCCGAAGGAGGCACCATTCGAGCCGTTGACAAGGCTGGCACCGTTGCGATACCACTGGAAAGTCAAACCGGATTGTCCATAAACGGGAACCGCTTGCAGGACAACCGTTCCGCCGGGAACAAACGACGTAGACGTCGGGTGTGATGCAAAGATGGGGACTCCGCTCGAAGAGAACCTAGCGAAGTAGTTCGACACAATTGCACCAGCAGATAAGAAACGCCCACCTACAAAGAGCGTTCCGTCGGGGGATGTTGTGAGTGCGTTCACTACGTCACTCACGCCCGATCCGATTGGGGACCAAGCGATTCCATTCCAACGCGCAAGGAACTTGACCAGCGTCCCGTTGATGGTCGTGAAGTTTCCTCCTGCGATCAGACTTCCATCCGAATGAACGGCCAGGGCATTGACAACGCCCCCCGGCCCGGTTCCGAGTGGACTCCAGGAAGATCCATTCCAGCGGGCGGCGGAGTACATCGGGCTCACTCCGGAATACTGAAAAGTTCCCGCCGCGACCAGATCGCCGTTGGGCATGTTGGCCAACGCCCGGACCGATTCCCCAAGCCCCGCACCGAGTGGCGACCAAGAAACTCCGTTCCACTTCGCGATTCGATACGCGGCAACTCCGCCGGCGGAAGAGAATGATCCGCCGGCGATCAGCGTTCCGTCTGGTCTCACGATCAAAGCGTCGACGGATCCGTTGAACCCGGCTCCCAGCGGACTCCAAGCCTTTCCGTTCCATCTCGCGATGTTGTTAACGCGAAGGCTGCCGATCGAGAGGAAGCTACCTCCCGCGACAACGTCGCCGTTTGGAAGGATTGCGAGTGCGTTCACTGCACCTTGTATCCCCGCACCCAAACCAAGCCACTGAGTTCCCGACCAACTCGCAACGCCCTCAGTTGGGTTGGTGCCCAAGGCCCTGAATGCGCCTCCTGCCAGGAGTGTGTTTTGTGGTCCAGTGACAAGCACATTGACTCGGCCGTCCAAACCACTTCCGAGTGGCTGCCAGGCAGCTCCGTCCCATTCAGCGACGTGATTCCCCGGCAAATCGGCATCGGTAAAGAAGTCGCCGCCTGCAACGATTCTTCCATTGCTGAGCGTTGCGAGTGAATATATCGGATCAGTCACACCTGGTCCTACCGGAGACCAACGGACTCCATTCCAGCGAGCAAGTCGATTCACATTGACCCCGCCGGCCGTCGTAAAAAATCCGCCGACGAGAAGATCGCCTTTTGAAGTGACCAGCAAACTTGCGACATCGCTGTTTGTGCCCGATCCAAGACTCGACCACTCGATTCCGTTCCAGCGTGCGAGTCTGTTGGCGTTCACGAGTCCGGGTATAGACGTGAACGCGCCCCCCACAACCACATCTCCATTCGGCATTATCGCAAGCCGACCTGCTCCATATCCGATTCCTCCACCCAGTGCTGACCAGCGGATTCCGTCCCACCGGGCGATTGCATTCACAAAAGTCCCGCCTGCCGTCGTAAAGGCACCACTCGCGATGAGATCGCCATTGGGCGCCAGAGCAAGAGAGGTCACGGCCGAGTCCATTCCGGTTCCTAGCGGCAACCAAGCCGAGCCATTCCACGTTGCGATGCACTTCAGACCAAGCGTCGAGAAACTTCCGCCCGCAACAAGGTTTCCGTTTCGTAGGACCACCAGCGAATAGACCTCGTCGGACAGTCCTGTTCCTAGGGGCGACCATGTTTCGCCATTCCACCGGGCGATGTTCCTGGCCTCCACGCTGCCGGCTCTTGTAAAGTTGCCTGCGGCAACCAAATCTCCGCTTGGAAGTATCGCCAAGTCGTTCACTCGACCGTTCATTCCACCTGCGAGCGAGGACCAAGCGGTCCCGTTCCAACGCGCGACGTAGTTCACAACAGTTGAGTCACCAGCGAGCGTGAAGGATCCACCCGCGATCAGCTCGCCGTTTCCGAGAACTGCGAGACATCGAACACTCCCGACGAGTCCAGAACCAAGATCGCGCCAAGTACCGGCTTCCCTGTCCAAGATCGCGATGTTGCGAGATTTCCCCGATCCGGCTGACGAAAAGAACCCCCCCACAACGATCTGTGAAGGCTTACCACCAGGTCCATCGGGATCCCATGTCGCCATCGCCGCAATCCAACCGCTCGAGATTCCGAGCGGTCCGTGACCAGCGAGCCAGTTCATGCATTGGGCGCGACAGATCGCTGGAATGCCTAACGCAAGCAGGGCGAGTACCTGCCATCGAACCGGTGCTAGCAGATTGGCAACAGAATGACGCGTCAATTGTGGCTCAAGGTCAGCTCTGTCCGAAAAGGCCAATCGGAGGAAGAGCAGGAGTTGTTTGGGTGGACCACTGATACATAGCCACAAGCCTACTGGCCTTCACGACGTACCGCAAGCGAATCCGGGATGTTCCGATGCCGCATTGACGAGGTCAGCAGTGCAAGGGCCGGAAACCACGACGTGACTGCGTGTATTGGCCTTCGCTCGGCTCCGGATTCCTATAGTCGCTCCCGCTCGCCGCGAGGCCGTTTCAGGCTCCGGCGGGCATGTCTAGAAAGGATGCACCAGTGGCCGAGCGGCACTTTGACGTTGTGGTGATTGGCGGCGGACCCGGCGGCTATGTCGGGGCGATCCGGGCGGCGCAGCTCGGGTACAAGACGGCGGTCATCGAGCGCGACAAGCTCGGCGGCGTGTGCCTCAACTGGGGCTGCATCCCCAGCAAGGCGCTGCTCGCCAACGCGGAACTCATGGAGAAGCTCCAGGAGCGCGAGGCGTGGGGCCTTCAGATCCAGGGCGATGTGAAGTTCGACTGGACCAAGACCATCGGACGCTCGCGCGATGTCGCGAGCAAGCTCAACAAGGGTGTTGAGTTCCTGATGAAGAAGAACAAGATCGAGTTCATCAAGGGCAACGCGAAGATTGTCGCGGCGGCGAAGCCCGGGGCCCGCGGGCCGCAGAACGCGGTGAAGATCCAGGTGCAGGAATGCACGGTGCAGGATCAGTTGACCAGCGCGCCCGCCACGCCCGGCGCGGTGAAGGAGACGATCACGGCGACCCACGTCGTCGTCGCCACCGGCTCGGTCGCGCGCGACCTGCCCTTCGCGAAGTTCGACGGCGACAAGATCTGGGGCGCCCGCGAGGCGATGTTCAACAAGGCGCAGCCCAAGAGTTTGATTGTCGTCGGCGCCGGCGCGATCGGCATGGAGTTTGGATACTTCTATCACACGTTCGGGACCAAGGTGACGGTCATCGAGATGATGCCGCGGATCTTGCCCGTCGAGGACGACGACGTGTGCGTCGCGATGGAGAAGGTGTTCAAGAAGCACGGCATGGAGATCAAGACCTCCACCGGCGTGACGAACATCGAGAAGACCGCGACGGGTGTCAAGGTGACTGTCGCGCCGATGGTGAACGGCAAGGCGGATGAATCCAAGAAGGAAACGCTCGAGGCTGAGAAGGTGCTGCTGGCGATCGGCGTGAAGGGCCGCTTCGATGGGCTGTTCGACGCGTCGCTGGGGCTTGAGACGTTCAAGGATCACATTAAGACTGATTACGACGCGAGCAAGCCCGAGCCGCGGGCGATCGATTACAAGACAAATCTGCCTGGGATTTACGCGATCGGCGACGTGATCGGTCCGCCGTGGCTCGCGCACGTGGCGGGCGAAGAGGCGATCATCTGCGTCGAGCGCCTCGCCTGGCGCGACGGCAAGCTGGAGCACGGCAAGAAGCTCCACGAGCCCATCCCGATCGACTACACCGTCATTCCCGGCTGCACCTACTGCCACCCGCAGGTGGCCAGCGTCGGTTTCACCGAGCGTGCCCTCAAGGAACGCGGCCTGGTGAAGGGCAAGGACTACGACACCGGCACGTTCCCGTTCAGCGCGCTGGGCAAGGCGATCGCGACGCGTCACACCGACGGCTTCTGCAAGATCATCCGTGGTTTGCCCCGGGGCGAGATCCTCGGCGCGCACATCATGGGCGATCAGGCGACGGAGCTGATCGCCGAGCTGTCGCTGGCGCGGCGGCTGGAAGCGACCAGCGAGGAACTCATCTGCACGATCCATGCGCATCCGACGATGCACGAGAGCGTGCACGAGGCGGCGCTGGCGAGTGAGGGGCGGGTTATCAACTCCTGATGGGGTTTTCGCGCGACGATTCCTCTAGTTTCTCGGCATTGCGATCTGTTTCTGCTGCAAAGGCCAAGCGCTCAAGTACTTGCGAGAGACACCAGCGTCAGGACGGCGCTTTTTTCATCATTACTCAAGCTATGATCTTGGGGCATGACATCGCGCAGCAACTCCTGTGCGTCGTCAGTTGTGGTACTCTCTCAGCGCTGTGCCGCACCCAAAGGGGTTCGCACAACCAGAGGGAGGGATACATGTTGGATTATTCATTCGTCGGACCGATCCATGTCCACAAAACCACTCGGTGGATCGCGGCGATTGTGTTGTCGATGTTGAGCCTGACAACACGAGTATCAGCGCAGACCAAGATCATGTGTCTCGGCGACTCGATAACCGAGGGGTTCGGCGGATGGGCGTCGTATCGCTATCCGCTCTGGTTCGATCTCCGCTCGCACGGTTTTTCTGTATCGTTCGTGGGGCCGTGGACCGGATACCACCTTTCGTCTGGCGGTCCAGATACGAACGGGTTCTACCCTAAATATCTGACTGAGTTTGACAGGGATCATGCCGGGTACTCCGGTTGGCGCACTGATCAGGTTGCAGCGGTCGCGGTCGATTTGGCTACGACGTACAAGCCCGACGTGGTGCTGGTCCATTTGGGAACGAACGATATTGGGCAGCAATTGGCTGCGGGGGTAGACAATGCCGACGCAAATCTTCGCGTGATCATCAGCCGGCTTCGGTCTGTTCGGCCATCGGTGACAATCTTGCTAGCAAAGATCATTCCGCGGTCTCCATCGCAGCCGAGTTCCGCGTTTGTTGTCCCATTGAATTTGCGAGTGCAGGCTATCGCCAATGAGATGAACACCAGTGCTTCAAGGGTCATTGCTGTGGATCAGTTCACTGGGTTTGACCTCGCGACAATGATACAGATTGACGGTCTGCACCCGAATACTGCGGGCGAGCAAAGAATTGCCGACGTTTGGCGGCAAGAACTTACGGCATTGATTCCGAACGACGATTCTTGCAAGATCAACGGCAAGAGTCCGACGGCAAATTCACTCGTAGCACTCTATACGTTCGACGACGGAACGCTTCGCGACGTGTCATCGTCGGACAACAAGATGTGTCGCGGGCTTGGAAACCCGACCATCGTGCCTTCGGGATATCAGGGTTCAGGGATGTTCTTCGACGGTGCTTCGTACCTGCGGTCTGATGTCCTTATTCATCCCTCGGTGAGGCCCCAGTTGACTATGGGAGCGTGGGTCCGACTCACCAATACAGCAGTGTCATCGACGTTGTTCAGTCATGACAACGGTGGATTCGACCGTACTGTTGCGATCGACAATCGCGGTGGCGGTACCGGATGGTCCGCGTTTGCGGGCAGCGGAGGCGGAGTCGGTGGTACCGGCGTGCTCGGCTTTCTGCCTGCTGTTTCCGCGCAGTGGCAGTTCGTTGCCACGGTGTATGACGCTGTCAATCAAAAGGTCAGGCTCTATGTTGACGGCGTTGTCCGTGAGTCCAGTGGTAATCCCGGGAGCTCTGCTTGCGGACAGAATCTGTTCATCGGCAAAGAGCCGTTCTGCAATGGCAGTTCGTGTGCAGGCACTCCGAACGCCAGTTGCACGCTCAGTGGTACTGTTGATAACGTATTCGTTATGTCAGAGGCTCTCAGTGTTACACGTCTTGACGAGATACGAACGTTTGGGTATCGCCGAATCCCAACGTGTGCGACGATCTTTCGTCAGCCAGTTTGCGTTTCAGCGTGCTCTGGGCGTCCCGCAATTGTTTCGATTGACGCGGGAGGATCGGGCGGCGTGTTCTTCCAATGGCGAAAAGACGGGGTTCCGATTTCGCTGGGGTCAACTGGGAATCCATCGGCATCAACTGCAGTCCTCGAGTTCGAAACGGTTAGCCTGCTGGATCGCGGGTCCTACGACTGCGTAGTGTCAAGTGGGTGCGGAGAAGTGATCAGCAATGCTGTGAGCCTCGAGGTGTGCGCGGGCGATCTGGATTGCGATGGGCAGGTTAACGACGCTGACTTCCAAGGCTTCGCTGTCGCATACGACCTCCTCGACTGCGCCGACGCGGCCATGCCCGCAAGCTGCCCGGCAGACCTAAACCGCGACGGCTTTGTAGACGACCTGGACTTTCAGGTTTTCGCTGTGGCGTACGACGTGCTGCTGTGTCCGTAGCGGTCGTTCAAGCGTCGATCGGCAGTTCGTTCTTTGGAGTCGTGGCTCCCCCGATTACAATGCGGTCGACGGGATCGTGTTCGCGGCCGCTTGGTGTCTGCAGATGCGACCCCTTCGTGCGGAAGGAGCCAGAGGTGCGCCATCTGTTTCGCGTCGTTGCCTGTGGATCGCTGAGCGCGATGCTGGCGTCCTCCGCCCTCGCCGGCGGCGTCACCATTGTCACGCACGGCTTCAACGCCGATATGACGTGGGTGAATGCGATGGCGGATGCGATCGCGCGGCGGGCGGGTGGTGGGGCGGCGCCGGGCGTGAGTGTGACGCGGGTCAACTTGGTGGTCACGCAGGGGCCGAGCAGTCTGATCGTGACGCTCGTTCCTATCGCTGTCGCGCCGGAGGCGACGTTTACCACCGGCGAGTTCGTGGTCGGGCTGGACTGGACGGCGATCGATTCGTTTCAGCGTGGGCAGCCCGTGCCGCCGGATGTGGGTGAGGATTCGACGCCGACGCAGACGGTGGCGCAGGCTGTGTTCGCGTATCTGCAGACTTGGAGTTATGGCGGGCGCTCGGTGCTGGCGCAGCCGTTTCATGTGATCGGGCACAGCCGCGGCGGGGCGTTGGTGGCGTCGCTGGCACGCACGATGGGCGAGAGCGGCGTGTGGGTTGATCAGTTGACCACGCTCGATCCGGTGCCGGTGTCGCTGTTTGGCGATGCCGCGGCTCGGGTCGTGAGCACCGTGGTCTTCGCGGACAACATCTGGCAGAACGTCGCGCTGCCCAGCGGCTCAAGCCTTGCGGGTGCGTTCAACCAGCAGATGGGCAACCTCGGCTCGGGCAACCACAGCCTGATCCATACCTGGTATTACGGCACCATCGACCCGCTCGCGACCGGCGATGGCGAGTGCACCTCGTGCATCAATCCGGCGTGGTACACGACGGACGTGGACACCAAGCCGCGGGCGCAGAGCGGGTTCTGGTACTCGCGTCTCGCGGGATTGGCTGGGGGCGGCGACCGCACCGGAACGCAGGCGCGGGCCGGGCTGCTCAACACCCTCGGCGGCACGGCGGTCGTCGGGACCAACGGGCGGCTGTCGATCACGACCGCGCAGCCCGCGTGGCCGAATGTGTTCCAAGTGCAGACCGACAAGCGCACACTCGCGTTTGGCGAGTCGAACGCGACGGACTTCTTCTATCAGTCGACCGGCGCGGGCGTGCAGGTGTCGGTGTACGCGGACGACGATCGCAATCCGGCCACGGGCGGGACCCTGCTCGGCACCGCGTCGTTCGGCGCGGCGGCCGGTCCCACGTTTGCTTCGGTGCCGTGGACTGTCACGCCGGCGGCACGCGCGCAGCCGTACAACATCTATGTTGCGATCACCGGCGCCGGTGGACGCACGCGGTTCGACTTTGATCCCGTCGGCGTCACCGTGACTCGCCCGCCCTGTCCGGCGGACTTCAACGCCGACGGCTTCGTGGATGACGCGGACTTTGTGCTCTTTGCCGCGGCGTACAACCTGCTCGACTGTGCCGACCCGGCGATGGCCGTGGGCTGTCCGACGGACCTGAACCGAGATACGTTGGTGGATGATGCAGACTTCGTGATCTTCGCGGCGGCGTACGAGGCGCTCGTGTGCCCGTAGCGTGGCGCTGCTCCGTCACGGGGGCGATCGATCCAGCACTTGTCACGGCTGGTAGTCTGCAACGATGAAGAAGAATGCGTGTGTTGGAGTCGGCCTGATCGCTTGGCTGCGCGGCGTTGCGATCGGCGGCGTGCTCGCGTTGGCGTCGCACGCGACGGCGCAGCCGATCCTGCTGACGTTCGAGGACTTCCCGTCGATGAGCAACGCGCCTGGCGCGGCGATCCCGGCGGCGTCGCGTTTGTCGGACTTTATCTCGCCACGCACGGCGTGCGGTTCTTCTCCGGCTCCGCGTTTGTGGCGGTGGTGAATCACGGCGCAAACACGCCGAGCGGCACGAACATCCTCGGCGGCTCGACGCTCGACGGCCGGCTGACGTATCAGAGCACGTTTCCAGTGCAGGCCGCGTTCTTTGATCCGACCGGATCGGTGAAGTATGTGGTGAGCTCCGTCTCGGTCCGAGGCGATCTGCAGCCGATCCCCGGGAGCAAGACGCTCGAAGCCTACGACGTGAACGGGAACCTCTTGGGCAGCGACACGCAACCCGACAGCAACCCCGCGCCGCTCGCGGTGAGCGCGGCGGGTATTCATCGGATCCGGATGTTCTCGCAGAGCGCGACGGTGGGGTTTGATGATCTGCGGTTTGACACGCCCAAGCCGGCGACGGCGTGCCCGGGCGATCTCAACGGCGACACCGTTGTCGACGATGCCGACTTTCAGATCTTCGCGGCGGCGTACAACATTCTTGATTGCGCCGATCCGGCGATGGCGCCGGGCTGTCCTTCGGATCAGAACCGCGACGGGTTGGTGGATGACGCCGATTTCCTGTTGTTCGTCGTCGCGTACAACGCGGTGCTGTGCCCGTAGGTTGCGCCTGGTTTTTTTTGACCGCTGTGGATGTGGCGTCCCGCGCGGAGGTCGCTGTGCGGCGGATGTCTTGACCCGGCTGGTATGTTCCTGGAATGCTCCAGCGGTCGCGGTGCTGTCTTGCCTTGGTGTGTGCCGTGATCGCCCTCGCGGCGGATGCGTCCGGCGCGGTGACCTCGAATCTCAACGGCTCCGCGCAGACGTCCTCGACTGGCGCGGTCTCGCAATCGTTTTCGGACACTCTCACGGCGGCCCTGAGCGGTTTGCAGCGTTCGGACACATTCGGGAACGCGGCGACGGTGGACGGGCTGCTGTCGATTCCCAACGGGCGATTCGCGATCGCGAGCGAAGCACGGTCGGGGGGTGTGGGCTCGGCGACTGGTTCAGCGAACACCGGGATGAGCGTGACGTGCGTGGCGACCTCGGCGACGCTCCCGATCGGCACGCCGGTGCAGGTGCGGGTGAGCTGGGCGGCGAAGGGGCGGGTCAACGCCGCGGGGAGCGAGCTGCGGAACGTACAGGACGTGTCGCAGAGCACGTTGTCTTTGCAGGCGGCGGTCTGGGCGAACGAGGTGGTGATCGAGAATCGGAGCGGCAGCCAGTCTCGGCGGTTGAGTTTGTTCGATCAGTACCAGGTGATCACCAGCGGCGCCTTGAATCCACTCGACGACTCGTTCTCGAGCGATGTGTCGGTGCTGGTCGGGCAGACGATCCGGATCGTCGGGCAGGGGAGTCTCTCGGGCGGAACGTTCGCCTTCGCGCCCGCGGCGACGGCCGCGGATCAGCAGCTCTCGTTCGTCTGGGGGCTGACGGCGCTGAACCCGGGCGTGACCATGGTGCTGCAAGGTGAACCGGGGCAGGTGGCTCCGACGGCGGAGGGCGCGACGCCCGCGGCGGCGACGGCGCTGCTCCCGCCGCGGCCCAGCGGCTCGACCGAGTGCGTCCAGATCACGACGGCGCCGATGCCGACGAGCGCGTGCGCCGGCAACAGCGCGATCTTCTCGGTGGCGACGGCCACGGGCGGCGCTCTGACGTATCAGTGGCAGATCGAGACCGCGCCGGGCGCCTGGACCGTTCTCGGGGCGGGGCCGACGGCGCTCCCGTGCGGGGGCAGCGCGAGCGCTTCGCCGCCCGGAGCGCCGACGACGACGGTGCGCGTGACGCCTTGCGCCGGGGTGTCGGTGTATCGGGTGCGCTGCGTGGTTTCGGCGCCCTGCGGTGGGGCGGTCAGCGGCGCGGCGCGGCTTGGGCTCTGCCCGGCCGATCTGAATTGCGATGGCGTCGTTGATGATGCCGACTTTCAGGGTTTCGCGGGCGCGTACAACATTCTCGATTGCGCCGATCCGGCGATGGCGCCGGGCTGCCCTTCGGATCTGAACCGGGATGGTTTTGTGGACGATGCGGATTTCACCGTGTTCGCCGCGGCGTACAACGTCCTCGTCTGTGAGTAAGTCAACGCCCTGATCCTGGTGCCATCGGCGCGTCACCTGATCGGCAGTCTTCGGTGTTCCCGGCCATGCGAGAGTTCTTTGTCGCTCGGGATCGGTACCGGTTTGGGCCCGCATCGGTGACTTTTGTCGATGCTGGGCGGAATGCTCTGTGTGGATGCGGAGCTTTCGGGTAGACTGCACGCAGGAGACGGGCTCCCGCCCCGACAAGACACGCGGTTCACAGACACGCAGTTCACTGGCACGCGGTTCACAGGCTCGAGGAGAGACAAGACATGGCTCACCGACCAATGGCGTCGTTCCCGGCGTGGTTGCTCATGGCCGTCGCGGGGTCGCAGAGCGGCCTGGCCGCCCCGATCTTTCAGGCGGATGCGACGCGGGTGTTCAACTTCGCGGGCGGCTGCGACTTCAGCGTGCTCGAGTCCGACGGCGTGGTGCGCAGTCGTCGCCTGGACTTCATGACGATGAGCCGCACCGCGGGCGCGGCGTTGCCCGTGCCGGGGACGCCGATCTTTCTTGACCACGACGAGCACGTGACGTTCGTGATGCGGAAGGGCAAGGGCACGACCCGGCTCTCCATGGACGCCACGATTCAGGAACTGCTGAGCGCCGACTCGGGCAACCGCGCGGAGGAAGCGGCGCGGCTCTTCCGGGCCGAGAATCTGCGGGCTCAGGCCGTTGACCTGTCCACCGCCGGGAACTCTTTCCGGTTCCGGTTCAGCCAGTCGATCGGCTCCGTCGGCTCGGCACGATACGAGCCGACCGCCGGGGGCTTCCTGGTCGAAGCGTCGTTCGAGGTCTTCTTCGATGTGAGCGTTGATGACGGCGCGACGTGGCAGACGATTGCAACGCCGTTGAGCCTTGCGCTCATTCCGGCGCCTTCGACGGCTCTGACCATCCTGGTTCCTTGCCTCGCGCTCGCCGGGCGGCGCCGTCGCTCGTGAGCGACCGGCGGTCGGCCGAAACTCTTTCGCGGCGCAGGCTCGATGCGACCTCGCACCCCGGAATCGGGCGGGCGAAGCGCGTGCATGCACGCCATCCGCGGCAGATAACCAGCAGCGGACGGGAAAATCCTTGCTGCGGCCGCGGGCTTTGACGCACTGTGGGCGGAGGAACCATGGCTGCGTCATCTCTCTCAACGTTCGTCGCTGCGTCACTGTCCGCGTGCCTTGTCATGGGCATGCCTGTTGCCTCGGCCGCGTTCACGCCCGGGGACTGCATCCATGTCACCATCGCCAGCGGCTACGGCCCGGGCACCAAGGCGGCGGTCATTCTGATCTCGGGGACGCCGTTGACTCTCACGCCGCTGGTGACGGGCAACGGCATCATCGGCGACGGCGCGTACGACTCGTTTCGGCAGAGCGCGGTGGTGATCCGTGTGCCGGTGGGTCCGCGGCTCGTGTCGGCCATCAATTCGGCGGGCGCCATCACCGATATCCCGTACTCCGGCCCCCAGGACGCGACGCTCGTCGCGCCGACGGGTGACGGCCGCATCTATATCCAGCGATCGGGCAAGTGGTCGTACATCGACCACGGCGGGGTGACGCACGATCTGTTGAACGCCGCGGGCACGGGCTTGTTCGTGCAGACCAAGAACTATCGCCGCGCGTACTACGACCCTTCGACCAAGAGCATCTTCTGCGGCGACGCGATCGTCGCCGGCGCGACGATCACCAAGATCCCGCTGAGCACGGACGGCACCAAGCTCGCGGCGGCCCCGACCGATCTGGTGCTCAGCACGCCCGGGTTGCAGAGCCCCACCGTCGTCGGCATCTCGCCCGGACCGAGCGGCAAGCTCTTCCTGAAGATCGACGACAACGGCGGCGGGCTTGCGCCGCGCATGCTATTGCTCGATCCTGCCACCCTGACTCAAACGGTCTACGCCCAGAGCAACTACTTCGGCGTCGGCGGCGAGATCGCGGGCTGCTACTCGCCCAAGCTCAATGTCGCGCTCGTGGTCGATTCGCTCGCCGATCAGCTCCGCTTCTTTACCATCGGCGCGTCGGGCGCGGGCACGATCGTGGCCAACACCTCGGGCATCTCATCGGGCGGCGGCAGCGGCGAGAACGCGACGATGTTCGCGATCACGCCCTCGACGGCGGTGTGCCTCGGCGACCTGAACAACGACGGCTTCGTGGACGACGCGGACTTTTCTCTCTTCGCCGCCGCGTACAACATCCTCGATTGTGCCTATCCCGCGATGCCCGCGGGCTGCCCGGCGGATCTGAACAAGGACGGCTTTGTGGATGACGCTGACTTCTCGATGTTCGCGGCGGCGTATGACGCGCTGTTGTGTCCGTAAGCAACCAGGTTCTCGGACATGGTGGCTGGCACGAAGCCGCTTTGATTCGACAGGCGTCCGTGGTATCTTGGCTCCATCGACGGTCCTTTGCGAGGAGCTTTGCGATGCGGGGATTGGTTTCGTTGGCGGCGCTGTGCCTGGTGTGTGCGAGCGGTTTGGCCCAACCCACGATCACGCCGTTGGGCGCGCTTCCGGGCGGCACGGGAAGCAACGCTCGAGGGGCGAGCGCTGATGGGAGCATCGTGGCGGGGTCGGCGAGCTTGCTCGACGCCGGGGTGCTTCGCCAGCACGCGTTTCGTTGGGTCTATGGCCCGGGCGGCGGCACGATGACTGATCTGGGTGCGCTGGCGCCCGAGAAGTTTTCGTATGGCTTGGGGCTCAGTGGTGACGGCGCTGTGGTGATCGGCCAGAGCGGGTCGTCGACGGGCGATCGGGCGGTGCGGTGGACGCAGGCGACCGGGCTGGTGAACCTCGGCGTCCTGCAGCCGTCGGACGCATTCTCGTACGCCGGTGCGACGAACGCGGACGGATCGGTTGTTGTCGGCTACAGCTTCGGCTTCTCCTCGCTGACGCTGCAGGCGTTTCGCTGGACGCAGGCGACGGGCATGGTGGGACTTGGGGTCCTGCCGGGGTTCACGAGCTCGGAGGCGACGTGCGTCAACGGCGACGGCACGATCGTCGTCGGGACGTGTTCGCTGACCCCTGGCGCGACCGGCCCGGCGTTCGTATGGACCTCGGGGTTGGGCATGACGGAGTTGCCGTCGCTGACTCCGCTCACGCCCGCGACGCGCCCGTTCGCGATGACGCCCGATGGATCAACGATCGTCGGACTGTCGAGTACCTCGGGCGGGAACCGTGCGTTCCGGTGGACTTCGGGCTCCGGCACTCTTTCGCTCGGAACGCTTCCTGGTGACACGACTTCGGAGGCCTACGGCGTCAGCGCCGACGGGCTCACGGTGGTCGGACGATCCACGGGCGTGCGCAACAAAGCGTTCGTCTGGAATGCGACGCTGGGCATGATCGACTTGCGGGCTCAGCTCGTCGGGTTGGGGAGTGATTTGTCGAACTGGGGCGATCTCCTCGAGGCGCGGGCGGTCTCGGCGGACAGTTCGGTGATTGCTGGGACGGGCGTGTTTCAGGGCGTGACCCAGGCGTTTGTGATCCGCAACTACCCGACGTGTGTGCCGATTCTCTCGGTGCAGCCCGAGGATCGTTCGACGTGCGCGGCGTCGACGGTCTCGCTGGGCGTCACTGCAACGGGGCTGCCGCCGCTGTCGTACCAGTGGCAGATCGAGGACGCGGAGACGCCGGGTGGGTGGCGCACGCTGTTCAACGGGCCGCTGGTGCTCGGAGGCGCGTCGGAGATGTCGGTCGCGATCATCGAGTCGTTCGCTGGGTACAGCTCTTTGGTGTCGTTCATCCCCGAGATCGGCGGACGGACGACCGCGATCGCGGGGCGCAAGGTGCGTTGCCAGATCAGCAGCAACTGCCAGGGCACGACGACCCGCGAGGCGATGCTGAACATCTGCGTGGCAGACATCAACTGCGACGGGTTTGTGGACGACGCGGACTTCCAGTTGTTCACCGTTGCGTACGACATCCTCGTGTGCGAGGACGCGGCGATGCCGCTGTCGTGCCCGAGCGATTTCAACCGAGACGACGTTGTTGATGACCTGGACTTCCAGGGCTTTGCATCGGCGTACAACGAGCTGCTTTGCCCGTAGGTGCAGGCTCGGCCAAACTCGCAATATCGTGCATGACTAGCCAGCCGTCAGGCCGGGAGGGCTGCGCATGGGACGCGGTCGGGCGTGGAAGACGCTTGGTCGCGGAGCTTTGCGGACGGTGGCGTGCTCAATGAGATTGCGTCTCGACTCTTATCGGCCCTGGGAATCAGTGCGGGGCTGCTCTGGTCTTGACGCTTCATCGATACTGTTTCGTCGAGGGAGTGCCATGCACAAGAAGTCTCTGTCGTGCCGCGGGAAGCGGATGGGTGTGGTTGCGGGCGTGATCGCGGGGTCGATCTCGGGCGTGATCGTGTCGTCGGCGAGTGCGCAGTGCCAGCCGCAGTGGAAGGCGGGGGACCAGCAGGGATTGCCGGGCGCCAACGGGCCGGTGCAGGCGCTGGGCGTGGGTGATCCCGACGGCGCGGGGCCGCTGGGTGATTGCCTGATCGCGACCGGGCAGTTCACCTACATCGGTGATGCACGCACCTACAGCGTGGCTTACTGGAATCCCAACGCGGTCAGCGGCTCGGGCTGGGTGGCGATGGGGCGCACCGATTCGGGCAGCGCGACGAACATCTACGCGGTCGCCAACTGGGCGAATCGCATCCTCATCGGCGGCAGCCTCTCCGGCGTGAACGCTCCGTGGCTCCCGGGGCCGAATCCCTCTTCGGTCGGTGCGTGGGACGGCACGAAGTGGGTGCCGCTGGCGACGACGGATATCGGCACGACGTGCCAGTCGCTCGCGGTGGTTCCCGGCGCGGGGACAGGGACGCTGTACGCGATGGGGCGCGATCCTTCGCCGCCGTCGACGCGGGCGCTGTACCGGTATACCTCCGGTCCGACGCTGAGCACCGGCACCTGGACGCCGCTGCTTCCCGATGTCCGGGGCACCGCGAACCAGATTGTGGTCTTCAACGGCAGCGTCTATCTGATTGGCAATCTCTACCGCGACCCCTCCCCAAATGTGCGCTTCCAGGTCGCGCGTTTCGACACGGGAACCAATGACATCGTGCCGCTGCCCTCCTTGGGCAACAACAACGGCACGGTGTACGGCGCGATCGTGTACCAGGACGAGCTGTATGTGTACGGCTCGTTCGCGTCGAACGCGGGCGCGCCCGCGAACCGGATCGCGAAGCTGAACGGCGCGGGCAATGGGTGGATCGCGAGCTCGACGACTCCGACCACGCTGTTCGATGCCGTGGGAGAGGTGCGTTCCGCGGCGGTGTTCGGTGGCACGCTGTACGTCGGAACCAGTCTTGGCACTCGTCCGCTCGTAGTCCTCCCGGCCCCCAACGGGGCGTGGTCGGCCCCCGCGGCGCCGGTCTCACAATCCAATAACGTGGTGCAGGCGATGTGCCCCTCGCCCGACGGCACGCGGCTGGCCCTCGGCGGCACCAGCTCGTTCAACTACACCGGATCGAGCGCGAATCGCTTCGCGTTCTACGACCCGGCGAGCAACACCTACGCGCCCGCGGCCAAGGGGCTGGGCGACTCGGGCTTTGGCTATCCCTTCGTCAACGGCTCGGGTGTGATCGGGAGCAACTTGTACCTGGCGGGCAACTTCTTCGGCATCGGCTCCGATGCCGCCAGCCACCTTGCCAAGTGGGACGGCACGACGCTGTCGCCCGCGCCCGGGGCGCCGTCGGGATCCATTGAACGCGTGCTCACCGATCCGGCCGGCGGGGCTCTCTTCTTCGCGGGCGGCTCGACGGCCCTTCGCCGCTACGACGGCGTCGCGACCTCCGGCGTGATCGTGGACTCCGTGCCCGGAAGCTACTCCAACGGCGTCTTCAGTGTGAACGCGGTCGCCCGGTACCAGGGCAGCCTTGTCATCGGCGGCAACTTCAGCGCCGGTGGTGGCAAGCCCTCGTATCTCATGCGCCGCACCGGCACCATCGAGAACGGCTCGTGGGATCGGTTCGGGCCGACGGACCCCGGCAACACCGTCACCGCGATGACAGCGTGGAGCCACCCGAGCGTTGCCGCGGGTGCGCCGCTGCTGGTGATCACCGGGAGCTTTACGAACATCGGCGCGCTCACCGCGCGGGTGGCGGCGTGGGACGGCACGACCTGGCGGGCCCTGGGGCAGAACAGCTTCGGGGCTGGGTACTCGGCGAACGCCGCCGTCGCGCTGCCGATCCTGAATGGCGATCTGTATATGGCTGTGTACGCCAACGGCATCAACGGCAGCAGCACAACCTATCCGGTGCTGATCCGCTACAACCCCGCGACGGATCTCTGGGTCGAGATCCCCCGCCCCGCGGCCAATCCCAATCCAATCGTCAGTGGCTTTGGTGTGCCGTCGTCCGCGGTCTCGGCGTTCGGATCGATCTGGCTCGCGACCAGCAGCTACAGCATCACCGGCATGAACGATCTTGCCAGCGTGCTCCGCTGGGACGGAGTCAAGTGGACCACCTTCGGCGGCGTGGCCGCGCTGTTCCCGCAGGTCAACAGCGTCAACGTCTTCGGCAACGAGATCGTCCTCACCGGTCTCTTCGGCGTGGTCGGCACCTCGGTCCCGCCTTCGGGTCAGGGCTTCGTCGGCCAAGGCGGCGTGCCCAGCGTGGGATGGGCCCGGCTCGACACCAGCGGCGGGCTGCCGACGATCGCCACCCAGCCGAGCAACGACTCGTCGTGCGTGCAGGGTTCGTCGAGCTTCACGGTGCTGGGCACCAGCAACAACCCGCCGCTGACGTACCAGTGGCAGTGGCGTGAGGTCGGAGGCGCGTCGTTCCAGCCCGTGCTCGCGGGCGCGAACACGCGGTTCAACGCCTCGAACATCAACCAGGCGACGCTGAACATCACCGCGATCAAGAAGGGCGCGAACCTCGAGTTCCGGGCTCTGGTCTCGGACTCTTGCGCCGGACCGGGCAACGGCCCCTTGAGCAACCCCGCGACGCTCAGCCTCTGTCTCACCGACTTCAACTGCGACAGCTTCGTCGACGACGCCGACTTCCAGGCGTTCGCCTCGGCGTACAACATCCTCGACTGCTTCGATCCCACCATGCCCGCGGGCTGCCCGGCGGACATCACCTTCGACGACATCGTGGATGACCAGGACTTCCTGCTGTTTGTGATCGCGTACAACGCGGTGTTCTGCGAGTGACGATGGTCGCCATCGGGCGGGCGCGAAGGTTCCTTTGTTTGGGATCTGTCGGCAACCGAGTCGGCGGTCACTTTCTCCTTGTACGTGGTGTGTTCCGGTGGTAGCTTGATACCACCGCGGCACTCCGCCGCGCGTGCAGGGGAAAGACGCATGCGCCACGCTTCTATCGCTCTCGCTCTGGTTCTTGCCGCCGGCTCCGCCTCGGCTCAGCTCATCAACCGCGTGCAGGGCGTGCCCGACAACCGTCACAGCGTGGAGGACGCGACCGCCCTGTCGAATGGCGACATCGCGTCCGCGGGCGACTCGTACAACTTCACCGTCGGGTTCAATACCTCGGCGACGCTCACCCGCGCCGACGCCCTGGGCGTGCCGATCTGGCATCTGAACATCAAGTCGACCAATGACTTTCCGAGCTCGTTCGGGATCCGCGAGATTCCCGGCGGCAATCTCGTGCTCGGGTTCTATCGAGACTTCAACACCGACACGCTCTGTCTCGCGGGTGTGTCCGGTTCGGGAACGGTGAACTGGGTGAAGCGATTCCCAGGCTCTCGCTCGTTCTACGGCACGGGCATGGAGATCGACACGAGTTCGGGCGCGGCGGCGGTGATCGTGGCTTCGCAGTACGACCAGCAGCCGCCGATCGGCGGACAACTGCTCCGCGCCGATGCGGCCACGGGCGCCCTGATCTTTGATCGCGTCTACACGCCCAGCGTGCCAACAGAGGTGAACGACGTGTCGTTCGCCGATCTGGCTCGCAAGCCCGGCGGTGACTACTTCGTGACCGGCAACGTGACCAGGCTCATCAACGGTGAGATCTTCGATAACGACCTTTTGGTCGCGCGACTCAGCGCCACGACCGGGGCCGTGGTCTGGGCGAAGGCCTTCGGCACGCCGCTCGACCCCGAACGCGGCTACGGCTACGAGAGCGGGCGCGGGATCGAGCTCGCAGCGGACGGCAGCGTGGTGGTGGTCGGCAGCATCAACGACCCGACCCAGACGTTCGGCCCTGACGGCGCGGTCCACATCCGGCTTGATGCCGCCACCGGCGCGGTACTGGCGCAGAGCACACTGCTCGATGTTCAGGTCGCCGCCGCGTCGCTCGATCGACTGTCGACCGGACAGTTGGTGGCCAGCGGCACCCGCGTCTTTGGCGACGGGCAGGGCGCGGCGCAGATGTGGCTGCTCGATCCGGTCACGCTCGCCGCGTACTGGCGGGGCGAATACAACACCAACACCAGCTTCGGCAGGGACGCGATCGAGAGCCTGAGCCCCGCGCAGGGCCTGGTGCTCGTCGGCAATCACTTTTCCGGCAATCCGATCGGATTTCCCGACCAGATGTTCGTCCGCACCGATCTCACCGGAAACGACGGCTGCAGCGCGGTGCTCGTGATGCCGGACCAGCCGCCGGTGACTCTGATCAGCAACGACATCGCGCTGAGCATGATCCCCGATCAACGGACCTTTGCCTACAGCCCGGACACAGCGCTTGTGACCATGCTGACCAATCTGGCGTGCGAGCCCGTTGCGTGCGTCGGCGATCTCAACGGCGACCTGCTGGTGGACGACAGCGACTTTGTGATCTTCGCCAACGCGTACAACATCCTCGACTGCTCCGACCCGCTCATGCCCCCGGGGTGCCCGGCGGATCTCAACGGCGACGGGTTTGTGGATGACAGCGATTTCGTGATCTTCGCCGACGCGTACAACCAGTTGGTGTGCCCGTAGCCCGGCGGGAGCTGCGAGAATCTTCTCGGATATACGCCGCCGATTCTGGCACGGGCGGGGAAGTGGCAGTACATTGGGGTTGTGGCCGCGGTGTGGGAAACCGCGGCCCTGCGGCGCGAACTTGAGAGAGGCTTGATATCTGGCACGGCTCACCGCTGAGGCAAACGCCCCGGCGGGCGGCTGTCGCTCCGGAGAGTCCACATGGCAACACGTTCCAGACCATCTGTGTCGGTCAACCGGCAAACCGCGTTCCGGTCGCTGGCGGTCGCTTTGGTTGGCCTCGCGGGCACCGTGGCTCATGCCGACACGACGCCGCCGGCGATGCTCGACCCCAGTCTGCAGGTGACCACGGTGCTGAGCGCCGGCCTCACCCAGCCGATCGGTATGGTGTTCCTCTCCACGAACGACTTCCTGGTCTTGGAGAAGGCCTCGGGCCAGATCAAGCGTGTGGTCAACGGCGTGATCCAGGCGGCGCCCGTGCTGGACCTCGCCGTCAATTCGGCGTCCGAGCGAGGCCTCTTGAGCATCGCCTTGGACCCCGGGTTCCCGACCAACCCGTACATGTACGTGCGCTGGACCGAGAGCAGCACCGGCGCCGACACCGGCGTGACGGCGAACGTGCCGCTGATCGGCAACCGCGTCGATCGATTCATCTGGAACGGCTCGACGCTCACGTTTGATCGCAACATCGTCCAGTTGCGCTCCCGCCAGAGCGACAACGTCGCCGTTCCCGGCCACCCCGGCACGAACAACCCCGGCGAGAACGGCAACCACAACGGCGGCGTGATCCGCTTCGGTCCCGACGGCAAGCTGTACATCTTCATGGGCGACCAGGGTCGCCGCGGCTGGATGCAGAACCTGGCCAATGGGCCGTTCCTGACGGCGCCGCAGCAGGACGACACCTTCGGCGGTCCCGCTCCCGACAACGCCCACCTCTCCGGCGTCATTCTGCGGCTCAACAACGACGGCACCGTGCCCGTCGACAATCCTTTCTTCGCGGCCGGTGCCGCGGTCGGAGGCGAGGTCGGCGCGAACATCCAGAAGGTCTATTCCTACGGCCATCGCAACGGCTTCGGCATGGCGTTCGATGCCGCCACCGGTTACCTGTGGGAGACCGAGAACGCCGACGACGCGTACAGCGAGCTCAACCGCGTCATCCCCGGAATGAACGGAGGATGGATCCAGGTCGCCGGTCCGCTCAGCCGCTTCGCCGACTTCAAGCTCATCGAAACGACTCAGTTCACGCAGGCGTTGCAGCAGGTCCGGTTCCCGCCAACACGGCTGTCCTACACCGCCGCCGCGGCGGCGGCCCGGATGTTCATGCTGCCGGGCGCTGTCTATGTCGATCCGGATTTCAGCTGGCGTTACGAGATCGGCCCTGCGGGCACCGCGTTTGTGCAGGGCAACGCGCTTGGCGCGGAATACAGCGGCACGCTCTGGATCGGCTCGGCCCGCAGCAACCAGCAGGTCGGCGGCAACGGCGGCTGCCTGTACCGCTTCCGCATGACCGCCGATCGCCTCCATGTGGATGTCAGCGCCGACCCGCGGCTCGCCGATCGCGTCGCCGACAACCTCTTCCGGCCGACCAAGTTCGACGGCACTGAGAGCGAGACGCTCATCATCGGCACCGGCTTTGGCATCACGCCCGACATCGTGCAGGGACCCGACGGCAACCTGTACGTCGTGTCCAACACCGACAACGCGATCTACAAGATCAGCCGCAAGCCCGCCCTCCCCACGCTCCAGCTCAAGCAGGACCCCACGATCCAAACCACTGTCGAGAGTGAGATCAATGAGTAAGCACACCATCATGTTGTTCCTCGCGACCGGGCTCCTGGCGTCTGCCGCGCAGGCCCAGGAACTCATCGCCAACGGCGGGTTCGAGACCGGTCTCTTCAATTGGAACCGCGTCGACCAGCTCGGCAGCGACGGCTCGTTCGCGTTGCAAACCGGAAGCGCCTCGCCGGTCAACGGCTTCACCGTGCCCGCACCGCGGGAAGGTCTGCGGGCCGCGATGACGGACTCGACCGGTCCAGGCTCGCACGTGCTCTACCAGGACGTGCTGATCCCCGCGTTTGTCCCCGGGGCGACGCTGAAGTTCTCGATCTACGTGGGCAACGGCGCCGCCGCGTTCTCGACGCCAAGCTCGCTGGACTTCTCCACGCCCGCGCTCAACCAGCAGGCCCGGGTCGACATCCTCCGCGGCGGCACCGATCCGTTCAGCGTGTCCTCGGCCGATGTGCTGTTCAACGCGTTCCAGACCGCGCTGAACTCGCCGCTGGTGACCGGATACAACGACTTCACGATCGACGTGGGCTCGGTGCTCGCCGCGAACGCCGGACAGACGCTGCGGCTGCGCTTCGCGGAAGTTGACAACGTGAACTTCTTCAACTTCGGCGTCGATGCGGTGAGCCTGACGATTCCCGCGCCCTCGGCTCTTGGGCTGATCGGCGTGGGCATGCTCGGGATGGCGCGTCGTCGCCGCTGACAAACTCCCGTGGGTGTGGCAGGACGTGGCCGGCCCGGGCATCCTGGGTATGGCGTTCCGCGCGATCTTGTGGCGGCGCGCCGTGGCCACGTTGCTGAGCGACATCGCTTCAGGGCGGGCTTGGTTGTCACAATCCGTACGAATCTCCGCTGGAGCGTGAACGGATCCGGTGGCGGCGCGACATCTGCAGTGCCGCCGCTGGAAGAGTGAGAACAAGTCAAAGCAGCGGACGAACGAGCGGGGCGGTCGATCCGCGTAGTCTGCCGAGGAAGAACCATGACCTATCTGCGTGCGTTCGTGTCGTTGTCGCTCCTCGCGTGCTCGGGCGCACTGGCCGATGTGGTGTCGCTCACGCCCGTCGCCGACAACACGCTGTACTTCAACACCGCCGGCAACTCGTCCAACGGCAAGGGCACGGCGATGTTTGCCGGCAACAACGCGAGCCTGACGGTGAGCCCGCGGCGAGCCTTGGTGCTTTTCGACGTCGCGTCCGCGGTGCCCCCCGCCGCGACCGTCGTCGGCGCGTCGCTCACGCTCACGGAGAATGGCGTGAACTTTGACGAGTACGTCTGCACCATCCACCGCGTGACCAAGTCCTGGGGCGAGGGCGCGTCCGTGGCCACCGGTGGCCAAGGCGGCGGTGGCCCGGCTCAGAGCGGCGACGCGACCTGGCTCTTCCGCTTCTTCCCCGGCTCGGCGTGGACCAACGCCGGCGGCGACTTCAACGCCGGTGTCTCGGCCTCGCTCACCGTCGGCGGCGGCGCGGCGTTCACGTGGACCTCGGCCCAGCTCGCGGCGGATGTGAAAGACATGGCCGCCAACCCGTCGGCAAACTTCGGCTGGATGGTCCGCGGCGACGAGTCGCTCCCCAAGACCGCCAAGAAGTTCTCGACCCGCGAGGATGTTGCCGAGAACCGACCCACGCTCACGATCCGCTTCTTCCCCACCTGCCTCGGTGATCTGAACGCCGACACCCTGGTGGAGGACACGGACTTCGTCGTCTTTGCGGGCGCGTACAACACGCTCGATTGCGCGGATCCGTCCATGCCCGCGGGCTGCCCGGCGGACCTCAACTTCGACGGGTTCGTGGACGACACCGACTTTGTTTTCTTCGCCTCGGCGTACAACGATCTGTTGTGTCCGTAACGCCCGATAGGTGCCGGCACACACCCGGGATTGCCCGGGCGGGGCGCTTCCCGGGCATATTGCCCGGTTCTCGATGCCCCGTCTGGCAGAATGTCCTTCGTCGGGGTGACGGGTTGTGGTACAACCGCTCAGCAGCTCTCTTACGTGCGCAGCGATCCCGCGCTCGCGTGTCGGAACGAGATTTGCCCTGGCGGGAGAGTTCCATTGAATCCGATGCCTACGTTGGCGGCGATCGTCCGTTCCGGCCCACTGCTTTGCGTCATCGCGTGCCTGCTCGCGAGTGTGGTGGCCGTGCCGATGGCCCAGGCGGGCGCCAAGCGCAAGCCCTCGGTGCTGGTCGTGCATGCGGCGCCTGCGTTCATCGGCGACGTGCAGACCAAGCTGAGTTCCTCCGGGCTCTTCGCGGCCGTCGATCTCTTCAACGCCGCGGCCGGCACGCCGACGCTCGCCGCGCTCAAGGCCTACGACGCCGTGCTGGTCACCAGCGACAACAACTTTGCCGATGCTGTCGCGCTGGGCAACAACCTCGCCGATTACGTGGACGCGGGCGGCGGCGTGGTGAACGCCGCGTACTCCGTGGGTTCGTTGTCTCCGCCCGCCGGGCGCTGGAATCCGGGCTACCTGTGCATGTCGCCGGGTGCGGGCTTGGCCACCACGGGTGCTTCGCTCGATCTCTCTTCGATCACTGATCCGAACCACGCCATCCTGATCGGCGTGGGCGCCTTGAGCACCCAGTTTGGCTATCGCATCAATCAGAACTCGGTCGTCGCTGGGGCCACCGTCGTCGCTCGCTGGACGGGCGGCAACGTGCTGGTCGCCGCCGGCCCGCTCCCCGGGCGAGTCGATCTGAACTTCAACCTGATTTCCAAGGATGCTCTCTTCGGCGGATGGAACCCGGCGACCGACGACGGCGTGAAGCTGATGGTCAATTCGCTTCTGTACGTCATGCGCCCGAAGGTGCTGCTGGTCTACGCCGAAGACGACGCGGGCTCCGCCGACGTGCAGGCCAAACTCCGAGCCACAGGCACACTCGGTCCCGTCGACCGGTTCAGCGCCAGTGTCGGCACCCCGACGCTCGCCCAGCTCCAGAAGTACGACGCGGTGTTGACCTGGAGCAACTTCAACTACGCCAACGCCGCCGCGCTCGGCAACGTGCTGGCGGACTTTGTCGACGCGGGTGGGGGAGTTGTTTCTGCAGCCTTCGCCAACGCAGAAGCAAGCCCGAATCGGCGTCTCGGCGGACGCTGGATCACCGGGGGCTACGAGATCATCCCCGGCGCGAGCGGTACCGCGACCGGTGCCGCAACCAGCGGTGCCAAGCTGTACTTCTCCCATCCCATCCTGTCCGACTTCTTTGTAGTGGACGGCGGCACCGGCAGTTTCCGTCCGATCACGACAGCGCTGAACTCAGGCGGGCTCATCGTCGCCGAGTGGTCCGATGGCAAGACCCTCGCCGCCGTCTCGACAAAGCTCCCGAACCGCGCCGATCTTGGCTTCTATCCCGTCTCGAGTACCATCGGCGGCGCGAGTTACTGGCAGGTCGGCACCAACGGCGACAAGCTGATGGCCAACGCCCTGATCTACACGGTTCGCCCGTATGTTGCGACGGTCGCGGCAGAGACCTTCGCGCTCTCCGATCTGTCTTCCAAGCTCGCCGCCTCGCGCCGCTTCAGCGGCGTCGCCACGCTCGACGCACGCACCGGCACGCCGGACACCCCGACCCTGGCTCCATTCAGCGCCCTAGTCACGTGGTCGAATTACAAGTATTCCGACTGGACCGCGATCGGAAATCGGCTCGCGGATTACGTTGACGCCGGCGGAGGCGTGGTTGTTGCGAGGTACGCGAACACCTCGAACAGCTATCCGTTGGGCCGATGGACGAACGAGGGTTACCAGATCATTCCCTCGCCGCTTGCCGAGGCCTCATTCAGTGATACCCAAGCGTTGGGCGCGGTCCTTGAGCCCGCACACCCGATCGCATCCTTTGTCCGCAAGTTCCGTGTCGCGAACAATCTCGGTCCGTTGAGCTCGCCACTTCTCCGGGGGCGCTCGATCATCAACGGAACCAACGGCCTCATG
This sequence comes from Phycisphaerales bacterium, assembly GCA_019744815.1. GTDB lineage: Bacteria > Planctomycetota > Phycisphaerae > Phycisphaerales > UBA1924 > JAFEBO01. The sequence goes on from JAIEUA010000001.1 coordinate 441,906, forward strand.
CTGGCGAGCGTTCACACCTTCCTGAAGCGTGCCGACCTTGGTTACTGGCCCGTCTCCAATGCTTTCTCGAACGGCTGGGATCGTCGCACCGACGGCGCCTGGCTCGCGGCCAACGCCCTCGAGTTCGTCGCCCGCGTAAAGCCCTGCCCCGGCGACTTCAACGGCGATGGCGTGGTGGACGACGCCGACTTCTCGCTCTTCGTGGTTTTCTACGACGCGCTCATCGATCCCCGCGGCGATCTCAGCGGCGATGACAACACCGACGATGCCGATTTCTCGGTCTTCGTTCAGGGTTACGACACCCTGCTCTGCCCGCCGTAAGCGATCGCGGTTCCGCGCCGCGACGCGAAGGATGGTCGGTGATGCTCGCAGGATCGCACCCCTTGCGTGGCGTTCGGGCACGACCGATGCTCTGGAACGCCCCTGCAACGATTCCAACTCGCTCGAAGCCGATGCCTCGCGTTGCGTCCTGAACCGATACGAAACCCCTCCTTGGGGGAGATGAGATTCTGGTTGGCCTGCTTGAGATGGGTACGGTGTCGTGGGTGGGGTGATCACCCGATCCGCCACCAACGGCGATCACTTTTTGCTTTGGTCCACACCTGCGTGCGGGTACATTGAGACCGGCCCGATCGGGAGTGGATCATGAAGACCTTCAACGCTGTCGTGTGTGCGCTCGGCGCGTGCGTGCTCCGCGTGCACGCGGCCCAGCCGGAACTCGTGCTGCTGACCGGTGACATCATCCCCGGCACCGGCGGCCTGGCGGTCGGCAGCGCGATGAGCACGGCGATGATCAACGCCGCGGGTGATGTGGCGGTCACGGCGCCAGTCGGCGGCGTGGGGTCGGTGCTGAGCTACAACGGCGCGTGGCGCCGGGTTGCGTTCAACGGCATGGCCGCGCCGCAGAGCCCGGGCATGTTCGTCGATGCGATCGCCATCGGAAGTGTCCACCTCGACGACCATTCCAAAACCTCGTTCAGCAGCACGCTGACCGGCGGTTCGTTCCTGGCGCTCGGCATCTTCGCCGAGTCGGGCGGTGCGCTCACGCTGGCCGCTCGCGACGCAGCGGTTGCACCATGTTCACCGCCGGGCACCTACATCATGTCCGGCTCGATTCCGATGAACACCTCGAACAACGGGCACCTGGCCTTCGCCTGCCGGTTCGACGCGACGGGCACCGGTCTGACGTACGGCGCGATCTTCTCCGGTCAGATGGGGAGCATCGGCCAGCACGCGCGCCAGGATGCGCCGCCGTCGGGCTCGGGCTTCACCACGCTGGGCGGCCCGATCGTCAACTCCACCGGAGGCATCGCCGCGTTCGCGGGTTTTCTCGGCCCGACGCAGCGCACCGGCATCTTTGTCGGTCCCAGCGGCGGGCTGCTCGCCGCCGCCACGAGCGACAGCCCCGCGCCCGACGCCGACGGGAACCCGCTCCCCGGCGACGTGCGCTTCACCACCTTCTTCTCGTTCGACCTGAACGCCGCGAACGCGGTCGCGTTCATCGCCACGATCAAGAACTCCGTGAGCGGGCAGGGCGTGTGGGTGAAGGATGCCATGGGCCAGCGGCTCATCGCGATCGACAAAACGCCCGTTCCGGGAATCCCCGGCGCGATCTACGGCGCGTTCAGCGGGCCGGTGCTGTGTGACAACGGCGACATTTTCTTCATCAGCAGCCTCAGCGGGGCCGGCATCAACTCCAGCAACGCACGCACGCTCTTCCGCTGCCGCGGTAAGACCATCTCGGTCGTCGCCCGTGATGGCGATCCGTGCCCGGGCATACCCGGCGCGACCTATTCGTGGAACACCGCCTTCACCGCCAACGCCGCGGGACAGGCCGCGCTCACCGGCGTCACCTCACCCGGCGGCGAGTCGGTGATCCTCCGCGCGCAGCCCAACAACCAGCTCTCGCTGGTGTATCGCGACACCACCAATCTCATCCTCCGCAGCAATCTCGTCCGCCGCGTCAGCAGCTTCAGCACGCTCTGGTTCGCCGGCGGCAACGACGGCATCCCGCGTTCGTTCAACAACAACGCCCAGCTCGCTGTGACCTGCTCGGTGAACATCGCGCCCGGTCAGCCGTTCGGTCCCAACGGCAAGGGCATCGTGGTCTTCCCCCTCGGCGCGTGGTGCCCGGCGGATCTCAACTCCGACGGCTTCGTCGACGATGCCGACTTCAGCATCTTCGCGGCGGCGTACAACATTCTCGACTGCGCCGACCCCATGATGGCCCCGGGTTGCCCGGCGGATCTGAATGTCGATGGGCTGGTCGATGACTCGGATTTCAGCGTCTTCGCCGTGGCGTACGACGTGCTGCTGTGCCCATAACGCACGCTGTTACGAGATTCCGATATTCCGCTTGCTCCTCTTGGCTCCTCCCGTAGACTGGCGTCGAGGAGTCTCCATGCCCAGCCCGTTCGTGCTCCGTTCCTTCCTATTCGCGGCCGTCCTTGCCGCGCCTTCCGCCGCCCTTGCCCAGCCACGCGATGTCGCCGATGACATCTTCTATCACTTCATGCCCATCGCCTGGCGCGACAGCGATAACGACCAGTACCGCTTCGGCGACTTCAACGGCATGACCGCCAGCCTGGATTACCTCCAGACCCTTGGCGTCACCGCGGTCTGGATGAACCCGATTTTTCCGTCCGCCGCGTACCACGGCTATCAGCACGGCGACGCGAGCCAGATCAACTCCCGCTTTGGGACCGAGGCCCAGTTCCTCGCGTTCGTGAACGCCGCTCACGCCCGCGGGATCAAGGTCTATCTCGACTACGTCGCCTACGGCATCAGCCAGAACAGCACGTGGTATCAGAGCGCTCGCAACAACCCCGCCAGCCTGTACGACACCTGGCTCGCGTTCACCAACGCCGCGAACACGCAGTACACCGGCTCGGTCTACAACACCTGGGACGGTGCGTCGGTCGGCTTCATCCACTGGAACCTGAACACCTCCGCCCCTGTCAATCTCAACATCAACTGGGCCCGCCACTGGCTCGACCCCAACAACGACGGCAACACCTCCGACGGCATCGACGGATTCCGCCTCGATCACGCGTACTCGAACGCTCCTGAAGGCTGGGGCGCGACCATCAGCTTCTGGTCCACGTGGAAGCAAGCGCTGCAGGTGACCAAGCCCAACGTGTTCACCTTCGCCGAGCAGGGCGACTGGGGCAACTACGGCACGGATCTCTTGCCCGCGTTCGACGGCGCGTTCACCAAGCCATTCGAGTTCGCCGCCCGCAGCGCTCTCTCGAGCGAGACCGCGCAAGGTCTGTACGACTCCATGGCCGCGACGCTCGCCGCGCTCCCCGGCGGGAAACCGCAGCCCGGCAAGACGTTTCTCACGATCATCGGCGATCACGATGTGTCACGTCTGGCCTCCGAGATCGGCGCCAGCGGCGGGACCGCAGGCCGTGCCAAGGCCGCCGCCGCGGTGCTCATGCTCCAGCCGCTGCCGCCCATCATCTATTACGGTGACGAGATCGGCATGACCGGCACCAAGCAGTCCTACGGCAGCGACGCGGACGACATCCCGATGCGCGAGCCCTTCAAGTGGAACGCCGTCGCCGGGCCGCCGATGTCGAACTACTGGCTCAAGGCCAGCAACTCCCTCGTTCGCACGAACTCGTTCTCCAAGAACAACGACGGCAAGAGCGTGCAGGAGCAGTCGGGCGTTTCCGGATCGCTGCTGGAGACCTATCGCGCGCTCGGCACGCTCCGAAAGAACAACGCGGCTCTCCGCCGCGGCGACTACAACGCCGTGCCCGCGAGCGGCGGCAAGGTCTGGGCGTTCACGCGCGATTACAACCCCGGCACAATCGGGAGAACAACTCTCCTCGTCGCCATCAACCTCGCGGGCACCACGCAGAACACGTCGCTGAATCTTTCCGGCTACTCGATCCCAGTCGGCGGCTCGACCGTGACCGACATCGTCTCGTCGGCGTCACTCGCGGGGATCACGACTGCCAATCCCGCTGCGTACCCGCTCAGCATCCCCGCGTACTCCTACCGGGTGCTCAGCGTGAGCATCACCCCGCCGCTGCCGCCCTCGCCTCTGACTGATGGCATTGCGATCCCCTCCGACCTGGGCATTACCGGCGACCCCGATGGATTCGCGCTTGCGACCCAGCTTTGCGCCACGTCCTTTGGCGACAACAACGCCGAGCTCGATCAGATGTACGCACGCGCCACTCGCACAGGCTTGTACGTCGGCCTCACGGGCAACCTGCCCACCGACGGCACCGCCCTCGCGCTCTTCGTTGACACCGGTGCGCCGGGCCAGAACATCCTCAACACCGCGACCGCGGGCAATCCGCCCTCGGGTCTGCAGGAGATCAGCGGCACGCGCTTCGATGCCGGCTTCTCGCCGTCGACGCTCTTCTGGGTGAATGCCGCCGGGTCGGTGTACGTGGATCAAGTGTCGCTCCCCAGCGGATCCGCCGCGACCAAGGTTTATCTCGGCCGCAGCACCGCCGACACCGGCAACGGGATCCTCACCGGCGGCACCAACAGCTTCGGAGTACAGGTCGCGCTCGATCGCACCAACACGGCGGGCGTCACAGGCGCCTCCGCCGCCAATGCGTCCAGCGCGACCAAGGGCTTTGAGTTCTACATCCCCTTCGGCGCGCTAGGCCTGAACCCCGCGAGCTGCGGCAAAGTCCGCCTGATGGCCGCGATCGTGCAGAGCGACGGGACTTTCGGCAACCAGATCCTGCCGCCGCTGAACGCGGGCTCGGCGGCGATCGGCATCGACCCAAACTTCGCGACCCTCGCCGGCACGCAGTTCGCGACCTTCACGCTGCCGAGCAAAGCGGACTTCAACCTCGACACCTACGTCGACGACAGCGACTTCGTGGTCTTTGCCGACGCGTACAACCTGTTGGTCTGCACCGATCCCGCCATGGCGGCGGGCTGCCCCGCGGACCTGAACGCCGACGGCTTCGTGGATGACGCCGACTTTGTGGTGTTCTCAAGCGCCTACGACGCGCTGGTGTGCCCTTGAGCCGCTGATTCATTCCAGATCCGGTTCAGATCGACTTGAATCCCGCGGCCATTCTGCGAGGATGGGGGCAGGAGCTCTGTATGTCCATTGCCTCTCGTTTCGTGCCCATCGCCGCCCCGCTCATCGTGCTCGCCGGTTCCGCCGGTGCCGCCTCGCCCGCGGGATTCACGTACCGCTACTTCAAGGAGTCGCGACCGTTGGCGCTCGACGTCTCGCGGGTCGCGGTCTTCCGGGCCGACGGCGTGGCCGCCCGTGGCGTCGGGGTCTCGATAGATGGACTCGCCGCCCCCGCCGACACGCAGCTGCCGATTCTGACGCTCGCGCTGCTGAACGTAGCGGAAGCGCGACGCAACGCCTCCGCGGTGCGATCCATCGTCTCCGCCGCCGGCACGGGTGCCGACGCGTCCGTCGAGTTTGTCTCGCCCGTCTTCCTGGGTGACGACGGCGGCCCGTTGGTCGTCACCCGCGACGTGCTCATCGGCTTCGAGCCATCGATCGCACCCGCCCAGGCCCGCGCGATCGTCTCGCAGCATCTCGACGGCGTGATTCTCGACGAGGCCTTCGGCGATTCGCCCGGTGTCTACCGCGTCCGAGCGACCAGCCGCGATGGCTTCGAGGTGCTGGCCGCCGCCAACGCGATTGCCGATCTGCAAGAGGTCCGCTTCGCCGAGCCCGACATGATCTTCACCGGGCGCAGCGAGCTTGTTCCCACCGATCCGCAGTTCATCAACCAGTGGGCGCTTCGGAACACCGCTCAGCTCGGCGGCATCGCGGGGCAGGACATGAACGCCGTCAAGGCCTGGGACATCACGACCGGGTCGAGCTCCATCATCACCGTCATCATCGACGTCGGCGTGGACCCCACGCACCCCGATCTCAACCAGCGGCTGCCGGGCGTCGACACCACCTCCGACGGCGGGGCCGGCGAGCCGTTCAACGCCTGCGACAAGCACGGCACCGCCGTCGCCGGTTGCATCTCCATGTCGCTCAACAACGGCGTCGGCGGCACCGGGCTCGCCCCGGGAACGCGCACCGCCTCTGCCCGCACGTTCATCTCGAGCCTCAACTGCGACGGTTCGTGGAGCTCGAGCGCGAGCTGGACGGTGAGCACCCTCGCCTTCGCCGAGTCCATCGGCGCCCGTGTTACCAACAACAGCAACTACTACGGCTTCACCTCCAGCACCATCAGCGACAAGTACAACTCCACCAAGGCCAACGGCATGGTGCATTTCGCCAGCGCCGGCAACAACGGCACCGGCGCGATCAGCTATCCCAGCAGCATCGCCTCCGTGAACTCGATCGCCGCGCTCAACGTCAACGGCGCCCGCGCCAGCTTCAGCCAGTTCGGCACCGGTCTGGACTTCTCCGCTCCCGGGGTCAATGTGTACTCCACCGACATCCAGGGCACCGGCGGCTACGACTCTGGGAGCAATTACGCCTTCGTCAGCGGCACCTCGTTCGCGTCGCCGCTCTCGGCCGCGGTCGCGGCGCTGGTTCTTTCGTACAAGCCTTCGCTCACCGCCGCTCAGGTCGAGCGTGCGATGCAGCAGGGTGCCCGGGACCTCGGAGCCGCGGGGTACGACACCGGCTTTGGCTGGGGTTTCGTCGACGCCTACCGCTCGCTCGAGCGGGTCCGCTGCCCCGCCGACATCTCGTTCGATGGTCAGGTCGACGACGCGGACTTTGTCTTCTTCGCCAACTCGTACAACATCCTGCTCTGCACCGATCCCACGATGATCCGGGTTTGTGCCGCCGACATCAACGGCGACGGCCTGGTGGACGACAGCGATTTCGTCCTGTTCGCCGGGGCGTACGACGCATTGCTCTGCCCCTGACATGCAGCGTGGTGGTCGCGTCGGGCCGGGCTCGTCGCGTGAGGGTGTTCCGATGATCTTCCGTCATCGCGGCCGATACCCAAGCATGCTCGACCGACTCCGACGCCCCTCTGCCCAGCCCTTCCGCGTCTTTGCGGTCGTGCTGGCGATCGTGTCGTTCCTCGAGTGTCTCATCATGCTCGCGTTCGGAGCGCTCCTTCAGGGTGAGCGGCACCCGATCGCCGAGGCAGTCCTCGACACCACGCTCCTCACGACCATGCTGGCGCCGGCGCTGTGGTTCCTGGTCGTTCGCCCGATTCAGAAGCTCTCCTCCTCCCGCGGCCAATTGCTGGTCCGTCTCTTTGAAGCTCAGGAGGAGGAACGCGGACGCATCGCCCGCGATCTGCACGACGAGCTGGGCCAGCAGCTCACCGCGATGCTCGTCACCCTGCAAGCGGTCAAGGAGTCCTCCACGATCGAGCAGGCCCGCGAGCGGGCCGAGCTCGCGGCCCAGTCCGGTGCCGCCGGGCTCCGTGAGGTCCGCCGCATCTCTCGAGGCTTGCGCCCGCTGGTGCTTGAAGACCTGGGCCTTGGGCCCGCCATCGAGCGAATCTGTGAAGAGTTCCGCGGCACGGGCGGGCCCGCGATCGACCTGCAGATCAAGCTCGACCCGGCCCATCGCTTCCCGCCGGCGCTGGAAACCGCGGTCTTTCGCGTTGTTCAGGAATCCGTCACGAACGCCGTCCGCCATGCCGACGCGTCCCGCATCGGCGTGCAGATCGAAGCCCGGGCGGGTGAGCTCGTGGTCCGCATCGAGGACGACGGCAAGGGCATCGAACCCCATCGACTCGAACAGTCCTTCGGTCTCGCCGGCATTCGCGAACGCATCGAATCACACGACGGGCGGCTGCACGTCCGCTCCGTTCCGGCGGTGGGCACGACTATTCTCGCCCACTTCCCTCTCGCGGAGAACAAGCCATGAGCCGCATCGGTGTGCTGCTGGTCGACGATCACGCGATGTTGCGGGCGGGCATGAAGATGCTGATCGGTGCCCAGCCCGATCTTGAAGTGGTGGGGGAGGCCGGCTCGTTGCGCGACGCGGTCGAGCTGGCCCGCAAGCTCGCGCCGGCCGTGGTCACGCTGGATCTCACCATGCCCGGCGGCGGCGGAGTGGAGGGCGTGCAGAAGGTCCTCGCGGCGTCGCCCGCCAGCCGTGTGCTGGTGCTCACGATGCACGACGATCCCGCGTACGTACGGAGCGCTCTCGCCCTCGGGGCCGCGGGCTACATCGTCAAGAGCGCCGCCGACACGGAGCTGATCGGGGCGATCCGCGCCGTCGCCCGTGGACGCGTCTTTGTGGATATCCAGCAGGCTAAAGGCTCTGACTTCCTCACGCCGCAGCCGGGGCGGAAGCAGTCGCCCTTCGACTCTTTGAGCGACCGCGAGCGTGAGGTGCTGATCGAGGTCGCCAAGGGATACACCAATCAGCAGATCGCCGACCGTGTCGGCCTGAGCGTCAAGACCATCGAGTCGTACCGCGCCCGGCTGATGCAGAAGCTTGGCCTGAAGGACCGCGCCGATCTCATGCGGCTCGCGGTCGAAGCGGGCCTGCTCAAGGCTTCCGACGCGGGCTGAGGCAAGCCCTACACATTCATCGCAATGCCATCGGCCCGGAGGCGTTTCATCGCAGTCGACTCGCCGTCGCCCGCGTGGAAACGCTTGCAGATCATCACCCTACGCGGGATTCCCGCGCAGAACGTTGCTACTGCCGGGGAAACCCGCGCAAGAAACCTTTGTTCTCGGGCAAACCCCGGGCGGCGCACCGCCCCTCTCCTGCGATGCTGGACCCGCCGAGCCCCGCACCGGCGTTCGGCCGTCAGAGGCCCAGGAGATTTGCATGATCATGTACTGTTCCCCGCTCGTGGCAGTCGCCGCCCTGTGCTCGTTGGCCGGCGCCCAAACCGGTTACAGCATCACCGGCGGCCTCTCAAACTTCGATTGTCACAACCACTGCGACGACCCGTGCGACGAGTTCGAGATCGAGATCGAGGGCATCCATCCCGAGGATGTCGTCCACACCTATCGCAACGGCAACTTCGGCTCGCCCACCGTCACCCTCTCGCCCGACGGCACGTTCACCATCATCGACTACCACAACCCGCAGCATCTCACTTCGGTCGGCGCCATCGAGCACTTCGGCGTCTCGCTCAAGCAGCTCTCCGCCGCCACACCCATCCGCGTCCGCTGGATGAAGAACGGCAAGCCCGCCACCGTCAACGGCCAAGTCCCCAGCACCGGCGGCGGCACCACCCCCGCCAGCCAGCCCCGGATGCCCAGCATCGCCTGCGACATGGGCTCGGGCGGCACCGTCGGCAATGTCACACTGACTGTCCTCAACAACGACCCGATCCAGTCCATCTGGATCAAGCGCAGCGCTCAAGTCTCTACCGGCGCCGTCACGCTCGAGGCGTTGATGCCCAACAACCCGGTCGTGACCTCCACCGTCGCGATCGACAACGCCCCCGTGCTGCTCGGCCCGGGGCAATCCACCGCATACTCCTCGGATCTCATCGAGGCTGAGGACAACCAGAGCGTCGTCTTCGCGGCCAAGTACTACCAAGACCTCTCCGCCGGCGGCCCATTCGGCTCCTGGCACGACGTCGGCACCGAGCTCGGCAACGTCATGACGGCCAGCATCGCCAGCCCCGAGCAGGCGTGCAGCTACTACGCGCCGGTAATCGTCGTTCCGCCTGTCAACACTGAAGGGCCCGCGGGCCGCTCCGTCGATCTCCGTGTCGACGCCGACGCCAACGACATGACGATCTCGTACCAGTGGCTCAAGGACGGCGTCGAGCTGGTCAACAACAGTTCCTATAGCGGCGCGACCACCGACGGCCTGACCATCGAGAGTCTTTCCGCCGCCACCGAGGGGTTTTACTCCGTCCGCGTCTCCAACGCGTGCGGCTCCACCGTCTCGCAGTCCGCCCTGGTCTTCATCACCGGGCACAACATCGCGCCCACCTGGTCGGCCTCCTGCCCGGCCATCGCCGATCAGCCCGCGTCCAACTCCACCTGCCCAGCGGGCACCATCCTCGCGACCTCCGCCATCGGTGCCGGCCCCTTCACCTACCACTGGCAATGCGTCGGACCCGACGGCACCTCCTGCGGCGACCTGGTCGACGGCACGTTCGTCGATCCCGCCACCGGTCAGAGCTTCGACGTCTTCGGCTCGGACTCGACGACGCTCTACATCACCAACGTCCACGTCGGCGCGGGCTCGAACCAGCTCCGCTTCGCCGCCCGCGTGGCGAACGCCTGCGCCGAGGTCACGAGCAACGCCGCGATCGTGACCGTCTGTGCCGCGGACTTCACCTGCGACACCATGGTCGACGATCTGGACTTTGGGATCTTCGCCAACGCGTACAACCTGCTGCTGTGCTCGGACCCGACCATGGACGTTGGCTGCCCCGCCGACATCAACGCCGACGGCATGGTCGACGACAGCGACTTCGCGTTGTTCGCCGGTGCGTACGACACCCTGATTTGTCCGTGACGGATCAGTCCGGAACCGCCTCTTCAACCCAAAGGGCCGCCGAGGCGACTGGCCTCCACTCGGCGGAGTCCACTGCAAGCGCGACGGGCGGTGAAAACCGCCCGTCGCGTTCATTCAGGACCCGGTGAGAACACTGGTAGAACACCCTCACCGCGATTATCGGACGGTCCGGTAGCTCATAAACAGGTCGATTTTCGATTGCGATCAGACGCGTGCGGAGGTACTCTGGCACCTTCGCGGCGTGTGGGATCGCGGGACGACTGGCGTTCTGCGTGCGTTTTTCTGTCGCGTCGCTGTTCGTGGGAGTTGCTCGACAACACGTTGCACGTTTTCGCGTGTGTGCCGAGGGATCGGCCGGGGTCTGCATGTCGACCGCGGCTTCAAGAGAGAGGAAGCTCTGAAATGTCGAATCTGAATCGTTCTGTTCTTTCGCGCGCCCTGACGCTCGGCCTGCTGGCCGGCGTTTCGAGCGGCGTCGCGTTCGCCGCCCCCGGCGGCAACGGCCCGGCCAAGTCCGACAAGGTCGGGATCTACGAGCCGTGGGACATGATCCAGGGCCGCCTCGCCGACAACGTGCTTGGCGAGAAGGCGTTCGTGCGTCCCGTCGGCGGGCGGCAGGTGCTGCTCGACATGGACAAGATCAAGCAGCAGCTCGCCGGCGCTCCGATGGAGGCCGCCGACCAGCCCTTCGCCGGGCGTGCCGCTCCCGCGGTGATCGCGCTGCCCAAGCCCGATGGCTCGTTCGAGCGCTTCGAGGTCGAGGAATACTCGATCATGGAGCCCGGTCTCGCGGCTCAGTTCCCGACGTTCAAGACGTACAAGGGAACCTCGATCGACTCGCCCAACGCCGAGGTGCGCATCGACGTGACCGATCTTGGCTTCCGCGCTCAGGTGCTCAGCACCGAGGGCTCGTACTGGATCGACCCGTTGACGATGGGCGACACGGCGCTCTACGCCAGCTACCACAAGCAGGACCTCTCCGCCCCGACCGCGTGGACGTGCTACTTCCAGCCCGACCCCGCGAACGAGGTCACCCCGATCGACCAGAATCCCTTCGCCGATCGCGTCGCCACCGGCACCACGCGGCGTGACTTCCGCACCGCGGTCGCTGCCACCGGCGAGTACACCGCCTTCTTCGGCGGCACGGTGGCGCTGGGCCAGGCCGCCATCGTCTCCGCCGTCAACCGCGTCACCGGCGTGTACGAGAAGGACTTCTCCGTCCGCCTGATCCTGATCGCCAACAACTCCAGCATTGTCTACACCAACAGCGCGACCGACCCCTACACCAACAGCGACGGCGTCACGATGCTGTCGCAGAATCAGACCAACCTCAACACCGTGATCGGTTCGGCCAACTACGACATCGGTCACGTCTTCTCCACCGGCGGCGGTGGTATCGCTGGTCTCGGCGTGATCTGCGGCACCAGCAAGGCCCAAGGCGTGACTGGCTCGCCTTCGCCCACCGGCGACGCGTTCTGGATCGACTACGTCGCTCACGAGATGGGCCACCAGTTCGGCGGCAACCACACCTTCAACGGCACCGGCGGCTCCTGCGGCGGCGGCAACCGCAACGCCTCGACCTCGGTGGAGCCCGGATCGGGCATCACCATCATGGCGTACGCCGGCATCTGCCTTGCCGACGATCTCGCGACCAACTCCCTCGCCTTCTTCCACGCTCGTTCGATCCAGGAGATCACCGCCAGGGTTGCCCTGGTGTCTTGCTACGCGAACACCCCGATCGTCAACAGCATCCCGACCGTCAACGCCGGTTCGGCCTTCACGATCCCGATCCAGACTCCCTACACCCTGACCGGCAGCGGCGCCGACGCGGACGGGGACGCTCTCACCTTCTGCTGGGAGCAGAACATCACCTCGACAGCCTCCCAGGTGGCCGTCAGCGGCAATTTCCCCGACGTCGGCACCAACTCGTACCAGCGCTCGTTCAACCCGGTGAGCAGCCCCTCGCGCACCTTCCCGAACCTCCCGAACCTTCTCAACAACACGCTCATCAAGGGCGAGACGCTGCCCAACACTTCGAGGGCCATTCCCTACCGCCTCACCGTGCGTGACGGCAAGGGCGGCCAGAACTTCGCCGACGTGAGCATCACCTCGACGACCGCCGCCGGTCCCTTCCAGGTCACCGCTCCCAACACCGCCGTCTCCTGGGCTGGGCTCAGCAGCCAGACCGTCACCTGGAACGTCGCGGGCACCACCGCCAACGGCGTCAACACCGCCAACGTCGCCATCGAGCTCTCGACCGACGGCGGCAACACCTTCCCGACCACCATCCTGGCCAGCACCCCCAACGACGGCTCGGAGGTCATCACCGTTCCCAACAGCGCGACCACGCAGGCCCGCATCCGCGTCCGCGCCGTCGGCAACATCTTCTTCGACATCTCGAACGCCAACTTCACCATCACCGCCGCCGCGGCCCCGTCGAACCCGACCAGCCCGGCCGCGTCGCCGTCCAGCATCTGCGCCGGCAACACCACTTCGCTCTCCGTCGCGGTGCCCCCGGCCGGTCAGGTCATCGACTGGTTCACCGGCTCCTGCGGCGGCACGCTGGTCGGCACCGGCAACCCGCTCGTCGTGAGCCCCGCCGGCACGACCACCTACTTCGCTCGCGCCCGCCGCACCGCCGACAACGCGGTCTCGGCCGGCTGCGCCTCGGTCACCGTGACCGTCAACCCCGGGCCGGTCGCTCCGACCAGCGTCACCGCCAGCGCCGACAACATCTGTCAGTACGACGCGGGCACCATCACCCTCACCGCCATCGGCGGTTCGGGCAGCACCCTCCGTTGGTTCAGCGGTTCCTGCGGCGGAACGCTCCTGGGCTCCGGCCTCGGCTCGTTCGTCGTCAACTCGCCGAGCGTCACCACCACCTACTTCGTCCGCTGGGAAAACTCCTGCGGCGTCTCCGGCTGCGCCAGCGTGACGGTCAACGTCCGCAACTGCCCCGCCGACTTCAACTGCGACCAGCTGGTCGATGACTCGGACTTCGTCACCTTCGCCGACGCCTACACCCTCCTGCTCTGCTCCGATCCGTCGATGCCCGCGGGCTGCCCGGCCGACCTCAACGGCGACACGTTTGTCGATGACTCTGACTTCGTGATCTTCGCCGACGCCTACGCCGCGCTGCTCTGCCCGTAAGAGGCGCGGTTCATCTCGATCCTCACACGCCCGGCCCCTCGGCCGGGCGTTTTCTTTTCCTCGCGTCGCCGCGCTGTTGACAGCCCCGATATGTTCTCGGCGAGGCCGCCATTATCGAGCGGGAAAGGGACCCATTCATGCTGAATCTGTCGATCCGTGCCGGCATCTGCGCCGGTCTTGCGTTGTCTTCGATCGCTTCCGCGCAGGTGCTCGAGAGCCGTCTGCTGGTCGGAGGTTTGCGGCGTCCGGTGTTCATGACCGCCGCGCCGGGGGATTCCTCGAGGCTCTACATTGTGGAGAAGCAGGGATTTATCCGCATTCTGCAGAACGGCACGCTGCAGCCGACCGCTACGCCGTTCCTCAACATCGACGCCGTCGTCGGCGGCGGAACCAGCAACAACAGCGAGCAGGGGCTCCTCGGCCTCGCCTTCCACCCCAGCTACCAGACCAACGGTCGCTACTACGTCTACTACACCAACAACTCCGGAAACACCACGCTCGTGGAGCGCACGCGCAGCACCACGGACCCCAATCTCAGCTCCGCGACCTCGCGCCCGATCCTCACGATCAACCGCACCGCCAGCAACCACCTCGGCGGTTGGATCGGCTTCGGATCCGACGGCTTCCTGTACATCGCGTCGGGTGACTCCGGCGGTGGGTGCGACCCGAGCAACGTGGCGCAGAACACCAACGAGCGCCGGGGCAAGATCCTGCGCATCAACGTTGATGCCGACGACTTCCCCGCCGATGCCAACGAGAACTTCGGCATCGTCGCGGCCAACCCTTTTGCGGTCTCGGGCGGCAACCCCGCGGTCTGGCTCACGGGCCTGCGCAATCCCTGGCGTCCCAGCTTCGATCGTCTGACGGGTGACTTTTGGATCGCCGACGTGGGGCAGAACCAGCGTGAGGAAGTCAACTTTGTCGCGGCAGGTTCGGCCAACACGCCCATCCGAAACTTCGGCTGGCCCTGGTTCGAGGGCGAGCTCTCCAACACCTGCAGCAAGACCGGCACGATCAGCGGCCTTCAGGTCGATCCCATCCACACCTACGACCACAACACCGGCTGCTCGATCACCGGCGGGTACGTGTACCGCGGCGCGGCGATGAACACCCTTCGCGGCACGTACTTTTTCGCCGACTACTGCGACGCGAAGATCTGGTCGTTCCGCTACACGCCCTCGGCGGGCAAGACCGAGTTCCTGGATCGCACCGCCGAGCTGCGTGCCGGTAATCTCGATATCGGCGGCATCGTCTCCTTCGCCGAGGATTCCGACGGCGAGCTTTATGTGCTCGATCAGGGCTCCGGCACCAACGGCGAGGTGTGGAAGATCGTCCGTGCGTGCACCGAGGATCTTGACAATTCCAACACCGTGGACGACTCCGATTTCGTGCTCTTCGCGGTCGCGTACAACCTGCTGCTGTGCAGCGATCCCGCCATGCCGTCGGGGTGCCCCGCCGATTTCAACCGCGACGGGAACGTGGACGACGGCGACTTTGTGATCTTCGCCGACGCGTACGACTCGCTGCTGTGCCCGTGAATGAACGCGCGGGTGCCACGGCTTGGCGGCTTTGGGCCAAGCCGTGCGGTCGCAGTGTGAACGGAAGCCCTCGCACCGCTTGACCTCAAAGCAGGTCAAGCGGCGGCACCCGAGTTGGTCAGGCGCAATCCGGCG
Source organism: Phycisphaerales bacterium (assembly GCA_019744815.1). GTDB lineage: Bacteria > Planctomycetota > Phycisphaerae > Phycisphaerales > UBA1924 > JAFEBO01. Next base: position 457,095 of record JAIEUA010000001.1, read on the forward strand.
TGGAGCGCTCGCGCCGCTAGAGCTTTTCCCAGCTTTCGCTGGGAGAGGTTTGGTTACCTCCGCCTCCCCCAGCAGGGAGTGCATGCGTCATTGATCGCAGTCTTGTCGCTACCGCCGAGTCGCCATCTCGAGCCCGCTCTTGCCGATGACCTTCTCGGCGTAGTCGTTCATCGCGTCGCGCAGCTGTTCGAAGCTCTCGAGAACGTAGTAGATCGGCTGGTAGTGATCGATCTCGAAGGGCGTCTCGCAGACGCGCTCGAGGTCGAACGGGCGCCACTCGGGCACCGGACGTTCCTTGCAGGGCTCGGCGGACTGCGGGCCGTTCTTGGTTCGTTCCCAGACGCCGTTGAGCGAGTACGCGCTCTCGGCGTGGCTGCTCACGAGGCCGCTGCCGTAGACCTTCACCTTGCCGTCTTCTTTGATCAGGCCGAACTCGACGGTGAACCAGAAGAGGCGGCCGAGGCGCTCGATGTGCTCGGGATCGTCGCACAAGAGCGACGCGCGGCCGTAGGTCTGCAGGAAGTCGGCGAAGACCCGGAGCGCGTGCAGCGGGACGTGGCCGAAGACGTCGTGGAAGATGTCGGGCTCGGGCAGATAGTCCATCACCTCGCGCGGGCGGATGAGGACGGTGGTGGGGAACTCGCGCTGCGCGAGGCAGGCGAAGAAGGCCTTGGCGGGCAGGTAGCCCGGCACGCCGTAGGACGCCCACGACGAGACCGAGTGCAGGAACTTGTTGATGCCGTCGAGCCGGGTGCCCTTGGTGAGCTTGACGCCGCCGGCGACTTCGATGTCCTGTTCGAGCACGAGATCGTCGAGCAGCGGCAGGCGATCGCGGGTGAGGCGGAGGATCTTCATGCCCTCGATGAACTGGCCGCTGACCTGGCTTTCGAGCACGGACCAGCGCCGGTCGAAGAGGTCTCGCCACACGTCGTGGTTCTCGCGGGTGTACTTGGTGTAGTGCTGGGTGATGTAGAACGAGTCGGCGTTGATGTCGGCGTGGTGCTGCTCGGGCGCGCGGTCGGCGTTGGCCTGGGCTTGCTTCGCCTCGTCGCTGTCGATGATGTTGTTGTAGCGGATGTCGGCGCGCATGGGTGCATCTCCGAGCCGCGGGCTTCAGCCCGCGCGGGCTCCGGGTCATGATACGAACGTGTCGTTCCCAAGATGCGGTGGGGGGCGTCGGGAAGGAAGGCATTTCACCGCGGAGGACGCAGAGAACGCGGAGAGGAATAGAGGATGGGAAGGGGATGGATGCGAGAACAAACCGGGTGGGCGGTTGTTCTGTGAGCGAGCCGGGGCGTCCTCGCCCCGTGCGGAACAAACTCAGGATGTCGAGAGTTCTCAGCCGACGGATCCAACGTCGCACGGGGCGAGGACGCCCCGGCTCGCTGTCATCGACCTGTATCGCCCTTCGCGCTCGCTGCGTCCTCCGCGGTGCAATGCCTTCGCGTGTCAACGAGCCTCGGTCCTTCTCCCGAACCCACAAACAACAGCGCGGGCCGTCCCTTTTCAAGGACGGCCCGCGTGGTCAGAGGCACGCGACTGCGTGCCAAAGTGAGCGTGCCGATCCGCGGCGAGCGAACACAGATCGCGCGGCGTGCATCCTGCGTTGTTCTCGAGGTACCCCGAAGCGGCGTCATCGCGCCCACACTGGCTGGAACTTCGGCGGATGCCTCTCCCCAAAGCGAGCTCCGCTCGCCGTCCGACCGGGCACGCGCTCTCGCGCGGCGGAACGCCCATCGGGCTCCGTCAAAGTACCGCGCACCTCCCTGGGGTCGCAACGGAAATCCGTCAACAACTCCGCGACTCTTGTTTGCACTCTGTCAGGAGCGATTCTGAGTTGACAGAAAAGGGGACCTTTGTATCATGATTTCAAGTGAGCAGTAGACCCCGGTTCCGGAGGTCGGTGTGACAAGGCACGCGGGCATCACGATCGCCGGCCTCGCGCTCGCCGCTCTGATTGGCATCTGCATCGGCAGCGCGGCGTACACCTTCAGCTTCGCCGAGGGGACGAGTTACCTCTCCAACGACCCGAAGGCGTGCGTGAACTGTCACATCATGCGGGATCAGTACGACGGCTGGCAGAAGGCCCCGCACCACGCCAACGCGACCTGCAACGACTGCCATGTGCCGCACGACTTGATCGGCAAGTACTACACCAAGGCCGAGCACGGCTGGCGCCACAGCAAGGGCTTCACGCTGCAGAACTTCCACGAACCGATTCGCATCACGCCCGAGAGCCTGGCGATCGTCAACAACAACTGCGTGCGTTGCCATGAAGGGCTCGTGAGCGGGATCACCGAGCACACCGACGCGGTGCGGGGGCTGGTGAACTGCGCGCAGTGTCACGCGCGGGTGGGGCATGGGCCGCGGAATTGATGAAGAAGGGGAGCAGGGGAGCAGAGAAGCAGGGGAGAAGGGGCGGAAAGGACTTCGATGAGCACTTCCAAGACCAACTGGCTCGCGTACTGGGTGGTGGCGATCGTCGCGGCGGGCGGGACGGCCGGGGCGTTGCTGCTGCTGCAGAACATCAACCAGCGCAAGACCGAGGCGAAGCAAACCGCCTTCAAGCTCATCGATGTCTTCGAGACCACTGTCGATCCCAAGCAGTGGGGCAAGAACTTCCCCCGCCAATACGACTCGTACCTGCGCACCGTCGACATACAGCGCACCCGCTATGGCGGCAGCGAGGCTTTCCAGAAGCTCGACACCGATCCGAACCTTCGCGCCATCTTCGACGGCTACGCCTTCGCGATTGACTACCGCGAAGAACGCGGCCACGCCTACATGCTGCAGGACCAGCGCGAGACCGAGCGGGTGCACAAGAAGGCCCAGCCCGGCGCCTGCGTCCAGTGCCACGCCTCCAACACCGTCGCGTATCGCAAGCTCGGCGTCGAGAAGGGCGCCCCCGGCACCATCGAGATGCCGTTCCTGTCGAAGGAAGGCCAGGCCCAGCTCTTCAAGGGCTTCGAGGAGATGTGCAAGATGAAGTTCGACGACGCCACCAAGCTCGTCGAGCACCCGGTCGCGTGCATCGACTGCCACGACCCCGACACGATGCACCTGCGCGTCACCCGCCCCGGGTTCCTCAACGGCATCCGGGCCCTCGCGAAGTCCAGCGACCCGGTGCCGCACCTGCCCAGCATCGAGCGCTGGCGCAAGGGCGACCGCGCCAAGGACTACGACCCCAACGTCGAGGCCACGCGTCAGGAGATGCGCTCCATGGCCTGCGGCCAGTGCCACGTCGAGTACTACTTCAAGGGCGAGGGCAAGCTCGTCACGTATCCGTGGATGAACGGGCTCAAGGTCGAACAGATCGAGAAGTACTACGACGACTCGGGCTTCAGCGACTGGACTCACGCCCGCAGCGGCGCCAAGGTCCTCAAGGCCCAGCACCCCGAGTTTGAGATGTGGAGCCAGGGCATCCACGCCCGCAGCGGCGTGGCGTGCGCCGATTGCCATATGCCGTACATCCGCGAGGGCGCGATCAAGGTGAGCGACCATCAGACCCGCAGCCCGATGCTGAACATCAGCCGCGCGTGCCAGACGTGCCATTCGTACAGCGAGGAGGAGATCTCCTCCCGCGTGGCGGCGATCCAGGACCGGACCAAGAAGCTGCTCGACGCCTCCGAGCAGGCGGTGGTGGAGCTGATCGGGGCGCTCGAGCAAGCCAAGCAGGACGGCATGACCGACGAGCAGCTTGCCTCGCCGCGCAAGTTCCAGCGCGACGCCCAGTGGCGCTGCGACTTTGTGAACGCCGAGAACTCGATGGGCTTCCACGCCCCGCAGGAAGCGGCCCGCATCCTCGCCGAGTCGATCGACCTCGCACGCCAGGGTCAGATCGAGCTGCTGAAGATCCAGTCGGGCAAAGCGCCGGTCAAAGCGCCGGGCAACACGCCGGGCAAGCCCTCGGCGAGTGCGATCAAGTAGCTTCAACCGTCAGGCATCGTCGAAGACCGCATCGGTGGTGAGCCGGGTGACGCCGAGCACGGCTTGCTGCGGCGTGGGAGGATTCGAGAGATCGATCTCGAGACACACGCCGCGGTCGTGGTCGCTGTTGAGCACCACCGCGTTGGGCGGCACGAGCGCGACGCCGTCGGGTGCTTTCTCGTGCCCCAGGATGAACAGGTTCACGCCCCAGCGTTCGACCAGGTCTTCGAGCTGCTCGGCGTCGTACCCGCGGCCCCAGACCATGATGTGAGCCGCGCCGGTGCGGGGCTGATAGTCGTCGGCGGTGAGCTCGCGCCCGAGCACGCCCGGGTCGAAGCGGCTCATCATCGCCAGCCCCGGGAGCGAGTGCGAGCAGAGGATGTCGATCCCGCGGCCGCCGTCGGGACGGTTGCATTCCACCCGCAGCGCGAGCGGCATCGCGAGCACGAACTCCTTGATGGCGTCGAGCACGCCCGCGGCATCGTTGTTGAAGACCGCTTCCAGCCCGGCGTTGAAGGCTTCGACGACCTTGACGCCGTCTTTGATGATCCCGGCGCCGAAGACCTGGGAGAGCTCGTGGTTGCCGAGCAGGACGTGGACGTGCTCGGGGAACTCGGCCTTGAGCGAGGCGACACGGGCCAGTGCGCGGTAGGAGTAGTCGACGCCGTTGTAGAGGTTGGGCGGATGAATGATCTCGTGCAGCGTGATGTGGCGGGCGCGGTCGGTGCCCAGGTGCGCCATCTCGACCAGGCGCTTGAAGTGGTGCGGGTGATCGTGCAGGTCGCCGGTCGCGATGAGGTGGCCCGGGGCGCGGATGAGATCAATCGAGCCCCGGCGGCACGACGCGCCGCGGCAGGCGGCGGCCCCGGCGCGGAAGAGCTCGATGACGCTGGAGGCGTCGGAGAGCGAGAGTTGTTGCAGGGCCCGCGGGGTCATCTGGTGGCTCGGAACCGCCCGAGCGTGCTGCCGCCGTCGGGGAAAGAGAAGATCGGCGATTCGGGGTGAAGGTCCCATCATCTTCGCCCGCCGTGGCGGGCGAGATCGGGTGATTTTGGGATTGGTACGGCGTGATTTTCCTCAAACCGACGACGGAAGCGGCGGGATGCCACATCTTTGCTGAGCGTGACGCTCTCTCGCTCCATCCTGATCGCGCTGGCCGCCGCGGGGCTCGGCCTGGCGGTCGCCGCGCGGCCGGCCCGTGGTGAAGCGAGCGACGCCGCGGTCGTGATCGGGTGGGTCCGATGGGCTCACGAGTTGTCGAAGATCGGCCACGACGCCGCCCGCGTGCTGACGCGGCTGCTCACGAGCGCCCGCGAGACGGCGGATGCGGTGTCGACTTTGCTCGCGTCGGCGGATAGCGGTGCGGCGCCGGAGGCGAGCGTCTGCCCGGAGCCGGATCCGTTCGTCGGTGTGCGGCTGGCGGATCTTCCCGCGCGTGCGGACACGATGGACTTCGCCCCTTTGCCGCCGAACGCGACCCTCTGGCGGGTCTCCGCTCGGTGCGCGGCGGTCCAGCAAGACGCGTGGCGCGAGGCCTCGACCCTGCGGGCAGAGATTCTCTTGAATCAAGAGATGCTGTCACACGATGCGGCACGCCTGTCGCGCGAAGCGCGGCGGCTCGTGCGTGTCCAGATGTGAGCGTCCGGGGCCTACTTGTTCGGCTCGACCACGCCGATGAGCTCGATGATGAAGACCAGGTCGGCCTTGGCGGGGATCACGGGCGGGCGGCCGTTCTCGCCGTAGGCCTGGGGATAGGGAATGGTCAGGCGACGGATACCACCGGGCTTCATGCCGGGGACGCCCTGCTGCCAGCCCTTGATGAGGCGGTTGAGGGGGAAGGTCGCGGGCTGCTTGCCGCGGGTGGAGTCGAACATGGTGCCGCCGTCTTTAAGCGTGCCGTGGTAGTTGATGGTGACGGTGGCGCCGGGCTTGCACTCGCTGCCCTCGCCGAGCTTGAGGTCTTCGACGATGACGCCGCTGTCGAGCTTCTTGGTGGCGAGGGGCTCGGCCTTGTCGCAGTTGAGGAAGGTGACGACGGGCTTGGGCTCTTCCTTCTTGGCCTCATCCTTCTTGGTCTCGTCCTTCTTGGCCTCTTCCTTCTTGGCTTCGTCCTTCTTCGCCTCTTCCTTCTTCGTCTCGTCCTTCTTGGCGACCTGCGGTGCGGGCTCGGTCTTCGTCTCCGCGGGTTTGGCCTCCGCGGGCTTGGCCTCGGCCGGCTTGGTTTCTGCGACCTTGGTCTCAGCGGGCTTCGTCTCAGCGGGCTTGTTTTCAGCGGGCTTTGTCTCGGCGGGCTTGGTCTCGGGCGCTGCTGCCGCGGGCTTGGCGGCGGTTTCAGCGGCGGGCTCGGTGGCGGCGGGCTTGGACTTGCAGGCCGTCAGCGAGAGCATCGCGGCCATGGAAACGAACACGCCGAGCAGGATCAAGGAGTTGCGCTTCATGCCACGATGCTAGCAGATTCTCGGACACGGTCCATGTTCTGGGACGCTGGGGCGGCGGTGCGGGCGGCACGGGTGTCCCGATCGTTCTCCCGGGCCGGAGCCGGGCGCGATCGGGCGACTGGGGCTGACGTGGGTTTCGTGGGCGTCCGACAACAGGTGTTGTGCGCTAGCCCGGAGAGGTACCATGAGCCGCCTTGTCAATTTCATCGCGATCCTCACACTGCTGGTCGGCATGGCCGTCGTCGGCGGTTGGCGGTATCGCATGTATCAGACCTCGGCGAGCGCCGACGCTCTGCAGCGCGAGCTGGTCCGGCTCAAGCGCGAGATCGATCGTCGTGCGGCGATGGTCGAGACCGACAAGAACGAGGCGGGCTGGCCCAAGACAGTGGACCCGATGTGGTTCGACGGAAATCCGCCTCGCAACCGGTGGGTCACGAGCGAGCGCCCCTGGGTGGAGCTGGCCAACGGCGATCAGGTGCACCTGCTTGACCCGATCGTGCGTGCGGTGGACACCAAGGTCGGGCCGGATCTGGGCGAGTTCTGGTACAACCCGAGCAACGGCGAGGTGCGGGCGCGGGTGCCGCTGGGCGCGAGCGACCGTGAGACGCTGTCGCTGTACAACAAGGTGAACGCGACCAACCTGGAGTCGCTGTTCGAGTCGCCGGCGTGGCGGCACGCGAACGCGCAGTGACTCTCACGTCGTGACCATCAAGCAGCTCGCATCAGCCGGTGAGCATCGTGGTGTTGACGCGCGAGCACGACGCGCGGCGTGTCGATGCGCGTGAGCCGAGCGCGGATCGGGTCTTCGATGCGCGGAAGTCGCGCGCGGATTGTGGATAACTTCGCTCTCTTGAAATTTTGACTTGCACTCTCAAGAGAAAGATGTCACACTTCCGATAACAGGCAGGTGCGTCGCGCGCGAGTGTGTCGCGTGCTCGCGCGGGAAACAACGCACACAACTGCTTGAGGAGATCTCTCTCATGGCAAAGAAGAAAGCCAAGAAGAAGGCCAAGAAGAAATCCAAGAAGCGCTAACCGCGCTTCGGGACCAGATACTCCCGGGCGGAAGGATGTCGGGAGGCTCGCAGCGGTCCCAACTCAAGCTGCGAGCATGCTTCCCTTCCGCAGTCGCCGATGCGAGTTCTCGCACGGCATCCAACCACGAGGCGGCGTTTGCCGCTTCGTCCGACACGGATCACGAATGTCTCACAACGCGACCGACACGGGGCAGCGAAAGCCGCCCCGTGTTTCTTTTTGGGAGGCCCTTCCTGGGCCTGATTTCGCGGTGTTTTCGTCCACATGTTCGGAAAATGATCGGATTCGCAAGGCGCGATCCTGTATCCAATAGAGACTCGCGCGGCGCGGGGGCGACGGGTGATGCCCGCGCGGCCGGTCCGCCGGCATCGTTTCACCGGCTTGCAAGCGGCGGCCCGCCTTGGGAGACTCGACCCCGTGTTCTCATCGCGACCTCATCCTCCGCTCGACGCGCTGCACTTCCTTCGAAGGCACGTCTCCGGCGTGCTCATCGCCGACGACGCCATCTACCCGCGGCGGTTCGTGCTCGACCCTTCCAGCGGCCTGCCCATCGTCGCGCTGCCCTTGGGGGTCGAGGGGGCGGAGTCGATCGTGCTGCATGTTCCCGACGAGGGTGATCCCTCGCTTCAACTGCTCGCCGAGCTGCGCTGGCTCGATCCGCACGCCTCGTCCGATGGCTCGGCGGCGGATCGCTTTCTGATCTACCACGGCAAGGGCGAAGACTCGCGGCTCGCCGCGTTGAACATCGTGGACGCGAAGTGGACCATGGGCGTGGCCCTGGTGGAAGACGTGGTGGTGCCCAACCCGGTCGCGGGCGATGAGCCCCGGCTGTGCAAGCGGCTCAACGCCGACCGCGCCCGCCTCGCCGCGCTCGTGCTCGAGCACGCCGGGCGCGACGTGGCCGAGCCTCTAGCGGTTGGAGTCGACCCCGACGGCATCGACGTCCGCACCCGCACCGGGCTGGTGCGGGTCGAGTTCGTCGAGCGAGCAACGCCCGCGGCGGTGCGGGCAACGATCGAGGCATGGACCTCGTGAGCTCTTCCACCCCGCCTTTCACCCGCCCAAAGCACCCGATCACCGAGGCGCACGGCCACCTGCCTTGGCTCGGGAAGGCGTTGTCGATGCTGTCCCTTGAGGGCTGCTCGAGCGTCGGTGAGGCGATCGAACGGATCGCGGCCCGTGCGGACGCGATGCGCGCGAGCCCGCCCGGCGCCTGGCTGCAGGCCCACTCGGCACGCTACGAAGGCTGGGCCGAGCGGCGTTGGATGACGCTGGAAGAGCTGGACCGGGTGACGGGTTCCAGGCCCACGCTCATCATGTCCTTCGACCACCACGCGGTCTTTGCCAACAGCGCGGCACTGGCGGCCGCCAAGATCTCACGGTCCACTCCCGATCCCGTCGGCGGCGTGATCGAGCGGCTCTCCAGTGGCCCGCGCGCGGGCGAGCCCTCAGGTCTGCTGCTGGAGTCCGCGGCATTCGGAACGTGGGCGGCGGCGCCCGAGCCCGAGGACTCGGTGCGCGACGAGCAGGTCGCGAGCGCGCTGCACCATCTCGCTTCGATGGGCTTTGTTGAGATGCACGACCTGGCCAGTCCGCTGTGGCTGGGCCCGTTGCTGGCCCGCCTGGAACGAGAAGGCCGTCTCCCGCTCCGGGTTGGTTTGTATTCGCTGGTCGAGGAGATCGAAGCGGCGGCGGCCTCGCGGGTGACGTGGGAATCGGCTCGGGTGCGTCTCTTGGGCGGGAAGATCTTCACCGACGGCACGCTCAACAGCCGCACCGCGTGGGTGCTGGAGCCCTATGCCGAGTCGCCGCCCGATCTGCGCCATGGCAAGCCGCTGATGACCCCGCGCCAGATCGCCGACGCGGCGGAGCGATGCCTGCGATTGAATCTGGGCCTCGCCATGCACGCCATCGGCGACGGCGCGGTGCGAGCGTGTCTCGATGGAATCTCCGAGATCGCTCCGTCTCTTCGCCGCTCGGTCGCTCAGTCTGTTCCCCTCCGCATCGAGCACGCGGAGCTGATCGACGCTGCGGATGTGCCGCGCTTTGCGGAACTGGGTGTGGTCGCGAGCGTGCAGCCCTGCCATCTGTTGGTGGACATCGAGGCCCTGCACCGGGCGGTGCCGGGGCGGCTGGACCGGGTGATGCCGTGGAAGAGCCTGATCGAGTCGGGCTTGGTGCCGGGCAAGACCTTGCTCTTCGGCAGCGATGTCCCGATTGTCCGGGCGGACCCGGAGGATTCGATCCAGGCCGCGGTCCTGCGCCGGCGGGTGGGGAGCGGGGAGCGTGAATCGATCAACCCCCGCGAGGCGATCGACGAAGAAACGGCGTGGCGGTGTTTCGGCGCGGGTCTGGTCTGAACCGATGGTTCGGATGAGGGTGATGGGGAGGTGGGGGAGAGGTGGTGGTGGGGGTGCTGGCGACCTGAAACTACGCCGCTGCGGGGCACTTTCCCGATGACGCAGCCATGAACTACGCCTTGCTTCTGCTTGCCGCCGCCCTGGCCGGCGCGGTCCTTCCGATTCAGGCCGCGTGCAACGCCAAGATGGGCACGCACCTGCAGCAGCCCATGCAGGCCACGGTGTACAGCTTTCTGATCGGCCTGGTGGCGCTCTTGCTGATCGCGCTGGCGATGCGTCAGCCCGCGCCGGCACCGGCCAAGCTGCTCGGAGCACCCTGGTGGGCCCATGTCGCGGGGATGCTCGGTGCGGTCTACGTCGTCAGCTCGATCATCCTGACCCCCAAGCTGGGCGTCGTCGCGCTCACCGGCGCGGTGCTCGCGGGGCAGATGGTGATCGCGGTCATCCTGGACCACTTCGGCTGGCTCGGCCTCCGCCAGAACCCCGTCACCCCGTTGAAGGGGTTGGGCATCGCGTTCCTGATCGCGGGCGTCCTGCTCATCCGAGGCTCGGCGGCCCCAGCGCCGACCGACACGCCCGCGACCGTTCGCTGAACACGCATCCCCCACGAGCCCCGAGCGTCAGCGAGTGGGTTGCCTTGAACAGGCTTCGGAGACCCGCTCGCTCACGCTCGGGGCTCGTCAAGGCGCGACGGCACCGAAGACGTCGATACATCGAGTAAACTCCGGCATGCTCTACCTCAGCTGCCTCGTGCTGCGCGTTCTCGCCCTGTGCCTGCTCGCCGACCCGGCCGCGCCGAGCACCCAGCCCACGCCGCAGGCCACCCCGGCCACCAACACCGCCGTCGGCCAGGAATCCCGCCCCGACAAGTGGTGGATCGACCGGCACGAGTCCTTCAACGCCCGGGCCAAGCAGGGGGCCGAGAAGGGCGACATCGACCTGATCTTCATGGGGGACTCCATCACCCAGGGCTGGGAGGGCGCCGGCAAGGGCGTCTGGGCCGAGTTCTACGCCCAGCGCAACGCCTTCAACACCGGCATCGGCGGCGACCGCACCCAGCATCTTCTCTATCGCATCGCCCACGGCAATCTCGACGGCCTCGCCACCCCCAAGGCCGGGCACGCCCCCAAGCTGCTGGTCCTCATGATCGGCACCAACAACACCGCCTCCAGCCCGACCGTCCGGTCAAACACCGCCGAGGAGATCAACGAGGGGGTGCGAGCGGTGGTTTCCGCGATCCGCACGAAGCTGCCCGAGACCCACATCCTGGTGCTCGCCATCTTCCCCCGGGGCGAGAAGCCCAACGACACCCGAGCCACCCTCGACGCCGCCAACAAGCTCCTCGCCTCGATCGCCAACGCCAAGACCACGTTCCTCGACATCGGGCCGAAGTTCCTCAACGCCGACGGCTCTATCAGTAAGGACGTGATGCCCGACTTCCTGCACCTCTCCGAGAAGGGCTATCGCCTCTGGGCCGAGGCCATCGAGGCAGAGATCGCCAAGCACGTCGGGGCAAAGAGCTAGGGCGAACCAGGTTCCCCCAAAACCGCGCTCCGGGGCGCTTCCCATCCGATATAAACTCGCGCCGGGCCATGGATGGTCCGGGCTTGTGTTTTCCGGGTGCGGGAACACGCGGCTCGCCGCGTGAAGCTGGCGGAGACTCTCAGTATGGATACGTTCCTCATCGAAGGCGGCAAGCGGCTCGAGGGCTCTCTCCGCGTGTTCGGCAGCAAGAACGCCGCTCTCCCCGAGATGTGCGCGGCCCTGCTCACCAACCAGCCCGTCACCCTCCGCGACGTCCCCAACCTCGCCGACATCAAGTCCCTCCGCAACCTCTTGGGCGAACTCGGCTGCATCGGCGAGCACTCCGGCCCCGCCGGTCAAGCCATCATGCGGCTGCACACCCAGGACGAGTCGCATGAGAAGTCGCACGCCCGCTACGAGATCGTCCGCACCATGCGGGCCAGCATCAGCACCCTCGGACCGATGGTCGCCCGCCGCGGCTTCGCCCGGGTCTCGATGCCCGGCGGCTGCGCCATCGGTGACCGCCCGGTCGACCTGCACCTGCGCGGCCTCGCCGCCCTCGGCGCCGAGATCACCCTCGACGGCGGCGACATCACCGCCCGCGCCCCCAAGAAGGGCCTGAAGGGTGCCACCATCTTCCTCGGCGGCCAGTTCGGCTCCACCGTGCTCGGCACCGCCAACGTGATGTGTGCGGCCACGCTCGCCAAGGGCACCACCGTCATCGAGTCCGCCGCGTGCGAACCGGAGATCGTGGACCTCGCCGTCATGCTGATCAAGATGGGCGCCAAGATCAGCGGCCACGGCTCGCCGCGATTGGTCATCGAGGGCGTGGACGAGCTCAAGGGCGTTGATCACGCCGTCATGGCCGACCGCATCGAGGCGGGCACGTTCATGCTCGCCGCGGCCATCACCAACGGCGACATCACGCTCGAGAACTGTCCCATCGACGCCATGCTCGCGGTGAAGGCCAAGCTGCTGGCGATGGGCATCCACCTCGCCGTCACGCCCGGGGCGAACAACAACCTGCTCCGCGCCGCCGTGCGCGTCACCAGCGCCCGCACACTGAAGCCTGTCGAGTTCACCACCCAGCCGCACCCGGGCTTCCCGACGGATATTCAGGCCCAGATGATGGCGACGCTCACGCTCGCCGACGGCAACAGCGTCATCACCGAGCGCATCTTCCCCGAACGCTTCCTCCACGTCGCCGAGCTGTCGCGCATGGGCGCGAAGCTGATGCGTCAGGGCGCGACGGTCATCGTCAGCGGCGTCAAGAAGCTCGTCGGCGCACCCGTGATGGCCAGCGACCTCCGCGCCTCAGCGGGCCTCGTGCTCGCGGGCCTCGCCGCCGAGGGAACGACGATCATCAACCGCGTGTACCACCTGGACCGCGGCTACGAGAAGATGGAAGACCGCCTCGCCAAGCTCGGCGCCAGCATCCGCCGCGTGGACGACAAGGACCTGCCCGCCAATCTGACCGGCGGGGCGGACTGAGTCACGACCCGATCGGTTCGAGCAGAGGCAGGTCTCGCGCGGAGTGGGAACGGAGCGTGCGGCCGGCCGTGAACGGCTGGCTGATCTGCTCGAAGCGAGACGACGAGACGTGAACCGTGCGCCAGCGCGGGCTGCGGACTTTCATGTTCGCCCGGTAGTCGCTCAGCAGCACGCAGCGCAGCGCGTACCACCGCCCGCGGCTCTCGAAGATCTCCTGAAACAGCGCATCCGGCGGCTGCTCGTCGCACCAGTAGACGAACACGAACGCGGGCTCGAAGCCGCTGCCGAAGAGCGAGCCCCAGGTCGCGAGGCTGTCGACGTCGTCCTGGGTCACCCAGCTCTCGAGCCTTGACCGAGTCGAGCCGCCTCGGTTGGACGTGCGGGCCGCCGCGAGCGTGCGGGGGCTGATGCGTCGACCCTTGACCTCGAGCAGGAGATTCTGCGATTCGCCGTAGATGACGAAGTCGAAGGACTTCACCGAGGTCGGCCGCTCGTCGCCCGCTCGGGAGTACTCCAGCCGCGGCGAGGCGGTCTCGGGGAGCAACGCCTTCTTGGCCTCGTCGACCGCGACGTAGGGAATGCGCGCCGAGCGGAGGAAATCCTCGAACGCGGCCTCGTAGTGGTGTCGGCGCTGGGTCACGAATTCACCCCCAAACCTCGAGGCATTTCACCGCAGAGGACGCGGAGGACGCAGAGAAGGCAAAGGCAGTTTACCACGGAGAGCACGGAGGACACGGAGAGAGACATTGGTTGAAGGCAGGAGAGATTGCCCACTCTGCATTCCGACCGATTCGATCCCCTCTTGCCTTCCTCTGTGGTCTCCGTGATCTCCGTGGGAAAACGCCTTCTTCCGATCTCCGCGCTCTCCGCGTCCTCCGCGGTGAAAAGCCATCGGTGAACGACCTTACTTGCTTTCCTTCGTCTCCATGCCCTTGGGCACCGGCGGCTTCTGGCCGGCTTGCAGGATCAAGACGTCGAGCAGATCCCGCTCGGCTTTCTTGTATTCCTGCATCGAGTCGCGCAGCAGCTTGAGCTGCTCGGCGATGGTCTCCGGTGTCGGTCCGGCGCCCGCGGGCGAGCTCTGGGCCAGGGCCATCGCGTTGGTCAGGCTCTCGCTGGTCGCACGCACGGCGGCCGTCGCGTCGGCGTAGTAGGTCGCGGCCCGGAAGAGCGCGTCGGCCTCGAGGTCCTTCTTCGCCGGCTGGAAGAACAGTCGCCACGGCTGGGCCCGGATCTCGCCGATGGCCCGGTTGGCCTGATCGCTGGTGAGCCGCAGATTCGCGACGGTGCGGCGGAGCGAGGGCAACTCGGTCGCGAGCCAGTTGTTGGTGGCGACCGCCGACTCGCGGAAGTTCTTGAGCCCGTCGTTGAGCAGCGGGATGGACTGCGTCCGCACGTCCTCGACCGCGCCCTTGGCCCCGGCGATGGTGTCGCGGAAGGTGGCCTTGTTCTCGTCGATGACGCTGTTGACGTTGCCGACGAGCTTGCCGAACTCATCGACCTTGCCGTTGAAGTTCTCGGCCATCGGCTTCAGCATTTTGCTGAACTCGGCGATGTCGGCGGTGGTCGAATCGATGTTGGCGGTCCACTTGGGCCAGCTCTCGCGGGTGCTCTTGGTGACGCCGGCGACGTCGTCGATGATGGTGTTGATCTTGGGCGAGTTGGACTCGACCAGCGTGCGAGCGGATTTGAGCGTGGCCTGCAGGTCGTCGACCATGGCCTTGATCTTGTCGGCGCTGAGGCCGGCCTGGCTGAGCAGGGCCGGGGGCGCGAGCCCGCCGAGGATGGTGTCGCCTTCCTTGAGCAGGCCCTTGTCGGGGGTGCCGATGCCGGAGATGTTGATGGTGCTCTGGCTGCCCAGGAGCGGGCGGTCGAGCGCGACCATCGCGTTGGTGTAGAGCTTGTGCTCGGCGGCGATGCGGATCGCGACCAGGACGTTCTCGGTGGCGGGGTCAAACTCGACGCCGGTGACGCGACCGACGATCTGGCCGCCGAGCGTCACCGAGTTGCCGGCCTTCACGCCGGGTGCCCCTTGGGCGACGGGGAACTTCACCACGAACTTGTGCGCGGGCTTGAGGAACTCCATCGCGCTGGTGAGCGAGAAGGCGATGGCGATGAACAAGACGACCGATCCCAGGAGGAACAGGCCGGCGAGCACGGAGTAACGGGCGGGGCTTCGGAGGGACATCTCGTGGGTAGGTTAGCGGAAAAGGATGGGGAAGGGGAGGAGGGGTGGAGCGGAGCAGGGGAGCAGGGGCGGCGGCTGGGAGAAAAGGCATTTCACCGCGGAGAGCGCAGAGGACACGGAGAGAGACATGGGTTCAAGGCAGGGGCATTCGACCGCGACGGTTTCTGATCTGTTGGTTCCTCATCTGCCTTCCCCACCTGACTTCCTCTGTGTTCTCCGTGATCTCTGTGATGAACTGTCTTTCAGCCTTTGGATTTCGAGAAGCGGCCGAAAAGGCCGGAGCGGGTGCCGCCGGCGGTGCTGCGGGTGGGTTCGAGGCTGGGCGTCGGCAGGATCTGCTCGACAGGCACACCCAGCAAGTCGGCCTCGAACGCGGCTTCGGAGCGGCGCTCGGTGATCGGCCCTTCGGCGTCGCCGCGGAGGAACTGGCGGATCAGGCGCTCGGTCTGCGGCAGGTCCTTCGCGTCGGCGTCCGACAGCTTCCGCAGGTTGTCGTACCAGTCGCGGGTCTCGACCTTGAGCATCTTGCCGCGGTCGAGCATCGCCATGCGGTCAGCGATCACGAAGGCCGAGTCCATCTCGTGGGTGACGACCACGCTGGTCACGCCCAGCTGGCGGGAGAGATCGACGATGAGGCGATCGATCTGGGCGCTGGTGACGGGGTCGAGACCGGCGGAGGGTTCGTCGTAGAAGAGGATCTCGGGGTCGAGGGCGAGGGCGCGGGCGAGGCCGGCGCGTTTCTTCATGCCGCCGGAGATCTGGGCCGGGTACTTGTGGGCGTGCTCTCGCAGGCCGACGAGCTCGAGCTTGATCTTGACCTGGATGTCGATGATCTCTTGCGAGAGGTCGGTGTGCTCCTTCAAAGGAAGGGCCACGTTCTCGGCGATGGTCATCGAGTTGAAGAGGGCGCCGGACTGAAAGAGGATGCCGAAGCGTTTGCGGACATCGGCGAGCTTGTCCTCGTCGCCGCCACCGTGGACTCCCCCGCCGACCAAGGGGCCCATGTCCTGCCCGAAGAGCATGACCCGGCCGCGGTCGGCGGCGAAGGAGCCGATGATGACCCGCAGCAGCGTCGACTTTCCCGAGCCCGACCCGCCCATGATGACCATGGTTTCACCGGGGTAGACCTCGAGATCGATCGACTCGAGCACGGCACGCCCGTCGAAGATCTTGGCGACCTGCTGGCAGGAGATGAGGGGGGGACGGCTGGCGGTCACAGCGTCAATGTAGCAGACTTGCCGCCCGGGCAAGTTCACGGCCGCGACGGGCTGGGCAGGTTCGACCCTTGAGCTAATGGGCTCACGCCCCGCCGGGCTTCTTGGGTTCGACGGGGGTGGCCGCGGGCTCGAACGCGGGTTGCTCGTCAGGGGTGATGATCACGGGCTCACCCTTCTCCTTGGCCCGCACTTTGCCGCCGGAATCGATCTGGATGTTCCCGTTCCACGTCGACTTGGGCAGAAGCGCGGGGTCGAGGAGTTGGATCACAGTTCCGTCGGCGGCGACGATCATGAAGTTGCGGATCGGCAGGCTCTTGGATTTCTTGGTGTCGGCCTCGTGCTGCTTGGTGGGATCGATCTCCAGGAGGACCAGGGCCGCACCCTTCTCGAATCGCAGCGGGAGGGGAATCTGGGGATCGCCGTTCTGGGGCGGCGCCTTCATGAGGTGGGAGATCTCGCCGTAGGCCGAGATGAGATCAAAGAGCCCCTTCGGAGCGCTCTGGTACGCACCGAGCTTGTCGTTGACCTCGGTCTGGAACGCGGCGAGGCGTTCGTCGGTGAGCTTCTCGGCGCTGTAGCTGATCATGCCGTCGCGGGCGTTCTGAAACTCGCCCTTTTGTGCCGCGGTGATGATGGCCGCGACCGGCGCGGTGGCGGCGGAGCTGAACTTGTTGACCATCTGCCAGGCGCCGTAGCCCAGCGCACCCCAGAATGCCGTGCTGATGAGCCCGAGCACCAGAGCCGCGACCGCCAGGCCTGTGCCGCCGACACGGCCCTTGCTGCTGGCGATGCCCACCAATGCGAAGACCGCGAGCAGCGAGGCGATAAAGCCCACGCCCGGGATAAAGCAGGGGAGGGCGAAGACCAGAGCGAGGATCGCCAGGATGCTGGTGCGCTGCGGGCCCCAGTCAAAGTCGCGATCGCCAGCGGGTGCGGAGAAGGATGTCATACGCAAGAGTATGGGGAGCTTGGGCGTGCGGGTTTCGGCGCCGGATCCGACCCGAAGGCTTCAAGCGAAGCGCATCGAAGCTGGCGGGCTGAGCGTGACGCACGCGACCGAGCGCAGCGCCTCGTCGCCAGTACACGCGGCGTTGCCCGCCATGGGAAAGAACCCCGACTCACGCCCCGCGTGATCGGCAGCCGACATCTCCTCGATGCCCTGTCTCCTCTCGAGGCGCTGTTTTCTCGCCGAAGCCTTCATCGCTCTCGGGTCGTTGGTCTTTGCGGGGACGTTTGGGGGCTGTGCGGCATCGTCGCGAGAATCCGGGAGCGCCGCTTCCGACTGGGTCAGTCTCGGCCGCTCCGTCGAGGGTCGTTCGATCGAGGTGACAACCGTGGCGCCCGCTGGAGACGCTTCACACCGGGTGCTCGTCATCGGTTCGATCCACGGCAACGAGACCGAGGGTGCGGCGGCCGTGGCCCCGCTCGTCGCCGCGTTGCAGTCGTCCCGCGATCAAGCGTCGCTCCACGCCACGGTGCGCGTCATCCGAGACCTCAACCCCGACGGCACGGCCGCGGGCGCCCGGGCCAACGCCCGCGGCATCGACCTCAACCGCAACTTCCCGGCAACGAACTTCTCCCCCGCGCCCGATCGCGGTGACGCGCCGCTCAGCGAGCCCGAGTCGCGCATCCTCGCTCGCGAGCTCGATACGTTTCGCCCAAACCTGGTCATCGTCTTCCACTCGATCCGCAGCGGGCCGTTCGTGAACTTCGATGGTCCGGCGGCTGAGGCGGCGCAGGCGTTCGTCGCGGCCGCACAGCGCTCCGACCCGCGCTGGCGGGTCGAGCCCTCGATGGGCTATCCAACCCCCGGCTCCCTCGGCACGTTCGTCGGCATCGACCGGGGAGTTCCGATCCTCACGGTCGAGTTCCGACGCGGGCACGATGCCGAAGCGGCGCGGCGTGCCGGCGTGGATGGGGTGATGGGCGCCATCAACACGCTCGCGATCGAAAGACGCCGAGGCTGACGAGTCCTCGAGGAAGCCTCGGATGCATCGCAGCAAGAGCGCACAACTCCGCCCGAGGCGTACATCGAACTCCAACCAATCCGAGGCTTCCTCGCCCAGCCTCGTCAGCCTCGGCGTCTTGACGCCGTAGCGTCTTGGCCCTCTGTCACCATCCATGCGTGGATCGAACGCCGACCCGCGATCCAATGATGTCCGCATGTCGCACCCCGTCCAGCCCGCGCAGCAGAACGCCGCGATCAACGCGGCGACGCAGGCGTTCGCCCACGGGCGGCTCGACCTCGCCGATCGCATCTGCCGTGAGCTGCACGAGGTCGGCTGGGATCACTGGCAGTCGTGGCTGATCGTCGCCCAGGTCGCGGTGAAGGTGTCGCGACGGGATGTCGCCGAGGATGCGGTCACCCGCAGTGCGGCCTTGCCCGGCGCCGACGCCAAGCGCCTCGACGCGGTGCGTGCGCTGATCGCTTCGATGACACCGGGTCCCGATTCCGCCACGCCGACATCCTCACCCGATCGCATCCTCGTGATCCGCTCGTGGTCGCAGGGCTTCTGGTCGGATGTGGATCACGTGCTGGGACAGTTGCTGCTGGCGGAGATCACGGGACGTACGCCGCTGGTGCACTGGGGCGCGAACTCGCGCTTCGGCGGGCCGCAGTTACCGCGCGGAAAGAACCCGGGCGAGTCGGACCCCGCCCACAACCTCTGGAACCATTTCTTCAAGCCGGTGTCGAGTTTGACGCTGGTCGATGTGCTGCGCGATGCCAAGGGCAGGAAGTTCTTCCCCAGCAAGTGGAACGACGCGAATCTCACGGTGATCGACAACGGCGCGATGACCGGGCCGCAGTCGCGGATCGCCGCGGTGTCGTTCCTGAATCGCCCCGAACCGATCGCGGTCAGTGACTTCCACACGCCGGTGATGGCGCTCAAACACTGGCTGCCCCGGGAGCATCGGCGCTTCGGCCAGCCGCTGGATGTGATCTTCCTCGACCTGATCGGCAAGTACCTGATCCCGTCGGACGCGATCGCGGCGCGACTGGAGGAACTGTCCGCGGGTGTGCGCACGCCCACGATCGCGGTGCACGTCCGCGGCAGCGACAAGCACGTGGAACTGCCGCAGCTCGATCAGGCCTCGGCGATCTACCACCAGCACATCGCCGCGCTGATGCAGAAGTTCCCGGGTGCCCGCGTTCGGCTGTTCACCGACTGGCAGCCCGCCGTCGCGGAGTACAAGGCGAAGTACGCGGATCGCCTCGACGTCGCCGACGCGACCCGCACCAGCGCTCGCACCGGACTGCATTACCAGCCCGCGCTCATTGGCACCAAGCTCGGCGAAGAAGTCCTGCTCGACACCCTGCTCGCGGCCCGCTGCGACGCTTTCATCGGGCTTGGCTACAGCAACGTCTCGGCGTTCATGAAGTACTTCGGGCGGCTGGGGCCGAAGAAGTGGACGGACGAGACGGCTTTGCTGCTGGGGCCGCATTTGCACTACGTGTACAACCCGGGCTTGTTGATGCCGCGTTGAGTGGGAAGGGGTGAGGTGTGAGGGGTGAGTTGGAAGGCAAGGAGAGAACGCGGAGGGGCGGAGAGAGCGGAGTGTCGCGGAGAAGAGAGTGTGTCAAGGCAAGAGCCTGACCACCGCGCCTCCGCGATCCGTATCCCCTGTTCACCTGTTCTCCTCTTCCCCTGCCCCCGCATCCATTCCATAAACTCCCTCCGCGCCCCTCCGCAACCTCCGCCCCTCCGCGTTCTCTCCATTTCCCCCGTGCCCCTACGCGACCCCAAGTTCACCTTCCTCGGCACCGGCACCTCCAGCGGCGTGCCCGTCATCGGCTGCGACTGCGCCGTCTGCACCAGCACAGACCCGCGCGACAGCCGCCTGCGCACCAGCGCGTGCCTGGAATGGACCGACCCCGACGGCAAGCCCCGCTGCGTGCTCATCGACACCAGTCCCGACCTGCGGCAGCAGGCGCTCAAACACAACATCCGCCGCGTCGATGCGATCCTGTTCACGCACAACCACGTCGATCACACCTTCGGCCTCGACGAGGTCCGCCGCTACAACGCGATGCAGCAGCACGCGATTGATGTCTACGCCGAGCCCCGCGTGATCGAGTTCCTGAAGCGCGTCTACCAGCACATCTTCGATAGCGACAAGAACATCAACCAGTCGTTCGTCGCGACCCTGATCGCGTTCCCGATCGAGCCCGCCCGCCCCATCGACCTGCACGGCCTGCGCTTCACGCCGCTGCGAGCGATGCACGGCCGCCTGCCCGTCGTCGGCTTCCGCATCGAGCCGGCCCCTTCTCACCCCTCACCCCTCACCCCTTCCATCTTCCCTCTCATCTACCTCACCGACGTCTCCGCGATCCCCAACGAGACCTGGCCGCTGCTCGAAGGCTGCCGCACGCTGATCCTCGACGCCCTGCGGCACCGCCACCACCCGACACACCTGACCCTCAGCCAGGCGATCGGGATCGCCCAGAACGTGGCCGCGGAACACACCTATTTCGTGCACATGACCCACGATCTGGGCCACGCCAAGACCCAGGCGGAGCTGCCCGAGGGCATGGAACTGGCGTGGGATGGGTTGGTGTTGGGGCACGAGAACGCGGCGTCCGACGCCCTCCGTTCGGGGTGAATTCGGTAGGGGCTCGCGCCTAAACTTGCCTCCCTATGGGCAAGACTCGCGAGATCAAGAAGCGCATCAAGGCCGTCGGCAACATCCGCCGCATCACCAAGACGATGCAGATGATCGCCACGGCGAAGTTCTCCGCCGCCCAGCAGCGGGCCGTCGCCAGCCGCCCGTACACCGACGCGCTCTTCGAGCTCGTCGCCGGCCTCGCCAAGGCCCTCAGCGACCTCAAGCACCCGCTGCTCACCGCCTCCGACAAGAAGGCCACGGGTCGCCCTCTCACGCTGATCCTCACCTCCGACCGCGGCCTCTGCGGCCCGTACAACGGCGCCATCCTCCGCACCGCCATGGCCTTCGCTCGCGAGAACCCCGCCAACCGCGCTGGCTTCATCGAGCTGGTCGGCAAGAAGGGCGCCGGTTTCCTCAAGTACAACAACATCCCGGTCTCGCAGGCCCACACCATCGGCGACAAGCCGACCTACGAGACCATCGAGTCGCTGGCCCAGAACTACATGGACCGCTTCGCCTCGGGCGAGATCACCAGCGTCCATGTCGTCTATATGAAGTTCCTCTCCGCCGGCAAGCAGGTCCCGACGGTCATGCAGCTGCTCCCCTTCAAGGCCGACGCCCTCGAGAAGCACACCCCCGGCAAGCTCGAGAAGCCCGCGGGCGAGTCGACCAGCCAGTACGAGTTCAGCCCCGACGCTGAGCAGCTCCTGGGCGAACTGCTCCCCGCGGCGGTCAAGGCCGTGCTCTTCCAGTGCTTCAACGACGCGATCGTCAGCGAGCACGTCGCCCGCATGATCGCGATGAAGGCCGCCACCGACAACGCCGGCAAGATGGGCAAGCGCCTCACGCGTACCTTCAACCGCGCCCGTCAGGCCCAGATCACGACCGAGCTCACCGAGATCGTCGCCGGTGCCGCGGCCCTGGGTTGATGCACGCACCAGCACGTCACTCGAACGCGCCTCACTCCAACACCGGCCACACGCCGGTGTTTTCTTTTTCGCGCGAGGCCCTGCCCGGACGGGCGTGATCTCACCGAGGCGCGTCGAGCGGGTTGATCTTGGGGGTGGGATCGCCGTGGGTGCGGAGGTACTGGTCGATCCGCCGGGCCATGCTGCGAACCAGTGAACGCAGGGCTTTCTTGTCGCCCTTAGCCGTGCCCAGCGGCCGCGCGAGCGTGTGCTCGAGCCACGCGGCGCAGGCGTCGCGGAGCACCCGGAAGGCGATCGCGCCGCGGGGAGAGACGCCCACGCCGATGGGTTCGATCAGCAATGTCGCGAGCATGCGGGCCATCTCCCCGGGATTGCCGCGTCGCCGGATGCCCACGGTGTCGATCAGCGTCACGATCGGCACGCCCTCGTCGAAGGTCACGATGAGGTTTGATGGCTTGTGGTCGCGGTTGCAGACGTTGGCCCGCAGCATCGCCCCGACCTGCACGCCCACCGCGCGCGCCAGCGCGTGCTCGTCGCGGACGGAGAGATCACGATCCGCGAGGTGCCGCAGCAGGGTTTTGCCCGGGGCTTCTTCGAGCAGCAGCCATTCGCGAGGCCACGCCTGTGGGGGTAGCAACGACTTGGGCCTCGTCGCTGCTTCCGCGTCGCCCAAGCCGTACTGGGTCAGCAGCGCGATCGGCCCCGCGACAGGGATCCCGTCGCGCTGCAGCCGCCGCGCCCCGCGCCACTGGCGAAACCCGCGGCTGGCCCGCAGCAGGTTCTTCGCCCGGTCGCGCAAGCCGACCAGCTCGCGCCACTTCACGATCAGCGGCGTGCCCTCGATCTCAACCCGCACCACGAACGAGTGCCCCTCGGCCTTTAGCACCGTGCTCGTCGCCGGGTCGAGCCGGAACGTGGTCGCGAACCGCGCGAGCGCGGCCTTGCGATCGCGCCACGCCGGCGCAACCTTCTCGACGCGCACGCCCCGGGGGATGTGGAAGGAGAGGCCCACGGTGGGAATGTAACGTGGAAAGGGGGGGAGGGGAGCAGGGGAGCAGTGGGGCAGGGGAAGAGGAGAAGAGGAGAAGAGGAGAACAGGAGAACAGGAGAAAAGGCGAACGGTGGGGCGCGGCCGTGCTTCAATACCGCCTGCTCCCCTGCTCCCCTGCTCCCCTGCTCCCCTGCTCCCCTGCTCCCCTGCTCCCCTGCTCCCCTGCTCCCCTGCTCCCCTGC
>JAIEUA010000011.1 GCA_019744815.1 Phycisphaerales bacterium
ATCTCCTTCACCTGTCTTGACGAGCCCCGAGCGTGAGCGAGCGGGTCTCCCCACTCCTCTCCCCGCCCCGCAGGACGCGGAAGGAGAGGACCGCTTGGCCAAAGGCCAAGCCACATGCCAAGCAACTGACGGGAACGAGACTCACCTCAACACCCCCGCGCTCCAATCCCCCACCACCCCCCGCGCCAACGTACCGTTGGCCCATGCGATCGACCACCACGATCCCCCTCCTCCTCCTGGCCGCCACGCTCACGGCCTGCACCCCGCTGACCGTCAGCTTCACCCTCTTCGCCAAGGACAAGAAACTCGTTGAGTCCGTCGTCGACGAAGACTCCAACGCCAGTTGGAAAGTCTGTGTCATCGACGTCCAGGGCCTGATCGTCGACGCCCCGCTCCCCGGCCTCCTCGGCCCCGGCGCCAACCCCGTCGACGAGGTCGTCGCGCGCCTCGACCGCGCCCGCACCGACGCCTCCATCCGCGCCGTCGTCCTCCGCATCAACTCCCCCGGCGGCAGCGTCACCGGAAGCGACGTCCTCTACCGCGAGATCCGCCGCTTCCGCGAGCTTTCCAACAAGCCCGTCGTCGTCTCCATGGCCGAAGTCGCCGCCAGCGGCGGCTACTACATCGCCCTCGCCGCCGACCGCATCCTCGCCAACCCCACCACCATCACCGGCTCCATCGGCGTCATCGTCCCCACCATCAACTTCTCCGACGGCCTCAGCCGCATCGGCATCGTCGCACGCTCCGTCAAAAGCGGCCCCAACAAGGACATCGCCAACAGCCTCGAACCGATGAAGGACTCCCACTACCGCGTCCTCCAGGGCCTCGTCGACGAGTACTACGCCGCCTTCCGCCAGCACGTCAAAGACCGCCGCCCCAACCTCGACCTCGCCCGCTTCGACGAGTCCACCGACGGCCGCATCATGAGCGGTCGCGAAGCCCTCGCCCGCGGCCTCGTCGATCAACTCGGCGGCATCCGCGAAGCCTTCGACGCCGCCAAAGAGCTCGCCGGCATCCAGGCCGCCAAGATGGTCAAGTTCCGCCTCGAAGGCGCCGCCGTCCCCCGCACCGCCTACGCCGACGCCTCGGTTGACTTGCCCACCACCCCCGCCGCCTCCAACCCCGGCACCGAGGTCAACCTCCTCCGCATCGACGCCTCCGGCTTCTTCCCCCACGCCGGCCCGGCCCCGAGCTCGTTCTACTACTTGTGGATGGCCAACGAGCCCTGAAAAGAAAACGGCCCCGCAACTGCGGGGCCGTGGAAGAGACGTGTAGAGCGGTTGGCTTACTTCTTGGCCTTGCCGCCGCGCTCGGCCTCAAGGACCTGCTCCTGCAGGCTGCGGGGCATCGGGCGGTATTCGAGGAACTCCATCGTGGCGCTGGCGCGGCCCTGGGACATGCCGCGGAGGCTGGTGGTGTAGCCGAAGAGCTGATCGAGGGGGATCTCGGCGGTGACGAGCTTGACGACGCCGCGGTCATCGGTGTCGATGATCATGCCGCGACGCGACGAGATGTCGCCGGTGACGTTGCCGAGGTAGTCGTTGGGGACGGTGACGACGACCTTCATGATCGGCTCGAGGAGGACCGGGCCGGCCTTCTCGGTGGCTTCCATGACGGCGAGGCGACCGGCCTGCTCGAAGGCGACCTGCGACGAGTCGACGGCGTGGCTCGAACCATCGACGATCGTCGCCTTGACGTTGATCATCGGGTAGCCGAACTTGACGCCGGTCTTGCAGGTCTGGCGGATGCCGTACTCGACGGAGGGGATGTACTCCTTCGGGATGGCGCCGCCGACGACCTTGTTCTCGACCGCGATGTTGTCGGTAAAGTCGAGCTCCTCGGCCGCCGCCTGCTCGGCGGTGAAGGGCTCGAGGTTGATCGTGCAGTCACCGAACTGACCGCGACCACCGGTCTGCTTGACGAACTTGCCGCGGACCCACTCGGCCTTCTTGGTGATGGCCTCGCGGTACGACACCTTCGGCTTGCCGACGGCGACGTTGATCTTCATGTCGCGGGTGAGCTTGTTCTTGATGATTTCAAGGTGCAGCTCGCCCATGCCCGCGATGATGGTCTCGCCGGTCTCTTCGTCGTAGTTGGAGCGGAAGGACGGGTCTTCGCGGCGGATGACGCCCAGGGCCTCGGAGAGCTTGCGCTTGTCCTCGGTGGTCTTGGGCTCGATCGACATGGCGATGACGGGCTCGGGGAAGAACATGCGCTCGAGCATGATCGGCTCGTCGGCGTCGCACAGGGTGTCACCGGTGTACGACTCCTTGATGCCGACGACGGCGACGATGTTGCCCGCGGTCACCTCTTCGAGCGGGATGCGGTTCTGAGCGTGCATCTCGAAGATGCGGCTGGCGTTCTCCTTCTTGCCGTTGCCGGGGTTGAGCAGACGCGTGCCCTTGGTGAGGGTGCCGGAGTAGACGCGGATGTAGGTGAGATCGCCGTGCATGTCGCTGACGACCTTGAAGACCAGGGCGCTGAACGGAGCCTTGGGGTCGTGCGGACGCGACATCTTGATGTTCTTGTCGCGCGGGTCGGTGCCCTCGACGTCGGGCTTCTCGGTGGGCGAGGG
The DNA here is from genome assembly GCA_019744815.1 of Phycisphaerales bacterium. Classification (GTDB taxonomy): domain Bacteria; phylum Planctomycetota; class Phycisphaerae; order Phycisphaerales; family UBA1924; genus JAFEBO01. The sequence goes on from JAIEUA010000011.1 coordinate 2,576, forward strand.
GAGGTAATCGACGACGGCGTCGAGCAGGCGCTGGATGCCGATGTTGCGGAGGGCCGCGCCGCAGAGGACGGGGTAGACCTTGCGCTCGACGACGCCCTTGCGGACGGCCTTGCGGATCTCGGCCTCGGTGGGCTCGTGGCCCTCGAGGTACTTGCCCATCAGCTCGTCGTCGAGCTCGGCGGCCTTCTCGAGCAGCTCGTGGCGCCACTTGTCGGCGTAGTCCTTGAGGTCATCGGGGATGGCCTTCTCGGTGACCTTGTCGCCCTTGTCGCCTTCGAAGTAGTACGCCCGCATCTCGACGAGGTCGATGATGCCCTGGAACTCGTTGCCGGTGCCGATCGGGCACTGGAGCGGGAGGGCGTTGGCGCCGAGGCGGGTCTTGATGGTCTCGTAGGAGAAATCGAAGGACGCGCCGAGCTTGTCCATCTTGTTGACGAAGCACAGACGGGGCACGCGGTAGCGGTCGGCCTGACGCCACACCGTCTCCGACTGAGCCTCGACGCCTTCCTTGCCGTCGAAGACGGCGACGGCGCCGTCGAGGACGCGGAGCGAGCGCTCGACTTCGATGGTGAAGTCGACGTGGCCGGGGGTGTCGATCAGGTTCAGCTTGTATTCCTTGGCGTTGCGGGTCCAGGGGCAGGTGGTGGCGGCGGACTGGATGGTGATGCCGCGCTCCTGCTCTTCCTGCAGGAAGTCCATGGTGGCGGTGCCTTCGTGCACCTCGCCCATCTTGTAGTTCTTGCCGGTGTAGAACAGGATGCGCTCGGAGACGGTCGTTTTACCGGCGTCGATGTGGGCGCAGATACCGAAGTTGCGGATGTGTGACAGGTCGGCCATGGTGTGATTCCTTCTCGATCGCGCCCGTCGCCAGGTCCCATGTCAGGGGCGGCGGCGGGAAGTGGTGGGACGGGTGAATTGGACTCTCGGGAAACTCCGCGTGCTGGGACCCGCGGGGCGGGTCGAGCCGGGGCGGAGACTAAAGAAGTGGGACGGAGAGGCGGATCGCGGTGGCGGCGGATCGCCGCGGCACGGTCTTGCGACCGGCGGACATCAGGCTGCGATCTCTTCTTCCTCTTCCATGGTGGATCTCAAACAAGCGGAAAAGTGCGGGGAAAACGATAGCGCACGCGGGCGGAAAATCAAGCCTGCGTGGGGGCTCTGTCAGGGAATGGGCGATCGCGCGGGGCCTGGAAGGCCCCGCCCCCGCGGGCCTTTACGGCAGGTCGATGGGGGCGTGGAAGAGGCGGCGGAGGGCGAACTCGATCCAGGGCTTGAGGAGCAGGACGAGCACGGAGGCGACGGCGAGGTGCGGGCCGTAGGGAAGCTGGCGGCGCAGGCCGCCGAAGAGGGCTCCGCCCAGGGCCCAGGCCAGACCCACGAAGGCGGCGAGGAAGAAGGCGATGGTGGCGTCGATCCAGCCGAGGCAGGCGCCGACGGCGGCCATGAGGTGGACGTCGCCCAGGCCCATGGCCTCCTTGCCGAAGGCGAGGCTGCCGAAGACGCGGACGAACCAGACGACGGCGCCGCCGACGAGGTAGCCCAGGAGCACGCCGCTGAGGGCGGAGAGCCAGAGCGGGACGTGAGCGGAGGTGGTGAGCGTTTCGAGGCGTGCGTCCCACGTCCAGCCGGCGGTGCGCCCGACGATCTGGTTCGCGAGCCAGCCGCCGATGAGGGCGAAGACGACGGGGGCGGCGAGGAACGCGAGCTCCTTGATCATTTCGCGGCGGGCGTGGGGATACTGGATCCACATCTCGGCCTGCTCGTCGGCTGTGGGTGGGGCGTTGTGTGCGGCGTGCGGAGCGTGCGAGAGCGGTTGGGCGGTCGGTGCGGCGTCACTGGCTGGCGCGGTGGCTGTCTCCGTGCCGCTGTTCGCGCTGATGCCACCGTTCGATGCGGATGGGTCGTTCGCGGGCGCACCGGCCGCGTCGTCGGACGTTCGCTGCTGCTTTTCCCACTCCTCGTAATCCGCGAAGGAGCGGGTGATGAGCCCGGCGCGGAGGAGGAGGAGCGAGACGGCGAGGCCGAGCATGCCGCCGATGGGGAAGCCGACCCAGTACCAGGCGTTGGGGCCGGGGGTGGGGATGGTCCAGTTCCAGCCTTCGGCGGCGCGCCAGAGGCGGCCGGTGGTGTTCTGGATGTACAGGGCGTGGATCGGATGGGCGATCGCCGCGAAGATCGCGGGGACCCAGGCGAGCACGAGCGGGATGGTGAAGGTCTTGGCGTCCACCAGCGTCATCGCGACGAGGCAACCGAGGAGGACGAGAGTAACGAGGAACGAGGGCCAGGTCTGGACGAGCGGGATGGTGATGCCGCGGCTGGGGCCGGCCCATTCGGGGGCGATCTGGCCGATGTTGATGCCGATGAGGCGGGCGTTGGGCTCGACCTGATACCAGAGCACGAAGAAGAGCACGAAGAGCAGGGCGACGAAGAGCTCGACCGCGGGGTACTCGATCGAGATCTTGGAGCGGCAGAAGCGGCAGCGACCGCCGAGGAAGAGCCAGCCGAAGATGGGGATGTTCTCGCGCCAGGTGAGCCGCGTCTCGCACGAGGGGCAGCGGCTGGGGGGCGTGACCACGCTGAGGCCCAGCGGGAGGCGGTAGACGAGCACGTTGATCAGCGAGCCGACGCTGGCGCCGATCGCGAAGACCCAGAGCACCTGGGCGATCGTGAAGAGCGAGATCATGAAGTCGGGGTAGGACATGAGTGGGAAGGGGTGAGGGATGAGGTGTGAGCCGGAATGGCGGAGCTCGGTGTGGGACCTCCAACCTCAGCCCTCCAGCCTCTCCGCTCTCACTCATCGTCTGGATCGGCGGAATCCTTCAAGTCCTTCGAGAGCGATTCGATCCGCTGCTCGGCGGAGGTGAGGATCTCGCGGCAGCGTTTGAGGAGTTTCACGCCCCGCTCGTACTCGGCGAGCGACTTCTCCAGGCCGACCTCGCCGGACTCGATGGCCTCGATGATGGACTCGACCTCTTCAAGCGAGTGCTCGAAGGAGGGTGCGTCGGCGTCCTTGGAATGGGGGTCTCGCTTTGCCACGGGCGGAGCGTATCACACGTCCCAGCCGTGGAAGAGGCCGGGTTCGTCGGCGGCTGGCTTGGTGCGTTTGGCAGGCCGAGATGATGGCCGAGGTGACGGCCGAGGCGCCGGTTGGTCCGACTCCCCCACCACGCTGGCGATGGCGCCGTCGGTGACGTGGGTGGTGAGCGTGTCGCCGCGGGAGACGTCGCGGGTGGAGCGGATGAGGCGGCCATCGGCGGCCGCGGTGATGGAGAAGCCACGCTCGAGGACGCGCTTGGGCGAGATGGCGGCGAGGTGCTTGTCGAGGGCGTCAATGCGGGCGCGGTGCTGATCGCGGAGGCGATGGACGGAGCGCTCGAGGCGGTCGGCCGACGCGGTGAGTCGCGCGGGGTCGAGGCGGCTGGTCATGGCGCGAGCGAGGCGATCGTCCGCGGCGGCGAGGCGTGCGATCATGCGGGCGTGCACGGCTTGGGGGCGGACGCGCTCGAGGCGGAGCTCGAGCTGGTGGGCCTTGGTGCGGAGGGTCGCGATCGCGTCGAGGGCGGCGGTCTCGAGCCGCTCGCCGGAGAGCTCGACATCGCGGCGGGCCAGCTCGGCCCCGCGGGCGAGGGCGGTGGCGAGGCGGCGCTGCGAGGAGTCGAGTTGGCGGAGCAGCTCGCGGACATCGGGCGTGAGGCGCATCGCGGCCTGGGTGGGCGTGGCGCAGCGTTCGTCGGCGACGAGCTCGGCGATGGTGGTGTCGGTCTCGTGGCCGATGGCGGCGACGAGCGGGACGGTGCAGCGTAAGATGGCGTCGGCGACGCGGCGCTCGTTGAAGCACCAGAGGTCTTCTTTGCTGCCCCCGCCGCGGGTGAGGAGGATGGCGTCGACGCCGAGGCGAGCGTGGTGCTTGGAGATTCGATCGATGGCGGCGGCGATCTCGGGCGCGGCGGCGTCGCCCTGCACGGGAACATCGACGACCAGCAGCCCGACCGCGGGGCAGCGGCGCTGGGCGGTGTTGATCACGTCCTGCAGCGCGGCGGCGGAGCGGCTAGTGATGACGGCGATGCGGCGCGGGAAGCGGGGCAGAGGCTTCTTGCGTTCGATCGCGAAGTAGCCGTCGGCCTTGAGCGTGGCGCAGAGTTCGCGGAAGGCGCGGTCGAGGGGACCTTCGCCGGCGCGTTCGAGGGAGTCGAGGATGAAGGAGACCTTGCCGCCTTTGCTGTAGAACTCGATGCGGCCCTTGACGATGACCTGCTCGCCGTCGCGGGGCGGCGGGCTGATCTTGCGGGCGGCGCTGGCGAACATGACGCAGTTGACGACCGCGTTCTCGTCCTTGAGATCGAAGTACCAGTGGGTGCGGTCGCGGAAGCCGCTGACCTCGCCGATGACGCGGATGGGACCGGGGACGCCTCGGCGGAGAGCGCCGTCGATCTCGCCTGCGAGCTTGGAGACGGGCCAGGGCGTGGCGGAATCTGGCGTGGGCGCCACCGCTCGCCGCGGTGCGGCCATCTTGTCGGGGTCAAATGGAAGCCGCTCGGTCACCGGGGCGAGTGTACTCGCCGACGATGCCGAGCGCTCCCATGGCCTCCAATCACACCCCCGGCGGAAAGCGGGTCGTTCGCCGTGCGTCGGGCCGTTCGGATGTGGGTGCGCCCGCTATCGGGTCGCGACCTTCGACGCCTTCTCATCGCCACGCTCCTGGTGCTTGGCGGTCACGTTGGTCTTCGAGGCCTCGGCGCGGGCGAGGCTCTGCTTCACCGCGTCGTGATCGGCGAGCGGCGGCATCGAGACGCGGGCGTTGCCCTTGACCATCTCGCGGCCGATCGCGGCGAGCTCGCGGTCTTGAGCAGGCTGCTGGTTGCTTCGGACCTGCATCTTCTTACGGAACTTGGGTTCGTCGGTGGGACGGTCGATGGTCATCACCGGCTTGATGTCGCTGACATCGACTCGGGCCTGGTCGTCGGCGGCGCCGTTGCCGCTGAAGGTGCGGACGCTGTAGGTGTAGCCGCGTTCGCGGAGCCAGGCTTGGCGGCCTTCTTCGAGTTCGGTCCAGACTTCCTTGTTAGTGGTGCCGTGCTCGCGGAACCAGTCGCGGGTGGCGACGTCGAGGCGATCGAAGGAGACCTCGCTGGGGTCGATGGCCTGCCAGGGCGAGATGGTCATGGTGTAGCCGCTGCTGAGGCGGACGTGGATCATGGTGTCGTCGTTGTCGTACGCGCCGTACGCGCTGGGGCCTGGGTTGGTGGCGGCGTTGGTCTCGTCGGGGGCGCGGCCGCCGACTTCGCCGTTGCCGGACCACTCTCGGCCGCCGAAGCCGGGGCGACGGGTGTCGTCGACGCCGCCGGTGAAGGGGCGGCTGGAGGCGAGGCGTGGGCTGCTGGTGGCGGGGGCGATGAGAGTGGGCGTGGGCGTGAGCTTGCAATCCGGCAGATACGGCTCGGGGCGCACGGCCAGGCCGCAGGACATGATGAGCGCGGGGACGATGGTGGCAACAAGCATGGTCGAGTCTCCGGATGTGTGGGCGGGATGAGGCCGAGTGTGAACACGCGTCCGCCGCTCAAACATGCCCGACACTTGAGGGTTCGGCTACGCCGCTTGGGGGAAGGCGCACTGATGTGCCGAATCCGGCGGCACACACGGCACAGACGGAACTCTCTATGGGACGTGAAGCGTGTTATCAGACACGCGCCGTCGCTCCAATGATCGTGCGTGGACCATTTTCGATACCAGAACGGCGAACTGTGTTGCGAGGCGTTGAACGTGTCGGGGCTGGCGGACCGGTTCGGGACGCCGCTGTATGTGTACTCGGCGGCGACGCTGCGCGAGCACGTGTCGAGGCTGAGCACGGCGTTCGCGCCGCTGGCGCCCAAGGTGTGCTACGCGGTGAAGGCCAACGGCAATCTGCACCTCTTGAAGCTGCTCGCGTCGCTGGGCTGCGGGATGGATGTGGTGTCGATCGGGGAGTTGGAGCGGGCGTTTGTCGCGGGCGTGCCGCTGGATCGGATCGTGTTCGCGGGCGTGGGCAAGGGGGAGCACGAGATTCGGGCGGCGTTGTCCTCCGCGCATTCGTCGCTGCAGGGGTGGGCGCATCCGAGCGAAGCGGGCTTTGCGGCGCGTCTTGCCGCTCGCGGCGCGGTGTCGTGCTTCAACGCCGAGAGCGAGCAGGAGCTGGAGCTGATCGCGAAGGTGGCGGAAGAACTGGGCGTGCCGGCGCGGGCGGCGCTTCGGATCAACCCGGACGTGGACGCGTACACGCACGCGTACACGACGACGGGGAAGGCGGACAACAAGTTCGGCGTGACAATTGATCGCGCGATCGCGTTGTTCGATCGCTTCGGGGCGCGGTCACGCACGGGGCCGCATCTGCGGCTTGACGGGCTGCACGTGCACCTGGGCTCGCCGATCTACACGACCAGACCGTATGTGGATGCGATTCAGAAGCTGCTGGTGCTGGAGGGCGAGTTGCGGGCCCGCGGGCACGAGATCCGGTCGCTGGACATCGGGGGCGGGTTCGCGGCGGACTACGAGACCGGGAAGACGCCGGCGTACGACGTGTACGCGGCCGCGATCGTGCCGCTGCTGATGCCGCTGGTGCAACGCGGGGTGAGGATCGTGATGGAGCCGGGGCGCACGATCGTGGCCAACGCGGGCGTGCTGCTGACGAGGGTGCGCTACACCAAGCACAACGGTGGGAAGCACTTTGTGATCTGCGACGCGGGGATGAACGCTCTCATTCGGCCGGCGCTGTACGAGGCGTTCCATTTCATGTGGCCGGCGAAGGTGACGCCGGAGCTGACGCCTCCGGCGCGGCGGAGCGACCTCGACATGCCGGGGCTAAACCCGGTGGACGTGGTGGGACCGATCTGCGAGTCGGGGGATTTTTTGGCCCAGGATCGGAGACTGCCGCGGATCGATCCGGGGGATGTGATCGGTGTGTTCGGGGCCGGCGCGTACGGGATGTCGATGGCGAGCAATTACAACGATCAGCCGCTGCCGGCGGAGGTGCTGGTGGATGGGGATCGGGCGATGGTGGTACGGGAGCGGCAAACGATTGCGGATCTGTTGGGAGCGGAGATGGGAACGGCGGGTCGCTGACGTTTGAAGAGGGTCGCGAGGGTGCGGGGCTGTTGGCTCTGAGGGATGCGACCGGCGTCCGGCCGTTCTCCGTGGCTTGGCTCGCGTGTGCATGAGCGCGTCATTCGTGAACGAGTTGGATGCTGATTCGGCTGGAGTCGACCGGCGGGAGGCCGGTCCTACTGAACTGATTCAGCGGGGCCTGGAAGGCCCCGCCCCCCACTGCCTTGGAGCCGAATCTCGGCCCCGTGGAATGCACCAACCGATAAACCAAACAAGCTGGCGTGCGGAGGTCGTGGTGATCGACCGCGCTGGGGCCACGGACTTGATCGGTGCGGGAATCGGTCGCGTCCGCGGCAACTGGGGCTGAGCCCCGGGGGTTTCGCATGGTCGGGATGATGTTGTTTGCGGTGTCGGTGGTGCTGGCGCTGCTGATTGCGGGCGCGTCGGTGAAGCTGCCGGGGTCGCTGAAGATCGCGGGGCTGGTGGCCGCGTTGATTGTTCTGGTGCTCGGGCTGCTGGCCGGCAGCGTGAAGTACGTCGGCTCCAACGAGGTCGGCATCATTTCCAAGAACGCGACGGGCCCGTCGCTGGCTGGGGGCAAGATCATCGCCGTCGACGGGGAGATGGGCGTGCAGGCGGATGTCCTGCCGCCGGGGTGGCACTTTGGATTCATCCCGGGCATTTACTCGGTGAAGAACGTCGAGCTGATCGAGATCCGCAACGACGAGGTGGGTCTGATCGAGACCGCCGACGGCGAGCCGCTCAACGACGGGCAGCTCTTTGCGCCCGAGTTCAAGCGCGAGGAGTTTCAGAAGATGCTCGACGCGCGGCACTTTCTGACCGCGGGCAAGGGCAAGAAAGGTAAACAGACTTCGGTGCTCACGCCCGGCAAGTACCGCATCAACACCGAGCTGTTCAAGATCCGCCCGGTGAAGCAGACCGAGGTGCTGGCGGGCGAGGTGGCGGTGCTGAAGGCGAACTTCGGCGTTCCGCCGTCCCAGGTGATCCGGGGCGTCGCCGGTGCGCTCGAGCCGGGCATGGACGGCACCAACCTGCCCGACGAGAAGCTGCTCAAGCTCGCCAAGTCGGGGGAGATGGGCATCCAGGCCGATCCGCTGCCGCCGGGCAAGTACCCGTTGAACACCGAGGCGTTCACGGTGACGGAGGTGTGGACGACGCAGATGATCGCCCAGTTCACCGAGGCTTCGTGGGGCATCGCGACGTCGAATCAGACGGGCAACATCCAGCAGCAGGCCGCACCGAACGCGAAGATGACGCACGATCCGGTGCTGGAAGAGCGGGCGATCACGGTGCGCACCAGCGACGGCTTCACGTTCCCGGTGGATGTCCGGGTTGAATACGTGATCGAGCCGCAGAACGCGGCGATCGTGGTTGCGAAGCTGGGCGACGACGAGGGGGCCCGCTTCCGCAACGCCCTGAACAGCGCGGTGCGGGCGATCTTCCGCAACAACGCCGAGGGCGTGCGGGCGCTGGACTATGTGCAGCAGCGGTCGCACCAGGAATCGCAGTCGCTCTCGGCGCTGACCAAGCAGATGAGCCGCTTTGGTATCACCGTGACGGCGGTGCGTATCGGCAACGTCGGCGACGAGAAGACCCTGGGCGCTCTGCTCAAGACGCAGACGGATCGCGAGATCGCCAAGCAGGAGCAGCAGACGTTCCAGGAGCAGCAGAAGGCCGCGGAGCAGAAGAAGAGCCTGGCTCGCGTGACGCAGGAATCGGAGGAAGAGAAGAAGCTCGCGACTGCGGCGTACAGCGTGAAGATCGCCGAGGAGGCGCAGAAGCAGAAGATCGTCGAGGCCAAGGCTGAGGCGGAGTCGACCAAGATCAAGGCCACGGCACAGTCCGATGCGTGCCGCCTGATCGCCGAGCAGATCGGCAAGAGCAACGCGGCTCTGGTCGAGATCCTGAAGATCGTGGGCGAGAAGAACATCCAGATCGCGCCGCGGGTGATGGTGAGCGGCGACAAGGGCATGGGCGGAGCGGGCACCGCGCTGATCGGGACGATGCTCGACAGCATGGTGAGCAAGGACGAAGCCCCGGCCCCGGTGAAGAAGTAGGTCGGCACACCACCCCGACGGTCATCGAACAGGCCGCTCTTGCCCACGGGGAGCGGTTTTTTCATTCATGAGGCGGGGTGCGGCAATTCGGCAAAATCACCGCCGGAGAGTGCTTGAGTGCAACATCCCGTCGACGAGAGCAGTAGCATGATTCGGAGCACCCACCGGAGCGATCCATGGCCCGAGAACACGCGATTGTCGGAGTCTTTGTCGGCCTCGCCATGAGCGTCGTGAGCGGCACCGCGGTGGCGGCCACGCAGACCGCCGTCGCGCCGCAGGCCAACACCTTTGTCACGGGGTTTGGGCGCAACCTGCTGGCGTTCGGGCGGGTGTACCAGATGATCTACGACCAGAGCACGCTGACGATTCCGGTGGGGTCGAAGATCACCGGCGTGGCGTGGCGGATGAGCGACAACGGGACCACGCCGTACCCGCTCTTGAACGAAGAGTTCTTCCGGCTGGACATCTGGATGTCGAGCGCGACGCGGCCGGCGGCGGCGATGTCGGCGGGCTTCGACGACAACGAGGGGCTCGATCGCGTCAAGGCTCGCGGCGGGTTCTATCGATTGGTGTCTGGCACGATGCCGCGGGCGGTCGCCGGGCCGGCGCCGTTCGGGGGTGTGATCGCGTTCACCACGCCGTTCGTGTACAAGGGCGGCCCTTTGTGCATGACGATCCGATCGACCTCGCCCGTACCGGCGGTGAGCAGCGCCACCGAGAACAACTTCGACGGGACCAATGTGAGCGGGTCCGCGGGCAAGCGGGCGCTCGACGACCCCGATTCGGTGACGGGCGGCAACGTGGGCGCGCTGGTGTCGTTGTACACGTATCGCTTGCCGTGTCCTGCGGATCTGAACAACGACGATCTGGTGGACGATGCGGACTTCTCGATCTTCGTTGTTGCGTACGACCTGCTTGCCTGCTCGGATCCTGCGATGCCGGCGGGCTGTCCGTCGGACCTGAACCGCGACGGCGCGGTGGATGACACCGACTTTTCGATCTTCGCGGCGGCGTACGACGCGCTGTTGTGCCCGTGATCGCGTGGCGTCGGCGGACGGGGGCTTGCCGGCTTCCTCGGCCACTTCGGACGCGGTGTCGCCGTAAACTTTGCCGTGCCAGATGCTTCAGAGAACACGGCGTGCCGACCCCTTGGGCTGAACTCCGAGGTGTTTGTGACGCGCGCGAAGGCGGAGCTCGGGCTTGCCCGGCCGGCGGCGCTCGATGCGTACAAGGACTTTTTCTGGCACGCGCGGGCGTTTGATGCGGCGAACTACCCGTCGAGGCACAACCGGCATCTGGCAACAAGAACCCTCCGCGCGAGCGGAGGGTCGGCGGGGAACACGGAGTCGCAGCGGCCCTCCGCTTGCGCGGAGGGTTCGTTGGGGCACTCCGTCTCCCCGATCTCCAGCGTCATCATCGATGAAGGCCCCGAGGGCAAGACGTTCAAGTTCACGCAGGACGTGCCCGCGGACGCCACCAAGCTCGCCGAGCAGGTGAAGACGCTGCGGACCGAGAGCGTGCTGATCCCGATGATCGGTAAGCGGGGCGTGCGCACCTACACGCTCTGCGTGTCGTCGCAGGTCGGCTGCGCGATGGGGTGCACGTTCTGCGAGACGGCCCAGATGGGGTTGATCCGATCGCTCACATCGGAAGAGATTGTGCAGCAGTGGTACGCGGCGACGCATCTCTTGAAGCATCCGGAGATTCCGGAGCCGGTGGTGACGCCGCAGGGGCTGGAGGGGCCGGTCCGCAACATCGTGTTCATGGGCATGGGCGAGCCGATGGACAACATCGAGAACGTTCTGGGCGCGATCGATGTGCTGCGCGATCACCGCGGGCCGTCGATCCCGATCAGCAAGATCACGATCTCGACGGTCGGGCGGGTTGATGGCATTCACCGGCTGGCGGAGCAGATCAAGACGGCGGGCTGGCACCGGCTGAATCTGGCCATCTCGCTCAACGCGGCGGATGATGAGATCCGGTCGGGCATTATGCCCATCAATCGGCGTTGGAATCTGGGCGCGTTGCAGCAAGCGTTGATCGACTACCCGGTCTTCGGCGGCGGCAAGCTCTGCATCGAGTACGTGCTCATCCCCGGCGTGAACGACACCGAGGCCGACGCCCAGAAGATCGCGGACTTTTTCGCACCGATTAACGGCGACTACCAGGCCAAGCGCCAGATCAGCACGGCCCGGGCGCTGCTCAACCTGATCCCGTACAACCCGCGGCGGAACTCGCCTTGGCCCGCGCCGACGGAAGAGTCGGTGGATCGGTTCATGGGCTGGCTGACGCAGCGGAATGTGTACGCCAAGCGTCGTCGCACCAAGGGACGCGATCTGATGGGCGCCTGCGGCCAGCTCGGTAGCGAGCACATCCGGCAGCGGAAGGTTGTGGACCTGACGGTCTCGGCGTGACGAGCTTCGAGTGTTTGACGAGCCCCGAGCGTGAGCGAGTGGGTTGCGTTCTGGGAAGCGAAGGAGACCCGCTCGCTGACGCTCGGGGCTCGTCGAGGCTGGGCTTGCCTCAATGTTCCTCGTGCATCTTCACGTTGCGGTTCTCGCGCACGAAGATCAGCCCCACCACCAGCGTCATGGCGCAGATCGCCATCGGGAACCACAGACCCGCGAATGGGTTCTTCGTCTTCTCGTAGAAGAGCTGTCCGATGAACGGCACCATGCCGCCGAAGACGCCGTTGCCGATGTGGTAGGGCAGCGACATGCTGGTGTAGCGGATGCGGGTGGGGAAGAGCTCGACGAGGAACGCGGCGATCGGGCCGTAGACCATCGTGACGAGGAAGACTTGCACGAAGATCAGGAACGTCAGCGTCATCGCGGGCGGGCTGGTGAGGGACGGGAAGTGGATGGAGTGCTTCGTGGTCGTGACGGGTTGCGTCTCGCCCGCGGTGAGTGTTTCGGTGGTGGTGACGGTGTTGGTCGTGCCGTCGGTGTAGGTGCGAACTTCCTTGCGAACCGTCACCGTGGCGGCCTTGATGCCCTTGGTTGGATCGGCGGCGATCGACTCGACTTTGGGCTGTCCGAGAGGTCGCACGCCCTCGTCGGACAATTGGAAACGGGCGGGGTCGCTGATGTTGGTGACCGCGACCTTCATGCCGTAGATCGGGTAGTAGAGGACGAGCGCCAGGAGGCAGCCGGTGAGCATGATCCCCTTGCGCCCGATCTTGTCCGAGAGCGCACCCATCACAATGAAGAACGGCGTGGCGAGCAACAGCGCGAGGCCGACGATTTACTCGGCTTGCGTCGCTTCGATGCCGAGCGTCGTCTTGATGAAGTTCATGGCGTAGAACTGGCCGGTGTACCAGACGACGCCCTGGCCGGCGGTCGCGCCCAGGAGCGCGATGATGACGAGGCGCAGGTTCTCTTTGTTGGCGAACGACTCTTTGAGCGGGTTCTTCGCGCCCTTGCCCGAGGCCTTCATGCGCTTGAAGAGCGGCGACTCGCTCATGCGGCGGCGGATGTACCACGAGAACGCGACGAGCACCAGCGACAGCCAGAACGGGATGCGCCAGCCCCACGCGGCGAAGTCGTCGGGGGCCATGAGCGTGCGGCACGCCAGGATCACGCCAAGCGACATGAACAGGCCGAGGGTGGCGGTGGTCTGGATCCAACTGGTCCAGTAGCCGCGTTGGCCGTCGGGGCAGTGCTCGGCGACGTAGGTGGCGGCCCCGCCGTACTCGCCGCCGAGGGCGAGGCCTTGGCCGAGGCGCAGCAGGATGAGCAAGGCCGGGGCGAGCCAGCCGATGGTCGCGTAGCCGGGAAGGACGCCGATGAGGAAGGTCGTGCCGCCCATGAGCAGCAGCGTGACCATGAAGGTGTACTTGCGGCCGATGAGGTCGCCGAGGTATCCGAAGACGATCGCGCCGAAGGGGCGAACCACAAAGCCGATGGCGAAGGTGGCGAGGGTGGAGAGCAACGCCGTCGCGCCGGAGCCCTTGGGGAAGAAGACGTCGGCGATGGTGAGGGCGAGGGCCCCGAAGATGTAGAAGTCGTACCACTCGATGAGGGTGCCGGCGGAGGAGGCGCCGATGATGGTCCAAAGAGATTTGACTGAGATGTTCTTGTTCATGTGAAAGAAAAAGCACGCCTCTGTTTCGGCGTGCGACAACGACACGGAGCTACAACATCAAGCATCAGAATGGCGGGGCATTCTCAGCACAGACAAGCGTGGAGTACGAGGCGGCAAAATACTCGAAATCAGCATCAACAGTCAGTCCATCGCCGTCAAAATCGCCGCCGATTGAGATGACATCTTCATAAGCTGCAGCGAAGATCTCAAAGTCCGCATCATCAACAATGTCATTACAATTGAGATCGGCCGGACAACCAATAAAACGAAGTACCGCGTAATCCGATGCTCCGACCTCACCATCCACATCCAAGTCTGCTTCCGGGACATAACCAGTCGATCCAATGCTAGCACCATTTCCTGCGGCCAGAAGATAAAGGTCCGATCCACATCGCCGGTAGTCTCCACTCCGATCAACATTTCCATCTGCCACGAACGAACGAACGAACGCGCGACTCTCCTTGCACAACTGGCCCCACCACGCCAATAGTTTCCGTGGACGCCAATGTAACGCAGATTTTCTGCTTTATCCCAATAATGGACGATGTCCCATAGATATAGTCCACCTCACTGCTTGAGCTAGCGGATGAAGAGGCCAAAATGCCGCGGGAAACCACGTCTCCGGACGGCAGACTCGCAAGCACGCCTTGCCGACGGATGGTTCCGACGATGTCGCCAGATGAAGACTTGATCGTTCCCTCGTAGTCTAGGAAGGAGCCAACGGGTACTCTTGGCCCTTGGATGGAAGGCGGATCCTGAAGTGCAGGTCTCGAAGGGTAGGCCCATGAAAACAATATTGTATTGCACACCGTTGAGCTAATTTCGACCTTAGTTTGAGTGCATCCAGACAAGCTTCCATAACTCGCAGCAAAATTTGCCGCCGCTGTCGCAACGCCATGATTCTTATAATCCGAGAACAATCGGAGCGTCAGACCTCCTCCGCATTCCACAGGACTCAACTCATAGAACTGCGAGGCACTTCCATGGGCGAGACTCCAGCTGAGCGACGACGCGTTTGAATTTGCGCTCGCCGTGGGGTAAGCAGAGACTCTGGAAATCGAGTTGTACAGCGAGAAAGCTGTTGGTGCTCCCGACGCCGCTGCTGAGCCGGACGCTGTCGCGAAGCTTGAAGTAAGGGTGCCGCCAAAAGTAGTTAGGCCCGAATCGTCTTGAACGTCCCAAGAACTATCGAAGCAGGTGTTTAGCATGTACTGCGCGAACCGATACCCCCCCCCGCCCACTGACGCAGAGCCTGAAGCGCTCACGGGAGTCGCTGCGCACGAGGGTGTCACCGAGAACGTACCAGTTGACGTTGTAAATGTGTCCAAAATTGTCTGCGTCGGGGTCGCTTGACCCCACGCTGAGACCGAACCAGCGGTCATCGCCATTACCGTGGTTGCCGACAATGCCACCGTAACCAAAGCAGTCGTCATGAGAATTCTCCATACCCCCGAACGTGGACTGAGCATACCAAATCAACAGACACATCGCCTCAGCCACTGACGAAGCCGCAAAGATTGCGTAACCTCTTGTACACAAACGATGTACGCATTACCCGAAGCCGGGTCAAGTAGTCGTGACGAGGCTCTACTAAGCGCCCCCTTGGTATTTCGTGGAAAGCCGCAGGAGCCGCAACGACGCATCCGTCGGGCGACAATCGGACAGCTACGCTTGCGATCCCTGAATCGGCGAATCACGTCCCCTAGAGTTATTTTCAAAGTTCTTCTACTATTTGACCGAGGCACCAGTAGACTGTCCATTCGGGATTTGTCCCGAGTCCAAGGATTTGCCGCAGCCCCCACTCCCTCCGGATTAGTGCATGCCTGTCGACCGACGCAGTCACGGTGGCCGCTCCTTGAAGCTCTTCGGGGCGTTCACTCTCATCGAGTTGCTGGTCGCGATCGCGATCATCGCGTTGCTTCTGGCCCTCGCGATCCCCGCCATGGTCGGCGCGCGTCGCTCCGCCCGCGGCACGATTTGTCAGACGCGCATGAAGCAGTACGCGACTTCGATGGCCGCCTACTCCGGGGACAATAAGAACCTGTTGCCCGCGTTCACGTGGAAGGCGAAGACGACGTATACGCCGTACTACCCCGACCTGAACGACAAGAACGCCCCGTATCCGCAGGACGCCCATGCGAATCAATCGGTGGCGCTTATACGAAAGCTGAAGGGGTATACCGCGCCCGCCTTCAACGAGAAGACTCCAAACACACCGCTCGTGGATCGGAACTTCACGCACCTGGTTCTCATCAGCGGCGGCTACTACTCCTTCTCTCCCTCGGATCCCAGTCTGATCTGCCCGGAGGACAAGTTTGCCGCGGAATGGCAGCGCACCAGCCCGGATGCGATGGGAGCCAAGCTGCTTGAACAAGGGCGCACGTCGGCGGATCTCGCGGCGATGCCGAGTGGATTCATCAAGTTCTTGCCTTACTGGTCCACGTATCAACTCGTGGCCGTGGCGTGGAGCGCCGACAAAGGGCCGCTCGCATTGAAGCAGAACTTCGACAACTACGACAAGTACACAATCTATCTCAACATTGATCGCTTTGATCAGCGTCGGCAGGACGAGGTGTTCTTCCCCTCTCAGAAAGTGTTGGGATTCGATCTCTTTGATCGCCACTACTCCAAGCGGACGCTCTTCCACGCGTACGAGGAGGCCAAGCAGCCGCTGATGTTCGCCGACGGCTCGGTCACGATCCGCCGGACCGGCGACGCGAACCCGGGCTGGAGCCCGGACCTGCCGAACATCGTGATGCCCACGACGTACCGCTACGAGCCCAACCGGTGGGATCCGCCGACACGATCGGGCTCATTCCGGGACGACGTCAAGGGCTATTACCGCTGGACACGCGGGGGACTCCGAGGCGTCGACTTCGGCGGGAAGGAAGCCGAGCTTCCAAAGCAGCCCTGACCGCTCATCGCTTGCTGAATACCGTTTGGCCATGCTGCACCTGTCTCGTCGTGCGTTCGTCGCTCTGTGTTGTTCGCTCACCCTGACCGCTGGCTCGTCCGCACAGGTCGCAAGCACAAGCCCGATCACCCTCCGCATCGCCACCTTCAACATCGAGGACATCCGCACCGAGGACGTGAAGCGTCCGGATCAGCCGCGGCTCAAGGCGATCGCCGAGGTCATCCAGCGGATCCGGCCCAACATCATCTTCCTGAACGAGATCGCGTACGACATGCCGGGATCTCCCGGCTTTGTGGACGGCGAGGAGCCGGGGCAGAACGCGTCACGATTTGTGGCCAACTACCTGAGCACGCCGCAGGCGACGGGGCTGGAGCCGATCAAGTACGTCGCGTTCATGGCGCCGAGCAACACCGGCGTGTTCAGCGGCTTTGACCTCGACAACGACGGTGCCGTGACAGCCACTTATCCCACGCCGCCGGGCACGAACACCAGCGGGGACGCCGGGCCGCAGACCAAGGAAGGGCGGCTGTACGGGAACGACTGCTGGGGCTTCGGCACGTTTCCAGGTCAGTACGCGATGGCGCTCCTGGTGGACGAGCGGCTGGTGATCGAGACGGAGAAGGTGCGGACGTTCCAGCGGATGCCATGGGACTACATGCCGGGCAACTTCATGCCGAGCAAGGCCGATGGGACGGCGTTCTACAGCGACGAGGAGAAGAAGCTCTTCCGACTGTCGAGCAAGAGCCACTGGGATGTTCCGGTGAAGCTGCCGAATGGCGCGGTGCTGCACGTGCTGTGCTCGCATCCGACGCCGCCGGTGTTTGATGGGCCGGAGGACCGCAACGGGCGTCGCAACCACGACGAGATCCGGCTGTGGATGGATTACCTGTTCAACGACCCGTATCTGGTGGACGACAAGTCGACGTATGGCGGGCTGGCGGCGGACGCGTCGTTCGTGATCGTCGGCGATCTCAACGCCGATCCGAAGAAAGGCGACTCGTACAAGAATCCGATCGGCAAGCTCTTGGCGAATCGAAGAATGCTGAAGTTTGAAGCGCCGAAAGCGGACCTGGATATCCCCGGGCTCGAGCCCACCGACACCGCGATGTTCAAGATGCGGGTCGATCACGTGATCCCGTCGAAGGACCTGCAGGTCGCGGCGAGCGGCGTGTGGCGGGCGTTGCCGGCCTCGAACGTGGGCGGGAAGTTCCCGAGCGACCACTTCCCGGTGTGGATGGATCTGGTGGTGCCTGGCAAGTGATCGATCGGACTTGCGTTGGTGTCGGTGATGTCGTTGGTGCCGTTGGTGCCATCAGTCCGCCGGCTCGGCGGCGCGACTGATGCCGTCTGGAACAACCGTGCCCTGGCATCAGTCGCGCGGCGCCGAGCAGCCGCGGACTGAAGGCACCAGATGCCTTTCCTGTCCAGTCATCGCATCGCTCGGTTGCCGCGCGTACCCTTGGTCACACGGAGATTTTGTTGTCCCGAGCCACGTTGAATCCCAAGACTTCCGCCGCCGCCCTCGCGAGACCGCTGTGGCTGTCGTTCGTTGAGGCGGGCAAGCCCGGGATCACGCGGCTGGTGACGATCACGTCGCTGGTGGGGTTCGTGCTGGCGGCGCTGGGGACGAAGTGGAGCTACGCGAACCTGGGCTTTGTGGCCGTCGCGACCGCGCTCGGCACCGCGCTCTCATCGCTGGGTGCGAACACGCTGAATGAATGGATGGAACGCGACCGCGACGCGAAGATGCCGCGTACGGCTCATCGGCCATTGCCCGAAGCGCGGATCACGCCGCGGCAGGCGTTGGTCGCGGGCGTGATCGAGAGCATTGTGGGCGTGGCCGTTCTCGCGGCGTGCACGAACATCTGGGCGGCGCTGGTGTCTCTGGCGTGCATCGTGAGCTATGTCGCGGTGTACACGCCCTTGAAGCCGCGGTCGCCGATCTCGACGCTGGTGGGCGCGGTGCCGGGGGCGCTGCCGCCGTTGATCGGGTGGTGCGCTGGCGCGGGGATGGCGAACGCGGACGGGTGGAACGCTCTGACGCAGTTGGGCGGGTGGTCGCTGTTCGCGTTGATGTTCGTCTGGCAGCTCCCCCACTTCCTCGCCATTGCTTGGATGTACCGCGAGGACTACTCGCTGGGCGGGTTCAAGGTGCTGGCGGTCGAGGACCCCAGCGGGGTGCGGACTGCCCGCGGCGTGCTGCTGTGGTCGCTGCTGCTGATTCCCGCGACGCTGCTGCCGTGCTGGGCGATGCCCAACCGGGCGGGCGTGTTCTTCGGCGTGTTTGCGACCGTGAGCGGGCTGCTGTTCCTGGTGCTCGCGGTGCGGTTCGCGCTCGACCGCACGCGGCCTTCGGCGCGGCGGGTGTTCCTGGCTTCGATCGCGCATCTGCCGCTGCTGCTGATGGCGCTCGTCGCGGAGGCGGTGCTTCGAACCTGGCGGGGTTGATTTTCGGTTTCCAGCATGCGACCGCAAGACGTCGAGGCTGACGAGTCCGCGAGGAAGCCTCGGATCGTTTTCGCCTGTTGCGAACGGGCTCGCGTGATTTGAGGAAGGCTGGTTTCGGATCATCCGGGCCTTCGTCGCGGAGCCTCCTCAGACTCGGCGTCGGGTGACCTACCTGGCACTCTCGATCAGGTCGGGGCCCCGTCGATCCGCACACTCTCAGGTCCGACGCGGACGACGCAGCCCTCGAACGCGAGGCTCTTCTCGGAACCATCGTCGGATCGGATCGCTCGCACCACGCTCGCGACCTCGCGACGGCGCACCGTGCCGCCTTGGGAGCGGATGATCGCGGCGACGGCTTCGCGCAGGACGACGCGGGGTTCGGCTCGGAGTGTCGCTCGGCTCCACGCGTTCGGCACCTCGCTCGCTCGGCGCAGCGCGGCATCCGCGGCGGCGGTCAGGATCGCTCCCGCGTCGGCGCAGGCGCGGGCGAGCGAAGATGCGTGGCGGGGGGCGTGCGGGGCGATCGCCAGCATCGTCGGGATGACCTCGATACGCAAGCGGGCCCGCAGCAAAGAGACATCCGCGTTGGTCGCGTCGGTTTGCCAGGCGGCGCCGAGTTCGGAGCACAAGCGCTCGGCGTCGGCGCGGCGGACGCCGAGCATGGGGCGGACCAGGGTCGTTGAGTCTGTCAGGCGGCGTCGCTCGCGGATGCCGGCCATGCCCCGCACGCCGCTGCCCCGGAGCAGACGCATGAGGAGCGTTTCGAGCTGGTCGTCGGCGTGGTGGCCGGTGGCGACGAAGCGGCAGCCAGATTCCGTCGCGAGTTCGGCGAGGGCGCGGTAGCGCTCGCGTCGGGCGGCGGCTTCGAGGTTGCCGCCGGCGGAGCGGGCGGCGATGGCTTTGGATACGAACATCACGCCGAGCTGTTGGCAGAGCTTCTCGCACGCGACTCGGTCGGCTTGGGCTTCCGATGCAGGGCGCATGTCGTGGAGGATGTGGGCGGCGACGATGGACTTGGGTTGGCTGGAGAGCGCGAGGAGCAACGCGGTGGAATCCGCTCCGCCCGACAGCGCGACCAGTGTTCGCCGGTCCGCGTCGGGCGTCGATCGGCCGCCGGTCAGGCGTCGCCAGGATGCGAGGATGGCACGCCCGATCGGGTGTGATTTGACGGAGCCCCGGCGACCGGCCGACGCGGCGGGTCCGAAAGATGGGGGTGATGGAGTGGCGTCGGGCACGGGAAGATGGTACTTTCACGGTGCCGACCGCGGTCGAGGGATTCCGGCGAGGGCAATGAGGGCCCCCGCCAACGCCGCGGCACGACACGGAGGTCGCCGGCCTTGCACGATCCAAGCCTGACCCTTGCCTCAACACTGACGCTGGCCCTGGAGACCGACTCGATCGGCGTCCGCGAGATTCTCCTCGCGGGCGGGGCGATTGGTATCGGTGTGGTCCTGGTTGTGTGGGGCCTTCTGAGCCGGAAGCGCGATGTTCCCGGGCACGCGCGGGACAGCGCCGAGAAGCTCACGCGGGATCTCATCGACGAGCTCGAGTCGCGGGCCGAGCGGCTCGAGAAGCTCATGGCCCGCGCGGACGCGACGCTCGCCGAGCTGCGGAACGCGGAGCGCCGAGTCGCGGCCGCTCCACCGTCATCACCACCCAAGCGAATGCCTGAACAGACTCTGGAAGCCAAGCCGCGCGAGCAGCACTCGATCTTCACCGACCCGGTGCACGTCGAGGTGTGCACACTGGCGGAGCAGGGGCTGGGCCCGGTGGATATCGCCCGCCGGATGCAATTGCCGACGGGTCAGGTCGAGCTGATCCTGAACCTCCGTCCGAATCGGCACTCGCGGACGAGTTGATCTCGGACCGGTGTGGATGGCGGCGTGCGGACGGCCCGCGGTATGGTCGCGCTCCTTACGCGGGCAGGCGTGACTTGGAAGCCCTGCGCAGCCCCGAGGTGTGGGCCCATTCGTAGACCGAGTGACCCTCCTCAATTTTGAGTAGGTCGAGGTCGATGCGATAGAGCCCGTCGTCGTTGTACTCGCAACTTACAACCCGCCCGAGCAGCGGTACCGGGCGGTCATCGATCAAGTGAATGGCCATCGCCAAATGCCGTCCGATGTAGCACATGCGACGAGAGACCAGAACGAGGTTCGAGCGGCTGAGCTCCAAGGTCTTGGCCTGCCAGGTCATTCCCGGGCGATCGCGCTCGTCGAGCTCGGCGAGATCGAGCTCGGCCTGAAAGCGGTTTCCGTTGGGACGTGGCTGCATCAATCGGATTTTCCCTGAGGTTTCGACGGGCGCAGCCACACCCGATCCCCACGCGGCGCGAGCAGTTGCAGTCGGCATGAAAAGAGCCTCACAATGAACTATCGCAATGGCAAACACCTGCTTTCGGAAACGAGCAGAAATGCGTGCAGCAATTCCGGTTAAATCAAGTGTGAGATATGGAACGGTGGTACCTAGGTGCACATACTGATAACCATGACGAGCCACAACGAGGGGTTGCGGGCCTGGGGCGTTCGGCTGGTTCGTGAAGCAAGGCTTGCCCTGATGGGAACGCCATGGGTCGCTTTGATCGAGCCGCCGGTGGCGTTGTCTGCTCTTCCGGACTTCTCGGAGTTCCGCGATGAGGCCGGGCATCGGCGCGCGATTGACGTGTATTTGCTCTCACATCTCGTGGGCGTGCCGCCTCCGCCGCCGTCGCCGAATGCGGGCACAGAAGTTCAGTTGTGGTCCCGGATCGCGGCGAACGCGAAGGACTATTTCTGGACCGAGTTCAGCGCGAAGCACGAGTGGCTGGTCCGCGAACGCGATTCACTGACGATCGAGACCTGGACCCAGGCGGAGCTGTGCAGCTTGCACGCGCTCAGCCACGCGGGGCCGACCATGAAGCCGCGTGCCGACGCGGCGGCGGATTGGATGCTTGAACACCTCCAGCCCGACAACGCCACGAACCACCCTTGGGCTATTCACGTGTTTCTGGGGCGCGCCGCAGAACTGAAGAGCTCGGAGCATCATCTCTACGCCGAATCGCTGCTGCACAACGCGATCGTCTCGCTCGGTCGCGCTGATCGCTTCTCGGCGTTGATTCTGTTGGACGCGGGTCGGTGGCTGGAACGCCAGAGCGTCGCACGCGAATCCTCTTCGTGCTGAGTGCGGGTCAACTGGGCTGGGGCCGGGGCCGGGGCAAGGAAACTCTCAGACCGCCTGCGGCTGGGGCCGCTGGTTGGAGACCGGGCGCAACCACCGCGAGACCTCGGCGTCGAGGAGAGCCTGGTCGCGTCCGATCTTGCGAACGATCGCGGCGGCCACGAGACCCATGAACATGGGCTGCGGGCGCAGCGGGCGGCTGGTGAGTTCGGGGTGGAACTGGGCGCCGATGAAGTAGGGGTGCGTGACCTTGAGCGCCAGGCCGCCCTCGCTGCTGGTGCCGGCGCTGCTGCGGATGTTGGCGGCGGGGTGGTCGATCTCGCTGACACTCTGGCGGAGCTCAAGGATCTGCATGATCGGGCGGGCCGGGTGGCGGCCGCTGAAGACCAGGCCGGCGTGCTCGAAGCGCTCGATGTAGTTGGGGTCGACTTCGTAGCGGTGGCGGAAGCGTTCGCGGACGCCGTGCTGCTTGTTGAAGAGGAAGTGGGCGAGCGAGTTGGGCGTGATGGCGACTTCCTGGCCGCCGAGTCTCATGGTGCCGCCGAGGCCTTCGATGCGCTTCTGCTCGGGGAGCTCGCTGATGACGGGGTTCTCGCAGCCGGGCTTGAACTCGGTGCTGTTGGCGTCCTTGAGCCCCAGCACGTTGCGGGCGAACTCGATGACGGCCATCTGGAAGCCGAGACACAGGCCGAGGTACGGGAGGCCGTTCTCGCGGCAGTGGCGGACGCAGGCGATCTTGCCCTCGACGCCGCGGCTGCCGAAGCCGCCGGGGACGATGACTGCGTTCAGATCGCCCAGCTTTGCGGCGACGTTGGAGCTGTCGATGTTGGTGGTGTCGGTCCAGTGGAGATCGATGTCGCACGAAAGGTGCGCGGAACAGTGCTCCAGGGCCTTGTCGATCGAGGCGTAGGCGTCGCGGATCTGGGCGTACTTGCCGGCGATGCCGATGGTGACCTTGTGACGCTTGGGAGCGATCAGGCGGCGGGCGAAGCCCATCCAGCGCTCGCGGGCCTTGTCCTCGTTGGCGAAATCGACGCGTTCGTGCAGGCCCAGGAGCGAGAGGATCTCGCGGTCGAGGCCGTCGGAGCGCATGTCTTCGGGGATGGTGTAGATGCTCTCGCGGTCGTGCATCGAGAAGAGGCGGCGGGGCGGCACGTTGCTGAACATCGCGATCTTCTGCATCACCTTCTCGCCGCAGGGCTTGCTGGCGCGGCAGGCGATGACGTGGGGCTGGATGCCAGCTTCCATGAGCCGCTTGATGCCGAGCTGAGCGGCCTTGCTCTTCTGCTCACCCAGGGCGGGCGGCTCGATGATGTAGGTGAGGGCGACGAAGCAGGTGGAGTTGGGGCCTTCTTCGAAGGCGAGCTCGCGCATGGCCTCGATGTAGAACGCGTTCTCGTAGTCACCGACGGTGCCGCCGACTTCGATGAAGACGACGTCGGCGGGCTTGGTGCCGTCGCCGTGCAGGGCGAGCTCGCGGAGCTTGCGCTTCACCTCGCCGGTGACGTGCGGGATCATCTGCACGTCGCGGCCGAGGTAGACGCCCATGCGTTCACGCTCGAGGATCTCGCTGAAGATGCGGCCCGAGGTGGTGAAGTTGCGCTGCGAGAGATTTTGGTCGAGCAGACGCTCGTAGGTGCCCAAGTCCATGTCGCACTCGGTGCCGTCGTCGAGGACGAAGACCTCGCCGTGGCGGTAGGGGTTGAGCGTGCCCGAGTCGATGTTGAGGTAGCCCTCCATCTTGATGGGGGCGACGGACAGGCCTTTGTCCTTGAGCATCTTGGCCAGGCTGCTGGCGAAGATGCCCTTGCCCAAGCCGCTCATGACGGTGCCGAAGACGACGACGTACTTGTGACGGCCCTTGACGTAGCCGGGCGGAATCGGCGAATAGAACTCGCTCTCGGCGCTCTGGTCGCCGAGGCTGGCGAGGGTGAGGTTGGGCGTCGAGGCGATGCTCGCGAGGTCGGCGGAGTTGGGGCGCGGCCCGATCGGCTTGGCCTCGATGGTGGGCGTGAAGCCCTCATCGATCAGCGCTTGGCTGAAGGCCTCGGCGTTGGAAAACGGGATGGTGTCGCTGCGTTCGTCATGGAACGGCGTCAGGCCGTCGCCAGACCGGTCGTCCAGACGTCCTGTCTCGGTCGCGCGGGTGGGCATGTCTCAGCATATCACATTGGGGATAGGCTGGTCGCGTGAACCGAGGGGGAATCGGTGCAGGATTCACAGAGTTTCTGGTGTGGGGCGTGACGCGGGGCTCGGCCCGGGCGGTTCGTCGTTGGTTATCGACCAGCCTTGTTCCAACGGGCGACGAAGGCGGCGTACTGCTCGGGGGTGTCGATGCCCGGGTTGCCGGCGTCTGGGACGACGGCGACGGCGATGGAGTAGCCGTGCTCGAGCACCCGGAGCTGCTCCAGCGACTCGGCCTGCTCGGCGGGGGTGGGCGTGAGGGAGCGGTAGGTGGCCAGGAAGGAACGCCGGTAGCAATAGAGGCCGACGTGCCTCAGCGGGGCGGGCTGGCCGGGCTTCGGGTCGCGGACGAAGGGAACTCGGGACCGGCTGAAGTACAGGGCGGTGCCGTCGCGGCGGCAAACGACCTTGACGATGTTCGGGTTGTTCGGGTCGTCGGCTGGGGCCAGAGGGGCGGCGACCGTGGAGACGGCCGCGGCGGGATGGGCGGTGAGGGCCCCCACCGCGGCGTCGATGACGCCGGGCTCGATCTCGGGTTCGTCGCCCTGGACGTTGACGACGATGGTGTCGGCGGGGAGGCCAAGCAGGTCGGCGGCCTCGGCGAGGCGGCTGGTGCCGTTGGGGTGGTCGGGGGACGTCAGAACGCAGTCGATGCCGCGGGAGCGGACGGCGTCGAGGATACGGGGATCGTCGGCGGCGACGACGACGCGGGAGAGCGAAGAGGCTTTCGCGGCGGCCTGGGCGACGTGGACGATGAGGGGCGTGCCGGTGTCGGCGGCGAGCATCTTCCCCGGGAAGCGGGTCGAGGCCATGCGAGCGGGGATGATGGCGACGATGGAGGGCATTGGTAGAGCCTCTCGCGTGAGCGAGAGGGTGCGGGGACGTCGTCGGAGGTAACCTCTCGCTGACGCGAGAGGCTCTAGCGCGTTACTTCGCCCGGAGCTCTGCCACCAGCTTCTTGAGCGTCTCGCGGCGGGCCTTGATGTCCTTGTAGCCGATCGCCTGGATGAGGATCTGGCTGGCGATCTTTTCGGCTTCCTCGGCGGCGGAGAGGTCGCGGCGGGTCTCGCCGTTCACTTGCAGGGCGCAGCACAGGTCGTAGCGGATGTCGCGCTGGTCCTCGGGAGTCATGTCGGGCACTTCGAGGGCGCGACGCAGGGTCTCGACGGCTTCGTCGGCGAGGTCGCAGCGGAGGAACGAGAGTCCCAGCATGTGCAGCACACGGCCGCGGACACGAGGGTCGTTCTGGGCTTCCTGGAATTGTCCGATCGCTTCCTCGAAGTTGCCGAGCTCGAAGTAGCGGCGGCCGAGTTCGTACTTCCAGGTGAGGTCGGTCGGGTAATTCTCGACGCAGAGCTTGAGCTCCTGGACCTCGAGCTCGAGGAGCGCCTGGCGTTCGGTGTCGTAGATGCTCTTCACCGTTTCGTCGCCGGGGGCGGCCTCGAGCATCTGGCGTGCCGAGGAGACCTTGCGACGGGCCTGGCGGATGCGGACCTCGCCGGCGTTCTGGCGGAACTTGAAGATCTTGGTGCGTTCGAAGGTCTGGAGCGAGATGGCGACGGCGCGTTCTTCGTCGCTGGGCTTGCCGCGCTCGCGGAGGGCCTTGATGAGCTTGTCGGTCGTGGGAAGGTCTTCGGGGCGGGCGGCGAACTCGGCCTCGCAGACGGCGACGTGGCGGTCCTTGGCGTCGTCGGTCTTGCTGACGCGGTCGCCTTCTTCCAGTGCCTTCTGTTTGCCGGCGTCGCGGATGTTCTGGCGGAAGCCGCCCTCGGCGCCGGTCTTCTCGTAGCCGCCCTTGGCCATGGTGGACTTGGCGGCGAGCATCTTGAGGTCGTTGCTGAGCTGACCGTCGGCGGGGTCGATCCGGCGGGCCTCTTCGCCGATGTTGAGGGCGAGGTCAGGAAGCGCCATCGCGTCGAGGGCCCGCATGAGGCGGACGAAGTTGTCCTTGCGGGGCTTGGGGTCGTTGCGGGCGGCGGCGTAGGCCCACTCGCCGATCTTGCGGGCGGTGTCGCCGGCGTTCAGATTCACGATCGCCTCGCAGGCCTTCACCGCGGCGGCGGCGGCGGACGATTTGTCGTCGACGCTCATCGTCCAGTCGACCAGCGACAGGAGGAACTTGTTGATCTCGCCTGAGCCGGAGATGGCGGCCCGGGTCTCTTTGCTGTTGCGCTTTTTGCCTTCGGGCGAGTTCACATACTGGGCGGCGGAGGCGACGAAGCCCTCGAGGCCGCTGACCATGCGGGGGTCGAGCTGCAGGCCGCGCAGCCAGAGCTGCATGGCGTACTCGTAGTTTCCGGACTCATGCCCGACGCGGGCGTGCTGGAAGAACTTCTCGGCTTTCTCGGGCGCGTACTCGGGCTGGTTGCTGCCAGTGCCGTCTCCACCCGCGGGCTTTTTTCCGAAGAAGTTCGAGATCATGGCGTTGCTGCGATCCTGAAGCGGCCGTGCCGCGAGAAGTACGGGCGTTGAAGGCTGGTCTGGGAATGGTACGGACGAAACCCGGAGTGGATTCTACGTTCGCGACGATCGCGGAGCCGGGCGGCGGCGTTGCATCGGACCAACGCGGGTGGAAAGCGAGGATTGCCGCACGCGGAGCGGGTGATCGACTGGGCGGCGTGGCGGCGCGGACCTTACGATCGGGCGATGGCGACCGATCCGACCAAGCTGAGCATCGTGACCTACCCGGAGAAGGTCCTGCGTACCCCGGGCAAGGCGGTGAAAGAGATCAACGACGAGGTCCGCGCGGTGGCGGCCCGGATGATTGAGTTGATGTATGAGGCGGAGGGGATCGGCCTGGCGGCGCCGCAGGTCGGGCTGTCGTGGCAGATGTTCGTGCTCGATGTGCCGCTGGGTGAGGGGCGGAGCCTGGCGGACGATCCGCCGACGGCGACGGACGGGCCGCGGGTGTTCATCAACCCGAAGATCGCGAAGTTCGAGGGCCCGTCGGAGCCGTTCGAGGAGGGGTGCCTCAGCTTGCCAGACATCCGCGGCGACGTGCTGCGACCCCCGGTGGTGACGATGACGGCGACCGATGAGCACGGCAAGGCGTTCATAATCCGGGCTGGCGGCCTGCTGGCCCGCTGCCTGCAGCACGAGTTCGACCACCTTCAGGGCGTGCTCATCCTGGACAAGATGACGCAGACCGCCCGCATGAAGAACCGAACCGCGGTGCGGGACCTCGAACGCTCACGGTAACGTCGGCTCGCCTTTCTACTCTTCTGCCGCATGGATGCACGCTTGCCACTGGTGTTCTTCGGGTCGGGCGCCTTCGGCGTGCCCTCGCTGCGACACCTGATGGCCAAGCATGACGTGCGGCTGGTTGTCACGCAGCCTGATCGGCCAGCGGGTCGGGGCGGGAAGCTGACGCCGACGCCGATCGCGGAGTTGTGCCAGACCGAGTTTCCGGGCGTTCGGGTGGTGAAGCCGGAAAAGGTGAATGAGGCGTCGGTCCGGGACGACATCCGTGCGCAGGGTGCGGCGGCGTTCGTGGTGATTGCATTCGGACAGAAGCTTGGGAAGGCGCTCCTCGACAGCGTCTTCTCGATCAACCTCCACGGCTCGATCCTGCCCCGATGGCGCGGTGCGGCCCCCATCAATGCGGCGTTGCTGGCGGGTGATCCGCAGGTCGGCAACAGCGTCATCACGCTCGCCGACAAGATGGACGCGGGGCTGGTGCTCGCGACTTCGAGCCACCCGACCAACCCTGATTGGACCACGGCGGAGTTGCACGACATCCTGAGCGCCGACGGGCCTTCGCTGATTGAGCGGGTGCTGGGCGAGCATGTGGCGGGGACGCTGAAGCCGCAGACGCAGGATGAGACGCTCGTGACGATCGCGCCGAAGATGAGCAAGGCGGATGGCTGGGTGGATTTCGAGGCGACGGCGGACGAGTGCCGCCGGCGCGTGCATGCGCTGAACCCGTGGCCGGGCGTGACCGTGCAATTCCGGGGGGAACCCTTGAAGCTCCTGCGGACGAAAGTGCTGGATCACAAACACCAACAAGAATCGGGCACGCTGGTCGATAGCACGGCGGGCGTCGTCGCATGCGGCGGTGGTTCGGTTCCCGCTGGCTCGTTGCAGTTGATCGAGGTGCAGCCCGCGGGGAAGCGTGCGATGGCGTGGAAGGATTTCGCGATGGGCCGCCAACCCAAGAATGGCGAGCGGCTCATCGGCGGCAAGGCGCCGGAGGGAACCGTTTCGTGCTGACGTTGTGGGACCTTATCAAGCCCGCGGTCGTGCCGGTCGCCAAGTCGGCGCGCGATCTCTTCCGCGGCACAACCCCCACCGCCCCCACCAGCTCCACACCCGACACGACCTCCATGCCGACGATCGCGCCCGCTGCCAAACTCAGTCAGACCCCCGGCCGCCGTCCGGAACGCGCTTCGGGCGTTCCCGCGGTCGATCCGCCGCTGCTTCGCTCCAAGCGCCGGAGCGAGCTCGCCACCAAGCCCCGACGCGGCGACGCCGATGTCGGGATGCAGGCGAAGTACGACGCGATCGTGCGTGAGATGCTCGTGAAGTACGGCGTGAAAGTCCGCAAGTGGCGCACGAACTCGTCGGGCGTGGCGTGGACGATAACGTACAAGGATGGCCGCGTGGTGCGGCTGCTTGAAAGCCCGCAGCCCAAGGGGCCGATGTCGATGGCGATCTTCCTGCACGAGATCGGTCATCACGCGATCGGGCTGGGGACGTATAAGCCGCGGTGTTTGGAGGAGTATCACGCGTGGGCGTTCTCCATCCGCACGATGGAAGAGCGCGGGCTGAATGTCACCGACCGCGTGCGGGATCGGATGTTCAAGAGCCTGCGGTATGCGGTGCGGAAGGCGCGGCGGCGGGGACTGAAGGAACTGCCCGTCGAGCTGCTGCCGTACGCGGGCTGATCGGACGCCCGCAAATCAGAAACGTCCCGGGGCAGATTCGAACTGCCGGCCTGCGGTTTAGGAAACCGCCGCTCTATCCAGCTGAGCTACCGGGACACCGGTGGCATTCTACGTTTGTTCATCACGGGTCGCGGTGGATGGCTCTCGGAGGACCGGCGGATGAGCAAGCGATCGGGCGGCAGGAACAAGGCGACCCCGGCGAGCATCCTCATCGGGTTGATCGTGCTGAGCGTGGCGTGGCTGCTCTCGCCGAAGAAGCCTGCTGGGACAACACCGACCTCGTCGCCGTCGCATGACAGTGCGGCAACCGGACGAATTCCTGCGACCTCGGGCGATGTGGCGCGGAATGAGTCGGCACCCTCTCCTTCGGCGAGCCCGCGGGAATCATCGCCCCCGGCAGCTCCGTCATCGGGCGGCTCCGCGCCAGCGGCCATCACCATCGCTTCGTGGAACATCGAGTGGCTGGGCAATCCGTCTCAGCGGAGCGGCGAGGGCAAGGGCGTGGCTCAGGACCCCGCCGAACTGGCCGAGGCGATCAAGCGGAGCGAGGCCGCGGTGGTCGCTCTCCAGGAGATCTCCCCCACCGGGACGCCGGACGCGGGTCGGAATGATGAGCCGCGGAGTCGGGAACTCGATGCGGTCGCGGCCAAGCTCGGCGGCGGCTGGCGGTATTTGCTCTTCCCGTCGCGCAGTGGCGATCAGTTCACGGGGTTCCTGTACAACTCCGGCATCGTGTCGCTGGTCTCGGATCGCGAGGGCGATTCGTGGCGCGTGCCGGTTCCGACCCGTCGGAGTTCGCAGGGTTCGGGCCTGTGGGTGCGGCCGCCGACGGCGGTGAAGTTCAGCGCGGGGGCTGGCAAGACCGACTTCGTCCTGATCGTCGTGCACATGAAGGCGGACTTTGATGGCGACTTTTCCAAAAACCGCGACGAAGAGGCTAAGGCGCTGGCCGCGCTGCTGCCGGACGTCCGCCGCGTGCTCAAGGACGATGACGTTGTCATCCTCGGCGACACGAACATGACCGACGACAACGAAGCCGCGGAGAGGACTTACGAAAGCGCCGGGCTTAAGGACTTGAATATCGCAAACACCGGCACGCACTGGCGGGGTGGCGGGACGGACAAGATCTTCGTTCCGCAAGCACAGCCAGAGTTTGCGGCGTCGTCGTTCCGCGTGATCAATCACGATCGGGTGCTGGGCCGCGGCATGTCTCCCGCGGCGTACAAGCGGCGTTTCTCGGATCACTACATGGTGACCACGACGGTGCGGGTGCAGGATGATGACGACTGATGCTGTCGGCTACAGCAGAAGCATGCCCAGAACGACCCACGCTCCGGTGAGCAGCATGACCAGGGCCGTGTAGCCGACGATGTCGCGGGCTTTGGCGCCGGTGATGGCCAGCAGCGGCACGGCCCAGAACGGCTGCAGCATGTTGGTGAGTTGATCGCCGTAGGCAACCGCCATGATGATGCGGCCGGGAGCGATGCCGTGCTCTAGTGCGGCGGTGAGTGCGACGGGTCCCTGCACCGCCCACTGAGCCCCGCCGGAGGGCACGAACATGTTGATCACGCACGCCGAGAGAAACGTGGTGAAGGGAAGGGCCGACGGGGGGACGGCGGCGGCGAGATCGGCGAAGACGCGGATCAGGCCGCTCGCGGCGACGACGCCGATCAGGGCGGCGTAAATCGGGAACTGAACGATGATCCCGCCGCAGGCGGTCGCGGCGTCGTCCACGGCGGCGACGAACCGCCGGGTGGATCCGTGGAGAATCAGCCCGAGTACGAGCATGGCCGCGGAGATCTCGTTGAGTCCGATGGTGTTGAGCGACTTCACGCTGATGAATCGCCAGAGGCCGACGGCGAGCAGGAGTGCTAGAACGATCGGCACGAGCGGCGTGAGCTCCAGTCGATCCGGCAAAGACTGTGGCTGCGGGACAACCGCCGCAGAACCCGATTCCTCGGCAAACGCCGGGCAAGCCTGCATCGGTCCGGAGCGGGGAGCGACGAACCACACGCAGAGCGGGACGAGTACGAGCAAGCCGCCGGTGATGACCGCGTTGGAGAACGTGACGAGCGTCTGTGACAGCGGCACGCCGGCTTCGTACCCCGCCGCGGCGAGCTTGGCGACGACCTCGGGCGTCAGCGTGCGTTTGGCGCCCTCGATGCTGGTCATGGTGAGCGGGGCGGAGCCCGAGAGCCCGCCGTGCCAGACCATCAGGCCGAAGAAGCCGGACGCCACGATGATCGGGTAGTGGTGCGAGATGCCGCGGCGTTGCAGGCTCCGGCCCACCTCGCGGGCGAGCAGCGCACCGACGATCAGGCTCAAGCCCCAGTTGATCACGCCGGTGAAGCAGGAGCCGAAGGCGACGAGGGCCGCACCGCCGGCTCCGGTGGTCGGCAGGTCCGCGAGGCGTCGGATCGCAGCGTGTACCACCCTCGTGCTGGCCAGCACGTGCCCCGAGATCAGGACCATGCACATCTGCGTCGTAAACGCGAGCAAAGACCAGATGTGCGGCGTCGTGCCGTTGTCGCGGAAGGCGTCGGCCAGACGCGTGACCTTGTCGGCGAGCGACAAGGGTGCGGCACTGTTGAAGTCGCCGAAGGCGAGACCAGCGAGGCACGCGACGACGAGCAGCAGCACGGCGATCACGAACGGATCGGGAACGACGGCGCGAAAGACGCCTGTGATGAGCGAGGCAACGCGGTCGATGAGGCGGGGCTCGGGCATCAGAGAACATTACCCCAAATCACCTCGTCTGACAGATAATCGCCGTCATGCACCCGGCCTTCAGACGTCCACCCGCACTCGGGACATGGCCCGGCCGAGTGCGCGGCCACGGGATACTCGCAGTTTGGGCACAGCCCCAAACGCCGCCTGTTGGCAGAGCGACGTCTACGACGGATGCTTCTCAACTGCTGGCCGAGCGCAACCAGACTCCATCCCACCGCCAGAACCACGACGGCATTATGCACGAATCCCCAAGGAAGCCATCGTGTTTCACCCATCACGCCACTTGCGAAGAGCCGCTGCTCTGTTTTGAACTCCGCGGCCCTCGGACCGGTCGCAAGGACTGGCGCGATGAGAGCAGGCAGCTGCGCGACTTGAGCGGCGCTCAACGGACCTTGTGATGACAGCCACATCCCCAGATGCTCCTCAGTCATCGCCCATGCCCCTGTCCGCCATCGCGATGCCGCGGCGTACTTCACCGAGCGGAATGCGATTGCACCGTCCGGCAGCGGCGTTTGGTCGTCATCCCAGCGCGCCACAAGCCCTGTCCCGGGCATGCCGTAGATCGTCACCGGAACGTACCTTGGATTCTGAGTGAAGACGTATCCAGAACCCGCGCGTGGCGCCCAGGCTGACAAGAACCAATACGACTGCTGAAAGACGCCCGACTTCACGCCCTGCATCCGCACGAAGTCCACCCAGACGGCGACGACAATCAGCAGCGGCAACGCGGGAACCGGCCACATCCGGCTCAGCAAGGCGCTTATTGCGGTCAAGCGACCACTCATGCCCAACGGTACGCCGCAGGCGAGTTCACCACCACGAAGGCGTTGGGTCTACCGCTGTTTGCTATCGCCGCGGGCAAAGATGCTGGCAACGTAGTTCAGGACGTCGGTTGCGCTGGTCTCGTTGTAGCCGAAGTGCTTGATCAGCCGCTGCTTCACGATGTCGATCTTCTGCTGGGTCTCGTCGTCAACGACGCTGCTGACCAGGTTCTTGAGCTTGATCGTGTCGCGCTGGTCTTCGAAGAGTTTGAGCTCCAGGGCGCGGTAGAGCCGCGCGTTCGTGTTGTACTCGAACTTCTTGCCGTCGAGGGCGAGGGCGCCGATGTAGTTCATGATCTCCTGGCGGAAGTCGTCCTTGCGACTGTCGGGGATGTCGATCTTTTCCTCGATGGCCCGCATGAGCCGCTCGTCCGGCTCATCGTCGCGGCCGGTGTAGCGGTTCTTGACGCGTTCCTTCTGGGTATAGGCACGCACGTTCTCGATGTAGTTGATGCACAGCCGCCGGATCGCGTCCTCGTCGGCGCTGATCGCGCGCTGCACCTCGCCCTTGATGATGTCCTCGTACTCCTCCTTCACGACGGCGAGGAGTTCGCGGAACCGCTTCTTGGTGTTCTCGTCGTTGAGCAGCGAGTGGTGCGACAGGCCGCTCTCGATCTCGTTGATCACCATGAACGGGTTGATGCACTTCTCCTCGATGGCCTGGCGGCTGACGAGAGCGTTACTGATCTTGTCCTGGATGTACCGCGGCGAGATGCCGTTCATGCCCTCGCGCAGGGCCTCTTCCTTCAGCTCGCGCACGCTGTCCT
Organism: Phycisphaerales bacterium; assembly: GCA_019744815.1. GTDB lineage: Bacteria > Planctomycetota > Phycisphaerae > Phycisphaerales > UBA1924 > JAFEBO01. Next base: position 35,714 of record JAIEUA010000011.1, read on the forward strand.
CGGTGTAGCCGGGGATGCTCTTGCCGTTGTAGAGCTTGAGCTTCTGCAGCACCGAAAGACCGGCCTTCTTGGGCTCTTCAAGCCGGGTCAGCACGGCCCACATCGCGGCCACTTCGAGCGTGTGCGGCGCGATGTGGATGTTCTTGATGCGGTCGGGGCCGAAGTCTTTCTGGTAGATCTTGATCTCGTCGTCGAGGCGGATGTTGTAGGGGACGTCGATCTTGATCGTGCGGTCGCGGAAGGCCTCCATCATCTCGTTGTTCTGCAGCCGCTTGTACTCGGGCTCGTTGGTATGGCCGAGGATCACCTCGTCGATGTAGGTCTGGGCGAACTTCTTGGGCTTGATGGTGTGTTCCTGCGACGCGCCGAGCAGGTCGTAGAGGAACGCGACGTCGAGCTTGAGCACCTCGATGAACTCGCAGATGCCGCGGTTGGCGATGTTCAGTTCGCCGTCGAAGTTGAAGGCCCGCGGGTCCGAGTCGCTGCCGTACTGAGCGATCTTGCGGTAGTTGATGTCACCGGTGAGCTCGGTCGAGTCCTGGTTCTTCTCGTCCTTGGGCTGGAAGGTGCCGATGCCCACGCGATCCTTCTCGCTCAGGACGATGCGACGGACCTTCACATGGTCCATCACGCGGCGCCAGTCGCCGCGGTAGAAGGTCATGAGGTCCTCGAAGACCTTACGGCAGAAGGGATCGGGCTCGCCGGTGACGCGGATCTTGCCGCCGTGGTGCTGCGGCTTGTAGCGTTCGTTGATCTTGGCGAGCATGGCGTCGCGGGCTTCGCGGGGGACGAGGATGAGCGGGTCCTCGTGCATGGGGCACGGGAACTCGTGGCTCTTCACCGCGTCGGTGCCGCCGCTGACGGGCTTGACCTCGCAGTGCTCGTCGAGCAGCCACGAGAACGAATAGAGCGCGCCTTCAGGAGTGCGGCTGTACGCCTCGCTGCCCTTCTTGAGCAGGCGGGCGATGGTGGACTTCGACGAGCCGACCGGGCCGTGCAGGAGCAGGATGCGTTTGTCGGTGCCGTAGCCCTCGCTGGCGGAGCGGAGCACATCGACGAGGGTCATGAGCGCGAAGTCGAGGCCGAAGATGCCGTCTTGCCCGTTGCCGAAGGGATCGCTGAAGAAGTGATACCGGGTGACGTCCTTCTTGAAGAGGCGGTACTTCTCGCTGCCGAGCGTCATGATGGCGTCGTAGAGACGCTGATAGGCGTTTCGGCAGACGCTGGGGTTGGCCGCGACGATGTCGAGGTATTCCCAGAAGGTGCCGGTCCAGTGGTGATCCTGGAACTTCTTGCGGTCCAGCCGCGCGTCGACGATGCTGGCGAGGTCGATCCCGCCGAGGTTGGTGTCGGAAGGGCCGCCACCGGGGTTGGACTGGGACACAAAGAAGTTGCGTTCGTCGAGCATGACTCGCTCCTGTCCTGCGTGCCGTCTCGTCGACGGCGTCGCTCCGGTCGATCGTGTCGACCGCGCGGAAGGAGCCAGTCTCGGCCCACGTCCGTGCGGCCGCGCTGTGCGCGTGCAAACTCTCTCACCCACCCAACCCTGCCGAACCTGCCAAGATGTCAAGGGGGCAACTGACAGAGACCAACGCCCGAACCAAACACCGAACCTGATCGTTTATCGGCCAAAGTCCGGTCGGCACCAATGCTTTCGGGACAATCGCGGCAGAAGAACGCCATGATTTCCCCTGCCGACCTCTATACGGTTGCCCCCGGGCCGCGGATCGCGGTTTCCGGCGTCGATCGCGAACGATCGGCGAACGAAGCGTTTTCTTCAAGCCGGAGCCGGTGTGAACCTGGGACACGGACGCGAATTGGATGTCGGGGAAGGGGTCGTCGGCGTCTCTAAGGCTGAGTACCCCCCGCTGCCCGACTCCATCCTGGCCGAGCCGCTCTCGGGCCGCCTGGACCCGCGGCGGTGGTTCCGGGATCCGGCCCGCCGCTTCGAGATCGAGATCGGCTGCGGCAAGGGCACGTTCATGCTCAACGTCGCCGAGCAGAACCCAGAGACCAACTTCCTCGGCATGGAGTGGGAAGGCGCTTATTTCGCCTACACCGCGGACCGCGTCCGCCGAGCCGGGCTGGCCAACGTCCGCATGCTCCACGCCGACGCGGTGGAGTTCCTGAAGTGGCGATGCCCAGACGCGATCGTGGACGTGATCCATCTCTATTACTCCGACCCCTGGCCCAAGGCCAAGCACCACAAGAACCGTGTGGTGCAGGATCGATTCCTCGAGCAGGTGCTCCGCTGCCTCGTTCCCGGCGGCGAACTTCGGATCGTCACCGATCACGACGACTACTGGGCGTGGATGGAACAGCACTTTGCCCGCTGGGGCGGAGCGGGCAAGCCGTTCGAAAGACACGCGTTTGTCTCGCCGCAGTGGGTTGGCGAGGGGCAGGTGGTCGCCACCAACTACGAACGCAAAATGTGCGGCGACGAAAAGGACCCGCACGCGACGGTGCTGCGCAAGCCCGCGACGTAAGACGTGTAATCCCCGCTCCGGGTGCAACTGCTTGACCGGCTCGGCGTCAAGCAGTGTGAACGCGCATGATCGCGGCGAAGCCGCACGGCTTGGCTCGGAGCCGCCAAGCCGTGGCACCCTGCATCGATCTACTTGCGTTGGCTCGCGAGCGCGGTGATCGAGTCCCCCACCATCCGCCACACATGCCAGCCGCTCATCTCGAACGCGCCGAGCGTCTTGTAGAACTCCTGCGCCGGCGTGTTCCAATCCAGAACAGCCCACTCCATCCGCTTGCAGCCGCGCGACGAGGCGATCTTGGCCAGCTCGCTCAGGAGCGCCCGCCCGAGCCCTGACCGCCGCGCGTCAACACGAACGTACAAGTCCTCCAAGTACAACCCCGGTGCCCCCGACCAGGTCGAGAAGTTCATGAAGAAGACCGCCACGCCCTGGGGCGCGCCGTCGATCTCGCCGACCAAGGCCTCGGCCACCGGCCCGCGTCCGAAGCCGCGGCCGAAGAGGTTCTGGCGGAGCGAATCGACCGTCGAGTGGACCGCGTCGGGCTCCTTCTCGTACGCGGCGAGCTCCTTGATCATGGCGAGAATGAAGGGGATGTCGGACTCCGCCGCCGGCCGAACGGTCACAGTGGGCATGGCGGACGATACCCCAGAACGCGATACCCGGAACGCGATCCACCTCAGGCGATACCCCAGAAGCAGCACCATTCGTTCGGCGGAATGACCCTTTTGTTCGCCTTCTGATCGGAAATCACGGATGTTGCGTCGATTTGTCCTCGACCGTCGAAATACTTGCCGCGGGCGGGCGTTTGTCTGGTATCACAAGGTCAGTCGCGGGAGGTCAGCAGGACGTGCAGAATCAGAACCACATGGATGGTGGCCGGCGAGGCTTCTCGCTGATCGAGCTTTTGGTGTCGATCTCGATCATCGCGATGCTGATCGGCATCCTGCTGCCGGCGCTGCCCCGCGCCCGCGACGCGGCCCGGCGAGCGGCCTGCGGCGTCAACCTCCGCTCTGTCGGCCAGGCGATTGAGCTCTACAAGAACCAGTACCGCGAGGCTTTCCCCAAGGCCAAGTACATGCCCAATCCCTGGCTGAGCGGCAGCAAGGACCCGGGCTTCAACGTCACGATGATCGATTTTCTCGATCGCGAGAGCCCCGCGTACAAGTGCCCGGGCGATCGCGAGGTCTTCAAGATCGATTGGAAGGACACCACGAAAACGCCCCCGGAGGACCGCATCGGCGGGATGTCGTACACCTATGTGACGGCTCTGGCGGGCGAGAAGGTCGAGAACACGTTCTTCGCCAAGTACCTCAAGCTCACCCCGAGCAACACGCCGCTGATGTACGACTTTGACAACGGCACGTTCGAAACACAGGACGGTCGGACGGTGTCGACGCCCTTTTTCCATCGGGCCCGTAACGTGCTCTTCGCCGACGGGCACGCCGGAAAGTTTGACAGCGGCGGCACGGTTGACTGATCCCATACCTTGAAGAGACCGACGGATCCCACGGAGCGACGTCATGAACAACAAGAATCCCAGTCTGTTGGAAGGCCTGAACCTGCCCGAGTCGATGACGGGCAAGCCGGCCCCCGCACGCCGCGACCTCGGGGCGTCGATCCCGTCGCTGCAGTATGCGGACTGGACTCCCACGCAGAAGAAGGTCGCCGCCGGCGGCCTGGCCGTGGTCGCGATCGCGATGCTCGTGGGCGGCGCGTGGCTTACCCGCCAGTGGATGCCGCCTTCGATGCCCAAGACCTTTGCCGACGGGGCCGCTGTGATTGCGACCGGTCGCATCAACAACCTCGACGAAACCCGCCGCGGGGACTTCTACCGCGAGCTGGCCAGGATGTGGCCCTCGCTCAGCGAGGAGGAACGCAACAAGTGGCGCAGCGACCCCGCGTATGAGAAGATGATGGAGCAGATCCGCGAGCAGGCGATGGACGACACCGCCAAGAAGATCGCCCGCGGCGAAGAGAAGCTCCCCGAGTGGGGCCCGCCGCCCGGTCCTCGTCCTGAGCCCAAGCCCGAAGACAAGCCCAAGGACGCCGGCGGCAAGCCCCAGAGCGCTCAGCCCGGTGGCGGCGGCGGCGGTGGTGGTGGCGGCAATGGGCGGGCCGGACGCAATTCCGAGCAGCGCCGTCAGATGATCGTGAACCGCATCAGCAACTCCATCATGAACCGCAACGCTCAGTCCAACGGGCTCCGCGGGGAGATGATGCGTGGCGGTCAGCGGGGCGGAGGCGGCGCGCCCGCTCGCAAGTAACCCGGTTTCACGAATCCAAGGTCATCCCAGCCGCGGCTCGTGCCGCGGTTTTTCATTGGGCGTTCTCGATCAGGCGGGGCGGGCGCGACGCTGCCCATCAGGGGGCCACGGAATCGCGCTGCCCGACGTTGCGGCTGCTGCCCCGCTTCAGCTTGTTGTGCATCGTGGGCGTCACGTGGAACGTGACCTCGCAGCGCCCCACCTTCCGCTCCTTCGCGGCCATGCGGCTGACCAGCGATCGCTTGTCGGCCCGGTTGCCGATCGCCGCGGGGATCACCGCCTGCTGCACGATGTCGAGGTCGAGCGTGACGTTGAACTCTTTGCCGGTCGCGATCAGGGCCTTGACGTCCTCGCGGGGGAAGACCCGGTACAGCGCCGGGCCGTAGCACGGCCGCAGAAACCGGTAGGACAGATTCTTGCAGACGATGGTGTACTCGCCCCCGGTGATCCCGAAGACGAACATGCCCCCGGCGATCTCGCTGTTCCCGAGGATCGCGGCCCCGGCCATCGCGTTGTACCAGTTCTTGTTGAAGCGCCGGAAGGGCAACTCCGCGGTGAACGTCTCGGCGTCGACTCGCTTCATGCGGATGCCGCTGCGGAAGGCGTAGGGCAGCCAGATCATCGAGCAGACCCGATGCCAGAAGTTGTTCCGGGTCGACAGGCGGCCGATGAAATCTTCGAGCTTGTCCCGCAGCGACCGCTTGTGGGCCTTGGGGGGCGCGAACGGCGCGCCGGCCAAACCGGGCTCGGCGACGTCTTCGACGCCCGCGCCGCCCTCGTCAAACTGAGCGTCGCCACCGGCGTCCGAGGACGAATCGCTCGGGCTCCCGGTGTCGCTCGCGGGAAGGGGATGAAGCCGCGCCACTTCCGAGTCCGCGGGGCGGATCTGAGGGGGCTCCATCTTGGGCGTGGGCACCGTGGTCATGCGCGTTTCCATTCTAGGTCTGGGTGCGGGTCCGGTTGGGCAACGCTGGCCGGCCGCTGCGTCGGACATCCGGGTGGTGCGCCGCGGTCGCGATGCCGTAAACTCGCCCCATGCATCCAATCCCGCGGCTGATCTCGTTGATGGTGATTCCGGTCGTGATCGCGTCCGGCTTGGTCGGCTGCCGCAGTCGCGGCGGCACTTCGGCCCCGGTGCAGCGCGACCCGCTCACCGTGCTCCGCAATCCTCAGCGCCCCAACCGAGACCGCGAGCAGGCGATCGACATCGCCTGGGCCCAGGCTCTTCGCTCACCGGAAGAGAAGCCCAATGTCCGCGAGTCATTCAAGGACATGATCTGGTCCAGCTCCGTCAACCACGAGATGCGGAAGAAGATGTACGACTATCTCGCGTCGGACCCGGACGAAGCTGGCATCGAGGACACCAAGAAGCTCACCCGCCTGATGCTCCCCCGCGAGCCGAGCCGCGCGATGGTCGCGGTCATGAGCGACACCGCCGCGGCCCGGGGCTGGAAGGACTGCGTGCCTGCGCTGGTGCGCAGCTACTCCCGTAGCGTGCCCACCGTCAAGGATGAGGAACGCAGCGAGAAGATCGCTCTTCTCAAGCTCGCTCCCGAGCGCCCGCTCGTTGAGACCGTCTTCCAAGTCTTCCTCAACCCGCCTGACGAGGATCCGGGCTCGCCCGCTGAGTTCCGCGAACGCGCCAGAGCCGACGCCTTCGATGTGCTCGCCAAGCTCGACGTGACCGGCGAGTACCGCAAGCGGCTGCTCGAAGATCCGTCGCTCTCCGATGACGACGACGCCGTCGGCCTCATGCGTCGCAGCATGCGCGATCTCAAGGTCGTGCCTATCTCCGGCGATGAGATGCGCTGGCTGCAGCGGCTCGCCGGCGCGAAGAACCAGGCCAACGTGAACTGGTGGCGGAGCTGCTCGTCGCTGGTGCTCGCGCTGCCCTCGGAGAAGGCCGAAGGACTCCACATCCGCCACCTCGAGGCTTTGCGGATTGCGACCGCGGTGCATCCCGACTTGGTCAGCAAGTCGCGCAGCGAGCTCTTGTCGGATCTGAAGTCGATGATCGCGAGCCGCAAGACCGTGCAGCGGCAGAACGAGGCCCAAGGGACCGTGAAGGCCGCCAGAGAACAAGTCGAGGTCTGGGAGTCCAAGCTCTCCTGGGGCGACCTGCTCACCATCCACCTGCTCGACCGCTCCATCCGACAGCCCGACTTCACCGATCGTCTCTTCACCTACGTCGGCATGGACCGAGAGGACACCACTTCCGAGTACGGCGGCGTGCTCACCGCGCTCGAGAACGTCGGCGACGGCCGCGGCGCCGGACCCGACGCCAAGAAGGTCGTCCCCTGGCTCTTCCCTCCCCGCCCCAGCCAACGCACCAACGACCAGGAGTTCGTCGCCTCGGAAGAGATGTTCCTCTCCAGCGACCGCGGGCTAGCGCACTTCCACTTCCACGTCCACCGCGCCCGCAACTCCGACTACGCCGGCCCCAGCGGCGGCGACCTCGACTACGCCGCCCGGTCGGGGCGCTCGTGCGTGGTCTTCACCAGCATCGGCAGCGACGATCTCAACATCGACTACTACCAGCCCGACGGCGTGGTGATCGATCTTGGCACCATCACCAAGAAGTAGATCACCCTCTCTCACGCCTCCCCACTCACGATCCCCCACTCCCACGTCTTGATGCACGAGTGGACCGCACCCAGCGTCCGTACCGTTCCGTCCCGTGGAATCGCCGGTGCCATCGCCGCAAGATGTGAGCACTCCCCCATCGCTTGACGCGTTGGCGGCCCAACTGCGCGACTGCATGGCCATCGACGAGCGACGCCTCTCCGGTCGGCTCCGCGCCCTCCGCGGACGCCCGCCCGCCGACGCCGCCAAGGACCTGGAACGTCTCGCCGAGTCGATCCGCATCTCCGTGGCGAAAGCAGCGGCACGCCGCGAGCAACTTCCCAAACCCACCTACGACGAATCGCTCCCCGTCGTCCAGCGCCGAAACGAGATCCGGGAGGCCATCGCGCGGAACCAGGTCATCGTGCTCTGCGGCGAGACCGGCTCGGGCAAGACCACCCAGCTCCCCAAGATCCTGCTTGAACTCGGCCGCGGGGTGCGCGGGCTGATCGGGCACACCCAGCCCCGCCGCGTCGCCGCTCGCTCGGTCGCCGCGCGAATTGCCGAGGAGCTCGGCGTGAACCTGGGGGGCGCGGTCGGTTTCAAGATGCGCTTCACCGACGCGACGTCGCCGCAGACCTATGTCAAGCTGATGACCGACGGCATCCTGCTCGCCGAGACCCAGAACGACCCGCTGCTCGACCAGTACGACGCCCTCATCATCGACGAGGCCCACGAGCGCTCGCTCAACATCGACTTCCTGATGGGGTACGTTCGGCGGCTTCTTCCCCGACGGCCGGACCTCAAGGTCATCATCACCTCCGCGACCATCGACCCGCAGCGCTTCGCCAAGCACTTCTCACTCCAAGGCAAGCCCGCCGAAATCATCGAGGTCTCGGGACGCACCTATCCGGTCGACATCCGCTATCGCCCTCTCTCCCGACCCAGCGGCGACGAAGAAGGCCCAGACCTTGATCTCTCCGAAGAAGAAGCCATCGTCGACGCGGCCAAGGAAGCCATCGCCGACTCCCAGGGCCGCACCGGGGCCGCCGACATCCTCGTTTTCCTCCCCGGCGAACGCGAGATCCGCGATACCGCCGATGCGCTGCGGCACGCGCTGCCCAAGGACATCGACATCCTTCCGCTGTACGCACGCCTCTCCAGCGACGAACAGATGCGGGTCTTCAAGCCCATGCCGGGGCGTCGCCGGATCGTGCTGGCGACCAACGTCGCCGAGACCTCGATCACCGTGCCGGGCATCCGCTACGTGATCGATCCCGGGCTGGTCCGCATCAGCCGCTACTCCACCCGCACGCGCGTGCAGCGTCTGCCCATCGAGCCGATCTCGCAGGCGTCTGCCAACCAGCGAGCGGGGCGCTGCGGGCGCATCGCGCCGGGCGTCTGCTTCCGTCTCTACGCCGAGGACGATCTCCAGAAACGTGAGGCGTTCACCGAGCCGGAGATTCTGCGGACCAATCTCGCCAGCGTTCTGCTCCAGATGAAGTCGCTCCGCCTGGGCGATCCGATGGACTTCCCGTTTGTCGAGCCGCCCGATTCCCGCGCCGTGCGCGACGGCGTCGAGACGTTGCACGAGCTTCTGGCCATCGACGACCGCGGCGAACTCACCGAGATCGGCCGCCGCCTCGCTCGACTGCCCATCGACCCCCGCCTCGGCCGCATGATCCTCGCTGGCGACGCCGAGCACTGCCTCGAGGAGATCCTGGTCATCGCCTCGTTCCTCTCCATCCAGGATCCACGTGAGCGGCCCATGGACAAGCAGGACCAGGCCGACGCCGCTCACGCCCGGTTCAAGGACTCATCCTCCGACTTCAAGTCGATCCTGAACCTGTGGAAGCACTATCACGAGCTCAACGACAAGCTGACCAGCAGCCGCCTCCGTGCCGCTTGCCGCCAGGGCTTCCTCTCCTTCCTCCGCCTGCGCGAATGGAGCGAGATCTACCGGCAACTGAAAGCGATGGCCGGCGAGATCAAGCTGCGCTTCGCACGCGAGAGAGCGTCGGACGATCAGGTCCATCGCGCCGTGCTCACCGGGCTCCTGAGCAGCGTCGGCACCAAGGGCGACAACGCCGAGTACACGGGCTGCCGCAATCTCAAGTTCTTCGTCCACCCCGGCTCGGGCACCTCGAACAACAAGCCGCCGTGGCTGATGGCCGCGGAGCTGGTCCGCACCACGAAGCTCTACGCCCGGTGTGTCGCCAAGATCGACCCGACGTGGATCGAGCAATTCGCCGGTCATCTGGTCAAGCGCACCTACAACGAGGCCCGCTGGAAACGCGAATCCGGCCGCGTCATCGCCAACGAGCGAGTGCTCCTGCACGGCCTGGAGATCGTCGCCCGGCGTCCCGTCCACTTTGGGCCCATCGACCCCAAGACCAGCCGCGAGATCTTCATCGAGAACGCCCTCGTGCAAGGCGACACCGACATCCGGCCCGCGTTCCTCGTGCACAATCTTCAGCTCGTCGCGCAGGTGAAAGAGCTGGAAGCCAAGGTCCGCCGCCGAGACATGCTCCCCGGTGAACGCGCCCTCTTTGACTTCTACGACAAGCGGCTGCCCGACTCGATCTGCACCACCCATCTCTTCGAGGCCTGGCTCAAGGAGATGGACAAGCGGCAGCCTCGCTTGCTGTACATGTCGCGCGCCGACGTGGTCGCCAACGAGATCGAGCTCGACACCCGGCAGTTCCCCGCCGAGATGCCGGTCTTCGGCAGCCGCTTGCCGCTGAAGTACGTCCTCGATCCCGGCGCCGCCCGCGACGGCATCACCGTCGATGTGCCCGCCGACGCGGTCCACCAGATCGACGAGAACCGGTCGCTGTGGCTCGTGCCCGGCCTGCTCAAGGAACTCGTCGGCGAACTCGTCCGGGGCCTGCCCAAGGCGTACCGACATCACATCCCTAGCGCGACCAAGTTCGCCGAGGACGTTCTGCCGCGCCTCAAGTTCGGCGACGGCTCGCTCCTTCACGCTCTGGCTCGCGAGATCCGCATAGAAACCAAAGGCCTCGTCGGAGACATCCCACGCGACGCCTGGCGGCTCGACGCCCTGCCCGCCCACCTCCGCTTCAACTACCGCGTGCTCGACGACAAGGGGAAAGAACTGGCCCAAGGGCGCGACCTCGTCGACCTGAAGCGTCAGTTCGCCGCCAAGGCGGCGAGCAAGCTTCCACGCGCCACGGGCGACGCCTACAGCCGCGACAACATCAAGGGGTGGGACTTCGGCCCGATCCCCGAGGCCGTGCAGCTCGACCGCGCCGGCATCAAGATCACCGCGTATCCCACGCTCGTCGATCTCGGAGCCGCCTGTGGCCTGCGGGTTGCGGACTCTCCCAAACGGGCCGCGGAGCTTGGGCGCGCAGGGCTCTGCCGTCTGTTCATCCTGACCGCCTCGCACGAGTTCGGTCGCCTCCGCCGCGGGCTGCCGGATCTCGAGAGACTCCGCCTTCTCGCGGCTCCGTTGGGGCCGTTCGAGAGCACACTCGACGACCTGCTGATGCTGATCGCAGATCTCACGCTGTTTGAACAAGGCGATCTGATCATCCGCGACGAAGCCGCGTTCGACCGCGCCGTCGCCCTCGCGGAGCCCAAGCTCTGGAACGCCGGTTCACAGGTCCGGCAGATCGCCGGCCAGACGCTGGAGGCGTGGCACCTGCTGAACCAGCGGCTCGCCGGGGCCACCTCCCCCACGTTCCGCGCCGTCGTCAGCGACGAGAACGACCACGCCCCTCGACTCGTCAAGGCTGGGTTCCTCCGCAGCACGCCCCGCGCGTGGCTCGCCCATCTGCCCCGGTATCTCACCGCCTCGCGGCTCCGCATCGAACGCCTCCCCGGCGGCGGCGTGGTCCGCGACGAGAAGCTCCTCGCCGAACTCAAGCCCTGGTGGCAGCTCTACACCGGCAACGAACAAGTCCTGCTCGAAGAAGGCCAGCGCCGGGACGAGTTCGTCACCTTCCGCTGGATGCTGGAAGAGCTCCGCGTCTCGCTCTTTGCCCAGGACCTCAAGACCGCGATCCCGATTTCCTACAAGCGGCTCGCCGATCAATGGGACCGCGTGGTCAAGGCTCGATAACCCGCGTGCCGCCCGCGGTTCGGGGACGCGGCCGCGGAACCCGAGGCGCTGGAGCCGTGCTTCGCCCGCGTGTGCTCTTGACAATCCCAGGGACGGAGTCCATCCCGCGATGTCGCTCAAACCGGTGCAAACCCGTGCGACGCGGTGCGACGACGCGCGATCACAACCCGCGGTTGACGGTGATCACAAAGGCTTGCGTTTTGCGGATTTAGGCGACTCGGTGCGCCTGAGTGCGACACCGAGCGTGAATCGGGGTGGGGGGATTCGAACCCCCGACCTCTTGACCCCCAGTCAAGCGCGCTAACCAAGCTGCGCTACACCCCGCAGGGGAACTGCGGAACCGATCCCGTCCACGGCCCCAATGCCGCGTGCGGGAGAGGACAATAGGCGGGCTGGACGCCGTTCTCTCCTCCCCGCCCGGTGCCATCATGCACCGGTCGCCCATCACCGCTCCCACGCGGCGCCAAGGCGAATCCTCCCGACCACGCCGGGCCCCCATCGCGGCGGTATCCTCCGCCCATGCCGCCGCGTGATACCAAACCGATGAAGACCCGGCACGACACCACCCGGAACGCCGCCGAGGCCGCGTTGGTCACGACTGACGATCAACACGACTCCTCCGACACTCAGGCGATGGCATTACGAGCCCGCCGTCGCAGCGACGACCGAGGTTGCTTCATCATCCGCGGCGCCCGCGTGATCGACCCCGCAAGCAAACTCGATCGCGTGTGCGACATCGTGGTCGCCGAGGGCAAAGTTCAGTCGATCGGTTCCGGCTCGCGTAAGGCGCACGCCGACGGAGCGACCGAGATCGACGCCGACGGGCTCATCCTCTCCCCCGGCCTGATCGACCCGCACGTGCACCTGCGCGAACCCGGGCACGAGCACAAAGAGACCATCGCCACCGGCACGCACGCCGCTGCGGTCGGCGGGTTCACCAGCGTCTGCTGCATGCCGAACACCAGCCCCGCGATCGATACTCCGGAGCTCGTTCGCTTCATCTACGACCGCGCGAATCTCTCTGCCCGCTGCCGCGTCTTCCCGGTGGCGGCGGGCACGAAGGGCCGCGAGGGCAAGGAGATCGCCGAGATCCTCCTCATGCATCGCGCCGGCGCGGTCGCCTTCAGCGACGACGGCGACTGCATCGCCAGCGCCGGCGTCATGTCCCGCGTCTTCGCCGCTGTCGCGCAGACCGGCTCAGCCTTCATGCAGCACTGTCAGGAGCCGACGCTCACTCAAGGCGCGTCGATGCACGCGGGCACGGTGTCCGCACGCCTGGGCCTGAGCGGCTGGCCCCGCATGGCCGAAGAGATCATCATCGAGCGCGACGTGCGTCTGCTCCGCCACCTTCGCTCCCCTTGCCGCTACCACGCGCAGCACCTTTCCAGCAGCGGCTCGGTCGACATCATCCGCCTTGCGCGCAAAGACGGCCTGCCCGTCACCGGCGAAGTGACCCCCCACCATCTCCTCCTCACGCACGACGCCTGCGACCACTACAACACGCTCGCCAAGGTCAACCCGCCGCTGCGTGAGAAGTCCGACATCACCGCGCTCATCAAGGGCGTCGCCGACGGCACGATCACGATCCTCGGGACCGACCACGCGCCGCACAGCGCCGAAGAGAAATCACTCCCCTTCGAAGACGCGCCGATGGGTCTCGTCGGGCTCGAGACAGCCCTGCCGCTCTTCGCCGAATCCCTCGTCGCCAGCGGCGCGATCTCCTGGCCGCGGCTCATCGCGCTTATGACCATCGAGCCCGCCCGCCTCTGCGGCCTCGACGCACTGGGACTGGGCTCGATCAAGAAAGGCCAGACCGCCGACCTCACCCTGATCGACCCCAAGGCCAAGTGGACGCTCGACCCCGCCGCGATGGTTGGCAAGAGCAAGAACACCCCTTTCGCTGGCCGCCGCCTCACCGGCCGCGCTGTCGCGACGTTCGTCGGCGGCGTGCTCACCCATCAGGACGATGCGCTGATCGACCGAACCACCGAATCCGCATCTCACTCGATGCCTTGATGCCTCGGCCCCTCGATGCCTTCTTCTTCCGTCATCCCCGCGCTCTCCGACGATGCCCGCACCCGCGTGCTCGACGCCCTCAAGCAATACTGGGGCTTCGACACGATCCGCCCTTTGCAAGAGCAAGCCATCGCCGCCTCGCTCGCGCGGCGGGACAGTGTCGTCGTCATGCCCACCGGCGGCGGCAAGTCGCTCTGCTATCAACTCCCACCGCTGCTCACCAAAGGTGTCTGCGTTGTCATCAGCCCGCTGATCGCGCTGATGAAGGACCAGGTCGATGCCCTCAAGCTGCTGGGCTATCCGGCGGGAGCCCTCAACAGCAGCCAGAGTGACGAAGAAGCGACCGCCGTGTGGGACGAGCTGCGTGCTGGCACGCTCAAACTCCTGTACACCTCTCCGGAACGTCTCTTCAACGGCTCCTTCATCGAGCGTCTCGGCGAACTCGGCGTCACCCGAATTGCTGTCGACGAAGCCCACTGCATCAGCCAGTGGGGCCACGACTTCCGCCCCGAGTACCGACGCCTCGCCGAGATCCGCCGCCGCCTCCCCAAGGTCTCGATCCAGGCGCTCACCGCGACCGCCACGCCGCGCGTTCGCGAAGACATCGCCGCCCAGCTCGAGCTCCGCGACCCGGCGATGCTTGTGGGCGTTTTCGATCGGCCCAACCTCACCTATCGCGTCCATCAGCGCGTGGACCTCGTCGGCCAGACCATCGACGCCATTCAGCGCCACAGCGAGGGCGCGACGATCGTCTACTGCATCAGCCGCAAGGACACCGAGGCGCTCGCCGACGAGCTCAAGCGCCGCAAGGTCAACGCGGCTGCCTATCACGCCGGGCTTGGCGTCGAAGTCCGCCGCCGCGTTCAGGAGAAGTTCAAGCAGGAGCGCCTGGACGTCGTCGTCGCCACCGTCGCCTTCGGCATGGGCATCGACCGCTCCAACGTCCGCTGTGTCGTGCACGCGGCGATGCCCAAGAGCGTCGAGTCCTACCAGCAGGAAACCGGTCGCGCCGGTCGCGACGGCCTGCCCGCTGAGTGTCTCCTTCTCTACTCCGCCGGCGACGCCGCCAAGTGGATCCGCCTGCTCGAACGATCCGCTCAAGAGCAGGAGACCGACCCCGAGGTGCTGGCGCACACCATCGACCTGATCGAAGAACTCAAACGCCTCGTCAGCGGCCAGCGCTGCCGCCATCGTGCGCTGTCGGAGTACTTCGGCCAGGACTATGCCCCGCCGACTCCCGCCGGCTGCGCGGCCTGCGACATCTGCCTCAGCGAGTCCGACGCCGTACCGGATTCGACCGTCATAGCCCAGAAGATCCTCTCCTGCATCGCCCGCGCCTCGGGCCCGAACCGCGACATGCCGCAGTCCTACGGCGGGAAGTACATCGTCGACATTCTGCGCGGCAAGGCGACCGCTGATGTCGTGCGGCGTGGTCACGCCCAGCTCTCGACCTTCGGCCTGCTGCGTGACATCCCCGCCGCCGCACTGGTGAATTACATCGATCAGTTGGTCGACGTGGGCGTCGTCGAACGCGAACGCGGGCAGTACCCGACGCTGATGCTCAACCACGAGTCACTGAAGGTCCTCAAGGGCGAGCGAACGGTCGAACTGCGGGCCATGCACGCGACCGAATCCGCGGCACCCTCCACCAGCGAAGCCGCGACCGAGCCGTTCGACACCCACGTCTTCGAGCGCCTGCGCGAGCTCCGCCGCGAACTGGCGACCGAGCGCGGCGTGCCCGCGTACATCATCTTCGGCGACGCAACGCTCCAGGACATGGCCCGGGTCCGCCCCACCACTACCGCTGCGGTCCGGTACGTCAAGGGTGTCGGCGAGCGCAAGGCCGCCGAGTTCGGTGAGGTGTTCATCAAGGCCATCGCCGAAGTCTGCAAAGCACGGAACCTCGACACCAACCTCACGGGTCATCGACCCGCGCCCAAGCCAAGCAAGCCCAACACCAATGGCGCGATGTCCATGAACAAGACCAGGTCCTTCGCGCTCTTCGCCGAAGGCAAGCCCGTGAGCGATGTCGCCGCGGCCACCGGCCTCGCTCCGAGCACCATCGAAGGGCACCTGATGGACTACATCGAGGAGCACGCTCCAACCGATGTCTCGCCGTGGGTGGACCGCGACACCGCGACGCTGGTCGTGACCACCGCTCGCAACCTGAACGCCGATCGCTTGAAGCCGATCTACGACCACCTCGGCGGCAAAGTGCCGTACATCGCGATCCGCGTGGCGCTGCGGCACGCGAGCTACGCGGGGGTCTGAATGCGACGCGAGACGATGCGGCTGGTTCCCAATCGACCCGCAGAGCGGGCGGCGGAACGCCTCTTCCGAAGGCTCCGGCTCCGCCTCGCACGGCGTGTGCCGCGGGGCATGATCCTGCACATCGGCGCCACGGCGATCCGCGGCCTGGCGACCAAGGGCGATCTCGATCTCGTCGTCCGCGTGAGCCCGAGCGACTTCCCGGCCGCCGATCGCGCGCTGGCCGCGTTGTTCGATCGCAATCTGGGCAGCGATCGGAACACATCCTTCGCGGCGTTCAAGGACGATCTTGCGACTCCGCCGCTGGGTGTGCAGCTGGTCGCCATCGGCAGCACTCATGACGACTTCCATGTGCTGAAGGACCTCGTGGCCCGCGACTCAAACCTCCGCTGGCGGCTGCGGCTGCTCAAGAAGCGATTCCACGGGCGCTCGATGGACCGCTACCGCGCGGCAAAGGGACGACTGCTGGAACGGGCGTTGCAACAGGCCGTGGAACAGTGAACGCCACGAATTGAAACGCCGAGCAGAGTGCGAACACACTAGAAAGACCTCCGTCGGTTCACTATTGTTTTGCACCAGCGGCTGCTTTCGAACTCGCACACCCGCCGCCGGCAGCAAAGGACAACACCCATGGCTATTCGGGTTGGCATCAACGGTTTCGGACGCATCGGCCGCCTCGTCTACCGCATCGGCACCGAGCAGGGCATCGAGTTTGTTGCGGTGAACGACCTCGTCCCCGCCGACAACCTGGCGTACCTGCTCAAGTACGACACCATGCACCGCCAGTTCATGCTCAACGGCAAGCCCGCCACGGTGAGCGCGACGGAAAACTCGTTCACCGTCAACGGGTACACCACCAAGACCACCGCCGAGAAAGACCCGGCCAAGCTGCCGTGGAAAGAGTTGGGCGTGAACTACGTCCTCGAGTCGACCGGTCTGTTCACCGACTTCGAGAAGGCCAGCCTGCACAACCAGGCGGGCGCGAAGCGCACGATCATCAGCGCCCCGACCAAGAGCGAGCCGGCCCAGGTTCCCACGCTGGTGCTCGGCGTCAACCACGAGACGTTTGACCCCAGCAAGCACACGGTCGTCAGCAACGCCTCGTGCACGACCAACTGTCTCGCGCCGATCACCAAGGTCATCGTCGATAACTTCGGTCTTGAGGAAGGGCTCATGACCACGGTCCACGCCGCCACCGCGACCCAGCCGACGCAGGACGGCCCGTCGAAGAAGGACTGGCGCGGCGGGCGCAACGCGTACCAGAACATCATCCCGGCGAGCACCGGCGCGGCCAAGGCCGTGGCGCTGGCGATCCCGGCGATCAAGGGCAAGCTGACCGGTATGTCGTTCCGCGTGCCGACCGCCGACGTCTCCGCCGTCGACCTGACCTTCAAGACCGGCAAGGACACGAGCCTCGCCGAGATCAACGCGGCGATGAAGGCCGCGAGCGAAGGCTCGATGAAGGGCATCCTCGGCTACACCGAAGAAGAAGTTGTCAGCAGCGACTTCGTCGGCGACCGCCGCTCGTCCATCTACGACGCCAAGGCGGGCATCGAGCTCAACAAGCGGTTCTTCAAGGTGGTGAGCTGGTACGACAACGAGGCCGGCTATGCGAGCCGCTGCGTGGACCTGATCAAGTACCTCGCGAGCAAGGACGGAATCAAGTAAGATCCCCGACCCCAATTGGGTTCACTCCAACGCCCCGCGATGCGGGGCGTTTTCGTTGGCACGGGCGCACCGCTTCGGGGAATAACTCCGGAGCGGACGATGAATCGCGCGGAAACCGCGTGCACCGAGTCAGGTGATGTGGGTTTCCGGTCGATTCCTTTCCGGACGTGTGTCGGATCGGGAATCGTGTCGGCTATCTTGAGGCCTCACCATGCGAAGCGCTTTGCTCATCGGAACTGTTGCTGGGGCCGCCCTCTTCATGAGCGGGTGCGAGTTGATCCCGATCGCGGGCGCGATCGCGCTGCGAGAGGCCGCGGATCGGTACGAGAAGAGCGAGGCAAAGCCGACGCGTGTAGCCACGGGCGACACGGTGAAGGTCGCGGGTGCTCAGGCCGGCCCGGGCCCGGAGATCAAGGCCCCCGAGGGATCCGCCGCGGCGAAGGTCGCGAGCGTGCCGACGAGCGCGGCCGGCGCCGAACAGTCGGCGACGGAGTCGACGGCACGGATTCTGGCGACCGCGATCAAGCGGGTGCCGACGCCAACGTCAGAGCCCGCCACCAAGCCCGATCGCGATTGAGCGGTGAATTCGACCTAGCCGCTCACCGCAGACAGGCCGCGAGTCTTTGTGCGCGGCGATGTGCTGCGGACGGCATACACGGATGCCCTGCGTACCAGGCCCGTGGCTCGTCCCTGCCCTTGCATCGGAACCGACGGTGGCTGCGAACGATGCAGTCATGC
The DNA here is from genome assembly GCA_019744815.1 of Phycisphaerales bacterium. GTDB lineage: Bacteria > Planctomycetota > Phycisphaerae > Phycisphaerales > UBA1924 > JAFEBO01. The sequence goes on from JAIEUA010000011.1 coordinate 53,797, forward strand.
ACCCCGCCGCCGACATCGCCCGCCGTGAGAAGGCCGCCGCGAAGTACAAACCCACGCAGGTCAAGCTGCTTCTGCTCGGCGAGGCCCCGCCGTGCGATACCTCACGGTACTTCTACTTCGAGAATGTGCCCAAGCACGACTGGCTCTATGTCTACGTCTGCAAGGGACTCTTCGGCGAAACACCCGTCGCGAAGCTCCGCGCCGAGAAGCCCGCCTATCTCACCCGCATGCGCGAACGAGGCGTGTTCCTGATCGATCTCGCCTCCGGCGGAATGAAAGAGCCGACGCCGAAGAAGCTCCTCCCGCTGGTGCCCGACGCAGTGGCCCGCGCGAAGGCGCTGAAGCCCGAGACGATGATCCTGATCAAGTCGCAGATCTACGACGTGGCCTTCCAGCCGCTGCGTGACGCCGGGCTCCGCGTGATCGACGCCCGGATCCCGTTCCCGGCAAGCGGACAGCAGCCCGCGTTTCTGCGCGGTTTTCGCGGCGCGATTGAAGAGGCAGGCTGGTACGAAGAACAGAGCTGAGGCGTCACCGATGCGGTCAGAAGGACGGGGTTGCATGCGAAGAGGCGGCGCCCTGGTGACACGAGTCCTTGGGCCGTGGAACTCGGTGTCGAGCCTTGGCGCAGAGTCCAGGGGAGCTGGCCCGCGCGGGATACCACAACGTGTTCCGCCGGGCGAACGCCGTCGAAGCCTCGTCAAGGAACCCCTCAGGATCTTCGGACGACCGCTTCGAAGGCTCTCTCGCTCGCACCAACTCGCCTGTTCATGGTTGCCCGGAAGTTCATCAGGCCCAGTTCGAGCCGAAACATGCCCATCGCCAACCTGCCAGATTCGACCGCGTTTTCGAGCCTGAAGATGATTCGGGTCGGTATCGTTGTGGCATGTCGAACGGAACAGTGAACGCCGCGCTCGGAAGCTCTCGCCCACGCCCCGATGTCGTGGTGATCGGCGCGGGGGTGATCGGGCTCGCGTGCGCGCTGGAGCTGGCCCGGCGTGGGGAGCGGGTGGTGGTCGTGGATCGGGGGGAGGCGGGGCGGGGAGCGTCGTTTGGGAATGCGGGTTGGTTGACGCCTTCGCTGGCGTTCCCGCTGGCGCAGCCGGGGTACGCGTTCAAGGCGCTCAAGTGGATGATGGATCCCGAGAGCCCGTTCTACATTCGCCCCTCGCTGGATCCTGCGTTGCTCGGCTGGGTCGCGAAGTTCGCGTTCTCGAGTCGGCGGTCGAAGTTCACGGTGAACGCGCCCGCGCTGGTCGGCCTGTGTCGCTGGAGCACCGACGCGTGGGAGGCGCTGGCAACAAGCGCGGGGCCGGAGTTCGGCTTTGCGCGGCGTGGCCTGCTGGTGGTGCTCGAAACGCCGCACGGTCTGGAGACGGCACAGAAGGCCGCGGCGTACGTTGAGACGCAGGGGATCCCGCACGAATCGTGGTCGGCGGACCGCGTGCGGGCGGAGGAACCGATCGTCACCGGGCCGGTGAGCGGCGGGGTGTACCACACGAGGGATGCCCACTGCGTTCCCAATCTGGCGGTGCAGCGACTGAGGCACGAGGCGGAGCGGCTGGGCGTGCAGGTGATTGAGCATCGCGAGGTCACCGGAGCGGTGGTCGAGGGAAGGCGAGTGATCGCGATCCGGACGCCGAGCGGGGAGATCGCCGCGGATCGGTTCGTGCTGGCCGCGGGGTATTGGTCGGCGGATCTGGGGCGTGCGTTTGGCTTGCGGCTGCCGATGCGGGCGGCGAAGGGATACTCGCTGCAGTTCGCCCGGGGAACGGTGCATCCCTCGCGCTCGATCTCGCTGGGTGAGCGCAAGGTGACGGTGACGCCGCACGCCGAGAGGCTGCGGCTCGCGGGGACGCTGGAGATCGTGGGCGATGACTCTTCGATCAACGAGCGCCGGGTGAACGCGATCGAGCGTGGGGCACGCGGGATGCTGACGCTGCCCAACGAGCGAGCCGAGGCGAAGGCGTGGGCGGGTCTGAGGCCTTGCCTGGCGGACGGCATGCCCGCGATCGGACGCTCGCCCCGGCAAGAGAACCTGTGGCTGGCGGTGGGCCACCAGATGACGGGCTTGAAGTGTGCGCCCGGAACGGCTCGGCTGCTGGCGGAGCTCATGGCGGGCGAGAAGCCGACGTTTGACCCGAGGCCGTTTGCGCCCGAGCGTTGCTGCTAGAGAGCCCGCTCGTTTGTCGCGATCGGCCAACGAAAAAGCCCTGCGTTGCAGGGCTTTTCGAAGCGAGGCGGACGGGAATCGAACCCGCAACCACCGGATCGACAGAACTCCTTTATTGACAACTACTTGCGCACATTTTGTCGAATCGTTTTCGTGCCGCCAATCGGCTCGTTCTCTTCCGGTAGTCGATACCGGATCGGCTGTTAGGGTCCGGCGCATTGAGCGCTCAACAACGGCTTGTCGCACTTTGCGTGGAAGCGTCGGTTCTTTTTGGCGGGTGGTCGATGCGGGTACATGAGCCAAGACCGAATCGTTCCGCTGACCATTGACCGCCGAGTTGCCGTCGTCCCTGTTTATTCCGACCAAGGGCGCTGCTTTGCCCTCGTTGACGCCGAGGACGGCGAGAACGTCTCAACCTTGGCTTGGTTTCGGCATCGCCGTACCGGCTACCCGACCTACCGCCGATCCAACGGCCTCATGCTGACTCTGCATGCCTGGCTGCTCGGCTCGCCTCCGAAAGGCATGGTTCTTGACCATGCCAACGGCAACAAGCTCGACAATCGGCGCTCCAACCTTCGACTGCTCACGGTCGCCCAGAATGGACTGAACCGCCATCGGGCGAACAAGAACAACAAGAGCAGCGGTACGCCAGGGGTCTGCTGGTCCAAAGCCGAGCAGAAATGGCGAGTCCAGATCCGCTGTAACGGCAAGGACCATTTCGGCGGGTACTACGCCGACGAAACCCAAGCCAAGGAAGCGGCAACAAGGCTCAGAACTAAACTCTTTGAGCAGCAAGAGGCTCCGCAGAACTCGTAGACTCTGGGCATGGCAGACCCGATGCCCCATGAGTCTGAGGACGATCACACCAAGCTCTCCAGATAGGGACGCATCACTCGCTCCATGCGGCACGTCCGAGACACAGCGGTCAGTTCGTTCATGCTGACGGCCTTGCTCCGCCACGCCTCTCGAAGCGCCTCAAGCGCTACGTCAAGTCCGACCTTGTTCCTGTAGCGAAAGCAGTCCACCACGGTCTTGGCTGGCGAGAACACTCGGACTTCGATCCCGTCAATGCGACGCTTCTCGACCCCAGAGGTCATCGTCGCTCCGGACATCCGCACAACTCTCACCGGGGGGTACTTGCGGGTGGGTCGCCATTGATCACGTCCGATTGCAAGCCAGACTTCATGAGGGTTCTGTGTCGTGAGGCCATGAAGACGAATGGCAGAGAGCAGACAGACCACGCCATGCGGAACGAGCATGACCGCTTCGAGGAGCGTTTCCTGCTCGCTCACGTCCTTCCCTGCCAGCGCATAGAGGCCTCTTCCCCTCTGTTCGAGCATCCCCGCCTTGGTCATGCGGGCGAGGTACGTCCTCGGAACCTCGATGGCTTCGAGGTCTCCCGCTCGGATGAGGCGGCGGCGGGTGGCAAGCCGAACGACACGCTGTTGAAGAGGGGTAGGCATGGCTGATCCGATTCCTCTGCTTCTGTCAAACATAGCAGAGGTTTCGTACCACGTATCGACCCTTTCCTTACAGAGCTTGAACACCTTTGTGTGCCGGAGCCTCGTTCAAGGTGAGAGGCCCAAGGCCTGACACGGGCGGCTTGCGAAAACCTTCAAGTGATTTAAAGGTTCATGTCGTCGTCACCCTGGCTCAGAGATCGGGGGCTGCCATCGTGGTCGGCTTTGAACGCCCGATCTCATTGGCTGAAAAGCAGTTTGGTTCTCAGACCAAACGCCACCCTGACGAGTGAGGGATTCGCTGCAACCAAGGCGATTTTGGTCATTCTGTGAACCACTTTGACAGTTCAATCGTATCGTGTACGATACTGGATAGAGCCATGACCACCACCATCCACATCTCTGCCGACCGCCTGAAGAACCGCCGGGAGTCCCTTGGCATGAGCTACTCGATTGTCGCTGCCAGGAGCGGAGTTTCCGAACCCACCGTCAAGCGGATTCTGGGCGGGCAAGTCGCTGAAGCGTCGTTTGCCAACGTTGTGGCCGTCGCTGAGGCCCTTGGTGCGTCGTTCGGCATCGAGGAAGCTGATCCCGAGGAACTGTGCCGTCAGCAGGCTCGTCGGAAGGCTGAACAGATTGCACGGCTCGTGCAGGGAACCAGCGCCCTCGAAAGCCAAGCGGTGGACCAGACGGCATATGACCGACTTGTCGAGCGCTCATTCCACCAGTTGATGGCCGGGTCAAGACGGAGGCTGTGGTCTGAATGATGCTCCCTGATCCGCCAATCCCGGGACAGACTCCGTTGGACGACCTCTCGGGATTGCGGGTCAAGAGCATTCGCACGACCTCTGAACTGAACGTCGCTGAAGCAGAGAACATCCGCAAAGCGATTCTGAAGTATCTGGCGTCTCGCCCCACATCGAGGTCGGCTCAATTCGACGTTCGCTGGCTTCGCCGACTCCACAACGAGATGTTTGGCGATGTCTGGACGTGGGCAGGTACGTTTCGGAAGAGCGAGACGAACATTGGCTGCAAACCCTATGAGATCGAAGGCCGGCTCTACAGCCTCCTTGAAGACCTGAAGGCGTGGCAGGCTTCAGGCATGCCCCTGCTGGAGCAAGCGGTCCGACTTCACCACGTCGCAGTTCAGATTCACCCATTCCCGAACGGCAACGGGCGCTGGTCCCGAATGTTGGCCAACATCTGGCTGAAGCTGCATGGCGCAGAGCCGATTGAATGGCCGGAAACAACCATCGGAACAGCAAGCACAATCCGTGACGAGTATCTCGAAGCGATTAAGGCTGCTGACAGGGGAGACTACGCCAAGCTCTTGGCGCTGCATGGACGGTTTGAATCGGGCGGCAAGCAAATGCCTCGCAACTAAACTCTCTGGCCGTCACAACGATCGTTTCGTCTTACGATCAACAGGGGAGCGGTATGTCAGAAGGAACCGCCAAGAATCGCTTCTTCAAGGACCGCTACGCCGTCTCGATGGCGTCAGGTAGGTCTGGTGGCATGTCCGTTGTGTACAGAGGCATCGATCTCGACTCGCCGGGCACCTCGGTCGCTGTAAAAGTCTTCAGGCAAACACTCGATCCGAAGGAGAGCACGCTCCTCGCCGAGGCCTTCAAGCGAGAAACTGCGGCGCTCAAGGAGCTTCAGCATCCGAACATCGTGCGTTTGATCGACTTCGGCATAGACAGCGCTACCCACGAGACGTTCCTGGTGTTGGAATGGATTGAACGTTCGCTGCTTGACCATCTCGCTGCCAGTCGCCCAACGTCGTGGCCGGTTTTCTACGACCAAGTTGGTCGCCCGCTTGTCGAAGGCTTGGCGTTTGGAGCATGTCTGGGCCGCTGTCTCCAGCGAAGCGCTCTCGATGATCTTCAAGGACGCCGATGCGGCAGGCCTTGAGCCTGCGATGCAGCGTGTTGCCCCGTCCATCCTTGATCGAGGCAGCGAAGACATCGAGAGCAATCTCGGTCTTGTGCTTGAGCGAGTAGAAGACCGCTCCTCGGCGCAAGGCGTCCGAGGCAGACTCGGAGACCGTTTCTCGGACAACCTCGAACAGCGGATGGCCCGGCGTCACCCACTCCAGCGTCGGTTCCTTGACGAGGTACTGCTTGTCAAAACAGACCTTGACGACGAATGCGGCCCTGAAGACTGCGACGACAACGACTGAGCCAAAGCCCACGTTGCTGCTCTGGTAGCCCGGCGCAGCAGCCTTTCCCCCATCCCTGCGTCACCCGGGAACGCCCATGTGCGGCGGTGGGTGTCGCATTGGTCAGAAAGGACCGACCATGACAACGCAGAGCCAGAGCAGTGCAAGCAAGAGCGAACTGATCAAGAGCCTCAACGATTACTACGACAAGCATCGCCTGAGCGCCGAGCATGCCCGCTACGAGCCGAACTGGCGTCCGTACCCATTTGAGGAGTTGGAAGAGATGTCTGAGGATTACCTCAAGGCGATGGTCCGCAGTATCGGCAGAATCGACGTGACCGCCCGTGATCCCATCTTTGGCCCCCGCCCGACTCAGGACATGTGGAAGATCGGGACTGCAAGCTGGGTATTCATGGGCCGCAAGGAAGCGGCAGAGCAGGGTCTGTTCAAGGTCTGTCCGACTGATCCAACGCTGGTCGCCAGCGGGCGAGTAATGCCAAAGAGGTTCAAGCGGGTCGGCACGGCCGATGCTGGTCCCCTGGTGTTGTGGGCGCTCTGGCGCACCGATGACTACGGCTGCACGCTCTATGACCGTGTTCCGGGATTTGAGGATGACATCGATGAGATCTTGGCCAACCCGAGCGAGTACGGGCTGTGATCGCCTAGTACCAGGCGGGGCCGAAGGGCTCTCCCTGGGCTTTCTGAGTCGTTTGTCCGGGTTGTCCGGCGCTGTGGTTGAGCGGGCGTCGAAGTGTGTCGGCGGCAGCAGCAGCCTCCTCGGCGCTGCGGAAATAGCCCGAACAGCGGACCTCCCCATCAACCATGACTCGGGCGTAGTACCGGTCCTTCCTGGCGTGATACGAGACGTTCCTGAAGCCCGTCTTGCTGCGCATCGTCGGAGCCGCCGAGCAGTCTTCTTTGCGCGCAAGAGAAAATGTCTCCCCCAAGAACGGAAGCTGGAGCCGAAGCTGGCGCAAGCACTCCCACATTCGGCCCCAGTTCCGATTCGCATAGGCCTTGTTGATGCCTGGTTCCGCATGCGCCAGGTACATCTCGCTCTCTTCGAGCGTCCCCAGTCTCTTGATGGCGTCAGCGCCGGTCTTCCTCAGGAAGCGGAACCCAAGACGACGATCAGGATCAATCCGTTGAGGCAGCGCCTTCCACGCCTGCTCGACCGCATCCCTCCTCGTCCTTGGGGTCACCTCAACGAGCGGATTCCCGTACTCGGTCATCAACCAGCGGCGATCGTCGTTGTCGTTGGCCTTGAGCGCCCGAAGCAGCAGGACCGTCTCAGGCCAAAGGCACCAGCGAGCCTCAACGCCGGTCTTGTCTCTGAACCGATGGACAAACGGTTCGTCAGCGTCGAGGAAGACCTCGAAGGTCCGCAGGTTCGAGACCTCGCTGGAAGTGAACCCGCAGTTCAGCCCCAAGAGCATGAACAGTCGGACCTTGTTGCTCGCAGCCCCCCACAGCGCCGACAACTCCTCGATGGTGAAAGTCTCCACCTCGCCGCTGACGACCTCCATCGCCGCCCGCTCTCGCTCCTCCGCCGTCGCCATTTGTCTCTGGCGCAGCCTGAAAAGCTTCTCGAACCGCTTCGGCTTGTTCCAGACGCAGCCGTCCATCTCGAAGTACCAGACCAGCATGGCCTTCATTGCTCGGACGCAGTTCACGACCGTCTTGATGGCCAAGGGCCGAGGCTCATTGGTCTGGTGGTTTCGCCGCCGAGCGAACGGACGACGGACCAACAGCAGGACCGCTTCTTGGATTTCACGCTCGCCGATGGAGGCCAGTCGGACATGCTCTCCCAACGCCCGTTTGACCCAGCCCAGGCGATGCTCAGTCGAGTGAACGAACGCCCATGAGACCTGCTTCGCCTCAGCGAGGCGGCGGTACGAGTCGAGGTACAGCGAGCAGACCTCGCCCACCGTCAAGGCGTTGGCGTCAACGAAGTCGTCCTTCAACCTCTTGTTCTCGCTGGCGTCGCCTCGGGCGGCCTTCAACGGCCACACCTTCGCCCCTGCGTCCTTCAGACGGTTCCATTCAGCGACAAGCTCAACGGCTCGCCTGACGGCCTCACGCTCATCGCCGCCAAGATACCAGCACTTGGGCTGCGGCTTGCCGTTCCGTCCAAGCTGGTAGCCGACGTACTTGCGGTACTGGCGTTGGGCTGGGGACCAACTGACGCTGACGGTCTTGCCTGCTCGTCGTTCCATGACGGGCGGTGTGGTACCCGTCGGGTGGTCTGGTCTCAAGCCAGCGGCGGAGCAGATTCCGGTACGGCGGCGAAAACGGTTGACACGATACCGGATTGGGCTGTTAGGGTCCGAGGTTCAAAAATAGAAAAAGGCCTGGAAAACCAGGCCTTCTCTTCAAGCGAGGCGGACGGGAATCGAACCCGCAACCACCGGATCGACAGAACTCCTTTATTGCCAAATACTTGCGCACATTTTGTCGAATCGTTCTCGTGCCGCAAATCGGCTCGTTCTCTTCCGGTAGTCGATACCGGATCGGCTGTTAGGGTCCGGCGCATTGAGCGTTCAACAACGGCGTGCCGCACTTTGCGTGGAAGCGTCGTTTCTTTTGGGTGGGTGGCCGATGCGAGCAAATGAGCCAAGACCGAATCGTCCCGCTGACCATTGACCGCCGAGTTGCCATCGTCCCCGTCTACTCCGACCGAGGGCGCTGCTTTGCCCTCGTTGACGCCGAGGACGGCGAGAACGCCTTGACCTTGGCTTGGTTTCGGCATCGCCGTACCGGCTACCCGACCTATCGCCGATCCAACGGCCTCATGCTGACCCTGCATGCCTGGCTGCTCGGATCGCCTCCAAAGGGAACCGTCATCGGTCCAACAAGAACAACAAGAGCAGCAGGACGCCTGGGGTCTGCTGGTCCAAAGCCGAGCAGAAATGGAGAGTCCAAATCCGCTGCAACGGCAAGGACCATTTCGGCGGGTACTACGCCGACGAAGCTCAAGCCAAGGAAGCGGCAACAAGGCTCAGAACTAAACTCTTTGAGCAGCAAGAGGCTCCGCAGAACTCGTAGACTCTGGGCATGGCAGACCCGAAGCCCCACGAGTCTGAAGTCCCGCCAGCACTCGACCCATCGGTCCTGCTCATCGACGCGAAAGAGGTGGTTCGCCGGCTCAACATTTCTGGGCGAACGTGGTACAGCCTCGTCAGCATCAAGCATGCTTCCCAGCCGATTCGGCTCGGACGAAGAACACTCTGGAGAGTCGAGGAACTCGAAGAATGGGTTCGCGACGGCTGCCCTCCACGTGATCGCTGGCAGCGCATCAAAGACCTTCCCCTCCGTACCCCTTCGAAGCCGCCACGCAAGCGAGCATCCATTTCAGGAGGCTGACTATGGCTCGCCACATCCCGATCACCTCGGTCATCCGTCCGTCGATGTCCTGGCTCGATTCGTGCGGGTTGTGGCTCATCGGCAGGACAGAGTTGGCGGAGTTCTTGGGCGTCCGACTCCCGCAGGTCCAGTATCTGCACAACAGCGGCAGAATCCCCCAGCCGATTCGATTCGACTTTGGGCCACCAAGGTACTCAGTTCCGGAACTTCGAGATTGGCTGCGAATGGGATGCCCGCCGATTGGCGACTGGATCAGGCTGCGAGGCCTTAGCGGCAACAACTACCTCGACCGTCGCTCGCAACCGTTGCCCTAATGGCCACGAAGGACCGCCTGCGATTACTCCTCGACCGTTCACTTCCCTCTGTGGCGTCCCAGTCCCGTCCGCCCCAGATGCTCCTGCTCGTCAACGACGGCGTCCCATTCTCGTCCTTTGAGCAATCGTTGATTGAGTCGGCGGTGTCACCAATAAAGGTGGTGATCATTCCCAACGCACGCACTCCTGGCGCAGCAGGGGCATGGAACACAGGCCTTCTGCGGCTTTCGGACGAAGCATTTGACGGATTTGTCGCGATGTTGGACGACGATGACGAGTGGGACGCGGAGCATCTCCAACTGAATGTCGCCACTGCCGCCACCGGCCAAGACATAGTGGTGTCGGGATTGCGGTTTCTCTTTGACGGTCATCCTGTCTCACGCCCGCTAATCACCTCGCTCCTCGCTGACGACTTTCTGGTAGGCAATCCTGGCTGGCAAGGCTCCAACACTTTCGTGTCCATCCACGCCCTGCGCGACGTTGGCGGCTTCCGCGATGGACTACCGAGCCTCAATGACCGAGACTTGGCCTACCGCCTGCTCCAGATCCCATCAATACGAGTCGCCTTCACCGGCAAATGGACAGCGACATGGCACAGTTGCTCGCAAGGCACACTCTCCTCACGGCGCTCGCCAGCGAAGATCGCAGGGCTGCGACGCTTCTGGCACATCTATGGCTCAGCAATGTCTGTGCAGCAGTCCCAGGCATACTTTTGTCGAGCGAAGGAGTATTTTGGAGTTCTACAACATGAGATAATGGTGGACTGTGATGAAGCCCCTTCTCAATCCCGCTGTCGTGGAGATCTGAATGGACCGCCCTGAGTCAAGCTTTCCACGCCACCCTTCGATACCCGACCGCTGGCTTTGGCTCGGACGCCTCTGGTACGGCGCTCGGGCGGCATGGCGGCACTTGCGGGTCTCCCGCATGTTGACACGGCTTTGCGGGCCACAGTACCGCCGCAGCCGGGACATGATCGAGATCGACATCACCTACGCTTGCAATCTGCACTGTCTGAACTGCAATCGGAGCGTAACACAGGCTCCTGACAAGCAGCACATGCCGCTGAGCATGGTCAAGTCCTTCGTGGACGACTCCATCGCTCGGAGCAAGCGCTGGCGACGCATTCGAGTCTTGGGTGGCGAGCCAACACTTCATCCAGAGTTCATGGCGATCATTGAAGAACTGCGACGTTATCGACAGTGGCATTCTGGGTGCCTCATTGAAGTTGTGACCAACGGCTACGGGAAAGCGGTCACCGCCAAGATCGACGCTCTCCCGCAGGACATTTGGGTCGAGAACTCACGCAAGACCAGCGTTATCCAGCCGACGTTTGGCCCGTTCAACATGGCCCCGAGTGATGACCCCAAGTATGCACATGCCGACTATTCCAACGGCTGTGCCATCATGGACGAATGCGGCATGGGTTTGACGCCTAGCGGCTACTACCCGTGCGCTGTCGCAGGCGGCATCGACCGAATCACGAACGACGGTCTCGGACAGTCAACCTTGCCTGATGATTCTGACGACATGCTTGAAGCCGCCAGAAAGCTCTGCCGACTGTGCGGTCGGTTTCGTGCCGGACACTTCGTCCCCCGAAATCTGCGCCCTCCACTACTCGACGAACAAATGTCTCCGACCTGGGAGCGCCTCTATGAAGAATGGCGCGTTCGGAAAGCCCTCGAAAGCACGCCGTCCGTACAACTGACAGTTCGAGGGGATGCTCCCCAAGCCTCGGAGCGGGGTAAGACTTCATGACTCCTCGGCCTCCATCCGTCGGCCTGGACGGCAAGGAACTTCGACGCCGGAGCATTCGGGTCTTGAGGAGTCCAGTCTCCACGGCGGCTGCCCAACCAGAGGTCGTTGTCGCCATCACTCTGTTTAATCAGTCCAATACCATCGCTCGGTGCCTTCAGAGCATTGTCGAGCAGCGGAAGGAACATCTGCGAGTCGGAGTAGTTCTACTAGACGACCACTCCAGTGACGACTGGGAGGCCAAGATCGCCCCCTTCCTCTCGGTGCTTTCTCTCTACATCCTTCAAGCCGAATGCGGTACAGCAGCCCTCGCTCGCAACGCGATCTTGGATTGGGTGGATGAACACATCCCTTCGGCAAGGTGGGTTGCGAGGCTCGACGCCGACGACCGCTTCACCTCTCCTACGTCACTTGACGCCGCCGTCAGTCTCGGCGACTCCACTTCCGCAAAGTTCGTCCTGGGCGGTAATCGGCTGGTCAGGTCGGGCGAACTTCTCAGTCTCTCAAATCCCGCACCCCAGTCGTTGAAGAACCCAGATCATGTAGTTGCCCTGCTCCGGAGCATGTCGGACGGCTCCGCTGAGAACGAGCTTCCATCGTGCAACCTCCTGCTTGCCAACCGAAGCGGGTGGCGGTATCCGTCTATCGGAAGCGCCGAAGACCATTGGCTCGTTTCCTACCTACTTATGAATCACGCAGCCGAAGGGGCCATCCTTGCGGAGCCTCTCTACTGCGACTACTCACTCGACGGGCAAGCGACAACCCTCGCTCGACGAAGAGACCTCTATCTTCGTAACCGCCGCTACATCTACTCGGCTGCACGAGCGTGGGATGAGGTCCGTCGCACCGGACGGACGGTGCTTGGAATCGGCCAAGAGGGGATAGTCACCCGGCATGGGTCTGAGATTGAGAAGCGTTTCTATCCCGATCTCATTGACGACGCGACGGTGGCTCGACTCGAAGCGACTCTCCAAGGTGTCCACCCCTTCCTGCCAGAACCAAAGTGGACCAAGACCGACGGCTACTGGACCGCTCGTTACGCCTGTGAGGACACGTCGCCAGCCTCTTCGATCACCGAGAGTGAGGCCATTGACTTTCTCCGTTTCTGTCTGGACAAGCGGATCGTTTGCTCGACCATCAAGCGGGCCAACTTCAGAAGGCTTGCGCGGGGCGGACTGATGTTCATCGACATCGGCAAGTGGCTGGTCCCGATGAGTGCGAGCTACTTTCTGGACTCGGCAGCACGCTTGTTTGCCATCAGCGTTCTGGGGTGGTCCGATGAGGAGATGACGCGCCGCACCCCGAGGAGCGGCCCTCCGAATGGGTCGCTGGAATGGCTGACGGGCTTTGCTGATTTCTATCGACGATTGATGTGCGGTTACGCTGACTCCCAGTGGTCTGCTTCGTTGCCGCCCGCCCCGTCGCTTGCCCCAGTCTGCGCTCCCGAAGTCAGTCTGCTCATCAAAGCGTGTGGTATGGACAGTCAGTATCTGACCCCTCAGGCGATCCACCTCGTCGAGCAGTTGTCCCGGCCACGGACCTTTGCGAGGAAGTACCTCCTGCTCGATCCGCACAGAGGTCCGTTTCTCAGGCAATACGCCCCATCTGACTGGGAGTCTGTGGTCCAACAGGCGAAGGAACTACGCAGTGAGGGGGTGATTGACGAACTGCTCATCGCACCTGAAGGAGCGAATGAGATCGCGGACATCAACGCTCGCTGGTTTGGTGTAGAGTGCCATGCATCGCATTCGGTAGCCGGTGTTCCAGTTTCTCCGCAGCTTTGGGCGTTCGAGCAAATTGCCACTCGATTCGTCCTTCAGTGCGACCTTGACGCTCTGGTCGGACGCCGAGATCTGAACCACGACTACCTGTCAGACATGCTTGCCGCAACAGCCCAGTCCGATGTTCTCGGTGTCGCGTTCAACATCCCTCATGCTCCCGATGCACCATGCAACCCCTACGACGCAAAGACTGGCGACTTCGTTCCTGAGGTGCGCTGTGGTCTTCTCGATCTTGAGCGTCTAAGGGAGCAACGCCCGCTTCCGAACAGCGTGGAGGACGGAAGGTTGAAACGCTCGTGGTACAGGTCAGCCCAGGAGCATCAACGGCGCGTCGGAATGCGAACCCTTCGAGGTGGCGACCCGAGGTCGTTCTATGCCCATCCCACGAATGACCGCAAGGCAGATGCCTCGACGCTGGCTCGCATCCGAGATCTCGTTGGTCAAGGCCGAGTGCCAACTTGCCAGTACGACCGCTGGGATATTGAAGGCAGCGCCGATCAGTGGCGCTATCCAAGCCGCAGGGAGCGATTGGTATTTCTGGCCAAGGGTAGAAATACGCCCTCACATCGGATTCGGCGATGGCTTGCCGGCCTTCTGATGCAAACCGATCAAGACTTCGGAGTTGTTGTGATTGACGACGGTTCTGAGCCTTCGGCTGCGACGATGCTTCCGCAGTTGCTCCGGCCTTTGGGTGAACGACTCACGCTGATTCGAAACGCCGAACGGCAGGGCCGCATCCCAAACTTTCGCCTCGCCATCGGATCGGTCTGCGACAACCCCGAAACGCTGATTGCCGTAGTGGACCTCGATGACGCTCTCTTGAACCGCTTTACGAGCCGCATGCTAAAGTCAGCCCAAGCCGATAGCGTGGACTTGCTCTGGGGAACGATGTTCCGCCCAGACAAGCCGCTCAAGGTCTACCGCCCGAATCCACAGGCAGTGGACCATCCATGTGCCGGAGATGTTTGGACCCATTTGAGGGCTTTCAGAAAGAGCCTGTTCGACGCCATCCCCGATGCTGCGTTCAAGATCGACGGACGGTGGATCGACGAATGCACCGACTATGCGACGATGGTGCCGATGACTCGCATGGCGAAGAATCCACTGGTCATCGACGACTACTTGTACTTCCATGAGCGCAGCACGCCGACGACGCCGGAGGATCGCAAACGGAAAGACGCGATCATTCGCACTATCTTGGCGAGACATGCCGCCAACTGATCGACGGATGCCACGGAACAGAGACTCATCCGCAGTCTCAACGACTAGCTGCGTCGGCATGCTTTAAGAAGGACAGGATCTCTTCGACGCGAGCTTCCAGCCGATCCAGCCGAGCCTCGACCTGCTCCCTGAGGAGTTTCTTGGTGTTGAGCTTCTGTGTCATCGACAGCACGGCGATGATTCGCTGAGTGTCGGTCAACTCGGCCAATACCGGCTGGTCAAACAACGACCAGCCGAAACACCCGTCCTCATCCACGAACGGCTTGGGTGTCCCCTTCTTGTGATAGGGGCGGCGTTGGGCTGCGGCGAAAACGATTGTGCCATCCTTCAGTGCCTGAACCCAGAAGGTGAGCGGGCGCTTTCGTGGTCGTCCGTACATGCGACGCAAAAGGGCTGCAAGCTCTTTGTCTGTCGGTTCGAGGTCGTCATTCATACGGAGAAGTCTAATCCTGCCTTGCCTTCGCTATCGCAGCGGCGTTGAGGACTAGCCCGTCAAGCCGTGAAACCGAGGGGCAGCAGGCTCTCGGGCGACGATACCCACCTTGGCCGACCGAACCGAGTCGGCATTCTCAATCGGAGATTGACTATGGACAGTATCGAACCGCACATGGAGAGGATCGAACAGCTTTTTGAGGAGTTCTGCCAAACAGACTTTGAGTACCGTGGAGAAGCGGGCAGCCCGGTTGCATTTGGTGGGGCCTTCGACCAAAACCATCGTCCCACACGAATTGCCATCCATCTTGGAGATACCTCGGACCCGGCAATCCAGCGATACCAGAACGGCTTCGGTGTTGTCTGGTTCAGCAAGAGGTCTTCAGGGCGTTGGTTTCCTGTGAAAGCGAGAGACAACCCGAACTCAGAGGCACTCTGGTTTATTGATGAGAGTGGCACTCGCTGGCAGGATTTCATTCCAACGAATCCGTTCCGTCTGACAGACTCCACGCAATCCAGCCCTGAGAGAGAGAAGCAATCGTCGAACGAAGCACGTGACGAAGGCATTTGAGGCCTGCGTTTGGCCTCTGCTGGCCAACCCCGCCGTCGAACTCTGTCGCCTCCCATCACCGCCAGTTTTCATCTAGAGGCAAGAAACGCTCCGCTCCCTGCTGATCACTCAAGAACCTGTCCATCTTCTGCCCATCCCCATAGGACAGCTTCGAGTCCCCTTCCTGAACCTCTCGATAGAAGGGCGGCCCGATTGCCCTCGCTGGAGAGGTCGGTAAGCAGTGTGTTGTGACATACTTCAACGGTCGAGGCGAGAGTGCGAGTTTGGTTCAGCCGACGACAAGCCGCCGCATTGCCGACCTCGACATGAAGACTGCGAAGTCAGCAGCATCACACTGGACTCTGCAACAATTGTCGTCAGTGCCGCTTTCCACGTCTGTTGACCTGCCCACATCAAGACCGCAGTAGCGGCACAGAACCCGACCGCTGCCCCGATGAGCCACTCGGCTGTAAGACGCTTCTGGGGAGGAATCAGAAGCCCATCCTCTCCGCCGCCTGCTCAAGCTGCTCAGGCGTTCGCTGGACATACCGGCGGGTCGTGTCCAGACTCTCATGCCCCATCAGAGCCGCGAGCGCAACGAGATCGTTCTGGTTGCTCTCCAGGAAGCCCCGTCCGAAGCAATGCCGAAGGAGGTGAGGATGGACCTTGACGCCGGTGATCGCGGAGTACTTGACGAAGAGCGCCCGCACCCCTCTGGTCGTCAACGGCCCTCTCTCTCCGACAAAGACCCGCTCCGAATCGGCGACGGTCCGAGTCTGGCAATACGACTCTAGACTTTTTCGCGCAACAAGGGGAACGGGAACGCGGCGCTGCTTGTTGCCCTTGCCGTTGCGGACCACGATCCATCCAGACCGCTCCGACAGTTCCAGGTCGCGGAACTCCAAGGCCACAAGCTCGGAGACCCGCAGCCCGCAGTACAGCAGCAGCGAGAAGATGGAGACCGCTCGAACGTCCTGCCTTGCCTCAGACTCGCGGAGCAGCTTTCGGATGCTGGCACGGTCAAGCGACTTGGGGGCTGTCTCCTGACGGCTCAGTTCCTTGACTCCTTCGACCGGCGAGGAGGAAACGTGTCCGTTGTCTTTCAGCCAGCCGAAGAACCGGCGAAGCGAGACCAGGTTCCGGTTCACCGTCGCCACCGACTGGTTCCGTTCACGCCTGAGCGAGTCGCGAAAGTCGGCGCAATCGCGGGTAGTGATACGCGACAGATCGAACGCCTCACTGTTCGCCTTGACGAACCACACCCCAAACTTCCAGAGGTCCGACCGAACGGCGCGACGACTTGCAGCGGCGTAGTCGGTTCCTTCCATGAAGCGATCAACAAGGGGGACCAGGACTGACTTCAGCGATGGATGAAAGGCATTATCGCCCGAGTTTTGCATAGCTTGTGGCCTGAAAGTGGACAGAAATCGGACAGTTCGTACCGTCTACTGGGGTGATAAGGACACTTATCGCCCTTGACTATCAGCCCGGTTCTGACGGGACAGATACCGAAAGACGGCGAGGAGAGCAGCTTCATCGGAGGGCTTCTGATCGCCCGCGCCGAAGCAGGCGTTGAAGGCGTCAGTCGCCTCGGCCTTGGTGACGGTGGACATCCCAAGCTGCTTCAGCGACTCGACGAGGATGTCGAGCTTGGAGGGAGCGGGCGGCGGCGGAGTCGGGTTCTTTTTCCGCGCGGAAGAACTTTGTGCGCCCAAAGGCTTTGGCCGCGACTTCAGCTTCATGTCCTCTGCGCGACCAAACTGCCGCGCGTAGAACATCACGGTCCGACCGTTGATCCCCCGATGCGTCCGCCGCACTTCGAGACAGGTCAACTGCCCCACATAGTCGTAGTACGGTCGCCGTGTCTCAGGACATTGGCATGGGGCGGGGAACACGCCCTCCTTGATGAGTTGGTGGAAGCGACTGCGGCCAAGGCCGACCAGCCGCGCCATGTCGCTGACGCTCACCGCGACTTGTCGAGGCGCGAGTTCTTCAGGCACGATTCACCTCCGCTCCAACCTTGACCTTGCCAACGTGCGCCAAGCCCTTCTCGGTCAACAGGCGACCTTGAGGTCGGCGCTCGATCAAGTCGAGATACACCAGTCGCTCTTCGATGACCTGACTGACGGTGCGATCAGAGACCTTCAGCTTGCTGGCGAGGACTCCAAGCCTGACTGGGCCAGAGGCATCCGCCAGGATGCGCAGGTACTTCTGTTCGTCGAGACCCAGACCAAGAGCGTCGAGGTCTTCGAGTTGCAGCGTTCGGTCCAAATGGTCCTGGCTGATGAGCTTGAGTCCCTCCGACCGCGCGGTTCGATGCGCCGATTCAAGCAGGCGAAGCGCCAGTCGAGGGGTTCCGAAACTTCTCTGCGCAATAGGAACAAGGCATGCCTCATCGACCGCCCAACCCAGTTGCCGGATGCGTTGACGAAGGATGGCAACGAGTTCATCCTCGGCGTACGGCTGAATCTGGCAGACAAGCTTGAAACGGTCTCGGAGCGGCGACAAAAGACACTGGGGGTCAGTGGTTGCAGCCATCAGCGTGAACCTGACCGTCTCGATCTTCATCACCGAGTCTGATTGCAGACTGGTCAGGAAGACGGTGCGCTCCTCCATCGCGCGGTAGATCGCGGTCTGAGCGCCGGTCGGCAACTCATGGATCTCGTCAATGAAGAGAACAGCCTTGTCCTTCTGGGGCCGGAGCAGGAAGCCGTTGAGCATGGCAGGCGTCGAGAGCGTCTGTCCCAGCCCCTCGTAGAACTCGGAGGCAAGCTCTTTGGCCACCAACTGCGCCAGGGTAGTCTTGCCAAGCCCCGGTGGGCCAAGCAGCAACATGTGCGGAAACGGCTGATCGTCCGCGAAGGATGCATCCAGAGCAACCTTGAGGCGGTCGATGACCTGCCGCTGCCCAATGACGTGGTTCAGCGTTGGGGGCGTACTCGGCGGAGGGTTTGGGGGGTTCTTTTCAGGCATGGCTGGGTTCCATGTCCTGCAACTTTCCCGGTGAAAGTCTAGAGTCAGGATCGTGGGCCACACCACACGCCGGCACCCCTTCCAAGTCAAGCCGGGTGCCGAAAACCTCCGAAACCATCGATTCTGGCGTCACCGGAGGGGGTTCGAAGCGTCGAGGGAATGCTCGCGACGCGATGCGCCGTTGTGGCCGGGATTAGTGCGTGTGTGATCTGTGGAGCGGCTTTACGCTCGCTGCGAGTTCGCGGCAAACGTTTTGTCCTCTGGGCAAAATGATTCCGGCTGGGCCGGGGATCGGCGACGGCAGCACAAGCAGGCCACCCCGTCCCAAACCGTCAGAAAGGTACTTCAGGCGGTAGCGGCGGATCGGAGTCCTGTGGTTCTGCCGCAGGCGCTTGAGGGTTGAGTTTCTGCCAGCGCCGAAGAAGGAAGCGACCAGTCGCCCGAAGCTCCGGATCCACCTTTGGGAAGACCCTCGTGTTGGGCTTCATGCCCAGCGTGACCAGCATCCGAAGCATGCTCGCCTTGTCATTCGGGAGCGGGTTCGGACTCGCCTTGCAGGTTCGTTGGATTGAATGGTCGATGAGCCGCAGGCAGAGGTTCTTCCAGTGCAGCAGCTTCTCGAAGTCGAGCGACCCGTGGTGATGCCGGAACTCGATGCGAGGAGCGCCGCCGAAGAGGTGGGTCAGATTGAACGCCCAATACCGCTCCAGCCCCGCCGAGTTCAAGACCTGGCTGAACTGCTGAAGCCGAGTACATGGATGCAGCAGCTTCGCCTTGTTCGGCAGACGCTTGCAGTACTGGTTGTCCCGCCGCGAGGGCGCAACCAGACCAAAGACGACCGCCTCGAACCGATGGGCAAGGTTGTAGAACGACCTGATGACCGCCGGCGTCTCTTTCGCTTCACGGAACTCGATGTGCAGGTGGACTGCCGTGCTGGTGTTCTGCCTCGCGCCCAAGTACCGGCAGAGGTCGCAGAGCTTCTTGACGACGCGATTGAAGTCATCGCTTCCGGTGAGGATGCGGGTCTTGACCTCTACAGGCACCCATTCGATACCTTGGTACTGAGTCTCTCCTCGAATGCTGCTGTCGCTCTCGATCACCACGTCGTACCCATCAGGTACAGGACTGTGGGAGTAGTTGCGGGCCACCGCTCGCAGCCCGTTGACGCTCAGGATGTCGGCCATCTTGGACCGCAGGTCGTGAGCTTGTCCGCCTCCGATCAGCGGCACCGCCATCTCGATTTCAATTCCCATTCTGCGAGAGCGATTCAGCGAGGACATCAGCATCCCACAGCACACCGCAGCGGAAGTCTAGAGGCAGGACTGTTCCTCACCCCTCCGATTCAGTCTCACTCAAAACGATTTCGCCAGCCACCCCATACCCCCAGGAGGGGGCCGGTGATTTCAAAAGGATGGTTACGCGGCGGAGGTAGCCTCTCGCATGCGCCGCTACGGCCTCCGTCTTGTCGGACTCGAAGGTGTGCCGCCCGCTGCTTGACGGTTTTGGGCATTTCCTTGTCTTATGGCGCTTCCTGACGCCGCTGGCGACTGTTTGGCCCGTATGGCTCCACGAAGCAGCGATATTCAAGCTGACGCTAGACTTTCTGCTGGTTCTTGAAGGGCATGGAGCCGCCGTTTCGGTGGGGCCGTTCACAGACATCGGAGCAAGCCTAATGCCCAAAACCATCACCGTCCGCGACGAGTGCATCGCCCTTGAACTCGACGAGCCGCAACTCGGCATCCTTGATCGTGCCTTGAAAGGCTTCGGCAAGTCCCTCGAAGCCGCCCGCGACATGGGCGTCATCACCCACGAGACATTCTGCGCGAAGGCCGACCGCGCCCGCGTCGTCCAGTACCTCGTCTACGAAGCTCAGGAGAAGTTCGAGACGGCAAAGCGTCATCAGGCTGCCCCGCCGGCGTCCGAAGAGGCCCCTTCCTGACTCTAGACTTTCGCGACGGTTCTGAAGGGCAACGCCGCCGCCGTTGGCGGCAGTTCAACGAGCCTTTTGGAGCCTTCCCGATGTCCGTCTACCAGCAGTATCTGGTCACCATTCGCACCAAGTCCGACACGATTCAGGTCACCATCTCCGCGATGGACAGCGGCAGCGCCGCCCGCGCCGCGCAGTCGATGTACCCCGGTTCGACGGTGACCCGAATCGAGCAGATCGGTCCTGGCTGAACTAGTTCACGACTTGGCTCGTCGCTTCTTGGTCTTCCCTTCGGCGACCTTGCCGCTTCGTCTTGCCGTCACCGCAGCCAACATCGCGGCCTCGACACGAGGAGCATCGAGATCGTTGAGGCGAACCGCTCCATTCAGCCATACCAGATAGTCTGGATCGTCCTTGACGATCTCTCCGAGAGGTCGTCCACAGTACTTGCCGAATCGCAGTCTCCACTTCTCCCAGCCGCTGTCGCTTGTCCATATCAGTCGGTTCTTGTTGATCATGCCAACAAATCGACAAGAGCAGGCGAGACAGACTCGCCTTGCACACAAGCCGAAGTGATGCGTTACGCTGCGTTCCAGTCGATGAACCCAGTCGGCGGCGCTTCGGGAGGTTTTGGCTGTGGACGAGTTCTCTTGCGCGCGGCCTTGGCGGCAGCCTCTTCGGCTTCGATCTCGGTCACCTTCTCCTGAATCGCGAAGGTCTGCAATGGGAATCTGACCGCTGAGTAAAATGACCCGCCGTACTGAGCGTCGTACACCCAGATCGCGGCGTACCTTCCGACAGCCTCCTGGACCGTCTTCTCAGTCACCCTGTAAGCCTGAAGGAAGGCGTCGAAGAACGGCTTGGCTTTCTGGTTTGAGTGAACGATGGCGACGAGCTTTGTGCCGTCAAGCTCGCTGCCGTGATGATCGATCAACAACTCGATGTTGAGGGTGGTCGCTCCATCCTCGCGGGGTGAGGCTCTGACTCGCAGCACCTTGGCCAGATACATGCCTGACTTGATGATCGGATTGCCGTACAACGCTGGGTATCCTGATTGGTCCATGAATGACTCCTTTGTGCCTGTTAACTATGAATTAGTTAACAGGTTCTACTAGACGAGTCTGGACTCCTTCCTTTGCGCTCCACTTTTCTGTGGCTTGCCTCCTTTCCGACCAGTCGGATACCGCAGACGTGAAGACGCTAAGGATTTTTTCAGCAATAGTCGAAGAGTGTGTATCAGATGTCCAATCTGTACAACATGAACTCACGCTGCTCGGAGCGTTTACCCCGTGAAGGGAGCCGAGACGGAGGACTAGGTAAGCAGAGGCGTTGGGACATCCGCCTCTCTCCTCTTTTTCTTGGCGCGCCATGTCATTCTGGGCATGGTTAGCCATGAACGGCCTCTTACCCAGGCTACGGTCGCAAGGCGAATGGGATGATGTCCCCCAGCAGCTTGACTCCGAAAGGAGACCTTTGCGATGACGAGTACCAAGAGCGGTACATCTGCTGGGGTGGTCTGAGCTAGGGACATTGCGCTTTTGTACAGCGTGCCGCGCAGCAGAGGCTGTGACCATCGCTCGCTGGCGCTCGGATGGTCCCATCCTGTATGAATGTATATGAAAGGATGCTCGGTTCGACGGTGAGGCTCTGGGAACCGTCGAAGCGGCAAGTCAACTGCGAAGCAGTTGACGATCAACCCACCAGCTTCACCGACCACCAAAGAACCGATCCTTACCTCTGCCGCGCAACCTCACCGCGCCCCCCCCGCCGCCAGCACCCCTTCAGCATGGGAAACTGCGCTCGCAGACAATCAGTTTACTGTCCAACTCTTGCGCGAATAATTCGGCGCGCAACAGTGTGTGATGCTCTCATCGTGTCATCTCATCACTTCTTCGCTGGCGGAAGAACTCGGCAGGACGCCGCCAACCCAGCCAGATTCATGTTGTCCTTGATCTTGTCGTGAGGGATAAGCAGGTACTCCCAAGGCTTGCCGCCCTGCTCCTTGGCATGAACGCTGGCGTGTTCGCACCAGACCGCGCCCGCCTTGGCCTTGGCTTGGACGATCTCGTCATTCATCTCTGTCGCTCGCTTCGGCTCGCAGAGGTATTTCTTGTCCTTTGTCTCGACAACGAAGTCGGGTTCGTATCCCTCGCCGCTCTTGTAGTCGATACGTAGCTGTCCCTTTGGCGGCTTGCACCACTTCAGGACCGTCGCGTCATCCTCCAAAAGCACCGACATTCTGCGCTCGCTGTCCGAGTCGAACTTCTGGCGGGTGTAGAGGCATTTTTCGAAGCCTTCGAACAGCAGGGATCGGATGTAGAGCTTGTCCTCTATCGGCGTCCTGAAGAAGCGGACTTTCTCATCCGCCGGCGTGGTGAAGCTCCCAGCCTTCAGCGTCTCGAACCCTTTGCTGACCACCGCCTCGAACTCGGTCTCGTCAGGGTCGGAGTAGTGCTGCTCCATTTGACTGTGGATGATGTTGACCAGTTGGTGCTGGTGGTACTGAAGGACGTTCTTGACGGCCTCTTCGTTGGGGAGGTACGACCGCAGATGCTTGACCATCTGCTCCGCGAGCTTGTAGAGAAGCTCGGAGGTGGTCGAGTAGTCCACATCGTCAAAGTCGATCAGCCCTCGGACCAAGTAGTCCTCCAGGCGATCCTCCTCCACTATGCCGGTCCCTCTCGCCAGCATCTCGACGCGATTGTCGTCGAGGTACTTCATCAAGATGTTGTCGTCTACCGGCTGAAGGCGAACCGTCTTGACATCGAGGTTGAAGTCCTTGAACCCGAGTTGGTCGCCAGCGCCCTCCTTCGGAACAACGACGATGCGCGGCACGTCGATGGTGTTCTCGATGTACAGGGCCGTCGTCTTGGCGACGATCTTCGCCACATCCACCGGCGCAATCACGCCATCTAACGTCGGCTGAGCGGGCGTGACCAGCGTTGCCACCTTCGCGGCGATCTGCTTCTGGATCTCAGGCTTGGTCAGGTCCGCCGACTTCTTGAGCGTCTCGAACTGCCTGATGACCGTCAGCGTCGCCTGCGCCGCCTCAACTTCCTCGCGATTCTCGAATAGAGCCGCCTGCGTTGGCTTGGCCCCATCCTTGCTCGCCGGAGTTTTTTCCGCGCCCAAGGAAATCTTGTTGGCCAAGGTGGTCTCGACGATCACCACTTGTGACTTCTGCTCGGGGACGTAGACGACCTCAAACTTGGACTTCAGCAGAGAATCAGCCTTGTTGGCCTCATCCACGATCTCCTGGAATCGGTCATGGGCCACAATCGTCAGGCGGTCAACCGCCGGAACGCCGACTCGCCGCCCATACGGCAGGCGTAGGCCGCGTCCAATCGACTGCTCCACCAGCGTCCGCGAGTCGGCAGTCCTCAAGGGAACGATGGTGTAGAGGTTCGTCACATCCCAGCCCTCTTTGAGCATGTTGACGTGGATGACAATCTCGACTGGGTTGTCCGCCCTCTCGACCTCCAACAGCTTCTGAACCGTCTCATCCTTCTCCGCCGCTCCCTGCTCGGAGTGAACGACGATGGCCTTCCCCTTGTACTGCCCTTGGAAGAAGTCGTCCGCCTCGATGGTCTTGCGTAACTCCTCCGCATGCTCGACGTTCTTGGCGACGACCAGAACGAACGGCTTGACGTATCTGACGCCCGCCTGCACCGCGTAGGCCGTCAGGTGGACCTTGGTGTCCTCATGGATTCTGATGCCGTCTTCAAGCTTGAGCTTCTCCAGCCCCTTCTCGTCGTAGTTCTTCTTGTCGAAGTTCTGCCGCGTCGCCACAGCGGGCTGCTTGACGAACCCGTCTTTGAGCGCCAGTGACAAAGGGTAGCTGTAGATGACGTTCTTGAACGGAACGGCCCCTTTGGCGCTCTCGACCTGCGGCGTCGCCGTCAGTTCTAGCCCCAGGATCGGCTTCAACTCGTTGATGGCCTTGACCCCGGCGCTCGCCCGATACCGGTGGCTCTCGTCCATCAGCAGCACAAGGTCGGGGAGCTTGGAGAGATACTCGAAGTAGCTCTCGCCGATGTACTCCTGGAGCCGCTTGATCCGAGGCTCCTTGCCGCCTCGGACTTCGCTGTTGATCTTTGAGATGTTGAAGATGTTGATGTGAATCGCCCCCTCGGTCATGGCCCCGAAGAGTCGCTGCTGTCGGATCTGGATGTCACCGCGTAAGGCGAAGCTGCTCGACATGCCCGTCGTCGAACCGCTCGCCGCCGCCGAATCAACTGCCGCCTCGGCACGAATGCCGCGACCGCTCTCGTAGTTGTCGCCGGTGATGATCTCGGGCGGGTTGGTCACAAACTCGCTGATGCCTTGGAAGACGTACTTGGCGTTGCCAGGCGTGAAGTCGGCGATCAGCTTGTTGTAGATCGTCAGGTTCGGCGCGAGGACGAAGAAGTGCCGGATGCCCTCGACGAGGTGCAGGTAGGCGATGAACGCTCCCATGAGCCTCGTCTTGCCCACACCGGTCGCCAAAGCAAAGCAGAGCGATGGGAAGTCGCGCTCGAAGTCTGCGAAGTTGCTGTTTTGCGGAAACTCGGCCTTGACCGCCGCCAGGGCCGCCGCGAGTTCCTCGGGCGAGTTGGTCTTGTCCAGCGGTAGCACATCGCAGAGGCGGGCGAGAATGTCCAGCGACACCCGCTGCGGGTCGCGCAGGGAGAGCCGGTTGGAGATCATGTTGACCTTGGGGAACGTCGAGGTGAAGGTCGGTCCGTGGGAGGGGGAGGACATGGCTTACTTGCCCTCCTTGCCGAACAGGCTGTCGCCGTTCAACGCCGCCGCGACTTTGCGCCGCAAGTTCTTCGCCCCACTTCCTCCGGCTTTGCCCTTGCCCTTTGGCTCCACGGTCGAGGTCGCTCCCCCGACCCCGCCGCCAGAGCTTTGGACGTCCAAAGGCTCATCGTCCACGATCTCCGCCTTGGGCAGAGTCTTGATTTCCAGCGAGTAGTCGTCCTTGTCCCACTCGCACTTGCTCAGCACGGCCTTGGGAATCTTGCGGACGGTCAAGTTCGGGAACTCGCCCTTACCGATCTTGGCACGAAACGCCCTGCACATGATCAAGAGGCTGCGGTTCGGACCCACCTCGTCGGAGAGCTTCTGGAGTTGATCGCGGGTCGTCGTTTGGGTGGTCACGTAGATGAAGTCATTCTCCGTCGAATGCCCATGCTGCCAGTACACATCCGTTGAGGGGGCGTAGGTGAAGCCCTCGACCTTGCAGAGCGCGGCGGCGAGCATCTCGGCGTTGTACTCGGGGTTGATGACCCACTGGCCGAACTTGTCCTTCTTGAGCAGGCTGGGCGCGAGCTTGGAGTAGCGGAACCCGCCTCCGCCTTTCCAACCGGTGGCTTCGGTTACGCCGCCGGGGTCGGTGCCGTCGATGACCTTCTTGAGGCGGGGGATGATGTGGGTGTGGCAATGCTCGCCGAGTTCGACCATGATCCAGCGGCGGCCCATCTTGTGGGCGACGGCCCCGGTGGTGCCGGACCCGGCGAAGGAGTCCAGCACCCAGTCGCCCGGGTTGGAGCCGATTTCGATGATGCGATGGAGCAAGGCTTCAGGCTTCGGCGTTCCGAACGGATCATCGGGATGCAGCATCTGCTGCTCGCGTTTGGAGTCTTGGTTGTGGCCCACTTCCCGCCAGCCCCAAATGGTCTGCGCAACCACGCCCTTGTCCACGTCGTCGAGAAATCGCTTGTAACGAGGCACCTCGTTGGTTCCATCTTTGCCCCACCAAATTCGATTCTCCGCAATATGTCGCTTGTGCGTTTCCTCGTTGTACCGCCACACGGCGGTCTTCTTGGGCCAGAGCTTCTTGCCGGTGTTGGGTTGCGTAATCGCATAGTAGAGGTTGGGCCTCTCGTCGGCGGACTTGTTGCAGTTGTAGTTATCCGACATCCACGCGCCTCGCGGGTCGTTGTCGGGATTCTTGTAGGTGCTATTCGACTCCTCTGAGCGTTCAAGCCGATTGGGTCGCCAGCGTTCCTTGTTCTTGGCGAACACCAAGATGTGGTCGTGGCTATCGCTGAACCAGATGGCGTCGTTTGCGGGAGCGTACTTCTTTTGCCAGATGATGTTCGCGACGAAGTTCGAGCGTCCAAACACCTCATCCATCAACACTTTGGCGTAATGCCCTTCGTTGTCGTCGAGGCTGACCCAAAGCGACCCGTCATCGGAGAGCAGCCGCCGCAAAATCTCCAGCCGATCTCTGATCAGCGAAAGCCACAGCGAATGCTCGATGCCGTCGTCGTAGTGCGTAAAGGCCGAACCCGTGTTGTAGGGCGGGTCGATGTAGATGCACTTGATCTTTCCCGCGAACTCCGCCTCCAAGGCTTTAAGCGCCAGCAGATTGTCCCCGAAAATCAGGCGGTTGTCGAACCTGTCATCCTTCCCCCGCCGCGCCTTGGCGTGGTAGCTCTTCTCCGGATCCTCCAAGAGGATGCGCGGCTCCAGCCGAGGCCGGTTCTCCTTGCCGATCCAGGTCAGTTCGAGACGGGTCTTTCTGGTTCCGGTGGACATACTGGGCAGAGTGTACGGGAAGGAAATCGCCTTGGCGGGCGGTCTTGGGACGGTGAGTATGCAGTTTTTCTGCCCTTGTGCAGCAGGGCCGGTTAGCCGCAGGGGCAGCGCTGTACGATCATCCCATGCCGATTGAACTCTCCATGTGGCGGATCGATGCGGGTCTCGAACGAATCGAGCCGACCTCCATGAATCTTGAGGAGCGGCTTGAGTCCCTGCTCGCCAAGGACATTTCCATCGCCTCGCCGATGTGGATGGTGATCGGACGCCAAGTCCCAACGCCTTGGGGAAAGTTCATCGACCTGCTCTGCATCGACACCGAGGGCAAGCTGATTGTCCTGGAACTCAAGCGGGACAAGACCGAGCGGGAGATCGTCGCCCAGACGCTCGACTACGGGTCGTACATCAAGACCGTCCAGGCCGATGAGGTTCGCCGCATCTTTGCCAAGTACCAGAAGGACTACGCCAGCGATCAGCCCGCCAAGACCATCGAGGAGGCCTTCGGCACCCGCTTCAGGGGCATGCCAGTCCCTGAAGAGTTCAACAGTTCCCACGAACTGGTCATCGTCGCTGCGGAACTCGACGCCGCAACGGAGAGAATCGTCCAGTATCTCGCCGAGGAGTACGAGGTTCGGATCAACGCTGTCTTCTTCCGCGTCTTCAAGGACAAAGACCGCGAGTACCTGACCCGAGCATGGCTCCGCGATACCGACGCGGTTGATGCTGCCAACCCCACGCTGCCAACCGCTCGCGAACGAGTCGAGTTCAATGGCGAGTACTACGTCAACTTCGGCGAAGGCGATCATCGCCGTTGGGAGGACGCGAGGAAGTTCAACTTCGTCAGCGCCGGCCAAGGAACACGAGTCCGTGATGCCCTTCAGCGCCTCGAACCCGGAAATCGGATCTGGGTCAACGTTCCTGGAGGCACCGGATACGTCGGTGTCGGCATCGTCGAAGCACCCGCCGTTCCCGTGAAGGAGTTCATGGTCAAGAACGACAAGGGCGAGCAGGTTCCGATTTTGCAGGCAGGGACAGTTTGTCAGGACATGGGCGAGAACGCCGACAACCCAGACCTCAGCGAGTATCTGGTCCGAGTGAAGTGGCTGAAGACGGTCCCGCTCAATCAGGCCGTCCGCGAGCCTGGATTCTTCGGCAACCAGAACTGCGTCGCCGAGCCGCGCGATGCGAAGTGGCCGTACACGATTGACCGGTTGAAGCAGAAGTTCGGGATTCAAGACTGAAAATCACCAGTCCGCACGAGCTACGACACCCGAAACCTCGCTGCGCAGCAACTAATCGCTAGGACTGCCTATACCTGAGCATCGTCAAATGCTTTGACGGCGGCGGCAAGCGAGTTGAGATCCGACCACTCTATCGCACCGGTCGGTACTGGCTTTGCTGGATCGATGAGCGCATCGAGCAAGGAGGCTATTGCCTCAAAGGCCGCGTCACTCTTCCTCAACTTGATCAACGCCGAGTACGGCTTTTCTCCGTCGGAGGCTTCACCAAAGAACCCTTCTTCGAGGTTCGGCACCGATGCGACAAGACGCACTTTTCCTGCCTTTCTCCCTTCCTCTGTTGCCGCGAGTATCTTGCCATTCTCTGTCCAGGCAGAGTTGTTGCGCTCCTTTTTCGACTTCTTGCCGATGATCTTCTCATGGTCCGAATCGTGGAGGACTGCGTACCCCTTGTCGAACTGATTCAGCACCTTGCAGAGCGACGATACACACGCCTTGCTTCGAGCGCGCACGATATGGATGCCTTTGTACTTTCCGGCATCATTGGAGATGACGTGTTTGAATGCCGTGTACTCGGTATCGCCTTCAACTACTATGGTCCGACCACCAAAGAAAAACTCGGCGACGTAGGGATCACAGAGATTGAGCAGCTTCAATTCGGCCTTGTCGTCATCGTCCAGCTTCGCACGCTTGGGTCGATAGATCGTGGTCCCTTGAACTGCCCCACCCATGACCCGTTCCACCCGCACGATGGAAGTGTTGTCTCGCGAGAAGTCGATGAACACCGGCGAATGAGTGGTGATCATGACCTGCCAGTTGTTCGTCTTCGGGAGGTCGTAAAGCACACTGCAAGCTTGCCGGATTGCGTCGGGGTGCAGGCAGAGTTCCGGCTCGTCCATGAGCAAGAGGTTTGGCCTGTCGCTTGCTGTTGCTGACTTGCCATCGGTCCGATCCGCGAGAATGCGGAGTGCAGCCCAGAGGAGTGTGCGGCACGCACCGCTGCCTTGGCGGTCGAGCGTGGTCTGATGACCATTACTTGGTCCCATCCTGAGGAGCGGGTCGGCTTTGAAAAGGGAGATTGTCTTATCGATGTCATCCTCGGGCCTCGCGTCGAACGTCACCGCGTAGCCAGGAAACACCTCGCCAATTATCTTGCCAAGATCGGTTCGCATCTCATCCACCGCACTGGTTGCCTCCGATGCGATGGATTTCTGAAGTGCCTTGATGGACTCAAGCAGCTTCTCGTACTCGGTCGCTGTCCCTCCCGTAGCTCCCCCTGCGGGCTTGGCCTTGGCAGCCTTGACTTTTGCGGTTAAGGCCTCTTTGAGGACGCCGACTATCTGCGCTGCCTGATCCGTCGGATTGTGAAAAGCCGTTACACGATGGGGTTTGGGGCGATAGGCCTGCGCGACATTTGCCGCGCCCCATGGCCCCTCGCTCGCGTGCCAATCATTGGCCGCAACGTCCCAGCCAACCTTCTTGGGCGCGCCAGGTTCGGCCCACGTCCACCTCTCACGAACAAACATCTCGTTGCTCTGGGTGTCGGTTCGGATCCACTTGTCCCCTGGAGCAGTCTTGTCGAAGACGACGGTTTCCAGTTCAATAGTCGGTAGGCACAGCGGGTCAACTTTGCCGTTTGGAAAATCGTCAATCGTCAACTTGCCCTCGGCGGAGCCGTGTTCCATGGCCACCTGATAAGCTCGAAGGATGGAACTCTTGCCCGCGTTGTTTGGACCGACGAGTACCACAATGTCGTCAAGTTCGATCTCAACCGGCGTCGAGCCGATGCTGCGGAAGTTGGAGATACGCAGCTTATGGAGCCGAGGACGAGGAACGGGCGCTACGGGGAGGACCGCTGATGCGGCTCCGGTGGCGACCGGCTGTGCGATGGCAGTTGGTTTTTTCGCCAAGTGTGTCACTCCAATAGCTGCAAAGACATCGACTGACCGAGTAATGCGCGAGGGCTAGTCCGCGCTTCCAAGCATCTTCAGGTCCAAGCCATCAATCTCAGGCATGCTCTTGCCGGCGATGCCTTGAAGGTCACCGTACATGCCCACGGTGTTCGCGATAACCGCCTCGATCTGCTTGTCCCGCTTGGCCCATTGCTTCTGGATGACCTTCTTCTCGGCTTCAAGGTCTTCTCGCATGCTTTCGAAGGCCTCCTTGATCGCCTCAACACGTTGACGGAAGCTCGGCCCAGTCAGGTAGCTGTAGACCAACTCCATCTTGGTCTGCTTCCCCTCAGAGGCCTGCCTTGCCGTGGAGACCTCGATTAGCGCGTAGCGCAGAACCAACGCCAGAGGCACCGCTGAAGCCATGTCGCAGACCCAAACCCCCTCCATCTGCCCGAAGCTGTCGATGCCTTTGGGGAGGGTCGAAGTCACAATGGCGCAGATCTCTGCCTTTGCCTCCCGCTGATCGCCACGAAGCTTGGCCAGCCACCCATCACTCCAAGCCTTCGTTCGTTTTGATTCCCAGAGAATGGTCCCGATGGGATTTCCAAGAGGTCCGGCGACGCGGTGAAGAGTGTCGCCCCCGAACGTCCCCTTGGGAACCGGCTCGATGCTGTCCTTCGGGAACGCTGACCGGAGCATCGCCTCAAGGTCCAACTCCTGAACCTCGCCTTGAAGCTGCTGTGAACCCTGCTCTGCCTTGCGTTTGAGTTCCTCGACCTGACGCTGCATGTCAGAGATCAGCTTGTCCTTCTCGGCGGTCTTAAGGCGGAACTCTTCGGCGGCATCCTTCTGGGCCTTTTCCTGAATCTGCGCCCGTGCGGCGTCGATTGCCCGCTGCTTCTCAAGTTCGAACTCTCGCTTCTCTTCTTCCAGAGATTGCTTCTGCCTGCGGAGGTCGAGTTCCGCCTTTTGGGCGTCCGCAAGTTTGGTCTTGTTCTTGCCCAGTTCTTCCTGAAGCGCGGCCAACTGAGCGCCCGCCTCCTCGGTGGCCTCCTGCTTGGCCTTCTGCATTAGCCCTGCGCGTTCGGCCTTGAGCTTCTCCTGAACCTCGCGTTCGAGGGTCCGCTGGCGGTCTTCCAGCGTCTGCTCCCGCTTGAGCAACCCTTCCTCGCGCTGGCGAGCAGCTTCAAGCTTGTTCTGGTTCTCCTGGAGTCGCTCCTGAAGGGTCTTGACCTCAAGGCTCGCTTCTTGCTGGGCTTGCTTCTTCAGTTGCTCGGTGAGCTTCGCCCGCTCGCTGGCAAGCTTGTTGGCGACCTCTTCATCAACCGACGCCCTCGCACGATCCGTGGCGGCGGCCTTCTCGGCAATGGCACGCTCGCGGGCATCCAGTTCGACTTTTCGTTTGTTGGCGTCAGCCTCAATTTTCGCGCGAAGAGAAGCTTCGATGCTCGCAGACATCGCAGCCGTCAACTCAAAGGGCTGATGGCAATGCGGACAGGTGATTGTGCCTTCGGCCATAATGGGTCTCCGATGACCGCAAACGCTCGGTCAATGAGCAACAGAGTACGGCGGATGATCGGGAGGAGGCTCCAGATCGCCCGAATACGCCTATTCAACCTTGAATCTGAGAGTGAAGACCGGCTCGACACGGTGCTTTTGGGCCAACTGCTGCTCCAGCTTGCCGATGAGTTCGTCCCGCTGGCGGTCGATTTGGTCCTGGGCCTCAAAGAGTTCTCGCCGTTTTTTGTTGCGCGAAGATTCGAGGGTCTTCATTTGCCGCTGGGCTTCGAGTTTGTCCTTGAGGGCGATGGCCACGGCGGACTGGCGGCGGGCCTCGCGGATCTCTTTATCCAGTTCCTTGATCTCGCGTTCTAGCCCCACCTTGAGGTCATCCGACCAGAGGTCGAGCTTCGAGACCTCCTCGTCAAAGAACTTGGCGTTGCGAGCGCCGACCTCTTCGAGCCGCCTTTGGACGTACAAATCGCGCAAAGAAGACAACTCCGACAACGGCAAGGCATCCGACGCGGCGTCGGCCTGAGTTGCGGGCAATGCGAAGAGCTTCTCGCCGATGTCCTCGCTCAAGGGGGAGCCGTCATCAGCCATCGCCGTGAAGAGCAGGAACTCTTCCGCCTCCAACGACTCGACAGTGAGCTTTGAGACCTCCAGCCACCCGGACTCGCCGACCAACTGCTTCAGAACGCTGATGTTGGCCTTGGAGCCGGTGTAGTCGAACGACAGAGCCGCAACGCCCAGCTTGCGGTCAATGGCTCGGTCGATGACCTTGACGGCCAGGGGATGGTCCTGGCGGTAGAAGGTTTCGCCCTGCTTCTCGGCTTCCTTCCAGTCGAAGTCGTAGAAGCCCTGGCGGACTTCTGCGTTTGAGGGACCGAAGTACCGGAACCGGGGGCGAACCTGATCGAACTCTGCCTCCTTGGCAAGCTCGAACCGAGTCAAAGACAGCAACCAGCGTTCACGGTTGGAGAGGCGCTCGACCGTGCGGTCCTGGCTGACCTTTAGCCGGTCCGCAACCTCTTGGTCAACGGTCTCTAGCAAAGACCGCCGCGTCTCGGCCATGCGGCTTTGAATCTGCTCATCGAGTTCCTTTTGGAGGCGGTCGAACGCGGCGGTGATCTCCTCGGAGGTGCGGCAGGTCTGATAGACCTCCGCGATGCGCCGCTCGATATCGACACCTGACTCGACCGCACCAAGAACCTCATCGCTTGAGCCGAACACGCCCTCGAAGAGCTTGAACTTCTCGCTAAGGAGTTGGTAGACGCGCTGGTCCGCCTCATTCCGCTTGTTCAGAAAGTTGACGACAACTACGTCATGCTTCTGCCCATACCTGTGGCATCGGCCAATGCGCTGCTCGATGCGTTGCGGATTCCACGGCAGGTCGTAGTTGACGACCAGCGAGCAGAACTGAAGGTTGACACCCTCGGCTGCGGCCTCGGTGGCGATCAGGATGTCGGCATGGTCCTTGAACTGCTCAACAATCGCGGCCTTCATATCCACCGCGACCGATCCGCTGATGACCTCTTCACCCTCATGCCGCTTCAGCCATTCCTGGTAGATCGACTTCGACAAGGGGTCCGTGTTTGTGCCGTTCATCAGCACGAGGCGCCCCGCGTAGCCGTTGGCCGACAGTAGATCGAAGAGGTACTGCTGGGTGCGGCGAGACTCGGTGAAAATGACCGCCTTCTTGGCGGCACCGAGAACTTGGGCCTTTTCAAATGCCACCTTGAGCGCCGGCAAGAGACGCTCGCCTTTGGCGTTCACGCTGATTTGTGCAGCCAAGTCGGCGTAACGCCGTAGTTCTTCGAGTTCTTCCTTGATGAGCTTCGCATCGTCAGCCTGCTCGTCGATCTGGGCGGGGTCGGACTCCTCGTTCCCGTCCGCTTCAGCCAACTCATCGGCAAGCTCATCGACCCCTTCGATGTCGTCTTCGTTCAGGAGCTCCTGTGCGTCCGACAGCTTTTGCAGCCGCCCCAATAGGCCTTGAAGGGTGCCAGAGATCGCGAAGGTCGAAGACGCAAGCAGCTTCCGCAGAACCAACGTGATCAGGGTCCGCTGGCTGGCGGGGAGAGAGAACAATTTTTCGCGCTGAAGAAAGGCGGACACCGACTCGTAGAGCCGGTGTTCCTCGTCTCCAGGCATGAACTCTTGGGTGATCGGTACGCGACGGGTGAAGGGGACGTACTCGACGACCTGCTTGCGCAGCGTGCGAATACAGATGGGCTTCAACCGATCCTTCAGTCCGGAGTTCCTCAGGCCGTCATCCGCGACCTTGATGAACTGGTCCCTGAACGTCGCCGCGTCGCCGAACACATGATCGTCGATGACGCTGACCAGCCCGTACAACTCCAACAGTGAGTTCTGGAGGGGGGTCGCGGTCAGCAAGAGCTTCGGTGCCGGTTGGACGGCATCCGCGATGGCACGGGCGAGCTTGCTTGACGGCTTGAAGACGTTTCGGAGGCGGTGGGCCTCGTCGATCACCACCAAGTCCCACGACAACTGCTGAATCTCCGCCTTCTTGCTGGCGGCGAACTGGTACGAGCAGATGACGATCTTGTCCTTCTGCGAAAACGGATTGGCTACCCCCGCTCGCCGTTGGGAGTTGAACACGCCCGAGTCGATGACCGTGGCTGGCAGGAAGAACTTCTCGCGAAGCTCCAGCACCCATTGCTTGCGGAGGATCGCGGGGACGATCAGGAGGATGCGGCGACGCCGCTCCGCCCAACGCTGGGACAAGACGATGCCCGCCTCGATGGTCTTCCCAAGGCCAACCTCGTCAGCGAAGAGGACGCCTTTCGAGAGGGGCGACCTGAGGGCAAACAGGGCCGCATCCACCTGATGGGGGTTCAGATCGACCCGTGCGTTGGCGATGGACCGTGAGAGATTCTCAATACTCCCGGATGCCCCCTTGAGGGTCAAGAGCGAGGCCCAGAGCTTTGCGTGGTACGGGGTCAAGTTGGGGATTATCGCAGGGTAACGCCTGCTACGCACGCACGAAAGCCCGCCGGAAGGATTTTGTCCGGGCGGGCAATCGGCTTTCGTGCCACGAATTCCCTTTGGACGTCCAAAGGGGTTCCCAGCCGCTCAGAACGGCAGGTCTTTCACCAAAGGATCGTCGGCGTCGCCCTCGAACTGCGGCGGCTTTGGGTGCGGACCCATCGCGTCATAGATGCGACCCACCCCCCAGTCGAAGTTCGTCTTGTCGAGTTCGATGTAGGTCCACGGACGCTTTTCCTGCTCCGCCGCGATGCAGAAGTTGCCGGAGCATCCGAACAGGTCGATGACCGGATCGCCGGGATAGGTCAGTTTCTGGATGAAGTAGCGGCAGAGATCGATGGGCTTCTCGAACATGTGAACATCACCGATGTCTTTGCGACCAGCGATGAAATCGCCATGCGCGGACTGACTCGGAGACTTGAACTCAGCCATCTTGTCAAGATCGTCGGGGCCGATGACGTCGGTACGGGGAAGTTCCTGGCTGTGATCCAGAGGCTCGTCGCCGCCGACAGGATACCAGACGAGGAAGCGCTCGACGCTGGTAGTCCACGGCCACGAGAAGTTGCCCGGCTGCGTGAGGCGCTTGCGCCAGTAGCCAGCAAAGCGGCACTCCCACCCAGCCTCACGCGCCGCAAGCACAATCTCCGGACGATCAGCGTGCATTCCAGCCGACCAGAAAACCAAGCAGCCATCATCGCGAACAACGCGGCGGGCAAGCTGGAACATCTTGATCATCAGCGGCACGGCTTCTTCGGCGGTGTTGTTCTCGCAGTCAATGCGAAGCCCGTTGACGCTCTCGCGACCAGACTCATACCCCTGATGCAATGCCTTCCAGAACTCTGCATAGGGCGGGTCGGCGTGAATGAGCTTCACGCTCTTGTCCGGCATTTCGCGAAGGACATCAAGGCAGTCCGCGTTGAACACCTTACCGTGCAGTTCCGGGTTTTCTGCCAACTCTGCCTCGTAGCGGTCCAGAGCCTTCTTTTTCGCGTCCTTGATTGCCTGCTGGTTGAAGTGGGCAGCAGCACCCCGCACGCTGAGCTTCTTCTCCCTGATCTCCTGAAGGATCTGCGTTGGTGAGACAGTCTTCTTCAACTTCTTGGCCAGACGCGAGTGGACCGTGCGTGCCTCCAGACAGGCCGAAAAGTTCATCCCAAGGCGAGACTCGGGAGTCGGGAAGGCCAGGTAGTTGCTGCGAAGCTGAGACAAGCGTGATTCGGAGTAGTTGACTGCCTTACCGATGCGCTTGAGGCTCCAGCCAAACTCCTTGTTCAAGCGGTGAGCATTGCGACCGATGACAAACAGGGACTCGTCAAGCTGGGTCTGGGACAACTCGGAGTCACGGATTGCCTTAGCCATCTCCGTAATCAGGCGCACCTCGCCTTCACGATGCGGCTTTCCAGCGGCGAACCGCTTCACCATCGCATCGCCCACATTGCCTTCGTCATCATCGTCGCTGGCGGCGCTCACAGCGAGCGTGTTGGCCGGAGGCTCACCGCCATCGTCGGCAGCGACCGGGATCGCTTCACCACCTTCCTCCTCTTCCGTCGAGGAAACGGGAGCCAGAGTGTCACCATCGGGCCACTCAAGGGGAGTGTCGTTGTCCAACGAGTCGTCGATAACGGGAGCGTCGAGCGGCGGCTCGACGGGCGGCTTTGCCTCCGTCTCAAACGCGATAGTGGGTGCGGAAGGAGGAAGGACGCCAGAAGCCACTTCAAAATCAATCTGAGCCATTGTTTGGCCCTTTCGTGAATCGCGACTCGCACCATGCGAGCCGGTCACAAAGGGCCGGTTGGTCAAATGACCATCTCAAAAACGCTCAAATTGCTGCTCTGTTTTCTCGGTTTGACGGTCACAACGTGGTCACTCTTGGTCACTTGGTACTCCCACGCGGCGGGCGGCGTCGCCATCGCTGGTCTGACTCGTCGCGCTGTTGCTCCTGGTGCAGTCGCTCAATTTCTAGCTGGTCCAGCGGATCGCGTTCATCGGTGACCGCATCCTCGGCCCGAGCGAGAGACACACGCTTGCCGAGCGCTTGACGCTCGCCTTTTGGCTTTGCCCGCTTTCTCTTCGTCATGTACGCCTGGTAGAACTCGGTCTTGACCACAGTTCCCCACGAAGGGCCGCCGGTTGCGGTGATCGCCGCCTTTATCTGAGTGCTTGAGAGTTCTTTCCTCTCGCGGATTAGCTTGATGAGCCATTCATTCGCTTCGGCCTCTGTCCAGCGCTTATTCCTGCGAATCGGCGCTGCTTCCTGCGGCGGCGAAGCGGGCTTGACCACGATTTTCAGCGGCCATTCGCCCACGAGCCGTTCCAACCAGCCCATCGCCCGCGTGGCCGCATCCGAGGGGCTGGCAAGGCGTGTCGGTTCGATGGTTTCCAAAACCTTGCGCAAGCGAACCAACTGACGCCTGTTCTGCTCGGTCATCTCGGTCGGATGCTGCTTTGCAATCGCAACCACGTCCTGGCTCACCAGCCCAACGAAATCGGACCAGATCCCCTCCATGACACGGAGCATGAAGAGCGACGGATGCGAAGCGCTCCAGAACACCTTGTCTAGCTTGCAGTGCAGTTGCCATTGACTCTTCAGTACGTGCGCCAGCGACTCACGCAAGCCTTCAAACGAAGGGTTGCTCTCGCCCTGTTGGCCCGTCACACGCCATGTCGCGAATCCGAGGGCGGAGCATCGGAACATTCGAGGTTCATCAAGATCCAGCAGTTCCACTCCGTCCGGTGACACATCCTGAAGCTGCCAGTCGTCGTCCCCGGTATCGCCCCCGCCATCTCTGTCGGGCGTTGGCCACGTGAACTCGACCATTTGGAGCGTGAGGAGGTTGCTGAGTTCATCAGGTTCACGCTTCTTGAACTTCCGCACTTCTGCCAGCGGAACGCCGACGCGACCGGAGCCAACAATGGTTCGGAAGGTCTTTGAATGAGCAGCTATCTGCATGATCGCGTGTTGCTGCGAGACATCGGATTTCAGAATGTCCATCGGTGAAAGCCTCGGTGAGTCCGGTCGGCCATGATCCGTGACCAGCATCGTCGCAGGGTCCGACTACAGCGACGGACCCCCAAGAAGGGTAACTCGCGCGAGGCGTCGCCGATTGCCACGCGCCGATGAGTCCGCCAGTTCCATTCAGAAAGTCTAGGGTTGGGATCCCGAACGAACCGACTCCCAACGCCGAGGTCGAGTGGCAAAACGCAGTCGGGTGTTCACCGAATGGCTTTGGACGTCCGAAGCTGGCGAAAGCAAGCGCTCAGAGCGCGGAACGCCATCGGGTGGCTGCGCCGCTCTCTGCGACGCCGAGGTTGCGAATCCGAACCTCATCGCCGCCAACGCCATTCTCCGGTGGCCTGTGTACTCACCCATCCTGTGCGTAATCAAGCCGTTCAGCGGAAGCGCCAAAGCGAAATGTCGCTCAGCCGAATTGATTTGGCAAGGCACGAATAAAGATGCTCCGTCTCCACCTGCAACTCTGAAAGATTGTTTTGGCAGGCCATTAATCTCTTCATCGTCAGCCGAGAAGATCGGCGACGACATGATTCGGTTCATGCAGCGCAAGTGACATGGCTGAGCTACTCGCGTTGTCGCCACCGTCTCGGTATTCCGAGGTGATGGCTTTTCCAAATCCCGAGCGACAGTGGCAGATGCCGAGTTGTCGGCGATGGCTGTTGTTCTTGGTGTCTCGAACCCGTTAGGAGCAAACAAAATGCAGGAAACAAATGATTCGGCCCACAACACGCCTCCGAGTCTGCTTCCTCCGCCCGCTGATCTGCATGCCAGTACAGCGGATGGCCCAAGAACTCGCGTTCAAGGCTTGGAGGACGCACAGGCGGAGGAGCGCGCCGTGGAGGATGCCACCAAGGATGCGATCATCCGACTGAATAAGCAGGCGAGAGAGTGGATCAAAGCCCACCCAGCGAAGCTGATGCCGTCCGGGGATATCGAGGTCGATTATCCTGAGGGCAGTCATTGGACCCTAAAGGAGAAGATTCGCCGATTGGCTGTGTTGGCCTGCGGCCCCCGGTGCGAGCGCCTCATCAGCAAAAATGAGTTTTCGCAGTTGGGTGGTCGGCCAATCTCACGCCCGCAAGGATACGAAATCTGTAACGTTCCCCCCTGTAAAGTCTGCGGTGGGCGGATGTGGTTCATCGGAGAACTGGATCCGTACCAGAGCAAGCACCTGTACTGGGGCGACATGGGTGACTACTTGCTCTTTGTCTGTACAGACTGCTTCAGGCGAGGTACGGAGGGGACGTACTACGTGACGGGAACATGCATGTGAGGGTCAAGTCCGGAACTGCCCGTCCTCAGTCAGTATCCCTCTGAATTGCTAGGTTGTCCATGCGGCGATCAGAAAATGCATCGACCTCCATCTTTGAGTCGCAAAGGTCGAATCAGTCCGATCAACCGCCATCAGATTGCTCGGAGCCGATCTGCTGCCAGCGCCGCATCCTCCGCCGTGCGAAAGTACCCCGAGCAACGAATCTCCCCGCCGACCATGACCCTCGCGTAGTACCTGCCCTTGCCGGCGTGGTACGAGACGTTCCTAAACCCCGTCTTCGAGCGCTTCGTCGGAGCCGCCGGGCAGTCCTCCTTGCGCGCAAGAGAGAATCCCTCCCTCAAGAACGGAAGCTGGAGCCGAAGTTGACGCAAGCACTCCCACATTCGGCCCCAGTTCCGATTCGCATATGCCTTGTTTATGCCTGGCTCCGCATGCGCCAGGTACATCTCGCTCTCTTCGAGCGTTGCAAGCCGTTTGATGGCGTCAGCGCCTGTTTTCCTCAGGAAGCGGAACCCAAGACGGCGATCTGGGTCAATCCCCTGAAGCAGCGCTTTCCACGCCTGCTCGACCGCATCCCTCCTCGTCCTTGGGGTCACTTCAACCAGCGGATTCCCATACTCAGTCAGTAGCCAGCGGCGCTCGCCGTTCTCGGCGGCTTTGAGCGTTCGAAGCAGCAGAACGGTCTCAGGCCACAGGCACCAGCGAGCCTCAACGCCGGTCTTGTCTCTGAATCGATGGACGAACGATTCGTCGGCGTCGAGGAAGACCTCGAAGGTCCGCAGGTTTGAGACCTCGCCGGAGGTGAAGCCGCAGTTCAACCCGAGCAGCATGAACAATCGGACCTTGTTGCTCGCCTCCTCCCACAGTGCCGACAACTCCTCGATGGTAAACGTCGCCACCTCGCCGCTGACGACCTCCATTGCCGCCCGCTCTCGCTCCTCCGCCGTCGCCATTTGTCTCTGGCGCAACCTGAAGAGCTTCTCGAACCGCTTCGGCTTGCTCCAGGTGCAGCCGTCCATCTCGAAATACCACGTCAGCATGGCCTTCATCTGGCGGACGCAGTTCACGACGGTCTTGATCGCCAAGTGCCGAGGCTCTTTGGTCTGGTGGTTTCGCCGCCGAGCGAGCGGGCGACGGACCAAGAACAGGACCGCCTCTTGGATTTCACGCTCGCCGATGGAGGCCAGACGGACATGCTCTCCCAACGCCTGTTTGACCCAGCCCAGTCGATGCTCGGTCGAGTGGACAAATGACCATGAGACTTGCCGGGCCTCGGCGAGGCGGCGGTACGAGTCGAGGTACAGCGAGCAGACTTCGGCGACCGTCAAAGCGTTGGCGTCAACGAAGTCATCCTTCGACCTCTTGTTCTCGCTGGCGTCGCCGCTGGCGGCCTTCAACGGCCACACCGTCGCCCCGGCGGCCTTGAGGCGGTTCCATTCGGCAACAAGCTCAACGGCTCGTCTGACGGCCTCACGCTCGTCCTCGCCGAGATACCAGCACTTGGGCTGCGGTTTGCCGTTCCGCCCAAGCTGGCAGCCGACGTACTTGCGGTACTGGCCTTGGGCTGGGGACCAACTCACGCTGACGGTCTTGCCTGCTCGTCGTTCCATGACGGGCGGTGTGGTACCCGTCGAGTGGGCTGGCCTCAAGCCGGCAGCGGCACGGAATCCGGTATGGAGGCGAAAACGGTTGACACGATACCGGATTGGGCAGTTAGGGTCCGTGGCCCAAAAACGAAAAAGCCCCTGCAAAAGCAGAGGCATTTTTCAAGCGAGGCGGACGGGACTCGAACCCGCAACCACCGGATCGACAGTCCGGTACTCTAACCAATTGAGCTACCGCCCCTACATGTGACCGCGGGACTTGCCGCGGGAGAGAACAGTAGCGCGCGCCGGAGAGATTTCAAGGCGGGACCGGGGTGGAATCGTGCGGGTGATTTTGCGGCTGTTCTGACGCGTGGGGCCGTCTCCGAAACCGAGTTATCACGGGCTCGGCAAATGCGTGCGTTGATGGCCCTTGCCCTCGCCCGTGCCTTCTCCCTTGGGGATTGGGGCGTGTGAGCGGGGACGATCCTCGCATGTGACCGAGACCACCCGCCGCGGCGAAAAAAAAGACCGGCAGTGAGCCGGTCTTGCGGGGAGCTTTCTGCATGAGGGCTGCTTAGCGCTTGTCGCCGGCCAGCTTGATGGCCTGGCCTTTCTCGTGGACTGCAAAGGGGTGGCCCGCATCGGCGGGGGCGACCTTCATGGCGGCGAAGTACATGACGCCGCTGGCGGCAGCGAGCGCTACGACCGCGAGGAAGGCGAGGACGGTGTACACGTCAAGGCTGCTGCCGCGTTTGGCCTTGCCGCCGGGCATCTGCATTCCGAACTGGGACATGAGCGGCTCCTGGAAGCGACCTGCGTTAACCGGGTCGCGGGGATTGCGGATCGGGCTTACTGCAGGCGAGAAGCGACAGAGTCACCAGCGGCGACTTCGACCTTGCGGCTCAAGGTATCGACCTTGGCGATGGCAAAGCGGAGGTCGGTCTTGACGACGACGAGGTTCGCGACGAAGTCCTTGCCGCGGCTGACAAAGAGCTTCTGGTTCTCGCGGATGCGGTCGTTGCTGCCAAGGTTGATCTTGACGAGGGTCGCGCCCGTCGAGGGGTCCTTGCTGATGCTCTCGACCGTGCCAGTGACGGGGATGCCGGTGTCCACGAAGGGGTCACCAGCGCGGGACGCGGAGGCGTTGGAGATCAGGCCCATGGAGGGGGCGCCTTCGCGGGCGAGGCGGGCCTCTTCGAGCTGCTCGCGGAGGGCTCGCACGCTCTGGGTCAGCACTTCGTTCTGGCTCTCCAGGTCGCTGATGCGGTCGTCGGACTGGACGGCCTGCTCGCGGAAGCGGAGCTCGTTCTTGCGGAGGGCGGAGACCTCGTCGCGGTAGCCGCTGAGGAGGGTGGCCTGGGTCTTCACGGTCTCGCCCAGCTCGGCGATCTTGAGCGTGATGGCCTGGAGCTCCTGCTCGGCCTTGGCCTTGCCGCGGGTGAGGTCGGCGTTGACGCGCTCGAGCTCGGCCATCTTGGCGTCGCGGTCAGAGAGCGCCTTGGCGATCGTGTCCTTCTCGGTCTGGGCGCGGATGCGTTCCTCACCGGCCTGAGCGGCGTTGGAGGCGGCGCCGGCGAGAGCGTTCTGGCTGCGGGCAACCTCGGCATCGCGGTCGGCGAGGATGCGGTCGGTGTTGACCGAGTAGGCGATGACCAGAGCCGACAGGAACAGGCTCAGGACCGCGGCGAAGATGACAAGAACTTTCGTGAGCGTCGCCACTCGTGGCTCCTCTAACTTGGTGGGTGGTGCCGTACCGGCCCGGACCCGCTGCAACTCTCGAACCCGGGCACCCGCTTCGGCGGAAGCCCGGTCATCCAGAGGGCCGAATCATTCGTCCCTCGACGCCCCCAATCAAATCCCGTCGTGCCCAAAGTGGATCGAAAGGGACCTGCGCTTTCGGTCCCCGCCGTGAGACCCTATCCGCGTGAGACGGGGTGAGGGTTCCGCGGGAGAAGACCGAAAAGGCATCCGGCGTCGGCACCCACCGAGGGCGTCGGGGGTGAGAAGCCGGGACGTGTAGGAGTACCTGATTCTGACGCCGCTGTCAAATCCTGAAGCGGACGGGACAAGCCTCGGTGCCGTCCCCGAACGGTTCCGCGATTACGGGAGACGCTCGCCGTTGATCCGGGCGTGGGCACGGATGACCGCGGCGGCGGCGACGACGCGGACCATGGGCGAGGGGTCCTTGAGCATCGTTTCGAGAGCGGGGAAGTGCTGAGCCTTGGCGGTGTAGGCGTAGACCGAGGCGGCCTGTTGGCGGATGGTGTCGGAGGTGTTCGCGGCGTACTCGTCGGCGATGAACGAGCCCTGATCGAGGCCCATCTTGGCGAGCGCGGTGGAGCAGGCGAGGCGGAACTCGGGAGGCATGAGATTGCCCTGAGGGTCGCGGTAGTTGGAGAGGTAGATCAGCTGGTCGATCGAGCCGCGGTCTTTGACCTCGCCGATGATCTGGACGGCCAGGACCGCCGACTCAAAGTCCTCGGGGCGAGCCGGGAACAGAGCGGCGCGGACGCCTTCGACGGGCTCGTTGTCCCCGAGCTTGATGCGGGCTTCGGCGCATTGCAGTTGGAAGAGGGCGACATCGGAGGCCCGGTCTTTCGACACGCGGACGCGGGCGGCGTCCTTGAGCATCGACACCGCGGAGCGTTCGCCCATCTCTCCGAGCACCCAGGCCGCGTGGCTGCGGAGATTGGCAGGAGTGTTCGGTCCGGTGAGCCATCCGGCGAGCGGAGTCGGATCGGGGTTCTGCCCGAGCTTCTTGAGGGCGTAGATGGCGGCGGCACGCACGAACCCGGAGTCGTCGCTGGTGAGAGACTGCAGCCGCGGTGCGGCGGAGGTGACCTTGTTTCGACCGGCCGACATGGCGGCCAGAGCGCGGACGCCCGGGGCCGGATCGTCCAGGGCCTTCATGAGAACCGGGGCCAGCCGCTTGGCGGTCATGCCAGCGGCGTCGGCGGCGTAGCCACGAACCTGACCATCGGCGTCATTGGAGAGCTGCTCGATGACGGTGAGGGCCTTCTCGCGGATCTCAGCGAGCCGCACGGCGTCGGGGATCGGTGTGGCGGCCGCGGTCTTGGCGCCGGGCTGCGGTTTAGCGGTGGCCGGGGTCGCCACGGCATCGCTGGTGCCGGATTTCTGAGCCGCGTTCTTCGCGCAGCCGCCGAGCATCGGGCTCAGCACCAAGCTCGCCACACCGGCGATCACCCATCCGTTCGTTGCACTCTTCACGCGTCGCTCCGTCATCTGTCGCCTCGCCGCAGCAGCCACCGTCAGGCCGCCTTCGCGGTTTCCGTACCGCTCCCATTCCCCAGATTGTTCGGCGTTCGCCGCACGATTGCGAGAATCACAAGGCCGGCGAGGGAGAGCGGGAAGACCCAGCAGAGGTCGCCGATTTCTCGGTAAATTGTCGTCGTTTTGATAATCGGGACATCCGCGACCATAACGCCCTCGACCTTGGAAGATCGACCGTCGACCTGGATCTCCTCGAATCCACTTCCGAAGCCCAGTTGTATTACGCACGAAATCCCGGTGTTGGCGGCGCGGACTACCGAAACGCCAAGTTCCATGGCTCTCCAACGCCCCGCCAACGCATGCTGGGCACGCCCCGCGTCCCAATCGCCGAACCAGCCGTCGTTCGTGACGTTCACGAGAATCACGGCCGCTCCCTCTTTCGCGGCTTGCCGGACCAGCCGGCGACATAGCGATGTCTCGGTGATCTCAAAGCAAATCGGCGTCACCAACTTGATCCCGCGATATGCAGCCCGACCAGGGACCTGCTGCTCCTCGACCGGCTCTTCAAGCCAGATGCCACTCGATCGAGATTCGTCTCCACGTGAAAGGTCGAAAGCCATTCCCGCAGCGCCGATCGAGAGCAACTTCTTCTCGAGCCACGGCCACGCCGAAACATACGGCATGGTCTCTCCGAAGGGGGTCAGTCGAACCTTGTCGTACCTGCCTTGCAGTACCTCACCATTTTGAATCTTGAACACGCTGTTGAATCGCTTG
This sequence comes from Phycisphaerales bacterium, assembly GCA_019744815.1. Lineage (GTDB taxonomy): Bacteria > Planctomycetota > Phycisphaerae > Phycisphaerales > UBA1924 > JAFEBO01. Next base: position 97,948 of record JAIEUA010000011.1, read on the forward strand.
TCAAAGGTGACGCGACCGCCATCGGGACCCGGTTCAAGTCTCAAATTCTGAGTACCAAGAGCGCCGATGAGGAACGGCACACCGAGTTCTCGTTGCAGTTCAAGCAGGTCTGACGTGTATCGCGTCATCCGACGCTCCTTCGTACCATCCGGCAGCGTGACTTCGAGCGGGTCAAGAAAGTAACCCGGGAACATCGTCTCAGGCCAGATGACTATCGATACACGCTTTCCTTCCTGCCGAGTAGGCTGACGCAATCTCGGCTCGGGAACTTCTGTTGCTGCACGGCGAGTCAGCGTGAGGAATCGCGCAAAGTCTCGCTCGCGTTGCTCCGCAGACCATCCGATCTTGTTGCTTTGAGGCAGGTTTGTCTGAACCACCCCGATGCGTCGGAAATTCGCGTACGCGTACTCGCTCGCCATCGCCACCGTATAGATCGAGTACACCCCCATCACGCCCAGAACGACAATCACCGCTACACCGATCCCGGCGTGAACGAACCGTTGACGCACACTTCGCGTCCACAGCGTTCCATACACGGCACCAACCAAAGCGCACACAATTGCTCCCACGCCGTAAGCGCCAACCACGGGTGCCGCACCAATAAACGGCGTGTCAATCAACGGATGCCCCAACAAGAACCACGCGTACCCATCCCACACCACCTCACCCCGGATCCACTCCAGCCCGGTCCACACGATCGGCACCAACACCGCCAGCGGCACACGGGGAAACCGCCCGTGCAAACGCGACAGCAGCCACACGAACAAGCCCGGGTAGATCGACATATACAGGACCAGCGGCACGTATCCCGCCGCCGAGATGTCCATCACCCATTGCTGCTGACACCAGTAGAACGCCGACGCTCCCAGCCCCACCATCACCGCATCTCGCTTGCGGCACCGCCCCGCATAGAGCCTCTCGCGCAAGCGAGAGGTCGCGGACGCATCGACTGGGTCGGTCTCGGAATTCGAGCTCACTCGCCCCTCCGACCTCTCGCTGACGCGAGAGGCTCCATCGATCGTGCTCTTTCCTGCCATCCCCACCGCCACCCACACCAAGGGCACAATCGCCACCAACGCCGCCCACCCAAACTCCATCGGCGCGAACGCCACCGCCATGAGCCCCGCGTGCGCGAGCCCGGCCACGAGCGAAACCAGCATTTGTTTCCGAGAAGAGTTCACGCCGCAAATGTAACGGCCCGTCGTCCCCCACGACGCGAGAAATCACCAGCAACGCCAAGACGGCACGCGAGCGACCTCCCTGAGGCCGCTCCGTCTCTCCGTCTCTTTGTCTCTACGTCTCTTCGTCTCTACGTTTCTTCGTTACCGCCCGGTGTAGTCGATCAACCGCGCCAGCTCGCTCCGCAGATTCCCGCGAGCGACCACGCGATCGACCAACCCCGCCTTCATCAGGAACTCCGACCGCTGGAAGCCTTCCGGCAGTTCCTGGCGGATCGTCTGCTGAATCACGCGGGGACCGGCAAAGCCGATGAGGGCCTTGGGCTCGGCGAGAATGACGTCGCCAAGCATCGCGAACGAGGCCGTCACGCCGCCCGTCGTCGGGTCGGTGAGCACACTGATGAACAGCCCGCCCGCATCGTCGAAGCGAGCGAGGGCGGCCGAGGTCTTGGCCATCTGCATCAGGCTCAAGCCCGACTCCTGCATGCGGGCGCCGCCCGAGCACGAGATGATGATGACCGGCAGGCCCTTCTTGCCGTTGGCCTTATCGGGAGTCGCCTCCTCGATCGCCCGCGTGATCGTCTCACCGACCACCGAGCCCATCGAGCCCATCATGAACGTCAAATCGAGGCACACGAGCATCGCCTCGCGGCCCTTGATGAAGCACTTGCCGGCCCGGATCGCATCAATCTGCCCGGTCTTCACCTGCTCGGCGATCAGCCGCTCGCGGTACGCCTTTAGGTCCTTGAACTTGAGGGGGTCGGTCGGCTGCAATTCGGTGAACATCGCCTCGAACGTGCCCGGGTCGGCGAGCTGCAGCACCCGCTCGGTCGCCCCGATGCGGAAGTGGTGCGTGCACTCGGGGCACACGTTGAGGTTCGCTTCCAGGTGCCGCCGGTAGATCATCTTGGTGCACGACGGGCAGCGGAGCCAGATCCCCTCCGGAATCGAAGCGCGGCGTTCGGGGCGGAGGTCGGCCCAGGTGCGCTGGGGCAGCTTGGCTTTGGTCGGGGCGGTGGCCTTGCGGCTCGTGGATGTCGGGCTGGGGGATGAAGGGCTGGGAGATGGTGTCATGGCCGAACGTTCCGAAATGACCCGTGTTGGACCCGATACCCGTGCCAGCTTCCAGAACGAAGCAGGTTCGGGGCGCGAGTCCTCACGAGTCCGTCGCGCGTGCCGCGGGCATGTCCGTCGCCCACGAGGTCCGAAGGGTTGCCTTCGGGGTTGTTCCACCCGGGACTCCGCCCGAGCCGAACCGCACACGCAGATCCCCTTCCGACCCGCCCGCCGGCTCCAGCCGACGACCCGCGCGAGTCCGAAGTAATTGGGAGTTTAGCACTTCGGCATTCAGAGGGTGCAAAGGTGAGAAAGGGGTTTGTTTGGGTCTGTGGAAAAGATGTCGTGTGTCTTCAGCGCGAACCGCGGGGCGGGAGAGGGCTCATCCACGAAGAGACGCGACGGCGGCGGCCCGTTGGGGAGCGGGCTTGCCGAAGATGGCCGAGGCCGCGACCAGCACGTCCATGCCGGCATCGCGACAGGCCGGAGCGGTGGACTCCGAGACTCCGCCGTCGACTTCGAGGCGTTGGGTCGGCTGAAGGAGCGGCTTGACCCGCCGGGCCTTGTCCAGGACGGCAGGGATAAACGCCTGACCCGAGAAGCCGGGATTGACGGACATGATGAGGACAAGGTCAAAGGCGTGCGCGACCTCGAGGACCGGTTCGACGGGGGTCGGCGGGTTGACGGCGATGCCGGCGAGCATCCCGGAAGACTGGATCCTCCGAGCGAGCCCGACGGCGGCGGCCCCCTGGTGTCGTTCGATGTGGAAGGTGAGCAAGTTGGCGCCCGCCTTGGCGAAGGGCTCGATGAAGTTTTCGGGCTCGGTGACCATGAGGTGAACATCGAGGAAAGCCGTGGGGAACGCCTTTCGCAGACCGCGGCACATGTCGGGGCCCATGGTCAGGTTGGGGACGAAGTGGCCGTCCATGACGTCGAGGTGCAGGAGATCGGCGCCTGCCCCGCCTTCGCTGGCGGGCGCGAGGACGTGGCGGCAATCGTCTCCCATGCGAGTGAAGTCCGCGGACAAGATGGAGGGCGCGATCAGGACACGATCCGGGGTGTGCAACAGCGTCTTCATCGCGCGACTGTACCGCGCTTGGAGTCCAAAGCGCGGCAAGTTGGGCACGCTGCTCTGGGACTTCTGCGGTTCTTTGCAACTTTCCCGAACCAATTCCCCATCCCCTGCGGTAAACTGTGACGATCACTTGGAAGTTGATCGACGAACACCCCTTCACCCGTCCTCGGCGCCACGCAGTCGTGACCGCCGAAGGGCACGGAGCGAGGCCCGATTTGGCGTTTCACCGCGGCCAACTTCGGTCTGATTCCCGGCCGACACGGATCGGCCTGTGGGGTGCTGCGCCGCTGGCTTTGGCGATGGTGGCGGGCCTGCCCGGGGCGGCGGCTGACGAGCCCGCGGTGGCCGCGATGGACACGGCGGTCGAGTTGGCGGAGCCCGCGCCGGGGTCGTTAGCGACCCTCCCCGTCGACGAGCTGTCGCTGCGGCTTCGGGCCCTGGCGACGAGCCCGGTGGCCGACCCGTTGGCGCTGACCCAGCTTGCCGAGGTGGCGAAGAAGCACGCCGGGAATCCCGCGGTGGTCCGTGACGTCGCGAGGGCGTTGGGATCGATCCGGACGCGGGCATCGGCGAACCTGTTGATCTCGTTGCTGTCGGCGGCCCGGGATTCGGAATCGCTTCGGACGATTCACGCGGCGCTGGAGCGGGCGACGGGAAAGCTGGGGCTCGCGGCGGAGGACGGCGCCTGGGCCGGGTATCTTCGCTCGGTGCCGGATGGCGAAGCGGCCTGGCAGGCGGAGCTGCTTAAGAACCTGGCAGCGGCCCGAGACAAGAAAACCGATGAGGCGGCGGCTCTGACGACGCGTCTGACCGATTCGCTGCGGTCGCTGCATCTGGCGACGCCGCCGGAGCAGCGATGGCCGTTGATCAGCTCGATGCTGGGCGACGCCCTCGCGCCGGTCAACCTCCTGGCGCTCGACCTGATCTCTCGCGAGCTTTCGGCGAACAACCGCCCGGACTCGGCGATCGCGGAGGCGGTGCTGAAGCTGGTGCGGAGCTCGGACGATCAGGTGCGCGAGCAAGCGGCGATCCTGGTGGCCAACCTCGCACCCCCGGGTGCGGCGGAGGTGCTGAACGACGCCCTGGAGCACGAGACCTCTCCTCGGGCGGCGGCGGCGATGCTGGCGGCGACCTCGCGGTGGCCAGCCGCGGCGTTTGAGCCCTCGATCGTCCGCTGGATCAAGACCGACGCGGCGGCTTCGAACGAGGCAAGGGCGGCCCGAGACGGAGCGATCGACGCCGCATGGTCGCTGTACCGAGCGGGGTACCTGCGCGACGAGGAGAGCGAGGCCCCGATCCGTAACGTGCTCCGCGGAATCAGCCTGGGCGAGCTTTCAGGGGCCGGATGCCAGCTCCGCGTGGAGGCCGGCGACGCGTCCGATCGTGACGCGATCGCGGTGCTGCTGGGCTCGCGGACGCCCGCGCAGCGGCTGGCGGCCGCGGAATCCCTGGTGGGATTCCCCGAGTTCCTGCCCCGGATCCTTGCCGCGGCACGGGTGGACCCGTTGCTGATTGAGGTCGCTGTGCGCGGGGTGCTGACCCAGGACCCCAGCCTGGCGGGGTTCGTGGCCATCGAGGAAGCGACCCGGAACGCGCCTGAGCAGCGCCGAGCGGCCCTCACCGTGATCGCCTCGGTGCTGGAGGAAGACGAGATCCTCGAGGCGGCGGCGCGGGTCGACGATCTCTCTCTGCGGGAAGCGGTGATCGCGCAGCTGGCCGATCCCAAGCGCATCATGTCGGAGCGGACCGAGCCACGAACGCTGGTGACGGTCGCGACCGGGTTGCTTTCGTTGGCGGAGCTTCGGATCGAACTCAATCGTCCGGGAGACGCGATCGGCGCGATCGACGCGTTGCCGGAGATGGAGAAGCTGCTTCCGCCGGCGAAGGTGAAGGACGTCCGCACGGTTGGGCTGATCTTGCTGGGTCGGATGGATCAGGCCCGTGAAGCGGGTGGGAGTGTCTCCGCCTGGCTTCGGGCGCTCGACCTCTCGATCCGGATCGCGCCGGAACGGGCGCAACCGATCGCGTCGGCGATCGAGACGACCATGGGCGACAAGCTCGAGCAGGCGGACCGGGCTCGGCTTGAGGACCTCAAGGTCAAGCTCGCGGCGCTCGCGAAGAAGTAACGCCGATCCACTGACGATGTCTGACCGCCCGGTTCACCGGCGCCGGCGACCCATCATCACCAATCCGGCCAAGGCCAGAGCCGACGCGGGCGTCGGGATGGCGGTCGCGCGAACCTGGAAGACGGCGGGGATGACGTACTCGCTCATGCGGACCTGGAACGGAGCCTGACCGAGCGGCAGATTGGCGAGAGAAGTAGCCGCAAAGAGCCAGGCGTTGCTCGCATTGGCGCTGCCCCCGAGGTCGTAGCGAGCCGGCGCGGTGGTGCCTTGAGCGTCGACGGTCATGGTAGCGGCGACGAAGAACTGGCCGGTGACTTTGGTGGGGTTGATGGCGAAGTCGAGAAAGGTGTTGGTGCGGGGGAGGCCGCTGGTGCCGTTGACACTCGCGACAAGGGTCGCCGTGCGCGGGTCGTTCGGCGTGACGAGTTGATAGAGCGAGAGGCGGACGGGTCGCTGCTCGGGCGCGTTGATGCGACCAAAAGCCACAGAGATCGTGGTGATGATGTCATTGCCACCCTGAACCGAGAAGACGTTGCCCCACATGAACTCGGCGGGATAGGAGGCGGCGCTGCTGAAGGACGGAGCGATGTTGCCGCTGCCGATGCCGTCGTCGTACGCGTACTGGAACGCGGCCGGGGCGGCGGAGGCAAAGATGGAGAGAACAAGCAACCCGGCGGGGGCTGAGCGGTTGAAACGCATCGTGAAGGACTCCCAAATTATTCAGCCAGGGCGGATCTCGGACGCTTCGTGAGTCGGACCAGCACGCGGCGAAGGGGTTTGTTACCCTGTAACCAGAGTAGGGAGGGCGTCGGGGATCGGATGCCGCGGGACGAAAAAGGTCTCGGGTGAGGTACGAGGAGGACTCTCGATGTCGGAAGAAAACAACGTTCGGCCCGAGGCGATGGACATGCTGGCGGAGCCGACGAGCTGGCCCAAGGTGATCGGGATCATCTCGATGGTTTGGGGCGGGTTGAGCGTGACGTGCGCCGGCTGCGGTGGCGTGATGGCGATGGTGGGCCCGGCGATGCTGCCGCCCGAGATGCAGCAGGGGCCGTTGCCGCCGACGATGGGGCTGAACGCCACAAACATCACGTCGATCGGGTTCGGCTTCGTGATGGCCGCGATCTTGTTCGTGGCCGGACTGTTCACGCTTCGCCGGAGCATGACGGGGCGGACGCTGCATTTAGTCTGGTCTGGGCTCTCGCTGGCGTGGATCCCGGTGGGGTTGTACCTGGTCTTCCGGCAGGACGCCGCCATGAAGCTGTTCATCCGCGAGAACCCGGACAGCCCGTTCTCCAAAGGACCGGGAGCCGAGAGCAACCTGGGGATGATGATCGGCTTTGGGATGACGATCCTGTTCTCGATCTACCCGCTGTTCATCTTCGTGTGGTTCTTGCTGATCAAGAAGACCAAGGAGAGCTTCGGCGCCGAGGCGGTGAAGGACTACATCTAGGAACAACTTCGTGCGGGGCTGGAGACGACGCGTGCTCGAGATACGACCGAACTGCGAGTGTTGCGATCGAGACCTGCTGCCCTCAAGCGAGGCGTGGATCTGCACATACGAGTGCACGTTCTGCCCCGGGTGTGCCGCGAGAATGAACCGGGTGTGCCCGAACTGCGGCGGGAACCTGGTGATCCGACCCGTGCGACCGGCGGAGAAGCTGGCCAAAGACCCCGCTTCGACCCGGCGTGTGCTCGCGGCCAAGCCTTGCCCCTAGAGCGAGTCCACGTCGCGAGCGCGCTCCTGTTGCGATCGCCCGCGCTTGTCGCGCGATACGGGAAGGCGTCGGGAACTCAGGTCGATCCCTTGGCGAGTTTCTCGAGCTTGCTCGCCCATTCCGCCCGCTCGCGCGAGTTGTCGGAGACGAGGGCTCCGTCGGCCGCGTTGACGCTCGTGCCGGCGAGGAGGCGCTGGAGGGCTTCGATCTCCAGACGCGAGAGCTGCATGGCACCGAGGTCGTAGTCGCGCCAGGCCTCGATGGTGAAGGGGGCGAGCGGCTCGATCAGCTTCAGCATCGCCTCGGCGAAGGCCCGGATCTCGGCCTGAGCGTGCGAGTCGATCCGCAAGCTCAGGAATCGCAGCGTGTTGTGCAGGTCGCACTTCCAGTACCACTCGGTGTACATGTTCACCGGCAGACCGATGCGGGCCATCTCGCGGCTGACGCCCTGCTCGGTGAGCGACAGATACCGCTGATAGAAGCCCTCGACGTCGTCGAGGTACTTCACGAAATCCTGGGCGGTCTTGAGTTCCTGGGCATCGTCATGAACCCGGAAGAGCTCCTCGCCGCCCTGGCGGTTGGCGGTGCTCTGCTTGCGGACCTGATCGAGGTTCGGGGTGTAGAAGCGGTCGGGCAAGATCGAGTAGCGGGCGGAGTACTCGTTGACGTTGGCGGTGCGGTGGCGGATCCACTGGCGGGCCACGAAGATGGGCATGCAGACGTGGAACTTGAGTTCCACCATCTCAAACGGCGTGGTGTGCCGGTGGCGGAGCAAGTACCGAATGAGGCCGCGGTCTTCGTTCACCTTTTTGGTGCCGTGGCCGTAGGACACGCGGGCGGCCTGGACGATGGCGGCATCCGCGGTCTGTCCCTGCGGCACCAGCCTGGGCATGCAATCGACGAGGGCGATAAATCCGTGGTCGAGAACGTTGATCTGGGCGCGGGAAGCGCCGCCCATCACATCGATCATCGGGACGTCCGGCAGCGTTCGCGCGATTCCGTCGGATCCGATCCCCCCACTCCCGGGCTGGCCCCCGGCAGGCTTGGTCTCGGTGATCTGTGGGGCCTCAGACGCACGCGTGGGAGACCCGTCGTGGGAGAGGTTGATTCCGTTCCGCTGGGACGATGAGAGGGATGGCTCCGCCATGCTCGCAGGATAGCGAAGGCCGAGGCGTGACCGGCGCAAACGACAGGCAGAATCGCAGGGTTCGACGGAGCGACCGGGCGCCGGAAGGGGCGGTCGAGCCGGAGCTAGTTCGCCCCGGCGACCGGGTTGGCCCGACGGGGGAAGTAGATCAAGTCGCAGGGAGCATCGAACGTGCCACGGTGGTCGATGTTGCGAACGCGGCTGGCGTCGGCGTCGGTGCTTGGGAACCGGCCGGCGTCGTCTCGACGGTCGGCTCCGATGGAGTAGAGGATGAAGGAGTTTGCCGTGCGGCGGTAGCGCAGGGGCATGCCGTCGACGGGATCGGCTGGGATCTCTGGCAAGAACCTGGGGACCAGCGAGTCGAGCGTCTCGGGGTAGGTGCCTTGGGCGCGGCGGAAGGACTCGGCGGCGAGAGCTACCAGCACGGCGTCGCGCTGGGCGACGGCCTCCAATGCCTTGACTCGGGTGCGTTCGAACGCGGGTGCCAGAATGGAGATCAGTGCGTAACGGATCGTCGTGAGCTTGCCCTCGGTGAGCTCCAGGAAGTACCGATCCGCCGAAGGCTCGGACGACTTCCACAGAGGCCTTCGCAGACCAGCCTCGGCACGAGCGAACAGGGATTCGAACGCGTTGGTCATCTCGCGTCGCCCCGCGACGAGCGGGCTGGCAAGGGCCACCGCGATCTGAGATTCCCTGTTCTGGGTGACCATGGCGAGCTTGTTGTAGTACTCCACGCCGGCGGCGGTGAGGCGTCCGTCGCCTTGGCCGTCGTCGGTGTAGAGGCGCTGGATGGCGTCGCGGTACCCGATGCGTTCGCCTTGGAGGCTGATGAGGTCGGCGGGGCCGCCCAGCGCGGCGAGGCGGTGGGCGAGGTCGGTGAGCTGCTCGTCGCTGAGGATCGCGGGAGCGTGCTCAAGCACGTCCATTGTCAAATCGGTGACGAGCCGGACGACTGCGACCGAGACGAGGCAGGAGATGAGGGTGTCGGGCGAACGGTTCTGACGGGCGATAGAAAGGATGGACACGAGGTCGCGGTGCACGCGAGCTCCATCGCCTTTGGAAGCGCCGACCAGGGCGTCGTCGCGGAGCAGGCGTGCCGCGATCCGGATGTGCGGCAGATGGGGCAGCAGGATGAGGAAGGCCTCGGGATTCTGAGCGTCGGGCGGGAAGGCTTCTGCGGCGGCGGGCGTTCCGGGCGGGATCGACGGGGGATAGCCGAGGAGCATGGTGGACTTGGCGTCGAGCTCGGCGTCGTTATCGATGCCGACGACGATGCCCAGGCCTTGCTTCGACGCACCCCGATGAATGAGCTCGATCGACGCGGCGTTGCGGGATAGCACTGCTTCGGCCTGCGCGAGTGCTCCCGGCAGCACAGCCGGGTCGCTCCATGTTGCGGTTCCAAGGCGTTCGACCTCAGCCCGAGTGAGATCGAGACCGAGCACGGCCTTGCGATAGAGCGGCCAAGCACGGTCGGCCTCGGCGAGCGCGTGGGCCTCGCGGTTGAGCTCATCCACCGGGCGGAAAGCGATGGTGGGCGTTCCGATGTAGAAGCGGACCGTGTGCACGGCGACGAAGGCGACCAAGACCAACAGCATCGCGGCGATGGCTTGACCGATGCGACGCTGCAGCTGCCACCACAGCGGGCGATTGCGGATCTTGCCGCGGCGGATGAGCTTGGCGGCGGCCTTGATGTCGCCGAAGTTGGCGAGGAGTGTGTCGGGTGCTGTGCCCTGCGCGAGGCCGTCGTGAAAGTGGGCGGCGAGCTCGGCCTCGACGTCGGCGCGTTCGTGCTTCCAGAGGCGGGCACGCTTGCAGACGGCGGCGATGGCGTCACGCAGAGGCGCGGGGAGGTCGGCGAGGGAGGGAGACGTACGCGACGCGGAACCAGCGTCAGAGGCCTGTTTTGCAGCGTTCTCGGAGGTTATGGCGGAGTCGTTGGAGGACATGGTGGAACTCCGTGAAGGTCCGTGGACTGGCGTGGGCGGACGCGATCGGGCGTTGAGTCTCGCAGCACCACGCCGTGGCTCGTGCCACCAACCTTGGCTCGGCAAGGTTGGTGCGATCTGGATCTCGGGCTTCGGAACACCAATCTCTCCTTACTGAGGCTGGGGCAGAGGTCGAAGGCACGGTTCGGTCTCGGACGGACGTGGCAGCGCCAGCGTGGCGACGCCGAGGGCCTTCATGGCGCGGATGACGGCCTCCCACTGCTTGCTGTCGTCGGCGAGGCGCTTTTTGCCTTTGTCGGTCAGGCGGTAGTACTTGCGGTCGCGGCTGGCGGGTTTGGATTTGGAGCTCGTTTGAGCGTCGCGCTTTGCGGGCGCGCGATCGGCGTTCTTTGCCGCGTCGGCGTCGGTGGCTTCCTGCCAGTAGCCCTCGATAAAGCCCTGGGCCTCGAGGTTGTAGAGCATGGGGTAGAGGGTGGATTGGCCCATGGCAAGGGCACCCTCCGTGCGCTGGGTGATGGCCTCGACCAGCTCGTAGCCGTACATGTCGCGGCGGTTGAGCAGCTTGAGCACCGCGACCGGACCGGCCCCCCGCATCAGCTCGCGTTCGATCTTCATGGATGAGTCTCCCATACTATGTGGTACATAGTATATCGTGCGAGGGGACGGGGAGGTTCCTAAAAAGCCGAAGATCATCTTGAGGACCGGGGCAAAACGCAGATTGGGCGGCGGGCGGCGTCAGGGTGCGAGGGCGAATGGAACGGGATGCCTGGGGGTGCGGGGTCTCGCTGCTCCTCGACCGGAGGGCGCACGAGTGTTGCCGGCAGATTCATCTGCCGGTCGAGGCATTTCATCACTCTGAACCAAGCACCGAAGGGGCGGCAGGGTGAAGCGTGAGATATCGCGTTCGTCCGCCCCTGCCGGGGCGAGAGGCTTTTGAGGGCGCTGACCGGCGGCTGAAGCCGCCGGCAACGGTCGTGCACCCTCCGGGCGGAAGGCGGCCAGCTATCGAATCGCCACCCACGCGATGACGATCAGATTCGCGAGAGCGAAGGGGGCCAGCATCATGGTGGTGAACGCACCCAGACCGACTGCGACTCGCGCCATCTTGCTGGTCCAGAATCGACGCCCCGCGGAGACGGAGGCGACATGAGCTGCGATGAGCAAGGCGGCGATAATCTGGATCAACGGGAAGAGCAGCATCAGGAGCGGGTAGTTGATGATGATCAGGCTATGAACGAATGCCACCAGAGCGACGAACGCCACGACTTCGGCAAAGGCGAACCTTTCGGTGGTTCGGAGGCTCTGGAGTGACACCGGCGGCAGAGCGCAGGCACACTCCGGGCATGGGTTGCCTTGAAGAACGCCGGTCATCGAATAGCCGCATCGGCGGCAATTCACTTGGCACCTCGATACTCACGCACGACACGTCCCAACAACGGCGTAATCGGTCGCCCAAGCGCCTGGCTCGCGGCACTGGCCACCTTGATGAACTCCTGCCGATTCTCGGTGGGATCGATCCCGACGACCACATCTGGTGTCGCGTGGATCGCCGCGAGCAACTGATCGCGTTCCAAGTCAACGATGATGATGGTGGAAGGGTCCAGTCTCGCGACGTGAAACTCCTCGCGTTTGAGCACGGTGTCGTAACTGGTTGCCCCTATGCCGCCGTCGGCTAGGAGCGTGCCGCTGCGGAAATGCCACGACAGCGACACCATGACATCGGCATCGTCCTTCAGAATCCGGACAGACTCTCCGGATGGGAGACGAAAGGTCAAGAGCGGCCAAGGCTTGTTCACTGCGTCGACGAACGGGTTGCGTAGCAAGATGATGGCAACGCATGCGGCGGCGGCCGCGGCCCACCACACGAAGATCGGATTCGACCATGCCTTGGGTAGAGCGACTGAGTTGTCGCTCATTTCGTAGGACATGGGCAACCCTACGCGTTGGACATCCGTGACGTTCGCGCCGATTCTTCCGCCCCTGCCGGGGCGGGGAGATGTTGAGGGCCAAGACCGGCGGCTGAAGCCGCCGGCAACGGTCGTGCGCCCTCCGGGCGAAAGACATTGACGCCAGACGGGCTCGCTCACGCCCTCGTTGAAGTCCGAGGCGCGAGCGCGACGGGGTCTACCACTCCGGCCCGCCGCTGTAGCGGCCGTAGATGTCGGCCATGGCTTGGACCATCTCGCCCATGGTGCAGCCGCTGAGGGCGCCGTCGACCAGCGCGGGCATGACGTTGGTCGCGTGCAGGCGGCCGCTGGGGATGAGCGAGGACAGCTCGCTGTTCACGAACGCCTGCGGCTTGCCCTGGCAGGCCTTGCGGATGTTCTCGAGGGCACGCTGCACCTTGCTGGCGTCGCGGGCCTTCTTGAACTTGGCGAGGCGGTCGCACTGGTTCGTTTCGACGTCGTGGCTGATCTGGAGGATGTCGATGGGGCGGTCGCCGCTTTCTTCGTTGTAGGCGTTGACGCCGACGATGATGCGGTCGCCGGCCTCGCACTCCTCGGAGAAGCGGTAGGACGCCTCGGCGATCTGGCGGCGGAAGTATCCTCGGTTGATGCCGTTGATGACGCCGCGGCCGTAGCCGGTCTTGAGGCTGTAGGCCTCGTGTTGGGAGAGGTCGGAGGTTGGTTCTGACCTCTCGCTTGCGCGAGAGGCTCCATTCGCGTACCCGCCCATGTGGTCGATGTCGTTGATGTAGCGGAGCGCCTCGCGTTCCATCGTGTCGGTAAGTTGCTCGATGAACCACGAGCCGCCGAGGGGGTCGGCGACGCGGGTGACGCCGGTTTCGTGGGCCAGGATCTGCTGGGTGCGCAGCGCGACCGTGACGGCCTGCTCGGTGGGCAGGCCGAGGGTCTCGTCCATGCTGTCGGTGTGGAGGCTCTGGCAGCCGCCGAGCACCGCGGCCATGGCCTGGTAGGCGACGCGCACGATGTTGTTCAGCGGCTGCTGCTCGGTGAGGCTGCAGCCCGCGGTCTGGACGTGGGTCTTCATGAACCACGAGCGTTCGTTCTTGGCGCCGTAGCGGTGGCGCATCGCACGGGCCCAGATGCGGCGGGCAGCGCGGAGCTTGCACAGCTCCTCGAAGAACTCGTTGTGGCTGTTGAAGAAGAACGAGAGACGGGGCGCGAAGGAATCGATGTCGAGGCCGCGCTCGACGCAGGCTTCGACGTACTCCATGCCGTCGCGGAGGGTGAAGGCGAGTTCCTGGGTCGCGGTGCTGCCGGCCTCGCGGATGTGGTAGCCGCTGATGGAGACCGAGTTCCACTTGGGCACGAAGAGCGACTGGAACTCGATGGTGTCGACGACGAGCTTGACGCTCGGCTCGGGCGGGTAGATGAATTCGTTCTGACTGTGGAACTCTTTGAGGATGTCGTTCTGGAGCGTGCCGCCGAGGGTGGTCCAGGAGATGCCGCGCTGCAGCGCCATGCCGAGGTACATGGCCCAGATGACGCAGGCGGGGCCGTTGATGGTCTGCGAGACCGTGACGTTGCCGACGGGGATATCGGCGTAGAGGCGGTGCATGTCCTCGATGGTGTCGATCGCGACGCCGCAGCGGCCGACCTCGCCGACGGAGAGCGCGTCATCGCTGTCGCGGCCCATGAGCGTGGGCAGATCGAACGCGGTCGAGAGCCCGGTGTTGGCGGCGGTGGACGACTTGGCCTGTTCGAGCAGGTACTTGAACCGCTTGTTGGTGTCGTCGGCGGAGCCGAAGCCGGCGAACTGGCGCATGGTCCAGAGACGGGTGCGGTAGCCCTGAGGGAAAAGACCACGGGTGTAGGGGTACTGGCCCGGTCCGGCGATGTCACGCGGGATGTTCTTGAGCGACTCGCTGGGTGCGTCGGGTGCGTAGGCGGGGTCGAGCACCAGGCCGGAGATGGTCACGGCGTGGGGGTCGATGGGTTTGGAAATGGAGGAAGGGGCGACGCTGGGGCGGGGGGTGGTGGTCATGGGGTGGCTCTGGAAAGTGCGGGGATTGTAGGGAAAGAAGTGTCTTCAGGGCCCTTCCGCGTTTTGGTCTGCTCGGAATGGACTGGGAGGTGTTGAGGACCCAATGTTGGACCGTTCGTACCACAGGGAGGTGCCCTCGCGGCCGATGTTGAGCATGACCATTGGAACGGTGCCCGAACTTGCGTTGAGGAGACGGAACGGGATCCAGTTCCGCGTCGTCATATCCATTCCGCCGCGGATCTCTGTCGTGGGGGCATAGAGAAGAAAGGGGAGCGGATCGACGAAAGCACGTCGAGCGAGGAAGGAGTCGGTGGAGATGAGGCGCCCGGCGAGAGGTAGCAGCGGGCGATACTCGATCTCGCCAGCCATAAAGGGGTTCTCCAGGTCGGACGGTGCCAAACGTGAACGCACGGCATCGAGAGACGCGGGGTACGCACCGGTCGTGACAAACTCGCGCTGAATCTCGATGAGCACACGAAGCGAGCGATACGCGAGACGCTGCTGATCCGATATCTCAAGCAGCCTTTCGCCGGTCTGGTCTGGCACCTGCTTGTTGACGAATAGAAGGTCACTCGGCCGAGCCCAGCACTGCGGACGCATCGGTGGGGAGGCTTTGATGCGGCCTGAAGTCCCTGCCGCCGCCGCGTCGAACGCTCGGCAGTTTTCCCAGAAGGAGCCCAGGCGGCCGTCCACTCGTTGGTTGCCCCACCCCCAGTTCGGCGGGTTCACGAACTCATCCACCGGTTTCGACCATCGCTCCCATCGCACACGCGACGGATCGGAGAAGAACCACTGCATGAGATCGATGTGCGCCAGCCTCTCGACTTCTATTGCATCGAGGAAGCGCTGAGCCTGGGGCTCCTCGGCCGCGCACTCGCTGGCGATCTTGATGAGCTGCGGACTCGGGCTCCGCATCAGATCGTCGCGGATCTGCTCCAGGAGCACGGCATCCACGCCCGACTCGACGTACACATGGATCACAGTCGGGATGAGCCGGATCGAATCTCGAAGAAGGCGGAGCTCGCGGGCCACCTCGGCGTAGTCGTCCCAGCGGCCGTCCCGCGCCGCGGCGGACATGAGCGAGGCACACAGACTGGCAAACTTGCGAACATCGGTGCTCTTGAAGCCGAAGTCCATGCTGGCACCCAACAGTGGCTGGTCGGGATCGACCGTGGGAAGAGCGCTGACCGAGGGTCGATTCACGGCGGTCCATGGGCTGAGAATCGCGCGGATGTCGGAAGCGTCGCGCACCGTTGCGCGGATGATCGATCGCCCTCTTAGAGCCGCGGACTTGATATCCTCGCTCAGGTTTTGGGTGCCGGGAACAGCTCCTTCGCCTCCCTGATTCCAAGCGGGATCGAGGTACTCCAAGGAAGTAGTCGCGTTGCTTCCGCTCTCGAGTCGTTCGAGCCGCGCGGCCGCGGCCTGGTCGAAGGCCGCGAGGGATTGTCGCATCGCCGCCCAAACCTGGTCGCCACCGTCGGAGTGAGACTTGGCGTCGGCGAGCAGCTTGAAGAACGCAGCGCGAGGGCTGGGCGCGTTCCGAGCGGCATGGGCTTGGTATTGCAGGAACGCCTCGTACGCGCTCCAGAGAAGGAGGGGCCCGCCGAAGCTGATCGCGAGCATGGAAATCGCGACACGGCGGGCCAGCCGCTTCCGGCGCGGCGTCCAGAACGGCGGGCGATCGAAGATGCCTCCTGATCGGGGCGCGAACTTCGCTCGCCCGGCCTCGTCCAGCACGAGCTCGCCCAGCGACTGATCCACGATCGTTGTAAGCCCGCACTCCGGGCACGCTACCCGCAGGTCGGCACCGACGGGAAGCCCGATCAAGGAATACCGGCACGCGGAGCAGACGCCTCGGTCCCGGAGCAGATGGTGAATTCGGCGGCGGAGGATCCAGTCGCGGATGACGAGCACGACGAGCGGGCTGAGGGAGACGCCGCCGATCCACGCGGCAAAGGTGGTTGGAATCGCGAGCCACGCGGGGCGGAAGGTCCTGTCCCAGTCGTAGGTGAACTCCGTCAGCGCCCAGAGGACGCCAAGGAGCGAGGATGCCCCGATCAAAAAGAGCGCGACGCCGCGGATGATCGCACCCCATCCGAATGCCGTCGCGGCACGCACAAACCGAGCGCACTGCTCATCCGAGAACTGATCCAGTTCCTTAAACGCCCGCCAGATCTTGCGGCCGGGGATTCGCATGTGAACAGATACTCCCGCGGGGACGGCGGAGTTTCCTGCGATTGCCACCGACCGCGAAGCTCTTTCAATGCGGCGGCGGCTCGAATCTGCTGGGCGCCGGGCGGATCAGTCTTCGCCGCCGCCGCCCAGGCCGCCGGCGCCGAGTCGGAACGCGGACGCGATAGCGAGGACGGCGAACAGGATGTCGAGCGGGCTCAGGGAGCGTTTGAAGGCTTCGGCTTCGATCGCCACCATCGCTTCGTCGAGCTTCGCGAGATGGTTCTCTTTGAGGTCCTTCTTGTAGGTGGTCTGCTGCGCAGGCTGCATCGCTCCCCAGCGGGCCTGAGCGTCGGTCCACACTTCTTTGGGGAAGTCGGCTTCTTCCTCAGCGTCTTCCTTGGTCTTGCCCTCGGGCCACTTCATGGGCTTGTTGGACTTCTCGAACTCCTCGACGACCTGCTCCGCGATGGCGACCAGGGCGATCTCGTCGGTGACCTGGTAATCGCTGTGCATCTTGGCGCTGACTTGGCTGACGTAGATGTGGATGACGGCGAACTTGCCGCCGGCGATCGAAGCGATCGCGATGATGGCAGCGGCGGCACCGGTCAATGGCGACGCGTCGTCTCCGGCCATCGCGCCGGTGAGCAAGCCGACCAAGGCGCCGACGAGCCAGGCGATCCAGCCGATCTCGTATCCGGTGTAGTACGCGATCGCCGCCCAGACCGCGGCTCCGATGACGCCGCCGATCACCCCACCGATCACACCCTTGATCATGTCCGACCCTCACCTGACGTCGGCGGCACCCCATTGTCCCGCGGTACGTGGGAACAAGATACCAGATTGGGGGGATGACGCAAGCGGGCCGCTACGAAACAGTGGGAACCAGTGGGCACGAGTGGGCACAAATGAGCAGGACTGGGGTCGCTGTCTTATCGAGCCGGGTCGGCACCGTCCAGCAAGGGAAGCGTGATGACAAAGTCCGTGCCGCGGCCCTGCTCGCTAAAGACCTCGATGCGGCCTTCGTGGGCCTCGATCAGGCGGCGCGACGTCGGCAAGCCAAGGCCCGTGCCGCCGGACTTGGTGGTGAAGTAGGGCGTGAAGATGCGGGGCAGGACGTCGGCGGCGATGCCCGGGCCGGTGTCGATGACGTGGATCTGGGCGATGCCGCGCTGGTCGGAGTCTCGGGTCGCGAGCGTCTTGATGATCAGCTCACGCGGGCGCGAAGAAGAGGACGGGTCGTCCCCTCCGCTGCTCGCGGCGGACATCGCCTGGGTCGCGTTGAGCATGAGGTTCAGCACGGCCTGCTTGATGTGCGAGACATCGACATGGGCACGCAGCGGCCCGGAAGACAGGTCCGTTCGCAGGCGCACCCCCGACTTCTCGGCCTGAGGCGCGAAGAAGTCGATCAGCTCCCCCACCGCCGTGTTGAGGTCGGCCTCGCGGCGATCGAGGCGCAGCTCGCCGGCAAACTCAAGGAAGTCGGTGAGGATGCCGCGGAGGCGTTCCACCTCGCGGCGGAGCGACTGCACGCGGCGGACGAGGCGGCCTTTCTCATCTCCCGCGATCGGAAGCTCCTCGATCGCTTCGCCCAGGAGCTGGGCGTTGAGGCCGACCGTCGAGAGTGGATTCTTGATCTCGTGGGCGAGGCCGCCGGTCATGGCGCCCAGTTCGGCCAAGCGTTCAGCACTCCTGGCCCGGCGTTCGGCGGCCTTGGATCGGCGGAGGTGACGCTTGATCAAGAGCGCGGAGCTGAGCGAGGCGAGGACGGCGCCGAGGACGAGGCCGATGATGAAGCCGAGCGAGACGAACACGGAGGAGCGTACGGCGAGAGAGTGAAGAAACGAAGGCCCCGTGCCTTCTGCCACCCGCGGGCCGCGCACACGGTGATCGCGCGTTCACGGATGATGAATGCACTCGGCGTCGGGGCGAGGACGCCCCGGCTCGCTGGTGGAGCGTGCTCTCGATGATCACCGACGGGGCGAGCGGGTGTAGCCTCGGCGAGGCACGACGACCTCGACGGAGTCTGGGGCTCGGATGACGCGGGTGGCTTTCCAGCCCTTGTCGGTCTTGGTGGCGTCGTAGATGACTTGGGAGCCGTCTTTGAGAACGCGGAAGCCATCGCCCTGGATGATGCTGTAGTGGGCGAAGATGTCCTGACCCTCGGGGCCGACGATGAAGCCGAATCCCTTTCGAGGGTCGAACCATTTCACCGTCCCCTCAAGGTTGGTGATCTGGGTCGCTCCGACGCCGCTGGTGCCTTCGGACATCGCAAACCCCTTTCCCGGCGGAGATCGGCGAAGGTCGCCGCCGTTGGTGTCTGCCCCGTGTCGCCTTTCCCGGGGTCGCGAGGTCACGCATCCTGCGCCATCGCGCCCCGCCGGCACGCGGCAGAGCATCCGAAATCAGATTATCAGACGGCGCGGGGTTGTCAAATCGGGTTGCTGGTCAGGAGATTCTCCTGAGCCGAAATGGCACGGAATGTGGAAAAAGGGCGGCCATTCTGGCCGCCCTGTGGGGTGAAGCGTGGGATTGCAACGAACCTGTGGCAGCTCAACCGGGCCGAGACAGCCCGTTCAGGCGGTCGGAGCGGCGGCGGGCTGCTGGGGAGCGGCGGGAGCGTTCTTCTTGGCCTCTTCGATCAAGACGGCCTTGCGGCTGAGCTTGATGCGGCCCTGGTCGTCGACCAGGATGACCTTGACCTTCACCACGTCGCCGATCTTCACCACGTCGGTCACGCTCTTGACGTAACCCTCGGCGAGCTCGGAGATGTGGCACATGCCGTCGGTACCCGGGGCGAGCTCGACGAACGCGCCGAAGTCCTTCACGCTGACGACCTTGCCGGTGTAGACCGCGCCGACCTTGACCTCTTCGCAGAGGGCTTCGATCTCGGTGCGGGCGCCCTCGAGCGAGGGGCCGTCGGTCGAGGCGATCTGGACGGTGCCGTCGTCCTCGACGTCGATGGTGACGCCGTAGCGGTCCTGCAGGCCTCGGATCATCTTGCCGCCCGGTCCGATCAGCTTGCCGATCTTCTCGGGATCGATGCGGAGGGTGACGATGCGCGGGGCCAGCGGGCTGATGTCCGCGCGGGGCTTGGCGATGATGCGCTCCATGATGTCGATAATCTCGAGGCGGCCCTGCTTGGCCTGCTCGAGGATCTTCTCGATCTGGGAGACGACCAGGCCGCGGGCCTTGAGGTCAAGCTGGATGCCGGTGATGCCCTCGCGGGTGCCGGAGACCTTGAAGTCCATGTCGCCGAAGAAGTCCTCTTCACCGATGATGTCGGTGACGAAGAGCTCGTTCTGGTCGTTGTCGTCGCTGAAGCGGCCGACGGAGATGCCGGCGACGGTGGCTTTGATGGGCACGCCCGCGTCCATAAGAGCCAAGCAGCCGCCGCAGACCGAGGCCATCGACGAGGAGCCGTTGGACTCGGTGATGTCGCTGACGACGCGGATGGTGTAGGGGAACTCATCGGGGCCGGGGATCACGCCCATGAGGGAGCGTTCCGCCAGAGCGCCGTGGCCGATCTCGCGACGGCCTGGGGCGCTGATGCGCTTCACTTCGCCGGTCGAGAAGGGCGGGAAGTTGTAGTGCAGCATGAACTTCTTGCTGTACTCGGGGATGAGGCCGTCGATGATCTGCTCGTCCTTGCCGGTGCCGAGCGTGACCGAGATGATGCTCTGGGTCTCGCCGCGCTGGAACATCGCCGAGCCGTGGGTGCGCTGCAGCACGCCGACCGCGCCCGTGATCGGGCGGATCTGGCGGGCCTTGCGGCCGTCGGCGCGAATCTGCTTCTCAACGATCAGGCGACGGGTGACCTTTTCTTCCAGACGGCGGAACGCTTCCTTCGCGAGGATGCGGTTCTTGAGGCTGGTGGCGTAGTCGCCGTAGGTGCCGTCGTTCTTGAGCGGGAACGCGCCGTCGAGGACCTTCTTGCGCAGCTCGTCGACCTTGGCGTTGCGCTCGGCCTTGGAGTTGATCTGGCGGGCCGCGGTCATCTCGGTCTCGGCGAGGGCCCGGACCTTCTCGGTGATCTCGGCGGTCGGGAGGAACAGCTCGCCGCCCTTCTTGGGCTTGCCGACCTTAGCAACCAGCTCGTTGATCAGACCGAGCACGTCGTTGATGTGCTTCTGGCCGAACTTGATCGCCTCGACCATGCTGGCCTCGTCGACCTCGGCGGCGCCGACCTCGATCATGTTCAGGCCGTCCTTATGGCCCGAGAGCACGAGGTCCAGGTCGGAGTAGTCGAGCTGGCTGATGGTGGGGTTGATGGCGAACTGCGGGCCGTCGTCGGTGTGGATGCGGGCGACGCGGACAGTCGCGATCGGGCCTTCGAAGGGCACGTCGCTGCACGCCAGGGCGGCGCTCGAGGCGATGCCGGCGATCACGTCGGCGTCGTTCTCGGTGTCGTGGCTGAGCACGCTGCACTGGATCATGACCTCGTCGATGAACCCGTCGGGGAAGAGCGGGCGGATCGGGCGGTCGATCATGCGCATGGTGAGAATTTCCTTCTCACTCGGCGGGCCTTCGCGCTTCTTGAAGCCGCCCGGGAACTTGCCGGCGGCCGGGGTCTTCTCGCGGTAATCGACCGTCAGCGGGAAGAAGTCGATGCCCTCGCGGGGGTTGGAACGGACGACCGCGGCGAGCACCGTGGTGCCGCCGTAGGACGCGATGACGGTCGCGCCGGCGAGCTTGCCGACGATGCCGGTCTCGAGGGTGAGGGTGCGACCGCCGAGGTCCTTGCGGACGACGACCGCGCCCGGCAGGTCGGCGAGACCCGTGGAGACGTGGGAAACCTGGGACATGTTTTGAATCCTCTGCTAGTGGAACCATCGCCCCGGGCGAAGTCCGTTCGCTCGAAGCCGAGTGCGTTCCGGGGCTTGTCGCCCCCCGGTCTTCCCGTATGAGAGGCAGAAGGCAAAGGCCGGAGAGATCCGAGCGGGCTCGGGTTGCGGGCGTTTGCCTACCGCCCTGCGAGAGAGGCCGGAGGGGCACGAAATTCACGGCCGAATCGTCGGCCGGAAACAAATCGGCCCGGCGTTCTCTCGAACACCGGGCCGTGAAAGTCTGCTTACTTGCGGAGGCCGAGTTTGGCGATCAGGCCCTGGTACTCGGTAGGCTGCGTGCGGGCCAGGTAGCGCAGCAGGCGGTTGCGCTTGCCGACCATCAGGACCAGCCCGCGGCGGCTGTGGTTGTCCTTGTCGTGACCCTTGAGGTGGTCCGACACTTCCTTGATCTTCTCGGTCAGCATCGCGATCTGGACCTGGGGCGAGCCCGAGTCCTTCTCATGGGTGCGGTAGGTGCTGACGATCTGCTTGCGGCGTTCGGCGACGAGTGCCATGCGTGTGCTTTCCTTCGTTCTGTCTTCTTTTGGAGGAAAAGTTTAGGCGGCGACCCCTACGGAGTCTAATCCGCGCCGGGTCTCCGACGCCCAAAACAATCCTCCCAGAGCCCAAACGCCCTCTCCCTCAGCCACGCGGCCATCCCAGGCGGCAGCCTTCCTCCAAGTTCCGCAGGCGGGACGACCTGTTACGGCATGCCAGCCGCTACGACGATTCTCATTTCCAACGCGATATCCGCCGCCAAGCGATGCCCGGGCGGACTGGCCCCGATGACCAAGGAGCGACCCCGGCAGGCGCCCCAGACCAACGATCGGGGGCGATGGAGATTTCGTTGGCGTCAGACACGCGGCATCCCCCTCTCGCATCACCGCCGAAGGCTCCGCGTCGGGGGCTTCCGCCGTGGGCGCAGGGGACCATCGCGGCGATCGGTCTGATGACCCTGACCTGGCTCTCGGTCGACGGCACCTTCTCCGTCGGTTCTCGGGTGTTGAAGGACGCTCTGGATGAAGAGCTCGCGACCATCGCGACGTTGGCCGCGCAACGCCTCGACGCCGAAGCCCACCGCTCGCTCGTCGATCCCAAGCAGCAGAACAGTGCCGAGTACCAGAGGGTCGTCTCACCCCTCGCCGCGACGCTGCGTGCTTCGGCGTTGCTGAAGTACGCCTACACCGTGCGGATGAGCCCCGAGGGGCCTCGATTCATCGTGGACGCGGCCGAGCCCATCGATTCCGACGGCGACGGCGTCATCGATCAATCGAGCCTTCTCGAGCTGTACGAGGATCCCGACCCGGAGATGCTGCGGGCCTTCGAGACCAAGAAGCCACTCGTGTCCCACGCTCCGTTCACCGACAAATGGGGCACGTTCATCTCCGCGTTCGCGCCGGTCTTCGCGGCCGATGGCTCGTTCGAGTGCCTTGTCGGCGTCGACGCCACCGCTGAGGGCTACCTCGCACGCGTGCACTCGATGCGTCGGGCCGCGTACGCGGGCCTGGGTCTCGGCTCGGTCGCGAGCATCGGCCTGGGCATCGGAGTGGCGGCGCTCTCCCGTCGGCGCCACGCCGCCGAGCTGCTCACGATCGAAGCGAAGGAACAGGCCGAACGCGCCAGCAAGGCCAAGAGCGAGTTCCTGGCCAACATGAGCCACGAGATCCGAACCCCGATGACGGCCATCCTGGGTTTCGCCGAGCTGCTCAACGACGCGGAGTACCAGGCCGACGCCACCCGTCGACGCGATGCGGTTCGCACCATCAAGGAACACGGCAACGCCCTGCTTGGCATTATCAACGACATCCTCGACCTCTCCAAAATCGAAGCGGGCAAAATGAGCGTTGAGCGGATTGCCACCGATCCGGTCCGCATCGCCCGCGAAGTCTGCGCCTTGCTCAAGGTTCGGGCCCAGGCCAAGGGGATCGCGCTCGAGCTGAGCATCGCGCCCGACGTGCCCACCTCGATCGCCAGCGATCCGATGCGGCTGCGGCAGATCCTGATCAATCTGATCGGCAACGCGATCAAGTTCACCGAGGAAGGACAGGTGCGGGTGGCCCTGCGCCCCGCCAGCGGCAACCGTCTTCTTATCGAAGTCGCGGACACCGGCATCGGGCTCACGCCCGATCAGATCGCGGGTTTGTTTGGAGCGTTCGCTCAGGCCGACACGTCGACCACGCGGAGATTCGGCGGCACCGGGCTGGGCCTGCGAATCAGCCGCTCGCTGGCTCAGATGCTCGGGGGTGATATCGCCGTCCGGAGCGACTACGGCATGGGCTGCACCTTTACCGTGAGCATCGGATCCGATGTGCTCGCGTCCGAGCTCCCCAAGAGGTTGCCCTCCGTCCTGCATTCACACGCCGTGTCGCTGGAGGGCGTCCGCATTCTGGTCGCCGAAGACGGCCCGGACAATCGCCGGCTCATCCAGCACTTTCTCAAGAAGGCCGGGGCAAACGTCTGCTTCGTGGAGAACGGCCTGGACGCGGTGCGGGCGATCTTCCCGGACGCCGCGGAGCCGGCAGCAAACTTCGATGTCGTCCTGATGGACATGCAGATGCCGATCATGGACGGGTACGAGGCGACCCAGGAGCTGCGCCGGCGTGGTTGCGAACTGCCGATCATCGCGTTGACCGCGCACGCGATGAACGGCGACGAGGCCAAGTGCCTCGCGGCCGGCTGCAGCAGCTTCGCGTCCAAGCCCATTCAGCGAGAGACGCTGCTCGCGACCATCGCATTTTTTGCCGCCCGCAGGGACGCGGCCTGACCACGCCTCACACGCCCGCCGCGCTCTTGTGACCGGTCGAGCTGGCGGTCATCGAGGGGGCGCTCGGGGCGTAGTCGTACACGCCGCGCTGGGTCTTGTCCCCCAGACGGCCCGCTGCGACCAGTTGCTTGAGCAACGGGCACGGACGGTACCGATCGCTTCCCAGCCCGTCGGCCAGCACGTTCATGATGTGGACGCAGGTGTCCAGCCCGATGAAGTCGGCCAGACGCAAGGGGCCCATCGGGAAGTTGCAGCCGAGCTTCATGATCTCGTCGATGTGCTGCGGCTCGGCGACGCCCTCCATCCAGGCGAAGAAGGCCTCGTTGATCATCGGCATGAGGACGCGGTTGCTGACGAAGCCGGCCCGATCGTTGGCCGGGATCGGGGTTTTGCCGAGCGAGGCGGCGAGGTTGGTGACGCGGGTGACGGTGTCGGCGCTCGTCTGCAAGCCGCGGATGACCTCGACGAGCTTCATCACCGGCACCGGATTGAAGAAGTGCATACCGACGACTCGCTCGGGGTGGCCCTGCGGGCCGACGCTGGCGGCGATCTCGGTGATGCTGATCGAGCTGGTGTTGCTGGCGAGGATCTGGGTCGGGAACATGGTCGCGAGCTTGGCGAAGAGCTCACGCTTGGTCTTGGCGTCCTCGACAATCGCTTCGATGACGATGTCAGCGCCCTTGAGCATCTCAAGCGACTCGACGTAGTGCAGCCGCCCCACCGCCGCCTGCACGTCGGTGTCCTTCATGCGGCCCTTCTCGACCTCGCGGGCGAGCCGCTTGGTGTGCCCGTCGCGGCAGCGGCCCAGCGCCGCCGAGGAGGCGTCGCAGACCAGGGTCTTGAAGCCGTGCACCGCGGCGACCTGAGCGATCCCGCCGCCCATCTGTCCCGCGCCGATGACGCCGATCGTGTGAATGGTCTGAGTGGTTCCCATGGTCAGAGTCTATCGAGATTCTCACCCGCGAGCTTCCCCGCCGCGGGGCGGGTAGGCTTGAGCATGCCCAGCATCGAGCAACTGGAAAGACTGCTGGCGGCCGATCCCAACGACGCCTTCACCCTGTACGCGCTCGGGCAAGAGTTCGCCAAGCGCGGCGAGACGGACAAGGCCGTCGCGTTCTACGACCGCTCGATCGCGGCGAACCCGGATGACGGGTACACCTACTTCCACAAGGCCCGGGCGCTGCAGGCGGCGGGCCGCGTGCCGGACGCCATCGCGGCGGTGAAGGTCGGCATCGCGGCGGCACGGCGCGCGGGGGACAACAAGGCACTGAACGAACTGGGTGGGCTGCTCGACGAGCTGGAATGACACACGCCAGACAGAAAGGACCCCATGTCAAACGATCGAGCCGGACTCGCCAGCGATTACAACTTCAAGCCCGACTGGGAGGTCACGCCGGTCGACACCAAGCGGTTGCTCGACAGCGGCGCCAACGTGCTGGTGATCGACGTGCGGCTCGATCCGGAGTGGGACTTCGCACACGTCAAGAACACCGTGCACGTGCCTCTGGACGAACTGGAAACCCGCGCCGATGAGATTCAGGAACTCGCCGCGAACAAACCCGGCTGCCAGGTCCTCGCCCTCTGCCACCACGGCGTGCGTTCGATGAAGGCGGCGGCTTACTTCCGCTCGATCGGCCTGACCAACGCGAAGTCGATCGCGGGCGGGATCGAGGCATGGTCGAAGGGCGCGGACCCGAGCGTCCCGCGCTACGAGCGCCAGGGCACGAGCGTCTGGCCGGCCAAGAAGTAGCCCATCTCAGGGCTTCGGCGGCTTCGGGAAGAGAACCTTGACCTTCTTGGGCGAGGAGTTGCTGAGCCACTGCGAGTTCGCCGTGACCGGCCCGATGGGCAGGTAGTACTGAAATTCGATCGCGGCGTCGGGCGTGATCAGGACCTGATTCAGGAACCGCTCGTATTCGACCTGCAACTGATCGAACGGACGCCCGTCTTCCAGCGAGGAGACCCGGCCGAACCCGGTGCGGGTGGTGCGCAAGGCGGCGTAGCTGGGCAGGAGCCCGGCCTTCTCGCCGAAAGGGAGCGGTGCGGTCTTGACCAGCGGATTGGGCATGAGCTCGGCGGTCCAGCCTCCGACTCCGACCGGCACGGCGTTGGGGAGCTCGGACGTGATCGGGTCCAATTCGAACGGATTGTTGGCGTCGTTGTCCCACTTGTTGCGGCCACCGGCGAGCGGGACGTAGACCTTCCGAATGACATTGGCCTCGGGGCAGAGCACGTTGTTGTACGCCTGCACGAAGAACGGGGTGAAGTCCACGTCGTCCACAAAGCCGTCGAAGTTCAGATCGGCGCTGCAGCCGCCGGGCATCTCGGGCGAGGCGCAGTCGACGATGTTGTACTGCAGCACGAACTGCTGGAAGTCCAGGTCGTCGACGATGGCGTCGTTGTTGAGATCGCCGATGCACGGGGGCCGCTCAGAGAGAACCAGCCAGTGTGTGAGGATGACGCCGCGGGATTTGGTCGTGATAGGCGGCTCGAAGCCGGTAAGGTCGAACTCGAAAGGCGAGGCGATGTCGAGACCGGGGAAGGAAAGGAACGCGAAGGACAGGGCGGCGTCGAGCTTGTAGACGTTGAAATCCGGAGACAGTTTGTTGGTGTTCAGCGGCTTGGTGATGTCCATCAGCGAGAACATGTAGGAGCGGAAGACGCGGACCTCGAAGTCGTCGGAGATGGAAATCAGCGCGCTCTGGTAGGTTGCCAGGGGCTGAGGGGAGTTCAGATCCGTGCTCGGCCACGTGGCGGCGGCCCAGGGTTCGATCATGATGGAGAGCTTCTCGCCGTTGATCACGCTCTCACCCGGCCCCAAGTCGGTGGGATCGGACGAGATGTTCAGGAGCGCGAGGCGGAGCGAATCGCCCTCTTCCGGCGGTGAAAAGTCGGGGTCGGTGTAGGCCTCGGGGTAGTTCCAGCTGATGTTGATCGAGCTGAACCCGCCGGTGTGGTCAAAGGAATTGAAGACTTCCTTGGGCTCGGTGGTGTCGTCGCGGTCGGCGAAGGTCTCGCCGGGGCGGAGCACCTGACCGGTCAGGTCGTTCCGCACCCACAGCAGGCGGGGCTTCGTCTCGGCGCGGGCAGCGGTGGCGGACGGCACACTCACCGAGACGGTCGGCGCGGGAACCGCGACTCGGCGCGGCTGGAGCGCGACCTGCGCGGTCGCGACAGATGAGAGCACGCCAGCGAGTGTGAGGGCGGAGACAGCGGACCGGGCGGAGGCAACGACCATGGAGTAATCCCCTCGAGCGAGTTACGGTGACAGACAATCTGTACGAGACAAAGCCGTCGGCTGTTGCCCGCTGGAGGCGAGATCGCTCACCTTGGGTGCCGCTCGTTCTGACAAAGCACTATCGGCCCGCGTCCGGCGTGTGTTGTCCGCGGGCGGCGAGAGATGGAGCACGCCCGATAATCACCGCTTCGCCGCGGCCATGGACGAGACGAACTCATCGAACAGGTAGCTGGAATCGTGCGGCCCGGGCGAGGCCTCGGGGTGGTACTGCACGCTGAACACGGGTTTGTTCTTCATCCGGAAGCCCGCCAGCGTCTGGTCGTTGAGATGGATGTGGGTGGGCTCGGCACCGGCCTTCTCGAGCGAGGCGCGATCGACCGCGAAGCCGTGGTTCTGGCTGGTGATCTCGACCTCGCCGCTGAGAGTGTTCAGGATGGGCTGATTGATCCCGCGGTGGCCGAACTTGAGCTTGTAGGTGGCCGCCCCGATCGCGAGCGCGAGAAGCTGGTGCCCGAGGCAGATGCCGAACGTCGGGACCGTGAACTGGCTGTCGTTCACCACGGAGCGGAGGGTGGCGATGGTCTTGTCCACCGCGGCAGGGTCGCCCGGGCCGTTCGAAATGAACAGGCCGTCGATCTCGCCGGCCTTGTAGCGGCGTTTGATCTCGTCGGCGGTGATGTCGTGGGGGACGAGGGAGACGTCGCAGCCGCGCTCGGTGAGATTTCGGAGAATGTTCCGCTTGGCCCCGCAGTCCAGCGCGAGCACACGGAACTTCTTCTGGTCACTCGACGGGACGCCGGTGGGAGTCCAGTCGCCCAGGTCTTCGCTCCATGCGGCAGCGCTCGAACAACCCACCAGGGGGACAAGGTTCTGTCCGGCCATGCTGGGGTTGGACTTAGCCATCTCGACGAGCTGAGCGTCCGACTGGACCGAGATCGGCACGTCGGTGAGCACGCCCTGGATCGATCCGGTCGTGCGGAGCTTTTTGGTGAGCGCGCGGGTGTCGACGCCCTCGATGCCGAGGACGTTGTACTTGGCGAGGTACGAAGAGAGGTCGGAGTTGGCGCGGTAGTTCGAGTGCAGCCGCGCAAGCTCGCGGATGACCAGCCCGGAGACCTGGACCTTGTGGCTCTCGACGTCCTCGTCATTGGTGCCGGTGTTGCCGATCAGCGGGAAGGTCTGGACGAGGATCTGACCGGTGTACGAGGGATCGGTAAGGGATTCCTGGTAGCCGCAGACCGCGGTGTTGAAGACGACCTCGGCCCGGGCGATGAGGCCTTTTCCGGTCGCGCCGAACGCGGAGCCGTGCAAAACCGTGCCGTCGGCGAGGGCGAGGCGGGCGAGGGGCTTCTTGGTGGGCCGATGCGAGGGGGTCGAGGTGGACATCGAAACGAAGTTTAGGGGGCGGAATGCAGAACGTCACGTTGGAAGGGGCGAAGCGAGGTGATTTTGGTGGAGTCGGGCCGCCGCTTCGGCGTTGCGTCCGATGTGGGGTGGAGCGCTTGCCCTCGAACGCATCAGTCGCACGGCTCCCAGCAGCCGCGGACGGATGGAACCCGCGAACAGTCACGGACCCGGACACCGCCCCGGACTGGGAGGGGAGGGCAACAAGATGTCGCTATCGTGTCGGCGTGAGCCGCTTGCTGCCATTCTCGAACCTGTCGACCGAGGACGCGGCGGCGTATGTCAGCGTGGCGGTGGAGCGGGGAATCGATCGCGTGGGCGAGGGGTCGGAGTTGCTGTACGCCGTGCCGCGGAAGATGGCCGAGCCGGCGCTCGTCGTCGGCGAGCGGGTCGATGTGCCACTGGGTCGCCAGACCGCGGCGGGGATCGTGGTCGGTGTCGGCGGGGAGGAGATGCTCGGGGATCTCGATCCGATCAAGGTGAGGTCGATCGCCGCACGGACGGGCGCGGGCCTGACGGCGTCCCTCGTCGAGCTGGCCAAGTGGATGAGCGGCTACTACGTCTGCCCGCTGGGGATGACGCTGGCGACCATGATGCCCGCGGCCGTCAAGAAGGACGTCGGGAAGCGGGAGCAGAAAGTGCTCGCGCTGACCGAGCTCGAGAACTCGCGGCGAGCGGAGATCGCGGCGCTGGTGGGCAAGCCGGCGCGAGCGGTGTGGGAGAAGATCGTCGCCGAGGATGCGTTGGCGATGCCGCTGCCGCCGCTGGAGCTGAAAGGGCTCTTGGGCGAGCGGACGATGCGGTCGATCAACCGTCTGGTGGCGGCGGGGCTGTTGGAGGAGCGGACGCGGGAGATCATCCGGGCGGGTGAGTCGCTGGCACTGGGAAACGCGAACGCGTTCGGTTCCGCGAAAGCGATCACCCCCACAGCCGATCAGCAGCGCGTGATCGATGGGATTCGCGAGAAGGTGGAGCGACCCGCGTTCGGCGTGCATCTCTTGTACGGCGTCACGGGCTCGGGCAAGACCGAGTTGTACCTCCGCCTCATCCGGGCCATGCTGGACGCCAACGAGGATCGCAGCGCGATCGTGCTCGTGCCCGAGATCGCGTTGACGCCTCAGACGGCGGAGCGATTTCTCGAGCGATTCGCCGATCGCGGCGTCGCCGTGCTTCATTCGGGCTTGACCGCGGCCCAACGAAACAAGGAATGGACGCGGGTCGCGACGGGGGCGGCGCGGGTGGTTGTGGGCGCCCGATCGGCGCTGTTCGCGCCCGTGGGAAAGCTGGGATTGATCGTGGTCGACGAGGAGCACGACTCGTCGTACAAGCAGGACCAACTGCCGCGGTATCACGCGCGGGACGCGGCGATCAAGCGGGCGCAACTCGAGGGATGCCCAATTCTCCTGGGCAGCGGCACGCCCTCGCTGGAATCATGGCAGAACGCGGCGAGCGGAAAGTTCACGCTGTGGAAGCTGTTGCAGCGCGTCGGGGGCGGTCGCTTGCCGACCATTCGGGTGGTCGACATGCTGGTCGAACGCCAGGAGGCACGCAAGCAGGGACTCGGCGATGTGAATCTGGGGCCGACGCTGCGGAAGGAGCTGCAGACGACCCTGCGTGCGGGTGCGTCGGCCATTCTGCTTCTGAATCGGCGTGGGTACGCGACGTATGTAGGCTGCGCGGGCGGGGCGTCGTGCGGCTGGAGCCTGTACTGCGACCGGTGTGACGCGAAGATGATCGTGCACCGCGACAAAACCCTGCGTGCGGGCGAACTGGTGCGCTGTCACCACTGCCTGTCGGAGAGCGTGCTGCCGGGCAAATGTCCCCAGTGCTCGCGGGGAATCGTGCGCCTGGGCGCGGGGACGCAGCGGGTGGAGGAAGAAGTCGCGTCGCTGCTCTCCGATGCGGGGGTGGACCCAACCGCGCTGGTGCGAGTCGACCGCGACACGATGAAGACGGCGAGCGATTACTTCGGGGCGCTGGAGTCGTTCGCGCAGGGGCGCAGCCGCGTGATGCTGGGCACGCAGATGATCGCCAAGGGGCTGGACTTCCCGGGGGTGCGCCTGGTCGGAGTGATCAGCGCGGACACGGGGCTGTACCTGCCTGACTTCCGGGCGGACGAGCGGACCTTCCAGTTGCTCAGCCAGGTGGCCGGGCGGGCGGGCCGCGCGGACGCGGCCGGCACGGTGATCATCCAGACGGCCGATCCGACCAACCGCGCGATCGTCTTCGCCTCGGAGCACGGGTTCGAGCGGTTCGCATCAGAGGAGCTGAAGCTGCGACGAATGTCGTCGCTGCCGCCGTGGTCGCGGTTTGCGCGGATCGTGTGCCGCGACGAGAAGCCCGCGGCGGTGCAGTCGCGGTGCGAAGAGATCGTGAAGTTCCTGCGCGAAACGCCCGCGGGCGAGAGCGGTGAGCTGCGGGTGTTCGGGCCGCTGTTGCCGGCGATCCCGCGAGTCGCGGATCAGCATCGGCTCTCGATCGAGATGCACGCGGGGCGGGCGGGAGCGGTGCAGGCGGCGTTGTCGACGGCGCGAGAAGCGGGTCTGCTCAAGAGCGACGCGAAGACGGCGATTGATGTGGACCCGGTGTCGGTGCTCTAGAAGCGCTGGACATGTCTATGTCACCTGCTCGTGGCCAGGTTTGGCATCAGGCCGCACGATCCCATGGCCCGAGAACTCGCGAGGATGCCTCGGCGAGCCTCGGGAATGGCGCCGCGTGGGTTATACTCTGACCGAGGTGGACCGATGCTCCGACGATTCGCGGCAGCGCTGTTCTTGGTTCAATTCGTGATTCTGTCCGCGACGGCTCAGGTGTGGACCTGGACCGGCGGCGGTGCCACGACCAACTGGCTCGATCCTCAGAACTGGTCGCCTCCCAGCGTCCCTCCCAGCGGCGCAGATGTGAATCTCATCTTCGGGCTGCCCAAACTCGACGTGCCGGTGGTGGTCCGTCGGTTGAAGATGTCCGCGGGGTTTCTCGACGGCGCAGGAAATCTCACCGTGACCGAGCGGATGGACTGGACCAGCGGCGTGCTGCAGGGCACAGGCTCTCTGATCATCGCGCCCGGCGCTTCGCTGTTCGGTTCGCCGACGTTCAACGGCATCCCGCTCACGCTCTCCCGCCGGCTGGTGATCGGGGGCTTCGCGGCTCCTCAGGCGCAGCACCTGCTGATGTCCAATGGCAGTGTGGAGATCAGCTCCGGCGGCGTCCTGGAGCTGGCTGGCGACGTCGGGACCGCGCCCGCGCTGGGGCGCGAGACGGGATTCTCGGGACAGGTCACCAACAACGGCACGATTCGCAAGATCACAACAGCCAAGGTCACGATCAACGCGCCTCTGGACTGCGGAACGGGCTCCCGCGTTGAGTTCCTCGACGGCACGCTGCACCTGCGCCAGTCCGGATCGTTCGCGTGCAAGCTCAACGTCCCGCTCGCTGGGTCGCTGATCATCGAGGGCAGCCGCACCTACCTGCCCGGCTTTGAGATCTCCGGCCCCGGCCCGATCGAGATTCGCAGCGGCACACACGACTTCCCGGTGCAGGGCATCAAAGACCTCGGCCCGTTCACCATCAGCGGCGGGGCCGGGCTGCTGCTGTCCGACCCTTGGGAGACCGACGCTCCCTTCACCGTGCTGGAATCCAGTTCCTTTGGAACCAACGCGACCGCGACGTTCCGCGAGCTTGTCTGCATCGGGACGCTGCGGGGGACAGGCACGATGCGGGTGAAAGAGAAACTCACGCTCGACACCGCGTTTGTCCGCAACCCGCTCAAGGTCGTGCTCGACCCCGGCGCGACTGGCGAGATGCAGGCATCGGTCATCGGCGGCACCCTCCGTGTCGAAGGGGGTCTCAAAATTCTTCCGTCTGGCAACACGCTGCAAGACTCCGTGGGTCTGGGCACGATCCCGGGCCGGCTCGAAGTCGCCGCCGGCGCCACCGTGAATCTTGTCACCGCGCCTGAGAACAACGCCACCATCGGCATCGAGAAGGGCACGGTGGAGAACCGGGGCACGATCCGAAAGCTGGGAGACAGCAAGCAGGCGACCATCAGCTCCGACCTCGACAACCTCGGGCTCGTCGAGATCACATCAGGGACACTCCGCCTCAGCGGCAGCTTCACCAACCAGGGCACCTTGCGTGTCGGTGCCGATAGCGCGGTGACGCTCGCGTCTTCTCTGGATCTGACGTGGGGAGCCGACAACGTCGTGGAAGGCGCGGGCGCGATGAACGTGGAGACCGTCAAAATCACCACCCCGGGTCGGTTCCTGCACTCGGGCCCGCTCAGCATCACCAACAGCGGGCGGCTCACGATCGCCAATCCCCCGACGCTTTTCTCCGGCCCCGTCCGCGTATCGACCTCCGCCGAGTTCGGTCTCGGTGGCCCTACGGCCGTCGCCGACCTCGTCGTCAACAGCGCCAAGCTCTCGGTCTCCGGCGATGTCGTTTTCACCCGTGCGGAATTCACCACGGCCGCCTGGTCCGGGGTGGGAACGGGACGTTTCCCGCCGGGCTCCCAGGTCACCGTGAATCAGATCACCGGCGCGAGCTCGATCGTGAACGAGTCGGTAAACACCAAGGTGTCGCGGCTCTCTGCCACAACCATTTACAACGCCCCGGGGGCGACGTTCGCCGTCGTGAGCCCGGTTGAACCCTTCACCGCGTTCACCGCGCAGCAGCTCGTCAACGACGGCCTCATCACGATCCCGTCCAGCACCAGCATCAACGGGGTGCTCCAGAACAACGGCGAGATCCGCCTCGCCGCGGGCGTGCTGTTGACCAATCGAGCGCCGTCGAACTATTCCGCGGGCACGCTCCGCGGCGGAACCTGGGTCGCGACCGGCGGCGCTCGTTTTCAGTTCTCGGATACCGCCGATCCGGTGCTCACCACGCTCGGACCGGACACCGTGGTCCGACTCACGGGACTCAATTCCGACTTCGGCGGGACCGCCGGACTGCGCCCTCTCGCCCGCAATGAGGGCGTGCTCGAGATCACGAATCGCGTCAAGGACCTCAGCCCGACGGGAGGGACCTTGGTGAACGCCGGAGACCTCCGCCTGCATCCCGGGGCCGTCTTCTCCGTGCTCGGCAATCTCACCTTGGATCCCGCGGGCTCATTGACAATCGACATCGGCGGCAACTCCGCGAGTTCGTCCTCCGGAAGCCTCCGCGTTGCCAACACGCTCTCCGCCGCGGGGCGGCTGGTTTGCGGACCCGTGCCGCCGTTCACACCTTCCCTGTCAGACGTGTTCCAGGTCGCCACTTGCGGGCAATTGGTCGGAGACTTCGACGAGCTCTTCGGGTTGAACGGCTACGGGCCTCGTCCGGTCTATGTGCCGACGAAGGTGTTCATCCGTCTGGGGACCTGTCCGCCGGACTTCAACTCCGACGGCCTGGTCGATGATGAGGACTTCGCGATCTTCGCCGCCGCGTACGACGTCGCGGACTGCGCCGCCGCCGCCATGCCCGCGGGTTGTCCCGCGGACTTTGATTCCAACGAACTGGTCGACGATCGCGACTTCTCGCTCTTCGCGTCGCGATACGACCGCGTGCTGTGCTATTGATCGAACGCGTCGCGCGTCCATCCGCCGGCACGCTTCCTCGTCTCGCGCGTTGGCAACTCGCCTGGATACGACACCGCTTCAGCCGCGGGCCGCGCCGTCCTGATCTCTCATCCGCCGATCGTCAGCGAACGAGCCGAGCTCAGGTCGACCGGGGTGCCGTCCTGCCCGCGCTTTCCGGCTTGATCGGCGAAGCGAAGCCCCAGCTCGTTGAACTCCCAACCCGTCCATTCGAGGTATCGCTTCTGCAGATCCGCCACGATCTCGCTGGCCGACAGGCCGCTGGCGGCGTAATCGATCGGCTCAAAGAACCGAACCCGGGCGTTTCCCATCCGCCAGAGGCTCGCCCAGGCCGGGTCGACTTGCGGCGTGCCGTCGACCACGACGGGCAGCACCTTGGCCCCCGTCTTCTTGATCAACAAGCCGATCCCCGGCTGGAAGGGCATGACCATCCCGGGAGGCCGCTCCAACCCCGCTTCCGGGAATATGCCCAAGACACCGCCCGAATCCACATGGCGGATGGCCTCGCGCAGAGCGGCCGAGTCCCGGCCGCTGATGTCCACCCCGATCACGTTGGCCCACTCCCAGAACCACTGCAGGAACTCCACCTGCATCGAGCGCGCCATCATCCAGCGGATCTCGAATGGGCACACGGCTTGGATCAGCGGAACATCCGCCCCGGCGGTGTGATTGCTCACGACGATCAAAGGGCCGGGGTGCATCGACCGCGGGATGTGGGTGCGGCCCTCGTAGCGGGCCCGCTGGATGAAGCGGGCAAAGAGCTTCATCAAGGCAACGAGCAGGCCGACCATCGGGTCGCGGCGGGGGTTGCGTACCAACAGCGCGCTGAGCGTCGCCAGCGCGGCGAGCACGGCAACAACACAAAAGATGACTACAAGCCCCAGCGGCGTCATTCGCGGCGATGCTAGCCGTTGCAAACATGACTTTCGAGCCTGCCACGAGGCAAATCGAGTTTGGTCGCGGGCTGTTCGGGTGTAGACTCGCGCGGGGCTCGGAGGCCCTTTTCCGAATCGTCGGGTTTGTTCGAGCACCGCGAGGATTGCACGTGAACCACACGGATCTGTGGGCCGGTCAGCGTGAGGACGCCAGGAAGCGGGTCGAGCCGCTGGCGGTCCGCATGCGCCCGCGCACGCTCGACGAGTTCGCCGGGCAGAAGCACATCCTGGGGCCCGGCAAGCTGCTGCGACGGATGCTCGAGGCGGACGTGATCACGTCGCTGATCCTGCACGGTCCGCCGGGCACCGGAAAGACGACCCTGGCGGAGCTGATCGCCTCCTTCACGAAGCGGCACTTTGAGCGCGAGAACGCCAGCAGCGTGGGGGTGAAGCGCATCCGCGAGATCATCGACGAGGCGACCACGCGGCTGGAGCGGAGCGGGCGGCGGACGGTGCTGTTCCTCGACGAGATTCACCGATTCACCAAGCCGCAGCAGGACGTGCTGCTGGCGGATGTGGAGCGTGGGACCTTGACGCTGGTGGGCGCGACAACGGAGAACCCGTTGTTCGCGGTGAACAGCGCACTGGTGAGCCGCAGCACGCTGTTCCGGCTCGAGGCGCTCACAGAAGACGATGTCGTGGGCGTGCTGAAGCGGGCGATCGCGGATCGGGATCGCGGCTACGGGCAACTCGACGTTCGCGTCGAAGACGACGCCCTGCGAGTGTGGGCCACGAAATGCGACGGCGACGCAAGGCGGGCGTTGACGGCGCTCGAGGTGGCGGTCTTGTCCGAGGGGAGCAGGGGTGCCTCTGAGCTGGGGAGTCGGGAGAAGGCAGCCGGTCACGAATGCACCGCCCCACTAGTCATCACCCGCGCCGCCGCCGAGGACTCGATCCAGCAGAAAGCCGCGGTCTACAGCGGCGACGGCGACGAGCATTACAACTCGATCTCGGCGTTCATCAAGTCCGTCCGCGGCAGCGATCCGGACGCGGCGATCTACTGGCTGGCGCGAATGCTCGACGCGGGTGAGGATCCGCGGTTTGTGGCCCGGCGGCTCGCGATTCTGGCGAGCGAAGACATCGGCAACGCCGACCCGCGGGGCATCATGGTGGCCCAGAGCGCCTGGGAACTGCTCGAACGCATCGGGATGCCCGAGGGACGCATCATCCTCGCACAAGCCACGACCTATCTCGCTCTGGCGCCCAAGAGCAACGCGAGTTACGTGGCGATCGACGAGGCGTTGGCGGATGTGAAGGAGGGCAGGACGATCGCGGTGCCGGTGCACCTGCGCGACGGGAACTCGGCCCCGCCGTCGCCGGGGAGCGGTCCCGCCAACGGCACGGGCTATCGCTACGCCCACGCCGATCAGGGTGCCGTGAACGATCAGGATTACCTCGGCGTGGAGAAAACCTATTACCGGCCGACCGATCGCGGCGCGGAGAAGGCGATGAGCGAGCGGCTGGAAGAGCTTCGTCGGCTGCGAGGTGCGGCGCGGAAGGGCCATGCATGAGCGACGCTCTCGGCCAAGCGAAGGCGGCGGCACGGGCTGAACTGCGGCAGACCCTCGAGGGGATTCGAGGCACGCTGCCGACGATCTCGCAAGCGATCGGCGCCCGCCTCGCGCAGCACGATTGGTGGCTGGGGGCGCGAACGGTGATGGTGTTCGCACCGATGGCGGGCGAGGTTGACCTCAGTGCCTCGGCGAAGGCGAGTCTGGCCGCGGGGCAGCGGGTGTGTCTGCCTCGGGTGCATTGGGCCTCGGGTGGGATGACGCCGGTCGCTGTTCAAGCTTGGGAGAACGACGTGGTGATCGGAAAGCACGGCGTGCCGGAGCCGCGGCCGAGACTGAGGGATGTCGCGATCGAAGATGTGGACGTGGTGGTGACACCCGGCCTGGGGTTTGATCTTGCAGGAAATCGCCTCGGGCGGGGCGCGGGTTTCTATGATCGGTTTCTGATGAACGCGGGATTGCGAGCGGTCGTCGCCGGGGTGTGTCCCGAGGCGGCGATCCGAGAGTCGATCCCGGCCGGCGCGACGGACGTGCCGGTGCGGTTTGTGGTGACCGAACGCCGCACGATTTCCTGCGGCGGATCGTGAGAGAGAGCGTCCTCACTGGGGACGCTCACCACGATTGGTCGATATGGGCTGGTCCCGCGGCACGCAAGCCGCGATCTGCACGGAGGTTGGTTCCATGGCTCTTCCCTCTCAGACCGAACGCCAGACCGAGATCGGTCGTTCCTATGTGCTCAACAACGGCAAAGTGTCGTCGGGCGGCGGCGCGAAACTGGTGATCGGGGTCGCGGCGGCGTTGATCCTGGCCGCGGGAACGATCTGGGGCGTGGTTTCGATCGTGAATCGGCGGTCCGCCACCGGGACGCTTCCGACGGAGACCGCGCCGAGCGACAAGAAGGCTCTGGCGTCGACCGGTGGCTCGATCAAGGAGACGGTCGAGCCAAGCCAGCCGGTTTCGCAGCCGACTTCACAGCCAACTTCTCAGCCGGCTTCACAGCCGACGACCTCACCGAGCGCTTCGCCGCAGACGAGCCCGGCCGTTCCGGATGCCGCGCCAAAGAACATCCCGACCTCGACTCCTCCCTCGGATCCCTCCGGGCGGCCAACATCGGTGGATGTGACGCGGAAGGACCTGACCCCGGCAATCACGCCCGCTGGGACGCCCGGGGGCAACACCCCTCCCAACGGGACGAGCCTGACGCCCGGTGGCGACAAGCCCTCCGAACCCTCCGCCGCACCCGGCAACAACGCCCCGACCCCCGGAACGCTGACGCCGACGGGGAGCACGAGCGAGGTGATGCAGCTGATCCAGGCGGGAGAACAGAAGTTCGCCGCCGGAGATCTGGTGCAGGCTCGCTCGATCTTGAGCAAGGCTCTGCTGCATCGTGACGCGGTGAAGGAAGACCGCGACCGGATCCGGCAGAAGCTGGGCGCGATCAGCCAGGACTTGCTCTTCTCACCCAAGATCAATCCCGGCGACCCCATGAGCGAGGAGTACGCGATCAAGAGCGGGGACAACCTGATCAAGATCACGCGGAACCGCGAGCTGGCGGTCGATTGGCGACTGATCGAGCGCATCAACGGATTGAAGGACAAATCGCTGCGGGTCGGCCAGAAGATCAAGCTGGTGCGCGGGCCGTTCCACGCGGTCGTGAACAAGGGCGAGTACCGGCTGGACCTGTTCCACGGCTCGCCGGATGACCCCGAGAGCTGGATCTTCATCCGCTCGTTCACCGTGGGCCTGGGCACGGGCAACAGCACCCCGGTGGGCAACTTCGTGGTCCGTCCGCGGAGCAAGCTGGTGAACCCGCCGTGGGTCAACCCCCAGACTGGCCAGAAGTTCGCGGCCAACGACCCGAAGAACCCCATCGGCGAATACTGGATGGGTCTCGAGGGCACCGGAGACAGCAAGACCGTCACCGGCTACGGCATCCACGGCACCATCGAGCCGGATTCCATCGGCAAGCAGAAGTCCATGGGCTGCGTCCGCCTCGGCGACGAGGACGTGAAGCTGATCTATGAGCTGCTGGTGGAACAGGTGAGCGTCGTCAAGATCGTGCCGTGAGGCTCGGGTCTTCTCTGATCGCTTGCCATTTCCGCTATTTCTTGATGCACCCAAATCCGTTGCGGATGTTCAGGTATCTCCGCCCCACTTCCTTCGCGAAGTGGTACATCGCCGGGTTCGCAAAGATGTCGTCGGAGAGCAGCACGCCGCCGTCCTTGATGTGCGGCCAGGACGTGCGGTACTCGAACGTCATGTGGTCGTAGGTGTGCAGCGAGTCGTGGAAGAAGACGTCGATGACCGGGTGCTCCTTCATGGCCTTGGGGAGCAGCTCGCGGGCATCGCCGAAGCGGATGTCGTAACGGTGGCGCAGGCGTGAGGGCACACACCAGCCCGGGTTGTGCCCGGGGGGCAGCGTGGTCTCGGGCATGTAGTCAGTCGCGCCCTTGATGGTCTCGGACGCGGGCAGGTCGATCGACACCAGCTTGCCTTTGCCGTTGTCTTCCATCGCCTGGAGGATCACCGAGCTGGACACTCCGTCGAAGACACCGGTCTCGACGTACACGTCCGGCTTCAGGGCCCGCACCACCATGTACTGGAACTCCGCCCACGGCTCCCACTGCGCTCGCCGACGACGCTGGCTCAGGATCGCGTGGTCGACGTCGAGAAACAACTGATCGTTCTTGTGGAACTCGTAGCGGAGCTGCTCGATGTCCTTGGAGGGCATGCTCGGGAAGAGCTTGGCCATGGCCTCCTGGGAGTACAGCCGCTCAGGCTGCCGCAGCACCGCGGGCATGCGGCGAGCAAAGTTGATGACGCGGCCGACGGTGATGGGACGTTTCATGAAGCAAACCCCTGCGAGAAGATCGAGACAGTTGAAGGACGCCCCGAGGTTGGCCTCGGGGTCGGATCGCGATTCTAACCGAAATGTCCAGAGGCGTCCGCGGCGTTGCAGCTTCGTGCGACGAATGCACGGAAAAGTGCAAGGAAACAGCCGCGGAGCGTCACTTCGGCCACAACAGCGCGAAGACGGTGCCGGTGATGAGACCCATAACGACACCGTCGATGACGTGGCTCACGATCGCGGGCTTGTTGGCCTGGAACCAGATCATGCCGGGCAGAGATGCGAACGTGAACGTCAGGACTCCCGCCGTCCCGACGACCCGCATCACCTTCCCGAATCCCGCGCCGCGGGGCATCCCCGCGGTTGCCGCGAGGTACGCGATCAGGAAGCACGCGATCACATTCACCACGAA
Source organism: Phycisphaerales bacterium (assembly GCA_019744815.1). Classification (GTDB taxonomy): domain Bacteria; phylum Planctomycetota; class Phycisphaerae; order Phycisphaerales; family UBA1924; genus JAFEBO01. The sequence goes on from JAIEUA010000011.1 coordinate 137,831, forward strand.
ATTGAGCGCCATGTTGAGGCCCATGTTGGGCTTGGTCCAGACGCTCAGCGTCCCCATCGGACCCGCGTCGCACTTGGCCTTGAACTCGGGGTCCTTGGCGTCGGCGTGGGAGCCGAAGTTGGGATAGCCGTACGTCCCCGGCGCCACCCCGAGACCGCGCACAAAGTCCATCACCTTGGTGTCGTCGGGCAGTTTCTTGAAGTCCTTGCGGTGATGCGGCAGGACCATCCACGCCGCCGCGCCGTAGAACCAGAGCGCCACCGGCGCGACGATGATGGGGATCCAAAGACTGGTCAACAGATCCATGCGTGCCTCCCGTGCGGCCCGTTTTCGCGGGCGTGGCGGGAGCGTACCAAAACCGGGGAAACCCCGTGGCCACTCCGCTACCTGGTTCGCGGAGACAGTTGATCAACCCAGCCGCCGCTCGAGCTCGTCCAGTGTGCGACGGAGCTCGTCGCGCACGGCCTTGGCGTACGGGTTCTCGCGCTCGATCGTCACGAACAGCTCCCATGAGTCTGCTCGCAAGTTGGATCGCATCGCGAGGAACCGCTCGTACGCGGCGGTCGCGAGGGGCGTCTCGGGCAGCCTCATCTCCCCCACCGCTCGCGAGATGAGGTGCGTGAGGCCCTGGACGTAGGCCATCTGCCGATCGTGCTCGTCGGGCGTGCTGTCGATGAGGCGTAGGCGGAGCGTGTCGGCGAGGAAGGAACGCACGCTGTTAACCAGCGCGGCCTCGGCGCGAACTGGGCAGAAGGCCAGCGGCAGGTTCTCGATGCCGAGCTTGCCGCTCTCGGGGCCGAAGAGCGGGTGCGTGGCGATGATCGGAACGCTCGGCGGGAGCAGCCGTGTCATGAGCTCGACGGGTTTGAGCTTCACGGACGCGACATCGAGCACCAGCGGCGACTCGCCCGCGCGGGAGGTGACTCGACTGTTCACATGGGGAGCCAATTCTCGAAGCAGCGATTCCATATGCTGCACCGGGACGGCCAGCACGATGGCGTCGGCGGCCGCGGCCTCCGCAAGCGAGACGTGACGGACTCCGTCGAAGTCTTGAGCCTTTGGCTCCCGATCGAACGCGCTCACCGCGACATGCGGCGTCAGGTGCCTCGCCATGAAGCGACCAAAGGCGCCGAAGCCGAGGATGGAGACTGAATCGACCGCACGCATACTCCTGCTATCGGCTCTTGCGTGCCTGCAATCTCAGTCGGGCCAAGCACGGGATCACTCGGTCGGCCTGCTCTTCGCGGCGCGAGATTTTGGCATCACGCGTCTCACCGCGAATCCCGCACTTGCAAGAATCGGGCTGCCAGTGATGGCGGTGACTGGCCAGTAATCGCTGAACACAAACAGGGGAATTGCCCAGGCAATGCCTGCGGCGATCGCAAACAACGCGACCGGCACCACTCGCGCGTCGCGAGGGAAAATGAGAATCGAGAGCGACGCGAACAGCGCAAAGAAGGAGCACGCTGACATGGCCGCGATCCCTTGCCCACCGACATCGGCTCCGCCGGTGACCAACCCCACGACACAACGAGCGACAAAGATCCCCGCCGTTCCACCTCCGTGGCCGCCCAGAACGATCTGAACCGCAGAGCCAACAAGGAACAGGACAGTGATCCCTAGGCCGTGAAGCACATCTTCGACAAGCCCCTCGGTTCGCCCCGTTGACATGCTGAACTACCCATCCTTTCTTACTGCCTTACCACCAACTTGATCCTTGCTTCGCCCGCCACCCCCTTGCGAAGGTACGACACGCTCACCTCGTCGTCGGGCTTGTACTCACTGAGGACACGCACCAGATCCGCGATATCCCGCGTCGGCTTCTTATCGATCGCAGTGATCACATCGCCGGTCTTCAGCTCGCCCTGAATGCCCTTGAGCGTGCTGCGACCCAGGAACGACCGCTCCTTGGTCCCCGGCGGCTCGACGATCGAGGTAATCACCAGCCCGTCGCCGCGTCCCGACTCCACTTCGACGCCCAGACTTGCCATGCCCGGACGGATTTCCTCGGCGACCTCGGGTAGTTTCCGCACCCAGGCGCGGAACTCCTTGTCGAAGTCCTTCAGCGGCTTGGCAAAGACCGTCTCGAAAGGTTTCAGGCACGCCGCGTCCGGTGGCGATTTCGCGTCGCTCGCCGCCGCGTACCACGCGCCGAGCTTGTTCTGCTGGTAGAGGTAATAGAAGATCGCGCGGGCGTGAGCGTAATTCGCGAGCTGCTGGCCGCTGAGAAACTTGTCGCGGCTCTGCTTCGCGAATCGCTCCAGCGGCAAGAGCGTCCCGCTTCGCTCGCGCCGCAAGACGATGTTGGTCCGCCACGAGGGCAGCGGCTTCACATCGCTCCCCGGCGTCAGCGGCTCGACGTCTTCGACGAGACTCGCAAGCCCTTCCTGCACCCAGTACGGCTGCTCAACGCCCGTGTGCGTGAGATGCCGCCAGTGCAGCACGTGGAAGAACTCGTGCCGCAGCGTGCTGCCGAGATCTTGCGAGACGAGCTGCTTGCGTTCGTGCACGTACGAACCGCCGACCGTCGCGAGCCCGGTGCGAACACCGGGCCCGAAGGTGAAAACCAACCACTTCTCAAAGTCGCGGTTGCTCGGGAGCACGATGATCACCCACGGGTCGAGCTTTATCTCGTCCGGGTTCCACAGGCCGGGGAAAACAGCCTTCTCGGCCCAGTCGGCGATCGCGTCGAGCTCGGCCCGGGCCTTGTTGAACTCCGACTCGGTGTACGCCGTGCGGTAGATGAAGCGGCGTTTCTCGTCAATGTGCTCGGCGTACTCGACCTTGGAGTCGGCGTCGGTCTTATCGAAGATGCGGCGGATCTGATTCAGGTTCGCGTCCCGCCGCGCGTTGAGCACGATCGCCCAGTTGTCGACCAGCTTGCGGTAGTTCGCATCGCCCGCACCGTTGTTGGCCGCTCGAACCGCGGCGAGGTCAGAGTCGCGCGTCAGTTTGCGATAGTCATCAAAGCCGTTCTCGACCGCACGCACCAGAAGCACGCCCGCCTCGGCCGCGTCGCCCTTGGCCGAGCGGACACACGCGAGGTTGTAGAGCGGCACGAACTCCCGCGGGCGCAGCTCGATCGAACGACGGAGCAGTGGCTCGGCGGCATCGAAATCCCTCTTCGCGAGTGCGGCCTCCAGGCGTCGGTCGAGTTCGTCGGGGGAGAGTTTTGCGACGTCGGGCGGGTCGGCCTGCTCGATGGCGATGACAGCGAGATCGCCACGACATTGCAATCCGGACAACGCGAACAAAATCGAGAGAATCGCGACACAGATCGCGTCGATTCCACGGCGGCTAGTGCTCACGGGATTCTCCCTGGAACCCCGCGAGAAGCTTCTGCAACGCCTCCGGATACGCCTCGCACTCGGCCTCGAAGACGCGTTTGGCGAGATCATCCGGCGTGTCTCCGGCAAGCACCGGCACACGCTTCTGCAGCACCAACGGCCCGGTGTCGTACCGCGAATCGCAGAGGTGCACGGTGCAGCCGGACTCGCGATCACCGGCCTTGATGACGGCTTCGTGCACGCGATGGCCGTACATGCCGGGGCCGCCGTGCTTAGGCAGAAGCGCCGGATGAATGTTTACCACGCGGCCATCGAAGCCCGCAGGAATGTCAACGAGTTTCAGATAACCGGCCAGCACCACCCATTCGACGCGGTGAGCGCGAAGAAGTTCACCCAGCCTCTCGCGCGAGATGCGGCCCGGCTCGATGACAACCTGCAAACCCGCCTCCCGGGCCCGCTGCGCACCGACACATTCGCTTGAAGCAATGACCAACGCGACGGTCGCGTGGAGCGTTCCCGCATCGATGTGCTTCAGGAGGTTGAGCAACGTCCGACCGCCGCCGGAGAGCATGACGGCGATCCGTGGATTCGGTGTGAGCGGCGTGGGTGACATGGAAGAAGGCACCGAGGCACGCGGCATCAAGGCATTGGTGCTAGAGCGCGGCCTTCACGGCAGCGTCCTTGTCCTTCACGATCGTCAGCAGCGTGTTCAGCCGCGTCAGCTTGAAGACCTGGAGCAGTTCCTCACTCATCGCGAAGAAGACGACCTTGCCGCCTTTGGCCTTGATGGTCTTGTTCAGCGTGATCAACGCGCCCAAACCGGCCGAAGCGATCAGCGTGACCTTGGACAGGTCGACCGCGAGGTGGTGCTGGCACTTGGCCGCGGCGTTCGTCAGCTCGGTCAGGATGACCTGGCACTCGTGCTCGGTGATCTTCTCGCGCTCGAGCTGCGCGACGACGACGTTGCCGACGAGATTGTGCGTAACGAACGAGGACTGCGACATGGTCGCTAGTGTACGCGAAATCTCACGCCGTGGGAGGCTGGCGGAACGGAATCGGGGACCCCTTCGCGTCCACGGCGACCATGACCAGCGTGGCCGCGGTGACCGGAACCACCGAGGAGTCCAGATACCGCTCGGCCTCGACCTCGACGGTCACGGTGACCGATTTCGTTCCGGTCTTGACAGTCGTCGCGTAGAAATTCACGACATCGCCCACCTGAACCGGAGCCTTGAACTCCACCCGGTCGATCGCGGCTGTCACCCAGCGGTGCTGCCCGTGGTGGCGGGCCTCGACGAACCCGGCCTGGTCGATATAGCTGAGAATGACACCACCGAAGATGGTGCCGTAGTGGTTCGTGTCACGCGGCATGGTCGTGACCCGCAGGGCAAGCCGGCGAGGAAAGGCGGTCATGGGCGAAGATAGGCGTTCGCATCCGCCGGGTCGCGTATCGCCTCCCGTCCCCTACCATCTCACGTTCAGAATTCGTTCACGCGAAAGGACTCTCCCATGGCCAACGGCGAATGTTGCGGGGGCAAGAACAAGTCAGCGAACGGAGCCGCGAACGGCGCGACAGACACCGCCGAGGCTTCCTCCGGCTGCTGCGGTGGCTCCAGCGGCGGCGGCTGCGGGTGCAAGACCGGCGCCCAGAAGCTCATCATCCCGGTCGGCTCCGCCAAGGACATCGCCGCACTCCCCATCGGCGAGATGCTCGGCCGCTACCGTCGCGGCGTCGCCAACTTTGACCCCCGCGTCTTCAGCCTCTCCGCCGAACAGATGGACCAGGCCTTCCTGCCCGACGCCGAGGTCGGCCGCTGGTCGGTGCGGATGCTCCTGGGCCATGTCGCCGACGCCGAGTTGGTCTTTGTCCACCGCATGCGTCGCGCCATCGCCGAGGACAAGCCGATGCTCGCGGTCTGGGACGAGAACGCGTTCATCGACAGCAACCTCTACGCCATCCCCCGCGAGGTGCAGCAGGGCGACCCCGCCAGCCTGATCGGCGGCTTCGTCGCCGTCGTCCACACGATGCGGATGTGGTCGTTCCAGTGGCTCGCCGGCCTCGAGCCCGAGCAGTACGAGCGCGTCGCCCTCCATCCCGAACGCGGCGAGCAATCGGTCCGCACCATCCTCTCGTACGCCATCTGGCACGTCGAGCACCACGGACGCTTCCTGCAGAAGAAGCTGGATCGCATGCTGGGACCGGTGCCGGAGCCGGTGGGTGCGGCGGCGGGTGGGTGCGGGTGCGGGAGCTGAGCATCGCCGGATTGGGAGTCGAGCACTATGAGCAACGCCGAAACCAACTCTCGACCAGAGTGGAATCCAGGCAGCATGGCCATGTGCCTCATTGCCTTGACGGGGTACGCAATATTCGGCGCGGTGACCGGCATACGACACGAGTCCACTCTATCGGCGTTCTACTTCTCTGCCACGTGGGGTGCCTTCGGGCAGCTACTCGGAGGAACGTGGATCCCGATCGGTTTGATCCTCGGGCTAGGGCTACAGCATCGATACCGCGACTACCACTTCAAGGGTGTCAATCTCCGTAAGGCGACGCTCTGGACCGTTAGCGTCCTACTCGCTGCCATGTTCGTCCGCGCGCTGGTGTACGACGGTCCCAAGATTGACGCGAAGCTTTGGAAGATGAATTTGGCCATGCAAGAACGGAATCAGCAGGCCGAAATGCTTCATGTGCTCGTGGACCGACTCCAGAAGTTGAGTTTGCGAGAAGAGATCACGCCCGAGCAGTTGGCAGCCATCAGCCGTGTCATGGCTGAGAACCTCCCCCCCCGCGCCGAACGCACGGCTATCTCCAAGAACTAAATGGACCGCCTCTTCGACCAACGCCGTTACCTGATCCCGTTCCGATCGACGCTGCTCCCGCAGATCTTTACGGACACGCTCGTCATCGGCGCCGGTGTCGCCGGGCTTCGCGCCGCCGTCGCCGCCAGCGAGCACGGCGACGTCATCGTCCTTTCCAAAGGCGACCTCAAGTCCACCAACACCGCCTGGGCCCAAGGCGGCATCGCCGCGGTGCTCACCACCGATGACTCCACCGAGTCGCACGTGCAAGACACGCTTGTCGCCGGAGCGGGGCTGTGCGATCATGACGCGGTTCGCGCCATCGTCGAGCACGGGCCGCGGAGTCTGCGCCAGCTCATGTCCTGGGGCATGCGGCTCGACACCAACGCCGAGGGCGAGCTCGCCGTCGGCCGCGAGGGCGGGCACAGCGCCAGCCGCATCGTCCACACCGACGGCGACGCCACCGGTCGCGAGCTGCAGCGCTGTCTGGTCGAGAAAGTCCGCAACACCACCGGCGTCCGCCTCTTCGAGAACTGCTTCGCGCTCGATCTCATCACCCCCGGCAACGAGCCCGGCTCCCCGGTGATGGGCGCGATCACCTATCACCCCAAGCACGGCCTGCAGATGATCTGGGCCAAGGCCACCATCCTCGCCAGCGGCGGCGCCGGCGTGCTCTTCCGCGAGACCACCAATCCCGCCCAAGCGACCGCCGACGGCCTCGCCATGGCGTACCGCGCTGGCGCCACCGTCAGCGACATGGCGTTCCTGCAGTTCCATCCGACCACCCTCTACCTGCCCGGTGCCGCTCGCTGGCTGATCACCGAAGCCGTCCGCGGCGAGGGCGCCTACCTGCTCGATTCCTCGCACTACCGCTTCATGCTCGATGTGCACCCGCTGGCGGAACTCGCCCCCCGCGACGTCGTCAGCCGCGCCATCGTGCGTCAGATCGCCAAGCAGGCCTCGGCCGCGGGCGGCGGCCACGTGTGGCTGGATTGCCGGCACATCAAGGGATTCCAGCAGCGCTTCCCGGGCATCTGCGCCCTGCTGAAGAAGTTCGATCTCGATCCCGCCGAGGACCTGATTCCTGTCCACCCCGCCGCCCATTACATGATCGGCGGCGTGCACACCGATCTCGCCGGGCGCAGCGACGTGCCCGGGCTCTACGTCGTCGGCGAAGCCGCCAGCACCGGCCTGCACGGCGCCAACCGCCTCGCCAGCAACTCGCTGCTCGAGGGCCTCGTGATGGGCGAGATCGCCGGGCACACCTGCGCCGAGATGAAGGCTTCCAGCGGCACGCAGACCACGAGGCCCAGCGGCTGGACCACCCCCGCCCGCCCCGCGCCCGTCTCGGTCATCAGCGACATCCGCCCCAGCGACCAGGGCGAGCTCGACCTCGACGACGTCCGCTCCAGCCTCCGCAGCGCCATGTGGAAGAACGTCGGCATCGAACGCAGCGGGGCCAAGCTCCGCGACGTGGGCGACATGCTGGATTTCTGGGCCCGTTACACCCTCGACAAGATTTTCGACGAACCGGCGGGCTGGGAGGTGCAGAACATGCTGCTGGTCGGCGCGCTGGTCGCCCGATCGGCGGCCTGGCGCGACGAAAGCCGTGGCTGCCACACCCGCACCGACACCACCGAAGCCAAGCCCGACTACGAGGTCCACGATTGCTGGCGACGCGGACGCGACAACCCCGATACCGTGCCGGTGAACAAGCCGCCAACCACGGTGATCGCAGGCACCGGAGCATTGGTGTGAACGCCGGTCGACGCAAGACGCCGAGGCTGACGAGTCTTCGAGGAAGCCTCGGATCCACTGTCAGCACTTTGGTCGCGGGCCTTCTGGCCTGCTCCCTCGCCGGCTGCGAGACCCGCTACGTCCGCTACAACCCGGCGCTGGCAAACCTTCCGGGCGCGAAGACCGGCATCCAGCCGGTCTACGGCGACGACCTCGCGGTCCTCGCCACGCCGATGGACAAGAACGCGACCGACAAGCCGGTGATCGAGAACCCCGACGGCACCAAGACGCTCGTGAGCCGCAACGCGCGAGACCTGATGTACCACATCGCGACCACCATGCGCGAGGACGACGAGAAGACCTTCACCGAGCAGGTGCTGAGCGAGGCGAGCCGCGACGAGTTCTTCCAGCGCGGGCTCGATCCCGCCTGGGCGTTCAAGGAGCTGAAGCGCCGGAGAGCGGACGTCGAGAAGGTGTTCAAGGACCTGCCGCAAGGCGACCTGACACCCGGCGTTCGCATCGAGGTGGTCGGGCAAAACGTCTTCCGCATCCGCTCACACTACCGCGACGTGCAGGAGTACCCGTGGGTGGGGTTCGACATGAAGCTGGAAGGGTCGAACTGGAAGCTGCGGTGGTTCGTGCCCAACGACGGGAAGTGAAGTATCGGGTGCCACAGCTTGACCGGCTCGGCGGCCAAGCTGTGCGAGCACGCAGCCAGCAAGCCACCACACCGCTTAACCCAAAGCGGTCAACCAGTGGCACCTTCCCTGGCACGTTGCGTGCTTAGCGTGCCCCGCCTCGCGCTTCGAGCGTCACATCGATCACCATCTCCTGTTTCTCACGCAGAACAGTGACCTTCACGACATCACCGGGCTTGGCGGCGTTGAAGTACGGCATCCATTCCTCGACACCGACAATTCGGTTGTCGTTCCACTTGATGATCAGATCGTTCTTCTTGAGACCGGCCTTGGCCGCCGGAGTATCGGGCAGCACCTCGCCCACGAGCACGCCCTTCTCATCGCCGGAGTAATCGCCCGGGGCGATGCCAAAGCGGACGCGGCTGCGACCCGGCGCAGGCTGGTCGTTGTTGGTCGCCGCGCTCGCGCCGCCGCCGGCGACAAACGTGAACGGCTCGGGGCGCAAAGCCGCGTCGCGGGCGATGCGCTTCGCAAGGTCCGCGATCTGGGCCGCGCCGCGGTAGTTGATGAGGTCGGGGGTATCGGTCGGGCGGTGATACTCCGGATGCATCCCCGAGAACAGGAACAACACCGGCACGCTCACGGCGTAGAAGCTGGCGTGATCGCTCGGTCCCATGCCGCCGGGCTTGGCCGCGATCTTCAGTCCGCTGGATTCAAAGTACGGGTTCAGCCAGTCGCTCAGACCCTCGGCGGTGGCGACGCCGCCAGCCTCCAAGGGCTTGTCAGCGAGGCGCCCGATCATGTCGGTGTTGATCATGTAATCGTGCTGCCCGATCGGCGCGATCGGGTGCTGCGTGTAGTACCGCGAGCCGTTCAGCCCGCTCTCCTCCGCCGAGAACGCCAGGAACAGCACGCTCCGCCGCGGCTGATCCGGCGGCAACTTCGAGAACTCCTCTGCCAGCTTCGCGGCGTTGATGAGCAACCCCGAAGTCCCGCTCGCGTTGTCGTCCGCCCCGTGGAAGATCTGCCCCCGGTCGCTGGGGAAACGCACGCCGACGAGGCCGGTGCCCAGATGGTCGTAGTGAGCGCCCAGCACGATGTAGCGGTCCTTCAGCTCGCCCACGCCCGGGAGCACCGCCCCGACGTTGTCGGTCATGGGCCGCAGCTTTCCAATCTTGGACCCGAGCGTGACCGTCGCCTTCGACAACTCGACGATCGCGCCTTCCTTGTCCACCAGCTTGCGCAGGTCGAGCAACGAGCGGCCCTGCGGGTCGGCCGCCTTCACCAGTGCCTCAGCCGCCTCGGTCGTCATCATCACCACCGGCACCTCGTACGGCTCGCGCGAGGTCAGGCTGTTCACGTCCTCCAGCTTGCCCATCCGGTCGTCCTTCGCGCCCGGCGGATTCACGATGATCACGCCCTTGGCACCGCGCCGAACGGCCGAGCCAACCTTGGGCTCCAGACCCGCGGCGAACGACCAGCCCTCCTTGGCCCAACGCGACGTGCCCTCCTCGGTCATCGGCTCAAACCGCAGCACGATCGCGATCTTGCCTTCGAGGCTCGGGCCGTTCTCTCCGGTATCCGGGTAGCTTGTGTAACCGTCGTCGGCCATCGTGATGCCGTAACCAGCAAAGGCCAGCGGCGCCGTGGCGTCGGTGTTGCCGGCGAAGCCGAGGATGTTGAAATCGGTGCCGGCGACGAGCGACTTCGCCGCGCCGTCGATGGTGTACGAGAACTCCTGCTTCTCTGCGACGTTCTTGGCCGGAGCCTGGAACGGCTGCCGGTACGTCTTCTTGCCCCCATCGCCCTCCTCGGTGAACGCCGGCACCACGCCGTACTTCGCGAGCTGCTCGAAGTGGTACTGGACATAGTCCGCGGCCATCTTGCCGCCCTTGGTCCCCGGATACCGCCCCTCGTACTCGTTGCTCGCCAGTGTCCCGATGTGGGCCTTGAACTTTGCCTCGTCCGCCGCCAACACCTCCTCGGTCGCGGGAGCAGCCACGACCCGATTCGACGCCGGAGCGGAGGCCGGAGCCGGGGCCGGTGCGGGGGCTGGCGAAGGCGTGTCGCCCGCGATCAACAGGCTCGCGGGCACGCCGCAGACCAGGATCAACGCGGCGGCCGAGAGACGAACGAGTGAGCGGGTCGACATCGAGGCTCCTTCGAAAACAGCGAAACAGCGAAAACAGCAGTCCAACGCCGGACAGCCCGGCTCCCCAGGAAAGGCACCCTTCGCGCCGGCCCCGCCGAGGCAGACCCAGCGACCGGAAACCACAGGATACCGACCCCGGTCGGTCCGGTTTCCCGCATTCCGATCCCACGCCCAATTCCCGAAAAGACCGTCCCGCGAACCTACTATCGCTCATCCGACGGGACGCGGTCCGCGAAGTCGCCTCGGAGGCCTTTTCCGGCTTCCGGGACTGATGACCAGCACCCCCGATCCCGCCGGGTACGGGTCGTTTTTCCTCGCCGTTCACCCGCGCGGACCCCGTTCGCGCCGCCTCTCGGAGCCCCACGCATGACGACGTTCGCCCAGGGCCACGCCACCTCCAGCACCTCGAAGATCGCCGCCAAGCACGGCTCGATCCTCAACCCCTCCGACACCTTCGAGCACCGCCACCTCGGCCCCAGCGAGGCCGACATCAGCGAGATGCTTGACGCCCTGGGCTACAAGTCCCTCGACGCCCTCATCGACGCGACCGTCCCCGCCGAGATCCGCAACACCAAGCCGATGACGCTGACCAGCGAGGCCAAGCACGCGAAAGGCGAGGCCGAGCTGCTCGCCGAGTTCAAGGCGATGGCCAGCCAGAACCAGGTCTTCCGCTCCTGCCTCGGCATGGGCTACTTCGACTGCATCACCCCCGGCGTGATCCTCCGCAACATCCTCGAGAACCCGGACTGGTACACCCAGTACACGCCCTATCAGGCCGAGATCGCCCAGGGCCGCCTCGAAGCGCTGCTCAACTTCCAGACGATGGTCAGCGACCTCACCGGTCTGCCTCTCGCCGGCGCGTCGCTGCTCGACGAGGCCACCGCCGCCGCCGAGGCCATGGCCATGGCCTTCTCCATCGCCGGCGGCCACGAGGGCACCAAGCGCTCGTTCCTCGTCGCGAGCGACGTCCACCCGCAGACCCTCGCCGTCATCCACACCCGCGCCGACGGCTTGGGCATCAAGGTCCGCACCTTCGACCCCAAGGCCACTCCCGCCTTCACGGACGATGACTTCGGCCTGATCGTGCAGTACCCCACCACCGACGGCCGCGTCGAGTGCTACGAGAAGCTCTCCGCCGACGCCCGCGCCAAGAACATCACCGTCATCGCCGCCACCGACCTGCTCGCGCTGACGCTCCTCAAGCCCCCGGGCGAGTGGGGCGCCGAGATCGCCGTCGGCAGCGCCCAGCGCTTCGGCGTTCCCATGGGCTTCGGCGGCCCGCACGCCGCGTTCATCGCCACCAAGGAAGAGCACGTCCGCAAGATGCCGGGCCGCATCATCGGCGTCAGCCGCGACTCGCAGGGCAAGCCCGCGCTCCGCATGGCGATCCAAACCCGCGAGCAGCACATCAAGCGCGAGAAGGCCACCAGCAACATCTGCACCGCGCAGGCTCTCCTCGCCATCATGGCCGGCATGTACGCCGTCTACCACGGCCCCGAAGGCCTCCGCCGCATCGCGCTCCGCGTCCACTCCTACACCCAGGCTCTCCGCGCCGGCCTCAAGAAGCTCGGCCATCAGGTGAGCGACGCGGATGCCGTCTTCGACACCATCCGCGTGAAGCCCGTCGGCCGCACCGCGATGGACATCCTCAACGCCGCCCGCGCGAAAAAGATCAACCTCCGCGACTTCGCCGACGGCACGCTCGGCATCACCTTCGACGAAACCACCGATCGCGCCCTCGTCAAGGACCTCCTCGCCGCGTTCGGCGGAACTGGTAACGACGACATCGATGCGCTCCTCGCTTCGACCACCACCACGCTCCCCGCCGCGTTCGCCCGCCAGAGCGGCTATCTCACGCATCCCGTCTTCAACAGCCACCACAGCGAGCACGAGATGCTCCGCTACATCTTCAAGCTCCAGGGCCGCGACCTCAGCCTGGCCCACTCCATGATCTCGCTCGGCTCGTGCACGATGAAGCTGAACGCCACCAGCGAGATGATCCCCGTCACCTGGCCCGAGTTCGGCAAGATCCACCCCTTCGCCCCCGCCGAGCAGACCAAGGGCTATCAGAAGATGTTCCGCGATCTCGAGACCTGGCTCGCCGAGATCACCGGCTTCGCCGCCGTCTCGCTCCAGCCCAACTCGGGCGCCGCGGGCGAGTACGCCGGCCTCATCGTGATCCGCCAGTACCTCCGCTCGATCGGCCAGGGCCACCGCAACGTCTGCCTGATCCCCGACAGCGCCCACGGCACCAACCCCGCCTCCGCGGTGTGTGCAGGCTTCGATGTCGTCGCCGTCGCGAACAAAGAGAACGGCGACATCGACCACGCCGACCTCGCCGCCAAGATCGCCGAGCACAAGGACCGCCTCGGGGCGCTCATGGTCACCTACCCGTCCACCTACGGCAAGTTCGAGACCGGCATCCGCGACGTCATCAAGATGGTCCACGACGCCGGCGGCCAGGTCTACATGGACGGCGCCAACATGAACGCCCAGGTCGGCTTGACCAGTCCCGGCTTCATCGGCGCCGACGTCTGCCACCTCAATCTCCACAAGACCTTCTGCATCCCCCACGGCGGCGGCGGACCCGGCATGGGCCCCATCGGCGTCGCCAAGCACCTCGCGCCTTTCCTGCCGTCCCACCCCGTCACCAAGCCCAGCGTCGCCACCGACAAGTCCGTCGGCGCCGTCGCCGCGGCTCCCTACGGCAGCGCTTCGATCCTCCCCATCTCCTACGTCTACATCGCCCTCATGGGCGCCGCCGGCCTCACCCGCGCCACCGAGGTCGCCATCCTCAACGCCAACTACATGGCCAAGCGCCTCGAGGCCCACTACAACGTGCTCTTCAAGGGCGCCAACGGCCGCTGCGCCCACGAGTTCATCCTCGATTGCCGCCCCTTCGAGAAGACCGCGGGCATCAAGGTCGAAGACATCGCCAAGCGTCTGCAGGACTACGGCTTCCACGGCCCGACCATGTCCTGGCCCGTCCCCGGCACGCTCATGATCGAGCCCACCGAGAGCGAGCCCAAGGCCGAGCTCGACCGCTTCTGCGACGCCATGATCGGCATCCGCAACGAGATCAAGGCGATCGAAGAGGGCAAGTCCGACAAGCTCGACAACCTGCTCAAGAACGCCCCGCACACCGTCGCCATGGTCACGGGCGCGGAGTGGAAGCACCCGTACTCGCGCGAGCAGGCCGCCTTCCCGCTGCCCTACGTCCGCGAGAACAAGTTCTGGCCCTTCGTCGGCCGCGTCGACAACCCCTACGGCGACCGCAACCTCGTTTGCACCTGCCCGCCCATGAGCGCGTACGCCAACTAAGCCGCCGCGCCAGCGATCGGGTACAAAGTCTCTATGTCCGACATCATCGTCGCCCAGGCTTACGAACACCTCCGCGCCAAGCGCTACGACCAGGCGCTCGCGCTGGTGCGTCGCGGCTTGGAGAAGGACACCAACAACCTCAAGCTCCTCGACGCCTACACCCAGATCGCGATGCACGCGGGCAAGAGCGATATCGCGATCTACGCCCTTGAACAGGCTGGCAAGGCGATGCCGTGGAACGCCCGCATCCACATGCTCAAGGGCGAGATCGAGCTCCGCCGCGACAAGTTCGCCGCCGCCGAGAAGCACTTCCGCAAGGCCTTCGAGATCGACCCGGTCAACCCCAACCACGGGCGCTCGGTCTGCATCGCCATGTACCGCGACGACCGCGTCGACGAGGCCATGGCCTTCGCCCGCCACCTCTTCGCCACCCGCCCGGTTGACGACGAGACGCTTTCGCTCTACGCCAGCTTCTGCGATCTGGCGGGCGATCTCGACGAGATGATCCGGGTGCTGAAGGAACAGCTCCGCCGCTCCCCCAACGACCTGACCAGCCTGCAGGCCCTGCTCACCCCGCTGGCCCGCGTGCACGGCATGGACCCCCGCGAGGTCTTCCAGCAGCACCTCAAGCTGGCTCGCGTGCTCACGAGCATGATCGAGAGCAAACGCGAGCCGCACACCAACACCCCCGACCCGGAGCGACTGCTCCGCATCGGCTACTGCTCGCAGGACTTCCGCAACCGCTCCGCCGGGCACTTCATCGAGCCCATCATCACCCACCACGACAAGTCGCGGTTCCACATCACCCTCTACCACAACGTCCTGGGCGAGGACGAACTCACCGATCGCCTGAAGCAGCACGCCCAGCTCTACCGCAACGTCTGGGGCATCGACGACAAGAAGATGGTCGACATGATCAAGAAGGACGGGATCGACATCCTCGTCGATCTCAGCGGGCACACCGGCTGCGGCCGCATCGTCCCCTTCGTCGTCAAGCCCGCGCCCGTGCAGTACACCTACATGGGCTACCCCAACACGACCGGGCTGCCCCAGATCGATTTCCGGGTCGTGGACTGGTTCACCGACCCCGCGGGCTCCGAGCACCTCGCCACCGAGACCCTCGTCCGCATGGACGGCTGCTTCCTCTGCTACACCCCGCCGCACCACGCGGGTGCGGTCCGACCGGCGCCGCAGACCGCCAACGGCTTCGTCACCTTCGGCTCGTTCAACACCCTGACCAAGGTCAGCAACCACGTCCTCGAAGTCTGGGCCAAGGTCCTCCACGCGGTGCCCAACTCGCGGCTGCTCCTGAAAGCCCTGGCCCTCTCCAGCCCCAACACCAAGGACCGCATCTGGAGCACGCTCGCCTCCTTCGGCATCGCCAAGGAGCGGGTCGACCTCTTCGCCGAGACCAAGGGCAAGGCCGAGCACCTCGACATGTACGCCAAGGTCGACATCGCCCTTGACCCCTGGCCCTACAACGGCACCACCACCACCGTCGAGGCCATGTACATGGGTGTCCCGGTCGTGACCATCGCCGGCAACAACCACGTCTCACGCGTCGGCGTCAGCCTGCTCAACAACCTCGGCACGCCCGAGCTGATCGCCAGGGACGAGAACGACTACGTCGAGATCGCGTCGCGCCTCGCCGCCGACGGACCCAAGCGTCTGGCCCTCCGCGAGAACCTGCGTGGCATGGTCGAGCGGAGCGTGCTGTGCGACCACGCGGGCTTCACCCGCCGTCTCGAGGCTCACTACCGCAAGGCGTGGGGCGAGTGGTGCGAGAAGAAGCAAGCCGACCCGTCGCTCTGAACGTGCTTTCTCAAGCAACGATGTTGTTCATCGAACGAGGGTTGATCACGCTCCGCCGACGATCTGTCACGCGAAGAGCTTTCGGCAGAACTCGATGTCCGCCTCGCTCATCGCCGGGTCGCTCGCGGCCTTGAGGTTGCACGCCGCCTGACGAGCGTTGCGGAAGCCGGGGATCGTGCTGCACACGTGATCGTGCCCGAGCACGAAGCGACACGCGGCCGAGGCCAGCGCCTCCGTCGTCGGGCCGAAGCGATCTTTCAGCTGCTGCATCTTGGGCTTGAGCGTGCGCAGCGACTCCGGCAACATGTCCTTGCGCTGGTTGCGGTAATCACCCTCCGCGAACTTGGGCGGGTTCTCAGGGTCGAACTTGTCGAGCAGGATGCCCTGATCGAGCGGGCCGAAGGCAACGAACGTACAGCCGAACTGCTTCATCAATGCCTGCAGCTTGCTGCCCGGGCGGATGAACGGGTCGTACCGCATGTTGGCCTTGCTCTGCAAGACGTCGGGCTTCAAGACCGGAATCGCCCGCTCGAAGTCCTCGTCGCCGTACGCGCTCTGGCCCACGGCACGGACCTTGCCTTCCTTCACCAGCGCGTGCATCGTCGCCGCGGCTTCCTGGAGATAATCGTGCGGCTGGCCGTCGTAGCCCGGCCCGACGTAGCTGCCGTGATGGAAGTAGTAAATGTCGATCGCGTCGACACCGAGATTCCGCAGCGACTGCTCGCACTGGTTGCGGATCTGGCGGGGCTCGAAGGCGTGGGGCGCGGTGCCGGCGAAGTGGCCGACCTTGGTGGCGATGACCTGCGAGCCCGGCTTCACGCCGAGTTTCTTCAGGCACTTGGCGAGCAGGCGCTCCGCCTTGCCGTTGCCATAAACGTCGGCGTTGTCCCAGTGGTTGACGCCGGCGTCGAGGCCGACCTTGATGCCGGCCATGACTTCGTCTTCGTTCACATCGGCCCAGCCGATGGGCTGGCCGTTGGACGTGGACCAGTTGGGCCCACCCATGGTCCAGCAGCCGAAGCCGATCTCAGAAACGCGGATGTTGGTGCGGCCGAGGGTGCGGTAGTTCATGAGGAAATCTCAAATCGCAGATGAGCAAATCGCAAATCAAGGCATCGCGAACACGATGCCTCCGAAGGAAGGGACGCACAAAGCAGGCCAGCGTGACTGCGGGCGGTGCATCTGACTTTGCCATTTGGCCCGTTGCCATTTGGCCTTTCCGCGTTAGCGGATCACCAGCACTCCCGGGTGCATCAGCAGCACCGGCTCCTTGCGGAGCTGCATCAGCCCGTTCGCGGCCTGGGCCATCTGCGCCCACGCCTGGTCGCCGAAGAGCATCTTGCCCGCGGCGGCGAGCTGGGCCTCGGTGGCGAGGGGCGCGGCGAAGTTGAGCGGAGCGCTGGCCTGGCCGCCGAGCATGTCTTCGATCACGTCGCCCAGAGACGGTGCCGGCGGATAGTCGGCGACCTCGGCGTCGGCGACGTTGAGCTCCTTCTTCATGTCCTCGATCGCGTCGCGCAAGCCGCCGATGCGGTCCGCCATCTTCAGGTCGATCGCCTTGCTGCCGGTGAAGACCCAGCCGCCCGCGGTCTTGGTGAGGTCGATCCCGTGGCGCCCGTCCGCGACCCTCTTCTTGAACAGGCCAAACGTCTCGGTCATCTTGGTGCGGACAGCCTTGAGCTCCTCCTCGTTCCACGCGCTTGAGGAGTCGAACATCCCCGCCATCGGCCCGCGAGAGCGGCTGACGGTGTGGACCTTCAGCTTCTCGTAGAGGCCGCCCATGGTGATCTTGCCGCCGACCACGCCGATGCTGCCGACGATGCTCGACGGGTTGACGTACACGCGAGAGCCCGCGGAGAGCACGTAGTACCCGCCGCTGGCGGCCATGTCGCCGACGCTGATCCACACCGGCTTCTTGGCGGCGAGTCGCTTGAGGCCCTGCCACATCACCTCGCTGGCGATCGCCGAGCCGCCGGGCGAGTTGATGCGGACGACGACGCCCTTGATCAGTTCCTCGTCGAGAATGTCCTCGATGGCGTTGCGGATGGTGCGGCTGCCGACGCTCTTGTCGCCGCTGAAGCCCGCCTTCGAATCGCCGTCGACGATCGTGCCGTCGATGTGCAGCACCGCGATGGTCTCGCTGGTGATGGTGTGGGTCTGCGGCTTCATGATCTGCGAGAGCATCGTGAACGGGTTGGCGCTCGCCAGATCCATCTCCTCGCCGCTCTTGGTCAGGCTGGTGATGCGGGTCTCGGACAACCCCGCGGCCTTGGCGATCGAGTCGTGCAACAGCGGCAGGTCGATCTGAGCGTCCACCAGCCCAGCCTTCACCGCGTCATCCGCGTCCGCCATCCACGCGATCTTCATCGCCTCATCGAGCTTCGCGTCGTCGAGCGAGCGGCCGGACTTGAGCGCGGCACGCTGGTTGGCGTAGAGCCCGTCGAGCAGCTGGTTGATGTTCTCGTCCCACGCCTTGCTGGGACCGTTACGGGTCATCTGCTCGTTCGCGCCCTTGAAGTCGCCGACCTGCACCATGTCGGCCTTGAGGCCGGCCCAGGCGAGCGTGTCGGCGAGGAACATCTCTTCCATGTGCAGGCCGGGGAGCGAGACCGGGCCGCCGCTCTGCAGGATCGCGTTGTCGGCGTAGCTGGCGAGCAGGAGGTCCGTGGCGTCGTACGCCTCGCTGAAGACCGAGACCTTCTTGCCGGAGGCCCGGACGCGCTTGATCGCCGCCCCGAGCTCTTCGGTCTGCGACATGCTGAGCTGGGCGTCCTTCAGCCGCACCAGCACCGTGCCGACCTCGTCGTTCTTCGCGGCCGAGTCGATGGCCTCGACGTAGTCACGCAGCGTGGCGGCGTGCTTGCTGCCCAGGAAAGCCATCGCGGGCGGCTGGTTGTGCGGCTTGCCCTTGATCTCGACCGAACCGATGCGGTCGCCGGCGAGAGCCAGGCCGCTCGACAAGACCAACCCAAGAACAAACCCGGAAACAACGACGCGACGCGGGGCAAAGGTCAGCATGAGTCCCTCCGTGCAGGATGATTCGGAATCGTTAGGGCGCGGATGCAAAATGGCCAAAGGGCCAACGGGCCAATTTGCCAGATGGAGGAAACACTTCCGAAACACGCGTCCACTGACTTGATTTGGCACTTTGGCGCTTCAGCCATTTGGCCATTTTCCTACCGCCCCACCTTCGTCAGCCGCGCCTTGGTCTGGTCCAGCACCACGGCGGCCACGATCGCCGCGCCCATGACGATCTGCGTGTACGCCTGATCAATCTCCAGCACCAGCATGCCGTTGTTGATCATCTGAACCAAGAGAGCGCCCAGCACGGCTCCGAACGCCGAACCCTTGCCGCCCGACAGCGACGCCCCGCCGATCACCGCCGCAGCGATGACGCTGAGCTCATACCCCTGACCCGCGCCCGGAGCCGCAGCCCCGTAGTACCCGAGGTACATCGCCGCCGACAGGCCCGCGAGGGCGCCGCAGCAGGTGAAGACGATGATCTTGACGCGTCCGACCGGAATGCCCGCGTAGTACGCCGCGGTCTCGTTGCCGCCGATCGCGAACACCCGCCGCCCGATGACCAGGCGGCTGAGCGCAAACATGCCCGCCAGCATGATGACCACCATGATGATCATCGGCACCGGGTAGACGTTCCCCGATTGCAGCTTCATGAAGCCTTTGGTGAAGCTCTCGGGGAAGCCCGTAATCGACTGCCCCTGCGTTCGCACGAAAACAATCCCCGACAGCACGGCCATCATGCCCAGCGTGATGATGAACGGGTGCACCCGAAGCCCGACGATCAGGCTGCCGCTGAACGCCCCGCACGCGGCGCCCACCAGCATGCAGACGCCCACGCCGACGGGGATGCTCAGCCACAGAGGAGCGCCGCCCTCGCTTGGGACCATCGCGTCAACGTCGAGCCCGAGATACTTGCGTTGCAGTCCCTGCAGGGCGCCAGCCCCGACGACCGCGGCCAGCCCGTAGATCGAGCCCACCGACAGATCGATCCCGCCCAGCACGATGACCGCGGTCATGCCCACCGCCATGACCGCGATGAAGCTTGCCTGGGTCGCGAGCAGGATCACGTTCTCGGTGTTGAAGAACTTGCTCTCCAGACGAGAAACGAGCAGTTGCGGCGGAGGACCGTCCAGCACACGGGGCGAGCGGGCGCTGACCACGCCGGTGGACTTGCCCGCGACGACAATCTTCAGATTGGCCCCTTCAGAGACCTCGCCGAGCGTCGATCGAAGGGCCGCGGCGAAATCCGTCCCTGACGCGCTCGCAGGCACGGTGATGATCATCACCCCGCCCTCGCTCGAGACGACGGCGTCCGCCGGCATGTCAACCTTGATGGGCGCGCCGGGCTTGGTCCCGCCGAAGAACGTGAGCGCGAGGCCCAGAAGCAGAATGACAAAGATCAGCCCCGATTCCTGGGCTGAGACGAGGCGTTTGAGCAGAGACGGCCGGGCAACCGGGCCGGAGATGGTCGAGGAAGTCACGTGGAGACTGTACCGGGTCCGAGGAGCGGTTGCTCGGCGTCCCGGGAAACAACCAGCGGCCGGTCCGGTCACTCCAGAGCCGCTCCACCTGCTGGGTTGCCGGAAGGGGATGGGGTCTGACGACGTGATGATCGAGGACTCGCGGGCCGCCGGGCGGGATTCCTAGCCCTAGAAAGCACAGAACGATGCTGCTCAACGCGAGGGAGAACCACGGGATTGCCCACCCATCGAACCAGGCCAGGCTTTGAGCCGCCGCACGACGAAGCGGAGTCGCGGATGATGCCGACGAGCACCATGACGATTCCCGGTGGCGTTCCCCGAATGCTTACGAAGGCGTGCAGAACCCCAGAACCAGATCATTGAGAAAGCGCGGCGCCACAACTCCGAAACGAACCCGACACCGCCCTCCCGTGGTGCCGGTCGATCCAGGAACCTTGGCGCACCAACGAAGCACCCAAAAGAAACACCGCCGCGGTGCCGCGGCGGTGCGTTTCGGTTCCGGAGAAGCGAGCCGGACTTACCAGCGATTCGCCTCGGAGGTATCCAACTCGTTCTCGATCGTCGTATCGAAAGACGCCTCGCCCGTGCCGTTCACAATCATGGTCGCACGCTTCGGTCCGCGGGGGGTATCCCAACCCAGGTTGCCGCCACGAGTGTGCTTGTACCAACCAGCCGGGCCGTACATCGTCTCTTGCCCCTCCGAGTTCACCCTCGGATTGGCGAAGGCAGGGTCTTGCGGGTCACGCACGATCCGGAGAGGCACGCGATCCTGCATGCGGCTTCGCTTGAACGGATGCCAACCCGGGTTCGTTTCTCCCGTCTTCACCACCCGAACCGACCCGTCATAGAAGGGCAACGGCTGGCTCGAAGTGGGATCGGCAAAGAACTTGGCCCGTCGCCCCGAATGGCGATCCAACTCGTCCGAAGCCCACGCCTTCTGACTCGGGAATCGAACGTCGGTGAGCTTCTTGTTCGCCCACACCCCGGCTGGAGAGAGAACAAGAGCCTGATAGCTCTGGATCCGCAGGAAGTTCCCGTCGACATAGAACCACGGAACGGTCACGAACTGGCCGTCCGCGTTCTTCTGCCCCTGAATCTCGCGATCCGGGCCGTAATGCGAGAAGTGCATCTGGTACGAAGAGCCGAAGGGGTAGCGCCAGTTGTCCTTGACCCCGTCCTCGTTGGTTCCCGAGGGCACCGGCAAGCCCGACGCGTCCGGATCGCGGAAGTTCCTCTGGATCGCGATCCTCCACGCGTCCTCCGGGCAGGCGTTGTTCACCAAGGGCATCTTGTCGCCCATGTACGGCGCCAAAGCCACGTGAGCGTACAGGATGTACGGGAACCAGTTCTGCGGAACGGGCGCCTGGTCTCGAGACAATCCGGCGTACTTGCGGAGGATGTAGACCGCCTGGAAAGCACCCGCCTCGACCTCGCTGCCGAAGCCGAAGGGCTTGACAGAGCTCGTCGGCTCGCCCATGTCACCCGGAAGCTTGTCGCCCTTCTTCCAGGTAAACGAAAAGTTCGCGTCCTTCCGCTCGTTCGCGAAGTTCGCGGCCGCGAGCGTCATCTGCCGGAGATTGTTGCCGCACAGAGCGGTCTTCGCGGTCCGGCGAGCGGAGCCCAGCGCGGGCAGAAGGATTCCGATCAAGAGCGCGATGATCGCGATCACGATCAGCAGCTCGATCAGCGTGAATCCACCGGCGTTCTTCCGTCCGTTTCGAATCTTCAGCATCGTGCTTCGTGTCCTTTCTCGAACCCTCACGACCGCGGCCGTGGCCGCACGTTTGTTCAAACAATCTTCCGAACGCGTCAGTCCCGATTCGCGTCTCGGCGCTACGCCGATTCGCGGTTCGACCAACTCCGTGTTTCTCACACGCGATCGAGAGAACCCCGATCGCGTTGGGCCTGCGTGCCCGCGCGTCGCCGCGCCTTTGCAACACCGCCCGGCATCAACCGCGGCCTCGCCTCACGGGCCGAGAACCGACTGAGTCCATCGCAAACAGGGCCGCGCCCGTGCGCGACCGACAAACACCTCCCACACGAGACTACCACGAATCTTCATGCTCCGCAAGCCCCCACCCGCCGCTGTACGGCAGGATTCTTCGGGCAGAACGTCTGAAACGGTCCCGCGGCGCCAGGCGAAAATGCCTGATTTCCAAGGCCGTTTTCCGGACATCGCCCGCCGTTTTCACGACCTACCACACACCCTGACGAGTGTCCAACTCCCCCGATTCGATCGTGCTCGTCAGGCCTTGCCCCGAGACCACCGCCCGCACCGGTCCACGGGGAATGTCCCAGCCGTACAAACCGCCCCGGGTGTACCGGTACCATCCCGCGGGGGCGTAGTAGCTGCGGACCTTGGCGGGTTTTCCCGGGGCCTCGTTGGTGACCATTTGCGGCTCGAACTCGCGTTGGTCTTTCCGTATCGCCAAACGGTTCGTCATGGAACGCCGGGTCGCGTTGGACGGGTGCCAGCCGGGATTGGTCTCGCCGGTGACGTACTCCCGGACCGAGCCGTCGTAGAAGTTCAGCGGCTGCTTGGCCTCCGGAGCGGCGTAGTAGTACGTCCTTCGACCGTCGTGGCGCCCGAAAGCGTCGGACATGATCGACTTCTGTCCCGGAAAACGCACGTCGGTGTACTTGTTCCGCCCGTAGGAGCCGTCCAGATAAAAACCGTCCTGCCCGTTGCTCGTGAACACGCTCCCGCCCAGCCCCTCATCCGCCCGCTCCACCGCCCACCAGAACTGCAGAACGGTCGCCCCCCCGCCGTTCTGCGGCATCACGGTCAACCCTCTCGACGGCCCCCAGTGCGCGGTGTGCAGCGAGTAACTCGAGCTGAAGGGCCAGCGCCAGTTGTCGGTGGTGCCGTCGCCGCCGTCGGGTGGATAGGGCACCCCGGCGTTGAGGTCCGGCTTCACGAAGTTCCGCTGGATCGTGATCAGCCAGGAGTCCTCGGGGCACGCCGCCACGGGAGACGGGAGCGTGCCGCCGATGTAGTCGTTTGCCACCAGATGGGTGTAGAGGATGTAGGAGATCCAACCCTGCGGCACCGGCGTGTCGTCGGCCGACAGATTGGTCTTTCGGCGGATGATGCTGACGACCTGGTGATTGGCGGCCTCGACGTCACTCCCGAACTTGTACTTGACGTCCGCGAATTTCTCGAAGATGGTCGGGTGGGCATCCGCAGGCGCGCCCGCGCCGCCGCGCCAGAACATCGCCGGCAGGTTGTCCTTGAAGTCGCTGGCGAACGTGCCGCAGGCCTGTGCGTAGCTCCGCATGTTGGTGATGCAGACGAGCTTTCGTCCGGCGCGACGAGCCTCCCGGAGGGAGGGCAGCAGAATACCGATCAGGACGGCGATGATCGCGATGACGACCAGCAGCTCGATCAGCGTGAAGCCTCGGCGATGGGTGGCCATGGATGCTCCGTTCTCCATGTGAGATCGATGCACGGCGAAGAGGTTCCCCAAAGTGCATGTCTCGACTGACGGAATCGCTTGCGGGAGAAATCCCGCACGGGAATGAAAAGGGCCGCTCCGGTGGGAGCGGCCCTCATCGAGTTTGGTCTCTTTGGTTCAACCCTGGAGGTTCAGACTCCTGCGTCCAGAGTGCACCTTGATTCGATTACCAGTCGCCGTTGTTCTCGGTGCTGAACTCCGACGACTCCTTGACGTTGCTCAGCGTCTGAGCGCCGTTCGCGCCCTGCTGCACGACGGCACGAGTGGGGCCACGGGGCACGTCCACGCCGAAGATGCCGGCTCGGGTGTACTTGTACCACAACGCCGGAGCCTTGTAGGAACGTTGCCCGCCGGAGGTGGCGTTCGACTCCATGACCGGATCCCACGTCTGCTGAACCTTCTCAATCGCCAGTCGCTTGATCATCGACCTGCGCGAAGCAGACGTGGTTGGATCCCAGCCCGGGTTGGTTTCGCTGGTGCGGTACTCGCGCACCGAGCCGTCATAGAAGTTCAGAGGCTGGCTGGCGTCCGGAGCGGCGTAGTACTTGGCCCGACGCCCGCTGTGCCGGGCGAACTCGTCCGACATGATCGTCTTGTTCGAGGGATAGCGGACATCGGTCATCTTGTTCTGGCCGTAGCTACCAGCGACCGCGTTTCCGCTGGGGTCGTAGCTGTAGGTGTTGCCGCCGCCGTCCGGGATCGGGTACACCATCTGCGTCTTCTGCTGCACACCGTTCACGAAGATGCCGATCTGGCGCGGGCGACCCCAGTGGGCGAAGTGCACCTGGTACGAAGCGCTGAAGGGCCACCGCCAAGTACCTTCGGACCCGTCGCCGCTCACCGTCGGATAGGGCAAACCCGACGCGGTCGGTTCGCTCCAGAACTTCTGAATGGTCGCACGCCAGGTGTCCTCGGGGCAGACGGCCGCCGGAGACGGAAGATTCCCGCCGATGTAGTCGTTGAGCGGCAGGTGGGAGTACAGGATGAAAGGAATCCAGTTATTCGGGACCGCAGATTGACCAGACTTCAGACCGGTCTTCTTGCGGATGATGCTGACCGCCTGATTCGCAGCGGCCACGCTATCCGAACCGAATTCCTTGCGACCCGACCACGCCGCCTGAATCTCTGCATCGGCATCCGGGGGAGGCAGCTGGTCCGCGCGCCAGGTGAACCCGGCCAGGCGATCCTTGTAATCCGAAGCAAACGTGTTGATCGCCTGCGCGTAGCTGCGCATGTTGTTCGTGCAGACCGCCTTGCGACCCGCTCGCCGCGCCTCGCCCAGCGCCGGCAGCAGGATGCCGATCAGAAGCGCGATGATCGCGATCACGATCAGCAATTCGATAAGGGTGAACCCGGCCTTGCGGCCCTTCTCAATTCTCAGCATGTTCGAGTCTCCCAGCATTGCCGCAGAACGCGGCATGCAGACGATTCCGATTCAGGGTACGCAGTTCCGGGTCCGCCCGGTTGCGGTGAATCAGAAATTTCCTGCCGAATGACGAACAGGACCACAAGACCTGGTCGCCCCCGACAGGAACCGAACCACAAGTACCCCGACGAGCGTTGTCACAGGCACGAAAACAGGAAAAAAACGAGCACCGAAACAAACCGTTGCTCTGCCACAGGACGCGGCGGCCAGAATTGGCACCAAGAGCGTACTTGCTCTTCGTCTCCGATGCCAACGGTGTTGCAGATTTTGGAGCGACCGAACAAAGATCCTGAAAGTGGCTACGAATCACTCCCGAACGGGCTCGCCGATTCGGCCGGAGTGCTGCACGGGTCTCGCTCTGTTGTCCCAAAGGCCGCGCGGTCTGCGATCGATCCTGGCCGAGCGTCAACGCCCCCCGCAGGTCATCTCACCCTCTTCCCTCATGAAGTGATCACGGAAGCTTGGTGCGCCGCAGGATCTGCAGATCAGCGTCCGTGGTCTTGGGGGAGGTGACGGGCGCCGCTCCGGTGGGCGGAGCCGTCGGCGGCACCGCAGCAGGCGCCGACTCCGATGGCATGGCGGGGTTTGGTGTCGGACTGGCTTCGGGTGAGGTCGATCGCGACGGATCTGGTGGCGTGGCTTCCGCACCCGACGGCGAGGAGGCATCGAGCAAAGCCTCGCGGGAAGCCGCGGCCCTGTTCTTGACGCGACCATCGTCCGAGGTCTTCGCGATTGTGGTCGCCAGCAGCGCGATCGCGCCAACGAGGATCAGCACGGCCAGCACGCCGAGCAGAAGCGTGCTGCGTCGGCGAGCGGCGGCGAGCTCGGCCCGAAGCCGCGACTCGGCGACGCTGGGGACTGCAAGGCTCCCCATAACGCGAGTGAGCGGAGCGACAGATCGCGGTTCGGCGGCCGACGGCGTCGCGTCGCTCGTCCCCGAGCCGTTGGAATCTGGACTGCCCGGAGTCGGGATCATCCGCACAGGCATGAGGCCGAGCGTCTGGCGATCGCCTTCAACTTCGAATCGAGTGTGGCACGCCGGGCAACTGGCTTCGCCGCTGACTCGGGCTTGACACGCGTGGCAGACGCCGAGCTTGCTCGCGATGCCGGGGATGCGTTTGGCGGGGTACCAGAACTGCGCCGTGGTTGGGCCGCGGAGGACCGAGTCGAGCGTGACCTTGCCGCGGGCTATAAGGACGAGAATGGTCTCGTACGAACACCCCGGGCGGTGCGGCTGAGCCTCATCGCGGATGAACCACGGGCCCATCGCGTTCTGGGTCGCCTGACGCGAGAGCGGGTCGAGGAGGCCCGAGCATTGGGCGCATCGGGGTTGATCGGGCGTGGGGCCGCCGCAGTAGGGGCAGATGAAGAGCGGCGTGGGCGTCGCGGGGGCTTGATCGGTTGCCGGGATTGGATCAGCTGGGGTTTCCGCAGAATCGGCCATGGCGTCCTCTCCGGCGAGGATACGTCGGCGGTTCGATCGAAAGGGAAGAAAGCGGCTGAGGACGGAGGGGCGGCGGGCTTGACGGGATCAAGCGAAAGCCACCGCTCGCTGACGCGAGAGGCTCGACGTGCACCGATCTCGACGGGACGTCCGTTATCGAGCGACTTCGATGGCGCGGGTCTCGCGGAGGACCGTGACCTTGATCTCGCCGGGGAACGTCATCTCTTCGCTCACGCGCTTGGCGATCTTGTGCGCGATCAGGAACGCCTCGTCGTCGTTGACGCGGTTGGCGTCGACCATCACGCGGACCTCGCGGCCGGCCTGAATCGCGTGGGCCTCGTTGACGCCGCGGAAGCCCATGGCGATGTCCTGCAGCTCGTTGAGTCGCTGCACGTACTTCTCCATGCTCTCGCGCCGTGCGCCCGGACGTGCCGAAGAAACCGCGTCGGCGGCCATGACGATGGGCGTGTAGAAGCTCGTCGACGGGATGTCGGCGTGGTGGCCGCCGATGGCGTTCAGGACAGGTTCCTTCTCGCCGTACTGGCGGGCGAAGTCCATGCCAATCTTCGGGTGACCACCCTCCATCTCGTGGTCCATGGCCTTCCCGATGTCGTGGAGGAAGCCGCAGCGCCGAGCGATGGTGCCGTCGAGGCCGAGCTGATCGGCGATGATCTGGCAGAGGTACGCGACCTCGATGGAGTGGCGGAGCACGTTCTGGCCGTAGGACGTGCGGTAAGCGAGCTTGCCCATCGCTTCGCTGACCTTGGGGTGGATGCCGCGGAGGTTGGCCTCGAGCACGCCGTCGCGGCCGAACTTGATCACCTTCTCGTTGATCTCGCTCTTGACCTTCTCGACGACTTCCTCGATGCGGGTAGGGTGCATGCGCCCGTCGGCGATGAGTCGCTCGAGCGACTCGACCGCGACGGCCTGGCGGATCTTGTCGAAGCACGACACCACGATCACGCCCGGTGTGTCATCGACGATGATGTCGGCGCCGGTCGCCTTCTCGATCGCCCGGATATTGCGGCCCTCTCGCCCGATGATGCGGCCCTTCATGTCGTCGGACGGAATCGCCACGGTGCGCACCGTCGCGTCGGACGTGTGCTCGGTCGCGTACCGCTGCACCGCCATCAGGGTGATCTCGCGGGCCTTCTCCCGGGCCTCGTTCTCCGCCGTCTCGGTGATGCGCCGGACCACCTTCGAGACCTCGTGCCGCGAGTCCTCCTCAACCTTGACCAACAGCTCCGCCTTCGCCTGCTCCGGCGTCAGCCCGGTCAGCTGGAACAGCTTGTCTTTCTGCTCCTTGATGATCCGGTCCAGCTCGCTCTCGCGGGCCTGCATGTTCTGCTCGCGGGCCTTGAGCGATTCGGCCTGGCGGGTCACCGCCTGCTCCTTCTGCGTGAACGACTCCTCCTTGCGGTCGAAGGCGTCCTCCCGCTTCTGCAGCCGACGCTCGGCCTCGCGGAGTTCGTCCCGCTCGCCCTCGATCTCCTTCTCGATCGCGGTCTTGCGCTCGAGCATCTGCTTCTCGGCGTCGACGCGGATCTTCTCCGCTGCGATGCGAGCTTCCTGTTCGGCTCGGGCGACGGTCTCGCCGGCCTTGGCCTTGGCCGCGGCGAGGGCCGAAGCTCCGAGCACGCGAGCGATTGCGAAGCCGATGACGAGCGCGGCGACGGCCGCGCCGGCTATGGAACCGATGAGGGCTGGGCCTTCCAGCGCCAGCGTGAGCGGCGCGAGGGCGAGAGAAGAAACTGCCACGGGCGATCCCCCTTTCAGGGATCGACCGGAACGTGCGGCACACTGGCGCGAGCGGATCGCTGCGTTGTTCGTCTACTCACCGGCTCGAACTTGGTCGTCTTGCGATGCCATGCGTCCTTGCCGATGCGTTTTCCCAATCCTGCCCCGGAAAATCCGTCGCGTTCGGCGTGCGGGTGCGTCCTTTCCCTGCCTGTCGCCCGAACAACGGCGTGGCCGTCGTCGAACTTGGCTGCGGGTCCGGTCGCTCGCGTCGCCTGGGCGGCGGACGAACAACACTCGAAACTCCACCTCGTGTCAGTCTGCGGATGTCCCTGGTCGAAAACAAGTTCTCAAAGGTTCAGTCGTACTTTGTCCGGGCCGATGCCCGGGTCGGCGTATCTTACCGCAAACACGCGGGCCGTGTTCAGGAATTGTGCCCCGAACCCGCGCGACCCCAAAGCCAAGGGCCCTTCCGGCCGAAACTGCGGCCAGACCCCTACACGGGCCGATCCTCAGGTCACCAACAAGCGACCCAACCAAGCCCCCCACTCGCCTCTTTCCACCATCCACACCCACCAACACCTCCACCCCGGTGGGTTTCGAACGGAGCTTCGACGCATGACATCGGTCTTCAGTAAGTCCATCCCGGCACGGTTCGCAGCCGCGTGCCTGATCGGTCTCGGCACCATGGCTCTGGGCGGCTGCAAGTCCGCCCCGCCGGTCACCGTCACCGGACTCGACGCGCTCAAGCGCTCGCCCTCCGTCGCCCTCGACGTCGAGAACCCCAAGGGCTCCGTCCTCGTCTACGTCGACTCCGAAGCCACCACGCCCCGCGTCATCGCCCGGGCCGGCAAGCGCACCGGCGAGCCCAGCGAGAACTACAACGGCGATCGCTGGGTGACCGCCAAGATCACCGAGACCGACGGCCGCGCCGTGCTCACCGTCCGAAACACCGAACGCGCCCCCGAAGAAGCCAACTACTGGGTCCAGCTCATCGTCGTCCTGCCTTCCTGCGACGGCGTGCGGATCAAGAACTCGGAAGGACTCGTCGACGTCCGCGGCGTCTCCGGTGCCGTCCAGATCGAGAACGGCGGCGCCGGTCTCCCCGGCGGTCCCGTCCAGTTCGAATCCAGCAAGCCCATCACCGCCCCGGTCACCATCACCACCGCGGGAGGCAACGTCGACGTCATCTTCGCCACCGGCACCACCGGCAACATCGAGCTGCTCAGCGGCAACGGCATGCTCGCCAACATCTCCGCCTGGACCGGACAGCTCGAGCACAGCACCCACAAGCCCGGTTCCTTCAAGGGCGTCCTCAACCGCGGCCAGAACCCCGTCAAGATCAAGACCAACGAAGGCCAGATCGACCTCCGCGTCGGGCCCTACCGCTTCGGCAACCCGCACATCAAGTACTACAAGCAGTGGACGTTCTCGTAAGCCGTGGATGAATCTTGAACGAACCAAGAAGAACAAACGCCCCGCAATGCGGGGCGTTTTTCGTTGATTCGCGATGAGCTTTTTCGGGTGCCACGATGCTCCGGGCGTGTCATGCGGCCTTGCGACTCGCGAACTGCTGATTCGCCAGGCCCTCGGCGTACTTCACCAGCACCTCGCCCACAAACGGCTTGTGCGCCGCGTGGAACGCGAACTCGAACGAGACACCGAGATAGACATCCTGCTCGTGATTCAAGTGCGTGTGGACGATGCGTCCGGTCACCGCGAGCGGGGCGGCGAGTTCGGGGCGGAGGTCGAGCTTGGTCCAGATGAACTTGGAGCGATCCACGCCGCGGGATTGATCGCGCGGCACCATCAGCCCCACGCCGCCGCCGCCGATGTTGACCAGCGTGGCCTTGAAGGCCGGGCCCACGTTGGGCATGACGGACGACTCACGCCCGGCGTTCTGGATCGCCTCGCGGCTGGCCCGCTCGGCCTCCACGGCGGAGGCGGGATCGATCAGCGGGAAGCACTCGACCGTGATCGGGCGCACCTCGGCGGTCGACACGCGCATGAAGGCGCGGCGCTGGCAGCGCTCGACATCGGCGGGCATCGCGATCCGCACCGCGGCCATGAGCTGGCGGCCCGGGCCGGGCGAGGTGGTCATGCCCAGCGTCTTGGACTTGAACATCCAGCGGTTCTGACCCACCGAGAAGATGCAGACCACTTCCACGTCGGCGTTGAGATGGATCGTGCTCCCCATCGCGGTCGGGGCTTCGAGCACCAGTTCGGCGTCGTTCTGCTTCACGATGCGGACCCGCCACAGCAGGTCGCCAGCGGTCGAGTGCGGATCAAGACCGGGGCGGGCGATGGTGAACTCCATGCCGCCGTTGCGGTCCTGGATCTGCTGCAACGAATCACGCCAGCGTTCGGTCCGAGAGCGGCTTGCGGGCATTACGAGTCTCCTGCGGCGATCAAGCGATCGGTGCAGGAGCATCGGGCAACGACGGGAAACGGTTGATCGGATGCTGGTTTCGGGTGCTTCTCGGACCGCGTCCGGCGCGGGCTGTGCGGCTTGCGCCGCAGCAACGGAGGGCCCCGTCCCGCACGACCCACGCCGGGCCCGCAGCGCCGGCAAGAAGTCCATCCACAGGGGCCCGCCAGACCTTCGTCCTTGCGTAGGGGTGTACGCTCAACGTGTTCCAGCAATCGTCGTCGATGGCGACCTCGATCCGGAAGAGGGAGAAGGACCATGATGGCATCGACGAGTCGGAGCGTTCGTTCATCGATTTCGCGTCTCGGGGTTCTCGCGGTGTGCGCAGCGGGTTTGGCCGCGGCCACCACGTGCCTCGCGGCTCCCGTGTACTCCAACGATTTCGAGACCGGACTGAACGGCATGACCGTCGGCGGCGTGCTCCTCACTGCGACCCGCGTGAGCCTCCCCGTCGATGGCGGAGGCTTGAACTCGCCGAATCAATCCATGTGGATGGGGCGGATGGGGTTCGGCATCAACAAGGCGCCTTCCAGCAAAGAGATCGTCTCGCTCTCGCTCAGCGGCCTGCAGCCGGGTGCCACGTATTCGGTGGCGTTCGACCTGCTCGTCGGGGCTTCGTGGGACGGAGCCGCCCAGGGCTACGGCTTCGACCTGTGGTACTTCGCCGTCAACGGCACGCGGCTGGTGGATACCTCATTTTCCAACGGCGACCAGGGCCGCGATTTCGGGGCGTACTCGCCGCAGCGGTACACCGATACGACCTTCACCACGCCGAACACCGCCGACGTTCCGGCGTTTCGCGGGGCCGAGTTCTCGCGGCGTGAAGGTCCCGGCTACAGCGGCTACTACGGCATCTACTACTTCGGACACGGTGCGGGGAACCCGGTGCTGACGTTTGTCGCCTCCGGCACCACGGCGACACTCGAGTGGGCCCGCTACAGCGGCACCCAGAACTTCGGCGACAGTGGCGACGAGTACTGGGCGCTCGACAACGTGGTCGTCGACGGCCCGGCGGGAGCGGTGTG
The DNA here is from genome assembly GCA_019744815.1 of Phycisphaerales bacterium. Taxonomy (GTDB): domain Bacteria; phylum Planctomycetota; class Phycisphaerae; order Phycisphaerales; family UBA1924; genus JAFEBO01. Next base: position 169,594 of record JAIEUA010000011.1, read on the forward strand.
CTCGGGCGATCTCAACGCCGACGGTTTGGTGGACGACGCAGACTTTCAGGTCTTCGTGGGGCAGTACGACATCGTGGACTGCAGCGACCCAAGCATGAAGCCGGGATGTCCCGCGGATCTGAACGCCGACGGGTTCGTCGACGATGCAGATTTCGTGCTCTTCGCGGCGGCGTACAACCAGGTCATCTGCCCGTGAGAATGCCCCGCGGCTGAACACCGCGGACCTTCAACGAACCGGCACGTTGGCGATCAGTTGCCCTCGCGCACCACGACCAGAATCGGCTTGCCGCCGTGCATGAAGAAGCGGCCCTTGCTGATGCGTTTGTCGGGCGTTGTGGCGGTGAGAACGAGCTCGAACTTCTGGGCGTCGATGTCGCTGAGCGGGACCTTGAACTCGCCCTTCTCGGTGGAGACGCCGCTGGCGACGATCGCGCCGGTGGCGCCCTCGCCGGCGTACTTGCGAACCACGATGTTGGTGGCCGCAATGCCATCCTGCTTCAGCCGCGGGTCGGCGGGGTCGACGCCCATGACCACGCTGCCCGGGCCGTTGATGACGCGGCCGGTGAGATCGGGGGCTCCCATCCCGCAGCCGACGAGCGGCAGAGTCAGGAACGCGGCCAGGGGCAGAACGCAGCGGCGGAGCAAGGTTGAGCGAACCGTGAGCATCGAGACTCCCTCGGGCGACGGCCCGATGTGGTGAATGCGGCTCTTGATGTATCGGTGAGAAGACGGTCCGGGATATCAGATTGTGCTGCAAACCGCCGAGACTCGGCGGGAAGTTGCGCGTCGGCCCGGCAATGACATCGGCTCAGAGGCTGGCCCGGAGCTCTTCCGGGCTCGGCAGGTCAGCGGTGCTGGCGAGGCCGAAGTGGTCGAGGAACTGCTTGGTCGTGCCGTAGAGCAGCGGGCGGCCGAGCTCCTCGGCGCGGCCCTTGATGCCAACAAGGCGGCGGTCGAGCAGAGACTTAAGCACCTCGCCGCAGGAAACGCCGCGGATCGATTCGAGCTCCGCACGGGTGATGGGCTGGCGGTACGCGATGATGGCGAGCGTCTCGACACCGGCCTTGGAAAGCCGCGTCTGCTGGCGGTCCTTGTGGAAGCGGGCGAGCGTCGGGGCGAACGCGGGCTGCGTCATCACCCGCAGGCCGCCGGCGACGCGCTCGATGCGGAACGAACGCCCCGTGGTCTCGTAGGCCTCGTTGAGCGAGGCAACCAATTGCTCGATGATCCGCTCGGCCGACTCAATCACGGCAGAGCGCCGGGCGCTGGCACGCTTCTTCGCGGGCGACTCTTCGACGGGTGCGTCGGTCTCGCTGGTCGCGGCGGGCTCAGGCTTCTCCTCGGGCTTGTCCTCGGGGACGAGGCCGAGCGCCCGGGCAGCCTTCTCCGCGGCGAGTGGACGGTCGATCGAGAGCAACAACGCCTCGAGGTGGCCGCGGAGCGTGAGCAGCTCCGGCGCGAGCGCGGCAGACTCGCCGAGGGTCGACTCAGCGGCCGTTTCGGAGGGCGACGCAGCGGGTGCCGCGGCGTCGGTGGGTTGTTCGTGGTTGTCGCTGACTTCCGTGTCGCTCATGCGAGTTCTCGCGTGCCCGTCCTTGGGCGGGGGGAGCATATCAAGTCTTCGGCGTTCATGCTTTCTGAGGCACAGGTCTTCATGCCAAGAGCGCGTCGAGCAGTTCCGGGATGCCCTGGCCCCGCGTGGCGATCGTCTCGACGATCGGCCGCTTGCCGGCGATGTCCTTCAGGTCGCGGACCAGTTCGTTCTCGCCCGGGTGGTCGGCCTTGTTGCAGACGAAGAGGTCAGCGATCTCGAGGATGCCGGCCTTGTCCATCTGCACGGCGTCGCCCATGCCCGGGGTGAGCACCACGGCGGTGCGAGCGACGTGCTGGCGGATGCGGGTCTCGTTCTGTCCAGCACCGACGGTTTCAACGAAGACGGTGTCGAAGCACGCCGGCGTGTTGGGCTCGTGAGCGCCGCCGATAAGGTCGATGATCTCGGGCAGAGCGTGGTAGTCCTCGCCGCTGATCGCGAGGGAGCGGTAGTAGACCGCCTCGTCGAGGCTGTTGAAATCGACGCGGAGGCGATCGCCGAGCAGGGCGCCGCTGGTGATCGGGCTCATCGGGTCAAACGCGACCACGGCGCAGCGACCGGAGCACGCGGCGTCACCCGACTTGGAGCGACGCGTGAACTCGCTGACAAGCTGAGCCACCAGCGTGCTCTTGCCAGCACCCGGCGAACCGGTGACGCCGATCACACGCTTGGGCTTGCGGCGGCGAGCGTTCGCACGCAGGCCCTTGCCATCGTGCACCTGCGAGATGTCGCGCCCGAGCTGAGCCGTCGCGTGCGTCGTCGAAGTCAGAGCCGCGGCCTTCGCCTTGGTCGCGTCGCGGACCGCGTTCACAATGTCGATGAGGCCCGTGCCCGTGGTGAAGCACTTCGCAACCCCGGCAGCGGCGAGCGTCGGAAGGTCTTCCTGCGGCAGGATGCCGCCCATGTACACCGGCAACTCGGGCCGCCCGACGTCCTTCAGCGCCCCGATCAGCTTGGGCCCGAGCACGAGATGGCTGTTGCTCATCATCGAGGCGCAGATCACGTCGCAATCCTCATCGCGGGCGGAGATGGCAAGGGACTTGGGCGTCTGCCAGAGGCCGCTGTAGATGACGTGGACGCCGGAGTCGCGGAGGGCCCGGGCGATGACCTTGACGCCGCGGTCGTGCCCGTCGAGGCCCATCTTGCCGAGGAGCACGCGGGGCCGATGGGGAAGGTCGGCGCAGCGGTCTTTCTTCTCGAACTCGGTCGTGGCCGTGCTGAGCGCGGTGGTCATGCACGATGGTACGCATTTGCGACAATGGCATCGGCCCTACCTCGGGTGCCACTGCCTGGCCGCTCTGGGCCAGGCAGTGCGACGGCATCCACAATCACAGCGCTCGCCCGACTTGGCCCCGAGCCGCTAAGCCGACGCCCCCCACGCCCGAACTCCCACACGTCCCCACCGAATCGCATACTCTGGCCCCGTGGCCAAGAAGCCTGCCAAATCTCGATCCAAAGGCGCGGACGATTCGCCGCTGGCCGCCGCCGCGGCCGAGGCCGTTCGGGCGGCGTCCCCGCAGCACCCGATCCCCGTCCCCTTCACCGCGATCCTCGGCCAGGACCGCGCGATCAAGGTCCTCGGCGATGCGGTCCGCTCCGAGCGCGTCCACCACGCCTGGATCTTCCACGGCCCCGCCGGCTTGGGAAAGTTCACCACAGCGCTGGCCTTCGCCGCCACGATCCTCGATCCGACCGCAACCGTCGGCAAGGACGGCGTGCCCTCGGTCGATGACGAATCCCCGGTGCAGCGTCTGCTCCGCGCCGGCACACACCCGGATCTGCACATCATCACGAAGGAACTCGCCCGCTACAGCGAGGACGCCCAGGTCCGCGAGCGCAAGCTGCTCACGATCCCCAAGGACGTGATCGACACCCACCTGCTCGAACCCGCGGCCCTCGCGCCGGCGTTGCCGGGTGGGCGCGCCAGCAAGGTCTTCATCATCGACGAAGCCGAGCTTCTCGACCGCTCCCCCACCAACGCACCGACGCAGAACGCGATCCTCAAAACGCTGGAAGAGCCGCCCGCCGGGACGGTGATCATCCTGGTGACGACGAACCCCGATCGACTGCTGACGACGATCCGCAGTCGCTCGCAGCAGGTGGCGTTCGTGCCGCTGATGGAGGGGCCGATGCGGGTGTGGCTCGATCAAGCCAAGAAGACGATCGACCCGCCGATCGAAGAAGACGATCTGGGTTTCCTGCACTCGTTCGCGGCCGGCTCGCCGGGCGAGTTCCTTCGAGCGCACGCCGGCGGCCTGGCGAATTGGTCGCGCACGCTCGAGCCCATGCTCGCGGCCGCGGATGGCGGCAAGTACACCGTCGAACTCGGGCCGACCATGGCCAAGCTGGTCGACGACTGGGCCGCGGCGGTCGTCGAGAAGGACAAGCAAGCCAGCAAGGACGCGGCCAACCGCACCGGGGCCGACCTGCTCTTCCGCGTCATCTCCGAACGCTCCCGCCGCCAGATACGTCGCACGCCCACCGACGCCGAGCGTTCGATCCGCGTGATCGAGTCCGTACGCGAGGCCGAGCGCGCCGTCGACGCGGGCGTCAACATGAACTTCGCCATGGAGTGGCTGTCGAGCCGCGTGAGCGGGAAACCCGGTGCCGGGCTCGTGGCGGCGAACTAAGCCGCTCTGGCCCGCCTCAACGAGCCCGGAGCGTGAGCGACGGGTCTCATTGGCTTCCGGAAGCACCGCACAGAAAGTCACGCGCAAACGCTCGCGTTCCTTCGCCCGCCGCCAAAGTCCTTACGCTCGCTTGTACTCGACGTACTTCTTGATCGCGAGGCATCGCTTCTCAAACACATGCCACGACACCCACGCGAGAGCGAACGTCACCGCGATCGACGCCGTCGTGAACACCACCTGCGGCAGGATCTGCGAGTGCGCCACCCAAAGCTTGTCGCTGGCGAAGACCTTGCCGTCCATCAAGCTGCGGGGAATCACCAGATCGCGGATGACCGCTCGCACCGGCTGGTGAAAGAGGTACATCGCGTACGAGTACTTGCCCAGCGCGCGGAGAAGGCCGGACTCAAAGAAGCGCACGATCCAGGACGCGCGTGAAGAGCGCTCGAGCGACGACCCTCGGCCCGCCGCGGCAACGACATGGACGAGCAGGCCGCCAAATGCCACAGCGATCAGCGTCAAACCAACGGTCTGGATCTCGGGCAGGTTCGCGCTGGCGAAACCCTCCTCGCCCGGGCGGCCGGTGTTGCTGAGGAACCGGTACCCCAAGCCGAGCGTGACGATCGCGAACGCCGCAAGCGCGAGCGGTCGCCCGATGCGGAGCAGGGCCTCAAGCCCTCCAGGTCCACGGATCGCGGCCGCGATGAAGGCCCCCACCGCCAACGCATCGATTCGGCTGGGCGTCAGCAGATGCACCGCGATCGGATGCGCACCGTGCCACACCAGGTAGCACCGGAAGCCGATCGCGAAGAAGATCGCTCCGACGCAGGCGTAGAGCAGTTTCTCGCGCGAGAGCAGGTAGACCACCGCGGGCCACACGAGATAGAACTGCTCCTCAATGGCCAGCGACCAGGAAATGTCGAGGATGCCGTGCCGGAACTTCTCCGCGCTGGCGATCGCAAAGTTCGACAGATACGCCCAGTACATCCAGCCGTCGCTGCCGATGGTGCCGAAGCGGTCGAGCTTCGCCTGCGCCACCGGCGGCAAATGGGCCGCGACCGCGGGCAGCACGATCAGCGAGAAGGCAACCACGGCGTAGTACAGCGGGAAAATGCGCAGAGCTCGGCGGGCGTAAAAGAGCCGGAAGTATCCCTTCCCATGCTTGGTATCGAGCAAGATGCCGGTGATCAGAAACCCCGATAGCACGAAGAAGAGATCAACACCGGTCCAACCGGCGGAACTGATGAACCGCGCGGCGTGATCGACGCGGCTCGCGCCCGCGAGCAGGTTCATGTGGAAGATCATCACCAAGAGGATCGCCAGCCCGCGGATGCCGTCGAGCGCAGGAACATGGGTGCCGACGCCGACCAGCGAGCGCGCGGCAGACGACTGCTCGGAAGCCGCAACAGACAAGCCGATGTTGGATGCTTCGGGACTGCTCACCGCAGCCGAGAGTATCGGCGTCCGAGAGCGTCGCTCGCCAGCGACGCCGGTCGCGGAAGCTCCTCGCCCTTTTCGTGCCACACGGGGTTCGCGACAGTCCTCACCGATGAAGGCGGAAAAGGCCCTGCCGTGCCGCAGAAATCGCACGCCCGGAAATACCCGCCTTTGTAAAGGCTTTCGAGTCCGGCTGTGCGGCGTGTGCCGTTTGGGAAGCGTCCACCAACTTGAATCCGCCCTCGCGGATTGCGGAACCGTGGCGTCACACCGGACGCAGGGCATATTGGAGAGAGAGAAGGGATTCTCACTCAGCCAGACAACGCGGCATCTGTTTGCGGCCGAGGCGTCTTGCTGAACGGAAGGGGAAAAGGTCCATGTATCTCAAGATCTGTGATAGACGGCGTTGCGCCGTCGCCGCTGTCGGTGCGCTCGCGGGCCTCGCCCCGCTGGCCGACGCCGACCTTTCCCGCAGCATCCATCTTCCCGCCGCCAAGAACGTCCAGACGCCGGGCCTCACCCGTCGCATCGACACCCTCAATCAGGCCAACTTCTCGGGCATCATCCCGGGCGTCACCCTCCTCACCGCGCCCCGCGCCGCCCGCTTCGACTTCGCCTCCAGCCTTCCCTGGAACAGCGGCCCGTCGCTCACCAGCGTCCAGATCGTCGACGAAGTCCTCCAGGTCTCCGACTCCGATCGCGTCATCGTCCTCCAGCGCGGCACCGCCGATCAGGCCGCCCGCGTCATCTATCGCTCCGACTTCCAATCCGACTTCCAGGACAAGATCCGCAACGAGTGGTCCTACGGCGAAGTCCGCACCACGCCCGAAGGCCGCCGCTTCCTCGGCACCATCGGCAACGGCTCCACCACCCTCACCGTCAACAAGGCCCCCAAGTCCGGCAGCTACGTCCTTCAGTGCGATGTCCTCGCCCTCGGCAACTGGCAGGGCAACTCCGCACCCGCGCCGCAGGTCTGGGGCGTCCGCGTGGTCGACGGCGCCACCCTTCTCGAAACCAACTTCGCCACCAAGCCCGGCACCGTGCAGGCCTACCCCGACTCGATCGGAAAGGCCGACTTCGAGGCGGGCTATCAGGCCGTCGAAACCTTCCGCACCAACGACGGCCGCACCGGCACTGTCTACCGCCTCATGTTCCGCTTCGACCGCCCGCCCAGCGCCGATGTCAACGGCACCGACGATGTCCGCGTCGAGTTCTTCGCCCGCGGCCTCCCCGAGTCCGGCGAGAGCGCCGTCTGGGGGCTCACCAACGTCGTCCTCGCTCTCGTCCCCGACTCCGGTGCGATGGCCGGCGGCGGCGGGCCGTTCCAGTCCTACGCGTACAACTCCGACAACTCGCCCGTCGCCCGCTCGCCCTTTGCCACCAGCAACTTCGGCCTCATGCCCGCCACCGACAACAGCCGCGACGACGGCACCGACCCGCTCGACGCGCTCCAGCCCAAGAAGGAAGACCCCAAGGACCCGAAGGAAAACCCCCAAGTCCCCGCTCCGGGCGCTCTCGTGGTCTTCGGTGCGGCCGGTCTCCTTGCCAACCGCCGCCGCCGCGGATGAACGATTCCGCTTGATTCGACTTTCCGCGGGGTCGACGTCGCCAACCTACTTGCGAGCCACGACGTAAACCACCCAGTTCGCGTCCAGCTCCTCGCCCGCCGCCACGGGTTTGAGGTGCAGCACACCCTCGGAATCGATCGCATCCCCGAGCCGGTCGTACACCTCCACGGCTCCGAATCCCGCCTCACTCAGCGCGTCCCGCAACTCCGGCAGCGACCACAATCGCCAGTCGTACACAAAGGCGTCCGTCAACTCCACATCCGGAGCCGCTCGACTCGCCCTCTTCGCCGCGACGCCCTTCCCCTCGCGCCAGGCGCGAAAGTGCAGCACATCGCGCACCAGCCCCGTCACCGGGTCCGCCGCACGTTGCTCGAACGTGTACTCCACTAACTCACCGGACCACGGCTTCTGCACCGGTGCCCTCATTAGCTGAATGATCTTCCCCGGGCTGTACGCGTCCCGCCCGCCGTACACATCGAACACCAGCACGCCGTGCCTGTTCAGCCGGCTTCTTGCGGAGCGCAGGTACTTCGACAGCGCCTTACGGGTGTGGCAGTAACCCACCGGAAAGTTCGTCGCCGCGATGATGTCCGCGCGCGCCGCGCAGCGGAGCACATCCGCAACCACCGCCCGCACCCGCGCGCCTCTCGCCCGCCGCAGCGGCTCGGGATCGGCATCCACCGCGATCGACTTCCTCGTCTTGCTCGACGCCGCCCACGCCCGCGCCAGCGCCGCGCTGCCGCTGAAATCCTCTCGCAGCGTCAGCGGCTTCCGCCCGTGCACCGCGTGCAGGAACGGCACCACCCGCCGCGGCTCGGTCACGCAAAGCTCATAGAAATCCAACGCACTCGGACTGACGCGGGTCGTTCTCGCCATGTCGGAACATAGCCGCCGCCACCCGGCCCCAGCCCACACCCCTCGAAAATCTCCGACGCGCGGCGTCTACCGCGCGATCCCGAACCCCCGCTCCCCCTCCACCACCCCCATCTCCGCCCGGCCCGCCGACACGATGTTCCGTGCCAGCCGCTCCCCCACTTCCTTCAGAAATCCCTCCACCGCCGCGGGTGATCCCTGTGCCTCCAGCAACACATCCCCTTCAGCCTCGTTGCGCACCCAACCCGTAATCGGGTCCGCCGAGTCCACGACCGTCTGCGCGATCCACACGCACGTGGCGCGAAACCCAACCCCCTGCACCCGGCCGGAGTACCGCACCTGAACCCGAATCACTGGCTGCCTCGGCGTCGACATGCCCTTATTGTCGCCTGCCGCTCGTCTGAGAGCTTTTCACCCCGAATCAAGCCTCCGGCCCGCGAGCGAATAATGCTCTCCGGAGGATCCGTGGCCAAGGGCTTGTACCAAGACAACGACGATGTCCAGCGCGTGCGTGACGCCGTCAGCATCGAGCGCATCATCGCCGAGCACGTGACCCTCAAGCCCAAGGGCCGCGAGTTCGCCGGCCTTTGCCCCTTCCACGACGACCACAACCCCTCCATGGCCGTCGTCCCCCGCAAGCAGATCTTCCACTGCTTCGTCTGCGGCACCGGCGGCGACGTCTTCAGCTTCGTCCAGAAGTTCCACAAGATGGACTTCCGCGAAGCCCTCGAATACCTCGCCCAACGCGGCGGCATCGAGCTCAAGCCCCGCAAGGCGCCCGTCGCCGGCGAAGAGCCGCAGACCAGCCGCTCCAAACTCATCGAGGCCAACGCCACTGCCGCCGAGTTCTTCAAGACCATCTTCCGCCATCCCGAGCACGGCGCCACCGCCCGCGCCGTCGTCGCCAAGCGCGGCATCAGCGACGAGATGGTCGAACGCTTCCAGATCGGCGCCGCCCCCGATCGCATGGACGGCCTGCTCCTCACCCTCTCCCGCAAGGGCCTCGATTCCCGTGTCTTCGTTGAAGCCGGACTGCTCCGCGACCGCGAAGGCCGCGTCTACGACACCTTCCGCCACCGCCTGATGTTCCCGATCACCGACCAGATCGGCCGCTTCATCGCCTTCGGCGGCCGCAAGATGCGCGACGAGGACGAGCCCAAGTACCTCAACAGCCCCGAGAGCCGCGTCTTCAACAAGTCCGCCACGCTCTTCGGCCTCGCCCAAGCCGCCAAGGCGATCCAGGTCGCTCGCACCGCCGTCATCACCGAGGGCTACACCGACACCATCGCCTGCCACCAAGCCGGCCTCGAGAACGCCGTCGCCACCCTCGGCACCGCCCTCACCCGCGAGCACGCCGTCATCCTCCGCCGCCTCTGCGACCGCGTCGTCCTGCTCTTCGACGGCGACGACGCCGGCCAACGCGCCGCCGACCGCGCCGCCGAGATCTTCTTCGCAGAACCCCTCGACGTCGTCGTCGCCACCCTCGACAAGTTCACCGACGCCAAAGACCCCGACGAACTGCTCAAACGCGAGGGCGGCCTCGCCGTTCTCAACCAGGCCCTCGCCGCCGGCGTGGACGTCCTGAAGTACCGCTTTGACCGCGTCGCCGGCACCATCAAGGGCGGCGGCATCGCCGCCCGCAGCCGCGCCGTCGAGCAGGAAGTCGAACGCCTCGTCGAGCTCGGCCTCACCGACGTCGAACCCGTCCGCAAACGCATGATCGTCCGCGAGCTCGCACGCCTCGCCGGTGTCGACGAGCAAACCGTCGCCCGGGCCGTCCCCGCGGGCCGCGGCACGCGTGCCGCAACCCGCCGCGAAACCGAGCCCGAGCCCAGCGAATCCGCCCGCCTGGCCACCGGCCCGCTCACCGCGGCCGAAGCCCTCATCGGCTGCGTGCTCTGCGACCCCTCGCTCCTCACCACCCTCGACACCGCGGCCCGGGGCGTGATCACCCCCGACCGCTTCGCCGGCGAAGCCGTCCGCGCGCTCGTCGCCACGCTCTTGCGTCGACGCGACGAGGGCGAGTCCTGCGACCTGGTCACGATGCTCCCGGCGCTCCCCAGCGAGGCCGCCCGCAGCGCCGCGACCATCCTCGCCGCCCGCACCGAGCAGGAATCCGGCGGCGACACCGCCATCCTCCACCGCCACTGGAACGAGTGCCTCCGCCTCGCCCAACGCGAGAGCGAGAACCAGATCGTCGCCCGCGAAACCCCCACCGCCCCCACCGCCGACGCCGCGGCCATCGCCGCCACCATCGCCCGCCGCGCCGAGCAGATGCAGCGGCTCGGTGCCGACCAACGGGTTTTCCCGCGGCCCAAGTAAGTGAGCCCGGGAGAAGCATGAAGCACTCGGGCCCAGCAGCCCCGCCCGGTGTACCCTTGCCCAGTCACAGAGAGCCGCACGCCCGTTCGGGAATGTCCGTCGCGGATCCGAGGAGCACGAGACTTGATCGCAGAGCTGAATCCAGCGCTGGGTGAACTGATCGAAGTCGGCCGCCGCCGCGGCTGGCTGAGCTACGAAGAACTCAACAACACCCTGCCCGACGAGATGGTCGACCCCGAGCGCCTCGACGAGCTGCTCGTCCTCATCGACCGACTCGGCATCGAGCTCGTCGACGAGCTCGAGTTCAAGGCCCGCCGCTTCCGCGCCGGCCAGGCTCAGAACAAATCCGGCCCGCTCCCCAAGCTCTTCCGCGCCATGACCGTCGCCGGCGGCGAGCGCGCCGCCGAGGCCGCCGACCTCCAGCAGGAGCTCGCCGGCCCGAACACCAAGCCCGGCCCGTCCTCCGCCGCCGACGCATCGCCCGCCGATCTCAAGGGCCGCGCCGGCTCCGCCGAAGCCACCGAGGAGCCCGAAGCCGAGGAAGAAGACGACCGCGACTTCGACGACACCCCGCTGCTCGAGCCCGGCGCCCGCCGCATCGACGATCCGGTGCGCATGTACCTCTCGCAGATGGGCACGATCCCGCTGCTCACCCGCGAAGAAGAAATCCGCCTCGCCAAGAAGATCGAGACCACGCGGATGATCTTCCGCCGCCGCTGCCTCGAGAGCGACTACGTGGTCCAGCAGGCGGTCGAAACCCTCCGCCTCGTCCACACCGGCGACCTGCCCTTTGACCGCACCATGCGGATCAGCACCGCCGAGGACAACGCCAAAGAGAAGATCGCCAAGCGCATCCCCTTCAACCTCCGCACCATCGAGAAGCTCCTCGAGAGCAACCGCGCCGACTGGGAACTGCTCCAGCAGGCCCGCAAGACCAACGACGAGGAATCGACCAAGCAGCTCCGCCAGCGCCTCGCCATCCGCCGCCGCCGCATGGCCGCGCTCACCGAGGAGTGCTGCCTCCGCACCGGCCGCATCATCCCGCTCTCGCGCAAGCTCCGCTCCATCGCCAACAAGATGCACGAGCTCGAGGCCGATCTCCGCCTCGCCGCCAAGCACCCCAAGAAGTTCGAGCCCGACGACGTGCTCGTCATCAAGGAAGAGCTCGAGGGCCTCCGCTCGCTCGTCCGCGAAGAGGGCAACGAGCTCACCAAACGCGTCCGCGCCATCAAGACCGTCTTCTGGGAGTACGAGCAGGCCAAGCGCGACCTCTCCGGCGGCAACCTCCGCCTCGTCGTCTCCATCGCCAAGAAGTACCGCAACCGGGGTCTGCCCTTCCTCGACATCATCCAGGAAGGCAACACCGGTCTCATGCGGGCCGTGGACAAGTACGAGTACAAGCGCGGCTACAAGTTCAGCACCTACGCGACGTGGTGGATCCGCCAGGCCATCACCCGCGCCATCGCCGATCACGCCCGGACCATCCGCATCCCGGTCCACATGATCGAGACGATGACCAAGCTCCGCAACATCCAGAAGATGGCGTTGCAGGAGACCGGCCGCGAGCCCACCATCGACGAGCTCTCCGAGAAACTCGGCATCTCCGCCAGCGAAGTCCGCCGCGTGATGAAGATCAGCCGCCACCCCGTCAGCCTCGACAAGCCCGTCGGCGAGAGCGAGGACAGCTACTTCGGCGACTTCATCGAGGACGAACGCCAGAACGCCCCCAGCGAGGCCGCCGCCCACGACATGCTCAAGGCACGCATCGAGAGCGTGCTCAAAACCCTCACCTACCGCGAGCGCGAGATCATCAAGCTCCGCTACGGCATCGGCGACGGCTACACCTACACGCTCGAAGAAGTCGGCCGCATCTTCAAGGTCACCCGCGAACGCGTCCGCCAGGTCGAGGCCAAGGCCATCCGCAAGCTCCAGCACCCCGTCCGCGCCCGCAAGCTCCAGGGCTTCGTCGACGGCAGCATCTACAAGGAAGTCCGCGCCGAAATGTCCGCCGCGTCCAACCTCGTCGAGCGCGAGCAGCTCATCAACCGCGTCGGCGAGCTGGGCGCCGACATGGGCGAGATCGACGACTCCGACGAGGGCGTCGAACGCGCCACCGAAGCCGCCCGAGAAGAAGACGCCGCGGAGCGTGCCGCACCCGACGTCATCGAGCCCCCCGACTCTTTCGACGACGAAGCAAGCGACACCTACTAGTCGACGACGGGCTTCTCATCCGGTGACTCTTTAGGGGCGTCTCTCGATGCCTCGATGCCGCCTGCCTCGATGCCTTCTTTATCGCCGCCAACGCATCAACGCCGCGCCGCGATTCCGGACACACCCCTCCGCCACGCTCGCTCAACCCACGCGACACCGTCGTGTTTTCCGCCCGCTTTCCTTGATATCCGCCAACAGCAAGGTATTGTCTGCCCGTCGGCAACCGCCGATGATCTCCCTGGGGAGTAGCCACCCGCGTGTCCGCGGGAGCGTCCGGGCGTCAGCACGAGGCCGCGTCGGGTGAACAGCCGACGCACACCCTCCGCCCGACGCGTGCGTCCAACCGCACTGCGCAAGACCACGGACCCGGAACGCCGATAATCGGCCCGCCGGTGGTGTCTCTGCGCGAAAGGCTCTCTCGATGCTCGATTCCATCCTGTCTCTCCTCGCCACGACCGACCTGCCCGCCGCGGCGAACGCCGTGACCGCGGCCGCCAACGACGCCGCGAGCGCCGTCGCCCCCGCCGCCTCCAGCGCCAAGCTCTGGGCCTACGTCGCCTTCATCGGCCTGGTCGTCTTCTTCCTCGCCCTCGACCTGGGCGTCTTCCACCGCGAGGCCCACGAGGTCTCCATGAAGGAAGCCGCCACCTGGTCGGTCATCTGGCTCTCCTGCGGCATCGCCTTCTCAGGCTTCGTCTACTGGGCCTACGACGCCAAGTGGCTCGGCCTCGGCGACGCCAACACCTCCCGCTACAACACCTCCGAGGCCATCGCCGCGGGTGGCGCCATCATCACCAGCGGCGTCGTCTCCGGCGCCGACGCCGCCAAGCAGTACCTCGTCGGCTACGTCGTCGAGAAGTCCCTCGCGATGGACAACATCTTCGTCATCGCGCTCATCTTCTCCTTCTTCGCCATCCCCGCCAAGTACCAGCACCGCGTGCTCTTCTGGGGCATCATCGGTGCCCTCATCATGCGCGGCGGCATGATCTTCCTCGGCGCCGAGCTGATCCTGAACTACCAGTGGATCCTGATCATCTTCGGCGGCTTCCTCATCCTCACCGCTCTCAAGATGGCCCTCATCAAGGGCAACGACGACCCCAGCCAGAACGCCGTCGTGAAGCTCATCAAGAAGTTCTACCCCGTCACCGAATTCTTCGACGGCCAGCGCTTCTTCACCAAGCGCACCCTCAAGCCCACCTACTCCATCGACCCCAAGACCGGCAAGGAAGTCCAGGACCCGCCGCCCCCCGGCAGCCTCTCCGCCAAGTGGGCCATCACGCCCCTTTTCCTCGCTCTCATTCTGGTCGAGATCACCGACCTCGTCTTCGCCGTCGACTCCATCCCCGCCATCTTCGCCATCACGCCCGACCCCTTCATCGTCTTCACCAGCAACATCTTCGCGATCCTGGGCCTGCGGGCGCTCTACTTCTGCCTCGCCGCCCTGATCATGAAGTTCCGCTTCCTCAAGCCAGCCCTCATCCTCATCCTCGCGTTCGTCGGCGTGAAGCTGCTGCTGCTCTCGGTGCCCCCGTACCTCAGCGTCATCGGCCTCGAGAACGGCAAGCCCATCAAGATCGACACCACCGTGTCGCTCATCGCCGTGCTCGCCGCGCTCGGCGTGGCGACGGTGCTGTCGGTGATCTTCCCGGCCAAGCAGCAGGCCAAGGCGTAAAGGCCTCATCCGATCAGCGACCCCGAGCCTCCCCGCCCCGCGAAGCGGGGAGCGGTGGTCGAGCGCAGCGAGACCGGGGAGGAGCCGAGGGCGCTCGGAAATCTCGGCCGCTTCGATGTTCTGTGCAAGCCGCCGCGGACTAGAAGTGCACCGCCGTGCTGCTCTCACGAATGAGCAGCTTCGTCGGCAGCTTGACACAATGGGCTTCAGCGTTCGGCTGCTCGATACGCCGCACCAACGTCCGCACCGCCAGCGCGCCCAGTTCCGCCATCGGGAGCGCCACCGTCGACAGCCGCGGCCGCACCAGCCGCGAGATCTGCGAGTCATTGAACCCCACCACCCGAAGCTGATCCGGCACCAGCACCTTCAAGTCCGCCGCCGCGTGCATGATGCCGCAGGCGATCTTGTCGTTCGCCGCCAGCACCGCCCCAGCCAGCTTGCCCTTGCGTGACATCCGCAGCGCCCACTCCTTGCCCCATTCCAGCGAGTAATCACCCATCTCGATCTGCCCCGGCGCGGGCGTCACGCCCCGCGCCTCGAGCGCCGCGGCGAACGCCCGTGCCCGCTGCTGCGTGTCGAAGTTCGTCGCCGGCCCGCCCGCGAAGTACAAGGACGAGGGCTCGACCCAACGCAGCAGATGGTCGACCGCCTCCCGCGTCCCCTTCTCGTTGTCCAGCACCACGCTGTCAAGCCCCTGGGCCGACATGTCCGTATCCAGCACCACCGTCGGCACGCCAGACGCCAGCACGTCTTCGGTGATCGGATCGTCCTGCTCGGTGATGACCACCAAGAGCGCGTCGATCAGCAGCGACCCGACGATGTGGTTGCGAACCGTGCCGTCGTCGCTTTTGGCGATCGTGGTCATCATGAGGTGGTAGCCCAACCGCGTCGCCTCTTCGTCGGCTCCGTCCAGCAGCCACGACATGAACTCGCCGTGGAAACGCGGCAAGGCCAACCCGATGATGTGGCTCTCGCGCGAAGAGAACGCCTTGGCCATCGGGTTGGGCACGTAGCCGAGCCGGTTGATGACCTCGCGGACCTTGGCCGCCGTCGCGGGCGCGACCGCGGGCGAGTCGTTGATCACGCGGCTGACGGTTGCAATGGAAACACCCGCCGTGGCGGCCACGACGCGGATGGACACGGCTGAATTGGAGTTGTCGTCGGTAGGCACGATGGACAGAGTAGGAACCAACACCCCCGCCGCGACGGCGGGCACCGGACAGCCGCCTCCGAATCACGCCCTCTGGCGGCCCACACGCCGCCGCCTACCGGCCCGCGCCGCCGTGCGCGGCCGGATAGAGCCGCCGTGATCCAACGACCGCTCCAAGATCCCGCATCACGTTTCCATCAATCGGCTGCATCACATGCTCGGCCCGGATCGCGTCGAAGCGCTCCTTGATGCCTTCGTACCCGCGTTCGTCGAAGTACTCCACCTCGACGGCAAGGTCCCACGGACCTTCTTCTGTCTTGGAATCAAGCAGGCGATACGACCGCATCAGCCCCTCACGCACCGCGCGCTCATCCATCGCGAACCAGTTCGCGATGATGAACGCACGGAGCTTCTCCCGCTGATCAGGTTTGGCCTTGAGGAACGTCCATTCCACAGCCTCCGGAAGACGCTGGGCCGCGGCCTCCGCTGGCGCCGCGGTCCGGCATCCCGCAATCGTGACCGCGACGCACAAACCCAGAATGATCAGCGTCACGCGGAACAGCCCCATCGGAGATCTCCCTTCGACCCGCCCTTGATGGTCAGACGCTCACGATCGTGTTTGGTTCTGCAGACTTCCCTTCCCGGGTGATGAAACAACCGCGGCCAAGTTACGAGCAATGATCTAGCATGGCTACTCGCATCCTGGTGTTGAGCGCGTCGGTCGGTGCTGGTCACATGCGTGCGGCGGAGGCCGTGGAGAAGGCCATGCGCCAGCTCCGGCCCGATGCCGAGGTCCTGAATCTCGACGTGCTCACACTCACCAACGCCATCTTCCGCCGCGTGTACGCGACGGCTTACCTGGACCTGGTCAACAAGGCGCCGCACCTGCTCGGGTACTTCTACGACATCACCGACAAGCCCGGGCCTCGGGACTCGCGGGGCGATCGGCTGCAGCGGCTGGTCGAGCGACTGAACACGCGGCGGCTGGAGAAACTGCTGACCGATCAGCCGTGGGACATGGTCATCAACACCCATTTCCTGCCCGCCAGCCTCATTGCGCGCGCTCGCAAGAAGGGCAAGAGCACGCAGAAGCAGGTGACGGTGGTGACGGACTTTGAGGCCCACGCGTTCTGGGACAACCAGCCTTGCGAGCACTACTTTGTCGCGACCGAAGAGGCGAAGCGGACGCTGGCGGCGCGCGGGATTGCGATGGCGGACATGACCGTGACAGGGATCCCGATCGATCCGCTCTTCGCGGTTGAGAAGGACGTCGCCGCGCTCCGGAAGAAGCACAAGGTCGGCGGCGACCGCCCCACTGTTCTTCTCATGGCCGGCGGCTTCGGCGTGGGGCCGATCGAGCGGATGTTTGATGCCGCGATCGAGGTCGGCACGCCGTTGGACTTGATTGTGGTGTGCGGCAAGAACGCGAAGCTGAAGGCCAAGCTCGAGAAGGTCAAGACGCCCGAGCGGCATCGGGTGCAGGTGATGGGGTTCACGAAAGAGATGGACGAGCTGCTCGCCATCGCGGACCTCATCGTGAGCAAGCCGGGCGGGCTGACGACTTCAGAGTGTCTCGCCCGCGGCGTGCCGATGGCGATCGTGAATCCGATCCCGGGCCAGGAGAGCCGCAACAGCGACTTTTTGCTCGAACACGGCGCGGCGATCAAGATCAACAGCCTGGCGGCGATGACGTACAAGCTGGATGAGCTCTTGGGAGACAAGCCGCGGATGGCGACGCTGGCGCGGAACGCGAGGGCGTGGGGCAGGCCGCGGGCGGCGCGGGAGATCTGTGAGCGTGCTTTGGCGCTGGTATGAGCGCGCGGGATCACGCGGCCCGGTCGGAGATGGGACGGGGTGATGCGGCGGCGTGGGTTGTGTGTGGGGCGTCAGCCGCAGGGTTGGAGGGGTGGGGCGCGGGAGGTGGGGGTTTGAGGGCGCGGGGCTGGGCGCTCTTCACGCGGCGCGGAGATGGTGAGGGGGACGGGTTGTGTTGGTGCGTGTGCCACGCCCTCAAGGGTTGCGACTTGAAGGTGGGACTCGGGCACCACTTGATGCGGGACGGGGGAGGTGATGGGAGCGGAATGACCCACTCGCTCACGCTCGGGGCTCGTCAAGACAGGTGAAGGAGATGGGAGCGGTTGGTGGTCGGGGATGGGATGTGTGATGGAAGCGTCGGTGGCCCCACGCTGGCGCGTGGGGTTCGTGGAGGGAAGCGGAGCCGCGGCGGTGGTGTATTGGACCGCGTGGGTGTTCAGGTGAGTCTCGTTCCCCTCACCTGCTTGGCCTTTGGCCAAGCGGTCCTCTCCCCGCTGCGCGGGGCGAGGAAGCGCTGGAGGCGCGTACGCCCGCAGCGGGCGGGGGGTGAAGTGGGCGAGGCGGAGGAGGAGTTGGCCGTTGCGTCCGGCGGTGTCTTTGGCGCGTTCGACGAACTCGAGGGCTTGCATGCTCTTGGGGTTGATGGGGACGTTGCGGCAGGTGTGGGCGAAGTCTTCGAGCGCGTAGGTCATGGCGTCGATGACGCGGGGGAGCTGCGCTATTGCGATCGCGCGGATGTGGATGGCTTGGGCGAGTTCGGTGTGAGCGAGGAGGAGGAGGCCGCGGTCGGAGGTGAGGAAGGCGCA
This sequence comes from Phycisphaerales bacterium, assembly GCA_019744815.1. Lineage (GTDB taxonomy): Bacteria > Planctomycetota > Phycisphaerae > Phycisphaerales > UBA1924 > JAFEBO01. Next base: position 187,666 of record JAIEUA010000011.1, read on the forward strand.
GAGGGCGGGGAGCGTCACCTGGAACTCGTCGGCGCACATCTCGAGGGTGAAGTCGGGGCGCTGGAGGATCTCGAGCACCGCGGGGAGCTTCTCGTCGGGTGGGTCGAATGTGGAACGCGGTTCGATGCGAAGTCCCCCAGCGGCTCGCCCGATGTCACGGTCGGGCGAGCGGCGCGGGGAGTTTCGCAGGATCCGCGAGATGGTTCAATCGGTGCGGGGGCGGAGAGGCGAAGATTGTCGGGGGAACGACGAGGTTGTGCGCACAACGACGGCGGTGTGCGCGAAGGAGGCACCAAGCTGGTCGAGCCAAGGTTGGTGGGACGGGGTTGGTGGCAGCCAGCCGTCTACTTCCGCTAGACTCGGATCATGGGGCAATCCAAGACGTTGACGCAGGCGAGCTTTGATGTGTTGGTGCGAGAGCACTTGGCGCCGGTGTTCAAACGATACGGCTTCAAGAAGTCGGCGCTGAACTGGTACATCCGGCGGGACGAACAGCCCGGGGGTTGGGGGATCATCAACCTGCAGAAGTCCGCCTTCGGCAATCGCAACCACATCACGTTCACGTTCAATCTGGCGGTGATGCACGATCGCGAGCCGGAGCATGCATCGAAGCGGCGGGCGCATTACTGGGGTGAGCAACAAGACCGGATCGGTTCGCTCTTGCCGCGATCTCACTATTCATGGTGGGATCTCGAGCAGCCAAAGCGAGGTGGACAGTCGCTGCCCGCGCAGGTGCTGAAGATTGCCGAAGAAGTCTGCCCGCTTCTGGAGCGGAGGGCGATTCCGTGGGTGCTGGAGCGTTTGGCGGGGCCGCCGGTGGTTGGGTAGACTCGCCGCCATTGGCGAAAAGAAAAAGCAAGGCGGCGGGGATGGACGCGGAGACGCGACCGACCACGATCACCCGCTCAAAGCAGCGGATAATCGTGACACATGACAGATTGGCCGGGCCACCTGCCCCCACCGCGCCGCCGGTGCTGGGTAACTCAATATCCTGTCAGATGTAGTCCTTCACCGGCTCCGGACCGAAACTCTCTTTGGTTTTCTTGATGAACATGAACCAGACGAAGATAAACAGCGAGAAGGCCAGCGTCAGTGTAAGGCCGATCATAAGGCCGATGTTGATCCCTGCCCCCGGCTGCTTGGCCATTATGTCGCTGGGGTTGAGCGTCAGCCAGCGCTTCATCGCGGCGTCTTGCTGAAAGATCATGACAATCGAGACCGGGGTCCACAACAGCGAGATCCCAGACCACACGAGGTGCAAGAGCCTCCCTGCAATCAATCGCTGCCGCGTCGCAAACCCCGCCGCGAACAGAATGACACTTAGCACGATCCCCACCCCGATCTGCAGTTTGATGGCCAATGTCAATGCCATGCCCAGCAGTTTATGCCCCTGCATCTCCAACACCCACACCGACGTGTTCAATTCCATCATCACCGACATCAGCCCGCACCCCGCACACGACAGCCCGATCCCGGCCCAGACCATCGAAATCATCCCAATCGTCTCGGGCCAGCTCGTCGGCCGCTCAATAACTGCCATCGTGCCCGACGCCTTCGCTTCGTGTTGCCGCAACCGCTCGCTAATCGTTCCGTGTATCTTTATGATTTCATGTTGTTCATTGTCGGGCAGTCGGAATACGACGCGGCGATCTCCCGGGATCATTTTTCTTGGCTTGTCCCGGTCGGGCTGTGGCTTTGTAGATCCGAGGGTTCCGGCGAGGGCACTCTCGCAGATGTCAATTAGCAATTCTAAGTGCCAGGGGTCGGGATCGCCTAGGCTCGACGAATTACAACCGCGAATCACTTCAATCAATCCCGCCGCATGAACGGCAATAGCATCGACCCTCTCATGAATCTCCGCAGCTTCTCTTGTGGCGCAACAGTACTCATAAGCCGCACCCCGCAATAAAGCCGCCCCTTCGGAAATAATCGTTGCTTTCCGTGGCTCGCTGGCCGACGTGACCGCCATGTTGATGCAATGCCCAAGCAATCGAAGCTGCGGTGATCCTACCGATGGCCTGAGTTGCGATAGAGCGGTTGACTTAATCCACCATGCATCAAATTCATCTTCTTTAAGGGCGAGTGCCTTATCGCAATACTCAATGGCGTCCATCGGCTGCTCGCATGCCATGGCATCACGTGCTAGGTCTAATAGATCTAGCACGTCGTGATATGTGTCACCCAGTTGTGTCGCGCCAAGCGATATACTGCCGCCACAGTAGTCACACTTGGCCAATGCAAGCCCAGAGCGCACTTGCAACTTGGCGCCACAACTCGGGCAATTCAACGCAAATGGATTCATCGCGCGGGCTCCGCTTCCCATGGTATCCGTGCCGACCAAGCTAACCGACGCGGCCCCTGTCGACAACATTCCCGCGGGCTCTGGTCGGGCAGCCCGTTGGGCGGCTCTGACGTATGGCTCCGCTCGCATGCAGAAGTCGAGTTATCCCCTCGCCGGCCCCAGCAACTGCTCCGCATCCTGCAGCAGTTTGACGATCTCGGCGAGGGCCAGAGCCGCGGTGGCGCCGTCGACGACTCGGTGGTCGCAGGCGAGGCTGAGGGGGAGCAGTTTGCCGACGCCGATCATGCCGTGGCGGACGACGACGCCGTCTTTGGCGCGGCCGACGGCGAGGATGCCGACTTCGGGGTAGTTGATCACCGGGGTGGCGAAGCGCCCGGCGTGGCTGCCGACGTTGCTGATCGTGAACGTGCTGCCCATCAGGTTTTCGCGGGCGATGGTGCGGCTGCGGGCGCTCTCGGCGGTCTGGGTGATGGCGCGGCCGATCTCGAGGACGCCGAGGCGGTCGGCGTCGCGGACGACGGGGACCATGAGGCCGCTGTCGGTGTCGGTGGCGATGCCGAGGTGAACGCTGCGGTGCTGGATGATGAAGGCGTCGGCGGCGGGGTTCTGCGGGTCTTCCTCGACGGTGGCGTTGAGGGCGCGGAACTGGGACTGGTTGAGGACGCGGGCGACGGCGGCGGCGACGAAGGGGAGGAAGGAGACCTTCTCGCCGCTGGCGGCGGCGAGCTTCTTGCGGAGGGATTCGAGGGCGGTGACGTCGGCTTCATCCATGACGGTGAAGTGGACGGCCTGGTTGATGGATTGGCGGAGGCGGTTGGCAATGGTGCGACGCACGCCGCGGAAGGGGATGCGGATGTCGGCGTCGGGGGGTGTGAAGGAGTTGGAAGGGGTGAGGGGTGAGGAAGAGCGGGAAGGGGTGAGGGGTGAGGGGTGAGAGGGGCGAGGAGCGGGGGCGGGAGGGATGAACGACGGGGCGGCGTTGCGGCCGGGGGCTGGGGGAGACCCCGCGCTGACGCTTGGGGCTCGTTGAGAAGAAGACCCGTCGCTTACGCTCGGGGCTCGTTGGGCGTTGCGGACGTCTTTTTCGGTGACGCGGCCGCCGATGCCGGTGCCGGTGATGGAGTCGATGTCGAGGCCGAGGTCGCGGGCGAGGCGGCGGACGGCGGGCGTGGCGAGGGCCTTTCCGGGGGCGGCGGACATGCCGGCGAGCTCGCCGCCCATCTTGCCGACGACGGTGCCGGCGTCTTCGCGTTCGGCGGAGGGTTCGGGGGCGTCGATGACGGCCGTTGAGGAGTGGGAAGGGGTGAGGGGTGAGGGGTGAGAGGAGGATGCGTGGGCGTGGGCGGCCCCCTCGCTCACGCTCGGGGCTCGTTGGGCGCTGCCGCTGGCCTGGTAGGTGACGAGGATGTTGCCGACTTTCAGGATCTCGCCTTCGTTGCCGTTGAGTGAGGCGATGGTGCCGGCGCGGGGCGAGGGGACTTCGACGAGGGCCTTGTCGGTCTCCATCTCGGCGAGGATGTCGTGCTCGGCGACGGTGTCACCGACCTTGACGCGCCACTTGATGAGCTCGGCTTCGTGCACGCCCTCGCCGAGGTCGGGGAGGATGAATTCGTCGGGGTTCGATGACTTGTGGTGGGCCATGGGGAGGACTCGGGGAAAGCTCAAAGCAGCAAAGCTCAGAGCAGCAAATCAAGGCATGGGGATCCGGAGGATACAGAGTGACGGAGCCGTGGATTCTATTTGAGCTTTGCGTTTTCTCGCTTTGAGCTTTAGTACGCGAGCGTTTGCGCCACGCTCTCGCTGATCCGCTTCGAATCGGGCAGGTACTCGAGCTCGAGCTTGTAGTAGGGCATGACCGTGTCGAAGCCGGCGACGCGTTGGACGGGGGCTTTGAGGTGGAGGAAGCAGTGTTCCTGGATCTGGGCGGAGAGCTCGGCGCCGAAGCCGCAGGTCTTGGGGGCTTCGTGGACGATCACGCAGCGGCCGGTTTTCTGGACGGACTGGATGATGGTGTCGGTGTCGATGGGGTAGATGGTGCGGAGGTCGATGAGTTCGATGGAGACGTCCTCGGGCATCTTGTCGATGGCGGCGAGGCATTCGAAGACGCTGGCGCCCCAGGTGACGAGGGTGAGGTCGGTGCCTTCGCTGACGACCTTGGCCTGGCCGATCGGGATGGTGTAGTCGCCCTCGGGGACTTCCTCGCGGAAGGAGCGGTAGACGCGCTTGGGCTCGAAGAAGACGACGGGGTCGGGGTCGCGGATGGCGGAGAGGAGCAGGCCCTTGGCGTCGTAGGGCGTGCTGGGCATGACGACCTTGAGGCCGGGGGTGTGGGCGTAGATGGCCTCGGGTGAGTCGGAGTGGAGCTCGGGGGCGTGGATGCCGCCGCCGACGGGGACGCGGACGGTGAGCGGGATGGTCACCGCGCCGCGGGTGCGGCTGCGGTAACGGGCGGCGTGGTTGGTGAGCTGGTCGTAGGCGGGGCCGAGGAAGCCTTCGAACTGGATCTCGGGGATGGGACGCATGCCGGCCATGGCGAGGCCGATGGCGGTGCCCATGATGCCGGACTCGGCGAGGGGCGTGTCGATGACGCGGTCCTTGCCGAAGATCTTCTGGAGGCCTTCGGTGACGCGGAAGACGCCGCCGTTGTGCCCGACGTCCTCGCCGAGGAGGACGATGCGGGAGTCGCGGTGCATTTCCTGCTCCAAACCTTCGTTGATGGCATCAACGAGGGTGAGGCCTTTCTGCTTCATGACGTCGGTTCGGGGCATGGGAGCTCCAGTGGTCTTTGGGCGGAGGTATCAGCGGCCGGAACGGTGCGATGCACGGGACGATCGGACGGGGCGAGGCCGGTCAGGGCATTGTCCCAGTGTACGCCCTTGAGTCGGTTGGTACCTTCGTTTGAGGCGCGTCTGGAGGCGTTGTTGGGTGCGGTTCGAGGTGTCCCGGGCGGGCGGATGAGGCGTGTTGATCGCGGAGAGCCGTGGTTGGTGACGCGGTGCCGCGGGAGGAGTGGATTGTGAGCATCGAACTCGGGCGTTGCGGGCGGTCGGCGGCGGTTGCGGGGGTCTTGGGGATGGTGGCGGCGTGGCAGCCGGCGTGGGGGATTCTCCCGAAGCGGGTGTACATCGCGCCGGACGACCACACGGACTACTTCTGGACGGCCGACGATGCCCAGTATCGCCAGGCGTATCAGGACATGCTGGACTTCTACCTCGACCAGATCGACGCCACGGCGGGCGATCCTTCGGATCGGCAGGCGCGGTGGGCGTGCGACGGGTCGTTGTGGCTGTGGGAGTACGAGCGGGCGAAGAGCGGGCCGGAGTGGCAGCGGCTGCTGGCGCGGATCAAGGACGGGCATGTGTCGGCGCCGATGACGGCGCTGGTGAGCTGCTATGGCGGGCAGCCGGCCGAGGCGGTGCTGCGGGGGATGTACTACGCGGGTCGGCTGGAGCGGCGTGAGGGGCTGCGGTTTGAGCTGGCGGTGGCGATGGAGAATCAGACGCTGCCGCTGGGCTTGGCGTCGCTGTGGGCGGGGAGCGGGGCCAAGTACAGCTGGCGGGGCGTGTGCGCGTGCGCGAGCGATGTGCCGAACTCGACGGATCGACTGCACGACATCTACCGGGCGGTCGGTCCGGATGGCAGCGGCGTCCTGATGAAGTGGAACTCACAGCTCAACGGGAACCAGAGCCTGGGCGGGTACGCGGAGGCGCGGTTCCCGGGTGAGGCGGTGGACTTCGTGACGGTCAACGCGCCGTTCAACGGGTTTGCGGCCCGGTATCCCTACGACGTGATCGGGGCGTTTGGCGCGGGGTGGGACGACTTCCAGACTTTCACGACTGAGTTCCCCAGCGTCGCGGCCCAGAAATCGGACGCGACGCGGCGGGTAATCGTCTCGAACGAGGAGGACTTCTTCCGCGACTTTGACGCGACGTATGGCGCGGGATCCACGCCCGCGGTGTCGGTCAGCTACGGCAATGAGTGGGAGCTGGACGCGGTGAGCCTCGCGGAGGCGAACGCCCGGGCGCGGCGGAGCGTGGAGAGGCTGCGGGGCGCGGAGTCGCTGGCGACGCTGGTGAGCCTGTACGACCCGGCGTTCCTGAGCGGGCGGCAGAGCGAGCGTGATCGGGCGTTCATGAACCTGGGCTTGTTCTGGGAGCACAACTTCGGCATGGTGAGCCCGCCGTCGGGGAGCAGCGGGATCGCGAAACGCATCCAGTGGCAGAAGGACACCGCGGCACAGATCGAGAGTTACGTGTCGACGCTCGAGTCCGACGCGCTCGTGGAGCTGGGCGGGCTGGTGCGCACGGAGGCGGGGGCGAACCGGTTCCTGGTTTTCAACCCGCTGTCGTGGAGCCGCACGGATCGGGCGGACGTGGCGTACTCGGGACCTGCGAATGTGCACGTGCGGGAAGTCGAACGCGGGATCGACGTGCCGTCGCAGATCGTGTCGATCAACGGCGCGACGTACCTGAGGATCCTTGCGAGCGATGTGCCGAGCGTGGGGTATCGGGTGTACGAGATCGTGCCCGGGCCGGGCACGGCGTTCTCGGCCGCGGCGACGGTTTCGGGGACGGGTTCGACCCGGGTGATCGAGAACGCGGTGTACCGGGCGACGGTGACCTCTCGGGGCGCGGTGACGAGCCTGCTGGATAAGCGGGTCGGGAGCGCCGAGTTCGCGGCGACCATTGGCGGGCGGGCGATCAACGACCTGGGCAGCGGCACGGGCACGTTCGCGGTTGAGAACGCAGGCCCGGTGAGTGCGACCATCGTGACAACGGCGGCGGGGCCGCTGGCGCACACGACGCGGGTGACGCTGACGCGGGACAGCGAGCGGATCGAGTTCGCGAACACGATCACGCAGAACTTCACGAGCACGGAGACGTGGGGCTTTGGGTTCAGCGTTCCGGCTCCGGTGACACGCCACGAGGAGGTGGGCGCGATCCTGCGGGCCGCGATCGAGCCGGTGGGTGATTACTCCAACCGCAACGCGCGGTACGACTGGCTGACGCTGAATCACTTCGTGGAGCTCGCGGGCGCCGGCAAGGGCGTGTGCCTGTCGAACATCGATTGCTCGTTCTTCAGGCTCGGACAGAGCTCAACGACGTTCCTGGATGCGGGCTCGGCGCAGGTGAACGTGCTGGCGGGCGGGAGGATCGTGAACGGATCCAACGGCCTGCCCGGTCAGGGCGGCGACTCGCTGTTCCTGCAGCGGTTCGCGCTGCGGACGCAGGGCGCGAGCGACACGGTGTCGGCGATGCGGTTTGCGCTGGAGCACCAGAACCCGCTTCTGGCGGCGTCGGTGACCGGCGTGCGGGCGTCGTTGCCCGGGACGGCGTTCTCGCTGGCGAGCGTCAGCAATCCGAACGTGATTCTGTGGGCTCTCAAGCCGGCGGAGGAGGGCATCGAGCCCGCCGGGACGGGGGTGGATGGGCCTGATCGCGGGGGGATTGTGGCGCGGCTGTGGAATGTCTCGGAGGGGGCGCAGAGCGCGACGCTGCAGATCGGGCCGCGGAAGATCCGGACGGCGCATCTGGTGACGCACATCGAGACCAACCGGGCGGGCGGGGCGCAGGCGGTGGACGCGGATGGCGTCGATGTCGCGCTGCTGCGCCAGCAGATCGTGAGCCTGCGACTGGCGCGGACGTGCCTGGGCGATCTCACGGCGGACGGCTTCGTGGACGACGCCGACTTCGTCGCGTTTGCGGCGGCATACAACCAGCTTCTCACGCAGGATGGCGACTTCGACGGCGATGGTCAGACGGACGATGCCGACTTTGTGCTGTTCGCGTCGGCGTACAACGAGCTGTTGTGCCCTTGACGCGGAAAAGGGAATAGTCGGCGTGGTAAGTTTCTATCGCACGGTCCTCACCAAAGGCCTTTGAGGCCTTCGGTGACGCGGAAGACGCCGCCGTTGTGCCCGACGTCCTCGCCGAGGAGGACGATGCGGGAGTCGCGGGACATTTCCTGTTCCAGACCCTCATTAATGGCGTCGACGAGAGTCAGACCCTTTTGCTTCATGACGTCGGTTCTGGGCATGGTGGGTTCTCTCTTGGATCAGGCTTGGTTCGGATTGGATCTGGCTTGGATCAGGGCACTAGTTCGAAGGTCAGCGGCACGACACCCGAGCCTCGGGTTTGTACGTATTGTCCGTCCCAATCGGGGCGGTCTTGAGGGGCGGTGTAGTCGTATGGCTCGTTGACAAGGCGCAGCTTTCCGATCACCGATGCGTACCAGACGGGTTCTCCTCCGGGATCGAGTTCGCGGGGGATCTGAATCACGACGCCCTGGGAATGGAACGCGGTGCAGTCCTTGCGGCGGTCCACTATGCCGGAAACCTTGACGACCTTGCCCGCAAGCGGGCGCAGATCGCCGGGCTTCGTCATATCCACGGCCGCGACAGCCGGAGAGGTGGTCATTCGGTACTCATGAGTCAGCGGAGTGTGGGCATGGCGTGCGTCAACGCAACCGCAGAGCGGCAAGAACGCGGTCATTAACAGGGTGGTGATGGCGATAGCTCTCATACGGGTTAGCGTTCGGAACTCTCCCGGGCTTGGGGGCTCACTGTTCATTCCAAAGGGCGAGTGATGATCTCGAAAGGGTAAAACGGGATTCGGCCTTGAAAACCGCGTAGTCCGTTGAGCGTTGTTCAACCCCCCTAGACATGCTGTGCTTCGCTGGAGAGGCCGACCTGATTCGGGTCCTGACCAAGGCTGCTGGTCCGCATCGTGCGCTTCTGCTTTTCCAGCTCGGCGTTGAGCGTCTCGAAGGTGTGGTCGAAGATGTCGTCGGTGCTGGGTTTGGCGATGCCTTCGGCGGTCTTGACGACGTCGGCGACCTTGACCTTGGAGCGTTCCTGGAGGGCCTGCTCCTTGGACTCGTCCCAGAGGTTCTTCTTCTCGAGGTACTTGCGGAGGCGGATGATCGGGTCCTTGGCGATCCAGGCTTCGACTTCCTTGGGGTCGCGGTATCGGCGGGCGTCGTCGGCGGTGGTGTGATCGGCGAGGCGGTAGGTGACGGCCTCGATGAAGGAGGGGCCGCCGCCGCTGCGGGCGCGTTCGATGGCTTCCTTGGAGGCCTTGTAGACGGCGAGGAGGTCGTTGCCGTCGACGAGGACGCAGGGCATGTCGTAGGCGAGGGCCTTCTGGGCGACGGTCTCGGAGTTCATCTGCGTCTCACGCGGGACGCTGATGGCCCACTGGTTGTTCTGGCAGATGAAGACGCACGGCACCTGGAAGACGCTGGCGAAGTTCATCGCCTCGTGGAAGTCGCCCTCGCTGGTCGCACCGTCGCCGAAGTAGGTGAGGGCCACTCTCGGCTCCTTGCGCATCTTGAAGGCCCAGGCGATGCCGGTGGCGTGGAGCATCTGGGTGCCGATGGGGATGCAGAGCGGGAGCTGGCAGACGCCGGGCGGGATCTGGTTGCCGCGCTCGTCGCCCATCCAGTGGAGGAGGACGTAGTGCATCGGCAGGCCGTGCATGAAGAGGGCGGCGTTCTCGCGGTAGCAGGGGACGAGGAAGTCCTGTCCCTTCTTGGCGGCGTAGGCGGTGCCGATGGCGGCGGCTTCCTGGCCCTTGTTCTGCGGATAGGTGCCCATGCGGCCGGAGCGCTGGAGCTTGAAGGCGATCTCGTCGAGCTGGCGGCACTCGACCATGAACTGGTAGAGTGCGAGGATCTCTTGATCGTCGAGCAAGCCACGGGCGAGGGCGGGGTCGACCTCGCCGTGCTCGTCCATGACTTGGATGTACTCGATCTGGGCGGAGTAAGCGGTCTTCTTGGGCATGCCTGCGGCTCCGGGGGGACTTTGCAACAATAGACGAGGATTGGAAACCGGTCTGGAGAAACGCCGCGGTTGGCGGCGTCAGGGGGTATCCCGGCATGCGGCGCGGCTCGGTCGTTTTCCTGTGCGTACTTACGATGGCGGGCATCCCGCGCCGCGAGTGTGATGCGCAACAAGCTCCGACCTTGTTGCAAGCGTCCATTGAATTCGAGCAATGGCTAGGGCGACCGGTCCAAGACCGGTTTCCTGACGCGTTGACGCTCGATTCGCCCAACGCGGCTGCCCGATATCTGATTCTGCTGGAATGCCTCGATCAGAACGCAGCTTCACGCTTTGGTTGGTTGACGCGAGAGAGCATGGCCTTTGAGGTCGCTGATGACGCGACCTTCGGAGAATCGGACTTACGGGTCGATGCGGCCAGACTGGACCTTTGGGTCCAAGAGCTTGTGGAGGCCACAAGGCTTCCTGATTGCAACTGGCACTTCGCAGCCGATGCCTGGCCGCGGCTGCTACCCCCGGACGATCCGAGGCGTGGCGTGCGGATCGCTTCGCGACGAGCCGACGAACTGCTGCTTGGTCTTTCACGACTGTCGCTGGCCGACGGCAACGTCGAAAGCGCCGTGCGTCTCTCGCTCGCGCAGTTACGATTCGTGGAGCATCGTCTTGCGTGGGGGGTAGCAGACCCCCTCTCTGTGGCGATTGCTCAGATCGCTGCACAAAAGGGTGCCGCGCATGCCGCCCTTCTCGCTGAGTTCTTGTCCCAGCGGCCCGATACTACGAAGGCCGCTTCGGACTTTGCCAACTTTGCGCTGGAGCATCTCGATCGCGTCTATGCCGAGAACAGGCACCGGCTTCGCGACGTCGTACTGAATCAGGCGAAGGCGAAGATCGAGTTGCTTTCTGCGTGGGCGTCGATCGACCCCCTTGACGAGCGACTCGCCGCGGTCTTAGAACTCCAACACGGCGCGAGTACGTTTGGAAGTTCCTTGTGGCGTACCTTCATGGCGCAACTGCTGGGAGCATCCGCGGAGAAGTTCTTCGCGGCGTTTCCACCTGGTGAGCCGGCATTGCCCTTCCGAACGCTGTTGTGCGCCGACGAAGCACGGGAGTTGCTCGCACGCGCACGACAGGTGATTCCAGAAGCTGAGGCCGCGTGGACCGCCGACGATTGGGAAGAGAAGCTCAAGCAGATCGATGCCGAAACAGACGGTGATCCGACCCGAATCCGGCCTTTCCTGTACTTGGGGCTCCGGCCCAATGCGAGAGCTGAACGCCGCTTCCAAGCGGAGTTGACCGTTGCGAGGGAAAAGCTCCGGGCTGTCGCCAACCGCTGACCGCTACCTCGTTCCCGCCCCCACCGTCGGGCTGCCGGGGAACTGCTTGATGCCGTCCTGTTTGAGCGTGCGGCCGGTGCCCTTGGCGATCGGCGACTTCTCGGGGATGGAGTACTCGCTGTTGGGCATGGTGTCGGCGTGCTTGATGGCGGCGGCGGCGGCCTTGAGCATGCTCTGGTCGGCGTTGTCGTAGAGCGAGCGGATGTTCTGGGCGAACTCCTGCTCGACCATGTCGAAGAAGTAGAAGGCGGCGGCCTTGTCGCGGTCGAACTCGGCGCCCTCGCCGCCGCGGCGGAGGTCCTGGTCGAGCTTGCTGAGCGTGCAGGCGAAGGCGTGGATCCACATCGCGTTGTCGGCGAGGCGGGCCTGGACGCACTGGCGGGTGATGATGGCTTCCTCGTAGTGCTTGCTGGCGCGCTTGAACTGGTGGCTGTGCTCGCAGATGAGCCACGCGAGGCGCTCGGCCTGGGCCTGGAGCGAGGGGTGGACCTTGGGCGCGGCGGGGCGGTTGCGGCGCACGCCGCCGAAGATCTCGATGCCCAGCGGAATGGCGGCGCGGACGAGCTTAAGGTTGGTGGAGTTCTTGAGGATGCGGCCGATGTTGGCGCCGAGGCCTTCGTCCTTGTTCCAGCCCAGGGCGTTCTTGACGCTGAGCATGTTTTCGGCGAGCTGCTTGCCGCCGTAGGCGAAGATGAAGGACTGCATGACCTCGTTGGCGCCTTCGACGATGAGGTTGATGCGGGAGTCGCGGAAGACGCGTTCGACCTCGTTCTCGGTCATGTAGGACTCGCCGCCCATGATCTGCATGCCGCAGTTGGTGACGCGCCAGCCCATTTCGGAACAGAAGACCTTGCAGATGGCGGTCTCGAGCATGATGTCCTCGTCATGCCGGTCGAGCATGCCGGTGGTCATGTAGAGGACGCTGTCCATGGCGTAATCGAGGGCGGCCATGGTGGCGAGGTTCTTCTGAACGAGCTCGAAGTCGGAGAGCGGGCGCTGGAACTGGTAGCGGGTGCGGGACCACTTGGTGGCCTGATCGCGGACCTTGCGGGCGCCGCCGAGCATGCCCGCGGAGAGGGTGCAGCGGCCGTAGTTGAGGCAGGTGAGCGCGATGTTGAGGCCGCGGCCTTCCTGGCCGAGGAGGTTCCACTTGGGGACCTTGACGTTGTGGAAGCGGATGCGGGCCTGCCAGGTGCCGCGGATGCCGCACTTGCTGCGGTTCTTCTGGTAGATCTCGACGCCTTCCATGTCGGGGTGACAGACGAGGGCGGTGACCTTTTCTTCTTCCTTGCCGGTCTTGGGGTTGGTGATCTTCTGCTTGCACATCACGGTGAAGAGACCGGAGATGGCGCCACTGGTGGCCCACTTCTTTTCACCGTTGAGGATGTAGTACTCGCCGTCGGGGGTCTTCTCGCAGCGGGTCTCCTGGCCGCCGGCGTCGCAACCGACGTTGGGCTCGGAGAGGCAGAAGGCGGAGACCCAGTCCTTGGCGAGGTGCGGGAGCCACTTGGCCTTCTGCTCGGTGCTGCCGAAGAGCATGACGGCCTTGCAGCCGATCGATTGGTGCGCGCTGACGAGCACGGCGGTCGAGCCGCAGGAGTGGCCGATGCGCTCGAGGACGCGGTTGTAGGAGGTGATGCCGAGCCCGAGGCCGCCGAACTCCTTGGGGATGGTCATGCCCATCACGCCGAGCTCGAAGAGGCGGTCGATGACCCAGCGCGGGATCTCCTGCTCTTGATCAATCGTGATCGCGGGGTGTTCGTTGCGTAGGTAGTCGTCGAGGCGAGCAAGGAGCTGATCGCACTCGGCGGTTTCCTTCGCGTCCTGCACCGGGTAGGGGAAGACGAGATCGGTGCGGAGGTTGCCCCAGAACATGTTCTTGACGAAGCCGAGCTTGGTGGGCTCGGGGCCGAGCAGTGCTTCTGCGTCCTCGATGAGTTTGCGGTCCTTGTCGGACATCTTCATCGATTTCAGGTCGGCCATGTGCTGGTGCTCCGAGGTGTGGTTGTGCCGCGAGCGCGGGACGCTGCTTCGATGCCGCGTATCGACAATGATCGCGCGGCCTCATCCCCCCACTCTGCTCGAATGAGGGACTATGCCATTCTTTCCCTGTTCCTGTCGCCGGGAAACCCCCGACGGATGCGATTTCACGATCGGGAGGTGCACCGACCGGGGGGCTCTCGGACGGCTTGCAGCCGCTTACTTGGACTTGGCGAAAAAGGCGGCAAGGGCGGCCTTGGCGGCCGGGGTGTGGCGGAGCTGGACGAGGTAGCGGCGCTCGACGGCGAGGGCGGCCTGATAGCCCTGGGTCAGACCGGCGTGCAGGGCGTCGAAGACGGCGTGGGTCTGGTCGCTGACGGTCAGCTCGGCCCGGAGCTTGTTCAGGGCGGCGAGGGTCTTGTTGGCCTGAGCCGGATCCTGCTGCCAGGGCTCGACTTCGCCCTTGTGCTTCGGATAGCCGTCTTTGGCGGCTTGGACGAGCCAGCGCTTGGCGGTGGTGAGCAGGTCGGCCTGCGACGGGGCGATGGCGGTGAAGAGGCCGGACGCGGCGGCCTCGTCGTAGAGCATGGGCTTGCCGAGGATGGTGCGTTGGATGGCCGCCGCCGGGTCGGACTCCCACGCCGGGAGGAGGTTGGTGCCTCCCCAGCCGGGGCAAAGGCCGAGGCCGGCTTCGGGGAGGCCGACGGGGTAGGGCTTGCCTGGATTGGCGTCGCGGGGTGCCGGGGGAGCGGCGACCATCGCGTCGCAGTGCATAGGGAGCTCGAGGCCGCCGCCGAGGGCGGCGCCGTTGATGGCGGCGACGGTCGGGCAGTGCAGGGTGCCGAGCATGCAGAAGACGCGCGAGCCGTACTCGAGGTAGCGGTGGAGCTGATCGTCGGAGGCTTCTGAAATGGTTTTCAGGTCGGCGCCGGCGACGAAGACGCGTTCGCTGGCGCTGGCGAGGACGAGGCCGCGGCAGTCGCGGGGGATGGACTTGAGCGTGGCTTCGAGGCGCTGGATCAGCTCGAGGTCGAGGACGACCACGGGCTTGCCGGGCTGCTCGAGCTTGATGGTGATGATGCCCGGGAAGTCGGTGTCGGTGATGAAGGGGAAGGGGGTCGCCATGGGGGAAAGGGGAGAAGAGACGAAGAGACGGAGAGACGGAGTGAAAGGCAGGATACTGGAAGCGGCTAGCTGCTGAGTTTGGCTCGGAGGCGGGCTTGGGCGTCGGGGGTGCTGAGGACGTCGGCGGAGAGCTGGGCTCCGCGGAGGACGAGGGATTCGTTGAGTGAGTCGTCGAGCTCGTTGAGGAGTTTTTTGGTGGCGGCTTGGGCGAGCGGGCCGCCGGTGGCGAGGCGGGTGGTGATCTCGTCGGTCGTCTTGTCGAGGTCGGCGGCGGAGGGGCAGACGGCGTCGATCATGCCGATGTCGAAGGCTTGCTGACCGGACATGAGGCCGCCGGAGAGGAGGATCTTGCGGGCGCGGCCGGAGCCGACCTTGCGCACCAGCCACGGGGCGACGACGGCGGGGCACACGCCGAGGTCGACTTCGGGGAAGCCGAGTTTGGCGTCGGCGTGGGTGATGGCGAGATCGCAGACGCAGGCGAGGCCGCAGCCGCCGCCGATGGCGGCGCCGTTGACCTTGGCGACGACGACGGCGGGGAGCTTGCGGATCTTGATGGTGAGCTTGGCGAGCGTGGAGAGAAGCTGGAGAGCGAGGTCGTGGTTGTCGAGCACGGCCTTCAGGTCCATGCCGGCGCAGAAGGCCTTGCCCGCGCCGGTGAGGACGACGACGTGCAGGTTGCGATCGCGGGCGATGCGGGCGTCGAGATCATCGACGGCGGCGTGGAGGTCGCGGAGTAGATCGAGCGAGAGCGCGTTGCGGGCGTCGGCGCGGTGGAGCGTCAGCGTGGCGATCGGGCCGGAGGTGGTGACGGTGGCGAGGGACATGGGGGATTGTTGGGCTGAGTGGGGAGAGAAGGCATTCACCGCGGAGGACGCGGAGGAAGGCATGGGCATGACGACTCAGGTACAGCGATCCTGGGTTGTCTCGCCCCCGGCGAAAGGATGTTCGTCGGACCGTGGGCGATTCAGGTTCTTGTTCGATGTTTTGATACCCTGCAAGCGTGCGAAGGACTTGTTTTCAATGCGGGTACGACATCAGCGACAGGCCCTTTGGCGACAAATGCCCGGAGTGCGGGAACCCGGGCTTCGACGACCGCGAGGTCTTTGATCGTCGGGAACGCAACAGGCGACGATGGCGATGGGTCAAGATTGGGTTCGCTGTTGCGGCGGGCCTGTACGCGTTTGTGATCCTCGTGCAGCTTCTGTACTCCCTGACGCCACGCTAGTCAGCTCAGCCCCGCGACCAGGCTTGGGGCAGGAGGCGGCGTTCTTCTTCGCCGCCGGTGAGGGCGAGGGAGGCTTGCAGGCCTGTGTCGGCGTTGAGGATTGGAGAGATCTCGGCGAGCCAGTGCTTGGTGGCGGCGAGTGCGGCGGCGGGCTTGGAGGCGAGATCGGTCGCGATCGCGAGGGCGCGGGGGTGGACAGCTTCGGGCGTGTCGAGACACTCGTGGGCGAGGCCGAGGCGGAGGGCGGTGCGGCCGTCGATGAGGGTGTTCTCGACGAGGCGAGAACGCGCGTTGCCGTCGTGGGTGAGGTCACGGAGGAACGGGGCGGAGACGGCCGGAGAGACGCCGAGGCGCGGGACGGGGTAGCCGATCTTGGCGTGGGCGTTGGTGATGATGATGTCGCCTCCGCCGAGGAGGGCGCAGCCCCCGGCGATGGCGGAGCCGTGGGCGGCGATGACGACCGGGATGTCGAGCGAGCGAAGGGCGGCGATGCATTCGTGGAGGCCGGAGAGGAGGGCACGCATCACGCTGCCGTCGGGGTGGTCTTTGCAGAGGGAGAGATCGAAGCCGGCGCAGAAGGCGGGGCCTTGGCCGGAGAGGAGGAGGACGCGGGGTGGGAGGGGGTTGGCTGGAGATGCGAGCGTGGGTGAGTTTGGGAGTTCACTGCGCCGGGGCGAGGACGCCCCGGCTCGCTGGTCGAGTGCGTCGGAGGGGTCGGGTGCGGGGACAGTGGCATTGAGTGCTGCGCACGCTGCGATGTGGTCGCGGAGCGTGGTGAGCATGTCGGGGGTGAGGGCGTTGCGTTTGTCGGGGCGGGCGAGGGAGAGTTCGAGGATGTCGCCGTGGGGGGTGGTGTGGGTCGTGGAGGTGATCACGCCGGAGGTCCCCCACTGCTTGAGCTGGAGCTTGCGGCGCGTGACCTGGCGACGATCTCGCGTGCGAATTCGGCGGCTTCGCGGAGTTTGTCGAGGTTGACGTTGGTGCGGTAGCCGGCGTCGTGGATGGTTTGGACAAGCAGTTCGGTGGAGATGTTGCCGGGGGCACGCTGGATGGTGCCGTCGGGGAGCTTCTTGCTGGCGTAGGGGCAGCCGCCGAGGCCGGCGACGGAGCCGTCGAAGGAGCGGACGCCGAGATCGAGGGCGGCGTGGACGCACTCGGCGGCGCGACCGAAGGTGTCGTGGAGATGGAGGGTGATCGGGACGCGGCCGTGCGTGATGGGAGCAATGCGGTCCACTGCGCGAAGCATGGCGGTGGTTGATTCGCGGTTGCCGGCGCCGATGGTGTCGCCGAGGTCGAGCTCATCGACGCCGATCTCGGCGAGCGCTCTCGATACCTCGGCGACCTTGTTCGGATCGATCGGACCTTCGAAGGGGCAGGCGATGACACATGAGACGTAGCCGCGGACCTTGAGGCTGTGTGTATGGGCTGATTCGATCACCGGACGAAATCGGTCGATCGTTTCGGCGATTGTGGCGTTGGTGTTTTTGTGAGAGAAAGTTTCGGACGCGGCAGTGAAGACGGAGACCTTTTCGATGACGTGGCGGCGTGATGCCTGATTGGCGTCGAGGGCGGATTGCATGCCGCGGTCGTTGGGGACGAGAGCGGAGAAGATCGGACGCGCACTCCCCCTCCCGGAGGGAGGGGGCAGGGGGGTGGGTTCCGCACGGCCACGACCACGCCACCCGGTACGTGACCCGCGGCTGTCTCTCGCTCGTGCTTGCTCAACGATCCACTCCGCAACCGCAAGCGGGTTTGCGATGACGCTGTTGTTGGTGACCCGAATCGTCTCGATGCCGAGCGAATGCATGTAGGCGTCACGTGTTGCATCGTGCTGCTTCGCCGCGGTACCTGCGTGAGTGATGCCGTCGATCTCGATGGCGAGCAACTTCTCCTGGCAGAAGAAATCCAGGATGTAGGAGCCGATCGGGTGCTGACGACGGAACTTCAGCCCGACCGCTTCGCGCTGTCGGAGGTAGGTCCAGAGCGTCCATTCGGGACCGGTCATGTTGCGGCGAAGAGCTTGGGCTTGGCCGACGGTTTGGCGGCTGCGGGGCGGTGGCCGCCAACGCTGCGATTCGATCGAGGCAGAACCCACCCCCCGGCCCCCTCCCTCTGGGAGGGGGAGTGAAGACAGCAGCCGCACCAGTTCGCTCGCGTCCCCCAACTGCGGCACCCACTTGGGGCTCACGAAGCTCGTCACCTCGATCTCGTCGACGCCGGTGTGGCAGAGCAGCTCGATGAGGCGGACCTTGTCGGGCGTGGGGATGATGCCGGGCTCGTTCTGGAGGCCATCGCGGGGGGAGACGTCGGTGATGCGGACGAGGTCGGGCATGACTGGCAGAGCGTACTCGGGCGGCGGGATGGGCGTGGGCCAATGAAAACGCCGCCTTTCGGCGGCGTGGTTCTGCATGGAGATCCGTCGTGCGCTCAGCGACGACGACGCGCGGCGGTGAGGCCGGCGAGGGCGAGGAGGGCGGCGGTGCCGGGGGTGGGGATGTAGCCGGCGAAGTTGGGCAGGTGGATCTCGCCGTCCTGTTGCAGGCTCTTGACGAAGACCGAGCCGTCGATGGCGGTGGTGTTGCGGAGGTGAGCGTTGGGGGCGAGGATGGCGCCGTTGAAGTTGCGGTCGAGGAAGATATTGGTGGCCTCGTGGAAGTTCCAGATGACCTTGCTGCGGGCGAAGGCGGAGAGCCAGTTGCCGGTCATGTTGCCGCTGGTGAAGTTGACGGTCGTGCCGCTGACGTTGATGACGATCGCGGTGGCGCTGTTGATGTTGAGGTTGAGCTGCTGGATGAGGTTGTTGTTGAAGACGTTGGCGGCGGAGACGTTGAAGACGGCCAGGCCGTTGACGGGGTTGGCGTTGTAGGTGACGGCGCCGGGCTGGCCGCTGGGGAAGGTGGCGGTGCTGTTGGCGCTCAGACCCTTATAGAAGTTGGAGAGGCCGACGAGGTCGCTGGTGTACGAGGGGATTTGGGCGGCGATGGAGCCGTCCTGAGCGCGGTTGCCGCCGCCGTTGGCGTTGAAGTTGCCGGAGAACGTGCCGCCGTAGCGGAGGTTGCCGGCCTGCTGGTTGAGGTTGGAGACGCTGACGTTGCCGCCGACGGCGAGGGTGGTCTTGCCGAGGAAGCTGCTGGCGGGGGCCAGGTTCTTGGCGACGGTGGGCGAGCCGCTGCTGATGAAGTTGCCGCCGACCCAGGCGCGGCCCTCGATGTCCTGGCTGCTGTTGTTGGCGTTGCCGAGGACGATGAGATTCCAGTCGTTGACGATCGCCGCGCTGGCGATGGACGACACACCGGCCGCGACAAGGGCGGCACCCGAACGCATGACAAGATTCATTGTGGCCTCTCTCTGAAATCCTATGAGATCCCTCACAACCCAAGACGAAGTCCGGGCGGAAAACCGGACGAGAAACGATACGCGGGGTGAGCGCGAAAGGCTGCGTCGGATGTGTGAACAAGTTGGAACAAGGGCCGAGAACTTAGCCCGAGTTTCCCATTGCGCGAGGTACTAGGCAGGACTACTTGGCGGTCGAGAACATGAACTCGACGGGTTCGAGCGCGTGGCCCTCGACGCCGGCGAGGCCGCTGCCGTTGGCGTTGAGGCGGGCCTTGATGGTCTGGTGCGAGGGGAGTCGGAGGACGGTGCGGTAGGTCTTGCCGTTGTCGCTGAACGAGCCGCCGACGATTCGTTCGAACTGCACGTCGCCCTCGAAGGAGAGGCCGCGGGAGGTCTTGTCCATCGTGCGATCGAAGACGAAGATGAACTCGACATCGCGCGGGACGTCGGTGCTGCCGTCGGCGGGTTGGATGGAAACCACATGCGGCACCTTCGCTTCTTCCGCGGCGAGGACGGCCTTGGCGTCCTTGAGCGCGGCGACGATTTCGGGCATGAAGGAGCGGAGCGTGGGGTACTTGTCGCGGCTGGCTTCGTAGCGATCAAGGGCAGCGGTGAGGGCCGGAGTGAACCAGAAGGAGCGGCCGATTTCCTGCTTGCGTTGGAAGAGACTGCGGTCTGGACCGGCCGCGTGCTTCATGAGCTGGACGACGCAGGCGCGAACGAGGGACTCGTACATCACCGTCTTCGGCGTGGAGTACGCCTGGGCGGCGAAGGACTGAGCGTGGCGTGTGTGGAGCATCTCGGCGGCGGGGACGAGATCGGCGGCGTGCAGATCCACCAGCGGGTTTGCGAATGGGTGACAGAACTCGTGGACAACGGTGTCGACGTCGCGGTCGTCGAACTGAGGTGTGCTGTCGGCTTTCCAGTTGGAGATGCCGATGATGGGCGTGACGACGAGGCGGCCGTCGGGGAACGTGATCGACATGCCGTAGTTGCCGCCGCCGGCGAGCAGGCCCGGGATGGCGTACGAGCCTTCGGCGATGGGTTCGCCGAAGAAGTCTTCGATGAGTTGTCGGAAGGGGTGCACCGCGAGGAGCGCCGCGAAGGCGGCCTCGGACTTCTCGAAGAACGGACGCTGCTGCTCCAAGAACGCGGCGTAGTTGGTGTCGCGGGCGAAGTCGCGGACGAGAGCCGCGAACGAGCGGGCGGCGTCGGGGGTCCAACGCTTGTCCATGCTGACGGGCAGAGGATCGATGGGGACGAGGAAGTCGCCGCTGGAGTAGTCCTTGAGCCGCACGGCAAGATCGGGGACGGCGTTGAAGCCGATGGAGTGCTCGGACCGGAGCTTCTCGACCGCCTTGACGGCGGGGTGGTCCTTGAAGGACGCGAAGTAGACGTCGATGGCCTTGCTGTAGGGAGAGACCGAGTTCTCCATGTTGAACTCGTCGGCGCCGGCGAGGCGGAAGATGGTCATCACGATCTCGACGCGAGGGTCGACGCGGACGGGGAAGGGGGCCGGCTCTGCGGCCGCCACCTGCGGAATCGGCCCGCAAAGAAGCGAGAGGAACGCGGCCAGGAGAATGGATAGTGCCGACGACACTGCTCGCTTCATGGCAACCTCGATGCGCGGACGGACCGAATCCGGCAGGTGCTGCTCAGGTCTGCAGCACGCCCGTCTTGAACTCACGGGAGTAGTCCCAGCCCTGCTCGGCGATAGCAAGGGCTTCGATGAGTTCGTCGCGGGTCTTGTGGGGTTCGATGATGCGGTCGAGCCAGCCGCGGGCGGCGCCGTGGCGGATGTCGGCCTGCTCGGTGTAGCCGGCGTGGATCGCGCTGTAGATCTGCTTGTGGGTTTCGGGGTCGATGGTCTCGCCCTTGCGCTTGCGGCTGGCTTCTTCGATCGTGGTGAGCACGCCGGTGGCCTGATTCGCGCCCATGACGGCGCATTTGGCGCTGGGCCAGGCGAAGGAGAGGAAGGGGTCGAAGGCGCGGCCGCACATGGCGTAGTTGCCGGCGCCGTAGGAGCCGCCGGTGATGACGACGATCTTGGGGACGACGCAGTTGGACATGGCGTTGACCATCTTGGCGCCGGCGCGGATGATGCCGCCCTGCTCGCTGTCGCGCCCGACCATGAAGCCGGTGGTGTCGTGCAGGAACACGAGCGGGATCTTGCGCTGGTTGCAGTCCATGATGAACCGCGCGGCCTTGTCGGCGGAGTCGTCGTAGATGACGCCGGGCATCTGCACTGCTTTGGTGGGTCCGGTCTTGCCGCCGGCGACGGTGCGCTGGACGAGCTTCTTCTGGTTGGCGACGATGCCGCAGGGGCGGCCGCCGATGTGGGCGTAGCCGCAGACGATGGATTGGCCGTAGTCGGCTTTGTACTCGTCGAAGTCGGGCGCGAGGGCTTCGTGGCCTGCGTCCTTGCGGGTGCCGGCGTCGACGATGCAGTGGATGATCTCGCGGACGTCGTACTGGCTGCCGGGCGCATCGGTGAAGTGCTTGTAGAGATCGTCGGGCGAGTGGAACGCGTGGCGGGTCTTGCCGGCTGCCTTCGCTTCGTCGCTGCGTCGCTTCGTCGCTGCGTCGCTCTCGCCGTACTTTGCAACCAGCGACCGCAGCCGCTCGATGCACGCGGGATCGTCATTCTCCTTGAAGTCGATGGTGCCGCTGATGCTGGCGTGCATGGTCGCGCCGCCGAGTTCTTCGTCGGTGACTTCCTGGCCGATGGCGGCTTTCACGAGCGCGGGACCGGCGAGGTAGAGGCCCGAGCCCTCGGTCATGAGGAGCGTGTCGCAGAGGACGGGGAGGTAGCCGCCGCCGGCGACGCAGTAGCCCATGATGGCGGCGATCTGGGGGATGCCTTCGGCGCTGATGACGGCGTTGTTGCGGAAGATGCGGCCGAAGTCGTCGGTGTCGGGGAAGACGTCCTCCTGCAGCGGCAGATAGACGCCAGCGCTATCGACGAGGTAGATCAGCGGCAGGCGGGCCATCATCGCGATGGACTGGGCGCGGATGATCTTCTTGCAGGTCATCGGGAAGAACGCGCCGGCTTTCACGGTGGCGTCGTTGGCGATGATCATGCAGCGGCGGCCGTGGACCTGCCCCACTCCTGTGACGACGCCGGCGGCGGGCGCTCCGCCGTGCTCCTTGTACATCTCAAACGCGGACCAGAGGGCGTACTCCTGGAAGAACGAGCCCTTGTCGATGAGGCGATCGATGCGCTCGCGGGCGGTGAGGCGGCCCTTCTCGTGCTGGCGCTCGATGGCCTTCTCGCCGCCGCCGAGCTTGAGCATGGCCTCGGTCTTGAGGTAGGAGGCGGTGAGATCTTGGAGGGAGGCGGGTTTGGCGGGGGTGGGCGCGGTGGGTTTCATGCGGGGCTCGCGATCCGGCGGGCGTTGAGTGGTTTCAACGATACGCGTTGCCGGGGCGGACGTTTATGCGTCAACAAGCCAAAGGTCGCCCGTTTATCAAGAGCGAGGCGTCTCCTCTTGTGGCAGTCTGCCGTCTAGTGCATCCGAGATCGCGCCGCAGAGCCAAACCAGTCTCTCCCGTGGCAGTCTCTCCGCAAATCGAAGCGGCGGCTCGGTCGTTAGTAGACAGGTCCAGTCACCACCAGAGTGGGTAGCTTTCCAGTCCACCTCGCACAGCGTCAGCGCGTTTCGCAAGCCCTCGCCCGCGGGGCGGTTCATCTGAAGCCCTTCAAAGACACGAATCCTGTCTGACTCGATAGAAACATGAACGCGTCGCTTGGAGAGCCAAAGAAGATAGTGGAGAATCAAATACCCAACGAAGGCAAGCACGCAGCAAGGGACAAAAAGTAGTGCATACAGAAAAAGGGAAACCACATCAATGCTCGCGATCCCGCGGGCTGCATCTATGAACGTCGTGCCAATCCAAGTCAAAACCAATCCCATGGGCACGAGCAGGGTGATTCCGCACACAGCTCCTGCGAGATGCCGGAGGCCATGGCCTTGATACTCCGATGCGGAAAGCTCCCAACGCCCGTTCAAGTATTCAGTCTGGCACCCTTGCGGACGATGCGGCAACTGCTCACTCGTCGAACTGGTCACCGACGCATCCTGTGAGAGCATGCAGTAACCGCAGCGAGTCGGGTCTCCGAGCGGCCATTTCGATTGACGTCTTTGGCAGATGACGCACATCGCCCCCATAGATAAAGCCCCGTGATCGGCGCTGCCTCCGCTAGCGGTTCACACGCTCACTACTTCCGCGAGTACACGGTTTTCGCCACGCGGTTGAACTCTTGCGCCCCGGGCATCTTGAAGAGCACCTCGTGCGACCAGGAGCCGTTGTCGCCGAGGCTGATCACGAACTGGAACGGCACGCGGCCGATGCCGGGTTCGTCGCTCTCGCCCTCGAGGACCCATCGCTTCTTCTCGGCGTCGTAGTCGCCCTGAGCGGTGACGGCGTAGGTGCCGGCGGTGTCGAGGCCGAAGGCGGTGAACTTCTTCTTGTTGGTGTCGAAGCCGAAGTAGGCGATGGACTCGAACTTGAACTCCTCGCCGGGGGCGGACTCGGCGTGGATGTTGACGAAGCGCTTGCCGAGGACCCACTTGCCGCGGGCTTCGCCGGAAACGGCGACGGGGGCGCCGCCGCCGCCGGTGTACTCGATGGCCTGGGCGAAGGTGCCGACGAGCGGGTCGAGCAGCTTGTGCTCGGGCGCGGTGGCGGACATCTGGTCGACGATGAGCTGGATCTGCTTCTTGTCGGGCTTGGCTTGCTGGGCGATGACGGCGCCGGTGATGCCAGCGGCGAGAGTGAGAGCGACGAGGAGAGCGAGCTTGGCGAGACGCATGGGAGGCTCCGAATGCACGCTCTGACGGGCGTGCGGGAGGAGCGTATCACAGGATCGCGGCGGGCGCGGACGGTGGCGCTTGACGAGCCCCGAGCGTGAGCGAGTGGGGTTGCGTGAGTGCTCGGAAACCCACTCGCTTACGCTCGGGGCTCGTTAAGGCATGCGGATGCTGCTGCGACCGCTTCGCGGAATGAACCCGCGTCGGGGAGGCGGACGCCGCGGAAATCGAAGATGCCCAGCGCGGTGGGTGCGGCGACGGACGCGGTGGCGGAGATGGCGGTGGCATCGGCTCGGCCTTCGCCGAAGGCGACGCGGGCGCGGCCGTCCCAATCGGCGAGGCGGAGGCAGGCGGGCTTGTGGGTGAGGATCGCGGCGGCCGGGTCCTCGTTGCGGGCCAGGATGGCGGCGATGTCGAGGCCTCGGGCGAGCGGCGAGGTGTCGCTGGTGCAGTCGCAGAGGGTGACGCCGTGGTCGCGGGCGTGGGAGGCGAGGTCGGTGAGGAGCGCGGTGGCGTCGAGGGCAGTTTCGGGCTGCTTCGATGTGGGCGCGACTGTCTCGATACAGACCATCGCGGCAAGGGCTCCGAGGGCACGCAGCTCGGCGGCGAAGGCGATGGCTTGACGCACGGCGTCGGCGGCACGCTGCTGGTGCTGCGGATCCGTGAAGTGCGTGGGCGGGATGAAGAGGTCGCAGCCGGTGAGCGAGACGTTGTGACGCTTCACGATCGCGACGAGATCGCGGCGGGCGGAGCGGTCGAGCTCGCGGGGGCGGATGCCGGGGAGCGTGGCATCGAGATGGAGCGCGGGGATCTGGGCGCGAGCGGCGGCCTCGGCGGCGCTCGTCAGGCGTTCGCGGGCGTCGGGGATGGGCAGGCCGGTCAGAGCGAGGGACAGTTGCACGTGTGTCCTCACCCGTGGGTGCGTTCGAACTCGCGCATGAGCTGGGCGAGGGCTTCGGCGCCTTCGCGGGGGAAGGCGTTGTACATGCTGGCGCGCATGCCGCCGGTGGCGCGGTGGCCCTTGATCTGGTCCATGCCGTGCTTGAGGGCCTCGGCGATGAAGAGATCGTCGAGCTTGGGGCTCGGGGTGCGGAACGTGATGTTCATGAGGCTGCGGCTGTCGGGGCGGGCGTGGCCGGTGTAGAACTTGGACTGGTCGATGACGTCGTAGACGATCTTGGCGGTGTCGTAGTTCTTCTTGAGCAGGGCCGCGGTGCCGCCTTGCTTGAGGATCCACTTGAACATCAGGCCGGCCATGTAGATCGGGAAGACCGGCGGCGTGTTGTGGCGGCTCTCGTCCTTGGCGAGGATGTCGTAGCGGAGCATCGTCGGCAGCTTGCGGACGGGCTTGAGCAGGTCCTCTCGGATGATGACCACGCTGGCTCCGGCGATGCCGACGTTCTTCTGGGCACCGGCGTAGATGATGCCGAACTTGTTCACGTCCATCGGGCGGCTGAAGATGTCGCTGCACATGTCGGCGACGAGGAACGAGCCGTCGGGGATCTTGGGGGTGCGGAGCGAGCCGTCGGCGTTGCGCCACTGCGTGCCGTAGATGGTGTTGTTGCTGCAGATGTGGACGTAGACGGGCTTGTCCTTGTAGACGACCTCGTTGTCGCTGGGGATATGCGTGAACTTGACCTTGCGGCCGTCCCAGGCCTCGTAGGCGCGGTCGGTGTAGACGCTGACTTCGTCCCAGGTGCGCTCGGCCCAGTAGCCGGTGGTGAGGAACGCGGCGACGCCGTTGTCGGGGAGGACGTTGGCGGGGACCTGGAAGTTCTGGCTGGTGGCGCCGCCGGTGGTGAAGAGGACCTTGTAGTTGCTGGGGATGTTGCCGACCTTGCGGGCGTCTTCCTCGGCCTCGCGGAGGATGCGGTCGTAGATCGGCCCGCGGTGGCTGATCTCCATGATGCCCATGCCGCTGCCGGCGATGTTCCAGAGGTCGTCCTGGGCCTGGCGGAGCACCTCCTGGGGGAGCATGCTGGGGCCGGCGCAGAAGTTGTAGAGGCGGCCGGTGCCGGCGCCGGGCTGGCCGAGGACTCGGGCGAGATCGGGGGTGGTGGCAGTGCGAGTCATGCGGAACAGTATGGGAGGAAGGACTTAGGGGTGAGGCCTTAGGACTTAGGGTTCAAGCGACAAAGGCCGCGGCTTGTGCGCGGCTTTCACTCAGTCCTAAGTCCTCACACCTCACCCCTTCCCCACTCCTCCCCTATCCCTCGATGCTGAGCGGGCCGCGGCGGGCGGGGGCGGGGGCGGCTTCGGCGGGCTCGGCGGGGGCGTCGCCTCGTTCGGCGGCGAGCTTGTTCATGAGCATGATCCAGGTCTCGCGCTCGTAGTCGAGGAGACCCAGGACCTCGTCGAACTTGGCGAGGTCTTTCTCGAAGCTGGCCTCGGTGAGGCGGACGTACATGAACGTGTACAGGGCACGCACCTGGTCCGCGAGCTCGGGGTTGGGCTCGGAGCGGATGGTGGTGATGAGCTCCATCACGATGTTGCGGGCGTTGTCGGTGCCGCTGAAGACCTGCTCGAAGTTCTTGGCGATCAGACCCTCGCGGGCCTGGCGGGCGAACTTGATGGCGCCTTCGAGGAGCAGAAGTCGCAACTCCTCGCGCGAGGCGGTCATCACGCGGGTGCGGAGGTAGGCGTTGGCGGTGCTGGCGGCGGCGGTCATCGTGAACTTCTATCGACGAGCGAGCGGGCCGACTTCAGGGCGAGCCGGCTTCAGGGCGAGCCGACTTGCGGGAGAGCCGACCGGCGTGCCGCGAGCGGGACTAGCGACCGATGGAGGAGAGGGACGAGGACTGGGTCTGGAGCTGACCGATGGCGGTTTCCATACGCCGGAACTGCGCCTCGAGCACGGTGCGGCGGTTGGCCAACTGGGTGTCGATGGTGGTGATGCGGGAGTTCTGCGACGAGATCTGGTCGTCGAGGGTCTTCTTGCGGCGGGTCAGGGCGCCGTCCACGCTGTCGAGCATGGTCTTGGCGAACTCCTCGATCTTGCCCATGAGACCGAGCTGGGTGAACTTGAGCTTGCCGCTGGTGTCCTTGACCTTGACGCCGTCGAGATTGCCGACCTGCTGGTCCGAGCCGGAGGTCGGGTCGACGACGCGGGCCGAGACCAGGGCCTCGACGCCATCGGGGTCGTCGGCGAGGGCGGCGCGGAACTTGTCGGCGTCGAACTCGATGCGGCCGCCGGTGCCGATCTTGAAGCCGACCTGGCTGAGCGACTGGTACTTGCCGCTCACGCCCTGGGGCCGGGCCTGGAAGACGGAGAAGAGCTGGGACCGCAGCGCGAGCGCGGTCGCGTCGCCCAGGAGCGGGCCGGAGCGCTTGGAGTCGGCGTCGTAACTGGTCTGCGAGGCGATGCGGTCGATGACGTTGTTGAAGTTCTTGGCGACGTCGGAGAGGGCGGCGGTGAGGGCGTCGTTGTCGCGGCTGACGCTGACGGTCACCTGCTTGCTGGACGCGCCCTTGAGGTCGATCTTCACGCCGGTCACGACGCTGTCGAGGGTGTTGGTGGTGCTGGTGAGGAGCACGGCGCTGGCGGCGTCGCTGCTGCCGTAGAAGACCTTGGCGTTCTCGCCGGCGTCGATGGTGCGGAGGCCCAGGTCGAGCGAGCCGCTGTCGATGACGAAGCGGCCGTCGCGGCCGGTGGCGGTGCTGAAGAGGCTGAGCTGGTAGGGCGTGACGCCGCTGCCGGTCTGGACGATGGCGGCCTTGACGCTGCCGCCGCTGCCGTTGACCTTGTCGACGAGACCCTGGAGGGTGTCGGTGGCGGAGAGGGTGATGGTCTTGCGGCTGGTGCCGTCGAGCTTGTTGTCGGTGGTCAGGCCGGTGGCGGTGCCGGCGATGCCGAGCTCTTTCGCGAGCGTGCCGGTGACGTCGGAGACCTGGATCTTGGCGAGCCCGACGGCGGGCGCGGCGGTGTCCTTGATGAGGATGCCGTCGCCGGTGTCGTTGATGGAGGCGACGGCGGTGGAGCTCTTGGAGGTGAGCTGGCTGTTGATCTGGTAGAGCAGATCGCCGACGGACTTCTGCACCGCGGGGTCGTAGGAGACCTCGGTGACGATGCCGGTGGAGTCGGTGATCTTCATCTTTCCGGCGGCGAAGGACTTGCCGGTGACGAGGTTGGCGAGCAGCGTGCCGGTGCCGATGGTGGCCTTCTTGAGGTCGCTGGCGGTGATGGAGCCGGAGCTGGAGAAGCCGCTGATGCCCAGGGACGCGGCGGTGTCGTTGCCGGAGGTGCCGCCGATGGTGAGGCCGCCGCCGCCTCCCACGAGGTCCTTGACGACGAGGCCCATGCCATTGCTGGTGAGGGAGACCGAGACGCGCTTGTTGCCGGCGCTGACGGAGGCGTCCTCGATCTGCTTGGCGATCTGGGTGAGGGTGGCGTTCTTGTCGATGGTGACGGAGAAGGAGTTGAGGTCGCCGAGGATGAAGTCGAGGTTGCCGTCGCCGGCGATGCCCTTGCCGCCGTTGATGGAGGAGCCGAGGGCGGTGTTGATGCCGCTGGCGATGCGTTTGCCGTTGAGGGTGCCGGTGGCGGAGCCGAGGAGGCCCAGGTCCTTGGCGGCGGTGCCGCTGCCGTTCTCGGTGACGGTGATAATGCCGTTGGAGCCGTCGGTTACGCGGAGGCTCTTGCCGTCGCTGGCGATGGCGGCGGAGATGCCGCTGAGGCCGGCGGAGGCGAAGGCGTCGTTGATGCGTTTGAGGGCGGCGCCGACGGTGGCGACGGGGCCCTCGGTGACGGTCGTGGTGGTGACGCCGCCGTTGGTCGTGGTGCTGGAGACCTCGCCGAGGTTGACGCGGACGTTGGTGGTCGTGCCGCCGCGGTTGACGGCGATGGTGAGGTCAAAGCGTGCGGTGCCGGCGGACTCGGAGCGGGCGACGCCGCGGCCGTCGTTGAGCGAGGCCAGGAGGGTGTTGCTGGTGAGGTTGCGGAGCGAGGTCCCGGTGAGGGTGCCGCTGGCCTGGCCCAGGATGCCGAGGCTGGCGGCGGTGGCGCTGCCGGACTCGGCGACGCGGACCTGGCCGCCGCCGCCGGCGGAGTCGGTCAGGACCAGCTTGTCGTCGACGACCTTGGCGGAGACCTTGGCGACGCCGTTGTTGTTGATGGCGTCGAGCACGTCGTTCATGTACGCGGCCTTGCTCAGGTCCACGGTCGTGCTGTTGCCGGCCGAGTCGGTGAGCACGATCTTGCCGCGGGTCACTCCGGCGCCGTCGTTGAGATCGGCGAGCGCGGTGTCGCCGTCGAGGCGGGCCTTGGCGGAGATGATCTTGACCGATCCGGCGCCGACGGCCGAGGCGCTCTTGTCCGCGAAGCCGCGGCTGAGGACCTGCTGCGAGCTGACGAGGCGGTCGATGAGGAACGAGTAGGAGCCCGCGGCGGCGGAGGTGCTGGCGGTGGCGCTGAGCAGGGTGTCGTCGCTGCTCTTGGCGGCGTTGGCGTCGAAGGGGTTGGCGGTGCGGAACTTCTCGACCGCGGTGCGGAGGCCCGAGAGGCGGGTGTTGAGGTCCAGGATCGCGGCGGTCTGGGTCTGGAGCTGGAGGACGCGCTGCTGGATGAGCTGCTTGGGGCGTGACTCGACGGCGATCAACTGATCGATGATCGACTTGGAGTCGATGCCGCTGAACAAACCGACGCCGCTGGAAATAGTGCCCATAGTGGTTCTCGAATCCCGAGCTGGAACGGACCCACGCTCGTGTGTCTTTCTATCGGCCGAAAACGCGTCTGGGACCTGCCGGACCGGGGAGAACCCGCGTCGTTCTTGCGCTCGGCCCGCTCTCCCGGACAGGTCGCAAACGCCGTACCCGCCCGGGGCCGCGGCCGATCGGCTCGGGCACGGGGTCTCCCCGCGTATTCTCGGGCCGAAACCACACGTTCTGAGGCCCAGAGGCACTCCAAGCCGAACGACGGGACATTCGCGGACGATACTTCTTCCACGATTCCGGACCCGAGAACGACATGAGCCACCTGCCACCTCCGCCCAAGTCCTTGTTGATGCTGACCGGCCTCTTGAGCGGCCTGGTGCTCCTGAGCGCGGCGGCGACGCTGGTGGCGTCGGTCGCGATCCCCGCTCGCCCGGTGTGGCCCCTGATCGGTTTCGAGGTGCTGATCGTCTTCGCCGGGGTCTACGGCGTGCTCGCGGCCCGCGGCGCGTTCGCCGAGGGGCCGGGGCTGGCGCACGCCTGCATCAGCGGCACGGTCTTCGCCGCTTCGGTGCTCGGCTTTCTGGGTGCGACGGGGCAGATCGGTGAGCACAACTTGCAGTCGTGGCTGCTCGCACGCGTGATGCTGTCGGTGTCGATCGGGCTCATCGGGGCCTGGATCGTGCTGCGGCGGACGCCGGGTGCGGCTCTGATGGCGCTCCGCGGCGTGACCTACACCGCCGCGGCGATCGGCTTCGCCGGGATACTCATGCTCTTTGACGGCAATCTCAGACCCACCGGCAGCGGGACGCGGCTGATCGCGCACGCGACATTGTCGGCCATGGCGCTGGGCTCGCTGCCGCTGTGCATCCTGTTCGCGCTGCTGTCGCTCGCGCCCAAGGGCGACGACACGATCCCGAAGTGGATGCGGTTCCCGAGCATTCTCGCCATGCCCGCGATCGCGGCGGGGCTGCTGATCGTCACCAAGGGCGCGATGGGCACGCCGCTCGCCGGGGCGAGCGAAGGGGCGCGGATCGGCTTGCTGGTCGCGCTCGCGATCGTGCTGACGGGTTCGATCTGCGCGGGCGTGCACCTGTTGGTGTCGGCGTTCGCGTCGTGCGCGACGGGGCCTGATGCTGGGCCTAGTTCGGGGCCTGATGCCGCGATCGGCACGAACAACTCGACCGGATCGGTCGCGCTCACGCCGACGCCGGGTGCCACATCGTCTTGAAGTCGACGAGGCCTTCGATCCAGCTCGGGCTGTGACACGCCGCGGCGTCGTGGAAGTTGACGCCGGTGCGGACCACCACGCGCTTGATGTTCTCCGCGACTCCGGCTCGGAGCAGCGTGGTCTCTTCCACGCTCAGGTTCGCGGCGTGCACCGCGTCGATGTCGCGGTGATCGGCGATGAACGGCAGCAACTCGGGGCGGAAGCCGGTGAGGATGTTGAGCACGCCGCCGGGCACGTCGCCGGTGGCGCAGGCTTCCGCGAGCACCGCCGCGGGCACGGGCGACGCGGTGCTGGCGAGGGCGACGACGGTGTTGCCGGCGCAGATCGCGGGTGCGACGAGCGAGACGAACCCCAAGAGCGGCGCTTCATCGGGCGCGACGCAGGCGATGACGCCGGTCGGCTCGGGCGAGGTGAAGTTGTAGTACGGGCCCTGCACCGGGTTGTTGCAGCCCAAGACCTGGCTGTACTTGTCGGCCCAGCCGGCGAAGCAGACCAGGCGGTCGATCGAGGCGGTCACCTCGGCGTCGGCGTCGCCCTTCTTGATCTTTGAGTTGCCCTTCTTCTGGCCGACCTCGATGGCCTCGGCGAGCTCGCGGCGTTTGCCCTCGAGCATCTCGGCGACGCGGTAGAGGATCTGGCCGCGGAGATACGCGGTGGCACCCGACCAGCCGGGGAGCGCCTTGCGGGCGGACTCGACGGCGTCACGCAGGTCCTTGCGGCTGGAGTGGCAGAGGTGGGCAAAGACCGAGCCGTCGGCGGCCTTCACGATCATCGACCGCCCGCTCTCGCTGCGCGGGAACTTGCCGTCGATGTAGAGCTTGTAGGTCTTGGCGACTTCGAGGCGGGTGGACATGGAGAGATTGTACAAGGGGACCACGCGGGACGTGCCGCAAGGGAGTAAGGCCCCAGCCCCGTGCGCACAGGGTTGGGGCCTTACTCGCATCGCCGTTCTTCGCAAGGCCCCAACCCTGTGCGCGGGAGGCTGGGGCCTTGCGATCTTGCAGCGTCGTCGTTGTGCGCACAGGCGAGGCGCCTCTTCCGGGGCACCTCGCGAGATTCTCAGATTTTCGTAATCGCCCGCGGCCATTGGGGCTGCGTGCGAAACCACGCTCGCCCAACGTCACGCTTGTGCGCACAAACGTGACGCACGGCCCCTTTGTGGAGGGGCGCTGTGTGCGCCCGGGTCCGGGCGCTGCCCGGCGTCGACATCCTGGCCGCGTGGCGAACGCTGCGACCTTGACTCTGCCGCTCATCACCACCGAGCGGCTTGAGAGAAAGAGGACGCAGTGGCCGCACGCGGCTGCGCTCGCGGCGCGAGCGACGCGCTTGAACGTGCGCCGCAAAGCGACTTCTCGCGACGCCGGTCGACGTGCGCGTCGGTGTGGCGTCGAGTGGCCATCGACTGGCATTCGGGCGACCACCGGGTGGCCACCGAGTGGCCGTCGGGTTGCCTTCGAGATGCCACCGAGTTGCCATCGAGTTGTCGTCGAGTGGACACCGAGTTGTCTTCGAGTGGCCATCGAGTGACCATCGAGTTGTCCTCGAGTGGCCCTCGAGTAGCACTCGAATTGCCCTCGACTCCCCTTCAACTCGTCCGGCCCCCTGCTTTCCGCCCGGAGGGCGCACGACCGTTGCCGGCAGATTCATCTGCCGGTGAGTGGACCACCATTTCTTCTTATTGCCTTTCTGTCTTCCCGCCCCGGAGGGGCGGACGAGTCCCGCCTCGCGGAAAACATCGTCGACGCTCGCATCCTCGCTGTGCGGCAAGTCGCCTGGCAGGAGTGCTCCGGCGGCTTCACCGTCAGCAAGTCCAGCGTGCCCAAGTTGGTTGAGTACATCCAGCAGCAGAAGGACCATCACAGCCGCACGTGGTTCGTGGATGAGTTCATGCAGGTCCTGCGGGCGCATGGTGAAGGTGCGAGCGTGGATGATGTGTTCCGTGAAGGGTGACTCGTCCGCCCCTCCGGGGCGGGAAGAAAGGGTGGGAAGAAGGGAATGGGGGGACTGCTGACCGGCAGATGAATCTGCCGGCAACAGTCGTGCGCCCCTCCGGGGCGGGAAGACAGAAACACAGGGAGAACGAAGATGGGGTCGTGTACCGGCAGATGATCTGTCGGCAACGGTCGTCCGCCCTCCGGGCGGCGGAGCGAGCGGGCACGCGGAGGTGTGCCGCTCCCGGCGCGTTGCTCGTAAGGCCCCAACCCCGTGCGCACAGGGTTGGGGCCTTACGAACAGCGAGGGTGGACCGCGTTTCTGGCAAGGCTCCAACCCCCGTGCGCGAGGGTTGGGGCCTTGCGTTCCGGCTGTCGCTGGATCGCTGCCGCCGACCCGAAGCGCCGGCGGCGATGGTGATCGAAGTGCGACTCTCACCGCGCTAAACTGGGTGCGTTGGGCCGGAGTCGGCGGGGCCTGGAAGGCCCCGCCCCCGTGGGACTGGTCCCGCTCCACCCCATCACGGCCCCACTGCTTCACACCACACTTCCACCACGAGATTCACCCATGCCCAAGAAGACCATCGCTCACATCGACGTCAAAGGCAAGAAAGTCCTCATCCGCGTCGACTTCAACGTGCCGCTCGAGGACGGCAAGATCACCGACGAGACCCGCATCAAGGCGGCGCTGCCCACCATCAAGAGCGTGCTCGACCGCGGCGGGTCGGCGATCCTGATGTCGCACCTTGGTCGTCCGGAGGGCAAGGGCTTCGAGGGCGAGTACTCGCTCGCCCCGGTCGCCAAGCGGCTCGATGAGATCCTGGGTCTGGGTGGGGGCAAGAACGTCGCGTTCCCCAGCCAGGACTGCGTGGACGACAAGGCCGCCGCCGCCGTCGCGGCGATGAAGCCCGGCGATGTCGTGCTGCTCGAGAACCTGCGCTTCCACAAGGCCGAGAAGAAGGGCGATCCGGCGTTCAGCGCCAAACTCGCGGCGTACGCCGACGTGTACGTGAACGACGCCTTCGGCACCTGCCACCGCCCCGAGGCGTCGATGGTCGGCGTGCCCAAGGCTCTCGGCAACAAGCCCAAGGTCTCGGGCTTCCTCGTTGAGAAGGAGATCAAGTATCTCGACAACGTGCTCGCCGCTCCGGCCAAGCCGTTCGTCGTCGTCCTGGGCGGCGCGAAGGTCAGCGACAAGATGGCCGCGATCGAGCACCTGCTCCCGAAGGCTGACGCGGTGCTGGTCGGCGGCGCGATGGCGTACACGTTCCTGAAGGCCAAGGGCAAGCAAGTCGGCAACTCGCGGGTCGAGGAAGACCGCCTCGGTGACGCCAAGCGGGCGCTCGACCTTGCCGCGAAGCTGAAGTCGGAGCTCTACCTCCCCGTCGATCACGTCTGCGGCAACGAGTTCAGCGAGCACCCGTCCGACGTCGAGGTCTTCGAGAACGACGCCGGCGGCATCAAGCCCGGCTTCATGGGCCTGGACATCGGCCCAAAGACCCAGGCGATCTACGCCGGCGTGCTGCGCAAGGCCAAGACGATCGTCTGGAACGGCCCGATGGGTGTCTTCGAGTGGGGCGCGTTCGCCGTCGGCACCAAGACCGTCGCCAAGGCGATCGTCGAAGCGACCGGCGCGGGCGGCACCAGCATCGTCGGCGGCGGCGACAGCGCCGCGGCCGTCGAACAGTTCGGTCTCGCCGACAAGTTCAGCCACGTGTCGACCGGCGGCGGCGCAAGCCTCGAGATGCTCGAGGGCAAGAAGTTCGAGTCGGTGGCGGTGCTGGACGAGGCGTGAACGGCTCTCACGTTGTGATGAAATGAAAAGCCCCGGCTCGCGCGAGCCGGGGCTTTTTCTTGGCGTCATCGAAGCAAGTGCTTGGTGCCACCAGTCCGCCGTGGCTCGGCACGGCGCGACTGGTGCGGGATGGATGTTGCGTCCGAGTCCTGACACGCGCCGCGTGACCGAAGCGACATCACCAGTCGCGCCCCAAAGCGGGCGGACTGGTGGCACCCGGCGAAGCACGGACTCGAAGCACGTCTGATATTGTTTCCAGAATGAGCTCTCGCACGCGACAGTCGTTGCCGTTCGCAGTTCGCCAGGGCCTCGTGATCGGCGCGTGTCTCGCAGCGAACGGCGTCATTGCGTCGCAGTTCCGGCTCGATCATGCGGTGGGCATGATCCGCCTCATGGGCATCGGTATCACGCTGTTCGTCGGAGCGCTGGTCGTGCTCGAGTTGTCGTTCCGCGAGATCGACCGTGAGGACGGCACATCGACCCCGAATGCGAAGAGAGATCTGTCCAGAGCTTTCTCAAAGTCGATCGGCTTTCTCCTCGTCCTCGCCGCGCTCTCGTTCCTGACCTGCGCGGCTCCCCTGTAGTCCAATGACCGGTGCCACCAGTCCGCCGTGGCTCGGCACGGCGCGACTGGTGCGGGATGGATGTTGCATCCGAGCCCTGACACGGCCCGCGTGATCGACGCGAAATCACCAGTCGCGCCCCAAAGCGGGCGGACTGGTGGCACCGATCTCGTGTCACCGACCTTGTCGGACCCTTCGCTTACGTCTTCGGTCCCGTCCACGTGCTCGCCACGTGCAGGTCTTTCAACTGCTGCGGCGTCACGGGCGACGGGGCCTTCGTCATGAGGTCCGCGCCCGTCTGCGTCTTGGGGAACGCGATGACGTCGCGGATGTTGTCGGTGCCGACGAAGTTCATGATCAGGCGGTCGAAACCGAACGCGATGCCCGCGTGCGGCGGGGCGCCGAACTTCAGGGCCTTCAGCAGGAACGAGAACTTCTCTTCCGCCTGCTGCGGCGTCAGGCCCAAGAGCTGGAACACCTTGCTCTGCACCGCACCGTCGTGGATGCGGACCGAGCCGCCGGCGATCTCCTGGCCGTTGAGCACGATGTCGTAGCCCGCGCTGACGATCGACTCGATGGTGACGTCGTCGTCCACGCTGGCGTTGACGAAGGCCGCGGCCTGGTCGTCGCGGGGCGCGGTGAACGGGTGGTGCATCGCGATCCAATTGCCCGTGTCCTTGTTCTTCTCGAACATCGGGAAGTCGACGACGATGAGGAAGTTCCACGGCCCGCCCTCGGCGCCGGGCTTGGGCACCACGCCCATGTCGCGGGCGATCTTCTGCCGCAGCTCGCCCGCGGCCTTGGTCGCGATGGCGTAGGTGTCGGCGAGGAAGAAGACCGTGTCGCCGGGCTGGAGGCCCAGAGCGGCAAACAAGTCGGCCTTCAGCGACTCAAGGAACTTGGCGATGCCGGTCTCGAACGCGCCGGAGGCGTTGACCTTGACCATGGCCGCACCGCCAGCACCGAAGCCCTTGACGAACTCGGTGTAGCCGTCGGTGATCTTGCGGGTGAGCTTCTCCGCGCCGCCGGGGACGCGGATGGCCTTGACCACGCCGCGCTGGCTGTTGAAGCGCGGGCGATCGGCGCCCTTGGCGAGCGCGTCCTTGAAGACGCCGAAGTCGCTCTTGGCGACGACCTCGGAGATGTCCTTGATCTTGAGGTCGTAGCGCGTGTCTGGACGGTCGATGCCATAGTCCTCCATCGCCTCGCGGTACGGCATGCGCTTGATCGGCGGGACGTCGTAGCCGCACATGTCCTTCCACAGGCGACGGACGAATCCTTCCATCATCTCGATGACGTGCTCGCGGCGGACGAACGACATCTCCAAGTCGATCTGCGTGAACTCGGCCTGGCGGTCGGCACGCGGGTCCTCGTCGCGGAAGCAGCGGCAGATCTGCAGGTAGCGATCGGCGCCGGCGACCATCAGGATCTGCTTGAAAAGCTGCGGGCTCTGCGGCAGCGCATACCACTCACCGGGCTGATGCCGGCTGGGGACGAGGAACTCGCGGGCGCCCTCGGGCGTGGACTTGTAGAGGATCGGCGTCTCGATCTCGAGGAAGCCGTTGTCGTAGAAGTAGTCGCGGGTGACCTTGAGGGCCTTGGCGCGGGTGCCGAGGATGTGCTGCATCTTGGGGCGACGCAGGTCGAGGTAGCGGTGCTCGAGGCGGAGCTCCTCGTTGGGGAGCTTGCCGCCCTGGGGGTTGTCGTCGGGCAGGAACGGGGGCGTCTCGGACTTGTTGAGGACCTCGAGTTCCTCGCAGACGACCTCGATCTTGCCGGTGGCGAGCTTGGGGTTCTCGCCGCCGGTGCGGATGCGGACCTTGCCCTTGACGGCGAGGACGTCTTCGTGGCGGAGCTTGTCGGCGGTGTCGAGAATGGCCTTGCGGGAGTCCTCGCCGTCGAAGACGACCTGGGTGAGGCCGAAGCGGTCGCGGAGGTCGACAAAGACCAGGCCGGTGCCGTGGCCGCGGTAGGAGTGGACCCAACCGTTCAGGGTGACGGTCTGGCCGACGTGGGAGTCGCGGAGTTCGCCGCAGGTGTGAGAGCGCCGGAGCATGGATTCCTTTCCGAGAAACAGCCCCCAAGGGAGGGCAAAAACGGACGGGGAGTATAGGAATGGACGGGGCCGAGAACGCGCGGAAACGGCCTGTGTTGGGGTGACCGGGGTCCGGGCGAAAGCGGTTTCAGCGTGGCGAGGCCGGTGAATCGGGTGAGTCGGGGGATTGCTGTATCGACCCCGGGGAATCCGTGGTAGACTGCCCTTGGGAGTTGATCGATGACCAGCGAGGCCATTTTCGCCACGCGGACGACCACGCGCTTACTGGACGCGTTGCGCGATGCCGCCAACGAGCCCGCGTGGCAGCACATGGATCAACGGTTCCGCCCGGTCATCGCGGGTTTGGCCAAGCGGCTCGGCTTGTCGCACTCCGACGCCGATGAGGTGGCCCAGCAAACGCTCGCCGAGTTCGTGCACGCCTATCGCGACGGACGCTACGACCGCGGCAAGGGGCGGCTGAGCTCGTGGATCCTGGGCATCGCGCACCACCAGACGCTGCGAGTGCTCCGCAATCAGGCCCGGGGCCGCACCGAGGCGACGCCGCTGACGGAGGTCGCGGACGAGTCGTCGCTCCGCTCGATCTGGGTGGACGAACGCGATCGGAGCATTCTCGCGCGAGCGATGTCGCTCATCCGTGACGAGTCGGCGATCGACGACCGGACGCTGACCGCCTTCGAGCTCGTCGGACTCCGCGGCGTGCCCGCGGTGCAGGCGGCCGAGCAGTGCAAGATGACCATCGAGCAGGTGTACGTCGCCAAGAGCCGAGTCGCGAAGCGGCTCAAGGAGCTGGTGGAAGAGATGACCCGCGCGTTCGAGGAGGACGTGTGAGCGGGACGTGGCTCATCACGGACTGTCCCCCGATGGAGCGGATCCAGCGGATGGCCGCGGGAAGCGACGTGGACTCGCGCCTGCGCAAGCACGTGGATAGCTGCGAGCGCTGCCGCGAACTGCTGGCCGCGGTGAAGGAAGAGGACACGTTTCTGTCGCGGGTGCGTGATCTGGCCGCGGACACGCTCGGGCCGGTGGGCTCACCCCGCATCCCCGGATACCGCACCATCGGCGTGCTGAGCGCGGGTGCTCAGGGCATCGTCTACAAAGCCGTGCAGGAGAGCACGCAGCGAACCGTAGCGATCAAGACGCTGATGCCGGGCGTCACGGCGTCGAATCGACAAAAGATGCGGGCCGAGCGCGAGGCCGAGATCGCGGCACGCCTGCGCCATCCCAACATCGTGACCGTCTTCGAATCGCGGATGCTCGAGGACGAACGGATCGCGGTGGTGATGGAGTTCATCGACGGCGTGCCGCTGGATATGTACCAGCCGGGCGCGGTGACTCCGGCGGACAAGCGAGCGGCCCTGCTGCGGGTGTTCATGAACGTGTGCGCCGCGGTGCACCACGCGCATCTGAACGGCGTCATCCACCGCGACCTCAAGCCCGACAACGTGCTCGTCACGGCCGACGGACGCCCCGTCGTGCTGGACTTCGGCATCGCGAAAGCGGGCGGCGTGCAGGCCACGATCACCGGCGAGTTCGCGGGCACCCCGGCGTACGCCTCGCCGGAGCAGGTGTCCGGGCATCCCGATCAGGTGGACGCGCTGACGGACGTCTACTCGCTAGGCGTGCTGCTGTACCGCCTCGTCTGCGGCAAGATGCCGTACGAGGTGTCGGGCACGATCTTCGACATCGCTCGCCAGATCGGCGAGACGGCGCCGACGCCGCCGAAGCTGCACGACGCGACGGTCGATGCCGACCTCGAAGCGATCATGCTGCGTGCCTTGCAGAAGAGCAAGACGCTGCGGTATCAGTCGGCGGCGAGCTTGTCGCGGGATATCGAGCGCTACCTGACCGGCAGCCCGGTCGAGGCGCGAAGCTCCTCGGGCTGGTACGTGCTGCGCAAGGCCGTGATGCTGAACCGCCGCCGCCTGGCGTGGACCGGCGTGGCGGTGGTGCTGATGGCCGGAGCGGTGACGTCGGTCGGCATGTCGCTGACGCGTGCGTCGGCCTCGGCAAAGCTGGCCGAGGAGCGGCAGCGTCAGGCCCACGCCGAGAGCGTGCGGGCCCAGGCGGTGACGGAGCTGCTGCGTGAGGCGCTGCCAACCGAGGACCCGACCAAGCCGGACATGTCGCGGATCATCGGCGACGGCCTCAACCGGCTCTATTTCCGGCTGGAGACCAACGCGTTCGCGGATCAGCCCGATCTCGATCAGTCGCTGCGCCGTCTGTGGGGCAGCGTGTACACCGAGATGGGCTCCGGCAAGGCGTCGTCCTACGTGGAGTACGCCGAGATCTCGCTGCGGCACGGGCTGGTGCGGCTGCGCGAGGAACACGGAGCGGAGCATCCCGAGGTCGCGGCGAACATGCACGAGCTGGCCGCGGTGCTGCTGGTGCGCAAGCGTCTGGCCGAGGCGGAAACGATCTGCCGCGATGCGATGGCGATGCGGACGAAGCTGCTCGGGCCGGAGACCATCGACACGCTGGCGACCCGCGGCCTCCTGGCACGCATCCTGCTCGCCCGCGGCCAGTCACAAGACGCGGCACGCGAGGCGGACGCG
The DNA here is from genome assembly GCA_019744815.1 of Phycisphaerales bacterium. Taxonomy (GTDB): domain Bacteria; phylum Planctomycetota; class Phycisphaerae; order Phycisphaerales; family UBA1924; genus JAFEBO01. Next base: position 227,330 of record JAIEUA010000011.1, read on the forward strand.
ACGCTTGCGGCTTTGGCACGACGCCCCGGCGGTGCTGGCGAGGCGAACGTGGCATCGCTCAAGAGCCTCAAGACGCGTGTGTTGTTGAGCCAGCAGCGCTACGCCGAGGCGGAGCCCCTGGCCCGCGAGGCCCTGCGACTGAAGCTGAAGCTCCTCGCGTCGTCAGATCCGGATCTGCACGGATCGCTGCAGGACGCGGCGGACATCGCATTCCAGGTGCCGACCGGCGAGCTCGCCAAGGACATCGAGAGCGCCGTTGGAGCCGGGTCCGGCGTGGAGGATCGCGTGCGGAAGATGGTGCAGACGCTGGCGACACCCGAACCCGCCGACTACCGCGTGCGGCAGGTGACCGGACGCACCGATGCGCTGCAGGCGATGATCATGCTGCAGCGAAGGCTGCTCGGGTCGTGGGATCTCTCGATCGTGCGGACCTGCATCGCCCGGTCGCGTGCCGCCGAAACCGAGCGTCGCGACCCCGACCGTGTCGTCGCCCTGCTCGACGGCGCGGAGGTGCTGAAGCGACGTTTCGGAGAGAACGACTTCTCCGTGCTGGCGTGCGTCGATCGTGCTGCAGTCATTGCAGCGTACATCGGCGACATGAAGACCGCGATCCCGCTCGGCGAGCACACGTGCCGCATCTGGGAGAGCGTGCCCGAGGCGGCGCGTGACAAGCTGCTGACGGCCAGCGCACGCACGCGGCAAGCGTGGTATCTCGCGCTCGCGGGCCGGTACGCGGACGGACTTCGCGTGTACCAGCAGTCGCTCGACGAGCTCAACGCGTGCGTGGGGCCGGACCATCATTCCAACGCGATCGTGCACGCCGGCATGGCATACTGCTCGGCGGGATTGGGAGATCTCGACGCCGCGGAGCGTTCGTCGGATCGCGCGATGCGGCTGGTGGAGCGATACCCGAACATCGCTGGCGATCAGCGGACGCACGTGCTCTTCGCACGCGGGTGGGTCCTGCTGAAGAAGGGGCGATACGGGGAAGCACGGGAGTTCTTCCGCGACGCGTGGACGCTGTTTTATCGATACGCCATGCCGGAGTTCGCCTGGGGCCACGACACTGTGCAGGGGCTCATCGACTGCGCCGAGGCGATGGGTGATGAGACCGATGCGGCACAGTGGCGGATTCTGCTGACGAGTATGCCGCCGAACGGGTTGAACCCGTGATCGCGATCAACGCAGCAGGGCGTCGGCGATTTGGATCGCATTGAGCGCGGCGCCCTTGCGGAGCTGGTCGCCCGAGAGCAGCACGCAGTGATGACGCGATCGCCCATCCGCTTCCCGCGGGGCCGTGGGGTCGATGCGGAGGCGGCCGACCAGAATGTCGTCGCCGCCGCTGGCTTTGAGCGATGTCGGGAAGGAGTTGTTGGCCCGGTCGTCCACGAGACGCACGCCCGGCGCATCGGCGAACGCGGCACGCACCTCGGCCTCGCTGGCGGGCTTGTCCAAGGTGATGGTGGCGGCCTCGGCGTGCGCCCGGAGCACGGGAACACGGACACACGTTGGGCTGATCTCGATGGACTTGTCGGCCCAGATGCGTCGCGACTCGGTGATCATCTTGGCTTCTTCGCCGTTGAGGCCGGAGTCCAGATCCACCTTGGAGTTGTGGCTGAAGATGTTGAACGCGCACGGTTCAGCGAAGACCTTTGGCTGCGCGGGCTTTCCGGCCAGCACATCGGCGGCTTGCTGGCGGAGCTCGTCCATCGCCGCGGCACCGGCACCCGACACGGCCTGATAGGTGCTGACGACGATGCGTTTGAGGCCGAAGCGGCGGCGGATCGGGTTGAGGGCGACGACGAGCAGGATGGTCGAGCAGTTCGGATTCGCGACGAGACACGGGCGTGAGAGGGACGCAAGCTCGGAAGCGTTGACCTCTGGCACTACGAGCGGCACGGCGGGATCGGCGCGGAATGCCGAGGAATTGTCGACGACCGTGCAGCCGACCTTGACACACTCGGGCGCGAGGCGTTTGGCGACCTCGGAGGAGACACAGAAGAGGGCCGCGTCGCAGCCGCGGATGGATTCGGGCGTCGAGGCAACCAGCGCGAGCTTCTGCCCGGCGTACTCGATGGTCTTGCCGACGGAGCGATCGGAAGCCGTGACGCGGAGGCGGGCAGGAGGGACGTTGCGGGACTCGAGGATCGCGAGAGCTTCGCGGCCGACGGCGCCGGTCGCCCCCACTACCGCGATTGTGTGCTTGCTGGAGATCACGAAACACTCCTGAAACGACTCGCCGCGGACGGCTCAACAACAGATCGGGGCGCCGGACGAACGGACTTCGACCGCCGGTGCACGGCGTGCGCTGACGGTGTGGATCGCCCGCGACAGATCGGCGATCAGGTCGTTGGCGGACTCAAGGCCGATGGACAGACGGATGAGGTCCTGCGGCACAGCGTTCACCGTGCGAAGCTCCTTGGGCACACTGGCGTGCGACATCGAGAACGGCATGCTGACCGACGATTCCACCGAGCCGAAGCTGACGCGGATCGGGAATAGGAGGAGTGACTTCACGAGCAGCAGCGAACGCTCGAGCGAGCCGGTCTCGAAGCAGATCACGGCGCCGTCGCCCGCGGACTGGCAGCGGTGGATGTCGTGGCCCGGGAGCGAACGCAGGCCGGGGTAGCGGACGCGTTGGATCTCGCCCGCCGTCTCGCACTCGGCGAGCAGCGTGGCCACCTTGGCGGCGGTCTTCTGCTGACGCTCGAGACGCACATCCAGGGTCTTCAGCCCGCGTTCGAGCAGGAAGCACTCCTGCGGCGGGAGCGCGGTGCCCTCGGCGTTGCGGATGAAGCTGAGTTCGGCGATGAGCTTGGGGTCGTTGACGCCCAGCACGCCCGAAGTTGCGTCGCCGTGGCCCGAGAGGTACTTGGTGGCGGAGTGGACGACGATGTCGGCCCCGTGCTCGAGCGGGCGGAGGTTCAGGGGCGTGAGGAATGTGTTGTCGATCACCAATCGGGCATTCACGGCGCGAGCGATGCGGGCGAGGCCGCCGATGTCGGCGACGGTCATGAGCGGGTTGCCGATCGACTCGGCGTAGATGAGGCGGGTCTTGTCCGTAACGGCAGCGGCGAAGGCTCGCAGATCGTCGAGGGCCGCGAAGCGGACGACGATGCCGCGGCGTTCGGCGATTCGGTTGAGCAGGCGGTAGGCCCCGCCGTAGATGTCGGTGGAGGCGACGATCTCGTCACCGGGCTTGAGCAGGCCGAAGACGGCGGCGATGGCGCTCATGCCGCTGTTGAAGGCGAGCGCGGCACGCGAGCCCTCTAGTTCGGCAAGCACACGCTCGACGCCGGTGCGGGTGGGGTTGCCGCTGCGGCTGTAGTCGAACTCGCCGAATTCGAGCGGGGATTCCTGGTCGAAGGTCGCGGTCTGGTAGATGGGCGTCGCGCTGGGCCGGTGCTGCCACTCGGCGGAGACGCTGTGCGTGCCTCCGGCGGAAGGGTGGAGCAATCGCGTGCTGATGTGGAGCGGTTCGGACTGACTCACGCGACACCTCCGGACGTGTTGACGGCGTGCACGCGGCGGCTGGACCCGCTGACGTGCTGAGCGAGCTCGAAGAGATCGCCGAAAACCGACTCCGCGGTGGGCCAGCGACCCGCACCGCGTCCCAGGAGCTTCACAACTTCGCCGTCGGTCTGCTCGATCTCGACCGCGTTGAACTCGTCGCGGGTCTGGGCGAGCAGATCGGAAAGGTCGACGCGCTCGGGCGCGACCGAGGCGTGAACGCGTTGGGCGTCCCGCCACAGACGCCCGACAAGGCGGATGGCCTGGCCCTCGTTGCGGGCGAGAGCGACATCGCGAGCGGAGACGCCGCGGATGCCTTCGCGGGCGACGCTCTCGACGCTGATGACGGCGCCGAAGGCCTCTCGGGCGAGCACGACGAGCTTGTTGGCGACGTCGATGCCGTCGAGGTCGGCGCTGGGGTCGGCCTCGGCGAAGCCGGCCTGCTGGGCCTGCTTGACCGCGGCGTCGAACTCGCGGCCTTTCTCGAGCTGGCCCAGGATGAAGTTGGTCGTGCCGTTGAGCACGCCGCGGATGCGGGCCACCCCGGCTGCATCGCGCGACCTGCGAACGGACTCGACCACTGGAACGCCCCCACCGACGGAAGCGCTGTACACGAGCGAGACGTTGGACGCCTTGGCGGCGGCGAAGAGCTCGTCACCGAACGCGGCGAGGACGGCTTTGTTGGCGGTCACGACGTGCTTGCCGGCACGCAGAGCGCGGAGGATGAGTTCCTTCGCCGGGTGCAAGCCGCCGATGGTCTCGATGATGACGTCGCACGGGGAATCCACGACGGCGTCGAGATCGGACGAGAGCAGGATCGGCGGGATGCCGGCCTCGATGTGCTTCTGCACGTTCTTCACGCCGATGGCGGCGACCTCGAACTGATCGGGCAGGCGGGCGACGTGCTGGAAGACGCCCAGGCCGACGGTGCCCAGGCCGAGGAAGGCGACGCGGAGCTTGGCCTTTTCGTTCTTGGCGGCGGCGAGGCGGGTGGCCTGCGGGCCAACCAGCGAGCCGACCGGCTGACCGACGAGACCCACGCCGAAGACCAGGCCATGCTCCTTGGCGAAGCGGACGGCCTTGTGCTGCACAACGCCCTCTGGCAGCGCGAGCAGGTCGTCGTAGGAGATGGAATCGAAGCGACGGGCCTGCGGGTTCTCGCTGGGGTCGGCTTCGTAGAGACCGTCGACGTCTTTGAGCAGGACGCAGCGACAGTGGAGCTTGGCCGCGATGAACAGCGCGGAGAAGTCCGACCCGCCGCGGCCGAGCAGGGTGGTGCGGCCGAGATCATCGCGGCCGAGGAAGCCGGGGACGACGAGCACGGGGCGATCGGCGAGGGCCGCGCGGACGCGACCGACATCGATGCCGTCGAGCTTGGCGTCGAGAATCGGGCCGTGGGTGCGGAGACCCAGTGCGGCGTGATCGAGCGCATTCGCAGGAACTCCGGCGCGATCGAGAGCCAAGGTCAGCAGGCCCACGGACTGGGCCTCGCCGATCGCGGCGAGCGCCGCGACACCGACGGGATCGGGCGATGGTCCGAACCGAGCAGCCTGCTCGAGAAGCTTGTTGGTCGTGCAGCCCATCGCGGAGACGACGGCGACGACCTTCTTGCCAGCACGGATGTGGCGGTAGACCTCGTGCACGGCGATCGGGAGCGAGCGCTCGTCGGCGAGGATCGAGCTGCCGAACTTCAGCACGACGATCGACGCGTCTTCGTGCGAGTGGAGACTGGGGTTCTGCGAGACCATGGCCTTGTTCCTTGAGAAGCCTGCGGCGTGGGCCGAAGCCGGGACCACGCGGATCGGGCGGAAGCGCCCGTGAGATGCGGGTAAAAACGAGAACGCAAGTTGAGGAAAAGGTGTGTACGGCCTCAGGCCGTCGTGACGACCGTGCCCGTCGTGCGGGTGAACGTGGTCGTGGTCACGCGGGGGCGAATAGTGCCGCCGACTTGGGCGAGAGCCTGTTCGAGGGCTTGATCGAGATCGGCGATGAGATCGCGCGGGTTCTCGAGGCCCACCGAGAGGCGGATCAGGCCGTCGGTGATTCCTGCCTTGGCGCGCTGAGCCGCCGGGACGTCACCGTGGGTCATGGTCACCGGGTGGGTGACCAGCGACTCGGTGGCACCGAGGTTCTCGGCGAGGCTGGCAAGGCGAACGGAGTTCATGACGACAAGACCGGCACTGGTTCCGCCGACGACCTCGAACGAGACGATGCCGCCGTGGAAGATTTCAGCATATGTCTTTTCGGCCGGATCGCAAGAGTGATTCTGGGAAATGGCCAGTTCGTGCTGGGGGAAGCTGGGCAGGCCCGGATAAAGAACGCGTGAAACCTGAGGGTGCCGCGACAGGTGTTCGGCAACAAGTCGGGCGTTCCGAGAATGCTCGCGGATACGCAGCGGCAGGGTCTTGAGGCCCTTGAGCGTGAGCCAGGCGTCGAAGGGGGCCTGGATGTTGCCGAGGGTCTTGCGGATGAGGGCGAAACGCTCGCGGAGCGCGGGGTCGCGGGTCGAGAGCGAGCCGCCGACGGTGGCGTTGTGGCCTTCGATGTACTTGGTGGTCGAGTAGACGGTGATGTCCGCGCCGAGGTCGAGCGGGCGGAGCAGCACGGGCGTGTAGAACGTGTTGTCGACGGCGAGCAGGATGCCGCGGCGCTTGGTGACGTTGGCGATGGCGGCGACGTCGGAGAGCTTGAGCGTCGGGTTCGCGGGCGTCTCGATGAAGACGAGCTTGGTCTTGGGCGTGATCGCCTTTTCCACTTCGTTCGAATCAGACGTATCGACGAAGGTCACGTCGATGCCGAGCGGGGCGAGGAGGAGGTTGGCGAAACGGACGGTGCCGCCGTAGACGACGTCGGAGACGATGACGTGGTCGCCGTGCTTGAGCACGCCGAAGAACAGCGTGCTGATGGCGGCCATGCCGGTGGCGAAGCAGACGGAGGGGATCGCATTCTCGAGAGCGCCGAGGGCTTCTTCGAGGGCCTGCACGGTGGGGTTGCTCGCGCGGCTGTAGGTGTGGCCCTTGTGATTGCCGACACCGTCTTGCACAAAGGTCGTGGACTGGCAGATCGGGGTGAGGATCGCGCCGGTGGTGGGGTCGGGACGGCGGCCGCCGCGGATGGCGAGGGTTTCGATGCCGAAGCTCTGTTCTGGGGGGACTGACCACCGGTCGGACGGATCGAGACACGGTTCGGCACGCGTCGCGGCGGCCAGTCTGGCCTCGGCGGCGTCAGCCGTGTTGGAGGTGCGGTTGAACGAGGAACGGTCAGAGCGCGACGACATGCCGTGGACTCCACGGCATCAAGCATCGGGCGGTTGTGCGGAGCGTGCGGGCGTTCGCGTGAGCGAAGCAAACACACTTTTTGCCCTGATCGCAGGCGATCTGCGACAGGCCGCATCGGTTTCGGGTGAGGTCACCCGTAGCCCCGGCACCGCGACTGGTCGTTCCAGCTCGGTTGCCGCCCGTCGCGCTTTCGCGTCGGGTCTCTTGATGCACGAAGAAAGTCTATCGGCATTCAGGCCGCGTGTCAACGCAGAAAGTCTTGCGACCGTGCCACGCGATCGGGTAGGGTGTCGCGTGGCAGGAGCAGGCATGACACCGAATCAATTCAGGAAGCTGGCTCTGGAAACCCCTGGGGCCGAGGAATCGTCGCACATGTCCCACCCCGATTTTCGCATCGGGGGCAAGGTCTTTGCCACGCTCTCGCAGGACGGGGACTTCGGCGTTCTCAAGCTCACGCCGGAGCAGCAGCAATCCTGGTGCGACGCCCATCCTTCCGTGTTCGAGCCCGCGAACGGCGCCTGGGGCGAACGCGGTTACACCAAGGTGCTGCTCGAGAAAGCCAAGACGCCCGTCATCCGGGCGGCGATGCGGCAGGCGAGCGCCAGCGTCGCGGGCGGCAGGCGAGCCAAGCCCGACAAGCACGCTGGCGTGCCGGATCGCTAGCATCGGCGAACATGGGACCATCCAACGACCAGACCTGGGTGCGGCCGCGGGTGCTCGAAAACTCCGAGATCGCGACCACGGTGCGGCTGGTGCCGCTCACGCCGGCGCACGCCGCGGATCTGCACGCGATCGCCGATCCGAAGCTGTTCACGCACACCATGCAAGCGCCGTCGGAATGGTCGGTGCGAGGATTCGCTGAAGAGATCGAGAAGGTGCTGGCGGTTCCGATGAGCGTCGCGTTCGCGATTGAACTGGTCCGCGACGACCGCGGCTTCACCGCTGGACGCGTGATCGGTCGCACGACATACATGGACATCAAGGCCGAGCACCGCGGCCTGGAGATCGGGCGCACCTGGATCGGCCGGCCCTTCCACGGCACACGGGTGAACCCGGAGATCAAGTACCTCATGCTGCGGCATGCGTTCGAGTCGCTCGCCCCCACCGCGATCCGCGTGCAGCTCACCACGAACGGCACCAACCTGCACAGCCAGGCGGCGATCACGAAGCTCGGTGCCGTGCGGGAAGGAACGCTGCGGAAGGCGCGGATCATGCCGGCCACAGCGGAGCGTCCGGAGCCCGCCGTCCGCGACTGGGTGCATTTCAGCATCCTGGACGACGAGTGGCCCGGGGTGCGCGAGTCTTTGGAGCGGCGTTTGCGGTCGATGCGGTAACCGGACATCGGCGCCCGCACGTCGGATGGAACGGACAGGAGTGAAGTTGCGATTCGTGGCGCTCCACGCGCCGGTCGTTGGCATCGGCGCTGGACGGCCGCACCAAGTCCTCGGCCGCGAGCGGCGAGTCGGTGGCCGGGTGATTCGCCAGTGGCACGAGCGCGGAGCGTTCCGGAAGCGGGTAGGCTAAGCCATGCGGCTGAACACCCCGATCGTGCTCGCGGCGGCTTGTATGGCGATCTTCACCTCCCCCACTTCCACCAATGCGTTCGCGGAAGAGCAGCGGCCTTCGGCGCCGGGCCTGCCGCGGGCGACGCGGTCGGAGGCGTACGCGCCGAAGGCCATGGCAGCGACGAGCCATCCGCTGGCGACGCAGATCGCGCTCGACGTGATGAGGCGCGGCGGAACAGCGGTGGACGGCGCGATCGCGGCCAACGCGGCCATCGGGCTGATGGAGCCCACCGGCTCGGGCATCGGCGGCGACTTGTTCGCGATCGTGTGGGACCCCAAGGCCGAGGGCGGCAAAGGGAAGCTGTTCGGCTACAACGGCTCGGGACGCTCGCCCAAGGCGATGACGATTGAGTTTGTGAAGTCCAAGGGCGTGGATGAGATCCCGCCGCTGGGGCCGCTGCCGGTGACGGTGCCGGGGTGCGTGGATGGCTGGTTCGCGCTGCATGGGAAGTTCGGCAAGCTGGGTATGAGCGACGTGCTCGCGCCCGCGATCGGGTACGCCGAGAACGGCTTCCCGATGGCACCCGTGATCGCCGACGCCTGGGCGATCTCGGTGCGACGGCTGGAGAAGTTCCCGAACTTCAAGGAGCAGTTCACGATCGACGGGCGGGCACCGAAGGCCGGCGAGATCTGGAAGAACCCGAACCTGGCGCGGACGCTCACGACCATCGCCCAGCGCGGCCGCGACGGATACTACAAAGGTGAGGTGGGGTCGACGATCGCGTCGTTCTTGCAATCGCAGGGCGGGGCGATGACCGCGGACGACCTCGCGGCCCACACCGGCGAATGGGTCGAGCCGGTGTCGGCGAACTACCGCGGCTACGACGTGTGGGAGATCCCGCCCAACGGCCAGGGAATCGCGGCGTTGCAGATCCTGAAGGTGCTGGAAGGGTTCGACCTCCAGTCGATGGGCTTCGGCAGCGCGGACTACATCCACACGTTTGTCGAGGCGAAGAAGCTCGCGTTCGAGGACCGGGCCCGGTACTACGCGGATCAGGCGTTCGCGAAGGTGCCGGTGAAGACGCTCATCAGCGCGGAGTACGCGGCGGAGCGGCGGAAGAACATCGATCCCGCGAAGGCCGCGCTGGCGGTCGAGCCCGGCGCGATCCCAACCGGTGCGGACACGATTTACATGACGGTGGCGGACGAGAGCGGCATGATGGTGTCGCTGATCCAGTCGAACTATCGCGGCATGGGCAGCGGGATGGTGCCGCCGGGGCTGGGTTTCATGCTGCAGGATCGCGGCGAGCAGTTCGCGTTGGTGGAATCGCACCCCAATTCGCTGCAAGGCGGGAAGCGGCCGTTCCACACGATCATTCCGGCGTTTGTCACCAAGGACGGCAAGCCGTGGATGAGCTTCGGCGTGATGGGCGGAGCGATGCAGCCGCAGGGGCACGCGCAGATCATCGTGAACCTGATTGATTTCGGTATGACGCTGCAGCAGGCGGGCGACGCGCCGCGGATTCATCACGATGGGTCGACCGAGCCGCAGGGCGCGGTGAAGGCGATGTCAACCGGCGGCGTGCTGAACCTGGAGCCGGGCTTTGCGCCGGAAGTGCTCGCGGAGCTCGAGAAGCGCGGGCACGTGATCAAGCCGGCCCCCACCGCGGTCTTCGGAGGCTACCAGGCGATCCGGCGTGATGCGAAGACGGGCGTGTACGAGGGTGCATCGGAGAGCCGCAAGGACGGGATGGCGGCCGGGTACTAGGTGCCAGGCTCCGGCGTTGTGGCCTTGAAGAGCGTCGCGAACGGGCACTTGGGCGTCTGGTCTGTGGGCCGCGGCTCGACCGGAGCCGTGATCACGGCAGTGTCTCGCAACCGAAGGTCAACCTCCACCCCGTCGAAGGGTTTGGTGGAGACCCCGGCGCGAGCGTCGTTCCGGGGGGTTGGTGCGGTGAAGCGGAACAGCTTGACACAGGCGCCAACCACGAGCGCGACTTCGAGTTGTCCCAGGCTCTTGCCCGGGCAGAACCGCGGGCCGTGACCGAAGCCGAAATGGAGCATCTCGTTGGGCCCCTTTCCGGCCGCGGAGAGCCTGGCCCACCGGTCGGGCTCGAAGCTCGCGGCGGGATAGCCCGTTGCCGCAACACCCCAATGGTCTTCGTGACGGTTGGCGTGCCAGACGTCCAGCAGGATGTGCGTGCCCGTGGGAATCTTGATGCGTTCGGTCGGAGAGAGCGTGACCCAGGTGTCGGCGGTGGCGCGACGGGGATGGAAGTAAAGGGCCGGGGTCAACCGAAGGGTCTCGTTCAGCGCGTGGCCAAGCTGAACGCACCGGGCGAGGTTGGCCGGCGTGTAGTCGTCGATCGCCTGAACTTCAGCGTGCACGAGCTCCTGAGCCGCGGGGTGCCTCGCCAGATGCGAGATCGCCCAACTGGCGTACGACGTCGTTGCCTCCAGATCGCCCGCGAGGAACACTCGTAGATTGGCACGCAGCGCGTGATCGGGCGCGTCGGACTCGAACTGTCGCCAGAGCCCTCGGCCCTCGCGTCGTCCGGCGAGCACGATGGAGGTCAGCTCCTCGAAATCCGCGCGAGCCCGCTTGGCGTCGGCGATGCCGCGGGTGATGGAGGGCAGTCGATTGAGAGGCACGCCGAGCTTGTTCACGACGGTGTCGCGGACAATGTGCGCAATGACACGATCGAGCGCGGGCACGAATCGATTCCGGATCTGGTCATAGGGCACGTCGGCGCCGAAAAAGTTGTTGACCAGCATCTCGAGCATGAGCGCCTTGATCTCGGGCTCGAGGGTCACACGGATGCGGTCGGTTCCGCCGACCGCGATCCGCTGTCGAACCACTTCGAGCCGGCCGGCAACTGTGCGCCGAAAGGTGCGTTCGAACTCGCTGAACTGCTCGGGCTGGAAGAGCGTGGTGCGAGCAAACGGCGGCGTCGCCAGCTTCTTCTGTCGCTTCCACGACAGGCCGTTGGCGTAGAGCAGCGTGTCGGCGCCGGTGGCGCGAGCGATGCCGGTCGATGGAAGCGTGTCACGATCGAACTGGCCGGGCTTGTCTCCGGTTTCGGAAGAGATCTCCCGGATCATGCGGGGATCTCGGGTGACCAGCACGGGCGCGAAACCGGGGACCTCGAGATATCGGTTATGCCTTGCGAAGCCATCGTCTCGATCGGCGTCAACAAAGAACGTTTCGAGGATTGAAAGCGGCTCGTGGTAGTTCCACGGATGCGGGAAAGGCAGCGCGGGGCGTCCGCGCCTGAAGAGGGGGACGCGCGCGGGCTGCACGGGTCCTTCGAACGGGCTCCGGCCGGCGAGCTGACGAGGCAGGTGCGCCCAGCGTGAGAACGCCGCGTTCGTCCGGGGATTGTCGGTGTCGGGGATGCCCATTTCTAGTCGATCGCCAATCCCGGGAGGCTCGCGAGTGGAGTATTGAATGGTTGTTCGGACTCGAGCGTTCGCCGGTTCGGGGAAGATTCAGAGCACGACAGCGCCTTGCACGCACGTCACGGACCCGCCCCCGATCCAGATGTCGCTGCCCTGCTTGGAGACGTGCACCCGACCGTCGCGGCCGAGGGCGGTGCCCTGGCGGGCGATGTAGGACGCTGGGGCGAGTCCGGCGCCGATGAGCCAGGAGGCGATGCCGGCGTTGAGACTGCCGGTGACCGGGTCCTCGGCGAGGCCGCTGACGCCGGGGAAGAAGGCGCGGACTTCGAAGTCGATGTCGTTGGGGATAGCGTGACTCGATGGCGCGTGCGGCGCGATCAGGCCGACCTTTCCGCGGGGGCCGACGACTCCGATGTCGAGCTTGCCGAGGATGGCGGCGTCGGGCTTGACGGCGAGCACGTGCTCCGCGGACGCGAGCATGACGGCACGCCAGTTCGGGCCGTTGTCGCACCAGGCGTGATGAAGGATGTCGCCGCGAGCGATGCCCAGGCCTTTGGCGATGAGCGTGACGTCGGACTCTTCGAGCGGGCCGGACTTCTTCAGCGGCGGCGCGGCGAAGGCGAGCCTCGCGTCGGCTCCCCCACCGTCGCGGCGGATGCGGACGAGCCCGATGCCGCACTCTTGCACGATGAACTCGCCTTTGGGCTTGGCTCCCGTGCTGAGCCACGCGTGGCAGGTGCCGAGCGTGGGATGGCCAGCGAACGGCAGCTCGCGCCCCGGGCAGAAGATTCGCACTCGGTAGTCGGCGCCCGACTTCGCACCTTCGGGTGTGGGTGGCAGCAGGAACGTGGCCTCGGAGAGGTTGGTCCAGTTGGTGAAGTTCTGCATCTGTGCCGTGGTCAAGCCCTCGCCATCGAGGATGACGGCGAGAGGGTTGCCGCGGTAGGGAACGTGTGTAAAAACGTCGACTTGCTGGAAGGGGCGGGAGTGCATCGCGGGATTGTTACGCGATGGATGTCGATCGCGTTCCCTGCGGTGTCGCGAGGCGAGGTCGTGCGATCGCCGTCACGCGATGGATCACTTGCCGCCCCTGGGCACGTGCTGATCGACGAGGATCTGGTTGCCGTCGGGGTCCATGATGACAAAGTGATCGGGTCCGGTGCCGCCTTCGGCCGCCGGCTTCACGGGAATCACCCCGAGATCCTTGAGTCGCTTCTGAAGATCGCGAACGTCCTCAAACTCCGGAAGGTTCTTGCATTCCTGATCCCAACCGGGGTTGAAGGTGAGGATGTTCTTGTCGAACATGCCCTGGAAGAGGCCGATGATGGTGCCCTCGTTCTTCATGATGAGGTAGTTCTTGCCGTTACCGCCGAACTGCTTGAAGCCGAGCTTCTCGTAGAAGCCGCGGGAGACGGCGAGGTCCTTGACGGCGAGGCTGATTGAGAATGTTCCCAGTTTCATGTTGGTTCCTTTCGCTTGGTCGGCCGGCAGAGCAGCGGGGGTGGACGCGGGCTTGGGGTCTTCACTGTTGGTCCAGCCCGCGAACACGATGATCGCGGCGCAGGCCGCGGCGGTGAGCGAGACGTGCTTCAGTGTGTTCCGGGAGTTCGAAGATATCTGCTGCTGCATGAGGGTCCTCGTGGTAACCTGCGGGAGAATCTGGAGCATGGCCGCGGACGTCCACGGCTTCGATGTTTCACATGCTACCCGACACGGAACCGAGGTCTTGACAGATCTTGCGAACCTTGAAACGACCATCTTTGAAACCACCTCCCAAAGCGGCGCGAACGAACGGCTCGTCGACGAAGCGTCCGCGTTTCGCGTCCACCGACTCGACGTACCTCGAGCGGGTCAACCTGGCGATCGATCACATCCTGGCGAATCTGCACGAGCCCGTGCGGCTCACCAGGATCGCGAAGATCGCGACGCTTTCGCCCTATCACTTTCATCGCGTTTTCCAGGCGATGGTCGGAGAGACGCCTTCGGACCTCTCGAAGCGATTGCGGCTGGAGAGGGCGATCGGACTGATGGCGTTCGGGAAGCGGCGTTCCCTGACCGAGATCGCGTTTGACTGCGGCTTTGGGTCTTCGTCGGACTTCTCGCGTGCGTTTCGTCAGCGCTTCGGCGTGCCGCCGAGGGCGTTCGACGTCGATGTGTGGCGGCGTACGCACGGCGAGGATCTGCGCACGATCACCGAGAAGATGGCCGAAAAGGCGACGCTCGCGAAGATGCCCGCGAAGCAGAACCCGGACAGCTTCAAGGTGCGGATCCGCGAGCTGCCGGAGCGGTACGTCGCCTACATCCGCGTCGACAATCCCTATCGGGGTGACGCCGTCCTGCGCGCGACGCAGCGGCTGATGGCGTGGGCGGAGCAGCACGGCTTCGCGGACGGACAGTGGCTGGGGTATCAGTGGGAGAACCCGGAGATCACGCAACTGTCTGACTGCCGCTACTTCGCGGCGGTCGAGGTGCCCGGAAAGGACGCGTTCCGCCCTCGCGGCGAGATCGGACGCTACCGCTTCCCGCCGATGCTCGTCGCCCAGATCGACCTCGACGGCGGGATTGAGCTAGAACTGCGGGCGCTGCAGTGGCTCTACGGCGTGTGGCTGCCGCGGAGCCGGTACGTGCCGGACGATCAGCCGTGCTTCGAGGCCTGGATGGGCAAGCCGTTCGCTCACGGGATGACGCGGTTCGTGCTGGGGGTGCAACTGCCGGTGCGGGCTCGGAGGTGATGTCAAACCTTCAAACGAGCAGCCCCGCGGCAAGCCGCGGGCTTCAAGGTCGACATGACAAAACACCAATAGAACTATTCTGAGAGGGTGGTGGGGTCTAGGAGCCGAGGGTACTGCAATTACTGGCCTTGGGAGAATCTGGATGGGCACCGTGACCCTTCTGACCCGTACACTCCCCGCTCATGCACCCCGATGCGATTGGCCCATTCAAGATTGAACGTGAACTCGGCCGAGGCGGCATGGGCGAAGTTTATCTCGCCCGCGACACGCGGCTTGACCGTCAAGTCGCGATCAAGGCGTTGCCCGCCCACCTCGCCCAAGACCCCGATCGCCTCAATCGCTTTCAGCGTGAGGCCAAGGTCCTCGCCACCCTCAACCACCCGGGCATTGGTGCGATCTACGGGCTCGAAGAGGCCGCGGGGCATCCGTATCTCATCCTGGAGTTCATCGAAGGCGCGACACTCGCCGACCACCTCACGAACGGTGCGATCCCTGTCGATGAGGCGTTGGGAATTGCCAGACAGATCGCCGAAGCCCTCGAAGTGGCCCACGAGAAGGGCATCATCCACCGCGATCTCAAGCCCGGCAACGTCATGGTCACTTCGGACGGCATTGTCAAAGTCCTCGACTTTGGGCTTGCACGTACCGCCGACGGTTCGCCGTCCTCGACCAACGCTGCCGCAATGGCGGACTCGCCAACGGTCACCTCGCCAGCGCGTCACTCCCCCTCGATCCCCGGTGCGATCATGGGCACCGCCGGGTACATGAGCCCCGAGCAGGCCCGCGGCAAGCCGGTGGACAAACGCTCGGACATCTTCTCCTTCGGCTGCGTGCTGTTTGAGATGCTGACCGGCGAATGCCCATTCCCCGGCGAAACAGTCACGGATTCTCTCGGCGCGATCCTGCACCGCGAGCCCAACTGGTCGATGCTGCCGGTCGCCATGCCGAGGCGAGTGCGCGAATTGCTCACCAACTGCCTTGCGAAGGACCGCAAGCAACGTCTGCATGACATCGGCGACGCTCGGCTCGAACTCGAGCGGGCCATCGCGGGCAAGGAAACGGACATCATCGAGCCGGTCGCGCGGCAGACGCGCCGGCTGACGCCCACGCTTCTGATTGGTCTGGTCGGCGGGCTGGCGATGCTCGCGTTTGGCGCCGGGCTTTGGCGTGCATTCGGACCGCGACCCGGCGCCACCGTTGAGCCACGGTGTGTGGCCGTCAACATGCCGACCGAGCTTGTCATTTCGGCTGGGACTCTCACCGACGACGGCCGTACGCTCGTGATCGCAGGGCGACCCAGAAGGGCCGGCGCAGAGGGTCAAGCCGCGACAAGGCTCTACGTTCGCCCGCTCGATCGATACGACTTTCAACCGCTCGCCGGAACTGAAGGCGTTCTATGGGCGATCCCAACCAGAGACGGACGAAGCCTCCTCTTCGTGGCGAGTTCGACGCAGTCATCCACCGGCGTGCGCCTCGCAAGCGTGCCGATTGACGGTTCGGCGCCGGCCACGACCGTTGCCGAGCTGTCGACAGGCGCGGGGGGATTCACGCAACTCTCGAACGGTGATGTTCTGTACTCAGAAAGCGCGACATCGCTTGCGCGAGTCTCGCAGAGTGGCGCCCGAGCCGCGTCGATCACCGTGGATGCGGGGCGTCCCAACGTGGCGTTTGTCGGGCTGTCGGGCAACGAACTTCCGGACGGGCGGCACCTTCTGGTGAACGTGGTGACCTATGGATCGCGCGGGTTTCTCTCAAGCCTGGGCGCGATGGAGATTGAGTCCGGGCGCGTGAAGATCCTCGTCGAAGATGCCGGACCCAGCATGTATCTCCCGTCCGGGCACATCGTTTTCTCGCGGGCCGACGCCATCCTCGCGGCACCGTTTGACCCGTTCGCCGTGGAGTTGCGGGGCCCGCCGGTAGCGGTCTGGGGCGGGCTCTCGTCGGACATGCCCATCAATCCCGGCTTCTTCCGTCTCACCGACTCGGGCACGCTCATGTACAAGCCCCCGCCGCCAGGCGGATGGAACTATGGCATGAGCATCCTGAGCGCAGACGGAAAACTGGAGCCGTGGCTTGGCGAGCTCAAGTGGCTGATCAACATGTGGCCTTCGCCCGACGGTCGGCGTGTGCTGATGATGACCGCCAACGCCCGCAACCTCTACGCGCTCCAGGTATCGCCGGTCGACCAGCCGGATCTGCTCAAGCTGACCGCCGAACCAAACGCCGATTGCGATGGCCCGACATGGTCGCCCGATGGCAAGCAGATCGCCTATGCACGGATCGGGAAGGACAACGCCGACGGCGTGTACGTGATGAGTGCCGAATCGGGAACGCCGCGCCGGGTTTTCAAGCCCGCGAATGTCGATCAGGTGGCCTTTCCCTCCGCGTGGCTTCCAGGCAACACCGGGCTGCTGATCACGATGCGTGATCAGCTCGGTTCAATGCCGAAAATCATGCGTCTGCCGCTGGGTGAGAAAGAGGCAACCGTCTCTGATCTTGTTCCGTTTCTTCCGTCCGAGTCCAATCGCTGGTACGCCACGCTCTCGAGTAATGGGCGAGTGCTCGCGTTTGTGAGCGATGAGTCCGGCAAGAATCAGATCTGGATTGCGGAGCTCCGACCCAATGGGGAGACCGGGAGGCCGATCATGGTGAAGACTCTCGGGCTTCGGGACGGCGGAAATCGGAGCCATGTCTGGGCACCTGATGGAAAGTCTTTGTACGTCATCGATGAGCGGGATCGGCTCCAGAAGTTCACGGTGACGCTTGAGCCCCAACTGGCGATCTCCGCGCCCGTCGAAGTCGCGGACCTTGAAAAGCTACGCATCCAGAGTTTCGCGCCGATCGCCGGCGACCGTTTCCTTGTGAACTTCAAGCCCGAGATCATCAACGACATCACCTCACTGAACGTCGTGTTCAACTGGACCGAGATCCTGAAGAAGAAGGTTCCGGTGACCAAGTAGTCGGCGAACCCGCTCGCCCCTCACCATCGATCTCGACCGCATGAGCGGAAGATCGCACACAGTACATATCTCATCCTGACCTGTTCGGCAGACGCGTGCGTGACCTGCGCAATCTCGGCAGGCCTGCTCCTTCGCGTAGGAGCTGCCGGCCAGAATGCCCCGCCGAGACGGCACAAGTTCAGATCCAGCGAACAGTCAGCCCCAAATGGCTCGTTCTTCTCCGATTCCTCGCGAGCGCTTGAACTCTCGCAAGCCCCATCCCCACAACGAGAAAGCCCTTCGATGTGCTCATCGAAGGGCTTCACTCTGAACAAAGTCGGGGTGACAGGATTTGAACCTGCGACCTTCTCGTCCCGAACGAGACGCGCTACCAAGCTGCGCTACACCCCGGTGGTGAGTCTGATGCTAGGGCGCCGCCGAGTCGAAGGCCAACGGGGCGGATCAGGGGCGGGGGAAGTTGGGGCGGACGAGGTACACGTTGTCATCGATGGTCGAGGGGTCGCCATCGGCGCCGGCGGAGTAGAAGTACGGGCGTCGGGCCACGGGGGCGCCGCCGTCGGCGTCCTTTTTGTTCTTGGGGTCGCGGCTCAGCGCTGAAAACAGCAAATCGTTCTGGGGGTTGGGGCTGCTAGTGTCCACGCCCAGAATCTCGGAGAACTTGTCTACTTTGTTCGCGCCTTCGCCGCGGACGCCGCCGAAGCGCGGGTGCACGTAGCGGATCGGTCGGCCCCAGACGTCGAGGATGCGGGTGGTTCGCGTGCCGGTCACGGAGGCGGCGGCGATGGGGTTGTTCGAGAATCCAACCTTCCGAACCTTGTCGTCGAGTTGGTCGAGGACCGAAACCGCTGCGGCCCCCTGAGATTGGAGCTGATAGACGAGCCAAGCGGTCGAATCGAACGGTTCCAGATTCGTCGGCGTGTCTCCGACCCCGCCGTCGGCGATCGCCACCTGGCGGCTCGTGTTCACGGGGTCGCGGACGGTCGGGCTGGGGATCGAGCCGTTGGCCTGGATGTAGTCCGACATCATCGAGTCGAGGGTCTGGAGGGTCCACTGGGTGCCGCGCTCGCGCCCGACCGACACGACCTTGCTCCCCGCGGCCAGCGTCAGGCTGACCAAAATGGCGATGACCGCGATGACGACGAGCAATTCGACGAGTGTGAACGCACGGCGGGTGATGTGCTTCGGGATCGACATAGAGGCTTCCCACGAGGGCGCGGAGAGTTCGCGCCCTGCCCTGAACCATACGAGGGCATGGGGGGAGGGGTTGCCTGGATGTGGGCTCTTCGGAGCGGGTCGCCCCGCGGAACAGCAACAAAAACGGCCCGCCGAGTGGCGGGCCGCGAAAGGACATGTTGATTCCGGCGATCCGGTCAGGCGAGGTTGCCGGATTGGCCGGCGCCGAGGTTGTCAAACCCGGGCCCCGAGATCGTGCCGCCGGTGGGCAGCGGGGTCGGGCGGGGCATCGGCGGAGCCTGCGGCGGCGGGTCCGGAGGCTGCGGCGTCAGCTTGGCCTTGAAGATCATGTCTGTCACCCGCTCGCGGACGTTCTTGAGCATGGTGCGGAACATGCGGCTGCCCTCGCGCTTGTACTCGGTGCGCGGGTCGAGCTGGCTGAAGGCCCGGAAGCCGATGGAGTCGCGGAGCTGATCCATCGCGTACAGGTGGTCCTTCCACGACTGATCCAGCGTCTCGAGGCAGAGCATCCGCTCGAGCTGCAAGAGCTCGGTGCGGAGGATGTTCTCGACTCGCGAGCGCACGGCGTCGTCGCGTTCCTCGTCTTCGAGGTACCGCATGTACTCGGGCACCCCCACTTCGACGTTGAACCTCTTCTTGAGGTGGGCGTCGAGCTCGTCGTCGGACTTGATCGCCTGAGCCGCCTTGATCTCCTCCTCGAGCTTGCCGGAGTTGACGAACTTGTCGCTCATGGCGCGGAGAGTGTCGAAGACCTTCTGCGGCGGGCCGAGGCGCATGATGTCCTGCGGCTGCCAGCCGGCGTTGAAGCGCTGGTTGGCCCAGTTGGCGATGAAGCCCATCGCCTCCTGCGGGCCGCCCTGTCGGGCCATGAGCATGGCGAGATCCATCGTGAGCTCGACCGGGTAGACCACCTCGCGCTGGAGGTAGAGGTCCTGGGCCTTCTTCATGAGCACCTTGACCGGAGGGTTGTCGGGGCTCTTGATCGCGGCCTCGATCTCGGCGGCGGGCACCTCGATCGTGAGCTTGTTCTTGGCCCAGTTCACGAGCTGCTCGATGCCGTAGCCCTTGCGACGGTACTGCTCGATGCCGCTGAGCTCGGTGGCGTCGATCTTCTCGCACGCCGCGGCGTGGAGGCGATCGGCGACGATGGAGCGGTTGCCGGTGTCGGCGCCGTGCAGCTCGGACTCGTTGATGTCCACGCCGAAGCGGCTCTTGGCCCAGTTGATCAGACCGCTGGCGTCAAAGTCCATCGCGATCTCGGACCCCTCGGCGGGCATGTACTCGCCCAGGGTGATCTCGATCATCTGGCGGGCGTCGGCCTTGGCCTCTTCGCGGAAGATGTGCTCGATCTCGTGAGCTTCCTTGCCCTTAATCCTCTTGGGATCGACGGTCACGCCGAGAACGGTGTTGGCGTAATCGACGATGCAGCGCTCGACGTAGTCGTCGGCGAGGTACTCATCGACCGAGTCCTGCACGCTTCCCTGGATCCACTCGACGAGCAGGCCCTTGACGTCGCGGCCTTCGAGCACGCGCTGGCGCAGGCCGTAGAAGGTCTGACGCTGGTGCTCCATGACTTCGTCGAACTCGAGCACGTTCTTGCGGATCTGGAAGTTGCGTTCCTCGACCTTGCGCTGGGCGTTCTCGATGCTCTTGCTCAGCATCGGGTGCTCGATGCTCTCGCCTTCCTTCATGCCCAGGCGGCTGAGCAGCCGCATGGTGGTCTCGCCGGCGAAGAGCTTCATGAGATCGTCTTCAAGGCTGACGAAGAAGCGGGTCGAGCCCTTGTCGCCCTGGCGGCCCGAGCGGCCGCGGAGCTGGTTGTCGATGCGCCGGGCCTCGTGGCGCTCGGTGCCAATGACGTGCAGGCCGCCCATGTCCTCGATGGACTCGAACCAGCGGATGCGGTGGAGCAGGAAGCGACCCGATTCGTCGAGCCAGCGGCGGAGCGTGTCCGCGTCGGCCCGCTCGATGGTCTTGGGAGACTCGAGCGTGTGACGCGCGGCCCAGACCCGCAGCAGCTGGAGCTCCAGCTCGGCGAGGGGCATGGTCTCGGCGTCCTTCTTGTTGACGTCGAGTTCCTGGGTCGCGACCTTGCGATAGATCGCCTCGCGGAGCTGCTCCTCGGTTGCGTCCGGCGTGAGCGTCCGCGGCGCGAGGCTGCGGCGCTGCCAGTGCTCGATGAGCTGCTCGCGCGTGACCTTGCCGAGCTTGATGTCCGTGCCGCGGCCGGCCATGTTGGTGGCGATCATCACGGCGCCGAGCTGACCGGCGGCCTCGATGATGTTCGCCTCGCGCTCGTGCTGCTTGGCGTTGAGGATCTCGTGCGGGATCGCGTGCCGGCGCATGAGGTTCTGGCCGAGCGACTCGCTCTTCTCGACGCTGGTGGTGCCGACGAGGATGGGGCGGCCCACGTCGTGGAACGCCTTGATCTCGTCGGTGATGTAGTTCCACTTGTCCTTGGCGGGCAGGAAGACCAGGTCCTGGAAGTCCTTGCGCACCGCGGAGCGGTTGGTGGGGATCGCCACGACATCGAGCTTGTAGATGTCGTGGAACTCCTGAGCCTCGGTGTCGGCGGTGCCGGTCATGCCCGCGAGACGCTTGTACGTCTTGAAGTAATTCTGGATCGTCACCGTGGCGACGGTCTGGGTCTCTTCCTTGATGTTGACCTTTTCCTTGCACTCGATGGCCTGATGCAGGCCGTCGGACCACTGACGCCCGATCATCGGGCGGCCGGTGTTGACGTCGACGATCACGATCGCGGGCTGCGAGCGCCCGGTGTACTGATCCTCCACCGGCATCACGACGTAGTCCTTGTCGCGGGTGTACACGGCGTGGGCCCGCACCGATTGCTCGATCAGGTGCGGCAGGTCCATGTTCTCGTCGACATAGAACGAGCCGATGCCTGCGACTCGCTGCGCTTCGGCGATGCCGTCGTGGGTCACGAACGCCTGCTTGCGCTCCAGCATCACCTCGTAGTACTGCACGAACTTGTTGCGTTCGATCTCGGCCTTGGCCGCCTCGGCCTTGGCTTCCTTGAGCTGGGCCTGGAGCTGCGGCACCTTGCTCTTGTCGCGGGCCTGACGGATGTCGCCCTCGAGGCCCTTGGCCTGCATCTGGAGCTGACGCACGCGTTCATCGTGCTCGGCCCAGGGGCGCTGCTTCTCGAGCAGGTGGCGGGCCAGACGGTCGGCGAGCTCGTAGCGGGGCTTGTCGTTGTGGGCCTGGCCTGAGATGATCAGGGGCGTGCGGGCCTCGTCGATGAGGATGCTGTCCACCTCGTCGACGATCGCGAACTGACGCCGACGCTGCACCTGCTGCTCGACCGAGCGCTTCATGTTGTCGCGCAGGTAGTCGAAGCCGAACTCAGCCGTCGTGCCGTAGGTCACGTCGCAGCGGTACATGCGGCGCTTCTCGTCCTCGCCCTGCATGTGCATGGGGTGGATGGCGCCGACCGTGAGGCCCAGCGCGTGGAAGTACGGGAAGGTCCAGTCGCGGTCGCGCTGGACGAGGTAGTCATTGACGGTCACGACGTGCACGCGGCTGTGCTCGCAGGCCGCCATGTAGCACGCCAGCGGAGCGACGATCGTCTTGCCTTCGCCCGTCTTCATTTCCGCGATCTTGCCCTGGCAGAGCACCATCGCGCCGATCAGCTGCACGTCAAAGGGGCGGGCCCGGAAGGGCGGGCGGCTCTCGGGATAGAGAGCCCGAACAGCCTCGTAGATCTCCAGCGGGATCTCGACCTGACGCCAGCCGGGCTGGGGCTCGGTACAGCCCAGGAACTCGCCCAGCGGCTCGGCCGGCGGCGTGGCGTCCATCTTGGCCTTGGTCTCGTGGTAGAGCGTCTGCACCGCCGGGGGCAGCGTCGTCGGGTCAAAGTTCAACGCCGGGTTGAAGATGCTCCGGATGCCCACGGACCGGTCCATCGCCTCGCGGGCGACGGCGAAGGCCTCGATCATCAGGCTGTCCTCGGTCTCGCCCTTCTCGGAGCGGGCCCGGAACTCGTTCACCTTCGTCTTCAGCTGCGAATCGGTGAGCGTGCGGATCTTCGGCTCGAGAGCGTTGATCTGCTCGACTCGGTTGGTGTAGCGCTTGACGAATCGGTCGTTGCGGCTGCCGATGAGCTTGTTCAGAAACCAACCAACAACAGGAATGCCCTGCTCTGCCATGACGTGCCTTTCCGGTGTGTGCCGACCCCGATCGGGGCGTCCTTCGCGGACACGCACACGCCGAATGAAATCTGTGGTATTGAAAAATCGGATCGCTTCGGATGGTCACAACCGGAGCGCGAACGCTCGGCGGCGTGAGTTCGGTTCGCCCAGATCGGGCGCGGCAGGATCAAGCCAGCGGCGGGGGCAGCGCGATCAACTCGGGCCGAGGCTGCCGCGGGTGCACCGCGTCTCCAGCTGAGGAGCCTGCCTTCGCGAGCGAATCGAGCGAGACCGGACGAACCGGCGAGGCCTGACGCACCGGCACCTCACGGGTGTTCCGGGTCGGGCGTGCGACGGTGGTCGTGAGCGTCTGAGCGAGCGCGCGGACAAAGGTGGGCTGGCCCAGCGAGTCTCGGAAGCTGGCGTCGGACCGGGCGTAGCCCATGCCGACCTGAAGCGCGAACGCGAGCACGAGCAGCATCGATACCCCGCGCCAGGCAACCTGCTCGGCCCGCGAGGGCCCGAACACGCCGTCGGCGTCGGAGGAGAAATCGAAGCTGTCGCGGAAGCCGTTCACGATCAGGAAGTATCGGACAGGAAAGCGGATGAAGCAAGACCGAATCCTGCTCCGCCCGCCAGATCGAGGCCCCCGGCCCTCAGATTTCGCCGCCTGTCACATCGGCAGCCCGATATGTGCGGCGAAAACCGCCCCGTGTCCGATTCGTTGTGGTCGCTTTTCGGTTCCCGCGTTCATCACGCTGGACCCGGGGCGGCGTGCTCTGTATCGTGCCGGTCCTATGGATAGCCCCGCCTCGGAACCCGTTTCCAACGTCAAGGAAGACGCCCCCATGGTTGCGACCCGTCAGAGCCTCCCCGGTACCCGCGCGTCGATCACCCACAAGTTCATGATCGCCCGCCACGAGGGCTACCTCACCATCGGGCTCTACCCCGACGGCCGCCCGGGCGAGATCTTCATCAAGATGGCCAAAGAAGGCTCGACGATCTGCGGCATGGCCCAGGCCTATTGCCGCGCGTTCAGCCTCGCTCTCCAATACGGCCTGCCGCTCGACGAGGCCGTGCTCCGCTTCAAGAACATGCGCTTCGAGCCCATGGGCCCGACCAGCAACCCCGAGATCCCCGAGGCCCAGTCGATCATCGACTACGTGGCCCGGTATCTGGAAGTCGAGTTCATCCAGAAGGGGCCGAAGCGGTTCTGAATCGCTCGCGTTTCGCACGTCTCCGGTCTGCAGTGAAAGACGCCGAGGCTGACGAGTCTTCGAGGAAGCCTCGGTTCCCTCTGTTGCGTGCAATGAACCTGTTGCGTGCAATCAACGAAGTTCAACGCACTCGATTCGGCGGCTCATGCCCCTGCAGGATCGCGGCCGCGTTCGCGCACGCCATCTCGGTCATCATCGCTCGGTACTTCGCTTCCGCACTCCCGATGTGCGGCGCGAGCGTGACGTTGGGCAGTGTCAGCAGGTCTGGGTGCACCTCAGGCTCTCGCTCGAAGACGTCGAGTCCAGCCCCGAACAGGCGACCCGCCTTCAACGCATCGACCAGAGCTTGCTCGTCCACCACCGGCCCGCGGGCGGTGTTGACGAAGATGGCCCCGGGTTTCATCGCGGCGAAGGCCTTCGCGTTGATCAGGTGCCGCGTCTCGGGTGTCAGCGGCGTGTGCACACTCACCACATCGGCCCGGGCCAGCCCCTCGTGCAGGCTCACGCGTTCCGCGGCGAGCGGCGCCAACTCGAAATCCCAGTGCCGCGAGCGGGCGACGTAGAGCACCTTCATGCCCCAGCCGATCGAGCGAAGCGCGGTCGCGTAGCCGATGCGGCCCGCGCCGACGAGCAACAACGTGCGGCCCGTCAGATCCGCCCCCAGAAAGTCGGCCATGCTCAGGGGCCCCCGCTGCTGCCACTGGCCCGAGCGCACGAACCGATCGGCCTCGACCAGCCGCCTCGCCACGGCGAGGATCAGCAGCCACGCCATGTCGGCGGTGCCCTCGGTGACGGCGTTGGGCGTGTTGGTGACCACCACGCCGCGCCGGGCGCACTCGGCGAGATCGAAGTTCTCATAGCCCACCGCGAGATTGCACACCCCCCGCAGCTGCGGCCCGGCGGCGTCGAGGAACTCGTCGTTCACCTTGTCAGAGAACATCGAGATCACCGCGTCGGCACCCCGGATGTGGGCGAGCACCTGCTCGCGCGAGGGCCGCTCCACCGGGCCGTTGCGGAAGTCGATGCGGATGTCCCCGGCCGGAACCGAGGGCGTCCCCGGCAGATTCCGGGTCGCGACGACGAGCGCCGATGAGAGCGGCGGCTTGGTTGCATGCGGAGATGAAGCTGCGGCCATGCCCATAGCCTACGGGCGTTCAAGAAAGAGAACTTCACCTCCGAGATCGCGGAGAACACAGAGCATTCCATTGGGTGAGCGGCACGCACTCCTCGCCTCGAACCAAGCCCTCGCCGTGCTTTCCGTGATCGCCGTGGTGAACTGCCTTTTCCGTTCGAGGTTCAGATGCGCATCCTTCACTGGAACATCCTCCACGGCGGCGGCTCGCGGCGGATGCCCGAGATTGTGCTCTCCCTGCTCGCCCACAAGCCCGACGTCGTCGTCCTCACCGAGTACCGCATCACCATCGGCGGCCAGATCCGCGGCGTGCTCGGGGATCACGGCCTCGTCCACCAACTCTGCACCAATCCGCCCAAGGGGAAGAACGGCGTCGTCATCGCTTCGCGTTGGCCGCTGGCTCGCGTGCCGACGCCTGAGCTGCTTCCCGCCCCGCTGCACGTCCGCTGGCTTGACGTCCAATTCGCGTCCGCGGACGGCGAATTCTTCCTGACCGGCGTGCACATTCCCGACGACTCCCGACCGTCGCCCAAGGCCGCGTTCTGGCGGCAAATGCTCGTCCTGGCGGAAAAAAGATGTGCACAACGCCATCTTTTCATCGGAGATTTCAACACCGGTCGCCACCGCCTCGACGAGGCGGGGGCGAGCTTCGGATGCACCGGATTGCTGGGCGCGGTCTGCACGCTGGGTTACGCCGACGCGTTCCGACACTTTGAGCCTGATCGTCGGGAGTGGACCTGGCTGCCGCCCACGGGAGATCGCGCAAGGCCTGCAAATACAGGCACTTTCGCACCTCCGGCGGCGGGCTTCCGCATCGACTCGGCGCTCGTGTCGGGACCGTTGCTGCCCCGGCTCCGGGCGGCGTTTTACTCCCATTCCGAGCGGGAAACCGCGGTTTCCGATCATTCGGCGATGCTGGTCGATCTCGAGATTTCCGCGCCCGAGGTCAAAAAATGTGCTGATTCTGCACCGGAAACGGCGATTTTTTGACCTGCGTGACTTGCAGAGCGTGTCGCTCTGCGATACAAAACGCACGAAATCCCTGTGAGAAACGTCATTCTCGCGGGACCGATCGCGTCCGGAGGACGCGGCAAGCCTGTTACGGAGTAGACATCATGGCCAAAGCGAAAGCCCCCGCAGTCAAAGCCCCCAAGCTCACCCCCGCCCCCAAGGTCCGCAGCAAGGGCGACGTGTACACCACCATCGCCAGCCACACCGGTCTGGCTCGCAAGCAGGTCGCCGGCGTGTTCGACACCCTCGGCAAGATCATCGAGACCGATCTCTCCAAGGGCTGCGGCATGTTCGCCGTCCCCGGCATGATGAAGATCACCGTCATCAAGAAGCCCGCCACCAAGGGCGGCATGCGTCCGAACCCGTTCAAGCCGGGCGAGATGATGGAAGTCAAGCCCAAGCCGGCCCGCAAGGTCGTCAAGGTCCGCCCGCTGCGCGCCCTCAAGGCCATGGTCTGATTGCCGCACGCGAGTCGATCCGACTCGTCACTGAATCACTTCAAGCCCGCGCAAGCGGGCTTGTTGTTTTGACAGAGAAGAAGGCATCAAGGCAGAGCGGCATCAAGGCATCTAGTGTCAGAATTC
The DNA here is from genome assembly GCA_019744815.1 of Phycisphaerales bacterium. Classification (GTDB taxonomy): domain Bacteria; phylum Planctomycetota; class Phycisphaerae; order Phycisphaerales; family UBA1924; genus JAFEBO01. Next base: position 254,000 of record JAIEUA010000011.1, read on the forward strand.
CTGCGTCAAGGGCGGCGCGTTCCGAACCGAGCGGATCGCGCACAGCACCAAGTACGCCGCGAGCGAGAGAAGCAGCAGCCCCACCGCCGCGTTGATCGACGGAGCGCTCAGAAAGTTCTTGTTCTTGAACGCCGCGGCGAAGCCCGAGACGATCTGCAGCGAGATCGCGGTCACGGTGGTCACGCCGACAAAGAGCATCGGCAGCACCACGAACCAGCAGCGCCGGCCGTGGTTGTAGAGCCAGACGCTGACACCCAGGAGCGTGATGGCGGCGAGCAACTGGTTCGCGGTGCCGAAGAGCGTCCAGTACAAGCGGTAGCCGTTGGGATCGGACGTGAGCAACACCGCCAGCGGCACGCCGGCCGTCACGCCCGCGGCGACCGTGCCGCCGAGCCAGGACTGGATGCCCAGGAGCTCGCTCAGCAGATACCGCCCGAGGCGGGCGGAGACGTCGAGCGTGTCGAAGACGAACGTGGAGAACGCCATCGCCCCGAACGTGGCGGCGAACAGCACGGCGTCCTTGCCCGCGATCACGCCGAAGAAGTCAGCCAATCCGTCGCCGTAGATGCGAGCGGCGGGCAGCCCTTTTGATTGCTCGGGCGAGAGCTTCATGATCGTCGCCAGCGCAATCACGGCGACGAATCCCTCGAGCAGCATGGCGCCGAATCCGATCGGCTTGCAGTGCGATTCCTTGGCGATCTGCCGCGAGGTGGTCCCGCCGCAGATGAGGCCGTGGAATCCCGAGCACGCCCCGCAGGCAATGGTGACGAACAAGAACGGGAAGAGCATGGTGCCCACCGCGCCGGCGGTGTTGCCGTCGAGGACTTTCTCGAACGAGGCGAGCGGGTTCAGGATGGCTGAAGCCGCATCGGTGAGCGCGGGCTGCTTGATGGTGAACCCGCCGAAGAGCACACCCACGACGCCGACACCGAGTGCGAGATAGAGCACCCAGCCGCCGAGAAACCCGCGAGGTTGCTGGAGCAGCCACATCGGGAGCATCGAGGCGATGAAGCAGTACACGAGAATGGCGATGAACCAGACTTGGGCCGGGTGGTTGAAGACCGAGTCAAGCTGCGTGCCCGCCCAGACGCAGCCCAGTGTGGCGGGCACGAACACGACCGTCACCAACCACAGCGGCAGCTTGAAGGACTTCTGCAGCACGCCGAGCCCCAGCGCCAGCAGTAGATACAGCGTGCTCGCCATCGCCACCGCGCCGCCCTTGTTGAAGGTGACGCTCAGTCCCTCGAGTTCCTCGGCCTTGCCCACGAACGTGTCGGCGGTGATCTGTGTGAACGCGACGATGACATAGAGCAGCGCCAGCCAGATGAACGCCACCATCGCGAGGTACGCACGCTTACCCAGGTGCTGCCGCGCGATCTCGGCGATCGAGTGGGCCCCGTGCCTGATGGACGCCACCAGCGCCGAGAAGTCGTGCACCGCGCCGATCAGCACCACGCCGATGATGATCCACAGCAAGCACGGCAGCCAGCCGAACGCGGCACACGCGAGGATCGGCCCCGCGATCGGCCCGGCCGCGGCGATAGCGGAGAAATGCTGGCTCAGCAGCGAGAACGGCTTCTCGGGCACGAAGTCGATGCCGTCGTTCTTGATGACCGCGGGGGTCGTGCGGCGATCGTCGAGGGCGTACTGACGGGCGATGAAGCCGCCATAGAGGAAATAGCCAAGGCCCAGCACCACGATCGCGATGACGGCGACGAAAGCGATGCTCATGCCGGCCTCTTGGGGTGCGTGGAGAAGGACCGATCGGGGTGCGACCTCTCGCTGACGCGAGAGGTTCTATGGCGGCGGGGATCGGACGTTCGGAGCGCTGGAGTCGCTATTCTCACGGTGCCCGCAGCATACCAAAGCCATGAGCAACCGCAGCAGCCATTCGACCGTTCCTTCCAACCGCCTGGCCCTCGAGACCACGATCCTGACCCACGGCGTGCCGCGGGACAACGCCCTGTCGCTCGCTCAGGAACTTGCTGGCATCGCGCAGACCAACGGCGCCACCCCGGCGCTCGTCGGCATCTTCCGCGGCGAACCGATCGTCGGCATGAGCGACGAGCAACTGCGTGAGGTCCTCGCCACGCCGAATGTGCCCAAGGTCAACACCAGCAACCTCGGCGTGCTCATGCACCGGCGGTCGCACGGCTCAACCACGGTCGCGACCACCATGGAGCTTGCGGCCGCCGCGGGCGTGCGGGTCTTCAGCACCGGCGGCATCGGCGGCGTGCACAAGGGTTACGGCACACATCTGGACATCTCGGCCGACCTCATCGCGTTGACACGGTTCCCGGTCGCGGTCGTCGCCAGCGGCGTGAAGTCGATTCTCGACGTGGTCGCCACGCGCGAGCTGCTCGAGACCCTCGGCGTCCCTGTCGTCGGATTCGGGTGCGACGAGTTCCCGGCGTTCTACCTCCGCTCGTCGGGAGCCGGCGTCGACGCCCGCTTTGATGACGCAGGCGAGCTGGCCCGATTCGTCGGTGCCGAGATGCGGCGGACCGGCCGCGGGGTGCTGGTGGCCAATCCCATCCCGTTGGCGGACGAACTGCCAGCCGCCCGATTCGGGGAATGGCTCGCGGCCGCGGAGCGAGAAGCCAAGCCCGGGCGGGAGGCAACCCCCTCCACCCTGGCGGCGTTGCACCGACTTTCGGGGGGTGCGACGCTCCGGGCGAATCTGGCGCTGATCCGGTCGAACACCGCGCTGGGCGCGCGGCTGGCCGCGGCTTTGGCGACCGGCTGACGGCGGCGATCCTCGGCGCGCGGTTCGCGTTATTGGGCGTCTGTTGGGCATGGACCGACCCGGTTCGGTGAGATTGCGGACGTGCCGGCCCGTTCCCTTCACAGAAGATTCACGCTTTGGACGGGATTCCGTCGCGGGCGGGGAGGCGATTTCGGCTACACTTTGGGGGTCCGGGAGAGCCGAGGATCAGCGGTTGCGAGAGAGTGATACCCGACGAACTTTGTCCGTCGAAAGAGGCGGTGCCGACATGGCCCACCTCGCGCTGCTCTTGCGCGTCCGGTCGAGCCGCGGCTCTTCCACCTTGTGAGGCATGGATACAACGTTGACCCAGAGATTCGCACCACTTCGGAAGGAGATCAGAGGATGAATCGGAAGCTGAATGTTCTCACGCTCACGCTGGTTGCCGGGCTTGCCGCTCCGGCGTTCGCCCAAGACAGCATCTCGAAGAACGGCGACGGCGGCAGCGGTCTGCCCGGCGACGCGTTCAACTGGGCCGATGGCAACGCCCAGCGCAGCCGCTACGCGGTCGACTCGCAGAAGCTCACGACCTCCTGGGGCGTGACCTTCGGCATCGTCCCGCTCGTCAAGACGGACCGCCCCGTGAATCCCGCGCTCGGCCAGAGCTCGGTCTTCTTCAACAACCTCTTCGGCACCTTCGGCGTGAGCAAGACGCTCCGCACCACGAACTTCCGCAACAACAACTACCTCTTCTGGCAGGCCCCCGCCGCCGGCTCGAACGCGGTCCAGAATGACCAGAGCCTCAACAGCCCCGACCTGAACCCGTCCGGCGCTTCGTATCAGTTCGGCACGTACATCAACCAGTTCGGCACCGCCAGCGCCCCGGCCGGCGCGAGCGCGGTGAACAGCTCCATCGGCGCTGTCGTGAACTACGCCCCCGACAACATCCGCCGCTTCTTCGTCGAGCGCGTCTTGCTGGCCAGCAGCAACCCGACCGGCGGGACGACGGCGAACAACGGCGCCCTCTTCGCCAGCGCCGCGGACTCGAACGGCCAGTTCTACCTCCGGGCCGACAACAACGGCGGCAACAACCCGACCACCACCGCCCGCATCCTGGGCAACAACGTGGCCCGCGTCAACGCGTTGACGCGCAGCGGCTCGATCAACACCCTGGGCGGCGCCGGCGGCCTCACCACCGCGTCCGACGCGGCCGCGACCCAGTTCGTGCTCAACAACTACAACCAGACCGCTTCCATCCCCAGCGCCCTGCCCGCCTCGCTCGCCACCGGCGGCAACGGCCGCTACCTCGGCCCCGACTTCGCCCGGCAGTATGCCTACGAGGCGATCCCCGGCGCCACGACCTTTGTCCCCTCCACGGCTAGCTACCTGACCGTCCTGCCCGGCGGCGCGAACAACGATCACCGCGGCGCGATCGCGGTTCACCCCAAGGCCCTCTTCGGCGGCAGCAGCGTCGCCGCGGCGGCCATCCTCGGGCGCGACGGCAACGCCGGCTCGAACAACAACTACATCGTCCTCTGGGGCCTGAACGGCGATGCCGGAATCACCGCCGGCAAGGTCTACGGCATCCCCGGCCCGGCCAACGTGAGCCTGGTTCGCGCCCCCGCGAGCGACAACTCCCCCGCTGGGCCCGCCATCTTTGACACCACCACTGCCATTCCCGCCACGATGTCCGGCTTCTTTGCCTATCACCAGGGCAGCACCGCGTTCCAGGGCCCGTCCTCGCAGATCGCGCTCGGCCAGGATCTGGCCGGCCGCGGCCTGATCGCGGGTCTCTACTACGAGAACGTGAACGTTCCGTCCGACACCACCCCGACGCCCAACGTCGCGATCGTCGTCGGCCGCTTCGATCCGAACAATCCGACCGGCACCATCCAGTGGAAGACGGTCGCCTGGACCTACGCCACCGGCACGGCGGTTGCCGACACCGATGGCACGCCGATCCGCGGCGACTGGGGCAACAACGGCCACTCGTCGACCTCTCTGGCCAGCGCGGGCCAGTTCGACAAGATCGTCGATCTGAATCCCTCGTCGCCGACCTATGACCGCCCGATCGGTCGTCTGCAGGCTTCGCTCTCGTTCCCGGGTCCGTCCGTGACCGGCGCTCCGTCGATCACGCCCCCGGCGATCGACGCCGTCGGCAACATCTGGTTCGTCGCCTCGACCGCGATCAACACGTACAGCACGACGACTCAGCAGACCTTCAGCCGCTACAACAACGCCCTGATCCGCGCCGTCTACAACCCCGACACCTTCAGCTACGACCTTGAGCTCGTCGCTGAGTTCGGCGACCGCTTCACCGGCAAGAACTCGCTGACCCGCTACTCGATCGGCGGCCTGGTCCGCTCGACCGCCGCGGGCGCTCCCAGCTCCTCGGCCTTCAACTCCAGCGCGGTCGCTCCCTATGCCGACCGGAACCTCAATGTGAACGCCGCCATCGGCAGCGGAGACCTGACCACCTGGGGCGCCAACGGCGCAGTCGTTGACCCGCGCTCGCTCGGCGGCCTGGTGCTCGGCGCCAACTGGCTCTACGACGTGAACGGCGACAACTCCTTCCAGGATCCCTCGGGCACCGCTCCCTCCAATCCCAACTCGCCGGACGAGCAGTACTCGGGCCTCCTCTACATCCACCACCGCTCCTGCGACGCCGATCTGAACGGCGACGGGGTCGTGGACGACAGCGACTTCGTGATCTTCGCCGGCGCCTACAACAACCTGCTCGACACCTTCGCCGACTTCAACTTCGACAACATCACCGACGACAGCGACTTCGTGATCTTCGCTGGCGCCTACAACGACCTGCTCTGCAGCTTCCAGCCCGGCTCGAACTAAGTTCACGCCGCTCGCTGACAGGCATGTTTGCTTTCTTCCGCCCCCGGGTTTGAACGCCCGGGGGCGGCTTTTCGATCCCGCTGTTTGCGCCGTCGCTCGCGTCGGGTCTGTACTCGACGCAAGCGCAGCTCGAGAGGCTCGTCGGAGGTCCCTTATGCGTCTGTATCCAACGCTCGCCGCCGTGATGCTCGCCGCCGGCGCTGTTCCCGCGGTGGCCCAATGGAACCCCGCCGCACGCCAGTGGGGCAAGACCGATCCCGACGACCTCCGCGTCCTGAGCTTCAACGTGCAGGACCGCATCTGCTCCACCAACAACAAGACCCAGGGTGCCAACACCTGGACCGCGATGGCCGTGCAGGTCGCGGCTCTCAAGCCCGACGTGGTCATCTTGGTCGAGTGCGGCGACAACTCTGGCAACGGCACCGGGACGCTCCAGGGCTACAACACCGTCGACACCGTCCAGCGGCTCACCGACACCATCAACTACTTCCTGCGCGGCGGGACGGACGCGTACGTCACCGGCAACCCGACCGTGACCTCGTACGTCACCAAGTTCGCCACGCCCGGATATGACTTGCCGTTTGTCTACGTCTCCGATCAGACCGACAACTTCAACCGCAACGTGGTGCTCTCTCGCTTCCCGCTCGCCGATCTGAACGGCGACGGCCGCAGCTCGATCGGGACCTTCAACCTTGCGGCCGACTCGCTCGCCCCGTGGTACACCGCGGGCAACGCTGGCATCCGCGGGTTTATCTTTTCCGAGATCAACCTGCCCGACGACCGCTATGGCGGCGACCTGGTCTTCGGCGGAGCGCACCTCAAGTCCGGAAGCACCGCCAGCGACTTCACCGAACGTCTGCAGGCTTCGCAGCGCATCGCGTACTACATCGACGCGGTCTTCAACGGCCTCGGCGGCTCCACGCCCGACCCCCGTACCCGCAGCACCGCTTTCCCGCGCCCCAACAAGGTGCTCACCGCCCAAACCCCCGTCATCTGGGCCGGCGACTTCAACGAGGATGAGTACACCAACGGGTCCGACGGCCCCACCCTCTGGATGACCCGGGCCCAGCTCGCGAGCCCGAGCACCGACGGAACCGACCGCGACCGCAGCGACTCTTCTTTTGATGATTCCCGCGATCCATTCAACACCGGGCTGCGGCTGACCATCGGCAACAGCGGCAACACCAAGTTCGACTACATCTGTTGGCAGGACTCGATCGCGACCCTCCGCCGCTCTTTCGTGTTCCGGGCCAGCACCATGCCCGGCTCCGCCACGCCTCCTGAGTTCAGCAACTACCCGTCGCTGTTCACCAACATCTCGGGCGCGTCGGACCACAAGCCCGTGGTCGCGGACTTCATCCTGCCTCCCCCTCCTCTGGCCAGCGGACACAATCTGGTCGCGCCCGCGAATGCCGCGGAGAACCTGGGAACGTCTCAATCGCTCTCGTGGACGCTCGGTCAGCGGGTCACGGACTACACCGTCGTCCTCTCCACCAACGCGGACCTTTCGTCTCCGATCCTGAGCCAGACGGTCAGCAGCGCGGGCCCCGCGACGCTGTCGGTGCCCTCGAATCTGCTCTCGAACTGCGGCACCTACTACTGGACCGTTCGGGCGAACAACCGCGCCGGCGCGGCGAACTCGCCGAGCGGGATCTGGTCGTTCCGGATCAAGAGCCTGACCGATCTCAATGCCGACGGCTTTGTGGATGATGCGGACTTTGTGATCTTTGCCGCGGCGTACGAGGATCTGATCTCCACCGTCGGCGATTTCAACAACGACACCTTCACCGACGACTCTGACTTCGTGATCTTCGCCGGGGCGTACGAGCAGCTCATCGCGTGCCCGTAAGCCGGCCGCGAAGGCGACTCAGCCGCGAACAAACGGGTTGCTGGCTCTCTCTCGCTCGACGCTGGTCGCCGGCCCGTGGCCCGGGAAGCACCGCGTCTTGGGGGGCAGCGGATAGATCTTGCCGCGGATGCTCTGCTCCAGTTCTTCGAGGCTGCAGCCGGGGAAATCCGTCCGGCCGATCGAGCCAGCGAACAGGGCGTCACCGACGAACGCGACGGCGTGTGTGGCGGAGTAGAGCGTGATGCTTCCCGGTGAGTGCCCGGGCGTGTGGAAGACCTGCCAGGGCCCGCCGGGCATGTCCAGCGAGTCGCCTTCCACAAGAGCCCGATCGTGCACTGGAGCGGTGATCGGCATGCCCGCGGCGGCGCTCAGGTTCAGCTCCGGGTCAACCAACCACTGGGTCTCTTGAGCGTGGATCCACAAAGGCATGTCCGGGAACGCCCGCTTCACGGCGTGGGCGCCAGCGATGTGATCGATGTGGGCGTGGGTGAAGACCAGTGCGACCGGATTGAGTTTCTCGCGTCGGATCGCTTCCACGATGGCCTCGCCGCCGAAGCTGGCGTCGATCACGAAGCAATCGGCTGAACCTTCTTCCGACACGATGTAGCAATTGGTCTGGAAGGGCCCCAGCGTGAGGGTCCGGACCCGGAGTGGCTGCGTCACGAGATCTCCCCCGGCGTGGGCTGAGGCCCGGGATGGCTGGCGGCCGCCGCGGCATTGCCTCGACCGACGTCGCTGCGCCAGGCGTGCCAGAGCAGGAGCGCGATGCCGATCAGGAGCAGCGCGTCGGCGACATTGGACACATAGGGCCAGACCTCCCGCGTGGATCCGGGCCAGCGGACCCGCGGGAGCGGGTGGATGAAGTCGCGAACGCAGCCGTAGAAGAAGCGGTCGTAGAGGTTGCCGAGCCCCCCGGCGAGGATGAACCCAAGCCCGATATGGGCGGCACGGTCTCGAGATCGGGTCGCGAGCAAGAAAACGCCCAGCCCGAACGCGACGGCGACAACAGTCACCACGATGAAAAAGCCGACCCGACCGGCCCCGATGCCGAAGACCGCTCCGGGGTTCAAGACGAGTGTGAAGTTCAGGATGCTCGGCACGACCACACGCGGCGAGTGAGGCGGGATCAGCAGCGAGAGGGGCTTCGTGCTCAGCGCCTGCTCGCGGGTGAAGGAAACGGGAACACCGGCGAGGTTGTCGAACGCCCAGTACTTCGACCAGAGGTCAAAGGACAGTCCCAGCACGATCACGCCCAAGAACAGCGCCCAAGCGCCGGGTGAACGCCACGCCGGGATGTGGACCAATCGAGCGGGCGGTGTGATGTCGCTGCTCATGCGAACACTTTACGGGCGGGACATCTGCTGGCGCTCGAGCATCCGGGCGGCATCAATCGTGTAGCGGGCCCAAGGGAGTTCCTCGAGACGGTCGGCCTTGATCGGCTTGCCCGTGAGTTCGCAGATGCCATAGGTCCCTTCGGCGATCCGCTTCAGCGCGTCTTCGATCTCCTTGATCAGCTTGCGATCGGCGGCGGCGAGATCGAGGGAGAGGGATTGATCAAAGGCGTCGGTTCCCTGCTCGGCGATGTGCTGCGGCAGGTTCGAAAGCGAACCCGACGAGCCGCGGAGCGCCTCGTGCTCCATCGTGGAGACATCGCCGATCAGCTCGGCCCGCTTGCGAATCAGGATCTGCTTGTAGTGGTCGAGCTGCTCTTTGGTGAAAGGCGTTTTGGCCTTGATCTCGGGCATCTTGGTTTCTTGCACGCCGCCCTGATAGCCCAGCGGCACGCCCGAGCCCTTGAGGGTCGGGCCCGAAGGGATCAGAGGCTTGCGGGTCTTGCCCGTGCCCAGCAGGCTGCCGGCGATGTTGGAAATCAACGAAGGGGTCGTTGGCTTGGGCTTCCCCTTCTTGAGAGGCTTGGCGTCGACGATGGTGATTCCCTTGCGAGCGGGCTTGGCCGCGGCCGCGGGGACACTCTTTGCCGGCTTGGTGTCCTTGGCGGCGGGCTTGGGAGCGCCCTTCGCGGCGGTCTTGGCCACGGCCTTGACGGGGGCCTTGGGAGTGGGCTTCGCAACCGGCTTCGCGGCCTTGACGGCTGGCTTCTTCGCGGCGGGTTTGGCGGGAGCCTTGGCTTTCGTCTTCACGGTCTTTTTCGACACGGGGATCCTCCGCCCGGGTACGCCGCAGAACCGCGGCGGGCACGGTCAGCACGATGGCGCTGACCGGCGTTCAGGACGCGAAGGGTAGGCGGAGGTTCGGGGCGGTCAAACCATGCCGAAAGCACCCCGTTGAGCACGCCCCAGGCCCTCTGGGAGCCCCGTGGTACCGAGCCGAACCAGAGTCCCCGCTCCCACCATCTCACACGGTGGCCTGCTCCAGGAACGAACCCATTCGACGGAACCGCTCGTAGCGGGCGTTCACGAGCTCCTCGCCCGATTTCTGCTTGAGCTCCTGGATGTTGCGGACGATCCAGTCGGCGAGGTCGCTGGCCATGGCCTTGGGGTTGCGGTGGGCGCCGCCGAGGGGTTCTTCGATGATGTCATCGATGATGCCGAGTTCGACGTTGTCCTGAGCGGTGAGCTTGAGCGACTTGGCGGCGGCGGTGTTGGTCTGCTCGTTGGCTTCCTTCCACAGGATCGCCGCACAGCCCTCGGGGCTGATGACCGAGTACCACGAGTTGCGGAGCATGGCGACGCGATCGGCGACGGCGATACCGAGCGCACCGCCCGAGCCGCCCTCGCCGATGACGATGCTGACGATGGGGACGCGCAGACGGCTCATCTCGCGGAGATTCACGGCGATGGCTTCGGCCTGGCCACGCTGCTCGGCGCCAAGTCCCGGATACGCGCCCGGGGTGTCCACGAGCGTCACAATGGGCAGGCCGAACTTCTCGGCGAGCTGCATCTTGAGCAGGGCCTTGCGATAACCCTCGGGGTGGGCGCACCCGAAATGGCAGGCGATCTTCTCGCCGGTCTCGCGGCCTTTCTGGTGTCCGATGAGCATGCACTTGATGGGGCCGATGCGGCACATGCCGCAGACGATCGCGGGGTCGTCGCCGAAGCGGCGGTCGCCGTGGAGTTCGGCGAAGTCGCGGGTCATGGACTCGATGTAGTCACGTGTCTGGGGACGGAGCGGATGCCGAGCAACGCGAACAGTCTGCCACGCGGTCAGCCCGGAGTAGATGGACTTGATGAGCTCGGAGCGCTGGTTTCGCAGCGTTTCGACGTCGGCGCGGAGGGCGTTGGCGCTGGGAATCGTCGTCTCGTCGCTCTCCTCGCGCCGGATCCGCTGCTCGATCTCGTCGATCTGGCGGTCGAGCTCGACCAAGGGCTTCTCGAACTCGAGTTGGTAGTAAGTGGCCATGGCCAAATTGTACGGGGTTTCTCGCAAGGCGGAAGGCAGTGACCACAGAGACACAGAGGCACAGAGAGGGGATGGGACGGCAAGGTGTTGGTACGCTTGGGAAATGGCGAACTCGGTCAACATCCTCGACTGGACTCCCCCACTGTTGTTCGTCGGTGGCGGCAACATGTGCCGTGCCATTGTGGACGGCGGGATAGCGGAGGGCGTGCTGCGTCGCGAGACCGTCATTGTGTGCGAAGTTGACGAAGCAAAACGCCGCGAGTGGGTGGCGAAGGGTTATCAGGCTGTCGCCGATGTGCGCGATGGCATGCGATTGCTTTCTACTCGTGACGCAGAAGACAAGGTCGGGCAAGTGCTGCTCGCGGTGAAGCCGCAGATGGTGGAGTCGGCGGCGGCTTCGCTGCGTGCTGCCTTGGACGCCGGCGGCGTGGCTCGCGTTGTGATCTCGATCTTGGCCGGCACGCGGACCACGACCCTCGAGCGACTCTTGGGCGAAAAGGCGCGCGTCGTGCGGGTGATGCCCAATACGCCGGCACAGATTCGGATGGGATGTTCTGCACTCACTCGTGGACTCTCCGCGACGATGGAGGATTTCTTGTTCCCTGTGTTCCTCTTTGAATCGCTTGGGCGTGTCGTCGAATTGGAAGAGCGGCTGTTCGACGCGTTTACCGCCGTCGCGGGCAGCGGGCCGGCGTACGTGTTCTATCTCGCCGAGGCGATGACCAAGGCCGCGGTGCAGCAGGGCATCGCCGAAGCCGACGCCGACGCGATCGTGCGGAGCGTGCTGCATGGCTCGGCGGCCTTGCTCGCCGGGGAGACAAGCAAGCCCGCGGCGGACCTGCGTGCCGCGGTGACGAGCAAGGGCGGCACCACCGCGGCCGCGATCGCGATCATGGACGCGAAGGGCGTGATGCAGACGATGAGCGAGGCGATCGCGGCGGGGACGAAGCGTGGGGAGGAGTTGTCGCGTGGAGATGGTTGAGGGCCACAAACTCGGCCGCGCGTTCTCGAGTCCGTGACTCACCATGGCTCGGCGAACGCCCGCCCGGGGCGAGGACGCCCCGGCTCGCTCCCGCGAATGCGATTGAGGCCCTCACTGCAGTCTATCGCTGCTAGAAGTCTCGCCTCACGAAGATCGCGCAGCAGATGAACAGCACGAGCACCTCGAACATCACCGATGTGCCGAGCACCCAGAAGACCGACCGCGAGCGGAGAACCTCTTCAACCTTGCGAGCCACCGACGGGCTGGGCTCGTTGGTTTCGACCGTCACGCCGCTGGCATTTCCGCGACGGCGGGATCGGCGGTCGTCTTCGCGTTCCTCCTGCGCATCGGAGAACTTCTGGAACTCGTTCAACGATGTGAGCTGTCGCTCCAGCAGTCCCATCGTCTCAGAGGTCTTGGGGAAGACGGTCTTGATGCCAAAGAGCATGCCGTGCCACTTGTTCAGCGTGTCGGATGTTGACTTGTACTCCGTCAAGCTCTGCTGACGAGTGGTGACCCGCATCTCGTGGCCCGCGAGCTTGGCCTCTTCCGTGGCCTTGTTCGCCTCGCGCTTCAGCCGCTCGGCGTCGGTCTCGCCCTCCTTGGGCGTCGAGAACGTCACGATGCGATCCTTGCTGCGAGAGATGAGTTCCGGCAGGTTGCCGAGCTCACGTTCGGCGCTGGCGATTCGGTCCTCCGCGTTGAGCTTGAAGAGCAGCACGGTGCGTTCGGAGATGTTGATCAGGAAGAGGAAGAACCAGAAAAGGACGCTCAAGAGCAGGGCGGCGATGGTGGAACGGGTCACAAGCCCGAGCAGCGCACACACGCAGTAGATGAAGCTGAAGAAGAGCAGCACGAGCGGGATCGCGAGGAAGATCGACCATTCCCAGGATCCGCCACGGACGCCGATGACCAGAAAGCTGGCGAGGGTGAAGACGCCGACCTGCAGGCCCGTGAAGAGCAGCGCGGTCGCGTACTTGGTCAAGAAAAGACGCACGCGGGCGATGGGTTTGGAGAGCGAGAGTTCGATGCTGCCGCCCGCCACGAGGTCGGGGATGATCGAGGCGGTGCTGATGAGCGCCAGAATGCTGGCGATCCACGCAAGCCAGAAGTTGAAGCCGAACTGGATGAACACAAACTTGTAGAACGACGCGGGGCTGAGGAACGACGTGTTCAGGATGTCGAGCGAGATGGTCCACCAGAGGATGGTGAGGCCTTTGTTGTTGATCCCGACGCACGCGATCGATGCGACCACGAGGCCGGAAAGGATCAGCGAGATCCAGAACATCTTCTTGCTGTTGAGCTCGCGGTACGCATCGACGAGCATCGCGGTGGTCTGGGTGAGAATCATCACGCACCCTCCTTCGCGCCCGGGGCGAGCGTCTTGCCGGTGGTCGGGTCGGTGACGGCTTCCATGAACAAGTCCTCGAGCGAGGGTCGAATCGGTCGCACGGCACGCAGCGTCAGCCGGGCCGCCCGGATCGAATCCAGCAGCGGCTGCACCTTGGCCGCATCGGCTGTTGCGATCTTCACCATCGCGGGTGCGTGGGGCTGATCGAGCCGCACGTCGATCTGTTCCCCGCTCGGCAACTGGCCCGCAATCGAGCCCGCGGCGTCCGCTCGCAGCCACGGACCAAGCGCGGCACGCAGAGAAGTGTTCACGTTGCTGTCATCGCTCGCCACCTCGATCTCGTAGCGCTGCCGGTGCGTCGTCAGACTGTCGATCGTGCCCTGCGAGGCAACGCGGCCTTGCACCAGGATCGCGACGCGGTCGCAGATCATCTCCAGCTCGCTGAGCAGGTGCGAGTTTAGAAAGACCGTCTTCCCGCGATCCTTCAACGTCTGGCACATCTGACGGATGTCGCGCCGACCAACCGGGTCCACGCCATCGGTCGGTTCGTCGAAGAGCACGAGCTCCGGGTCGTTCACAAGCGCCTGCGCGATGCCGACGCGTTGACGCATGCCCTTCGAGTAGCCGCGGACCTTGGTGTCGGCCCACTTGGACATGCCGACGAAATCGAGCAGATCCGCGGCCCGCCGCTTGCGGTCCGCGCGGGAGACGCCGCTCATCGCGCCGTAGAACTCCACGACCTGGCGGCCGGTGAGGTACTCGGGGAAACGGTGGTGCTCGGGCAGATAGCCAACGCGGGCGAGGGTGGACTTGTCGCCGATCTTGCGGCCGAGCATCGTGCCTTGAGCCCGGGTCGGCGAGATGACGGTCATCAGGATCTTGATCAGGGTCGACTTGCCTGCGCCGTTCGGCCCGAGGAGCCCGAAGACCTCGCCGCGGCCCACATGCATGTCGATCCCGCGGAGGGCGTGCACGCCCTTCTTAAACCATCCGGCGGCGTAAGACTTGTCGACGTCCTTGAGATCGAGGGCAAGATCGGCGGTGGCGGTGGTCAAGCGAGCGACTCCCGAAAGGCAAGAGGGGTTGACGGCAAAGAAGGCATCAAGGCAGGAGGCATCAAGGCATCAGGTCTTTCGAGCGACGATGTGGAACACGTGGTGGTATTTCGGCTTGCCGGTCGCGTCGTCGCCTTCTTTCTCGACTTCATCGAGGTGCTCGATGGTGAAGGGCTTCAGCAGGTCGAGAACCTGGGCTCGGGTGAAATGGCTTTCCGGGCGGACGGGGCGCCATTCGTCGCGGTCGCCGAAGAGCTGCCCGGCGAAGCGGCCGCCCGAGCGGAGAGTGGAGACGATCCACTTCCACAACGCTGGGAACGCGTCGGGCTTACAGAACGGCAGGGCGAAGGATGCGTTGATCAGGTCAACGCTGGGTGCTTTGCGTTCAGGCTGCCCGAACCTCGGCTTTGGGTACGTCGATGGCAGAACCTCCATCGGGCAATTCGCAACAAACACCCGGTCACGATCCCGCTCTGCAAGAGAATGACAAAGGCGATCCAAGCCATCGCCTGTCACGTCGGTCGCCATGACTTTCCAGCGTGTCTTTCCGGCCCGTCGGAGCATTTCGCGCACATCCCGCCCCTCCCCGCACGCAATATCAACGGCTTTTCGCCAGGTCGGATCGAAACCAGCGGCGTCCTCCCGCTCGAATGCATCGAGTGCCAGCATGAGCGTTTGCCGCGGCGGCTTCCCCGCGACCGCGGCGTAGTACTCTTCCCAGTTCCGCTGGTAGTCGGGGGTGAGGGTCGAGCGCCCCGGTGGGCCTTGCGAGTTGGATGCGGGATCGGCCGTCATCGAGCGAGTCTATGTACGAGAACACCCAGGACTTCATCGCCGCCCTCGAACGTGCCGGGGAGCTGAAACGCATTCGGAGTTCGGTCTCGCCGGTTTTGGAGATCACCGAGATCGCCGACCGCGTCAGCAAGTCGCCCGCCCCGAACCTGCCCTCCGCCGGGGCTCGCCGCGTCGATCCCCGTTTCTGCGGCGGGGGCGGCCACGCGCTGCTGCTCGAGAACGTTCAGGGATCGGACATTCCCGTATTGATCAACGGCTGGGGCTCCTACCGCCGCGTCGAGATGGCCCTTGGCTGCAATGACGCCGGCCCGGGCGTGAACGCGGGGCACACTCCCGGCGGCTTTGAGTCGCTCGCACACAAGATCGAGAAATTGGTCAAGCCCGAGCCGCCGCCGACGCTGCTCGCCAAGCTGCAGAAGATTCCTGAGCTTCTGGAGATCGCAAAGATCCCCCCGAAGAAGGTGCGCAGCGGCATCTGCCAGGAAGTCGTGCTCATCGGGGACAAGGTCGACCTGACTCGCCTGCCGATCATCAAGTGCTGGCCGCACGATGGAGACTTCGCGGCACTGGGATACCCGGCGGGAGTGAACGACGGCGCGATCGCGGCCCACGGGCTTGGTCATGGCCCGGACTGGGACGCCATCTTCCGCGGCCGCTACATCACGCTCGGCACGATCCACACCATCCACGCCGACGACATCGGCAAGGACGCCCCGCCCTCGCGGAACGTGGGCATGTACCGCGTCCAGCTCTTCGGCAAGCGCCATATGGCGATGCATTGGCACATGCACCACGACGGGGCACGCCACTGGCGTTCGTGGAAGGCCCGCGGCGAGCGCATGCCCGTGGCAATCGCGCTGGGCGGCGAGAGCGTGCTGCCCTACGCCGCGACGGCACCCATGCCGCCGGGCATCTCCGAGTTGCTTCTCGCGGGCTTCCTGAACCGCGGCCCGATCCCGCTGGTGAACTGCAAGACCGTGCCCCTGAGCGTGCCAGCCAACGCAGAGATCGTGATCGAGGGATATGTGAGCAGCGAGGCTGGGTTGATCGGCTTTGATCCGAAAGAAATTGCAAGGATCCACTCGCAACGGTCGCATGAAGAGCAGCCGGATTGGGCAACGCTTCTCGGCAAGGGGGCGATCTTCGAAGGCCCATTCGGCGATCACACCGGGTTCTACTCGCTGCCTGATCGCTACCCACTGCTGGAAGTGACGGCGATCACGCACCGTCGCAATCCCGTGTACCCCACCACTGTCGTTGGCCTTCCGCCGCAGGAGGATTACTACCTGGGCAAGGCGACGGAACGGATCTTCCTGCCGCTCTTGCGGACGATCGTGCCGGACATCATCGATTACGACCTGCCAATGTTCGGGGCTTTCCACAACTGCGCGTTCATCAAGATCAAGAAGGAGTACCCGCTCCACGCCCGCCGCGTGATGCACGCGATCTGGGGCGCGGGGCAGATGTCCTGGACCAAGACGATCGTGATCGTGGACGAGGACGTCGATGTGCACGACCACGCCGCGGTGATGCGGGCCGTCGGTGATCGCTGCGTGCCGGCGCGGGATAGCGAGCTGGTCCGCGGCCCGATCGACATCCTCGACCACGCGGCCCCGTTCCTCGGCGGCGGCGGCAAGATCGGCTTCGACGCCACACGCAAGAGCAACCCGGCGGAGACGCAGCGAGTCCTCGAAGGCATCGCTAAGCAGGCGTGCGAAGCAGGCGACATCGAGGCCGTGCTCGGAGAGACGGCGAAAGCGACCGAGGCTCGAGTCAAGCAGATCCCGGGGGTGCTCGATGCTCGTGTCCCGGCCGAGTTCGGCGGCTGGTGGCTGCTTGTCCGTATCGCCAAGCGTGAGGCGGGTGACGGTGCTCGCCTGATCAAGTCGCTCGGCGGCCTGACCGGGGAGTGCGCCCTGCCGCGATGGACGGTGATTGTCGGCGATGAGTCCGACGTGGGGAATGCCGACGACGCGTTGTTCCATTGGATGGCGAACACGGCCCCGGATCGGGATCGGTACCTCAGCGTCTGCGGCCGGCGGATCGCCTTCGACGCGACCCCCAAGATGCGGGGAGACGAAGCCAACGGGCAGCCGGTGCGGGAATGGCCGCCGCTGATTTCGATGAGCAAAGCCGTGAGGGAACGGGTCGCCGGCCGCTGGAAGGAATACGGCGTCTAACACCTCCACGTTCGAACCCCCACGCCTGAAAGCACGCCTCGTTTTGTGCAACGCCGGACCCCAGCGGCACTACCCTTCTTTCGAAGGACATTCGTCGCGCCGGCCACGGTTGACGCCGTGCACGCCGCGGCGGCTCGGAGGACTCCATGCAATCGCTCTCAAAGCTCGCTCGCATCGGCACGCTCGCCCTCGCCGCGTGCTGCGGCGTTCTGCAATCGGTGCTCGCGGCCGACACCCCGCAGGCCGCGCCCAAAGCCGCCGCCACCGATCTCCCAGCCTGGGCAACCAAGCCCGTGGCTTCGGTCGAGGGCATCACCGAGTTCCGCCTGCCCAACGGCCTACGGGTGCTGCTCTTCCCCGATCAGTCCTCCTCCAACGTCACCGTCAACATCACCTACTTCGTCGGCTCGCGCCACGAAGGACGCGGCGAGAAGGGCATGGCCCACCTCCTCGAGCACATGGTCTTCAAGGGCACACCCACCCACCAGGATCCCTGGAAGAGCCTGCAGGACCACGGCGCTCAGTTCAACGGCACCACCTGGACCGATCGCACCAACTACTACGAAACCATGGTCGCCAGCGACGAGAACCTCGAGTTCGCGCTGCGGCTTGAGGCCGACCGCATGGTCAACTCCTTCATCGACGCCAAGGCGCTCGAGAAAGAAATGACCGTCGTCCGCAACGAGTTCGAGATGGGCGAGAACAACCCCTTCGGCCTGCTGATGAAGGAACTCTTCGCCAAGGCCTACACCTGGCATCCCTATCGCGATTCCACCATCGGCAACCGCTCCGACATCGAGCGCGTCCCCGCCGACAACCTCCGCAAGTTTTACAAGCACTACTACCGCCCCGAGAACTCCATGCTGGTCGTCGCCGGCAAGTTCGACATGGACAAGACGCTGCGGCTCATCGATCAGAACTACAGCAAGATCGAGAACCCGCCAGAGAAGATCATCGACACCTGGACCGACGAGCCCGTGCAGGACGGTCCGCGCTTTGTTGAAATCCGCCGCGAGGGCTCGCAGGCCTCGGTCGGCGTGTTCTATCACACGCCCGCGGGCTCGCACCCCGACTCGGTGGCTCTGCAGCTTCTGGGCAACATCCTGAGCAATCGCCCGTCGGGCCGCCTGTACAAGGCGCTTGTCGAGGGGAACCTCGCGGCCAGCGTCTCGACCCTGCCCTTCGCCATGGCGGAGCGCGGCCAGATGCTCTCGGTCGCCACGCTCAAGGAAGGTCAGGATCCCGCCGCCGCGCTCGCCAAGCTGCAGAGTGTGATGGAGGGATTTGCGAGCAGCCCGGTGACCGACGAGGAAGTGGAACGGGCCCGCGCTGCCGAGTTGTCCTCGCTCAAGCTCGCAATGACCGACAGCAATCGCATCGGCGTTGAGCTGACCGAGTATGCCTCGGTGGGCGACTGGCGGCTCATGTTCATCTATCGCGACCGCGTGAAGGCGATCAAGACGGCGGACGTTCAGGCCGTCGCGACCAAGTACTTCGTTGAGAACAACCGCACCGGTGGCAAGTTCATCCCGACCAAGTCTCCGGTGCGTGCCGAGATTCCGGCCAAGCCGGAGATCGCCCCGATCGTCGAGGGCTACAAAGGCCAGGAGACGATGAGCGAGGGCGAAACGTTCGACCCCACGCCCGCGAACATCGACGCCCGCACGGTCCGCTCCAAGATCAGCGAGAACGTCTCGCTCGCGCTGCTCTCCAAGAAGACCCGCGGCGAGGCCGTCAACGTCTCCATGGTCATCCGCTACGGCGACGAGAAGAGCCTCAGCGGCACCCGCGTGGCGAATGGGATGCTCGGCGGCATGCTCCGCCGCGGCACCCAGAGCCGCTCGTACCAGCAGATCACCGACGAGCTGAACAAGATCCAGTCGACGATGAACATCGCGTCGCAGCAGCAAGGCGTGCTGCGGGTGTCGATCACCTCGGACAAGGCCAACATCGCGCAGGCGGTGGCCATCGCTTCCGACGTGCTCCGCAACCCAACGTTCCCGGAGAACGAGTTCGCGACCATGCAGAAGGAAGCGATCGCCCAGATCGAGGCCCAGCTGAGCAATCCGCAGGCTCTGGCGATGGCCACCATGCAGCGCTCGATGTCGCCGTTCCCCAAGGACTCGCCCTTCTACGTCCCGTCGATGGAAGAGCGGCTTGTTGAAACCAAAGAGGTCAAGCTGGATGACATCAAGAAGCTCTACAACGACCAGGTCGGCCCCAGCAGCGTGCAAGTCGCCGCCGTCGGCGAGTTTGACGCGACGGCCCTGACCACCGAGTTCAAGAAGGCCTTCGACGGCTGGACTGTCAAGAAGCCGTTCAAGCGGATCGAGCGGCCCTTCGTCGCCAACGAATCCGGTGCCAAGAAGATCAACACGCCCGACAAGCCGATGGCGATGGTCGGCATGGCGACCAGCTTCAAGATGTCAGAGAATGACGAGGACGCCCCCGCCCTCCAGATCGCGTCTTACATCCTCGGCGGCGGGGCCAAGAGCCGCATGCTCGATCGCCTGCGGCAGAAGGAAGGTCTCTCCTACGGCGCCGGCGCCGGGCTGCAGGCAAACCCCCTGGACCCGGTCAGCAACCTCTTCGCCTTCGCGATCTGCGCCAAGCAGAACGCGGGCAAGGCGGCCGACGCGATGAAGGAAGAGATGACCCGCTGGATCGAGAGCGGCATCGACGAGAAGGAGCTCGCCGAGGCGAAGAAGTCCTATCGCCTCGACTTCATGACCAACCTCAACGAGGACAGCTACATCGCCACCAGCATGACCAACGGCATGTACCTCAACCGCACCATGAAGTGGGACGCGGATCGTTTGGACAAGATCGACGCCCTGAACGTGCAGCAGATCAACGACGCGGTGAAGCGTCGTATGTCGGGTCTGGCGTTTGTCGAGATCCAGGCGGGCGATCTCGAGCCCAAGAAGACCGACGAAAAGTCGGCAGAGCCGGCGAAGTGATCGGTTGATTGTCGCGAAGAGAAAGGCCCTGGGCAACCGGGGCCTTTTCGTTGGCTTCTTGTGTTCTGGCCTGGTTCCGAAGCGAGTTCTCGTGACCGCTCACGCGGCTGTCGCGCGGAGAGAGGCACGGACGGCCGGTACCGTTTCGCCAGTCTCCCACGGAAGACGCAGGTGTTCGAGCAAGAAGGCGACCGCGTCACCGGGATTCATGGGCAAACGGATCGCCCCGATGTTGTTTTCCCAGGCGCCAGCATTCCGCGGCTGAACCTTCTGGAACGGCCATCGCCGGAAAAGGGTCTCCGCGCCCGTCGCGATGTCCCACTCCAGAGTGCCCGCCCTGCGATGCACCTGCGAAGCCGCGGTCAATTCGATGTCGTGCAGCACAACCCAGCCGCCGGGACGCACCGCGTACAGCAGAGCCAGCAAATCGAGCGTTGGTGCGGGGTGCCGATGATCGCCATCGATAAAGGCGAGATCCACTTGCCCAACGCCGAAGCGGCGTGCCGCATCGATGGCGGTGCGTCCGGGGTAGAACTCAATGAGACCGGACAAGCGAGGCGATGCCTCCATCGCTGCCGACCCGATCAATCGGGAGCGATCGAAATAACAGCTCTCTGCAATGTCGAACGAGTACACACGTCCTTGCTCGCGGCTCGTTCCGCCGAAATGATCGGTCGCCGCGGCAAGCATCAGCGACGAAACGCCTGACGCCGTCCCGATCTCGAGGATGCAGTCGGGACGAACCGCCTCGACCATGTCCCAGAGCACCATGAGATCGCGGGGGCTTGTGCATCCCTTGGCCCAGCCTGGCAACACCAGCCGCTCTTGAAAGACCGGGAGCCACCCTCTCTGAACTTGCAGACCGAGCTCGGCTCGGTGCGGCGCCTCGGGTTGCGAGTGCCCGGCGGCGGCACGGACCGGCCCCTCTCGGGAGACGGGCCGCGGGAACGTGTAGACGCGGAAGACCGCGTTCCGGCTCTCGAATCGCTCGGTGGCCCGCCGGACAATCTCCGCCTCGAAAGCGTCTGAAGAGGGAACCACGGCAACATCCGCCGGGAGCGAAACGTTGGAAGGATCGCGAACGGGAACACCGCTGATCTGAGCAACGCTCGGTCGATCGTCGAGGACGCACTCGATCCGAACCCCGGACAGAAGCTCGCGATGATCGAGCAGCCATCGTGTGTGGGCACCGGCGCCATAGAGCGCGATGCTGCGAATCCCCGCGTCGCGGAGCCGACCAACGAGGACCGACCAATACTCCGCACGCGCCTCCGGTGGCACGCCGCAGCGATGCGCATTTCGAGGAAGCGAGGCACGCACCTCAGCTTCGGCTGCCAGATCGCGAAGTCGGCCCGAATGCGCAGCGCGACGCTTCTCGGCCTGTTTCGCCATCTCCTGAAGCGCCTCCAGCCAGCCCGGAGCCACGTACACGCCCTGCGAGTCGCGGGAGTTGGACCAAGCTTCGAACCGTCGCGCCGGCGCGGTGATTGCGTCGTGATCACCAACAAGGAACGCGTGCCTCGCCTCGTGGGCGTGCAGGAATCCAGCGGCGGGTCCGATCAGGCCACTCCAATACGATCGCACGCGCAGCCAAACATCTTCGCGCAGTTCTCGATCGAAGAAGCGATCAAAGTCCCAGGCTTGGTCGACGCGACGGGCTGGATCTCCGATGCACTCAAAGGCGAGCGAAGGTGACGAACGAACCAGATCGAGCGGACGAAAGACGTCCCGGAGCTGCCACATGTGAATGGGCAGCCAAGGACCGGGGAAGTCCAGAAAATCCTGCTGCACGAGCACGGAGCCGGGCTTCATGAAGCGTGCAAAGGCTCGCAGGATCGTCCGATGCACACCCCACGTCTTGGCGGCGTCGACAAAGAGCACATCGATCGGTCGCTGCTCCGGGTAAAGCCGCCGTTGCTCGTCGGCCTCCGCATCCTCGGGAAGCCACCCCTCCCGGATGACGAGCCGATCAAGCCTCGACGCATGCAGCGACTCGTACCGCGTTCGGAAGTTCTCGCCCGCCTTGAGCCCGAACGGCTTCATCCACCAGCTTGTCACGCACTCTTCGCTCGCCGGAGCAACGAAGCCGTCGTAGACAATGACAGGCTGGTGCGATCGCCCGGAACCACGCATGCCTTCAACGAGCGCGGCGGTCGAGCCTCCGAGAAAGCTCCCGAGCTCCACGACCTGACCGTTTGAGGGCACGGTGCCGCCAAGCCAATGCAGATAGTCAAGCTCGCGATCGCTCAACATCGTCGGAACCCCAAGCTGCTTGGGGAAGGGCGAGGCCTGGCCGGGCTCCGAGACTTGCCCCGCGGCATCAAGAACGAGCGTTCCTGTCAGACGCTCACGAGGATGCTGGATCGGCTTTGACATCAGTAATCCGGTCGCTCTCAGGATTGCACCACGCCGCCATGACCCCGACCAACACGTTCGGGTGCCACGCGGGTAGAGAAAGAGATATCGGTCCTTTGAGATCGGTTCTTTCTAGATTCACGAGAGTGAAAGGGCCTTACGCCGCGCTGGTGTCGGCACTGCCGTAGAGCCTCGTTACTCGAATCCCGGCGGCGCGGTGGATAGCCGTTCTCTCCCAGAGCTGATCCTCGAACGAGTTCGCGGAAAGAACAATTGCGTCCGGTTTGAGTTCCAACGCCGCCGCCGGAGAGATGATCGGAAAGCCCCACAGGCGTTGCCCGTGGCGACGATGATCGTCATCGATGATGCCGACGATCTCGACACCCGGATCCATGAGCGCCTCGCCGATCGCACGGGTGTGCGTCCCGGCGCCGTAGAGCGCGATGCGCTTCATGCCCAGCGACTGGAACGTCGCGATCGCCTTCCGAGCTGCCTCGCACCACCCCGCGGCCGGAGAGGCGTAGCGCTCCGCTCCGCCCCAGCAATCGACAAGGTTCGTGAGCAGATCGAACGCCTCAAGCGCGTTGTCGCTCCACCGCGTCGATGGGCCGTCCCAGCCCCACCACTTCATGGCCTTCGCCGGATCGGCGCACTGCACATCACTCGCCAGCAAGCAGGCCAAACGTCCGGCGGCCTGGCGGCTGGGTGTCGCGGATGGATCCTCGACCTTGTGCCACTCCAGCACCACCTTGGCATCTGGTGCGAGCCACATGGAGCGGAGCCAGAGAATCGGAAGCAGGCAGGCGGACGGACAGCCCGACAAGGTCACCGCATCGAGCGGTGACCCGTCCGCGAACGCATCCCGCAACTGATCGATCGATCCCTCGCGCGGCATCGGAAAACGGCCCAGAAGCTGGGTCCACACGCTGGAGTCGCTCAATATGAGCTCAACACTCCGCGCCCCCGAACGAACGATGACGGCATCCGATCGGATCACCTTGAGGCCTCCAGCAAGAGCGGGCCCGGGACGGCCTCGCGTTCCATCAGCTTCCACATGCGTTCAACCGCGGCGGTGTCGTGCCGGCGTCGGAGCTCCCGCCAGAACCGGCGGGATTGCTGCACGAACGAAGACGCGGACACAACCAAGGCGCTCGCCAGCGCCTGCTGCCACACGCCGCGCGCCGCGGTTGTCGCGGTCGCAACACGGCGCATCGCGCTCGCGAGGCTCGCGACGTCGCGGTAGATGATCTGCTCCCGGAGCCAGACGGGGAGCGCCGTGGCGAGCGGCGAATCGGCGTGCACGATGGCGAGTCCGCCGCGGCCGATGGACTGGAGAGCCACCGCCGGAAAAACAGGCCCGTCGGTGACAATCGTGACGCAGTCTCCCTCGGAGCCCGTGACACTGGCGGCCGCCGCATCGGCGAGGATCCATCGCCCGTTCGGCCCCGACGCGGCGATGCTCCAGCCCTGCGCGATCGCGCCGCTGGCGGCGAGTGCGGCCGCAACGTCGCGGTGCCGAGCCTCGGGAATCGTGGTCGGGATGGCGAAGACGCGTGCTGCCGCGGGAGGTCGCGACAACCGAGGCATCGCGGGCATCGACATCAACGCCGCATCCTCACGACTGGCGAACGCCTCGGCGAACACCATGACGCCGTCGGCCAAGGCGTCCGCTGCGGCTTCTCGCTCATTAGCTTCCGCCCCAACACGAACATGAACAACCGGGGCTGAAACGAGGCCCGCCAAGGACGCGAACTTTGCCGCAAGAACGGAACGCGCGTCGTCGACGCAGTGGATCGCCACAAGAGGACGCCGCCGCTCCCGATGCCAGGCGTCGATCATCGCTCGCACGCAGAACGAGACATCCTCCCGACGAGGCGGCTCGACGCGTTGAACCTCCAGCATCGGTCCGGGCCGCAGCGCGGGAGCCAGAGCCGTCTCCGGACAAATCACCGTCGTGCGAACGCCCTCGGATGACCACGCAGCGGCGATCGCTCTCGCCGCCATGGCCCGATCGTCCGACGGTTCGTCAAAGTGCGGCGTGATGATGACGGTAGCGAGCGTGCTCATGCATGCCCCCCCACCGTCTCGGAACTCTGGCGGTCCAGAGCGATCCATCGCGTGATCGCACCCTCGAATGTCGGCATCGACATCGTCGTGACGTCACCGGCCAGGACAGCTTCGCTTCGCTTCCACTCCGCGAACACGGACTCCGCGCGATCGGGCACGGAACGGGGAGCACGTGACGACGCGATGGCATGGCGATACATCTCAAGCCGAGCATTGGCGATTCGCGACGGATCACACATGTGCAGGATGCGTGCCCGTCCCTTCACTCCTCGCTCGGCTCTTGCCGCGAAAGGCTCCGAAAGCAATCGATTGATTGCGTCCGACAGGGACGCCGGATCACCGGCGCGGCACACCAAGCCAGCGTCCGTATCGCCGATCATCTCGGACATGCCTCCGTTGTCTGACACCACAACAGGGCGGGCGTGCAGCATCGCCTCGATGCAGGTGTTCGGGAAGTTCTCCCACAGGCTCGGGACGACGCAGATCGCAGCCCTCGCGTACTCCTGGCCGAGCGATTCCGGCCGCAGACGCCCGAGGAACTGGACCGTCCTTCGCTGCGGCTCGTCGAGCAGTGAAAGCAGATACGCCTTCAGCGAGCCCCCGTCGGGCGCGCCGGACGTGTCAGCACCGGCGAGCACGAGCTTGGCATCCACATGCCGCGCCAGAACCTGCTTCCATGCGACCGCCAACGACTCCACGCCCTTGCGTGGCTCAATGCGACCAACATACAGAACGTCCTTGCTATGGCTTGGCGGCGGAGCCTCCGGAGCCGGCGCGATTGCATATGGGATTACCGCCGGGCGATGGGCCAGTCCGTAGTGCGAGACGGCCCAGTCGGCGATGAAGTGTGACGGCGCACAGACCTGATCACTGAGCCGAATCGCCAGACGCTCCATCAGGAAGTACGCCGCCAAAGATTGGTCGAGAGCTCGGGTCGAAAGAGACCGCAATTCGTACAACACCTCGCTCGGCGTATGCAGGTGCACCACGGTCGCTGGCGTGCCTATCGGCAGTGTCGAACGCAAGAGCAGGAGCGCCGCCGCCGCTCCCTCACACTCGGCAAACTCAGCGATATCGATCTCATCTCTCGCGGCGAGTGCGGCGACCTTGCGGGCCGCGTTGATCGAGAATCGCACGGCGGCGCTGGTCCAGCCGCCCCGACCCATCGCCATCGGCACCCGATGCACGGTCACCGGTCCGTGAAACTCGACGCGGGGGTTGGTTTGATCGTGCGCTTCGGTGATGACATGCACCCGAGCGCCTGCGTCGATCAGCGCCGGCACAATCCATCGGGCGTAGGTGCCGATGCCGCCGCCGAAGAAGGGCGGGTACTCCCGGCTCACCAGCGCGAGGCGGACGGGGGTGCTCACGCGACGGCCTCCGTCGGCTGTCCGCCGTGCGAGGGCATTTTCTTCACGGGCCCGAGGGTTTCGACCCCTTCTTCAAGCACGATCGCATCGGCGACAAAGCGAACGAGGCGTGCGGCAAAGTTCGAGGCACCGACACACTCCACAGCGCGCCGGGCCGTGCCCTCGGAAATCTGCGCACGCCACGAGCCGCGGGCGACGGCCTTCAGAATCCGATCTTCAAGTTCTTCCCGGGTGGAAAAGGTTGCTTCGATCGGATCCCCGAAGAGCGCGAGCGAACGCGCGTGCCGCGGCGGGACCGGCGCGTCAAACGGCTTGAAATCGGGCCGCTCGATCTGGGCGTAGAGGCCCTGAAGATGGACGTGGTCCCAGCCGCCGGGAAGAGGGAGCATGCGCTGCCGCTCGCGGATGAGGCGGAGCAGGTCAGGGTGATCGGCGACGACGTGGCCGGGCCAGCGCTGCTCGAGAAAGTACAGATCGGGCGGGGGCGGATGGATCACAAACTCGCGTGAGTTCTGCCAGTCGTTGAAATAGAACTCGGCCCAGGAACGGCGGCACAGCGGCAAGCCTCCCGACATGGCACACTCCGCGACCCGCTGATGGCCGCAGCCCTCGATCGAGGCGTGCAGCTGGCATGCGGCGAGCTGATAGCACTCACGGAGGTCCTCGCCGTGAGCGAGCGGCCCCGCGGCGAAGCGCCCAAGGACCGGATGCGATTCCCAGCCGTGCCCGAAAAGCCGCATCGAAAAAGCGTGGCGAACCGCGATCTCGGCGGCCCACTCGAGCGTCTCGTGGCGCAGACGCTGCTCCGCGTACGGACGCACGAATCGATACCCGAGGATATCGGTCGCGCGAGCATCGCCGGATCTGCCGAGAGTACGGGCGAGGTCGGTCGCGACTCGGGGCAGTTCGTTGGCGGCCGGAGTGTCGGGCCAGCGTGCGATGATGCCGTCGATCTCGCGGCATGCCCCGTCGATCGCGGCATGAGCTGCCGCGGGCAGACCGGTCTCGCGGAGGAAGCGGGAGACGAAGGCCTCGGGCGTTTCCGATCGGTGGCTGACGTACCCGATATCGCACGCGTACCGCGAGCGCTGTTCCGGCGAAGCTTCTTCGCGATGAAACTTGGATTCCGAGACGCACACCGGGTGGTCCAGCAATTGGCTCGGGTTGTAGCCGGCCCGAGCCATGGCGTCGCGGTACACATGACCGACGACAAAGTCGAGCGGGCCGGCGACGCTCTGACCCTGGAAGAGATGCTGCATCGCGTCCTGAACCCAGCACACATAGGGCCACCCCTGCGGGATCGCACCGCCCATCGCCCAGCGAGGGAAGTTGATCGCAACGATCAGGTCCGGGTCGTGGCGTTCGATCGCTTCGAGGTACGCGATCGACGTCAGCGTCTCGTGATCATCGGCTTCGAGAAAGAGCGTCGCGTTGTGGCCCTGACGCTGCAGTGACCGAACGAGGTCGTCGGCGGAGTGGCGTACGAAGGTCGAGTACCGGGAGGTGATGACGAGAACCGACGCGGGCTGACGCTTCTTGGAGATCCCCGAGAATCGCGACCGCCAATGGGCCATACCGCGGGACCGCCACCGGGCGGCGAGACGGGCCGACAGCTCTTGGCTGAGCAGAGACTGTTGCTGCGACAGGGCGACCAAGCCTTGCACGAGCGAAGCGGGGACGGCGGGCTCGCCGTCGAGGACAGTCGCGACGCACTCTGGGAGGGAATACGCGAGCCGCTGCCGCCGATCGGCAAGGAGCTCGTCAACCGCTGCGGACCCACGGAAGATCCGAACGCGGGCACCCCAGCGCGAGCACGGGACCAAGCTCGAGTCGGGATCGAGGACGTAGATCGGGGCGGCGTGCCCGTCAGGAGCGGGCGGAGCGAGGTCCCGCACGCGGTCAACCAGAGCGGCGTCGGCCCTTCCCAGGACGATGCCCCGGATGCGGGCGTCGTTTCCGCGCGGCATCCCCGGGATCGTGTCGATCCGAACGTCGGGGGCGATCGCGCTTCCGGCATCACCGGGCATGACCGGTGATCGGCCACTCCCGCACGAAAGCCGCACTTATTGGGTGCGTGACGCTCCGCGATCCGATAGTCGTGGGCGTGGACGTGAGCGTGCTCATCCCGACCTTTCAGCGGCCCGACAAGCTCCGGCGTTGCCTGGCGTCGCTCAGCGTGCAGCGCACCCACGCCCGGTTCGAAGTCATCGTCGGCGTCGACGGCGGGCAGGGGGCGTCCGACGCGATCGATCTTCCCCCGCCGCTGCGAGACCGGACGCGAATCGAGGTGTTCGCGAAGATCGGGTACATCGCCGTCCGGCATCGTCTTCTGCAGGTGGCTCGCGGGCGGCTCTTCCTGTCGCTGAACGACGATGTCGAAGCCGCACCCGACTTCATCGAGCGGCACATAGACTCGCATCGATCGGGCCCTCGCGTGGTTTCCGGTCGATCTGAATGGCGGATGATCGACGATCCCACGCTGTTCGATCAGCTGGTGCAGCGGACAAACCTGATCTTCTTCGCCCCGCCTCAGGATCGGGCGCCAACCTATCGCGATTGCTACGGGCTCAACATGTCGGCTCCGGTCGCGCTTGCGCAAGAGGTCGGAGGCTTCCACGACATCCAAGACGCGTACGGCTACGACGACATCGAGCTCGCCCACCGGCTCATCACCCAAGGCGGCGCCACGATGACGATCGCCCCAGAGGCCGCCGTCACGCACGATCATCGCTACACACCTCTTGATGTGCTTCGGCGGGAGTACCTGCTCGGCCGGTCCGCGTGGGTGTACGCGGCCGTGAATCCCGGGTTTGCGAGGGACCTCTTTGGTCGCGACATTCGATCGCCCGCGGAGCTGGATCACGCGGCGGCATTTCTGGACCGAGAGCGACGCGACGCGGTACGGATTCA
This sequence comes from Phycisphaerales bacterium, assembly GCA_019744815.1. Lineage (GTDB taxonomy): Bacteria > Planctomycetota > Phycisphaerae > Phycisphaerales > UBA1924 > JAFEBO01. The sequence continues at coordinate 282,788 of JAIEUA010000011.1, forward strand.
GGCTCGCTTTCTGGATCTCGCCACGCAACCCGCGCTGGCCGAGACACCCTCCACGCCGAAGATTCTCGCCGCTCTGTCGGAGTCCTGGATCCTGCTGAAGCGCTTCCTCTGGCGTCAGGGCCTGCTCGCCGCCGCAAGGGGCGAAGCGAACGACTGGGCCCCACTGAAGGTCTGACCGATCAGACACCGGCGACAACTTGCTCACTCTCGTACAGGCGCAGGACCCTCACGCCTCGGCGTCGCCACTCCGCAGTGCGTGCCCACATCGCGGGCTCGTGCTGCGGCGAGGAGAGGACGACCACACGCGGCGGATCGGCGTCGAGCGATTCCATGGTGACGACCCGCACGCCGCGGACCTCTTGGCCGGGCTGGGCGCGATCGTCGAGAATCGCGACCGGTTGGCGAACGATGCCGGAATGAGAGAGCATCCGCCGCGTGTGCAGCCCGCCGCCGTAGATCGCGTACGTCTCGGAGGCGGCAAGCGAGGCGACGATGCCTGCAAACCGCTCGGGAGAGGAGAGCTCACCGTCGCAGAACCGAAGCGAGCGGACGATCGTCCCGCGTGCTCGCCATGGCGCGGCCAGGGCGTAGAGCGCGAAGTCGTCCTCATCGCCGCGGAGAACGACAAGCTCGGGACGATCGAGCTCGGACCACTGCTTCGGATCGGTGGCGGTCGCGCCGGTCAGCACACCCGAGTCCAAGGTCGTGACCACGCGGCCGCCCGTGTCCTGAACGCGATCCACCGCAGCGCAGACCGAGTCGATCTGCGCGATGACCCTGGCGTCGATGGGCACCGGCGCCACCACTACGCCTCCGCGCCGCAGGCGAGAAGTGGCCGCGAGACCCACGAGATCGCCGCCTTGGGTCGAGATCGCGACGGCGTCCACGCCGAACTCGATCGCGGCGGCCGGCGGCACGCACGGCACGCCCATGAGCGTGCTCCGGCGATCCGCGTTGGGATGGATGAACGCCCCCACTCTCTCCCGGTGATTCGCCGCGATCCACTCGAGCGTCCGGCGCGGATGGTTCACGCCGGCCCAGACAGCGATGCGGTGGCGGCCGTCCATGGCCAGCGTCGCGACGGCCCGGAGAAGAGATGGCTCCTCGACATCGGGCTCCGCCGATGCGGTGATCTCGGTGGGTTCACGCGACGAAGAGAACGAACGGACCTCGGACCGATCGGACGTGGATGGGAGCGAGCGGAGGAACCCCGCCCATGCGCTGGCACACGATTCCACGGTCAGGCCCAGATCGCGGATCGTTCGGCGTGCGGCCAGGGATCGGCGCACGAGTTCATGACGATCGCGGGCGAGCGCGGCGAGGCGATCGGCCATCAGCTCCATCTGACCGACCGGCACCGCGATGCCGTTGTCGTCATCGCGGACGACGCCCCCAACCGCCGCGTCGACCGCCGTGACACAGGGCACCACCCCCGCGGCCATCGATTCGAGCATCGAGATGCTCAGCCCCTCCGCGTCGGAGACAATGACGTTCACATCGACCGACGTCCAGAACCGCTGGACCCACTCGGCGTCGCGCGGGCCGTGCAGACGCAGACGCCCCTTGAGGTCAAGCGAAGCGGCCCGATTCTGCCAGTCGGCGAGCGCCTCGCCGTCTCCGACCATCTCGAAGGTGTAGTCGACGCCGCGGCGGTCCAGGGCCGACAACAGCAGCAGCAGATCACTGACACGCTTCTGCGGCTCGACGACGCGCCCGACATACGCCAGCCGCAGCGGGCCGGGCGTCGTTCCCGCTTCTCGCCCTGCGCTGAACGGCACCCCGTACGGAGCGACGAGCAGAGGACGTGCCGCGGCGAGCGGGCGAAGCCACTGGGCGCACGCCTCGCTGACCGCGACTCCCGCGTCCCATCCATTGCGCGATGTGAGCATCGAGCGGTAGACCAGATCGTTGGTGTGAGCGACCGCCACGACGCGGAGCCGGCGCGATGACCGCAGCACTTCGCACGCCGCGTAGCAGAGTTCGCCGTAGTTTGGGATCACGATCTCCGCGCCCATGTTCCGGAGCGACTGCGCCACGGCCGCCGCCCGGGCCGAGGGAGAGTCGGTTGGATCGAGGCGGCAGACGGCGGCTCGCGGCCGGGCTTCGACCCGCTCGGTCGGCGGCGGCTCGTCGGGACAGATGAACAAGGTGCGCCAATCGATGCCGAGCTCCGGGTGCTCCGCAAAGTGCCGCTCCATGCGGGCCGACCAGACCGAGACGCCGCCGATGCTCGACGCGTGCGATTCGATGCAACTGACCACCCGAATGATGCCTCGCGACGGAGTCGCCAAGCGAGAAGTCTCGGCGCCCTCGCGATCGGCACGGCCCGGCAACTTCACGCCATCGCCTTCGGATGTCGCTCGAGCGAGGCTCGTCGTTCGCTTCAGCACTCGGGCGACACGCTCGATCCCTCGCGAGCGGCACGCGGCGTCGAGCGATCGGTTCTGGAGCCCGATCAGCTCGGTCGACGGCGAGAGGAGCGAGTCGATCAGCTCACCGGCCGAGACGGTCTCGTGCGGCTCGATCCCGCGACGGATCTGTTCGATGGACTCCGCGGCGGCGGCGGACGCCGCGTGATCGGCGCCGCCGAGCGCTCGCATTCGCTCTTGATCATCCTCCACACCCTGGAACGAGTCGCCGCGATGCAGCCACGCGGCCGGCAGCCACAACGGCCAGGGATGGGGATGCACGATCGCCGTCGGTCGACCCGCGATCATGGCTTCGATCGCGAGCGTCGAGGCGGTCGTCACCACGGCACGCGACCAGACGACACTCTCCGCCAGCGGCGCGACGTCGCGCTCAACCCCGAGGACGCCCGCCAGATCGGGCGCGATACGCCAGCGAACCGGAAGACGGCGGCGGGCGAGAGCCTCCTTGATTCGGCGCAGCGAAGCGAGAATTCGAGCGCGGCCGCCGATCGTGAACGCCGGAGTGTTCGCGGTCGCGACGAGCACGCCGACCGGTGCCGTCGTGGCCTGAGCGATGATGACGCGGTTGCGGAAGGCATCCAGCCGCGGCAGTCCCGTACCGACCGCCCGGTTGCCGAGGGCGGCGAGGATCCCAGCGTCGTGAGGCCCGGCGGCGAGCACCACATCTGCTGGCGCGGGGCGCAGGAACCTCGCTCCCGCACCCGGATTGAAGAACGTGTTGGCGTACTCAAGCACCCCGTCCATGATGAGAGCAACCGGGACGCCGTGGCGCTCGCCCGCGCGGCGGATGCTGACCGCTCGAGCCCGGACGCTCTCGGCGTGCACGAGCACGGACGCGGACCGCGCCATCGGATCCGTCACCCGGACGGGCGATGTGTCTTGCAAGGTCTCCATCCGCGAGTCGTGGCCGTACTCGTCGAGCTGGTCGGCGAGACCGATGAAGTGCTGCCCGATCCCGCGGGGCGCCAGGAAGACCACGGCACGTCGCCCGTCCTGCTCGACGACGTCGTGGCTCCGTGAGTTGGCGTCCGACCGTCGTGTCATGAGTCCCGTCTCTGGTCCCGTCTCTCGTCCCGCCTCTTCATGGCCTCGCGAGCGCAGCACCTTGATCCGGATGCCGCGGCAGCGACCCCAACGCTCTCCCAACACCAGACTCGATTATCGGCCGAATTGGTCCGCCCGCCCTTATGTCTGCCGGTTGGCAGGACCGATAGCACAAACGTCGGTCGCCGGCCGCGAAGGAGTGCCCGATCACGGGAGTCGTTTCCTCGCTTTCACCGGCGCCGACCAAGCAAAGCCTCGGGCGTCCCCGGGGCCTCTGGAGGATCCGCATGTCCGCCGTCCTTGGCCTTCGACTGGGTCCCGGTCACGACACCGGTGCGGCCGTGGTGTTCGAGCAGGACGACGAACTCAAGTGCGTGGCGATCGCGGAGGAACGGCTGTCGAGGGCGAAGCACTCGCGAGCTTTCCCGGAGCACGCGATCCGGGCGTGCCTGGCCGACGCCGGGCTCTCGCCGCGAGACCTCAGCGCCGTGGTCTTCGAGAAAACCGTGTGGCACTACGGCTCGACCTGGTGCGAGCGCGTGCCCGGAGCGGATTGGGAGCATTGGAACGACCCCGCGGAGACCGACTTCTTCCGCTCGCTGGGCAAGGTGCCCTGCTACTCCATCAACCATCATCTGGCGCACGCGGCGTCGTCGTGGCACACCACCGCGTGGCCGCTGGACGCAAAGCCGGGAGCTCTGCTCGTCATCGACGGGCGCGGCAGCACCTGGGGCAACGGCAAGGTGGGCCCCGGTGGTCCGCTGCACACGTTCCAACGCAACGCGGACAACGAGGGCGGAACCCACGTGGGCGACGCCCGCCGCCTGCAGGTTGTCGACCATCGTGCCGAGACCCAGAGCCTCTTCGTGGGACGCGGTCGCACGATCGAACGCGTCGATGTTTCGCTGCGCAGCGGCGTCGGCTTCTGCTACGCGTGGGTCACGCAGAGCATCCTCGGCTTCGGGCACATGCACTCCGGCAAGTCGATGGGCCTCGCGGCCTACGGAGACCCCGAGAGCGATCGATTCCCGAGAATCCCGGATGCGGTCTTCGAGGGCATCGACACCGACATGACCGAGTTCCTCCGTGCCGCATTCGACGGGGGGATGCAGTTCCGCCAGCGCGATCAGGAAGACCCGACCGACCCGTACTTCGCTGACGCCGCGGCCTGGGCGCAACGAGAACTCACCCGCGGCGTGCTGCACCTGGCGCGGCTGGCGATGCAGAAGACCAACGCCAAGCGGCTGGGGTACTCGGGCGGCGTCGCGCTCAACGTGGTCGCGAACCGCGCGGTCCGCGATGAACTCACCGCCGCGGGCACCCTCCACGAGATGTTCGTCCAGCCCGCCGCGAGCGATACGGGCCTCGCCCTCGGGTCGGCCCTGTTTGGCTACTACGAGATTCTCAAACGCAAGCGGCCCTTCCAGAAGAACCAGGTCTATCTCGGCCCGCAGAGCTCCTGGCTCGGCGCCGCCGAGACCCTCGAGAAAGAAGGCGGACGCCGCGGCAACGTGATCGCCCGGACCACGGACCTGCTTCTCAACGGCAAGATTGTCGGGTGGCTGCAAGGCCGCAGCGAGCACGGTCCGCGCGCTCTAGGGGCGCGGAGCATCCTCTGCTGGCCGCGCCCGGACTGGATGAAGGACCACCTCAACGCTCGGGTGAAGCACCGCGAAGCGTTCCGCCCGTTCGCGCCCATCGCGATGGAAGAGCACTCCGGTGAGTGCTTCGACGCCGACTTCCCGGTGCCGTACATGCTCTTCAACACCAAGGTGAAGCCCGCGGTTCGCGACCGCCTGCCGGCGATCACGCACGCCGACGGGAGCGGGCGGCTGCAGACGGTGTCCGCCGCCGACACGCCTCTCCTGCACGCGCTCTTGGGCGAGGTCCGTCGCCGCGACGGACTGGGCGTGCTGCTCAATACGAGCTTCAACGACAACGGCGAGCCGATCGTCGAAACCCCTGAGGACGCCATCCGCTGCTTCCGCGCAACCAACATCGACGCCCTGGTCTGCGGCGACGTGATCCTCGAGAAACCCGTATGACGCAGGCGGCCGTTCAGAACTCCCCCACCGGACTGACGCCCATCACGCCCGATGACCCGCGGGCGTACACGGTGTCGCCGATGGCCTTGCCTCACGCCACCCAGCTCGCGATGATCGAGCAGACGCTTCGCGCGGCGGCAGCGAGCGGTTGGCACCGCGTGGGCGTGTTCCCGGCAGGACGGCACAGCCATCGCCTGACCCCCGATCTGTTCTCTCGATGCGGCGTGACGCTCTCAGCGTTTCTGGACGACACCAGACGCGGCTCGCTGCACGACGTCCCGGTCCTGCGGCCGGAGGGCCGCGGCCTCCTCGACGCGGTGCTCATCTCGTCCGACAGCGCGGAGCGAGCGTTCGCCGCACAGGCCGCAACCTGGGCGAGCGGCACGCCGATTCTGCGGCCCTATCAGACTCTCGAGAATCCCGGCTTCGCGGACTTCCAGCGGCGTCGCGCCCAAGAGCTCGCGCGACTCCGCCTCGAATCTCCGACGCGGCTCAACCTCGGTTGCGGCCACAACCCGCTCGCGGGCTGGACCAACATCGACGGCGGAGACGGGCTGTGGTACGAAGCGCCCTCCCACCCCGACGTGATCGCGCTCGACGTCTTCGAGGCACTGGCCGCCATCCCCGACGGATCCTGCGACTTCGTCTACTCCGAGCACTTCTACGAGCACTTTTCTCTCGCCGATGGCTTTCAGATGGCGTGCGAATGGGCCCGGGTTCTCAAGCCCGGAGGCGTGGTCCGGGTGGTCACGCCCGACCTCACCCGAGAGGCGCGGATGTACCTCGGCGAACAACTCCCCACCGACGCCGCGACCTACATGACGCACAAACGCCGCTGGCTCGGCGAGCGCCGAGCTCAGGAATCTCGCCGCTTCCTCACGCCCGCGATGCTGCTGAACTTCGGGATGCGGCTCGACGGCCACCAGTTCGTATACGACTTTGAGACCCTGCGTGCGCAGCTCCAGGCCGCGGGTTTCGAAGCGGTCACGCGAGAGCGGTTCGGGGCCAGCAGCCGACCCGAGCTCCACGGCATCGATCGTCACCGCGGAGGTGACACCGGTGGCGTTTGGGCGGAGGAGATCCAACTGGTCGTCGAAGCGGTGCGCGAACGATGACCTTGGCGGACGATCCGAGCGACCGGTGGCTCGGATCGACTGTGACGGCCGTCACTCCCGATCCGCAGTCGAGCGGCCGTCGCAAACCAGCGTGCGCATGAAAAAAGCCCACGAGGGCGGGCTTCTTTCGGAAGCGGAGAGGGGGAGATTCGAACTCCCGAGAACGCTTACGCGCTCTGCCGGTTTTCGAAACCGGTACGTTCAACCGCTCTGTCACCTCTCCGTGAGGGATGCAATCTTTCGGCCATTGTTCCGTTCGGTCAATACGAACGACCGGTTCAATTGTCGAACGCGGTTCTTCGCACGATTTCAGGTCCGAACCGAGTTCTAGCGGCGGGATTTGACGGTTCGCTCCCGGGATTCTCGACGCAGCCGAAGGGTGTCGGTCACCACCTCCAGGATCTGGACCGGTTCCGTCATCCGGCCCGCTCCCACCGTTCGGCACGCCTGCCACCCTTCTCCCGGGCCGATGAGATGGAACCCGTCATCAACCAGTTGCGTCACATTTCGCTGCGTGCTGGGTTGATGCCACATCGCGTCGTTCATCGAAGGGGCGAGAAAGACCGGAGTCTTGGAGCGATCGATCGCCGACAGGATGAGCGTGACCACATCGTCGGTCCGCCCGGTCGCGAGCTTGGCCAGGCAGTCCATCGTCGCCGGGGCCACCAGTGCGACGGCCGCCTCGCGGGCGAGCGAGACATGCTGGGGATCATGCGATTCCACGTGCTCCCAGGCGGAGGTGTACACGGGGCGTCCGGAGAGCGCCTGGAACGTCAGAGGGGTGACGAACTTGGTCGCCGCCTCGGTCATCGCGACCGTGACCTGAGCGCCGGCCTGGGCCAGGCGGCTGACGATGTGACACGCTTTGTACGCCGCGATCCCGCCGGTGACCCCGATCAACACGCGCTTGCCGCGGAAGACGGTCGCGAGAACCCGCGGATCGTCCGCAGCAACGACATCACTCTGCGGCGTCACCGAGGCGCTCGGGCGCGGGGCTGGCTTTCGGGCCATGCGTGCGGCTCCTGGGTCGGTCGCGGATGGCGTTCAGATACTCAAACGACGCGCATGGGTCGATCGAGCGGGGTCGCTCACGCTTCAGAGCAGCGAGTCCGAGCTCCCACCCACCGTCTTGGTCTCGACCAGCGAGGCGTTCTCGAAGTCCCGGCCGATCTTGTCGGTCATGATCTCTTCGACGACGATCTCAAGGTCGGTGCGGCCGTTGCGCTCGACCAGCGGGCGATGCCCCTCCATCAGCTCGCCGAGGCGGCGCTGGATGAGGGCGGTCAGCTTGAACCGGCCGCCGACCTTGTTGACGATGGCGTCGCTCTTGAGGGCTTCGATCATGCGTGCTGCGATCCTTGCTAGTTGGGAAAAGCTGGGCGCCTGCGGCCCGACTCGACCCGCGACCGAATTCCGACGTCCCGGTCGCCAAGCGGCGAGCGGAACATCGTGTGAACCAAAGTTATCAACAGCCTCTGGCGTCACCCGCTCGGATCCACTATCATGATCCGGCCGAATCGACCAGCCGCCGTCGCCCCGATTCGAACTCCTGGCGTTGCTCCGAAGCAGCGACCTCCGCGATGAGTGGAGGAAGGTCCGAAGCGGGCGGCGAGAAGCGATCGGTTTCGGGGAACACAAGTGTAGGCCGCGTATGCGTTGCCCGCAGGGCCTGTCGCCCGGCGGGTGGCTCGTAGGACGCGTCAAGCCAGCGCGAGCCTGCCGATTGGACGTGCCAGACCGTGCCGCCGACCGTGCGTGATTGGGACATCGGAGCCAAGGTCCGCCACACCGGTTGCCCGGAGTGGGGTGTCGGCGTTGTCACCGCCGCCCAGTCCCTCGTCCACGACGGCGTCCGGTGTCAACGCCTCACCGTCCGCTTCGACAAGGTCGGCAGCAAGACCATCAGTACCGCGTTCGCCAACCTCGCTCCGGCGACCGACACCATCCTCGACCGCACCCTCCTGGACAAACCCATGCCCGCCACGCCCGCGACCGACGACCTTCTGCATCGCGAGTCCAAGGCCGCCACCGAGGAGACCTTCCTCAAGATCCCCGAGCCGGCCAACGACCCGTTCGTGTCGACGACCAAACGGGCCGCCGCGACGCTGGACCTCTACCGATTCACCCCGCAGGGTGCGTCGTTGCTCGACTGGGCGATGATGCAGTCCGGCCTGCGTGACCCGCTCAGCCGCTACAACCGGCACGAACTGGAAACCCTGTTCAACCGCTTCAGGCAGAACCTCGACGCCCACGCCCGCAAGACGCTCAAGGAACTGAAGAAGCAAGACCCCGCCGCCCTGGCCGCGGTCCTTGCCGCCGCCCGCCCCGAAGCCAAGGCCGCGCTGCGCCGCATCGACATCGATCGTTGATCCGCGGCCACACCCGTCACAGACGGACCGCCGCCGATCCCCCACCACAACCGATTTCTCGACCAACCGCACGCCATTGTGCGCCGTGATGTCTTTTCTCAGACCTCACCCCTCACCCCTCACCCCTTCCCGCTCTGGCCTGCCCGTTGCCATCTCTCTCCCTGTCGCCACGCGACGCGGCAGGACGGACCCGCCGCTCAATCACAGAGAGGGAGAGAGATCATGAACGAGCAGGACTTCCAGAAGAAACTGACGGAACTGGTCGCCCAGATCGGCGAGCTACCCGAGGATCAGCGTGCCCCGCTCCAGGCGCTGGCCGGCGAGACCAAGAACCGCCACGACAAGATGCGTCAGACCATCGGCGAGCTTCAGGAATCGCTGGACTACCTGCGGCTGAGCGTCAAGTACCTCGTCTTCGATCTGGAAGCCACGCGGCGCGAGAACGACTACCTGCGTTCGCTCCTTGAAAAGCGTCACAACGAGGGCAACGCGGAATAAACCACGGTGGGGCATCCCCGCGCCCCACCCCAACCGGCCCGCGGTCCCGCTGTTCACAGCCCCGCGGGCCGGGACTGTTGGGAACACACAACCACACGACTTCTCGACTCCCCCGGTGGTGAGCGGCGAAGTGCAACCAGGCGGCCTGCTCGCGACCCGACTCCGTCGCGACAGGCCGTCGTGGTTTTTGGCGGCGGACGGGAGCCGCTTCGCCTGCTATCCTTTGGGCCATCGCCGGAGAGGTGGCCGAGAGGCTGAAGGCGACGGTTTGCTAAACCGTTATACGGATTTAGGTCTGTATCGGGGGTTCGAATCCCCCCCTCTCCGCTTGATCTCACAAGCCCGGTCCTCGGGCTTTTTCTCTGCGCCCGCTTCTTCCCGCCCCGCCCCGCCCATCTGCACAACCGCTTGGCCCGCAATCAGTTGCCAAGCCTCCCGAGGCTCCCACGTGAGCCGCCGATCCCGCAGGGTCATGTTCAAACTCACGGATTTGAAGAATCGGACGATTTCCGACGGATCGTCGCGCTCGACGATGCAAGCCGCGTCACATGAACTGGTTACGAGGGCACGCAGTTTTTCTAACCGTTCGGAGACTCCCTTGGCCAATTGGTCCAGTTGCTGGACCTTCTCCAGCCGCTCCAGGACCAGAGCGTTCTTGGCCTCCTTGAACTCCTCGACCGAGATCGCGTTGTCGAGGTACACCGTCATCAGTCGCTTGAGCCGCTGGTCGCAGGCGGCGATCTCCGCCTGGAGCTTCGCCCGATCGTTCTCGACTTCAGCGGCTCGCCTCTTCTCGATCTGGTCCAGCTCGCTCCGCAGAACCGTCGCGAACTCATCCGAGATCGCCACCATTGTGACCGCGTCCGCGATCTGGCCTTGAAGCGCTTCCTCGCGGATGTAGGGCTGCACACACTTGCCACGCTTACGAGAACACCTCGCGTAGCGGTACCGACCCTGCTGCTCCAGCGTGACGATGCAGCCGCACACCCCGCAACGCAGGAGCCCACGGTACAAGAACGGCTTGAATCCCGAGGACTTGATGCGTCCACGCGAGTGCAACACTCGACGGCACTGCTCGAAGAGTTCTCGCGTGACGATCGGCTCGTGCTGGCCGTCATAGAACTCGCCCTTGTAACGGACGATGCCGTAGTACAGCGGGTTCTCCAGGGCCGTCTGGACCTTGGAGACCGACGGCGGCTTCCCCCGAGGCGACACCAGTCCGAGCTGCACCATCTTCTCGCGAAGTTCCTTGAGGCCATAGTCCCCCGTCGCGTACAGCTCGAACATCTGCTTGACGAGCGGCCCATTCGCTGGGTCCTTGATGATCGTCTTGCTCCGACGATCGTTGAGGTACCCCAGCGGAGCAGCCTGCGGCCAGATGCCACTCATCGCCTTCTGTCGCTTGCCACGCGCGATGTTCTCGCTGAGATTGTCCACGTAGTACTTGGACTGACTCAGCATGATGCCCAGCATGAACTTACCGTTGGCCGTGGACTCGAACTTGTATGTCGGGAACCGCAAGTCCTTGATCTTGCCCGTGTCCACCAGATGGATCACCCGACCGGCATCCAGCGCGTTGCGGGCCAATCGGTCGGGGTGCCACGCCAGGATGCCGTCGGCCTCACCTCGCTCGATGCGATCGAGCATGGCGTTGAAGACAGGGCGGCCCGGTACTTTGGCGCTTTGTTTCTCGGTCAGGCGATCGACAATGACGAGGCCCTCTCGTTCCGCGAGTGCGGCGACCTCGGCGAGCTGATCCCCGATCGAGCGTTGTTGCCGCGTCGCGTCGTCGGTCGACTTGCGGGCGTAGATGAAGTATCGGGCCTTGGAGGATCCAGAGGATCCCGGGACGGACGTTGAGTTGTTGGTAATGGTTTTCATAGAAAAGAATCCAAAGAACATGTGGCTACACCCGGCGCCGTTCTCCGAAGAGACACGGGTCGCCGAGACATCGAGCACAGAGCTATCGGGAACGGACAGCCGTCGGTCCGACGAGTTCGCCAGAGCCATAAATGTACCACCCGATGCAAGACGAGAGCGGAGCACGAGCGCCCGCGTCGCGGGCGGATGGCGAGCTCCTCCCAGTTCTCACGAAGGGACTCGACTGACAGAAGCCAAGAGCGCATGACCCGGTCTACCGCGCGGCGGCACGGCGTGTCACGCGCATTCTGAAGCCATGACCCAGCGGGATCGGCGGCGTCCGTGGGAGCCTCGGGCGGGCGGGAACCCGGGCTTGGCCACTGATTGGGCTGCGCCGGGTCAAGCGGTTGTGCAGATGGGCGGGGCGGGGCGGGAAGAAGCGGGCGCAGAGAAAAAGCCCGAGGACCGGGCTTGTGAGATCAAGCGGAGAATACTCACCCACGCTTGAAGCAAGCGCGGGTGGCTCCCGATGCTGAATCGCACCATGAATCTACGGTAGCTAGCGTTGGTGACCCGACGCAAGCCCATTCCCTCAATCGGGCAAGGGAATCATCCAACGGTCTGCCGAGCGAACAAGCGAACGAACAAGGGCGAACAGAGCTTAGGGAAGATGTCTGGCAAGGTGGGGTTGGTTGGGTCGGGGTGGGTCGGCGGCCTTCCTCACCTTCCGGTTGTCGGGCGGGACAACGCGAACCACGCGTTGTGACTGGAATCGCTTCGCGATGAGTCATTCATCGGGGCGAAGACGAGGCCCCTCCTCGCCCCGAGCCCCACTCCTACCCCCCACCCACAGGATCAGCCTCGAACCACAAATAGCTCGGCGACTACTACCTTCCTGAGCAGAGTCCATCAGCAAACTCTCGCTGAAGATCAAGCCGCGGTAACGTCCTAAAGGTTGCGCACATTTGACAAAGGCGGTTCTCCCACGGGAAGGTGGAGTTGTTGAAGACCCACTTTCAAGAAGAAGGACAACCGCATGGAGAGCGTATCGAGGGACGGAGGAAGGTCGAGCGGCGCGCGCGAGGCGATCGTGGTGGACGAGGCGAAGGTGCGTGGGCACCTCGACGAGGTGGTGCGATCAACGGTGGAGGCGACCTTGAACCAGTTGCTGGACGAAGAGGCCGATCGGATCGCGGGTGCCGAGACGTACGAGCGTTCGAGTGAACGCAAGGACACCCGGGCGGGGTCCTACCAGCGGAATCTGCAGACCAAAGCGGGCGAGGTGGAGCTGAGGGTGCCGCGGCTTCGGAAGCTGCCCTTGGAGACGGCGATCATCGAGCGATACAAGCGCAGGGAGAGCTCCATCGAGGAAGCCCTGATCGAGATGTATCTCGCGGGCGTGAGCATGCGGCGGGTGGAGGACATCACCGAAGCACTCAGGGGGACGCGGGTGAGCGCCTCGGCCGTGAGCGGGATGGCCCAGAAGGTGTACGGGCAGATCGAGCAGTGGCGGAACCGCACGATCATGGGCGCGCACGCGTACGTCTATCTCGACGGCATCGGGATGAAGCGTTCCTGGGGCGGCAAGGTGAAGACTGTTGCGGTGCTGATCGCCATCGGAGTGGATCGGGAGGGCTACCGCGAGGTGCTGGGAGTGGCGGAAGGGACGAAGGAAGACGCCGAGAGCTGGCGGAGCTTCCTGCGGCACCTGAAGGAGCGCGGACTGAAGGGGGTCCGGCTGTTCATCACCGACAAGTGCCTGGGCCTGGTCGAGGCATTGGCGGAGTTCTACCCGCAAGCGGCGTGGCAGCGGTGCGTGGTGCACTGGTATCGCAACGTGATGACCGCGACCCCGACGACCAAGGTGCGGGAGGTGGTGGCGATGCTCAAGGCGATCCACGCCCAGGAGGACCGGCGGGAGGCGGAGATCAAGGCCGCGGCGGTGGCGGAGAAGTTGGAGGCAATGCGGCTCGGGCGTGCGGCCCAGATCGTGCGCGAGGGTGCGGGCGAGACGCTGTCCTACATGGACTTCCCGCGCGAGCACCGGCGGTGCATCAAGACCAACAGCCCCTTGGAGCGGCTGAACCGCGAGGTGCGGAGACGCACGCGTGTGGTGGGCGCGTTCCCCGACGGTCAGTCGGCGTTGATGCTTGTGGCGGCCCGTCTGCGGCACGTGGCGGGGACCAAGTGGGGAACAAGGAGATACCTGGACATGAGCCGGTTGCGTGAGCAGGCGATGGAGACGCACATGGAGCCAACGACGACGGCCGCGTGAGCCGCGTCGCCGCTGCTCGTGCTGCGGGGCTACGCCCCTCCGCACGAGCAGCAGCAGGACCTTCCTACGGAGAGCCTCTCAGCGAATGTGCGCAACTTGACAGACACTACCATCGACGACAACTATCGGCTCGCCCAGGATGGTGTGTTCGCGAAGCACGGAGCCGGTCTCGTCCAGCACGCACACCACGTAGAGGCGATCGTGCACGTCAATTACAACTGACAGCATGCAGAGCTCTTTCCAGCCGGGAACCCCGGTCGCGGCCCGCAATCGCTCCTCGTTAGGCCTGCTTCATATTGTCACTCTGCCCAAACCCACAAGCAATAACTCGTTCAGCAAACCCAACCGCCGACACGCAACGTCTCGTGCAACGCACTCCCCCAAACAGCCCTCTGATTCGCACAAGCACGCATACCAACTAAACACCCTACCTTCACACAATCGTATTTGCGATACGCTAACGCTCCACAATACCGCCCTGTGGAACACTCACGATCGGAGACTTCCCTAGATCATCAGCGTATACATCTATTGTTCCCCGCAACGCGCCAATAGAGGCCAGATCCACCTTGAGAGTAACAATCAAATCATAGCAATCAGAGCATTCGTCAGATACAACTAACTCCGCTACAATTCCCTGCCCGGGCACTGAAGCACGAACACTTTTGGGCTTTCTAACTAATGCCCCTTGGCTAGTCTGAATTCGCACACGCCGTTGAATCTCACCACCGGAGGCCTTTAGAATCCTATTCCAGACAATAGCGGGCGGCGTTGTCACCCAGCGATTACCAACAGCGCCAACAATCGACACACTCACAACCCGTTGATGCCCATCATGCTTGATAGTGAATGACACATTCTGACTTAGGGGGCCCAACTTGCCAGATAGCGTTAACTTTACAGGCACGGGCCAAACACTTGCAGGCGCGATTCGCACGCCTTCCGCATCCGACACCGTGCATGCGCAGTCACTCGTCATTCCCACAATCTCGATGGGAACACTCAGCATATTCTTGAAATCAATCCACACAGTCATTATCTCATCCGAGTACCGCTGACCGATATCGATCTCGCCAGCCACTTGAGAATCGCCATCTTTAACTTGCAGTTGAATTGACGGGTCCTCAGTCATTGGGCGGGAAGCGATCGCCAGACTGGGCTTTTCCCCGTTATCGCGAATCCGCTCAATCGTCGCTATCGACTCCGCAGTCGTAAGAGAACTGGAAGAAACAGCGCTTAGCCCAGAAAGCCAAACTCGCGAAGCGGCCTCCGACGAATGAACCACAAGCGATGGATACCATCCGCTGTCTGTTGGGAACTTCGACACTAGATCATTCGCAGCAACAACCTGCGGCCTTCCCAAGGGAAAATCTATCACTTGAACCGTGTTACTTGTTGCGCGGCGCACAACTACATAATGACCAACGACTTTGCTGTCGCCAACCTCATTCCTTGTTTCCATGGTTGGAGGAAGCCACAGAATCAATGGCGCGTCACCAAAGGAATCTATGACGCTCGGACTCCACGAAACAGCGACCGCGCCGAGACCCAGTTGAGTACAGGCGTCTCGCACCCTAGACATGCTGGCACCAAACTCTCCGGACCCAACAGCGGCGTGAGCAGCAGACAAGCTGATTTCCTTACCAACTAGCTTTGCCGCGAGCAGAATCGAAAACTCAGCGCAAATGGGATTACTTTCTGGCTCCTGCCTAGCATGCGCAAGCTGCCCTAAAAAGCAACTCGCCAAACTTGCAAGAGCAATTGTGACACAACTCAATTTAAGAGCCACAGGCCATTCTCCAAGTTGATGGCAAGCACTTTCGATACACTACATCCGAACAACATCAACGAGGACCGACACACGATCGTCCCTAACTGGTTGCCCTTATCAGAGTAATCAGCGATGAACAAGACCAACTCCAGCCCTGAATCGCCTCACGAGTAAAAGCGTCGCGATCGCGACAGGGAGAGATCCAAATATCGCAAGATTCTTCCCCACGGAAGACGATAGAGGCGCAGTCACAAGCCCATCAGACTCCCGTGATTGCTCGTATGGTGCTACAGACACACTCCGGGCATTCTCGCTCTTATTGGCGTTGATCTGAGAGTCCGCATCTTTAGCTGTCTGCCGCAACATCCTCAAGACTTCTGCGTCGTTCGATGGGAGATCGCTTAATCCACGCTTACCGGATGAGTTCAAGAAGTAGGTCTTGTTTTCAATCTCATCTGTGACAGTGGCCGGTCCCGTGGTTGCCTTTGAGAAGACGTCTTCCCTGACATTTCCAACTTCAACCTTTTTTATCGAAAACTCAACCACACCGTCCTGCACAAGCGTAGCGCCATCCTTCTCAAGCTGTCGCTTTGCATAAAACGGAAACCAGACCCCAGACGTGATCTCCCGAAGATCGCCGAAGCTCCAGGCCTCAATCACCTCCCCTTCACGATTGCCAGGAACAGAAGTCGCCCAAGTCTCTCTTCGAACAGGAACTCCGCCCTTGTCCATCGCAAAATCAATCTGGTAATGCATCTGTCGCCCCTTGTTAGAGGCAACCGCTTCTGGCTGAAGTCGAAGTCTGCAAATTTGACCATTAGCGTCATTTAAAAACTCAAGGTGCCTGATCCACCCGGGATTCTGCTGCGTAAGGTAAACACCCAATGTAAGATCTGGATTCCAAGGTACATCGTACCGGGGCCATGCGAAGTACATCGCAAGGGCATTTGCCATGTCAGTCAGCGGAAAATTTTTGCGAGATATCCCGGCCGAAACATGCACAAGAGTCGTCGGTGCCGAAGGCGGCCTGTTAAGGTCGATGTAAGAGGTCTTTTCACCGTCAAAGATAAATCTGGTCTTCACAATATCTGCCGCCGCGACTTCACCAATTGCTTTTGGCCTTAACTCGCGATCAAGCAGCATTCGATCGCCATTCCGTTTCAAGGTATATATCCCAATGGCACCCATCTGTTCGGCAAGGCTCGGGACACCCTTCGAGATAGCACTCGGCTTTGACTGATTAATTGAGTACTCCACAGACACGTTTTTCAGCCGACTCGCATTATTCTCGAGCTGCCGGACTAACTGCTGTACCTTCTCACTGTCCGGATCAGCACTTGCATGCGCCGATACAGCCATAATGCAGGTCGACAATACGCTTGAAAGGAGAATATTTTTCATAAATGGAATCTGGTGTTGCTAGTTCTTGTAAAGGAACAGAATGATCCTGTCAACCGGACATTGCAGCATCCTTTGAGCCTTTAAGGGCAACCGGCAAACGTGCCGCAGCCAACAGTTCCCGACTGAGCCGCGCATGAACAAGCGGTTGTGCCAAACACAGCAACACACGATCCGGAGAGAGTCACGGGCATAAGCGCATTACACTTAAGTGTCTTACTGCCTATACAAGACGTTCCAGTCGCAGCAGTGGTATCGCAAAACGAGTTGCGCAGTATGGGGTTACAGTCTGAACAAGGACCGCCTGGACAGGCTCCCGCGGCTGAGCAGCTCGGATCGACTCCTAGACATCCGAAAGCCGTTGCACCAGTAGACAATCGGCACTTTCCTGGCGTCGTGCCGCCCCAGAATAGTGCCAACTGCTCGTCCGATAGCAGTACAGGGGCTCGATGATAGCCTTCAGCGTTTCCGCTTCGCGTTGCGTGAATCGCGTGAGCCATTCGTGCATAGCCATTCCACATCAGAAGTGCAGCCAATGACGCGATTGCGAGGAAACTCCATTTGCTACTCATCGCGATCTCCTAAATGTTGAGAAGCCAGTTTTTCCACCAAGCTATTTCTCTAGTCTCGCGGTCACTGATGGAGCGCCTATCTCAGCCCACATCTTAATCAGTCGCGGATGAAATGTAACCCTCCGAATAGAATCTTCTGATACGCCTTCCGAATGACCGTCGGCAAAAATTACGTTGTTACTGTTTTTGTGGAATATCTCGCCGCCAGATGATCGTTTGAACAAAAGACTATTTGCTGTTCCGTCATCCTTGTCGCAATCATCTTCTGTGCGATTGGCGGTGCCAAATTCGGGCGCGTACGAACCCCGACGAGTGCAGTCACCTGCGAGCACAAACTTTGATCCATTCTGAATGTCACCCAGATTCCAGCTGCGCTCTCCACGCAAAAAAAGAAAGCGGGCAGACAAAAAAGTGGACACTTTGCCTTTTTCCGGAAACGATGGACACCTTAAATATGTCGGTGCAGACGCGGTGTGGACGTCCGTAACCAGAAACTCGGTCCATCCTTCACCAGGCGCGTCGTCGCCGGTTCCGTCTCCGCCCCACACATGATACTGAGAAACGGGTGGAAGAATGGATCGCGCCGAGTTTGCGTACGTCTCGAGCGCAATGCCGACCTGCCGAAGATTTGAGGCACACACCAACCGTCGTGCGCTGCTCCAGGCACCACTTAAGCCCGCGACGACAAGAGATATCAATAACGAGATTATCGAAACTGAGAGCAGTAGCTCAATCAGTGTGGTGCCGTGGCGTTCGTTCGTATCCGGTCGCATTTCGCCCCAGCCTTGACGGCCTCACGTCTAAAAGGTACCATCTCGATCCGAGAACGCCACTTAAACCCATCGTGGATCACGAGAATTTCTGAATCAGGAATGAATCTCCCGAATCCCCTGAACGCTGTCAAGAGGCCATCCGCATGAAATCCCGCAGAATCCTGAAAATCGGCTCCCTGGGCCTGCTTGTGGCGGTTTTTATAGGGTCCATTTTCTCGATTTTCCGGTCATCTGGAACCGGGGTTCCGTTACGGCCAGCAAAGGTCTCCGATCGTGCGCAACCTGCTGTAAGACAGAGTGTTGCGCCAAGTACGTTCTCGATTCCTGGACGACTCATCGACAAGGCGTCACCCCGAGTGAATGTGCTCGATCGCCTGACTGAAAAAAAAATTGGATCCCTTGGACTCCAGTTGTGGACAACCTTGTGGATAACTCGCATTGGTCGTGGGCAAGGAACGGACGACGCATTCCGAGGGCAGCTGGAAGTTGCCCTCGAATCGCCTGGCTTGTCCGCTGATTTGCTGATTGAACTAGGGAAGTGTGTACGCTTTATTGAACCTCTTGGTCCAGCGGCAACTGTTTTCAGAGCGGCAATTCGACAAGCAGCGTTGGAACTTCGTGCGGATGTCTCTACCCCTGAGCATCGCCTCGGCTTGGTAACGGCCCTTGCTGAGATCCGCTATCCTCTGTGGCAGATGCAGGACTTGGCGGGAATCCTTGCCGCGGCGACTCTCGAAATCGAGTGGCGTAAGAAGGATTATTCCCCTGAGTACTTCGACGCATGTCTTTGGTTCACGGATTCTTCTAGAGCACTGGGGCGAATGACGGACGCAGTTCGGATGGCCGCGGCTCTTTCCGACGATTTTGATGGCGGCAAGTACTCAGGCGTCAAGGTTTCGAAGCGCCGAGAACTAGATCACCTTCGCGGTCTGGCTCTGGCCGATTCGTCTCCGCGTGAGGCGCTCGTCTTCTTGGATCTCGCCAGCTCGCATCCGGAAGAGGCGTTTTCAAAGAGAGCCTCTATTGAGTGGCTTATGCTTGCCGCTAAGGGCGGCGCGACGTCGAAGCAGATTCAGGACTATGCGAAACGCGCCCGCACTATTCATGCGTTTTCTCCCGATGAGTTGGCCGATTTAAACTATCGTGAAGCCTCTGCGATTGAATCTCTGGAGACTCAGAAATGAATATCTTATTTGCAGTTCCGATTGCCTTTCTCATTACGTCTGCATCATCGCCAACAACGTCTATCGATTCCGGAATTTTGTCAGACGATGTTTCAGTACGCAATGCCGCTGTCGAGCAGATCGTCTCAAGCATCTCGACAGAGCCAACCAGAATAGTCGAGGGGTTACGCAGCAAGTGGCTTCGTCAGCTCCTGGAGCGTGGAGACAACGACGCGGTTGCCAAGCTATCGCTCCTGGGCGCGCTTACGCTTCCGCAGTTTGAGCAGACCGCCGAGCAGTTATTCAAGTTCCGTGCGGAGGCATTCCTCGCGATGAATCGAGTAGATGAGGCACTTTCAGCGGCCAAGAGTTGCTTCAATGTGTCAACGATGTACGGCTTCCACGATGCGGTAACTCTCGTGTCGAGATGTCTTGCCGCGAAGTCGCAGGGACTTCAATCCGATCTTGCGGCGCTATTTCGCATCGAACAAGTTCGTATGCTGGATGAGTCGCCAACACGTAATAGTGAAAGCGTACTTGCTTCAATTACTGTAGATTATTCCTTATTTGAGTCACAAATACGTCAACGTCAAGGTGCTTGGTTTGGCGCTCTTTTGGAGCGTGGAAACTTGTTGCTGATGGCCGATCGAAATGCTGAGGCATTGAAGTGCTTTCAAGATGCGATAAAGATTGCGACCCCTCAACAAAAGGCCTCCGCCCAGCATGCTGTAGCAAGGGCACTGAAGGCCGTGAACGGGGGAATCGGTCCGGCAAATAACTGGATTCGCTCGCTTGCACCGGAACTGCGGGGAGCAGAATCCAGGTGAGGCTGATCACCCCCTGCAAAAGTTATCTGGCCTGACCGACCATGCGACAGCAGTTGAACGGACTCGGGCGCGGCACCCTCAGCAATCTTGTGGATTATTCTGGTGCCGCGTGGCATTGTATCGTCAGTTGATTAGTCATTTTGTTAAATTAGGTCGCTGTGTAATCTTTTAGATACATTAACGATAGCGACTTCTCCGCCTGTAAACATGCTTCATGCGTTGAGCCTACGCCACAGTGTACTGCCCCCGCCCAACCCGCTTGAAGACCTTCTTGTGCTTGATGAACGTCTGGTTCACGATCACCCGGAAGTTCGGCGAGGTGGTCATGTAGCCCGCGGCCTGCACCGCTTCAGCAACTTCGCCGACGCCCATCGTCTTGCCGTCGAGGACCTTCTGCATGGCTTCCACAAGACTGGTCGCGTTGCTGGCACGCGTTCCGCTTCCCACGATACCACCCTGCGCGGCAATCTGGGCGTTGACCTCGGCGAGCTTGGCCGCCAGACGGTCGCGCTTGCGCTGCAACGAAGCGAGCGTACCGCTGCGACGGCGGATCTCCGCTTGCAGCTGCGCGGTGGACAAGGACTCCAACGAACCCGACTTGCGTGCCTTCCGAGCCATCGATGAACTCCATCTCCCGCACCTTGCCACAGAAGTGTGGCGGTGCAGTCTACCGAGTCGGGTCGGAGAATGCTGGGCGGTTCGATCGTGTCTATTCGGGGACGTTTGGGCGTTCGTCCGTCAGATCGACGATGTAGATATCCGACTCTCCCATCATCTCTTGAGCCCGCTCAACCACACCCTTGGCTCCGAAGAACTGATCAACCCGGTCGCACTGACACCCTTGATTCTCGCACTCGCCAGAGATCGCAGCGAAGCGCTCGTCACAAGCTCGCCGGGTCACAGGATCAGCCTTGTTGCCGAACGGCATGGCCACAAAGACAATGTACGGATCCCCGTTGGGGTTTTTGAGTCGCTTCGCCATGCAAGTCAGCATACCGAGGACACGCCCCAAATGCCACGGGCGGCCTGCGACGGAACACCAGAGGCAGCGAAACTGTAATCTGTTAGAGCGGCTGCACTGCCCGCAGAACACTCTCAATCACTTGAACATCCGTCGTCGGCTTCGCCGCCGCGATCACGCTCCACGCGGGATCGCAGCCGACCGAAGGCGGCTGCGACTCAGGATGCTCCCGAGCGATCCATCGGAACGCAGGCAGCCGATACTGCTTGGGATCATCAAACGCGATCGACGGCAACTGACACGACAGCAGCGTCATCGGCTGATCAAGCGTCGAGAACGTGTGGACCGTGCCGCGGCTGAAGATGAACACATCCCGTTCTCTGGCGGGGATGCTCCGCACATCGGAGCCGTCGAAATCCTCGACGGACTCATCGCTGACGTGGAAGAAGCCCCGTTCGGCGACATCCAGGCGCTTCAGATGTACTCGTACTCGTCGTCCTATGGGATCGCCACCTCCACAACAACGCAAACCGGCCACGAGAACACGCCTTGGTTGGACGGGCGTCAGCTTGCGGTTACTGGCGATGATGGGGTTGTCTACGGAACGGATTTCAGCACCTCGAACCCCGAGTGGATCCTCGACGCGGCGATCCGTCAGAATCGGTACACGCTCGACGGGTGCATCCGATCAAACGGTGGCGCGAACGCCGACAAACTGATGTCATACATCACGATGCCCGGCGAGCGAGACCATGTGAACGGCCCACTCGCCGGCTTGTATCCGCCGAACACCTTTTTGCGTGATTGGGAGCGCTCCTACTACTGGGTCTCCAACGATGCGATCCGGCGCATTCTCATGCTGTCTCGTTCGCGTGGCGTCAAGGAGTACGTGGTGTGGAGCTACAACCACGCGAACACCGAGTACACCTGGCGCCCAAATCCCGCCGGTCGCCTGATCGTTCGTTCAGTCAAGCATCATCGGACCCCGCCGCAAGGCGGGGTCTTGCGTTCCAAGGAAATTGCTTCCGCGGCCAAGTGACGCGCCCCCAAGCCTTCAGTCACGGCGGTCGCGTTCCACTACAGACCCGCCCGACCCAACCCCATGCCGCGGCCGCGTTTAACCAAGCTCCGTGCCGCTCTACGGAACCACGAAAGCCTTCTCGCTCAAGCTTGATGATGGAGAAGACTGTCGTATGCCAGACTGACAGGAAGCCACGACCGCTGGCAGACCGATGCGGCAAGCCTGAGCCGAATTGCAACGTCGTCCCGGCTTGATCCGCATGGATTCCTGCCGCGTAGCAATCGGTTTGGCGCGCGAATTGCCCAACAGGTCTTGAGTCGAACGGATTCGGAAAAAGCCACGGAGCGGCTCGCAAGATGGCCAAAGCTACAAGCAACACAGTCGTAGAAACCGGTAACGCGCTTCCGCCGGCGGTAGTCAAGCCGAAGTCGCGGGCGGTCCACTCAAAGACGCGACTCTTTCTATACGTGAGGGCCGCAGGGCGATGTGAGTTCGACGGTTGCAACTGCTATCTGCTTGAACACCACGTCACCAAACAGGCCGGGAACTTTGCCGAAATGGCGCACATCTGGGCTTTCTCTGAGAACGGTCCCCGCGGCGACTTAGCGGAGGCGGGAACGGATATCCACGATATTGAGAACCTGATGCTGCTCTGCCCAACCTGCCACAAACTTGTGGATACTCACAGGGGCATGTTCACGGTGGAGGTCTTGCGTTCGTTCAAGAAGGCGCACGAAGATCGCGTCTTCGAACTGACGGACACCAAGCCAGACCGCGGAACGGTTGCCGTTGTGCTGCGCGGCAGAGTCGCCGGGAAACCCGTAGTCGTCAGCCTTCCGGAGATTCAGAGTGCCATCGCTCCACGATACTGCGGTGATCGATGCGTCCATGAGATCGACCTGACTGCCATCGAAGACAGTTCGTCGCCTGCTTTCTGGAGCATACGGTCGCGAAGCGCGTGCGCGATGGCCATCGCAAGCACTCCAAGGCTTGAGTGCCGACGAGCCCGACGAGCACAACCAGACTTGGTGCGATGTCCGTTTACGGACAGATCAACGCGTCGTACGCCGCGGCGAACAGCACGAAGTCCGAGTCGTCGACCATCTGGTCCTTGTTGAGGTCCGCCGGGCACCCGCTGGGCATCGCGGGATCGGCGCAATCCAGCAGGTTGTACGCCTCGGCGAAGATCACAAAGTCGGAATCATCCACGAAGGTGTCGTTGTTCAGGTCGCCCGGGCACGCGGGGATGGTGACGGTGAAGTTCGTGCCCGGGTTGTTCTTGAAGACGGCGGCGCCGGACGTGACGATGTAGTTCGCCGCGTTGGTGGTGCTCGCGCCCGAGGCCGCCCCGTTGTACGTGAGCGCCGAAGTTGAAGCCGACGGGAGCGCCAACGGGAACGCCGGACCCGCGTTGCTGTCGGAATCGTTGGTGAAGTTCAGAACCTGAGACCCGGTGTACGCCGCACCTCCCCACGCCACCGACCACCAGATCGTGGCGCCGTCCTCGAACGCAAGCTTGCCCGCCGCGAGATACGAGGCAGGGATCACGGCGGACATCGTGAAATCGGGAACCGCCGCGGGAGTGGTCTTGCCCACGAACGACGGCGACGCGATCAGGATGGTTGCTCCGGCGGCGCCGTTGCTCACGTTGGCCGGGAAGGTGATGAGCGTAATCGGATTCTGCCCGGCGGCGTCGTACACCCGCAGCCGGCTCAACGCCACGAAGTTCTGTCCAGCGAACCGCTGTCGAAGCTGAATCGCCTGGGCTGTCACATCGCCGCCCACGCCTCCGATGATCTGCTGGATCTGCATGACATGGTGGCTTGCCACCGCCGTCGACGCGAGCAGCACACAGCCAGACGCCACAGAAACGATCGTCGTCTTCATTTCAAACCTCCGGGTTCGTTCCGACGTCCCCGCGTCGGAGAGAGGCCGACTCGTGGTGTCCCCTGCCACAAGCCCGCCCGAGGTCGATGTCCTGCACGCACAAAGCGATTGCAGAAAACCCAAAGTTCGCCCGATCTCGCCCGTGCTGGCTCGAGAACCTAGCCGCGTCGGGCCCCGAAGATCGCTCCCAAGCCGCCAGCGACGGACGACGGCAGATACTCCGTCGCGAGCTTGGCGAGACGCCCGCTCTCTTCCCGCGCCAGCTCGACCCCGTGCTCGACGTGCTGTTGCGCACTGCTCCAGTCGTACTCAAAGATGCCGAAGTACTTCAGCGCCGCGATCGCGGCGAAGACCAGCCCCGCGACGATCAGCACGCTCTTGATGATCTTCTTCACGACGAAAGCAACCAAGAAGGCGCCGATGAAGCTCAGCCCGTAGCGCACCGCCCGCGGCGCGGACTGGTCGATCAGCCTCTGGCTCGGCGAGGTCTCGATCGGCGAAGGCGAGCTCAGCGATGATGCTGGCGATGAAGACGGTGCTGAAGCCGGCGAGCTCGAGATCGCGTTGGCTGGCTCCGGCCTGGTCAGGGCCGAGTAACCCCACGAGACCGCTCCGAGCACCGTCACGAGGATCGCGGTCCAGAGAGACTTGCTCCCCATCAGCGATCCCGCAACTCTCCGAGAAGCCGCCGCCCCGAGGTTGGGTTCCGCTCCCGTGCCGTCCGCGATGGGGTGGTTCGACATGGCCCGATGGTACCGCATGGGTCGAGAACGCACCCGGTTCGCCGCACCCGCGGCACCTTTGACACCACCGTACAATGACTCAGCGTTCCCCTCCGATGGCAACCACGAACGACTCCATTTCCGCCGAGAATCCCAGCAGCTCCGGCCTCGAAGCCCACGTCGCTGAGGTGATGCCGGACTTGTACCAGCAGCTCCGCGCGATCGCGGCCAAGTACATGAACCGCGAGCGCCGGGACCATTCGCTGCAGGCGACCGAGGTCGTGCACGAAGCATTCGTGAGGCTCGCGGGCTGGGAGAAAGCCATCCAGGTCGCGGACAAGGAGCAGTTCCTCGCCACCGCGGCCGCGGTCATCCGCCGGGTGCTGGTGGATCACGCACGACGCCGAAACTCCCTCAAGCGCGGCGGGGGCGACGTCGTCCGGCTCGGAGATCACGACGCCGCGGACCGTCATGACCAAGGCCCGGCCACGATCGCCGAGCTCATCGAGATCGACGGAGCGATGGAAAAGCTCCGGTACCTCAACGATCGCGCGGCCCGGATCGTCGAGCTTCGCTTCTTCGGCGGCCTCACCGTCGAGCAGATCGGCCGCGTGCTCCAGGTGAGCGAACGCACCGTGGCGGACGATTGGCGGTTTGCCCGGGCGTGGCTGCGAAGAGAACTCGGCGAGTCCGCCAATCAAGCGGCTGGTGATTGAACGCCGTTTCTCGTGGGCGCCACCGAACAGTCGCGGCGTTCTTCAAGCCCGCCGCAGCTTGTCCACGATCCGCATCATCCGGATGCCAAGCGATTCCGGCTCCGCCGGCGGCGGCGAGGCGATCGCCTTGCCATCGAGCACCAGTCGGGTGTCCGCGGCCAGATCGGCGACCGACTTGTATCGATCGCGAGGCTGCTTGGAAAGACAGCGGAGCACCAGACGCGATTTGTCACCGACGAGCTCGGCGGCAAACTTCTCCGGGGTCGATGACCGCTTCGTCGAGAGCTCGTTGATCTCGGTCGTCAGCTCGGCGAGTCGGCGCGAAGGCTCCAGAGGCGGCTCCTCGCTCACGATCCGCTGCATCGCCTCGACACCGAAACGCCGCAACGAGGACCGGTCGAACGGGCCGACCCCGACAAGCAGTTCGTACAGCAGCGCGCCGAGCGAGTAGACGTCACAGGTGGTCTCGACCGGGCCGGTGCCCACTGCGTGCTCCGGCGGCACGTACTCCGGCGTCCCGTGGAGAACCTCGCAGCGCAGCCACGTCGCGCGAAGCGTCGACTCGCTCAGCACCGCCCGGTGCATCGCGGTGTCGAGCAGGCGGACCTGCGGCAAATCTCCGACCAGGTGGACACACACGTTCGCCGGCTTGATCCCACCGTGGATCACCCCGATGCGGTGAGCGGCCTCCACCGCCTCGCAGAGATCAAGGAAGAGCACCAAACGGGCGTGCAGGTCGAGCCGGCGTCGATCGGCGTATGCCGTAATCGATTCGCCCGGGACGTACGTGCTGACCACATAGCCCGCGCCGACCGGCAGCCACCCGGATTCCACAACCCCCGCCGCGGTGTGCCCTGCGTCTTCCAATGCCTTGTGATCGACACGCAGCCGCGTGAGCACGCTCTCCGCCGCGCTGTGGGTGAGATGCAGTTCGGACCGGAAGATCTTCGCCGCCCGCACCCGCGACGGATCCGATTCGGCCCTGGTGAGATAGCTCTTTCCCAGAGCGCCGGCCCCGAGCCGGTCCTTGAGCACAAACGAACCAACCGCCGAGATGACAGCGGATTTGCGTTCGTTCTTGATCGGGGTGGTCTCGCACGCCGCGGACACGGAATGAGTGGGCACCTTCCCGGGTCCGGGATCGGTGGTCACCACCGGCTGATCGAGCACGGAGGGCTCGCCGCCGTCGAGACGCAGCAGCTCGGTGACTTCCTTCAGGAGCTCGGCGTCGCGGCCGCAACGCTGCGCAAGGAAGGAGTCCCTGGCTCGCCCGCGAAAACGCTGGGCGTCCAGAAAGACCTCGCGGACCTGACGGAATCGTTCGGCGTCCATCGGCAAGGCCTTTCATCGGATCGTGACGACCCGGAGAACGAATCGCATTTTTCACCTCCGTGCGACCGCTCGAACGCCTCTTGTCGATCCATCCGATAGGACCGCTGAACCAGCGACCTGTATTTCCCGGCGGAAGCCCGGGACTTCTACACCACCGACGGGATTGGATCGACGCATCCGACGGCGACGAACCCCACGTCCGCCGAAGCCTGATGCATCCATCCGATCCCTCTCTCTGCCCTCAGTAGCGTGAACCGAGGCCCAGACCCGCAAGGAATTGTGCCTGCTTCTGACGGAACTTCGTTCGTGTTTTATTTGGTTTTCTTCGGCGCGCTCCGAAATCGCTTCAGCTCGTCGCTCGGCTTCACGCTCCCGTGGGTAGAGGCGGCCGTTCGGAGGGGAATGGCCGTTTCGATCCAGCCGCCGGCGTCGAGACTTGGGTCGACGCCGGCGGCTGTTGTTTTTGGATTGAACGGGCCCCCTGCCCCATGCTCCAGGGGAAGGCCGACAATGAAAAACGCCCCGGGCGTCAAGCCCGGGGCGTCGGAAAATCGGGAGAGTCCGCGAACCGAGAATCAGTTCGTGGAGCCAGGGCAGAGCAGGTCGTTGTAGGCGCTGGCGAAGGCGACGAAATCGGTGTCGTCGGTCGCGGCGTCGCCGTTGAAGTCACCGACGCCGAAGGGGCCGCCGGCGGTGAGCAGGTCGTTGTAGGCGCCAGCGAAGATCACGAAGTCCGAGTCATCGACGAAGCCGTCGTCGTTGAGGTCGGCCGGGCAGTCGGTGGTGGCCTGGAACACGAGCAACGCGCGGTTCGCGAAGTTGGTCAGGGCGAGGCGCTTGTAGACGCCGTCCCAACCGAACGACCACGCGGTGCCGATGGCGGTGATCTCGGTGCTGTTGGGCGTCGAGTCGGCCGGGAGCGTGAAGGGCGTGCCGTCGAAGTTCTTCCACTGAGCGGTGACGGCGGCACCGTCCTCGTTGGCGAGCTTGATTACCTGGGCGAAGGCGGTCGACGGCGCGCCCTGATCGTTGTAGATGAAGACGCGCTTGGCCTGGCCCGGGGCGCCGCGGAGGATGCGGATGTTGTGCAAGCTGGTGAAGGCCAGGTCGCCGTCGCTGCCACCGATGTTGGAGGTCGTCGACCAGACGTTGCTGCCGTTGCGCTTCGAGAGATACAGAGCGCGGCCGGAGCGGGCGACGGCGATGTCGCGGTCCACGTCCAGCGAGCGGTACAGCGAGCCGCTGGTGTTGTTGATGCGGAAGTCGCCGGCGCCACCGATGGCGTTGGTGAACGCGGGCGTGAACCGGTCGAGCGCCAGATCGCCGCTGATGGTGGTCGAGGGCTTCAGACCCCAGTACGCAGAAGCGCTGAAGGAAAGCGCCGCGACGGCCGCGGGAACGACTTCATTGTCGGGAGCGGTGAAGCCCTGACCGTTGAAGCCCAAGTCCCAAGCGCCGGCGTTGCCGCGGACGTTGGCACCCGGAGCCGAACCGATGAAGGCAAGGCTGGTGCTCGAATCGATGAAGGCGTAGGACTGGAACTGGTCCGCGGGCGTCGCGCTGCCGCCGTCGGCGAACATGATCAGGTTGGCCTTGCTGAGCGAGTTGGCCGAGGGAGCGGCGGCCTCAGGGCTGAAGCGGAACCCGGTGTACTGACGACCGTTCGGCCATGAGGGCTTGTCGGCGTTGGTCACATCGGTGTCGCTGCGGGTGTAATAGGGAGCGGGAGCCGGATCACCGAAGGTCCAGGCGCTCTTGATGACCGTCGCGCCGATCGGGCCGGTGACGCCCGAGCTGTTCCAGCCGCCGACCACCACGCGGTCGCCGTAGATCTCGACGGCGCTGGGGTTGTTGCCGATCCAGAACGGATTGGTGTTGTTGCTGCAGTACTCGCTGAGGCTGGGATTGACCGGGATGCGGCGGAAAATCAGTTGCTTGGCATCCGCGGAGCTGACACCGATGGTGCCGGCGACCGCCGCTAGAACGAGCAGATTCATCGTCTTCATACAAAGCTCTCCCGTTGATTGACGCGGCGACAACCGTCGCCGCAAGACCTGACACCGGACCCCGGTGCTCCAAGTCGAGTGTACTAGAAACTCAGGAAAAAACAGTACGTTTTGAAGCACCCGGTCGGGTTTTTCGCGGAGGAAGGACCGACAATCTGAAAACGATACAGAAACACGTCCGATAACGCGTTCACGAGCGTTATGATTGTCACCGGACGGCGAGTCGCGCCACGCCCTTGGCGGCGAGGTGCGGCGAATCGGCGAAGCAGAGTTGCCAGTCGGGCCGCGCGACGCGGGTGAGGTCGGCGTCGACGGCTTGGCGGAGCGCCGCCGCCGCTGGCGCGAGGCTCATGCCGACGTAGCCGAGCAGCGCGATCTCCTGCGGCCGATAGATGGCGTGACAGATTCGCAGAGCCCTGGCCAGCGCGCGGATGGGGGCGGCGGTCGCATCGAGCCTGCCCAACTTGAACGCGAAGTCGTCACCCAGCGAGCGACGCAGCGCGGGCAGACCGATGTACGCCTCGAGGCCGCCGCGACCGGCGTCGGGTCCGATCGGCGCGTCGGCTTCGAGCGAGACGTCGAGCTGGCCGATGTGGCCGGAGCTCTCGCCGGTGACACGCAAGAACTCGCCATCATCGACCACGGCGGCGCCGACTCCGGTGCCCAGGGAGAGCGCGAGCAGGCGGCCGGTGGGACGCTTCGAACTCCAATAGCCGTAGGCTGCTGCGGCGGCATCCGAATGCACGGCGACGCTTGTCGGTGCGGCGAAGCCTTGTCGCTCCAGCGCTCGCGAAACGATCTCTCGGAGCGGGAGCGCTTGCAGCGCGGGAAGATTCGCCGAGTACTCCACGCGGGTCTTGCCGGAGTCCAGCAGACCGGGAACGCACAGGCCGACGGCGTCGATGGGCTCGGCGCTGGACGGGATAGCAGAAGCGACCGCCTCAATGAGAGCCTCGATGGCGGGGCGGCTGTATTCGCGGCTGCGGGCGAGGCCGATCGTCGAGCCGTCGGCGCCGATGAGGGCCGCCTTGACCGAAGTGCCACCGATGTCGAGACCAAGGTGCGCCATGGGGTGTGCTTCAGAGACCGGGTTCATCGCGGCACGAGGCGGAACTGTCCGGCCGCGTCCACGTCGAGACGGTACGAGGCTTCCAGCCCGCGGCGGGCCAGAGCCCGTTCGACGGCGAGCCGGCTGGCGGCGAGCTGCTCGGCGCGACGCGCCTTGCTGATCATCCCCGGGTGGACACGGTACAGGTAGAGAGGCTCGTCGATGCGCCCAAACTCGGTCACCTCGCTGAGCTTCAGGCAGAGGTCGTAATCGGGTGCCGCGGGGAGACTGGGGTCGATCCCACCGACGGCCATGTAGCAGTCCTTGCGGACAAGCCGGAAGGCGAGGGTCATGAACTCGACGAGCAAGCGGTCCCTGTCGAAGGGAATGTTGGATCGGTAGCCCAGACCCTTGGGCTGGGTGTTCTCATCGATCATGAGGTGCTGGGTGTAGACCACCCCGACGGACGGATGGGCGTCGAGTTCTTGGACGCAGCGTTCCACGGCGGGCTTGGCGAGGAGATCATCGCTGTCGACGACCCCGACGAGCTCGCCCCGGGCAAGCGAGTAAAGCTCCGAAAGAGTCGGGGCGACCCCTCGGGCGGGCCGACGGAGCACCCGGCAGCGTGGATCTGCTCTGGCGAGTCGATCGGCAAGATCGGCCGAGCCGTCGGTGGAGCCGTCGTCCATCACGAGCAGCTCGAGGTCGGACCAAGACTGGGTCAGGACGCTGCGGATGGCGGCCTCGACGAAGCGGGCGCGGTCGCGGACGGGCATGAGGACGGAAACACGGGGCACGGGGCGGTCGGGGAGAGGGCGAGGGAATATGAAGAGCGGTTGAAGATGGCCGGAGGAGGCGTACACTAGCCGTCCCATTTCCGGGACAATTCGTTTCGCCGCCGCGGGGCGGCGCGATTACCGACGGACGACCGCCGGCGCTTTGAGCGTGCGGCTCATGGCCGGAGCTTTCCCTATGTCTCAAGCGCAAACCCTCGAAGCCAACAACGACGTTCAGATTACCGATGCCGGCCCGTGCCGCAAACGAGTGTCGATCCGGATCCCCGCGGCCAAGGTGGACGCGAAGCTCCGCGAGTCGCTCGACGTGTGGTCGAACCAGGCCCAGCTACCCGGCTTCCGCCGCGGCCGCGTGCCGGCGGCGTTGGTCGAGAAGCGCTTCGGTGACGCGCTCCGCAGCGAGGCCAAGAACCAGCTCGTCGGCAACGCCTTCCAGGCGGCGGTGGAGAAGGCCAGCCTGAAGATCGTCGGCGACCCCTTCAGCGAGACGCTGCCCTCGGTTGAGATCAA
This sequence comes from Phycisphaerales bacterium, assembly GCA_019744815.1. Lineage (GTDB taxonomy): Bacteria > Planctomycetota > Phycisphaerae > Phycisphaerales > UBA1924 > JAFEBO01. The sequence continues at coordinate 313,924 of JAIEUA010000011.1, forward strand.
GCCCGGGCAGGACTTGGCGTTCGAGATCGACGTCGAGGTGCAGCCCGAGTTCTCGCTCCCCAGCCTCGACGGCATCCCGGTCCGCAAGCCGACGTTCGAAGTGCCCGACGCGGTCGTGAACGAAGAGATCCAGAAGATCCTGATCAACGAGGGCGAGCTCGAGCCCCGCGACACCCCGGAGGCTGGCGACTACCTCACCGGCCACGGCGTCATGACCGGCGCCGACGGCACCGAGTTCTACAACATCAAGGGCTGCGTCGTCCAGATCCCCACCGCGGACAAGGGCGGCAAGGGCATGATCCTGGGCGTGATGGTCGAGGACTTCGCCAAGCAGTTCGGTTCGCCCAAGGTGGGCCAGACCGCGACGCTGAAGACCACCGGCCCGGAGAACCACGAGGTTGAGAAGCTCCGCGGCGCGAAGGTCACCATTACGTTCGCGGTGGAGCGGATCGACCGCATCATCCTGGGCAAGATCGAGACCCTGCTGAAGGCCTTCGGCATGACCGACGAGCAGCAGCTCAAGGACGCGGTGAAGTCGCGCCTGGAGCAGCGCGTGCAGATCCAGCAGCAGTCGGTGATGCGTCAGCAGATCGCCGCCCACCTGCTCAAGAACACGACGGTCGAGCTTCCCCAGCGGATCACCGCGATCCAGTCGGCCCGCAACCTCGAGCGCCGGCGCATGGAGCTCATGTACCGCGGCGTCGATGCCCAGAAGATCGAGGAGCACATCGCCGAGCTGCGGAGCTCGAGCGGCGAGGTCGCGGTTCGTGACCTCAAGATGTTCTTCATCCTCAGCCGCGCCGCCGACGATCTCGCGGTGACGGTGGACGAGAACGAGTTCAACGGCCGCATCGCTCAGATCGCGATGGAGCGGGGCATGCGTCCGGAGAAGCTGCGTGCCGAGATCATCCAGCGGAACCAAGCGGGCGTGCTGTTCCAGCAGATCCGCGAGCACAAGGCGATGGACGCGATCCTCGCTAAGGCCAAGGTGACCGAGATGCCCGCCGACGAGTTCAACAAGATCCTCGCCGAAGAGGCCAAGAGCGGCCCGGCGGTGTGAGCGGGAAAGAGAAGGGGCCAGGGGCGGGACTGAGGTTGGAGAACGCAAGCAGAGCACACAAGCGGAGCCCTCGGGCTCCGCTTTTTCTTTCGTGAGGGGCGGCTTGCAAGAGCAGGCGGAAGCTCGCGGCCCTGCTATGCGTGGTTACGCGGCCAGCGACTTGATGTGCTGGTCGAGGTCCAGAACCATCGGATCCGACTTGTGCTCGTCGTCCAAGTCCACCCCCAGCGAGAAGCAGATGCTGTGCGCGGACTCGGCGATCGGATCGAAACGGCAACTGCTGATCCGCACACCCTTGGCGTCGAGCAGATAGGCGACCGCGCCGTGGCCGTCTTCGTGCATGATCTCGATGTTGCTGTCCACGATCCGGAAGCTCTTGCGCTGCATGGCGGAGGAGGGAGCGGCGGCGTGACGCGTCATCTGCTCGTCCATCACCTCGGCGAGGCGAGCGTGCACCATGGCGGCGATGGCCTCGGGGCCGTCGAGACGGTCGGCGACTTCGCCGAAGACATCGCACACGGTCTGGTATTCCTTAACCGCCTCGGCGACCAGCTTGTCGATCGCGGAGCGTTCCAGGCCGAGCTTCTTGGCGGCGGCGGCTTCCTCCGCGATGGCGTCGCGAGGATTGAAGGCCTCGCCCGGGCCGACCTCGGCGGTGCGGGTCGCCGCGGGCGGGCGGCTGAGCGTGATGGGCTGGGCGGTCTGCGGATCAACCGACACCGCGCCGGCGTAAAAAGCGATGCGGTGCAGGCGGAGCACCAGGTCGCTGCGCTTCGCCTCGCCGGGGGCGACGTGGTGCCATTGGATGGGCAGGCAGAGCGTCTTGGGGAATCGCCACTTGTTGAGCAACGCGCCGACAACATCCACATGGGTGAAGGGCAGCGTGGTGAGCTCGGCCTTGTACGCCGCGGCGGGTGTGGCGCCGGGGCGATGAGCGGCGAGCACCGCCTCGCCCTGGATCTTGTGCTGCAGCGGGATGCCGGCATCGAGCATGAGGCCGATCACGAAGGCCTCGACGCGGGCCTCCGGGGCGATGCGTCCGGCGAGGGATTGAGCGAGGCAGGCGCGGAAGACCGACTGCGTCCAGACCTGGCGGCTGACGTCGCGGTCACCGACGCCTCCCGCGGCGCGGGCCATGAAGAAGCCCAGGGCCAGCGTGCGGAGGCGGGTGGTGCCGAGCAGGACGCAGGCACGCTCGATGCTGGTCACGGGCTCGCGCTGGGCGAAGAAGGCGGAGTTGGCGAGCTTGAGGAGCCTGCCGCAGATCGCGTGATCGGTCTTGATGACGCCGGCGTAGTCGCGGAGCTGGCTGTTGGGGTCTTGGACGAGGGTGAGGATGCGAGTGGCGACCTCGGGCTGGGTTTCGATGCCGACGCGCTCCAGCTTGCGCTCCAGCGATTGGAGGAGCGTTTCGACTTCGCCGGCGGACATTTTGCCCCGAGGCTTGTTCATGCCGCAACCTGTCGGCCCGATCGCCGGCGCGGGATCTCCCGCGCGGCCCGGCCGCTGGCGGGTTATCGACGGAGCCAGAGCGCTGTTGCAGCCGGATTCGGCGGTTGCCGGAAATTGTCCGAACTGCGGCCCACGAAAGCACTTGTTAGGGAACGCCGTGTGAAGATGGGCAAAGCACGGTCGTTGTAAGTCCTCAGGGCTGCAGACGGGTCGAGGTCCAGGGGGTGGGATCGAAGCTGGCCTCGCGGGCGGACGGCTTGAGGGCGCGGGTCCAGACAGCGCGGTCGTGCACGCGGCCTGGGCCCCCGAGCCAGAGCTCGACGCGTTCGGCCCACAACCGCGAGCCTCCCCAGTGCGGCGGCCTCGGGATGTTCACCGCATCGCCTTTGTCCATAACGTCCTTGAGCGACAGGTTCAGCTTGTCCATCGCGCCCATCACCTGCATGAGCAGGGCGTCGCGTGAATCGATCGGCTGGCTCTGGTTGCTGGACCAGGCGCCGAGGCGGTTCTCCCAGCCGCGGGTCTTGAAGTAGTCGTCGCTTTCCTGAGCGGGGCTGCGGACGACCGGTCCCTCGATGCGGACCTGCTTCTCAAGGCCGTCCCAGTGGAACACGGCGGCGGCGCGGGGGTGCTTGGCCAAGCCCTTGCCCTTGCGGCTTTCGTAGTTGGTGTGGAAGACGATGGCCCCGTCGTCGAGGATCTTCTTGCAGAGCACGATGCGGGCGGTGAGCGTGCCGGACTCGTCGAGGCAGGCGAGGGTAAAGGCGTTGGGGTTCGGGGTGATCTTCTTGGCATGAGCCTCGTCGAACCACGAGCGGAACAGAGGCCAGGGGCTGTCGGGCAGCTCGTCGGGCAGGGTGTTCTGAGGGGCGAAGACGGAGAAGAGGTCGAGGTCGGGCATGGCGGGCTCCCGTCGTGTGTGATGGACTCTTGGCACGGGCTGATCGGGACCTGATCGGCTTCGCCATTCTTCGCGGTCGGGATGCAACTGTCGCGTTGTGGAAGGGATTCGGGACGAGTTGTCGCTTGTAGTCGATGCGTGAACCGGGCACGCTACGCTCGCCGCGTGAGCTCCTTTTCTGGACAAGATTCCAACGCCGAGGTGAAGCCGGGGCGTGGTCGGTTTGAGCGTCGGCCCCCGGTGTCGACTGAGAAGCTGTTCGATCGGCTGCCGCCGCACTCGCTGGAGGCGGAGATGAGCCTCCTGGGCTCGATCCTGCTCGATCCGCGGATGCTGAGCGACATCCTGTCGATCGTGCGAAGCCCCGAGGAGTTCTACAGCGAGGCGCACAGCGCGATCTACAAGGCCGCGGTCGAGGTCTTCGATCGATACAACAGCGGCGACCTGGTGCAGATCGTCGAGGCGATCAAGGACAAGGGCCAGCTGGAACTGATCGGCGGGGCGGAGTACCTGGTCAAGCTGGCGGAGAGCGTGCCCAGCGCGGTCAACGCCCCCCACTACGCGCGGATCGTGTCGGAAAAGGCCAAGCTGCGGAAGCTGATCGACGCGGCGGGGACGATCCTGTACGACTCGTTCCACGTCGGCGAGCTCGGACCGGATGGCGCCCGCGAGGTGCTCGACAAGGCCGAGATGATGGTCTTCGAGATCGCGCAGCAGACCCAGAGCGCCGACCCGCAGCTGCTCAAGGACCTGTTGCAGCTCGAGATCGACCGGATCGAGAGCCAGGAGGGCAAGGGGATCAGCGGCGTGCCGTCGGGCTATCCCGATCTCGACGACATGCTCCGAGGCATGCAGCCGGGCGAACTGATCATCATCGCCGCACGTCCGTCGATGGGTAAGACGGCGCTCGCGCTCAACATCGCCGAGCAGATGGCGACGGGCGGCAACAGCGGCGGGTCGCCGACCACGCCGATCCCGATCGCGCTGTTCAGCCTGGAAATGTCAAAGTCCGCGGTCACGCAGCGATTGATCTCGGCGCGCTCGGGCATCCCATCCCAGAACCTCCGAGGCGGCATCCGGCTGAGCGACCGCGACTATCGCAAGCTGCTCTCGGCGTGCGACGAACTGGCGAAGGCGCCGGTCTATGTCGACGACACGCCCAACATGACGGTCCTGGCGCTGCGAGCCCGCGCCCGACGGCTGGTGGCGCAGCACGGCGTCAAGGCGATCATGATCGACTACCTGCAGCTGCTCACAGCGCCGGGCGCGGCACGCGAGAGCCGCCAGGTTGAGGTCTCGACCATCTCCCGCGGTATCAAGGCTCTGGCCCGCGAGCTGAACGTTCCGGTGGTCTGCCTGTCGCAGCTCAACCGCGCCAGCGAGCAGCGCGAGGGCAACAAGCCCCGCATGAGCGACCTGCGCGAGTCGGGCTCGATCGAGCAGGACGCCGACGTGATCATCCTGCTGCACCGCGAGGACTACTACCACGTCCAGGACGAGAACTGGAAGCTCGAGAACCCCGACAAGGTCGGCGTCGCGGAACTGATCGTCGCCAAGCAGCGCAACGGCCCGACCGGTGTCGTCAAGCTCGCCTGGGACAGCAACACCACGCGGTTCCAGAGCTACGCCGGGCACATGCAGCCGCCGCCCGAGTTTGCTGGATCGTCGCCGTTCGAATCGGCGGCAGCGGGACCGGATATCGGATACGCGCAGCCGTCGGATGCGGCGTCGAACTTCGGCCATCCCCGCAGCGCGTTTGCGCCGGCACCCAAGACCGGGCCGATCTCCAACCACCGCGACGGCGGCGGGCCGGACAAGGACGAGGCTCCGCCATTCGACGCGACCGACGAAGGCGACGGCACGGTGGGCGGCATCCCGTACTGAGTTGCCGCCATAGCTCGCTTTAGGTATCCGTGTCCGACGCTCCCGGCCCCGGCCGATCGGTGGGCTCGCCGCGTTTGCGTTTGTCCACGACGCGCTCCAGGAACCCCAGGATCATCAGCGAGAAGAGCGTGACCCCCGCGAGCAGGACGGCGAGCGGGAAGAGGCCCAGGCCGCAGGCCGCTCCGATCGCAGCGACGACCCACACGGCGGAGGCGGTGGTCAGGCCGTGGACGTCGCCGCGTTCGCGGACAATGCTCCCGGCGCCGAGGAAGCCGATGCCGGTCATCAATCCTTGCAGGATGCGGCTGACCGCGTCGGGGGCGGCGCTGTTCTTGGCGAGACCCTCGATCCCGATCAGCACAAAGCCTGCGGCACCGACGCAGATCAGCGTCATGGTGCGGAAGCCCGCAGGGTGCTTCTTAACCCGGCGCTCGATGCCGATCGCGGCACCGAGCACAAACGCCAGTCCGATCCGGGTTGCGGGCTCGATCAGTTCGTTCCACTGCATGATTGCAGTGTATCGCGCCGAGGATTCATGGCACGGCCGCGGGCTCGCGGCGGAGCCACGAATAGGCCTCAAGCACGGCACGGACGTGGTCGCTCGCGCGGCGTTCCTTCATCACAAACTCGCGGGCGGTCTCGCCGAGACGACGCGAGCCCGCGACGTCCGCGAGCGCGGCGCTGACGGCGGCCCCCCACTCGCGGGCGCCGGGCGACTTGATCAGGCGCGCCGTCACGCCGTCGCGGAGACAGTCGGAGTGGCGGTCCTCGGCGGAGAGGACGACCATGCTGTGGGCCATCGCGTCGAGCACGACCGTGCGCTGCTCGCCCAAGGCTTCGCAGAGCAAGAGCAGGTCAGCGTGCACCAAAAGGTCGCGGCGGCTCTCGATCTCCTCGATGAAAGACACGTTGGCGGTCATGCCCAGCGACGCCGCGAGCGGATAGAGATCCGCCCGGCGGGCAGCGAGTGCGTCGACGAAGATGAGCAGATCGGGGTGCCGACGGGTGCAGTCGGCGAGACCGGTGAGCGCGGTGCGCATGCCGCGGGCGTCGTTCCCGGCGCCGACGAGGATCACCGTCGGGGCGTGTCCGTCTTGGAACTTGGGCTTGGGCGGGTCGCCGGCGTGGACGCCCCAGGAGGCGAGGCGGCCCGAAACTCCCGCAGCCTTGAGGGCCCGATCGATCGCGGGATCTGGCGCGAGCGTCAGCGTGCGGGTCTCGGTTGTGGGGAACGCCGCGGCGCGCTCGACAAGTCCGGCACGCCAGACTTCGAGGACGAGGTCAGCGCCGCACGCCTCGGCGACGAGCTGGGCGAAGGGCCAGAGGGTGCCGCCGAAGACGTGGACGATATCGATGTCGCCGTCCTCGCCCCCGACTTCGATCTCGGTGAGCCGCTCGGCGAGTCGACGGGCCCGCAGACCCGTCGTGAACGGCAGGCCGCGGGCGGGGAAGGTGACACTGGTGCGGAAGACGCTGGAGGCGTCCGTGGTCGCGGCCCCGCGGTCGCTGGGCGAGGCCTGGATGACACGGATGCCCTCGTCGGCGAGGCCGATCTCGAGACGAGCCAGAAGCTCGCGCTCGCGGGAGGCAAAGAAGGTGTCGGCGAGGATCACGACGCGCACAGCGGAGTGTATCGGCCGAGACGAGGCCGGTTCACTCGTCGTGCAGCATCCGCTCGGCGGGGGTGTCGACGTCGTCGAACTGACCCGAGCGGGCCGCCCAGGCGAAGGCGAGGACGCCGCCCGCGGCGAGCAGAACGGCGAGCGGGACCACGATGAAGAGGACGCTCATGGACGACTCCCGGGTTGGCGTGATGCCGACAGCCGGGCGCTCTCGCGGAGGTCGGGGAAGGTCCGGGACTTGAGCGACACGGCGAGAGCCGAAAGCGAACTGATCGGCATCACGATCGCAGCGATCAACGGGTTGAGCAATCCGGCCACGGCGATGCCCGCGGCGGTGGTGTTGTAGAAGAGCGAGACCCAGAGGTTGCGGCGGATGACGTTCATCGAGCGGCCGCAGCCGTCGAGGAGTTCGAGGATCGACCCGATGCCGGGGCGAGAGAGGTAGACGTCGCAGGCGGCAAGGCTGGCCTCGGCTCCGCCGTGGACGGCGATGCCGACGTCGGCGGCGGCGAGCGCGGCGGCGTCGTTCACGCCGTCGCCAACCATGACGAGCCGACGGCCCGAACGCGGATCGAGCGTGGCTTTGGTGCGTTCGACGAGGGTGAGCTTGGCCTCCGGCGAGAGACCGCCGAGGCAGTCCTCCAGCGTGAAGCCGAGCGCGCTCCCGACACGGGTGACGACGTCTTGATGATCTCCGGAGGCGATTCGGAGCTGCCACCCGCGGCGGCGGAGTTCGTCGAGCGTGGCCCGGGCTTCGGGGCGGATGCCGTCGCCCATGGCGGCGAGCGCGGCGGATATGCCGTCGACTGCGACGAGGATGGGCGTGATCCCCTCCGCGGCCCAGCGGCGGGCGAGATCGGCATGCTCGAGCGTGACGCGGGCGAGCGTGGAGACGAACGACAGCGAGCCGATGACCACGCGGCGATCGTTCACGGTCGCTTCGATGCCGCGGCCGAGGATCTGGTTGGCGTCGTGCACGCGATAGATGTTGGATGCTACGGGAGCTGCGAGATCGCGTGCCAGAGCCTTGGCAATCGGGTGGTTGCTGGTGGCTTCGACGGCCTGCACGAGTGGGCGGATCGAGTCTTCGCCGTGCCAAGCGACGAGGGAGAGGCCACCCGAAGTGAGCGTGCCGGTCTTGTCGAGGATCATGACGCCGGGCTTGGAGAGGGACTGGATGACGTCGCCGCCCTTGATGAGCATGCCGCGGCGGGCAGCCCGGCCGGTGGCGATGGTGATGACGATCGGCGTGGCGAGTCCGAGCGCGCACGGGCAGGTGACGACCAAGAGCGCGACGGCGTGATCGACCGCGTGGGCGGGGTCGAGCCAGAGCCAGATTCCCAGCGTGATCGCGGCAAGCGCGAGCATGCCGAGCGTGAACCACGAACCAACGACATCGGCGAAGCGAACGATCGGGGCCTTGCGCCGGGCGCCGTCGGCGACGAGACGCATGAGCTGGCCGACGCGGGTCTCTTCACCGACGGTTTGCACGCGGACAAAGAGTTCGGCCGAGATATTGAGCGTGCCCGCGGCGACGCGGTCGCCGTGGGTGACGCGGACCGGGCGGGATTCGCCGCTGAGGAGTGACTCGTCGACGAGCGAATCGCCGGAGTCGACCTCGCCGTCGCAAGGCAGGCTGTCGCCGGCGAGGACTTGCACCAGATCGCCGGTCTGGAGCGATTCGATGGGGACGTCACGGGTGACGCCGCCTTCGACGCGGCGGGCGCTTGAGGGCGTGAGCGAGAAGAGCAGCTCGACGTCGTCGGCGCTGGCACGCTGCTGACGGCTCTGGAAGAAGCGACCGGCGAGCAGCGCGAAGACCAGCACGCTCACGGTGTCGAAGTAGATCTCGCCGCTGCCCTTGATCGTGGTGAAGACGCTCCACGCGCCGCCCGCGAAGAGCGCGAGGGCGATGGGCACATCGATGTGCGGCGTACGGGTGCGGATCGCGGCCCAGGAACTCTTGAAGAAGACCGCCCCGGGCCACACCAGCGACAGAACCGTGAGCACCATGCTCAGCCAGCGGAACATAGTGCGGTGCGCGGGCTCCATCGCGTCGAAGATGCCGGCGTAGAGCGCGAGCGCGAAGAGCATCACGTTTGCCGCGATCGCGCCCGCGGCGGCGAGGCGGACCAGTTGCCGCCGATCCTCGGCGACACGGTGGGATCGGGACTTGCGGTCGCGGGCGGGCTGGGGCGGGTAACCGATCGACGCGAGCGTGCGAGCGATGTGCGAGAGCTTGACGACGCCATCATCCCACGCGAGATCGACGATGCCGCGGCGGAGATCGAGACGGGCCTCGACGAGTCCCTTGACCATGCGCGGCAATCGCTCGATGAGCCAGAGGCATGCTGAGCAGTGCACGCCGTGGAGGAAGAGCTCGCAGCGGGTGAGTGGGCCGATCTGGCGGGTGTGGAGGCGGCGGAAGGTGTCGTCGTCGAAGTCGTTGTAGGTGCGATCGGTGCCGGGGGCCGGAGCGCGGTCGTCGAGTTGCTGGCGGAGCTCGTAGTAGCGCTCGAGGCCGCAGGTGTGGATGATGGAGTACGCGGTCTCGCAGCCGTGGCAGCAGAATTGAGCCTCGCGAGTCGCGTCGATCAGGCCGGGTGGGACGACGAGGTTGCAGTGCTTGCAGAGCACCAGCCCGCGGCGTGACACGGGCGACGGCGCGGATGACGAAAGCAGCGTCGCCTCAGCCGCCATGGCAGAGCACCTCCGCCGCGGTTCCGGCTTCACGCATCTGCCGCACGCGGCCGGCGAGCGAGATCACGCCGACGATCACGAGCAAGAGCGCGGTGGCCATGGGCAGATGCCGACGCATCGGGCCGAAGAGTGATTGGATTCCGATCCCCAGCGCCGCCATCACCGGCAGCGTGCCCAGCCAGAACGAGGCCATGGCGAGCGCACCGGTGAGTGGGTCACCGGTGCCGGCGGCGGTGAGGACGCAGGCGTAGAGCCAGCCGCACGGGAGCGCGGTGGTGAGCAGTCCGATCGCGTACGCACGCCCGAGGGGGCTCCACGCGCCGGCGGCGGTGTAGGCCTTCTGCACCGCACTCTGGAACGTCCGTGGCGGATGCAGGCGGCGGATGCTGTAGCCTTGAGCCCGCGCGACGGCGATGAGGCCAAAGCCGATCATGACCAGCGACGCGCCGATGGCGGCGGCGCGCTGCACCCCCACCATCTCGCCGCCCAGATCGAGCGAGCGGCCGACGAGCCCGGCGATCAGACCGAGCGTGACGTACGAGCAGAGGCGGCCGGCGTTGTACGCGACATGCAGGGAGGTCTTACCGACGCGGGACTGCTCATCGGGCGTGACGGCCAGCGCGAGGAACGCGCCGCACATGCCCGCGCAGTGCAGGCTGCCCAGGAGGCTCGCGACGAAGATGCCGGCGATAAGCGCGGTCACGGGTTCCTCGGTCGATTCGCCGCGTGGGCGGTCCAGACCTCGATGGAGCGTTCATCGGTGAAGACCATCTTCACCGCCTCGATGCGTGTACGCAGGTGCCAGGAGCCGTCGGGGCCTTCCGGGCAGAGAGCGCGATAGGTGCCCGTGCCGTCGCCGATAAAGGTGAGCGTGGCTCGCTCGCTGGAGCGGGCGTCGTGGAAGACTTCGGCATTGATCTTGGCGGCACGGATCGGCTGGTCAGACGAATCGCGGATCGCGATCTCGATCTGCCTTGCGGCGGAGGCCTTGATCTCAACCTTCCAGCCGAGAGCCGCGTTGAGGTCGCGCTGCTTGGCGGTCTCGTCCCACGCGAGGGCCTTCTCGTAGTACTTCTTCTCGATGCTCACGGACTTGTCGGACAATGCGGCGTACACGGTGATGCCGACGATGAGCATGTTCATGCCCAAGAGCAGGAAGACGCCACCGGGCCAGAACCAGTGGCCGCGGGCGGAGCGGTTCCGAATGGTGGTGCTCACTTGTGTTCCTCCTTCTCGCTGTGTTTGTCTTCGTGCTTCCCGTCGTGCTTCTCGTCGTGTTCTTCGTTGGGCTTGTCGTCATGCTTTTCGGCATGTCGATTCGTGCCCGGCCCCACAAGCCGGTACGGCGTTGCCTTGCTGAAGTCCTTGGTGCCGCTGACGACGATGCTGATGTCGCACGTGCCCTGGTTGAAGGCGTCGATCGGGGCCTCGATCAGCACCGGCACGGTCCGCATCTCGCCGGGCTGGAGGACGACTTCGGTTCCCTCGTCGAGCTTGACGCGGGCACCGGCAACCCCAGCAGTGGTGATCGTGACCGGCGCGGCGGTTTCGGTGCGGTTGACGACCTTGACCTTGACCTGGTTGCCGACCATGTCACCGGCGTCGTTCATCGAGAAGAGTCCGCCACGGGTGCGGAGGATGGTGACATTCAACGGCGATTGGTGGGTGAGCAGGTAAATCAGGCCGCCGAGAACGATGGTGAGGAGCGCCGGATACAGGATCAGCCGCGGGCGGAACTTGGACTTCTTCTCACCCGCGAGCGCGGCCAGTGAGGAGTAGCGGACCAGGCCGAGCGGCTTGCCGATCTTCTCCATCACGCTGTCGCAGGCGTCGATGCACTGTGTGCAGTGCACGCATTCCATCTGCAAACCGTTGCGGATGTCGATGCCGGTCGGGCAGGTGGTCATGCACATGCGGCAATCGATGCAGTCACCAAGCACAGGGAGAGAGACGCCAGCCACCGCCTTCGCACGCTTTCCTCGGGGTTCGCCGCGGCCGCGGTCGTAGCTGACGATGAGTGAGTTCTTGTCGAGCAACACGGATTGGAATCGGCCGTAGGGGCACGCGACGAGGCACGTCTGCTCGCGGAAGAACGTGAAGTCGAACATCATGAGGCCGGTGACGGCGGCCATGAGGCCGAAAGACACCGGGTGCTCCGCGGGCGATCGCGTGATCCAGTGGCGGAGTTGCTCGACGCCCACGAAGTAGGCGAGGAACGTGTGGGCGAGGTAGCAGGACACGATCAGGTAGCAGAGATACTTGAGCCCGCGGGCCAAGGGCGAGCCGACGAACCAGCCCTTTTTGGCCCGGCCGGGCGTGCCCTCGAAGAGCCGCTCGAGCGGGCGGTACACGAACTCGAGGTACACGGTCTGCGGGCAGGCCCAGCCGCACCACACGCGGCCGAAGAGGGCCGTGAGCAGGAAGATGGAGAGGAACACGCTCAGCACCAGGAGCGCGAGCATGAGCGTGTCGGTGGGCAGAAACGTCTGGCCGAAGATGTGGAAGTGGCGTGTGCTGAGGTCGAGCAGGATCAGCGGCTTGCCGTTGAGCGAGAGGTACGGGATCGCGGTGAAGATCAAGATGAGCAAGTACGCGACGACGCGGCGGCGGTGAAAGAAGCGGCCGATCGAGGGCTTGGGCATGAGCCAGCGGCGTGAGCCGTCGGCGTTGAGCGTCGACAGCACGCTCGGCGGCTGACCCGGCGCGGATGACGCCGCGGCGGGAGCGACCGAGTTGGCTGCGGATTCGACGCTCATGTGGCCCTCCTCGGGACGGATTCACAACAGAGACAGAGAGGCAGAGAAGAGAGGTTTAACCCAAAGGGCTCGAAGAACTCGACGGTCGGTTGGCCATGTATCTCGTGCCTTCGGTTTGCCTGCCCCACTACTCCACTCTTCTGGGTCTCTACTTCGTGGGCTTCGGAAACGGCGGCAGCACTTCGCCCTCGGGTGGCTTGGCGCTCGCTGGCGTTGTGCCGCGGAGCTTCATGACGTACGCCGCGAGCAGCACGCGCTCGTTGTCGGAGAAGTTGGTGCGCCAGGACGGCATCGCGCCGTTGTTGGCGCCGTTGGTGATGACGGTGTAGAAATCAGGGATCTTCTTGATGTTCTTGTAGTGGTCGTCGGTGAGATTGACGCCGTTGATCCCGCCGCCGTCTTTGGCGTGGCAGGCGGCGCAGTTGGTCTGAAACGTGCCGGCGGCGTACTGCATCAGCGGCTCGTCGGCGGCGACGGCCAGAATGCCCGCCTCGTCGGGCGTAAGAACCTTGCCCGCGAAGAGCCGCTTCACCTCGGCGTTCTGCTCGGCCTGCCAGGCCTTCTCGATCGACCAGGCGATGGGGCTGAAGTGGTAGTAGGCGATGTACATAATGCTGAAGAAGACCGATCCGATGAAGATCAGGTGCCACCAGCCGGGCGTCGGGTTGTCGTACTCACGGATGCCGTCGTACTCGTGATCGCTGAGGTGATCGCGGGAGCGGGCGCCGTGGACCAGGTCCTGGGGCGCGGAGCCGTGGACAACGGAAGGGGAATGCGAATGGGCGGTGCTCATCGGGCTTCGCCTTTCTGAGAGGGCGCGAGGGCCGGGTGGGTTCCTGAAGAAGCGAACTGATTCTGCTCGGTGCCGTCGAACAGCGGGATGCTGGCGTTGTGATCGCACTCCGTCTTGGTCGCTCGCAGGACGCGGATGGCCACGCCGACGAAGACGCCCAGGAAGATGACCATCGCGATCGAGGGCCAGACCCACAGTTCCATGCTGCTCATGATGGAGCTCATCGCGCACCCTCCTTCGCGGAAACGTTCGCGCTGAGCACCTTGTCGCCGGCCTTGAAGGTCTCACGGGCGGTCGGAGCAACGGCCGGTGCCGCCGGCGCGTCCGCCGGCTGGCTGATGTCCTTGCCCAAGCGCTGCAGGTAGGCGACCAGGGCAATGACCTTCTTGTCACCCATCCCCTCAAAGCCGCCCTGCTTCACCAGGTCCTCGGCCATCTGCTTGGCTTGCACGCGAGCCGCTTCGATAGCCTTGCCACTCTTGACGTTCTCCCCGTAGGGGACGCCGAGCATCGCCATCACGTCAACTCGGCGCTGGATGCCCTCAAAGTCGAGCGGCTGATTGAGCAGGTGCTCATAGGTAGGCATGATCGAGTTGGCGTTGAGGTCGCGTGGGTTTTTGAAGTGACGCACGTGCCAGTCGTTGCTCTGGCGGCCACCCTCGCGTGCGAGGTCCGGTCCGATGCGACGGCTGCCCCACTGGAAGGGATGGTCGTAGACGAACTCGCCGGGCTTGCTGTACTCGCCGTAACGCTTGGTCTCGGCCCAGATCGGGCGGATCATCTGCGAGTGGCAGTTGTAGCAACCCTCGGCGATGTAGATCTCGCGGCCCGCAAGCTCGAGCGGGGTGTACGGCTTCACGCTCGCGATCGTCGGGACGTTCGACGAGATCAGGAACGTGGGGATGATCTCAAACAGCGACGCCGTCACCACCGCGACGATCGCGAGGATGGTGAACTTCAGCGGCTTGCGCTCCCACACGCGGTGGAACCAGCCGGAGACAAAGACCGAGTCGGCCGCGAGGGCGACGCCGAGGTTGCCGGCGAGCTGGGTTTCGGGCACCGGAGGGTCGATGTAGCGCGGGGCCAGAGCCGGAGCGGTGATGATCGGCTCGTCGTAGACCTTGGCGCGGTTGAGAACGGTCATGACCGTGTTGAGGGCGAGCATCAGCACGCCGACGAAGTAGAGCAGACCGCCGACGACGCGGATCCAGCAAAAGGGCATGAGCGCGGTGACGGTCTCGACAAAGTCAGGGAACGCGAGGCGGCCGCTGGCGTCGAACGCACGCCACATCAGGCCCTGGGTGATGCCGCCGGTGTAGATCGGGATCACGTAGAGCAGGATCCCGATGGTGCCGATCCACAGGTGGGTCGACATCAGCTTCTTGCTCCAAAGGTTGGTCTGGAAGAGCCGCGGCAGAAGCCAGTAGATCATGCCGAAGCTCATGAACCCGTTCCAGCCGAGCGCGCCAGAGTGGACGTGCGCGATCGTCCAATCGGTGTAGTGCGAAAGCGCGTTCACGCTCTTGATCGAGAGCATCGGGCCCTCAAAGGTCGCCATGCCGTAGAACGTGATGCCGAGCACGTAGAACTTCAGGATCGGATCAACGGCGACGCGGTTCCACGCGCCGCGGAGCGTGAGCAGGCCGTTGATCATGCCGCCCCACGACGGCATCCACAGCATCACCGAGAAGAGCATGCCCAGCGTGCTGGCCCAGGCGGGCAGAGCGGTGTAGTGCAGGTGGTGCGGCCCGGCCCAGATGTACATGAACACCAGGCTCCAGAAGTGCACGATCGAGAGCCGGTACGAGTACACCGGCTTCTCCGCGGCCTTGGGCAGGAAGTAGTACATCAAGCCCAAGAACGGCGTGGTGAGGAAGAACGCCACAGCGTTGTGCCCGTACCACCACTGCATGAACGCGTCCTGCACGCCGGCGTAGACCGAGTAGCTCTTGGTCAGCGTCACCGGGATCGCGAGGCTGTTGAAGACGTGCAGCATCGTGACCGTCACGATGGTGGCGATGTAAAACCACAGCGCGACGTACATGTGCCGCTCGCGACGCACCGCGAGCGTGCCAAAGAAGTTGACTCCGAAGAACCCGAGCCAGACGACCGCGATCGCGAGGTCGATGGGCCACTCGAGTTCGGCGTACTCCTTGCCCTGGGTGATGCCGAAGGGCAGCGTCAGGGCGGCGGAGACGATGATCGCCTGCCAGCCCCAGAAGTGCAGGTTGCTCAGGACGTCGCTGAACATCCGGGCCTTGCACAGCCGCTGGGTGCTGTAGTAGATCGCGGCAAACAGGGCGTTGCCGGCGAACGCGAAGATGACCGCGTTGGTGTGCAGCGGGCGGAGGCGGCCGAAGCTGGTCCATTCCAGGCCAAGGTTCGCCGCGGGAAGCGCGAGCTGCACCGCGATGATGAGCCCGACGAGCATGCCCACCACGCCCCACAGCACCGTGGCGAGCACAAACTTGCGGACGATGGCGTCGTCGTACTTGAAGGACTCGAGGCGTGTGGCCCCGTCTTCACCGATGGGCTGGGTTGCCTGTGCTGGGTGGCTCATCCGCGATTCTCCGAAAGGGAAATGCCGCCGAAAGGCGACAAGCCGACTCAAATATCGGCTATCAGAATAGCTGACACTCCGGTCGCCTGTCAAGTCGGCGGCAAAAATCGTGGCTTTGGGCACAAAATCATCGAATCAAGCATCCCAATCCGGTACAATCACCCGTACCAGCAGTGTGATCTTGTCGAATAGTCTATCGCCTAGTAATCTATCTGCGGAGAATCACCATGCTCAGCCAGGCTTCGGGCTACGCCATTTCCGCGATGGGACACATTGCCGCCGCCGGGGGCAAGCCGGTTCTGATCAAGGAAATCGCCGAGGCCGCCGCGATTCCCGGACCGTACTTGGGCAAGATCATCAACGCCCTGGCCAAGCGGGGGCTGGTGAACACCCAGCGCGGCGTGGGCGGCGGCGTCACCCTCGCCCGTCCGGCCACGGAAATCTGCCTGAAAGACGTCTGCATCTCCCTGGACGACCCCGCCTGCAAGACTTTCTGCATGCTGGGCACCGCGGAATGCTCCGACGCCCGCGCCTGCCCGGCGCACAAGTTCTGGACCGCCCATCGGACCAAGCTGTACGCCTTCCTGGAATCCACCAGCGTCGCCGACATCGCGGCCTTCGAGTCGCGCCGCCGCTGGCGGGCCGAGGTGGACGCCATTTCCGGTGAAACGAGTCAGAACGCGGCCTCGACGGGTTCCTCGGTCGAATAGGCCCAGCTCGACATCCCGGCGTGCCCTCTCGCGGAGGGCTCCAGATCTTGAGCCTGATTCAGGAATCCCCGCCCGGTCGGGCGTGGTACATTCTGTGTCCGAAGATACTGCGAGCCCGCGGCAGGCGGGACGGCGGATCAAGACGTGTCGCGGCGGGGGATTGTGGGCGAGGAGCAGTTCGATGCGACGTGTGAGTTCTCTGTGCGTGTTGCTGGCCTCCGCGGGTTCCGTGGCGTCGGCTCAGCAGCCGGCCCAACAGCCGGCCCAGCAACCGGCCCAGCAACCCATGCAAGAACAAGTCCCCGCCCGAGTGCGGCCGGACTATCCCAAAGTCACCGAAGGTCCCTATATCGAGAAGACCCTCCCGAAGGAGTGGATCCTCAAGATCACCCTCGACATCCTGAGCGAACAGGGCTTCACAGGCGTGGTGCCCACCAATCAATCACGCCAGCCCTTCCAGTTTGAGCAGATGGTCATGGTCTGGCCGTTCGTCAACTCGGCGGCCAACTCGCAGCTCAAGCCCGGACAGATCCAGAGCTGGCTCCGGTTCAACGCCCACGACGTCATCAGCGGCCCTTTCGCGAAGGAAACCACGCCGGACAACCCGCGTCCGATGCTGTTCAAGAAAATGGCCAACGAGGATCTGTACCCGGCGGGTGTCCATCTCGGCGTTTGGACCTGGGAAAAACCCGTGACGGTCAACGCGGTTCAGCTCCAGATCGACATCCCCAGCACCTCTTGGCGGACCAAGATCGACGACGCGGGCTCGCTCAACGTGCAATGGCCCAAAGGGCCCTGGCCAGAGGAAGCCTCCGCGTGCTTCCAACCCGAGATGTACGTCGACTACGGCGTCGATCCCCGCACCGCCGAGATCAAGATGTATGACCGCAAGGTCATCATCGATACCGTCAAGGCCTGGACCAAGGGCAACCCCAAAGAGATCACGCCCGCTCGGCTCGCCAAGTTCCTTGCGTTCCAGGTGAACAGCGCCATGCGGGTCACCAAGCAGGGCTTCAACCTCAGCCCGCGGACCCACTTCATGGAAGGCCTCGATATGCAGGGTGCTCCGGGCGCCCTCAAGTCGGGCATCGGCAGCATGATCGACATCGGCACCGTGCTGGTGAGCGTGATGCGCGAAGCCGGGCTCCCCGCTCGTTTGGTCTATGCGTACCAGGGCGAGCAGCACTCGCGTGACGGCCTGTATCTGCGCACCTGGACTCAGGAAGAACGCCTGCGGACCTGGGTCGAGTACTGCCTCTATGACGAGGACAAAAAGACCGTCAACTGGGTGCCGATCGACTACGGCATGCTTCGCACAACGTCCTCTGCCATGCAGGATCTGAACAAGCCTTGGCGCTACGTTGGGGACATCAATTTCATCGGCGACATGATCCCGATCGCTTTCCAGGCCTTCCCGCCGACGACGGTGATGTCGTACGGCTCGCCCGCGTTCTGGGGCTGGAACATGAAGCCCGGGATCCCGTCCATCACCTACCAATCCATCGCGATCAGCGCGAGCCCGGCTCAGATCTCTCCCGGTGACGGTTCACCCAGCGACACGGCCCAGCGACCGAAGCGATAGCGAGATCTCGCTGGCCGAAGCGTGCAACGATGCGTCGGCCTTCACCCGGCCGAACCGGCGGGACCGCGAGCCTCGATTGCGATCGACGTCTGATCAAGACGGTCCGAACACCTGCGGTCGGAGATCTGTCGCATGACGAAGTTCGTTTTCGGGATGAACCAATCGCTGGACGGCTTCGTCAACCACACGGCGCTTCCGACACCCAGCCGCACGCTCTTCCGTCACTACGTCGAGCAAGCTCGCGCCCAGACGGGCAGCGTGTACGGTCGCCATCTGTACGAGCTCATGCGCTACTGGGATGAGGATCGTCCCGAATGGGATGAGGACCATCGCGCGTTCGCCGCGGCGTGGCGGAAGCAGCCGAAGTGGGTTGTGTCGCGTTCACTGAAGTCGGTCGGTCCCAACGCCACCCTTGTTTCGGACGACATCGGCGCGATCCTCCAGGCGCTGAAGGATCGTCTCGTCGGCGAGATTCAGGTGGGCGGGCCGCACTTGGCCAGAAGCCTGACCGCACTTGGCCTCGTGGATGAATACCGGCTTTACGTCCAACCCGTCGTGCTCGGTGAGGGCCTGCGGTTCTTTTTCGATTCTCGCCCGCCGCTGCGATTGGTCTCCAGCGATCGCATCGATGAGGACGTGATCCTGTTGACGTACGCGTCCGGGGAGTCGCGGCGCTGATGCGACCGTCCGTTCCGCGAGGTCGCGGATGCTCACGTCGGATCTGAGCGGCAACGCGCGAACATCAGCGTCGATCTCGAGCTCGCTCCATGCTCGTTTCCATTGGGCACAGGCATGGGCTAGGGCAAGAACGTGTAATCCGGCGTCTCGTTGACGATGCCCGAGGGCACCCGCAATCGCATCGCCGCGTGCAGATCGACGAAAAGCAGGTTCGCCTCGACGGCGGATCGGTGGTACCAGATCGAGCCGCGGTCGCCGCCTTGTTGGTAGTTGTAGATCGGGTGGGTGCCGATCATCCAGGTCTTGGCGGTGTTTCGGACGACCGGCATGGGTCCGCCGCTGCCGTCGGCGTTGCGGGGGACGAGCGTGGGGTAGTCGTCGCCCCGGAGATCGTGGTCGTTGAGCGTGTAGCTGGCGCCCACCAGGTCGTAGTAGGACTCGGTGGAAGAGAACTGGGGAATGGGAACGCCGGTCTTGCGTGCGCCCCTGTCCACGGGTGATCGGAACGCGTCCAGTTCGACCCGGGGCTGACCGGGGACGGGAGCGGGTGGATCGGTGCTGAGGACGTAGCGGTTGAGGGGGCGTTTGTTGGCGCCGACGGTGTTGATGCCGTAGAAGGGGAGCGTGCCGGTGGTACCCGCGAAGAGTGCCCCGATGACGGCGGTTCCGCCGCCGGGCAGCGGCCCCGCGGCCTGGGGCAGCGTGTCGCGGAAGTCGTTGAAATAGAGCGAGACGCCGGCGCCGATGGTGCGGAGCTTGGAGAGGCAGACCAGCGATCGGGCGGAGAGCCGCGCCTGACCCAAGGTGGGCAGAAGAATGCCGATCAGCACCGCGATGATGGCGATGACGACGAGGAGCTCGATGAGCGTGAACGCACGACGCACGGATCGAGCGTAGGGATCGAATCGGCGTGGCGGCGTCATGTGGCCGCGAGACGGGCGTGTCACTTCAGCTCGTTGGCCAGCGGGTTCTTGAAGTGTGTGTCCTGAATCGGGGCGACCGCATCGAGCACCTTGGAGAGCACCAGAGCCGGTGCGCCGACCGCGCTCACCTCGGTGACGAGGTGCTTGGGGTAGTGGGCCAGCACCGGGAAGGTGTCGCGCTCGTAGACGTCCCACCGACGCCGGATCACTTCCTCGCGGGCGTCGTCGGGGCGGTTCTCTTTGAGCGCACGACGGGCGAGACGCTTGATCATCTCTTCCTTGTCGTCGCACTTGAGGTGCACGATCTTGAGAACGTTGATGTACTTGTGCATCAGCCGCGCCTGGGCCACGTTGCGGGGCAGGCCGTCGAGGATGAGCATGTCGGCGCGGGGCTTGTAGATGCCGAGCGTGGTGTAGGCATGGATGGTCTGCGACCAGAGGCGGATGACCACGTCGTCGGGAACGAGCTCCCCGCGGGAGGAGTACGAATAGAAGATCTTGCCGATGTCGGAATTGATGTCGATGTTGCGGAACATCTCGCCGGTCGACATGTGGAAGAAGCCGGGGATCTCCGCGAGGATCTTGCCCTGCGTTCCTTTGCCCGCGCCCGGGGCGCCGAAGAGGAGAATGGTTTGGTAGCGGTCGTCGGACATGGCGATTCCCAATGCCGCGGCGGCAGCAGCCACCTCGGCGGCGCACGATCGCGGGCCGAAGTGTAATCGGACAATTCGCGCCGCGTCTTGCTCGGGGGTTGTACGGATGCCCGTTACCTGTCCGGAAATCAATCCGGACCCGCGATGCTTGCGCCTCCGGAAAGCAGGCTCAGACCTGATTCAAGAACCGCAGGTCGTTCTCGAACAGCAAACGAATATCCGGGATGCCGTAGCGGCCCATGGCGATGCGCTCGATGCCGAAGCCGAAGGCGAAGCCGGTCCACTCTTCGGGGTCGATGCCGCAGAGCTGGAGCACGGCGGGGTCGACCATGCCGCAGCCGCCGAGTTCGATCCAGCGGGCGGGCTGGTCTTCGCGGAGACGGATCTTCATGTCGAGCTCGGCGCTCGGCTCGGTGAACGGGAAGAAGCTGGGCCGCAGGCGGATCTCGGCGTCGTCGCCGAAGTAGGCCCGCGCGAACTGCAGGAGCGTGGTCTTGAGATCGATCATCGACACGCCGCGGTCGAGGTAGAGGCCCTCGATCTGATGGAACATGAACGAGTGTGTGGCGTCGACGGTGTCGGGGCGGTAGACGCGGCCCGGCGAGACGATCTTTATGGGCTTGGTGAGCTTGCCGCCGCCGGCCTTGACCGCGGCTTCCATCACGCGGATCTGCACCGTGCTGGTCTGCGAGCGGATCATGCGAGGCCGCTCGGTCTTGCGCGGGTCGTCGACATAGAAATTGTCGATCGGGTCGCGGGCCGGATGGCCGGCGGGGATGTTGAGCTTGATGAAGTTGTGCTCGTCGTCTTCGAGCTCTGGGCCCTCGGCGACCTCGAAGCCCATGCGCCCGAAGACCTCGGCCAGCTCGTCGATCACGCGGGTGATGATGTGGGGCTTGCCCAGACCCTGACTCGTGACGAGTCCGGGCTCGGTCACGTCGAGACGCTCGGCGTGGGCCGAAGCACCGGCGGCGATCGCGGCCTTCTTCTCTTCGAACGCGGCCTCGAGCGCGGCCTTGACCTGGTTCATTCGCGCGCCGACCGCGGGCTTCTGGTCCTTGGGAACGTCCTTGAACCCGCCCATCGCGGCCTTCAGCTTGCCGCTGCCGGCGAGGTAGGCGAGGCGCCAGGCCTCGAGCGCGTCGGGCGAGGCGACGGCGGAGAGCTCGGCGAGGCCGCTGGACTGCAATTGATCAAGATGCTCGAGCATGGGCGTGATGGTATCGGGATGACGATCGCGTGCGCCGGAAAAGACACGACCCGCGTTCCCGCGGGCCGTGACGATCGATTCGTTGTCTCTTCAAGCTCTCTCTGACTCGGCTTCAGCGGGGCTCCCCCACCGCTCCCCACCCCTCCCCCCACCACTTCGTGACCGCCCCCACGCTTGCTTAGGACTTGGCTTCGGATTTCCGAACCTTGGCGGCAAACGCGGTGCGCTTGTCGGCGGTGCGGCGACGGGTGCTGGGCTTGCCGCCGATCTCGGGGCCTTCCTCGTTGCCGACGAACTGCAGCACGCAGAGCTCCGCCGCGTCACCGATGCGGTGGCGGCCGAGCTTCACGATGCGGGTGTAGCCACCCGGGCGATCGGCGAACTTGGGGGCAACGTTGTCGAAGATGTGCTTGACGAGCTTGGGAGCCTTGCGGAGCTCGCCGTAGCGGTTGCGCTCGACCTCTTCGCTCTTGGGGAGCGGGAAGAAGCCCTCGCGGAACTCGCGGAGCTGGTTGACGTGGTTCTTCTCTTCCTCGGTGGCCTTCTTGGGGAGGTACATCCACTCGAAAGCCTGGCGGTCGCCGCCGAGCTTGGCGATGACGCGGCGACGCGAGGCGAGGTCGCCCTTCTTGGCGTCGGTGATGATCTTCTCGACCAGCGGCTGGACGGCCTTGGCCTTGGGGATCGTGGTGGTGATCTGGCCGTGCTCGAAGACAGCGGCGGCGAGATTGCGCAGCATCGCATCGCGGTGCGAGGACGTGCGGGTGAGGCGAGAACCGGCGCGACGGTGGCGCATGATGCAAACTCCAGACAAGCCCGGCCGCCGAAGCGAGAAGCCGCTCGGAGCAGGGTCGAAATACTAGGCCGAAACCCGAGTCCCAGCCACTGCCGGGGCTCTGTCGGGGTTGTTTTCGGGGCCGAGATGGCCCTGAGTGGCCCGGGGGCGACCCCCGAAAACGGACGCGGCTCGCTGGAGCGGCGTCCGTGAAAGTGTCTGTCGATCGAGCGGCCTTAGGCGGGCATCTCGATGGGCTTGACGACGAAGCCGTCGGGCAGGGTCATGCCCAGGTCCAGGCCGATGTCCTGGAGCTTGCGCTTGACCTCGCGGAGGCTGGTGCGGCCGAAGGAACGCAGCTTGAGCAGCGTCGCGTCGGTCTGGGTGACGAGCTGGGCCACGGTCTCGACGCGGGCCGACTCGAGGCAGTTGCTGGCGCGGACGGAGAGCTCGAGCTCGCTGACGTTCATGTTCAGCTTGCGGATGAGTTCCTCGTCGACGCTCGCGGCCGCGGCGGCCTCCTCGCTGACGGTCTGAGCGCCGAGCTCGAAGTACTGGACGAAGGGGTTGAGGTGCTTGCGGAGGATCTTGGCGGCCTCGACCATCGCCATCTCGGGGGTGACGGTGCCGTTGGTCCAGATCTCGAGCGTGAGCTTGTCGTAATCGGTGCGCTGGCCGACGCGGGCGTCCTCGACCTTGTAGCGGACGCGCTGCACGGGGCTGTAGATCGCGTCGATCGGGATGATGCCGATCTCCTGATCGCCCTCCTCGGCGGCGATCTGCTCGGCGGCGGGGACGTAGCCGCGGCCGCGGGCGACCTTGAGCTCCATCTCGAAGTCGATCTTGTCGGTCAGCGTCGCGAGGACGAGTTCCTTGTTGACGATGGTGACGGCGGTGTCGGCCTCGATCATGTCGGCGGTGATCTCGCCGGGGCCGCGGGCCGCGAGGCGCATCGTCTTGGGCTCATCGCCCTCGAGCTTGACGACCAGGTTCTTGACGTTCAGGACGATGTCGGTGACATCTTCCATCACGCCGGGCAGGCTGCTGAACTCGTGGGGCGCGCCCTTGATCTTGATGGAGGTGACGGCGGCGCCCTCGAGGCTGCTGAGCAGCACGCGGCGGAGGGAGTTGCCGATGGTGGTGCCGAAGCCGCGCTCGAACGGCTCGATCACGAAACGGCCGTAGACGCTGCTGTTGAAGCGAGCATCAGCGGCCACGCGAGTGGGAAGTTCCAGTCCACGCCAGCGGAATCGCATGTGAAAACCTCCAAATGTCGGGCGTCGTGATCGACGCGTCCGGTCTCGGCAGTCTCGCCATCGGCCGCGAAGAACCGGTGAAGGTCCGCGGCGTCGGCTTGGGGATCCGTCGCGATTGTCCCGGGCTTTGCGAGGAACGCTGGGCCTGCCGGAGCGCCCGAACGCCTCTTCTGTGCCGGGTCGGCACGCGACACGTTGGAAATCGCTCGGTCGCCGTGAAGCGACCGGGCGGGAAAAGCAGGTATCAGACGCGGCGACGCTTGGCGGGGCGGCAACCGTTGTGCGGAACCGGAGTGTGGTCCTCGATCGCCGTTACGCGGAGGCCGGTGGAGACCATGCCGTTGACCGCGGACTCGCGGCCGGCGCCGGACCCCTTGATGCGGATCTCGACCTCGGACATGCCGAGCTTGCGGACCTTCTGGCCACAGTTCTCGCCGGCGCGGGTGGCGGCGAAGGGGGTGCTCTTGCGGGCGCCCTTGAAGCCGATGGTGCCGGCCGAGTCCCAGGCGATGGTCTCGCCGTTCATGTCGGTGATGGTCACCAGCGTGTTGTTCTGAGTCGCCTTGACGTGGGCGATGCCACGGACGACGTTCTTGCGGACTTTACCCTTCTTCGACATCGAAAACTCCTTCGGATCGACAGGTCCCGTGGGGCCCTACCCGAATGTGTGAATGAACCGGGCGGCGTGCGGCGGGCCAATGCCCGATCGCGGACGCCCGATGCCGGACTACTTGGCCTTGACGCCCTTCTTTCCGGCGACGGTCTTCTTCTTGCCCTTGCGGGTGCGGGCGTTGGACTGGGTGCGCTGGCCGCGGACCGGGAGGCCCTTACGGTGGCGGTCGCCGCGGTAGCAGCGGATGTCCTTCAAACGCTGAATGTTCTGCTGCACCTGGCGGCGGAGAGCACCCTCGACGAGGTAGTTGGCGTCGATGATGGCGTTGATCTGCGCGAGCTTGGTCTCTTCGACGTCGCGAGCGCGGATGTCGCCGTCCACACCGGCCTCGAGCAGGATGGCTTGGGCGAACTTCGGTCCAATACCGTGAATGTACTGGAGGGCGAAGAGCATCTTCTTGTTGTCGGGCACGTCAACGCCGGCAATACGGGGCATCGCAATTCCTCTCGCGGCTCGGTGAGAACGGGTGGTTCTCAGCAGAGTTCAATCGTTTCCTTCGAACGCAGAATCAGCCCTGCACCTGCTTGTGCTTGGGTTCCGCCTTGCAGATCACACGCACCTTGCCCTTGCGCCGGACGACCTGGCACTGATTGCAGATGCGACGAACGCTCGCTTTGACCTTCATAGAACACCTTCTGAATGCCCGCCCGCCGTCGGGGCGTGCTGGGCCGAAATGCTAGGCCGCCAGCCAAGGGAAGTCACGCCCGAACCGAGACCTGATGTGGGAATTGGGATGGCGGATGGCCTGTCGCAACCCTTGCCCGCCCCTCGCTACCAGCCCAGCGCCCGGTAGCGGTACAGCCGCAGGACGTGGCGGACGTAGCGGGCCTGTTCCTTCAGGCTCAGCTTGCTCTCGCCCCGCTTGCGGTCGGCGAAGTGGATCGGGACCTCGGTCGGATTCTGGAAAGGGCCCTTGACCAGCATTTCCAGGGCGATCTTGTAGCCGATCGGGTTCAGGTTGGCGGTGGCCCGGAAGTTCTCACGGCTCATCGCAAAGAACCCGGACATCGGGTCGGCGAGGCTGGTCAGGGGCTTGGCCAGAGCGGTCGCGACCAGGCTGTTGACGCGGCGGAAGAGGGTCCAGGCGGAGTCGGTGGTGCCGCCCTTGACGTAGCGGGAGCCGAGGACGAAATCGTGGCCGTCCTTCATGGCGGCGAGCATGGCCGGGATCGCCTCGGGCGGGTGGCTGAGATCGGCGTCCATGACCACGATGCTGGGGGCGGTCGCGAGGCGGCAGCCGGCGATGACGGCCGAGGACAGCCCGCGTTCGTCGCGGCGGACGAGCAACCGGACCCACTCGCGGCCGAGAGCGGCGACGACCTGCTCGGTGCCGTCGTTGCTGTTGTCGTCCACGATGATCAGCTCGGGACGCTCGAGACACTTCTCGATGCGTTCCACCAGCTCGGGGATGTTTGCGGCCTCGCGGAAGGTCGGAACGACCACCGACACCAAGGGAGACACCACGGGCGAAACCGCGGCCGATCCGGCGAGCGTCGCTGAGACGGGGCTGGTCGCGGTCTGGCTCATGACGGGCGAACGGAAAGACCCGGCGGAAGTGTCGCGTGCGGGCGTTGCCGAAGACGCTGAAAAATCAGTGGCGGAACGTGATCCGAGCCTTGGACAGGTCGTACGGGCTCATCTCGACGGTGACGCGGTCGCCGGGGAGGATGCGGATGTAGTTCATGCGCATCTTGCCGGAGACGTAGGCGAGCACCTCCGTCTTCTGCTCGTTGGGCAGGCGGACCTTGAACATCGCGTTGGGCAGAGCCTCGGTGACCTCGGCTTCGAAAGTGAACTTGTCGTCCTGTTTGCTCATGGGGGCTCGTTGTGCGATCTCGACGGGGAAAGAGGTGAACGGGTGAGTTGATAACGGCGACTCGATCAGCCGCGGCTGCTCTGCATGCGGGGGCCGCTCTCTTCGCCCTCGGAGAGGAAACCGGCGTAGTTGCGCATCAGGAGCTGGGCCTCGACCTTCTGCAGGAAGTCCATCACCACCGAGACGACGATGAGCAGGCCGGTGCCGCCGAGGAAGTTGGAGATGCTGTGCGGCACGCCGAAGGCGTTGGTGACGACGACGGGCAGGATCGCGATGACCGACAAGAACGCGGCGCCGACGAAGGTGACGCGGGTGATGACGGTCTCGAGATACTCGGCCGTGCGTGGGCCGGGCCGCAGGCCGGGGATGAAGGAGCCGTGCTCCTTGAGCTGCTTGCTCATCTCCTGGGGGTTGAACTGGACGGTGATCCAGAAGTAGCTGAAGAAGTAGACCATCGCGATATAGGCGACGATGTAGAGGTACTCACCCATCGAGAAGTTGATGGCGAGGAAGCGGGTGAGGTGGAAGAAGAACCCCTGCTCCATCTGGTGGATGCTGAGGTAATTGCTGACCTGCTCGTGCAGGCTCTGGAAGAGCACCGAGGGGAACATCATGAGCGAGCTGGCGAAGATGATGGGCATCACGCCGCCGTGATTGATGCGGAGGGGGAGGTAGGACTTCTGCCCACCGAAGACGCGGCGGCCGCGGGTGTGCTTGGCCTGCTGCACCGGGATGCGGCGCTGGGCGACGGTCATGAGCACCGAGCCGCCGATGACGAGCACGAAGCCGCCGATCAGCATGAACAGGCCCATGAAGCCCATCTTGCCGTCGCCGCCGGACGGATCAAAGCGGGAATAGGCGTCCTGAATCGCGGTCGGCATGGCGGCGAGGATGCCGGCCATGATGATCATCGACACGCCGTTGCCGATGCCGAATCGGTCGATCTGTTCGCCGATCCACATCAGGAACATGGTGCCGGCGGTCAGGACCGCGACGGCCATCACCCACCACAGGCCGCTGTTGAGGTACTGCGGCTGGATGAGGTTCTGGCCCTTGATGTAGCTGATCCAGCCGATGCCCTGCACGATGCACAGAGCGACGGTGGCGTAACGGGTCCATTCCATGATCTTCTGGCGACCCGAAGGCCCCTCTTCCTGCATCTTCTTGAGCCGAGGCGAGACCGAACCAGCGAGCTGGAAGATGATGCCCGCGGTGATGTAGGGCATGACGCCCAGGCCGAAGATGGTGGAGTGCGAGAGCGAGCCGCCGGAGAACATGGAGACGAACTGCGCGATCTTGCCGAAGGCGCTGCTGCCCTGAGTGGCGAGGGCGAACTGCTTGGCCATCTCTTCCTGGTTCACGCCGGGCAAAGGGATCCAGTGCCCGATGCGGAAGACCACCAGCATGGCGAGCGTGAAAAGGATCTTGTTCCGCAGATCGCGGATCGAGAACACGTTGGCGATAGTGGAGAACATTGCTGGAAGCCGACTCCGAGAGGCACCCGACCGATCAGAACACACGCGCGACCGATCCATCGGCCGAACGTGGAACCACGACACCGTGTCGTCGACGGTTGGTCTGACCGGTTCCTGCCCCGCTCCCGACGAGGGGAACGAGTGACGATTCTACGCCGGACAAAGGCTGAACGCGTGAGATTGCGGCGGGGCCATCGCGACCGGCTTGCTCAATTGGCAGCCTTGAACAAACGGGCTTGCTCAGCGGCCCCACCGACGCCGCCGCGTGGTCCACAGACTCATCCCCAAACCAATCCCCCCGAGCACCCACGCCCCTGGGCTTGGAATCTGCACGATCACGAACTCCAGCTCGTACCACGCGGGGCTGGGGCTTTCCTGCTCGACCCAGAACGTGTAACTCGAGCCGGTGAGGGGGCCCGCGAAACCCAGCGCCTGAGGAGCATCCGCGAGTTTGGCGAGCAGGTCGGTGTGGACATCCGACGAAAAGAAACTCGCGTAGCCCAGCGTGCGAGTCAGGTCGGCCCCGGCCGGGGGTTCGGTGAACGTGCCTCCGGCTTGCATGCTCAAGAACGTGGCCTGAGCTCCGTCGGACCGCCTCAGCATCACCGAACCCAACGCCGTGCCCGGTGGAAGGCGCAGACTGAAATAATCCCGGTCGTTCTTCGAGACGTCCGCGGAGAGGTAGTTGGACCCGAGGTCGACGCTCAGAATCGTCGGGAGGCTGGCCGAGTTTGACAGATCGCCCGAGGCGAGCTCGTTGTAGATCAGCATCCCCTGCGCGCCCGAGGCAACGCCGAAGGTCCCAACCAATGCCGCGATGATGGATCGAGCCATGCGTCACACTCCGGAATCGCCGGGAACGCAGGCGGGCGGGCCGCAAGGCGACCGCGCCGCCCCAAGTGTGCCACCGAATGCGGGGGCGTGCCAGCGAACTACGCGAGAATGTTGCGAACGCCGCGGACGGGCCACTATGCTGCCACCGTTCGTGCGTTGGGTGGTGCGTTGAACGCGCCGAGAACGCCCGCAACACCCCGCGAGCAGATGCCCGCGGCTCTGGGAAGCAACGCGTGCGACACCGCCCGGCCCTCGGCTTCATCTTCTTCACGCTGCTGCTCGACGTGCTCGGGTTCGGGCTGCTGATCCCGGTCGCCCCCAAGCTCGTGCAGCAGCTCGAGGGCGGCAAGCTCCAGAACGCCGCTTGGATTTACGGCCTGCTGGTCGCGACGTATTCGATCATGCAGTTCTTCTTCTCGCCGATCCTCGGCGCGTTGTCCGACCGCTTCGGCAGACGCCCGGTGTTGCTGGTCGCGCTCTTTGGTTCGGGCCTCGATTACTTCGCGGCGGCGTTGGCTCCAAACCTGCTTGTCTTGTTCATCACCCGCGCGATCAACGGGATCAGCGGCGCCTCCTTCACGGTGTGCAACGCTTACATCGCGGACGTCACGCCGCCGGAGCGGCGTCACATCGGCTTTGGGTTGGCGGGCGCCGCGTTCGGGCTGGGGTTTGTGATCGGGCCGCTCTTGGGCGGGCTGCTCGGTCACTACGACATCCGTTATCCGTTCTGGGCCGCGGGCTTTCTGACCCTGATCAACTGGTTGTACGGGTACTTCGTGCTGCCTGAGTCACTGTCTCGCGAGCGCCGCGAGCACGCGGCCCGGACGCAGGCCAATCTCAATCCTCTGGGCACGATGGGCGTGCTGGCTCGATACCCACGCGTCGGCCGCATGGCGGCCGCGCTGTTTCTGGTCAATCTCGCGATGTTCGGGCTGCACTCGACGTGGGTGCTCTTCACCGACGAGAAGTTCGGTTGGTCGTCGGTGCAAGTCGGTCTGTCGCTGATGTTCGTCGGTCTGGGGGCGGCGGTGGTGCAGGGCGGCCTGGCACGCAAGCTCATCCCAGCTCTGGGCGAACGCAACTCGCTCATCTACGGCCTCGGCGTCGGCACGGTGGCGTACGCCGCGTACGCGCTCGTGCCGGAAGGCTGGATGATCTACGTGGTCGTCGTCGTCGCGTCACTGGGCGGCATCTGTGGCCCAGCGGGTCAGGCGATCATCACCAAGTCGGTCGCGTCCCACGAACAGGGCGCGGTGCAAGGCTCGCTCATGGGACTGCAGAGCATCGCCAACATCCTCGGCCCGCTGATCGGGACCAACGTGTTCGCGTACTTCATCTCCGATCGCGCCCCGATCCACTTCCCCGGGGCCCCGCTCATGGTGAGTTCGGTGCTGGCCGCGGGAGGCACCGTCATCGCCGTCTGGGCCACGCGAGGAATGTCCGAAGAGCGTGCGTCCACAAACGAACCGGGCGACGCCACCACAGCGTCGCCCGGCTCTTGAGTGGGACTTGCGACGCGCTCAGCGCGCCGACCACGCGGACCAGCCGAGAAGCGCCAACCAGACCAGACCCTTCGCGAAGAAGAGCACAAAGCTCGCGGCGGTCAGTCGCTTGATTCGCGTTCTCATGCCCGGTCCTTCCCTCTTCCACCACTCCCCCACCATCCCCACCATCCTGTCCACACACAAGGTGATCAGCGCCCGGGCGCTCGCCGCGCCCACGCAGCGCCCACACTCACACCACCGACGGGATCAGTTTCGAGACGCGGCTGCGGTACTCGCGGTACTTCTGGCCGTGGAGGTCCATGAGGTCTCGCTCCTCCCAGCGGATCGCGAGCAGGATGTAGATGGTCGTCGCGATCGCAAAGACCAGGTGCGCCGCGGTCATCGTCGGGGTCGCCCAGAACCCGATCATGAAGCCGAGATAGAGCGGGTGACGGACAAAGCGGTAGAAGAGCGGCGTCGTGAACGGCAGGTGCGTGTAGGGCCTGTCCATCAAGAGGAACCAGACCTGACGCAGGCCGAAGAGGTCGAAGTGGTTGATGAGCCACGTGGAAACGAAGACCAGCGACCAACCCAGCGTCATGAGCGTGATGATCACGCCGCGGAAGATCGGATCAGCCACGTGCCAGATCACGCCTCCCATCGGCTGCCAGAAATAGAACATCGCGATCATGGCGACACTTGCACACAGGACGTAGGTGCTGCGTTCGATCGACTCCGGAACGATCCGCGTCCACTTGGCCTTGAACCACGGGCGGGCCATCACGCTGTGCTGCACCGCGAAGAGCGTGAGCAGCACGAGGTTGACCACGAGGGCCTTGGACCAGTGCATCGCGTTGGGCGACGGGAGCATGTCCAGCGCCGTCGGCGTGAGGAAGTTTCCCACGAAGCCGAAGGCGTACAGGAACGTCACAAAGAACACGGCGTAGCAGAACACGCCGTAGGCGAAGCCCGCGAGCCGCAGCCCGAGCGGCAAGCCGAGCAACGCGGGTGCGGCCACGGGCCTGGCAACGGTGGCCATCGCGGCTGTCCCGGCGCAGGCGTAAAGCGAGCTGTCTGTCATCGATCCGGCGGTGCTCATGCGATCTCCTTTGATGATGCGGGGGCGTGCGGCGTCCGCGTCGGCTTGCGCGGCCGGCGTGGCGTGCTGGGGTCAAAGCCTCAGTCCGAGATCCGCGTTGGCCGCAGGCTTTCGCCCGTGTTCACCCAGACGCGAGAAGCGGCCGCGAATCGCGCGACCACGGATGGAAGATAGCTGGAGATGGCGTCCGGCCCAGTTGACTCGCGGTCAACTCAGGGTTGACTCGGAGTGCACTGCAGGCCGCAATGAACCCTTACGCTTCTATCACGGGAGGGCACGATGAAGGGCACACAGACGCTGACGGGTCGCGAGCGATTCATCCAGATCGCGGCGGAGTTCTTCCTGACCGACGGCTTCGGCCCGGTCGGACTGGACCAGATCATCGATGCCGCGGGCGTGACCAAGACCACGTTCTACAAGCACTTTGAGAGCAAGGACGACCTGATCCTCGCTGTGATCGAGGCCAAGCACATCGAAGAGATGGAATCGATGGCGGAGTACCTGCGGCTCAACGCCACGACACCCCGGGAGCAGATCCTGGCGTTCTTCGACGCGATCGACCTCTGGCTGGCGGACAACGACTTCCGCGGCTGCATCTTCCTGAACGCGGCGACCGAGTTCCCGCACGAGTCGGACCCGATCCACAAGGCCGCGATCCATCACGGCGACGCGGTGGTGACGCTGATGCGAGAGAAGGCGATCGAGTGCGGGGCGGACAAGGTCGATGCGCAGCAATTCGCGATGGACATGTACGTCTTGATCACCGGCGCGATCATGACGCGGCGCACGGCGGGTCATCGCGACGCCGCGAAACTCGCGACGCGGACGGCGGAGATGCTGCTGGAGCGGCTGCTGGCGAGGAGCTAGCGATCAGTCGAGCCAGTCCTTGTCCTTAAGCCGCTGCGGCACGTACTCCTCGGTCACATAGGAGATGTCTTTGGTGATCATGGCCTCGACTTCCATCTTGAAGCCGTTCTTCAAGAGGCCCGCGATCTCCTTCTGCCACTGCTTGTTCTCAGCGAACCAGGGATAGGCCGCGATCTCGTTGGCCCGCTTGATGTCGTTCTCGGTGAGCTCGATCTTCACGGCGTCGTCGAGCTCGCAAGCCTCAAAGTCCTTGGAGCGGATGCCGAGGAACTTGGCCTCGGGGATCGCGAGCCGCGACGACTCGAACGCGAGCGAGATCGAGCCCTGCTTGATCACGCTGTAGATGTAGTGTCCCCACGGGTCGCAATCGAGCACGCAGATGATCGGGAGCTTGAGTTCCTGGTTCAGCCTCTGCAGCAGCCGGCGACACCCGCGCGGCGGCTGGCCCGCGCCGTGGGTGAGGATGCAGTTGTTCTTCTCCCAGAACCGGTCCTCGTTGAAGCGGTTCCACACCGTGCCCTTCTCGACGTGCAGGACGAACTTGGCCTCACACTTCTTGAACTGGATCACGTCGGGTTCGACGATCGACGGCAGCGCGTAGCCGCCGCTGCCCATGCGGCGGCAGTCGATGTCGTCGCCCTTGTCGGTAATCGTGATGTTGCCGACCATCGAGCCGCGGTTCTCGGCGAAGATGTGCAGCTCTTCGCGCAGAGCGCCGAGTGTCACCTCAAGGTCTTCGAGAATCGGGTCGCTCTCATCCTGAGCGTCGAAGGTGTTTTCCTTCGTTCCGGCGACGGTGTGCTTGGCCTTGTAGAACACACCGCGGAGGCTGCTGGTCTTCTCGGCGGCGATCAGGTCTTTGATCGTGCTGGCGTGCAGAAGCGTCTGCATGAACTGCTTGGCGGTCTTGAGATCAAAGAGCGGGCGTTCGCTGGTGGCGTCGCCCATCTCGAGGATGCCGCGCTTCTTGTTCCAAGTGGTGTTGGACTTGGCGCGGGTCGGAATGTCGATCTTGGGCTCGCGCCCCGCGATGGTCTTCGAGCTCACCGTCTCGGCGAGATTGACGATCTTGCCCAGCGTACGGGCGTCGCGCTCTTTCAGCTTCGCTGAGGACTTTGAGGGGGGCGTGGTCTTCTTCGCCATCGATCCGGCACTCCGTTGCCAAGTGGTTGGGAATCCAAGCCGATTGTACCGGCGAAGACTCGCCGCTTGCCGAGATCGGCAAAGATATCGCTCTTCGGAATCGACCGCTCACCATGCTGCTCATCGACGCCTACAACGTGACGCACGCGCTCGCGGCACGGGGGCGATCCGCGCGTCGGGGCGAGGTTGGTGACCTCCTGTCGTTGCTCTCGGCCAGCCGCTACGCCAAACGCGAGGTCACGCTGGTGTGCGACGGCGGCCCGCGGCACCGCGATCCGATCGAACTCCAGCAGCTCGCGGGGCTGCTCGCGGGAGTCCAGACCCGGCGGGTGCTCTACGCCGGAGATGGGCGCGAGGCGGACGACCTCGTCGAGCAACTGCTCAAGGAGTCGAACCAGCCGCGGGCCATTTTGGTGGTCAGTTCCGATCGCCGGCTGCAGCAGGCCGCTGCGTTTCTGGGGGCGGGAACCATTGGATCCAAGGAGTTTCTCGAACACCTGTACGCCGACATGCGGCGCAGCGAGGCGGCCCGATCTCGCCCGACGGACGGACTCGATTCGCTGACGCTCGAAGACTGGGAACGCTACTTCGGGCTGCTTCCGGGCCTCGGGCCGACACCCGGTTCGCTGGTCGACACGCCGGAGCGCACAGGCTCGAAGTCGCGTGTACCAACTTCTGCCAGCGCTCGTTCCGCCTGCACTCGCGGCCCCCGACGCACCGCACCCAAGATCCCGGAACAACCCAACGCGTGGCTCGACGAGGCGCGGCGGATCTGGGCCAGCCGGTTTGATCCGAAAGAGCTCGACATGGAGCAATGGCTGAAGAAGCACCCGCCGGGTTCGAGCCAAGGGCCCAATGCCGGTCGCAAGGGATGATCGAAAGCTCCATTCGTTCAGAACAAGCCCGGCTCGTCGACGCGCTCGAGCTTGCCGGTCTTGGGATTCAAACGCATCTTCGGCTTGGCTGGCTTGGCCGCGGGAGCCGGCTCGCTCTTGGACGCCGGCGTTTTCTTCGCAGGTGCCGCTTCGACCTGCTTCGACGGCTTTTGGTCCTTGCCTGTCTTTGCAGGACTCGACGCGCCCTTCGGTTTCGCGGCCTTCTTGTCGCTCGTGTCTTTGAGCAGCCGGGGCTGCTCGTTATCCTCAAGTTTCTTGACGCGAGCGTCCACCTCGGCCGCGGCCTTGGCGGCAGCCGAAGCGGGCGACGCCAGATTCGCAAGGTTCGCCGCCTGCTCGACCACGATCACGCCTTCCTGATCGGCCGGGTCTTCGAGCTTGCGTCCCTCCTCGTCGAGCTTCAGGTCGGCGACGGCGGTGCGCTTGCGGGCCTGCTTCAGCAGGGCTTCGTAGAGAGGCTTCGCGTCCTCACCGGTGATCTCGCTGCAGGCTTTGGCGATCTCGCCGATGTAGCGCTCGAAGATGTCGCGGCGCTCGGCCTCGCGGCGCATCTTGAGCCGCTTGTTGAGGTACGACCCGAGCTTGCGGCCGCACTCCATCAGCGCGAGCTTCATCTCCTTGCGGATTTCGTCGTAGTCGGCGATCGCTTCCTTGCTCTCGCTGGTGAACGGCACCCAGACGCTGGCCATGTGCAGCATGATCACCAGCGCTCCCACCGGCACCGCACCCCGCGGCTGCTGCAGGTCGTAGTTCCGCCAGTTGGTCTCGCTGACGGCACGGAAGCTCGAGCACGCGCTCTGCTGGAAGAGCAGCGGCACGCGGTTGGCGAAGCGGATCACGCGGGCGGGCTCGTCGCCGGGCAATTCGCCGCCGAAGGCAATCGCTGATTCGATGAGGAACGGACGACCGCGATACACGGCCGCCTCGCGGGAACTCGCCGCGTAGAACTCGGCGCGCACACCCTTGAACATGCCCTTGAGGAGCTGCTGCACGCCGATGGGCGCGAGGCAGTCGGTGGGCGGCGGCGGCAGCTTGGAGTCCTGCAGTTCCTTGAACAGTTTCTCCGCCGTCGCGTGATCAATGTCGGCGACCTTGGTGCGGCTCGTCTTTCCGATCTTCTCGCAGAACTGCCCGGCGCTCGCGCTGCTCACGCGGCTGAACTTGTCCTGCAGGAAGTTGTACAGCGTGTAACCGGGCTTCTCGATCTCGGCTTCTTTGAGCATCTGCAGCAGGATGCCCAGCTCGATGCCGCGGGGGTGCGGCATGATCTCTTTGGTCTCGGGCGGCAGCTCTTCGACCGCACGCGGATGGAGGATGACGCCGCCGGTCTCGGTGGTGACTTCGGGCTGGGCGGGCTTTGGAGCCTCGCCCTGCGCCTCTCCAGCTTCGATTGGCGCGGCGGTTGGCTTGCCGCGCTTCAGCAGCGGCACGTCTTCCTCTTCCTCGCTCACCTTGCTCGGCGGCACGAACGTGATGCGTGCGTGCGGGTTGGCGATCGCGGTCAACTCCAGGAACTCGTCAACGCTGCCGCGGCCCTTCTGATACCGACCTTCGAGCTCGATGCTGACGCTGGTGCCGGTGACGTAGACATCCTGCGAGAGGAACTCGCCCTTGTCACCCAGCTCGCGCGTGCCGCTGGTGAGCTTCAGGAATCGCTCGGGCGGGAAGTCCTTGGTCTCGGAGTCCTCGGTGACCTCGGCGCGGTTGGTTTTGGTATTCATCGCCAGCTCGATGTGGTGAGCGGGCTGGTTGGCTTTGGGCTTGGTGTGGATCACCATCGGCTTGCCGGTGGTGATGAGGCCGTACATGCCCGCGGCGGAGATGCCGATGCCCTGCTGCCCGCGGCTCATCTTGAGGCGGTGGAACTTGGAGCCATACAGCAGACGCCCGAAGATGTTCTCGACCTGCTTGCGGACGATGCCGGGCCCGTTGTCGACCACGCTGACCCGATAGCGCGACTGCTTGGCCTCGCGGCCGCGGTCGGGCTGCAGGTCTTCGATGATCACCGTGATGTCGGGCAGGATGCCGGCCTCTTCGCAGGCGTCGAGCGAGTTGTCGACGGCCTCCTTGACCGTGGTGAGGAGCGCCTTGCGCGGGTTGTCGAACCCGAGCAGATGGCGGTTCTTGGCGAAGAACTCGGAAACCGAGATGTCGCGCTGACGCGCGGCCATCGACTCGGCGGTGGCGCGAGGGGCTTTGCTCATAGTCTTCTTGGTTTGTTCAATCGATCCGGCTTCGGGATCGAGCAATGCGGCGTCTGACATCGCGGCCCTCCGTGGCTGCGGGTGCGTTGGCTCGATGATAGCGAGCGGAGCCCTTGTGTTCCGGCCTGTTTGTGGCCTATTTCCGCAGCGACTTTCCGCCGGTCGCGTGCTCCTTCAGCCACGACTCGATGTGCTGGATGCGGTTGCCGGGGTCGGGGTGCGTGCTCATGAACTCCGGCTGACCCGACCCGCCCGAGGCCTCGCGAAGGATCTCCATCACCCGGATCATCGAACGCGGGTCGTAGCCCGCCGCAAGCATGAACCGCAAACCCAACGCGTCGGCCTCGAGTTCGTCGTCCCGTCCGTACTTCATGTTGATCATGTTGCCGACCATGCTGGCGATCGCAGCCGTCTGCCGCTGACCCGCCACCGTATCCGACCCCGCGACGCCCACGGCGGTGACCAGCCCCTGGGTGAGCTGGGCCTTGGCGATCTGAGCCGCGGAGTGGCGGGCGAGCACATGGCCGGTCTCGTGACCCAGCACCCCCGCCAACTGGCCCTCGGTCTCGAGCCGCGTGAGCAGGGCCTCGGTGATGAAGATCTGCCCGCCCGGAAGCGCGAAGGCGTTCACCGTTTTGCGATCGGCGAGAAGGTGGTACTCGAACGGGTACGGCGTTGCCTCGGGAGGCAGCCCCCGCACGATCTCGGACCCCACGGACTTCACGAGTTGCGTGGCCCCGCGGTCGGCGGACAGGCCGCCGAACTGCTGAGCCATCTGCGGCGCGGACTGCATCCCGAGCGAGACTTCCTGCTCGGGCGTGAGCGCGATGTGCTGGGTCTTGCCAGTAACCGGATTGGTCGAGGTGTTGGCGATGTAGCCGACGAGCGCGATGACCGCGAACACCGCCGCGATGATGAGCCGCGGCGGGACGCGAAATCCCGGACGTCCATCGGACGAGTCGTAGGGCATGGGCACCTCCGACCGGAGGCTATCAGGCACCGCAAGCCCGACGCGTTGCGGAGTGTCGAAGCGGCTGCTCAGTCATCCACACGCCGCATGAGCTTCTTCAAGAC
Organism: Phycisphaerales bacterium; assembly: GCA_019744815.1. GTDB lineage: Bacteria > Planctomycetota > Phycisphaerae > Phycisphaerales > UBA1924 > JAFEBO01. The sequence continues at coordinate 351,004 of JAIEUA010000011.1, forward strand.
CGGAGTCAAGATCAGGATGACCACACCCGCGCCGATCGAGCTGGCGACAAAGAGGAAGAAGAAGTCGGCCTGAATGGTTCCTGTGCCCTGGCTGAAGTTCCACGGCAGCTTGAGCTCACCCTTCTCGATCTTCTCAACCTGGGCCGCGATCAGGCCGCCGCCGAGATTGGCGATGAACGACGAAATGAACCAGATGCCCATGAGCAGCGACACGAAGCGGACGGGAGCGGCCTTGGTCACGTACGACAGGCCCGTGGGCGACAGGCAGAGCTCGCCCATGGTGTGCATGAAATAGGCACCGAGGATGAAGAACACGGCGGCCTTCTTGACGACCGCAGAAGGATCATCCGCAGTTCCAATTTTGAGGGTCGTAGCACCCACCACAAGCAATCCGAAGCCCAGTCCGAGCAGGATGAGGCCGAACGCGATCTTCACCGGCTGGCTTGGGTTCATTCCTCTCCTGCCGAGCGCGGTCCAAATGACCGCGAAGATCGGCGCGAAGATGAAGATCAGGAACGGGTTCACCGACTGAAACCAGGTCGTCCGAAGCTCCGTGCCGAACAATGTGGTGTCGGTGTACCGATCGGTGAAGAGCGTCATGCTCGAGCCAGCCTGCTCGAACGCGATCCAGAAGAAGGCGTTAAAGAACATGAAGATGAAGATCGAGGCCACTGGACCGCGATCTTCACGACGTTGCACGGCAACGAACCAGCACGCAAGCCCAAACACAACCACGCCGATGGCGCCCGCAACGGTCGGCGTCAGGAGCCCGCCGACTTGGCCCACGAGACCAACGTGGTACGCCACGCCGAAGAGGGCGGAGAGCACCAATCCGGCGATCAGGAACGTGATGGCGATCGACGTGGACTTGGCGCTGCTCTGGCGCGGCAGATCGGGCCGAGAAGGCTCGACTTCACCGACGCCCTTGAGGAACATGGGTCTGCAGATGAGGTACAGCCCAAGCCCCAACCCCATGCCGACGGCAGCGGATCCGAAGCCCCAGTGCCAGCCGACCGTCTCGCCCAGGGTGCCGCAGACGAAGGCGCACAGGAACGCCCCCATGTTGATGCCCATGTAGAAGATGCTGAACGCGCCGTCGCGGCGGGGATCGCCCGGGGCGTAGAGCTGCCCGACCATGACCGAAACGCTGGGCTTGAAGTGACCGGTGCCCAGCACAATCAACGCGAGGCCGCCGAGGAAGATCGTCATCGACATCTCGGTGCCGTGGAACGCGCCGAGGCCGCTGACCGCGAGCGCGATGTGCCCGGCCATGATGAGCAGGCCACCGACGACCATCGAGCGGTGGGTGCCGATCATCTTGTCGGCGACGATGCCGCCGAGGACGGGGAGCAGATATGCGAGACCGGTGTACCAGCCATAGAGCGTGTTGGCGTCCTTGTCGGACCACCCGGGGCCGGGGTTGAAGCCCTCCGGCGCGCCCGCGGGCGGCTTTCGCATGCCCGTGAGCGGGCTCGTCAAATAGAGCACCAAGAGGGCACGCATGCCGTAGTAGCTGAACCGCTCCCACATCTCGACCAAGAAGAGCAGGAAAAGACCCACCGGATGGCCAAGAAATGTCGCGGCGTTGTCTCCTGCGACGGGCGATGTGGAAGCAGACAGCGGTGTTGGTGTGGACATGCAGTGACTCGATGGTCGTGAAACCGAACGCGTCGTTGACGAACGTGACGCCCCGCCTCGCCCCGGAGAGTACGGCCCGAGCGGAATCGGACCAGCAGGGAAGATATCGAGTTCCTGCCGACTCCGCCACCACTTCTTGGTTCTTCCAATGAAAGTCGAATCTTGTATGATGCCGCGGCGGGGATTCTCGAATCCGCGCCCATCGAACGGAGAACCACGAATGAGCGTCCGAACCAAAGCCTTCCACACCCTCGCAGTCGCGGTGCTGGCGCTTCCCGCCTTCGCCGGCCAGCCGAACCCTTCTGATCCTTCGAAGCTCGAACGCTTCTTCAAGATCCGCACGCCCGGAGCGGCGACCGTCGCGCCCGACGGGACGCTCTATGTCCGCGACTGGCCCGACGGCATCTTCCAGCTCTATCGCGTCGAGGGCGACGCCGCCAGACCCGGTGCGAAGACCACCAAGCTGACCAGCTACGCCGATGGTCTCTCTGGCTACTCGCTCTCGCCCGACGGCAAGAAGATCCTACTGCTCCACGCCGTCGGCGGCAACGAGAACACCCAGATCTCGCTCCTCGATCCGACCGCCAACAACGGAGCCGGCAGGATCGTGACCGTCTGCAGCAACGCCAAGGTGCAGCACGCGGTCAATTTTTGGTTCGATGACTCCAACGGATTCGTCTACACCGCCAACGACGAGAGCCCCAACGATTTCCATATCTATCGCTTCGACTTCGACAGCGATCCCTTCGATGGCACCCCCGGCAAGGCCACCAAGTTGCTCGCCAAGCCAGGCTCGTGGAGCGCGGTGGACATCACCGGCGACGGCACTCGCGTGCTCGTCGGGCAGTACCGCTCGATCTCGGACACCTCGATGTTCGAGCTCAACACCAAGACCGGCGAACTGACTGACTTCACCCCCAAGAGCAGCGACAGCCCGACTGTTTCCGCTCAGCCGATCGCGTACCTGCCCGGCGAAAGCCAGTTCCTCTACGGCTGCGACGTCGAGGGCGGGCGCCCCAAGCTCTTCGTCCGCGACCTCAAGACCGGCCAGGTCACCAAACCCTTGAGCGAACTCGAGACCTTCGAGATTGACGGCGCAAGCGTGAACCAGGAACGCACGCTCTTGGGCGTGGGCGTCAATGAGGACGGCTACGGCACGCCGTATCTCTATCGTCTGCCCGGCTTCGAGAAGATCGCCATGCCCGCGATCGACAAGGGCGTCGCCTCCATCGCTGGCATCCGCGGCAACCGCGTGATCTACTCGATGAGCAACGCTCGCGTTCCCGGCCTCGCGTTCCGCTTCGACGTCGCCGCCGATGGCAAGTCCACCACCGCCCCGCAGCAGATCACCTTCGCCGACGACCAGGGCATCGACCTCAACGCCTTCACGCTGCCCAAGCTCATCAAGTACAAGTCGTTCGACGGCACCGAGATCCCCGCGTTCGTCTTCTTGCCCGCCGACTACAAGGAAGGCACCCAGATCCCCTTCCTCATCAACTACCACGGCGGCCCCGAAGGCCAGAGCCGCCCGGGCTTCACCGCCCAGGTGCAGTACCTGCTCAGCGAAGGCTTCGGCGTGATGTTCCCGAACGTCCGCGGCTCGACCGGATACGGCCGCGCGTTCCACATGATGGACGATTACAAGAAGCGTTGGGACAGCGTGAAGGACGGCGTGGATGCCGCGGAATGGCTGGTCGCGAACAAGTACTCCAAGCCGGGCATGATCTCGACTTGGGGCGGCTCCTACGGCGGGTACATGTCCGTGGCCTGCGTGGTCGAAGACCAAATGCGGGTCGAGGCCGGCAAGCGTGCCGAACGACTCTTCGGTGCCGGCATCAACATCGTCGGTGTGGTGAACCTCAAGACCTTCCTCGAGAAGACCTCGGGCTACCGCCGCAAGCTCCGCGAAGCCGAGTACGGCCCGCTGAGCGATCCTGAGTTCCTCGCCAGCGCGTCGCCGATGACCCACATCGACAAGATCAAGATCCCGATGTTCATCGCCCACGGCTTCAACGACCCGCGCGTGCCGGTCGAGGAAGCGATGCAGCTCGCGATCGCGCTCAAGGACAAGGGCAACCAGCCGCAGGTCTTCATCGCCCCCGACGAGGGCCACGGCTTCCAGAAGCTCGACAACCGCCTCTACTTCGCCCAGCGCATGGTCGCGTTCCTGAAGCAGACCATCGCGAAGTAACTCTCGCGACGGGGGCGGGGCCACATGGACGGGGGCGGGGCCTTCCAGGCCCCGCCGCCTCTCACCACAAAAACGAAAAGGCCCGCACACCCATGTGCGGGCCTCTTTCATTTCCATTGAAGCAAGTCTCACTGACCGCGACGACGCCGAGCCAGCAGCAGCGCACCCATCCCACCCAGAGCCAGCGAACCCGGGGTCGGCACGCGGTAGGAGAAGATCAGCATTTCGCCCGAACCGTCGCCGCCGCGGAGCGGGTCGCTGTCGGCGGGGTTGTTCCACCAGATCCACTTCGCGGCGGTGGTGATGTCCGGCACGACGCCCCAGGGGCCGATGCCGTTGGCGTCGCCGACGAACGGAACTTCCCAGAGATTGCCGAGGTCCGCGGTCTGTACATGGCCCGCGATCTCGAGGGTGGTGGGATGCGGATCGCCGTCGCCGCGGTTCACGCCGGTCTTGTAGACCTCCCAGGGACCGACGCCGGTGTGCAGTTCGCTCTCGTTCGCGCCCCACACTTCGGCAAGCAGGCCCTGCGCGACCGAGTCATCCGACCACGCGGCGATGAAGACGCGCTCGCCGACGTCGATGTTGTAGGTCTCGGGCAGCGACCAGTTGTACGCGCCGGGCGAGCCGCCGGGGCCGATCTCGTTGCCGCCGTGGTACGAGAAGACGTTGCTCGTGGACGAGTACAACGCGTAGTGGTTGTCGGCGGTGATCTTCAGGTACAGCGGGGCGGCGTTGGCAGCGGTCGCGGCACCGACGCAGGCAATGACGGCCATGGTGAAACGATTCATCTCTCTCTCCTCTGGTGATGTGTCGTGCAGACGGCATTGCCGCCGGGTCTCTCTCCCCGACAACCATGCCCGCGCCGGCGCGGATCACCACGAAGCGAGAGCGAAACCCCTCCCGACGCGCGAGCCACGGGCTCGACAAACGCGGCAGCCCGCACAGCCGCTACAGCTTCACGGGTTACTCGGGCCTGCCGAGAACCGGAACCGGTTCGGAACGAAGCAATCCGCGGCGGACGCCCACAAGCGAAGTCAACGCCATCGAACGCCCGATGGGCAATCGCAACCCGATCGGGAGCAAACAATCGCGCAGCGGCGTGATCCAGTTCATTCCCGATTGAAAAACTGGCGTGAGCCACCGAGACGCGAATTGGTAGTAGCGAGTCGAGGTACGCCGCGCCGCGTCGTACGCCCAAGTCACCGACGCGACATCGGACGACTCCGCCAGCGCGCGATCGAGCGCGGCCGCGTCGAGCAGCGCGAGGTTCGCACCCTGACCCAGCTGCGGGCTCATCGCGTGAGCACAATCCCCCAGCAGCGCGACCCGCCCGGAACCAACACGCCGCACCACGACGTCGTGATAGCCCGCAACGATCAACTGATCGAACGACCGGATCTGACTCAGCACGGGCTCGGCGAGCGGTGTCAGCGCACGCACCCTTGCCTTCCACGCTTCAAGACCTTCCTCGCGGATCCGCTCCACATCCGCCATCGGCACGCTCCAGAACACGCTCACCGTGTTCGGGCCATCGGGCGTCGCACGTCCAGAAGGAAGAAACCCGATCATCCCCGAGGTGCCGCGATAGACCTGCCGAAGGACCCCCGCGAACTGCCCCTCAGAATCCTCCGCCACAAACCACAGCGCGCCCCACGGGTAGCGATCGCACCGCCGCACGCCGCCGAACTGATCGCGGAGCGACGAGCGCGCGCCGTCGGCGATCAGGAGCAGATCAAACGGGCCATGCTCACGCCCTCCCCGGTCGCGGAACGAAACCGAATCCGCTCGCTCCTCGAAAGACGCGGCCGCGACGCCGCTGCGGATCTCTACGCCCGCCCGCACCGCTTCACCGTGCAACGCTGAGAACAACGCTCCACGGTGCAAGCCGAGACCGAATAGATCCGTACGCAGATCCGCGTAACGCACATCCAACACCGGGCGGCCATGCGGATCAGTCCCGAGCAGTCGCTCCACGCGGCTGCCCAAACGCATCAACTCGTCCAACACCCCGAGTTGCTCCAGCACCGCCATCCCCGTCGGCTGCAGCAACAGCCCCGCTCCCAGCGGCTTCAGCTCGGCGGCCTGATCGAACAACTGCACTCGGTGCCCCCGCCGGGCGAGCAGGATCGCCGCCGCCGGTCCCGCTGTTCCGCATCCGATGACACCGACTTGCATCGTGATTTCCCGGGAATTCAAAGGGTTTCGTCGCCTATTCTTGCCTCCCATATCGGCCGCCCTCCCGGTGCGACCGAACAACGCAAGAAGCAGTCAATCCAACCTGACCTAAACGGAGAATCGACCATGGAAACCACGCTCATCATTCTCAAGCCCGACGCCGTCCAGCGTGGGATCACCGGCCAGATCATCAGCCGCTTCGAGAACAAGGGCCTGCAGATCGTCGGCATGAAGCTCATGCAGATCAGCCAGCAGCTCGCCGCCACCCACTACGAGGCCCACCAGAGCAAGCCGTTCTACGCCGGCCTTGTCAAGTTCATGACCAGCAGCCCGGTCGTCGTCCTGGCCGTCAAGGGCAACGGCGCCATCACCATCGCCCGCAACATGATGGGCGCCACCTTCGGCAGCAAGGCCAACCCCGGCACCATCCGCGGCGACTTCGGCGTCAGCAACTCCTTCAACCTCATCCACGGCAGCGACAGCCCCGAGGCCGCCGAGCGCGAGCTCAAGCTCTTCTTCGCCCCCGGCGAGGTCCTCAACTGGCCCCGCCACAGCGACCAGTGGATCTACGACATGTCCGGCGGCAAAATCGAGTAAGCCAGTAGGACCGGCTTCCAGCCGGTCCGCACCACTCGAGCCGGCTTCCAGCCGGTCGCCTCAAGTAGAACCGGCTTCCAGCCGGTCCGTCCAAGAACTCAGTGGGACCGGCCTCCGGCCGGTCTCATCTTTTTTGCACGTTGCATCTCCAGAACCCGACACCACCCCGCCGCTCGTGACTCTTTGTTGGTGTGTGCATGGACCCCGCCGCCGCCAGCCTGAACGCGACACCGGAGCCGACGACGGCGAACGCGTCGCATCAAACGCCACAGGCCTTCGGCGACTTCTACCGCGAGCACTATCAGGCGATCGCCGGCCTGATCTACCGCCGCACCGGTGACATCCACGTCACCGAAGACCTGACCGCCGACGCCTTCCTCGCCGCGTACAAGTCGATGGACGACTACCGCGGCCAGGTCCCTCCAATCGTCTGGCTCCGCCGCATCGCCAACAACCGCGTCAATCGCTGGGTGCGACGCGAAATCGGTCTCCGGGGCATACTCCGCCGCCTGCCCTTGATCAGCGCGTTTGTCCCGCCTGAAGCGAACTCAACGCAACCCCGCTCGGCCGCGCTCGCGGCGCTGCTGCGCCTTCCCATCGACCAACAGGAAGTGCTTTCCGCGCACTACCTCGAAGGTCTTTCCCTCGACGAAGTCGCGCTCATGCTCTCGATCTCGCCCGCCGCGGCCAAGTCCCGCCTCGCCCGCGCCCGGGATGCACTTCGCCGCGAACTCGCACACCAATCACCGGAGTCCCGCCCATGAAGAAACACGACTCCCACACCGATCCGTCCGCCGCCACCGACCCCGTTGATACCGCGCTCTCGGCTCTTGCCGCTCCGCGTTGGAGCAAGGAGCCCGATTGGCGCTCGTTTCAGGAGCGACTCATGAGCACTCGTTCGTTCGGATGGAAGAAACTCGGCGTCCTCGCACTCCTCGCCAGCGGCTGCTTCGCCGCGGGCGCGGCGGGCGGCGTCGCTTGGGAGCGATTCACATTCACCGGCGTCTTCCACGCCGCCAACGGCCAATCCGTCAATGTCCAGGGCGGAGCCGTCCGCACCGACGACGGACGCCTTGAGATGCATTTGAACAGCGACGGCAAGATCGACGTGAGCGGCGGCGGCACGATGGACATCACGACGCCCAACGGCGGAAAGGCCAAGCTCATCACCAAGCCGCTGGACCTCTCCGAGTCGAAGGAGGTCACGCTTCCCGACGGCCGCAAGGTCCGCGTGCCCAAGGAGTTTACCGACGAGCAGATCAAGAAGATCCAGGTCTCGCCAAACCACAAGGGCATCTGATCGCCCGCCGCATTTCAACTCGATTCTCGAGGACGCTGCTGCCCGCCCCATGGCGGGTTGTGGCGTTTGGTGCGTGCGACTCCTCGAAAGGCGCCTACCGCCCCGCCGCTCCGTGATACAGATACACGCCCAAACCCAGCGTGAAGATCCCGCAGCCGTACAGCGCGTGCTCGACCGACGCCGCGGCGACCGAGCGTGAACGCTGGTAGGTGTACGCGAAAAGCACACCGCCGAGCAGAGTCACGCCGAGCGCGAAGAGATTCCAGAACACAACGTGCGCCCAACTGAACGCCACCGCGCTCAGCGCGATCATCGCCCACCGTCGCCTTGTCTCGTTCCACTCGGGTGGCATCAACCGCCCGTAACGATGGAACACGAACGCCCGGTACACCACGTTCTGTGGCACCACACTCAAAACCGGATACAGCATCATCACCGCCAGCCACAGCCGCGTCCGCTGCAGCGGGAACGCGAACAGCCGCTCCGGCGCGAACAGCCACGTCAGCGCCACACCCGCCGCGGCTCCTAGCGCAAACAACCCGAGCACGCGCCCGAGCTGCGGCCGCACGCCCTCCCAGTTCCACAGCTGCCGCTGATCGAACGACGGATCGCGGACCAGCAGCGCGAAGCAGATCACCGCCGCAGACCAGAGGAACAGGAAGATGCCGCTCCCCGGCGGGCGGAACGCGAGCATGAACGGCAGCACCGCGAACAACGCAGCAAACTCGACCCACAGGTAGACCCGGTCGGAGCGGCTCAGCGGCGTCGCAGCGACAGCGACCGGGCACGACCCCGACGACGAGTCTGGCACGGAACCGAGCACCGACGCTGGCATCGAAGCGGCTGTCTGCACTCCGCTTTCTTGCCGATCCGTCGCCGCCGGTTTCATCGCTGTTCCCCCGCATATCCTGTGCAAACCAGAGTCTTGCCCATTCCATCGGCCGCTTGCACGGCCCACCTTCGGAGCGATTCATGTCCAGCGCCGCCACGATTCCGGTCATCCTCGCCGCCAAACGCACCCCCATCGGCAAGTTCTTCGGCGGGCTCTCGAAGGTTCCCTCGCCCGTTCTCGGGTCCTACGCCTTGAAGGCCGCCATGGATGCACTGCCCGGCGGCAGCGCGGCACTCGCCGCCGCCATCGACGAAGCCATCTTCGGCTGCGTGCTCCAGGCGGGCGTCGGCCAGAACCCCGCCCGCCAGGTCGCGCTCAAGGCCGCCCTCCCCGACACCATCAGCGCCCAGACCATCAACAAGGTCTGCGGCTCGGGCCTCCAGGCCGTCATGCTCGCCGCCCAGTCCATCAAGGCCGGCGACAACCAGCTCGTCGCCGCCGGCGGCATCGAGAACATGACCGGCGCCCCCCACTTCGCCCGCGTCCGCGAAGGCGTGAAGTACGGCCCCGCCCAGATGGAAGACCACATGGCCTACGACGGCCTGCGCTGCGCGTTTGAGGCCTGCGCCATGGGCAACAGCGCCGACCACATCGCCCGCAAGTACGAGATCAGCCGCGCCGAGCAAGACCGCTTCGCCGTGCAATCGCACCAACGCGCCGCCGACGCGACCAAGAACGGCTTCTTCAAGAACGAACTCGTCACCCTCACCGGCGAGCAGTGCCTCGACAAGAAGTCACCGGGCGTGAGCGCCGACGAAGGTATCCGCGCCGACACCACCATCGACGGCGTCGCCAAGCTCCGCCCCGCCTTCGACAAGGACGGCACCGTCACCGCCGCCAACGCCAGCCAGATCTCCGACGGTGCGGCCGCCCTCATCGTCTCCAGCCTCGCCAAGGCCGAGCAGCTCGGCGCCAAGCCGATCGCCAAGATCCTCGCCTACCACACCAGCGGCGTCGCGCCCAAGGACATCTTCGCCGCCCCGATCGAGGGCATCGCCGGCGCCCTCGCCAAGGCCAAGCTCACCGCCAAGGACATCGACCTGTTCGAGATCAACGAGGCGTTCGCGGCCCAGGTGCTGTGCAACCTCAAGGGCCTGAAGGCCGCGGGCCACGAGATCCCCGAGAGCAAGCTCAACATCGCCGGCGGCGGCATCGCTCTGGGCCACCCCATCGGCGCCAGCGGCGCCCGCGTGCTGACCACCCTCATCCACCAGCTCCACCGCACCGGCGGCAAACGCGGCGTGGCGGCCTTGTGCCTCGGCGGCGGCAACAGCGTGGCGATGGTCATCGAGGTGTGAGACGGACGATTGGCCGCCGTACGAAGCGCGGCGGCCAACGTGAACCCACCGAACCAACATCCGAACGGCGATTCGGCCTCATGACCACTCGCCGCGTTACGGGTTCGCGGCGCGACAGCCGAACCGCGGAGCTGGCTCGGAAGTGGCTCTCCGGAATGGTGTTGTGAAAAAGACCCAGGATTTCCCCTTGACTCTCATTCGCGAGTCTGTATTTTGTTTGGTACATCGTCCTGGACACACTGACCATTCCTCGGAGCCCGCCCCATGAGCGACATGTGCAACGCCAAGCCCGACAAGAACCACGAGTGGCTGAAAAAGTTCGTCGGCCAGTGGGAGATGGAATCCGAGTGCGTCATGGGGCCTGATCAGCCGCCGATGAAGGGCACGGCCACCGAAACCGTCCGCATGCTCGGCGACCTGTGGATGGTCGGCGAGAGCCACATGTCGATGCCGGGCGCGGGCGAAGGGCAGGCCCTTCTGACGATCGGCTACGACCCGCGGAAGAAGAAATTCGTCGGCTCCTGGGTCGGCTCGATGATGACGCACCTGTTCGTCTACGAGGGCGAACTGGACGAGGCGACCGGCACCCTGCCGCTGCACTGCACCGGCCCCGACTTCGCCGACCCGACCAAGCTGGGTCACTACCAGGACGTCTACCGCCTCACCCCCAGCGGCGAGCGGAGCATGACCTCGTTCATGAAAACCCCCGACGGCAAGTGGGTGCAGTTCATGACGGCGAAGTACAAGCGGGTGAAGTAACACCCCCACCGCCCGTGGCGCCAAAGACACCCCTCCCCGCCCTCGCGGACTCGGGCGACCCTCCCCGCGAAGCGGGGAGGGTGGGCACGATGGCACGCCGCAAACGGCGAACACCGGCCGGTTCTCGGCCCTTTCAAAATCTCACCCTCGGCTGAAATTGCGGGAGGCACTCTCCCAATCACTCTCCACCGGGACTCTCCCGGTCGGACGGTGAGGAACACCGCCGCGGCACCAGAGATTTGGGAGGCTCCGCCATGTGCTTTGTCAAAGGTCTTGTTCGTTACGGTCTGATCGCGGGCCTGGTCGCCGGCGCCGGCGTGGTTGTTGCCGGCCCAGAGCGTGTCTCGGCTCTGCTCAGTCAAACCCATGATTCCATCCACGCGCAGATCGACAAGTGCGTGAAGGACCCCGTCGCTCTGCGGGCCCAGCTCCGCAAGCTTGAGGGTCAGTACCCGGCCCGCATCGCCGAGGTCCGCGGCGATCTCGCTGAGCTCCGCACCCAGATCGGCCAGCTCAACCGCGATCGCGACGTCAACGGCCGGGCCATGGAGCTCGCGGCCAACGATCTCAACTCGCTCCAGGCCATGCTCGCCAAGGCGGAGAACCTCCGCGGCGCCAGCAACGCCGTTCTCACCAGCGGCAGCGACGAGACGGCCCCCGTCTTCGCCGTGCGCTTCGCCGGTGAGACCCTCGGCCTCGATCAGGCCCACTCCAAGCTCAACGCCATCGAGCAGCACTCGGCGGCGTTCGCCCAGCGGGTGGCCGACATCGACCGCGACCTGGGCTACCTCAGCCAGCAGGAGAGCCGCCTCTCCACGCTGCTCGACCAGCTCGAGACCGAGCAGAATCAGTTCCAGAGCCAGCTCTGGCAGCTCGATCGCCAGGTGGACGCGATCGCCCGCAACGACCGCATGATCGAGATGATGAGCAAGCGGCAGAACACGATCGACAAGCACAGCCGCTACCGGGCTGAGAGCCTTGATCAGGTCAACGTCCGCGTCGCCGACATCCGGGCTCGCCAGGAGGCCCAGCTCGAGTCGCTGTCGAAGACCACGACCGCGAACAACTACGAGAACCGGGCTCGCCTCGACCTCGACGGCCGCGGCGCGAACAACACCAACGCGGTCCGCACTTTCGCTCCGAAGTCCAAGACCCCGGTCATCGAGGTCAAGCCCGAGGACGTGAAGCGTGAGACCCCCGCCGCCCCCAAGACCTCGGCGTCGATCGAGCGCCCCGGCGTGCTCGCCTCCAAGCCTCAGTAAGTCATCGCAGTAAGTCTCCCATCCAAGTCAGGATGGCTCAGGCCCCCGGCAACGGGGGCTTTTCATTGGCATGCATTGGCACCAGTGGGACCGGCCTCCGGCCGGTCTTTGACCCCTCAAGCTGATGCGGTCAGGTCCTTGCCGCAGACTCGTTGACCGACCGCAGGCCGGTCCCACGAATGAACCAATTGACGAGACCCGGCGGCATCACCGGCATGTCGGATTCGCCGGGGCCTGGAAGGCCCCGCTCCCAATCGCCTCGATTCCACCAAGATCGGTCCCGGTTTGGTGGCATCCGGGGTCGAGTGCCGATAATCTCTTCCGTTGCCCGGCCGGGAAAGGGTGTTTCTACACCCACCCCCCGGCGGGCCGAACTGTCCGCGGACAGGATGTCCGCAGACGAAGGCCATCGGGGCCACCAGCGGCGGAGGCGAACCACTCGTGCCATTCTTCGATCGACTCTTGGGATTGTTCAGCGTCGATATGGGTATCGACCTGGGAACCTGCAACACACTCGTCGCCGTGCGCGGCCAGGGCATCGTGCTCAACGAACCCTCCGTCGTCGCCGTCATCAAGGGCACCAGCACCGTCCTCCACAACGGCGAAGCCGTCGGCTGGAAGGCCAAGGAGATGCTCGGCAAGACCCCCGGCGGGATCACCGCCGTCCGCCCGCTTAAGGACGGCGTCATCAGCGACTTCGAGATCACCGAGGCCATGCTCGGCTACTTCATCCGCAAGGTGAACGGCAAGAGCAAGATCTTCGGACCCCGGGTCGTCATCTCTATCCCCTCAGGCATCACCGAGGTGGAGAAGCAGGCCGTCATTCAGTCCGCCGAAAACGCCGGCGCCCGCCGCATCTTCCTGATCGAGGAGCCGCTCGCGGCCGCGATCGGCGCCGGGCTGCCGTTCACCGAGGCCACCGCCTCGATGATCGTGGACATCGGCGGCGGCACCACCGAGGTTGCGATCCTCTCGCTGGGCGGCCTGGCCACCTGCGAGTCGGTCCGCGTCGCCGGCGACGACATGGACGAGGCGATCATCGCCCACATGAAACGCACGTACAACATGATGATCGGTGAGCAGACCGCCGAACGCATCAAGATTGAGGTCGGGAGCGCCTCGCCCGTCGGACCCGAGACCACCATGGAAGTCCGCGGCCGCGACATGATCAGCGGCCTGCCTCGCAAGACCGTCATCACCAGCGAAGAGATTCGCGAGGCCCTGCAGGAACCCGTCACCGCGATCATCGAGGCCGTCACCCGCACGCTCGAGAAGGCCGAGCCCGAACTCGCCGCCGACCTCGTGCTCAACGGCATCACCATGGCCGGCGGCGGCTCGCTGCTCCGCGGGCTCTGCCAGGTCGTGCAGAAAGCCACAGGCCTTGACACCCACCTCGCCGACGACCCGCTCACCTGTGTCGCCCGCGGCACCGCGGTTTACCTCGAGCACCTCGACGAATGGAAGGACTCGCTCGAAGACAGCATGAAGCGCTAACGCTCGCTCTCGCCTTCGTGTATCTCTTTGCACCCCGGGCCGGAGGCCCGCGGAAGTTCGGATGGACCAGAGCTTGACAGGGACATGTCGAGACTGCCGCACCAATCCACCGCCGCCCGACTGCTGCTTCCCAGCGTGGTCATCGTTCTCATCGTGCTCAGCCTGACCAAGCTGTCGTGGCTCCGTTGGGTCTCCTCACTCGCCAACGTTCCCACCGCGATCCTGACCCCGGGGAGCGCCCTGGTCTCCACCGCCGCGGGCTGGCTGCTCCCGGCCAAACGCCCCGTGGTCACCAGCGAACGCGAGCGAGCGTTGGTCGAGGAACTCGAACACTGGAAGACCCTATACCAGCGCGAAGATCGCAACAACGAGAAGCTTCGCAAGCAGATCGCCGAGCTCCAGCGCGGCCGCCTGATTAACCCCGAGAGCAACATCACCCAGTTCGTCGCCCCCGTCGTCGGCACCTCGTCGGACCTCTCCAGCGGGCTCTTGCGGGTGCGAGCCGGCGAGAACATCGGCGTTGTGCAGGGCACCGTGGCTGTCACCGACGGCGTGCAGATCGTCGGCCGCGTCTCCAGCGTCAGCGGGCCGACCTCGCTTATCCAGCCCATCACCCGCAAGGGCGGCCTCAAAGTCTCGGGACGCGTGATGGTCGACGAGCCCAACAACGTCGGACTCAAGTGCCTCCTCGATCCCATCGGCGGGCGGCTGCGCGGCGCCGTCGAAGCGCCCGACGCTTCCGTCGCCAGCACGCTCAAGCCCGAACCCGGGCACACCGTGCGGCTCGACGACGACCGATGGCCCGAGAGCGCCCAGCGCTTCGTGCTCGGCAAGGTCGAGAGCGTCGAGACCGACCCGGCGAACCCGCTCCGCACCATCGTGACGGTGGTCCCCACCGTCGAGGTCGAGCGTGTCAGCGAGGTCACGCTCCGCATCGCCAGCGACTCGAGCAAAGGAGCGACGCCATGAACATCATCGCCGTCCTCGTCGCAGGTTACGCCTGCTTCTCGCTCGAGCTCGGCCTTCGCAAAGCGCTGGCCGTCGGCAGCTCCGGCATCGCGCCTTCGTTCGTCTTCGTCCTCTGCGTGCTGATCTCCCTCAGCGCACCCTCGTCGGTCGCCATGTGGACCTGCTTGATCCTCGGCCTCATCACCGATCTCACCTGGCCCCACGAGATCGCCAGCGGCGTCAGCACCGCCACCATCATGGGGCCGTACGCGATCGGCTATCTCGTTGCCTGCCAGTTCGTTCTCAGCATCCGCGGGAACATGTTCCGACGCAACCCGCTCACGCTTGGGTTCCTCTGCGGCTTCGGCATGGCGATCGCCCAGATCGTCGTCGTCGCCCTGTACACCTTCCGCTCTGGCTACACCGAGATCCAGTGGGATCCCACGTCCCAGCTCCTCGCCCGTCTGGGCAGCGCGTTGTACACCGGCATCCTCGGCATCGCCGTCGGCATCTTCGCCGGGCCCATCACCTCCGCCCTCGGCGTCCACCAGCCCCCGCAGCGTCGTTTCACACGGCCCATCTACTAGCTGGACTTGGCATCAGTCCGCAACTCCTCGCAGACGCCGAGGCTGACGAGTCTTCGAGGAAGCCTCGGATCGATCGCAGCAACAGCCCTCAAGGTCACCGTCGCGACGCAGTCACGCCCGCTCCGAACCGAGGCTTCGTCGCCAAGCCTCCTCAGCCGCGGCGTCTTGACAAGCCTCGATCCTTCCATCACAACCCACTTGCCCGCATCCAACCCGCGCCGCGATCGAAGCAATGATTCTCCATGCTTCAGCGCCGCAGTGCCGACGACATCGCCCGCCGTTCTCGCGTCACCATCGACGCGCCGACGCTGCACGGAGCCCAGGCGATCCTGGATGAAGTCCGCTCCGGCGGCGAGGCCGCTCTCCGACGCGTCGCCGAACGCCTCGGCGACATCAAGCCCGCAGAACCGCTGGTGCTCGACCGCGCCGCCATCGCCAAAGCCGCCGCGAGCGTGCCGCGTGAGCACATCGAACTCCTCGAGCGAACCGCGTCCCGCATCCGCGCCTTCGCTCAATCGCAGCGTGACGCGTTGCGTCCGATCGATGTGACAGTCCCCGCCGGCCGCGCCGGCCACTTCATCGCGCCGATGGACGCCGCGGGCTGTTACGCCCCCGGTGGCCGCTACCCGCTCCCCTCGAGCGTCCTCATGACCGCCATCACGGCACGCGTCGCGGGCGTGCGAACCGTGGTCGTCGCCAGCCCCAAGCCCGCCCCGATCACGATCGCCGCAGCGCATGTCGCTGGCGCCGACATGCTCCTGGCCGTCGGCGGCGCCCAAGCCGTCGGTGCCATGGCCTTCGGTATCGCATCAACGACGCGCTCTATCCCTCGCTGCGACGTCATCGTCGGCCCCGGCAATCGCTGGGTGACCGCCGCGAAGAAGCTCGTCCAAGGCGAGGTCGCGATCGACATGCTGGCCGGGCCGTCGGAGTTGCTCATCATCGCCGACGATTCCGCCGATCCAGCCACCGTCGCCGCCGATCTGCTCGCCCAGGCCGAGCACGATACCGATGCCGTGCCGACGCTGGTGACGACTTCCGAGTCGCTGGCGACGCGTGTGATCGCCGAGCTTGACAAGCAACTCGCGACCCTCCCCACCGCCGCTACGGCGCGTGCCGCCCTCAACAACGGCGGCTTCGTGCTCGCTTCTTCGATCGACGACGCCATCGCCATCGCGGATCGCGTCGCCCCCGAACACCTGCAGGTGATGACCCGCGACGCACGGGCCGTGGCCGAGCGGCTTCAGCACTACGGCGCCGTCTTCATCGGCTCCCGTTCCGCCGAGATCTTCGGCGACTACGGCGTCGGCCCCAACCACGTCCTCCCCACCGCCGGCACCGCCCGCTTCAGCGCCGGCCTCTCCGTCTTCCACTTCCTCCGCATCCGGACGTGGCTTGAGATGAACGCCGACGCGGGTGAGGTCGCTCGTGCCGTGAACGACGCCGCGGCACTGGCGAGGCTCGAAGGTCTTGAGGCCCACGCCCGGGCTGCAGAGCAGCGCCTTCGCTAGCCCCGCGTCGCAGTCACTTCGCGGCAATCTGCACGAACTCGACGCGCCCGGCGTACTCCACAATGCCGTAGCACTGACCGGTGCTCTCCAGAAGCGCGTAGGCCTGGTCGGTGTTGATCCATTCAACCCGAACAGTGGGCGATGCATCCGCTGCGAACAGCCCTGGATCGCTAGCCCGGGTCGGGACCTCGACACGCACGCTCGGCTTCGCGGTCGCGTACTCGACTTGCACCCGAGGCGTGGTCACCGCGAGCGAATGAGGATCGGGCCGCAGAATCGACGTATCGCCCGGTGTAGCTGACCCGCGTTGGCCACGCTGCGCGAGCTCGCGTGGCGGGGCAGCCGTCGGCCTCAACACGACGGCACTCACAACAGCCAGCAACACCATCGCGGAAACGCCAGCAACCGCCCGAACACGCCGACGCCGACGCACCCGTCGAACCTCGGCCAGCAGCACCGGGAGCATGCGCTCCTTGGCGCGATCGATGTCGCGAAGCGGGTCAGGCATCGCCCACCTCCCGGTCGAGCAGGCCCCGGAGCCTCGCCATCGCACGCCGGGCCCGGCCATAGAGGGAATCGGCCGTTCCTCCGAACACCGAGGTGAGTTCCTCGAACGAGGCCCCGGCGTTCGCTTTCGCACGCAGGAGCAAGCGGTCTTCCGGATCCAGCCGCTCCAGCGCCGCAAGCAACGACGCGATCTTTTCGTCGTCGAGCGGGCTTTCGGCGTCCACACGCTCCGGCTTCGCCGCCCCGCGGGCCCGAGCCGCGTCGGAGAGCTGGCGTCGGATGAGATCGATGGCCGCGGATCGCGTGGCAGCCCGCAGCCACGCGACAAACGCCGCGTGGGTCTCGAGCCGGGGCATGGAACGGATGACGCGGAGCATGGTTTCCTGCACAACATCGAGATAGAACGCTTCATCGCGTCCGGTGAGTTCGCGAGCCCAGGAGAAAATCGTCGAGAACCAGTCGTTGTAGAACGCAACGAACGCACGCTCGTCGCCGGGGGTGAGGCTCGGCGGCGGACGCGGGTCATTCTGGGCGCTCGGAAGAGGGTCGAACCCGTCCACGCGTGGAAGTCCAGTGTTGAAATTGCGAGAACCGAGCGAACCACATCTCACCGAGGAAGGGACTGCTCTTGGAACTCAGCATCGTCATCGCCAAGGACCATCGCCGCGGCCCGGGCCGCGTTCACGGCGTAGTGGACGAGATCGGCCGGGCCCTTGAGTTGAATGCCTTTCGGGGTCTCCGAGATCTCAAGATTGCCATCGATGGACCCGTACTGCTTGGTGACCTCTCGAGCGACATCAAGTACTTTGGCTCGTATGTCCTCTCGAACTCGCACCACTCCCGAGAGCAATGGCGGCTTCTTCGCCGTATCGAGCTTCGCGCGGAGCGTATCGACCTCGCGTTGAAGGCTGAGCATCTTGAGCGTTTGCTTCTGTTCTTCGTCCCTGTGCTTCTTCGCGTTCTCGGCTACGCGAAATGACTCATCAATCTGCTTAACGATCGACTCGGCGACGCGATGGTCGTCTGGGTTCGCCAACACGAATAGCAGGCCGCTGCCAGCATGATATCGGACAGTCGGCTTGACGTATGGCCCCGGCTTCGACTCAGCACTGAGTGAGAGGCCTTCTTCGATTGCCCCGAGTGCCACGGCACGCCTGGAATCAGCTAATGTGAGTTCATCAGCGTTACCTGCGACGGTCCATTCACGCAGCGAGAACACCCGCGTGGACATGGCGCTCCGAAGCCCCGCATCGACCGGATTCGATTCTCCCCGAATAACAAACACACCAACATCGCCGGAGCCCGAACTCGATGAGAACTCCACCGAGACAAGGCCTCCGGTCAAAGGGCCAAACAGCAACCTCATCGCCGAGCTCGCGGCTACTCGGCGCAGTCGCACTGCTTGTACGCCCGCCTGTTCACCTCGATCAACGTACACAACATTGAGCGGCAGTGGTTTGATGGCCGCTTCGACAGCTTCCACATACTGCTTCACGGTGCCGCCCGGAAAGTTCAACTCCTCGATGATCGCGACCTGGGAGTCTCTGGGATCGGTGGCGATGACGGAACCGCTTGTCGCGGCGCCCCCCGCCGGCCGAGCTGCCGGCGGCTCGCTCGCTGCACTACCCCGTAGCGCAACGCCTGCCGTGGCAGCAGCAACAGCGAGCACAAAACTCAGCGGGAATGCAGTTCGGGCTGTCGAGAAGGCGTGACGATCGGGAAGCTGCGTATTCATGCCAGTGGTCTCCTGGAGTCCTGCGGATTGCTGTCGGTTTGACTTCACTCGTACCCGACGCAGCCGCCCCCCGCTTGCGGCGCACAATTCCATGAACTCGCGAAACAACAGGATGGCCGGCTAAACTCCTGACTTCCCAAGATACCCCAACCCATCCCCCCATGCACTACGACGCTCACCAACCCATCATCAACGACCTCGAGGCGCGGATCGTGACCATCCGCGACTCGCTTTAACTACGACTCCAAGATCGCCCGCCTCAAAGACCTCGAAGAGCAGATGAACGGCAACGGCTTCTGGGACAACCAGGACCGGGCCCGCAAGATCGTGAACGAGGTCAAGGCGCTCAAGGCCATCACCGAAGGCCTCCGCACCGCCATCAAGGACTTCGACGACGCGCGGCTGGGCTACGAGATGTCCAAGGAAGCCGGCGACAAGGACCTCCTCGCCGAGGCCGATGCCCAGCTCTTCGCGCTCGTGGGCCGCATGGAGAAGATCGAGCGCCAGTCGCTCCTCTCCGGCAAGCACGACGCCAAGAACTGCTTCATCACCGTCGCCGCCGGCGTCGGCGGCACCGAGGCCCAGGACTGGACCGAGATGCTCTTCCGCATGTACGTCTTCTACTGCGAGAAGATGGGCTGGGAGCTCGAAGAGGTCGACAAGGGCTACGGCGAAGTCGGTCTCGACTCGGTCACGCTCCACGTCAAAGGCCCCTTCGCCTTCGGCTACCTCTCCTGCGAACGCGGCACCCACCGCCTCGCCCGCGTCTCGCCCTTCAACGCTCAGGGCAAGCGCCAGACCTCCTTCGCCAGCGTCGAAGTGACGCCCGAATTCGAGGAAGTGGACATCAAGATCCCCGAGACTGATCTCGAGGTCACGCCCTTCGTCCGCGCCAGCGGCCCCGGCGGCCAGAACGTCAACAAGGTCGCCAGCGCCATCCGCGTGGTCCACAAGCCCACCGGCATCATGATCGTGAGCAGCACGTACCGCGATCAGCCGCAGAACAAGAAGCAGTGCTTGGCGATCCTTCAGGCACGTCTTGAGCAGATGGCCGAAGAGCAGCGCGACAAGGAGATCGCGGCCGCCCAGGGCGGCGCGATGGACCGCGGCTGGGGCACCCAGATCCGCTCCTACGTCTTCTACGACAACCGCGTGAAGGACCACCGCACCGGCGTCGAAACCTCCGACTACGAGTCCGTGCTCCGAGGCGACATCGCCGACTTCATCGACGCGGAGCTGAAGCGCCGCCGGGCTGAGAAGGAAGCCAAGAAGTAATCGCAAGCGGCGCCGATCCGTCGTTCACGCACCAGACGCCGAGGCTGACGAGTCTTCGAGGAAGCCTCGGATGATTCGCAGCGGGGACGCTCGACCGTTCGAACGTGAGGATGCCTCGCGTCCAGCCGATCCGAGGCATCGTCGCCCAGCGTCCTCAGCCTCGGCGTCTGCTCGGAGCATTGGGCACGCGTGTCTTCCTTGCACCTCCTGCCACCCCACCACCTAAAGACAACGCGACCCCCGATGCATCGGGGGTCGCGTCATGATTGTCCATGCATATCGATCCGATGCCCGACTTAGCGACGAGCCAGCAGATCGCGGATCTCGGTGAGCAGCTTCTGATCCGGCGTCGGGCCGGCCGGAGCGGGCGCGGGCTTCTCGGCCTCGAAGCGCTTGCGGGCGGTGTTGAACGCCTTCACCACGAGGAAGATACAGAAGGCCAGGATGATGAAGTTGATCGTGACCGTGATGAACGAGCCGTAGGCCAGCACCGGGCCGAAGCCGCGAGCCTGTTCGAGGGTCAGGTTCGGGTTCGTCTTGAGTTGCTCGGAAACCGTGCCGCCGAGCGGGAAGAAGCGGTTGTTGAAATCGACGTTGCCAGCCATGCCGACGACCGGCATGATGATGTCCTTGATGAGCGAGTTGACGATGCCGCCGAACGCGCCGCCGATGATCACACCGACCGCGAGGTCGAGCATGTTGCCCTTGAGCGCAAACTCCCGGAATTCTTTGACGAAGCCCATTGCAGTTTCCCTTTCGTGTAGGCCGCGGGTGAATAGCCGGGCGTCGGCAAAGTCACAGACGCCGCCGCGGATGCGGGGGCGAGTATAACTCGGGGCAGACGTGACACAAGGGAAAATTCTGAGCTCGCCCCGCACGGGTCCCAGCGTCGCTAGCCCCGGTTCGGAGCCCCGCACGCCGAGCAGTTTGTGCGCGTCAACTCTCCGCGAACGCCGCAGTACGCGCACGCCGCGATGTCGGCCGCCGCAGGTCTGACGGCCCCGGGAGCCTTGATCTCTCCTCCACGCTCCAAAGGTGGTGGCGACTTCCGCCCAAAGAGAATCCCCAAGATCCCGCTGCCGATCACCAGCGTCCCCAACACAGCCATCAGCAGCGGCACAAGCCCGAAAACGCCCGGCACAACGCCCGCCGCGAGCCGTGATATCCCGATCGTCACCGTCAACCACAACACCAGAAAAACGCTCATCACCACCGCGCCGAACACCCGCCCCGCACCCGAGGCCGGCGGCGTCGGACCCTTGGCATCGCCCCACTCCGACATCCCAGGCTCGATCATGCGTCGGCTCCCCATGCGATCCGCGGCACCACCCCTGCAGGGTACTGGGAACCCGCGGGATCGCGTTCTATCGCCCGGCCATCGCCCGGCCATAGCACGGCCCCACAGCGCCACCAGATGCCCATGCCGATAGACACCGTGCCACCTCGGGCCACGGATTGCTCGCACTTGGATGGAAGGAATCGATCGAGTCGGGACGGACCGCGATCAAAAAGGCCGGGGTGGGATTCGAACCCACGAAGCTTGCGCAACGGATTTGCAATCCGCTCCATTTGTCCACTCTGGCACCCGGCCGAGCGTGGACCGACAGGGTAGCACGCACCCGACCTCCGCGGCGGAAAGGCCATGCCGCCGTGTTCCGTCATTGAACATCCCTGTCTTCGTCCACGGAGTAGGCTTTCGCCGATGTTCAAGGTCATGGCCTCTCGCCCCCAAGTCACCGGCCTCCCCCTCCTCGCGGCACTCGCGCTCGCGTGCCCGTTCGCCCTGGGGGCCGACGACCCGCCGCGACGCGACGCCGATGCCGTCTACCCCAGCGGCACTCCGGCGAAGCCGGGCGAGAAACCCAGCGAATCGCCCGCCGGCACGAAGCCCGCGCCCACCGCCTCGATCCCCGGGCTCACCAGCGAGACCTTTAGCGTTCCGCCCGGACGCTACTTCGCCGAGGGCACCTTCCTCGTCCGCCGCACCGGCACCCTCCGGGTCCTAAAGAACGGCGACGTGCTCTTCATCCCCGACAAGCCCGCCCGCCGAGACTCCCGCCGTCGCGGCGAACGCCCGATGATTCTCCTCCCCTGCCAGACTCTCGCCGCGCTGCAGTCGAGCGTGAACGGCGCTCCCGATCCGCTGCAAGCCCGCGTGGAAGTCTCCGGTCAGCTCTTTGTCTATCGCGATCGCCAGCAGCTGCTCCCCACGGTCTTTACCGCGCTGCCGACCCCGCCCGATGCCAAAGCCCCTCCCAAGACCGGCGCGGCTGAAGATCCCGAGAACGCCACCGCCGTCCAGCCCACGGACGATCCCGAAGTCTCGGACATGATCACGCAGCTCGAGAACCGCCGAGGCGAAGTACGGTCGCTTCCCAAGACCGGTGCCGCAGAACCGGACGAGAAAGCCGCCAAGACCCTAGTGCCCGAAGGGACCATTCTCACCGACCGCCGAGGCCGCCTCACCAAGGTCAAGAACATGCTCGCCATCGCTTTCGATGGCGATCCCAACACCGCCGCCGATCCCGCAATGGTCATCCTTCCCTCCCGCGCCCTCGAGCGACTCGAGGCCGCGATGGGCCCCACCCCCGACGGCGTGGTCATCGTCCTCACCGGACGCGTCTACTCGTATCGCAATCAGAACTACATCCTGCCCCTGCTCGCCCAGATCGAAGCCGACGGCCAGCTCAAGCCGATGCAGTAGCCCGCCCGCGCGGCACCCGCGCCCCGAAACACGTTCGCAGCTCCGGAGGGATGGGTTGATGATCGGCGAATCACTGCGCTCCCTGCTCCACTCCTCCGCGCCGCTCGCGCCCGCGTGGCTCCTCTCATCCGACCGCGGCTCCGTGGGCCGAGGCTTCGCGCTGCTCATGTTCCTTCTGCTGGGCACCATCGTCGTGCTCGCGGTGGTGGTCCTCTTCCTGCAGTCCCGCCGCCGGGCACACCTCCGCAACCTCGCCGAGGACACCAAGCGTCGTCGCAGCGAGGACCCCTGGAAGGTGAGCGCGGACCGCACCGAAGCACCCAGCGCCGACGAGCTCTACCGCGCCAGCGGCTTCGACAAAGACGACACCCGCATCGAAGACTCGCCCCAAGATCCGGACCGCAATCCCGACGAGCCCCGAGCGTGATCGAGTGGGTTGATCCGGGCACTCGGCGGACCCACTCGCTCACGCTCGGGGCTCGTCAAGACCAGCTCCCATCCGCTTCCGGTGCATCGCCAGAGGTACGACGAAATCCGACCGCGAACAATCCGCCGTGACGCCTCCTCATCCCGCCATCTCAGCCCTGATCACCGGCGGCACCCGCCGCGTCGGTCTGGCCATCGCGCGGGCGTTCGCGAATCACCGCCGCGGCTCGCACCTGATCCTCACCACGAGGGAAGTCGGGCCCGACGCAAACTCCGCGAAGCGAGAGCTGGAATCGCTCGGCGCCACGGTCGCGATCGAGCGGCTCGACCCCGGCGATCTGACCGCGGTCGAGGCCTTTACCCAGAGCCTGGGGCGTTCCCAAAGCTCGCTCGACGCGCTGGTGCTCAACGCCTCCAGCTACGACGAGACGCCGCTCGACGAGATTCGGGCCGCGGATCTGGATCGCCACATGCGGGTCAACGCCTTCGGCCCCGCCCTGCTTGCCCGAGGACTCTCGAGCCTGCTCGCGAAATCAACCTATTCGCACGGCGCTGGCATCGTCGCCATGGCCGACATGCACGTCCTGGGCCGCCCCCGCAAAAATCTCCTCGCCTACTCCATGTCCAAGGCCGCGCTTGTCGAAGCCGTCCGCACCCTCGCCCGCGAGCTCGCGCCCCGCGTCCGCGTCAACGCGGTCGCACCGGGCGTGATCGAGTGGCCAACCTCCGGACCGGATGCTGATCCCGACTTCCAAGCCGCGTATCTCAAGCGTGTGCCGCTCTCGCGGGCCGGCTCCGCCGCCGACGCCGCGGAAGCCGTCCGCTGGCTCGCCCTCGACGCGTCGTACACCACCGGGGAAATCCTCCGTGTCGACGGCGGGCGCTGGCTGGCCTGAGCGCCCAACCTCATCTCCTACCCTCACCGGCCTCCCACCACTCTCACCGTGTACCAGTTCCTCCTCACCCATCGCTACCTCACCAGCAAAGTCATGCCGCTCCTGGCGGCACTCGCCGTCGCGCTCTGCACCGCGATGGTGATCATCGTCTGGTCCGTCATGGGCGGCTTTCTGGTCATGCTCATCAACTCGGGGCGCACCCTCGTCGGTGACGTAACCATCTCCTGGCCCATCACCGGCTTCGCCCACTACGAGGAACTCATTAAGCGACTCGAGGCCGACCCCGACGTCGCCGCCGCCACGCCCACCATCGAGACCTACGGCCTCATCGGCCTCCCCGACGGTCGCACCGAGACGGTGCAGATCAAGGGCGTCGACGGCCCCTCATACACCAAGGTCACCGGCTTCGCCGACACGCTCTACTGGAAGCCCATCGATACGCCGCATCCCAAAGACAAGTACAAGGACGATCCCCGCCTCCAGAACCACAAGCTCTGGGAGTTCTGCTTCGAGGGCGGCAAGAACCTCGTCCGCTACGAGAAGCCCGAGCGCGGCAACGTCGCCGTCGAACGCCCGGCTGTCGTCCTCGGCGTCTCGGTCAGCGGCTTCAACATCCGCGAGCAATGGGGCTTCTACCCGGGCCAGGCCCGCGCCCGCCAGCCCGACGGCACCACCAAGCCGGTCAACACCATCCTCCCCGTCGATGGCAGCGTGACCATCAACGTCCTGCCGATGGACACCAAGGGCCGCGCCGTCGACATGGTCGCCCGCACGTTCCCCGTCGCCAACGAGTTCCACTCCGGTCTCTACGAGATCGACCACAAGACCGTCTTCGTCCAGCTCGACGCGCTCCAGAACATGCTGAAGATGAATCGCGCCACCAGGGTCGCGACCGACAGCGTCGTCACCACCAACGCCAAGGGTGAAGAAACCTTTGCCACGCCCACCGTTCTGGGCGAAGACCCCGCCCGCGTCACCAACGTCCTCGTCCGCGGAAAGACCCAGTCCTTCGAATCCAAAGCGGCAGACGCCCTCGCCGACAAGGTCGCCGGCATCTACCGCCAGTTCGCCAAGGACTTCGAGGGACAGGTTCCCAGTTCCACCTCCATCCGCATCCTCACCTGGGAAGATCAGAACCGCACCATGATCAACGCCGTCCGCAAGGAAACGGCGCTGGTGCTCTTCATCTTCTCGTTCGTCTCGATGACCGCGGTCTTCCTCGTGCTCGCGATCTTCTGGGCCATGGTGAGCGAGAAGACCAAGGACATCGGCATCCTGCGTGCGATCGGTGCGAGCCGCAAGGGCGTCGCGGGTACATGGCTGCTCTACGGGGCCGCGATCGGACTGCTCGGCGCAGTCGTCGGCTTTGCGATCGCCTACGGCGTGGTGACCAACATCAACGCGATCCACGAATGGCTGGGCGAGAAACTCGGCCTCTACATTTGGGACCCGAAAATCTACTACTTCTCACGCATCCCCAGCGATCTCAACGCCACCCACGTCACCATCGTCCTCGCCGGCGGCGTGCTGGCGAGCTGCGTCGGCGCGCTCTGGCCCGCACTCCGCGCCGCCCGCATGAGCCCGGTCCGCGCCCTTCGGTTTGAGTAGACATGACCGCCGCCGCCAACAACTCCGCCGTCCTCCGCGCGACCAACGTCCGCAAGACCTATCAGTTGGGCCGTCTGCGCGTCCCGGTCCTGCGAGGCGTGAACATCGATGTCCGCCGCGGCGAGTTCGTGGCCATCCTCGGCGCCTCGGGCTCGGGCAAGTCCACGCTGCTGCACTTGCTCGGCGGTCTCGACGCCGCGGACAAGGCGACGACCGACACCGGCCCCGCTTCCATCGAGTTCGAGGGCAGCGATCTCATTCGGTTCTCGACCGGTCGGCTCGATGAGTATCGCCGCCGTCGGGTTGGGTTCGTCTTCCAGTTCTACCACCTGCTGCCCGAACTCACCGTCCTCCAGAATGTCACCATCGCCGCCATGACCGCGATGGGCAAGCTCGAGTACTGGTCGAAGCGAGGCGAAGTCCGGGCCCACGCCTCCGCACTGCTCGAACGCGTCGGCCTCGGGCACCGCCTGCAGCACCGCCCCGCCGAGCTCTCCGGCGGCGAACGCCAACGCGTCGCCATCGCCCGCGCCCTGGTCAACAAGCCCGACCTCCTGCTCGCCGACGAGCCAACCGGCAACCTCGACCGCGTCACCGGGGCCTCGATCCTCGACCTCTTCACCGACCTGCACAAGGGCGGCCAGACCATGGTCGTGGTCACCCACGACGAGGCCACCGCGGCCCGTGCCGATCGCGTCGTCCGTCTGGTCGACGGCTCGGTCGTCGCCGCCTGAACCGCAATCCAGCACGTGGCATCCGAGGTCGGGATCCACCTCCCACGCGAGCAAAGAGCGCGTTCAGCTTCTGTCAGCCCCGGCCGACCGGGCTACCCTTCACCGCGAGGCTAGCAACCGCAAACCGCTACACTGTTCCCCGAGTACGTTTCCCCGGGACCGCCACGGCCGCATGCCCAAAACCGCCGACGCCATCTCCCGCTCCGACTCCCTCACCGCCGACGCGACTCGCTCGCTGGTGAACGTGTCGGCACCGCCGCACAGTTACCTCAAGCGCGATATCACGATCCCCGGCGCCCACGGCGACGTGCCCGCCACCGTCATCGATGTCGGCTCTGGCCCCACCTTCGTCTTCCTCCACGGCCTCGTCGGTCTCAACGACCACTGGGAAGACGTCGTCAAGCGCTTCTCCGCGGGCGCCCGCTGCGTCATGCTCGAGATCCCGCTGCTGGATCTCCGCGGCGATGACTGCTCCATCCAGGGCGTCTCGGCCCTCACCGCCAAGTTTCTCGACACGTACTTCGCCGGTACCGGCACGCTCCCTGTCGGTATCGTCGGAAACTCCTTCGGCGGGCACGTCGCGCTCCGCCTCGCCATCGAGCGGCCGGATCTGGTCCGCGCTCTGGTTCTTGCCGGCGCGTCGGGGCTCATCGAGAAGTCGATGGTCGCCGATGTGCAGATCCGCCCCAGCCGCGAGTGGCTGAGCCGCAAGATCGGCGAGCTGTTCTTCGACAAGAAGTTCATGCGCGACAGCGACCTCGAGCGGGCGTACGCGGCACTCTCGTCGCGTGGCGGCGCCCGGGCCATGGTCAAACTCAGCCGCTCGGCCCGTCGCAACCATCTCGGCAGCAAGCTCGGGCAGATCAAGGCCCCGACGCTGCTGATCTGGGGTCGCGAGGACATTGTGACCCCCCCGGAGGCTGCGGACGGCTTCAAGAAGTCGATCCCGAACTCCACCCTCGTGTGGTTCGATCGCTGCGGCCACGCCCCGATGATCGAGTGCCCCGAACAGTTCGCCGACGCGATGACGCACTTCGCGGCGGGCGTCACCAAGCCCTAAACACCGGCGAGCCGTCATGGGCACGGGAAGCACACACAACCCGATTCAGTTGCCGCCGAACCTGCCCGCGGGCCCGTCGCGATTCTCCGGCTCGGGCTCGTGGACCTCGCTCGTGGGCTTCGGTCTGCAGAAGTACGTCGCCGGCCGCGCCCGCAAGCTCGCTGACACGGGATACTGGAAGCGTCACTCCGCGAAGATCCAGATCGACACGCTCCGCTCGCTGCTCTCCCGCGCCGCCCAGACAAAGTTCGGCCGCGAGCACGGCTTCGCCGCGATCGCCCGCTGCTCCGACCGCGAGATCGTCGCCGCGTATCGCAAGGCGCTCCCCGTCCGCGACTGGTACGCCTTCAAGGACGACATCGCCCGCATGCGTGAGGGCGCCGAGCCCGACATCCTCTGGCCCGGGCTCGTCCAGGACTTCGCCCAGACCAGCGGCACCACCGCCGGCGACAAGTTCATCCCCGTCAGCCAGGCGATGATGAAGTCCAATTTCCGCGCCTCGCTCGACATCTTCGCCAACCTGATCAACCAGGGCGTCAGCCTCTCGAACCTGCTCTCGGGCCGTTGCCTCTTCCTCGGCGGTTCCTCGAACCTCGACACCAGCGAGAAGGGCATCCGCACGGGCGACCTCTCCGGCATCGTCACGCCGCTGATCAAGTGGCCGATCTCGACGATCTATCTGCCCGGCCCTGAGGTCGCGCTGATGAGCCACTGGCCCAGCAAGATCGAGGCGATGGCCCGGCGCTGCATCAACGAGGACGTCCGCATGATCAGCGGCATGCCTTCGTGGGGCATGGTGCTCGCCGAGCGGCTCATCGCCCTCGCCAACGAACGCGGCATCACCAGCCGCATCCCCGGCGAGGACGGAGCCAAGATCACGACGCTCCGTCAGGTCTGGCCCAATCTCTCCGTGTTCGTCCACGGCGGCGTCCGTTACCAGCCCTTTGACCCCCGCGTCCGCCAGATCTACTCCGGCTCGCCCGACGGCGCCGACATCCCGACCCGCTTTGAACTCTACCCCGCCAGCGAAGCCTTCATCGCCATGCAGGACGCGGCCAACCCCAAGAACGCCAAGGCCGGCACCACCCACCCCTCGCTCCGCCTCAACGTTGATCTTGACAACTTCTTCGAGTTCGTGCCGCTCGAGCGGATCAACGATCCGAATCCCGAAGCCTTCACCGCCGATCGCGTCGAGAAGGGTGTTCGCTACTGCGTCATACTCACCACCTGCGCCGGCCTATGGCGGTACAACATCGGCGACGTCGTGGAGTTCGACTCCGCCTGCGACACACTCGAAGGCTCCCGCGGTAGCGAAGTGGTGCCCGGCCCCGCTCGCATCCGGATCGTCGGCCGCCACCGCCACTTCGTGAACGCCTTCGGCGAGAACCTCATCGTCGAGCACATCGAGAACGCCGTCGCCAAGGCCGCGGCAACCGCGGGCCTGCTGGTTGGCGAGTTCACCGCCGCCCCGGTCTATCCCGGCACCGACGCCGCGGGCTCGCCCCGCCGCGCCGGACTCGAACTCGCCATCGAGATCGAGAGCAAAGCCAGCGACGACGCCGTGCTGGCCCGCTTCCGCGACGCCTTCGACGCCGCACTCAAAGAACAGAACGTCGACTACACCACCAAACGCACCGACGGCGTAGGCATGGCTCCCCCCACCGTCACCCCGCTCCGTCCCGGTGCGTTCCACCGCTGGCTGGATTCCCGAGGCAAGCTGGGTGGCCAGCACAAGTGCCCGCGCTGCGCGAACACCCGCGACACCTTGGAGCAGGTCGTTCGATCCAACCAAGCTTGAATCGCCATCGCGTCCGGTCAGCCGCGTCAGGTCGACCGCGTCGCGTTCGACATCCGCAGCCGATCCAGATCGAGCCACCCGCCGCCGAAGACGGCAACCAGCACGCACGGCAGCAGGATCACCGAATTCTCGAAGACCTTGCACCAGCCCATCACCCCCTTGGGGCAGATGAGCGTCAGGTTGCCGAAGCAGCCGCAGGTGAGACTCATGTTCCGCATCAGCACCGAGATCACCGCCGCCGTGAAACCGACCAGAAGCAGCGTCAGCACCGTCGCCGCGGCACGGGTCCACACGCCGATCAGCACCAGCACCGCGCACAGGACTTCAAGCCATGGAATCACCCCGGTCGCGAGGTGCACCAGGTGCTCGGGCAGGATCTTGAACGAGTTGATCGCGAGCGCGAACTTCTGCGGCCCCGCGCCGGGCGCGAAAAGTTTCTGCCACGCGGCAATGAGAAACAAAGCCGCGATCGCCACGCGGCATACAAACAAGGCGCTGTGGCGCAGGCGGGTCATTTCGCCCCTCCGGTGCCGCTCTTGCTCGGCGCGGTCTCGATCGGGTACCCGAGTTCCTTCCACTCCGGATAGCCCTTCTCGATGATGTGCAGCTGCTTGAACCCCGCCTGCTGCAGCAGGATCGCGACGTTCTTGGAAGCGTCGCAGTCGCCTCCGCCGCAGTAGATCACCACCGGCTGATTCGCGTCCATCACCTTCATCGCCTCGTCCGCCGCCGAGGTCCCGAACATGCTCGAGTTGAGCAGGAACGCCTGCGGGATGTGCCCCTCGTCGTACTCCTTCTGAATCCGCGCGTCGAGGAACACCACGCCCTGATCGAACAACGTCTTCGCCGCCTTCGAGTCGATCATCAGCCCCAGCGACGCGGCGTTCGGCATCTGCTGCTTCGTTGCCTCGTCCTTGAGCTGTTCCGACGGCTTCGCTTCGCCCGACGCCTGCTGCGCCGGGGCGGGACGCCCGGGCGCTGTCTGGGGTGCCGGAGCTTCCAAGGGAGCGGCACCACGCACCGCCCCCGTCGGGTTGTCCTTCAGCGTGATGACAGTCGGGCGCAGCCACGAGTCGGCCGCGCCGAGGATGCAGCCAAGCCCGATGATCGCCAGCGATCTCTGGACCAACACCAGCGGCATGCCGCCCTCCGATTCCTTCGGATGCACCGGTCTCGACCGTGCTCAGCGGACGACGAGATAGACGCCCATCTTGATCGTCTCTTCGCCGGCCAGGTCGGTCAGGACCTCGCAGTCGATCACGCTGCGGAAACCGTCCTTCGGAGCCGTGCCCGAAACAGCGATGGTGTACTCCGAGGCATCAGCGCCGGGGGTCTTGGAGTTGGGCTTGATGTCGAAGGTCAGCTGCGGGTCCTCGCGGCCGGGGCTGGCGATCTGCTTGACGCCCTTGATCTTGAACGGCTTGCCGCTGCGGCTGCTCACCGTCGCGGTGTTGCTGAACTGGGCCTCGCGGGCGACCAGACCCATGCTCACCCGCATCGGGCGCACGTCCAGGTCACCCAGCACCTCGCCCATCACCGGGAGCCGGATCTCCTTCTCGCGGGCGTCGTTGGTCGTGATGATCACGTTGCGCTGGAACCGCTCGATCTTCTTGGCCTCGGGGTACACCAGCTTCACGTTCACCCGCTTCATCTTCTCGCCGTTGATCTCGACCGGCTCGGGCTTGCCGATGATCGACTTGATCTCCTCGCCCGTGCCGTCGAAGCTGACGCCGGTGACGTTGAAGTCTTCCAGACGCCCGGTCAGATTCAGCTCCATCGTCTTGCTCTCGCCCTTGGCGATCTGACCGAAGGCGACTAGGCGCGTCGGCTCCACGTTCACGATCGCCATCAGGTCGGCCTCGATGGTCAGCGAGCTCGTCGGCGAGGTCGGATCGTTGCTCACCACCGTGACCCGCTGCTGCACCTTGCCAGCGGCCTTGCCCTTGGGGTCGAACACCACCTTGATCTCGCCCTCTTCGCCCGGGGCGTAGTCGCTCTTGGACAACGCCGGCACCGTGCAGTGGCACGAGCCCGTCGCGCTCGTGATGATCAGGTTCGCGTCGCCGGTGTTCTTGAACTTGAAGACGTGCTCGACCGGCTTGTCGCACAGGATCTTGCCGAAGTCGAAAGTCTTGGACTCGGGCGTGAACCGACCCGACGGGCCCACGGGCTTGGGAGCCTCCGGAGCCACCTGACCGGGGCGCGGCGGCATCGGATCGCCCGCCGGAGCGTTCGGCACCGAGGTCTGAGCGAACGCGGTCGCCGACAGGGCGGCACCGGCAACAAGAACGAACAGAACGGGTTTGCGAAGCTGAGCCATGGCCGTGGTCCTTCGTGGAGTGTCGGTTCGAGTGCTGCTACCAACAGACGCGTCGGCCATGCAGCGCCGACGCGGGTCGATCGGTTCGACTCCGGCCCGAGTTTATCACGAACAAGTCGACGACGCGATTTGTTCGAATTCTGTAAGGAATCTACCGATTCAGGGGTGCCACCCCGAAGGCCCGGATCGCGGCGTCCAGCCGACCCAACGCATGGGCGTACGCCGCGATCCGCATCGGGCAGTTCTTCTCCTTGGACAGCGCGTGCACGCTGCGGAACTCCTGCACGATGATCTCCTTGAGCCGCGTGTGGACCTCATCCAGGGTCCACGAAAACCCGGCCCGGTTCTGGGTCCATTCGAAGTACGACACGGTGACGCCGCCGGCATTGGCGAGGATGTCCGGGATGACCAGGATGTTCTTCTGCTGCAGGATCGCGTCGGCATCGGACGCGACCGGGCCGTTCGCGAGCTCGAGGATCACCTTTGCCCGAATCTTGCTCGCGTTCTTGGTCGTGATCACGTCCTCGATCGCCGCGGGCACGAGCAGGTCGACGTCCAACTCCAGCAACTCGGCGTTGCTGATCGTCTTGCCGCTCGGGAGCGCCCCGGTCTTGTTCTTGTGTTCGATCGCCGCGGGAACATCAATACCGGCGTCGTCGGCGATCGCACCGCGTGAGTCGCCGATCGCGACGACCCTGTAACCCACATCGTGCACGAACTTGGCGAAGTGCTGCCCCGCGTTGCCAAAGCCGTGGATCGCGACCCGGATCGGCTTGGCCTTGGGGTTCCAGCCAAGAGTCTTCTCGAGATCGCGCAGGATGTAGAACCCACCTCGGGCGGTGGCGTCGTCGCGTCCCAGCGACCCGCCGACCGCGACCGGCTTGCCCGTGATCACGCCCGGCTCGATCGAGCCGGTGAACTTGTTGTACTCATCCATCATCCATGCCATGATCAACGCGTTGGTGTTCACATCCGGCGCGGGCACGTCCGTCGCGGGTCCGACGTTCTTGGCGATCGCCCGCATGTACGCACGGCTCAGCCGCTCGAGCTCGCCCTGACTGAGCTTTTTCGGATCGACGATCACGCCGCCCTTGCCGCCGCCGAACGGGATTCCGACGACGGCGCACTTGCACGCCATCCAGAACGCCAGAGCCTTCACCTCGGGGATCGAAACATCCTGATGGAATCGGATGCCCCCCTTCGCCGGGCCGCGGCTGTCGTCGTACGCGCAGCGGTACCCGGTGAAGACCCGCAACGAACCGTCGTCCATGCGGACGGGCAGGCTGACCTCCAGAAACTGCTTGGGCTGGGAAAGCCGGGCGAGCGTCTCGGGATGAACCGTGACGATCTCGGCCGCGGCACGCATGCGGGCAAGAGCTCCGCTGAAGACGTCGTTGTTCATGCCCCATGCTACCGCACCGGTCCCAAAGCCCGGAAGTTGCGATCGGGTCTAGTATCGAGATCCGCCAGCACCGGGGACGCGGTCCAACAGTCCACACTCCGAATTCGCCGCACGTCCCCAACCAGTATCAACGCTGATCCGAACGTCCGCCGGCGACAAAGGTTGGTGCTGCGGGTCGTGCTCCGCCCGAATCCGTGGCACATCGCCGCCCTCGCTTGTTCGCTTCCTTGCCTCGAATCGGGGACGGCCACTCAGCTCGGGCAGATGAGTTCGTCGTACGCGACCGCGAAAATCGAGAAGTCCGCGTCGTCGGTCACGCCGTCGAGGTTGAGGTCGGCCCGCGCATCGAGCAGCTCGTTGTACGCCGCCGCGAAGATCTGGAAGTCCGCATCGTCCACCACGTCGTCGCCGTTGAGGTCCGCGTCGCAGGTGTACGCGACCGTGATCGAGAGCTTGGGCTCGAGCCCCAGCACGCCCGCGGTGGGATTCTCCTTGGTGTAGATGCGCGGGTAGGTGATGCCGCCGGTGCCGCCGCCCGGGCCGCCGGTCGTGGGCTCGAGCGTCGCGACCGACAGCAGCAGCACGCCCTTGTTCATCGCGTTCTGCAGATACACATACGTGTTCGAGTTCCCCTCCAGCAGATTGAAACGCACCCGCGTGCCCTGCGGCACCAGTGCGCCCGGGGTCAGTTCATGATTGCTCCCGTCGAACAAGCGCCCCACCGTGATCGGCGAACCGGGGAGCTTCTGCCGTACCTGCCGCGACATGTCTGTGGGCTGCTGGAAGTTGTCGAGCAGCGCTGGATAGCAGTACCGCACGCCCTCGACCGATTCGGTGAGCGGATTGCCGCCAAAGAACGGCGAGGTCTCTTGCCAGCTCAGCGTGTCGAACCCGCCGCGGAATGCGACCGGCCACACCTCGATCGGCTTGGACGGATCGGTGTCCGCCACGTACTCGGGATCGCTAGTCGCGTAGCTCGACGCGAGCGGATCGGGCGTGGGGTCGTACGAGAACGCGTTGTTGTTCTCGACGAACACGCTCAGCTCGGCCTTCAGGATCTTGTACCGCAGCCGCCCCGCGTCCGACGGGATCGCGCCGCGAACGTCAAAGCCCACGATCATCTCTGAGTCGCGGTCATCAAACCCGGGCACGCGGAGCGCCGCGAACAACGACGCACGGGACTCGCCCCCGGCCGCAAAGTTGAACGGGTACATCCACCGATCCTGATCCGGAGTGGCAAAATCTGCGCTGATGGGCGGCATGCTCGCCAACGCCTCATGGCCCCCAGCCACCCCAGAAATCGCGACCAGCAATCCGGCAACAACGGCTCGGGAACAACGTTCAACGAACATGACGACGGCTCCGTGAATTGACGATGAATCTATCTGGGAATGATTCGGGATTGAATTCGCTGAGACCAGAAGAAATCGTGTCGGACAGGAAATACTCTTCGCCGGTAGGACCTGGCAAGATGCCAGAACCGTATTGAGACTCCATCTCAGAATCAAGAAGACTCGCACGTCTGCTAATACACTCCCGGCCATGGCGGGCGCCCTCAGGACATCTCCGATCAACCCCAGCTCAACGCCGAAGCGGCGTCGGCAATGCCCCATCCGGCGATTGCTTGGCGATCGGGCGTTCACCTTGATCGAGGTGCTGGTCACGATCAGCGTCATCGCCGTCCTGGTGTCGATCGCGCTGCCGACCCTCAAGAACGCCCGCGGCGTCGCCCGCCAGACCCGCGAAATGATCGGTGCCCAGCAGCTCATGGTCGCCTTTAGCTGCTATGCCGGTGACAACAAGAGCGCAGTCCTCACCGGGCTTCCCTCCGCCGCGGCGGTCAACGCCTCGATGCTGGTGACTGACGACAGGGGCCGCCGCCTATTCGCTCCCGCAGCTCAGCGCTACCCCTGGCGCATCGCCCCCTACTTCTCGACTGGCATCATCGCCCTCTACGACAACCAGAAGCTCATGACCGACCTCCGCGATGCTGGCGATCGCTACGAGAAGGTCGGTTTTTCCTATCCCTACTTCTTCAGTCTCTTCCCCGCACTGGGCATGAACGTTGCCTTCGTGGGGGGCAGCGTGGACCACGGCATGGACCCGCTCTCGGAGAAGACCTTCGGGCGGCGTTATGTCGCTCGCATCGACGAGCCGCGTCGGCCGAGTCGCCTGCTCACGTTCGTCTCCGCCCGTCCTAGTCCCGCGTGGACCTTCCCCGACATCGGCACCTCCGAGGGCTACTTCCTCGTCGAGGCTCCGTACTCCAGCCAACGCAAGTGGGCCTCGGCGTACAGCTCGAAGGACCCGAATTCGTCCGGCTTTGTGGCGCTTCGCCACAACAAGAAGGCCATCTCCGCGATGTTCGACGGCCACGTCGAAACGCTGGGCTTCGCCGAGCTCGACGACATGACCCGTTGGTCGGACAAAGCGACTGACTCGGCCTGGTATCTCGGGAAGAAGTAAGTCGCCGGGGCCTGGAAGGCCCCGCCCCCTCTGCAATCGAGCCCCGCCCCCGACAGAATCGCATACCCTCCGGCCTATGCACGCCGAGAAGTCTTCGTTCCTCGCTGACATGCGTTGGCGCGGGCAGATTCACCAGATCACGCACCCCGCCGAGCTCGACGCCCATCTCAGCGGAGGCGTCCGCCGCGCGTACGCGGGCTTTGACCCGACCGCCGACTCGCTCACCATCGGCAACCTCGTCACGATCATGGCCCTCGCGCGGTTCCAGCGGGCCGGGCACAAGCCGATCGCCGTCATGGGCGGCGGCACCGGCCTGATCGGCGACCCCTCCGGCAAGAGCGCCGAGCGCCAGCTCAACACCCGCGACACCGTCGCGGCCAACGTCAAGAGCATCGAGAAGATCTTTGATCGCTTGCTCGATTTCTCCGGCAAGCCCGAGACCAAGGCCGAGCTGGTCAACAACATCGACTGGCTCGACAAGATCAGCTACCTCGACGCCCTCCGCGACATCGGCAAGCACTTCTCGGTCAACATGATGATCCAGAAGGACTCGGTGCGCGAACGCCTGCACAACCGCGATCAGGGCATCAGCTACACCGAGTTCAGCTACATGATCTTGCAGAGCTACGACTTTCTGCACTTGTATCGCGCCATGGGCGTCACGCTCCAGATGGGCGGCAGCGACCAGTTCGGGAACATCGTGGGTGGGTGCGATCTGATTCGACGCTGCGCGGGATCAGAATCCGGTGCGCCCGAGTCGTTCGGTCTCACCTGGCCCCTCGTCACCAAGTCCGACGGCGGCAAGTTCGGCAAGACCGAGTCCGGCGCGATCTGGCTGAGTGCGCATCGCACCAGCCCCTACGCGTACTACCAGTTCTGGCTCAATGCCGCCGACGCGGATGTCGTCCGGTTCCTCAAGACCTTTACGTTCCTTTCGCACGACGAGATCAACGCCCTCGAGCACAAGGTGCAGACCGAGCCGGGCGCCCGCGAGGCCCAGCGTGCCCTCGCCCGCGCAGCCACCGAGATCATCCACGGCAAGACCGAGATGGAAGCCGCCGAGAACGCCGCCAAGGCGCTCTTCAGCGGCGACATCGCGAGCCTTCCGAAGCAACTGCTCGAGGACGTGCTGTCGAGTGCCCCGTCGGTGACGCTCCCCAAAGCTCGGCTCGCGGGCGACGGCGTCGCGCTGCTCGATCTGCTCGTCGAGGCGCAGGCCGTCGCGTCCAAGCGCGAGGCCAAGGAGTTCCTCGCCAACGGCTCGATCAGCATCAACGGCACGAAGGCCGCACCGGATCAGAAGATCACCGCGAGCACCCTGCTCCACGGCTCGATCGTGGCGATCCGGCGTGGGAAGAAGAACTGGTACGTGACGCGGTGGGAGTAGGACGTCCCATCATTAATTGATCGAAGCGACCTCTCGCTGACGCGAGAGGCTCGAGAAGGCCGCGACGGAGCGCGAGGAATGATGAACCTGGAAGGCTTGAAGGTGACGGTGATGGGCCTCGGCCGTTTCGGCGGCGGGGCGGGCGTGACCCGATGGCTCGCGGCTCAGGGCGCGACCGTGCTCGTGACGGACATCGAGCCTGCGGACAAACTAAAGGCATCCGTCGATTCTCTCGCCGACCTCACCAGCCGTGGCATTGTTTCGCTGCGGCTCGGAGAGCACAATGTCAGCGACTTCACGACGTGCGATCTCGTGGTCGCGAACCCCGCCGTGCCCAAGCCGTGGGAGAACCGATTCCTGCGTGCCGCGTGGGCCGCGAATGTGCCGGTGACCACCGAGATCCAGTTGCTGGTGGAGCGACTGCCCTCGCGCGACCACATCATCGGCATCACCGGCTCCGTCGGCAAGAGCACGACCAGCGCGATGATCCATCACGCGCTCCGGGGCGCGGGGATGGACGCGGTCCTCGGCGGCAACATCGGCGGCTCGCTCTTGGGCACGCTGAGTCAGATCAACGCTTCGACGTGGGTTGTGCTCGAGCTTTCCAGCGCCATGCTCTGCTGGCTCGGCGGGCTTGCCAAGGTGCCTCCGAGCGAGCTCGGCGACGCTCCGGCTCCGACCTGGTCGCCCCACATCGCGGTGGCGACCAACTTCTCGCCGAATCACCTGGACTGGCACGGCGATCTGGCCCACTACCGGCGCAGCAAGCAGGTGCTGCTGGCCGCACAACGAAGCGGCGACATCGCGATCATCGGGCCGACGAGCGAGACATCGGACTGGAAGCACGCCGCGGCAGCTCGCCGCATCGTGCCCAACGCCGAGATCGACGGCCTCGCCATTCCCGGCAAGCACAACCGAATCAACGCCGGCGTTGCTGTCGAGGCCGCTGTCGCAGCGGGAGCGTCGCGTGAGGCCGCGATCGCCGCTGTGCGCACGTTCCCAGGCCTCCCCCACCGCCTGCAGCGGGTACCTTCGCGTGCGGGCCTGCGATGCTTCAACGACTCCAAGTCCACCACGCCCGAGTCCTGCCTGCTCGCGGTCCGCGCCTTCGACGAGCCCGGCGAGTGCGGCTCCGCCCGCGTTCATCTCATCGCCGGCGGCTACGACAAGGGCTCCGACCTCGCGCCCATCGGCCGGCTCGCCTCTTCGCTCGCCGGGCTGTACACCATCGGCAAGACCGGACCCGCCATCGCCAAAGCCTCGGATGGTCATGCCCACGAGTGCGCGACGCTCGATCGGGCCGTGGCCGCGGCTCTCGAGCGTGCCAAAGAGGGCGACGTGATCCTGCTCAGTCCCGCGTGCGCATCGTGGGATCAGTTCGAGAACTACGAGCAGCGCGGTGAGCTCTTCGCGAAACTCGTCCGTGGAGGTACCGCGTGATGCTCCCAATCGTGCTCACATGCGTGACCGCCCTGGCGTCAGCCCCTTTGGTTGAGCCCTCGAAGACCGATGCCGCGGCTCAGCCCGCAGCCCAGCCCGCCACACCGCGCCTGACGGGTCCCACCGACCCGCAGCCGGTTCGTGAGGTCTTCCCCGGCGTGCGTGTCGACGTGACCACCAAGCTCGTCGAGATCGACGGCACCATCGCCATCGATGCCCACCGCACAACCGACAAAGGCCAGAAGCTCGTTGTCTTCCTGGAAACCCTCGTCTGCATGAAAGACTCGAAGGAACACGAGTCGCTCGTCGTGACCGACGCGAAAGCCTCGCAGGTGCACGCCGCACTGTTGCTGGTCGGGCTCAGGCCCGGCGAGCCCGGCCGGTGGGAGCGTCGAAAAGAGGGCGACAAGAACACGCTCATCGGCGTCGCGCCGAAGGGCGACGGCGTCCGCGTCACGATCGCGCCCAAGCGCGACGACGGCACTCCCGGCGACGAGGTCGATGCCCTCGAATGGGTCGTCAACCAGCGCGACGCGAAGGGGTTCCGCCAGGTCGAGCCCGACGCCGCACTGGTCTTCGCGGGCTCCAAGATGGTGAAGCCGCGCCGCCGCATGATCGACCCCGAAAAGACGGATCAGCCCGAGGTTTACGCCGGCGATCTCGAGGGCACGATTGTGGGCCTCACCAGCTTCGGCACCGAGACCATCGGCGTAACGGCGATGTACAACCCCGACGCGGGCACGCAGGAGCCCCAGTGGATCGCCGCCGACACGCTGCCGACGGTGAACACCAAGGTTCTGGTTCGAATTCGCCCCGCGAAGTGAGTGTCAAACCGACAGCGGCTGGCGTGTCGACCGCAGCGACAGTGTGATCCTCCCCGCCGCTCAACGGGCGCGGATCGGGAACTCGAGTGTGACCTCGCGAGGCTGTTCATCGCGAGTCTGTTGCTGACCGCGGACGGTGAGTTGAACCGGGTTGGTGGAATAGAACCCGGCGTCGATCAGCGCGGCGATGAAGTCCAGGTAGCCCGGAATCGGCGTGCCGTTGACGGTCAGGATCGTGTCGCCATCCTTCAAGCCGGCGCGAGCGGCGCGGCTGCCCGGCACGACCTCGCGGATGCGGCTTGCCTCCGAGTCGTCCTCCAGCATGATGCCGAGGTCTTCCTCGATATCTTCAACCACGCGTTGACGGAGGATGATGATGGTGGACATCTCGCCCATCGTCACGTCAAACTCACGCTTCTCGCCCTCGCGCTCGACGCGGAGCTTGGCCACCTCGCCCGGCCTGGTGTTGGAGATGAGCGAGCGGAGCACCTCGACGCTGGTGACATCGGACCCGTTGATCGCGAGCACGCGATCTCCCGGACGGAGCCCGGCCGCGAACGCCGGGCCGTCGGCGGTGACCTGCGCGAGCTCCACGCCGGCGAGGTTGGCGTTCTCGTCGAAGAACCGGCGGAAACCGCCGAACGACACGCCCAGGAACCCGCGCCGGACCTTGCCGGTCTCGATGAGCTGCGTCACCACGCTCTCGATGGTGGGCAGCGGAATGGCGAAGGAGATGCCCGACGACTGCCCCTCGGTGCCGCCCTGGCTGTCTTTGGCGGTTGCGATGGCGACGTTCATGCCCACGACCTTGCCATGGATGTCCACGAGCGGGCCGCCGGAGTTTCCGGGGTTCACCGCGGCGTCGGTCTGGATGAAGTTGGTGAAGCCGCCGGAATCGAGCGCGGGCCCCGCCGCACGCCCGATGCCCGAGACGATGCCCTCGGACATGCTGAACTTGAAGCCAAACGGCGAGCCGAACGCGAACACCCGCTCGCCCTGATGCACGCGATCGCCAGTCGCTCGGCGGATAGGTGTGAGGTCCTGAGCCTGGATCTTGAGCACGGCGATGTCGGTGAACGGATCGATACCCACGAGGTTGGCAGACTGGACTCGACCGTCGTGGAGCTGGACGCGGATGGACCGAGCCTGCCGCACCACATGGGCGTTGGTGACGACGTGGCCGCGGTCGTCGAAGAGCCAGCCCGAACCGGTCGAGCCGGCGATGCTGCGGGCCGATTCGGGCGCGAAGACGTCGATGTGCACCACCGAGGGCTCAACGCTGTCGGCGACCGCGCGGATGGCGCGATTGAGGCGTTCGAGAATGTCGTCGCTCTCGATGGTCCGCCGAGCGAGCTGGATCTGGGCTTCGGTCTGAGAGGCCGAGAGCCGCCGGAGCACGGCCGGAGTGAACCACAACAGCGACGCCGCGGTCGCCAGCACAAGAAGCGAAGGGCCAACAGAAGTCACACGACGCATGGGGGCCTTTCGGAAAACGCACAGGGCAAACCGCTGACAGCAAGGCAGGCATCGGAGATCGGCGGGAAAGAGCAAACACCCCACCCGATCCATCCACCATCCGACTTCCCAAAGCCGACATCACCCATCACTTCGTCGTTCGCCCGCTTTGGGTTGTACCGGATTGGACGTTTGTCGTCACTCCCGGTTTCGCTCGCCCGCCGATCTGACGCTGGCCGACCAGCCGAACGTACTCCGAAGCCGCGGATTGCACGGCCTCCCCGAGCTTGGCGATCGGATGGGCAAACGGCGGCGGCCGGTCTGTCAGGCCCAAGAGGTCCTGCAGCACCAGCACCTGCCCGTGCGGGGCGGGCCCCGCCCCGATCCCGATCAGGGGCACGGTCGTCGCCTGCATGACTTCGTCCGTCACCGCGTCCGGCACCGCCTCGATCAGCAGCATCACCGCACCTGCCTGCTCCAGAGCCACGGCGTCGGCGACGATCTGCTTGGCCTGCTTCTCCGTTTTGCCCGTCGCGGTGTAGCCGCCGGTCAGAGCGACCTGCTGCGGCCGGGTGCCGACATGCGCGCAGACCGGGATACCCGCCCGTGCCATCTTCGCGACCACCGGGGCGAACGACTCGTCTGCTTCGAGCTTCACAATGTCGGCGCGGCCTTCGGTCAGAAACCGGGCCGCGTTCCGTACCGCTTCGTCTTCGCTCGTGTGATAGGTGAGAAAGGGCATGTCGCCCATGACCACCGTGTTCGGAGCGCCACGCTTCACCCCCGCCGTCAGGGCGAGCAGCACGTCGAGCGGCATGTCGATCGTGCGGGTAAAGCCCAGCACCATCTCCGCAGCCGTGTCGCCGACCAACAGCACATGCACCCCCGCCCGCTCCAGCCATCGGGCCGTGGTGGCGTCGTAACAGGTGAGCGCGGCGAAGGCCTCGCCGCGGGAGGCCATCTGGCGGAGGGTCTTGAGGGTGACGGGGGTGGTAGTCACGCGGAATCGTACGAGCAGCGAGTTCACCGCGTTCGTTTGGATCTGGCCCATGAAAACGCGGGCCTTTCCTCCATCACGTCGCCGCCAGCTTGATCCCCTCGCGGTCCAGTTCCTGCTTGATCGCCCCGAGCAACTCGGGTCGATGCGCACCGCCCACCTCTCGGGTCGCCCAGTACCGCACCGCCCAGCCGACCGACGCCTTGCCGAAGTCGGTCATCGTCACCTCCGGCGGCGGCGAGGGCAGGTAGCCCGGCTTGCCCTCCAGCACCCGAAGTGCCCGACTCAGGGCCGCCTCGGTGACGTTCGGGTCGGCGTCGAACTGCACGTTCAAGAGCACCTCGAACCGCCGCCGCGGGTGATGGCTCTGGTTATCGATCACGGCGCCGGCGATCTGAGCGTTGGGCACGATCACCCGACGCCCGTCGGCGGTGTCGAGGGCCGTGGTAAACAGGTCGATCTCGTTCACTACCCCCGCCACACCTGCGATCACCACGCTGTCCCCGACCTTGAACGGCCGGAACACCAGGAGCAACACCCCCGACGCGATGTTCGAGAGCGTCCCTTGGAACGCCAAACCGATCGCCAAGCCCAGAGCCGCGATGACGGCCGCGAAGCTCGCCGTCTGCACGCCGAAAACGCCCAGGCAGGTGACCGCACCCAGCGTCAAGATTCCCCATCGCGCCGCATTCGCCAAGAACGACCCCAGCGTGGGGTCCAGGTGGGCCCGGTGCGTCCCCTGCTTGATCAGCCGCCGCAGCCACGACGACGCCACCCACGCCACCACCAGCACCAGCAACGCCGCTCCGACCCGCACCGACCACGCGGCGAAGGTCTCCCAGTCCAACCGGAACGAGGCGAGCATCCCGGTTCCGGTGCTTAATCCGGCGGCGGGATCGGCGGCGAGAGCGACGAGCACGTTTGAGACGTTCAGCATGGCGAGCAGGTCTACGCAGTTCCCCGGAGCCTTCCACGCCGCGGCCCCGGCTTCGCGGCGCGGAGTTGTAGGACGGGCGAGTAGAATCCGCCGGAATCTGGGCTTGACGGCATCAAACGTCCGAAGTTAAGCCATCCCTCACACGCCCTGATCCGACCGCACGGAGTCGCCGCGCCATGAGTTCGTTCGAGCACCCCTCTCAAGAGCCCCGCTCCGACTTCGTTCGCCTGGTCGATCGTCGCGACGTCCTTGCCGGTGGCCTGTTCGCCGGCGCCGCGCTCGTGCTCGCGGGCTGTCAGTCCTCACAGCCCGCCGTCGCCTCCAACGAGTT
This sequence comes from Phycisphaerales bacterium, assembly GCA_019744815.1. Classification (GTDB taxonomy): domain Bacteria; phylum Planctomycetota; class Phycisphaerae; order Phycisphaerales; family UBA1924; genus JAFEBO01. The sequence continues at coordinate 393,961 of JAIEUA010000011.1, forward strand.
GCCCGGTCCGGTCTGGCCGGACAACGAGCACCCACCTCTCTCGCCTCTCCCCAACACAACCCCGAGCAACCCCGGCACCGCCTCGCCCGGCGTCTCCAACTCCTACGGCCTGCCGACGAACGTGATCGCGCGTTCCACCTGGACGCGCCAGAGCGTCATCCGCTCGCTCGCCAACCCGATGAACGGCGTCAACCGCATCACCATCCACCACGACGCGATCCCCTCGCAGAATCTCCGCACCCAGAGCGACGCGGTGGCTCGCTTGAACTCGGTGCGTCAGAGCCACATCAAGGAGGGCTGGGCCGACATCGGGTATCACTACGTGATCGACCCGCAAGGCCGCGTGTGGGAAGGCCGCCCGCTGACCTTTCAGGGCGCTCACGTGAAGGACCACAACGAGCACAACATCGGCGTGATGTGCATGGGCAACTTCGAGCAGCAGCGCCCGACCTCGAACCAGATCGCCTCGCTCGACGGCTTCGTGGGTGTCCTGATGCGCCGCCACCGCATCCCGGTGAATCGCGTCTACACCCACCGCGAGATCATGCCCACGGCGTGTCCGGGGCGAAACCTGCAGGGATACATGCTCGCCACCCGAGGCCGCGGCGGCCGGTTGGCGGCGGTCATTGTCTGAGTCCCGCCTCCCTCATCGAAAGACGCCGAGGCTGAGGCTGCTCTGAGCCGAAGCCTCGGATGGGCTGCAACGACCGCTGCCGAACTCGACCTGCACGCGAGCCGCGCCGAACCGAGGCTTCCTCGAAGACTCGTCAGCCTCGGCGTCTTTCACGCAGGGCCATTTCGCAATTCAATCCCACTCACTGCGAAAGCATGCGAAGGCACTCCCGCACCGTCTTTCCCACCCCCGGGATCACGACCTGCGGCGCCAGATGCGACAACGGCTCGAGCACGAACCGTCGTTCGTGCAACCTCGGATGCGGCACCGTCAAGCCCGCCTCCTCGATCACCGCATCGCCGAACATCAGGAGATCCAGGTCCAGCGTCCGCGGCCCCCACCGCTGCTCCTTGGCTCGATCCCGCCCCCGTTGCTTCTCGATCTCGAAGCAGCGATCGAGCAGTTCCCGCGGCGTGAGCGTCGCACGCACCTCCGCCGCCGCGTTGAGGTACTTCCCCTGCACACCCGGCCCGACCGGGTCAGTCTCCATGATCGGACTGAGCCGCACCGACACAATTCCGGGCGTCGCCCGCAGCCCCGCCACCGCGGCATCAATGTGCTCCCGCCGCGGCTCGATGTTCGAGCCCAACGCCACATACGCCAGCACTGTCGGGAGTTCCGTGTTCAACGAGCGATCGTACAGCGACCGGGCTGCTCGCAAGAAGCACGCGCACGACATCGCTTCCACGCCATCAGCCCCCACCTCCCTGAAAACAAACAACCGCGGCCCTCGCCGCGGTTGTTGAAGTCATCGCTTTGATGCCCCGCCCTATTCCTCTTCCAGTTCCTTCATCCGGTGCTGGAGCTGGGCCTTCAAGCGGGCCAGAATCGACGAGTGCATCTGGCTGACGCGAGACTCGGAGAGATCGAGCGTCGCGCCGATCTCCTTCATCGTCATGTTCTCGTAGTAATACAGGATCACGATCAGTCGCTCGGCGCGGCTGAGGCCCTTGGTGATCAGTTCCTTCATGTCGCGACGCTGCAGGTCGCCCAGGGGGTTGACCTGCGAGTCGTCCTTGACGACATCGATCTCGCGGACATCACGCCCGCCGTCGCTGTTGAAGGCCCGCTGATTGAGCGAACGCGTGCCCACGGCGGAGCTATCACGCTTCACCTTGTCGAACTCTTCGCCCTGCAGTCCCAGCCTCTGTCCGACCTCGTGATCGGTCGCGGGGCGGCCCGCCTCCATCTCGATCTGCTGGCGGGCCTGCTCGAACTTGGCGGTGCGATGACGCACCAGCCGCGGCACCCAGTCCATGGAGCGGAGCTCATCCAGGATCGCGCCGCGGATGCGGTTGGCGCTGAAGGTCTCGAACTTGACCTTGCGGGCGAGATCGAACGAATCGATCGCGTCCATCAGGCCGAACAAGCCGGCGGACATGAGGTCCTCGACATCCACCTCGTCGGGCAGGCGGGTGTGGATGCGCTCGGCGTTGAAACGCACGAGGTGGAGATACTTCTCCATGAGGAAGTTGCGGAGCGCCTCGCTGCGCTCCTTCTTGTACTTCTTCCAGAGATCGTTGACCGCGAGCTTGTCGAACGGCGACGGCTTGCCCGAAGGCTCAGCGTGCCGAGCGATAAATCGATTGCGGTGCCCGCCGCGGATGGTGGTTTTCACTGCCGACATGGTCGCTCCTTGACCACAGATGGACGGCCGAACAAGTTGTCGTCGCGAAGAAGACGGCGTGTCCTCTTCGCGTGGGTCGTTCAGCGAACGCTGAGCCAACCCGCCTGCCGGGCGATCCTTGCCCGGCGTGACGCGGAGTATACAGACTTCAGCGGGTAGTGCAAGCGGGGGCGGCGAAAATTCAAGCCGCCTTGCGGTCCGACGCAGCGGTCTGTTCCGTCTGGGCAATCTGGGAAACTTCCTCGGGCACCTCGTCGACCTCGATGATCGGTTCCTTACCGGGGTCGTACTCGGGGATCGGGTTCTTCGCTTTGTAGTCGGCCAGGTGTTGCGTCACCACCCACTCACCCACCGCGCCGATGATCGACCCCAACAGGTAGCACAGGATCATCGCGACCAACGACCGGATGAGGATCATGTTGGTCGGATTGCCCGCGCTCAGCCCCGCGATGCAGGCGATCGCGAAACCCGTCAGGCCCATCGAGCTGGCGATGACTTTGGCGATGCGTCCCAATGACCGACTCCAAAGCGAGCGCTTGCAAGCAATTACGACAGATCGGCGCGGTTGTTGCGCGTCGATTGTGCGTGACCCGGACTGATCCCATGCGGGGATCGCCAGCCGCGTTGGTACATCGGTCGATCGCACGCTCCGATGTCAGTTTCGATCATCCCGCGCGGCCGCGCCCAAACGCCCGGCGCCACGCTGCGAGCCGACTGGTTAACGGGGTCTCCCGCTCAGGGACCGCAGCGGCGGGTGCCGTGAGCCACTCGCGGGCGAGCGACTGAGCGAGCTGACGTATCTGCCCCGCGGCCGGGCTCGACGGGCTGGCGCTGACGACGCTGGTGCGGGACATCACCGCGTCCACCAATCTCGGGTCTTTGTGGATAACTCCGGCGAGCGGCAGGTCGAGCTTCAGGAACTCGCGACAGACCTTGGCGATCCTTCCGTGGACAACCTGCCCTTGTTCTGTGTCGGCCGCTTGGTTCACCACCAAACGCAGGCGTGCGGCCGTGGCGCCGTGCGTGGAACCTTGGCGGGGCTGACTTGAGTAGCACTTGATCAATGCGTAGGCGTCGGCGATCGACGTGGGCTCGGGAGTGGCGACGACCAGAACCACGTCGGCGACATCCAGAAACGCGAACACGCCGGGCGAGATGCCCGCACCCGTGTCGATGAAGATCGCGTCGCTCCGGGCCTCGATCGCTACCAGCCCTCGCAGCAGAGACCGCTGCTCGGCGGGCGCGAGCTGCGTGATCCGCGAGACCCCGACCGAGCCGGGAACCAGCGAGAAGCCCAGAGGCGTGGGCACGCGGAGCGAGGCGAGGTCAGCGTCGCCCGAAGCGTGAGCGCCGACCCGACCATGAATCGGCCCGTCGGGCGCGGGCAGCGCGTGATGCAGCCGCCGGTGAACGCTGACCCCGCAGAGCACGTCGGCGTTGGCCATGCCCAGGTCGGCATCGAGCAGCGTGACGCCGTGGGAAGGAGCGAGTGCGGTGCAAAGACCGACCGCGAGATTGGTTTTCCCGACGCCGCCCTTGCCCGACGTGATCGCGAAGATGGGGGTCCTGCGACGCGACGGTTGCACGCCCGCCGCGGAACTCACGAGGTCCTGGATCTCGCGGGGACGAGTGCGAAACAGATCGCGCAGCCGTGATGCCTGATCGCCGCCGTCGAAGCGGTCGCGCCCCGCGTCCGCGGGCATGGCGTTGGGATCGAAAAAGTTCATGCGCGGCTGAACACCGGAAGATCAAGAACCCAGCGGGCGAACCGCTCGGGGTTGGCGTGCTCGATGTCGTCAGGCACTTCCTGGCCGGTGGTCACGCAACCCAAGGGCAAGCCCAGCTCGCAAAGCACGTTGAACGCCGGGCCCAACGTGTCGGCCTCGTCGAGCTTGGTGAGCAGTATGCGGTCGGGCCTCAGCCGCGAGAACGCCGACGCGGACCGACGCATCACGCCCTCGGCGCTCCCAGCCGAGAGCGCGAGATGAATCTCCCCCGCTTCCGACGACTCGATGAATCGCCGCAGCTCTTCCAGACGCCGCTCGTCGGTCGGGGCACGTCCCGGTGTGTCGACGAAGACGATGTCACAGTCCGCGAGCTGCGCCCGGGCCGAGGCCACCTCCATCGGCGTCAGGGCGACCTTCAGCGGCAGGCCGATAATGTTGGCATAGGTCCGAAGTTGGTCCACCGCCGCGATGCGGTAGGTGTCGCAGGTGATCAGCCCGACGCGTTGATTCTGGCGGAGCTTGCAGGTCGCGGCGATCTTGGCGATGGTCGTGGTCTTGCCGACGCCCGTCGAGCCCACCACCGCGATGGTGCGCGGGCCGGCCTTGGTCGAAGCGGGGCCGGGACCGGCGAGCATGCGGATGCGGGCCGCCATCCGCGACAAGAGCGTGTTCTGCACCGTGTTCTCGTCGCGCAGCTCGTGGGCCTCGAGCGTGTCGCGCACCTCGCCCAGAAGCGACTCGGCCAGCGTCGGAGCGATCAGCCGCTCGCTCAGCTTCAGCATCGCCGAGGCCAACGGGTCCGACGCGCCCACCGCCGGCGCAACCACGCCCGCCCGTGCCGAGGCCAGTCGCTGCTCTTGCAGTAATTGCCCGACGAGCTGCTTGATCGACGCGAGTTCCTCATCGATGGAGCGCACCGCGGCTTGCGTCGTCGGACGCAGCTCGACGCGGGTGGCCAACCCTCGGGCCGGGCTCGGGTGCGAGCGGGTCAGGGGCTTGTTCTCGATCGCAGGGATTGCCGCGGCCGGGGCGTTCGAGGACGCGTGCTCCGAGGTCGTCTCGGTCTTGCGCTCGGGCGCGACGACCTCAACCGGGCGCCGCGTGCCGTACTCGATCGGCTGGAACGAATCCACCTCGGTCACCGCCGCGTTGCGGGTCGCCGCGGCCACCGCGGCCGGCGGGCGCGTCACAACCGCCACCGATGAATCCGCCGCACCTTCCGCCGCTGCCCGACCGGAAGACCGGCTCGCGATGCGCGGCTGCTTCACCGGCGTCTCCTGGTTCGACGCCGTGATCTCGTACATGTTCTTCGCGCCAAACCCCGCCACGCCACCCACTCGGATCGTCCGCGCGTGCAAGATCACGGCGTCCTGCCCGAGGTCGCGCTTCACCTCGGCCAGTGCGTCGGCCATCGAATTGCCGCGGTATGTCTTGAGCTGCATGCACGCCGTCCGTGGCTGAGAGAACAGATCGAACGTTCCGCGGCCTCCATGCCTTGGAACAACGCCGACGCGAACGCCGGCGACCCGATTCTATCAGAATATCGGAGCGGGCGCGCGCCCGGGTGCAATCACGGATGTGAAGTTCTCCGACCAGAACCCCAAGACACCGAGGCTGAGGCTGCTCGGAGCCGAAGCCTCGGACCGATCTCGCCACCAACACACGACATGAAGAGGCTTCCTCGCGGACTCTTCAGCCTCGGCGTCCGCGGAACCGGCTTTGCTTTACGCCGCTTTCGTCGTCTGGAGCAGCGAGTCCGGCGGCATCACCAGCGCCAGGCTCTCGACTTCCAGGCTCGGGATGATCTCGTTGTAGCCCAGCACCGCCACGCCCGGGATGTGCGGCTCGAGAATCTGGCGCACCACCGCCCGGACCTGCGGCGAAGAGATGACAACCGCGGGATGCCCGCCCGCCGTCACCAGCTGAATCGACCGAGACACGTGGTCCGCGATCTGGTTGGCGACCCGGGCGGGCATGTTCACCGTCGTGCCCCCCGGACCGCGATCGATGTACCCGTTCACGATGTCCTCGAGGCTCGGGTCGAGCGTCACGCAGACCAGCCGCTGCTTCAGCCCGTCGCGGGATGCATACTGCCCGCAGATCGTCCGCCGCAGCGCGTTGCGGACGTACTCGGTCAGCACCTCGACGTCCTTGGTCTTGGGTGCCCACTCGGACAGCGCCTCCAGGATCGCCTCCAGATCGCGGATCGGCACCCGCTCGCGAAGCAGGTTCTGCATGATCTTCTGCAGCTCGGTGGGCTTGAGGATGTTCGGGATGACCTCTTCGACCAGCTTGGGAGCCTTCTCTTTGAGCTGCTCCAGCAGGTTGCCAACTTCCTCGCGGGTCAGCAGTTCGTCGGCGTGACGCTTCACGACCTCTGTCAAATGCGTTGCCAGCACCGCGGTCGGCTCGACCACGGTGTAGTTCATGGTCTCGGCCCGGGCACGCAGCGCCGGGTCGATCCACCAGGCGTCCAGCCCGAATGCCGGCTCTTTCGTGGGGTCGCCGGGGATCGGCCCGCTGGCGAGGCCCGGGTCCATGGCGAGCAGCTTGCCCGGCCGCGTCTGGCCGATCGCGATCGGGTTGCCGCGGATCTTGATCCGGTACTCGGTCGACGAGAGCTGGAGATTGTCGCGGATGCGGACCGGCGGCATGACCAGCCCGAACTCGGCGGCGAGCTGACGGCGTGTGGCGGAGATGCGGTCCAGGAGATCGCCTCCCTGCCCCGCGTCCACCAGCGAGACCAACGCGTAACCGACTTCGATCTCGAGCGTGTCGATCTTCAGCACCTGTTCGACCGGCGGCGCGGGCGGCGCTTCGACGCTCTTGGCGTCTGATGCGGCCTGCGCCGTCGCTCGGTCACGGGTGATCCGGTTCAGCGAGAACGCCACGGCCGCCAGTCCAGCCGCGGTCACCAGCAGCGGGACCGTCGGCAGCGGCGTCAGGCTCAGCAGCACCAGAAAGCCGGACGTGATGTACAAGCCCTTGGGCTGACTGATGAGCTGACCGGTCATCTCATCGCCAAGGTCTTCCTTGCTGCCCGAGCGGGTGACGATGAGGGCCGAAGCGATCGCGATCACGAACGACGGAATCTGGCTGGTGAGGCCGTCGCCGATGGTGAGCTTGGTGAAGACCTCCATCGTGCGGGACGCGTCCCAGCCCTTCATGACCATGCCGACGCCGAAGCCGCCGATCACGTTGACGACGGTGATGATGATGCCCGCGATGGCATCGCCGCGGACGAACTTGGAGGCACCGTCCATCGCGCCGAAGAAGTCGGCCTCTTGCGAGATCGCCTCACGCCGGCGCCGCGCTTCCTGCTCGTCGATCAGCCCCGCGTTCAGGTCGCTGTCGATCGCCATCTGCTTGCCCGGCATGGCGTCCAACGTGAACCGGGCGGCGACTTCCGAGATGCGGGTCGCACCCTTGGTGATCACGACCCACTGCACCAGCACCAGAATCAAGAAGATCACCACGCCGACGAAGAGATTCGCCCCGGCAACGAACTCGCCGAAGGCCATGATCACATGACCCGCGACCGCGGCGGCCTCGTCGGGCGTCGCGGCGTCCGCGGTCAGGATCAGCCTCGTGCTCGCCACGTTCAGCACCAGCCGGAAGAGCGTCGTCGCCAGGAGCAGCGACGGGAACACGCTGAACTCCAAGGGCTTCTGCATCTGGATCGTGGTCAGCAGCACCACGACCGCCAGGCTCATGTTCACGCAGATCAGGACGTCCATCACCGCCGGCGGCAGCGGCACCAGCAAGACGCCCAGCATCAACACGAACGAGATCGGGACGATCAGCCCGCGGTACTTGTGGATCCCCTTCATCCAGCCCGGCATCACCTGCGTCAACGGCACTTCGACCGGCTTCACGGCCGGCGACGACTTGGGTGCGGGAGGTTTGAGGGCGGCTTTGGCCATGGTTCAGAAAGAGACGGAGAGACAAAGAGACGGAGAGACGAAGTGTGGCCAAGTCATGCCGCTCGACCCTCGAGGCGGTAGACGTACGCCAGCACTTCCGCGACGGCCTGATACTGCTCCTGCGGGATCTCCTGCCCAACCTCGACCGCGGCATACAGAGCCCGCGCCAGCGCGGGACGCTCCACCATCGGCACCGCGTGCAGGCTCGCGAGCTGACGGATCCGCATCGCCATGAAGTCGGCGCCCTTGGCGACCACCCGCGGGGCCGCCATCTTCTCCGGGTCGTACTTGATCGCCACCGAGAAGTGCGTGGGATTGGTCACCACCACATCGGCGCTCGGCACCGCCTGGCCCACGCGCTGCATCGCGATCGCCCGCATCATCTGGCGGCGACGGTGGCGCACGTGCGGGTCGCCGTCCATGCTCTTGCGCTCTTCCTTGACCTCGTGCTTGGTCATCCGCAGGTCCTTGGTGAGCTGCCAGCGTTGGTAGAAGAAATCGCCAAAGCCGATCACGAGCATGACCACGATCAGCCACGTCGCCAGGTTCAGCATCAGCGTCCAGATGCGGTGCAGTCCGGCGACGGTTGTCAGCTCGGGCAACCGGACAAGCTGCGGCAGCTCGGGCACGACGACGAGGTACGCGATTAGCGTGATCAGCAGCACCTTGGCCACACCCAGCACCGTCTTCACCGCTCCCCGCATCGAGAAGAGCCGCCCCAGTCCCGCGATCGGGTTCAGGCGGTTGAGGTCCGGCTGCAGAGGCTCGGACGTGAACAAAGCCCCGTACTGCACGAAGTGACCGACCACGCTGATGAGCACGAACGCGGCAAAGAACGGCAGAACCGCGACCGCGCTCTGGGCCGCGGCAAAGAGCACCGAATGCGTCAGCCCGCCCAGCTCGAGCGCCGCGAGCCCGCCGGAATCCTCCAGCGTTCGACGCATCATCGTGCCCATGGACTTGACCAGCAGGCTCCCCATGAGCAGAAGCATGATGAGCACGCCCGCCCAATCGATCGCGGAGACCAGGTCCTGGCTCTTGGCGATCTGGCCCTTGTTGCGGGCATCTTCATACTTCCGCCCCGTCGGGGCCTCGGTCCGTTCGCCCATTTCTTCAGCCATGGGTCCCTCCCGTGGCGCTTGAGGCCTGTGGCGAAGTCAGCGTCCGGGACCACTGGTCGATCGTGTTCATGACGTCGTGCAGCTCGTCGCCGCAGACCCGGCCGATGACGGGCATCGCGATCGTCAGGATCGCGATGCCCGCGAGGACCTTGACGGTAAACCCGACGCTCATGATGTTGATCGCGGGCATGGTCTTGGCGATGACCGCGAAGACCACGATCAGAAGCAGGATCGCCGCCGCCACCGGCATCGCGATGCGGATCGCCAGCTCGAGCGAGGAGCCGAGCACGCCCAGCATGGTCTGCAGAGGGGCCTGTGTGAAACCGATGCCACCCGGAGCGACTCGCTCGAACGTCGACACAACCGCCCGGAACACATGCTCCAGCCCGCCGCCGGCGAGATACCCGGCGAAGATCATGAACATCAAGAGCTGGCTGAGCACGTCGCTCTCGGCGTCGGTTTCTGGGTTGTAGACCTTGGCCAGGCCGTAGCCCATCTGCTGACCGACCAGCACGCCGCCCATCTCGGCCGCCGCGATCGGCATCGATGCGAGGAAGCCGATCACGTAGCCGATCAACGCCTCACCTACCACCATCGGAACGAGCTGCAACACAGAAATCTCGCTCGGATTCAGGGGCCACGCGGGCGTGAGCGGGTAGACGCAGCCCGAGAGCGCAATCGCGGTGAGCACCTTCACGCGGCCCGGGATCATCGGGCTGCTGATCATCGGCGCGGAGATGAACAACCCCGCGATGCGGAACGCCACCAGCGTGAAGGGGATCAGGTGTTGGATCAAGGGCTCGAGTGTCATGGCAACGAAGCAAACACCACTCACGCACCAACCGACATGGTGAACAACTCGATCGCGTACTCCGCGAGCTTGATGAACGTCCAGGGCAGCAGCACCGCCGCCACGAGCACCATGACGACGATCTTGGGAACCAGAGCCAGCGTTTGATCCTGAATCGAGGTCACCGCCTGGAGGATGCTGATCACCAGGCCGACCAGGATCCCCGCCATCAGCACGGGCGCGGCGATCTTCAGCGTGACCACCAGGCACTGGCGAACGAGCTCGAGCTGGGCTTCGTCGAACATCGTGCACCTCAGGAAGTAAGCGGCGAGCCGGCAACGAAACCGCGGAGCAACCCGCCGACCACCAGTTGCCAGCCATCGACCATCACAAACAGCAGCAGCTTGAACGGCAGGCTGATCAGCACCGGCGGCAGCATCATGATGCTCATCGAGATCAACAGCGCGCTGATGACCATGTCGATCACCAGGAACGGCAGATAGATCCGGAAGCCCAGCAGAAACGCGGTCTTCAGCTCGCTCAGCATGAACGCCGGCACCAGCGAGATCATGTCCACGCTGGCGCGTGTCAGCTTCTCGGGCTCGCTGGTGTCGATGCCGCGGTACTCGAGAATCGTGTACAGCGAGTTCCAGTTCCCCGTCGCCTCGATCTGATCGAACATGAAGTCCCGGATCGGCTGGCGGGCCTTGAGCCACAGCGTCTCCGCGTCGCGGATCTCGCCCCGGTTAAAGGGCACCACCGCCTCGCGGTACACCCGGTCGTAGGTCGGCGCCATCACCAGCATCGTCATGAACAACGCCAACGCCGTGATGACCTGCGGCGGGGGCACGCCCTGGGCCCCGATCGCCTGCTTGAGCAGCCCGAGCACGATCAGGATCCGCGGGAAGCACGTCGTCATCAGCACGATCGCCGGCGCGAGCGAGATGACGGTCAGCAGGATCAGGATCGTCACCGGCGTGGAGAGCGCCGCCAGCGGCGCATCCGCCGATCCGCTCGGCGTCTGCGAGTTCGCGCCGGGGAGCGCTTTCCCGGCGGCCTCCAGCATCGTGAGCGGGTTGAACGACGACACACCCGGCGCCGGGAACGCCTCGGAGATCGCCTTGTCCATCGCCGGCCTCTGACCAGGCATCACCGGGCGGCTGCCCTGGTACTCCGGCAGCGGCGGGCCGATGGTCTGGCCCGATGCGATCGGTGCGATCGATCCGAGACCGATCGCAACAACCGCGGCGATGAACAGCAAGACACGGTTCACGCCGCACCCCCGCCGCGGATCGCGTGCAGTCGGCTGCGGATCGACGCCGCGGCTTGGGCGCCCGTCAGTTCGACCGTCGTTCTCGTCGAGGCGACCGGACGAGTCTGAGGCAGCAGCACCGGAGCGGCGCGGCGAGACAGAACCTCCGGAGTCGAACGACGATCGGGAACCGCACCGACCCTTTCGATGGTGTCGACCGCCTCGCGGTCGAGGGACTTGAACACGGATGCAAACCTGTTGGCCAGCGAGTTTGCGTCCGCCTCGTTGACCTTGGTCAGGATCGAGGCCACATCCTCGGGCTCGCTCAGCTCGCACAGCGTGGTGAGCTGCGATCCGCCGAGCCGCCCGGTCCGATTTTGGCTAAGCAGCAGCACACGCCGATCGACCTTCAGCAGCACCAGCGTCTGCGACCGCGACAGCGGGTAGCGCCCGAGCACCTCGAGAATTCCAGCGGGAGAACGCCCGCCGGCCCCGAACTGCGACCCCAACCCGCCACGCTTGCGGAGCACGATCGCCACGCCCCCGGCCAGCATCGCGATCAACCCCACCACCACAACCAGCGGCCCCAGCACGCCCGCCAACGGGTTCTCGCCGGTCGCCTTGGACTTGCCGTCCGAGACAGCGCCGCCCGAGACCTCCGGCTTGACCGATTTGGTGCGCCCCGCCAGCGACGGCCGCGAACCGACGCCGCCGAGCGGCTTCGACTCGCTCGACGCAACCTCCGTCCCCGCGACGGATGGCTGCACGTCGGGTGTCAACACCGCTGGGCCCGCCACGTCTCCCAAGACCGGCCCCGCTGGCTCCGCGATCGCGCCCACCGCGAGAGCGGCGCTGAGGGCAATGGAGATGGCCACGGTGCGGATCACGGATCGACATCCTGTCGCTGAACTCGGCGTGCTCCGCACGCCGCAACTCTCGAACAAACGGGGCGAACGCTGAATCCGGAATCAGCTGGCCTTCTTGGCGTCGGACGAAGCGGTCAGAATCTCGTTGATGCGGACGCAGAAGTTGTCGTTGAGCACCAGCACCTCGCCGCGGGCGACGTGCCTCTCGTTGACGTAGATGTCCACCGGATCGCCCGCGAGCTTGTCGAGCTCGATCACCGCGCCGTCGCCGAGCTTCAACACGTCTTCCACCAGCATCCTGGTGCGGCCCAGCTCGATCTTCACCTGCAGGTCGACATCGGACAGCAGGTCGATCGGAGCCGGCGAGCCGTCGCCCACGCTCCCGGAGAACGCCGGCAGATCGAAGGACGTTGCGCCCGCCGCGGCCTCGGCCCCGACGACGCCGGGGCCGCGCACGCCCGCATCCGCGTCCGCCGCGGCAGGGGCCGGCTCGCTGGTCAGATCGCCCAGGCTCGCGATCGCGTCTTGAGCTGCTTTCAGAGCCGCCTCGGCCGCTTGATCCGCGGCGGGAGGCTTCGCGCTCGCCGCCGGCGGCGGCGTCTCGGGGCTGGGGGTGGAGTTGGGGGGTGTCTCGTCGGCCATCCTGGCCCTCGCTGGTTGAAGTCCGAAGGCGCGCCGCCTCCGGTGACGCGTCCTGCGTCGCCGTTGTGATCGGCACCCCCTGCGCCCATCCAAGAGTTTTCCACGCCAAGACTGCGCCACCCCTCTCCCGGTGCGCAACCCATGCGCCGCCCCCTTCAACCTCGGCCCTCCGTCGTCAGCACTCAGCCCTCCCACAAAACCACGACGCCGCGGCGAGGTGGGGACTTCGCCGCGGCGTCTTGCGTTTCCGGCGACACGCCGGATCGATTCGGTTGTCGTTTCGCCCCGTCTCAGTCAGCCTTCTTGGGTCTCTTGGCGGGCTTGGGCGCCTCTGCCTCGCCCGCGTACGAGATGGTCACACTCCCGTTGCTCGTCTCGATGCTCGATTCAGTCCCCCCCTTGCCGAAGGTCGCCACGCCCTCGGTGCTACCCCATCCTTTGCCGGAGGGCTTCTTGTTGATGTTTGAATCCGAAGGGAACGAGATCTTGGCGTTGCTCGTCTCAACAGCGAGCACGCCGTTGTAGGAACGGGGCACGATCAACTCGACCGGTGCGTTGGATGTCTCGACCGTGAACTTCTCGCTGGCTCCGTCCGCCAGCGTCACATGCACCGGGCCGTTCGAGGTTTCGATCGTGAGTTGGCCTCGGACTTCACTCGCGTCCACCGGAGCGTTGGAGGTTTCGATCGCCACCTCGCCCTCGTGATGCTCGATCGTCACCGGACCGTTGCTGGTCTCCAGCACCGCGTGCCCCTGCATGCCCTCGACGTCGATCGGGCCGTTGCTCGTGCTGACCGTCACGCCCTTGGCCCGCGGCACCTCGATCCGCAGCGAGCAACCCATCCCATTGAGATTCTTCACATCCGGGAAATCAACCTTCACCGCCGAGCCCTTGCCGGTGTCGTTCGACGCCTCGACGTGGATCTTCTCCAGGTCTTCCTTGGTCTTGGCCTGCAGCTCCGCGGTGATCACAAGGTGGTCGCCGTCGCTCGGCACGATCGACACGGACCCGTTACGAGTCGAGACGCTGATCGGCTGTCCCGCCGACGCCGCGATCTTCAGGTTCCGGGTCTCGCGGACCGGCTCCCAAATTGCGGCGGCGTGAAACGAGACGATCGCAACAACGGGAGCAAGCCAGAGCATGGACGACCGCATGGGAAACTCCTGAAAACCCCGGGGACTGCCTTCCGAAACAGCCGCACACGCGGCCGCTCATGCACGATGCGCCGGGCGACCCGCTCCGGCACGAAAACAACACATCAACGCCAAACGCGTGCAGCCACGACCGCGATCGCACCAACTCAGCGCACGCCCACCGGCTGCTGGCTGCTGCTGCTCGCGGTGATACTCACCGAACCGTTCGAGGTGCTCACGCTCGACGCCGCCCCACCGCTGCCAAAGACCAGCGTCGCCGACCTCCCCGAATCCAGGTTGCTCACGGTCATCGGCGAGTTCAGCCGCACCCGCCCGTTGCTGGTCGACGCCCGCAGCTCCCCCACAAATGCCTGTCCCAGGGCCACGTCGACGCTCCCATTGGACGACCGCAACTGGATCGGACCCGGAGAGGTCTCCGACAAGTGGGCTGTGATGCTGGCGTTGGACGTGTGCGCCACCGCGCGCCCGCCGATGTTCATCAGCTCCACCCGCCCGTTGCTGGTGATCGCTTCCACCGCGCCCGACGCGTCGCGGATATCGATCCCCGCGTTCGACGTTTCGGCCTGCACCTCGCCGGCGTGATTGATCACACGGATGGAGCCGTTGGATGTATCCAGATCCGCCAGCCCCGCACAATCCCGCAGCGCGATCTTCCCGTTGCTCGTTTCCACATGCACGCCGTTGGGCGCGGGAGCTTCAATCTTGAACGTGCACCCCTCCCCCGACTGCGGCCTGCCGTCGGGCCATTCCACCCGCACGCTCAGCGTTCCGCCCGCCGCATCCGCCAATACCTTGGTCTCGTCCAAGCGCTGCTGGCTGCGGGCTCGCAGCGTCGCGACCACCACCGCCTCCGAAACCGAGCTCGCGTGCACCTCGACGCCGCCATTGCGGCTGCGCACCTCCACCGGCGTGCCCGGCCCGACCGGCACCCGGACCGTGCGGGTCTCGCTGTACTGGGCGTTGTCGCTGAAGTCTCCGGCCACGATGATGCACCCGGGAAGGATCAGCCCGGCGCCCGCACAGAGCACGCCGAGGGTGAGGAATCGAACGACCGGACGCAATGTAGCACGATGGAACATGAAGATGGCTCCGAATGGATGACAACGGCCCAGCCGACACCCCGCCGCGTCTTTGGGGAAGATGCCCGGGAGATTGCGTCCCGTCGGTTTCCGTTAGACATTGCGGGGCCCCTGCGGCCCCTCTTCTGAGGGATCGCCATTCCTATTCTCTGGCCGCGCCAAAGCCTTCGGCGGCGGCACCTCTCCCCATCCACCCCCTCTGCTGTCTCTCGCCGAGGCAGCAGGTCGAGCAGCGCGACATGACCTTCCCCAAGCCTGTTCCCGACTACGTCTTCCCCCGTCCCCCCGCGATCCACGCCGTCGGAGAGTGGCGCCCCGCCGCCCCCCCGGTGTCGCTGGATGGCGGAGCGGTCCGCTTCCGCGATCCGCTCTTCGCGTCGATCGCCCCACCACCCTTCCCGGCGTACACCGATCAGCCCGTTGCCCGCGGCCGCGCCTTGGGCGTCCGCACTCGCCCGCGCTTTGCGCAGGCCGATCAGTGGGCCCTGGCACACATCGCCGTCGAACCCGGCACCTCGCTCTACGGCACCGGCGAACAGCCCGGTCGCCTACTCCGCAACGGCATCAAGCGGAACATCTGGACCACCGACTGCTTCGGCTACGAAGAGTCCATGCCCTCGCTCTATCAGGCTCACCCCTGGGTGTTGGGCGTTCGGCCCGACGGCACCGCGTTCGGCGTCATCCACGAGAGCACGCATCGGGGCGTGGTCGATCTCCGCGACGGGATCCTCTTCGCCGCCCAGTACTCCACCCGCGACACGCAGAGCCCCGGTGTCACGGTGATCGAAGGCCAGAGCGCACAGGAAGTCCTCCGCGCTCTTGCTCGCCTCACCGGGACTATGCCCATGCCGCCGCGCTGGGCGATCCAGTATCAGCAGTGCCGCTGGAGCTACGAGCCCGATTCCCGCGTGCGCGAGATCGCCGAGGGATTCCGCAAGCGCAAGCTTCCCTGCGGCGTGATCTGGATGGACATCGACTACATGTTCGGCTACCGCTGCTTCACCTTCGACACCGGCAAATTCCCCGAGCCCAAGTCCCTCAACGACTATTTGCACTCGATCGGATTCAAGAGCGTCTGGATGATCGACCCCGGTCTCATGACCGACGACAACTACCCGGCCTACCGCGAAGGCAAAGCCGGTGACCACTTCATCAAGAACCGCTTCGGCCACGACTTCGTCGGCAAGGTCTGGCCCGGGCCGTGCTCGTTCCCCGATTTCACCCGCAAGCGCACCCGCGACTGGTGGGGCACCCTCTATAAGGACTACATGGCGACCGGAATCGACGGCGTGTGGAACGACATGAACGAGCCCGCCGTCTTCGACGTCCCCAACAAGCAGATGCCCGAGAGCAACGTGCACGAGGCCGACCCCGAACTCGGCGGCCGCGGCAACCACCTCCGCTACCGCAACATCTTCGGCATGCAGATGGTCCGCGCCAGCCGCCACGGCATGGAGAAGGCCTGCCCCGACAAACGCCCCTTCGTCCTCACCCGCTCCAACTTCCTCGGCGGACACCGCTACGCCGCCACGTGGACCGGCGACAACAAGAGCAACTGGCGCCACCTCCGCTGGTCGATCCCGATGGTGCTCAACCTCGGCCTCAGCGGCCAGCCCTTCGTCGGTCCCGACATCGGCGGCTTCGCCGACAACGCCGACGCCGAGCTCTTCGCACGCTGGATGGGCATCGGTGCGCTGCTCCCCTTCGCCCGCGGCCACAGCGTCAAGGACAGCATCGATCACGAACCCTGGTCCTTCGGCGAGAAGTGCGAAGCCACCTGCCGCCGCGCCCTCGAACGCCGC
Source organism: Phycisphaerales bacterium (assembly GCA_019744815.1). Taxonomy (GTDB): domain Bacteria; phylum Planctomycetota; class Phycisphaerae; order Phycisphaerales; family UBA1924; genus JAFEBO01. Next base: position 410,617 of record JAIEUA010000011.1, read on the forward strand.
GCTCGCCTGCTGCCGTACCTCTACACGCTGTTCCGCGAAGCCCACCTCACCGGCCTGCCCGTCGCACGCCCGCTCTTCTTCGCCAATCCCAAGCAGCGCGCCCTCCGCGCCGTCGACGATTCGTTCCTCCTCGGCGACGCCCTGCTCGTCCGCTGCAACGTCTGGTCCAACAGCGAGATGAATCGCGACCCCAAGGGCATGCCCACCTCCGGCCTCGGCGGCATCGGAGCCGCCAGCGCCCCGCTGCCGGAACTCGCCGCCGGAAACTGGTGTCCTTTCGAACTCCTCGATCCGCACACCCCGGTCGCCAAGCTCCAGCGCGACCCCGACCTTCCCGAACTCTTCCTTAAGCCCGGCTCGATCCTGCCCATCGGCCCCGTCATGCAGTACGACGGCGAGAAGCCGCTCGACCCGCTCACGCTCATCGTCGCGGTCGATCACAAGCAGGAAGCCCGCGGCGAGCTTTACGAAGACTCCGGCGACGGCTACCACTACGAAAAGGGCGACTTCGCGCTCACCCAGTTCGAGGCCAAAGCCACAGGCAAGTCCGTCCTCGTCACCGGCCGCCAAACCGAAGGCGTCTACCCCATCCCCCAGCGTCAGGTCGAGGTCATCGTCCTCCACCAGGACGGCCACGTCAGCAAGGGCGAGTACCGCGCATCAACTTGATGCCCCGATGCCTTGCTGCCTCGATGCCTTCTTGGTTATCACCCCCTTCACCCGAATGCGTCCCGCACGGCTGAAGGTGCGCCGCGAAAAGACCCGATAGAGCAGTTGTTGCCGATTCGATCAACGCCGCGACGGACCGCGGCGTTGTGTCGTGGTCGTGCCCTGGCCTTCTCTGTTTTCTCGTTGCGCGAAGTGATCCGTGGCTGACGCACCCGAGACAACCCCAACACCCGAGCCCGCGCCCGCGTCGTGGCGCGACGCCTGGCAGCTCCCGGTCTTCGCGATCTCCGGTATCGCGCTGGCCGCGGGCCTCGCGGCGGTGATGATGGCCCGACCCGCCACCGACGTGATGCCGCGGGTCGAAGAAGCCACCAAGCTCGTCGAACAGGAGAAGTTCGAGGACGCGATCAAGCTGCTGAACACCGAGGTCTGGCCCCAGATCGAGAAGGGCAAGCTGCCCGCCAGCGGGCAAAAGCAGTACCACCTGCTCATCGCCCGCTCGATCTACGAGGCCACGATGGCCAAGAAGCTGACCAGCGAAGAGAACTTCGACAACGTCATCAAGAGCTATCTGCAAGCCGAGGAGATGAAGCAGCGCCTCGACGCCCAGGACATCGACCGCTTCGCCCGCTGCCTCATCACCCTGGATCGACTCGAAGAAGCCCAGAACCGGATCGACAGCCTGCCCAGCGGCGAGCGCACCCGCCGCATCGCGCTGGTGCGGTCGCTCGTCACCCGCATCCTCGCTCGCCCCGAGCCCGACCAGGAACGAGCCACCGCACTGGTCGCGTGGATGCTCAGCGAGCCGAGCCTCCCCGACCCCGACCGCGTCTGGGCCATCGCACGTCAGGCCGAGCTCCGAGTCCTGGGAGGGTTCCTGGACGAGGCGATCCGCGGCATGCTGCAGCAGCTGCCGCGTCTGGATGAGGGGCACAACGAGGAACGTGCCGAGCTGCTCGGGTTGCTCGGCCGCGCCTATCTCGTGCAGGGTCATCCCGAAGAAGCCGAGAAGTGGCTGAACCGCGCGCTCGCCGCGGCCAACGGCAGCGAGCCGCTCACCAGCCGCTCACGGCTGCTCCTGGCCAACATCTCCGCCGCCCGCAACGACTTCGAAACCGCCAAGGGCCTTTACCAGACGATCCTCGAGACCCCGGGCACCAAGTCGCTCCGCCGCGCCTCGCTCATGGGACTGGGCGAAGTCCTCGCGTCGCTGGACGAGACCGAACCCTCTCTCGAGGCCTATTCCCGACTGGCTCAGGCCTTCAACGACCCGACCACCGACAGCACGCTCACCAAAGGTGCCGCCGCCGAGAGCATGCTCGCCCGATTCCGCACCCGCTACGACGCGGGCGACGCGAACACGGCCCTGCGGTACGCCTCGCTCGCCGAGTCGCTCTACCCCGAGAACAAGCGCCCCGCCGAGGTGCTCCGCGCGCTGGGTGACTCGCACCGCACCCTTGCCGAGGAGGCCATCGCCGAGTTCTCCAATGGCTCGGCCAAGGTCAGCATCATGGACCTGGACCCGACCACCCGCAAGCGGGCTCGGGAGCATTTCATCTCCGCGGCCAAAGCGTTCAAGGCCCACACCGCCTCGGTCGCGTCGCAGAACAGCGCCGCCTTTGGCGACTCGCTCTGGCTCGCGGCCGACGCCTTCGACCGCGCCGGCGAACAGGATCAGGCGGTCGCGCTCTTCAAGCAGTACGCCGAGGAGTTTCCCGCCGACCCCAGGAGCGCCGAGGCCAAGTTCCGCCTCGCCCGTTGCTACCAGGCCAGAGGCGATCTCGACCTGGCGGTCCAGACCTTCGAGGAGATCATCAACTCCCGCGAGGGCGTCCCCGGCCGGGTCGGCACCGGTCCCTTCGCCGACGCCAGCTACGTCCCGCTCGCCCAGTCTCTGATCGCCACCGAAGACCCACAAAAGCTCCAGCGTGCCGAGGATCTGCTCCTCTCCGTCCTCAACGGCTCGGTCAGCGGCGTCGATTCTCCCAACTTCCGAAGCGCCCTGGCCGAGTTCGGCACGATGTGCTACCGCAACGGGAACTACGACCGGGCGATCGAACGCATCGAGGAGATGCTCGCCCGCGAGCCCAACACCCCGAGCGCCGAGCTGCTCCGCTTCCGCCTCGCCGACAGCTACCGCCTCTCCGCCGAAGAGCTCCGCAAAGCCGACAGCGAGGGCAAGCCTCTCGAGCAGCGCCAGGCCAACGAACGGACCCGCCGCGAGCGCCTCGCCAAGGCCGCCGTCGCGTTCGATCAGACCCGTCGGGCCCTTGAGGCCAAGCCCGCCAACAAGCGCACCGTGGTGGAGGAGACCTATCTCCGAAACGCCTACTTCTACCTGGGTGACTGCGAGTACCACCAGGGCAACTACGACGACGCGATCCGTGCCTACACCGCCGCCCGCGACCGCTACCCCAACGAGCCCTCCTCGCTCGTCGCCATGACCCAGATCGTGAACGCCAACCTCGAACGCGGCGACTACAAGGCAGCCGCCACCGCCAACGAACGCGCCCGCCGTTTCTACAAGAGCCTGCCCGCCGAGGTCTGGAACGACCCCGACCTGCCGATGACCCGCGAGAACTGGGAACGCTGGCTCGACTCCACCGATCGACTCGCCAACGCCCAAGCGATGGAACAACAAGAGCACGAGTAAGCCGTCCCCACTGTCCAACAACATCCCCACACTCCTCGCGATCCGGATCGATCGCGACTCCCGAGCCGGAGGCTCCCCATGACTCAAACAAACTCAAACGCGGACCGCGCGCTGGCGCTTCTCAACGAGCAGCACGAGCTGCTCGAGGCAGTCGGTCGACTCTGCACGGCGCAGTCACGCCTCATCGATGAAGACGAGGCCGAGGACCTGCTCGCCGTCATCGAGCAACGCGGGTTGATTCTGGAGAAGGCTGCCGCGCTCGGGAACGAGATCGATCGAGTCGCCGCGTCGATCCCCCCGGACGACGCCGCGCAGCCGCTGATCCGACGCCGCCGCACCGCGATCACCGAGCTCGCCCGAGCCATCGCCGCCGCCGACGCCGCCGACACCAAGCGCCTCGGTTCCAAACGTGATGAACTCGCCCGGGCGCTCGCGTCGATGAACACCAATCGCGTCGCGACCGGTGCCTACGCCGCCCCGAGCAAACTCAGCGGCCCCGGGTTTCAGGACACCAACGCGTAAACGACCCTTGACTTCCACCCTCGGCGGAGCACGAGGCATGAACCAGAACGATCCTTCCCTCGAACCACTGCCACCCACCACACCCCCAGCGGGAACGACACTCGTCTCCGCACCCAAGGGCACACTGACCGCCGGCGATCTCGCCGAGCTGATGTCCGCGTTCAACGACGTCACCGGCAAGCTGCAGTTCACCCACGAGCAGCTCCGCTCCGAGGTCGCCCGCCTCAGCCGCGAGCTGCGTGAGGCCAACGAACAGCTCGAACGCGCCAGCCGCCTCGCCGCCCTCGGCGAGATGGCCGCCGGCATCGCCCACGAGATCCGCAATCCTCTCGGCTCGATCTCGCTCTTCGCCCGCATGCTCCGCGACGACCTGGGCGAGCGCCCCGAGCAGCACAAGCTCGCCGAGAAGATCCTCACCGCCACCCGCGGCCTCAACGCCGTCGTCGGTGACGTGCTCGCCTTCTCCCGCGAGTTCCGCATCGCCGCCGAGCCTCTCTCCACCGCGACCCTCCTCGACCGCGCCCTCGAAGCCTGCCAGCACGACGGCGTCGAGGGCTGGGCCACCGTCACCATCGAGCGGCCCGAGACCGACAAGCTCCCCGCGGACCTGCAAGAACTCAAGGGCGACGAGACGCTGCTGCACCAGGCCCTCACCAACGTCATCCGCAACGCCATCGAGGCCATGGTCGAGACCAACGCCTCGCCCCGCACGCTCCGCATCGAACTCAAACGCCGCCAGCTCGCCGCCCGCGACGGCAAGCGTGCCCGCTTTGCCTGCATCAGCGTCCGCGACAGCGGCCCCGGCCTCGCGCCCGACGTGCTCACCCGCATGTTCAACCCGTTCTTCACCACCCGCAAGGCCGGCACCGGCCTGGGACTCGCCATTGTCCACCGCATCATGGACGCGCACGCCGGACGGGTGATCGCCTCGAACAACGCCGACGCGCCCGGCGCCACCATCGAGCTCCTGCTCCCCATGTCCCGCGCCGCCGAAACAACCCAACGCGCAGAAAGTTCTGGTCCGATACACGCGGTTTCGCCGATGGAGGCAGTCGAGCAAACTTTGCCGCTCGTCACCGTCGCGGGCTCGCCGGATCGGAGGCTATCCGGAGCCGCGTGAACAGAACGGTGCCGCGGCTGCATGACGGAGTCGTGCGTATGCGCAGCGTGCTTGTTGTTGACGACAAAGAACTCATGCGGGACAGCGTCGGGGCCACGCTCGAACGAGCCGGCTTCCAGATCGCCACCGCACCCGACGCTCCCAACGCGCTCACCCAGATCGCCGCCAAACGGCCCGACGTTGTCGTCACCGATCTCAAGATGCCCGGCATGACCGGCCTGGAGCTCCTCGAGAAGATCCGCCAGATCGACGATGACCTGCCGGTCGTGCTCATGACCGCCTTCGGCACCATCGAGACCGCCGTCTCCGCCATCAAGCAGGGCGCCTTCGACTACCTCACCAAACCCTTCGAGGGCGACGAACTGGTCATCACCATCAAGCGGGCCGCCGAGCACGGCCGCGTCCTTCGCGAGAACAAACTCCTCCGCGCCGCCGCGGGAATCCCCGACGGCGTCGCCTCCATCGAGCAGGCCGACCGCAACGGCACCCCCGGCCTCTCCGGCGTCTCCCGCCTCGTCGGCGATAGCGAGCCGATGCGCAAGCTCCGTGACTCGCTCCGCGCCATCGCCTCCTCCCACGGCACCGTCCTCATCTCCGGCCCCTCGGGCGCCGGCAAGGAAGTCGTCGCCCGCGCCATCCACGAGACCTCGCCCCGCAAGAACGGACCTTTCCTCGCCGTCAACTGCGCCGCCCTCTCCGAGAGCCTTCTTGAATCCGAGCTCTTTGGCCACGAGAAAGGCGCCTTCACCGGCGCCGACAAGCTCCGCAAGGGCCGCTTCGAGCTCGCCGACGGCGGCACGCTGCTCCTCGACGAAGTCTCGGAGGTCTCGCCCCGCATCCAGGCCAAGCTCCTCCGCGTCCTGCAGGAACGCAACTTCGAGCGCGTCGGCAGCAGCCTCTCCATCGGCGTCGATGTCCGTGTGATCGCCACCAGCAACCGCGACATGCACAAGTCCGTCGCCTCCGGCGAGTTCCGTCAGGACCTGTTCTTCCGGCTCAACGTGCTGCCCGTCCAGGTCCCCGCTCTCAACGAGCGCCCCACCGACATCGGTGCCCTCGCCAACCACTTCCTGACCATCGTCTGCAAGCGCGAAGGCCGCACCCCGATGCGGCTCTCTCCCGAGGCCGTCCGCGTGCTGCAGGGCTACTCCTGGCCCGGCAACGTCCGCGAGCTGCAGAACATCTGCGAGCGTGCTGTCGTGCTGCTGGGCCGCAGCGACTCCGCCGAGCCCGTCACCATCGGCGCCGACCCGCTCCAGAGCTGGATCTGCCCCGCGCCCATGCGGGCCACGCCGCTGCACGCTACCTCGCTGGCTTCATCGGCAAGCAACGGAGCCCCGGCCGCGAACGGGCAGTTCAACGGCCAGTTCAACGGGCAGTTCAGCGGCCAGCACGCTCCCATGACCACTCCCGCCGCTCAGGTCGAGGGCAAGCCCACCGCCCAGAACAGCCTCTCCAGCGTCATCCGAACGCTCGAGGACCTCGAACGCGAGGCCATCGTCGACGCCCTCCACAAGTTCAACGGCCACCGTCAACGCACCGCCAGCGCCCTGGGCATCGGCGTCCGCACCCTCGGCCTCAAGCTCAAGAAGTGGAAAGAAATGCGCCTCGTCGAAGCCACGCTATAAGAAGAGGGATTGGGCGTTGGCCCTCCACTTGCGGTCTCGCCTTTGGGATTTGAGATTTGATATTTGAGATTTGAGTTTTGAGTTTTGAGTTTTCTCCTCTCCCCATGTTCGGCGACCTGACCAACTCCGGTGCCATCCCCACCCTCGCCGCCGCGATGCGGTTCGCCGGTCAGCGGCAGAAGCTCATCGCGCACAACATCGCCAACATCACCACCCCGAACTTCATCCAGAAGGACGTCTCGGTCGCTGACTTCCGTGCTTCTCTCGCCAAAGCCGTCGATGAACGCCGCGCCGCCACCGGGGGCGGCACCGGTGCCCTGCCGCTGGAGAGCACCGACGAAGTGCAGGTCGACTCCACGGGCGCCATGTCGCTCAATGCGGAGACCCCGACCGGCGGCATTCTCTTCCACGACAAGAACAACCGGGACCTCGAACGCCTCATGCAAGACTCCGTCGAGAACGCCGCGTTTTATCGCATGAACGTCGACCTGCTCCGCTCCCGCTTCGAGATGCTCAAGGTCGCGGTCACCCAACGCCCGTAATGCTTTGATGCCCTGATGCGTTGACGCCTTCCCCGTTGGCAAGCCCCTTGCGGAACCCCTAGCCATGTACGGCGCTCTCGACATCTCCACCAGCGGCATGGTCGCCCAGCGGGCCCGCATGGCCGCCATCTCGGCCAATATCGCGAACCGGAACACCCTTTTCGACAGCGAAGGCAATCTCAACCCCTACCGCGCCCGCCGCGTCAACTTCGCCCCCGGCGATCCGACCGCCAAGACCGAGGCCGGTAAGCAGCTGGGCGTGCACGTCGCGGCGATCGAGCTTGATCAAGGCGACTTCAACTATCGCTGGGACCCCGGGAATCCCAACGCAATCAAGTCCGGCAAGAACGCCGGATGCGTCCCCGAGCCCAACGTGAATCCGGTCTTTGAGCAGCTCAACGCCATGGAAGCGTCCCGCGCATACGAAGCCAACGTCGTGGCCGCCGAGACCACCAAGCAGATGATGGCGCAGGCCCTGCGCTTGCTGGCGTAAACACAGGCCCGCCAAGCCCGCCGCGGATCGGCAGGGCTTTTGCGGTGCATCCCAGGCGGCATGGAGGCCGCGGTCCGATTCGCGTCCGGGGATGAACGGAGGTATCCTCAGACGGGCAGCAGCAGGTATCAGGAAACGAGCATTCGATGGCGGACCCTCTCGGTTTCATCTCCGGCTCTCAAGGCGTCAACCCGTTCGTCGGGAAGAAGCCCGGTTCCAGCGGCACCGCTGGCGACGCGGGCGGCGCTTCGTTCAAGGACACGCTGATTGACAACATCAAGCGCGTCGACGAGCTGCAGCAGCAGGCCGACCGCGCGATGGAAGACATCGCCACCGGCAAGCGCGACGATCTCGAGGGCGTCATCCTCGCGACCCAGCAAGCCGACTCGGCGTTCCGCATGCTCCAGTCGGTGCGCAACCGCGTGATGGAAGCCTACGACGAATTGAAGCAGGTCCGCGTCTGATACAAGCAGTCGTGGGTCTTGCCTCCCACGCACAACTCGACGCGCAACTTTGACAACCGATCGCTCCATGCCGCGCAACACGCGACGGCGTTTTCTACCTGCGCTTTTCAAGCGCAGCGCGCGCCACGACCGAATCACTCATCGCGACGGGATCGTCGCCGCTCGGCAGGATGCCGGGCTCGAATCGGCAGGAGGCCCCGCGCGTGGATGCGCTCCGCAACATTTTGGTGACGATCCAGGAGCAGCTCTCCAAGCTGACCGCCCTGCACAAGCTGCTCGTCGCTGCCGGCGTCGTCATTGTGCTCATGGTCTTCGCGGTGACCTACACGGTGACATCGCAGCGCGACTACGAGGAGTTTCTGCCCGGCGGCACCCCCGCCGATCACGCCAAGGCCGAGGCGTTCCTCTCCGCTCGCAACATCAAGTTCACCAAGGTCGGCAACCGGGTGATGGTCCCCGCCGGCCAGGCCAGCCAGCTCATCGCCGACTACACCCTCGCCGGCAACATGCCCGAGGACTCCAGCACGCTCTTCCGCAACATGCTGGAGAAGCAGACCTGGTACAGCACCCGCCAGCAGAACGAGCAGGTCTACAACCTCGCCCTCCAGAACGAACTGGCCAACATCATCTCCCGCTTCAGCGGCGTCTCCAAAGCCTGGGTCGTCATCGATGCCCCCGAACGCGCGGGCCTCGGTGCCGGCAGCCGCAAGCCCACCGCCTCCGCCACCGTCTTTGCCTCCAACGGCCGGGGGCTCGATCAGGCCACCGTCGACGCCATCGCCGGCCTCCTCGCCAGCAGCCGGGCCGGACTCACGATCGAGAACGTCCGCGTCATCGACGGCAACATGCGCCGCCAACGCCGCGCCACCAGCCTCGACGATCAGGCTTCCTCCACATACCTCGAAGACGTCACCAAGTGGGAGAACACCACCCGCGAGAAGCTCGTCGGCTTCCTCTCCTACATCCCCGAGGTCATGGTCGCCGTCACCGCTCAGATCGACAACACCCGCCTCAACCGCGTCCGCGAGGAGTATCTCCCCAAAGACAGCGGCACCATCTCCATGCTGAAGCGGGAGAAGACCAACACCCAATCCGAAACCGGCGGCACCGGCAACGGCGCCGAGTCGGGCATCCGCTCCAACACCGGAATGGACGTCGCCACTTCGCCCTCTTCGTCGCAGACCGGCAGCAACAAGAAAGACGAAGAAACCGAGTTCATGTCCTATCCCGGTCGGGTGCAGGATTCCATCGTCGACAATAAGGGCCGCCCCACCATGGTCGCGGTCTCGGTCAACGTCCCCGAAGCCTTCGTCGCCGCCCAGCTCGCCCCGCCCGGCGAGAAGAAAGACGACAAGGCCACCGCGCCGACGCCCGAGCAGCTCAAGGCCAAGTTCGACGCCGACATCAAGCCCCGCATCATCGACAGCGTGCTGCCGCACGTGAAGGCGATGGTCGCCGCGGCCAACCCCGGCGTCGGCGCCGAGGAGCTCAACAAGCTGCTGCTCACCCAGGTCAGCGTCTCGATGATCCCGCTCGATCTGGCGCTCGCCTCGACCGGAGGTGGCGGCCTGCTTACCGGCGGCAATGGTGGCGGCGGCGGAGGAGGCTCCGGCGCTTCGCTCCCGCTGGGCTTGAGCGTGGGCCTCATCGAGAACATCTTGCTCGGCGGCATGGCGTTGCTCGCCATGGGCATGATGACCCTGATGGTCAAGAAGACCGCCCGGAAGGCCGAACTCCCCACCGCCGAGGAGATCGTCGGCCTGCCCCCGGCCCTCGAGACCAAGAGCGACCTCATCGGCGAGGCCGACGAGAGCGACGCCCCCATGATGGGCATCGAGGTCGACGACGCCGAGGTCCGGACCGGCAAGATGCTCGAGCAGGTCAACGACTTCGTGAAGGGCTCGCCCGACGGCGCCGCCAAACTCCTCAATCGCTGGATCACCACCGAGAACTGATTCCTCCGCGTCTCGCGCGAGCACGCCATGCCCCGCAAGCCCCACGAAAAACTCCCGGACAAGATCGACGAGGTCGAGGGCCTCACCAAGGCCGCGATCCTGCTCCTGGCCGTCGGCCCGGAGCAGGCGTCCGCGATCCTCAAGTCGATGGAGGCCGAGACCGTCGAAGAAGTCACACGCGAGCTCGCCGGCTTGGGCCGCGTGCCCAAGGCCCTGCAGAACGCGGTCGTCGAAGAGTTCTACAACATCTCGATCGCCAGCCAGTTCGCGGCCGAGGGCAACCTCGACTACGCCAAGAACGTCCTCAAGAGCTCGCTCGACCCCAAGATCGCCGAGCGCGTGCTCGCCCAGATCCAGACTCAGGTCCAGAAGACACCGTTCTCGTTCCTGCAGCGGGCCGAGAGCGAGAACCTGCTGACCTTCATCCAGGACGAGCACCCGCAGACCATCGCCCTGATCGTCTGCCACCTGCCCCACCACAAGGCCGCGGAGATCCTCGCCGGCCTGCCGCTGCAGAAGCAGATCGAGGTCATCAAGCGCATCGCCAACATGGAGCAGACCAACCCCGAGGTCATCCGTGAAGTCGAAAAGGGCCTCGAGAGCCGCCTCGCCAACATGCTCGTGCAGAGCATGGAGAAAGCCGGTGGCGTGCCCACCGTCTCCGAGATCCTCAACCTCGCCGACCGCGCCACCGAGAAGTCCATTCTCGAAGGCCTCGAGGCCGAGGACCCCGACCTCGTCGAGCAGATTCGCCGCCTGATGTTCGTCTTCGAGGACATCAAGTCGGTGAACGACAAGGGCATCCAGGCGGTGCTCAAGGAAGTCGAGAACGACGAACTCGCCCTCGCGCTCAAGACCGCCAGCCCCGAGCTTCAGGAAAAGATCTACAAGAACATGTCCGAGCGAGCCGCCCAGCTCATCAAGGAGGACATCCAGTTCATGGGCCCGGTCAAGGTCAGCGACGTCGAATCCGCTCAGCAGCGAGTCGTCGACATCGTCCGCCGCCTCGAAGAAGCCGGCGAGGTCGTCATCCAGGGCCGCGGCGGAGACTCCGAGTTGCTCGTCTAATCCCGCACACCTCCGCCTCTTCGCGAAGCAACTCCCATGGCCCTCATCCGTCAGTCCGACATCTCCAAGCCCGTTGCCGAGGCGATCGTCTATCGCCTCGGCGATCTGGTCCGCGAGGGCCAGTCGCTCCGCGAGCGGACCAAGAGCGAAGCCGAAGCGATGCTCGCCGCCGCCCGGGCCGAGCGCGAGCGGCTCATCTCCAACGCACGCGAAGAAGGCCTCCGCTTGGGCCGAGAGCAGGGCTACCGCGAAGGCCACGAGAAGGGCTCTGCCGAGGGCCGCCAGCAAGCCATCGCCGCTGTTGGCGCGGAACTGAAGACCCTTCAGGAAACCTGGCTCAAAACCATCGATGCCTTCGAGGCCTCGCGGGACGCGCTGCTGCTGGAGGCCCGGACCGAGGTCCTGCGTCTCGCTTGCGAGATCGCCGAGCTCGTCGTGAAGCGGACTGTCGAGCTCAAGCCCGACACCATCGTCGATCAGGTCGACGCCGCCCTCGCCATGGTCGTGCGTCCCACCCGCGTCCGTCTCGCCATCAACCCCGAGGACAAGCCGCTCATCGACGACGCGCTCCCCGGCTTGCTCGCCCGCTACGCGAACGCCACCCACGTCGACGTCTCTGAAGAGACTTCCATTCCCCGCGGCTCAGCCACGCTCCGCACGATGGGAGGCGCGATCGACGCTCAAGTCTCCACCCAGCTCGCTCGCATCATCGACTCCGTGCTGCCCCGGCACGCCGCCAGCGCCGCGCCCTCGCCCGCCGAACCGCCCAGCGAGCCCACCGCATGACCACGCTCGCCGGCGCCATCGCCACCGTGCGACGCACGCAGCCCATGCTCGTCATCGGCCAGGTCGTTTCCATCCGCGGCATGACCGTGCTCGTCGAAGATCTCCCGCTCCCCGTCGGCTCCCTCGTCTCCATCCGCTCCCGCGCTGGCGTTGAACACGCCGTCACCTTCGGCGAAGTCGTCGGTTTTACTCGCGAGCACGCCGTCGTCATGCTCCTGGGCCAAACCGGCGGCATCCGCGCCGGCGATCGCGTCTTCGGCGAGCAATCCTCCCCCACCGTCGGTGTCTCTCGCCAGATGCTCGGCCGCGTCCTCGATGGCCTCGCCCGCCCCATCGACAACGCCGGCCCCATCCTCGACACGCATCCGGTGCCTCTGTCCCCTGATCCCGTGAGCGCGATGAAGCGTCGACGCATCTCCCAACCGCTCGCCACTGGTATACGAGCGATGGACACCATGACCACCCTGGGCCGCGGCCAGCGACTCGGCATCTTCGCCGGCCCGGGCGTCGGCAAGTCCACACTCCTCGGCACCATCGCCCGACGCACCGCCGCCGACGTGAACGTCATCGCCCTCATCGGCGAGCGCGGCCGCGAGGTCAAGGACTTCATCGACCACGCCCTCGGCCCCGAAGGCCTCGCCCGCAGCGTCGTCATCGTCGCCACCGGCGACGAATCCCCGCTGCTCCGCCTCCGTGCCGCCAAACTCGCCTGCTCCTGCGCCGAGTTCTTCCGCGACCTCGGCCGCGACGTCCTGCTGATGATGGACTCCATCACCCGCTTCGCCCACGCCCAGCGTCAGATCGGCCTCTCCGTCGGCGAGCCCCCTGCCACCAAGGGCTACACCCCGAGCGTCTTCTCCACACTCGCCGCCCTGCTCGAGCGCGCTGGCACGCTCGAATCCGGCGGCTCCATCACCGGGCTTTACACCATCCTTGTCGAGGGCGACGACATGACCGAGCCGATCAGCGACGCCGCCCGCGGCATCCTCGACGGCCACGTCATCCTCAGCCGCAAGCTCGCCCAGAAAGCCCACTTCCCCGCCATCGACGTCCTCGACTCCGTCAGCCGCGTCGCCGACGACGTCACCGATGGCCAGCAGCAGGCCGCCCGCCGACACATCCTCCGCCTGATGGCCGTGTATCGCGAAGTCGAGGACCTCGTCCAGATCGGCGCGTACGCCAAGGGCACCAACCCCGAGGCCGACGTCGCGATCGAACTCATGCCGCAGATCAACGAGCACCTGCGTCAGGCCAAGGGCCAGACGCCCAGCTTCGAAGAAAGCCGGGCCAACCTCGTCCGCCTCGCCGAACTCGCTCAATCCATCATGGCCCGCAACGCCAAGTCCCGGCCCCGCGCCGCCTGACCGCACCTGAAGGACTCCCGTGCCCAAGTTCCGATTCGAGCTCGAAGCCGTGATCAAGCAGCGCCTCGCGATCGAGCGCCAGAAGCAGCTCGTCCTTGCCGACCTCGAACGCATGCGCCTCGTCCTCGAAGACAAGCTCCGCGGCTTTCAGTCCTCCATCACCGCCGAGAAGAACGACCTCCGCGACAGCCTCAGCCCCGCCAACCCGTCCGCGGCCACTGTCGACCTCAGCCGAGTCCGCATGCAGGCCAACATGTCCCTGCACCTGGTTGCCAAGGCCCAGCAGACCGTCTTCCAGCTCGCCGCCCTGCACCGCCGCCTGGAGGTCGCCCGAAAGGACCTCCTCGCCGCCACCACCCGCCGCAAAGCGGTGGAGAAGCTCAAGGAGCGCCGATATGAGCTGTGGCGGGCCGAGCAAGCGTCGCTCGAAGCCCGCGTCCTGGACGAGATCGCCGTCACCGGCCACGCCGGCCGCATGGAGATCATGCAGTGAAACGGCTCTGGACCATCATCTCGATCCTCGCTCTGGCAAACGTTCTCGCCTTGGGCGGCGTCGTGGGCTGGCTCCAGACCAGCGGCCGGCTCAACAAAGACCGCATGCAGCGCCTCCGCGAGCTCTTCGCCCCCACGATCGCTGAAGAAGCCAAGGCCAAGGAAGCCGAAGCCGCCAAGCTGGCCGAGGAGAAGAAGAAAGCCGAAGAAGAAACCAAGTCCGCGCGGCCGCCCATCACCGCCGCCGACCGCTTGGACCTCAGCGCCAAGGGCGAGGAAGTCCGCCGCCAGCGCATGGCCAGCCTGGAGAAGCAGGTTGAATCGCTCAAGAACTCGCTCCAGATGGAGCGTGAGCTGCTGGACAAAGAGCGTGCCAAGCTGACCGCCGACACCACCGCCTTCAACGCGATGCGCAAGAAGATCGCCGACGACGAAGGCTCCGCCCAGTTCAAGAAGACCTTGGGCACGCTCTCCGACCTCAAGCCGGATCAGGCCAAGAAAACCCTCAAAGAAATGCTCGCCATGAAGCCCGCTTCGACGGGCGACGGGCAGAGCTTTGCCTCCGGGACCGACCTCGTGGTGAGTTACCTCAACGCCATGGACGGCCGGACCCGCGGGAAGATTGTGGATCAGTTCATCCAGGACGATCCCAAGCTGGCAGCGGACTTGCTAGAGCGACTCCGGACGCGCGGCCTTGCCGTACGCGCTCCGGAGGTTTCCGCCAAGTGAACACCGCCACCACCGCACGTACCAACACCCAGAGCGCAGCGATTGCCCTTCTTGCGGCAACAACTGCCAAGCCCCAGGCGCAACCCTCGCGCGAAACCGACGATTCCTTCGCCAAGGCCCTCAGCTCCGCGAACCAATCTCAGTCCAAGTCCGAGGCCGGCCTCTTCGCCAATCCGCAAGCCGCTTCCGATCAGAAGGTCGCCAAGCCCGCGGAGAAGGACAAGCCCAAGCAGCCCGATCGCCGCGAAGAAGAGCCCGCGGGAGCAACGACCGAGACGAAGCCCGGCTCCGCAACCAAGGACACCAAGGAAGCGGCCGACACCAAGGATCGCGACCCGACCGCGAGCACCGAGAGCAAGGCGGAGCACAAGCTCGAGATGCAGCCGGACCGCCCTCTCGAGAACAAACTCGGCACCAAGGCTCCATCGGTTGATGCCCAGCCCGACGTGACGACCTTCGACGCCGCCCAGCAGCTCGAAACTGCCTCGGCCGCCACGAACACCCAGCCCATCGCGACGCTCACCGCACCGGTCACCGCACGCCCGAACCCCCGCACGCTCGATGCGGCGTCGAAGTCGAGCGGTGTCGAGTCCGCCTCCACGCTCTCCTCGACGGAGCAGTCGCTCCAGCCCGTGTCGAACGGGACCAGCGATCAGCAGGTCGCGCCCGAGGCCGCCGCCCCCAAGCGCAACGCCACCGATCCGCTGCGCCTCATCCCGCCCGCGGAGGCCAAGCCCATCGTCGCCGAGGCCGCCGTCGAGCCTAAGCCCGCATCAACAAACGCTGCCGCGGTCTCCGCGAACGACGACGCCGCGATCGCGCCCAAGGCCGCCCCATCCAACGCGAGCGACTCCAAGCAGAACAACTCCAACCAGCCGCAGGGCTTCGGCTTCACGCAGCCCGGCAAGGTCGTTCCTCAGTCCGCCGCGCAGGCAACCAGCACTTCCTCCCCAGTGGGACAGGTCGGTTCGACCGCCACCAGCAACACCAACGCGACGGTCCCCGGCACACCCCGCATCGATCCGCCGATCCAGACGCCCCGCGGGCGTGCCCCCGAGGTTCCTGTCAACGTCAAGCTCACCGCCCGCCCCTCCAACGACAACTCCGGTGTCTCTCAAACCGATGCCGACGCCGCCGCCACCCAGATCTCCCGTGGCCTCACCGCCGCACTCCGCAACAAGGGCGGGCAGCTCACACTCTGGATGAACCCCGAGTCGCTCGGCAAGCTCCGCGTCCAGCTCTCGATCGAAGGCGGCACCATCGCCGCTCGATTCGAAGCTACCAGCGAAGCCACCAAGCAGCTGCTGACCCAGAACGTGGACTCGCTCCGCAGCGCCCTCGAAGCCCGCGGCCTCAAGGCGTCCAACATCGAGGTCGTCTCGATCCCGGACTGGTCCGTCAAGGCCAACACCGATCAGTTCGGCACGCAGGGCTCCAAGGCCCAGAACCAGGGCGGCTCGCCAGAACAACAGAGCAACCAAACCGGCGGGCAGAACAGCGGCCAGGGGTCCTCGCAGTCCAACCAGCAGCCTCGGCAGGACCTGCCCGCCGCCGGCAAGTTCGATTGGCTCCGTGACCCTGAACCCATCGCCACCACCCGCACCGACCCCAGCGCCCAAGTGCGCACCGACAGCCGCCTCATCACGCTCAACGCCCGGCTCGAGCTCGACGCCGTCGCCTGATCGAATGGAGCACCCACCATGGCCACCACCTCCCCAGTTTCCAACACGTCCTCGCCCGTGAGCACCAAGGCCACCGGCTACAGCGCCCTCACCAGCGAGGACTTCACCAAGATCATCATCTCCGAGCTCTCCAACCAGGACCCGCTCAGCCCCAGCGACACCAACGCGCTGTTGCAGCAGCTCTCGACCATCCGCAGCATCCAGTCCGACATCGACCTCTCGGACAAGCTCAAGAACCTCGTCACCGAGAACCAGCTCGCCTCCGCCTCCAACATGATCGGAAAGGTCGTCGGCGGGCTCGACGAGGACAACTCCCGCGTCGTGGGCGTTGCCCTCTCCGTCTCCAAGTCCAAGGACGGCGTCTTCCTCAACCTCTTCAACGGCGCCCGCGTCAACATGAAAGACGTCGATGGCGTCATCGATCCCAGCCAGCTCACCGACGAAGAGAAGAAGCTCGCTGGCGTCAAGACCACGACCACTCCAGCGCCGGAGACCAAGCCGTGAGCACCGCGGACCTCTTCAAGCCACTCTCCAACACCATCCTTCCGCCCGGCGTCGAACGCCGAAGCGGCTCGATCGGTGCCGCGCTGAGCGGCTCCAAGAAGCTTGAGTCCATGTCCTTCGCCGACCTGCTCTCGAAAGAGTCCGCCGGTCAGCTCTCCACCGGCCGCCCCGTGAGCATCCACCCCGGTTGCGACGTGCAGCTCAGCGAAGACCAGATGCACCGCCTTGGCGTCGCCATGGATCGGGCCGAGGCCTCCGGCGCGCAGCGGGCCTTGGTCATGATCGACGGCATGGCCGTCAAGGTCGATGTCGGCGTCCGCCAGGTCGTGGGCAAGGTCGACCTGCAAGCCACGCCGGTCTTGGGCGAGATCGACGCGGTCGTTCAGGCCGATTCGGCCGGAGCGCAGGTGTAGAACAAGCCGCTCCTCGGACCGTTGTCGCCCCACCTGCACCCAGCGCTCTCCAAGATCCTTGATCCCGACCAGCAGGCCGCCTGATCGCACCGCCCCTTTGACACGCTGGCCTGCCGATTGCGTACCCACGACCACGACTGACCACCCGCCCGGCGGAGCCCGAGCGGCACGAACGAACCGGTGACCCGCAGCCTCGGAGGAGCGCTCGCGTCACGACGAGGTGTTCCCATGGCTTCGACGACCGCTCTGTTCTCCGGCCTCTCCGGGCTCAACGCCAACTCCCGGATGATCGAGGTCATCGGCAACAACATCTCCAACGTCAACACCACCGCGTTCAAGTCCAACCGCGTGATGTTCAGCTCGACGTTCAACCGCACCTTCAGCATCGGCTCCGCACCCGCCGACACCACCGGCGGCACCAACCCCGGTCAGATCGGCCTCGGCGTTCAGGCCGCGGGCACCCAGCGAAACTTCAACAACGGCGCCATCAACGGCACCGGCGACTCTCGCGATCTCGCGATCGAGGGCGAGGGCTTCTTCATCGTCCAGCGCGGCAACGGCGAGCAGGTCTACACCCGCGCCGGCGCCTTCCGCCCCAACAGCACCAATGAGCTCGTCACCCTCAGCGGCGAACGCCTCATGGGCTACGGCGTCGACAGCAAGTTCAACGTCGACACCTCCGCCATCAAGTCCGTCTCCATCCCCGTCGGCTCGCTCACCATCGCTGAGCCCACCACCGTCGCACGCCTCTCCGGCAACCTCAACTCCAAGGGAACCCTCCCAACCCGCGGCGCCCAGCTCACACTCCAAGCCAGCGGCGCGGGCGGGTTCGGCGTCATCACCGGTGCCGCCCCCGCTCCCACCGCGCCCAACGTCGTCGAGCCCACCACCCGCCTCGTCGATCTCGATGACCCCAACATCGCCGGCACCGTCACTCCGATGTTCACCGCCGGCCAGACCATCAGAATCACCGGCGCGAAGAAGGGCGTGGACAACGTCAACTCTCGCAACCTGCCCGACGCGTCGCTCACCATCACCGCGACCACCACGGTCCAGGACTACATGAACTTCGTCCGGGACTCCCTGGGCATCGTCCCCGGTCAGACCAACCCCAACACCCAGACCACCGGCGTCACCCTCAACTCCCTCACCGGTGTCATCTCCATCGTCGGCAACACCGGCACGATGAACGATCTCACCCTCAACCCCAGCAACTTCCGCCTGCTCGACGCCGCCGGCAATCAGATCCAGTCCTCGCTCTTCAGCTCCGCCAAGGCCGCCGCCTCCGACGGCGAGAGCGTCCGAACCTCCTTCGTCGCCTACGACTCCCTCGGCTCGCCCGTCAATATCAACGTCGGCTTCACGCTCGAAGCCACCCCCGGCGGCACCGGCACCACCTGGCGCTACTACACCGAAGCCGGCTACACCTACCCGGGCTCCATCAGCCTCGGCACCGGTCAGGTCAACTTCAACAGCACCGGCGCGCTTCTCACCAACACGCCCATCTCCGTCGCCGTCAGCCGCAACGGCACGGGCGCGGTCACGCCGCTCAACTTCGACATCGCTCTCAGCGGACCGCAGGGCTCCGTCACCGCCTTCGCCAACACCACCGGAACCTCGAGCCTGCAGGCTCAGCAGATCGACGGCGCCCCGCTCGGAACCCTCCAGTCCTTCGCCGTCGGCGCGGACGGCATCATCAGCGGCGCCTTCTCCAACGGCCTTTCCCGCACCGTGGGTCAGGTCGTACTCGCCAAGTTCTCCAACCCCGAAGGCCTCGTCGATCTCGGCGGCAACATGTACCGCGTCGGCCCCAACAGCGGCTCCGCCGGCATCGCCGCCCCGCTGGAACTGGGCACCGGCAAGATCGTCGGCGGCGCCCTGGAACTCTCCAACGTCGACCTCGGCAGCGAGTTCCTCGGCCTGATCCAGGCCCAGACCGGTTACTCCGCCGCGACCCGCGTGATCCGCACCACCGACGAGCTCTTCCAGCAGTTGCTCCAGATCAGCGGGTAATGCACACTTTGAGAAGACGCGATCGACCAACCACCCTCGCCCAAGTCGGCCTCGAATCCGACCGATAACCCGAGGGGCCGTTGTCCGGACCCGGCGCGGCCCTTGAACCAGCCGCGACCACTGGCGCGTGGGAATCGTCGAGAGGACTCATCGCGTGATCACGACCGCGCTCACCACAACCGTGTTCACACCGACACCGCTGCTGGCTTCCGCGCTCGACTCGCTGGCGCTGATGCGATTCCCCGCCGGCGTGATCGCCGTCTGCCTCGCCAGCTCGGTGGTCGCGCTCGTCGTCGCTCGCATCCTCCGCCTCGACTCGGTGGCCCACAAGCTGCTCGTCCGAGCCACGCCCCGCGCCGAACTCGTGCAACAGCTCGAACGCCTCGCCGCGTGCGCCGCCGAGGGAGACCTCCGCGCGATGCGCCGCCTTGCCGATCGCTCCGAGTGGCTGCTCTTCCGCCGCGGCGTGGAGATGCTCGCCGCCGGCACCGAGCCTCCCGAGATCGCCCGCAAGCTCGAGCACATCGGCCAGGTTCTGATCGACCGCCGGCGCCGGGCCCTCCGCCGCGCCGCCGCGCTCTCGACCGCCGCGCTGGTATTCCCAGCCTCCATCATCACGCTGTTCGTGCTCGGTCTGCTCGGCGATCGCACCGGCCTCGAGGCCTGGCTCGCCGGCGCCGCCTTCGTCGCCGCCATGGCCCTGCTGGTCGCGTCGTCGGCCGCGCACTGGATGTGCGACACCCTCGATGCCAGCATCGCATGCCGCACCCTCGAGACCGAAGCCCTCATCTTCTCCCTCTCCGCCATCCGCGGCGGCGCGGGCAGCACCGAGGTCGCCTCCCTCGCTTCGCTCGTCCTCGGGCTCGAGTCTCAGGACACGCCTCTCCGGATCGCCGCCTGATCGTCCGAAAACGCCCAGACCCCGCTTGGTCTTGAGTGCCTTGACGATCTGCACCGACCGAAGCAAGTCCTTCGGATCGAGGCCGTCGCCTCGCACTCCAGTCACCCGCCCAAACGACCGACCCTCCTGACGCGCCACTCTCTCAAGACCCCCGGCGCAGGCGGAGGATCTCATGGCGGAAGAGGCAAAGGAAGCTCCCAAGACGGAAGACAAACCCGCGAAGGGCGGCCTTCCGATCAAGACCATCGGCATCGTCGCGGTCCTCATGGTTGTAGAAGCGGCGGCGGTCTTCTTTGTCGTCGGCTCGTCCATGAAGAAGCCCACCGAGGCCAAGGCCCACGACCTCCACAGCGAGGAAGACGCTCAGCTTGAAGCCCTCGTCGAGCTCCCGCTCGTCGAGGACAAGTTCCAGAACATGACCGGCGGCACCACCTGGATCTGGGACGCCTCTGTCTTCATGAAGGTCAAGAAGCGCGACGAGGAGAAGGTCAACGAGATGCTCCAGGCCCGCCAGGCCGAGATCAAGGAAGGCATCTCGCTGGTCTTCCGCCGCGCCCAGAACGGCCAGCTCAAGGAGCCCGGCCTCGAAACCTTGAACCGCGAGATCACCGCGTTCATGAACGAGATCATCGAGAAGGCGCCCGACGGCACCAGCCGCATCCAGCGCATCTTGATCCCCAAGTGCCGTGGCTTTCCCGCCGGTTGAAAAGCGCAGGTTGATCTGCGCCCGCTCCAGACGCTGAGGCTGACGAGTCCGCGAGGAAGCCTCGGATCAGGAGCGCCGCGCTCACCGACCGCCCGCACGCTCGAACGCCCGCAGCGTCTCCGGGCTGACGTGGTGCTCGATGCCCTCTGCATCGATCTCGGCCACATCCCGCGGCACGCCGATCCGCACCAGGAACTCCACCACCACCTCGTGCCGCCGCCTCGCCCCCGCCGCCAGCTTCCGCCCGGCGGGAGTCAGCTCTATCGCCCGGTACGGCTCGGTCCGCACCAGCCCTTGTCGCTGCATTCGCGCGATCGCCCGCACCACTGTGACGTGCGAGACCCCCATCGCCTTCGCCAGTTCCACCACCCGCGCCGCCCCACGCCGACGCACCAGTTCGTCGATCAGCTCGACGTAGTCCTCGGCACGCTCCAACGCGTGCGCCGCACGAGTCCGCGCGTGCCGCGACGCCGCGTCAGCGCCGGCAACCCCTTGCGTTGACGAACGTGTCTTCTGAGCTGGTTTCTTTCGCACCTTCGCCACGCACAACTCCCAGTCCTTGCCACGTTACTCCCCCTCCCAGAGGGAGGGAGCAGAGGGGTGGGTTCCAACCGCGCCCAATCCGGCAACGAATCCGACATCCGACATCCCAGAATAGTATCCTCGGCTACGTTGTAGCCGATGCTACACTTTGCCCAGCCTCCGAGTCCCACGCCATGACCACTCGACCGCTTCACACGCTCCTCGCCCTCCTCCTCGCGACACTGACAGCGTCGTGCTCGCTGGCCGGCGAGAAACCCACCAAGCTCCGCGCCGTCGCCACCGTCGGCATGCTCACCGACGCCGTCCGCAAGATCGGCGGCGACCGCGTCGAGGTCACCGGCCTCATGGGCGAGGGCGTCGACCCCCACCTCTACAAAGCCTCACCCGGCGACCTGCGACTCCTCTCCCAGGCCGACATCGTCTTCGGCGTCGGCCTCCACCTCGAGGGCCGCATGGTCGACGCGCTCGAGAAACTCGGTCGCACTCGCCGCGTGGTGCTCATCGGCGAGTCACTCCCCCACGACTCGCTCCGCTTGCTCGGCGGCGACACCCACGACCCGCACATCTGGTTCGACGTCTCTCTCTGGAGCAAAGCCCTCGACGCCGCCGAAGCTGGCCTGATCGCCGCCGACCCCAGCGGCGCCGACACCTACAAGAAGAACGCCGCGGCGTACAAGGCCGAGCTCGCCACGCTCCACGACTGGGTCAAGGCCCAGATCGCCCGCATCCCCCAACCCCAACGCGTCCTCGTCACCGCCCACGACGCCTTCGGCTACTTCTCCCGCGCCTACTCCATCGAGGTCCTCGCGATCCAAGGCGTCAGCACCGACAGCGAGGCCAGCCTCCGCGACATCAACGCCCTCGTCGACACCCTGGTCGCCCGAAAGATCCCCGCCGTCTTCGTCGAGAGCTCCGTCCCCCGCAAGACCATCGACGCCCTCCGCGAAGGCGCCGCCTCCAAGGGCCACCCGATCTCCGTCGGCGGCGAGCTCTTCTCCGACGCCATGGGCAAAGACGGTACCGACGAAGGCACCTACATCGGCATGGTGAAACACAACGTCAACGCCATCGTCCACGCGCTCGCGCCCAACGCTCCAGAAGCAACCCCGAGCCCCACGACGCCCGCGCCCTCATCCACGCCCGCCGCGAAGTAGTCACCAACGCGCCGCCACCGCACAGACCCACATGACCGATCGAGACTCCAACTCCTTATCCCCCACCACGCCGACGACCGGCATCGCCGTCGAGGTCCACGACCTCACCGTCGCGTACCACAGGAAGCCCGTGCTCTGGGACGTCGATGTCTCCTTCCCCGTCGGCTCCCTCGCCGCCATCGTCGGCCCCAACGGCGCGGGCAAGTCCACGCTCCTCAAGTCCATCCTCGGCCTGCTCCCCATCGCCAGCGGGCGCGTCGAGGTCTTCGGCAAATCGCTCTCGCAAGTCCGCGACCTCGTCGCCTACGTCCCCCAGCGCGAGAGCGTCGACTGGGAGTTTCCCGTCAGCGTCTTCGATGTCGTCCTCATGGGACGCTACGGCCGTCTCGGCTGGTTCCGCCGCCCCGCCAAGGCCGACCGCGATGCCGCCGCGGCCGCTCTCCACAGCGTCGGCATGTCCGACTTCCGCGACCGCCAGATCAGCCAGCTCTCCGGCGGCCAGCAACAGCGCGTCTTCCTCGCCCGCGCCCTCGCCCAAGACGCCACGCTCTACCTCATGGACGAACCCTTCGCCGGCGTCGACGCCGCCACCGAGCAGTCGATCCTCGAAGTCCTCCGCGCTCTGCAGCAACAGGGCCGCACCGTCATCGCCGTCCACCACGACCTGCAGACCGTCCGCTCCTACTTCGACTTCGTCGCGATGCTCAACCTCCACCTCGTTGCGGCCGGCCCCATCGAGACCGCGTTCTCCGCCGACAACCTCAAGCGCACCTACGGCGGACGCCTCACCCTGCTCGACGAAGTCACCGAAGCCGTCCGCCGCGGCGGCACGCTCCCGCGTTCCCCATGAACGACTTCCTCCGCCTCATCACCCTGCAAGACGCCAACACGCGCACCGTGCTGCTCGGCACCGGCTCGCTCGGCCTCGCCGCGGGCGTGATCGGCGCCCTCGCCGTCCTCCGCCGCCGCGCCCTCGTCGGCGACGCCCTCGCCCACGCCGCCCTCCCCGGCGTCTGCGTCGCGTTCCTCGTTTTCCGCGAGCGCAGCCTCCCGCTCTTCCTGCTCGGCGCCCTCGTCTTCGGCGTGCTCGGCGTGCTCACCATGAACGCCATCCGCCGCTTCACCCGCATCAAGGAAGACGCCGCCATCGCCATCGTCCTCGGCTCGTTCTTCGGCCTGGGCATCATGCTCTCGGGCATGATCCAGCGCCTCCCCAGCGGCAACCGCGCCGGCCTCGACAGCTTTCTCTTCGGCAAAGCCGCCGGCATGGTTCACGCCGATCTCCTGATCAGCGCCGCCGCCTGCATCCTCGCGCTGCTCGGCGTCGCCGCGCTCTACAAGGAACTCAAACTCGTCGGCTTCGATCGCGAGTTCGCCGGGAGCCTCGGCTGGCCCGTGGGCTTTCTCGATCTCACCCTCATGGCCCTGCTCGCCATCGTCACCGTCGTCGGCCTCCCCGCCGTCGGCGTCGTGCTCATGGCCGCATTGCTCATCATCCCCGGCGTCACCGCCAAGTTCTGGACCGACCGCCTCGCACCCCACCTCGCGCTCGCCGGACTCTTCGGCATGCTCTCGGGTCTTCTCGGCTCCGCGCTCTCGGCCGTCCTCCCCTCGCCCAACAGCTCCATGAGCCGCGGCTTCCCCACCGGCCCGCTCATCGTCCTCGTCGCCGGAACCCTCTTCGTGGGTTCGCTCCTCTTCGCACCCCGCCGCGGCCTCGTCGCCCGCTGGCGCACCGCCCGCCTGCTCCAACAACACATCGACGACGAACACCTCCTCCGCGATCTCTACGAGTTGCAGGAAGCTGGCACGCCCGCTTCGCTCTCCACGCTCGCCGAGCGCCGCACGTGGCGCACCGGCTCGCTCCACGCCGCCCTCCGCCGCGCCCTCACCAACGCCGACGTCACCGATCGCAACGCCGTCATCACCCTCACCGCCTCCGGCCTCACCCGCGCCGTCCGCGTCATCCGCTCCCACCGCCTCTGGGAGCTCTACCTCCACGAACACGCCGGCGTCGCCCCCGATCACGTCGACCGCGACGCCGATCTCATCGAGCACTTCATCACCCCCAACCTGCTCGCCAAGTTCGAAGCCCAGCTCGCCCTCGGCGACGCCGACCCACTCCGCACCGGTGCCGCCCTCGGCGTCCCGCTCTCCCTGCACCCACCCGGCGAGAACGCACGCTGATGCCACGCGACGCCGCCATCTTCGCACTCCCTTTCGTCGGCGAGCTCTTCGCCTACGACCTCTGGGTCATCGCCACCGCGTCCCTCGTCGGCGCTCTCTGCGGCGTGCTCGGCTGCTATCTCCTCCTCCGCCGCCTCAGCATGCTCGGCGACGCCATTTCTCACGCCATTCTCCCCGGACTCGCCGGCGCATTCCTCCTCAGCGGCTCGCGCAGCCTCGCCTGGATGCTGCTCGGCGCCGGCGTCGTCGGGGTTCTCACCGGCCTGCTCACCGCTGGCCTCCACCGCGTCGCCAAGATCGCCGAGGACGCCTCCATGGGCGTCGTCTTCACCACCCTCTTCGCCCTCGGCGTTCTGCTCATCTCCTTCGCCGCACGGGATGTCGACCTCGATCCCGGCTGCGTTCTCTACGGCCTGCTCGAGTTCACGCCCCTCGACACCGTCTCGCTCTGGGGCCTCGAGCTCCCTCGCGCTACCGCTTCGCTCGCTGCCGCCGCACTCGTCGTCGCCGGTGTGCTCGCCGTGATGCACAAAGAGATCAAGCTCGTCGCCTTCGACCCCGCCCTCGCCGCCGCGCTGGGCATGCGTCCCACGCTCGTCCATTTCGTCATGGTCGCGCTCATCGCCGGAGTCAGCGTCGTCAGCTTCGAGTCCGTCGGCTCCATCCTCGTCGTCGCCCTTCTCGTGACGCCCGCCGCCACCGCCCACCTGCTCACCGATCGCTACGCCCGCATGATGATCCTCGCCGCCTCCATCGGCGCTCTCAGCGGCGCCGGCGGCTACCTCCTCGCCAAGCACATCGAAACCTGGAAGGTCGACGGCGCCACCCTCGGCACCTCCACCGCCGGCTGCGTCTCGGTCGTCTGCGCTCTCATGTTCCTCGCCGCTGCTGCCTTCTCACCCCGTCACGGCGTCCTCTCCCGCATCGCCCGCCAGCTCGCCCTCAAACTCCGGATCTGCCGCGAGGACATCCTCGGCATGCTCTACCGGGCCGCCGAGCTCCGTTCCCGCGGCCTCTCCAGGAGCGAACTCACCCAAGGCGTCGGCTCCACCTGGCTCGTCGATCTGGCGCTCGTCCTTCTCCGCCGCCGGGGCCTGGTCCTCATCCAAGACGCCACCGTGCGCCTCACCGAACAGGGCCATGCTGAGGCCCGTCAGTTCGTTGGCACGCACCGGCTCTGGGAATCCTTCCTGACCGCCCGCCTCGGGTTACCCCCGGACCACGTCCACGCCGCCACCGACCGTGCCGAGCACTTCATCGCCCCCGATATCCGGGACAAACTCGCCCAGGACGTCCGCACCACCCAGCCCACCGAGTCACCCCTGACCGATCCGCACGGCCGCCAGATCCCCGGGCCCTGAGGCTCGGCTCGAGATCCCGATCCGGTAGCATGAAACCGAACGCCCTTTCTTCGGTACAACCATTGACCGAAGTTTTTTCTCTTTTTTCACCAGAGACTTTTCGACCCCACCCACAAGGACCACGATGCAACAGCACCGCCCTTCCTCCGCCCCGCGCACCCGAACCGGCGTGCTCACGCTCGCCGCCGGCGTGGCGTTCCTTCTCGGCGCCTGTACTTCCACCCCCAAGCCTCAGCCCCTCACCGCCGAGCAGCGCGACCTGAACCTCCAGTCCATCGACATGGTGCACAGCCGCATCAAGCAGCGCCACTTCGACCCCGACAAAGTCGGCGAAGCCTGGGACGCCAAGCACGCCGAGATGCGCGTCAAAGTGGAAAACGCCAAGTCCATGGCCGAGGCCCGCGCCGCCATGAGCGAGCTGATCGAGTCGCTCCAGCAGACCCACTTCGGCATCCTCCCCGCCGACGCCTACGAGGGCAACGACTCTGAAGAACCCTCCGCCAGCGACAAGACCACAGGCGACCGCCGCGCCAGTGGCGAGATCGGCGTGGATCTCCGCCGCATCGGCAACGACGCCGTCGTCACCCACGTCGAGCCCGACTCCCCCGCCGCCGCCGCCGGCGTCAAGCCCGGCTGGGCGGTTGAGTCGGTCGACGATCGCAAGGTCGCGCCCCTCATCGCCCGGATCGAAAAACTCTCGGCCGGCAAGACCGCGGCTCCGCTCGTCGCCGCGATGATGCTACAAAGCCTCGCGCACGGCGACGTCGGCAAGCCGCAGAACTACTCCTTCCGCGCGGACAGCAACCGCACCGTCCGCGTCGCCATCACCCCCGTCCAGCCCATCGGCAAGGCCCAGAAGTTCGGCAACCTGCCCACCATGTACCTCAAGACCAGCCGCCGCATCGTCCCGCCCGGCGTCGGCGTCCTGGCCTTCAGCATCTGGTTCGACCCGATGAAGATCAACGCCGAGACCGAGGCCCTCCTCAACGAGTGCGCCGACTGCCAGGGCATCGTGATCGATCTCCGCGGCAACATCGGCGGCATCGGCGCCATGGCCATGGGCATGGGCCGCCACTTCATCGACAAGCCCGACCAGAAACTCGGCACCATGATCCAGCGCGAGGGCAAGCTGAACTTCGTCTTGAACCCCGCCGCGAAGCCATTCACCAAGCCCGTCGCCATCCTCATCGATGAGGTCTCCGCCTCCACCTCCGAGATCTTCGCCGGGGGCATGCAGGACCTCGGCCGCGCCCGCGTCTTCGGCACCCGCAGTCCCGGCGCCGCCCTCCCCTCCATCGTCGAAATCCTGCCCAACAACGACCGCCTCCACTACGCCTTCGCCAACTACATCAGTGTCAAGGGCCAGACCCTCGAAGGCCACGGCGTCATCCCTGACGAGCCCGTGCCGCTCTCCCGCGAAGCCCTCCTCGCCGGTCACGATCCGGTCCTCGACGCCGCTGTGAAGTGGATCACCACCCAGTCCGCTTCGACCCCCAACAATCCCGTCACCAATCGCTGATCCGATCGCGGATCAGAGACGAACATGCTGTTGCTCGCCGCGCGGCGAGCAACCTCGGGGCAAAGCCCACCGCACACTCGCAGCGCAAACACAACGGCACCAGCCAATAGGAACCAGGAACCACCATGAAACGCTCGAACCTCCTGCTCAACTCCGTTCTCGCCGCTCTCATCCTCGGCGCCGGCACCGTTGCTCGCGCCGACGAGCCCGCCAAGGCTCCAGCCGCCGCACCCGCCGCGGAAGAGAACCTCCCCGCTGCCAAGGACATCTACGAGAAGTACCTGAGCGCCATCGGTGGCAAGGACAAGATCAAGGCCATCACCTCGCGTCAGATGGTGATGACCGTCGAGATCCTCGCCGCCGGCATGAAGGGCACCGTCAGCATGTTCCAGATCCCGCCGGCCAAGGCCTATTCGGAGACCGAACTCCCCGGTATGGGCAAGTTCATGCAGGGCTCCGACGGCGAGGTCGCATGGGACTCCAACCCCATGTCCGGCGCCCGCATCCTCTCCGGCAAGGAGCGCGAAACCTTCATGCGCGGCATGCGCTTCGATAGTGAGTGGAACTACGAAGCTCAGTACAAGGAAATGAAGACCACCAAGACCGAGAAGCTGGGCGACAAGACCGCGTACGTCGTCGAGATGATCTCCAACGAGGGCAACAAGGAAACCCGCCTCTTCGACAAGGACAGCGGCCTTCTCCTCGCCTCGCGCACGACCGCCCAGACCCAGATGGGCGAGATTCCCACCGAGACCCTCTTCGATGACTACCGCGAGGTCAACGGCATCAAGATGTCCTTCAAGCAGACCGCCAAAATGATGGGCAACGAGATGAAGACCACCGTCGAGAAGGCTGAGTTCAACGCCGAGATCCCGGCCGCGAAGTTCGACCTCCCCGCCGACATCAAGGCCCTCAAGGACAAGGCCGACAAGCCCGCCACCGACGCCCCGGCTGAGAAGCCCGCCGAAAAGAAGACCGACACTCCCGCGGACATGCCCGGCAAAAAGGATACCGACAACAAACGTGACGACCGGGACATTCAAGCCGATGGTGTTTTTCGGATAGTGATTGTAGAACCTGAGGCATTCCTAAATGGGTGGCAAGGATTCGACACGATGTCTCGCAAAGTCGTGTATGTTGAAACCAAGCGGCACAAACCAAAGCGATGGCCAAACATCGATAAATATCAACCGATTAACGGCGACTTCACGCGTGAGGGGGAAGTGTCAGGAACGAACGCCTTTGGCGCGGCCATCTCGATTCCGAAATACGTCGATGCTCCGTAAAGGACGTCAATCTGAAAGGCCAAAAAACTCAGGAGCGATGCCACACGGTTCCCAGAGTGCAAGCTGTTAGCCGAATCTGATGATTACTAAACGCACTCCGACGTTAAAGCGCTCCCACCGTTGTCTTCTCACGAGGCGTACGCTTTCACCGTGAGCCGCACGCCCACAACCCCCGCGACGACCGCCGCCTCCGCTGTCTCGGCCGCCACTCCCCCCACCGCCGCCGACGAACGCGACCTCGTCGCCCGACTGCAGAAGGGCGAGGCGGCCGCCTACGAGCAGGTCGTCCGCGACAACGGCCCGCGCATGCTCGCGGTCGCCCGCCGCATCCTCACCGACGAGAGCGACGCTCAGGACGCCGTGCAGGAAGCCTTCCTTTCCGCCTTCCGCAGCATCGCCAAGTTCGAGGGCGGCTCGCTCGTCTCCACCTGGCTCCACCGCATCACCGTCAACGCCTGCCTCATGCGCCTCCGCAAGAAGCGCCGCCTCGACGAGGTCTCGCTCGACGGCATGCTCCCCGGCTTCAGCCCCGAGGGCTACGTCACCAAGCCCACCGACACCTGGGTTGATCGCCCTAGCTCGATGGAACAGGCCGAGCTCCGCGCCACCGTCCGCGCCGCGATCGACAAACTTCCCGAGCATTACCGCATCGTTCTGATCCTCCGCGACATCGAAGCGATGGACACCGCTCAGACCGCCAGCCTCCTCGAGACCACCGAGGCCGCGGTCAAGATCCGTCTCCACCGCGCCCGTCAGGCGCTGCGTGAACTGCTCGACCCGTCGCTCCGCGATCACCCGGATTCCTCGGCCGTGCCGAGCGTCCGCGTTCCGTCACCCAAGAACCAGAGCGCCGCGAGCGTCGCGACGAAGAACTCAGGAGCCTGAATCGTGTCCCGCGGCAGCCCCGACCCACAACCCCCGCAGCTCACCGCTGACATGCTCGCCCGGCTCAAGTCCGGCGACAAGCTCTGTTGTCGCGACTTCAGCGACTTCCTCATGGCCTACCTCGACGGCGAGCTCGGCTGCGACGTCGCCTGCCGCTTCGACCAGCACCTCGCCAAGTGCCCACCCTGCAAGACCTACGTCGAAACCTACCGCGCCACTGTCGACCTCGCCAAAGAGTCCTGTTGCCCCAAGGCCAATCCCCAGCTCGGTAAAATGCCCCAGGAACTCGTCAACGCCATCCTCCACGCCGTGACCAGCGAGAAGAAGTGCGAATGACGGACGTCGTGGACAAGGTCCCGCCGTCGCTGCTGGTCTTTCTGGGCGCCGGCCTCGGCGGCGTGCTTCGATTCTGGGTTTCCGAATCCGTTTCTCCGCCGGCGAACGGCTTCCCGCTCGCCACCCTGCTCATCAACGCCGCCGGCTGCCTAGTCATCGGGTGCCTCGTCGGGGCGATGCCGAACATGTCCAGCCTGACGCGCCTGATCGTGGTCGTCGGCCTGCTCGGCGGATTCACCACCTTCTCCGCGTTTGCCCGCGAGACGGTCGACCTCTGGCAGGCAGGCCGCCTCTCGACCGCGGCGACGTACGTGCTCGCCAGCAACGTGCTTTCCATCGCCCTCGCCGCCGCCGGGTTCGTTGTCTCCAGACGTTTGCTGACGTGAGACTACCGAACCGCCGATCATCGAATCATCTTGCGACTCAGTCGCGAGCGTGTTGTGGGGAGCCTGTACCTCCGTGCGGTTTCAGCACCGCCATATCCAAATTCTGGTAGACTTCGAACGCGGCCAAGGAACCGGCCGCTCACGCTTGTGGAGCTCGATCCGGATGATCGCCAGTTCACTTTCGTTGCCCGGGGAGATCGGAACCGCGCTCATCCGCGCCAGCGGCGCCGGCGGCGGCTCGCCCGCGCCCGAGCTCACCGCGTTCCTGAACGCCGTCGCTCACGCCTTCGACGCTCCGCTCTCGGGTGTCAGCATCCTCGTCGCCGATCGATACTGGATTGGTCCCGCCCACGGGCTGCCCATCGGCTGGTGCGACCCCAACGCCCGATTCTGCTCCACCGTCATCGGCCAGGACACGCCGCTGAGCGTGTCCAACACCCTCACCGAAGACCGATGGAAGAACGACGCTTTCGTGCTCGGCTGCGGCGTGCGTTCGTACCTGGGCGTGCCTCTGCGCCATCAGGGTCGCTCGCTCGGGACGCTCTGGATCGCCGATCGCCGCCCCCGTGTCTTCAACTCCGAGCACGAGAAAGCGCTGATCGATCTCGCGTCCGCCTTCCTCACTCAGGTCTCGTCGCTGCAGCCGCCCGTTCCGCCCGCTCCACAGTTCGGCGTTGCTGGCAACGTGGGTTTCTTCGACGCGGACCTTCGCGCGGCTCGCTGCGTGATCGCCGGCCAACTGTTCGGGCCAGAGTGTGCCTCCGGCTTCACCGACTCCATCGACCACCTGCTGGACCGCCTTCCCTGCTCCGATTGGCGGCTCGCGATCGCCTCGATCGTGGAGTCCGTCCGCACCGCGTCCGGTCCTTTCGAGCGAACCCTCGCTCTCCCGCTGCCCACCGGAGAAACCCGCGCCTTCGCGGTCAACGGCGTCACCGAACTGAACGCCGACTCCACCCCCGCCCGCCTCTCCGGCGCCATCGTTGAAGTCACCGCGCTGCACACCCAGCACCGCGACGCCCACGAGCTCGCCCGCAAGTTCGAGCTCGCCACCAAGGCGGCCTCGATCGGCATCTGGGACTGGGACGTCGTCCGCAACAAGGCCACCTTCACCCGAGGCTGGCTCGAGATCTACGGACTCGAAGAGTTCGACGCGGGCATCGACCGCTGGCTCGAGTTCGTGCACCCCGACGACCGCCAGTACGTCCAGGCCGAGCACATCGCCGCCATGAACGGAGAGCGCGAGCTCGCCATCGATTTCCGCATCCGACGCACCGACGGACAAGAGCGCCGCATCCGCGCGACCGGCACCGTCCTCCGTGATGAATCCGGCCGCGCTGTCCGGATGATCGGCACCAACATCGACATCACGGCGGACATCGCCGCCACCGCGATCGCTGAGAAGAACCGCCTTTTCCTCGAGCAAACCGGCTCGATCGCCCGCGTGGGCGGCTGGATGTACGACGTGCTGGCCGACCAGATCACCTGGTCCGATGAGGTCAAGCGTCTGCACGAGGTCCCGCTCGATTTCGTCCCCAACGTCGACATCGGCATCTCCTTCTACCCGGGTGCCGCCGCCACGACGATCCGAACCATCTTCAAGGCCGCGCTCGAGGAAGCCAAGCCCTTTAGCGTCGAACTTCCCTTCCGCACCGCCAAGGGTCGCGACCTGTGGATCCGAACCATCGGTCAGCCGATCAGCGAGAACGGCCGCGTCATCCGCGTGGTCGGCGCGTTCCAGGACATCACCGCCACCCACGAGGCGGTCTCGCGGCTCAGCCTCATCACCGAGAGCATGGAGGACTGGGTCGCTTTGGTCCGGATCGATGGGAAGCGGCTGTACTGCAGCCCGTCCTTCCACAAGGCGACCGGTTGGACGGAAGCCGATCTCGAAGACGCCCCGCTCCGCTCTCGAGTCCATCCCGACTTTCGCCCCGCCGTCGAGCGCGAGGTCGTCCGCATCGCGGCGGGCCACACCAGCGACATCCGCTACCCCTACCTCAAGAAAGACGGCAGCTATATGTGGATCGAGTGCCGATCCACCCCGATCTTCGACGAGCACGGCAAAGTCTCGATGTTCAGCTTCTGCGCCCGCGACGTCAGCCGCGAACAGAAGATGCTCGACGATCTCCGCGAGAGCGAGTCTCGTTTCCGCCTCCTCGCCGATCACAGCGCCGACTGGGTCGGCATCGCACAGATCGACGGCACGCCCATCTACGACAGCCCGTCGTTCTTCCGTCTCTCCGGCTGGACCCCGGAGGAGATCAAGACGACCCCGGTGACGGATCGGTTCCATCCCGACGACGCCGCCACGCTCCAGGAGCACCTGGCCGTCCTCGCCCGGGGCGAACGCTCCGAGATCCGCTTCCGATACCGCCTCAAGAACGGCCAGTATCAATGGCGGGACTGCCATTCCGAACCCGTGCGCGACGAGTCTGGCGCGATCACCAAGTTCGTCTGGAGCAGCCGCGACGTCACCGCCGAGGCCCAGGCGCTCGAGAAGCTCCGCGCCAGCGACGCCAACTACCGGCTCCTTGCTGATCACAGCCTGGACTGGGTCGGACTGAACACCGTTGATGGCCGCAACGTGTACACCAGCCCCTCCTTCTTCCGCACCAGCGGCTGGACGCTCGAAGACCTCGAGTCGATGCCCCGAGAAGCTCGCTATCACCCGGACGATGCCTGGAACATCCAGAACAACATCCGGACCGTCCGCGAGGGAAAGCAGAATCGCTACCGCCATCGGTACCTTTTCAAGGATGGAACCTACCGCTGGATGGACTGCATCTCCAGCCCCATCACCGACGCCAACGGCGTGGTCACCCACTACACCTGGACCAGCCGCGACATCCACGATCAGATGATCGCGTCCGAGGCTCTCCGCCAGAGCGAGGAGCGCTACCGCCTCCTCGCCGACCACAGCCAGGATTGGGTGGGCCTCACGCTCATGGATGGCACCTGCATCTACAACAGCCCTTCGTACTACCGCGCCTCCGGCTGGACCGACGACGACCTCCGCGCATTCCCCCGCGAATCCCGCCTTCACCCCGATGATCTCCCCGCGCTGCACAAGAACTTCGAGACGCTCCGACGGGGTGAGAAGTCCCGCCTGCGACACCGTTACCTCTTCAAAGACGGCAAGTACCGGTGGATGGACTGCGTCTCCTCACCCATCCGCGACGCCAACGGAAAACTCACCTGCTACGCCTGGGCCAGCCGCGACGTGACGCTTGAGTTCGAAGCCCTCCACGCCCTGAAGCAGAGCGAGGAACGCTACCGCCTCCTCGCCGAGAACACCGACGACATCGTGGGATTCAGTGATGCGGACGGCACCCGTCTCTACGTGAGCCCGTCGGTCCAGCGCGTGCTTGGCTGGACACCCGACGAGGTCCTGTCCACCGCCTGGCAATCTCGGGTGCATCCCGACGATATCGAGTTGGTCACCCAGAACGAGATCAGCGTCAGGGCCGGCCAGAGGACCAGCGTCCGCTACCGGACCCTCGACAAGAAGGGCGAGTACCACTGGCTCGAGCTTCGCTCGTACCCGCTGCTCGACTCACGCGGCTCATTGAGTCGCATCGTCTGGTCCTGCCGGGATATCTCCGCGGAGCTGCGAACCCACTCGTGGGACCAGTCTCGCGCCAAGGTCCTGGAGATGATCACCAGCAGCGACGCGCTGCCCGAGATCCTCAACACGGTCGCGCACAGTGTTGAACGTTCGCTTCCGGGCATCACCGCCGGGGTGGGCATCATCGAGCGCCAGGGATGCTCCGAGTGGCTCAGCCTCGCGTTCGGGCCCTCTCTCCCGGCCGCCGTGCTGGAATGGGGCTCGCAGCACTTCCCGATCAACCCCGAATCCGGAAGCTGCGGGCCGGCCCTCGTCCACCGGCGTCGTCACATCATCGCGAACATCCAGGAATCGCCGAACTTTGGTGCCTCCGGGGCATTCCTCGCCACGCACGGATTACGGGCCGTCTGGTCCGAACCCTTCTTCGCTTCCAACGGCGAACCCCTGGGAACCTTCGCCATCTTCCGCTCCGTGCACGCCGAGCCCAATGCGGCGGAGATCTCTCTGGTGACCGAGGCCGCGAGGCTGTGCGCGATCGCGATCGAGAACCGCCGCGCCGAGGCCATCATCCAGCAGTCGCTCCACGATCTCGCGGCCGCACGCGACACCCTCACCCAGCAGGCCGTCGATCTGGCGCGCCGGAACACCGAGCTGGCCACCGCCAACGCCGAATCCGAGCGCCTCCGTGCCCGAGCCGAGGAAGAAGCCCGCGCCTCTCTTGAGCTCCGACATCGGGCCGACGCCGCGAGCCGCGCCAAGACCGATTTCCTGGCCAACATGAGCCACGAGATCCGCACCCCGATGACCGCGATCCTCGGGTTCGCCGACATCCTCGCCGATCAGCCCGCCGACTCCACCCGTTGCAATCCGGAGATGGCCGCCTCGATCCGGCGCAACGCGGAGCATCTGCTCACGGTCATCAACGACGTTCTGGACCTCAGCAAGATCGAGGCGGGCAAGCTCCAGATCGAGCTCGTCGCCTGCTCCCCGCGCCAGATCATCCAGGACGTCCTCAGCCTCCTGAGCCCCAAGGCCGCGGAGAAGGGACTCACGCTTTCGCTCTCCTCGGGCAACATGGTCCCCGACTGGATCACCACGGATCCGACCCGCCTCCGCCAGATCGCTGTCAACCTCATCGGAAACGCCATCAAGTTCACCAACTCCGGCGGCGTCAGCGTCGCCCTTGAGTTCAGCCCCCCGCTCCCCGGCATGAACCGGGGCGTCCTCCGCCTCGCGGTTTCCGATACCGGCATCGGCCTCTCGCCCGAACAACGCGATTCCCTCTTCGAAGCCTTCCATCAGGCCGACAGCAGCACCACGCGGCGTTTCGGCGGCACCGGGCTGGGCCTCGTGATCTCCCGTCGCCTCGCTCGTCTGATGGGGGGCGACATCACCGTGGATTCGTCGCCCTCGAACGGTTCGACCTTCACCGCCACCATCACCGCCCCGGTCGCTGAAAAGCCGTTCCTCAACTCCGGTCCGGGCGGCGCCGACTCGCTCAACCTCCAAGGCCGCGTCCACATCGCCGAAGACGGCGAAGACAACCAACGCCTCCTCCGCCACTATTTCAGCCGTGCGAACGCCAACTTCGAGATCGTCTCCGACGGACAGCAAGCCTTCGAACGCGCCACCGCCGAGCTCGCACGAGGAGAACCGTTCGACCTCATCTTGATGGACATGCAGATGCCGGTTCTCGATGGCTACTCGGCCGTCCGCCGCCTCCGCGATCAGGGCTACCGCCTTCCCATCGTCGCGCTCACCGCCAACGTGCTCCACGAGCAGCGCCAACGCGCTCTGACCGCGGGCTGCGACGACTTCATCGGCAAGCCCTTCGATCGCAAGAAGCTCTTCGAGTGCTGCCACCGACAGATCGAACGCGGCAAGTCTCTCCGCGATTCACCCGCACGCCGCTGAACGAAACCGCAAGACTTCGCGCCCGCGACCGCAGGGGCGGCGATATTCCGCCATGGCCCGAGCGGCCTCACAGACGTTGCTTCGGTGAGGTCTGGCCTCGGCGTGCTGTGACGCGGGGGGTGCAGCACGCCTCGACCCCGCCGCCAGCAAACCAACTCGCAAATCCGATCGCCCCCGCATCCGCCCGCCTTTGGTAAGGTATCCCTTCCCCCCGCTGCCCCCACCTCCTCGTCCCGGCACCCCGCACCCCTTCCCACCATCCCCCATGCGAACTTCTCACCTGCTCTTCATCGTCTCCCCCGCTCTCCTCCTCGCCGGCTGCGCCCTCGCCCAGCCCGCACCCGCAACGCCGCCGACGCAGCAAGCGTCCGCCGCCCCCACCGCCCGCACCGGCCTCATCCAGTTCCCCACCATCAGCCCCGACGGGCAGCTCGTCGTCTTCTCTGCCGCTGGCGATCTCTGGGCCGTCGCCCGCACCGGCGGCGTCGCCACCCGCCTCACGTCCCACCCCGCCGACGACCGCCGCGCCATCTTCTCCCCCGACGGCAAATCCCTCGCCTTCGAGTCCGAACGCGACGGCCCACGCAACCTCTACATCGCCTCCATCGACCGCACCAACGGCGGCGTCGCCCTCGGCACCGCCCGCCGCGTCACCACCGTCGACCGCGCCCAATCCCTCGGCGGCTTCACCAGCGACGGTTCCGCCATCCTCTTTGGCGCTTCTCACGAACCCTCCATCTTCCGCAGCACCCGCCTCTACCGCGTCTCCGTCAACGGCGGCCCCATCGAACGCCTCACCGACGCCTTCGGCGGCCTGCCCCGCATGTCCCCCGATGGCTCCTTCATCACCTTCACCCGAGGCCGCGCCGACTTCACGCGACCCAAGTACCGCGGTGCCGGTGCGCCGGACATCTGGAAGCTGAGCACGTCCAACAACACCCTCGAACGCCTCACCGCCGACACCGCCAGCGACGCCGACGCTTGGCCCCTCGCCGATGGCTCGGTCCTCTACGTCTCATCCAAGTCCGGCGAGTACAACATCCGCCGCATCCCCGCCGGCAAGACCGACGCCAACGCCATCGACGTCACCAACTTCCAGCCCACCGCCGCCGAGATCACCATCGGCCACGGCGTGCGCGACCTAGGCGTCAACGCCACCGGCACCGCCGCCGCCTTCGTTCTCTGGGACACGCTCTACACGCTGGACCTGAACCAGAACGCCAAACCACTTCCGGTCAGCGTTTCCTTCTCGGCCGACTTCGCCGACCTTGACACCCAGCGCCTCAACGTCGGCCGCGAGATCAGCGAGCAGGCCCTCAGCCCCGACGGCAAGACGATCGCCGTGATCGCACGCGGCCAGGTCTTCGTCCGCTGCACCGACGAGAACTTCCCCACCCGCCGCGTCACCACCGGCAGCGGCCGAGCCCGCGGCCTCGCCTGGAGCCCAGACAACCGCGTCCTCTACTTCTCCTCCGACGACACCGGCACCAACCAGCTCTACTACGCCACCGTCGCGCTCAGCAAGAGCGACCTGATTCCCGCCGAAGAAGTCAAGCCGGAAGAGAAGAAGGCAGACGACAAGAAGCCCGAGGAGAAGAAGGACGAGAAGCCGGCTGACGCGGAGAAGAAAGCCGACACCGAGAAGTCGGACGACAAGAAATCCGATGACAAAGCCGCAGACAAGGCCGCCGACAAGAAGGACGCGAAGGAACCCAAGAAAGACAAGCCCGATTACGCCAAGCGCTGGGCGGATTCCATCACTTTCACCGTCCACAAGCTCGAACCCGCCAACCTCGCCCCCGGCAAGAACGACGGCGTCTTCGGACCCGAACTCACCAACCCCACTCCCTCGCCCGACGGCAAGCAACTCATCTTCAACCGCGGCCTGGGCGACACCATCCTGATGGACCTCGCCACCAAAAACTGCCGCGTCCTCTGGGAGGGCTGGAACTCCGCCGATATCTCCTGGGCCTCCGACTCGCGCCACATCGTCTACGCCAACGAAGACCTCGACTTCAATTCCGACGTCTGGCTCTTCGACACCAAGCCCGGTGATGATGGCAAGACGCTGCCTGCCGTCAATCTGACGCGGCATCCCGACCTCGACATCGCGCCCCGCCTCTCCGCCGACGGCAAAGTCCTCTACTTCCTCAGCGAACGCGGCGAGAACAACTTCCAGTATCAGGTCTGCGCCCTCTTCCTCGACAAATCCCTCGAGACCCTTCGCCCCTACGAACTCGAGGACTACTTCAAGAAGGCCGGCGAAGCCGCGAAGAAGCGCAAGCCCATCGACCCGGTCGAATGGGACAAGCCCGCCGACGTGAAGCCAGAAGCCAAAGCCGAGGCCAAATCCGAGGCTAAGCCCGAGTCCAAAGAAGAGTCCAAGAAAGACGACGCCGCGAAGCCCGACGAAAAGAAAGACGACAAAAAGGCCGAGGACAAGAAGGAAGAGAAAAAGGAAGACAAGAAGCCCGAGCTCGCCAAGCCGCTCCGCTTCGACACCGTCGATTCCTATCTCCGCATCCGGCGCCTGACCAACGGCACGCCCACCAGCTCCGGCCAGCTCGCCATCACCCCCGC
The DNA here is from genome assembly GCA_019744815.1 of Phycisphaerales bacterium. Classification (GTDB taxonomy): domain Bacteria; phylum Planctomycetota; class Phycisphaerae; order Phycisphaerales; family UBA1924; genus JAFEBO01. The sequence continues at coordinate 449,040 of JAIEUA010000011.1, forward strand.
CGGCGATCGCATCGCCTTCGTCGCCGCCGGCGAGCCCGACCCCTCGCTTGTCTCCATCTCCTACAAGGGCGACGACCGCAAGACCATCACCTCCGGCGGCGTCAGCGCTCTCACCGCCTCGCTCACCGGCGACAAAGTCACCTTCATCAAGTCCACCCCCGGTGGTGGTGGCGGCTCACTGAGCTCCTCCACCTTCGCCGGCGGCAAGGTCGACTCGCTACCCATCGACGCTCCCATCACCATCGATGTCGCCGCCCAGCAGCGTCACAAGTTCATGGAAGCCGCCCGTATCCTTGGCAACACCTTCTACCACCCCACGCTCAAGGGCCTCAACTGGACCGGCCTTGCCGCCCGCTACGTCACCCTCGCCGAGAAGACCCGCACCGTCCCCGAGTTCGCCGCCGTCACCATGATGCTCTTCGGCGACCTCGAAGGCTCGCACATGGGCGTCTTCGCTCCCCCGGGCTCCGGCCCCGGTCCGATCAACACCGGCTACCTCGGCATCGACTCCAAGCCCGCACCCGGCGGCTACGAAGTCACCCGCATCGTCCCCCGCTCCCCCGCCGACGGCCCGACCGATCCCAAGGCCGTGCGCCTGCAGCCCGGCGACGTGATCACGATGATCGACGCCGAGAAGCTCGCCCCCGACGCGACCTCACGCCCCACCATCGACCTCGCCGCTGCCCTCATCGGCAAGTCCGGCAAGGAAACCCTCGTCACCTTCATCCGCAAGACCGACGCGCCCGCCGCTGACGGCAGCGTCAAGCACCGCACCATCCTCCTCACCCCCTACTCCAGCGGCGCCGACACCAACCTCCGCTACGAGGATGAATCCAACCAGCGCCGCGCCCTCGTCGACAAACTCTCCGGCGGCAAGCTCGGCTACCTCCACATCCGCGCCATGAGCCAGCCCGAGGTCGACGACTACGAACGCGACCTCTTCGCAGCCGCCGACGGCAAGCTCGGCCTCATCATCGACGTCCGCGACAACGGCGGCGGCAGCACGGCGGACATTCTGCTCGCCTCCCTCACCGCGCCCCGTCACGCCTACGCCGCCAGCCGCGGCGTCGACCCCGCGACGGTCAAGCGCGACGCCTACCCACGCGACCGCCGCCTCATCTACGGCTACAGCCGCGAGATCAGCGTCCTCATCAACGAGAACTCCTTCTCCAACGCCGAGATCTTCGCCCACGCCATCAAGACCACCGGCCGCGGGAAAGTCGTCGGCACCGCGACCTACGGCGGCGTCATCTCCACCGGAGCCGCCTCCCTCATCGACGGCACCCAGGTCCGCACCCCCGGCCGCGGCTGGTATGTCAGCAAGAACCATCAAGACATGGACCTGCTCGGCGCGCAACCGGATATCTCGGTCCCGCAAACGCCCATCGACGAAGCAGCGGGCAACGACCCCCAGCTCGAAGCCGCGGTGAAGGAACTCCTCACCCGCGCCAAAGAGCCGCAGTAAGCCGCACGTTCAAGATCAACCTCCGACGCCCACGACCATCGTCGTGGGCTTTTCGTTTCCGCGGGTGCCACTGCCGACCTGCTTTGAGGTCGGCAGTGCCATCGCTCACGATCACACACGCATCCCACCACAGGACGAGCTCGCCACAGAGACACAGAGGCACAGAGGCACAGAGAGATGCATTAGGTTTGAGGCGTCCGGTCAGGATTGCCCTTCGCCCAATGGGTCTCTCTGTGCCTCTGTGTCTCTGAGTCTCTGTGGTGAACTCTTCCCCTCACACCGCCATCACATCCAGCATCAACTGCGCCGCCAGCATCGCCGTGATCTCCGACACATCCCGATCCGGCAACACCTCGACGATATCCGCGCCGACCAGATTCGTACCGCGGAGCGACCGCACCGCCGCCAACGCCTCCGCGCTCGTGAACCCGCCCGCGACGGGCGTCCCGGTTCCCGGCGCAAACGCCGGATCCACCGCATCGACGTCAAAGGTCAGATACGTCTCGCGCCCCTTTGTCCGCGCCACAAACGCCGCCAGCGTCGCCGCACCGTTCCGCCGCCACTCGTCCATCGTCACGATCGTCACGCCGTGCTGCTTGGCAAAGTCCAGGTCGGCCGCCGTGTTGAGTGTCCCGCGGATCCCGATCGAGATCATCGCCTTCGGATCCACGATCCCCTCTTCGATCGCGCGAATGAACGGCGACGCATGCCCCCACTTCTCACCCCACACGCTGTCCACCGTGTCCATGTGCGCATCAAAGTGCACCACCGCCAGCGCCTTCTTCCCACGCTTCTCCCACACGGCCCGCATGTTCGCGTACGCGATCGAGTGATCTCCGCCGATCGCCAAGAGCCGCGTCTGCACATCCCCCAACCCGCGCGCAAACCGCACCACGCTCTCCATCGTCTCCTTGCACGAGTACGGCAGCACCGGCGCATCGCCCGCATCCGCCACGCTCCACCGCTCCGCCACGTTCACACCAAGCTCAATCGAGTACGGCTTGATGTACTGGCTCGCATCCCGCACCGCCCGCGGCCCGAACCGGGCCCCAGGCCGGAACGTCACCCCGCCATCAAACGGAACGCCGTAGATCGCCCAATCCACCGGGCTGTTCGCCGGCGTGACATCGCTAAGCCGCGGCACCCGCAAAAACGTACAAATCCCCGCAAACCGAGGCTGCACCCGACCCGACGGCAAAACAGTCTGCTTTCCCATGCTCATCCTCCATCGACCGTCCACGCCGCCACACTGGAACACGGCCTCGGTCGGGTGCCACTGCCGGCCCGGCTCGGCGGGCCGGCAGTGCAGACGCGTGCGACCGCGAAATATGCACCATTTCCATCACCGGCTGCTCGCTCACCCCTCATGCACCAACGACGTCGTCAACGCCGGCAACTGCACCCGCCGCCCATCCTCCGTCACCAGATCGATATGGCTCGTCGGCTGCACGCCCTGCACCGTCCCCTCGTACCGATGCCCCGCGTGCTCAAAGGTCCGCCGCGACCCGACGAGGATGTCGCGCCGCGACCACTCCGCCGCCAGCGAATCCGGATCCATCCCAAGCGCCCGATCGAACTGCCGCACCAACTCGATCAGCACATCGAGCCGCGTCGCCATAGACCCGAGCATCGACGTCGACGCCGCCCGCCCGCCCAGCACCGCCGGAAAGTCGTCGGCCTCGTGGCGCACGTTGATCCCGATGCCAACAAGCGCCGTCTCACCCTTGGCCTCGACCAACACCCCCGCCAGCTTCCGCTGGCCCCCGCCGCGCTCTACCACATCGTTCGGCCAACGCAAGCCAAGCCCCACGCCCACCACACTCTCGCACGCACGGCACGCCGCCAGCCCCGCCGCGATCGACAGCCGCGCCGGCGGCACATCCCGCTTCACCAGCGCAAACGTCGCGGCCACGCCCAGCCCTCTCGCCGCTTTCTGCCGCTGCTGCTCATCGTGCGCTTCGCCCTGCACCCACTGCCGCCCCAACCGTCCTCGCCCGCCGGTCTGCCGATCCGCCACCACCAGCGAGCTCACCCCATCCGCGCTCGCCCGCAGCGCCGCATCCTGCGTCGATTCCGTTTCCGCCAGCACCATCACCCGCCGCACCAGCGCGAGCCGCTCCTGGCGCAGCACCGCTTCGACCGCGTCCTGCCACAACTCGCTCGGAGTCTCGCTCGGCCCGCCGCGCATCGACCACCTCATCGCTTCGTTTCCTCAAAGTCCAACCCCAAGTCCACGATCGGCGCACTGTGCGTCAGCGCCCCGACACTAATCCGATCCACCCCGCTCTTGGCGATCGCCGCGATCGTCTTCAGGTTCACGCCGCCCGAGGCCTCCAACTCCACACCCGCCGCCATCCGATCCCGCATCGCCACAGCCTTCTCCAACACCGACGGCGGCATGTTGTCCAAAAGCACAATGTCCACCGCCGGCTTCTTCCCACTCCGCGCCGCCAACACCCGCTCCAACTGCTCCAGCGAATCCACTTCCACCTCAAAGAACTGAATCGCTGACTTCAACCCATCCGCCCGCTTCCGCGCCGCCTCCACCCACTTGGTCAGTTCCCCCAACGGCACCGCCGCGATGTGGTTGTCCTTGATCAAGACGGCATCAAACAACCCGATCCGATGACACCGCCCTCCGCCACAGCGCACCGCGTACTTCTCCAGCACGCGCAGTCCCGGCGTCGTCTTCCGCGTGTCGAACAGCTCCGCTCTTACCTTCCCCGCGCCTCGGCCCTTCGCCACCATCGCCGCCCGATACGCCGCCGTCACCGTCGCCACACCCGACAGGCGGCTCAACAAGTTCAAGAGCGTCCGCTCCAACCCCAACACCTCCCGCGTCGGCCCACGCAGTGTCAGCAATGTCTGCCCCGGCAGGAACGCCGCCCCGTCGCGCACACCCTTCCCCACCGCCACCTTCACCCGCGGCCCAAACACCCGCACCAACTTCGGCACCGCCGCCAACCCCGCCACGACCCCGCTCTGTCGCGCCCGCACGTGCGCGACGCACGTCTCCCGCGCCCCGATCGTCACGAGGCTCGTCACATCCCCCGGCTTCCCACCCACCCCCAAGTCCTCATCCCGCGCCGCCACCGCCACCGCCCGAGCCGCCGCCGGCCCGCCCAGCGCCTCAAACATCCGCGCGAGCGACATTGTGTTCAGATCCTTCATCACAACCCCAGCGTACGCCAACACCGCCGCCCCTCACCTCCATTGCCCCACTAAACTCCCCCGAAGGAGTTCCCATGGGTCTGCTCACAGGAAAAACCGGTCTCATCGTCGGCATCGCGAACGAACGTTCCTACGCCTGGCACATCGCCAAGGCTCTCTCCGACCACGGCGCCACCTGCGCCTACACCCACCTCCCGGGCGAGAAGAACGAGCGCCGCACCAAGCGTTCCCTCGAAGAGCTCAACCAGTCCAACGCCTGGCTCTACCCCATGGACGCCGCCAAGGACGAAGACATTGACGCCGCCTTCAACGCCTACGCCGAGAAGTTCGACAAGATGCACTTCCTCATCCACTCGATCGCCTTCGCCGATCGCGAGTGGCTCCAGTTCGGCAAGTTCGTCCAGACCCCGCGGGCCGCGTACCTCAACGCCATCGACATCAGTGCCTACACGCTCCTTGGCATGGCCCGTCGTGCCCAGCCACTCATGCAACGCTCCGGCGGCGGCAGCATCCTCTGCATGTCCTACTACGGCGCCGAGAAGGTCGTCCCCGGCTACAACGTCATGGGCGTCGCCAAGTCCGCCCTCGAATCCACGTCTCGCTATCTCGCCGCCGAGCTTGGTGGTGACAAGATCCGCGTCAACAGCATCAGCGGCGGATACCTCCGTACGCTCGCCAGCAGCGCCGTCGGCGGCACCGACTCCATGTCCGACCGCGTCGCCGAACGCGCCCCCCTCCGGCGCAAAGTCGAAGGCGCCGACGTCGGCAACACCGCCGTCTACCTCGTCTCCGACCTCGCGGCCGGCGTCACGGGCGAAACCCTCTACGTCGACTGCGGCGTCAACATCATCGGGGCCTGACCACTCCCCAACCCGCGTAGCGGGGAGGGGTGGCCGAGCGAAGCAAGGCCGGGGCGGGGTGCCTTTCCGCTTTTCGCTTTCAACTCCGGGTGCCACTGCCCAACCTGCCCTGAGGTTGGGCAGTGCGGTCACACGCGCTCACAGCAAAGCCCCCGGTCGCCCGTCACACCCCACTTCCCCGAGGTCCGAATACCCCATCCCGACGGGTCTCACCAGTCCCCCACCCCCGCACACAACCAACGCCTCATACCCGCCCACACGCAGGATTTCCTCCCCAATCCCCGCCAGAACCGATACTTGGAGCATGTCCTCGGTGGGCTCCAACATCACCCAATCCATCGCCGGTCTCTCCCAGGCCGAGCGACTCCAGCCCAAGCCCGCCAAGGCCGCGGCCAAGGACGCGAAAGAAGTCCGGCGCAAGGTCACCGACCGCGTGGACACCGTCGAAACAACGCAGGCCTCCGACGCGGTCAAGAGTCTCGCGGACAACACGCAGGAAGACGCCCGCGAAGACCACCAAGAACGCGACGACGCCGCGCAGAGCGCCGCGAAACCCGATCAGCCGCGCCCCAGCCTCGACGTCAGCGGCTGATCACGCCTTCGCGGCCTCCCGCGCCCCCGCCTTCACCACCACGACCTCGGGCGTCGCTGCTATCGCGGCCTTCGGCGTCACCCGCCAGAACGTCGGCAACGCATCGTTCCACGTTCCCAGAATCGCCCGGGCCCGTGCACTGCCCGTCTCGCGCTCGTGCCGCTCGATCAAGCCGCGCAGCCGCTCCGACTCCGGCCCCGCCGCCACCCTCTTCATCTCGATCATCTCGCGGTTCGCCAGCTCCGGCAGGTGCCCGTGCAGATCAAGCACGAACGCCTCGCCGCCGGACATCCCCGCGCCGAAGTTGCGGCCGAAGACGCCCAGCAGCACGACGGTGCCGCCGGTCATGTACTCGCAGCCGTGATCACCGCAGCCTTCGGCGATCGCCAGCGCGCCCGAGTTCCGCACACAGAACCGCTCTCCCGCTCGCCCCGCGATGAACAGCTCGCCGCCGGTCGCGCCGTACAAAACCGTGTTCCCCACGATCGTCGTCAGATGCGACTCCACCGGACACTCCTTCGGCTGCGCGATCACAATCGTCCCCGCGTGCATGCTCTTGCCGACGTAGTCCTGGGCATCACCCCGCAGCGTCAGCCGCATTCCGGCTGTACAGAACGCGCCGAAGCTCTGCCCCGCCGTGCCGCGGAACGTCGCGTCGATCGTGCCCGCTTCAAAGCCCGCCTCGCCGCGCAGCCGCGCGATCTCGCCCGCCAGCCTGGCCCCCACCGTCCGGTCCCAGTTCCCGATCGAATACGTCCTGACAAACCGCCCACCCGCCGAGATGATCGGCCACGCCTCCGAAAGCAGCCGCTCGTCCAGCGGCATCTCCGTCTCGGGCCGCACGTTCGCCGGCGTCGTCTGCCGCAGCGCCACCGCCGCGTCGCCGCGCTCGCCGACCTGATATCGCACCGGCGCCGCCAAGAGCCCGCTCAGTTCCAACCCCGCACACCGCGGCAGCGCGACATCACGCCGCTCCTCCAAGAGGTCCGTCCGCCCGACGATCTCATCCAGCGAGCGGCATCCCATCTCCGCCAAGATCATCCGCACCTGCTCGGCGATGTACAGCATGTACGAAATCAGGTGCTCCGGCTTCCCCGGGAACTTCGCACGAAGATCCTCCCGCTGCGTCGCGATACCAACCGGGCAGGTGTTGGAGTGACACTGCCGCGCCATCACGCAACCAACCGCGAGCAGCGCGGATGTGCCGAAGCCATATTCCTCGGCACCCAGGAGCGCCGCCATCACCACATCTCGCCCGGTTCGCAATCCACCGTCCACTCGCAGCCGCACGCGTCCTCGCAGACCGTTCTTGACCAGCACCTGCTGCGTTTCCGCCAGCCCCAGCTCCCACGGCATGCCCGAGTGCTTGATCGACGACAAGGGCGACGCCCCCGTCCCGCCCTCGTGGCCGGAGATCTGGATCGTGTCCGCGTACGCCTTCGCGACGCCCGCCGCGATCGTGCCCACACCGATTGTCGAGACCAGCTTCACACAGATCCGCGCCAAGCGGTTCACCCGCTTGAGGTCGTAGATCAACTGCGCCAGATCCTCGATCGAATAGATGTCATGATGAGGCGGCGGCGAGATCAGCGTCGTACCCGGCGCCGCACGCCGCAGTTCGCCGATCTCCTCGCTCACCTTGAAGCCTGGGATCTGCCCGCCCTCACCGGGCTTCGCACCCTGGGCCATCTTGATCTCGAGCTCTGATGCCGCCACCAGATACAACGGGGTCACGCCGAAACGCGCGGTCGAAACCTGTTTGATGGTGCTGTTGCCCCAGTCCCCTTCCTCCGGCATCCACGAGCTCTTGTACCGCGTCTTCAACTGCGGCAGTTCCCGCACCGTGTACCGCTTGAACCGCGCCGGATCCTCGCCGCCCTCGCCCGAATTGCTCCGCCCACCCAGCCGATTCATCGCCACCGACACCAGTTCGTGCGCCTCGCGCGACAACGACCCGTGGCTCATCGCCTGCGTGGTGAACCGTTGCACGATCGCGGCCGCGGGCTCCACCTCATCCAGCGGCACGGGCGCGTCAGATTTCTTGTAGCGCAAGAGATCCCGGATCCGCGCCGCCGGCTCCGCATCCGCCCGCCGCGCGTACTCGTCGAATGCCTCGCGCGATTGCGACTTGACCGCCTTATGCAGCGCGGTAAACACCTCGGGCGCGTTGGTGTGATGCTCCGCCCCCTTGCGGAAGCGATAGATGCCGCGATCCGGCAGGCCGGCGTCGGCCGCCGATGGATCGGTGCCAAACCCCTCGTCATGAAACGCGATCTGATCCGCCGCGATGTGCACCAGTTCCATCCCGCCTAGCCGCCCCGGCGTGCTCTCGAAATACTGATCGATCACCCGCTTGGCAACGCCGATCACCTCAAAGAGCTGCGCCCCGCGGTAGCTGTGCAGCACCGCGATGCCCATCTTTGCCATGATCTTCAGGATCCCCGACTCCGCCGCCTTGCGGTAGTTCTTCACCGCCGCCGCCACGTCGCGACCCTCTGACTTCGCGAGCGCCTCGACCGTGGCGAGCGCCAGCCGCGGATGAATCAGCGTGGCGCCGAACCCCAGCAAACAGGCCAGGTGATGATCCTCGCGCACGTCTCCGGCGTCCGCGATGATCGAACAGAGCAGCCGCTTGCCGGTGCGGATCAGATGCTGCTGCACCGCGGACACCGCGAGCAGCATCGGGATCGCCACCTTCTCGACGCAGACCGCGCGGTCCGACACGACGATCAGCGACGCCCCGCGGTCCACCGCCGCCTCGGCTTCGGCGCACACCCGCTGCAGCGCCGGCTCCATCGCTTCCGGGCCTGGCTCCCGGTCGAACACCGCGTCGATCACCACCGACGGGAACCCATCCTCCTCACGCCCGCACAGCCACGCCAGCTCCGCGCCCGAGATCAAGGGCGACGGGAACCGGATCAGGCGCGCCGCTTCCGGCGCATCCTCCAGCAAGTTCCCACGCCGCCCGACCGCCGACTGGATCGACATGATCGTCTCTTCGCGGATCGAGTCGATCGGCGGATTCGTCACCTGCGCGAACCGCTGCTTGAACGACCGGTACAGCGACTGGGGCTTCGCAGACAGCACCGCGATCGGCGTGTCATCACCCATCGACCCGATCGGCGGCTTGCCGTCCGCGCTCATCGGCCCGAGAATGCGATCCAGATCCTCCTTGCCGTAGCCGAACGCTCGCTGCAGCCGCACCAACTCCTCGGGCGTCACCACCGCATCGTTCCGCGTCGCCAACTCGGCCGGGATCTGTGCCGCCTCCGCCCGCACCCGGTTCTCTTGAAGCCACCTCCCGAACGGCAGCGACTTCGACACGCCCTCCTTGATCTCGCGGCTGTGCAGCACGCGGCCCCCCACGCCGTCCTTCGCCATCTCCACCGCGAAAATCCCGCCCGGCGCCAGCTTCCCCTTCTCCACCACCTTCGCCGGATCCAGCGGCAATATCCCCGCCTCCGATCCCGCCACCACCAGCCCATCGCTCGTCACCCAGTAGCGCATCGGCCGCAGACCATTGCGATCGAGCGCCGCCGCCGCCACGCGGCCATCGCAGAACACCAGCGCCGCCGGCCCGTCCCAAGGCTCCATGAGCGTCGAGTTGTACTCGTGCATCGCCCGCACATCCGGGCTCAGATCCACCACGCTCTGGTGCGCCTCGGGCACCATCATCATCAGCACCCGCAGCGGATCACGCCCCGACATCGTGAGCAGCTCGAACACCCGGTCAAACGTCGCCGAGTCGCTGTCGTTCGCGTTCACCACCGGCAGCAGGTCCGCCAAGGCCTCACCGAACAACTCGCTCTTGAGCGACCCCTGCCGCGCCCGCAGCCAGTTGATGTTGCCCCGCAGCGTGTTGAACTCGCCGTTGTGCGCGATCATCCGGAACGGCTGGGCCAGGAACCACGTCGGGAACGTGTTCGTGCTGAACCGTTGGTGGAAGACGCAGACCGCCGTCTCGAAGTCCTCATCCGCCAGATCGCGGAAGTACGAAGCTAGCTGCGGCGTCGCGACCAGCCCTTTATACACCACCGTCCGCGAACTGAACGAGCACAGATAAAACGGATCACACCCTGCCTGCGCCACACGCTTCTGGATGCGGCGTCGACAGACGTACAGCATCCGCTCGAAGTCATCATCGCTGACGCCCGGCGGCCGCTTCATCAAGAGCTGCCGCGCCGTCGGCTCCGTCGCCCGAGCCTGATCGCCGAGCGCCGCGCGATCGACCGGCACATCGCGCCACATCAGCTGGATGATGCCGGCCCGGCGCACTTCCTCCTCAACGATCGCCAGCCCGCGCTCCCGCGCCGGCGCGTGCGACCGCGGGAAGAAGATCATCCCCACCGCCACGTCCGCCTCGTCGATCGAGAAACCCGCCGCCCGCAACTCACGACAAAGCAGCTTCCGCGGCACCTGCGTCAAGACGCCCGCACCGTCCGCGGTGCTCCCGTCCGCGCTCACCGCCCCGCGGTGGGCCAGGTTCGCCGCCCCCCGCAGGCCAAGTTTCAGAATCTCGTGCGTCGCGACGCCATCGGCGCGGGAGACAAACCCGACGCCGCAGCCGTCGTGCTCAAGGGAGGGGTCGTAAAGGCCGCTTGCTGGTGGAAGTTCCCGGTTCATGCCAGGAGCCAAAATACCAAGACGGCCCCTCGGCGCGGGTCAAAATCAGGAATCTCACTGAATGTAAATGCGGTGTAACCGGATACAACCGCCCGCGGCGTGGCTCCATGCCGCCGAGCAGCCCGAAACTCAACCCTTGAAGAACTTCGCGATGGCGTGGAACGTGACCTGCCGCCCGATGACCGCGATCGATTCCGTCAGCGGGATGTGCTTCGGACATACCTTCACGCAGTTCTGCGCGTTACCGCAGTCGTTCACGCCGCCGGTGCCCATCAGCACGTCGAGCCGCTCTTCCTTGAGTTCCTTGCCGGTCTCGTGGGCGTTGAACAGGCGTGCCTGGCTGATCGCGTGGGCCCCGATGAAGCCCTTGTTCCACGCGGCCTCGTTGGCTTCCTTGGAGCCTTGGTCGGGGATCTCGTTGAACTGCGGGCACGCCTCGAGGCAGCAGCCGCAGGACATGCAGGTGCTCAGCACATAGTGCGTCGCCTGGCTCGCCGGAGTTTCCTTGGGTCCGGCTCCGAGGTAGTACGTGCCGTCGATGGGCACCCAGGCTTGCACGCGCTTCAGGTTGTGGAAGAGCCGCGAGCGGTCGACCCACAGATCGCGCACCACCGGGAACTTGCTCATCGGCTCGAGCGTCATCACGTCGCCCTCGTTGGGCGCGTAGTCATCGATCAGGCACGAGCACGACTGCCGCACTTTGCCGTTGATCACCATCGTGCAGGCGCCGCACACCTCTTCGAGGCAGCCCGAGTCCCACACCACCGGCGTCGTCGGCTTGCCGTCGGCCGTCACGGGGTTGGCGGCGATCTGCTGCAGGCACGAGATCACGTTGGCGTTCTTGGGCACCGTGACCTTGAAGTCCTGCCAGTACGAGGCCTTCCCCGGCCCGTCGCAGCGCTTGATGCGGAACGTCACCACGCGGTTGGCCTTGGCCATCGCACGCCGACGCGACGCCTCGGTCATGCCAGAGGTCGGAGCAGTGCCAGTTGGAGCAAGTGTGGAGATCATGGATAGTGCTCTTTTCGTAATCGTCTGTTGAAGCGCTCTGGGCCACCCTTAGCTCGCGGCCCCCGCCATCTCCGGCTTCTTCGTGTCCTTCTTCCCGTACGTCCGCGCCGTCGGCGCCACAAGGCTCGCATCGATCGGGACAAACTCAAGCGTGGTCTTGCCACCCTCGTGCTTGGCAAGCGAGGTCTTCATGAACTCCGCGTCGTTGCGGTCCGGGTAGTCCGACCGGTAATGCGCCCCGCGGCTCTCACGCCGCTCCAGCGAACCCAGCGCGATCGCCTCCGCCACCGCCAGCATGTCGCCCACCGCACGGGCGTAGCTGAACGACTGATTCGTCCAGCCCGCCGAGTCGGAGAGCTTCACCTTCGCGTAGCGATCCTTCAGCTCCGCGATCTTCGTCAGGCACTGCTTCACGCGGGTCTCGGTGCGCACCACGGTGCACGCCGCGGTCATCTCGTCGCCGAGCTCCTTACCGATGGCGTACGGGTTGGTCGCCGGATCGCTCGCCCCTGCCGATGCGGAGTCCACCAGCGACTTCATCCGCGCCGTCTCGCGGCTCACGCTCTCGTCGAACGCGCCCGACGCCAACCCCTCGGCGGGAGCCTTGCCCGGCGCCTCGTTCTTCACGTAGTTAAAGACCGACACGCCGCAGAACAGTCCGTCGAAGATGCACGACAGAAGCGCATTCGCGCCCAGGCGGTTCGCGCCGTGGTACGCAAAATTCACCTCGCCGAACGCGTACAAACCCGGGATGTTCGTCATCGAGTTGTTCGGCGCACCAAGCTGCATGCCCATGCCAACCTTCGCATCGATCGGCGCCGGCGAGCCGCTCTTGTGCTTGGGCAACGCCGTTTGTGGGTTGTAGCTTCCCTTGGTGTAGGTCGTCCACAAGCCGCCCATCGAGTAGTGCACCGCCGGGAAGATCTTCATCGGCGTGAAGCGCGGGTCGTCGCCCACGAACTTCTCGTAGATCTCGAGAATGCCGCCGAGCTTCCGCGTCAGGTAGTCGGGATCGCGATGCGTGAGATCCAGGTAGACCTGATTCTCGCCACCGACGCCCAGACCCATGTTCACGCACACATCGAAGATCTCGCGGGTCGCGATATCCCGCGGCACGATGTTGCCGTACGCCGGATACTTCTCTTCCAGGAAGTACCACCGCTCACTCTCAGGAATCTGCTTGGGATCGCGCGGGTCCTTCGCCTTCCGGGGAACCCACACGCGTCCGCCCTCGCCGCGGGCCGATTCGCTCATCAGCCGCAGCTTGTCCGCGCCAGGGATCGCCGTCGGGTGGACCTGGATCATCTCCGGGTTGCCGTACCACGCGCCCGCGCGGAAGCACCGCGCGGCCGCGGCACCCGTACACATCACGCTCATCGTGCTCTTGCCGTAGACCAAGCCGCAGCCGCCGGTGGCCATCACCACCGCGTCGGCGCGGAACGAGCGGATCTGCATCGTCCGCATGTCCTGAGCGACGATGCCGACCGCACGACCTTCGTGGATGATCGGGCCGAGGAACTCCCAGAACTCGTACTTGTTGACCTTGCCCTCGGCCTCGTAGCGACGCACCTGCTCGTCGAGGGCGTAGATCAGCTGCTGACCCGTCGTCGCGCCGGCGAAGTGCGTCCGCTTGAACAGCGAGCCGCCGAACAGACGCAGGTCGCGGTTGCCCTCGCTGGTGCGGTTGAACGGCACGCCCATGCGGTCGAGCAGGTCGATGATCTTGGGCGCCCAGTTCGCCATCTCCAGCACCGGGTGCTGGTCGGCGAGGAAGTCGCCGCCGTAAATCGTCTCGTCGAAGTGCTCGTACTCGCTGAAGCCCTGCTGCCGCGCCACCTCGTTGCAGGCGTTGATCCCGCCCTGAGCGCAGACGCTGTGCGACCGCTTCACCGGCACCAGGGAGAACAGGTCCACCGGCAGCCCCGCCTCGGCGATTCGCACCGATGCGCTCAAGCCGGCCAGTCCGCCTCCGACGACAATCACGCGATGCTGAGACATCGTTTACTCCTTCGATGTCCGGTTGCTGTTGAGATTCACCGCCACACCCGCCCCACTCGCCCCCACGTCTTCCCCCCGCCCGTCCATGGCCAGCCGCTCATTCCCGGACGGTGAAACCATCGACGATTCCTTGTGCTTGAGCCCCTCTTCCAAGGTCCGGGTCTGCCCGGGGTGAACCACGGCAAACACCAGGATCGACACCCAACCCATCAGCATGAGCACCGCACCAAGACCGGCGCACGCATACCCCCAACGCCGCTGGGCCGCCGCCGAAATCGTGATGCCCCAGGTGATCGCAGCCGTCCACAAGCCGTTGGCAAAGTGGTACACGAGCATCGTCACGCCCACAAAGTACAGGAGCGTGACCGCGGCCCCGCCGAGCGTGTACGAGTCCTGCGAACCGCGGAGGGCCGCCGCCAGCGTCGAGCCGGCGAACTCCGCGCTCCACTTCGTCCCGCCCGGCACAAGGAACGTCCAGCCCCACCGCAGCGTCGCGACGTGATAGAAGATAAATAGAATCCCGATGTATCCGCTCAGGCGCTGCAGCGAGTACCGCCAGTTGCTCTGGTAGGAGTACCGGTTCGTGTTGGTCTTGCCGCTCAGCGCGAAGTACACGCCGAACACCGAGTGGAAAGCGATCGACACCCACAGCGTCAGCTCGATCAGCAGCAGGTGCGGCACCTGCGTGTTGATCCACATCACTTCCTTCCAGAAGTACGCCAGACCACGCTCCGTCGTCGTGTCTACGCCCGGGAGTTGCTCCCGCAGCGCGAACGCGCCCCACGCCGCCGACGAGTTCGTCAGCAGGTGCGCGATCAGGAACACGCCGATCGGAACAATCCCTGTCAGGGAGTGCAAACGACGAATAAGGAAATAGTTCTTGTCCAGGAACGACTGATCCGGGGCGGCGGCAACACTGTGGCTCACGCGCAGCATCCTTCTCCGGCCGCTCCGCGCCAACGCGAGACCCGCGCCGACCCGACGGCCTTCATCGCATGGTAGCGGTACGAAGCACCCGCGTCCGAGTTATGGCCGGCTCCCGGCCTCGGGAGTTCCAAACGTCATTCCGCCCGGGCCACCGGTCCCAACAAGGCCGCTCCCTCCACCCATCCCGCCGCCCTGCGGCTTGATCTTCCCTTCCTTGATCGCCTGCGCCACGTACTTCGAGACCTCGACATACTCCATCCGAAGCTCGCTCACCGCACGCGTCAACAGCTTCGATTCCGCCTCGGTCAGGTTGCCTTTAGTCTTCTCCTCCAGCACCGCCAGCATGTCGATGTGCAGCTTGGCGTACTCCGGCGCCACCACCGCTCGGCCCGAGGCCGGATCCGGCACCGCGCCCAGATACATCAGAGCCTGGCTCACGAACATCGAGATGATGTCCTGCATGCCGATCGGACCGTCGGCCACCGGCTGACCATCCGGACCGACGCCGGCTTTGGCCTCCCGCTCGGCCTTCTTCGCCGCTTCCTGGGCCGCGAGTTTCTCCTTCTCCGCCTGGGCCTGGCTCTTCCAATCCGTATCGATGATAATCTTGGGAGCGTCGCCCCCTTGCGGAGTCGTCATGAATACCTCGCGTGCCTCGTTCGGCGTAATGGCTCGGAACCCGGACCAAACCAAGTCTACGGCGATCGCCGCGCCCACGCGCCCCGACGCGTCCCACGCTCGAGCAACGCTCCGCTCGCGGGAACGATTCTCTCCCGCCCTGCTCACGCTCCTCGCCATCGCGCTCGTGTTCCCGCTCACCCTCCCCGCCTGCTCCTCGACCCCGGGCTCCCCCGCCGCGACCACCAAGGTCTCCGCCGCCGACTTCAAGTCGCCGATTTCCGCCGCCGGATCTGTCGGGGGCAAGCCCGACGCCTCTCCGGACGCGAGCACCGACAAGCCCGCCGACCAGCCCGTCAACCCGCCAACGAACCACAACGGCGACAAGCCACCTATCCGCACCGTGGCGGTCGATGCGATCAAGCCCATCCGCTCCGGCCCCGTCGCCGCCAGCGACAACATCTTCGACGCCACCGCGGACGTCGGCCAGCCCGTCCTCTCCTCCGAAACGCCCAAGGAGATCGGGGCCCCGATCTTCGTGGATGCCAAGATCGGCGACGTCAACAACCGCGCGATCTACGCCTCGGCCTTCGTGAACGAACTCGGTGATCGCCTCACCCGCGCCTACGTCGATCTGCTGAAAGCCGACTCTCGTCGCGGCAAGGCCGCCTGGCGCCGCGTCGCCACCGAGCAGATCCAGATCAAGCTCAACGGCATCATCGAGGACGAGGTCCTCCGCGCCGAGGCCCTCAACGCCCTCAAGCCCGAACAGAAGGCCGGTTTCTTCAACTGGCTCAGCACCGTCCGCAGCGAGGTCGTCGCCGAGAGCCGCGGCATCGAGGCCGCCGCCAACGAGCAGCTCTCCGCCAGCAACGGCACCACCCTCGATCAGTTCATGAAGACCAAAGAGCAGCAAGCTCTGATCGACTTCATCCTCCAAACTCGCATCAAAACTCGCGTCAACACCAGCTGGCGCGACATTCAGCTTCAATACGAACGCCAGTACAACGAGTACAACCCCGCGCCCCGAGCGTGGTTCCGCATTGTCAGCGTGCCCTCCCGTGACGAGCCCGAGATCAAGCGCATCACCGACGCCCTCGCCAGCGGCACCCCCTTCGACACGATCGCCGACCAGAAGCTACCGCCCAAGAAGGCCAAGACGGACGACGAAACCGATGCGACCGACGAAGGACGGGAAGATGACAAGTTCCTAATCGTGTCCTTCGACGACGAGTACGACAAGCACGATTTCTTTGGCCCGAAGGCACTGAACGACGCGGTGCACACCCTCACGCCGGGCAATTGGACAGGCCCCGTCGTTGTCGGCACCGCCGCCTACTGGATCAAACTCGAGAAGATCCAGAGAATGTCCATGGACCTTTACAACGCCCAGATCGGACTTGAGTACGGCCTCACCACCGGCCGCACCAAGTACGAGCAGATGCGCTTCGTCGAGAAACTCAAGCGCCGCGCCTCCTTCACCGACTTCGACACCATGACGCGCCGCCTCCTCGTCATCCTCGAGGAATACGTCACCTCCAACATCTCCAAGGGCAAGATCCCCGCCGCCCCTGTCGCCGCCCCCGCCACCACGCCGAGCGGCAAGCAAGACGGAAAGACAGAATAAAGGGCGCAAGCCCAGCCCGCTCCGAGGAGCGGCGCCGGGCTCTCGAGATTGCGACCGCATGGCGGAGAGGCTCGCGACAACGCCTGAGATCTGCCGCGATGATCGCCCTCCTCGGTTGACGAATGCGAGTCGCGATCTCACCCCGACTCTTCACGAGGCCAACGTGAACCCCTGGCGCAGGCTCCAGTTCTTCCTCGCCCTCGCGGCACCCGACACCGCCTTTGTCGGTCGCCGAGGCGAAGACGCGGCGGCCCGATACCTCCGTCGCCGGGGTTACCGCGTCCTCGACCGCAATGTGGTCCTCCCCAGCGGCGAGCTCGACCTCGTCTGCGAAACCGACGACGAACGCCAACTCATCCTCGTGGAAGTGAAATCCCGCAGCGCCGACGCCGCCCACCCCAACGCCCCGCCCCCCGAGGCCGCCGTCGACGAGGACAAGAAGGACAAACTCACGACCCTGGCCCTTGAGCTGCTCCGCAAGCACCCTCACCTGCGCCACCCGCCCCGCCCCACCCGGATCGACGTCATCGGCGTCGACGTCTTCCACCCCGGCGCCTGGCGCGAACGCACCCGCCTCCGCCACTACGAATCCGCCGTGCAGCTGTAGCCGGGGGCGGGGCCTTCCAGGCCCCGCGACTCATCCGGGTGCAGCTGCCCGGCTGCTCGGAGCGGGGCAGTGCGAGCGTGATCATGTTCACAAAACAAACAAGCCCGGAGCAACGCCCCGGGCCGCACTTCCCACATGAAGGTTGAACTCACGTCCCAGTCGCGGGCCGAATCGTGCCGACCACCGTCGGCTCCTGGGCCGCGATCTGCTCCGCGATCTCGCGGCGGTGGATCTCCACCTCGCGCGGAAAATCAAACGCGACACGGACGCGCTCGCCCTTGATCGAAGCGATCCGCACCACCCCGATGGGGTTGCGGGGATCACCGATCACGATCTCTTCACCTTCACGACGCGTGATGACGAGCATGAGACCACTCCCTGGCCTGCGCAGATTGATGCGCACCACCGGAACACATCCCGCCGCGTTCCACCATGGCGGGAACCACCTACCAAGTTATACCACGCCCCGCAACCCGCCAAAAGCCCCAAACCAGAACTTTCCGCGCCGACCGCCCCGAAAATGCTCCCAAGCTCTCCCCAGAACCGTCGCGCAACCCCAATCCTGACAGACACCTACAGAAACCGCCTCAGCAGTCCTCCACCTTCGCCTTAGCTGACCGCCCGCACGCCCTTGACCTCCGGCACGTGGGCCTTGAGGTTTCGCTCCAGCCCCATCTGAAGCGTCATGGTGCTCGAGGGGCAGGCCACGCACGCCCCGTGCAGCCGCACCTCGACCACGCCGTCCGCCGCGATCGCCACCAATTCCAGATCCCCGCCGTCGGATTGCACCGCCGGTCGGATCAGCGAGATCACCTTCTCCACGCGGGAACGAAGGGCGGCCGGATCAGCGGTTCCAGTGGTACTCACGCACGATCATATGAACCCTCCGCCCACCCCGTCCCCCACCACCCCACCACCTCGCCCGAAGTCCTAAGTCCTCATCCCTCACCCCTTCCCCTCCAACTCATACCACTCGCCCTTCCGCTTCACCTTCTGCACCGGGTTCCCCGGCTCGTGGTCCAGCACCAGCGTCCATCCGTTCGCCGCCGCCGCGTCCAGGAACCACCGCCGCGACACCATGCTCGTGTACGGCTCCACGTCGTACGCCAGGCTGTACGCCTGCCCCAGGTGGTTC
The DNA here is from genome assembly GCA_019744815.1 of Phycisphaerales bacterium. Taxonomy (GTDB): domain Bacteria; phylum Planctomycetota; class Phycisphaerae; order Phycisphaerales; family UBA1924; genus JAFEBO01. The sequence goes on from JAIEUA010000011.1 coordinate 467,674, forward strand.
ACCGTCGGCATCACGTCCGGCGTGAACACCACCGTCTCGCCGTTCTCCGCCGTGAACACCATCGCCTGCTGACCCCACGTGTGCCCTGGCACCAGCATCACACCCACTCCGGGCACGCCGGTCACACCCTTGAGCCCGTGCAGCCACGTGATCCGCTGCATCGCCGGCACCGCCGGCGCTTCATCCCGCCCCGGCGTGTACCCGCTCACAAACGGCCGCGGCGAATCGATCAACTTCATCTGATCCGCCACCGGCAACAAGTGATCCTTGAAGTAGGTCCGCGTCATCACACTGTTGTTCGCGATCGCGTCCGTCCACTCCCGCGCCTGTGCATAGATCTCCGCGTTCGCAAACGTCGGCACTGCGTTGTATTCACCCACACCCCGCTCGCCTGTCCGCGGCAGCCGCGTCAGGCCGCCGGCGTGATCAAAGTGCAAATGCGTCACCAGCACCGCGCCCACATCCTCGCACCGACAGTTCACCTCGTGCAACGCATCGATGATCGATCGCTCCTCGAGCGCGAAGATGTCGCGGCTCTTCGCGTCGAGCTTGTTCCCCGACCCCGCCTCCAGCAACACGAGCTTCGGCCCCGGCGGATCACCCGGATCCTCGTGACACCGCTCGAGCAGTAAACAGTTGTGCTGCACCTCAATGCGCCCACGCTCATCCGTCGGCACCGTCTTGCCCCACACCACCCGCGGCACAAGCCCAAACATCGAGCCGCCATCCAGCCGGAACTTCCCCGCACGCAGCAGTTTCCACCGATATCGCACCATGCCCGAGGGTAGAGGGAAAAGGCCAAATGGCCAAAGCTCCAATGAGCCAAATTTCAGATCACCGATCGTCGCTCTGATTTGGCCCTTTGGCTCTTTAGCCCTTTAGCCATTTGGCCATTTGGCCATTTGGCCATTTGGCCATTTCGAATCCCGTACACTCGCGACCTCCCGTGTCCACGCCCCAGTCCAACCTCCCCCGCGCCGCCTCCTGGGCCGTCTACCTCGGTGTCTCCTGGACGTGGTGCATCGGGATGTTCCTCCCCATTCTCCTCGTCCGCGACTACGGCATCGCGGCCTTCTTCGTCTTCGCGATCCCCAACGTCCTCGGCGCCGCCGCGATGGGCTTTGTCCTCCGCTCCTCCGACTCCGCGAAACGCATCCTCACCCGCGACGCACTCGCCGTCCGCCTCTTCTCCGCCATCACCGTCCTCTTCCACCTCTATCTCATCTGGTGGCTCTCGCAAGCCGGCTTCGTCGGCGGCACACTCTGGCCCTGGGTCGTCACCGCCATCGTCGCCTTTGCTCTGTTCTCAGGCGTGCGCTCCCGCTCACCCGCCGACGCCGGCACGGTCTACTTGCTCAGCCTCGCCATCGCCGCGTTCGCGTTCTACACCGGCCTCGAGCTCAAACTCCCCGACGCACCATCCCGGACCTTCCTCGGCCTCCCCGCTCTTATCTACCTCGCCCCCGTCTGCGTCTTCGGCTTCCTGCTTTGCCCGTACCTCGACGCCACCTTCCTCCGCGCCCGACTCTCCACGACGCCACGTGAATCCAAACTCGCCTTCGCCCTTGGCTTCGGCGTCGTCTTCTTCTCCATGATCCTCTTCACGCTCGCCTACGCGGGCCTCTTCCTCGACACCGCCGCCGCGGGCCCACGAGTCGCCGCGGCGATCGTCTTCCACATCCTCATTCAATCCGGCTACACCATCGGACTGCACATTCGCGAAGCCGTGTTGCTCGGCAGCGACGACTCACCAGCATCGTCCCGCCGCGCCACCACCTTCACCCTCGCCACCATCGCCGCACTCGCCCTCACTGCCGGCCTGCAGTTCCCAAGAATCTCCGACGGCCCCGGCATTTCCCCCACCTTCGAGTTCGGCTACCGCCTCTTCATGTCCGCCTACGGCCTGCTGCTCCCCGCCTACGTCTGGCTCGTCCTCATCCCCCGGCGCCACGCCACCAGCGCACCACCGCGCGGCGCGTACGTCCTCTGGCTCGCCGCCTGCGCCATCGCCACTCCCGCGTTCTACATGGGCTTCATGCACCAACAGGAATGGTGGCTGCCGATCGGCCTCGGCGTTGTGCTCATCGCTGCCGCCGCCCGCATTCGCTCCTAAGTGCGGCGAAGCCGCCCACGCGCCTCCCCGCCCCGCGAAGTGTTTAGGCCGGAGACATGGGTGACGGGTGTTCGGACACATGGGTGGCGCTCACCCGGTCCGCGGCGGCGGGTCGA
>JAIEUA010000008.1 GCA_019744815.1 Phycisphaerales bacterium
GAACAGTTCCCGCCAAAGGTGTCACCCATGTCTCCGAACAGCGCCACCCATGTCTCCGGTCTGTACACTTCGCGGGGAGGGGAGTGGTGTTACGGACACAGCAGGGTGTCGTAGAACTGAACGAACTGTTGGAAATCGGAGTCGTCGCAGAGGGCGTCGCCGGTGAGGTCGGCGCCGGTGTAGGTGCCGGCGGGGCTGAGGAGAGTGTCGTAGGCGATGGCGAAGAGGGAGAAGTCGGCGTCGTCGACTTGGTTGTCGTTGTTCAGATCGCCGCGGCAGCGGATGCGGCCATTGAAGTAGTCGGCGGCGGCCTTGGCGTTGAGCAGGCCGTGGCCGGTGGATTCGTCGAAGCCGGGGGCGTCGATGTCGGTGGCGGTGTGTTCGATGGCGTAGCGGATGGCGCGGGGCTCGATGATTGCGGGCTTGAAGGCGGCGCATAGGAGGGTGGCGACGCCGGCGACGTGGGGTGTGGCTTGAGAGGTGCCGGTGAGCACGCCGAAGAAGTGGCCGGAGTAGCCCTGGCCGATGGTGACGGTCTCGGTGGTGACGGCGAGGAGCGCGTTGCCGTCGGCTTGGGAGATGAGGACGCAGGGGACGGTGAGGAAGAAGGGCGCGAGGGAGTCTTGGATGAGGGTGTCGGGTGCGTTGTTGGAGATGACGACGCCGGCCGCGCCCATGATGGTGGCGTTGTCGAACTGCTCGGCGAAGGTGAGCGAGTTGCTTCGGCGGAGGTGAGCGATCTTGCCCCAGACCTCGGGGGGAATCTGGGCGGGCAGGCCTTCGCCGCAGTGGATGACCTGGGCGGAGACGCTGCCGCCGAAGCTGCCGGTGAACTGGCTGGCTTTCTTGGAGCCGGCGGACCATGAGACGAAGCTGGTGGGGATCGGGATGGCGCTTGGGATGTTCTCGCCGGGCGCGGACACGGAGAGATGCGGGCCGGTGTTGGAGAAGGTGGAGTGTGCGGCGGAGGCGTTGAGGGCGCCGACGGCGATCACGCTCGGATACGCGGCGGGGTAGCGCGGCGTGTTGACGGACTCGTTGCCCGCGGCGGCGACGAGCACGACGCCGGCGTCGAAGGCGGCTTGGCAGGAATCGTCGAGGGCTTGCGAGGTTTCGTCGGAGGAGAGCGACATGCTGATGACGGACGCGCCTTGGGCGACGGACCAGTCGATGCCTTCGATGAGCCAGGAGAGGGCGCCCCAGCCGCCGTTGCACACGACTTTGCCGACGAGGAGCGTGGCGTCGGGGGCGATGGAGAAGGAGCCGAAGATGGAGTCCTTGCCGACGATGGTGCCGGCGCAGTGCGTGCCGTGGAAGTTGTAGTCGTCGGCGGTCTGGCCGGGGACGAACGACGCGCTGGCGGCGGGGGTGGGCATGCCGGTGTGGGCGAAGTCGAGGCCGGTGTCGAGGACGGCGACTTTGACGCCGGCGCCCTTGCCGTAGGAGGGCCACGCGGCGGGGGCGTTGATCATGTTGAGGTTGAAGGTGGGGGTCGCGGCGAGAGCGGTGGGGGCGGGGAGGTGGGAGGGTGGTGCGATCGAGGCGATCGTGAGAGCGCTCACATCAGCGAGCCGGGGCGTCCTCGCCCCGGTGGTGGATGCTTCGGCAAGAGGCTCGGGTGTGAGGTGTGCAACGGCGCCGGGGCGGGGACGCCCCGGCTCGCTGTTCTGCGCGGAGGAGGTGAGACCCAAAGGCGGAAAGGCAGAACCCACCCCCCGGCCCCCTCCCTCTGGGAGGGGGAGTGGCGAGACGTGATTGAGGGAGTTTGCTGCATGGACGAGGATGCGGTCGGGCTCGGCGTACAGCACTCCGGGAGTCGCGCGGAGGCGGGTGAGGGCGGCGTCGAGGGATTCGGCGTCGGAGACTCGGGCGATGGTGAGGCCGGGGACGAGGCGGGACTCGTGCTCGATGGAGAGATTGGAGAACGCGGCGGCGCGGTCGGTAAACGGGGCGACGCGGACGAGCACAAGCCGCGGTGCGGCGGCGCCGGCGACCGACGCCAGGCCGACGAGGGCGAGCGACCACACGATGCAACGACCGGTGAGGGCCATGGACAGACTCCGAAGGTGAAACACGCGGCGTCGAGAACCGACACAGCTTCCCACGAGCCCTTGCGGAAGGCAAGGGTTTTCTGGATGTACGGGCGCGAGGAGGCGGGGTTCCGGCAAAGTCGGGTGACGGGGCGATGGGGCGGACAGGAGAACAGGAGAACAGGGGAAGAGGGGAACAGGAGAAGAGGGGAAGAGGCGATCGGGCGAGCGGGGGCGACGCGGCGGCGCGATATCCTGACTGCATGCCGACGCGTCATCCGGAGTTTCCGAATCTGGTGGTGTTCGATCATCCGCTCATTCAGCACAAGCTGTCGTGGATCCGGGATGAGACCACGGGGCACCGGCCGTTCCGGGCGCTGTTGTCGCAGATCGCGGGGTTGATGGTCTTCGAGGTGACGCGGAGTTTTCCGACGGCGCCGGTGACGATCCGCACGCCTTTGGAGGAGACCGAGGCGCGGCGATTGAGCGCGACGATCACGGTGGTGCCGGTGCTGCGGTCGGGATTGGGCATGGTCGAGGGGATTCTGACCATCATGCCCGAGGCGCGGGTCGGGCACCTGGGCATCGCGCGAGACGAGAAGACGCTGAAGCCGGTCGCGTATCTGAAGCGGTTGCCCAAGGGGCTCGACGCCGGACCGGTGGTGCTGGTCGATCCGATGCTCGCGACCGGCGGGAGCGCGGCGGCGGCGATCCAGATGCTGCGGGATGAAGGGGCGAGGGATCTGCGGATGATCTGTTTGGTCGCGGCGCCCGAGGGCGTGCGGCGGCTGCTGAAGGAGCATCCGGATGTGATGGTGTACGCGGCGGCGCTCGATCGCGGGCTGACGGAGAAGGGGTACATCGAGCCGGGGCTGGGCGATGCGGGGGATCGGATGTATGGGACGGAGTGAGGGAGAGAGGGGTGAGGGGTGAGGACTTAGGGCTTAGGACTTCGCGGTTCGGAGTTCGGGTGTTGCACTGCGTGAGGTGATGGGCTTGGCGGATGGCGTGGACAAGCCGGGTGCGTATGTGGCGAGGCTGCAGGCGATCGCGAAGGGGTTGCGCGGGCATGCGGCGTCGGATGTGGCGCGGGATTGGTTGGACGCGACGGGGTCGCTGCCTTGGGTGCAGCCGCGGCGGTTGTATCAGTATCCGGCGAAGAAGGACCTGTTCCCGCGGTCGGCGGTGATGAAGCTGCCGGCGGAGCATCGAGCGTTGTTGCTGTCGCGAGAGTTCGGCGAGCGGGTGTACTACGACGGGCGTTACGGCAGCGGGTTGTCGTACTGGCCGCTGATCGAGGCGCTGGCGCACGCAGGCGTGTCGTCGCTGGCGGGGCTGCGGGTGCTGGATATTGGTTACGGCACGATCCTGCCGCTGCGGCTGATGGCGTGCTTGGGGGCGCGGGTGACGGGTATCGACACCGACACGTTCCCGATCGCGATGTACGGCGAGCGGGGGGACACGGGCGCGGTGCGTGCGACGAAGGCGGTGACGAATCCGTCTCGGGTGGGCGGGTCGATTGAGCTGGTGCGCGGTAAGGTGGGGGTGGAGTGGACGCCCGAGGGGTTTGATGTGGTGGTGAGCCGCAATACGTTGAAGAATGGATACGTGCATCCTCCGGAGGCGTTTGCGCACGAGCCGAACGTGCGGCTGGGGATGGATGATGCGGCGTTCTTGGCGGTGGTGAGGGCGGGGATGGTGCGGGGCGGCGTGTGGGTGATGTACAACACGTTTGATCCGGCAGAGAACGGGCCGGGGGTGGACGGGCGTTGTCCGTTCTCGCGGCAGGGGTTTGCGAGCGCGGGGTTTGAGGTGGTGGGGCTAGATGAGAGTGACGACGCGATGCAGGAGGCGATGGCGCGGGGGGTGCGTGAGGGCGGGGTGAGCGTGGCGGGGGCGACGCCGCGGGCGCTGGTGACGGTGGTGCGTGCGGGTTGAGGGATGCAGGGGTGGTGATTGGCGAAGGCGGCGGGTGATACGCTTTGGGAACGGAGGTTCCCATGCGAACGCTTGCGGCGACGGTGTTGGTGGCGGGTCTGGCCTTTGGCGTGATGGGCGTGGCATCTGCTTCGGCGGCGGTGGATGCGCCGGCGCGGGCGGTGGGGGCGGGGCGGCCGCTGAAGGCGGATGTGCGGGAGCTGGGCGAGAAGGTTGCGAAGCGCGCGATCGCGTTCCTCAAGAGCAAGCAGGACGAGAAGAGCGGCGGGTGGAGCGTGCCGCCGAAGGGGCCGTCGTTTCCGGCGATCACGGGGCTGGTGGTGAACGGGATGCTGCTGCAGGGCATGGACGTGAACGACCCGAGCGTGGCGAAGGGGCTGGACTTCATCCTGAGCATGCAGCAGAAGGACGGCGGGCTGTACGACCAGATCCTGCCGAGTTACAACACGGCGATCTGTCTGTCGGCGCTGGCGAAGGCGGATTCGCCCAAGGCCAAGGCGGCGATCCCGGCGGCGCAGGATTTTCTGCGGAAGCTGCAGTTCGGCGAGGGCGCGGTGGCGTTCGAGACGCACAAGGAATCGGCGCAGGTGGTGGACAAGTCGCACCCGTTCTACGGCGGGGTTGGTTATGGCCGCGGCGAGCGGCCCGATCTGTCGAATCTGAACTGGGTCTTGCAGGGGCTGCACGACAGCGGCGTGCCGGGGGATGACGCGGCGTTCCAGCGGGCGCTGGTCTTCCTGCAGCGGACGCAGATGATCGAAGAGTTCAAGGGCGTCAATATCAACGACATGGAGTACGCCAAGGGCTCGACGCAGGGCGGGTTCATCTACTCGACCGCGGAGAACAAGGCGAGCGCGGGGAAGGGCGAGAGCAAGGCGCCGGTCATCGAGGAGACGCTCGACGACGGGACGAAGGTGAGCCGCCTGCGGGCGTACGGGAGCATGACGTACGCGGGGTTCAAGAGCTATCTGTACGCGGATCTGCCGCATGACGATCCGCGGGTGGTGGCGGCGCTCGGATGGATCAAGGACAACTACACGCTGCGCGAGAACCCGGGCGTGGGGCAGGAGGGGTATTACTACTACCTCGTGACGTTCTCACGCGCGCTGCAGGCGTTTGGCGAGCCGGTGATGGAGGTGCAGGAAGAGACAGGGCGGCTGAAGAAGGTGGACTGGCGCGAGGACCTGATCAAGACGCTGGCCGAGATGCAGCAGAGCGATGGCTCGTTCAAGAGCGTGAACGGGCGGTGGATGGAGAACGACCCGGTGCTGATCACGGCGTACGGATTGATCGCGGTGGGGGAGGCGATGAAGTAGTGGGGAGAAGTGGGAAGGGGTGAGGGGTGAGGGGTGAGGGGTGAGTTTGGAGCGGGGATCGGGAGTCTCGGGGCTGTTCGGCTCACTCTGGGAGAGGGCTTGGCGTGGATGGTGGGGTGCCCAAGTGTCCTGGGTGTGGGTATCCGGCGGTGACGGCGGGGAGCTGCACCTGTCCGGAATGCGGGGTTGTGTTTGATGCGAATCGGCCCGTGCGAACGCCGTGGATGTTGCGGAAGCACGACTGGGTGAAGTGGACGATCGCGAGTGCGGCGGCGAGTTCCTCCGTCTGCGCCGCCATTTGCCTGTTTGCCGAGCTTTTTCACGACCATCCTTGGGTCGCGATTTGCATCGGCGGCTTCGTCGTCTCGGCGATTCAAACGGCGGTTCTCGGCAAGACAGTTCTGCGTGCTGAGTTTTCTGGTCAGAGGCTTGCGAGTGTCTTCGTTGTGCATTGGGCGATTTTCATCGTCGCCGCGCCGTTGGCAGTGTTCGCGCTCGTCATGTTGGTTTTTCTGGCGGTCATTTCTGGGCTTGTTCCGTTCGCGGGATAAATGCGTTGACTCTTCCTGTGCGATGGAGCAGGACCGTTGTCGACAGCCCGACCGAGTGCTGAGCTCGAGTTTTGAATGTACCGGCCAGAGGCCGGTCACAGTCGTGTGCCGCACCTTGGGTGCTGGAGAGTTCGAGGAGACGTTTCCGGGGCTGACGCCCCGGGCTTGGGGCGGGCGGCGCTTCGAGCCTGAGAAAGAAAAGGACCGGCCAGAGGCCGGTCCTACTGATGCTCAGATTGTGCCGAGGCGTTCGCGGCTTACTTGTCGCCTTCCTTCTTGGGCTCGGCCTTTTCTTCCTTCGGGGCGTCGGCGGCGGGAGCGGGCTCGTCGACGGGCTTGCCGCTGGCGGCGGCTTCTTTGGCGCGGGCGGTGGCGGCGACGACTTCCTCGGCGGGGAGGATGACCAGGCCGCGCTGGGCGCCCATCATGTTCTGCTCGGCTTCCATCTCTTCCTTGCTGGGGAGCTGGAGGACGCTGACGCCGACGGGCGTGCCGTCGGCGGCGAAGATGGGGGTGCCGAGGCCGGCGCTGAGGCGCTCGGAGGGGATGTAGAGCTTGCGGGGCTTGGTGACGACGGCGCCGATGCGGAAGTCGTTGATGGTGGTGGCGCGGTCGAAGAACTTGCCGAGGCGCTCGACGCTGTAGAGGGTCTGGCCGGGGGCGACCTTGCCGGCCTTGGCGAAGTCGAGGGCGGCGTAGGTCTTGTCGGACTTCTTCTCGATCTGGACCCAGGCGAGGTCGAGTTCGCTGTCGCGGGCGATGACTTTGGCTTCGACGCCTTCGGTGTCGTCGCCGATGAGGACTTTGATGTCCTTGGGGGTCATGGACATGCCGGGGGACATGAAGGAGCGCATGGACTCGGAGATGCCGCCGAGCTGGAGGTTGCTGGCCATGACGAGGCCGGTGGGCTCGATGAGGATGCCGGCGGTTTCGGTCTCGCGTTCTTCGTCGCTGCCGCCCATGGAGATCTTGAGGACGAACTTGATGGTGACGACGCTGGGTGAGCGCGACTCGGCGAGCTTGGCGTAGACGGCGGACTCGTCGGCGGCGATGGCCGAGACGGGCGCGACGGCGGCGAGCGAGAGAGCGAGCGAGGCGAGCAAGGTGCGGACGGTCATCGAAGACTCCTGGAGCTCAGCGGTGAGCGGCGTGCGACAGGCCGAGGCATCGTGGTCGGCCTTGAGTGGCGGATCGTATCAGGTCGATATCGATCGGGGTCGGATCGCGCAAGGCAGCGAATCGTTCAAGAAATGGGGTGAATGGATGACGATGGGACCCTGCAGTCGCGTCTCGATAGCCGGTTCGATGGTGCCGCTGGTGGCTTTCGCTGTCGTCGGATTGGCGGCGACGGTGAAGGTGCGGGTGCTGGATGGCCTCCCGGGTTACCCGGTGTGCTGGCCGATGGCGATCAGTGGCGATGGGCGAACCGTGGTTGGTTACTGCGGGGATCGATACTGGCCGCCGGCGAATCATGTCGCGGCGATTTGGCGCGATGGGAACGCCGCCGAGGAGTGGCCGAGGCCTGCGGGGGCGACTCGAACGTACCTCTTCGACGTGAGCACTGACGGAAGAACGATGCTCGCCGCCGCGGATACCGGGCGTTCTGCATCGGGAATCGATGCGTACCGAGTCGATGAACGCACGGGCGTGACCTTGCTCACGGGTGATGAGGAACGACCTCTGGCGAGTGTTGTCCCCGCTGCGTTGAGCGGCGACGGCCGAACGGCGGTCGGTCGGATGGAGCTTGCGGACCAGACGGGTACGGGCGTGCTTTGGTCGGGTACGGGAGCCCCAAAGAGACTCGGAGCAATCACGAAGGATCAATGGATTGACCCGCTGGGGATCAGCCGGGATGGAAGCACCATCGTCGGATCGATGGCGCCCGGGAAGCCGTTTGTGATGCCAGTGAGTTCTCTTGTCGCTGAAACGCTCAGCGACGCTCGCGGCTGGGCCGCGGATGCCAGTGCCGACGGGTCGGTGGTGGTTGGCGTGCTCTCGTCGAACGAGCCGCAGCTTCGAAGCTTTCGATGGACGAAGGAGACCGGGCTGCGCGAGCTTGGAATGCCGTATCAGAGCATCGCGCTCGGTCCGACGTACACCGCTGCTCGCGCACGAGCCGTGTCGGAAGACGGCGCCGTCGCGGTTGGTGAATTCTGGGGGTGGAACGGTTCCGGCCCGGCGTTGTGGGTTGATGGCCTGCCTCCTATCGACTTTCGGGCGATGTTGCGGCTTGCGGGATGGCAATCGGGCGGCGTGGGTTTGCGCACGATCGAAAGAATCGGAGACGATGGTCGAACCGTGATGGGGCTGTGTGTCGTGGATGGCGTGCAGAAAGCATGGATCGCCGAGATCCCAGAGATCTGCGCGGGCGACATGAACTTTGATGGGCTTGTTGACGACGAGGACTTTCAGCTCTTCGCCGCCCGATACGGCGCGTGGGTCGATTTCGACGGCTCGTTGGAAGAAGGCGGGATCGTGGCCGATGGCGATATCAACTACGACGGCGTGGTTGACGACGCGGACTTCACCTTGTTTGGTGCGTCGTACGACCGGCTCGAATGCCCGAGCTGAACGCGCCCGTGATTTGGTGGATCGGCGTGGCGCGAGCAGGATCGAGTCGGATGAAGATCTTCAGGATCGCCGTTCGATCCGGAACCCACCCCCCGGCCCCTGCCTCTGGGAGGGGGAGTGGGGTGAGGCCGATACAAGAGCGGTTGACGCATCGTCGGTGTTGCAGTGCGTCTTTCGAGGCCAAGGGCCTCGCAGAACTCAGCCGAGGGTGGAGCGAGTCTGCGAGCGACACCCTCGGAAGGCGGGACGTTCATTCTCGTGTCTGTTGGTCCACGCACCCCGACGGGGTGCGAGAAGCGATGATCGCGCGGTAGTCTTGGGGCATGCCGCAGTCGCTCTCACGTGTTCTGATTCACGTGGTCTTCTCGACCAAGCACCGAGAGGATTCGATCCCGATTGAGGTCGATGCGGATTTGCATGCGTATCTCGGCGGCGTCGGTCGCAATATGGGGTGCCCGGCGATCGCGGTGGGGGCACGGCGAATCACGTGCATCTTTTGGTGAATCTGGCGCGGACGGTGACGATCGCGGACTTGCTCATGAACGTGAAGCGCGATTCGTCGAAGTGGATGAAGACCAAGGGGGTTGATGCGTTCGCGTGGCAGGATGGGTACGGGGCGTTTTCGATCGGGGAGTCGGCGGTGGAGGATGTGTCCCGCTACATCGCGAACCAGCGGGCGCATCATGAGAAGATGACGTTTCAGGATGAGGTGCGGGCGTTGTGTCGGAAGTATGGGGTGGAGTTGGATGAGCGGTATGCGTGGGAGTGAGGCTCTTGCACCCCGTTGGGGTGCGGACGGAAAGGCGATGATGTGAATGGCCTTCGGGCGGTCCGTGGGTGTCGCTCGAAGACTCGCTCCACCCACGGCTGAGATCTTCGAGGCCTTTGGCCTCGCAAGGCGTAAGTCAAAGGCAGAAGCCAACGGCAACGGCCAGAGCCAAAGCACAAATCACAATGCCCGACCGCGTCTGCGGCGGAGAGACGGACAACGGTCGCGTCACTTGCTTGGAGTTTTTGATCGCCGAAGGTTCTGCAAGAGCGCGGTGCCGTTACTTCTTCTCTTCCGTCTTCGCGTCCTTCGCTTCGCCGGTCACCATCGGCTTCCACTCGGGCTCGAGGTAGCGGAAGAGGGCCTGGTTGTAGCGGAGGATGCCGAAGATGACGCGGGGGGGTTGTTCCTTGGCGAGGCGTTCCATCACCTTGCGGTAGTTGTCGAGGTCGGTGATGGTGACGCTCCAGGCTTCGGCGCCGGACTTGTCGCTGGGGACGCTGATGCGTTGGATGACGTCGCCGGAGCGCAGGCCCGCGGCTCCGGCCCAGCCGAGTTGTTCGGCGCCGGTGATCATCACGCCCTGGACGTCGTCGTCCCAGCGGTTCTCGTCGCGGTCGAAGAACGTCAGCTCGCGGACGCTGAGCTCGAAGTCCTTGTTGCTGTCGCGGCGGGCTTCTTCGGGGGTGAGGCGGGTGCGTTCGAGCGCGACCTTCACGTCGACCGGCGCGGGCTTGGAGTCTTCGCCCTTGCGCAGGACCTTGACCACGGCCTCGGTGTCGGGCTTCATGGTGCGGATCTTGCGATTGAGGGCGCCGGCGTCCTGCATGCCTTTGACGCTGAGCTTGTCGTTGTCGATGCCGACGATGACGTCGCCGACCTTGAGGTCGCTCTTGGCGGCGAGGGTGCCGGGGTAGATGCGGGTAATGCGGTAGCCGGTCTGGCCCTCGTGGCCCATCTCGCGGGCGAGGTCGCGGAGCACGGGCTGGGTGGCGACGCCGATCCAGCCCTTGGCGACTTCGCGCGGCGGGTCTTCCTTCTTGTCGGGGCGGGGCTTGATGAGGGTGGCCTGGCTCTTGCCGCGGCGGTCGAACTCGACGAGGAGGAACTCGGGGATCTTGAGGCGGGCTTCTTCGCTGGAGAGGTTCTTCTCCGCGCTGAGGACGTTCATCACGCCGCGGTAGGCTTCGACGGCGTCCTTAACGGTCTTGATCTTCTTGTCGCCGATGCGGGTGATGATGTCGCCGTACTGGATGTTGGGCTCGGCGAGTTCCGCGGCGGAGCCGCCCTTGACGCCGGTGACGTAGACGCCGTCGCGGTTGGGCAGGTGCAGGTCGTCGGCGAGCTTCTCGGTGATCTCGGAGATGGTGAGGCCCCAGAGGCGGAGGGCGCTGCGCTCGCCGCGTTCGGCGAGGAGCTTCTTGGTGGTGATAGTGGTCTCGGCCTGCTTGCCGGAGCGGACGTAGGTGAGCTTGATGGCCGAGCCGATGGGGCGGTCGGCGATGCTCTTGATCAGGGGCGGGATTTCTTCGACGAAGCGCACGGTGAGAGGCTTGCCGTCGATGGCGGTGATGCGGTCGCCGGCCTGGAGGCCCGCGTCGTGCGCGGGTGCGTCCTCGACGACGGCGTTGACGAGCACGCCGTCGTCGAAGCCGGTGTCGCGGATGTTCTTGAAGGAGAGGCCGATGAAGGAGCGGAGGACCTCGCCGTCCTTGCGGATGGCGTCGGAGACCTGGCGGGCGAGGTTGCTGGGGCTGGCGAAGCCCATGTTGCTGCCGCCGAGGGTGTTGATGCCGACGATCTTGCCTTCGAGGTTGACGAGCGGGCCGCCGGAGTTACCGGGGTTGATGGCGGCGTCGTGCTGGATCCAGCGGGTGAAGACGCCGGTGGTGCCGGCTTCACCCTGCATCTCTTCGAACTCTTCGCGGAGGAAGCCGCTGGTGAAGACGCGTTCGGTGTTGGAGACGATGCCGAGGGTGACGCTGCGGCTGAGGGCGAAGGGCGAGCCCATGGCCATCACGGTGTCGCCGATGGCGAGCTTGTCGGAGTCGCCGAACTCGGCGGTGGGGAGGCTGGCGGGGTCGACGCCGAGGGCCTTGAGCTCGGCAAGGTCGATCTGCAGGACGGCGAGGTCGGTGAGCGGGTCTTCGCCGACGAGCTTGGCGGAGACGATGCGGCGGTCGGCGAGGGTGACCTTGAACTTGGTGCCGTCGTTGACGACGTGCTGGTTGGTGATGACGTGGCCGTCTTTGGAGATGATGGTGCCGCTGCCGGTGGCGCCGCCCTTGGACTCCGAGCCGCCCTCGAAGGAGGTGGTGACGACGGAGATGTTGACGAGGGCGGGGAAGACCTTGTCGCGAGCGGACTGGACGATGGAGCGGAGCTCGTCCTTGAGGCCGTCGGGGGAGGGAGTGGGGGCGGCGAACGCGGGTTGTGCGAGGCCGGCGGAGGCGAGGAGGGCGGTGAGGAGGAGAGCGGGGACGTGGTTCATGGAACGATCCTAATTCCTCTCCCCGCGTGCGGGGAGAGCACGATCTGAGGCGAAGCCTCAAATCAGGTGAGGGGACTTCGGGCGCCTGCGCGTTGCGAGAACCAAAGACGGAACACCCCTCCCCGGTCTCGCAAAGCCTCGACCACCCCTCCCCGCGGCGCGGGGCGAGGAGGCGCGATGACTCCAGAACATACCGGTCATCGGCTCAACCGGTTCGGTCGCTTGCCACAACCACGCCCGGCAGCTTCGACGCGAGGGAAAGCGCCTGCCGGATGGCTTCCGCGGTCCCGACGAGATTGAGGTGGGCTAGTTTGCGGCCTTCGCGGGGCGGCTTGGCGTAGTCGTGGAGCTTGACGAGCACGCCCCGGTCGGCGGCTTCGCGCTCGAAGGCGGCGATGGCGTCGAACGTGGGCATGGCGCCGATGATGTTGAGCATCGCGGTGGCGGGGGAGCGGAGGGTGGTCGGGCCGAGGGGCAGGCCGGCGACGGCGCGGCAGTGGCTCTCGAATTGGCTGGTGGCGCAGGCGTCGATGGACCAGTGGCCGCTGTTGTGGACGCGGGGGGCCATCTCGTTGGCGAGGAGGGTGAGGGCGTTGCCCTGTCGGACGACGAAGAACTCGACGGCGAGGACGCCGACGTATTGGAACTGCTCCATCAGGTGCGTGACGCTGGCGCGTGCTGCGGATTGCACGGCGTCGGGGAGCGCGGGTTCGAGGCCGAGGCTGGAGATGCGGAGCATGCCGCCGCGGTGGACGTTGGTGGGCATGGGGTAGAAGACGCACGTGCCGTCGCGAGCGCGGCAGGCGATCAACGAGGTCTCGCACTCGAAGGGGACGAACTGCTCGTAGATCAGTTCGGCTTGGGCGCGGTCACCGGCGACGGCTTTCCAGGCGGCTTCGAGGTCGCTGGGCGAGCGCAGGACGAACTGGCCTTTGCCGTCGTAGCCCATGCGGCGAGTTTTGAGGACGCCGGGGACGCCGATGGATGCGGCGGCGGAGTGGAGATCGGCGAGTGAAGAGACGCCGGAGAATGCGGGGACGGCGAGGCCGTGGGATTGGAAGAGGGTCTTTTCGCGGAGGCGGTCTTGGGCGGTTTCGAGGACGTCGGCGTTGGGATTGACGGCGAGGGTGGCCGCGATGCGGCGCACGGCGGCGGCGGGGACGTTCTCGAATTCGAAGGTGGCGGCGTCGAGGCCTTTGTTGAAGCGGGTGAGGGCTTCGGTGTCTTCGAAATCGCCGACGATCAGTTCGCCGACGTGGGCGGCGGTGGCGTAGGGCGAGGGATCGAGGAAGCGGAAGCGCAGGCCCAGCGGGACGCCGGCGAGGGCGAGCATGCGGCCGAGCTGGCCGCCGCCGAGGACGCCGAGGAGGGGAGAGGCGTGGGATTTGGACTTGTGAGAGGACAAGCGGGGCAGGGGATGGGGGTGGGATTGTGAGACGCCGAGGCTGAGGAGGCTTGGCGACGAAGCCTCGGATGGGTTGGAAGCGATGGACGAGCGACGGGGGACGGTTGGGCGACCACGTTGCAGACGATCCGAGGCTTCCTCGCGGACTCGTCAGCCTCGGCGTCTTATGCGGGTCGGCGACGCGTGGGCTTCGTCTCGGACTTTGCGGTTTTCAGGCTCAGGCTCCTTCGCGTTCGCTTCAGTTCGCCTTCGAGGTCGCGGGCGTTGAGGACGGTGTTGGTTTGTTGGGCACGCCAGGCTTGCAGCTTGCGGCGGAGGGTGGGGCGGGTGATGGAGACGATGGACGCGGCGAGCAGGCCGGCGTTGGTGGCGCCGGCTTTGCCGATGGCGAGCGTGCCGACGGGGATGCCTCCGGGCATCTGGGCGATCGAAAGCAGTGAGTCGAGGCCCTTGAGCGTGCGGCTCTCGACGGGGACGCCGAGGACGGGGACGCAGGTCTGGCTGGCGCACATGCCGGGGAGGTGGGCGGCTCCGCCCGCGCCGGCGATGATGACTTCGAGGCCGCGGGATTCGGCGGACTTGGCGTAGGTGAAGAGCCAGTCGGGTGTGCGGTGGGCGCTGACGACGAGGATCTCGTAGGGGATGGCGAGGGCGTCGAGTATGTCGGCGCTGCGGCGCATGGTCTCGAGGTCGGAGCGAGAGCCCATGATGATGCCGACGAGGGGATTGGCGCCGGGGGTGGGGCGGGGCATGGCAGAGGGTACCGCGCCGGTGCGGTGGTTGTCATCGGCGCGACGCAACCTTCACACTTTGGCGCGGAGAACATGCGGACGCCGAGGCTGAGGAGGCTTGGCGACGAAGCCGCGGATGGTCTGGAAGTGCTTCGAAATCGGCGCTGCACGTTCGGGCGACACTGTTGCAGTCGATCCGAGGCTTCCTCGCGGACTCGTCAGCCTCGGCGTCTGGGTTGGCGACCGTGCTACAGGATTCCGCGGTCGGCGTCGGTGCGGAGGGCCAGCGGCTTGTTCAGGATCTCGTTGACGATGAGGGCCTGACGCCAGGAAGCGCGGCTGTTGGGCAGGCTCTTGAGCTTGATCGGGCTGGTGCGGCGCGGGGCGTTGGACAGAGTCTGCGGCGTGGGGCTGGCGACTTCGGTCGCGGCGTGGGCGGCGGCGATGCGCTGCTGCTGGGCGGCGGCGGCGCTGGCGGTGTCGCGGCGGTCCTGTTCGCGGCGGATCTTGTCGACGCGGAGGCGTTCCTGATTCTGAGTGCGGACGCGCTCGGCGCGGGTCTCGTCGGAGAACTTGTCCTGCGAGCTCTGGTTGTCGCGGCGCTGGGTGTCGCTGCGGACGTTGTCGGAGCGGTTGGGATTCGAAGTGGGGGTGGGGCGGCTGGTGCCGGCGCGGGCCTCGCGGCGTTTGCGGCGTTCGGCGGCGATGTCGCGGGACTTTCCGCCGCGGGGGGGGATGGTGCCGCCGGTGGTGGAGCCGGGGGGAAGGCCGAGGAGGATCTCGAGCGGGTTGGGCTGCTGGGTCGGGGTTGGGCTGGGCATGCCGGGGTCGACACGCTCTTCACGCGACGACTGCTCCGCCCGGGCTTGGGCGCGGCGGCGGAGCTCGGCGAGCTCGGCCTCGCGGGAGAACTCGGCGGGCACGCCCATGGGCGGCGCGGCCTGACGCCCGGTGCGCAGGGCTTCGAGCTCCTGCTGCTCGATCTGAAGACGACGCTGCCGCGCGGCTTGCTGACTGGCGACAGTTTTGAGGATCCATTGGAGGACTGAGAACGCCGCGATCGCGAAGAAGACGAAGATCTGCGGGTTGTTGAGAAGCCAGTTCACGCACCAAGCGTATCAGGCGTCTCAGGGCGCGACATGGGTTGGCGATTCGGAGGGCTTGGCGGGGCGTGCGGCGGTGACGTGTTTGACCGCCGTGGCGTCCGCGAGCGGCTGGGAGTGGGATTCGATGGATCGGCGCCAGGCTTCGACGTGCACATCCCAGAAGTGCTCAAAGGATGCGGCGATCGAGAATGACTGCAGGTGTTCGTGCGCGGCCTGGCCCATCGCCTTGCGCTTGGTCGCATCGGCCACGAGATCGACGATGGCATCGACCCAGGCTTGCTGGTGGTCGGGTGAGAGCACCAGACCGGTCTGCTGGTGGCGGACGATTTCCTGCGGGCCGCCGACGTTGGTGACGAGCGCGGGCAGGCCGCTGGCCTGGGCTTCCATGACGACCTGGCCGAGGGTGTCGGTGACGCTGGGGAAGAGGAAGAGATCGCTGGAGGCGTAGAGGCGGCTGAGTTCTTCGTTGTAGCGGAAGCCGAGGAAGTGGGTGTTGCAGCCTTCGAGCTCGCGCTGCATCTCCGGGCGGTGCGGGCCGTCGCCGACGAGGATGAGGCTGGCGGAGAGGCCGCGGGCTTGGAGGATGGCGTGAGTCGCTCGCCACACGCGGACCAGCATCGGCATGTTCTTTTCGACGCTGAGGCGGCCGACGTAAAGGATTTTGAGTGAGTCGGTCGGCAGCGCGAGCGCGGGCCAGATGGATGGGTCGCGAAAGGTTGGTGCGAATCGATCGAGGCGGGTGCCGGGCCACAGCCGGGGCATGGAGCGGGGATGCACGTGGAGCGCGTGCAGCGTGCGGGCGTAGTCGTCGCTGCGGGTGAAGATGGTGTCGAAGCGGCGATAGATCGTGCGCATGGCGGCCCGGGTGAGGGCGTTGAACGCGGGGTCGTCGTCGAAGAGGTCGGCGATGTAGGCCGGGAAGTCGGTGTGATAGGTGCCGAGCAGCGGCACGCGCAGCAGGCGCGACGCGAGTACGCCGACGAGACCGACGGGGCCGGGGGTGCTGACGTGGATCAGGTCGGGCTCGATCTGGCGGACGCGGCGGAGCAGCGCCGGAATGTTCGGTGCGGCGAGTTCGAGCTGGGGGTATCCGGGCATCGCGCGGGCGAAGAGCGGCGGGAGGTTGTGGATGGTCGGCAGCGGTCGGGTCGGGAATCGCGTGCTGGTGAGGACGTGCAGCGGGCGTTGGGCCGCGAGGGATTGATCGAGGATGTCGTTGATGAAGCGCGAGACGCCGTTGACGTCGCCGAGGGTGTCGGTGAAGAGTGCGAGGCGGGGTTGGCGGGACGGCGTGGGCACGGTGGGTGGCGGAGGGGAGCGCGTCTGCGGGTGGTCCGGTGGTGCAGCGTACTGCCAGGGTTGCGGGTGGGTGTGATGACGTGAGAAACAGAACCCACCCCCCGGCCCCCTCCCTCTGGAAGGGGGAGGGTGCGGGGCACTCGATCGGGGGCGTTCTTCCTACTCTTGCGTGCATGCCCACGCGGAAGCATTTAGCCATTTATCCCGGCTCGTTTGACCCGATCAGCTTCGGGCATCTGGATGTGATCCGCCGCGGGAGGCGGCTGTTCGATGAGCTGATCGTGGCGGTGGGTCGAAACCCGAGCAAGGACCAGCTCTTTGACGCGAGCGAGCGGCTGGAGATGACCAAGAAGCTGGTGGCGGAATTGGTGGAGAAGGAGCCCGAGGGTGCGCCGGTGCTGGTGAAGGGGTTCACGGGGCTGACGGTGGATTTCGCCCGCGCTCAGCACGCGAGCGCGTTGCTCCGCGGCGTGCGGAATCTGAGTGACTTGCAGTACGAGATCCAGCAGGCGGTCACGAATCGCGAGGTCGCGGGGTTGGAGACGGCGTTTGTGGTGGCGGGGCAGACGTTCGCGTACACGAGCTCGACCCTGATCAAGCAGATCGCGGCGATGGGTGAGGACCTGTCGTGCTTGACGTCGATGGTCCCGCCGCTGGTGATCGAGAAGCTGCGGGACAAGAAGCAGCAGAAGCACCCGGCGCTGGAACGACTGCGGGTGTCGCGGGATCAGGGCGTGGAGGGGTGAATCGGGAAGGGGAGCAGGGGAGGAGCGGGTCAGGGGAGCAGGGGGAGAACGAAATGTCGTCGTACTGTGATTGCTTCGAGCCGCGCGGGGGCTTCGGGCTCTCCGCCGCGCGGCTGTAGGATTTCTGCTCCCCTGCTCCCCTGCTCCCCTGCTCCCCTGCTCCCCTGCTCCCCCCTTCCTCCAATGAACCTCCGCATCATCTCCATCGGAACGCTTCCGTCGCATCCTCTGTGGGGGGAGCGTGGTCAGGTGCGCACCGGGCACGCGACGACGTCGCTGATCGTGGCCGGGGACAAGAAGATCCTCGTCGATCCGGGGTTGCCCGAGCAGATGCTGGTGGCGCGGCTGGCGGAGCGGGCGTCGCTCACGCCGTCGCAGATCACCGATGTGTTCCTCACCTCCTTCCGCGCCGACACGCGGCGTGGGATCGGGGCGTTCACGAAGGCCAACTGGTGGATCAGCGAGCTTGAGCGCGAGGGCGTGGGCATCCCGCTGGCGACGCGGCTGAAGGAGACCAGTCAGGATCCGGAGCAGCAGGAGATCGCCGCGGTGCTTCAGCGCGATGTCGCGGTGCTGCAGCGGTGCAAAGTCGCGCCGGAGGAGCTGGCCGAGCGGGTGACGCTGTTCCCGCTGCCGGGGGTGACGCCGGGGATGAGCGGGCTGCTCCTGGAGGACGCGCGGTACACGGTGGTGCTGACGGGTGATGCGATTCCGACGATCGAGCACCTGGAGCGCGGGCAGGTGCCTGAGGATGCGGTGAGCCTCGAGCAGGCGCGGGAGAGCTTTGCCGATGCGGTAGAAGTCGCGGACATGCTTGTGCTGGGTCGGGACAACTTGGTCGTGAATCCGACCAAGCGGCCGTTCTGAGTGGGTTGCCGCAGCGGTGGCGGCGAGGCCCGGTAGGATGCTGGCGATGTCGACGTTCTCACGGTTGACGGGATTGCTGGTCGCGCTGGCGCTGCTGATCGGGGCGGCGGTGGCGGATTTCTATCTGATCAGCAAGGCGCTCGACGAGCACGCGTCGTCGAGGTGGCCGCAGGTGACGGGGACGATCACCGCGAGCACGGCGTCGGCGTACCGCAGCAAGAACGCGCGTCGGTATCGGCCCGCGGTGACGTACACGTACGACTTTGACGGCGAGACGCGGACGGGGAGGGTGATCACGATCGGCGAGTCGCGTGGGCCGTCGTTTCGATCGGAGAAGAGCGCGCTCGAGTTGTATCCCGTGGGCACGCAGGTGCCGGTGTTTGTGGACCCGGCGTCGCCGAGCAACGCGGCGTTGGTGGTGGGGATGCAGCGGAAGACCGTGGCGTTCTTGTTCTTCGTGGGCGTCCTGAACGCGGTGGCGGCGATCATGCTGAGGCCGTCGATTCGGTCGTTCGCGTTCCGGGCCGAGCCGATCCGGTATTACTTGATGGAGGACTCGCCGCAGCGGGCGGTGCTGCGGCTGGCGCAAATGACGGCCACGGAGTTCGGCTTCCTGTGGGGCGGGATCGCGAGCGCTGTGGTGGGCGTGGCGATGCTGCTGGTGCCCGGGCCGGTGCTGACGGTGGCGGCGGCGGGGCTGGCGGTCGTCGCGTTCGTGTGCGTGCTGGGTTTTCTGCGTCGGCGATCCACGCTGGCGGCGGGGCGGCACGATGTGGTGGTGGATCGCGGGAGCGGGTTGATGACGCTGCCGCCGAGTTGGACTGAGGCTGCGGGGCCGACGATTGACATGGCGATGGTGGATCGCGTGGAAGTGCGGGCGAGCCAGGCGAGCACGAAGAACAATCAGTCGACGGCCGAGGTCGCGGTGCACGCGGCGGAGTGGGACGAGCCGCGGGTGACGGCGCGGTGGATGACGCTCGACGAGGCGGCGGTGATCGCGGGCTGGCTGCGGCAGGAGCTGCAGCTCGACGAGGGAGACCTGGTGGTCTCGGTGCAAGAAGAGGATGAAGCGGACGAGAGTGCCGATTGAGTGGCCGGGAGAGGTCGGGGTCGCGGCCTTCTTCGTGGAGAGTTCAGTCTTCTCTCGCGGCGATCAGCGTGAGAAGCGGTCGTAGTCGCGTTTGATCTCGTCGAGCAGGTCGTTGTCGGTGGGGGACTTGCCGCCGAGGATCTCCAGGGCGCGACGAGCGGCGGCGCGGGCGCCGTCGACGTCGCTGTCGGCGAAGCGGGCGCGGGCGACGATCGCGAGGTTGCGGGGCTCGTCTTCCTGGTCGCTGACGGCTTGCTCGGCGAGCGTGCGTGCGAGGTGGGCCAGGTCTTTGTGGGCGGCGAGGTCGAAGACGGTGTTTCGGCCGCTGACGTCGTTGGCGAAGCCGAGCATCTCGGCGCGGTCTTCGTCGCCGAGGTGCGAGCAGACCTCGCGGAGCTTTTCGCCCGCGGCGAGCATGCGCTTGGGGTCTTTGGCGCGCTGGGCGCGGACGATCTCGATGCGGAGCCAGCCGAGGTCTTCGGTGTGCTCGGTCTGCTGACGGACGGCGTCGAGGTTCCACTGGTCGGCGAGGATGGCGTTGAGGATCTGGGTGGTCTGGCCGGGCACGCCGTACCAGGCGAGACGGCCCTTGGGGTCGATCACGACGACGAGCGGTTCTTTGTGCCCGCCCATGGCGGTGAGGTACGCGTCGCGGGTCTTGGTGGCTTCGTCCCAGGCGATGGGGAAGCGGACGTAGTGCTTGTAGGCGTCGAGAACGGTGGACAGGTCGCTGCGGGCGACGCCTTTGCTAGCGCCGGCCACGCCGATGACGCGGACGAGGCGGTCGCGGAAGCGGTCGGAGAGATTGGAGACCGAGTCGAAGAGGTTCTTGATGGGGCGCTGGTTGGGCGAGAAGAAGACGAGGACGTAGGCGGTGCCGGGCTGGAAGCCGTCTTTGGGAGGCTGCGGCGTTCCGTCGGCGATCCACTCGCTGACGCTGAGCGCGGGGACGCTGTCGCCGATGCGGAGGCTGCGCTCGGGCTGCTTCTCGGGGACGGAGAGCGAGATGCCTTCTTCTGGGGCGAAGGCGCCGCGGAGAGTCGGGTTGCTCACCGGCTGCACGGCGGCCTGAGCGAGGGCGGTTGCGAGAAGGAGCGGCATCAACATGATGGTTCTCGGAGTTCGCTGCGGAACGCCCGTCGTCGGACGTATGCGCTGGCGATGTGGTTGCGTGGGTGTTCCGGTTGTCCGTGGGGAGGTTGCGGAAAGAACCGCTTGATGGGTGTGGCGCGGTCCTCGGAGGGACGGGGTTGGGAGCGCCGACGGGCTTGAGCTATTTGGACTTTTGGTACGTCTTCAGCGTGGTCTCCAATCGGGTCCGGACCCGCGGGTCCTCGGTCAACGCGATCGCTTTGGTCTGAAGCTCGATCGCACGATCGCGGTTTCCCAGCAGCGACTCGGCCCGAGCGAGCGTTTCGAGGTTCATCGGGTCGGGTTCTTTGGAGAGCGAGTAGAACCGTCGGGCGGAGTCCGCTGCCATCTGGAGCAGCGGGGGATGGCGCACGAAGTCCAGATTCTGCTCAGGGCTCAGGATGCTGTGTGCGACGTAGTTGAGGATGATCGGTTCGCGATCACTGAGGGCCAAGAACGACGTGGCGGCTTCGGCGATCTTCTGGGCGTCTCGGGTCTCGAGAGAGCGCTC
The DNA here is from genome assembly GCA_019744815.1 of Phycisphaerales bacterium. Lineage (GTDB taxonomy): Bacteria > Planctomycetota > Phycisphaerae > Phycisphaerales > UBA1924 > JAFEBO01. The sequence continues at coordinate 20,553 of JAIEUA010000008.1, forward strand.
GAAGACGATGCGCCCGACATCCACGGCGCGATCGTCTTCGAAGGCGGCACGAGCGGCGGCGAGATCCCAGTCGCGATTCAGGATTCGTGCGAGCGGTGCGTCGATCTCGAATGGGGAGCCGACCCAGGCGATGAGTCCGTCCTGATTGACGATGAACGAGGTCGGGATTCCGATCTGCCCGGCCGCGTCCATGTAGGTTTCGTAGGTGGTGCGTGCTCGGTCCCACGCGATCGTGTAGCGCGTCGAGGCGTCCTTTTTGGAGAGCACCGTTTTCACGCGGTCGAGCGAGTTGCCGCGGTCCTCGCTGGTGACGCCGACGACTCGCAGCCGGGATTCGCCGTAGATCGTCTGGAGCTCGGAGAGATGGGTCATGCTTTCGAGGCACGGGCCGCACCACGAGGCCCAGAACTCGACGATGTAGACCGTGCCCGGCGCGAACGGGGTTGCGGGGGTGCCCTTGAGCCACGCGTCGACGCAGAGCTCGGGCGCGGGCATGCCGATGGTGAGTGAGCCGGGCTCGGCGCGGGGCGAAGGAGGAGCGGGCGGCGTGGTCGGAGCCGGCGGAGATTCTGAAGGCGCGGCGGAGACGTCGGCCGCGACGGGCGGGGCGAACGTGTTGGCGGCCAGCAGCATCAGGGCCGAAGCCGCGAGCTTCATCCGCGTGGTGCAGTGCATCCGAAGAGTCTCCGTGCGCGCTGGGCCGGACCGGCACCTCGCGGTGTCGGGGCGGCGGATCTACCGGGCGTGGTTGGCCCGGTTGCAGGGAGACGTTGTTTCAGCCTCTGGCGAGCGGGGGTCACGGTCGTCGGAGCAGGCAAAAAGCGAACGGCCCGCTTGGAGGCGGGCCGTTCGGGAACTGCTAGTGAGAAAAGCGCCGAAAATTCACTTCGCGCTCTTGTACTCCTTGAGCGCCCCTTCGAGCTCGGCTTTCATCTTCTCGTCGTCGGCGAGCTTGATGGCCTTCTCCTGGATCTCGATGGCCTTCTTGGTGTCGCCCTTCACGAAGTAGACGCGTGCGAGGGTGTCGAGGATGCCGGGGTCGTCGTTACCGGTGGCGTTGTCGGCCTTCTGGGCGGCGTCGAGGGCGAGGTCGACGAGCTTGGGGTTGGACTTGAGGTCGAGCTTGCGGCCGGGGTCGACGATGCCCCAGGCGATGTAGTTGTAGATGCCGGGGTTCTGGCCGGCGAACGCCATCAGCTTGGGGCCCGCGTCGATGATCTTGGCCGCGTCCTTGGACTTGAGCGCTCGGGAGAAGGTGATCTGGGCCATGTCCGAGGCGCGGTCGGCCTCGAAGGCGCTGCGGGCGGCGTCGATGTCCCACTTGCCGGCGACGATCTTCTCCAGGGGCTCGTCCATCACGAACGGCGAGCCGATCCAGGCGATGACGCCGTTCTGATCCACAATGAACGCGGTGGGGATGCCGCTCTGGGCCGCGGCGGTCATGTAGGAATCACTGGTCGAGCGGCCGCTGTCCCAGGCGACGGTGTAGCCCATGGGGTCGCCCTTCGCGGCGACCATCTTCTCGACGCCCTCGAGGTTGTTGCGCGGGTCCTCGCTGGTGACGCCGATGATGGTCACGCCCTTGTCGGCGTATTCCTTCTGGAGCGAGGAGAGGTGGGGCATGCTCTTGACGCACGGGCCGCACCAGGTGGCCCAGAACTCGACGTAGACCTTGCCCTTCTGGAAGGAGTTGACGGGGCTGTTCTTCACCCACTTGGCGATGTTGAGCGCGGGGGCGGGGTTGCCGACGGTGAGCGAGCCGGGCTCGATGGCGACGGTCTGGGCCGGCGCGGCGTCAGGCTCGGCGTGGACAGCGACGGCGAGACCGGCGACGAGAGCGATGGCGGCGAGACGGGCGATGGATTTCAAGGGTGGGCTCCGTGGGAGAGTGTGAGTCGGGCGAGGGCAACGCCTCGATCGGACATGCAGGATATTCGATGCCCCGAACGGGTGTGTGTTCCCGGACGGAAGGGGGAATCGACGCGGTTCGGGCTTGGATCGGGTGGTTCTCGGGCTCTTCGGGGTGGGCGAACTTGCGTCGCTTCGCTCAAAGGGGGTGACCGAACGACCGACTTTGAACGCACGACGGTTTGGGGAAAGTGTCGGAAGGGAACCAGGCCGTGAAGATGACAACTCGATTCGTTCATGCCGCGATCGGCGGCGTGGTGGCGTGCGCCGGGGTGAACGCGTGGGTCTTGGCGGGGCCGCTGGCGCCGCCGGTGGGGCCGATCGCGCCGACGCAGAAGGCTCTGAGCGAGGTCGAGCCGCGGATCGCGGTGAACGACGTCAACACGCCGGGTGTTGGGAGCTCGGCCGTCTACAAGATTGTCGCGCCGGGGTCCTACTACCTCACCGGGAACGTCGCGGCGACCGCGGGCAAGAACGCCATCGGCATCTACGCCAACAACGTCACGCTGGACCTGAACGGGTTCACCGTCGAGGGGATTGCTGGAACCACCGGCGCGGTCATCCTGGTCGCGGGCGACAGCGGCAATCCGTCGGGCGATCCGCGGGGCAATGTCACGATCAAGAACGGCACGGTGCGCGGCGGCGGCGGATCGGGCCTCTTGTCGCAGATTGGCGTCGCGGGCCTGCGGCTGAGCGGGATCACCGCCCGCAACAACGCCAACGTCGGATTCTCGCTTGACGGTCGGGCCGAACTGGAGAACTGCTCGGCGTACGACAACGGGTCGCACGGCTTCTCGCTCGGCAACGACGCGGTCGTGTCGGACTGCATCGCACGCTCCAACGGCGCCGACGAGTTTCGGGCCGGAGCAGGAGTCGTGTTCATGAACTGCCTCGCCGACAACACCGGCGGGAGCGGGAACGGCTTCAACGTGGGCGTCGGAGCCGCGTTCACCAATTGCAGCGCCCTCAACAGCGCTCTCGACGCAGGGTTCGACTGTGACGGCGGCGGGGCGTTCACCAACTGCACCGCTCGCGGCAACGGCGGCTCGGGCTTCCGGGGCGACGGCGACGGGAACGTCTTCACCGGCTGCACCGCCAGCGAGAACGGGGCCCACGGCTTCTCGTTCACGAGCGCCACGACAATCGCCAACTGCAATGCCTTCTCCAACGGCCAGCACGGCGCGCTGGTCACCAGCGGCTCCACGGTCTCGGGGTCCACCTTCCGCGGCAACGGCGTCGATGGCATCCGGGCTTCCAACGCCTGCGTCATTCTGAACAACTCGTGCTACAACAACTCCGGCGCTGGCATCCTCGTCACCGGTTCGGGCAACACGCGGATCGAGGGCAACACCGTGACCAACAACGCGACCGGCATCAGTGTTGCCGGCGGGGCGATCGTGGTGCGCAACACGGCCTCGAAGAACCCCGCGGCGAGTGGCGCGAACGACTTTGTGTCGTCGGGCAACAACGCCATCGGGCAGATCTTTGATGTGACCGGCGGCGCGACGATCACGACGTCCAACTCGTTCGCGAACTTCAAGTACTAGAAGTCGGAGTGCCGGGTCGGACTTTGGCGCGGCGCAAAACGGTGAAGGCCGCCGCGGTGCCGGGGGCTAGCCGCACGCGCGGATGCGCGGAGGGCGGGGGCATTCGGTGGTGATGCGAGATTGGGGCGAGCTCTCGACGGTTGCGATGATCGATTGCTCGTTGTACTCGCCCTTGTTCTTAGCTCTTGGCACCGGATTCGTCGCACGGAGTGGGCCGACCGAATGGTCGCGCGTCAAGAAAGGGAAGTGCCATGCGTTCATCGTTTGCTGCGGCTGTGTCGGTTGTGTGTGCGTCCATGCTGGTGTCGACAGCAGGTCTTGCCGGGCCGCTGAACCCCCCGGCGGGTCCGGTGGCCTCGACGCCCGGCCCGGAGCCGCGGATCGCGATCAACGCGGTGAACACTCCGGGCGACAACGACGCGACGCCCAGCACGTTCAAGATCACCCAGCCGGGGTCGTACTACCTCAGCGGCAATCTGACCGCTGCGGAAGGCAAGGACGGCATCGAGATCGCCGCCAGCAATGTCACGATTGATCTCAACGGATTCACGCTTGCAGGGGCCAATTCCAACTCCGGCATCGTGGCCCAGCAGGCGCTGCGGGGGCTGGTGATCCGCAACGGCATGATCTCGCAAGGCTTTGCCGATCGCGGGATCCGTCTGAGGGGACAGACCATTGATCAGACGCCCATCGGCTCGACCATCGAGGACATCACGATCAACAGCGGCGTCGAGGCCGCGATCGATGTAGGTTCGTCCAATCGGATCGCGTCGATCGTGATCGACGGGGCGAGCAGCGGCATCTACGCGGGCACGTCCAACGCGATACGCGACTGCGTCATCCGCGTCGGGACCACGGGCATCAGCGCCGACAGCGGATCCACCGTCGAGGGTGTCACCATTCGTGGCGCGGACACCGGAATCTCCATCGGCGGCCGCGGGAGCGTGGTGCGGGACTGCACGGTGACGGAAGCGTCCGTCGGCATCACCGCTTCGAACGGTGTGGGCACGGACGGCATCCTGATTCAGGGCTGCACGGTGTCGTCGTTCTCCAATCTCGGCATCGTCGCCAGCGGCACCGGCGGCGCACGCCTCGACGGGAACACCGTCAGCGGCGATCCCTCGAAGAACCCAACCAACGGCATCTGGGGAGGCGACCAGGTGCAGGTGACCAACAACGTGGTTCGAAACATCCGGAGCGGCGGCGGCTCCAGCGTCGGAATCTTGATTCTGGGGCTCGGCGGCCGGGCCAATGTCCGCGGGAACACGATCGTGAACTGCGATAAGGGCATCAAGGCCAGCAACGGCGGCAACGCGATCTACTCGAACGAGCTGACCCAGAACACCAAGCACTTCGAGCTGGCCGCGGGAAACCGGGTGGGGCCGATCTCGACCGGGCCGCTCTCGGCTCAGATTGACGGGAACACCGGCGGATCGGGCATGGGCTCGACCGATCCCACCGCCAACTTCATCTACTAGAAGGTGGTTCGAGAGGCCGCCGGCAGACCGGGGGAACGCCCGAAAACGTCTGCGGTCGCTGAGAATTCTCTTGGCTCGGGTTGACGATTCCGGTAGTCTTTCGTGCGAGGTATTCCATGCACCGCTTTGCTTCTGTTGCACTCCTGACGCTCGCCGCGGTCCCTGCTGTCGCCAGCGCCCAGTCCTTCCGCGTCGTCCCGCCCAACAAGTACGCGTGGGCGGAGAACATCGGCTTCCTGAACTGGGCCGATGCGGGCTCGCCCTCAGGCAGCCGCGGCGCGAAGTTCTTCACCCGGCCCGCCGGAGGTTTTTTCCGCGGCTTTGTGTGGAGCGAGAACTGCGGGTGGATCAACCTCGGCAACGGCGCCGGGCCGTACGCCAACACGAACGGCACCAACTTCGGTGTCAACGCCACCGGCACCGGCCAGCTCAGCGGCTTTGCCTGGGGCGAGAACATCGGCTGGATCAACTTCGGCGGCGGCGCTCTGGCGACACCCGCGCAGCCCGCGCGGATCGACTTCGTCGCGAGCCGCCTCCGCGGCTACGCCTGGGGCGAGAACATCGGCTGGATCAACCTCGACAACGCGGGCGTCTTTGTCGGTCTCGGTGCCGGCTGCCCGTGCGACCTCAACAGCGACGGCTTCGTGGATGATCTCGACTTCCAGATCTTCGTCGTGGCCTACGACCTGGTGCTGTGCGACGATCCGTCGATGCCCGCGGGATGCCCGGCCGACTTCAACGGCGACAACGCGGTGGAGGATCTGGACTTCCAGGTGTTCACCGTGGCGTACGACGCCGTGCTCTGCCCGTGATGCGGACGGCTTCATCGACCTGCCACCGATGGCGGTGATTCCGTCCTGAGTTCTCGTTCGGAATGACCCGGAATTGTCTTCCGGCTTGGGGTGACTTCCGGTATTCTGGATCCCTTGGGCGGTTGGGCGGTCGGAGCAGGTGCATGACCATGGGTCGTTGGAACGTTCTGGGCCTGGCGCTGTGCGCCGGCGCGGCGATCGCGTGCAACGCCGACGCGGCGATCCGCGTGGTGACGTACAACACGTCCGTTTCGGGCGCCGGGATCATCCCACCCAAAGCGGGCTTCGACACGCTGATGAAGGCGATCGGCGATCACCACCTCGCGGGCAACGCTCAGCCCATCGACGTGCTGGGTCTTCAGGAACTCGACGGCACGCAAAGCGTCTTCGGCATCAACTCGGCGACGCTGCCGTACATCGTCAGCCAGTTGAATGCGATCTATGGCGCGGGAACTTACGCCGCGGACAACGTGAAGGACCCGACCACCGGCGGCACCGGCGGCGGGCCGAACGGGCTGGTGTACAACACGCACACCGTCCAGGTCCTCGAGTCCAAGGTCATCGGAACGGTCAGCGGCTCGGGCATCGCCCGTGCACCCATGCGCTACAAGCTCCGCCCTGTCGGCAAGGGGGCCGATGCGGACTTTTACTTCTACGTCGTGCACTACAAGGCTTCGAGCGACGCGACGAGCAAGAACCGGCGGAACATCGAGTCGACTGCGATTCGCGCGGACGCGCTCGGAAGCAGTGCGCACATCATCTACGCGGGCGATTTCAACTTCACCAGCGGGCGCAGCGAGACGGCGTGGACCACGCTCGTCGCCCCCGGGCCCGCTCAGGCCGTCGACAGCATGAACCCCGCTGGCACCTGGACCAACACCAGCACTTTCCGAGGGCTCATGACCGAGTCGGCGACCACGACCGACATCCGCTTTGATTTTCAGCTTGTCACCGCGCCGGTGCTGAACCAGCAGGGCGTGCGGCTCGTGCCCGGGACGATGGAGACCTTCGGCAACAACGGCACGCACGCGTTTGCGACCAGTGTCACCTCGGCGGCGAACACCGCGCTCGCGGACCTGCTCAACCGGAGCACGATCCTGTCGCTGCTCACCACTGTCAGCGACCATCTGCCGGTGGTGGCGGACTATGTGTACGTCGGGCCGGCGTGTCCGGCGGATCTCAACGGCGACACGTTCGTGGATGATTCCGACTTCGTGATCTTCGCCGCCGCGTACGAGAACCTGGTCTGCCCGACCTCGCCCGCGCCGTGTCCGGCGGACCTGAACGCCGACACGTTTGTGGATGACGCGGACTTCGTCGTCTTTGCCGCTGCGTACAACGCGCTGATCTGTCCGTAACTCCAGCCGCCACCGGTCTCAGTGATTCCTTCGATGACCCCGAATCTCGGGGTGCGGCGGTCTCGTGCCGCCACCTCGGGGCACCTGATCGGTACAATTGAAAGATCACAACCGTTTTCACCAAAGAGACACCCATGAGCACACAGGTCAGCGGCGTTCGGGCACAGGTTTTCAGGTCGGCGATCCGGTCGGCGATTGGCTTGGCGGCGGGAATCGGCATCGCCTCAAGTCTGATGGTGTTCCCCACGCCTGCGGCGTTGGCGCGCACGGCGGGGCTCGCCGTCGCCAAGCCCGAGCTCAAGGGCAAATGGACCGGCGCGGTCAAGCTTCCCGGCGCGCCGCTGGAGTTTGTGCTGAACTTTGCGAGCGATGCCGAGGGCACGATCTCGATCCCGGCCCAGAAGGTTGAGGGGTTTGTCCTCGACAACATCGCGATCGACTCCGCGGCGAGCCCGGCCACCGCAACGTTCCGCATCAAGGAAGTCCCCGGCGCGATCGGCGGCAACCCGACCTTCAAGGGCACGTTCAACGCCGAAGGGAACGCGATTGCCGGCGAGTTCTCCCAGGGCCCGGCGAAGTTCCCGTTTGAGATCAAGCGGGGGGATCCGGCGGCCAACGCCGCCGCGGCGCTCGATGGATTTGATGCCCAGGTCGACAAGATCCGCGAGGCGTGGCAGGTGCCCGGCATCGCCATCGCGATCGTGAAAGGCGGGGAGATCATCTACGCGAAGGGCTTCGGCTTCCGCGATCTCGACAAGAAGCTGCCGGTCTCCGAGAACACGCTCTTCGCGATCGGCTCGTCGACGAAGGCGTTTACGACCTTTGTGCTCGCGTCGCTCGCCGAGGAGGGCAAGTTCGACTGGGACAAGCCGGTGACGACGTATCTGCCCTCGTTCCGGCTCTACGACCGCGTGCTCACGGAGCGGATGACGGGGCGTGATCTGGTGACGCACCGTTCGGGCCTGCCGCGGCATGATCTCGTTTGGTACGGCGCGCCGAACCTGCCGCGGGCGGAACTGGTGAAGCGTCTGCCGTATCTGGAGAACAACAAGGACCTGCGGGAGCAATGGCAGTACAACAACCTGATGTTCCTCACCGCGGGCGTGTTGGGGGAGACGCTGACGGGCAAGACGTGGGAGCAGAACGTTCGCGAGCGGATCCTCACGCCGCTGGGCATGAACCGCAGCAACTTCACGATCGCGGACATGACCAAGGACGCCGATTACTCGTTCGGCTATCGCGAGGACGAGGACACCTTTAAGGTCGAGCGGATGGACTTCCGCGAGATGGTCAACATGGGCCCGGCGGGTTCCATCAATTCCTCCGTGAAGGAAATGGCCAATTGGGTCATGCTCCATCTGAGTGACGGGCAGCTCGGCAAGTCCTTCCCCGGACCCGCTGCCGGCAAGCGGCTCGTGCAGGCCGAGGCGCTCAAGGACATGCACGCGCCGCACATGACCCGAGGCGACGGCAGCCCGGAAACGCCCGAGATCGTGCCGGTCGGCTACGGCCTCGGTTGGTTCATCGATGTCTACCGCGGGCACCGCGTGGTGCACCACGGCGGCAACATCGACGGCTTCTCGTCGTTGGTCGCGATGCTGCCGCAGGACAATCTCGGCGTCGTCGTCCTCACCAACATGAACGGCACGCCGACGCGTGATCTGCTCGTGCGTTACGCCTTCGATCGATTGCTCGGCCTCGAGCCCACCGACTGGAGCGGCAAGGCGATCGCTAGACGCGATCTTGCGCGCTCGCAGGGCAAGGACGCCAAGTCGAAGCTTGGCGAGACCAAGAAGCCCAACGCGCCGCACTCGCACCCGATTGCCGAGTACGCGGGCGAGTACCGCCACCCCGGCTACGGCACGCTCATCGTGAACAGCGCGAGCGACGGAACCCTGTCCTTTACCTACAACAACATCACCACGCAGCTCGAGCACTGGCACTACGACGTCTTCAAGGGCACCAAGAACGCCGCGGACCAGACGTACAACTCCTTCACGCTCCAGTTCGGCACCGGATTCGACGGCGAGATCGACAGCGTCCGCGGCGCGTTCGAGCCCAGCGTCGGCCTGATCACCTTCCAGCGCCAGGGCGACGCGGAGCTGAAGGACAAGGCGTTCCTTGCCAAGCTTGCGGGCGACTATCTCATCATGGGCACGCAGCCGTGCACCATCACGCTCACCGACGCGACGCTGACGGCCAGCCTTCCCGGTCAGCCCACTTTCGAGCTGATCCCAGCCCGCAACCGCACCTTCAAGCTCAAAGGCCTCGAAGGCTTTAGCGTGCAGTTCGTGCTCGAGGGAGACGGCGTGACCGAACTGAAGTTCCTGCAGCCCAACGGCGTGTTCACGGGGAAGCCGGTGAAGAAGTAGAGGACGCTTCTCGGCGACAATTGGGTGCCACCGGCCCGCGGCTGCTCCAAGCCGCAGCGGACTGATGGCACGCGACCTCCGTCATCGAGTAAACTCCGCTCCATGCACGACCACGCGATCCTCGCTCTTGCCTGTTTCTCGCTCGTCGCTTCGTTTGCCGCCGCCCAGACGCCGCCCCGCGCTGAGAAGATCCCGCACACCACCACGATCCACGGCGTCACGCTGAGCGACGAGTACTTCTGGCTCCGCCAGCGCAACGACCCGGTGCTCGGACCCAAGGTGTTGGAGCATCTGAAGGCCGAGCGTGCGTACTGCGACGCCGCCATGGCCCACACCAGCGAGCGTCAGCAGACGCTGTACGACGAGATGGTGGCGCGGGTGCAGCAGACCGACACGAGTGTGCCGTACCGCCAGGGGAAGTGGTCGTACTACACGCGCAACGTCGAGGGTAAGCCCTACAAGATCTACTGCCGCAAGCCGCTGCCCGACGGCACGGAGCAGGTCATCCTCGACGCGAACCAGGCCGCGGAGGGCCAACGCAACTTCCGCATCGGCGGCATGGAGGTCTCTCCCGACGGGCGCATCGCCGCGATCGCGATCGATCTCAACGGAGCCGAAAAGTACACGGTACGGTTCCGTGATCTCGCGGCCAATGCCGATCTGTCGTACACCATCCCGGAGACCGCGGGCGATCTCGCCTGGGCCGCGGACAGCCGCACGGTGTTCTACACCACGCTCGACGAGACCATGCGGCCGTACCGCGTCTACCGCCACATCGTCGGCACGGAGACGTCCGGCGACGCGCTGGTATACGAGGAGAAGGACGATCAGTTCTTCATCTCGATCGAAACCACGCGGAGCGGGCGCTATGTGATGATCTCGCTGGAAAGCCGCGATACCAACGAGTGGCGCTACATTCCGGCCAATGCTCCCCGCTCCAATCCGGTCGTGATCGAACCGCGAGAGAAAGGCCACGAGTACAAGGTCGAGCACCACGACAACCGGTTCCTGATCCTCACCAACGACGGCGCGAAGAACTTCCGTCTCGTCGAGGCGCCGATTGAAGCCCCCGGCCGCGAGAACTGGCGCGAGATTCGCGCCGGGCGCCCCGACGTGCTCATGGAGCGGGTGCTCGCGTTCAAGAACCACTTCGTGCTGGCGTATCGGCAGAACGCGATGCCGCACCTGAGCATCACCGCGTTCAAGGGCGTCACGAAGGAGATCGAGACCTCGGAGCCGTCGTACGTGATCTTCCCGGAGATGAACGAGGAGTACGACACCGACACGTTCCGGTATTCGTACACCTCGCCGATCACGCCCTCGTCCATCTACGACATCCACATGGACTCGGGCGAGAAAAAGCTGCTCAAGCAACAGCCCGTGATCGGCTACGACCCGAGCCTGTATGCCGTCGAGTTCGTCAAGGCGGTCGCCACCGACGGCACGCCGATCCCGCTCACCATCTGGTACAAGCGCGATGTGCCTCGCGACGGCACTGCGGCCGCGTTGCTCGAGGGCTACTCCTCCTACGGCTTCTCGGCGATGCCCAACTTCTCGAGCGCGGCGGTCTCTCTGCTGGATCGCGGCGTCGTCCTCGCCGAGGCCCACAGCCGCGGCGGCAGCGACATGGGCCGCGCGTGGTACGAAGACGGCAAGCTGATGAAGAAACGCAACACCTTCACCGACTTCATCGCGTGTGCCGAGTACCTGATCGAGAAAAAGTACACCAACCCCTCTCGCCTCGCGATCCGCGGCGGGTCCGCCGGCGGCCTGCTGATGGGCGCTGTCACCACCATGCGTCCCGATCTCTTCGGCGCCGTCGTCGCTCAGGTGCCGTTTGTCGACGCGCTCAACACGATGCTCGATCCGACACTGCCACTGACGATCAACGAGTACGACGAGTGGGGCAATCCCACCGAGAGCAAGGCCGCGTTCGAGTACATCCGCAGCTACTCGCCCTACGACAACACCCGCCCGGCTCGATATCCGCACGTGCTTCTCACCAGCGGCATCAACGACCCGCGTGTGAGCTACTTCGAGCCCGCCAAGTGGGCTCAGCGCCTCCGCGACAACAACCAGGCCGACACCCAGGTGCTCTTCAAGATCGAGCTCGACGCCGGCCACGGCTCGTTCGCCGATCGGTACGCGGCCATGAAGGACGAGGCATTCGTGCAAGCCTTCGTGCTCGACCGCCTCGGCGTCGCGGAGCCGGACCCCAAGACGAATCCGAAGGCCAAGAAGAAGCGGTAGACGCGTGCGAACGTGTACGCGGGGGCGGGGCCTTCCAGGCCCCGCACATCCCAAGGTGCCACCAGTCCACGGCTGCTTGGAGCCGCGCGACTGGTGGTTGGGGGCATCGCAGCTTCGTGCCGCGTCAGTCGCGCCGTTCCGAGCCGCGGCGGACTGATGGCACCGGATCAATACTCCGTGGGACCGGCCTCCGGCCGGTCTTCTCACGCCAGATCGAACACGAGCACATCCGCGTCGGTTGTGCCGGTGAGCACAATCGATCCCTCGTTCTCGATCGCCGCGCCGTCGCCCTCGCCGAGCGCCTTGCCGTCGAGGTCGATCTGGCCGCGGACGACCTGCACGTACACGCCGCGGCCTTTGGCGATGGTGTGGCCGACCTTCGCTCCCGGCGACAGCAGCGTCGAGTACACCGTCGCGTCCTGGTTGATCAGGAGCGGCGCGTCGGTCTTCTTTGAGCGCGGGCCCACGATCGGCACCAGCTTGTTCCGCCGCTCGGCCTCGCTGAAATCGCGCTGGGCGTACATCGGGTCGTGCCCTTCTCGGTCGGGCATGATCCAGATCTGGATGAAGCGCGACGCCTCGGTCGGCGATGGATTGAACTCGCTGTGCGTGACGCCGCGGCCCGCGGACATGACCTGCACGCTGCCCGCGCCGCTTTCGTGGGCGTGGCGCGAGCCGTCTTCCATCTGGTCCTTGTGCGCGAGGCGGCCGCTGACGACGTAGGAGATGATCTCCATGTCCTCGTGCGGGTGAGGCTCAAAGCCCTTGCCGCCAGCGACGATGTCGTCGTTGATGACACGGAGTGAGCGGAACGACACGTGCTCGCGGTCGATGTAGCGGCCGAAGCTGAAGGTGTGCTTGCTGTCCAGCCACGACCACTTGGACTGGCCACGGGTGTGAGACGGGCGAACGGTGATCATCAGAAACCTCCTGACGGAATGTGCTCGATGGTTGGTGTCTTCGGTTCTGAGGCGGCGACCTCTTCGACGCGGCGTCGCTCCAAGGGGAGCGAGTGTCCCCGCCACGCGGTTCGGCTTCCCTCGATGCGGCGGTCCAGATACACCTCGACGCCGTTGCGATCGGGGTCGTTGGTGTACAGCGCCCAACTGATGCCGTGATCAACGCCGACGACGCGGCCGCGTGCCTGCAGCGCGTCCCACCGCGAGAGCAGCGTGGCCGCATCCTCGACCTCGAAGGCGACGTGGTACAGCCCCACCGCGCCGGGCGCGGGCAACGCCGCCCGGTCGCCGAAAGCTTGCAACGCAAGATCGTGGTGAGCCGCCCCGAACGAGAGAAACGCAAAGTCATCGCCGACACGCTCGACGAATTGGAGTCCCAGCGTTTGCTGGTAGAACTCGATGGCGCGATCGAGCCGCCGCACTTTCAGGTGCACGTGGCCGAGGCGAACATGTTCGGTGCGATTGGTCATGGCTCGTCTACTGCATCTATCTCGGGTGCGGTAGTTGTTGGAACAAGCATTGGATGCGAGAAAAGGGACGAGGTTTCTCGTCCCTTGGGGTCTCACTTGCCCTTCAAGAACCGGGCGGTGATCTCGGCCACGCGCTTGCCGTAGGCCTCGGCGGTGGCCCGATCGCCCTTCGGCGGCGTCACCTCGGGCGAGGCTTGGTCGCTCTGCGTCATCACGCCCAGCTGCGACGAGATCCGGTTGAGCGCATCCGGAGCGCCCGCCGGGTGCCCGCCCACCATGCCGGTGCTCACCCAGATCATGCTGTGCTGCCCGGCGAAGATCGCGAGCTGGAAGAGCGCGTTGAGCTTGTCGCCCGACATGCTGCCCGAGTTGGTGAACCCGCCGGCGACTTTGTCCTTCCAGGCCTGCGTGTACCACAGGCCCGCGGTCTGCTCCATGAACTTCTTGAAATCGGCCGAGAGCGAGCCCATGTAGGTAGGGGCTCCGAAGATGATGGCGTCCGCGGCGGCGAGCTCATCCCAGCGACCGGTGAGCTTGCGGTCCTTGTCCGGGCCGGCCAACTCGCCCACCGCGATGATCGAGACCTCGCTGCCCGCGACGCTCTTGGCGCCGGCCGCCACGCACTCGGCGACGACCTTGGTGTGCCCGTACCCGCTGTGATAGACAATCGCGATCTTCGGCATGAGTGCTTCCTTGGAGTTCTGAAGTCTTGAAGTCTGGGAGTGGCGGAGAGCGTTGATCCGTTCAGGTTGATCGGTTCAGATTGTTGCGGCCGTCTCGGCGCGTCGCTCGGACGCACGCTGCCGGGCCTTCTCGAGCAGATCGCTCAGATGCTCGAGCTCGTCCTTGCTCATGTGCCCCAAGTGCTGCTTGTGCAGCTCGAGCACCTCGTCGTCGAAGTCTCGCAGCACGTTGAGCCCGGCGTTGGTGATGTACGCGTAGATCACGCGGCGGTCCTTGTCGCAGCGACGCCGAGCGGCGAAGGTCAGTTGCTCGAGGCGATCGATGAGTCGCGTCACGTCGGGGACCGGCGCGATCATGCGTTCACCGATCTCGGTGAGCGGCAGGCCCGCGCGGGTCGCGGGGTCGCCGTACTTGCCCGGTGCGGCACCCTGGAGCCCGGCGACGCCGCGGAGGATGCAGAGGATGTTGTACGTGCTCTCCGAGACGCCTCGGGTCTTGAAGAGCCGCTCGAACTGGTTCGAGAGGATCGCGGCGGTGCGGATGAGATTGAGGTAAGCCTCTTGCTCAGGAGACTGGAACGGGCGAGCCTTGCCGATCTGGGCGGCGAGCCCCTTGGTCGTTCCGTTGGTCTTTCCGTCGATCGCTTTGGTCGGAGCCATCGCCACACCTTTCTGATTACCCGACACGCACGATAGTTGTGAAAACAATAATCAGAGATGCTGATGCTGTCAAGTTCATCCGGCGAGTGTGACGAGTGATCGAGGCTTTTCGGGCCTTCCAAACGCTTGACAAACCCTATTGAATCAACAAAAGCAAGTATATTATAGGACGTCTTGAGGGAAAATGTTTACAATCACTAACAAAACGTCAGAATCGGCAAACTCAACCCAGATTGCCGCGTATCTTCATGTATCGCAAGACCGCGCCGACTCCCCGGAGGGATCGATCGGCATATCGGGTTGTGAGTTCCCAGCCATGAATAGGCAAGTCGGGTCGGAGGTGTCTCGCACCGGCGGTCGCACGCGCGCGCCACGCGAGACGGTTCCCGGTCGCGTGCTACTCCTCGGCGTCGTCGCGGGCCTCGCCGCGTTCGCCGGCTCGGCGAGCGCGGGTTCGCGTTCGTCGTTCTCGTTCTCCGTTTCCAGCGGCGACTCCTGCGGCCCGCGCTCGGGCTGGGGATACAGCGGCTACAGCGGGGGCTATCGCGGGCACGACCGTGGTTGGGGCCGTCCGGTGTACGTCGCGCCCTGTCCGCCGGTCTATGTCTCGCGTCCGGTCTACGTGGCGCCATGCCCGCCGCCGGTCGTCGTCGCGCCGCCGGTCTGCTACAACACGCCCCGCGTGTCCCACACCAGCGTCTCCTACTCCGATCGGTCGTATTACTCCGGCTCGCAGGTCCGCACGTTCTACGGCAGCGGCTCGTCCTGCAGCACCGACGTCGTGTACGCCCGCCCCGCCACCTACGCCCCGCACTGGCGCGACTGGGACTCGGCGCCCGCTCGCGTCGTCGAGAACGTCACGGTCGTCCAGCAGCCCGTCGTCGAGCGGCAAACCGTCGTGACCTACGTCGGCGCGCCGCGCACCGAAGAACGCGTGATCGAACGCACCATCGTGCAGCAGCCGATCATCGAGCAGAAGGTCGAAGTCAAGGAAGTCGTCGCGCCGCCCGCGACCGTCTACCGCGTCTCCAACATCAGCGGCACGATGGAGCAGGGCGTCTCGCCCACCCAGATCGTCCGCGAGATCCGCTCGCAGGCCGGCGACGCCCGAGGCGAGAAGGCCGAGCAATTCCTCGGCAAAACGCTCACCCAGCCGTGGGACGTGAAGTTCGAAGGCGTGCAGGAAGTCGGCGGCGTGCGCGAGATCCGCGCCCGCGCGACCGAAGCGCTCGAGAACGGCTACCGCCCGACGATCCTGATCCGCGGCGCCGGTGATTCCAAGGACCCGCCGAAGGGCTTCATCGGCAAGGCCATGGGCCGCATCGCCAGCGTGAGCGTCGACGATGCGAACTACCCCGGCGGCGTCATCATCATCGACGACGGCTTTGTGAAGTGGTAGCTCAGACAGTCTCCGCAGTTTGATCCAGCACGAGGACACATCGTGTGGGTGGTCCACACGAATTTCTGACACGCCCCGCGGCCTCTCGACCGCGGGGTGTTTTCATTTATCAGTAGGACCGGCTTCCAGCCGGTCCGATCCGTCGTGGTGGGGGCGGGGCCTTCCAGGCCCCGCCGTCAAGCGCCAGTGGGATCGGCCTCCGGCCGGTCTGCTTTGTTTGGATCAGGAATCACAGTGCTACCAACGGCTCGTTGACCGGCCGGAGGCCGGTCCCACTGGTGTCGATGGCTTTGAAGTGCGGGGCCAGGAAGGCCCCGCTCCCGCGCTACGAGCGTGCCGCGCGGAGCATGTCGCACAGCTCGCGCACCGCACCGAAGCCGCCGTGCTTCGAGAGCACGAGCGTCCCGGGTCGCTGCAAGGTCGGGAGCACATCGGGGTGCACATCGGCCACCACGCACGGCAGGCCGACCCACGACAGCGGGCCCAGATCGTTGGTGTCGTTGCCGAGATACGCGATCTCGCGGGCCGAAAGGCCGCGCTCTTTCGCGAGCTGCTGGAGCGCGGGCAGCTTGTCGTTGACGCCCTGCATGCACTCGAGCTTGAGCTTGTTGCAGCGGGCGGTGACGACGGGGTTGGTCTCTTTGCTGAGCACGAGGATCGCCATGCCGCTCTTGCGCAGCATCTCGAGCCCCATGCCGTCGCCGCGGGAGCAGGCGACGGTCTCGACGCCATTCTGATCGGTGAAGACGCGGTTGTCGGTGAAGACGCCGTCGAAGTCGCAGACGAGCAGCTTGATGTCGCGCAGGCGCGAGATCGGGTTGGGGCGGCTCGCCGCCAGCTCGTGCGCGTGCTTGTGGGCCGCGAGATGCTGGGGCACGACCTTCTCGATCGAGTGGATCTCGCGGACGTGGTTCGCGGCACCCGCGCCCAGCGTCCGTCGCCAGTCGTCGTCCTGCAGCAGACCCTCGATCGTCTGCGCCATCGCCTCGGGCTTGGGCAGCGCTCGAAGGCCGGTGACGCCGGTCTGGATGAGATCACGCATCGCGGCGATATCCGCGACCACGAGCGCCGCGCCGGTGCTCATGGCGTCGAGGATGGGCCTGGGATGGTTCTCGAGCGCCGACGCGTCGGCGTAGATCGCGCAGGTCGCCATCTTCTGCAGCACCCACTGGTGCGACATCCAGCCGTGGAACACGGCGTTCACGCCCAACTCCTGCGCCAGCGCCTTGAGCGCCGGCCCTTCCGGCCCGTCGCCGATGACGTCCAGCACCGCGGACTTGTTCCACGGCTCGGGCAGCATCGCGATCGCCTGGATCAACAGGTCCACGCGCTTGCGTGCGATCAGCGGGCCGCAGAAGACGATGCGGTTGTTCTCCCGCGGCGTGTCCTGCTCGGGGAAGTTGATGACGTGGCTGGGCACGATCGCGGTGTGACGCCGATCGATCGCGTCACGCCAGATGAGGTCGTCGACCATGGTGAGCGTCGTGCCCACGACCAGGTCGGCGCTGGTCACCAGCAGGTGTTCCGCCGCCGCGGCGTGGCGTGCGGGCACCGAATGCCCGCCCAGTTCGTGGGCAAGGAAGCGAGACGCCAGCGAACCGCCGCGGGCGACGAGCGCAACCTCGACCCCCGCGACCCGCAGCCGCGACGCGATCGCCACCGGCAGCATGCCGACGACGAGTTCATCGGTCACAACCGTCGCCGAGCGCAGGTTCGTTCGGTTGGGCCCGGAGCCATCGAGAATCGCGGCGGCCGCCTCACCGGCGTGCGCGACATCGCAGCCGCCCAGCGTGATGACGCGGGCGCCCAGCTCAAGGTTGCGGGCGACGCGTTGATCGTCCTTGCCCGAGCAACTGACGAAGATCATCTCGCCGTAGCCCTTGGCGAGTTCTTGATAGAGGGCGAGCTCACGGGTGATCGTGCCGGTGCGTTGCCACTCCGAGAGCGACTGCTGACCTCCGAGCACCACGACGAGCGCATCGGCGACCCGCGGCAGCGCGGCCGTCGCGTCGGTTTGAGTGGCGGTGTTGGACACGGTGGTCGTCACGCGATGCAGCACAATCACGCACTGGCCGCCCACGCGAGCGGCATCCCTCGATCTATCGGGCGTCCTGAACACGGCGTTCGGGCGGACATCCAAACCCAGTCACCACAGGGTTTTCCGGGGTTGCCCAATCGGCACAAATTGAAGGCGCGAAGTCCGAGAAGTGCGCGGCTACCGGCTTTTCGCGGTTTCTTCCAGCCTCGACAGGAGTCCCGCTTTGTCCAGCGTCTCCCGCCATTCCTGCTCCGACACGCTGTCGGCCACAATGCCGGCGCCGACGCTGTAGTCCATGTGCATCCGCTTTGACGGCGAGGGTGGAGGTGGGGGCGGGGGCTTCCCAGCCCCCGCGCGAGACACAAGATCAGAGGAGTTGCCATGCGGGACCTGGAAGGCCCCGCCCCCGGTCAAGCTCGGGGCCTGGAAGGCCCCGCCCCCGGAAATGACGGCGGTGCGGATCAGCACGGTTGCCTTCAGCGTGCCGTCGTCGCCGAGCCAGACCATGCTGCCGCAGTACGGCCCTCGCCGCACCGGCTCCAACTCATCGATGATCTGCATCGCCCGCACTTTGGGTGCGCCCGTCACGCTCCCGGCAGGGAAGGTCGCCCGCAGCAGATCGAACCGCGAGACGTGCGGTGCGAGCGTTCCCGAGACCGTCGCCGTCGCTTGCAAGACGCCCGAATCGTGCCGCTCGATCTCGCGCGGCACATCCACCCGCATCGAGCCCGGCGAGCACACGCGGCCGAGGTCGTTGCGCATCAGGTCCACGATCATCGCCAGCTCGGCTTGGTCCTTGGCGCTCTCGAGCAGGTCGCGGTGCGAGTCGCCGTTCGCGGGGCGCGTGCCCTTCATCGGCCGCGTCGTCACGCGCCCGTCCGCGCTGAGTTCGAGGAACAACTCCGGGCTCGCGCTCGCGATTGAGTACGCGTCGCTCTCGAAGTAGGCCCCGTGCCACGGTCGTGCCGCGCGGAGCAATGCCGCGAACAGCCCGCGTGGCGAGCCCGCGAATTCGCACTCCATCCGGTGCGCGAGATTGACCTGATACACATCGCCAGCGCGGATGTACTCGATCACGCGGCCACAGCGGCGCTCGAAGTCCGCGGCCTCCACCCGCTGCGGCGAGCCCATGAGAACCCGCGGCGTGCCGCAATCGCTCGAAGAGCCCGACAGAACCGCGTCCGCAATCGCCGCAGCACCATCGCCGAATGGCGTCACACGCCCGGCGTGCGCGATCACGCCCTTATCGATGCGTACGAACTCCGCCAAAGGCAGCGCCCGATCGCGGGACGCACGCGAGTGCGGTTCTCCGCGATCCGCGGCGTGCCAGTGATCCACACTTGGCTCAAGGACGCGGCCGGCGTCGTAACTGATCCATCCCAGCCAGCCGCGGGAGTGTGACTCGGTGCGTGAGTGGGGGAGAGGGTGTGGGTGAGCGTGCCGGCCTTCCCGAGACGACGCAAGCTCACGCAGCAGCGGCACGAGTTCGTCTTCGGCCCGCGCCACCCGTCGCTCACCCGGTACGCCCAGCAGCAGCGACTCGCCCCTTTCTCCAAAGCACATCGCCGCCAGGCCGAGGTTGCTCGGCCATCGCTCAACGCAGGTGGCGTGTTCAGAAGGAACGGTCACGCGAGAGTGTTGGGGGCATGATGCGAGCTGGAACTGGCCATTTGCGTCGCCGTCTCCACCCTGCAGTCCACGCGTCCTCACCCCCCTCGCGTCCCCCCGCGCGGGCTGAAGCCCGTGGCTCGGAGGGGGTGCCGCTCACCCCAAACCCCGTTCCCACGCGAAAATACGGCATCTCCGGCAGCCCTCTTCCCTCGTCCGCCCCGTTTGTGCGACCTAGAATCTCTGTCTTTTCGCCACACGCATCGGCCCCGGTTTCTCGCGACTCGGACTCTGTTCGGGCCGGGGACCGTGACCGGCGGCGGAAAGATCGCAGGTGCGCCACCAGCCGGCGCCGCGACGAGCACCAACCGCGAACGTTGTTCGCGACAGCAAGTGAGCAAAGGACATGAGCACAATGCCCAAGCCCGTCAGCCTCAAGAACAAGAAGTCCTCGAAGAAGATCGCCGGTCTCGGCGTCGGCCCCACCCCGACCCTGCGTTCCAAGCCCGGCAAGATGGTCTACTACTTCGGTAAGACCAAGACCGAGGGCGAGGCCAATATGAAGATGCTCCTCGGCGGCAAGGGCGCGAACCTCGCCGACATGACCAGCATCGGCCTGCCCGTCCCGGCCGGCTTCACCATCACCACCGACACCTGCGCCGCCTACTACAAGGCCGGCATGCGTCTGCCCCACGGCCTCATGAACGAGGTCCACAAGAACGTCGCCATGCTCGAGAAGGAGCAGGGCAAGAAGTTCGGCGACAACGCCAACCCGCTGCTCGTCTCGGTCCGCTCCGGCGCCGCCGTCTCGATGCCGGGCATGATGGACACGATTCTCAACCTCGGCCTCACCGACGCCGCCGTCGAGGGTCTGGCTCACAGCACCAAGAACCGTCGCTTCGCGTACGA
Source organism: Phycisphaerales bacterium (assembly GCA_019744815.1). GTDB lineage: Bacteria > Planctomycetota > Phycisphaerae > Phycisphaerales > UBA1924 > JAFEBO01. The sequence continues at coordinate 41,004 of JAIEUA010000008.1, forward strand.
CGCCTACCGCCGCCTCATCAACATGTTCGGCGACGTCGTGATGGGTGTTGATCACCACCACTTCGAAGACGCGTTCAAGACCATCAAGGCCAAGTACAAGACCACCGAGGACACCGAAGTCCCCGAGGCCGGCATCGTCGAGCTGTGCGCCGAGTACAAGAACGTCTACCGCCGCCACGTCGGCGAGGACTTCCCGCAGAACCCGTTCAAGCAGCTCGAGCTCGCCATCGAGGCGGTCTTCAAGAGCTGGAACGGCGAGCGCGCCGTCTCCTATCGCCGCATCGCCGGCATCCAGGGCCTGAACGGCACCGCCGTGAACATCCAGTCGATGGTCTACGGCAACATGGGTGACGACTCGGGCACCGGCGTCGCCTTCACCCGCAACCCCGCCACCGGCGAGAACCACTTCTACGGCGAGTACCTCATCAACGCCCAGGGCGAGGACGTCGTCGCCGGCATCCGTACGCCGCTGCCCGTCGACGAGATGCCCAAGTGGAACAAGCAGGTCTATCAGCAGCTTCTCAAGATCAAGGCCAAGCTCGAGAAGCACTACAAGGACATGCAGGACATCGAGTTCACCATCGAGCGCGGCACGCTCTACATGCTGCAGACCCGCAACGGCAAGCGGGCCGGCACCGCCGCCGTCAAGGTCGCGTGCGACATGGTGAAGGAACGCCTCATCGACGAGAAGACCGCGATCGTCCGCATCCCCGCGGGCGACCTCACCCAGCTCCTGCTCCCGTCCTTCGACAACACCAAGAAGAAGGGCGTCGAGATCATCACCCGCGGCATCCCGGCCTCGCCGGGCGCCGCCGTCGGCAAGCTCGCCTTCACCGCCGCCGAGGCCGTGGAGCGGGCTCACAAGGGTGAGAAGGTCATCCTCGTCCGCAAGGAAACCAGCCCCGAGGACGTCGAGGGCATGCACTCGGCCGCCGGCATTCTGACCAGCACCGGCGGCCGCACCAGCCACGCGGCGGTCGTCGCCTGCGGCTGGGGCAAGTGTTGCGTCGTCGGCGCCGGCGAACTCCACATCGATCCCTCCAGCGGCACGATGAAGTGCAACGGCAAGGTCTACGGCCGCGACCACATCATCTCCATCGACGGCACCACCGGCGAAGTCATGTTCGGACCGGTCCCGACCGTCGAGCCCAAGCTCTCGGGCGACTTCGGCACGGTCATGAAGTGGGCCGACAAGTACCGCACCATCGGCGTCCGCACCAACGCCGACACGCCGGAAGACGCCCAGCGCGGGCGTGACTTCGGCGCCGAAGGCATTGGCCTGTGCCGCACCGAGCACATGTTCTTCGAGGGCGACCGCATCAAGGCGATGCGCGAGATGATTCTCTCGACCACGAAGGACGACCGGGTGAAGGCGCTCAACAAGCTCCTGCCCTACCAGCGCGACGACTTCATGGGCATCTTCAAGGCCATGAAGGGTCAGCCGGTCACCATCCGCCTGATCGACCCGCCGCTGCACGAGTTCCTCCCGCACGATGACAAGAGCCAGGCCGACATGGCCAAGCTCATGGGCATCTCGCTCGAGCGTGTGAAGCAGCGCGTCAGCGCCCTGCACGAGGCCAACCCGATGCTGGGCCACCGCGGCTGCCGCCTGTGCGTGACCTACCCCGAGATCCTGGTGATGCAGGTCACCGCGATCGTCGAGGCCACCATCGACTGCATCCGCAGCAACATCAAGGCCCTGCCCGAGATCATGATCCCGCTCGTGGGCACCAAGAAGGAGCTCGCGGTGCTGCGTTCCGAGGTCGAGGCGACCATCGCCAAGGTCAAGGAAGAGCAGGACTACAAGCCCCGTCTGGATATCAAGATCGGCACCATGATCGAGATCCCGCGTGCGGCCCTCACCGCCAACGAGATCGCCGAGTCCGCCGACTTCTTCTCCTTCGGCACCAACGACCTCACCCAGATGACCTTCGGCTACTCCCGCGACGACATCGGCAGCTTCCTGCCCGATTACCTCTCGCGCGAGATCCTGCCCGGCGACCCCTTCGTCTCGCTCGATCAGAGCGGCGTCGGCCAGCTGGTCGAGATGGGCGTCACCAAGGGCCGCTCGGTCAAGGGCGACCTCAAGGTCGGCATCTGCGGCGAGCACGGCGGCGACGCCAAGAGCGTCCACTTCTGCCACAAGGTCGGTATGGACTACGTGAGCTGCTCGCCCTTCCGCGTGCCGATAGCGCGTCTGGCCGCGGCTCAGGCGGCGATCATGTACGGCAAGAAGTGAACCGGTCTGACAACCTGATCTGACACACCCAACCGCGGGGCTCCGAGCCCCGCGGTTTTCTTTTTGATGACCTGGACACCGTTGCCCGCCTCGGCATTACCGGCGCCGGCGCGCGACGAACAGCAATCCCGCAAACGCAAACGTCGCGGTTCCAGGCGCCGGGATCACGACCAGGAATCCGGCGAGCGTGCCATCCGCCAGCGTGCCCTGACCGACCACGGTCTTGCCGTCGTCGCTGACATCCGTCGGATAGTCCAGCGACCTCCAGCCCGACAGATCGACGCCCGCGCCGAGCAGCACATCCCACAGCGTTTGCAGACCCGCGTCCTTGGTCCAGTAGGTCGCGACGTCCGGGAGGTTCAGTCCTGGGTTCCCGGTGCCGACGATGACCGAGCCATCCCAGTTCGTTCCCAAGGCGACGCTGTCGAGCGGGCCGCCGGGCACGTCGTCCAGCATCTCAAAGCCGCCGGATTCGGTCCATCGGAACGCCTCGTTCTGCTGACCGTCGCCCCACACGCCGACGATGACCTTGCCGTCGCCGCTCACGCCGGACGCGTCGGTGAACCCGGTTCGACCGATCGGAACACCCAGGCTCGTTGCCGTGATGCTGTTTCCGATCCAGCGGACCGCCCTCGCGCTGTTCCTGCTGCCGCTCGAGCCCACGGTGACCTGGCCGTTCGCGCTGATGGCGCGGGCCCACGAGAAGGTCTGACCGAAGAGCGCGTTCAGTTGCGTCATGCCGGTGGCCTGGGTCCAGCGGAACCCTCGGAAGCCGTTCGATGCGGCGGCCAGCCCGACCACGACGCTCCCGTCCCCGCTGGTGTCGCTCGCCGCCGTGAACGCCGTGCCCGCCGGACCGGTTCCCGGAAGCTGTCCGAGATCGATCGCGCCCTGTGATTCGGTCCAGCGAAACGCCCGCTGTTGCCCGTTCACATCTCCTTGGCCGGTGACCGTTGTTCCATCTCGGCTGATGTCGCTCGCGCTGCCCTGACGCACGAACTGAGCGCCCCCTGTGGTCGACCATCGGTATGCGGCGATGTTGTTGCCCTCCGTCTGGTAGTACGCCGCGGCCTTGCCGTCGCCGCTCACGCCGTTGACCACGTCACCCAGCCGCACAATGCCGGCGTCCGCCGACGGGGTTGCAGCGGCAAGGGACAAACCGGCGATCAATACCAACGAAAACCGTTGCATACGGCATTCCCCAAAGAGTGGCGGTAACCAGCAAATATGCACCCCATTTGCCTCCAATGCAAGGCCGTCGCCGCTGGAGGCCGCCCCGCGGGGCCGGCCCCCTCGAAGCACGCCTCCTCAGCCTTGTCGTGGAACAAAGTTGCTCGGCCTCGCGCAATCCGCCGAGGCGGCTTCCGACTATCTTGAAAGGAAGCCCCCATGACCCGGATCATCCGCTCCATTGCCAGCAACCTGCTCCCAAGGCTTTCCACGGGCGAGGTTCTGGTTCTCGACGACGCCGCGGCCCTCGACCGCTACGCCAAGGCCGGCGACCCTCGGGCCTTCGAGGTCCTAGTCCATCGTTATCAGTCCATGGTGGTCCACACCTGCCAGCGGGTGATGAAGTCCCCAGCCGATGCCGAGGACGCGGCCCAGGAGACCTTCCTGAAGCTCGCTCGGCGCGCCGGCGAGATCCGCTCCAACGTGGCCGCGTGGCTGCACGCGTGCGCCCTGCGTACCAGCATTGACATCCTTCGGGCCCGCGGCACGCAGCGCCGGGCCGAGGCCGGCATCGTCGATGTGGACGCTCAGGCCAGCGACGACGCTGAGCGCACCTGGCGCGAGATCAAGCCGCTGCTGGACGACGCCATCGCCGCGCTCACCGAATCCGATCGCGACTTGATCGTCTCTCGCTTCCTTGTCGGCAGGCCGCAGGTGGAAATGGCTCGCGAAGCGGGCGTGAACCCGGGCACGATGCACCGCCGCATCGACGCGGCCCTGGAGAAGCTGCGGAAAGAGCTATCCAAGCGCGGAGTGGCACCGGCGATGGGCCTCGGAGCGACGGGCGCGGTGGGGGCGGTGGCCGGAGCTTCGGCTCTTGGCAACTCGGCTCTCGCGTCCGCCCTCGCGCACGCCAGCGCCGGACCCGTCAGCGCCTCGCTCACCTCCTCGCTCATGAGCGTCGGGCTCGCGGAGATGGGGACCGGGGCCGCCGGCGTCGGGGTTGGCACGGTTGTCGGCGGCGCGACGATCGGTCTGAACCTCGGCACGCTCGCGCTCGCGTCGATCCTCGGGCTCGGCACGATCGGCGGCGGCCTGTGGTTCTTCGGAAAGAGCGGGCACACCATGCTCGCGGCCACGGCATTGGCGCCCACACCCGAGAAGACCGGCGGCTTCGAGCGACCGACCGCGCCGACCAGGCCCGCCCGCCTGGTCTCCGAAACCAACGCGAACCGGCCGGAGGTGACGATCACCCACGAAGGGGACACGATTCATCTCCGTGTGCGATCGCCCGACAACGTTCACAAGGAAGACGCGGTCTTCCGAATTCTGAGCGTCGGCGGCGACCAGGTGCCCAACAAGGCCGGGTACGCCAAGGGCACGATGCGCGTCCGCATCGAATCGTGGACCAGCGGGATGAAGTTCATGTCCGACGCTCTGGTTGGAAAAGAGCGCGACGGCCGTTTCGAGGTCGAGGGGAACCTGCTCACGTTCAACCTCCGTCTGGACGTCAAACCCCCGGAGCCGGAGCCGGGCAAGCAGCAAACCATGTCCATCCCCGAGGAAGCCCGGATGGTCGTCGTCCGCGAGAAGCCGCCGGCCCCGAACGCGCCGGTCGCGAAGATCCCTGCCATGGCCGGCGAGTGGGGCTTCATCAACGACTGCCAGCTCCAGATCGACAAAGACTTCATCACGCTTTCGTGGCTTCAGAGCGACGGATCGGCGTTTCCCGCGATCAAGGTGCGCGTGCTGGAGTGGGAGAACACCGGCCCGTACGTGAAGATCCAGGGCATCTTCACCGCGAACGAAGGCGACATGGGCCTCGTCGGCAAGCGTGTGAAGCTGCTCGCCCGGCGCGACGCCAAGGGCTGGACGGTGGTGCGAAACGAGGCGAAAGGCAACAAGCTCAACGAGTGGCCCACGGGCTTTGAAGGCAAGGTCGGCGAGGTCGTTGTGTCCATCTTCCAGGACGGTGCCAAGTGAAGAAGCACGCCTTCACCCTGATCGAGCTCTTGGTCGTCATCGCGATCATCGCTGTGCTGATGGGCCTGGCGCTGCCCGCGATGAAGGGCGCCCTCGATCGGGCCCGCACGCTGACGTGCCAGAACAACTCGAGGCAGATCGTCGCCGCCATCACCGCCTTCAGCACGACCCACAAGGGCCAGCTCCCCGAGAACCGCACCCTCGTCCCCGGCAAGAAGGACCAGCACGTCACCTGGCGCTACACCTTCGTGAAAGAAGGCTACATCCCGCCCGGCAAGAGCTGGACCTGCCGAAACGCCATCGATCCCGCCCAGAGCGAGGTCGGTTGGTTCGACAACGGCACCACCAGCGTCGGCGACGAGGCGTCGCACTACGCCCTCAACGGCCACGTGCTCTGGAAGCTCAAGAAGGACAACACCGAGGAAGCTCGGCCCGAGTCGCAGATCATCCGCCCGAGCCACACCATCCTCCTCGCCGAGAACCGCGGCATGTTCCCCGACATCCGCGTCATCAACTACATCGTCGCCAATCAGGACAACCGCGGCGGCCCCTACGGCTTCTGGCACGACCGCAAGGGCACCTACGGCTTCTCCGACGGCCACGTCGAACTCATCCGCTTCATGGACACCGGCAATCCCGACTGCCGCTGGCACAACGGGCGCGATCTCAACGACGATCCCTACGAAGGCGTGCTGAAAGAGAACGTCCCGCCGCACGGGCACGAGGATTGGCAATATCTGGTGAGCCCGGTGTACTTGAAGTAGCGGCGCTCCGGCTTCACGCCGCCCACCACTCAGCCCACCACATTCAACGAGCGGCCCGTTCCGACGCTCGCCGGCCCGCCGGGGGCCACCGCCGCGATGAGACTGGTGATCTGCTTGATCTGCTGCATCGCCGTCTGGACCATGAACATCGAGGCCTGTTGCAGCACCTGGCCCTTGACCAGGTTCGCGACCTCGCTCGCGTAATCCGTGTCCTCGATCTGGCTCTTGGTCCCGGTCACGTTCTCGATCTCGGCCTGCAGCGATCGCTCCCGGGAGTCCAGGTCGCGCTGCTGGCTGCCGAGGAACGCCTGCTCGCCGCTGTTGCCCGCGACCGCGGCGTCGACGACCTTGTCGGCCAGCTCCAGGTCACCGGTCAGCGTGTTCAGCGCGCCGCCGCTCTTGAGGCTGCGGAGACTGAGTTGCTCGGTCTTCTTGGTCTTCTTCGTCGGGTCGTTGGGGTCGGTCACCTCGATCTCGCGGCTCATCGATCCCAGGCTCGTCGACAGCGCCGAGCTGAACACCCGTTCACCCTTGTACGTGAACGTGTTGGAGACAAAGTCGATCGCCTCGATCTTCAGGTCGATCTGATCCTGGATCGTGCGGCGTTCGCTGTCGCTCAGCGCCCCGCTGTTGCCCGCCTGCACGACCAATCCCTTCAGCTCGATGACGATGTCATTGATCGCCGCGTTGCCGCCCTCGCGGGCCGCGACGTAGTACCGGGTCTGTTGCACGCCCTTGAGCTGCGACTTCAGGGTCTCAAGCTGCCCGTTCATGTCGGTGACAGCCACGCTCCCCGCGGGGTCGTCGCTGGCCCGGTTGATCCGCTTGCCGGTCGCCAGCCGCTCCATCGAGCGTTCAACGTCCGAGCTGTGCCGCCGCCACGTGTTCGTGACCTTCAGCAGCAGGTTGTTGTTGATGTTCCCAACCACGTCGGGGAGATCGGGTGGCGGAACGGTTGGGTTCTGTGAAGGTGTCGAGAAGCCGGCAATTCCAGCCTCGTCGGTGAAAGAACCGCGTGCGGACCTCCCAAAGATGCTCCCGTTCTTTCCCAGTTCGCCATGCCGCTGAATCGAGAGCAGCAGACGGGCGTCGGGATCGAGGAGGACCGCATGGGTGTTCGTCTGGCTCGGTGTTCGCGTCTTTGGGTCCGCGGCGTGGCAACCGGTGTGGTGGTCGGGGCGGCCTTCGTTGTTGCTTCGCCCCGATCTTTCGGCTCGACGCGCGTCGATGCTCCGGCGATCACCGCGACCACGCCCGACGCCGCACTCGCCCTCCTCCACGACGGCAAAGCCAAGCCCGAGCAGCTCGATGGCCTCGAGTCCGTTCTCAAAGCGGCCAGCCAGTCCGAACCCTCCAACGCCAACTGGAAGCTCGGCCTCGCCCTCATCGACCGCGCCCGCGGCAAGCGCGTCGAAGCCCGCACCGCCATCGAGCCGCTCATCACCTCCGACGCCAACAACGCCAAGGTCCAGATGTGGTACGGCCTGCTCTGCTTCGAGACCGTGCAGCAGGCCGGCACGTTCGAGCAGGCCTCGCTCGCCTCCAGCGGCCGAGCCGCGTGCGAGAAGGCCATCGAGCTCGATTCCTCGCTTATCGCGCCCCGCGTCGCGCTCGTGCAGTTCTTCGTCCAGGCCCCCGGCCTCTTCGGCGGCAGCTACAAGAAGGCGACGCAGCACGCCCAGGCGCTGATCGATCTCCCAGAGGGCAAGGGCGAGCTGATCGGCCGATTCCAGATGGCGTTCATCTTCGGCCACAAGGAAGACTGGAAGTCGATGGAGGAGCAGTACGACCTCGCCGAGAAGGCCGCCGAGAAGAAGCCCGAGAGCGAGCGGCTGGACGCGCAACGCTCGGTGCTGCGTTCCCGCGGCAACGCCCTGCTGAATCAGAAGAAGGATCCGAAAGCCGCACTCGTCGTGCTCGAGCGATATCGCGCCATCGCGGCCCCCGACGACGCCACCGTCTGGTTCTACACCGGCGAGGTGAAGAAGGCGCTCAAGGACCGCCCCGGCGTGATCGAGGGTTACGCCAAGGCCCTTGAGATCAACCCCGCGGCGGCAAACTCGCGCTTGTACCTGGCGCAGCTACTCGAAGAGGACAAGAAGTTCGCCGACGCCGCCACGCAGTACGAGGAGTTCGCCAAGCGATTCCCGACCGACAGCCGCGCCGCGAAGGCGACGGCCTCCGGCAAGGCCTGCCGCGAGCGGGCGAAGTAGCGGGCACCGAACGGAGAGAACGCGGAGGAGCAGAGAAGGCGGAGACACGCGGCGTGGGAGATTGATTTCTCCCGCAGCGGAATCGCTCTTCTTCCTATCTCTTCTCTCCGCGCCACTCCGCGACCTCCGCCCCTCCGCGTTCTCTCGATCCGACGTCGCGACCGCCGCGCAAGCAAAGACCCCCGGCGAGTGCCGGGGGTCGTGTGGTTGTTCAGTGCATCGAAGATTCACGCCCGGCGACGACGCGAGATAAGCAGCCCGCCCATGCCCGCCAATGCCAGCGCGCCCGGCGTGGGCACAAAGACCTGATCCTGGAACTCGCGGCTCGTCAGGGCCAGGAGGTTCATCGTCGGGCCCTCGCCGTCCAGCGCGCCCAGATCGCGTTCGCCATCGCCTGTTCGGGCGCCGCGTTGCGAATCTGGAAGCGGCCGTTGTCCACGTTCAAGGGCGTCTCACCGATCTCGTACACGATCTCCCAGACCGCCATCTGGAACGCGCCGTAGTCCGAGCCCGTGGTCAGACCCGAGTAAAAGCGGCCGAACAGTTCCGAAAGCTGTCCGGCCCGGAATGAGCCCATCGGATCGAAGGTCGGGGCGTCCGACGGGTCGATCACGAGATAGTCGTACGTGTTGCCGAATCCCACATTCTGCGTGATCTCGATGCAGAACGTGCGGAAGTCCCCCTGCAGCCCCGCGAAAGTGCCCGGGTTCACGTTGTCGCGGGTCCAGTTCATCCCGCCCGCGAGCGTGCCCTTCCAGGTGCCGCCGAAGTCATTGGAGAATTCGCAGCTGGTGTTGGGTGAGACGCTGTTGAACGTCGCGCGGACGGTGTCGACGGCCGAGGCCATCGACGCCAGCGTGCCGCAGGCCAGCACGACGGAAAGAGTGGTCAGCGAACGCATCTGCATGATCTGTCTCCCAGTTCTTGGTGTTGAAGAAATCGCGGCTCGTGCCGCCTCTCCCTCCTTCAACATGCCCCGGGTTCGAGACCCACGCCTCCGAAACAATGGCGAACCCAGGCCGACGCGTCGGTGTGTGACGACTGGGCAAGACGGGCTCGTGCGATCGGACCATGAGCAAGCGCCGACGTCCGGAAAAGCAACAAGCCCGGCCGAAGCCGGGCTTGCTGAGGGATCTCTGTGTGGTCGCGAGCGACTTAGCGCTTGCGGCGGGCGGCGAGCAGGCCGCCGAGACCAGCGAGGGCCAGAGCGCCCGGGGCGGGCACGAAGATCTGGTCCTGGTTGGTGCGGCTCTGCAGAGCCAGCAGGTTCATCGTCGGGCCGGCGCCGTTGAGGGCGGCCAGGTACGAGTTCGCCAGGCCGCTCACGGTCGCGTTGTTGCGGATCTGGAACAGGCCGCTGGTGACGTCGGTCGAGTTGTCGGTCGTGATCTCCCAGATCGCGACCTGGAACGCGGCGTAGTCGTCGTTGGTGGTGAGGCCGCCGAAGAAGCGACCGAAGAGCTCGGCGAGCTGGCCGGCCTTGGTCGCACCCATCGGGAAGCCGATCGGGGAGTTAGCCACCGAGCCGACCAAGTAGTCGTAGGTGTTGTTGAAGTCGACGCGCTGCGTGATCTCGATGCAGAAGGTCGCGAACTGACCCTGCAGGCCGGCGTAGGTGCCGGGCATCACGTTGTCGCGGGTCCAGTTGAACTGGCCGGCGAACGAATACTGGAAGCTCGTGCCAGTGTCGTATGAGTACTCGAGCAGCACGCCGGGGGCGATGCTGTCGAACCGAGCGCGAACAGTGTCAACGGCCTGGGCCGAACCAGCCAGAGCGGCCAACCCAATCATGCCGAGCGCGAATGACTTCTTCATGGTACGAGACCCCTCTTTGCATGCCTGAACACACGACCACACCGGGCGGGAATCCGCCGGTGCACAAACATGCCCGCGCCTGCGAGTTACGCCACCCGGGTCACGGGATTGGGTCTCAAAAATGTCGGAATTCCGGAGCGGAGAGGGGGCTCAACGTCCGAGTAGTCGATCCGCGATCACGCTGACCGAGTGCAGCCTTCCGTTCTTCTGAACGCGCACCTATCAAAATCCAGAATCAAGGTGCGTGAATCCCCCTTCCAAGCACGGAGGGGGGAAGGGCAAAAACAAAGACCCCGGACAGGCGTCCGGGGTCTTGTGACTTGTGAGCTTGAAATCAGCGAGGCAGATCAGGCCCGGCGACGGCGGGTCGCGACCAGGCCGCCGATGCCCAGGAGGGCGAGCGAGCCGGGGGTCGGGGTGAAGATCTGGTCCTGCCAGTCGTCGCTCGAGAGAGCGCCGAGGCCGGCGAAGATCGGGCCGGTGCCGTCGATCGACGCGATGAAGGCGTTGGCCTGACCCAAGGCCGCACCGAAGTTGATAGCGCGGAAGATGCCGTTGCTGACGCCGTCGCCGCCGTCATAGACGATGTCCCAGATCGCGATCTGGAACGCGGCGTAGTCGTTGTCGGTCGCGAGGCTGGCGAAGTGCCGGCCGTAGAGCTCGGCGATCTTGTTGGCCTTGAGGGCGCCCATCGGAGCGCTGAGGGGCAGGTTCAGGGGCAGCGGAGCGTTGGCAACGGTGTTCACGTCGTACGTGTAGTTGTTGCCGGGCAGCACGTCCTGCTGAATCTCGATGCAGAACGTCTGGAAGTTGCCCTGGAGGCCCGAGTAGGTGCCGCCGGTGCGCTGCCAGTTGAACGCGCCCGCCTTGACGGGGCCGACGTAACCGACGCCGCTGTCGATCGAGACGTTGCCCCAGACGCCGGGCGCGGTGCCCGTGTAGGTGGCTTGAACGGTGAACGCCGCCGAGGCGGCGCTAGCGCTGATCGCGAGACCAGCAAGCATGGCAATCTGAATCTTCATATCTTCTCCTCCAGTCAAGTCTTGGACCCCAACGGCCTCTGATGGCCCCCTCTTACCGCGGTGGTCCGAGCCGCGGCAATCTCTCTCCTATGACTCGATCTCATCCCTGCAGAAACGAGTGTCAACACAACTCGCGGTCGAGCAGAAACACCTTCGGGCCTCCTTGCGGCCGCAAACGAGCGGCTGGTGTCTCTTTCGGCCTTCCGTATCCTAAGCGACATCCGATGTCGCGCCAAGCGGAAAATCTTCAGCATTTTGCCGACTTGGGTTGCTTTTGCAAAAACTCGCATTCAGAAAATCAGAACAAAACACGAACGAAAGAATCATCGCCTATTTCTAGGCGATGACCTGATCACCAGAGGGTGACTCTGAAGACTTCGACGCTTCAGCGTGGATTCTGAAACTCAATCTCAACGACGACGGCGGGCCACCAGCAAGCCAGCCGCTCCGGCCAGCGCGAGCGAACCGGTGCTCGGGATCAGGGTGATCGCGCCCGTGCCGTCGGTGCCGAACATCAGCTTCACGTTCGTGATCTGAGCCTCGGTCAGCCCGGCGACGCCGGAGAACGTGAGGACCAGGGCGCCCTGCACGAAGGGGAACTGCGAGCCGCCGAATGCGACGCTGTTCGAGCCCGTGAAGGTACCCGGGGCGACGATGCCGTAGTTCGGGCTGGCGTTGCCCAGACCGATCGAGCCGCCGTTGAACGCGCCGGCGAAGCCGGTCGAGGCGGCGCCGAAGTTGGCCAGCGGCGAGGAGCCCAGGACATTCGTCCAGGACGAGTTGATGTTGGCCGAGGTGACAAAGGAAGTCTTGCTCGACCACAGCTGAGCGCCCGAGCCCAGGGCTGTGCTCACCAGGGAGAGCACCGGGACCGGGACCGCGTTCTTGAAATCAAACGCGACGCCGGTCAGGGCGTTGCCCTGAGCGGTCGTGCGGGGCGACGTCGTGTTGTTGAGCGTAACGGTCAGCAGGTTGCCGCTGATCTGGAACAGTGCCGAACCGGACGCGGTGGTCGCGGCCTCGGGATTGAACCCGGTGCCGGTGAACAGGACAGCAGCCTGCGACGACATCACAACGCCCGCCGAAGCGGCGGCAACGAGCAAACGAATCGTGTTCATGAGTGGCCTCTCTCCCTTTTTCCTCTCGGAGGGCGGAATCCTCCGGTCCGCAACCGCGGACGTAGAGGAAGATTACTTCAGCACCCCCGCCCAGTTCCAGGGAAATGCCAGCAATATCTCACTTTGGACTTGAAAAACAGCTACTTGGACCCATGGCTGCGAGTTATTGGGCATGAAAAACCCCCGAATGCTCGGGGGTGTCTGGGAGAACAAACCTCAGTTGTACGCAGTTTTGGAGTCTTCTAGTCCCGACGGCGGCGACGGCTCAGCACCAGTCCGGCTCCAAAGAGTGCGATCGACCCTGGGGTAGGCACCTGAATGAAGGGGTCGGTCGCGGACGTGCCGTACAAGACCGTCACGTCGGCGATGCGGCTCAGGCTGAATCCCGAGGGCAGCCCGCTCAGGGTGAAGACCACCGAGTTCTTCACCAGGGCGTTGCCGTTGTAATCGCCGTTGCCGGTGGACGGATTGTCACCGGCGGTGGTGATGCCGTACTGCAGCCCGGCGGGCGAAGTGGGGCCTTGGAGGTTGGCGGCCGTGTTAAAGCGATCGGGTGGGCCGAAGATGTTGATGCCGGTGCTGCTGATGCCGTAGGCGGTGGCTCCGGGGCCGCTGATGCCGCCCTTGTACGCCCACTCGCTGCTGATCGCGTTGCCGGGCTCGGTCGCGGGCGAGGGCACGGCACCAGACTTGCCGACGATGCTGGAGCCGGTGTTCAGCACAGCGCTGACAGGCGTGAAGGCGAGCGATCCGCCGCTGACGTTGAAGAACACAGCGGTGAGGATGTCGGTGGGAACCAACGCGTCGGCGTTGGACGTGTTCGTGAGCGTGATCACCAGGTTCGAGCCCGAGGTGTCGAACACCGCCTGGGCCGAGCGGGCGCCGCTGCTGAAGTTGAAGGTGACCGCGGCATTCGCGCTCGAAGCGGCGATCGCGAGACCGGTCACGGCCAGCAGTGTGGAACGAATCTTCATCTCTTGTCCCCTCTCTTGGATTTCCGAACAGGTCGAGCGGGACTCGGAAAAGTCGATCGCTCTCTGCTCCATCAGGCCACCCTTTCGCGTCGCGTGCTACTTCTCATTCGTCGGCAGCGTGAACCTGGAGCGCACGCTGCGGGATATTCCGCTGATAACCGACGATGGACTCATGCCCCGATCGCTGAAAGCGTTTCCGGTCGTGCATCTCGCGTGCGACTCACGATTTCCGCTGCCGACGCATCGCGATCACGCTTCCAAGACCGAGCACACCCAGCGCGCCCGGAGCAGGAACCAGCGGCGGGGGGAGCGTCGCGCCCGTGCCGACCGCGACGATGTCCGGGCCGTTGAAGCCGTTCTTCGCCTCGATGCGGAAGCCCTTGAGGTTCGTCCACGAGCTGTCGAGCGAGATGCCGAAGCCGTACACGTCCTGTGCACCCGCGATCTCGAGCGTGTCGAGGTTCCAGCCGACCTTGCCGCCTTTGCTGCGGCTGACGAACATGGCGCTGGTCAACGAGCCATCGGCGCGGATGCCGTAGACGTTGAAATCGCTGTTGCCGCCGCGTTCCAGGATCGACAGCTCCACCGTGCTCGCGCTGCCGTCGGCGCTGATCGTGTGACCGTTGCCGTACAGCAGATCGAAGCAGTACGCGCCGTTGTCCTCGCCATCGATGATGTAGGACATGTTCTTGTAGCCGTTGAAGGAACCGAAGACGTCCTTCATCGAGCCCTTCTTGGCGGCCTCAGTGGGCAGGGGAGTGGAGCCGTCGGCGCGGTCGGGGTTGCCGGTGTAGACGTTGGCGCTGTTCACGTCGCGGGGCACGAGGTCGGTCCAGCCGAAGGTGCCGGCGTTGTTGGTCAGCTTGCCGTCGTTCCAGCGGAGGAAGTCGGCGCCGGTCATGCTGGACGAGGTGCCGACAAAGCCCAGGCGGTTGAGCTCGCGGTTGCCGCCGTGCAGCGTGGAGGAGGTGGTGCCCGCGTTGGCGGCGTAGATGGTGGGGGCGGCGAGGGCCGACATCGAAGCGGCGGCGGTCGCGGCGGCGGCGATCAGGCAAACGGTCTTCATGGTCTCTCTTTCCTTGGGCGTGTCTTGAAGATGGTCGGCGGGCCTTCCCTGGCTCGCGATACCCAACCATGCCACGACGCGGCGGGGTTGCGAGCAAAGTCGTCAGCGCCGGGGTGCCCCAGCCGCGCCCGCGAACGCGCAAACGACACCGGCGTCACGCTCGCGCGAAAGAGGCCCGAAAACCACCCTGGAGTGAGGGTTGATGGAACCAGAGGACGCGATCTGTCCGGGGTTGGCCCACACCCGTCTCAAGCCCCGAGGGAATCCATGCGAAACGTTTTTCGGACCGCGATGCTGCTGACCGCCCTGAGCGCCCCGAGCCTGTGCGCCACGGCCCAGGTCTACACCGTGGCGCCGCGATCGTTCGAGTTCGCGGAGTCCAACCGCGGGATGCTCGGCCCGATCGGCGACAGCATCGGCGGCTCGGTGAGCCAGACGATCGTCGCCGCCCAGGCTCTCAGCGCGGTGCCGCCGGGGTCGGTGATCACCTCGATCCAGCTCCGCAGGTATGCATCGTTGACTCCCACGCCCGCGTGGCCGTTGTTCGCGTCCACCATCGCCGATTTTCGTGTCACGCTCGCGCAGACCGACCGAACCCGCGCGACGGTCAGCAGCACGCTCGCCAACAACCTGATCCAACCCGTGCAGGTGCGGAGCGGCGCGCTCACCCTGAGCGCGGGTGCGTATCCCGGCAGCGTCCATCCCGCACCCGCGAGCTGGGGGCCTGTGATCGCGTTCCAGACACCGTACCTGTACAAGGGTGGCAGCCTCGTGATCGAGATCCGCAACAGCGGCGCGGGAACCACCACGACCTTTACCGAAGCGACTACCTCGAGCGACGATGTCTTCGGTTACTCCAACAGCGATGCCGGCTCGAACGCGACGACGGGCATATCCACATGGGTGCCGGTGGTCCGCATCGGGTACTACACCGCCGCCGACTTTGCCAGCCCGCTGGGCGACGGCGTGACCAAGGTCTTCGCCGCGCCCCAGTACGCGGACATCGACGCATCGAGCACCACGTCGACGCTGTCGCAGTCGCAGCCGCGCACGATGGTCTCGGTCGTCGGCTCCAGCGTCTTCGACAACCTGGGACGCGGCTCGTGGATCACCGGGATGAGTTTCCGCGGCAACAACTCAGCGATCTGGCCCACCGTCGCCACGTCCTTCACCAAGTACGACGTGCAGCTCAGCCGCAGCGCCAGCAACCCCGGTTCGCTGGCGAACCTCATCGCCTCCAACGTCGGCGCCGACGCGGTGCTGGTGCGCAGCGGTGCGCTGGCGGTGGCGGAGGGAGCGCTGCAGAAATCGCCCACCGGGACGACGCCGTTCTCATGGGAGATCCCGTTCACGACGCCGTACGCCTACCGCGGCGGCCCACTGCTCAACGTGGTCCGTCACGACGGCGCGCCGGTGACCGCGGGCGGCGTCGACAGCATCCCCGGCACCGATCCGCTCTACAACACGCTGATCCAGAGCCGCAACTCGACGACGTCGTCCACCGACACCCAGGCAACGAATGCCGTGCCGTTCCCGGTGACGAGGTACAGCGTCGATGCGCAGACCATCGTCCCCCTCGCCGCCGCGGACGGCCCCACGGCCGACCCCAACAACGGCAACGCCGGCGTGATCACCGGGTCCGCCAGCACCTATCAGATGATCATCGCGGCGTCGGAGCTTCGCTACATTCGCCCGGGCTCGATCATCAACTCGGTGAGTTTCCAGAACCTGCAGTCCCCGGGCGTGCCGGCCTGGCCCAACACGTCCTCGTACGCCGCCGACTTCACGATCGAGCTGAGCCAGGCCCGACGCACACCCAGCACGATGAGCAGGACCTTCAGCGACAACGTCGGCGCCGACAAGTTGGTGGTCCGGAGCGGACCTCTGGCGTGGGGCGCGGGCGCTCTGCCCCCCGGCAGCTCCAAGGCCTTCGGCGCCACGGTCATGTTCGACCGCGGGTACGTCTATCAGGGCGGCGACCTGTGCATTACCTTCCGCAAGTCTTCGCTGACCAACGCCTTCACCAAGCTGCAGGGCGCTGGCCCGTCCAGCCTCGTCCGCGGTCTGTACGCCGACGGGAACGCAGCGACGCGAGGCGTGTTCGACTCCGTCTCTGCCGCCACCGCGCTGCAGCTCGGCTACATCCCGTCCGATCAGACGCCCAGCAGCGTCCGGTTCATCCGCCAGAGTTCCGGCGGCGGGCGCTACGTGCTCGACGGCGATCTCACCCACCAGATGGTCTTCAACCCCGAGGTCATCGGCGTGCCCATCGGCGCCACGATCAACGGCGTGTCGTGGAAGCTCCTGAATGACGACGAGGGCGACTTCCCCTACGCCGATCTGTCCTTCGATCGGTTTGACATCACGCTCAGCACCGCCGCCGTGCGGGCTGAGAACATCGCCGAGCAGTTCACGCTCAACGACGGCCCCGATGTCACCACCGTCCGCAGCGGCCCGCTCACCATCCCCGCCCGCTCGTACCGCTCGCGGCTGGGGAGCACCAGCAACGACTTTGGCTTCTTCATCCCCTTCTCCAAGCCCTTCGTCTACCGCGGCGGGCCGCTCGCGATGACGCTGCGAGAGTCCGACGGCAGCATTCCCTCCAGCGTGAACTTCGAGGCCAGCACCGAGGGCGGTAAGGCGTCGCGCTCCTTCGGCGACCCTGACGCGACCAGCGGCCGGATTCTCGCCGACGCCGTGGTCAGCCAGTTCGCGTTCACCCAGGTCGCACGCTGCCCCGCTGACCTGAACAACGACGCCCAGGTCGATGACGCGGACTTCCAGGTTTTCGTCTTGGCCTACGACACGCTGGACTGCGCCGAGCCGCAGATGCCCTTCGGCTGCCCCGCGGACTTCAACTACGACCGCGTCGTCGATGATGTGGATTTCCAGACATTCGTGACGGCGTACGACGCCCTGCTGTGCCCGTGAGCCAAGCGATCAGCCCCGTTGGCCGATCAGGATGCAATAGCCGTCGGGGTCCGAAACCCGCAACTCACCCAAGGGCATGTAGCTCGGATGCGTGATCGAGAAGACGACCCGGCGGCCGTCGCTCGGACCGGGCGACCCGGTGAACACGCCCCCATCCGCGAGCCCGCCCGCGAGCAACCTTTCACGCAGCCCCAGCACGTCGTCGCAGTACATATAGAACAGCACCGCCTGCACGCTCGCGTCGACCGGCCCGCTGGCGCGAGCGAACATGATCGACGCGGTGGGAACGCGGCTCGCCGGGTCGATCGAATCGGCCCAGGCCCAGAACCGCACTCCGTCGTGCCCCTTCAGCGAGTTCCGCTCGGAAAACCCGAGCAGGGCGTAGAAATCGAGCGACGCGCCCACGTCGGCGACGTGCGCGAAAGTCACCAGTTCGGTCACGCGCGGTGCGGCCTTGGCGGGAAGCATGGCATCACGATACGAGCAAACCCCGGGCCCCGCACCGGCGTGGTCTCCGGCGGAATCACCCGCCGCCGGGCACGGTCCGTTTCGTCCCGGAGCCACCGAAATTCCCCCGCCTTTGCCTACCATCGCTCGACCATGCCCACCATCACCATCAACGGGAAGAAGTGCGACTTCACGCCTGGCCAGACCATTCTTCAGGTCGCCAACGCCAACAACGTCGCCATCCCGCAGTACTGCTACCACGACGGCCTTTCGATCGTCGCGTCTTGCCGCATCTGCCTGGGTGAGGTCTGGTCGCCCGACGCCAAGACCGGCCAGCTGGTCGCCCAGATGGGCGGCAAGCTCCAGCCCACCTGCCAGACGCCCGCCACCGACGGCGCCGTCGTCTACACCGACAGCCCCAAGGCCGTCGCCAACCAGAAGTCGGTGATGGAATACCTGCTCATCAACCACCCGCTCGATTGCCCGGTCTGCGACCAGGCCGGCGAGTGCTTCCTGCAGGACTACTCCTACGAGTACGGCCGTGGCGTCTCCCGCTTCGAAGAGCAGAAGGTCAAGCAGCCCAAGAAGGACGTCGGCCCCCAGATCCTGCTCTACAGCGACCGCTGCATCATGTGCACCCGCTGCGTCCGCTTCACCCGCGAGGTGACCGGCACCGCCGAGCTGTCCGTGCAGGGCCGCGGCAACCGGGAAGAGATCGACGTCTTCCCCGGCGTCGCGCTCAACAACGAGCTCGCCAGCAACGTCATCGACCTCTGCCCCGTCGGCGCCCTGCTCGACAAGGACTTCCTCTTCGCCCAGCGCGTCTGGTTCCTCAAGAGCACCCCCTCGATCGACGGCATCACCGCCAGCGGCGACAACATCAACATCGAGCACAACGAGGGCAAGGTCTACCGCGTCAAGCCCCGCGAGAACATGGCGATCAACAAGTGGTGGATCACCGACGAGGTCCGCTACGGCTGGAAGTTTGTCCACAGCGAAAACCGCCTCCGCTCGCCCCTCCGCCGCCAGTTCGGCACGCTCGTCGAGAGCGACTACCAGCGTGCGTACGAGGCCGCGATCGAGGGCCTGCAGGCCGCCGTCAAGAACGGCAAGCGTCTCGCTCTGCTCGTCAGCCCCATGCTGACCTGCGAAGAGGCCTACACACTCGCCCGTCTCGCCAAGCAGATCGACCGCAACGTCGTTCTGGGCGTCGGCCCGATTCCCAAGAAGGGCGAGGACAAGGTCTTCCCCGTCGGCGCGAAGGTCGGCGACAAGAACGCGTTTGTTGTTTCCAGCGAGAAGGCCCCCAACGCCCGCGGCGTCCGCCGCGTGCTCGAGACCTTCGGCGGCAACGTGCTGAAGTTCGACGACTTCCTCCGCGCCCTGGGCCACGGCTCGGGCAAGAGCGACATCGGCGCCGCCATCATCACCGGCAACTACCCCAGCGACTGGGCTCCGAGCGAATTGCTCTCCAGCCTCGGCGGCAAGTTCACGGTGGTCATCGACACGCTCGCTTCACGTTTGGCCGATCAGTCCGACGTCGTCATCCCCGGCGCGACCTGGGTCGAGAAGGCCGGCACGTTCGAGAACTGGAAGAACGTGCTGCAGGCCTTTGAGCAGGCGATCCCGGTGATCGAAATGGCCAAGACCGAGGGCCAGATCGCGATGGATCTCGAGGCCGAGCTGCACCGCGACCCGGTCGAGGTGCGCGACCCCGAGACGCTGATCGTGAACACCACGGTGGGCCAGGTCGCCGCGGGAGTGACGGTCGCCCCGCCGCGGGCCCGCATGTTCAACGCCGCGGACATCCGCGCCGAGATGGCCCGATCGAATCCGGCGCTGAACGTCTTTGCCGGCGTCACCACGCCGCGGCCGTCCGAGGTGACCGTCACCGACATGCCGATGGTCGAGTTGTAGCACGGGAGCGGGGCCTTCCAGGCCCCGGCGTCTTCACCACCGGAGACTCGCTTGGGTGATTTCTGGACACTCTTCTGGATCATCACCGCACTCATCGCCGTGCTCGGCGTGCCCTTCACGCTGTGGTGGTGGAAGGTCGGCGACCAGTGGGCCGACGCCGAGCACAAGCGGTTCAAGCCGAAAGTTCCCGAGCCGGTGGACAAGGTCGTGGTCAAGAAAGATCAGTAGTTCGTCCGGCCTTTCCGGACCCGACCGCTCCAACAAGATTGGATGAGCCCCCACAAGCTGTTGTGGCGTGATCCGAGGAACCGCGGGGAACATCGCGTTTTCCGCGGCGACGCCGCGTGCTCACCGAAGAATCTGGTGACTGCAACGAGATCTCGTCCGAGCGCTCGATGAAGGGCCAATAGCAAAGGAGGATCGCATGAACGTCGTGATCGGTCTCTTCCTGCTCGCGGGTCTGCTGTCGGCGATCGTGCTCGTGGTCATCGCGTCTGTCGCCCGGCCGCACCCACGCCGAAGCGCGCGGCGCGTGCACCGAGATTCGTCCGATTCCTCGGGAGTTCCGATCTACGGCACCGGCCACACGTCGTCGTTCACAAGCTCTTCCCACGCGGTGCCCGCGGCCCACGCTTCGCCGCACGCCGATCACCGCGTGCTCGACCATACCTCGCATCATCACCACGTCGGCGACCCCGCGTGGGACGCATCCCCCAGCGACGCCGGCTCGTTCGACTCCGGCAGCGCCGGTGACGCGGGCGGCGGCGGAGACGGTGGTGGCGGAGGCGGTGGAGACGGCGGCGGTGGAGACGGCGGCGGTGGTGGGGGAGGCGACTAACCCGTCACTAGATTCACCGCAAGCGAGCCGGGGCGTCCCCGCCCCGGCACCACACGCGCCGACTTCTCCACACCGACACACACACACACACACACACACACACACACACTCTCTCTCTCTCTCTCTCTCTCTCTCTCTCTCTCTTGCGAGCCGATCCGCACGGGGCGAGGACGCCCCGGCTCGCTCGGCGCTGCTCGATGCTCAAAGAAAAACCCCGCGTCCTTCGACGCGGGGCTTTCGAGTTGCAGAGTCACGATTCAGAGAATCCGATTCAGCACTCAGCCAATCGTGTCACGCTCAGGCGCGACGACGACGGGCGGCGATCAGGCCGGCGAAGCCCATCGCAGCGAGGGCGCCCGGGGTCGGGATCGCGGTGATGCTGAAGTCATCGAACAGGACGGTGTGCCCGCCGCTGTTCGTGGTCGTGTTGGTGTTCGCGCGGACGGTGTAGAGGTCGGCGTCGCCGAAGCCGTTCGCGGGGTTGAAGTTGGCCCAGGTGGCGCCCAGACCGCTGGTGTTGATCTGGATGCCGTTGATGTAGAAGCGGACCACGCCGAGGCCGTAGTCAGCCTCGACAGCGACCTGGTTGTACGCATTGCCGACCACGGTGCCAGCGCCGAGCGTGCCAGCGCTACCGGCCGAGTTCAGCACGGTCACCGCGCCGTCGTTGCGGACGCGGATGCCGCCGATGCGGCCGCCGGTAGCGAAGTCATACAGGTCGACGCCGCCCGAGCTCTGACGGTTCACCGCTGCGGTCGTCTGGTTCAGCACCGCGGTGTAGACCGAGGCGCGGATGATGTTGTTCGGACCGGTGACGGTCGGGATCGAGTCATCCCGGTAATGCCAGTTCGAGCCCGAGGAGGTCTGCGCCGCCGTGTTCACGAACACGAACTGCGAGCCGGTGAGCGCGAAGCCCGGGGTGTTGCCGACCTGGAACAGGTTCGCCGGCGTGGACGCCGACAGGAACCCGCCCTGCCCGTTCAGGTTGCCCGTCACGAAGCCGGGAGCTTCGAACGACGACGAGAAAATGGTGGCGGCCGACGCGCTGGCGCCGACGGCCGCGATCAACGCGGCTGCAATCAGATTCTTCATGATGCCTCTCTCCTTCAAACAAAAAGTCCATGCACACCCCGCGAGTTCCCGCGGAACTCGCTGCCAAGGTGCTGACTCGATGAAGGAGAACGGCTTGCTTCGTTCAATCGCCACGCGTCGGAAAACACGCGGCACAAAGCAGGTCTTGTCCCTCTCGCTCCATCAAATCGCGTGACAAGTGTACCGTCTCGGGGGACTTGCGGATACAAGAAAATCTCATTCAGATGATTATCGGACGATACAAGGAGCCCGACTCGCCTTCAGGTCTTGTACAGCTTGTGGGATTCGACAAACCGCCGCACCGAAGCGTTCAGGATGCCGCCAAGCTCCGCATCCGCCTTGGCATCGGCAGGGGGGCTTCGCAGCAGCTCCCGGGCACGCGTCGCGCTCGCCTCGACGGGCTCGACCTCGACGATCGATCGAAGCAATCCGGCACGCTCCTCCGGTGACCACGCGGGCACCTCGTCGAGCCTCTGGGCCAGGTCCGCCCGGGCGGCCGACACCCCGCCGCGGAGCATCAGCAAAGGCGGGGCGAGCTTCACGATCTCCCGCGGCTCGCGCCACCGGTGCAGCGCCTGGGCCTGGTCCGCGCCGATCAGCAGCCGCAGCGAGAGCTCCGGCCTAGCCGCGTGCAAGCGTCGCAGCGTGTCGACGGTGTACGTCGGTTCGCCCGACGCCCGGTCGACCTCGTCGGTCCACACCGCCGCTCGGTCCACGCCCTCCAGCGCGAGTCTCAGCATCGCGACGCGGTCCGCGTCGGAGGCGATCGGGTTGTGTGCTTTGTGCGGGCTGCGCGCGGCGGGCACGTACAGCAGCCACGCCCCTTCCAGCCCTGCCCCTTCCAGCCGAGCCCCACCCAGTCCTGCCAGCTCGCGTGCTTGGAGCGCCGGCGTGATATGCCCCACATGCGGCGGATCGAACGTCCCGCCGAACACGATCGCGTCACGGACGCCCGCCGGAATCGGCACGGGTGTGATGGGCGGCTCCGCCATGTTTCAACAGTAGCGACCGCCCCGCGCGGGTTGTCACTCGCGCCCGCCCGTCAGCTCGTCGATGGCTTCGTCCGGCCCCGCCGCGTGCAATGAGTCGATGCGGAGTGACGGAAACCGCGACGCCAGATCGTCCTGGCGCAGCCCTGCCGCCAGCACCTTGCCGCTGCGGTCCAAGACCGTGTACACCGGCTCGCCGCGGCTGGAGTCCACCCGAACGACATGGTCCGCACCGATCAGCGTCACCAAAGTCTTCCCCGCCGCGGCGGTCTCGCGAGCCCCCAGCGTGGCGGTTTTTGCGCTGGCGCTGGAAGCGGACAGAGAGCGACCCAGCGCGACCACCACGACAAACGCGGCGGTGAGCCCGATCCATTCCTGCGTCGACAGGGGCCTGATGGTTGACATTCAACTCACATCGGCCACGCCATTGTCGAGATGCAACGCTGCAAAGCGGTTCGCACAAATCTTGACGATCGTGTTCTCAGCCTGAGCAGAACTACCAAGAACCGGCTGGCCCGCGTGGCGTTGCGTCCGACATTCCCCGCAGAACTCGCCTATATTCACCCCGCAGAGTTGCCCAAGGCCCCGTCGTCTAGCCTGGTCTAGGACACATCCCTTTCACGGATGCGACATGGGTTCGAATCCCATCGGGGTCATTTCTGAAGAGGCCTAAGGGGCCTCGGCGGCAGGTCGATCGCCGCTTGTCGGACCTGCCCGACGCTCTCGGATCTCACTGGTGTGCTGCGGTCGATCGGGTCCTGTCCATCGGTGCCCGCCCGTGGGCTGCCGTCCAGGATTTCGATCCGCCCTGGTCGTGCGGCTGCCCTTCCTCGAAAACGCCATCAAGGCTCCTGTTAGTGCGTGCTATCATGTAGCCACGCGTCTGTCAGAGCGCGGCACTTGGGAGCCTGCCTATGTCGTCTCGGTCGATCTCACCTGTCGTTGTCCTGTCGCTCGCCTCGTCGCTCGCCGTGGCACTCACCGGCTGCACCGTGGGATACACCGCCGACGTCCGCAACGACACCGCTCAGCCCGTGGTCGCGTATCTCGTCCGCGGCGATTCCAGCGGCCAGTCCAACGCCCTCGCCCTGCAACGCATCGCACCCAACAGCCGAGGCGAAGTCTCCCGCTACAACGTGCCCGACGGCTGGAAGGTCTTCCTCCAGGTCGACGCCCAGGCCAACCCCGGCTATCCGGCGCAGCTCGACATGTACCCCGGCCTCACCGTCGTTCGCGTCACCCAGGACGGGAACCTGCCCACCGGCAAGATCCACCTGGAACGCATCTCGCGCGACTGAGTCCGATCTCCTCGGTTCCTTGCACAGAAAAAACACCCACGGGAGCGAGCCTCCCGTGGGTGCTGTCGTTGCGATCTTTCCGAGCACGGTCGCACGCATCAAGGGCAGACGAGGCCCGAGTACGCCTGCGCGAACCGGATGAAGTCCGCGTCGTTCACGACGCCGTCCGAGTTGAGATCGGCCGGGCAATCGGCGGGTTGGCCGGTGTCCGAGCAGAGCAGCAGGTTGTACGACGCCGCGAACAGGACGAAGTCCGCGTCGTCCACCGCGCGGTCCGCATCCAGGTCCGCGAGGCACAATGCGTTGGGTGACAGATCGATGATCGTGTCCGCGGCGAAGGGGCCGGTGAAGACCTGCGTCCGCGATGCGACCGAACCCCGGCGGGGCCAGAGGACCTCGATGCGATCGATCGCGGTCGAGGCCCCGAGGCCAAAGTGCAGCCGCGGGTCTTCCGTCGCGCTGTAGCTCGAGCCGGCGATGTTCTGGCGGACCTGGGTGACGCCGTTGCTGGTGAGGCGGACGACCGCGCCGATGGCGCTGCGGTTCACGCCGCTGGTGTTGTCGTTCACACGAAGCCGGACCTTGGCCCAGTGGCCCGCGCCCGGAAGGGTGCCGGAGCGGTTGTGGTAGAGGCTGACGAACTGACCGACGTTGACGGCCGCGATGTCCTCGAAGCCGTCGTTATCGAAGTCGAACTTGGCGGAGTACTGCGTGGGGCGGGCGGTGATGTTGAGGGCGGAGCGGGCGTCGGTCCAGGTGATCTGCCCGTTGGCGTTGCGGCCGTTGTTCTTCTGGATGAAGTCCACGTTCGCGCGACCGGCCGATCCGGCCTGGTAATTGTCGAGGTTGGTGTCGTTGTCGGCGTCGAGCCAGGTCGTGCCCCAGCCGAAGAACGTGGTGAAGGGCGTGGTCTGCTGGAAGCCGTTGTTGTTCCCGCGGTAGTAGGTGCCGACGACGGCGTCGGTGATCGAGAGATCGAAGTTGCCGTCACGGTCGTAGTCGCCGATGGCGATCCCCATCGGCGCGGGACCCACGAACGTGAAGCCCGACTCCTGCGTCGCGTCGATGAAGCGGCGTCCGCCGTTGCCATCGGAGACGTTCTTGAGCGTCAGCGGCACGGTGTTGTTCAGTGGCACGAGCGCGTCCTCCCAGCCGTCGTGGTCGTAATCGACCCAGGCGTGGGCGTAGGTGGTTCCGGAGAAATCGTTCACCGGGAGCAGGTTTTTGCGCTGGGTGAAGGTGCCGTCGCCGTTGTTCTTGAGAAGGAGCAGAGCCTTGTTGCCGCCCAGACCGCTGCTGACGATGAGCAGGTCGGCCCAGCCGTCGTGGTCGAAGTCCGCGGCGGAGGCGCAGAGCGGGTTGGTGTCACCCTGGCGCGCGTTGCTGGCGATGCTGACGTTGCTGAACGTGCCGTTGGCGTTGTTGCGATAGAGCACGCCGCTGGTGGAGCCGGGACCGACGCCGACCTGATAGATGTCGTCCCAGCCGTCGTTGTTGAAGTCGAAGACCACGACGCCGCCGAACCCGCGGTTCGTGCCGTCGAGGTCGTTGACGCCGCTGGAGGCGGAGACATCCTGGAACGTGCGCCCACCGGGCACGGCGGCGCTCGGGACGTTCCGAAAGAGGCGGTTGGGCAAACCGGGCCCATCGGCGATGAAGAGGTCGTAGAAGCCGTCGCGATCGAAGTCGATGACGCCGAAGGAGCCGCGGATGTTGCCGAACGTGATCTGTCCCGCCGCGGCGCGATCCACGAACTGGATGCCGCCGACCGAAACCTGAGCGACGGCGGCCGAGCAGAGTCCCGCGGCGGCGAGCAGGGCCAAGGCTTGGACGCGGGTGTGGGCGCGGAGTGACAGCGATGAACGAACGTTCACGGGACATCTCACGGTCTGGAGAGGAGTGACATCCGCGGCGATCGGCCAGACCCGACGCGGGGACACCACTGAGATGCCGCGCGGAGATGGGCGTGACCGGAGGCGACTCGGCGTGGTCGGGCCCGACAGGGCACACGCATCGGGTTCCTCTGAACAACGCGATGGCGTTACGACGTGCGGCCCTGGTGCCGCCGGGCGGCGTCCAGCAGCTGCCGCATCGTCGGCACGCGTGCGCCGGTGCGGGCGTTCGCGGCACCGATCTCGAACGCGAGACTCCACTGCTCCGCCAGCGTGCGCAGCCCACGCCACAAGCTCCACGACGGGTCGTAGATGTTGGTGGACTCGCTCAGCACGCCGTTGAGCTCGACGATCTGGAAACCTTCGCCGCGAGCGAAGGCCTGTTCATCGGAGTAGCGGACGTCGAAGCGTCCGAAGTAGAAGCCGTTGTACGCCTTCGCGATCTCGTCGAAGCGGCGCTCGAGCGCGTCGGTGCGCAGCGCTCCGCCATCGAGGAACATCGTGCCGCGGCAGTGGTTGCCGGCGATGCTCAGGAGCACGCGCTCGCCCTCCGCGGGGACGCGATCGGCGTCGGGCCCGAGTTGTTCCAGCAGCGCGCCGGACTGCAGCCGCAGGCGGCGATCGTTCCACACCAGCGTTCCCAGCGACGAGCGCCCGTCGCCGGTGACACGCGGCTGGCGCTTGTCGGTGATCGAGAAGATCCGCCCACAGGGCTCGCCGGGCACGCGCACATAAAAGACGCCCGCCTCGAACGGGCCTGGGTGATAGGGCTGCACAAGCACGCGCCCGGGCACGCGGAGGAGGTACGCCGCGGCCTCGCTGGTGGTGCGGATGAGCCGCACATCGGTGCCGCGCTCGCCCACATCGGGCTTGCACACCACCGGCAGGTTCCAGCCGCGACTGCGGAGCACGCGATCCAGCGCCGCGGCCCGCTCGCTGGCGGTGCCGGGCTCGATCACGTCCGTGGGAATGATCCACTCCTGCGGTAGGGCACGGAGAATGTCGAGCTTGGACTCACCGACAAACCCGCCCAGAGGCATGCCCGGGTTGGCGGCGGCAAAGACCGTCGCGCTGCGGTGCCGCAGCGCGAGCCGCACGAAGCGCGGGATCAAGAGCGCGTACACCAGCCACGCCGGCCAGAACTCCCAGCGCGACCAGCGCTCCACTTGCACGGCCAGGCGCTGCAGCAGCGTGGGCGCCGGATTCGCATCGCTCCACGCCGGAGCAGCGACAAACGAGCCGCGGTTCATTTCGGTGGGCAGGGTGGGCAGCGAGCTCACGCGATCGAGCCTTGCGCGAGCCGCGCGGGAATGGCGGACGCACGCATCGGGAGCCCGCGGTGGGCCTCGGCGTGGGCGTCACGCCCGGCCATCGGAACGATCGCGTCGATCTCGTGCAACGCGCGGTAGGTCAGTCGCACGGAATCGCCGAACACCTCAACGACGGTGCGGCTGACGGTGCGGGCGTCGGCACGCGACATCTCCACGCTCACGTGCCGACGCTCGGGCCAGCGGTGCGCATGGAACTCGTCCTGACGATCGACGATGTCGCACCCGCCGCGGGCGAGCGCCGACCCCATCATCGATTGAAAGAGCTCACGCCGCGGGGTCTCGACGACGTGATCGCCCAGGCCCGAAGAAGTCACCATCATCGGGCCGTCGAAGCGGCGGAGCGTCTGCACGGTGGTGGTGACGCCGTCGCCCAGAACCACGGCGTGGCGCTCGCGCTCGATGGCCACGAGGCGGAACGGCGGGTACTGACTGGCGTCGATGTCGGCGGCCCGGGCGAGGGCCTCGGTCACGCTCTCGCACGACAGCAGCGACGGCACGATGTCGCCGCGGCTGCGGAGGCCGGGCCGCGTGATGAACTTGTGGATCGGGTTGCAGTTGAGGACCGCGAGCACCAGCCCGGCGGTGTTGACGCCGATCCATGTGCCGCGGGAGGCGGGATCAACCGGGAAGATCGCGTCGGTGCCGCCGGCGCGGCAGACGCGAGGGGGCAGCGCCTCGGCCCGCGTGCGTTGCTCGTCGCGGTTGACGACCACGCGGAACTGCGGCCGTTCTGGCCCCGTTCGCTCGAGTCCCGATCGCGCGGTCTCGGGATGCACCGCGGTCAGTGTGCACATCGACACGCTCCGGGATTGGCGCTCGCATCAGCGGCGCCCGTGGACTTGTCCTGATGGGCCAGTGTGGACGGCGCGTAGCCGAAGGCCTGCGGCAGCGGCACGCCCATCGCCACCGCCATGCCCTTGATCGTCGCGTTGTGATGGATCGTGTGCGAGAGCACAAACGCCAGCTCGCGTCCGAGGGTGGATTCCAGTTCCACGGCCTTGCCATCGCGGGTCGGCATGATCGCCACCCGAAGCGCGGTGGAGGCCGGGAGCAACGCGGCGGCCTCGGCGAGGTGACGCAAACGCCGGATCTCATCGCGAGCGGCCAGCGGGTCGGACTCGATGACCGTGCCGCGGGCGCGATGGTCGTAGTCGATGAGACCAGCCCCCAGGCCGTCGAGCAGGGCCCGGGCGTGATCGAGGCAGTGGCGCACGTGCCCGCCGACCGTGCCCTTGAAGAACACATCGTCGGCACGCCGAACGTACTGCTCGGGAGTGAGCTGGGCG
Organism: Phycisphaerales bacterium; assembly: GCA_019744815.1. GTDB lineage: Bacteria > Planctomycetota > Phycisphaerae > Phycisphaerales > UBA1924 > JAFEBO01. The sequence continues at coordinate 69,389 of JAIEUA010000008.1, forward strand.
ACCACGCCGGCCAGTTCTCGCAGAAGCGCCACCACCGGTTGGGCGACCACGGCGGCGGTTCTCGCCTGGGCCGTGGAACGCAGATCCTCTCGACGCGACGCAAGGGTGGTCATGGGAGACTCCTGGTGCAAACTGCCGGGATACCTCCCTTCCGATGCCGGACAGTTCCGGATGTGGCAGTCTTGATTTTCAGCCGCGGCGCGCATGAAAAAGCCCGGGGGAACCCGGGCTTCGGGGAGTCGCTGAACACTCAGGCCACTTACGGGCAGAGCAGGTCGTTGTACGCCGAGGCGAAGATCACAAAGTCGGCGTCGTCCGTCAGGCTGTCGCCGTTGAGGTCGCAGCGGAAGTCGATGAGCTCGTTGTACGAGCCGGCGAAGTCCACGAAGTCGGCGTCATCGACGAAGGCGTCGCCGTTGAAGTCGGCCGCGCAGCTGGGATCCTGCGTCACCGAGATGTCGTCGATGAACATCTGACCCACGCCCGCGCCGCCGGCGTTCGCACCGCCGAAGCGGCCGATGGTCACCTTGACGCGCGACGGATAGGGAGGCAGGCCATACGGGGGCGTGCCGTTGTTCACGAAGCAGCCGGTGCCGCACCCGGTGGTGGCGAGATCCCAGACGGTCTGCTTGATGTCCTTCTTGTTCCAGACGATCTCGGCCTTCTGCCACTGGCCGTTGGTGTCGCCGAAGAGCACGAACTGCTCGTAGGTGGCGTAGTCCTGATTGAACTGCTTGACGTTCAGCTTGAGATTGCCGTATCCACCCGTGACGGCCTGGTTGGCCGGGGTGAGATACCACACGCTCAGACGCAGGTTGCCGCCGTGCCAGTTCCAGACCGGGTCATAGAACGGGCGGCCCGGGAGATAGATATTGATCGTGTCGGTAGTCACGCCCAGGTACTGGCCGATGCCGGGCGGGGGCAGCTGCATGGAGCGTGTGCCGGTGCGAGCGACCGGGGCGGGGAAGCCGCCGTCTCCCAGCGTCCGCACATCGGCGGGCGAGAGAACGTTGTACCCGAGCACGCCGCCGAAGATGGCGTCGTCATCCTCGAACGACCCGTTGGTGATGGGCATGGGCGTTTGCGCAAGGGCTTGGCCGCAGAACGCGGCGAGAATTCCGAACGCGGCTAGCTGATGAACCTTCATACGCGACTCCTTCTCACGCGGCATGGCCGCGGCGATCGTGACTCGGTCTCTCACGGGTTCGACGACGTTGAGCTGCCCGTCAAAGGCCCGGTCGGAGCGGCCCAGAACCGCTCCAATGAAACCGTTTTCATTCTCTCTCATTTCGCGACCGAATGCAAGCCCAAACTCACAAAACCTGTCCCCTCGGACAGGCTCTTGAGTGTGTCACAACTTCTTGTCTCATGCCAACTTGTGCCGCAGAACAGGCCCGAAACGAGACACGGAATAGTTCTCGGACCGACCCCAGCCACTCCGGCGAGGCCCGCGATGGGGTACTTATCCCTTGATCCCCGTCGTCGCCACGCTTTTCACCAGGGCTCCTTGGGCCAAGAGGAAGACCACCAGCACCGGCGCGATCACCAGCGTGCTCGCGGCCATGAGCAGGTTCCAGGGTGTTTGCCCGGCCTTGCTCTGATAGAGCTGCAGACCGAGCGCCAGTGTGAACTGGTCCTGGTGATTCAGGAAGATCAGCGGGCCGAGGAAGTCGTTCCACACGAAGACGAAGTGGAAGAGCGCGACGACCGCGAGCGCGGGCTTGCTGAGCGGCACGATGATGCGCCAAAAGATGCCCCAGCTCGAGCAGCCGTCGATGCGGGCGGCCTCGTCGAGTTCCTTGGGGATGCCCATGAAGAACTGGCGGAGCATGAAGACGTTGAACGCGTTGGCGAAGAACGCGGGGACCCACAGGGGCTTCAGCGAGCCGATCCAGCCGATCTGCGAGAAGAGCAGGAACATCGGGCCCATGACGACCGGAAACGGGATCATCATGGTGGCGAGGACGAAGGCGAAGAGCGCCTTCTTGCCGCGCCATTCCAGGCGGGCGAAGCCGAACGCGACAATCGCGCTCGAGAGCGTCATGCCGATGACCGAGAGCGAGGCGATGATGAGCGTGTTCCGCAGGTAGAGCGGGAAGCGCACCGTCGGATCGTTCCAGACATCGCTGTAGTTCTTCACCGCGTTCGACACCGCCGCCGAGGGCGGCGTGGGAAGCAGCGAGAACGTGGACCGCGAGGCTTCGGGCGCCGTCTTGAGGCTGGTGGCGACCATCCAGACCAGAGGCATAAGGAACGTGACGGCGATCACGACCAGCGTGCCATACACAAGCACCCGCGACACAAGCCCGCGGCGAACACCGACCACCGTGCTGGAACCTTCCCGTGCCATCCGTCGATTCCGTCTCCTTCAGTTTCCGTATCTCTCCGTCTCTCCGTCTCTTCGTCTCTTCGTCTCTTCCTACGCCCTGTAATGCACCAGCTTCTTGCTCGCGGCGAACATGATCGCCGTCAGCCCCAGCGTGATGAGCAACTGGAGCCACGCTTGGGCGCTGGCGTAGCCCATCTGGTTGTAGCGGAACGCGTTGTCGTACATGCTGCTGGTGAAGAAGTACATCGCCCTCGGGTCGTTGCCCGGGGTTGCGGCGCTCAGCACGTACGGGATCGCGAAGACCTGCAGCGAGCCGATCATCAGCGTGATGATGTTGAACAGGATCACCGGCGAGATCATCGGCAGCGTGATGTTGAAGAAGCGGCGGATGGGGCCCATGCCATCGAGGGCGCCGGCCTCGAGCAGCTCATCCGGCACTTCCTTGAGCGCGGCAAGGTAAACCACGACCATCTGCCCGATGCTCCACAGCGAGATCATCAGGATCGAGGGCATCGCCCACTTGGAGTTCTGCAGCCAGTTGGGGCCCTCGATACCGGCCCATCCGAACGCGGCGTGGATGCTCTGATTGATGAGGCCGTACTCGCCGTTGAGCATCCACAGCCAGATCATCGCGCTGCCGGCCATGGGCACGAGCGTGGGGATGAACACCGCGGCCTGGAAGAAGCCGCCGGCCTTCACCTTCTCGTTGAGCAACGCGGCGATCACGAGCGCCATCGCGGTCGCGATCGGGATGAACAAGATCGCGTACCACGCGGTCCGCAGGATCGCGGCGTGGAAGACCTCGTCGGTCAGCATCCGCTGCCAATTGCCCAGGCCGATCCAGACCGGGCCCTCAAGCAGCGGGTAGTCGGTGAACGAGTAGTACAGGCTCATCGCCATCGGGGCGGCGAGGAAGGCGAGGAAGCCGATCACCCACGGGCTGACCCAGAGCCAGCCGAGGAGGTCTTTCTTGAGTTGGGCGCGGGAGTGGATCATGCGTCCACGGCCTTTCGCCCGGAGGGCGCGTGATCGTTGCCGGCGGCTTTAGCCGCCGGGAATGGCTGGAAGAAAGTCCCGGCCCGGAGGGCCGACGAATCGATGGAGCGACGGTTTCGTCCGCCCTGCCGGGCGGGAGACAAAGACGCCGCTGTCCGGCGGCTGAAGCCGCCGGCAACAGTCGTGCGCCCTCCGGGCGAAGAGGCTTGACTCCTTGGCGTCGCGTTCACGCCCGACCTCCCCTGATGCTCCGCCCTCGCAGATTCCTCTGCTCCTCGGCCCGATCCAGGTAACTCTGCGTCCGCGCCTGCACGGTGGCGAGCATCTCCTTCGCCGGTTGATCGAGCGACCACATGCGCTGGGCCATGCCGTCGAGCTCGTCCTTGAACTGTGTCCACGCCTGGGTGCGCGGGTAGCGGAAGCCCTGCGTGCTCTGGGCGACGGCGTCGAAGACACGCACGCCGGTGTTGGGGTGCTCGCGGAGGAACTTCTCGCTGCTGACGGCCAGCGTGGAGCTCTTGTAGTGCGCGAGGCTCAGGGCCTCGACATGCTCCTGCCGCTGCGTGAAGGCGATGAACTCCATCGCTTCCTTGGGGTGTTTGCAGCCCTTGGGGATGACCAGCACATCGCCCTCGACGAGGCCGACGGGGTTGCGCGGGTCGACGAGCGATGGGATCACCGGCGCGGGCATGACGCCGTAGTCGATCAGCGGCTTGCCGTTGGCGTCCTTGGGGCCGTGGGCGTTGATGACGTTGGCGAGCCACGGGCCTTGAATCACCATCGACAGGCGCCCGGTGAGGAACGCGTTCAGCGGCGAGTCGTAGTTGCCAAACCCGGCCCGGAACTTCTTGGTCGCGTCGACGCCGAGTTCTTTCGAGTACGACTGCATCCACTCGTACGCCGCGACGGCTTCGGGGGCGCCGATGATGGAGCGGTCGCTCGCGGCGTCGTAGACCCCGCCGCCGAACTGGAAGACCCAGATCCACGACCACCAGCCGGGCTCGATGTGCATGAAGCCGGCGCGGGTCAGCGAGCCGTCGGCGTCGCGCTTCACGAGCTTGCGATGAGCCGCGTCAAACTCCTCGATCGTCCGCGGCGGCTTCTCGGGGTCGAGCCCGACCTCGCGGAAATGCGCCTTGTTGTAGTACACGGCAAGCGTGCCGCCGGTGTTCATGGTCGCCCACTGCCGCGTCTTGCCCTTGCTGTCGCGGTGGGTCATCAGCTCGCGGAAACCGGTGGCGTAGCGCTCGACGCGGACCTCGCCCTTGGTGTCGAGCTCGTCGAGCGGGATGAGCGAGTCGCTCTCCGCGAACACCGGCACGAGGTACGCCCACAGGCCCACGACATCCGGCGGATCGCCCGCGGCGATGGTGATGAGCGTCTTCTGATCGATGCCCGAGGTGGTCAGGTAGCGGACGACGATGCGGTCCTGGCTCTGGTTGAAGGCGTCGACGATCTTCTTCATCGCCGCGGCTTCGTGGCCGGTCCACTTCTCCCAGTAGTCGAGCACCACCCGCCCGCGCCCGTCTTCCTTCGCCCCGCGCGGCCCGAACGCCGCGAAGCCGACGCCGCCAAGGACCATCGCTGCGAGCGCCCCGCGCCGGGTCAGGGTCGAGAACGTGGATGGTGATTCGCCGTCGTGCACGCAGAGAGACTAGCAGAGCCGGGGCGAGGTGTCCTGCGGAAACGCGCTCCAAACCGCGGGCTTCAGCCTGTGCGGCAAGGGCGTGCGACAACCAGCACGCTGCCTGCTGCGGACGAAACCGGACGAATGAAAACGCCCGCCCAAGTGGGCGGGCGTCTGACATGGTGAGGCACGAAGTCTCAGCTGCAAGACGGGCAGACGAGGGTGTCATAACGCGCCGCGAAGATGATGAAATCCGCGTCGTCGCAGATTCCGTCACCGTTCTGGTCGCCGCCTGACGTTCCGGCGACGGGTGGGTAGATGAGGTCGTAATAGCCGGTGAAGATAGTGAAGTCGGCATCGTCCACAAGGCCGTCGCCCGTGAAGTCGGCGTGGTTTACGGCGGCGTAGAAGGCGATGCGATCAGAGCTATCCAAAACGCCGTCCAGATTGGAGTCGAGCTCCAGCTTATAGGAAGAGCTCGTGGCAAGTGTCCCGCCGAATAATCCATCGAGATCCGTGCTGTCATGGTAAGAATCTGCACAGGTAATGCAGCCATCTCCCAGGCGATCCCCAAAGAGCGGCGACCCCAAGCCCCAATCGATTAAATTCTGCAAGTATTCCAGATCGCTTGAATCTACGACTTCTGAATCAAAGGACCCACTCGCATTTGATTCTGTCACGAAATTTGCTTTCATGATCAACGTTGGATCGGTAGATGGAATCTGGAGTGACAGCCAATCCGCATCGGCATCGGTGAATTTCCCATCTCCATTTAGATCGTATCGATCAAGTTCGAATGCAAACGGAGTAGCCGAGTAACTAATTGAACCGCTGGATCCTATGGCATTTGTCACATCGCCAGAAATCGTTCCTACGTGGTAATACCCGTCAAACAAGGGACCGGAGAAGGTTGTCGAGAGTGAAGTTCCTGGCGGAGCGAACAACATGCCGCCGACCTCGACGACTTGAATCACTGAAGTGCCAAGACTTCCTTGAACAGCTATTCCAGTTCTGTGAAGAGCCAATGCCGATGACGAAAGACGTGTTGCTGAGTGCGGGATCCGGTTCAGATCTGCTGTGCAATCGCTCTGCATGTTAAAGTCGAGTTCCGCCACGGAGTACGCGGTTGATGCGGGTGTAATATCAACGGTCCCATAGGATGAGCCCGAGCTCCCCGATAGGCCAATACTAATGCAATCTGGATATACAACAGAATAGCTTTGTCCGGCGAAGCTGCATACCAACATCGTGTGTGCATTCTCATTCCGCCACCACCAGTAGAAATTTGCATCATGCCCGCCGAGATAGTACCCGGTGCACGTCATGGGCCGATGATCTCCTGTCGATGCTGAAGCGTTGGGTCCAAAATCTACCATAGAACTTGATGCAAAGAAATTTGCCGAAGGACCCCAGAGTCCTGTGATCGCAGGTGCCATCGCTAGTGAGTACGCGTAAGCGAAAGAGTAAGGAACCGATGCGCTAATTGTGCTACCGGGCATAGCAACAATTCGAATCTTTCCCCCATATGTTTGTCGCAGAAAGCAGCCGCCAAATACGCTCGTCGCGCATCCGCTGAATGCCGCCATTGACACAGCAAACGCAAGTAGCTTGTTCATAATGCCCTCCCAGTTCATGCCTGATCGGAGCTTGCAATGCGCCAATGCATTGCGTCATTCAATATACCCGTGAAATGAAGCGGTTCATCACTTGCTTGCCAGATTTTCCATAACTCTACGCCTGGCAAGCATTTCCGAGAATCACTTTCGGTCGGCGAACGCCTCCAAGATCCCAAGGCTGCTCTGGCAGATCAGGGTGCTGGCCGTCTGGCGGGCGCCTTTGAGCGACGGCAGCAAGTTGCCAATCAACAGAGCGATGATCGCGATGACGATGAGGAGCTCGATGAGGGTGAAGCCACGGGATCGGATGCTGAAACGAGCGAGCTGCATGCCGATGCGTCCTCGATTCGAAACTACTTCTTCGTTGGCGTCGTGCTCACGCCCGCCGAAGTGCCACTGACCTTGGCTCAGCAAGGTCAGTGCGAGCGTGGGGTGATGCGCGAAAACGCGCTGAATGGTTATGCCCAAGACCAGCTGGGCTCACGAAACGTGTTCGGACAAGCTCTTGTCGCCGTCATTTTGTCGATGCTGGAGCGGATCCAAATGGCGAGTTCTGTTTCGCCCAATCTCGTTCGGCGTTGATTCTCGCGATGGTCTCTTCCCATTCCCTCGACGCGACGAGCACGCCCGTCGGCTGACCTGACTTGGGATTGATAATCCCGGTGTCTTTCGTGAGCGTCCCCTTTACAGCGCGAAGTTGCTTCTCGAACTCTCCGCGCGTCAGCGTGATCTCGTCACCCGTGTCCATGAATCGCACCGTGACACTTTGCGAGAGCGTACTCAGGTCGTACGCAGCGCTGCCGAACATGGAACGGAAGAACAGATACGCGGCAACCGCGATCGCCAGTCCCGCGACTGTCCATCCAACAGCCGGCTTACCGAGAAATTCACGGGGTGTGGCCATTCACTCTCTCCTCGTCACTTGCTCAAGCTGTACGCGTGGCCCCAGTTATAGAACGGAGCTGGGATTCCCAATGGGTCGATTGACCCACCATTGCCGTACTGCGCGATGTCGATCGCCTTGATAGAAAGATCACCGAACAAAAAATTGTTCTTCCCGGAAAAAACCGCTCGCCCCTGACCAGTCTTCGAGTCCAGAAGAGACTTGGTGTCCTTCGAGGCGTGCCGTGGATATGCATCGTTTGCATCCGTCAGCCAAACAACGAATCTTGGGAACTGGAGCTCGTTCCAGGGCCTCGCGCAAACCCCGTTCTTGTTGGTGCGAGCATTCGTGTTCTGGTTGAATGCAGGAACGGAATCGTTAAAGAAGAACTCTGTATACCACTCGGTGTCTGATCGCTTCGGAGAAAGCGCAATCAGCAGATTTGACTTGTACTCAGGACCCATCGAGTAAAATCGCTTTCCGGAATTGAGCTCTTGGATACTCGCTGGGTCTCGCACCGATGCAAGACCTCTAGCTGCGGGACAGTTGAATGCGGCGTTCTTGCTGTTGTTCAGATATTCCTGTAGCAACAACACCGCATTGACGTGGTACCGAAACACAGCTGTCGGATAGAACGAGCCGGGCTTCTCTGATGCTTTTTTGTCGATTCCGAGTTTGTCGGGGTCGGTCCAAAGATCCATGAACACAGGAACTTTCTGGGCGTCGAGATACATCTGTGTCGCGATACCTAGCTGCCTCTGGTTGCTCTGGCAAACGACTGCCCACGCCGTTCTTCTCGCTTGGCCCAGACTCGGCAACAGGATCCCGATCAACAACGCGATGATCGCGATGACCACCAGCAGCTCGATCAGCGTGAAGCCATGGCGTTTTGCGGGCGTCCCTTCTCTCAAGCTCTCTCTCCCCTGCGTTTCCTGCTTCCTCACTTGCATGGCCGACGCTCCTTCCTTGCGTCCCGCGGCGTGCACCGCGGGGGAGATGGTGGGGTGGTCCCGCGAGCCTACTTCCGCTTGGCCGTTGCCGTCGGGCGGGACTTGCGTCCGCTCGTCGGCTTGGGCTCTCCGACAGTGGCTGGAACGCGCTGCTCGCGCTTTGTTCCACTCTTCGTACCGCTCGGCGGCTCCGGGGGGTTCGCGGTCCAGGTGACTTCGAGTTCGATCGTGTCGCGTGCTTTGATGTCCCGGGCACGCAGCAGGCCGCCGGGCAGTTCGGCGTGCACGCCGTCGCGGACGGTCCGCACCACGGCGCGGCCTCCGGCGATGAACCCGCGGCTGTCGAACCGCACGGTGATCTTCTTGCCACGCCACGTGCGGGTCGCCTCGACCTGGCCCATCTCGGCCGCGGGCACGGGGTCGATGAGCAGGCACGCCTCGCCCGCGGGGTCAAAGACCGGGCGGATGCCCAGCACCCACTCCAAGCTCACGCGGTTCAGCCACGCGGCCGAGCCGGTGTACCACGTCCAGCCGGCGCGGCCGGGCTTGTCGGAGAGCGGGCCGTCGACGTTACCGGGGGTGACGTAGGGCTCGGCGAAGTAGGAATCGGCGTCCTGGCCGCGGGTCGCGGGGGCGACGCTCTTCCAGATGCGGGCGACGGATTCGTGATCGCGCCGCTTGGCGGCCGCCGCCAGAGCCCATGTCGCCGCGTGCATGTAGACGCCGCCGTTCTCGCGGGAGCCGGGGCTGTAGCGGGTGATGTATCCGATGGTCGGATCGGGGATGGTGTACGCCGGCGCGAGCAAGAGCGGGCCGTAGGGGCTGAGCAGGTGCTTCTTCACGCTCTCCCATGCGCTCGAGGCACGCTCGGCGGGTGCAACATCCGCCAAGATGCTCCAAGTCTGTGCATTCAGGTGGATCTTCCCTTCAGCGCTCTTCACGCTGCCGATCCACTCGCCGCTGTCCTTGGTGCCGTACTTGTACCAGTCGCCGTCCCAGGCGTGGGCGTTGATGGCCTTGAGGTAGCGCTCGCGCTTGGAGCGGTACTTCTTGGCCGTCGCCTTGTCCTTGGTGCGATCGAGCACGTGGGCGAAGTTCTCGAGCACGTGGCAGAGGAACATCGCGAGCCAGACCGACTCGCCCTTCTCGTCGATGCCCATGGCCGACAAGCCATCGTTCCAGTCGCAGCTGCCGATGTGGGGCAACCCGCGGCGGCTGGTGCGCTTGAACGCCCGCGCGATCGCACGCTTGCAGTGATCCAGCAGCGTGGTCTTCCACGGGCTGTCCACGAACGGGCACTGGACCTTCAGGATGGAATCGTCGCCCGTCTCGCGGATGTAGTTCGCGGTGAGGAACGGCAGCCAGAGATAGTCGTCGCTGCACGCGGTGTGATTGCCGAAGTCGGCCAGCGCGTGCCACCAGTGATAGACCGAGCCATCGGCGAACATCCGCTCGGCGTGCAGCAGGATCTGCTTGCGGGTGCCCGCAGGATCCAGCGGCAGCCAGACCTGGCTGTCCTGCAGCTGATCGCGGAAGCCAAACGCGCCGGACTGCTGGTAGTAACCAGTGCGGCCCCAGAGGCGGCCCGCGATCGCCTGATACGGCAGCCAGTGGTTGTTGAGGATGTCAAAGTCGGCCCGCTCGCTCTTGATCGCGGTGGGGGAGAGCGTCTTCTTCCAGAACGCGTGGGCCCGATCGACCGCGCCCCACGCGTGAGCCGCGTCGGCGTAGCGGTCGATGTTGGCGAGGCACTTCTTGCGATCGTCGCCGATGGTGACGACGAAGTGGAGCTTGACGGACGCGCCGGGCTCGATGGTGAGGTCGCCGCCGAGGGCCGCGGAGGCGTCGCCGAATCGGCCGAAGCCGGCCTGACGCAGCGCCGCGCTGTCACGCTCGACGAGAGCGCGGGGCGAGGCGGTGGTGCCGTACTTGCCGAGAAACGCCTGCTTGTCGGCGATGGCGATGGGGCGCTCGAAGTTCACGCCCGCGACGCTGTGGGCGGCGACATAGGGCCAGGGCTTGTTCCAGTGCTCGCGCTCGCTCTTGGGACGGATGTCCCACATGTTCTTGGTCGCGATGATGGCCCGCCGGGTGGCCGATTCGTCAAAGCCAACGTCGAAGAAGAGGCGGTGGAACTCACGCTTCACGTCGGGGGCGACGCCGCAGGTCCATTCGAAGTAGGAGCTGATGCGAAGATGGCGGGCCTTGCGGGACGCGTTGGTGAGCTCGACACACCAGACCTCGACATGGTCGACGGGGTCGACCGCGATGGTCCACGAGGCCTTGATGCCGCTGCGCTGGGTGGCGAAGGTGGTGCTGCCCAGGGCGTGGGTGCAGGCGTACTCGTCGTAGCGGCGCTGGCAGGGCGCGGGGGCGAGCGACCAGACGTCGGGGGTGTCGAGGGGAGCGTCGAGGTCGGCGACGTACAGGAACTTGCCGTAGCAGTCGCGGACGAGGTCCATCTCCCAGCGGGTGAGGACGTTGTGCTGGGCGTCGTCGAACCAGCTAAACCCGCCGCCGTTCTGGCTGATGATGGTGCCGTAGCGCCCGTTACAGAGCACGTTACACCACGGCATGGGGGTGTCGTGGTTCGTGATGACGAACGACGAGCCGGAGGGGTGGGAATTGTCAAAGCGGCCGAAGCGGCTGGGAAGCATGGTGGGTACTCGGGGCAAGTCTTGGAAAGAAGAACGCACAAGACGCCACGGGAAAGGAGCGAATGAAAGCGTTTACATCGTGACAGACTTTGGGGCGTCTGTCAAGGTCTGGGGGGAGTTTTCCACAGAGATCGTGGGAGAGGGGGAGGAGGGGGCAGGGGAGCAGGGGAGCTTCGATCCACGTCATCACGCTCGTGCCGCAGGCGTGTCTCGACGCAGGCCAAAAAGCACCGCGGATCGCAGCGCCTCGGGGACTCCGAGTCGATGCGATCCGCGGGCGGGAGATTCACGCCGCAGCTAGGAGCACCGCGGCGCGTCACGGGGCAACAGGAGCATCAGGCGCGACGACGACGGGCCGCGACCAGGCCGCCCAGCGCGAGGGCCGCGAGGCTGCTGGAGGTCGGAACGACGTTGATGTCGAAGTACTCGATGTCGTTGGTGGTGCCACCGGCAACGAGGGGGTTGCGGGTGTGCTGGAAGCGGAAGCCGACCCAAGAGCCGTTGTTGAGGCCGTTGGCGTCGGGGCCGTTGGGATCGAACGTGTTGAAGACGGTGGTCGAGAAGCCGGTGTTGAGGTTCTTGTACTGCACGGCGTAGGCGGCGAGGGCGCCGGTGACGCCGGGGGCGTAGTAGGTGTAGCTCATCTCAAGGGTGTCGCCCTTGCTGAGACGGCCGGTGCCGTTGTTGGCTTCGCCGATGAGGCTGAAGCGCTGGTTGGCGCCGCCGACGAAGACGGTGCCGTTGCCGATGACGAAGATGCCGCCCTCGTCAATGAAGCCGCCGCCGCGGTCGTTGCCGAAGAAGATGCCGCCTTCGGGCTGCTGGGGCCAGAGCTGGCCGGAGCCGTCCTGATCGATGTTCGAGTTCAGGCGCATCTTGTACGAGATCTTGAAGGACTCGCTGTTCTGGAGCGAGAGGCGGGTGGCGCCGCCGTCGCCGCTGAGCATGGCGAAGTGGCGGTTGGCGAACTTCTGGGGGCCGGGGCCCATGTTCTCGGAGATGCGGACCGAGGAGGTGCCGTTGATGGTCGGGGTGATGGTGGAGTTCGGATAGTCGTTGAAGTTCCGGTACTCCATTTTGAAGGCGTTGAAATCGGTGATGCCTGCGGACGCCATGGCGGCGAGGCCGGCGACGGCAACCAGAACGGAAACTCGTTGCAACATGATCAGATCTCCTCTATGAAATCGCTTTCAACTCAGGCCTCGCGATCACAGTGGTCTTGCGCACACGCCGCGCCCGCACGAAGTCGCGATCCCTGAAACCGTTTTCATCCTAACGTCATTCCCCCGTTCCGTGCAAGACCAAAGTGCACGGAAACCCTGCTCCAACGCAAGATTGTGTTCGATCGATGGGAATTTGCCTGCCAAAGGGCCCACTTTCCTGGCAGATTCCAAAATCGGAGCGGTCTTATCGGACGACTGCCTCGGATTCTCGGTGCCTTGAGGTCCGAAATCCCGCCCCGAACTCAGCTCAGAGGGGTCCGCGAGGACGTTTCCGGGCGGATGTCGGCCTCGGGCCGCGGCTGGCGGATGTCCAGGCTCGCGGGCCCGGTGATGAGCCGCGCGTCGCGCGAGAAGAGCAGCCAGTTCCAGAACCACTGCAGCGCGACGATGATGCGGCTGCGGTAGTTCACGATGAACATGATGTGCAGCCCGCCCCACACCAGCCACGCGAAGAAGCCGGTGAGGTGCCAGCCGCGGATGTCGGCGACGGCGCGGGCGCGCCCGATCGTAGCCATCGAGCCCAGATCTCGGTAGATGAACTTCGGGCGCGGCGAATCGGGCGCCGCGAGCTCGCGCGCGATCAGGCGTCCGACGAAGCGGCCCATCTGCAGGCCGCCCTGCGCCACGCCGGGCACGGGTTGATCGGTGTCGGCCGAGCGAGCGAGCGCCAGGTCGCCGACCACGAACACGTGCGGATGACCCGGCACGCTGCAATCGGGCTCGACGATCACGCGGCCTCTGCGGTCGAGCGGCACGCCCAGGCTGGCGCCGAGAGGATTGCCGCGCACGCCCGCGGCCCAGAGCACGGTGCGGGCGGCGATGAAGTCGTCGCCCACCCGCACGCCGTCGGAGTTGATGTCGGTGACCCGCGATCCCACCCGAACCTCAACACCCATCGCCGTCAGGTCGGCGTGGGCGCGGCGTGCGAGTTCTTCGGGCATCGCGGCCAGCACGCGGGGGCCAGCCTCGATGAGCACCACGCGGGCAGAGGTGGTGTCGATGTTGCGGAAATCGGCCGGGATCGTCGCGGCGGCGATCTCCTTGATCGCGCCCGCGAGTTCCACGCCGGTGGGGCCGCCGCCGACGATGACAAAGGTGAGCGCCGCACGCTGACGCTGGGCGTCGCCCTCATACTCCGCGCTCTCGAACGCGAGCAGAATGCGGCGGCGGATCTCGGTCGCGTCCTCCAGCGTCTTCAGGCCCGGCGCGAGCGATTCCCACTCCGGGTGGTCGAAGTACGAGTGCGTCGCGCCCGCGGCGAGCACGAGGTAGTCGAACCCGACCGAGGCCTCGCCCCGTCCCATCCCCGCGTCGAAGCGGAGTCGCTTGGCCGCGGCGTCCACGCCCGTGACGGTGCCGAGCACGACGTGGCAGTTGCGCTGCGTGCGCAGCACGTGGCGGATCGGTGCCGCGATGTCCGCTGGCGAGATCGCGGCGGTGGCGATCTGGTAGAGCAGCGGCTGAAAGACGTGGTGGTTGCGGCGATCGACGAGGGTGACGTCGGCGTCGGCGCGGGCGAGCGCCCGGGCGGCCTCGAGGCCGGCGAATCCGCCGCCGACGATGATCACGCGCGGGCGATCGGGCATGGGCAAGGGTAGAGAAGCCCGCGACGCGAGGGGGCCAGCGGCGTTGGTGCCACTGCTTGAACGGCTTGGCGGTCAAGCAGTGCGATGACTCCGCGCCCGCACGGGTTGACCCAAAGCGGTCAACCCGTGGCACCCCAACCAAGCTTGGTGCCGTCCGTCCGCCGGCTCTGCGGCGGATCGATGCTTGGGGGTCGGGATGAGAGCGGTTGTTCCAAGCCGCACCAGTCGCGCGGCTCCGAGCAGCCGCGAACTGGTGGCACCTTGAGTGGAATCGGGAGTGGCACCGCGGAGTGGCGCCGCGGAGCGTGGCTGTACTACTTCTTGCCGAGCTTCAAGCGCTCCAGCCCGGCCTGCACGAACGGGTGGGCGTGGAACCATTTCCACACGTTGCCGCTGCGAGCGTTCTCGATCGCGAGCAGCAGTGGGCCCTGGTCGATGGCGAGGTACTCGGTGGTGGCCCAGGGCTTGGCGTCGGGGCCCTTCAGGTTGAACGCATCGACGAAGCCGTAGCCGCCGCCCTGGCTGGCGGGCTTGCGCGGGTCGCGCCAGGCGAGCGGCTCGCCGTGCGCGTCGCGGAGCGACTGGTAGTAGCGCATGGCGCGGATCGAGGCCTCGGGCTGGAAGAGGATCGCGCATCCGGCGCCGTAGGGGGCGATGGTGCCGTCGCCCCACTCGTCGGGGGCGCGGAACTTGGAGTAGTCGACGTCGCGCTTCCAGTTGGCGATCGGCAAGTCATCGGGGAAGACGCCAGCGACGAGATAGCCCTTGGGATAGTCCGAGGCGGTGAGTCCCCACGCGTTCACGCCCAGCGTGGGCAGATGCTTGGGATTCTCGATCGCCTTGAGGCGATGCAGGATCGTCATCCGCCGGCTGTTCTCCCACCAATCGACCGAGGAACGAGCGCCGACGCCGAGGCTGGCGGGGTTGTCGGCGCCGAGCGCCGCGTAGTTGATCCAGAGATGGCTGAACGTGTTGACGAAGAGCGCGCCGGAGTAGGGGAACCAGACGACCGGCCCGGTGACGGGGTCGAGGTCACTCGGCAGCGTGCTCGCGTCGCCCTTGAAGGTGTACTCACCGAGTTGACGGCGGAGCTTGTAGTACAGGGTCGCGTCCACGCGATGATCCGCCTTGGGAGCGCACACCGCGAGGAACGTCGTGAGCCGGTGCTCGCACCCGGAGTCCATCCAGTAGTACGGCAGGATGGATCCGTCGCCGGCGGGGTTCTTCTTGTCCTTGGGCTTCCAACCGAGCGAGATGAAGCCGCGCTCGTGCGGCTTGCCCTCGGCCCCGCCGAGGAAGAACTGCCAGTTCGCGTCGGTGAAGAGGCGATCGCCGATCGCCTGAACCTCGCCGCCGAAGTAGGAGGACGCGGTGAGGATGCCGGCGAAGAGCAGCGCCGAGTCGATGGTGGAGACGACGTGCTCGAGGTTGGTGTCGGGGTGGATGCCGCCGGTGGTGCCGTCGAGATAGTGCTGGAAGAGCCCGGCCTTGCGGATGGCGGGGTTCTTCTCCAGCGTGCGGAGCATCAGCAGGGCCCGCTCGGTCGCTTGCGCGCGGGTCACCCAGCCGCGCTCGACGGCGATGGGCAGGCCGGAGAGAAAGAACCCGACGCCCGCGACGCTGACGGTGCCGTTGCTGGCCCGGTCCGGCGGCATGCCAGCCTGCTTGCTCGCGGTGTCCCAAAGAAACTGGAAGGCGCCGTACGCGACGTCCTCGAGAAACGCGTCGTCGTCCTTGCTGAACCGAAACGGCGGACGCGCGATCGTGGCCGGCGACTCGATACGCACGGACTCGGCCGAAACCGGCGGCTTGGGTCGCGACGAACCCGCGGGCGGCGCGGCACAGGCCGCGAGGGACCCGGCGACCAACGCGAGCGCGGCAGAATGGACGAGTGAATGGCCGAGCATGGAAGTAGGATACGACAAAACCGCGCGGCTTGAAAGCGTTTTCACGAGTTATCGTGCCGTAATTCGGTCAGTCTGAATACCGAACCGCTTCGCGAAAAGGCTTTCAGGGGTTACCATGAGCCCGTGGCAATGCGGGCCCGAACCAATGGGAAAGCAGGCGGACGCCCGGGAGGAATGTCCCGGGGCGGGGCGTCGATCCAGGATGTGGCCCGGGAGGCCAAGGTCTCCATCGCGACGGTGAGCCGCGTCGTGAATCAGCCGACGCTCGTCACCGAGGAAACATCCTCGCGAGTGCGCGACGCGATCAAGAAACTCGGGTACGTGCCCAACGCCTACGCCCAGGGTCTCAGCGGCCGCGGCGGCAAGGTGCTGGGCATCGTGCTGCCCGACATCTTCGGCGAGTTCTATTCGGAACTCCTCCGCGGCGCCGACGGCGAAGCGCGGCGGCTTGGCTATCACCTGCTCGTCAGCTCCGACGCCCACGACCACGGGCACCCGACGCGAACCGAGAATCTGGCGTTCGGGCTGATCGACGGCCTGGCCCTGATGATGACCGAGCCCAACGTCGAGCTTTGGCGCGAGACACTCGACGCCGCGCTGCCCACGGTGGTGCTCGATGCCGAAGTGAGCGAGCCGGGGGTGGACAGCGTGTCGGTGGACAACACCGAGGGCACGCGCGAGGCGACGGAGCATCTACTCTCGACCACGCCTCCCGATCGGTGCTTCTTTGTGGGCGGGCCGAAGGAGAACTTCGACACCAAGGCGCGTGCGGAGGTGTTCTGCGCGACGCTGGCGACAGCGGGCCGTCCGTGCACCGAGCCGCAGGTGAGCTGCGGCGAGTACTCGGTGGATTGGGGCCGCGCGTGGGGGCGCGAGCGGCAGCGGGGCGCGGGGCTGAAGGGCTGCGCGGTGCTGGCGGCGAACGACGAGATCGCGCTGGGCGTCATGCAGGCCGCACAGGAAGCCGGCCTGCGGGTGCCGGAGGATCTGAAGATCGTGGGCTTCGACGACACGCGGCTGGCGACGCTGGTGCGCCCCAGCCTGTCCACCGTGCGTGTGCCGCTGCAGGACGTGGGCGCGGCGGCGGTGCGGCTGCTCGTCGAGCGCGTCACCGACAGCGAGAAGCCGGCGACGCGGATGAAGGTGGGGACGAAGCTGGTGATCCGCGAGAGCAGCCGATAGCGCTGCCAGTAGAACGGCGTAAACTGATCCATGCTTCCAGTCGCTGTCATTCTCTGCGGCTGCGGCCGCGCTGATGGGTCGGAGATCCACGAGTCGGTTTCGATCCTCGTGCACCTCGATCGCTGTGGGCTGAAGTACCAATGCTTCGCGCCCGATGGGCCGCAGACTGAGGTTGTGGATCACCTCATCGGCCAGCCCGTGCGCGAGACCCGGAACATGCTGGTCGAAGCCGCCCGGATCGCGCGGGGTGAGATCAAGCCGCTGTCGCAGCTCAACCCCTCGGCCTTCGCCGCGCTCGCCTTCCCGGGCGGATTCGGTGCCGCCAAGAACCTCTGCACCTTCGCCAAAGAGGGCGCGGCGTGCACCGTGATCCCCGATGTTGCCCGAGTGGTTCTCGAGTTCCACCAACAGAACAAGCCGATCGCTCTGGCCTGCATCGCGCCGGTGATCGCGGCCAAGGTGCTCGGCACTGCGGCGGGCGGGCCGGGGTGCGCCGTGACGCTGGGCGCGGAATCAGATGCCTCCCGGGCCGCCAACGCGATGGATGCCTCGCACATCGCCAAGGCTGTCACCGAAGCGCACGTCGACGAGACCCGCCGGATCATCACCACCCCGGCGTACATGTGCGACACCGGGCCTCACGGGGTGTTCGTCGGCATCGGGAAGATGATCGACGCCCTCGCGGTGATGGTGCGGTGAACGAGCCGGGTGCAGGGATCGCGCCGGGTTGAGCCAACGACGGCGGCAACCGCCTCGCCGTCGTTCTTGCTGATCGCGAGAGACTCTCTCGCCCCCGCCGGGATCCGTCCGGTGCTGGTACGCCCCGCGTACGGCACGGCTGGCCTTGAGCGTCGCGGTTGCTACTGTGTCCCTCACGCAAGGCCACGGGAGGAGGACGAGGACGTCCGAATGCCGCGGGCGTGAGTCACGCATGCTTGTTGCCGAGAACCGCCCGCGGAATCTGAGCTGGTACCACGCCGGGCCGTTGCTCTTTGGCGACTGGGGCACCAGCCGCCTGTACGTCCTGGGTCTGGCGTTCTACTACACCGGGCACGCCTCGGTGTGGTACCTCTCGGTGATGGCCCTCATCATGGCCGGGGTGGCCTGGGCGTACACCGTCGTCTGCCGCTGCTTCCCCGACGGCGGCGGCGTCTACTCAGCGGCCCGACAGCTCAGCCCCACGCTCGCGGTGCTCGGGGCCACGCTCCTCCTGTGCGATTACATCGTGACCGCGTCGCTTTCGGCGATCGAGGCGTTCCACTACCTGGGTGTCAGCGAGTCGCGGGTGGTGGTGCTCTCGGTCGCGACCATCGGGCTCATCGGCGTGATCAACTGGTTCGGGGCCCGCAACGCCGGGCGGGTGGCGCTCATCGTCGCCGTGCTCGCGATCGCGCTCTCGGCGTTGATCGCTCTGGCCTGCTTGCCGTGGCTGAAAGCCGGGCTCGAGACCGTGAAACACGCGACGGTGGAGGACAAGAACCCGTGGCACATGTGGGAGTCGTTGGTCCGCATCGTGCTGGCGCTCTCGGGGCTCGAGGCGGTGGCCAACATGACGGGCCTGATGAAGACCCCGGTGCAGAAGACCGCGAA
Source organism: Phycisphaerales bacterium (assembly GCA_019744815.1). Taxonomy (GTDB): domain Bacteria; phylum Planctomycetota; class Phycisphaerae; order Phycisphaerales; family UBA1924; genus JAFEBO01. The sequence goes on from JAIEUA010000008.1 coordinate 87,935, forward strand.
GCGGACGATCTGGCCGGTGCTCATCGAGGTGGTGATCCTCAACCTGATCTTCGGGATCGCGCTCAACGCGATGCCCGCGCTGCGTGACCAGACCACGCCCGACTACATCACCTACGAGATCCGCCAGGAGATGGCCCCCGAGGCCGTGCCCGCCGAGATCAAGGAGTACCGCGACACCGCGATGAAGGTCGTCGCGACCGAGACCGTCGGGCACCTCTTCGGGAGCCAGGCCGGCAACATCGCGGGGATCGTCACCGGCATCATCTTCGGGCTGCTGCTGCTTTCGGCGGTGAACACCGCCGTCATGGCGATGGTGTCGGTGCAGTACTCGCTGGCCCAGGACAACGAGCTCCCACGGATCGCCACGCGCCTGAACTATTCGGGCGTGCCCTGGGTGGGGCTTGTCATCGGCTGCGCCGCACCGATCGCGCTCCTGGTGATCGAGGCAGACGTCAAGTCATTGAGCGAGCTGTACGCCATCGGCGTGGTCGGCGCGATCGCGATCAACCTCCTGAGCTGCGCCCTCAACAAGAAGCTCGAGGTCGGCCCTTACGAGCGGGCCGGGCTCTGGGGGCTGGCGATCCTGATGACGGCGATCGAGCTGACGATCATCATCGCCAAGCCCAACGCGACGATTTTTGCCGGCGTGATCGTCGGTGCTGTGCTCGTCACCCGAGCCGCCGTCCGCTACCGGGCCCGGCGGATCGCCGCCAGCCCGCTGCCCGAGCCCAGCGTCGGCTGGCTCGAGGAGATCCGGAACCAGCCGACCACACCCGGCCCGGGCCCGCGCATCATGCTCGCGGCCCGCGGGCGCGACCAGGCCGCGTACGCGGTCGACATCGCCAAGCGGCGCGGGGCGACGCTGTTTGTGATCTTCGTCCGCACGCTGCGGGTGCTCGACATCGCGCCGGGCCAGGTGCCGAGGATCGAGGACGATCCCGACGCTCAGGCCGCGCTGGGCACCGCCGCGATCCTCGCGAAGGAATCGCGGGTGCCGTTTGTGCCCATCTACGTCACCAGCAACGACGTGGTGAGCGAGATTCTCGACTACACCGTGACCTTCGGCTGCGACACGCTGATCATGGGTAAGTCGCAGCGGACGCCCTTCAGCCGCGCGGTGGTGGGGGACGTGGTGGCCCGCGTGGCGGAGAACCTGCCCGAGGGCGTGGCGCTCTTCACGCGATCGCCCGGCCCGTTCGAGCACGCGGAAGAAGTGAAGAAGGAAGACCTGGCGGATTCGTGAGAGAAGGCGTGAGGTACTGGGCACTGGGCACTAGAGCGTGCGTGTTGCAGTTTGTCGGACGCCGCGGCTGACGAGTCCGCGAGGAAGCCTCGGATCGAGCGCAGCCAAGGCATCCAGACTGGTATCGCATTCGACGACCGCACCCGATTGGTCCGAGGCTTCGTCGAAGACTCCTCAGCCTCGGCGTCTGGTCGAGCCATCCGATGGATGTGGAACACGACTCCGGTCGCCCGAAGGCAGTGCATTCTCGACGCGAGCCTAAGTCATGGTGCTCGCGGGGATCAGTGCGGCGATCTCGTTGCGGGCATCGCGGAGCGCCTCGAACTCCACGCCGTAAAGCGTTCGCAGCCGCTCGGCCGTCATCGTATCTCGCGTCGGCCCGGCCGCGAGCACCCGGCCGCCCTCGCCGAGCATGAGCACCTCGTCGCAGAACCGCAGCGCCAGCGACAGGTCGTGGAGCACGCAGACCACGCCGATGCCGCGGGCCGCGAGAGTGCGGATGGTGGCCAGGGTCCGCAGCGCATGCCGCGGATCCATCGCGCTCACGGGCTCGTCGGCGAGCAAAAACTTGGGGGGCGTCACACGCTGTTGCCAAGCGTCCAACTGCACCAACGCTCGCGCCAACGTCGCTCGTTGCTGCTGGCCGGCGCTCAGGGTTGAGAACGTCGCGTCCGCGCGATCGGTCAATTGCACCTCGGCGAGGGCTTGATCGACTGCAGAAGCAGAGCCCTCGGGGCCTGGAAGGCCCCGCCCCCGATGGGACGCGAACGAGCCGAGTTCCACCACTTCGCGGGTCGTGAACGCGAAGGCGACCTCCGAATGCTGCGGCACGTACACCAGCCGCCGAGCCCGCTCCGACGCCGTCAACCCGCTGAGCGCGTGTTCGTCCAGCGTCACGCTCCCGTGCGTCGGCACGCGCAGCCCCGCCAGCAGCCGCAGCAGCGTCGTCTTCCCTCCCGCATTGGGGCCGATGATCGCGGTCACACGCCCCGGCTCGAACGAGGCCGACACCTCGCGCAGCACCTCGCGCCCGGGCGTGTACGAGAACGTGCAGTTGGCGGCGGCAAGCGGCACGGGCAAGAGTAGAAGAAGGAGTGCAGGGGAGCAGTGGGGGGCAGCGGAGAAGGGAGGCGAGGCCGCGGGGTCGCTCACCGGGCCGCGAACTCCCGCAGCAGCGTGCGCCACTCCGCGTAGCGGTACTCGATCTGCTCGCGGTCGTGCAGGTCACGGATCATCCGCATGACCCGCTCGGTCAGCTCGGTCTGCCACACCTCCGCGGAGCGGTCGCAGAAGAAGATGCGGCACGCCGCGGGCTTGAGCGTCTGAATCGAGCACAGGTTCGCGCTCTGGAACGGGCACCCGCCTCGCGCGACCGCGGCCTCCACATCCGAGATCGACAGCGCCCGAACCGACGCGTCACGCGTCGCGGGCAGCCCCGCCACACACGCCGCGGCCTCCAACCCCGTGGTGTACAGCCGATGCCCGAACGCCTCGAAGTTGCAGCAGCGTCCGCTCGCCCAGCACGCGGGCCCACGGGCCTCGATCTGGTCGGCGATCAGTTGGTGGATCGCGGCCAGCGTGCCCGCCACCGACGGGCGGGCCGCGGCTTCGAGCCAGTGGGAGACCAGTGTGTTCCCGGCGTTCATCGAGTGGACGCTAGGCGGATGAGAATCATCGCGATGGTGCGGCGTCTTGGAACTTCGGGCTTGACGCCGCGAACATGGCCTGCGAGACTGGTCCTTCGTCGAGGCCGCCGCTTGCATCGCCGTCATGGCCGCCGAATCTTCGTGCGGGCAGGGGAATACACATGGTCTTCAGTGCGCCGAAGCTGCGTCGTCTCGCCATCATCAGCACGTTCGTCGTGTTGAGCGGCACTTCGTACGGGCTCCCGAATGAACCCGTCGCCCCGGGAATCCTCAAGTACATCGCGCCCGCGCACGTCGACGGCCGCGAGGGCAGCCCCTGCGTCGTCAAGTCAGACATCCCGCCCATCCCCCGCGATCAGCAGTACACCATCCAGCGCATCCCCGCCGACGTCTTCCGCCTCGACACCCGGACCGGCCAAGAGCTCGCGCCCTTCGAGGACCGCGGCGTCGCCAACAACCGGGTCAACATCGTCACCGTCGGCGACGGATACCTCTCGACCCAGCAAGCGACGTACAACACCCACGTCACCAACGCGATCAACCGGCTCTTTTCGTACGAACCGTTTCGAACCTATCAGAACTACTTCCAGGTCTTCCGTGTCAATGTGATCAGCACGGTGCAGGGCGTTTCCAACGACCCGACTCAGGGGATTGTCCGAAACACACCCCTGGGCATGAACTTCTGGTGCAGCGGCATCGAGCGGCTGCTGTGCGTGGACGTCAGCGCCTGCTACCAGTACGCCGCCAACGCGCCCCAGCCCTACGACCAGATCCTCGCGGTCGCCAACTCCACCAAGTACGGCGGGGCCGGCTACACCACCAACGAGGTCGGCACCTACGCCGGCGGGAACTCCTCGGCCGCTCTTGTCGCGATCCACGAACTCGGTCACTCCTTCGGCAACCTCGCCGACGAGTACGACTACGGCGGAAACTCCACCTATGTAGGCTCCGAACCCGTCGAGCCCAACTCTTCCAAGCTCGCGAGCGCGGCCATGGCCGCCCAGCAGAAGAAGTGGTACCAGTGGCTCAACGTCAACACCGCCGGCTTCGACGGCCCGGTTTCCACCTACGAAGGCTCATCGTACTCGCAGTTCGGCGTCTACCGACCCAGCCCCGACTCGATGATGCGGGTGCTCGGCCCGAGCTTCAACCTGCCGTCCGCCGAGTCCATCATCCAGTCCATCTACCAGGTCGTCAAACCTATCGACGGCCCGCCCTCACCCAGCACCGCCACCGTTCTGAACCCCACATCGACAGCCGGCATCACACTGATGACGACCGTCAACAACCCGCTCAGCGTGCAGTGGCTGCTGAACGGCACACCCATCCCCGGCGCCACCGCCACCTCGTTCAACGTCGCCTCGATCAACCTTCGAAAGGGCTCCAGCACACTGGGAGTCCGTGTCGTCGACAACACGTTCATGGTCAAGAACGCGTTGTTCCGCGCATCGAAGATGACCCAGACGCTCACCTGGCAGATGCCCGTCGCTCCCTGCCTCTCCGATTTCGACGGCGACCGGGCTGTGGACGACGCCGACTTCGTGACCTTCGCCCAGATGTACAACGTCCTGCTCTGCTCGGTGATCAGCCAGCAGCAGGAATGCACCGCCGATCTCAACAACGACGGCTTCGTGGACGACGCCGATTTCACGATCTTCGCGGCCGCGTACAGCACGCTGGCCTGCCCGTGATGCGATTCTTCCGCCCGCCGCCAGATCAGCGCCCCGCCGTGCTCCGCTCGCGGGCCAGCTCTTCCTGCAGTGCCGTCACGAAGTAGCGGTACTGCTCGATCGAGTTCGAGGCCTGAGCGCTGATGCGTGTCAGGCGCTGGGCCGTTCCCGGCACCGACCAGACCGGCACCTGGATCTGCCAGTGATCCAGCAGCCGCTCCTGGAGCGGGTCGGCGTAGCGACGGTGCGAGGGCCTCTGCGAGGGCAGCCCGCCGCCGATCGCGCCGGGGATGAAGATCGACGCGATCGAGCCGATGAGTTCCTCGGGCGCCACGGCGGGAATCCCCATCGCCTCAACGATGAGCCGCCGAGCCTGCAGCACGAGCTCTCGATTGTGCCGCATGAGCTTGAGGAAGCCGGGGAAGTTGGTCACGAGGTGCGGCGCCGGTCGAGCGCTGGCGGAGCCGGGCTCGTTCGCGGTCAGGGACGCGCCGATCGCTTCCATCGTGCAGATCGCTTCGGGGATCGCCAAGAGCCCCGACGGATCGCTGGTGCCGATGAAATCAAACTCGGTCAGGAACTGCGCCCGCCCGGCCTTGGGCGCTTCGGCGTTGTTGCTGAGGATCAGGGGACGGAAGTTCTCTTGCAGTTCTTTCCGCACGAAGAGGAACGCCGAGCCCTTGGGCGAGCAGATCCACTTGTGACAGTTCGCGGTGTAGTAGTCGCAGCCCAGCGCCCGCAGTGAGAGGGAGTCGAGCATGCCCGGGGCGTGGGCTCCGTCGACGACGGTCCGGATGTTGCGCGCACGCAGCGGGGGCACGATCCTGTGCAGCGGGAGCACCAAACCGCTCGGGCTGGTCACGTGGCTGATCAGGCAGACCCGGGTCTTGTCCGTGACCCGCGAAAGGATCGCGTCCGCGATCAGCCGCTCCGCCTCCTCACCGCTGCAGCCCGCGGGCAAGGGCCAGGGGAGCGTGGCAGAGACCACCGACGCGCCGCAGCGCCCCGCGATCCGCCGAGCGTTGTTGAGGCACGCGGGGTACTCGTGGTTGTTGACCAGCACCTCGTCGCCGGCGTGCAGCCCGCAGTTCTCGAGCGCGGTCGCGACGCCGACGGTGGCGTTGGTGATCAACGCCAGCTCGTCCCAGTCGCAGTCCACGAACGCCGCCACGCCGCGCCGGGTCTCGTCCAACAGCCCGTGCAGCTCCTCGACAAAGAAACGCACCGGCTCGGCCTCGAGTCGAGCCCGGATCGAATCCTGCGCAGCCAGCACCCGCCGCGGCGTCCCGCCGAACGAACCATGGTTCAGGAACACGTACCCCGGGTCGATCGACCAGTGCGACGCCAGCGACGACGGAGAAGGCTTGGCGGAAAGCGGCATGCCCGATTGTTGATGGAACGATCAGCCAACGCGCAACGCCGACCGGGTGCCACTGCCCGGCGCTTCGCCGGGCAGTGCCGAGGCGCCGAATCAGACCCTTGCCGTCGAACCCCGCTCGGAGGGCTCCCTCGCGACCCACGCACTCGCACCGCCGAGTGAAGCGCTCGGCGGTGGCACCCGGGTCAGCGTCCCTTGCGGGCCTTCGCCTCGGCCGCCTTGCGCTGGGCCTCGGCCAGCTCCTGCATCCGGCCCAGGAAGCCCGGGCCGCTCTTGCCCTTGGCCGCCTTGATCTTGTCGAGGTTCAACAGATCGTGCTTGTCGATGTGCTTGCGGATCCGCTTGTGCTCGAGGATGCCCAGCGTGCTGTTCGCCAAGAAGTAGATGGTCAGCCCGGCCGGCGCGTTGTACATGAACAGCGGGACCATGATCACGCTCATCCACTTGATCATCTTCTGCTGCGATTCCTGCTCGGGCGTCATCGTGGTCGTCTGCGGCGTCAGGTACGTCTGGTGCACGTGCAGCACGCCCGCGAAGATCAGCGGGAGGATGTTGATGCCGTGGATCGGACCCAGCAGGCTGCTCAGGAGCGGGATGTGAATCCCCTCGGGCTTGGTCGTGAGCTGGTACAGCGTGTCGGGCACCGACAGATCCGCCAGGAAGGTCGGATGGCCCAGCCACTGGAACAGGCCGTAGAACCCGGCCTGATGGCGCAGCTCGGCGGCAAAGAAGAGCGTCGCGTACAGCGCGATCCAGATCGGCATCTGTAGGAACATGGGGATGCACCCCAGCATGCCCAGCGGGTTGATGCCCTCTTCACGCCAGAGCTTGGCGGTCTCCTGCTGCAGGAGCTTGGGGTCGTGCCCGTACTTCTCCTTCAGCTTCGCCTGCTTCGGGGCCATGCCCTGCATCTGCTTGCCGAAGCGCTGCATGCGGACCTGGGACCACTTGGTGATCGGGTGCAGGCAGGTGCGGACGATCACCACGAGCAGCACGATGGCCAACGCCCAGTCGTAGGTGATGGAATTGTGCAGCGTGACCAGCAGCCAGAGCAGCCCGCTGGTCAGGAAATCGAACGTGCAAAAGGCGCACGGCCCGCCCATGGTGTAGACGACCAGCCCGTCGAGCGACAGCGCCTTGCCCGACGCGTCGGCCCGCATCTCGGTGCGGATCAGGGCGCCCGCGTACAGGTCCATCGAAAGATCGAGCGCGGTGCCCGGGGCGACCGCATACGTCGGGCTGGTGGTCCGCAGCGCCATCACGTCGTCGCGCTGCCCGTTGGCGAGCGTCGGACGCAGCAAGACCAAGCGATCAACGTTCTCGATGGACGAGAACTTGCGTCCCGCGATGCTGGTGTCCGCGTGGGGGCCGTGCAGCGCCACCCCGAAGTACCGGTTCGTCAGACCGATCCAGGAAAGCGAGTACGCACGCTCCTGGCTGGTGGGATTGGGCCAGTGTGTCAGCTCCGCGTCGTACCCCTTGGGTCCGAACGTCCCCAGCGCGTGCGCGTGATCGATCACAAAGTCGTGGCTCTGGACAAAGCTCTGCGTCGTGTCGTACGCCGGCGCCAGCAGGTAGCCGAACCGCAGCCGCCGCTTCTCGCCGATGTACGTGGCGGCGTCCTTGGGCAGGTCCACCGGTCCCATCTGGTACCAGCGGATGTTGACGCCCTGGCCGCCGACGTTCTCGATCTTCTGCGTCAGCGACAACTGGCGGGTGCCCTTGGCGATGGAGTACTCGCGGGTGATCCGAAGCGCCGTCGCGCCGCTCGCATCCCCGATCTCGGCCAGGAACGTAAAGGGCCCGGTGCGCTTCCACAGCGACCCCGCGGCGTCGACGCTCAAGTTGATGAACTTCCCGTTCACCTCCACCCCGATCGCCGCCAGCGGCGCGACCACCGCGACCAGGTCGCGTCCGTCCGCCGTCTTCAGCGAGCGGCCGTCCGGGCCGTACTGCGGCGTCTGATGCTCCCGCTGCACGACCACCGGGGTGGTCCTCTGGATCGTCTCGAATCGATCCGCGATCGACAGCTCGCTCAACCCCGCGCCCACGCTCGAGAACGACGCCAGCAGGTGTGTGTCGCTCAGCGTGCCCGCGCCGCTCGCGGCGTCCGACGGCCAGACCTTGGCGTTCCAGCCGCTGGTGTCGATCGTGGAGGTGGCTCCGCCGGTCGCAACCACGGGGATCGCGGGCGCGGCGTTGCTGGGGTTCGGCGAGGCCGCAACGCTCTCACCCGCCGGTGCCGCAGCGGCCGGAGTCACCCCGGCCACCGGCTGGGCCGGTGCTGGGGCCTGCTTCGGAGCGCCCGCCTGCTTCTGGGAATCCGCCAGCTTCTGGGCCTCCGCCTGCTTCTGGGTCTGCTGGCTCGAGAGCAGGAACGCAAACCCGCCTCCCACGATCACCAGGATCGCGGCGACGACAGCGAGCGGACGGAGGTACTTGTTCTCTTGCTTTGGCATGATGAATAGGGCGAGCACGCGAAGAGACGGAGGGAGCGGCGCGGAGAAGACCGGTTGAACTCAAGGGGCTCCACGCCCTCCAAGGAACGATGCAGCGAACAGAGCGGGGGCATCAACACAGCCCGCGAAACAATACGAGCAGCGATCAGCGCCGCGGACAAAACAGGCCCCCGAAGTGTCCACTCCCGCCCCAAGCATCTTCGAGCCGTCGGAGCCCTTCGGGTGGAAGCTCTCGACACCCGCCGCGAGACTCCGCAACCTCCGCCTCTCCGCGTTCTCTTTGGGAACCACGGCGAGCCGGTTGATTGCGACGCCTCACCGACCCTCGAACAGGCGGTCGCCCAGCCACGCGGGCAACTGGGGGATCTGCTTGATCTTGGTCGCCGTGGGCGTCGGGTCGTACTCGACGCGCACGAACTGGGCGTACTCGGGGTACAGGATCACGTAGCTCGCTCGCGGGTCCTGATCCCGCGGCTGGCCCACGCTGCCGACGTTGATGATCGCCTTCTCGCCCTGACGGAACTGGTAGCGGTGCTCGGGTCCCAGCTCATCAGGCGGGTAGAAGTCGGGCTCGCCGGTGAAGACGCCGGGGACGTGTGTGTGGCCGCAGATCGCGACGGTGGTCACGCGATCGAAGATGGCTTCCATCTTGTCGGGAGCGTTGTTCACGTCGTCGGGGAAGATGTACTCGTTGATCGGGCGGCGGGGCGAGCCGTGGATCGCCAGCAGCGGGAAGGTCATATCCGGCTGCTGCTCGACGATGCGGACCTTCAGCCGACCCAGGAAGTCGTAGCGATCGGCCCGCTGCTTGGCGTCCGATTCCTTGTCGAACTGATCGCGGGTCCAGAACGCGGCGGATTCCGCGCCGGCGTTGAAGTTGGTCGGCTCGTACAGCACCGCGAAATCGTGATTCCCCATCAGCGACCACGCGCAGTGCTTGCGGACTAGGTCGACGCACTCGAGCGGATCCGGGCCGTAGCCCACGACATCGCCGAGACAGATGATGCGATCGATCTTGCGTCGGTTGATGTCCTCCAGCACCCGCTTGAAGGCCTCGGCGTTGGCGTGGATGTCGCTGATAACCGCGGTGGGCACTGGGAAAGACCTCGATTCACGCCGGGTGCAGCGGCAATGGGGGGCCAAGAGAAGGGACCGGCACACTGTCAAACCGGCAGGAACAGCCGACGGGGGGCAGGGAACTCACTCCCGCGGGCAAACGAACCGGAGCACAGGGGCCATGCTAGGCGATTTCGGCAAGGGGCGACCGAAACCAGAATCCGCAAGCCCAAACGGTTCCCTGAGCGGAAGTTGCGCATCGAAAGAACGGCCGACGACCCGTTTTCTTCCCTCCCAAGCTCGCGGCATCGCCGTTGCACCACAGAAACCCCGTCGGCCCGAATACCTCCAAAGCACCAAGTACTCGGCCCGTTTCGCCGATGCAAGGATGCCAGGAAGGATGTCCGGAATCGGGAGGGGTCCGTGGGGACCTTCGGAGTCTCGGGGCACGCCGCCTCGAGACAGCAACAGGAAAGAGACCATGCCCGCAGCCAGCGTGTCGTACCAGCGGACCCGAGAGATGACGATCGACGAGCTCTTGCTCGAGAACCGGGTCGTCTTCCTGATCGGTGAGATCAACCACGCCAGCGCCGCTCGCGTGATGATGCAGATGCTCTACCTCGAGAACCAAAAGCGAGGCGCGGACATCAACTTCTACATCAACTCCCCCGGCGGCGCCGTCGACGACACGCTCGCCATCTACGACACCATGCGGTTCCTCAGCAGCCCCGTCAGCACCTACTGCCTGGGCCGTGCCTACTCCGGCGGCTCGGTGCTGCTGACCGCGGGCGTCAAGGGCAAGCGCTTCATCCTGCCCCACGCCAAGGTCATGATCCACCAGCCCTACGGCGGGGTCACCGGCCAGGCCGAGGACATCCGCATCCAGGCCGAGCAGATCATCAAGATGAAGACCGAGCTCAACCGCATCATCGCCGACCACTGCGGCAAGTCGCCCGAACAGGTCAAGGCCGACAGCGAGCGCGACAAGTACTTCAGCGCCGAAGAGGCCGTCGCCTACGGCCTGGTCGACGAGGTGCTCCGCACCCCGCCCAAGGACGCGGTGGGTGTGATCCCCGGAGTGCGGTAGAAAAGGGCCAACGCGCCACACGGCCAAAGGGCCAAAGAGGAATCAGTCGCTCGACAACCCCGGCATACTTGGCCCTTTGGCCATCTGCCATTTGGAACTCTGCAATGTCCGGCTACCTCGTCCCCATCGTCATCGAGAAGTCCGCCAAGGGCGAACGCGCGTACGACATCTACTCGCGCCTGCTCAAGGATCGCATCATCTTCCTCGGCGGCCCCGTCGGCGACGAGATCGCCAACCTGATCGTCGCCCAGATGCTCTTCCTCGCCAACGAGGACCCCAAGCACGACATCCATCTCTACATCAACAGCCCCGGCGGCAGCGTCTCCGCCGGCCTGGGCATCATCGACACCATGAAGTTCGTGCAGTGCGACGTCAGCACCTACATCATCGGCCAGGCCGCCAGCATGGGCAGCCTGATCGCCACCAGCGGCACCAAGGGCAAGCGCTTCACGCTGACCAACAGCCGCAACCTGATGCACCAGCCGCTGCTCTCGGGCATCATGGAAGGCCAGGCCACCGACCTCGAGATCGAGGCCCGCGAGATGCTCCGCATCCGTGATCGCCTGTACAGCATTTACAGCGAGGCCACCGGCCGCAGCACCGACCAGATCGCCAAGGACTGCGACCGCAACACCTGGCTCGACGAATCCGAAATGATGAAGTACGGCCTCGTCGACAAGGTCCTCACCCGCATGCCCACGCCCACCGGGCCGCGGGCGCGCGACGACGAGTGATCTCCCAACCCAGCATCCACCGGGGGCGGGGCCTTGCAGGCCCCGCCCCTTTTTCGTTGCCGGCAAGCACGGCTTGCTACCTCGCACCCTTGCGCGGTGCGATCGAACGCGGCCGTGCTTACCGCTGACCCCGCTTCGAGACCCGGCGTGCCACGCTCTGCTTCACCGCGTTCGTCGCCCGAGCGATCGCCTCGTAGAAATCTCCCGCCCGCTTCTCGACCATCAGTGGACCCTGCCCCGCGAGCATCGCGGTGACGCGGCACATCTTGTCGATGCCGCCCCGCGGGCCGTTCTCGTCGGTGATCCGCACCTCGATGCGCGAGATCCGATCGCGGAAACGATCCAGCGCCGCACCGATGCGCTGATTCACAAAATCACGCATCGAATCCGTGGTCTTGATCGAGCCGTCGACGAGCGTGATGACCATGTCGAATCCTCCGTAAGGCCGCGGCGTGCGGCCTCCACGGTTCGTACGAGATGTGCGCACCCGCGTTCGAGGGGCCGGCGAAAAACCGGACGGACTCGGTTGTCCGAAATGCAAGTGACGAAGAACCGGCTTGTTGTGTGACTCGCGTTGTCGAGCTCCGTTCGTGTTTCGGCACCCGCCGCCGCACTCACGCCCGGATCCCGGGTACGGTGTGCCTTCCCGTGACCGCCGCCGACGCCATCCTCGCGCTCTCCACACCGCCCGGGTTCTCTGCCCGAGCGATCGTGCGCCTCAGCGGCCCCGGCGTCTTCGCGCTTCTCAACAACTGGACCTTGCACGGCGCCCACCCTCTTCCCCTTCAACCCAGCCGCGGCGTGCGTGCCACCGCGGGGAAGCTCTCGGGACTGGAACTGCCACTGCTCATCGCCGCCTTCCCCGGCCCGGTCTCTTTCACCGGCGAGGACGTCGCCGAGCTGCTGCTGCCCGGCAACCCGCACCTGATCCAACGCGTCATCGACGAGCTGATCGCACTCGCGCGCGCGCACAGCATCCCGATCCGCCCCGCCAACCCCGGCGAGTTCTCCGCCCGGGCCTATCTGCACGACCGCATGACGCTCGAGCAAGCAGAGGGCGTCGCCGCGTTGATCGCCGCGGAGACGACGCACGAGATGGACGACGCGCGGCAACTCCTCAGTGGCGCACGCGGCGGGCAGTACCGCTCCCTCGCCGAGGAGTGCGCCACGCTGCTCGCGCTGGTCGAAGCCGGGATCGACTTCACCGATCAGGAAGACGTGGTCGCCATCGAGCCCGCCGCCTTGCAGCGCCGCGTGCGGGCGATGATCGCGACGCTGGAGTCCATCGTCGGGGCCGACGCGGGCGAGGAGGCCGAGCGCTCGCTCCCCCGGGTCGTGCTGGCCGGCCAGCCCAACGCGGGCAAGAGCACGCTCTTCAACGCGCTGCTCGGCCGCCCCCGCGCGGTGGTCTCGCCCCAGCCCGGTACGACCCGCGACGTCATCGAGGAAGAGCTGGAACTCTCCGGCTCCAAGATCGTGCTGTGCGACTGCGCCGGCATCGAAGAACTCCGCGCCCACGCCGACGCGTCCGGGATCGCTCGCGACATGCAGCTTCGCACTCAGGAGGCGATCGCCCAGGCCGATGTCGTGCTGTGGTGCGATCCGCTCGCCCGGTTCGCGCCCGCGGAGCTCCCGCCGACGCGGGCCCGCGTGCTGCGGGTGCAGACCAAGGCCGACCTGGCGCACACCCGCTCGGATCACTCGATCGAGGTCTCGGCCCTCGACGGCTACAACCTCGCGTCTCTCCGCCGAGCGATCGCGGATCAGGCCTGGACCGGCCCGGCACGCCAGTCCCGATCGGTCCCGCCGCGGCACCGACGGGCCCTCGCCGCCGCCGCCGCCGCCCTTCGTGGCGCCGCGGACCTCACCACCCCGCCCCGGCTCGTGAACCCTGAGCTTATCGCAACGCGTCTCCGGGCCGCCCTCGACGCGATCGGCGAGCTGACCGGCCGCCTGACGCCCGACGACGTCCTGGGCCGGGTCTTTGCGACCTTCTGTGTGGGCAAATGAGCGAGCGAATGAGTGGTCACAGGACCTCCGATCGGTCGCCGGAGCCCGCGCAAGTTTGCCCCCACCAACCTTCGGAAACTTCAGTTCTTGCGCTCCCCAGGGCCGATACAGTTGCGTGTCAGCGGTGTGCCGTGGGTGCCGCGTAAGAACCGGTGGAAGCCGGATTTGAAGCGAGCCGGAGGGCAGCGATGAACGAACGCGTGAACCAGAATGCCGGACCGGAAGAGCCAGCGGTCCCTGCGCCCACCGAGGCGAGCAACGACGCCGCGGTGGTGGTCGCCGAGCCCAAGGCCCCGACGCAGCCCAAGCGCACCCGCGGCCCGGTCGATCAGTTGCCGCCCTATCGCGTGCTGCTCCACAACGACGATGTGAACGCCATCGACCACGTGGTCGACTCGATCGTCGAGCTGACCCCGCTCGACCACGGCCGCGCCGTCGAAGTCACCCTCGAGGCTCAGGAATCCGGCGCCGCGCTCCTTTTGGTCACCCACCAGGAGCGGGCCGAGCTCTACCGCGATCAGTTCACCAGCAAGAGCCTCACGGTCACCATCGAACCGGTGGAGTGATCGGACTAGTTTTCAGAGCCGCGGGCTTCAGCCCGCGCGACAGTCGCTGGTCACCGCAGCCGCGCCCGATATCCACTCGCCCCATAGTTCTGCCGCTCCTCGATCGCGGACTCGGTTGCCACAGCCCCATCCACAACACGGCAGCGATCCAGATCGGTGACGTCCGGGAATGCACCCGCGGGATTTCGTTCCCGCCTCGTGCCACCCAATTCTCGTCGTTTCGCTCGCTCTTTCGTTCCGGGCTCCCACCCACCCGCAAGTCCGTCGCTCCCCGCGCCTTCGCCGCTGGATCGAGCGAAATCGACGCCTCACGCACCGATCGCAACCCGCCGCCGTCGATGAACATCTGTCGCCCGGTCCCGCGGGCTCAAGACACGGCGTCGTGCAACCTGCACGTGGAGCGTCGTGTCGTCTCTCCCCGCGCAACTGGCCCAGAGCACGGCGTGTGGGGAGGAACTGGCATGGTGCTCCGACTCGGCGACCTACTCGTACAGCACGGCGTGCTCACACGTGAGCAGGTCGAGGACATTCTCGTCGAGCAGCAGGCCGTCGGCCGCCCGTTCGGCGAACTGGCCGAGCGGCTCTTCGGCGTCCCGCCTCAAGCGGTGGAACGAGCCTGGGCCGAGCAGTACGCGATGCTCACGGGCGAGTTTGACTTGAGCGAGGCCCGCTTCGACCCCGAAGCGGTCGCGCTCATCAGCGCTCGCCAGGCGTGGCAGTTCCGCGTGCTCCCCGTCCGCTTCACCGGCGAGGAACTCACGGTCTGCACGGTCAAGGACCAGTTGGCCCGAGCCCTGCGGTTCGTCGGCTGGAAGATCGAACACCCGTGTCACTTCGTCCTCGCCGAGCCCCAGCACTTCGCCGAAACGCTCACTCGACACTACCCACTCTCCGGTATGACCCCCGGCATGATCACCGGCCGGCATCTCGGAGCAGCTTGAGGACAAGGGCTAAAGGGCCAAACGACAGGACAAACTGACAAGCACGGTGCGAGAGGCCGGCACCGTGCTTTGTCTTTTTTGGGGTGTGAGGTGCGGCCCCGCGGCCGCAGCGCGAAGACCGTCCGGAGGCCGGTCCCACGGGTCCCACGAAACCCATGGATTCTCTCCGCGCCCTCCACAATCTCCGCCTCTCCGCGTTCTCTCTCACGCCGCCGCCGCTCAACCAATAATCCCCCGTGCCAAAGACCACGCGGAAAAAGAACGACACGATCGAGTCCGTCTCGCTCGTGAGCCTCGGCTGTCCCAAAAACCTCGTCGACAGCGAGAAGATGCTCGGCCTGCTCGCCGAGAGCGGCCTCGCGCCCGTCTCCTACGACCCCTCCAACGAGGACTCCGCCTTCGAAGGCGCCGACGCCGTCGTCATCAACACCTGCGGCTTCCTCGAAGCCTCCAAGGACGAATCCCTGCAGGTCATCAAGGACGCCATCCGCGAGAAGGAAGCGGGCCACGTCAAGCGCGTCGTGGTCGCCGGCTGCCTCGTGCAGCGCCACCGCGCCAAGATGCTCGAGTGGGCCCCCGGCATCGACGCGATGGTGGGGGTCTTCGATCGCGACAAGATCGTTGAGGCGGTCGTCGGCACCAGTGGGACCGGCCTCCCGGCCGGTCGACGAAAGCCCAAGTCGCTCGAAGAAGCCTCCGACAAACCCAAGTACTGGATTGCTGCCAACGCGTTGGTCGCCGCCAAAGAGCGCGACATGCAGGTCACCGGCCTCACCGTCCACGGCAAGGACGGCAAGGGCATCGGCTACTTCGAGGACGACTCGGCCCGCCTGCGCCTCACGCCCCGCCATTACTCGTACCTCCGCATCAGCGAGGGCTGCAACCAGAACTGCGCCTTCTGCACCATCCCCAGCATCCGCGGCAAGATGCGCAGCAAGCCCCTGGATCGCATCTGCTCCGAGGCCCGCGAACTCATCAACGACGGCGCGTTCGAGATCCTGCTCATCGGTCAGGACACGACGAGCTATGGGGATGACATCGGGGCGGGGCTAAAGAAAGCTCAAATCAGCAAAGCTCAAAGCGGTAAATCCGGCAAGGGTTCGGCCGACTTCTCCGACTACGGCGGGCTTCCCGCGCTCTTGCAATCACTCTCCGACACCATCGACGAAGCCAACCACTGCCAGGGCTGGCTGCGGCTCATGTACGCCTACCCCACCAACTTCAGCGATCCCATCATCGAAGCGTTCGGCGCGCTCGTGGCGAAGGGCCGCCTGGTGCCGTACCTGGACATCCCGCTGCAGCACGCCTCCGACCGCGTGCTCGAGCTCATGCGTCGCAACGTCACCCGCAAGCAGCAGGGCGACGTGATCAAAAAGCTCCGCAAGGCCGTCGGCAACGGGCACCCCAGCTTCGCGCCGGGCATGTGTGTCCGCACCACGTTCATCAGCGGCTTCCCGGGCGAGACCGAAGCGGACCACAAGCAGCTCCTCGAGTTCATCGAGGAGATGGACTTCGAGGCCGTAGGCGTCTTCGAGTACAGCCACGAAGAAGGCACGGTCGCGGGCACGATGGAAGAGGACCCCAAGCTCGCGGTGCCCGCGGCGGTGAAGGAACGCCGCCGCAACGAGGTCATGGAGCTGCAGCAGAAGCTGGCGTTCAAGAAAGCCGCGGCGATGGCGGCGAAGTTCAACGAGAAGGACCCGCTGGGCTCCCTGAAAAAGGGTGCCGTGCAGCTCGATGTGCTCATCGACGCGGGCCTGCGGACCAGCGGCAAGAAGACCAGCGGCGTCTCCGACGGCGGGCGGCTGTACGTCGGCCGCACGTACTTCCAGGCCCCCCAGATCGACGCGGTGACGTACGTCCAGAGCCGCGAAAAACTCGCCCCGGGCGAGGTGGTCCGCTGCGTGGTGGTGGGCAGCGACGGCTACGACCTGATGGCGCGGCCGGTGAGCGAGCTGGAACGACGCATTTCCCTAGCGATTCTGTAGCATCTAACGGCTTCGGGTCTTATAGAACAGATAGCCTGCCGCAGCGATCAAAAAAGCTCCGGCGAGAGTCCACAGAGAGACAGAACGCTCGGGCGCCCCATGAGGTCGCGAATTTCTGGCTGGGGTAGCTTCGGCTGCTATCGGCGCAGAGTCGTTTGTGTTGGTCGCAGATATGGTCGGACGCCGACTGACATCACGGAATGCCGCACTCGGCTTCACGAAGACCGATGGCTCAAAATTTTTGCCAATTTCAAGCGAAATGATCTGCTCAGACCTGCGCCCGACAGCTTTGTATTCGTCATTCTCAATATCAATCCATTTTCTGTGACCAACTGGAACACCAATTCCGTTCACTGTCCGGAAATCTTCAAACGTCTCAGTAGAGACGAGTTGGTCCCCAGCTTTCAGGAGAACCTTGCTCAGAACAAAAGTTTTCTTTCCAGCTACGGGTACAATTCTTTGGAGCACCAACGTCCGAGAAAAGCCAATGAGATCGACTTCGACGGTATCTGGATCTGCAAACCGACACCTAGCCAATTCCTGCGGCAACCCGATCGAACCGAGCCACTTCCCAGCCAGAACACTGCACGCTTGTCCGAACACAACCGAGTCTTGATCAAGGCTGAACACGCCAGGCTCTAAAAAAAACTCTCCTTTCCCTGGACTTCCTCTCACAAAGTACTGCTGCTTCAGATCGGTTATTATTCTTTGCTCATTCGAATCACGATCCAAGAAAAAGGGGGCTTGATCTATTGAACGGGGAACACTAGTTCGGACCCGGAGCTTTACAGGCCAAACGCATGCAATGTCAGAATCTATAGCCATCAACTTTCCGGCAGTATCGCCAATCGGGAAGACCGGAATCTCCAGTGCACATTGGAGCTCGATTGAAGATATGCCACCAAAGGCTGATGACCACTCTTTCGCGACGATACCGGCGTCATCCGCATGAGCAGTGGCGGTGAAGAGACAAAGAGTCGCAATGTATCTGAAATGCGTCAATCGATTGAGCCGCATAGCGTAGCACTCGCAGTTAACTTGGTGTACTGCTTCACGACGCCTCCGGTCCCATTCGTGCACTCGCTATTGGAGTTGCACGTTCCACCCACATACTCCGTATAGAAGCGGGGGTTCACGACATCCGCAACCTCCGAGCAATTCTTCCATGCAGCAGTGCCGCTCGTTGCCACACACCTGTCATTAGCATCCTTTCGATACCACTTGGTTGGACCGATACAGGCAAGAGTCGGTGTACAAGAGGGGCCAAAGTACGTGTTGCTCTGACCGAAGTCGATGTTGTGAGTACACTCTGGCGTTTCTCCGCCACCGCCTCCGGATTGGCCGAAGCAGATAAGCGATGTGCCAGTGAAAAGAACCGCAATCCATCGATTCGAAGTGTTCATGGGAGTACCTCCACGGAGAACTTACTCGAACAACTCTAAATATTCAAGGCATATTCTTGAATGTGCATAACGCGATTCTGAATGTGGATACCCCCCCCCCCCCCCCCGTTGGGCGTGCGGCTTCTGGTGTTTCCGCTGGTGTTGGTGAAGGCATCCTTCAGGGTGTAAACTTGCTCGAACCCGCTTCGGTGACTCGCGACGCCAAGCGACGATACCTGGGCTGGACAAGATGTTTGTGGTTCTATTTCCTTTAGGGAAACTTCATGAAAGTTGTGCAAAGATGCAATGCGATCACGATTCTCGAGACGCTCATCTGCATTGTTATCGTGTCGACACTGATTGCAATTGCTATTCCAGCGATATCGTCGGTAAGACGCGAGTCGAGGGCGTCCTTGTGTGTGTCAAACGCAAGGATGCTTAATAGTATATTGATCGCGTATTGTTCCGAAAACAAGGGAGTATTCTTGGCGAGATACGACGATTCGCCTAATGCGACGTCGACGCATGCGCTGCGCGATCGATTTCAGGGTCAGCTATTTCGTGCATTTACGCGTGGGCCTTGGCCGGGCTTTTCCGGGTTGTCGATCGAGAACGCCGTGTACCGTTGCCCGTCCAATCCTTGGGTTGTTCAGCTACATGATTCTCGATTGCGAAGAACGGATTATGTTATATCTTCGTCAACAATAACAAGCCCAACATTTCTTGATCCATCAATTACGGAGGTTGGATCTGGCAACTTGTGGGGAGGGCGTGTTATGAAAATAGATGACGTATGGTTTCCTTCATCAAAAGGCATTCTGTTTGAACAATTTGTTTGGCATGACTCAAAAACTCAAAGCGTAGAAGTTGACTTTGACATCGCGCCATACGCATTCTGGGGAACACTGGGTAGGATTTCCGTTGGATTTGGTGATGGTTCAGCTGGAGGACTACGTCGGGATGAGATTCTGCCTCATGTGGTTCGTCTAGGGTGGTATCCTGGTCCGATAAGTACTACCGCCCACGGAGTTCGAGGACGGGACCGATAGCCCATTCTGTAGTGCGTTGGTCTGGCGTCAGCCGATATGCGGGTAGGTTGAGTGTTTGCCCGATGATCCGCCCCGGCCACGTCGTTGCCCTCTGCGCCCTCGCCCTTCTCATGATCGGCGTGGTCATGGTCAACTCGGCCAACCTCACCGTCGCCGGCGTCGCCGGGCCGCTCTCGCCCGAGGGCACGCGGCTCCAGGCCTCCGCCCTCACCGTCGAGAACATCGTCCTCACCAGCGCCACGGCTCACATGGCCATCGCCGTGGTCATGATGGGCGTCTTCGCGTTTCTGCCGCTCCGCCGCCTCATGACCAGCGCGGGCAACATCTCGCCCAACGACGGGGCCGCCGCGTGGACCGGGCTCGCCTTCGGCGTCTTCGGGCTGCTCGTCGTCCTCGCCCTCGTCTACGTCCCCGGCATCGGCCAGGCCAAGAACGGCAGCCACCGCTGGCTCGTCATCCCCGGCCTGGGCGACGGCCTCTCCGTCCAGCCCTCCGAGATCGCCAAGTGGGGCATGCTGCTCCTCATCGCCTGGTACTGCGCCGCCCGCGCCACCAGCGTGCGGTCGTTCTTCTTCGGCCTCGTCCCCGCCCTTCTCGCCATCGGCGCCGTCGCCGGCTTCATCATCATCGAGGACCTGGGCACCGGCCTCCTGCTCACCATGGCCTGCTCGCTGTTGCTCATCGCCGGCGGGGCCCGCATCTGGCACTTCCTGATGTTCGTGCCGCTCGGCCTGGCGGGCATCGCCTACGCCATCATCAAGAGCCCGTACCGCATCACCCGCCTCACCACCTTCCTCGATCCCTTCAAGGACCCCGAGGGCACCGGCTACCACCAGGTCCAGTCGCTCATCGCCATCGCCAACGGCGGCGGCGTCGGGCGCGGGCTGGGCTTCGGCCTCCAGAGCAAGGGCTACCTGCCCGAAGATCGCACCGACTTCCTCTTCGCCATCATCTGCGAGGAGCTCGGGATCCCCGGCGCCGCCGCGGTGATCTTCCTGTTTGTGGTGCTGGTCTTCGCCGGCCTCACGATCGCACGGCGTGAAAAGCAGATCGCTCTGAAGCTCTTCGCGATGGGCGTGACCTTCACCATCGGGATGCAGGCGATCATCAATCTCTCGGTGGTGACAGTGGTGGCTCCCACCAAAGGCATCGCGCTGCCGCTGATCTCGGCGGGCGGCACCGGCTGGATCCTCACCTGCTGCTCGCTGGGCCTCTTGATCGCCGTGGACCGCACCCAGCGATCCGCGGGTTCAGAAGGAGTGGGGGCGGGCCTCGGCGTGCCCCTCGTCAACGCCGCCGCGATCGAGAGCAAGTCGAACACCCACTCAGACATCCCCGCGGCGTCGGTGGCGGCGTGAGCGACAAGCGTCTCCAAGTGATCTTCGCCGGCGGCGGCACCGGCGGACACCTCTACCCCGCGATCGCGATCAGCGAGCAGCTCGGCGATCTCTCCGACCGCGTCGATTGCCACTTCGTCTGCTCCACCCGCCCGCTCGACGCCAAGCTGCTCACCGAAGAAGAAGTCGCGTTCACCCCCGTCGCCGCCCGACCCTTCGCGCTCAGCCCGCTCCTGCTCGCGCAGTTCGTCCGCACCTGGCCCGCGGTCGTGCGCCAGTGCCGCCGTGTGATCGAGCAGCTCCGCGACCGCGGCCCGGTCGTTATGGTCGCGATGGGCGGCTTCGTCAGCGCGCCCGCCGCCGCCGCCGCTCGCAAGGCCCGCGTCCCCCTCGTGCTCGTCAACCTCGACGCCACGCCCGGCAAGGCCAACCGCTGGGTCGCCAAGCGCAGCCGGAGCGTCTTCACCGCCGCCGAGCCCGCACACCAGTCCTTCGCCCACTGGCAGCGCATCCGCCCGATCGTGCGCTGGGCCGCCATCGCCGACGGCGACCGCGCCTTCTGCCGCCGCGAGCTGGGCCTCGACCCCGACAAGCCGCTCCTGCTCGTCACCGGCGCGAGCCAGGGCGCCCGCTCGATCAACGCCCTCATGGTCCGCATGCTCCAGACCCATCCCAGCCGCTTCATGGGCTGGCAGGCGATCCATCAGTGCGGCCCGGCGACCCTCGGCGGCGGGGGCGAGTTCGACGAGAAGGCGATCGCCGCCGCGTACCACAAGGCCGGCGTGCCCGCGATCGTCCGCCCGCTCTTCCGCGAGATGGGCCGCGTCTGGGGAGCCGCCGACGTCGCCATCAGCCGCTGCGGCGCGGGCAGCGTCGCTGAGGCCTGGGCCAATCGTGTCCCCAGCGTGTTCCTGCCGTACCCGTATCACAAAGACGAGCACCAGCGCAAGAACGCCATCCCCCTCGAGCGAGCCGGCGGCGCGGTGATCGTCAAGGACCACGTGGACGCCGCGGCCAACGAGGCCGACGCCGGCGCGATCCTGCTCGACCTGCTCGCCGAGCCCGAGAAGCGCGAAGCGATGCGGGAAAAACTCCGAGAACTCGGCCCTCCGGACGGCGCCGGCGAGGTGGCGCGGGCGATTCTCGCGATGATGTGAGGAGCCCGGGTGCAGACCCCGTGCTTTGAGGTACACTCCAGACACGCGCCGAGGTAACGCACCTCCCGCGTGGCACGGTGTCCGGGCATCCGCCCATTCTCGGACGGGAGCGATGGAGAGAAGGGTCGAGCCGAAGCGAGGATCGACGCCCGCACGGGCGTTGGTCTGCCACGCGCCGGGCTCGCCGCCGCCGACCACGCTCCTGCAGGCCCTCGAACGCCGTGCCTTCGTCGTCGAGACCGTCCCCGGCACCCACCGTGTGCTCGCCCGCGCCGTGGTCATCCGTCACGATCCCGATTCCAGCGATCAACGCCTCGTGGTTGTGCTGGTCGAGCCAAGCCGGCTCTCGCGCCCCAGCGAATGTCTCGACGCCCTCCGCACCATGCCCGGCGGCGTGGCCTGCTGGGTCTTCGACGCCGCCACCTCCGAGCTTCGAGCCGCCAGCGCGGTCGATGTGGAATCGTGGTCCGATAAAAACAGAGCTAGGACACCCCAGGGCCGGCCTTCCTCTTTCCAACAGAACACTGCTCCTTCCGCGGCGTATGAATCAGCGGCCCGCTCGGCTCCGGCCCTCCGCTTAACGGGCGACTGGGCCGACGCGGCCCAAGCATCGAGCGGCGTTTCCGGCCAGACCCCCGGAGGCTCCGCTCTTCAGGACCCGGCCGACCATGCTCAAGCTCCTCCTTCGCTGCTGACAGACGAGGAACTGGACATGCTCCTCGGCGATGACAACGGAGCCGGCCCGACGGCCGGACCCGAACGCGGAACCGACCTCGGCACCGGAAGCCGGTAAGGAAGCCGGCCACGACGCGGGGTGGAGCAGGGATCGAAGGCCAAGCGCCACGACGGCGCGGAGAGACGATGGGTGCAAGCCCGGAACAATCGCGACGCGTGATCCTCGTGGGCCGCACCGGCCTGGACGCGAAGCTGCGCGCCGACCCCGACCTCGAATTGCTCCGCGTCCGCAACGCCATGGAAGCGATCGCGGAACTCGGCGATCCCATCGACGAGCTGTCCCCCGCTCAGGCGGTCGTGGTGTTCGGAGAGGGCGCCACCCCCGGCCTCGAACCGCGGGCCGATGAATCGCTGTCCGACGCCGTCGCCGGCCTGCGACTGGTCGATCCGGGTGTGGCCGTGCTCGCGACGACGCCGTTGCCCGCGACGCTGCTCGCCGCCCTCGATGGCGCGGTCGATCCCGGCGCCGACAGCGAGGACATTGCCGACCAGATCCGCGCCGCGGGCACGCTCCCGGAGGCGCCCCTGCAGGCCCCGCTTCAGTCGCCCGCCCAGCCGCCCACCAAGTCGGCCCCCGAGCAAGCGACCCAGCCCGCCGCTTCGCACCCGCAGGCTCCCGCCACCGCTCCCAAGCCGGTCGCCGCCGTCCATTCCGATCCCGCCATCGCCATGGCCAGCGGGCAAGACCCCGTCGAGTCCGTGCTCGCCTCGATCCGTTCCGCGCTCGCCGACCGAACCGTCACGCTGGCCAACGGCCACGTCGCCAACGGTGCCGCGATCGTCTGGCACGGACGCGTGCTCGGCACCCTGCTCAGCGAAACCTCCGCCGTCGAGCGTCTCGCGCCGCACGCCGAGTCGCTCGCCCCGTGGCTGGCGATCCGCCATCAGTTCCAGCAGCTCCGCCTCGCCGCCTACTCCGACCCGCTCACCGGCGCGTGGAACCGGCGCTACTTCGACCAGTTCCTCCAAGGCGCCCTGGGCTCGGCGCGGGAGCATCGGCACAACGTCACCATCCTCGTCTTCGACATCGACAACTTCAAAATGTACAACGACCGCTTCGGCCACGAGGCGGGCGATGAGATCCTGATCGAGACCGTCCGCCTGCTCCGCAGCGTGATCCGCCCGACCGATCGCGTCTGCCGCATCGGTGGCGACGAGTTCGCGGTGATCTTCAACGAGCCTCAGGGCCCGCGCGATCCCGCCAGCCGCCACCCCACCTCGATCCACTCCATCGCGGCCCGCTTCCAATCCCAGGTTCGGAGCGCGCGTTTCCCCAAGCTCGGCACCGACGCGCCGGGCACGCTCACGATCTCGGGCGGCCTGGCGACCTATCCCTGGGACGGCACGACCCCCGCCGAACTGCTCCGCCGCGCCGACGAGCTTGCGATCGAGGGCAAACGCCAGGGCAAGAACGTCATCATGTTTGGTCCGGGAACGCCGCCCGATCAGACCTGAACGCGAAAGACGCCGCCGCTCGCTCCGTCCATCTGGAGGAGGGCTGCGGTTTATCCAATCGCGCCGCGCTCGCTTGTCTGGCTGCCCACCTCCCAGGGCCGAGCCGAGGACTTGTCGTGCCGATCTCAAGATGCCGCCTTCCGCGGCACTTGGGAGGTCGCTATGGATCTGAAGAACGCGTGCAAACTGATGGCGGTGGTCGGTCTGGCTCTCACGGTCCACGGCGCGACCGGCTCGTCGCCCGCCCCCGAGCACGCCCCGGCCCCCAAGCCGACGCTGACCAAGCCGGCGGCCAAACCCGAAGCCAAGCCCGCCGCGAAGCCCGAATCGAAGCCCGAATCCAAACCGGAATCCAAACCAGATCCGAAGGCGGAAAACAAGGCCGACGCCGATCACGACGAGCACGACGCTCCCAACGCCGACAAGAAGGACGAGCCCAAGGCTCCCGCCCCGTCGCACGCCGACGTGGTCAAAGCCATGGACCCCGACGCGGCACTGAAGCTCCTTCAGGAAGGCAATCAACGCTGGGTCAACGGCAAGTTCGAGAACCCCAACACCGACGCCGCCCGTCGCGAGGCCCAGGCCAACGGCGGCCAGACCCCCTTCGCCACCGTGCTCACCTGCGCCGACTCACGCCTGCCCGTCGAGCGCGTCTTTGACCGCGGCGTGGGCGAGGTCTTTGTCATCCGCGTCGCCGGCAACGTCGTCGGCCCGCACGAGGCGGGGACCATCGAGTACGGCGCGGGCCACCTGAACTCTCGCTTGCTCGTCGTCATGGGGCACACCAAGTGCGGCGCCGTCGCCGCCGCCGCCAGCGGCGCCAAAATCGAGGGCAACGTCGGCTCGCTCGTCGAGAACATCAAGCCCGCGGTCGACCGGGCCAAGACCAACGGCGCCACCGAGGGCGCAGGCCTGGCCGCGGCGGCCGTCAAGGAAAACGTCTGGCAGAGCGTCTTTGACCTGCTCCGCACCAGCCCCGAGCTGTGCAAGATGGTCAAGGCCGGCCAGGTGAAGGTCGTCGGCGCCGTCTGCGATGTCTCCACCGGCAAGGTCGAGTGGATGGGCGAGCACCCCTGGCAGGGCGCCCTCGTGCAGGCCTTCCTCAACCGCGACACCGCGACCGCCAGCGCCGAATCCAGCGACAACCACTGATCCGCGAATCCATCCACGGGCCCCGGCCCGCGGCACGACTCTGGGGTGGCACCGACCCGGCTGATCACAGCCGGGTCGCTGCATTCCGGGGACCGCTCACTTCGCCAGCGGAGTCAAGAACGGCAGCACGATCGACACCACGAACAGCACGATGATGATCCACTCCAGGATCTCCATCCGCCGGTTCGCCTGCTCGTCCGCCGCCTTGGCGTAGATGTCGTTGAGCGTCTCCAGCTTGCGCAGCACCGACGCATCCCAGTCGTGGTGGTGGAGCCGCTCGGCCAGCTTCTGATAGAACCGCGCCAGGTAGTGATCGCCCACCAGCTTGATCGCGTTGTTCACGCCCTCGAACAACACCGCCGCGTCGATCTGGTGCTGGGCGATGCGACGCATCTCGCGTCGGCTGATCGCCTTGCCGTGGCGCCCGGGGAAGCTGGGATAGACCTCCTCGAGCGCATCGTCGAGCGCCTCGTCGAGGCTCCGCATCTCCAAGAGCTCCACGTTCGCGAACTCAACGATGTCCAGCAGATCCGACGCGTCGGTGTCGATCACGATCGCCGCGGCAAAGTCCAGGATCGCCGCGTCGGTCTCGCTGTAACTGATCCGCGTGCTCAGGGCCTCGTCGATCTCCTGGCTGGACAGCGGCACCGACTCGCCGCGGAGGATCTGGGCCATCAACGGCCGGTTCGCCGCCAACAGCTCTCCCAGCGGCTGCCCGTCCCCGAAGCGATCGAACTGATACGTCACATAGTCCTCAACGAGCAGACCCAGATGAGGCCGGGTGATCGCCGGCGCCAGTTGCTCGGTCAGCCGCCGCAGCCGCTGCGTGCTCTCGGCGATCAGTTGCTCGTTCTCCGCCAGCGCGTTGGCCAGCGGCTGCAGATCCGCCAGCGTCCCGTGGATCGGGAACGTGTACGCCACGCTCGCCCCGCCAAAGTCGTACAGCGTGGTCTCGACGCTCCCACCGGTGCGGAACGCGCCAAGCGACACGTCCGGACAAGGCTCCAGCACCCGCACCGGCGCCGGATCAAAGGTGAAGTGCTTGGGCGCCCGCCGACGCTGAGGCAGCTGCTCCCGCAGCGGATTCGGCAACGCCGCCGACGCCGCCAGGATATCCGCGGCACGGGTCAGGTCGACACCGAAGCCGACATCGAAACAGAACACCACCGTCGCCGTCCCGCGGATCGTCGGGTTGGTCGACGTTTGGGTGGTTCCGTTCATCACCACAATGGTAGGTTTCACGGCGAGCCCTCCCCGCGATCCGCCCGCGATCTCCCCGCGATCGGAGCATCGCGAGAACACGCCATCGTTTGGCCCGTTCTCAACGCCCCTTCTTTCCGCCCGGTCCGCCGCGTCTCACCCGCCCCCGGTCAGCGCGTCGGGTCACGCCCGCCGCGCCATCACATTCCCCACGCAAAATGCACCGCCCCAAACCACCAAACCGCCGATCTTCTCACCATCCCGCGGCGTCCAAACGACGTGCTCCCACGCCGCGGTTTCCTGCACCCGTGGGGCACCACGCTCGCCGCCGCACTCTGAGGGTCCGCCGATGTTGTTGGAGGAGTTGATCTCTGGTTTGCGTCGCACGATCGAGTCGCGCCGGCTCGGGCTCCGTCTTTCGGTCCTCGATTCCTTCGACGACTGGAAGATGATCCGCGTCTGCGACCTCACCGAGGACAGCCGCACCGTCCTCCCCGGCTCGCTCTTTGTGGCTCGTGGCGGGATCAAGTCCGACGGGCGAGCGTTCGTCGCCGCCGCCGTGCGCGGCGGGGCGGTCGCGATCCTCTGCGAAGAAGGCTCCAAGCTCGATCTCGCGGAAGACGCCAAGGCCGCCCGGCGAAAAGTGGTCGTCCTCGAGACCAGCGATGTCGCCCTCGCCTCCGCCATCCTCGCGGAACACTTCTACGCGAAGCCCAGCAGCCAGCTCAAGCTCGTCGGCGTCACCGGCACCAACGGAAAGACCACGACCACCTGGCTCGCCTGGCGCCTGCTCAACCTCGCCGGCGTCCGCGCCGGGCTCGTCGGGACCGTCGTGATCGACGACGGCGTCGAGGTCGCGCCCGCCGAGATGACCACCCCGCCCGCGATCGAACTCAGCCGCACGCTCTCGGTGATGGTCGAATCCGGCTGCCGCGCCGCGTTCATGGAAGTCTCCAGCCACTCGCTCGTCCAGCACCGCGTCGGCGGGCTGGAGTTCGCCGCCGCCGCGTTTACCAACCTCACGCAGGACCACCTCGACTATCACAAGACCATGGACGCTTACGCCGCGGCCAAGGCAATGCTCTTCGAGCGCCTCGACAGCCGCGCAACGGCCATCATCAACACCGACAGCGAGTTCCACGAGCGCATGACCCGTGACTGCCGCGCTCCGATCATCCGCTGCTCCACCCGCACCGGGGACGCAACCGTCGCGATCCTCGACATGGATCGCCGGGGCATGCGGCTCCAGCTCCGCGGCCCCTGGGGCGACATCGACACCCTCGTCCCGCTCATCGGCGCTTTCAACGCCATGAACGTTCTTCAGGCCATCGCCGCCGCCCACGCCTGCGGCCTCTCCCGCGATCAGCTCGCCGAGGGCTGCGCCCGCCTCGACGCCCCGCCCGGCCGCCTCGAACGCGTGCCCACCAACATCAGCGAGCCGCTGGTGCTCGTCGACTACGCCCACACCGACGACGGCCTGCGCAACGCGCTTTCGACTGTCCGCGCGGTGCTCTCCAAGAACAACGCCCAAAGCGGCCGCGTCATTGTGGTCTTCGGCTGCGGCGGCGACCGCGACACCGGCAAGCGCCCCAAGATGGGCGCCGTCGCCGCCGAGCTCGCCGACGTTCTGGTCATCACCAGCGACAACCCCCGCACCGAGCGCCCCGGCGACATCATCGACGCCATCCTCTCCGGCGTCCCCGCCGCCGCTCGGTCCAAGGTCAGCGTCCAGGCCGACCGCAAGCGCGCCATCGAGTTCGCCATCGAGTCCGCGAACGCTCACGACATCGTCCTCATCGCCGGCAAGGGGCACGAGACCGAGCAGCTGATGCCCGACGGCCAGGGCGGCGTCGTCCGCCATCACTTCGACGATCGTGAAGTCGCCCGCGAGGCCATCGCCGCCCGTCGCGAAGCCAAAGCAAACCGCAAGCCCGCCGCCGCACGGAGTGCACCATGAGTTTCTGGTCGCTCGACCGCATCAAGTCCCTTCTCGCCGGCACCTGGCTCGCTCGCCCAAAGGATCCAGCCGTCGCGCCCCTGGGCGTCGTCATCGACTCGCGTCTCATCAAGCCCGGCAACGTCTTCATCGCGATGAAGGGCGAGCGTGTCGATGGGCACGCCTATCTCGCGGCCGCCCACGCCGCCGGCGCCGCGCTCGCCATCGTCGAGGACCCCTCCGCCTGCGGCGTGCTCCCGCCCGGGCTCGCCGTGCTCAAGGTCGATCGCTCCGCCGCCGCCCTCATCCGCCTCGCCACCGAGTACCGCACGACCCTGGAAGGCACCAAGGTCGTCGCCGTCTCCGGTTCCAACGGCAAGACCACGACGACCCGGCTGCTGCAAGGTGTGCTCAGCGCCCGCTTCCGCGGCGTCGCCAGCCAGAAGAGCTTCAACAACTCCATCGGCGTCCCGCTCACCATCCTCGCCGCCCGCCCCGGCGATCAGTTCCTCATCTGCGAGGTCGGCACCAACGCCCCGGGCGAGATCGCCGAGCTCGCCGAGATCGTGCGCCCCGACATCAGCGTCATCACCAGCATCGGCCGCGAGCACCTCGAAGGGCTCGGCTCTCTCCCAGGCGTCATCGACGAAGAAGCCGCCATCGCCTCTTCCATCCAGCCCGGCGGCGTCGCCATCGTCCCCGACACGCCCGCCGCCATCGTCGAAAGCGTCCGCGCCCGCATGCAGGCCGCCGACCACGCCCAGCCCAACATCGTCCGCTTCGGCGCCGACGCCGACACCGAGTGGCGCGTCGGCCACATCGACGTCGACGACAGCGGCACCTCGTTCACCATCAACGAGCGCGCTAAGTTCAAGACCCGCCTGGTCGGCGCGCACAACGCCTTCAACGCCGCCGCGGTGGTCGCCGCCGCACGCCGCTTCGGGATGGACGACGCCGCGATCGCCGCCGCCCTCCTCGAGGCCGGCGGGGCCGAGTTCCGCCTCGCCCTCGAGCAGCACGCCGGCATCGCCCTGCTGAACGACGCCTACAACGCCAACCCCGATTCGATGCTCGCCGGCCTGCGCACCTTCGCCGCGCTCTCCCACAAGCGGCACCCGGCCCGCCGCATCGTGGTCCTGGGCGACATGCTCGAGCTCGGCGACGCCGCCCCCGATGCCCACCGCGAGATCGGCGACGCCGTCGCCGCCGACGCCTCCATCGATCTCGCGATCCTCGTAGGCCCGCTCATGCTCTTCGCCGCCGAACGCCTCCGCAAAAAGTGGACCGGCGACAAGGTCGTCATCCTCCCCGAGCTCTCCGACGACGCGAGCGCCGCCAGCGTCGCCGCCATGCTCCGCGCCGGCGACTTCGTCTTCCTCAAGGGCTCCCGCCGCATGGGCCTCGAGCGGATTTCCAAAGCCCTCAAGGGCGGCGCCGATTCCCGGTCAATAATCGGCCCTTCCCCCACGATGGCTCTCACGGCGGCCCCCACGCCGCCGCCCGCCGCGATTCACGGATGAATCGATGGTGTCAACGGACTGACACGAACGAATGCTCTACGTCCTCCTTGATCTCTGTCGCAAGTGGCTCTCCGAACACGGGACGTGGATCGGCGAACGCGGCTACTACACCCTCTTCGCCATCTTCGATCAGATCCAGTTCCGCACCCTCGCCGCCGCCATCCTCTCCTTCGCCATCATGATCGTCTTCGGGCGTCGCGTGATCGCGATGCTGGTCCGCCTCAAGATCGGCGACGCCGGCCTCTCCGACGCCGAAGCCCTCAAGCGCCACGCCGCCAGCCGCGCCAACGTCCCCACCATGGGCGGCATCCTCATCGCCGCCGCCATCCTCGTCTCCACCCTGCTCCTCGCCGACCTCCGCCAGTTCTACGTCCAGGCTGGCCTCATCATCTTCATCACCTTCGCCGGTGTCGGCGCCGCCGACGACTGGCTCAAGCTCACCGCCACCCAACGCGGCAGCAAGAGCCGCCAGGGCCTCTACGCCTGGGAGAAACTCGTCTTCCAGCTCGGCGTCGCCGCCCTCGTCGCCTGGTTCCTCTACGGCCACACCAACACCCCCGCACCCGACCTCGCCCACGTCCTCAACCTCCCCGCCCAGAAAACCTGGGAGAGCCCCGGCAACGTTTCCTCATCGCTCATCTACCTCGGCGCCATCGCCTACGTCGCCTTCGCCACGCTCATGATCGCCGGCATGAGCAACGCCGTGAACATCGCCGACGGCATGGACGGCCTCGTCGGCGGCACCGCTGGCATCGTCTCCATCGGCCTGGTCGTTCTCTCCCTCATCGCCGGCAGCCAGACCGCCGCCCAGTACCTCCTCGTCCCCCACATCCCCATCGCCGACGAGCTCGCCGTGATGTCCGGCGCCATGGCCGGCGCATGCTTCGGGTTCCTCTGGTGGAACTGCTCGCCCGCCAGCGTCTTCATGGGCGACACCGGCGCCCTCGCCCTCGGCGCCCTCGTCGGCTACATCGCGGTCATCACCCGCCAGGAGTTCGTCATCGTCGCCATGTGCGGCATCTTCATGATCGAGGCCGGCTCGGTCGCTCTCCAGGTCGGCTACTTCAAATCCACCGGCGGCAAGCGCATCTTCAAGGTCGCCCCGTACCACCACCACCTGCACCTCTCCGGCTGGACCGAGCAGCAGGTGGTCGCTCGCTTCTGGATCATCACCGTCCTCTTGCTCGCCCTCGCGCTGGCGACGATCAAGATCCGCTAGCGATCCCCGGCACATTCGCCGCGACCGTGATCCATCCTCATTCCTTGGAAACCAGCACCAGCGGCTCAAGCAGCGCCACATTCGCCTGCACCTGGTCGTAGCCCCGGCCCACCACCTCGATCCGCAGGCGCTCCATCCCGGTGCACTCGATGCCCAGCTCGACCTCGCTGCGGTCCGCCGAGAGCTCGAAGGTCTGTCCCTTCCCGAACGCCCCGGTCTTCGCCGCCAGGCTTGCCGTCACGGTCGTGTTGCCCCAAGCCTTCGAAGCCTCCGGCAACGCCAGCGTCGCCCGCAAGCGCTTCGCGTTCACGGGCAGCTTCCACTCCACCGCGATCGGCCCCGACAGCGTGACCGTCGCCAGCCCAATCGGCGCATCCTCGAGCGACTGCACCTCCGGGCTCGGCGCCCACCGCCGTCCCCCCAACGCCTCCTGCTTCACGATCGGGCACGACGCCAGCGCGACCAGGCTCGCGGGCTCGAACACGATCGCGTCGATCGCGCCGACATCCAGCACCCCGCTCGAACCCTCGCCCGCGAGCGACCACACCACCGTCATCGCGCCCGCCCCGACCCCCGAGGCCGTCCCGGTCGAGGCGAGCTGCCGGGCCGCGAGCACGGACCCGTCCGAGAGCGAGACCAGCGGCGTGTCGCTGCGGACCGCCTTCGACGACAACTGGATCGACGCCACCCGCTCGATCGGCACCGTGTTCTTGGTGCTCCCGACCTCGATCACCAGCTCCGACCCGATCGACTCCACAAAGCCCTCCAGGCGATCCGCGTTGGAGAGCAGCACCACATCGGTCTTCGCCGCCTCGAACACCCGCGGAGCGTCGTTGAGCCCGATCCACACGACGCGATCCAGCGCCGACTCGAACCCGCCGACCCGTCGGCTGCGCCAGCGGATCGTGTCGCTGTTGGCCTTCGCGTCGCCCTCGCCCTTCACGCCGGCGCTGGTCACCAGGAAGCCCGGCACCAACTGCCCGTCGCTCAACCGCAGCACCCCCGCGATCTCGCCCGGCGCTTCCGCCACCGCGACCGCGGTCGGCGCCGCCGCCCCGTGATGCCGCCGCGAGTACGCCGCCAGGAGCTTGGCACGCTCGAGCGACCGCACCCGGCCCGTCGCGTCACGGTACTGCACGCTCTTCTCGCCGATCCCGACCAACTCGCCCGACACCCGCAGCAGATCCCGATCGATGAAGTGGAAGCGATCGCTCTCCTCCGCGCGAGCGCCCGCGGCCAGACCGGCGACCATCACCATCGCAAGCATCGCTCTCACATCCTGCTCCTGATCCGTCCCCCGGGCTCGAGCGCGTCCATCCCGTGCCAACCACGCGGGCCGTCGGGCGTTCACTTCTGGAAGATCGGCAGATACCGCTTGGGCATCTGAAGGACGATGAGCGCCATCGCCGTGCCGTACACATCCCCGACCGCGGGATCCTGCCACGAGCCGTCCTGCTGCTGGGCCACCAGCAGCTCCTCACGGATCGCGGGCCACCAGGCCGACCAGTTCTCGCCGCCCGCGAGATACATCGCCTGGGCCGCGTAGTAGTGCCCGTAAAAGTAGTGGGGGCTGGTGCGATCCTGCCGGGGCATCGCGTTGACGGCCAGGTACTTGAGGCCCTTGTTGATCTGCGGGTCGTCGTAGATCCCCGCGTAGTACAGGCTCGCGATGCCCGCCGCCGAGCGGGGCCACGCGCTCGGGCCCGCGGTGAGCTGGTACTTGAACCCGCCGTCGTCGTTCTGGCAGCGCCGGATGTAATCGACCGCGCGATCGATGGTCTGCTTGGGGACCTCAAGCCCCGCGTTGCGGGCCGCACGCAGGGCCATGATCTGGCAGATCGTCACCGACACGTCGGCGTCGTTGGGGACCGGGTTGTAGCGCCAGCCTCCCTCGTCGTTCTGCGTGGACACGATCAGCCGCACCGCACGCAGCACCGCGTTGTGCAGCTTCGCCGCCGCCGCCGCGTCCGGCCCGCCCCCGGTCATGCCGTAGACCTCGCAGAGAAACAAGGTCGCGAACCCGTGCCCGTACATCGGAGCGGCCGCCGTATCCCCGGCCACCAGCCCCGACTCGGTGCAGTTCTCCAGGACGTGCTTGAGCGCCTTCTCCACGTTCTCCCCGTAGGGCCCGCGCCCCGGGAGATTGCCATCCGCCATGAACGCGATCGCGCCGAGCGACGTGATCGCAACCGAGCGGCCCCAGCGATCGTCGCCAAAGCTCCCGTCGGTGCTCTGCTTCTTCGCGAGCCACGCGAGCCCTCGCGTGATGCCGGCGTCCAGCTTGGCCGTCATCTCGCCCTCGGTGGGCGCGTTCTGAGCGGACTTGTGGGCGTCATCGAACGGCAGGTCGAGCTTGTCTGGCTGCGGCGCGACAGCCGGCGCGTCCGGCGGCACGTTCGCCGGCGGATCGTCCGCCACCGCCGCGGCAGCGCCCGCCAGCAGAGCCACAAGACCGATCGCCCGGATGGTCTGGCGTGCCGTCACTTCTTCTTCTCCTCCGCGAGCTTGCGGTAGTACGACTCGGTGGCGGACTTGTACATCGAGCTGAACTTGTCGGAGAAGCCTTGCAAAAGGGCATCGCGTACGTGCGCGGGCAAATCGCCCCACGCCGCCGGAGCCGCCGCCGCGGGCGTCGAGAGCGCCGCGTCCTGTCGCGACGGCCCGTCGCCCGCCTGCGCCGATTCCTTGCCGGCTTGCTGTTGCTGCTGCTGCGACTGGGTGCGCTGGTTCTGGTTCTGATCCTTCTCTGGATCCGGATTCTGCTGCGACTGCTGCTGTTGCTGCTGCTGATTCTGCCGCGCGGCCTTGATGATCCGGTCCAGCCGCGTCAGCACATCTTCCTGCACCCGCTGGGTGTCGAGTCCCGGGTCGCGGTCCTTCTGCACCCGGTCCGCGGCGTCGTCCATCAGCCGCACCACCGACGCGAACTCATCCGCCTGCTCCTTGGGGGACAACTGCCGATCGAGCTCCTTGCGGGTCGTGTCCGTCTTCTCGCCCACCTTCTCGCCCGCCTTCTCGCCCGCCTTCTCGCCCGCCTTCTCGGCCGGCTTGGTGTCTCCGGCCTTGCTCTCTCCCGCCTTGCTGGTCCCCAGCAGCGAATCCAGATCCGGCAACCCGCTCGGCTTGGCAGCCGGCTTCCCCGCCGGCTTCTCCTGCGGCTTCTCGGGAGCCTTCCCAGGGGCGCTCTCGGGCGCCTGCACCGGGTCCGCCGCCATCGCCGCGCCCGCGAGCATCATCACGCCCATCACTCGGAGCATCGCCTTCATCGCGGCACCTCCTGCGGCTTCGGCTGCGGCTCCGGCTGCGGCTCCGGCGGCACGCCCGGCTTCATCTCTTCCACGTTCGGCCCCTTCGGCCCGCCGCCCTGCTGCTCGGAGAGCTTCTTGATCAGCGCGTTCCCCTGCTTCGCCAGGTCGCGCTGCAAGGCGCCCACCTCGTCCAGCTCCTGCGGCTCGGGCTTCGGAGCCTCCGCCAGCGACCGCGTGCGCAGCGCGGCATCCTGCTGCATCGCCCGCAGCAGCTTCAACTCCGCGATCGGCGGGATGATCGGGCGAGGGCCGCCGTTCTGTCCGCCGCCGCCGCTGTTCCCGCCCTGGGCCTCGCGGAAATCCTTTTCATCCGGCGACTGCGACAACGCCTCGACCAGCGAACGCAGCACGTTGGCGCTCGACGCCTGCCACGCGTCGACGCCCTTGGTCGCGACGCCGTCTTTGAGCGCCTGCTCGGTACGCGACATCAGCGAGTCCAACCGGTCGTGGCTGAAGCGGAAGACGCCCTCGTCCGAGAGCTCCTTGGTCTTGGCCTGCAGCTCCTTCAGCTTGCCCCGGAGCTGCTCCTGCTTCTCACCGATCGACCGCACCGCCGCCCGGTCGCGGCGCGACAGCTCCTTGCCGACGAACCCCGAGGTGTCCGCCCGGATCGCGATCTGCTCCTGCAGCGCGCTGTCGTACGCCTTCTTGAGCTCCTCGCGCTTGCGGTCCTCGTCGCGCTTGGCCGCCTGATCCCGCAGCTTCTTCGCCAGGTCCCGCGCGTCGGTCAGTTGCGAGAGCGCGTCGCGTTGGGCCCGATCCGCCCCCGGCTCATCCGCCGGCACCAGCCGCAGCGACTGCACCGCCGTCGCCTGCCGGTTGGACGCCGCTTCGAGGGCGTCGGCGATCGGCGCGCCACCCTCCTTCACCGCGCGGGCCGCGTCGGTCACCGCGATGGTGTCCTGGTTGAGCCGGATCTGTCGCGCATCGAGCGTCTCACCCTCGGCGAGCTTGGCCTTATCCGCAGCCTTATCCGCCGCCTTGTCAGCCAGGGCCGCGATCTCGGCACTCTGCCGCGCCATCAGGTCTTCGATCTGCTGCACGAGGTCCGCCAATTGCCGCCGCAGCGACTCGTCGCGCCGCTTCGCGCCCTTGTCCAGCTCTTGCAGCATCCGCTCCAGCGTCTCCTCGGCCTTCTTCTGGAAGTCGTTCGCGGTCGCGGTCTGGTTTTCTCCCGCGCTCTTCGACGCCTGCTGCATCGTGTCCGACAACTGCTCCTTGGCCGACTCGTCCGCCGCCGCCTTCATCGCCTCGGCCTGGGCCGGGTCGGTCGACTGCATCTTCTTCGATCGGTCCTGCAGCGCATCGGTCGCGGCACGGGCCCGCTGGGCCAGCTCCTGCTGCGCCTGAGCCAGCCTCTCCAGCGCGGCCCGCTGCTCGTTGCTCAGCTCGCTGGTCTTCTTGCCGCCGGTCTCTTTCGCCAGGTCCTTGGTCTCGCTGGCGAGCCGGCGCTGGTCCTCGAGCATCTTCTCGACCTCGCGCCGCGTCGCCCAGCCGTCCTTTCCCTGATCCAGGATGGACGCGATCTGTCCCATCGCCTCACGCACCTGAGACTGCGCCGCCCGGGCCTTCTCCGTGGCGCCCGCATCCGCCGGCGCTTGCCCGTCGGGCTTGCGGGACTCGGCCAGCGAGCGAGAGGCCTCGCGCGACTTCTCGGCCGCCTGATCCAGCAGCGCGCCCACATCGCTCAGCATCTGCCGCACGTTGCGGTCCGGCAGCGCGTTCTTGTCGACCCGCTCGGCCAGCTTCTTCACCAGAGCCGCCGGTGGCGACAACCGCTGCGTCAGCGAATCCTGCTCGTTCTTGAGCGCCTGAGCCTTCTCGCTGCCCCCCGCCTGATCCAGCGACTCGGCGCTCTTCCGCACCTTGCCCTGATCCGCGTCGAGGCGGATCGCCGCCGATCGCAGTCCGGCGAGTTCCGCCAGCACCTGCTCGACGAACTGCCCCTCGCTGATGATCCGAAGCTTTCGCGGCGAGGAGATCACCGGGGCGTGCGTCTGCCCTTCCAACGCAAAGCGATCCTGCGCCACCGCCGTCAGGTGCAGCTCATCCCCCGGCTTGAGCGCGTAGCTCGACAGCTCGATCGTCGCCGGCGCCCGAGCCGTGCGCGCCTCCTCCGCATCGATCGCCACATCCCGCGCCGCCAGCGACACCGGCTGTCCCGCGGCCTCGGCCGGCGCCCCGGGCGAGTCCGCACGCCCGCGGAGCGTCTGCGCCTCCAGCGAAAGCCGCGCCAACCCAACATCGTCGCGGCCCTCGCCCACGACATCCAGCACCGCGCTCGCCAGCACGGTCTCGTCCTGAGCGGGAAGCACCACGCTCGCGGTGGGCGCTTTGTCCGTCACCACGCCCACCAGCAGCATCGCGGGCTCCGGGCTGGTGATGCCGAACTCGTCCTCGATCACAAGCCCCGCCCGCAACGATTCCTTGGGTGTAAACGACAGCGTCAGCGTCGCCATCCCGTTCACGTCCGTCTTCTGCAGCGTCATGCCCGCCGGCGGCTCCGCGCCGCCCAGCATCTTCTTCAGGAATCCCGTCTCGCCCTCGCTCACCGGCACCGGCTTGCTCAGCGTCAGGGCCAGCCTGACCGTCGAACCCGCGAGCAGCGGCGACAGTGCGGCAGACTCCGCCCGCCCGGCGCCGAGGTCCTTGGTGCCGGTCACAAACTCACCCAGCGCGGCCGTCCCCGCGTAGCTCGGCGGCACCACCGTCGCTTCCATCCGCGTGATCACCGGCGGCTCGACCAGCTCCACCGCAGCGATCTCGGTCGCCGCGTCCGCGGTCTCGAACCAGTACTCCAACGTCGCCCGCGCGTTGTTGGTCCCGCTCGCCACCAACGGCTCCACCAGCGACCTCGCATCAAGCAACCGCTCGAACAACTCTCCCCGCGGCGCGGACTCGTTCTTGACACCCTGCGAAGGGAGCAGCGTCGAGGCCGTCGCCGTAGTCGTCCCGTTCACCGTCACCCGGTACTTGGCCGTCACCCGCGTCTCGCCCACGTTGCGATTCGTGCGTGTCACCAGCGCCCGCAGCGGCAGCGCGGTCCCCAGCGCGTGCGCTCTGGCCGTCGTCGCGTTGAGCACCGCGGTGCGGCTCGGCCACTGCGTGTCGCTCCAGGGCGTCAGCACCCGCCGAGCGCCGATCAGCGTCATCGAGGGCGCCAAGAGACACAGCACCGCCAGCGGCACCACCGCCGTCAACAAGGACGTCGACCCGCGCTTGGACCCGCCGATCGGCCGCACCACATCTCGAATCGAGAGTTCTCGGAAAGCCTCGAGCGACCGCTGGACCACGTCCTTGGACAACGGAGAATCCGCCGACGCGAGCTCGAGCCCGCTGGCCAGCAACCCCCGCACCGGCGCTCCCGCCGGCGTCTGTTCCACCCGCAGGGCCACGTCGGTCAGCGAAGGCCGGAATCGGGCCGCGGGCACCAGCAGACGGCGGCAACCCGCGATCACCGCGGCCAGCCCGAGCACAAACAACACCCACCGCATCGCCCCCGGCATGCGAATCACAAAGTCGAGCAGCCCGAGCACGATCGCGACCCCAAGCGTGACGCCCAGGATCGCCGTCAGTCGGTCAAACACCAGCCAGAGTCGGATCCGCC
The DNA here is from genome assembly GCA_019744815.1 of Phycisphaerales bacterium. Taxonomy (GTDB): domain Bacteria; phylum Planctomycetota; class Phycisphaerae; order Phycisphaerales; family UBA1924; genus JAFEBO01. The sequence continues at coordinate 125,770 of JAIEUA010000008.1, forward strand.
ACCGCAGCGCCGCCAGCGCTTTCTCGATCGGTCCCGACCGTTGTTCCTGCTCGTTCGCCATGGGTCCCGACGGTTCCTTCCGAGCGGTCCTTCCACCGGTTCAGAGTGGGCGGGCCATCCGGCCCACTCTCACACATCGTCCAGCGCGAGCACGGGCCGCACCGTTCATCCTTACCCAACACCGCCCCGTCCCCGCCCCACCCGCTCCCCACCCCAACCTTCGACCGACCAACCCACAACCTTCTCACTGTACGGGAAATACAGAGATCAGTGCGATCCGATTCACCGAATCACCCGGCCCGCCCCTCGCCGTGGATGTTCCTCACGCCAGCCGCATCAACCGCCGCGCGATCCACTCGACGCACAGCAGGGTCAGCAGCACCGCCCAGACCACGGGCTTGTCCCAGAGTGTCTCGATCGCCGAAGGCCCCGCGGTCCGGATTTCGCGGTTCGGAAGAAGTTCGGACAAGCGTGCGATCTCCTCCGGCTTCAGCACCCGCCCCCCGCTCGCATCGCTCAGCCGTGCCAGCCCCAAATGGTCGGTCGTGACATCGCGCAGCTCGTCATCGCGGTCCCGCACCTCAACCGTGGCGGACAAGTTCAGCCCGCTCAACGCCGCGTCGGTGGGCGTGAGCGTGTAATCACCCGCCTCCGCAAACGTCCAACTGGCGCTGTACAGACCCGAGGACTCCCCAGCTTCGCCCCCCGCCCGGGGCGTCAGCGTGATCATCTGCGCCGCCGCCTGCGGATCGGTCGACTGGGCCTTGACCGTCATCGACGCCGGCCGCGCGACCATCAGCGACTGATCCACCAGCCGCAGCGACACCTGCACCGGCTGCTGCACCGCGACCCGCTCGGGCGCCGCTTCCAGAATCGCCCCCGCCCCGCCGCGGACCAGGCTCTCCCGCGCCAGCAACCGGATCAGCGGCAACCAGAATCGCTCAGGCAGCGTCTCGCCACGCCCGAAGCGCCAACGCCAGATCTCGTCCGTCGCCACGTAGATCACCCGCCCCGCGCCGTACCGCATGGTGATCACCAACGGCGTCGACCCCGCGCTCTCGCTATTGGCGATCACCGGAGCGGAGGCCATCGTCGCCCGCGCGAGAACCTCGGCCGCGGGCTTCAGCCGGTTGCTCTCGATGCGCTGCGCGTAACGGAGCGAGGTCCATCCCGCATTCGGATCGCTCAGAATCGGCGGCCACACCAACGTGTCCCCTTCGCCCAGCCGCAGCACCCCCAGCCGCTCCGCCGCCGCGCCGGGCGAGACCAGCACGCTCTCCGCGTACGGCCGGGCCGCATCGGTCGAGTCGTCCATCGTGAACGGCAGCAAATCCGCCAGCGGCGTCGACCGGTACGACCCCGGCGTCGCGCTCGCCCCGCCGATCCACAGCAAGCCCGCCCCCTTCTCCGCCACCAACTGCTTGATCTGGGCCTGCTGCTCCGCGCTCAACAGCTCCGAGCGCACATCGCCCAGCACCACCACATCGAACGGCTGCCACTCTTCTTTCGTTCTGGGCAAAGAGGCGAGCGGGTCCGAACCCTCCTGCAAAAACCGGCGGTCCGCCGAGAGAATCAACGCGCTCGAGCGGATCGTCCGCTCGCGCAACAGCAGGTTCTTGAGGTAGCGATACTCCCACCGCGGATAGCCATCCACGAGCGCGACACGAATCGGCCGATCGATCACCCGCAGCCGCACGCTCAGCTTCTGATTGAGCGGGTCATCGTCGCCGCCGCCCGACCCCACGCCGGGCAGCACGCTCCGCACGATCCACTTGGCCTCCTGCTCACCCCTGGGCCTCGTGGTCAGCGTCAGCCGATGGTTCTCCGGCTCGTTCCCCGTCAGCTCGCGCGAGTCGAGCACCGCGCCTGTCGCCTCGTCCACCAGCTCCACCTTCGCGCCCTTGAGCTTCTCCCGCGGCCCCAGCGCATCGAGATCGACCGTCACCGGCACGATGTCGCCGACAAACGCCACCCCCGGCTGGGTAGATCGACGCAGCGCGACCCGCGCCGGCGCCGTCTCCGAACCCAGCGAGATCGAGAAGATCGGTATCTGCCGCGCCTGCAGCTGCCGAAGAAGCGCCCGGCTCGGCTCGTCCGCGCTCCGCCCGTCGCTCAGCAGCACCACGCCCGCCACCGGCCTCGTCGCGACGCGTCGCAGCGCCTGCTCGACCGAGTCGGCGATAAGCGTCCGTCCGCCGCTGGCCTCCGGCATCGGCTTTGCGCCCTCGCCCGGCCGCGGCACGTCGTAGACCCGATCGCTGAAGCCCAGCCACAACAACTCGCGCTTGGGGCTCAAGGCCTCCAGCGTCGGCCGAAGCCTCGCCAGGGCGTCCTTGAGCTGCTGATCCCGCGAGCCCGCCGGCGTGTCACGCACCAGCATCGACGCCGAGCGATCCGCCAGCACCACCACCCAGTCGCGCTGCACGCTCTCTTCCGTCTTCACCAGCCGCGGCCCGCTGATCATCACCGCCACCAGCATCAGGGCCAGCCCGCGGAGCACGGCGCAGACCACCCGCGTCCGCCGCGACGCATCCAACCTCCGGTACGCGAGCACCGCCAACCCCGCCGCCCCCAGCACCACCAGCGTCCACGCCCACGCCGGCAGCGGATACGCCCACTCGAGCGACACGCCCTCCTGCCCGGGACGGATCTCGCCCAGAGAGAACACCCGCGCGAAGAGTTGCAGCAAGGTGTCTCTCACGCCGCCGCTCCGCGATTGATGTTTTCGGTCGTCGAAGCATCAGCCTGTACGCGGACTCCGCTCGCACCGGCCTTCGCCGCCGCGCCGCTGCCGAACATCGATCCCACACTCGCGTGGCTGAACCACCGCGACAGCAGCGCGTCAAGCACCAGGAGCACCAGCCCCGCGATCAGCAGCGGCAGGTCCATCGGCGGCGTCCGATTCGTCCTCGGCAACGCCTCCCGCCCCGGCTTCTCACCCGCCGGCGTCGACTTCAAGTACGTCACGCTCGTCGCCTGAGCGCTCGCCTTGAGCACCGGGGTCAACTGTTCTTGCGTCTGCAGGTCCGTCGCGCTGCCCGCCGAGTCCGCGTTGATCGCGACCAACTCGCGCGTCGCGCCCCGGGCATCGACCCGCCGCCAGAGCGACGCCGTCCGCGCAAACTCCGACATCGCCGCCGACCCGGATCCCCCATCCGTCGCAATCCGGCGCAGGTCCGCGGGCTCCGGCACGCTCGCGCCCGCCAACAGATTCGCCGACCCCGACGCCACGCCGACACCCTGACGCACCAGCTCCTGGAACAGCGGCACCATCAGCGGCATCGCCGGCAAGCTTGTGGACTCCAGCTCCGGCGCCGTCAGCAGGACCGCCAGAAGGCCCCGCGAAGACCCATCCGGCCGCGCCGCCACAAGCCACGGCGAACCATCCTCCAGCGTCAACAGCCGCGCCGCCTCTCCAACACTGCCCGACCCCATCCCCGACCCCATCCCCGACCCCATCCCAGACCCCATCTCAGTACCCAGCCATCGCACCACCACCACCGGCTTCACCAATTCATCCAGCTCCGCGCTCAAGCCGGCCAGAACCGCCGCCAGCGGCGACGCATCCGTCGCCATCGCCCGCACGCTCCTGGGTGCCCCGTTCCCCGACGCCGACACCTCGCGGGCCACGGTCCATGTCAATCCAAACGCCTTCGTCATCGGCTCCGGCCACATCTGCACCGCCGCCGCCGCGGAGGTCGGCGCGGTCACGACCACCAAACCACCCTTGCGGGCAAACTCCGACAACGACATCCAGCCGTCCGAGGCGAGCAGGTCCGGGCGAGTCACAAACACACTGTCCACGCCGATCAAGTCCGCCGGCGAGAGCCGGGCTAGATCCACCCGCGCGACCGAGATCGGTTCGTTCTCCGCCTCGAGCGCCCCGCTCGTCCCGCCGGTGCGGGGCGAGAGCGCGAGCGTGATCCAATCCGCCGCCGAGTACGCCGTCGGCCCGGCGCCGAGATTCTCACCCGCCGGCGCCGCGATGACCACCTTCACGGTCTCGCGCGACTTCCACGCCCGCCGAAAAACGTTGTCGCTGGCGATCGCGTCGTCGTCCAGTCGCGCCTCGATCCACAGCGCCCCGGTCGTCGCCTTCTTGCCCGGCTCCACCTTCGCGAACCCGATGGGCGCGAGCACGGTCGCCGTCTCCTGCCCCGCCGCGAACCGCACCGCCGTCGTCGCCCACGCCGGAGCCTCGCTCTCACCGACCGAGATCGCCGCCAGGCGCAGGTTCGCGGTCGCCCCCGCCGCCACCCCCGGCCCGTGCCGCACGATCGTCACCCGCGCCTGCTGCGTCTCCTGCCCGGAGGCATCCCGCAAGAGCACGCTCCGCAGCGGCTCCACGCTCACGATCGCCGCGTTGTCGAGCGCCGCATCCGCCGGGTCGCTCACGATCAACTCCGGCCGCATCGCCGATTCCGCCACCGGCTCCGCCACCTTGGCCGCGTCGATCGACCCGCGGCGAAGCCCGCTCAGAAGCGCGATCGCCGACTGCCGCGCCGCGTCCCGACCCAGAAGGTCCCGCGCCGAGGCGATCGCGCCCGTCATGTCCGCCGCGCTGTCCGTCGCTTCGACCGCCTCGATCGCCCGCCGCACCCCCGCCAGTTCCGTTGTCAGCGGCGTCGCCACCTTCTCCGCCGGCGCTCCCATCGTCACCAGCGCCGCCCGATCGCCGCGCCCCGCGTCCAGCCCTTCCAGCACCCGCAGCGCCGCGTCCTTGTTCGCCTGCAGCTCGGACTTCTCACCCGCCCCGACCGCCTGCGCCGCGAGCGAGTTGTCCACCACCAGCACCACATCCCGCGGCACGCGGCTCTGCAGCACCGAATCGCCCGCGAACATCGGCCTGCCAACCGCCAACGCGAGCAGCAGCACCGCCAGCGTGCGAGCAGCGAGAATCAAGATCTGCTCCAGCCGCATCCGCTTGCGCTGCCGCTTGAACGCCTCCAGCACAAACCGCATCGCGCCCCATTCCAAGGGCTTGGTCCGCCGCCGGAACAGCAAATGAATCGCGATCGGCGCGAGCACACACCCCAGTGCCGTCAACGCGAGGATGGGGTTCAGAAAGGTCATCGAGGATGCACTCAAGCCAACAAGTCTTCAGGCCAGATGCCGCTTGATCTGGGCGTTGCGCCGCGACACAAAGGCCGCCAGGGTCGGCCCGAGATACTCGTGCGTGTTCACCAACGTGTGGTCGTACCCCAGCCCGCGCAAGAGCGTCCGCAGCTGCGTGTTGTGCTCCTCGATCGCCGCCAGATACGCCGACCGGATCGACCTCGGGTCCAGCCGCAGGGGCGACTCGCCCTCCAGCCCTTGGAAGATCACCCCTCCCGCGGCATCGCGGAGATCAAACTCGAGCTCCGCGCGGTCCAGCACCTGGAACGCCATGATGTCGGCCTTGGCGTGCCGCGCCCGCGCCAAGGCATCGCGGATCGCGCCGATATCCATAAAAAAGTCGCTGACGATCGCGATGATGCACCGGTTGGTGACCTGACCCAGCGTCTGATCGATGGCCCGCCGCAGGTCGCTCGACTTCTGCGCCGCGGACGTTCCTCGGGCCGGGTGCGACGCCAGCGCGCTCACGATCTGCCGCCACGTCTCCTGCCCGCTCGATCGCTTCAGCATCAGCTTGATCTGATCGTCGAACATCTCCAGCCCCACCCGGTCGCCCTGGCGCAGCGTGATATACGACAACGCCGCCGCCAGCGCCGTCGCGTGGTCGAACTTGCTCCAGTGCGTCCGCCCGTCCGGGCTGGTGTCGTGACCCACACCCGAGGCGTCCGCGAACGTGCGACTGCCGAACGACATCGACCCCGAGCAATCCACCAGCACGATCAGATCAAGATTCGTCTCCTGCTGATACTGCTTCAGATGGAGCTTGTCCGAGCGGGCAAAGACCTTCCAGTCCAGGTGCCGCAGGTCGTCACCCGGCGAGTACGGCCGGTGCTGCGCGAACTCGACCGAGAAGCCCTGATACGGCGACCGGTGCTGGCCGCTCGAAAGCCCCTCGACGATCATCTTGGCCCGCATCTCAAACGTCGCGAGCCTGGCCAGCGTCTGCGGGTGCAGGTACAGCGACGCATCGATCGAGCGGCCGCCCGCACGATCGTCGCCCTCCGGGTTGTTCTCGCCGATGGCCATCGCTGGAGAGTAGAAGGAAACCGACCTGCCCGCCCAAACAAACTCGATTCGCCCGACGTGGTACGCTGCAGCCAGCCGCAAGTTTCGACTTCCGCACCCGGAGTTCCCCCTTGAGCCCTTCTTTCAGCCGATGCACCCTCGCCTTCTTTGCGGTCGCCGCATTCCTGCTCGTCGGCTGCGAGAACAAGCTGACCAAAGAAAACTACGACCGCATCCAGGTCGGGATGACGATCTACCAGGTCACCGACATCCTGGGCGAGGGCGAGAAACAGGACAAGGGCGGGGCCTCCCGAATCGCCCAGGACATCCTCGGCGCCGACATCTCCGCCGCCACCGCACGCCAGAACGCCAACCAGGCCAAGCAAGGTCTCAAAGACCTCACCGGCCCCCAAGGCTCCACGCCACAGGTCGACAAGCCCAAGTCTCCCCGCCCACCCAGCGGCGTCCCCAACGCCCCCGTCCGCGACGTCTTCCTGTGGAAGTCCGACAAGGTCGAGATCAACGTCGAGTTCATGGACGAAAAGGTCGTCTCCAAGAACCAGATCGGCCTGGATTAGCGGGCCTGTCTTTTCACGCCTCGCACGCAACACACCGCCCTCGCCCGCGTTGGTCCTGTGTCATCTCGCAGGAGCCTTCCCATGCTGTTCCACGCGCTCTCGCGGCGTCACATCCTCGGCTTGGCCCTAGCCGCCTGCCTCGCCGCCTTCACCCACGTCGCCTCCGCCCAGCACTACAAGCCCGAGCCCGGCCCGTTCAAGACCGAGAGCGTCGACCTCGTGCTCACCGCCGACGATGTCCCCGCCCGCGGCGAGTCGGCCCGCGACATTCCCATCAAGGTGCGCTACCCCCTCGCCGCGAACGGCCCGCTCCCGCTCGTCGTCTTCAGCCACGGCATGGGCGGCTCCTCCAACGCGTTCCCCGAGTTGTCCGACCATCTCGCCAGCCACGGCTACGTCGTCATCCTGCCCACGCACTCCGACTCGGTCAAACTCCGCCGCGAGAAAGGCGAGGACGCGGGACGCGAGATCCTCGGCAACCCCGCCGCGTACGTCCGCAACGTCAAGCCCTTCGAACGAGTCGACGACGTGAAACGCATCCTCGACGCGATACCCACGCTCGAGCAGAAGATCTTCCCCGACGCCAAGGCCACCATCTCCCGCGAAGCGATCGCCATGGCCGGTCACTCCGCCGGCGCGATGACGACCCAGATCGCCTTCGGCGTCAAGGCCCGCACCCGCCTCCTCGGCGGCGTGCAGAGCGTCGCCGACCCACGGATCAAGGCCGCCGTCGTGATCTCAGGCCAGGGCCTCAAAACCCGCCTGTTCACCAAGGACAGCTGGTCCGACCTCGACAAGCCCATGCTCGTCATCACCGGCAGCGAGGACAAGGCCAGAGCCGGCAACGACACCCCCGAATCGCGTCGTCACCCCTTCGAGTACGCCCCCGCCACAAAGGGCGAGCCGCACACCTATCTGTTGTGGATCGAGGGCGCGACGCACGGGTCGTACTCCGGCAAGTCCGCCGCCACGCTCCTGGGCGAGAAGCCCGACGACCCCGCCATGGTCGCCGCTGCGACCACCTCCGCGACCCTGGCCTTCCTCGACGCGTACGTGAAGCTCGCGCCCAACAGCGACGAGGCCAACGCCGCACGCCGCTATCTCCTCGGCGACTCGATCTCCACCGCGAGCAACAAGAAGGCCTCGATCCAGAGCAAGTGAGAAGCGGTTGCGATCGCGTCGCCTTCTGCCGCGGGCCGACCTTTCCGCCTCGCCACAACCTCACGCCTTCTTCGCGTTCGCGAAGATCGTCTCCACGTACCGCTGGAAGTCGTCGTGCAGGATCTTCATCGAGGGATTCGACATCATCTTCTGGAAGCTCGGCTCGGCGGCGATGATCCGGAAGCGCTTCACCCACGACTCGAAGTACTCGTCCGACAACTGCCCGTGCTCGTGCCCGTACCACGCGATCTCGAACAGCGACAACTGCATCAGGTTGAAGAAGTAGAAGCGGATCTCGTCGTCGTTCTCGAGGTTGCGGACGTCGTCGCGGTAGACCGTCGCCAGCTTGGGGTTCTCCACCCGCATCCGCCGAAGTCCCATCTGCAGCTCGACCAGTTTCGTGAAGTTCGCGACGTGCTGGGCCTTGCGGGCCTGGTAAAACTGGACCGCCGCGAAGATCAAGCCGCCGGCGATCGACAGCGACGAGATCGTCTGGAGCACCACCGCCACCACTTGCAAGTTCACGTTCATGCCCCGATCGTTGGCCCGCTCCACCGTCCGGTTCTCGGTCCTGCGCCCCGCCTCATCCCCGCCAGCCCGTGAAAAGCCTTCATTCTCCGCCTGTTTCCTGCTAAGCTACTCCCCTTCACACCCGCGATCACGCGCCGGAGGCGTCCTCATGGTCAAGCAAGTTCTCAAACGCGCCAAGGCCGCCACCAAGGCTGCACTCCAGGCCGCTGCCGGCGTCGAGGTCAAGCCCTCCCGTCGCGCCGTCGCCGAGCTCGACACCGGCGGCCTCGACCGCGTCCACTACGCCTCCGGCGACAAGATCAAACAGGGCTGGCTCAACGTCGACCTCCTTCCCGTCGAGACCATCCTCGAGTCCGGACTCGACACCCGCGAGTACCGCTTCGTCAACCTCCTCGCCCCGCACCCCTTCAAGGACGAGTCCTTCGCCTTCGGCTACAGCGAGGACTTCCTCGAACACCTCGAACAGGACGAAGCACTCACCTTCCTCTACGAGGCCCATCGAACCCTCAAGAAAGACGGCGTCCTCCGCCTCTCCACACCCTCCCTCGAGGGCGTCCTCCGCCGCCACTACCGCGGCCAAGGCTTCGGCGCCGCCGCTATGGGCGAGCACGAGGCCTACCGCATGTGGGGCCATCTCCACTTCTTCTGCCGCGACGAGATCGCCCTCATCGCCCGCCACATCGGCTTCCGAAACGTCGAGTTCTGCGAGTACGGCCAGTCATCCCACGCCCCGCTCCGAAACCTCGACACCCGGAACCATCAGCAAGACCTCAACCTCATCGTCGAGCTCACCCGCTGACGCCAGCAACCTTCCTTCCCGCGTCGCGCGGTGACCACCGCCATGGCCGACGATCCCAACCCAAGCCCGTCCCAGCGGCCCCGTCTCGATGGACACGATCGCGTCCGCGAGATCGCCCAGCTCATCGCCGCCGCCCCCCAGCACGAGCGTCGTGACCTGCTCGAACGCATCTGCGAGGGCGACCGTGTCCTCCGCTCCCGCGTCGAGATGCTCCTGCTCAAGCAGGACCAGCTCCAGACCCTCGACGAACCCACCGCCCGAGCCAGCGCCTCCGACGCCCCGTCCACCACGCCCGACCTCGCACTCCCGCCCTCGATCGGCAGCTACGCCATTCGACGCATCCTCGGCGAGGGCGGCATGGGCGTGGTCTACCTCGCCGAACAGGAACGCCCCAGACGAACCGTCGCGCTGAAGGTCATCCGGCCCGGCCTGATCACGCCGCGCCTCCTCCGCCGCTTCGAGCACGAATCCGAAACACTCGCCAAGCTGCAGCACCCCGGCATCGCGCAGATCTTCGAGGCCGCGACGCACCAGTCGCCGCTCGGGCCGCAGCCCTTCTTCGCGATGGAACTGGTCGAGGGCAAGCCCCTCACCGTGTACGCCGCCGACGCCCGTCTCAATCTCCCTCAGCGGCTCGACCTGTTCGCCCGCATCTGCGACGCCGTCCACCACGCCCACCAAAAAGGCGTGATCCACCGCGACCTCAAGCCCGGCAACATCCTCGTCTCCGCGAACGGCCAGCCCAAGGTGCTCGACTTCGGCATCGCCCGCGCCGCCAACGACTCGAACGCCGAAGCCGCCACGCTCCGCACCGAAGCGGGCACGCTGGTCGGCACGCTGTCGTACATGAGCCCCGAGCAGGTCAGCGACCCCTCCGGCGTCGACGTGCGTTCCGACGTCTTCACCCTCGGCGTCATCCTCTACGAGCTGGTGGCCGGCCGCCTGCCCCACGCGCTCGAAACCCACACGCTTCCAGAAGCCGTGCGGATCGTCGCCGAGCGCGACGCCCCCAGCGTGCTCTCCGTCGACCGCACGATCCCCTACGACGTCGCGACCATCGTCTCCAAGGCAATGGAGCGCGACCGCGCCCGCCGCTACCAGAGCGCGTCGGACCTCGCCGCCGACATCGGGCGTTACCTCCGCGACGAGCCCATCCTCGCCCGCCCGCCCAGCCGCGCGTACAAGGTCCGCAAGTTCGTCGCCCGCAACCGCGCGCTCGTCACCGGCGCCACCCTCGCCCTGCTCGCCCTCATCGGCGGCATCATCGGCACCGCCTGGCAGGCCGCCGAAGCAACCCGCGGCCGCACCCTCGCCGAAGAACGCGGCGTCGCCCTCGACAAACAACGCGCCATCGCCGAACGCGAGGCCCGCACCGCCAAGGCCACCAACGACTTCCTCAACGACATGCTCGCCGCCGCCAGCCCCGAGAGCGCGAGCAACGGCGACGCCACCGTCCGCGAGCTGCTCGACGCCGCCGCCGAGAAACTCAAGAACGGCGGCGTCGAGCCCGGCGTCGAGCTGCCCCTCCGCGTCACCCTCTCCAACACCTACCGCGCCCTCGGACGCCCGGAAGACAGCGTCCGCGAGGCCACCCGAGCCCACGCGATGGCGCTCGAGCTCTTCGGCAAGGACGCGGTCGACGAGCTCGAGTCCCGCCGCACCCTCGCGATCGCGCTCGCCGAGAACGGCAAGCCCGCCGAGGCCGAGGCACTCGTACGCGACGTCATCGCGATCTACCAGAAAGACCCCAAGAAGTTCGACCTCGAATTCGCCGAGGCCCGCGCCGAACTCGCCCGCTACACCATGGAACTGGGCAAAACCGACGAGGCCATCGAGCTGCTTGCCGCCGCGCTCCCCGACCTGCGACGCACCCGCGGCGAAACCCACCGCAACCTCCAGACCGCGGCCCACAACTACGCCGTCGCCCTCCAGCTCGGCGGCAAGTGGGCCGACGCCGAGAAAGCCATCCGCGAGTCGCTCGTCATCTGCGAAAAGCAGTTCGGGGCCGAGCACCTCGCGACCGCGTACGAGATGAACACGCTCGGCAACATCCTCCAGCGTCTCGGCCGCAACGAAGAAGCCCTCGACGTCCACAGCCGCACGCTGGCCATGCGCCGCAAACGCCTGGAGCCCGACCACCCCAGCGTCCTCACCTCGCTCGCCAACCGGGCCGCCTGCCTCGTAGCGCTGCAGCGCTACGACGAGGCGATCGCGAGCCTGCGCGAGACGCTCGAGATCCAGCGCAGCAAGCTCGGCCCCTCGCACGCCAAAACGCTGACGGCCATTAACAACCTCGCCTTCGCGCTCGAGGACACCGGCAAGCTCGACGACGCCGAGAAACTCATGCGAGAGATCGCCGCCCTGCAGCGCGAGAAGGGCCTCCAGGACCCCGAGAGCTGGGGCCAGCTCAACAACCTCGCGGCCCTCCTGGTCAAGCGCGGCAAGGCCGCCGAGGCCGAAGGTTTCTACCGCGACCTCTTCAAAGCCGCGGAAGGCAAACTGCCCGACACCCACGTCGTCCGCGCCATCTACCGCAACAACTTCGGCGAGTGCCTCACCGCCGTGGGCAAGCTCGACGAGGCGGCCAAGGAACTCAACGAGAGCCACGCGATCATCCTCGCCGCCTTCAAAGAAGGCCACCCGCGAACAGCCAAGTCCGAGGCCAGACTCCAAGCGCTCAAAGACGCCAAAGCCGCCAAGAAGTGACGCGACCGGGCCCCGCCGCAGGCGGCATCCCGTCCCGCTTCGTCTCCGCGCCTCCTCCGGGTGCCACTGCTTGACCGGCTCGGCGGTCAAGCAGTGCCAGCGTCCACGTCCTCGACAAAGCCGCGCGACTTCGCCCAACACGCCCAACCCAAGACTCCCCGGCACCCAAGAGCATCAGCCGATTCCGTGCAACCGCACACCCACCCGCGGCGGATCATCCGGCGGCTTCCCGGGATCAGGTACGATGCGTGTCAACCGCGGCCGGTGCCCATGTGCGCACCCCGCGGCGGAGGTCGCCATGTCCAAAGCCGTCGTCGATCCTGCCGAGCTCCGCCGATTCGCCATGGACCTCAAGCGGTTCAACGCGACCTTGCAGCAGCAGATGCAGGTGATCCAAGGCCGCATGTCCACGCTCGGCCAAACCTGGCGCGATCAGGAACAGGTCAAGTTCGCCGAGCAGTTCGAAGCGACCATCAAAACGCTCAACCGCTTCGTCGACCTGTCCGAGCAGCACGTCCCCTTCCTCCTGCGCAAGGCCGAAAAGATCGAGGAGTACCTGAATCAGAGATAAGAAGTGGGGCAGTGGAGCAGTGGGGGAGTGGAGCAGCAAAGCAGCGCGGCAGAGCCGAACCCGCAATCCAGCACGCTCCCCTGTTCTCCTCTTCCCCTGCTCTCCTCTTCACCTGTTCCCCTGCTCCCCTCACCGTCCTCTCCGTGCTCCTGTCTCTCGGTGGTCAAGTCCTTCCCCGATCCCCATGGGCGACTCCGCACGCATCACCTCCGTTCAGCCGCTGCGGGACATGAAGGCCGCCCTGGGCGAGTTCATCGACGCGGTCAACATCGCCTTCGCCAACGTCGACGCCGAGATCGGCCGGGTCAGCCAGTGGCTCCAGCACGAGCGCCCCGGCTACTACAAGCAAGCCGTCCGCCGCGCCACCGACGCGGTCACCAAGGCCAAGAGCGAACTCTCCCGCAAGCAGTACATGCGGGCCCCCGAGCCCGTCAGCGTCGTCGAAGAGAAGAAGCTCGTCGAGAAGCTCAAGCGACGCCTGGAAGAACTCGAACGCAAGCAAGACATGGTGCGGCAGTGGGGGCCCCGCTTCGAGCGCGAGGCGATGATGTACAAGTCCTCGTGCCGCGCACTCAGCGAAATCGTCTCCGCGACGCTGCCCAAAGCGATCCAGCGGCTCGAAAAGATGGCCCAGGCCATCGAGGACTACACCCGACTCCAGCCCGCCGACGCGTCTCTCACCCCCGCCGACATCGCCGCCATCGAGAAGTCGATCGCCGACGCGGGCGAGACCGCGCTCACCAGCACCGTCGAGAAATACGCGGGCTTGCGGGCTCTGGCCATCTCCCCTGAAGCGGCCCGAGAACTCCGCGTCTCCACCATCGCCACGCCCTGGACCTGCCCCGGTCCCGCGGCCGCCGACGCCGCCACGGTCGAGAAGCTCGCGATCTGCGACGCCCCGCCCGGGCCTGAGGAACTGGTCTACGTCGCCTGGCGAAGCGTCTCCTGCGAAGGGCTCTACCTGCTCCGCGGCCTGCCCATCGTCCGCGACGACGGCCTCGCCTCCAGCGGCTGGTTCATCGGCCCACTCGACAAGCCCGAGGAGCCCGGCGGTTTCGTCGCGGTGAGCGTGCGGGAACTGCTCACCGGCGCGCCCGGGCTGGGGCCGCTCCTCTCGCTCCGCGTCGGCACGCTCGCCGTCGTCGACGCCGGCATGCTCCGCAGCATCCTCGACGCCGACAACCGAGAACTGTGGCAAGAAGGCATGGGATGAGGCGTTAAGACGAAGACACGAGGCAACGCGGTGAAGAAAGGACAAGCCCGGCGTGAGCACGAAGGTGGCACAAGCAAACTTGAACGACGCGGCCAAGGAGCTCCGCTTCAAGTGGGCCCGCGCACGGTCCGAGTGGGACGACGCGGCCAGCCGCCGCTTCGAGACCGAGGTGCTCCAGCCGCTGGAACCCGCCATCGTGGCGGCGCTCAAGGCCATGGAGCACGTGAACGAACTGATGACCCAGGCCCGGCGCGACTGCGAGGATCGCGGCAACGACTGACGGCGGCCCCGGCGTCTCGCCCGCGCCACCAAGGCAACGGATTCGCTACTCTGCGGGAGATCATGGCCGATCCGATCCGACTTCAACCCGAGCGTGCCCTGCTGCGTGCCCTGCAGCCGCTGGTGTTGCACCGCTCCGATGTGCAGCGACAGATCGATCTGGAGCAGAAGCAAGCCCTCGCCGCCGCGGAGATGGAGCACCGCAAACGCACGCAGACCATCCGCGAGAGCGCCGACGCCGCGCTCGCCAAGATGGCCCGTGACCACGAGACGGTCATGGCCGCGCTCGCCGCTCGACTCGACAAGCACATCGTCGACGCCGAGGCCGCCCGCGAACGCGAGCTCGCCAAGTTCGCGATCGGCCTGGGCGAGCTGGAGCGCCGGGCCGAGACCCAGGCCGAGGAAGCCCGCTGGCTCGCCGACACCGTGGGCGAATCGACGATCCGCAAGGCGAACCTCAGCCACGAGCAGGCCAGCAAGGCGATCAAGTCGCGCCGTGACGATCTCGAAGTCGCCCGCGATCGCGCGAACCAGATCCTGCAGCGCATCGGCCGTGTGGTCGAACCGCTCGCCGAGCCCGCGGCAAACGAGGCCGCCGCCGCGGACAACACCATCGACGCCCCGACGCTCGAGTCCCTCGACGCCGCCGCCGTCGATGTCGCCACCAAGGTCCACGCCGTCGACGCCGCGGTGAACCCGTTCTGGCTCCGCGGCGAGGGGATCGCGCTGGCGGTTCTCGCATTCGCCGCCGCGGGAGGCACCGCGGGCGCGTTCGCCGTGCAGCCGCTGGTCGTGCGCAATGTCGGCATCGGCATCGCCGCCGGGCTCGTGCTCGCGGTGGTCTTCCTGGCGATCGTCCGTTCCCTGGCCCGCCGACGCGTCGAGCCCGCGGTCGCGGCGTTGAAGGCCGCGATCGCCTCCACCGCCGCGCTCCTCAACGAGGCCCAAGAGATCACCGATCAGAACCGCGATCGAGTCGTGCGGCGGATGAAGGCCTCGCGCTCCAAGGAGACCGCCGCCGCCGTCGCACGCCTGGACGAGGCCAAGGGCAAGTACGAGCGCCGCCGCAACGTCGAAGAGCCCGAGCTCCGCCGCTCGCTCGAAGAACGCGTCTCTTTCGTCAAGGACCGCAAAGAGCGCAAGCTCCGCGAAGCCGAAACCGCCTACCAGCAGAGCGTGCAACGCCGCGAGCAGGCCCGCGATGTGGACCTGATGGAAGTCGACTCGCAGCGCGAGATGGCGATCGAGCGAGCCAACCGCGACGCCGCTGCGCGTTTCGCGGCCCTGCGCGAGCAATGGCTCCGCGACGGCAACGACCTGCTCGCCCAAGGCCACCGGCTCAGCCGCGCCTCCGCTTCCGAAGCGCCCGACTGGCCGGGCCTGCTCACCCGCGAGCCGATCAAGGAATCCAGCGACCTGATCCGCTTCGGCTGGACCAGAGTCGACCTCGCCGCGATGCCCGGCGGCCTGCCCGGCGAGGGCGAGCTGACGCTCGAACACGACACCAGCCTCCGCCTGCCGCTGCACCTCGACCTCCGCGGCAGCGGCTCGCTCGTCATCCACGCCACGCCCGACACCCGCGAGAAAGCCCTCGACGCCGTCCGCGGCACCATGCTGCGGCTGCTCACGCAGCTCCCGCCCGGCAAGGTGCGCTTCACGATGCTCGACCCCGTCGCGCTCGGCCAGAGCTTCGCGGGCTTCATGCACCTCGCCGACGACGAGCCCCTGATCGTCGGCGACCGCATCTGGACCGAGCCCAAGCACATCGAGCAGAAGCTGTCCGACCTGACCGAGCACATGGAGCAGGTGATCCAGAAGTACCTGCGCAACGAGTTCTCGAGCATTCAGGAGTACAACGCCGAGGCCGGCGAGATCGCCGAGCCCTTCCGCTTCCTGGTCATCGCCGACTTCCCGGCCAACTTCAACGAGGCCGCGGCCAAGCGGCTGGCGTCGATCGTCGCCAGCGGCCCGCGCTGCGGCGTCTTCACGCTCATCGTCACCGACAGCCGCGTCAAGCCCCCCTCGTGGCTCACCATGGCCGACATCGAGCGCGGCGCGACAGTGCTGACCATGAAGCCCGACGGCCCCGTCGCCAAGGTGGATGAGTTGGCCCGGTGGCCCATCGATCTCGAAGCCGCTCCGCGCGACGACGAGTTCGTCACGCTCATCCGCCACATCGGCGCGATCTCCAAGGACAGCAGCCGCGTGCAGGTGCCGTTCCAGTCGATCGCGCCCACCGACGCCGAGGTCTGGAGCCGCGACAGCGCCAAGGAGATCGCGATCCCGATCGGGCGGAGCGGCGCGACCAAGGTGCAGAGTCTGGTCCTGGGCCGCGGCACCGCGCAGCACGCGCTGATCGCCGGCCGCACGGGTTCGGGTAAGTCGACGCTGCTGCACGCGATCATCACCAGCCTCGCACTGTGGTACAGCCCGGATCAGGCCGAGGTGTATCTGGTGGACTTCAAGAAGGGCGTGGAGTTCAAGACGTATGCGAGCAATCAGCTGCCGCACGCCCGCGTGATCGCGGTCGAGAGCGAGCGCGAGTTCGGGCTGAGCGTGCTGCGTCGCCTCGACGCCGAACTCACCCGCCGCGGCACGATCTTCCGCGACCTGGGCGTGCAGGACCTCGCGGGCTACCGCGGGACACTGAAGGGCAGCGAGAAGCCGGCAGACCCGATGCCGCGGACGCTGTTGATTGTCGACGAGTTCCAGGAGTTCTTCGTCGAGGACGACAAGATCGCGCAGGAAGCGATGCTGCTGCTCGATCGACTGGTGCGCCAAGGCCGCGCGTTCGGGATGCACGTGATTCTGGGCAGCCAGACCATCGGCGGCGCGTACTCCCTGGCGCGGAGCACGATCGGCCAGATGGGCGTGCGCGTCGCCCTGCAGTGCAGCGAGTCGGACTCGTACCTGATCCTCAGCGAGGACAACCCGGCGGCTCGTCTGCTGACGCGTCCCGGCGAAGCGATCTACAACGACGCCAGCGGACTGCTCGAGGGCAACAGCCCTTTCCAGGTCGTCTGGCTGCCCGACGACCAGCGCGACACGAAGCTGGAGCACGTGCGTGAGAAGGCAACCGGCCTGAAGCGCGTGCCGCCGGTGATCTTCGAGGGCAATCTGCCGTCGGATCTCGCTCGCAACCATGGGCTGCAGGAGCTGCTTGAGACCCCCGTTCCGGCGCTCAAGGCTCCGACGCGGGTGTGGTTCGGCGACGCGGTGTCGATCAAGGATCCGACCTTTGCGACCTTCCGGCCGCAGAGCGGATGCAACGTGCTGATCGTCGGCCAGAACGAGCGGGCGGCGTACGGCCTGCTCGTCGGCGCGGGCGTCGCGATCGCGGCCCGGCATCGCGCGCCGGTGGGCGGGTTGGCGCGGCTCACGATCCTTGAGGGGCCGAGCCCGGAGTCCGATGGTGTGTCGCCCACGGTCGATCTTGCCGGGCGGCTCGGGCCGCTCGCGCGGCACGCGACGGGGCGGCAGATCGACGCGGCGATCGCCGATCTGCACGCCGAGATGGAGCGGCGTCGCGGCGGTGAGGGCGGTGAGAGCGCGGGGGGGCACGAGCCGCTGTTCCTGCTCGTCCATGGCCTGCACCGCATGCGTGCCCTCCGCAAGGCCGAGGATGACTACTCGTTCTCGGCGAGTGAAGACGCCGCACCCAAGCCCGACAAGCAGTTCGCCGAGATCCTCCGCGAGGGACCGACGGTCGGGGTTCATGCGATCGTGTGGTGCGACAACGTCGCGAACCTCGAACGCGCGATCGATCGGCGCGGCGTGCGGGAGTTCGATCTCCGCATCCTCTTCCAGATGAGCGGCGGCGATTCCTCCAACTTGATCGACTCTCCACACGCCCAGAGCCTTGGGCAGAACCGGGCGTTGCTGTACAGCGAAGAGACGGGGACGTTTGAGAAGTTCCGGCCGTATGCGCCGGCGACGAAGGAGACGCTGGATCGGATGCTTGCCCGCGTTGCTCCGGTACCAGGTACGGCGTGAAGCTCCATGGAGTAAGCCTTGGGGTTGAAGAGTGCGGAGCGTCCGCAACGAGCGTTGAGGGTTGGGTGTTGGAAGGAGACCCACTCGCTTACGCTCGGGGCTCGTCAAGGCACCTGCGCTCTCGGGCGAGCGACCGGGTTGTGATGCCGTAAACTCAGGCCTATGCCCGGCGATGTGTCCGCCAACTCCGAGGCCATCATCCGCTACCGCGGTGTGACGTTCTCCTATGACCGGTCGGATTCCAGTGTTGCTCCCGCGCTTGATCGTGTGACTCTTGATATCCGGCGCGGGGAGCGGCTGGGGATCTTGGGTCCTAATGGTGGTGGCAAGTCGACGCTGTTGAAGCTGACGTTGGGGTTGCTGACGGGTGCCAGCGGGACGATCGAGATCGAGGGGCTTGATCCGCACGCGGCGGCTTCGCGGCGGTTGATCGGGTACGTGCCGCAGCGGGTCGAGGCGGAGCTGGCGTTTCCGATCTCGGCGCGGCATGCGGCGTCGATGGCGGCAACGCTGGGCTGCTCGGCGTTTGGCGGCGTGCCGCGGGAGATCCGGGAGCGGGTGGAGCGGGCGCTTGAGGTCGTCGGGGCGAGCGGCTTTGCTGACAAGCCGGTCGGGCGTCTTTCCGGCGGGCAGCTGCAGCGGGTGATGATCGCGCGGGCGCTCGCGAGCAACGCGAAGATTCTGCTGTTGGATGAGCCGACTGTTGGCATTGATCCGGCCGGGCAGCGGCAGTTCGCTGAGTTGATTGCACGTCTGCACGATGAGCTGGGGCTGACCACGGTTGTGGTGAGCCATGATCTGCGCACGGTGGCCGCGTCGTGCGATCGGGTGGCTTGCTTGGCGCGGACGCTGCACTATCACGATTCGCCGCAGGGCTTGACACCGGCGGTGCTCGCCGAGGTGTTCCGGCACGATGCCGCCGCGGTCTTTGGTGATCTGCATGTCGATGCGCACCGGGCCAGCGAGTGCGGGCATGACCACGGCCACGACCACGGGCACGATCACGGGCATACTCACGACCATTCGCACCATCACGACCACCCGGGCGGTGGGGGAGGGAAGCCGTGAAGACCTGGCAGTACCTCACCGACCCGGTCTTGCGGGAGATCTTCGTGCCTCCCGTGCTCGCGGGATTGGCGATCGCGCTCTTTGGCGGCGTGCTCAGCACGCTGGTCGTCATGAAGCGGCTTGCCTTCATCGGGCAGGGGATCAGCCACGCGGCGTTCGGCGGGATTGGTGTCGCGTATGTGCTGGGCCTCGGCGCTGTCACCGGCGCGGGCGCGTTGTCGCTGCAGTTCGCGATCGTCTTCGCGTTCTGTTTGCTCGCCGCGTTGCAGGTCGGGTTCCTCACGCACAGCGAGTCGGGGCGTGGCTCGACCGGCAAGTCGCAGAGCGATACGGCGATCGGCATCGTGCTGGTCGCTTCGATGGCGATCGGCTCGCTCCTGCTCCACATCGCCGAGCGGAACGGCAAGGTTGCCACGGTCTCCTGGGAGAGCCTGCTGTTCGGCTCGCTGATCAATATCGATATGACGTACGCCGTGGTCGCTTGGGGCGTCGCGGCGGTGATCTTCGCGGTGCTCTTCGTGCTGCGCCGGCCGCTGGTCTTCTGGGCGTTCGACGAGCCCACCGCCGCGGCGTTCGGGGTGCGGGTGGGGCTGATGCGTCTGGTCTTGCTGGTGCTGCTCGCGCTCGCCACGGTCACGGCGATGAAGCTCGCGGGCGTCGTGCTCGCTACTGCGATGCTCGTGCTTCCGGCTGCGGCCGCGGTGCAGTTCAGTGCTTCGGCTGCACGCGTGCTGGGGCTGTCGCTGGTCTTCGCTGTTGCTTCTGTGCTGATCGGGGTGGTGCTGAGCTTCGAGTTCGATTGGCCGACTGGCGCGAGCATCGTGCTGACGCTGGCGGCGATCTTCGGGGTGGGATGGGGACGTGCGCGGGTGAGCGGAGGGTGATTGGGTTGGGGGTTCGGGGGTTTGCTGATTCGATGGGAGCGTTGGCACTGCCCGGCCCCGAGCGTCCGGGCAGTGGCACCCGCGCGTGGGGGGATTGGTGGCGTGCGGGGCGCGGAGGATGCTGGTGGCGGATTTGCGGCGGATCTCGCGGGCGGCGAGGATGGTGGTGTCGGTCTCGACGTTGGGGGTGGTGAGCAGGCGGAGGGTGTGGAGGGCGGCGGCGGTGGCGGAGGCGCGGAGGATGGCGACGCGCTGCGACTCGGCGGCGGCGAGGTCTTCGAGGAGTGACCGGGCTTTCTCGGTGCGGAGGATGTCGATGACGGCGAGCGCGGAGACGTTCGCCTGGGCCGCGATCTGGGCGACGGAGAGGGCCTCGTCGAGGAAGAGGGTCATCACGTCGTTGAACAGCTCGCGGTCGTCGTCGGACTCGCTGGGGGTTGGCTGGGTGGGCTGGTTCGGCTGGTGCGACATGGGACGCTCCGAAAAAGCGGGCTCTCTATAGAGGGACGGAGCGACGCGTCTGTGCGCACAACGCCGACGGTTGGGGCGCACAACGGTGACGGTGCGCGGGGGGCGGCGTTGACGGAAGTGATGGGCGTGGATGAGGTTGGAACGATTTTGAGGAAATCTGGGAGGGGGTTGGCGGGGACGCGGGGGTTATGATCGCGTCAGAACCTGAGCGGCGGCCCCGGATCGGTGTGCGATCTGTTGGGCGTGCGCCTGCGCGCGTGGAACGCGATCGAAACGGAAGTGGGCGACGATGGTGAAGACGGAAGCGAGCGCGGGGGTTGGTGGGGGTGGTGGGGGAGAGGCGATCTCGGTGATCGCGGGGGATGGCGCGCTGGTGCGGTTGGCGGAGGAGGCGGCGGCGGGGCGGCGGATTGTGGCGGCGGGGTGGAGCGGGTCGTCGGCGGGGATGACGGCGGCGGCGTTGGCGCGGGTGACGGGGCGGACGGTGGTGCTGGTGTGCGCGCACGTGGACGACGCGGACGAGACGCTGGATGAGCTGCGGTCGATGGGGGTGCGTGCGGTGCGGCTGCCGGCGCTGGAGGCGATGCCGGGGGAGGGGGCGGCGGTGCCGCTGGCGTTGGCGGAGCGGTTGGTGCTGGCGCGGGCGGCGGCGAGCGGAGAGGTTGCGGGGGTGGTGATCGCGCCGATTCAGGCGTTGATGCAGTCGGTGCCGCGGGCGGGGAGGGCGGAGGGTTTGATCCGGACGATCGCGAAGGGGGAGGAGATCGCGCCGGGGATGCTGCTGGATTGGCTGGATCGCGCGGGGTACTCGCGGGTGGAGGCGATCGAGGAGCCGGGCGAGTTTGCGCTGCGGGGCGGGATTCTGGACATCTTTCCGGCGGGCGATGGTGCGGCGCCGGTGCGGCTGGATTTCTTCGGCGACACGGTGGAGCGGATCAACGAGGTGGACCTGGAGACGATGGGGTCGGACCGGGTGGTGGAGCGGGTGGAGCTGGTGGCGGCGGATGCGCGGATGCTGGTGCCGAGCGATGACGGGGTGAACTTTCTGGAGCTGCTCTCGCGGGACTCTGTGGCGGTGCTGCACGAGACGATGGAGGTGGTGGAGCAGGGGCGTGGGTACTACGAGCGGCTGGTGGAGAGCAAGGGGTTCTATGGACCGCCTGCGGTGCTGAAGGTGCTGGAGTCGCGGTTCGCGTCGATGATCGAGCTGAATCAGTTCTCGAGCGGTGCGAGCGGGGCGGACGTGCGGATCGATCTGCCGGTGCGGGCGCTGGACGCGTTTGACAAGGACGCGGCGATCGCGATGAAGGAGTTGACGGGGCTGGTGGAGGGCGTTGGGAAGGTCGCGGAGCGGGCGATCGTGTTCTGTCAGAACGAGGGGGAGCGGCAGCGGTTCCGGGAGCTGTTGGCGGCGAGCGAGGCGAGCGCGGGAGTGGCGGGGCGGATCGAGAGCGTGGTGGAGTATCTGCACCGGGGGTTTGTGTGGGGCGAGGAGATTCGTGGAGAGGCCGACCAAAGCACAAAGGCAAACCCACCCCCAACCCCCTCCCTCGGGGAGGGGGCTTCAAGGCATTCTGCTTCTGTCGCCTTGGTGCCGTATCACGAGCTGTTGAACCGGTTCACGGTGCGGCGGCGTGCGAGCAAGCTGCGGTCGAACCGGGCGCTGGACACGTTTCTGGATTTTCAGGCGGGCGAGTACGTGGTGCATCAGGACCACGGGATCGCGCGGTTTTTGGGGCTGACGCTGCAGAAGCCGCGGGAGCTGCCGGGGAAGAGCGCGAGCGCGGCGCTGTTGGCGGCGGGGATCGAGAAGAAGAAGGCGAAGGAGCAGGAGGCGGAGGAGTTTCTGACGCTGGAGTTTGCGGGCGGGGCGAAGCTGCACGTGCCGGCGGTGCAGATTGATCTGGTGCAGAAGTACGTGGGCGGGTACGGCGGGAAGCCGACGCTGAGCACGCTGGGGGGGACGCGGTGGAAGGGGCAGAAGGAGCGGACGAGCGAGAGCGTGAAGGACCTGGCGGCGGAGATGCTGCGGGTGCGGGCGGCGCGGGAGGCGATGCCGGGGATCGCGTATCCGCCGGACACGGCGTGGCAGAAGGAGTTTGAGGAAGAGTTCCCGTACGAGGAGACGGAGGATCAGGTCTCGGGGCTGAACGCGATCAAGCAGGACATGGGGCGGACGAGGCCGATGGACCGGTTGATCTGCGGCGATGTGGGGTTTGGTAAGACAGAACTGGCGATCCGTGCGGCGTTCAAGGCGTGCGAGTTTGGCAAGCAGGTGGCGGTGCTGGTGCCGACGACGGTTCTGGCGGAGCAGCACGAGCGGACGTTCCGGTCGCGGTTCGCGGGGTATCCGTTCCGGGTGGAAAGCTTGTCGCGTTTCAAGTCCGACGGCGAGGCGCGGGAGGTGCTGGAGAAGCTGCGCAAGGGGCATGTGGATGTGGTGATCGGGACGCACCGGATCTTGTCGAAGGATGTGGTGTTCGCGGATCTGGGGCTGGTGATCGTGGACGAGGAGCAGCGGTTCGGGGTGGAGCACAAGGAGTCGCTGCTGCGGCTGCGTTTGACGGTGGACGTGCTGACGCTGTCGGCGACGCCGATCCCGCGGACGTTGCACATGGCGATGCTGGGGATCCGGGATATCTCGTCGCTGACGACGCCGCCGCTGGATCGAAGGGCGATTGTGACGGAGGTGATCCCGTACAACGAGCGGCGGATTCAGCAGGCGATTGCACGCGAGCTGTCGCGGGATGGGCAGGTGTTCTACGTGCACAACCGGGTGGGGGACATCAAGTCGATCGCGGATGATGTGCAGCGGATGGCGCCGGAGGCGAAGATCGTGATCGGGCACGGGCAGATGAGCCCGCACGAGCTTGAGCAGGTGATGCTGACGTTCATGCGTGGGCCGTCGAAGGACGGGGGCGCGGACATCCTGGTGAGCACGACGATCATCGAGTCGGGGATTGATATCCCGACGGCGAACACGATGATCATCGACAACGCGGACCGGTTCGGGCTGGCGGAATTGCACCAGTTGCGCGGGCGGGTGGGGCGGAGCAAGAACCGCGGGTATTGCTATTTGTTGTTGCCGCCGGAGCGGAGCGTGAAGGACATCGCGCGGAAGCGGCTGCGGGCGATCGAGCAGTACTCGATGCTGGGGGCGGGGTTCAAGATCGCGATGCGGGATCTGGAGATTCGCGGGGCGGGTAACATTCTGGGCGCGGAGCAGTCGGGGCACATCGCGGCGGTGGGGTATGACATGTATTGCCGGCTGTTGGAGCAGTCGGTGCATGAGCTCAAGAACGAGGTGCCGCAGGCGCCGCCGAGCAGCGTGAGCATTGAGATCGGCTTGTCGGCGAGTATTCCCAAGCCGTATGTGCCGAGTGATCAGAGGCGGCTGGAGGCGTATCGGCGGATCGCGACGGCGGGGACGCGGGAGGCGTTGGAGCAGGTGAAGGCGGACCTGACGAGCGCGTACGGGGAGCCGCCGAAGCAGGTGTACCGGTTGTTGCACTTGGCGGAGGTGCGGGCGGCGGCGGTGAAGTATGGGGTGCGATCGATCAGCGTGCGGGACAAGGACGTGATCTTCAAAACGGCGATGGCGAAGCAGTTGGCGGAGGCGCTGAGCAAGACGCCGGCGGAACTGGCGAAGGCGGGGAAAGCGCTGCAAGTGCAGGTGACGGTGCTGGCTAGCAAGCACGCGGGGGAGCTGGCGGAGGTGTACTTCCGGCCGCCGGAGAAGTATCTGGAGCCGGAGACGCTGTTGAATGTTTTGCGGAAGAGGTTGGGGTGAAGCGCGATCGAACCGGCGCGCGGGAGGGCGCGGCCGAGCGATGAGGGTGGCGCCGGATGAGCGAGGCGGTCCTTACCCGACGTCGCGGCCTTCGAAGAGGAGGACGGCGAGGGCGAGGAACATGGCGATCTGGGCGAGGCCGTAGGCGGCGGCGTAGAGGGGGTAGATGGTGGGGATGGAGCGGTTCTGGGAGACGGCGTCGAGGAGCCAGAAGGACTGCATGTTGGGGATGACGCCCCAGACGGTGAGGGCGAGGGGGTTGATGCTGGTGGGCTCGAGGAAGACGAAGTCGTCGGGCTGCGGCGCGCTCAGGATTTTGAGGGGCGCGTTGCCGATGTGGCGGATGGTGAGGTCGGTGCCGTTGACGGCGGTGACGTAGACGCCGGGGGGCACGTTGGGGCCGAGGATGGCGCCGTCCTTCTCGAAGTTGCCGTCGTGGGTGGGGAAGGCGGGCAGCATCATCGGGAAGCCGACGGGGCTGGGGGAGTAGTAGAAGGATGCGCCGACCTTGATGGGCTTGGTGGGCTGGTTGCGGAGCTTGATCTTGAGCGTCTCGCCGGGGAGTTTGAGCTCTTTCTTGGCGGGGTCGGGGGCTTCGACGGCGGCGACCTCGGCGACGTGGACGTTCTGGAAGACGTGGCGGCCGATGAAGAAATTGGACATGAGGCTGAGCGTGAAGACGCCCATGCACATGACGATGGTCATGACCTGGCCGAGGCGGGTGGAGGCGGCGATCGCGACGGAGGTGAGGACGAGGATCGCGATGGTGAGACAGGAGCAGGCGAGGAGGATCTGGGGCTTGAAGTCCTTGAGCGGGGGCTGGATCTTCCACTCTTTGGAGACAAAGAGGACGGCGATGTAGGCGATGATGATGAGGGGGAGAAGCAGGAGGGTGGCGACCTGCGGGAAATTCCAGCGATAGAAGAAGTTGCACCAGGCGCCGGCGATGAGGGAGAGGAAGACGGCGGAGAGCCCGAAGAGGACGGCGGGGCGGTCGACGCCGTCGGCCGAGGTGGACATGACGCCGTGGCGGATGGCGAAGAGCAGGAACGTCAGCATGATGACGGTGGCGATGAGGATCGCGCCGGCGACGCCGAGGAACTTGCCGAAGACGACGATCCATCGCCCGATGGGCTTGCTGACGACGGTGAGGATGGTTTTGTTTTCGATCTCGCGGCTGATGGCGCTGGTGGCCATGAAGCCGGCGATGAGCGTGCCGCAGAGGAAGACGGTGGAGAGGCCGATGTCGAGGAGGATTTTGTTGTCGCCGGCGACTTCGGCGGACTCGACGTCGGCCATGGAGAAGGCGGACATCCAGGTGATGAGGACCTGGAGGGTGCCGCAGCCCAGGACGAGGAGGAGGAGGACCGGCTGGCGCAGGCACTCGATGAAGGTGTTTCGGGCGATGGTGAGGGCGCGGGCGTTCATGAGAGTGGCGTCCCGAATGGGACGAGCAGAAAGGCTAGCCGCGAAGTGCGGGGGCGGCGCGAGGATGGAGGTGGGTGGGAGGGGAGAAGAAGGGGGAAGGCGGCGGGGCCTGGAAGGCCCCGCCCCCGGGGGGACGGGTGTCCATTCGCGCGCGGGGAAGTTTGGGTTCGCTCGAACCGGGAGAGAATCGGGGCGTATGAAAGGGCACGCTCCGGTCCGCGCCCTCGCGAATCGGTGGTCTGCCGCGTGTTTCTTGCGCGGCGGAGCGGAAACGGAGCGAGAACGCAGGAATGAGGGGGGAGTGGGCGCTGGGCCGCGGTGCGCGCGGAGAGCGTGGGAGGATGGGTGTCGAGTTTGGTGGGAGATTGAAGCGGCGCGAGGGGAAAGGAAGGGATCGGGTTCTACTATGTGGGCCCTTGGGGAGTGGGAAGGGGTGAGGATTGAGGGGTGGAGGGGAGTGGGGACGCCCGGAGTTCTTTCGGGTGAGCGTGAGGCGTTGCTGATCGAAGCGGCGCGGATCAGTTTCGAACTTCCAGGGCCTGGCGAAGGCCCCAAGCGAGCGGACTGTCACGATGCGACCGGATTATCTCAGTTACCAGCGTGCGACCAGCGTGAGCTTCCTGGGCCTTGTGGTGCAGGGCGTGCTCTCGGCGGCGCTTGTGATCTACGGCGTGGTGGGCAAGGACCACGCGGCGTTGACGGCCGGGTTGTTCGGGGCGATGGGGACGGTGATCTGGCTGGCGCTGGGGATCGTGTTTGATCAGGCCCGGCGGGAGCGGATCGAGGCGATCGAGGCCGAGACGCTGGGGCGGGACGCGGCGGCGGCGAGCGTGTTCGAGGCGACCGGCGACGAGTTCCGGGTGGCGGCGCGTCGGCTGAACTCGATGTACCGGATCTTCTTCCCGGTGGTGAGCGTGCTGTTCGGAGCGGCGCTCATCGGGGTGGGGTATCTGCGGTTCAAGACGGGTCAGGAAGAGTTTCCGAAGCTGGAGGCTCCGGCCTATCGCGGTTGGGCGATCGGGATCGAGGCGTTCATCGCGGTCTCGTTGTTCCTGTTCGCGCGGTACGCGGCGGGGATGGCCAAGCAGCCGGTGTGGGCGAATCTGAAGGCGGGTGCGGCGTCGGCGGCGGGTCTGTCGCTGATGTGCGTGGCGCTGGTCGCGTTGCACATCACCGACATTGTCGGGCCCGATGCGCCGCTGCGGGCGATGCGGGTGGTGCTGCCGATCGCGCTGATGGTCTTTGGTATCGAAGTGTTCGTGAACTTCGTGCTGGACATCTACCGGCCCAGGAAGGCCGGGGAGTCGCCCAGACCGGCCTTCAACTCGCCGTTGCTTGGGCTGGTGGCGTCGCCGGAGACGGTGGCGCGGTCGATCAACGAGGCGATCAACTACCAGCTCGGGTACGACGTTTCGGGGACGTGGCTGTTCCGCTTGCTGAGCCGCGCGGCGGCGCCGTTGATTCTGGGCGGGTTTTTGATCATGTGGGGCGTGTCGTGCTTCACGGTGATCGAGCCGCACCAGAGGGCGATGGTGCTGCGGTTTGGGCGGGTGGTGGCGGAGAACGTGGAGCCGGGGCTGCTGATCAAGGCGCCGTGGCCGATCGATCAGGTGGTGATCCCGACGGAGGTGGTGCGGAACGAGAAGGGCGAGCGGGTCGGGCTGGCGGAGACGGCGACGGGGGTGCGGGTGCTGCAGCTGGCGACCCAGCCGCCGACGGGTGCGACGGGGGCGATCCTGTGGACCAACGACCATGCGCGGGAAGAGCAGTATCAGGTGATGCAGCCGGCGGGGACGGGTCGGACGGCGGCGACGGGGAGCATCGCGCTCTTGTCGCTGGAGCTGCCGATGTTCTATTCGATCGAGAACGTGTCGCTGTACGAGCAGCTGGGGCCGCCGGAGGTGAGGGATGACCTCATCAAGGCGACGGCGCAGCGTGAGATCATGCGGTATATGGCGACGCTGAGCGTGGACGACATCCTGGGCGCTGGTCGCGAGAAGGCCGGGGCGGCGCTGACCGAGCGGGTGAAGGCGGCGTTGTCGCAGCTGAACCCCGACGCGGACGGGAAGGGGCGCGGGCCGGGGATCAACATCCTGCACCTGGGCGTCGCGGGCGTGCACCCGGCGAAGAAGGTGGCGAGCGAGTTCGAGGCGGTGGTGGGCGCGGAGCAGAACCGGCAGGCGAAGATCGACAACGCTCGGGCGACGGCGGTGGAGACGCTGACGAAGGTGGCGGGCAGCGTCGCGCTGGCGGACCAGATCGTGTCGCGGATCGACGCGGTGGACCGGATGCGTTCGCAGGGCGGGGAACTGGAGAAGATCAACGAGCAGGAGTTTGAGATCCAGAAGTTCCTGGATCAGGCGGGCGGCAAGGCGGCGACGATGATCTCGCAGGCCAAGAGCGAGCGCTGGATGCGGCACATGGGCGAGCGGGCGCGGGCGGTGCGGTACGCGGGCTTGCTGGAGAGCTTCAAGAGTGCGCCGGAGCTGTTCAAGGCGTCGCTGTACTTCGATGCGCTCAAGACCGCGCTGGCGGACACGCGGCTGTTTGTGACCAGCGACAAGCTGCCGGACCTGCGGATCACGGCGGAGCTGATGGACAAGGACAGCGGGACGAACGTCTTCCAGGAAGTGAAGCCGGAGGATGTGCCGAACTGAGTCGGATGGGGGAAGGGGTGAGGGATTAGGACTTAGGGCTTAGGGCTTAGAACTTAGCGCTGAGGGGTGGGGAACGAGTTGGTTGAAGCGAATGGGCGGCCGGGCTTTGCGGCCGCGTGAACGACAGACGGGAGTAATGACAGTGCCACGCATCATTGTGACTTTCATGGCGATCCTGTTCGTGCTGGCGATGCTGCTGTACACCTGCACGTACACGGTGCGGTTTACCGAGATCGCGGTGCTGACGACGTTCGGCAAGGCTTCGGGCGACAACGCGATCAAGCGGGAGCCGGGGCTGGAGTTCAAGTGGCCCTACCCGGTGCAGAACGTGACCACCTACGACAAGCGGGTGCGGTTCGTGCAGACGCGGTCGGAGACGCAGCAGACGGCCGACGCGCGGCAGATCATCGTCGAGGCGTTCGCGACCTGGCGGGTGAAGGACCCGCTGGTGTTCTTCCAGCGGTTCAGCAACGCGGGCGAGCGGGCGGACGACCACTTCAAGAAGGCCGAGGGAACGATCCGCGACAGCCTGCGCTCGGCGCTGGGCGTGACGAGCGGGTTCCGGATGGATCAGTTGTTCTCGGCGGACGAGAAGGGGAGCAAGCTGCCGGAGCTGGAGACCAAGGTGCTGGCGGCGCTCAAGGCGAGCACGCCGGGCGGGAACACGCTGGCGGACCTGGGCGTCGAGGCGGTGAGCGTCGGTATCAACCGCATCATCCTGCCCGAGGACACGACGAACAAGGTGATGGACGCGATGATCGAGAACCGGCGCACGCTGGTGAAGGAGCTCGAGAGCCAGGGTGATTCGCGGGCCCAGGCGATCCGCAGCAAGGCGGAGTCGGACGCGCTGCGGATCGAGGCGTTCGCGCGTCGGCGTGCGGACGAGATTCGCGCGCTGGGTGACAAGGAGGCGCGTCAGTATTACGAGCAGATGAACGCGAGCCCGGAGCTGGCGGTGTTCCTGCGGAACGTGGACTTCCTGAAGACGACCCTGAGCCGCCGGACCACGCTGGTGCTGCCGGACAGCCTGCCGGGCTTTGACATGCTGTCGCTGTCGGGGCTGGACAAGCTGATGAGCGGGAAGATGGAGAAGATCGGGGCGACGTCGATCGGGAACGACGCGGCGACGGCGCTCTTGCCCAAGCTGCCGACGATCGAGAAGGCGGCGGCGTCCGGGGAGGGCTCGCGGTGAACGACCATCTTCATGGCAAGCTGGGCGGCGGGCGAGGCGCGCGGCTCGCGCCGGATGAGCCGACGGCGGGGGGGCCGGAGGCGGCTCCGTCGAGTGGTCGGCGTGCGAGCGTGCAATTGAGCCGCGGGACGGCGCGGATGCAGAGCCAGGAGGACCTGCTGTCGAGCGCGAACAAGTCGCTGGCGGAGGCGTTGGCGATCACGCTGCGGATCGTGCAGCTGTCGATGCTGGCGTTGTTTCTGCTGTTCGCGTTCAGCGGTTTCCAGACGGTGAAGGAAGGCCAGGAGGCGATCCGGCTGCTGTTCGGCAAGATCCAGGCGAGCAGCCTGAAGCCGGGTTTGCAGATCGGCTGGCCGTACCCGGTGGGCGACCTGGTGAAGGTGGACACGGGCACGGTGCTGGTGATGATGGAGTCGGACTTCTGGCCCCGGGTGGAGGACAAGAACAAGGGCAAGTCGATCGATTCGCTGAGCAAGGAGCCGCGGCTGAACCCGGACAACGACGGGTCGCTGATCACGGCGGACGCGAATCTGGCCCATGCGCAGTGGTCGGTGAAGTACGTGCGGTCGGACGCGAGCGAGTACGCGACGAACATCCTGCCCAGCGATGAGGCGGCGATCGTGCGGGCGGCGTGCGCGCGGGGGATCGTGCGGGCGGTCGCGGAGACCAAGGTCGAGGACCTGATGAAGCAGTCGGCCGGCGAGCAGGGGCGGGTGGCGGCGGCGGCGAAGGACATCGCGCAGAAGCAGCTGAGCGAGATCAAGTCGGGGATCAAGATCGAGAGCTTCGAGTTGACCTCGGTGACGGCGCCGATGTACGTGCGTGACGCGTTCAACAACGTGCAGAGCGCGGCGGCGAAGGCGTCCACCGCGATCTCTCAGGCCGAGACGGACGCGAGCCTGGCCTACAACAAGAAGGCGGGCGAGGTGGTGCCGACGCTGATCGCCCAGATCGACAAGTACGAGCTGGCGGTCATCAACAACGACGAGAAGGCCAAGAGCGAGACGCTGGCGACGATCGACGGGTTGCTCGAGGGCAAGCCGGTGACGATCGACGGCGTGGTGGTGCAGGGCAAGACCAGCGGCGAGGTGTCGCGGATCATCAGCGAGGCGCACCAGTACACCAGCGAGGTGGTGAACCAGCGGCGTGCGGAGCTGAACAGCTTCCAGGCCAAGCTGTCGCAGTACAAGTCCAACCCGCGGGTGATGCTGCACCGCGAGTGGACCGAGGCGCTGCAGACGTTCCTGGACCGTGATTCGGTGCAGCTGTTGCTGGTGCCGCCGGGGACCAAGACGCTGGAGCTGAAGATCAACGAGGACCCGCTCCTGGCGAAGCGTCGCAACGAAGAGATTCGTCGCAAGGAGAACCAGAAGGCGTTCCAGCAGCGCGAGGAAGCGCAGCGTGCGGCCCAGTTCACGACCACGCCCAAGGCCACGATGTCGAACTGACGCGTCGGGAGGATTCGTATGGCGTTTTCGCAGACATCGGGTTCGGGCGGCGTCCAGCCGGTGGTCTATTGCCAGAATCTCACCAAGGTCTTCAAGGACTTCTGGCTGCGGTCGCGGGCGCGGGCGGTGGAGAACCTGACGTTCGAGATCCAGCCGCGGGAGGTCTTTGGACTGCTGGGGCCTAACGGCTCGGGCAAGTCCACGACGATCAAGCTTTTGCTGGGACTTTTGAAGCCGACGAGCGGGCGGATCGCGGTGTTCGGGAAGTCGCCGTACGACGTGGGTGTGAAGCGGCGGATCGGGTATCTGCCGGAAGAGTCGTACCTGTATCAGTTCCTGAACGCGCGGGAGACGCTGGAGTACTACGCCAAGCTGTTCGAGCTGGATTACAAGACGCGGCAGCGGCGGATCGATGAGTTGATCGACATGGTGGGGCTGAGCGGGGCGCAGTTCCGCCCGGTGCGGGATTACTCCAAGGGCATGCAGCGGCGCATCGGCATCGCGCAGGCGCTCATCAATGACCCGGATTTCCTGATCCTCGACGAGCCGACCACGGGCCTGGACCCGGTGGGCACGCGGCAGGTGAAGGACCTGATCATCGAGCTGGGGCGGCGGGGCAAGACGATCCTGCTCTCGAGCCATCTGCTGGCGGATGTCGAGGACTGCGTGCACCGGATGGTGGTGCTCTACGGCGGGCAGAAGCGCGAGGAGGGCACGTGCGACTCGCTGCTGGAGACGCAGGAACGGACCACGATCGAGACCGATGCGCTGGATGAGGACACGATCAGCGAGATCGACGCGGTGATCCGGCGGCGGAGCGGCGGGAGCAAGAGCGTGCTGAAGGTCGCTCGCCCGCGGCAGAAGCTGGAAGAGTTCTTCCTCGACATCGTGGAGCGGGCCCGGGCGACGCAGGCCGCGACATCGGGCGCGACGGCGGGCGGGCCGACGGCGTCGTTCCTGCTGGGTGAGAACGACGAGATGCAGGGCCGCGAGCTGATTGAGTCGCTGACCAAGGCTCCGGCCGAGGCGGCGGTGGCGCGGGTGGTGCCGGCGGCCCCGGTCGAGACGGCGGCGCCGAAGGGGCCGGACTCGGACCTGATCGGTGATCTGACGCGGGCCGAGGCGCCCAAGCCGACTGCGCAGCCGGTGGCTCGGGCGGTGCCCGGCGCGGCGGCGAACGTGGCCGCGAACACGGCTGCGGACGTGGATCAGGATGTGATCAGTCGCCTGATGGGTGGTGGGGGCGGTGGTGGTGGGGCGGGCGGCGGTGAACCGAACACGGAGAAGCCGCGGTGAAGATTGGCGAACGCATCGCGGCGTTGGACCGGCTGCAGCACGATCGGTTGTTCAAGCTGATCGCGACGGTGGTGGTCGTGCTGGCGGGGATTGCGAGCTACACGACGTACGTGGTGAAGCGGGCCGCGGAGCCGCCGAGGGTCGAGATCAACGAGCAGTACTTCGCGCCCCAGGAAGGTGAGAAGCCGGCGGAGGCGGCGGCGGCGGACTCGAAGAGCCCTGAGGTGAAGACGCGGGTGCCGACGCTGGAGGAGACGCAGGCGCGGCAGGCGGCGCGGATCATCAACTCGATCCTGGCCAGGCAGGCGGACCCGACGGGCGTGGGCGTGCTGGCGGCGACGGCGACTGGGTTCGCGGTGCTGATCATCTGGCTGAACCTGGCGATCTGGTACGCGCTGATCACGGTGGCGATCGCGGGGTTCTATGCATTCGGGCGGCTGGTGCCTGGGTTCTCGGGGACGATCACGTTCGGGATCGCGGCGCTTGGGCTGTGGGCGATCTTCCTGGTTCTGCTGACGGCGGTGCGGATCTTGCTGTCGGGGCCGTCGCGGGTGCTGGCGATCGCGCGGAACACGCTGGACGAGGCGGCCCGGATGAAGATCTCGGGCGTGTTCATCGTGCTGGTGGTGCTGCTCCTGGCGGCGTTGCCCTTGCTGCTGGATCCCAAGCAGGCGCTGCGGTACCGGGTGCAGAGCTTCCTGCAGTACGGTACCGGGCTGTCGTACATGATCATCGCGGTGCTGTGCGTTTTGTTCAGCGTCTACAGCGTGTCGATGGAGCAGCGGAGCAAGACCATCTGGCAGACCGTCACCAAGCCGGTGGCGGCGTGGCAGTACATCCTGGGCAAGTGGCTGGGCGTGGTGTCGCTGGCGGCGGTGCTGCTGGGTGTCACTGGCGGCGCGGTGTTCCTGTTCACGGAGTACCTGCGGTCGCAGCCGGCGAACGGTGAGAGCTCGGCGTATCGCTCGGCGGACGATTCGGTGCCGCTGACGCCCGACCGTGAGATTCTCGAGACGCAGATCCTGACGGCGCGGATGGGGGTGACGTTCAGCCCGCCGCAGCTGGATCCGGTGGCGGTGCAGCAGAGCATCGAGGCGCGGATCGCGCAGGAGAAGCTGACGAGGCCGGAGTTCGGGGACACGGCGGCGGACAAGGCGTACGTGCGAGACGCGCTGCTGCAGCTGGTGAGCCTGGAGCAGCGGACGATCGATCCGGGCAAGGACCGGCAGTATGTCTTTGAGGGCTTGTCGGAGCCGCGGGACAAGGGGTTGCCGATCATGTTCCGGTTCAAGCCGGAGGCGGGGAGCAACCGGCCGGACCTGTTGTTCACGATCACGTTCCTGTTCTCGAACGGGGCGGTGGCGACGGAGAAGGTGTCGCTGGCGCAGCAGCACACGATCACGCTGAGCCCGAGCGTCATCGACGACAAGGGCCGCATCGTGATGAACGTCTTCAACGGGGACTTTTACGAGCGGACGGCGAACCCGAACGCGTTGTACTTCGCGCCGCTGGCGCTGGAGATGACGTACGAGGCGGGGAGCTACCGGCTGAACTTTGCGCGGGTGTTCGTGATTCTGTGGCTGAAGATCGCGTTTGTGACGATGGCGGGGATCTTCGCGGCGACGTTCCTGTCGTTCCCGGTGGCGACGCTGACGGCGGCGGGGATCTTCTTGATCGCGGAGAGCTCGCGGTTCATCCAGGGGGCGCTCGAGAACTGGCAGGTCGAGGATTACAAGGGGAACACGATCTGGTTCTTTGTGGTGATCGACAAGATCGCGCAGGCGGTGAGCGCGCCGCTGGCGTTCTACGCGGACCTGAAGCCGACGCAGCGGCTGGTGGACGGGGTGTTGCTGCCGTGGGACAGCGTGGCGACGGGCGGGTTGCTGCTGGTGGCGCTGGTGATGGGGCTGTTCGCGCTGGCGTCGTATGTGTTCCGCTCGCGTGAGCTGGCGATCTACTCGGGCAACTGATCGGAGGCGCGCATGCAGGGCAAGGCGATACGGATAGTGTGCGTCGCGGTCATGGTGGTGTGCGCGGTGATGAGCATCGGGCTGGCGACGCTGCTGGCGTCGACGGCGAGTCGTGCGAAGCTGGCGTACACGGATCGGGTGGAGGAGGGGCAGCCGCCGGAGGTGGCGCTGGGGATCGCGATGGGGGCGTTCCGCGGGATCTTCGTGAACTTTCTGTGGATCCGCGCGAACGACCTGAAGCAGGAGGGGAAGTTCTTCGAGCTGAACCAGCTGGCGGAGGCGATCACGCGGTTGCAGCCGCGGTTCCCGCGGGTGTGGGTGTTCCACGCGTGGAACCTGGCGTACAACATCTCGGTGGGTACGAACACGCGGACGGAGCGGTGGTACTGGGTGAACGCGGGGATCTCGCTGTTGCGGGATCGGGCGATCCCGGCGAACCCGAACGATCTGCTGCTGCACAAGGAGCTGGCCTGGATCTATCTGCACAAGATCCAGGGGGTGACGGACGATTCGAATCGGTATTACAAGATGAAGGTGGCGGAGGAGTGGCAGAGCCTGCTGGGGCCGCCGCCGCCGGCGGATCCGAAGGACCGCAGCCGCGACGCGGCGATCGCGCGGGTGGCGGCGACGATGGAGCCGATCGCGGCGGCGCCGACGCAGCTGGCGGATGTGATCGCGCAGACGCCGTCGGTGCGGACGCTGGTGGACCGGATTCAGAAAGAGGTCGGTGAGCACGCGGCGATCGGGGAGGACCGGGAGGCGGGGCCGGATCAGATTCGTCAGCTGCTGCGTCGCTACGAGATGATCAAGGCCATGCAGCGCTCGACGACGGGCAAGCGGGCGCAGCAGTCGATGGGCGTGCGGACCAAGGCGCTTCTGGCGCTGGTCGACGACCCGGCGCTGCAGCCGGCGTGGAACGCGTACCTGGCGTTTGCGCGGCGGTACATGATCGAGCAGGTGTACCACATGAACGCGGGCGACATGCTGCGGTTCGTGAGGCGGTACGGGCCGATCGACTGGCGGAACCCGGCGGCGCACTCGCTGTACTGGTCGGCGACGGGCGTGGAGCGGGGGCTGCTGCGGGTGACCGACGCCAACCGCAAGGACTACGACTTCACGAACACGGATCGTTTGGTGATCCAGTCGGTGCAAGAGCTGTACCGCACGGGGCGGATCTTCTTTGACTACTTCGCGTTCAACCTGGACGTGGGTTCGACGTACATCGCGATGCCGGACCCGAGCTTTGCGGAGACGTACGCGAGCCTGATGGAGGAGATCGATCAGCGGAGCGCGTTCGACGGCAAGGAGCGGGCGTACAGCATGTACGCCGCGGGATACGAGAACTTCTTCATCGACGTGATCCTGTACTTCTACCGCATGGGGATGACGGACGTCGCGAACAAGTACTACCGCAACCTGGCGGTGTGGCCGGGCGCGAACATGAACGATCCGCAGCGGACCGAGAAGTTCTCCAAGGAGCTCGACGAGTGGGTCCTGGGGCAGATCGCCGATCGCCAGCGGTCGCCCAACGTGGCGGTGCAGGAGGTCGCGGCGTCGCTCCTGGGGGCGTACGCGTACGGCCTCTTGGGCGGGGACATGCAGGTGTTCGACGCGAACATGAAGTACGCGTCGCAGGCGCACGCGTATTTCATGATCAACCAGCGGCGGCTGTCGGCGTCGGACCCGGCGAACGCGCGTATGGATGTCATGGAGCCGGATTTCCGGATCCATGCGGGCATCGTGTTCGCGCAGTTCATGACCAACCTGTCGCTCGATCAAGCGGCCGCGGCGTTCCAGGCCGCGCCCGACGACCTGAAGCGGTACAGCTACGACTACGTGTCGGAGAACTTCCGCGACCCCGAGAACAAGGACCTGGCGCTCAACGGGGAGAAGTTCGAGCTGGTCTTTGGCGAGCCGCCGGGGATGGCCCAGCACCGCAAGATGCTCGAGAACTACTTCCGGCAGAAGCAGGAGCGGCTGAAGCTGCAGGTCGAGCAGAAGTGATGGTCGGTGGAGTCCGCGCGGGCTGAGGCCCGGGACGCACAGGGTTCAGGCGTCGACGAGCAGGTCTCGGGCGCGGCGGTACTTGTCGACGGTGCGGGCGACGACCTCGGGGGGCAGGCTGGGGCCCGGGGCTTGCTTGCCCCATGCGCCCTTGGCGACGAGGCCTTCGAGGTACTCGCGGAGGAACTGCTTGTCGAAGCTGGGCTGGGGGCCGCCGGGCGCGTAGCGATCGGCGGGCCAGAAGCGCGAGCTGTCGGGGGTGAGGGCTTCGTCGACGAGGATGGGATCCGGGCCTTCGCGGCCGTCGGGGCCGATGGGGAAACCGAACTCGAACTTGGTGTCGGCGAGGAGGATGCCTCGGCGGGCGGCGTGCTCGGCAGCGAGGGTGTAGATGGCGATCGAGAGGGCGCGGAGGCGTTCCATGACGGCGACGCCGACGAGATCGGCGGCGCGTTCGAAGGAGATGTTCTCGTCGTGCTTGCCGAAGTCTTCCTTGGTGGCGGGGGTGAAGATCGGTTGGGGCAGGCGGTCGCACTGGCGGAGGCCGGGGGGGAGGGCGACGCCGCAGACGCGGCCGGAGGCTTGGTATTCCTTCCAGCCGGAGCCTTCGAGATAGCCGCGGACGACGCACTCGATGGGGATGACGCGGGCCTTGCGGGCGATGGTGACGCGGCCGACGAGGTCGGTGCGGTTGGTGGAGCCGGTGAAGGCGGGGGCGGGGACTTCGCTCGCGTCGGTGGAGATGAGGTGGGTGCGGCAGACGCCCCGGGCCTCGATGAGTCGGAGCCAGAAGGTGGAGAGCTCGGTGAGGAGCTTGCCCTTCGCGTCGATGGGGGTGGGCATCACGACGTCGAAGGCGGAGATGCGGTCGGTGGCGACGATGAGCAGCCGCGGGCCGAGTGCGTCGGCGGGGAGGTCGTAGACGTCGCGGACCTTGCCGGTGCGCTTGTTGGGCAGGGCGAGGTCGGTGGCGACCACGGGGCGTGGGCCGACGGCGACGGGCTGGGAGAGTGGTGGTTCGGCGGCCATTGGGCAAGCGTAGCCGATGGTCGCGGCGGTTCTGGTGGGTGTTGATCGCTGGGGCGAAGGCTTGGGGTGAGGGGGGGAACTACACTCCGTTTCTGACCGTTGCTGGTGCCTGGAACGGCACGCCTGGAGTACCGATCGGCATGTTTAGTTTCGCCGTGTTCGATGATGCGGGCGTGCCTCGGAGCAGCATGGAGCTCCGGGGCGAGCACCTGATCGGCAACGACGAGATGCCGGCGGCGGGGGCGATCTCGTTCTCGGGCGGCCTGATCCGGGTGACCAAAGAAACGACGGACGCGGCGGGGCTGAGCCTGGTGATCGATGTGCCGGCTCCGGCGCCGACGCCGCCTTCGCCGGGGGTGCCTCCGTTGCCCAATCCGGGGGCGATCCTGGGGAAGCTGGCGCTTCGGACGTGTTTTTTGCCCAAGCGGGACGAGCCGTACCTGCTGTCGATCGAGCTGGCGCGGCACCGGATCATGCTGGTGCTGAACAAGCTGGAAGAGTGGGGGATGTTCGATCTGGCGCCGGACCATCCGCTGCTGGTGCAGCTGGACGCGGCGCGGCGGAAGTTCAGCGAGGCGATCGTGGCGGATCGGGCTCAGGGGAGCATCGTCCCGGGGCAGCCGAGCCAGCGGGCGTGGGCGGACAAGCTGGCGTGGGAGGCTCTTTCGCTGGCGCTGGATTGCTCGGAGCGGATCGCGCTCCTGCACGCTCAGCGTGAGGTGCCGCAGCGATTGGCCGGCAAGACCTATGACGATGCCAAGGCCCGCTACACGAAGCTGATCGGCGATCCGCCTTCGGCTGGGGCGGCGGTGGTGGTGCCGGGCGCGGGGACGGCGGTGGTGCAGGGAGCGCCTCAGCTGGGTGTGGCGGTGAATCCGGCGCAGTTCGCGGAGCCCTTGCAGAAGTATGTGGCGGGGCTGGACTTTGTGACGATGCCGATCCGCTGGAGCGATCTGGAGCCGGTGGAGGGCAAGCTGAGCTTTGCGGCGACGGATCGCTGGATCGAATGGGCGATCCGGACGGCGAAGCTGCCGGTGGTGGCGGGGCCGATCATTGATTTGAGGCCGCAGTGTCTGCCCGAATGGGCGTACATCTGGGAGAACGATTACGAGACGCTGCGTGACATGATGATCGAGCACATCACGCAGGTGGTGACTCGGTATCGGCGGACGGTGACGCGGTGGACGGTGTGCTCGGGGCTGCACGTGAACTCGAACGTGAAGCTGAGCTACGAGCAGATCATGGACCTGACCAAGGTGTGCGTGCTGCTCACCAAGAAGATCCATCCGCAGGCCAAGATCGCGGTCGAGGTGCAGGAGCCGTGGGGCGAGTACTTCGCGTACGACCGCAAGAGCCTGCCGCCGACGTTCTATGCCGAGAGCGTGCTGAACTCGGGGCTGGCGGTGGACTCGGTGGGGGTGCGGCTGCAGATGGGTGCGGCGGCGTCGGGGCAGTCGAGCCGGGACCTGATGGCGTTGTCGGCGTTGATGGATCGGTACGCGGCGATGGAGCGGCCGGTGCATGTGACGGCGTTGGGTGCGCCGAGCGGGATCGCGGCGGCGTCCGCGGCGCCGGCGAAGAAGGATGATGACGACGATGGGCCGCTGATGCTGAAGGCGCGGGAGCAGGTGGCGGGCTTCTGGCGTGTGCCGTGGTCGGACGCGGTGCAGGCGACGTGGCTGACGGACGCGATCGCGATCCTGGCGAGCAAGTCGTGCGTGCAGAGCATCTGCTGGCAGGACTTGGCGGACGCGCCGCTGTCGCCGCGGCTGGCGGAGATGATGATGGGGGGGTTGTTCACGGCCAACGGGACGCCCAAGGCGAGCGCCGGGCAGTTCACGCTGTGCCGCAGCGCGATGAAGGAAGGCAAGTCGCCGGTGTGACGCGATGGGGGATGGTGGGCCCGGGCCGGCGCGACGCGTTGGCGGGTGGCATGGTTTGTGCTATGTTCTCGGCATGTCGCAGACCCCCCCTGTGGTCGAAGACTGGACGTACGGCCCGGCGCGGTGGATCGCGGTGGGGCTGATTGTGGCGTTGTCGGCGGTGGGGTTGTCGTGGTCGCTGTCGGGGCGGGCTGCCCAGAGTGGCGCGACGTCGGTGGTGCCCAGTGATGTGAAGGCCCCCGAGGTGAAGACCCACGAGGTGAAGACGAAGGTGCCGTCGGGTGTAACGCCGGCCGCGGTTTCGCCGAGGGCTGTGGAGACGCCAGCGGGCGTGCCGAGGCCGGTCGTGACGGAACTGCCTCCCGCGCCGAAACCGGCGGCGGTCGAGGCGGTGGAGCGGACCAAGCCGGCGGTGCCCGCGGGTGCTGCTGCGGCGAAGATCAACATCAACACGGCGACGCAGGCGGAGCTGGAGTCGCTCCCGAACATCGGTCCGAAGCTGGCCCAGCGGATCCTGGAGGACCGCGCGAAGAACGGGAAGTACGCGACGTTGAAGGACCTGGACCGGGTGAGCGGGATCGGGGCGAAGACGCTGGAACGGCTGGGGCCGCTGATCACGTTCGAGTAGCGGGCGGTGGAGACGGGGCTGGCGTGCGGGGGAGCGATCGCGCCAACGATGGGGCATGAAAGCGGAAACACTGCTCGCGGAACTGAACCGGCTGCGGAAGGACTTGGACGAGGACAAGTCGGACCTGGAGTGGCTGACGCTGCACCACGCGTTCTGCTTTATCAGCTACAAGATGGGGGAGTTTCAGAAGTACGT
Organism: Phycisphaerales bacterium; assembly: GCA_019744815.1. Taxonomy (GTDB): domain Bacteria; phylum Planctomycetota; class Phycisphaerae; order Phycisphaerales; family UBA1924; genus JAFEBO01. Next base: position 165,664 of record JAIEUA010000008.1, read on the forward strand.
GGAGGAGCAGAAGAAGGCCGGCGCGTTCGATGAGTTTGAGTGAGTGGGTCGCGATGGTCGGGGCGTGACGGCCTGTGACGGCACGTGGGGAGAGCGGCGGAAGGCCTGTGATTTGAGGCTTTGTGCCGAATCTCGCGGGCGCGACGCTGGGTCTGGGGGGCGGATCTCCGTAGGATGGATCATGGCGGCCGCCAAGAAGAAGCCGGGATACGACGAGGCCGAGATCGAGAACCGCAAGGCGCGGTTTGTTTACACCATTTTGGAGACGGTGGAGGTGGGGATCGCGCTGCGGGGCAGCGAGGTCAAGAGCGTGCGGGAGGGGCATGTCTCGCTGCAGGAGGGGTATGTGCTGGCGCGGTCGAGCCCGATGGAGCTGACGCTGCACAGCGTGAACATCGGGGAGTACGGGCCGGCGGGGCCTCTGGGGAACAAGCGGCAGCACGCGCCGACGCGGGTGCGGTCGCTCCTGGCGCATAAGAAAGAGATTCTGAAGCTGGCCGAGCAGACCGAGGTGAAGGGCATGACGATCGTGCCCTTGAAGATGTACTTCAAGAACGGGTTCGCGAAGGTGTTGATCGGTCTGGCGAAGGGCAAGGCCAAGCACGACAAGCGGGACACGATCAAGGACCGCGAGGCGAAGCGGGATATTGATCGGGCGATGTCGCGGAAGGCGAAGTGAACGCCGGATTTGCTCAATCCCCTCTCCGCGCAGCGGGGAGGGGTGGTCGAGGCTTTGCGAGACCGGGGTGGGGTGTTGGATGTTCGCGAACGGCGGCGTTGAAGTACCCGCAGTCCCCTCACCTGACTTGAGGCTGTGCCTCAAGTCGTCCTCTCCCCGCGAGCGGGGAGAGGAGGCGCGAAAAGGTGCTTCAGAAAAAGGTGCTTCAGACCGCCTTGGAGCCGCGGGCCAAGCGGATCTTTTCCTTGGCGGCCTTGATCTCGCGCTCGCGGCGCTGGTTCTTGGCGTCGCGGTTGGGGTCGTCGAAGGCGATGCGATCGTTGTTGGCCTTGGCGAGCTGGGCCTCGGCGTCGGAGGCGACGAGCTCGCGGACGGGGGCGGCGCGTTCGGCGAGGATGGTGAGCTGGCCTTCGGCCATGCGGACGACGCCGCCGTCGACGAAGTAGGAGGTGCTGCCGCCCTCGGCCTTGGTCTTGGCGTCGGTGCCGAAGGTGAGCTGGAGTTCGCCGCAGCCGAGCTTGCCGAGGATGGGGGCGCGGCCGGGCATGAAGCCCATGAGGCCGTCCCAGAGGGGAACGGTCGCGCTCTCGACGGAGTCGTCGAGGAGGCTGGCGGCGGGGGTGACGAGCTTGACGCGGAAAGTCTTGGCCACGCGAATCTCCAGGGCAGGCTGGCCCGGACGGCGAGCGTCCGGGATGCAGGGGCGAATGATATGTCTGGGGCGGGGTCGAATCGACTTCTTGGGGCACCCGCCAAACGCCCGCAAACCGGCGGGAATCCGGGTTTCCGGCACGTTCACGCAGCACAAGCCAGTACCATCGAAGTTTGGCTGTTCTTCTGTTCCCCTGCTCGACCGCTCCCCGGCTCCCCTGCTCCCCTTCCCACCCCGTGTCCCGGACCTTTGCCATTCTCGCCCTGCTCGCCGGCTTGCTCGCCGGGATGATCCTGCTGCGGCTGCGGGTGGGCGGGGCGCTGCCGCCGGGGTCGGACATGATCCTGGAGTTTCGGGCTCAGCGGGCGGTGGCGGGTTCGATCGTGGGGATCTGCCTGGGTGTGAGCGGCGTGCTGCTGCAGTGCTTGTTCCGGAACCCGTTGGCGGCGCCCGATGTGCTGGGGATGTCGAGCGGTGCGGGGTTGTCGGTGATGCTGTGGCAGCTCGGGGCGTATCTGGCGGGGATGGGGATTGCGCAGAGCAGCGTCGATATCGGGATCGCGTTGCCCGGCGCGATCGGGGCGCTGCTGCTGACGTATTTGCTGGCACAAAGGCGCGGGACGGTGGAGCCGGTGTCGCTGATTCTGACGGGCGTGTTGATTGGGGTCGTTGCTGCCGCGCTGTCGTCGTTGGTGCAGCAGTTCCTGCCAGATCGGGGCGTCGCGGCGGCACGCCTGCTGCTCGGGTCGATCAACGAGGAGCTGCGTTGGAAGGGGATCGGGATCGCGGGCGGGATTGCGCTGGCGGGGATGGCGTGGTCGGTCTACCGCGGGCGGGCGCTTGACGCGGCGTCGCTCAGCGATGACGAGGCGCGGTCGCTGGGCGTGGCGTTGGGAAGGCTGCGGCTGGAGATGTTTGTGCTCGCGGGGTTGCTGACGTCGGTCGGGTTTTCGCTCGCCGGGCCGGTGGCGTTTGTGGGGTTGGTGTGCCCGCACCTGGTGCGGATGGTGGTGGGGCCGCGGCACGGGGCGCTGGTGTTTGGGGCGGCGTGTTTGTCGGGGGTGATGGTGGTGGGTGCGGATTGTCTGGTGCGGCTGATCGACTTGGGGTCGGGGCGGCTGCCGTTGAGCGTGATGACGGCGCTGGTGGGCGGGCCGGTGTTGATCTGGATGCTGCGGGTGAACGCGGGGCGGATTCGGCCGGTGGGATAGGGAGGTGGGGGTGGGCGGCGAGAATTGGCTGTCGTTCCTTCCATAAACTCTCGCATGCCCGAAGCCCGCGACGAACGACTCGCCGCACAGGTCCTGATCATCGAGGACGAGCCCGACCACGCGGAAGTGATGGCGGACGCCCTGCGCAAGCCGGGGCATGTGTGCACGATTGTGCACGCGGTGGATGCGGCGATGGGGGAGCTGAAGGGCGGCGCGTTCGACGTGATCGTGACGGATCTGCGGATGCCGGCCTCGGGCGGCAAGTTGGGCGTGGCGGCCGACGGGGCGGACGCGGGGCTGAAGGTGCTGGAGGCGGCGAGGCAGCTCCAGCCCGCGGCCGAGGTGATCATGGTGACGGCGCACGGCGACGTGCCGACGGCGCGGGCGGCGTTCAAGCTGGGGGCGTACGACTTCATCCAGAAGCCGCTGGATCTGGAAGTGTTCCGCAACCTCGTGAATCGTGCGGCCGAGACGGTGCTGCTGCGTCACCAGAACGACCAACTCAAAGCTCAGGCCGACACCGCGGGGTTTGAGAACTTCATCGCCACCAGCGAGCCGATGCGGCGGGTGCTGCGGACCATCCGGACGGTGGCGCCGAGCAACATCCCGGTGCTGATCACCGGCGAGAGCGGCACGGGCAAGGAACTCATCGCGCTGGCGGTGCACAAGCTCAGCAAGCGAGCGGGGCAGCCGAATGAACGAGGACAGCAGTCCGGCGGGCGCTACGTCGCGTTCAACTGCGCCGGGCAGGCCGAGAGCCTCCTTGAGGATCAGCTCTTCGGGCACGTGAAGGGTGCGTTCACGGGCGCGGACAAGGAGCGGGCGGGCGTCTTTGAGTTTGCCGACGGCGGGACGGTGTTCCTGGATGAGATCGGCGACATGCCGATGTCGATGCAGGCCAAGCTGCTGCGCGTTCTGGAGAGCGGCGAGGTGGTGCGGCTGGGCAGCAACGACGCCAAGCACGTCGATGTGCGGTTCGTGAGCGCGACCAACAAGGACCTGCGCGAGATGGTGAAGGCGGGGACGTTCCGCGAGGACCTGTTCTTCCGGATCAATGGATCGCATGTGCACCTGCCTTCGCTGCGGGAGCGGCGTGAGGACATTCCGCCCTTGGTGCGGTTCTTCGTCGAGCGGTTCATGGATCAGCTCGCGCCGTCGCGGCAGATCCCGCGGGTGACCGACGCGGCGATGATGCGGCTGACGAGTTACAACTGGCCGGGCAACGTGCGGCAGTTGCTGAATGTCATCCAGAACATGGTGGTCACGGCGCTGGGCGAAGAGCTGGCGCCGGCGAGCGAGTTTGTGCTGGATGTGAAGCACATCCCCGATGACGTGCGGATGGCGGACAGTGCCGAGGGCGAGAGCAGCCCGGAGCACACGCAGAGCGGGCCGGCCTTGGGCTCGCTGGCGGGGACGAGCCTCGAGGCGATCGAGAAGCGTGCGATCCGCGAGACGCTGCGGCTGACGGCGGGCAACCGCGAGCACGCGGCGAAGCTGTTGGGGATTGGCGAGCGGACGTTGTATCGGAAGTTGCGGGAGTATGGGTTGCGGTGATCGCCGGGGCGTGGGTTTCTTGGCGTCGCTTTTTTTGCGCAACAACATTGGGACCGGCCTCCGGCCGGTCTTCCTGCGTTGACGTGAGCTCTGGTCGACCGGCCGGAGGCCGGTCCTACTGGTGCTACGGAGACAGCTGTTGTCGACCGGCCGGAGGCCGGTCCTACTGGGGCTTAGGGGACGCCGACGGCGAGGGCGTCGCGGTCGCTGAGCAGGCCGCCGTCGGAGCGTTGCTTGACGGTGCCGTCGCGCTTCCAGGAGCGTTCGCAGCGGGGTTCGTTGCGCAGGTCGGCGATCTTGGGTGCGCTGGTGCCCTTGTCGGCGCTCACGCGGCTGATGCCCAGGAGGTCGGCCAGGTCGTGCGGGTCGAACTTGACGAGGGCGCCGTCGGGGTCCGGGAGGGTGACGCCCATGTCGAGCGGGTTCTCGACGCCGAGATCGGCGCGGGCCTTCTCCATGGCGAGCATCGCGCTGGACCGAGCGGCGACGACCTTGGACCAGTCGGCGTCGGGCTTGACGCCGAGGTCGGTGATGAAGGGTTTGAGGTGGACGCAGACGTCGTCGCCCGCGGGCTTCGTGGGGCTGGACCAGAGGGCGCGGTAGGCCTCGTCGGCGGTGTGGCAGAGGATGGGCGCGAGCAGGCGGCACAGGCCATCGGTGAGGTCGAACAGGACGGTCTGCGTCTGGCGCCGGCGCTTGGAGTCCTTGGCGTCGCAGTAGAGCCGGTCCTTCACCGCGGCGAGGTAGACGGCGCTGAGGGTGTCGTTGCAGAAGTCGTAGAGCTTGAGGTGTGCCGTGCGGAAGTCGTAGCGGTTGTACCCGTCGACGACTTCCTTCGCCAGCGTCTGGAACTCGCCCAGCACCCAGGCGTCGATGGACGTGGGAGCGATGGACTTGAGATCGACGCAGTGTCCGGCCTGTCCTTCGCACGTCGGTGTGAAGTCGGCGAGGTTGCTGAGCATGAAGCGCAGCGTGTTGCGCACCTTGCGGTAGCTCTCGCCCGCGGCGTTGAAGAACTCGCGATCGACCTTGACGTCGTTCTCGTAGGCGAGTGAGGAGACCCACCAGCGGAGGACGTCCACGCCGAAGTCGTTGAAGAGGTCTTCGACGGTGTCGCCGCTGGACTTGCTGAGCTTGCGGCCGTCCTTGTCGACCATGAAGCCGTGCGTGAGCAGCGTCTTGAACGGCGGCACGCCGGTGACGCCGAGGGCCGGAAGCAGCGATAGCTGGAACCAGCCGCGGTGCTGGTCGGAGCCTTCGAGGTAGAGATCGACGGGATAGCCGAGGCCGCGCTGGCGCATGACGGCGTTCCATGACGAGCCGGATTCGAACCAGACGTCGAGGATGTCGTTGCCCTTCTTGAGGTTCTGGCGAACCGCACGGGCGAGCATGGAGTGGGCTTCTCGCGGGAGCTCGCTGTCCTTGGTCTCGTCGTACTGCTCCAGCAGTTCCGTGGGCGTCAACTGGAACCACGCGTCGGATCCTTTGGCACGCACGACCGCGCTCACCGCGCGGACCATCGCGCCGGTCATGACGCTCTGGCCGCTGGGCAGGATGAAGGACGGGATCGGGAGGCCCCAGGCACGCTGGCGGCTGATGCACCAATCAGGACGCGACTCGAGCATGCCCCGCATGCGGTTGCGGCCCCACTCGGGGACGAAGGCGACGTCCTGCGCGGTGCTGAGGAGCGCGGCTTCGCGGAGGCTGCGTTCGTTCATGAACCCGGGCGCGGTGGCGGAGCCGCGTTTCTCGACGGAGACGAACCACTGCTCGGTGCAGCGGAAGATGACGGGCGTTTTGCTGCGCCAGTCGTGCGGGTAGCTGTGCATGAACTTGTGGCTGTAGAAGAGGTGGCCGCTGTTCTTGAGGTGGTCGGCGACCTTTTGGTTCGCGGTCCAGATGTCGAGCCCTCGGAGCCACTGGGGGACGCTGGCGTCGTACTTGCCGTCGTGCAGGACGGGGCAGTACACGGGTAGACCTTCGCGGAGTCCGGTCTGATAGTCCTCCTGGCCGTGGCCGGGGGCGGTGTGGACGAGGCCGGTACCGTCGTCGAGGGTGACGTAGTCGGCGGCCATGACGGTGAAGACCTTGTCGAGCGACTTGTGTGCGCTGCCGCCGGCGGGGGCGTGGGCCACGCTCTCGCCGCGGGCGAGGTCGACGAATGGGTGGCGGTACTTGAGGCCGACGAGCTTCTTGCCGGGGGTGGTTGCGAGGACGGTGACTTCTTCGCTGCGGGCGTTTTGGGTGACCTTCTCGACGAGGTCTTTGGCCATGACGGTGATGTTGCCGTCGATGAAGACGAGGGCGTACTCGAAGTCGGGGTTGACGGCGATGGCGAGGTTGGCGGGGAGGGTCCAGGGCGTGGTGGTCCAGATGGTGAAGCAGGGGCGCTGGTTGGGGCGCTGGCCCGGGGCGGGACGGGTCGCTTTGGACTCGTCGCTGTCGTCGTCACCTTCGTCGTCGCCCTCATCATCCGCCGCCTTCGGCAGCCCGAACGCGTCGTAGACCGCGTCGGCGTCCGCGGCTTCGAAGTCGACGTAGACGGAGAGGTCCTCGCGGTCCATGTATTCGAGCTCGGCCTCGGCGAGGGCGGTCTCGTTGGCGATCGACCAGTGCACGGGCTTCAGGGCGCGGTAGACCAGCCCGGCGTCGAGCAGGCCGGCGAGGACTTCGAGCACGCCCGCCTCGTACTCGGGCTTCATGGTGAGGTAGGGGTTCTCGTAGTCGGCGAGCGTGAGCAGCCGCGTCATCTGGGTGGTGTGCAGCTTGTGGAACTTCTCGGCGTACTTCTGGCACTCGCGGCGGACCGCCATGCGGCGCTGGTCCTCGGTGAGGGTCAGCAGCTTGTCGATCTTTTTGGTCTCGACCAATTCGGTCATGACCTTGTGCTCGATGGGCAGGCCGTGGCAGTCCCAGCCGGGGATGTACGCGCAGTCGAGGTCCTGCATGGTCTTGCTGCGGACGACGAAGTCTTTGAGCACCTTGTTCATGAGGTGCCCGAGGTGGATGGAGCCGTTGGCGTAGGGCGGGCCGTCGTGGAAGACGAACTTGGGCTTGCTGGCGCGGGCCTCGCGAACTTTCTTGTACAGGCCGAGCTTGTCCCAGCGCTTGAGGCTGGCGGGCTCGTTCTGGACGAGGCTGGCCTTCATGGGGAACGAGGTCTGGGGGAGGTTGAGGGTTGCCTTGTAGCGGTTCTTCTCGTCGCTCTTGGGGGCGGCGGGCGTGGAAGAACTGGGAGTGGTGGAGGTGGGGGGGGTGCTCATGGGAGTCTCAGGAAAGCAGCCGCGACCGGAAGCCGCGGGGTTGATCGGAAGGAGGACGTCAAACCAAGGTCAAAGAGAGGCAGATGTTACGGGAGTGCGGCTCAGCCGCCGAACGCGACCGCCCGCCGACGGGACGCAGACGTCCGCATCGGGGACAGCGATGCCCCGCTGGGCCTTTGGATCACACTGGGGAGTGCATTCGGTCACAACCCGCAAGCAGACCACGGCCCTCAGCGGGGCGTGGTAATTCGAATGCTGCGGCGAAGGGCGACCATGACCGATTGTTGTCGGCCATTCGGCGGCGGTCCATGAGCCTCCGGATGAGCTTCCGAAGTGGCTTTCGGAGGGGCTTATCGAGCTTCGAAGATGGTCTGGGTCCGGGCTACGAAGCCGCCGGTGGCGACGAGGTGGTAGGACTGGACGTGCAGCTCGCGGCCGAACTTCTGCATGTCGATGGCGCTGAGGCAGCGGCCTCGGGCGTCGGTCCATTCGTAGTGGAGGGAGGCCTGTTCGCGGATGTGGTCGCGCATCTCGTCGAGGGTGGACTCGAAGATGTTGTCCGAGAGGGTCTCGGTCTGGATGCTGTGGATGTAGTGCATCCCGGCGGCTTCGAAGGTCTTTTCGTAGTCGTACTCGCCCAGGCAGTGGGCGGAGTGGATGACGCCTTGATCGGGGGCGTGCTTGTCGCCGTCGATGACGAGTTCGGCGAGGGAGCTGTTTCCGAGCTGGATCCGCAGGACGTGGGCGCCGGGGAGGAGCCAGGTTTCGAGATCCATTCCGGCGTGCTTGAGCCCTCGGCGGGCCTTGACGGTGAAGAACTCCTGGTGGGGAGCCCTGCCGTAGACCACGGTCTGGTAGGTCTGTAGTCCGTGGGTCTTGGGAGAGAGGTTCATGACCAGTCCTTGTGCTAGGCCGCGCGCCCCCCGGGCGGCGGCTTCCGTTCGGGTCTGAGGCCTCATCAGACCCGCGAGCGGCTCGTCGTGTCGCCGCCCGCAACTCGGAGGTGTCCCGCACACCCCCGACAGCCAGCGAACGCACGTATCGCCGACTCCCGCATCCACCCCGAATCCCGCTGTTCCCACCACACCCCGGACTGTTACCTCATCCGATCCGCTTGGTCCAGTCTTTTGGTCCAATCTTCCCGCAGGCCGTTAAGCCTGATGACTGCTTGCTGGTGAACGCCCGACTTTGCCGTCAACGCTTTCGGAGTCAATCTGCCGATGGAGTTGGTTGATGTTCAGTTGCAGCGCCGAGGCGAGGCGAGGGTTCACAGAAACTTGATCTACCTGTCGGGTCGCACGAGTTTCTTGTACCACCCGCTGGGCCTTGGTGTGTCACCAACCCACAAACGAAACCCGGAACGCATCGAACTATAAAGGACGTGTCAAGCCGCTCCGCACAAAGCCGGAATCTGTTGGCGCAAGTCGTGAGCCTGCCGCCACGTGCGCGAGTCGCCATTTTGTCTGAGGCGCTGCGGGTGGCGGGTCCGGGCGAGGCGGAGGCGTTGGGCCTGAGCCTGCTCGAGCTTGCGGCAGAGGATTCGCGTGGCGCCGCTTCGGGTTCGTGGATCTTTGGATTGTTCAGCAAGATCAGCGAGGGGTTGATCGGGGAGCGCGAAGCGGTGTGGCGGGTGGCGCTGCGGGAGTTGGTGGGGTCGGTGGGGGTGTTGCCGCCGGATGTGCGGGAGCTGGCGATCGCGAGCGGGCGGGGGCGCTGGGCGTCGGTGATCGGGACGCTTTTGACGAGCCGAGAGGCGGCGACGCGGCGTTCGGTGGCGACGCTGGCGGGGGTTGCGGGCGATGTGACGCTGGCGGACGCGGCGGTGGAGCTGTTGAGCGACGCGGACGAATCGGTGGCGAGCGAGGCGGAGCGGGCGTTGTTGACGCTGGCGCTGGCGGCGGCGGACCCGGAGTCGGCGGCCCTGGCGGATCACGCGACGCCGGCGGAGCACGCGGCTGCGGGCCGCACGCGTTCGGCGTGGGCGGCGGGTGATGGCGCGCGGGTGTGCGAGGCGATCGGAGCGGCGCTGCACGCGATCGCGCTGCACAAGCGTCAGCGGGTGCTGCTGGCGGCGCTCCTGGTTGTCGAGCCTTTGACGCTGAGGAACGGCGGGGCGGCGGCGAAATGGATGCAGGACCGGTTGCAGTCCGGGCATTCGTTCCTGCGGGGACACCTTCGTCGGGATGTATCGCCGCTGTCGCGCTTGCGGGCGTGGCAGTGGATCGGGCGGACGGCGATCTCGGGCGCGTGCGCGGACCGGTTGGTGGTGGCCAAGTCGATCGATGAGCACGAGGCGGTGCTGGGCAACTGGCACCTGACGCTGAGCCCGCTGCGGGTGTCGGCGCTGGACAAGCGGGCGCCCGCGACGGTTGCGGGGCGGGGCGCGGTGCGGACGCTGGGTGCATTGGTGCCGGCGGCGGAGCAGGTCGAGCGGTTGTCGGTCGAGGCGCGGCGTGGGGTGGCGGCGGTGGTGGAGGGGTTGCCGGCGAACGAGCGGGACACGGCCTGCGAGGCGCTGCTGAATGACTCAGAGCCTTCGGTGCGGTGGGCGGCGTCGATGGCGTGCTCGTCGCGGATGCTGGGGGATTTCTGTCTGGACACCAACGCGACGGTGGCGCGGTCGGCGCTGATCCGGCGTTCGGTAGCGGCGACGCCGAACGTGGTGCGGGCGCCGGGGGCGGAGCGGCTGGATCAGGACCGGGCGTTGATGCGGGTGCTGGTGCGGTCGCCGCATGCTGACGTGCGGATGATGGCTCGGCAGGATCTGGAGCAGTTGTGCGAGGCGACGACGGTGACGGCGGCCTCGAGGGTGGCGCTGGCGAGGGCGCTGCGGGCGGATCGGCCGTGGGTGATCACGCGGCTGGCGGAGCTGATTCGAAGCTCGGAGCGGGAGCGATCGGTGGCGATCCAGATTGCGCGGCGGCTGGGGCTGACCGGCGAGATCCGGCCGGTGCTCATCGAAACGGTGCGGGTGTTGCTGGGGGCGAGCGAGCTGGCGGAGCGTTCGGCCCGAGACCTGGCGACGGCGACGAGCGCGCTCGCGGATGTGCCCGATCAACAAGCGACGGACCTTCTGGGGCAGGCCACAGCGTCGATCGATCAGCGGGTGCGTGCCAACGCGGTGGACGCGATCGTGCAGCGGGTGCGCACGGGCGCGGAGACGGACCTTGGGCCGGTGGCGGACAAGCTGATGGAGTTGAAGGACGACGCGTGGCACCGGGTGCGCGGGTCGGCGGTGCGCGGGCTCGAGGTGCTGGCGCAGGTGAAGTCGCTGAAGCCGGGGATGCCGGGAGTGGGGGCTGGGCAGGTGGCGGAGCAGTTGCTGCGGATGCTGGACGATGCTCGGCCGATGCACCGGCTGGCGGGCGCGTGGGTGGCGGGGCGGACGCTGCCGGGGCATGAATTGCGGGAGATCAAGCTCTGGCCCGCGCTGGTGTCGCGTCTGCGGAGCCTGGCGACGGTGGATCCGGATCCGCGGGTGCGGTCGCGGGCGCGGCTGGCGATCGGGCGGACGGGTGAGGGGTTGGCGCCGAGCGTGCCGTCGCTGACGCTGGTGGGGGCCGCGTGATGCTGATGGGTCTGTTGGACCATGTCGCGTCGATCGGGGCGCTGCTGCTGGCGGCGGAGCCTTTGGGCTTGGTGGGAGATGTTGCTCAGCCGGAGTCGACGCCGTGGGAGATGGCGCGGTGGTCGGTGTTCACGAGCGGGACGGCGATGACGATCGTGACGGTGGCGATCGCGGTGTCGGCGTTGGCGGCGTCGACGTCGGCGGCGGCGATCGCGTGGAGCCGGTGGCGTGAGCTGGAGCTGAGGCCGTCGAGCTACGCGACGCGGGTGCTGGCGAAGCGGCTGGGCTTGAGCAACCGGGATCGGCGGACGCTGGAGGCGTTGGCGCGGGCGCACGGGGAGGCGTCGCCCGGGGCGCTCTTGCTGTGCCCGAGCGCGTTCGAGAAGGCGGCGGGGCTGGTGTGCGGGCCGGGGTCGGACCAGACGCACGTGGCGGCGGTGGAGTCGCTGCGGAGCCGCTTGAGCGTGTGAGGGCGCAGGCCGCAAGGTCCGAGATCTGCTTCAGAGTGTGGCGTGAGCTGGCTCGGGCGGTCCAATCGCTACGGGCGAGGGGCGTTTCCGGTCGCTGCGTCGGAGCGTCGGCTTGGGTGTGACGATGCTGGTGGGAGTGGGAGCGACGCGATTCATGCTCGGCGGTGGGGGTTGCGGCGGGTGCCGCGGCGGGGTGGCTGTCTCGCTGCTGGTGATGGGGAGCGTGATGGTGGGGGTGGCGGGCTGCGGCGAGCTGTTCGGGCCGTCGAAGCTGACGATCGCGGTGGCGAACAAGACGTACAACACGTTCCAGAACTCGCACGTGTACTTCAAGGACTCGAGCTTTCGCTCGGGGATGATCCTGCCGGGGGATCGACGGGATTTCACGGAGTACGTCGGCGTCGCCAACGGCGAGGCGACGGTGGAGTGGGAACTGGCGACCGGCACCAAGCGGACGCTGAAGGTGATGCTGGATCGTCGCTACGACAAGACGACGAAGGGGACGCTGCTGTTTGAGGTGTACCCGGACTCGGTGGCGATGAGCTTTACGCCGGGGGGGCGGTGAGGGGCGGCCGTCGATGCGGCGCTCACCATGCTCCGGAGCTGGTGTTCAATTCGTTCTCGACGACGTTTGCGCTGGGCGGCTTGCCGACCATGCTGGAGAGGCGGGGGACGTCCCAGCCGAGGAGGCCGCCGCGGGTCCAGCGGTACCAGCCGGCGGCGAAGGTCTCGCTTGCTTTGTTGTTGTCGAGGCCGCCGGTGAGGTCGGCGTAGCGAGTAAACGTGAATCGCCAGTTCATCGCCGATCGGAAGCTTGCCGAGCCCGGGTGCCATCCCGGATTGGTCGAGTCGGTGCGATAGAAACGGACGGAACCGTCGTAGAACATGAGGTCTTGGGCTGCCGTCGGATACGCGTAGTAGCGAGCGGCTCCGTTGTGGCGAGCGAACTCATCGGCCATGAAGACCTTCTGCGATGGGAAGCGCACGTCGGTGCCCATGCGTGGGCCCCACCAGCCAGTGTGGACGGTATCGATGTTCCAGTTCTGGATATTTGTCGACTGGGGCGAGGCGGTTGGCGAGAAGAGTGTCTGGCCGTTGGAGTTGAACGCCACTTGGCGGCTGGGCATCCACTGATAGACCGACGCGGAGTAGCTCATCTGTGCCAGCCAACGCCAGACGAGCGTCAAGTCAACCGGGCCGCCGGTTGTGGGAAGATTGCTGTAGTCGCCGTTCAACCAGGGCGTGCGAAACGCGTCGAGAGGACATGTCACACTCCGCGACGGGAGCGTCGCACCCATGTAGTCCAAGAGCGCGACATGCGAGTAATAAATTGTGGGAGTCCAGGTGTCCGAAATCGGCGACTGGTCGGGTGTGAGGTTCAACATCCGGCGCATCGCGAATCCAGCCTGATACGACTGCGCGTGCATGTCCGAACCGAACTTCTTTGTGGGATCGGAAGGGTTGGTCATCCCCTGCCGCCAACTCAGTGCCCACATCCTGCCGCCGAAGTCCTCGGTGTACATCGCGCTGCCCTGGGCGAGGCCGCGGAGGTTGTAGCGGCAGCGCTGCAACGAGTTGTCGCTGGCGGCGGTGCGGACCGCGGGGACGCCGACGGCGGAGACGACGGCGGCGAGGCCGATGCAGGCGACGAGGTCGAGGAGGGTGAAGGCGTTGGCGCTTGAACGCATCTTGAGGTCTCCGCGGCGGGAGGGATGATCGCTACCAAGTTCCGGTGGCGGGGCTGGTGTCCAGTTCGTTCTCGACCACTTGCGGTACCGGTGTCCGCCCCACCATGCTCGAGAGGCGCGGCACGTCCCAGCCGAGCAGGCCGCCTCGGGTCCATGCATACCAGCCTGCCGCGTAGCGGGCCGAAGCCCCGCCACCGTCGACTCCTCCCCAGAAATCCGCAAACTTCGTGAACGCAAATCGGTTTCGCATCGCCGACCGGTTCCCCGAACCATCGGGATTCCATCCGGGGTTGGTGGCGCCGGTGGTGAGTGTGCGCACCGAGCCGTCATAGAACTGCACGTCCTGGGTCGCGCTGAGCGACGCGAAGAACCGGGCCGCGCCGTTGTGACGGGCGTACTCGTCGTGTCGCGATACCTTCTGCGACGGAAAGGCGACATCGGAGGTTCGACGTGGGCCCAGTGACGCCGGAATCGCAAGAGAAATCGGCACCGGTGAGACCCCAACCTGACTGACGTCGGCCGGATTCGCGGAGACCATCAGTGAGTTCTTGCTGACGCCGTCGATCACGGCGATCTGCATTCGGCTGGGGCTCCACTGATAGACGGACGAAATGTACGAGGACGAGAAGATGAACCGCCACGCGTCGTTTCCGTCGCCGCCAGCGGGCGGCAACTGGCTGAAGTCTCCGTTCGCGTACGCCATCCGGCGGGCGTCCAGCGGGCACGCATAGACCGCGCTCGGTAGGGGTTCGCCGATGTAGGCCGCAAGGGGAACGTGCGTGAACCAAAAGCCGGGAATCCAATTGGTCGGCACCGGCGCGGCGGACGGCGAGAGATTGCCGAGCCGTCGCAGCATCATGGTGGCTTGCCACTGTTGTGCGCTGAGGTCGTTCCCGAAGGTCGGACGCGTATTCTCTGGGTTGAGGCTGTTCGCCGTGAAGCTCAACGCCGGCATGAAACCGGCGAAGTCTTCCGCGTAGACCGCGCTTGATTGTCCGAGGAAACGGAGGTTGTAGCGGCAGCGTTGCAGGGCGTTGTCACTGGTCGCTGTGCGGACGGCGGGGACGCCGACGGCAGAGACGACGGCGGCGAGGCCGATGCAGGCGACGAGGTCGAGGAGGGTGAAGGCGTGTCTGTTCGAACGCATGCTTGAGGCTCCGTGCGGGAGGCGATGACCGCTGCTACCAGGTACCGGTCGCGGGGCTGGTGTCCAGCTCATTTTCGACCACTGACGAATTGGGTGGCTTGCCGACCATGCTGGAGAGGCGGGGGACGTCCCAGCCGAGCAAGCCGCCGCGGGTCCAGCGGTACCAGCCGGCGGCGAAGGTGTCGCTGGACTTGTTGTTGTCGAGCCCGCCCCAGAAATTGGATTTCTTGATGAAGGCGAATCGGGTCTGCATGCTGTTGCGGGCGGCTGGGAGGAGGTGTTCCAGCCGGGGTTGGTTGCGTCGGTGCGGTAGCTTCGAACCGACCCGTCGTAGAACTGGAGGTCTTGCACGGCGGTGAGGTAGGCGTAGTAGCGTGGGGCCCCGTTGTGGCGGGCGTAGCTATCGAACATGGCGACTTTCTGGGAGGGGAATGCCACGTCGGAGAACCGGCGGGGGCGGAAGATTCCGTCGACCGTGTTGCCACTGGGTTCGGTGGTGAGGACATCAACATCGTCCGACCATGCGCCCATCATGTTTGTTCTGACGACTTGTCCAAAGGAAGTCACCACCGTGGTCTGCCTGCTGGGGCTCCATTGATAGACGTCGGGCATGTACGTCGTGGAGTAGATGGAACGCCAGTCGGGGTTACTCCCGCCCCCGATGTATGGGACCTGGGAGAAATCGCCTCGGACGTACGCCATTCGACGAGCGTCGAGCGGGCAAGCAAATATGGAAGAAGGAAGTGTGATACCGAGATAGTCCGCCAGGGCAAGGTGCGTGTACCGCGCGGGAGCGAACCAGGTCGGCGGACCAAGATTGTCAGAGGGCTTCAGGTTCGTGCGGCGGCGGAAGATGTCGTGCGCCTGGCTCGCCTGGGCAACAGTGTCGGCGCCGTACCGGAACCCTAGGAACGGGTCGATCATCTGCGCGGTCCAACTGAGTGCCCACATATGCCCTGCGAAGTCTTCTCGATAGATTGCCCCGCCTTGGGCGATCGTGCGCAGGTTGTACCGGCATCTTTGCTGCGCGTTGTCGCTCGAGGCGCTGCGGATGGCGGGCACGCCGACCGCTGAGACCACCCCAACAACTCCGATCGCGACCACCAGATCCACCAATGTGAAACCACGCCCAAACGTTCTCATGTGCCGTCCCTTGATGAGGACCCCCCGACCAACGCTCCGCGCCGTCCGCGAGCTTTCATAGAGAGACTACAGAAAGGGCTGGGGTGATGCAACGGCGGATCCGGCACAACGCCGCCGGTTCCCAAAGCGTTTCGTCGCCGGGTTACTGGACCTTTGGCTGCGTTGAGAACGAGTGGAGAGCGTGCCAGTCCGCGGCAGCCCCTACTTTCCCCGGCTTTGGCGTTCCTCGGCCTTGCCCCTTTCACTTTGGCCTCCATCCCACATGGCTTCTCTTCTCTCCGCTCAATCCCTCACCAAGACCATCGCTTCGCGGCATCTCTTTGATGAGGTCTCGCTTTCGGTCCACGACCGCGAGCGGCTGGCGCTCATCGGGCCCAACGGGAGCGGGAAGTCGACGCTGTTGCGGATCCTCGCGGGGCAGGATCGGGCGGATACGGGGGAGGTGGTGATCCGCAAGGGGGTGCGGGTGGCGTATGTGTCGCAGAAGGATGCGTTTGAGGATGGGGCGACGGTGCGGTCGGCGGTGCTGGATGAGCTGTTGGCTTGCATGAAGCGGGGTGGGGCGAATGCGCCGGCGCACTTGCATGATGAGCACGAGGCGGAGCTGGCGGCGACGCTGACGCTGGATCGCGTGGGCTTTGTGGATCTCGATCAGCCCGCGGCGTCGCTGTCGGGCGGGCAGCGCAAGCGGCTGGCGATCGCGCGGGAATTGGCGAAGCTGCCGGACTGCGTGCTGCTCGACGAGCCGACGAACCACTTGGATGTGGAGGGGATTGACTGGCTGGAGGATGTGCTGACGAACGGGTTGGGGGCGGGGCTCGGCGATGGTCCGTTCGCGAGCGTGGTGGTGACGCACGATCGCGAGTTTCTTGAGAGCGTGGCGACGCGGATCGCGGAGCTGTCGAGGCAGTACCCGCAGGGGCTGTTCGCGATCGACGGGGACTACAGCGAGTTCCTGCGGCGCAAGAGCGAGTTCCTGGATGGTCAGGCGCGGCAGGAGCAGGCGCTGGCGAATCAGGTGCGAGAGGACCTGCGGTGGCTCGGACGCGGGGCGCAGGCACGGCGGACGAAGTCCAAGAGCCGCATCGATGCGTCGTACGAGCGGATGGATGAGTTGGCGGAGCTGCGGGAGCGCAACGCGGCGAACAAGGCGACGTCGATCGATTGGGAGGCGACGGGGCGGCTGACGCAGAAGCTGATCGTGGCGCGGGCGGTGACGAAGGCGTACGGGGACAAGGTGCTGTTCCGCGATGTGGATTTGGTGTTGTCGCCCGGACAGCGGCTGGGGTTGCTAGGGCGCAACGGCAGCGGGAAGTCGACGCTGATCAAGGTGCTGACGGGGGAGATTCCGCCGGATGCGCCGACGGAGCGGGCGTTGAGGGCCGCGGCGGAGGCGGTCAACTTGCCGCCGGGGCTGCCGCCGCCGGGCACGGTGAAGCGGGCGGACAAGCTGCGGACGGTGGTGTTCAGCCAGCACCGGACGGAGATCGATCCGGCGATGACGCTGGGGGACGCGATGAGCCCGAACTCCGACGCCGTGATCTACCGCGGGCGGACGCTGCACATCAACACTTGGGCGAGGAAGTTTCTGTTCCGTGCCGAGCAGTTGAAGCAGCCGGTGCGGTCGCTCAGCGGCGGCGAGCAGGCGCGGATCCACATCGCGCGGCTGATGCTCGAGCCGGCGGATGTGCTGGTGCTGGACGAGCCGACGAACGATCTGGATATCCCGTCGCTCGAGGTGCTGGAGGAGAGCTTGGAAGAGTTCCCCGGCGCGGTGGTGCTGGTGACGCACGATCGCGCGATGCTGGCGCGGCTGTCGACGCACATCCTGGCGATCGGGTTTGGCGAGGATGGCGAAGCGCGGCACTTTGTGGATTACGCGCAGTGGGAGCGGGCTTCGCAGGCCGCCAAGCGTGCGGCGAAGGGGAAGTCGTCGGGAACAGCGAGCGCGGGCGGTGGGGGTGTGGCCTCTGGCGCGACGGCGGGGGAGTCGGGTGGCGGCAGCGCGACAGTTGCAGCGCCGGCCGCGGGCAAGAAGAAGCTGACGTACAAGGAGCAACGCGAACTCGCGGAGATCGAGCCGGAGATTCATCGCACCGAGGAGCTTGCCAAGCAGCTCGAAGCGCAGATGAACGATCCCGGCGTGATCGGGGACTACAAGAAGTTCGAGGAAGTGTCGCGGGCGTTCGCGGCGGCGCAGGCGAAGGTGGCGACGCTGTTTGAGCGGTGGGCGGAGTTGGATGCGAGGCAATAGCCTCGCCTTTTTCCGCATGGAGCTTCTCGCGCAAGCGGGAGGTTGCAGCGACGTACGGACGCACCCGCGACCTCGCCCTGACGGGCGAGGCTCTATGGGCGTCGGTCGTGACGCGTGCGCTCTCAGTGCAGACGGAATCCCACCAGCCCGAGGCTCAGCACCACGAGCACGATCGCGGCGATCGCGACGTACAGCCAGTCACGGCGGACGAGGAACATCACGAGCGTGAACGCCACCCGAGCGATCGGGGTCAGCACGAGCAGCAGCACGCCAAGCTGCATGACTGCGATCGCGTCGAGGGTCATGGCTTTGGCGACGATCGTGGAGGGCGTATTGAGTTCGGCGTCGTGGGTGCGAAACGCGGTGAAGTCGAGCCGCTCGCTCGCATGCCGCCACAGGTACGTCGCGAGCCCGAGGAGAATGACGGCCGCGGAGATCGAGGTGCCGAGCGTCAGCAGTTGCGAGAGACGCACTTCGGTGGCGTGTTCGACCGGGGCCGTGTTGGTCGGCGACGGGGATGCACCCGCAGTGGACGAGGGACGAGGATCGCTCATCACATGCCCCCCTGGATGACGCGGCGGAGGAGCTCAATTCCCGCACAGATCACGAGAACCGCGAAGAGGCGGCGGAGCCAGAGCGTCTTGATCCGCGGCAGCACCCGCGCCCCGACGAGCGAGCCGCCGAGAGCGCCCGCCGCGATCGGGGCCGCAATCGCGGGCTCGATTTGCCCGCGGTGCAGGTAGACGCCGGCGCTGGCCGCCGCGGTGACGCCGATCATGAAGTTGCTGGTCGTCGTGCTGACCTTGAAGGGCAGTCGCATCAGCCGATCCATCGCGAAGACCTTCACGATGCCGCTGCCGATGCCGACCAACGCGCTGAGCAGGCCGGCCCCGAGCATGATCGCCAACGCGCCCGGCACCGCGTGCACGCGGTACGCGGTCATCGTCGGCGTGCCGTCCGGGCTCTTGGTTGGATACTCCGAATCGAGGCGGAAGTACTGGCTCACGCGGTCGGGGTGCGTGTCCGGCGGCAGGGGCTTCAGCGGGCGCAGCGTGGTGTACGCGCTCCAGAAGAGGGCACACGAGAAGACGACGGCGATCAGGTCTTTGCTGACGTACGCCGCGATGACGGCGCCGGCGATCGCGCCGAGAACCGTTGCGACTTCGAGCAGCACGCCGACGCGAACGTTGGTGTACCCCTCCTTGATGAACGCCGCCGCCGCGCCCGAGCTTGTCGCGATCACCGCGATCAGCGACGCGCCGACGGCGTAGCGCAGGTCGATGCCGAAGAGCAGCACCATGATGGGGATCAGCACGACCCCGCCGCCCAAGCCCGTCAGCGCACCCGCAAAGCCGGCGACCAGCGCCGAACCGAAGAGCAGGGTCACCAGCAGGCCCGCGGTCATGATTTCTCCACCGCGCCGATCAACTCGGCGATGTTCTGCTTGCGCTGCTCACGCACCCAGGCGTCGAGGCCTTTGGCGATGCGTTTGGGTGCGCGGGGATCGGCGAAGAGAGCGGTGCCGATCGCCACGGCGGACGCGCCGGCGAGGATGAACTCCGCCGCGTCGTCCCAACCGGTGACGCCGCCGAGTCCGATGATCGGCGTCTTGGTCTCGCGGCAGATGCCGGTGTACGCGTCGTGCACCAGCTTGACCGCGATCGGGTGGATCGCGGGCCCGGAGAGACCGCCGCTGCCGCGAGAGAGACGGGGCTTGCGGGTGTGGACATCGATGGCCATCGCGGGCATGGTGTTCGCGATCACCATCGCGTCGGCGCCGGGACGCTGGTTGGGGCCGGTGGGCTGAGCGCCGCTCTCGATCGAGGCTTCGCAGACGGCGACGACGCCCTCGCCGCGATAGTTGCGAGTGGTGTCCTTGCTGGCGCCGGTGCGCAGGCCGATGACGGTCGGCGAGATCTTGACGAACAGCCGCGTGCGGGTGAGGACTCGGCGTACTTCACGGACCAGCTCGCTCAGGAGCGCCGGATCGCTGCCGAACTCGCAGCCGTGCTTCACGTTGGGGCAACTGACGTTGAGTTCCACGGCGGGGATCGCCTCGACCGCGTCCATCGCCGCGGCGACCGCGACGAACTCGTCGATCGAGAATCCGGAGATCGAGCCGATGACCTTCGCCCCGCCGCGGCGGACGAACGCGTCGATCGAGGGAACGAGGTCACGTCCAAACGCGTCCAGCCCGACATTCGCCAGCCCGATCGCGTTCAGCATTCCCGCCTTGTGCTCGATGATCCGCCACGTCGCGTTGCCCTCGCGGCTGTCGCGGGTGATCGACTTGGTGACGACCGCGCCGACGCCGCCGGAGGCGGAGAGATCGGTCACGCTGTCGAGCTCGTCGACGTAGCCGGCCGTGCCCGCGGCGAGGATCAGCGGCGAGGCGAGGTCGAGGCCGGCGATGTTGGTGGCGAGGGTTGGGAAGGGCACGAGCAGACGGTATCCTCCCGCGGGATGCGGAAACTCTACTGCCGAAGCTGCGGCTACGACCTCGCGACGCTCGTCCAACCGGGCGGCGGCGGTATCCGATGTCCAGAGTGCGGCACGGCATACTCGGGTGTTGCCGTCTCGATTCCCTCACGGACACCGTGGATGCTTGGGATTGTCTCGTGCGTGCTTGGTTGGATCGCAATGGTCGTTGTGGTGATGATGTGGGGAAAGCTGATGCCGTCCGCGGCGATTGTGGCAACCGCACTCAGCTTCGGGCCGCTTGTTGCCGCTTCGGTGGCGGCGATCGTGACCGGCCGTTCCGCTCGGACGCGAGACGACCCGCGGTGGATCGAGTATGCGTTTGTTGACGCGTTGCTTGTCGGGCTGGTGGCGTTTGCCCTGAATGTCTTGCTCTGCCTCGCTGCGGTCGCGATGCTCGTGGCACGCATGCAGGTTTGAGAAGTGGCCGGGAGTGCCGCTATTCTGGGAGAGTTGTGCAACGCCTCTACTGCCGAAACTGCGGCTACGACCTCTCTCCGATGTTCGCCAAGGGCGAAGAGTCGGGGACGTGCCCGGAATGCGGGGCCGTCGCGCTCATGGAGCGGCTCACCCATCGGCATTGGCGATCGCGGCTCTGGATGGTGTCCCTCGGCACCGGTGCGGCGATCTCGTTCTTCGGGACCGTCTCGCTTCTGTCGTTCTCTTACGCATTCAAAGCCGCGGAAAGGTTGGGGCCGTTAGTCTTGAGTGTGGTGCCGGTCGCGACGCTGGTCGCCGTTGTGGTCGCGGTCTTCAGCTTCCGGCGGCGCGTTCGGATTCATGCGGCGGAGGGCGAGTTCTGGGGGCTCTTGATCGCGATCGGCCTGGTGAGTCTGATCATCAACGCGGCCTTGCATGGCGCGGTTTTTGTTGCGGTGGTATTCGGTTGGATTCTCTGGACGCGGTGATGGCGGCCATTCACCTGGGCTGTCGCCGCGTACCCTCCCCCATGGACATCGCTCAGCGCATCGCTCAGTTTGAGAACATGGTTCAGGCCGATCCGACCAACGACATGGCGCACTACTCGCTCGCGGGGGCGTACGCCCAGGCGGGGCGGCATCGCGACGCCGCGGAGAGTTACGTCCGCTGCTTCCGCACCAACCGCGACATGTCCAAGGCGTATCAGCTCGCCGGTGCCGAGTTCATCCAGTGCAACGACACCGTCAGCGCCGCCGAGGTGCTGAAGGAGGGCTACACCGTCGCGGCCCAGCGGGGCGACTTCATGCCCAAGAAGGCGATCGCCGATCTGCTCAAGCAGCTCAACGTGCCGCTGCCCGAGGTGGCGGGCGCGAAGGAAGAGGTCGCGCTGCCGCCGGGGACGTTTGTGTGCAAGAAGACGGGGCGGCCGGGGCACCAGCTGCCGCGTCCGCCGTTCAAGGGGCCGATCGGGCAGTGGATCTACGACAACATCTCCAGCGAGACGTGGAAGGACTGGATCGGCCAGGGCACGAAGGTCATCAACGAGCTGCGGCTCGACCTCTCCCGCGACGAGCACGCCGAGACGTACGACCAGCACATGCGGGAGTACTTGGGGATTGATGAGGCGCTGCTGAGAGAGATCGGGGCGAAGGGGTAGACAAAGAGCCAAAGGGCCAAAGGGCCAAATGGCCAAAGGGCCAAATGAAGGCAGGGGCCGGCGTTTCCAGTGATTTGGCCCTTTGGATCTTTGGCCCTTTGGCCATTTCCACCGCTGACTCAGCTGCCCAGATCGCGGTAGTAGTACGTCGTCCCGCACTCCGCTCCATCCGGCATCAGCGCGAACCGCGGCACGTCGCCCACCTTGATCCAGCCGAGCCGCTCGTACAAACGCGATGCGTCGCCGCCGGTGACGGCGTCGAGCACCAGCAGCGTGCGGCCGCGCTTCTTTGCTTCCACTTCCGCGGTGCGCATGAGCGCTTCGCCGAGGCCGCGGCGTCGGGCCCGCCGGTGCACCAGCATCTTCGCGACGTCCGCTCGGTGCGGCTGATTCTCCGGCAGGTCGAGGATCAACTGCACCGTGCCGCAGATGCCGTGTGCGTCCTCGGCGATCAGCACCACCCGCTCGCCCGCGGCAGCGCCGGCCGCGACCTTGGTCCAGAACGCCAGCGCCCGCTCCCGCGTCAGCGGCAGCATGAAACTCACCGACGCGCCGCCCTCGACGCAATCGATCAGCACCTCCGCCAACTGCGCGATGTGCGACGCCTCGAGCCGCGGCAGAGTTCGAATGACGATGTCAGCGTCCTTGTCGGGCATGGCACACGTCCTCGATCTCTCCCTGAAGCCATCGTCTCCGCGCCACTCCGCCCCTCCGCGTTCTCTCCGGCCATTCTTTAAGGCCGCACCCGCTCCGGATCCGGGAAATCCCGCCACAGCGCGCTCTTGAAGTCCGTCACCGCCGCGTACTCGGGAATGTGCAACCGCTCCACCTCGCCACTACGGGTCGCGACGTGACTGAACGCCGCATCAAGCTGCGCGAGATTCTCCGCCCAGACCGTGATGTTGAACTCGCCGAGCGATTCAGGCCCGAAGCCGAACTTGCGGCGTTTGAGCGTCCAGCCCGCGATCATGCCCTGGTTCTTCAGGTAGTCCAAGTACGCCCGCACCGCCTCGGCGAACTCGAGGTCTTTGCGGGAATCTTTGATATTCACCCACATGTCGTAGTAGTTCATGCCGCCAACATAGCACCCGACGGACCTTGGCACCAAGAATCCCCCATGCGACGCGGCCAGACCAGACGCCCCAACGACTCGGACCCCGAAGCGCTCAGCAAGCAGCAGCTGCTGGATGCCGCGGGGATCTCGTCCAAGATCTTCGACTCCATCCGCAAGGCTGCCCGTATCAAGGGCCCGTCCCACGGCGGGCTCGAGTGGATGTTCTCCAAGCCCGAGGTCGAGGCGCTCATACGCAAGGCCGACAGCGGGCTCTTTACCGAGCGCGGGAAGCCGGCGGCGGAGGCGTGGCGGGCGCTCTTGCGCGGCGAAGGGCTTGAAGAAGAAGCCTCGGAGGACGAGTAGCCGCTAGCGATCGCCGGGGCGTTGGTGGAGGAATGACATCTGCTCGAGGTACGGGCGGATGTGGGGGTCGTCGCTGGCGAGGAACTGAGCGAAGTCGCCGTCGAACCGGACGCGGCCCTCGAAGAGCATCACGACGCGGGGCTCGAGGCTTCGGAGCAATCCGGTGTCGTGGGTGACGACGAGGGTGGTGCGGGGGATGTTGATCGCGGGGCGAGACAGATGCGTGGAGCGGATCAGCTCGTGGATCTGGCGGGACATCTCGGGGTCCAGGCCCGCGGTGGGTTCGTCGTAGAAGACGAGTGCTGGGTCCATGACGAGAGCGCGGGCGATGGCGACCCGCTTGGCCATGCCGCCGGAGAGTTCTTCGCGGTCGCGCGAGAGCACGTCGTCGGGCACCAGACCGACGTCGGTGAGCGCTTTGCGGGCGAGGGGCATGATGCGGGCGTCGTCCCACTCGTGGATCTCGCGTGGCCACAGCGCGAGGTTGTGGAAGACCGTGCCCGAGAGCAGGGCGTTGCGCTGGAAGACGATGGCCCAGTGGACGCGGATGCGGTCCATCGCGTCCTCGTCGAGGGTGGCGAGGTCGCGCAGGGGCGAGCCGGGCGTCTCGTGATCGGCGACGAGCACGCGTCCGGAATCGGGTTGGTGATGGCCGAAGATGTGCTGGAGCAAGACGGTCTTGCCGCAGCCCGAGCCGCCGACGATGGCGACGATCTCGCCCCGATTGATGGTGAGATCGACGCCTCGGAGCACGGGGCGACCGTCGAAGGCCTTGTGCAGGTCTTCGATCACGATCTCGCGGTCTTCGAGCGGTGGCATCGTGTGATGCTAGTGACGCTGCGACCCGGGACACCAAAGGAGTCGTTCGGTCTTCGATCCGATCAGTCGTCGAGCCCCATCGCGTGGTGGCCTTCCTCGCGGAGCTTGCCGAGCGCGGCCATCGCTGCTTTGGCATCGTCGGTCTTCCCCGCGGCGACGGCCTCTTCGAGCTCGATGAGTTTGCGGAGCGTGGAGAGGAGGTGGACGCGGTAATCGTCCGCCAGACGCGCCTTGGACGCGGCGTCGTTGGCCTTCTTCTCCAGAACGTCTTTGGGGATCCCCGCGCCCTTGGCCTGGATGCAGCCGCGCTGGGCGTCGTTGATGAGCTTGAGGTTGTCGTCGCGTTTGCTGGCGTCGCTGATCTGGCCGTTGAGAGCCTTGAGGCTTCGTTCGATGGCTTTCATGGAACCTTCGACGCTCACGCGACGCTCGCCGCCGCCGGGGCGACCGTCCTGACCGGGGCCGCGGCGTTCTTCGGGGCGAGGGGGCTGGCCGGCCTGATTCTCGGATGGCTTCTCGGCGGGCTTCTCGGATGGCTGCTGCATCGCGACGGGCGCGACGGAAGTCGCGGCGGGGCGGAAGAACGCGAGCGGGGCGGCGGCCGCGAGACCGACAGCAACCACGAGGCACAGAGGGCAGACGCGCATGCAGCAAGCTCCTGAAAACGTGGCGAAAACCCACCCAGACGCTCCCGCGAAGGGTACCAGAGTAAAGCATCCAATTTGTGACAAAGTTCGGTCCTGGGGGCAATTGTTCTTCGGATCGGGCGTTGGACGAGGGTTGCAGGACGCCGCGCGGTGGTTGCGCTCAGGGCGTTCGAACGGGGTGGTATGCTGCAGTCTTCACCGAAGGAGATCCCCATGCGTCGCTGTTCCATCGTCGTCACCTCGCTGATCGCCGCGCTGTCTTTGCCCGCGCTGGCGCAGCAAGAGCAGAAGCCCGCCAACCCGGACAAGCCCGCGCAGGGCGACCGCCCGCAGCGGCAGCGCAATCAGGACGGCCAGCCCGGTGGTGGTGGGGGTGGTGGTGGCGGGCGTCAGGGCATGGGCGGCCCGCAGCTCAACCCCGAGCGATCCGCCGCGGCGTGGAAGCTCCAGGCCGAGGGAGTTGCGAAGCGATTCGATCTGGATCCGACCAGCACGACCACGCTGGTCGACGCGTATGCCGCGGCCCGCAAGGAGAATCAGGCCGTCGCCGACAAGGCCCGCGAAGAGATGCGCAAGGAGATGGAGAACGACAGCGGCGGCGACCGCCGGGAGACGATGCGCAAGATGATGGTGAAGCAGGACGAGATCCAGACCGCGTCGCGCGAGTCGCTCAAGAAGGCGATCTCGGGCGTGCTCAAAGGCGAGCAGCTCGACAAGGCGATGAAGTCGCTCGGCTCGTTCAATCGTCAGTGGGACCAGGCGGTGGACGCCGTTGCGTTCTTCAAGCTCGACGCCTCCAAGCAGCAGAAGGCGCTCGAGGCGATCGAGGACTACACGCTCGCCCAGACCGAGATCGGCAACAAGATGCGGGCGATGTTCGAGATCGGCGATATGAGCGGCGGGCAGAAACTCCGCGAGGAGATGGATAGCGCGCGGAAGACCTGCATCGAGGCCGTGAAGCCGATGCTGACCCAGGAGCAGGCGATCAAGTTCGAGGAATCGCTCCCGCGCGGCATGGGCGGGATGCGCGGCCCGGGCGGTGGTTGGGGCGGTGGTGGCGGCGGTCCTCGCGGCGGCAACTGAAACGCATTCGCGTAGTATCAGTAGGACCGGCTTCCAGCCGGTCCTTTTTATTTGCTGAGAATCGCATGGCTTCATTTCGGGTGCCACGGCTTGGCGGCTAGGAGCCAAGCCGTGCTTTGGTGACTTGGAAGCAGTTGTTCCAGGCCGCATCAGTCGCGCCGTGCCGAGCCACGGCGGACTGATGGCACCATGCATGATTTGCAGCGGCGTTTGCGGCGGTCGGTACACTCTGCTTGAGGTGCCCCATGTCAGAATTCTCTCGCCGTGCGTTGCTTCAATCCTCCGCGGCTCTTGCGATCGGTGGGCTCGCGTGGCGAACCCACGCCGGGCAGGCTGCATCGAAGGGTGACGCCTCACACGCATCCTCAGACACAGGTGACACCATCGAACATCGCACTTTCGGAAAGACTGGGCTCTCGGTCGCCGTGCTCGGCTTCGGCGGGGCGGAGATCGGGTACGAGAACACGGATCAGAAGACCGTCGACGAGCTGCTGAACGCGGCGCTGGACGCGGGGCTGAATGTCGTGGACACCGCGGAGTGCTACATCAACTCCGAGGAGCAGATCGCGCGGGCGATTGGGCACCGGCGGAAGGAGTATCACCTCTTTACCAAGGTCGGCCACTGGGTGCCCGACGGCCAGCCCAAGGACTACGCCTGGACCAAGGACGGCGTGCTCGCGTCGATCGAACGCAGCCTGAAGCGGCTCAACACCGACGTCGTCGAGCTGGTGCAATTGCACTCGTGCAACATCGACATCCTGAAGCGCGGCGAGTGCATCGAGGGGCTGGAGGCCGCGAAGAAGGCGGGCAAGACCAAGTTCATCGGCTACTCCGGCGACTCGGTCGCGGCCCGGCACGCGGTGGAGACCGGGCGCTTCGACACGCTGCAGACGTCGGTGAACATCTGCGACCAGCAGTCGATCGAGCTGACGCTGCCGCTCGCGAAAGAGAAGAACATGGGCGTGATCGCCAAGCGCCCGATCGCGAACGCGGTGTGGCGGTATGACTCTCCGCCCAAGAACGATTACCACAGCGAGTATTACAGCCGCATTCAGAAGCTGGCGTACGACTTTGCCAAGGGTGACAAGGCGAAGGACGCTGGCCCCGATGGCGCCGGCGGTATCGCGCTTCGGTTCACGCTGATGCAGCACGTGCATACCGCGATCGTCGGCACGAGCAACCCGAAGCGATGGAGTCAGAACGCGGGGCTCACGAAGGCGGGGCCGCTGAGCGAGGCGCAGCTCAAGGCGATTCGTGAGACGTGGAAGAAGACCGCTCCGGAGAGCTGGGTCGGTCAGGTCTGAGGCCGGGAACGGACGGGGGCGGGGCCTTCCAGGCCCCGCGTGTGTGTCGCTCTCTATTGACAGTGGGACCGGCCTCCGGCCGGTCTTCTCCAATGTGAGCGTGCGACGACCGGCCGGAGGCCGGTCCCACTGGTGCTATCGGGATCGTTCTTGTCTTTCGTCGGGGCCTGGAAGGCCCCGCCCCCGCGCGAGATGGCCCCGTGTCCACGGCTGCCACGCCATGAAAAAACCCCGAGGCAAGCCTCGGGGTTCTTGAAGTCAACTCAGGTGCTGACTCAGCGAGCGGCGCGACGGAGGGCTTCGGCCTTGTCGGTGCGCTCCCAGGTGAAGGTGTCGTACTTCTTGCCCTTGTAGACGATCGTGCCCGGCTTGCGGCCGAAGTGGCCGTGCTTGGCGGTGGGGGAGAAGATCGGCGTGCGGAGGTTCAGCGTCTCGATGATCTTGCGGGGCGTCAGGCCGAAGACCTTGCGGACGGCGGCGCTGATCTTCTCTTCATCGACGGTGCTGGTGCCGAAGGTGTCGACGTAGACGCTGGTGGGCTCGGCGACGCCGATGGCGTAGGAGAGCTGGATCTCGCAGCGCTCGGCGAGGCCGGCGGCGACGATGTTCTTGGCGATGTAGCGGGCCATGTAGGCGGCCGAGCGATCGACCTTGGTCGGGTCCTTGCCGCTGAAGGCGCCGCCGCCGTGGCGGCCCATGCCGCCGTAGCTGTCGACGATGATCTTGCGGCCGGTGAGGCCGGTGTCGCCGTGCGGGCCGCCGATCTCGAAGCGACCGGTGGGGTTCACGTGCACCTTGATGTTGTTGTTCCACCAGCGGCCGAGGACGGGCTTCAAGATGTGCTGGATGACGGCCTTCTTGAGGGCGGGCTGCTTGCTGTTCCACTCCGGGCCGTGCTGGGTGGAGAGGACGACGGTGTCGACGCGCTTGGGCTTGCCGTTGACGTACTCAACGGTGACCTGGCTCTTGGCGTCGGGGCGGAGGCCCTTGATCTTGCCGCTGCGGCGGACGGCGGCCTGCTTCTCGACGAGCTGGTGGCTGAGCTGGATGGCCAGCGGCATGAGCTCGGGGGTGTCCTTGCAGGCGTAGCCGAACATCATGCCCTGATCGCCGGCGCCTTCCTTGTCGACGCCCATCGCGATGTCGGGGCTCTGCTTGTTAAGGGCGACCAGCACCGAGCACGACTCGCTGTCGAACCGCATGTCGCCGCTGGTGTAGCCGATGTCGCGGACGGTGGCGCGGACGACGTCGGGGATGTCGACGTAGGTGTGGGTGGTCACTTCGCCGGCGACGACCACGAGGCCGGTGGCGCACAGCGTCTCGCAGGCGACGCGGCTGCGCGGATCGTCCGCGAGCATCGCATCGAGAATGGCATCGGAAATCTGATCCGAAACCTTGTCGGGGTGACCCATCGAGACCGACTCGGACGTGAAGAGCTGCGAACGCGCCATGAGAGACTCCGAGAGAACCGCGGCCACGGGATCAGAAGACCAGCTTCGTCCCGAGTGCCGCCAATCGCACACCGTTCCTTTGCGCTCGCGGCACCGAGCCGCGACGCGCTTCTGACTCCAACTTCATCCCGCACCCCTTGCCTTGCTCCATCGAGCTGGAGAAGGAGTTATTCAATCGTCCCGTGAGGGCCCAGACCATAGGCGGAGGGGTCGAAACTATCCATCCATTCATCCGCATATGCGGATGAATGTGGGCTTGTCGTGCGTGGCGTTCGTGCTTGCGGGGTCGCGGGCGGCGCCGGCGCGGGATCGCAAGGCCAAAAGCCGGATGCCAAAAGGAAAACCGGGCGACGAGCGCCCGGTTTCGTGGATTCGAGATGTCACTCGATTCAGCGACGGCGACGCGCGAGGGCGAGGCCGGCGATGCCCAGGCCGGCGAGAGCGCCGGGGGCGGGGATCACGGCGGTGCCGACGCCGGGGGTGCTGTCATCGGAGCCAACGTTGCCGAACTCGGCCGCGGGGGCGAAGATGGCGGCGTTGCCGAGGCCGGCGGGCACGTTGATCGCGGACTCGTCGACGACGACGGTCTGGATGGCGCCTTCGGCGGCCTTCGCGGGGAAGGCGGCCGGGGCCGAGGACACGGTGATCTGACCGGACTGGCCGTTGTTCATGATGAACTCGGCCTGAGCCATCGAGGCGAGCCCGACGACGCCGGCAACAATAACAACGCAACGCTTGGACATGGTCGAGCTCCTGAAAAGAGCGCAGTCACAATCGCCCACCGACGGCGTGATGGCTCGGGTCAAACATGCCACAGAAAGCACAACCCGACCAGTCGTTCTAGACGTTCCAGACAAGATCCTCGGAAAAGTCGGGCGGCGGCGGACGTTACAAGACGCTCGGGCCACCAAAAAGAAACCGGACGCAGGCGGGCTGCGTCCGGTCGTGCGATGCGGAGGTGAAGTTCAAGCCCGGCGACGGCGGGCGGCGAGCAGACCGAGCAGCCCCGCCGCGGCGAGCGAGCCGGGGGCCGGGATGATCGTGTAGCTGGTCTCGTAGCCACCGACGTTGTCGTCGTACCAGCCGGTCTGGCCGTTGAACCCGAACGCGTCGGCGATGCCGAGCACGAGGTACGCGGCGCCGTCGGGCACGAAGAAGGCCTGGAGCGAGCCGCTGCCGGTGCCGGTCTTGCCGTCGCCGATGAAGAAGACCTGACGCAGGCCGGGGGTGTAGCTGGCCTGCTGGTAGCTGGCGAGATCGGGATAGGACATGCCGCCGGGCGCGGTGAGGGCGGAGATGTCGCCGGCCTCGATGAAGACGCCGACGAGCTGGCCGCTGAGCGGGCCGTTGAAGCCGGAGATCGGGCCGACGCTGGGGATGCTGGTGTTTGCGGAGAAGTTGCCGCCGTCGGGACCATTCACGTTGGTGCCGGCCCAACCGGCCTGACCGCCCGAGGAGAACGCGGCGACGCGGCCGGTGCCGGAGTTGAGCGCGATGACATTGGCGAGCGTGCCGCCGCCGCCGCCGCCGGGCTGGGGCGTGCTCACGCCGTAGCCGAAGATGTTGGCGGTGGCCTTGACGTAGGTAAAGCCGTTCTGGGCGAGGGAGGCGGACGCGAGGCCGCAGACACCGATCACCAGAGCCGCACGAGAGAACGCATTCGACATCTCAGATCTCCTGTCCGTCGCACGGACGGCGCACCACAACCGGCGTCCCCTTCGCGGGTGGTTCGCAAGTAGGCCACCGGAAACGGACTTTGGCCACCAAAATTGGTGCGGGCGACACCGCGGACCTGATCGAGGCGCCCCGATCCCGCCCTGTTCTGGCGGGTGTCGGCGTCGTGGGATATCGCGCCGTTGGCTCGGGTTCGAGGCCGCGAACCTGAGCAGTTGGAACGTGGTAGGGTGTGGCACGCACCACGGGGACGATGGAAAGCGACGGGTGGAGCGAGCACCAGGGCAAACCCAGCATGAACGAGCCCCGAGCGTGAGCGAGTGGGTCCGGGGTCGAGTGCCAAACACCCCGTCGCTCGCGCTCCGGGCGCGTTGGGACCCAAACGCGGCGACGAGGCCCAGAGATCGATCAGCCGCGATCAGACTTTTCGGGCGTGGAGGATCGGCATGACCACCGCGGCGTGGATCTACTGGACCATCGGAGCCGTCCTCGGGGGAGTTGGCTTCTACCTGGCCTCATGGGCGCTGCTCTCCGATTGGCTCGCGGGCCATCGCAAACAACGCCGCTGCGCCAAGTGCTGGTACGACATGGCCGCGGTGGTGGGGCTGAAGTGTCCTGAGTGCGGGCGCGAGGCGAAGAGTGAGAAAGGGTTGCACAAGTCGAGGAGGCGGTGGAAAGGTGCCGCTCTAGGGCTTTGTCTGATTGTCGCTGGAGTGCTTGCTCAACTTGCATCTTGGGGCATGTTGCGAGGGTGGTACGCCGTGCTGCCAGTGAGGCTCCAGATCGCGCTAGTCCCCTGGATCGGGCCTGACCCGATCTTCACCTCCGCCAACATCGGCAAAGTACGCGGCGCCAGTTTGGGTGATGCCGAGTTTGCAGCGATAGAGGCTCTGACGATACAAGTGCTTGAAGATTCGAAAGCGGATCCATGGCGGAAAGAGAGCGTGCTGAGCGGATTCTTCGAACTGAAAAAAGATCCGATCGATCGGGAGAGATTCGGAACGGCGGCCATCGGCGTGATTCTTGACTCAAACTCAGGTATCCCCCGTTCGGAAGCACTCGTTTGGGCTGGCAATCTGCTTGGCCCGACAAGGTTCGCTCAAGAAGTGGTTGAGACCCTCGGTCCGCAGCGAACCAGCAGTCTTTTGAGCAACGTTTTTGAGGTGCTGTGCCATCCGCCGATGGATCGCGAGCGTGTCCTCGCGATCGCCGACGCTACTCAGCGCATGCCTTCGCGCATGGGCTTCGGCCAGATATATCCGATCATGAACGCCGACCCCGAGGCATTCTTCGGACGGATCGCCGAAAACCTGCGTAACGCGAAGGAAGAGGACCTTCCAAAGGTGCTCAGCCCCATGTACATGCTCCTGCGATCGTCGACGGTGCAGGTTCCCGCGCGAGACGAGATCGTTCAACGAGCGGCAGAGTTGCTCGGCAGGAGCGATCCTGAACTCCGGTCGGTGTGCAGGGATGTTACCGATCCAGTACACGGTGAGAAACTGCTTCCAGCGTTGCCCGCGCTTGTTTCCCACCTTTCGAGCCCAGTCGGCGAGACCCGTAGCTGGGCCAAGCGCGTCCTGACGCGACTGCAACTCAGCGAAGGCTCCAACAAGGTCCTCCTGGAACTGCTCGCCAGCCGCTTCTGTGAGCAGGACCCTCAAGGACGGCTCGACGCGCTCGAGGTGTTCCGCGCCCGAGTCCCCGTGCCGCTGACTCCGCTCCGGGCCAATGTGTTCGCGTGCCTCGACACGATCGACGACGCCGCCGCGCTGGACGCCGCACTCGCGGCGTTCTTTCCGGATGAGGCCACCGGGATCGTCTGGCAGCCCCAAGAGGCGGGCCCCGCGAACCCGGAGTTGCGAGCGCTCCTGGCCCGCATGCTGCAACACCCCGGAGCCCGCACCGCCGCCGCGGCCCGTTGGCTCGGTGAACGCGGCGACGCCATGAAGGAGCTTCGCACGCAACTCGCCGCCACCGCGAGCCACACCTCACGCACCCCCGCCGACCGTGCTGCCGCCCGCGACGCCCTGCTCCACATCCGCGACCGCGAATCACCAACCGCCGACGTTCTTGCCCCGCTGGAGGTGCGGCCGTGACGTTCACCGTCGTCGTGCTGTGGCTCTCCGGCATGCTGCTCGGCGGCATCGGGGCCTTCGTGCTCGCGTGGGCGCTCTTCGCCGACCGCTTCCGCGGCGAGCACGGCCGCCGCCGCTGCCGCCGCTGCTGGTACGAGATGACCGGCGTCGCGGGCCTGCAATGCCCCGAGTGTGGCCATGTCGCCCGCGACGAGCGGCATTTGCACATCACGCGTCGCTACTGGCGGAGAGCTTTCACGGGATCGCTCGTACTGCTCGCTGGTATCGGGTGTGGCTGGTACGCCACGGGCAGCGTGCTGGGTTGGCGCAGAGTGGCACCGTTAGGCGTCCTTGTGAGGCTGGCTCCTATCATCGGGCGTGAAGCTGCGCTGCGATCTGTTGCCGAAGGCTTTGGCCCGGCGAATCGCGTTGCGATCCCGATTGAGTCTGCTTCAGAATGGCTCTTGAGTGCTACGGAGGAGTTGGCGGTCTCGGTTGTTCGAGACAAGCGGGCCAGCATCGACGAGGTTATCGCCGCTCGTGATGTCTTGCAATGGATGCGAACGCGAGTGAAGGACCCTTTTGCAGTGCTGGCCGCGTTTGCTTCAGTCCCGATGAATCATCCTGCGTTTCGGCTGATAGGTGCCGAGAGCCAACGCCAGATCACGTACTTGACCAGAATCGATGAGAATCGACTCTGGCTCATGATCCGGTCAGCAGCACTTGAGCCGGAGCACGTCGGATCTCAGCTCATTCAAGACGGACTGAGCGCCGAGACCGCATCGCTCGCGGTTGACCTTGTTCTCTCCAAGTCCGTGCCGGGCACGACCTGGCCGGAACTCGCTCAGGCGAGCCCGGATGCGATCGCGGTGTTCCTGCGGCGTTGTCGCGAGCGGTACTTCGACGGCGATGACGAGATCAAGCACCGCGTCACGCGGGTCGTCTTCCCGAACTGGCGAGCGGTCCCGGCGGGGAATGCCGACTTTGAAGCCATGGCCCGTCACCAGAGCGCCGAGACGATGCGAGGGGAGACGTTCGAGAAGTGGAATGGTGAGAATCTGATCACGTGGCAACTCGCGGGTGCGCTCTCGAAGATGGCCCCCGAGGTTGCAAGGCTGCTGGACATCGAAGCGGCGCGGCCGCGGATCGAGGCCATCTTCCGGACAAACGTTGCTCCGAAACAGATGACACCGCAGGTCGTGTCGGAAGCGCTCGCCGAGGCGATCTGCATCGGAGGCGACGCCGCGCGGCTTGCCGCCCTTCGGATCGCGGACCGACGCGGCGATTGCGATCAAGCCATGCTTGCGGAAGCGGCCATCGCGGCCGTACCGCTCGTGCGCGATTCCATCACCCTCGACGCCCTCTGCCGGCGAGTCTTCGATCTCACGGCCGACGGCGGGGCGTTGCTGGGCGTCGAGCCCCGGATCGATCCCGATCACGCGTACGAACTGGAAGCCGCGCTCGTACGAAACCTCGCCGCACCCGGGCAGATCGGCAGCGTGAGCGCCCGTTGGCTCGGAATGATGCCTCGCCCGAGCGACCCCGCGGTCAAGGCTCTGCGAGCCGCGGCCCAGAACGCCGCGAACTCAACGCCCCTTCGGAACGCCGCTCGCGACGCCCTTCTCCACATCCGCGACCGCGCGAACCCCGGCTTCGATCCCTTGACCCCGCTTGAACTTGCGGCACCGAGGTGACATCGCGCCCACTGGCAAGTTCCCTTATTTCCCACTCTTCGTCTGCTCCGCCGATGCACCGCAGGGCCATCTCGTCATCTGTCTTGACGAGCCTCGAGCGTCGGCGAGTGGGGCACTTCTCAGAAGGCGAAGGCACCCGCTCGCTCACGCTCGGGGCTCGTTTGGAGAGCTTGCGATCGCCCTGTACGCTGTCACTTGGCCGCGGCGTCACTCTTCGGCTGCGTCCTTCCCTCTCCCCCGATACCCTGCCCCCATGCCCGCCGACTCCTCCAACGGCTCGCGCCGCAACGGTCTCACCTACGCCTCCGCCGGCGTCGACATCAACGAGAAGGACTCGTTCACCGAGTCGCTCGAGTCCACCATGCGCCGCACCTTCGGGCCGCGGGTGATTCCCAATCCCGGCGGCTTTGCGGGTCTCTTCCGGCTCGATTACAAGAAGGGCCTCTTCAGCCGCAACTACAAGGACCCGGTGCTGGTCGCCTGCTGCGACGGCGTGGGGACCAAGGTCAAGCTCGCCGCCGAGATGGGTGTGTACAACACCGTCGGCATCGACCTGGTTGCGATGAACGTGAACGATCTGATCGTGCAGGGTGCCGAGCCGTTGATCTTCCTGGACTACATCGCCGTGCCGACGGTGGACAAGAAGATGCTCGCCGCGCTGGTTGAGGGCGTCGCCGAGGGCTGCAAGCAGTCCGGCTGCGCGCTCCTGGGCGGCGAGACGGCCAACATGCCCGATGTGTACGCCCCGGGCGATTTCGACCTCGCCGGCTTCTGCGTCGGTGTCGTCGAGCTCAAGCGTGCGATCAATCCCACCCGCGTCAAGCCCGGCGACGTTGTCCTGGGCCTCGCCTCGGCCGGGATCCACAGCAACGGCTACTCGCTGGTGCGGAAGGTCGTGAAGCACGCGGGGTTGGATCTGGGGAAGGTGTACGAGGAGCTGCTGCCGCCCGCGAAAAGCTCAAAGCAGCAAAGCTCAAAGCAGCAAATCGGAAAGAAAAGCAGGCGGAGCAAGGACGCGGGTGCCGCGCCCAAGACTCTGGGCGAGGTCCTGCTCACGCCCACCCGCATCTACGCGGGCAACATCGTCAAGCTCCAACGCAATTACCGCGTCAAGAACGTCATCAGCGGCATGGCCCACATCACCGGCAGCGGCCTCGCCGACAATCTCGTGCGCTCCATCCCCAAAGGCTGCGACGCCGTCATCGATCGCTCGTCGTGGCCCGTGCCGCCGGTCTTCACGTTCCTGCAGCAGCACGGCAACATCGACGACGAAGAGATGAAGCGCGTCTTCAACCTCGGCATCGGCTACTGCGTGATCGTCCGCAAGGCCTTCGCCGAGAGCATCAAGGAACAGCTCGAGAAGCTGGGCGAGAAGGTCTTCGTGATCGGCGAGATCGTGAAGGGCAAGGGTGTGGTGCGGGAGCGGTGAGCGTCCGCATCGATGGTGTCGCGCGGTTCGCACCACGTTCGCATTAGCGAACATCCTGCATACGAGCGATTGCCGCTTCGCCTTTAGACTGAAGTTGGACCCACAGGGGTCAAACTTCAGGAGGCACAACATGCTCCGTTCCCTTCCCGCCGTTCTCCCGCTGCTCGGCCTGTCGCTGCTCGCGCACGCCGGGATCACCGTCACCAACGTCGCCCGCTCCGTGCACGCGCAGGCCTGCGGCACCACCAACGCGGGCAACTTCTGCGACTACGACGCCGATCAGAACTACACCACCGGCTTCTGGACCCGCAACGCGCTTGCCGATCGGGTGGCGAGGAGCCCCTTCGGCTCGGTGCATTCGACCGCTCAGGCCGTGCAGCACGGCACCGCCACCGATTCGACCATCGAGTGCCAGCTGACCATGTACAACTTCATCTCCGCGAGCGGCGACACGTTCGGCGGATCCGAGGCCAAGCTCGCCTTCGAGGTCCGCTTCTATACACCTGCCAGCGCCGACATGCACTTCACCACCGACATCGTCGGCGACGGATGGTGGATCGTGGTGAACAAGTTCTCCGGGAGCGAGGTCTTCAGCGCCCGCACCGCGAGTACGACGATCATCCCGATCGACCGCGGCGAGTGGGTGATGCGGATCGAGAACGGCCGCGGCCCCAACTGCGGTCCCTGCTCTCTCAGCATCACCGAAATGCTGAGCGCCACCGTCACGTTCGACTTCGGGCCTTGCCTGGCCGACTTCAACGCCGACCTGCTCGTTGATGATGCGGACTTCTCGATCTTCGCGGTTGCGTATGACTAACTGCTCTGCCCCGATGCCCCGGCACCGTGTCCGTGCGACATCAACAAGGACGGCTACGTCGACGACGCCGACTTCCAGCTCTTTGCTGTTGCATACAACGAACTGCTCTGCCCGTGATTCCGACCCGCTCGCCCCATTCGGGGGTGACCGCGGATTGAATGGTGCAAGTTTTCTTGTATTCGTCCTCCGGACGCGACATTCCGGAGCATGACAGGCAGCGGGATCTGCGACGCGGCAACTTCGCCGTCGCCGGGGCCCGCAGCCCTGTTCCGCTGGAGTCATGTCATGTTCAAGCCTTCTTCCCGTCGTCTCGCCGCTGCCCTGCTCGCCTTCGCCGGCGGAGCCGCCAGCCTCGCTGCTCCCGCTTTTCACCTGATCGGCGCGCTGCACGGCACCAACACCTTCAGCTCCGGCTACGGCGTCTCCGAGGACGGCTCGGTCGTCGTCGGCCACAGCGGCAACAACTACTACTACGGCTCCAGCAGCCACGCCTTCTGCTGGACCTCCGACACCGGCATCTACGACCTCGATCCGCTCGCTCCAGCCGCGGGCGCGTACGGCGTCTCCTCCGATGGCAAGGTCATCGTCGGCGGCGAGACCAGCGGCAGCGTGAAGGCCGTGCGCTGGGGCGGCTCTACCAGCGCCGTCACCGATCAGCTCTACCACGGCGGCGAGTGCTACGGCCTGTCGCGCGACGGTGTCGTCGCCTTCGGCTACGACTCTTCCGGTGGCAACGGCGGAGGCGGCGGCGTGTTCCGCCCGCACCGCGCGATCCGCTACAGCGACAGCGGCCACGTCCAGTTCATCGACACCGCCGCCGCCGGCAATGTCGATCCCACCAACAGCGAGGCGCTCGCCGCCAACGCCGACGGCTCGGTCGTCGTGGGCTGGGGCGTCTTCAACGGCGTGCAGCGGGCCTTCCGCTGGACCTCCGCCACCAACATGGTGATGCTCACCCCCGGGGCCGGTATCGCCAACGGCGTCAGCGGCGATGGCTCGGTCGTTGTCGGTGACTACGCCGTCGGCACCACCCGCCACGCGTTCCGCTGGACCGCCGCGACCGGCCTCGTGGACCTCGGCACCCTGCCCGGGATGAGCCGAAGCGTCGCCTACGCCATCTCCACCGATGGCAGCACGATCGTCGGTCTGTCACAAACCGGCTCGTTCGGCACGATCCAGCACGCCTTCCTCTGGCGGGCCGACCTGGGCATGCAGGATCTCAACGACGTCTACGCCAACGTCATCCCCGCCGGCTTCACGCTCACGGAGGTTCGCGCCATCAACTCCAACGGCACCGTCCTCGCCGGCGGCTCGCGCACGCCCACCGGCGGCGTCGAAGCCTGGGTGATCAACACGCCCACCTGTGTCGAGCCCGCCATCGCCAACGCTCCCGCCGCCACCAACGACTTCGCGGGGTCCACACTCGACCTCGCTGTCCGCTCGGGCGGCTTCGGCCCGCTCCAGTATCAGTGGCGCAAGGACAATCAGCCCATTCCCGGCGCCAACAGCGCGCACCTGGTTCTGCCCTCCGTCTCCATCCAGGAATCCGGTGCCTACGACGTGGTCGTCACCGGCCCCTGCGGCGTCACCACCACGACTCCCGCGGCCGTCACCATCACCTGCCGCGGCGATTTCAACTTTGACACCCAGGTCGACGATCTCGACTTCGTCAGCTTCGCCGGCGCGTACGACATTCTCCTCTGCACCGACCCGTCGATGCCCGCCGCCTGCCCGGCTGACATCAATCGCGACGGCTTCGTCGACGACTCCGACTTCGTCTCATTCGCCGATGCCTACGACCGCCTGACCTGCCAGTGAATCTCCAACGCATCCATCGCACAGGCCGACGCGCGAGCGCGTCGGCCTGTTTCGTTGGTGGGCTCGAGGTTTCTGTTTTGCCCTGAGGCATTCAGCCCCACCCCGCCCCCCCGAGGCTTTCTGCTGCAAGGTTTCGGCGGCCCGTGGCAACTCCGAAGGGAGCACTCTCTCCCCAGGAGTCTCCCATGCTCGCACGCAGCACTTGTCTCGTCGTTCTCGCGGGTCTTCCGGCCGCCGCGCTCGCCGCCCCCGTCATCTACAACCTCGGCATCCTCCCCGGCGGCACCGAGTCCCGGGGCTCGGCCGTCAGCCACGACGCCACCTATGTCACCGGTTCCGCCGACGTGATCGTCGGTCAGTCCGTCATTTACCATGCCTTCCGCTGGAGCATCCCCAGCGGCATGGTCGACCTGGGCATCCCCGCTTCGGTGTCTTTCTCCGCCGGCAACTCAATGGACCACGCCGGACTCGGCGTCGCCGGCAACGGCGGCAACAAGCTCTTCCGCTGGACCGTTAGCGGCGGGCCGCAGAACCTCGGCCTGCTCCCCGGCGCGATCGGCGGCGGGCTCGCCACCGGCATCAGCGGCGACACCACGATCGTCGTCGGCTGGAGCGGCGCTGCCGACGGCAACATCTACGGCGTGAAGTGGACCAGCCCCGGCACCATGATCCAGCTCCCCTCGCTCCCCGGCGGCGCGTTCGGAAACTCCGCCTACGGCATCAGCTCCGACGGCTCCATCATCGTCGGTGGCAGCACCTGGACCGGCAGCGGCTACCGCGCCTGCCGCTGGCTGCCCGGCAACGTCATCCAGAACCTCGGCGCGCTCCCCAGCGCGACCGACTCGCGGGCCTACGCCATCAGCAAGACCAACGGCGTCATCGTCGGCGATTGCCAGATCCCCACCGGCGACCGCATGTTCCGCTACGTCGGCGCGATGCAGAACCTCGGCACGCCGCTGGGAACGACCGACTCGTACGCCAAGAGCACCAACTACGACGGCAAGGTCGTCACCGGCCGCGCCAAGATCGCGACCAACACCTACCGCGCCGCGTACTGGAGCATCGACGTCGGCATCAAGGACCTCGCAGCGTGGGTCACCTCACTCGGTGGCAACCTCACCGGCTGGGTCCTGCTCGAAGCCTGGGGCGTCTCCAACGACGGCTCCGCCATCGCCGGCACCGGCACCTTCAACGGCGCGACCCGCGCGTTCCTCATCAAGGGCCTGCCCTGCCCCAGCACCGCGACGATCGTGACCGATCCGATCAACACCGCTGTGTGCGCCGCACCAACCTCGAGCGCGTCGCTCGCGATGACGATCGATGCTCCCGGCGATGTGACGTATCAATGGAGCGTCGAATCGCCCCCAAACAGCGGCGTCTTCGAGCCCATCACCGGCCCGACCTACGCCGACACCACCGGACTGACCTTCGAGGTCGCCGGCTGGGAAGGCCCCGAGATCACCATCACCGGCGCTCGCGCCCCATCGTGGATCAAGGACATCAAGGTCGTCGTCGGCGTCACCAACCCCTGCGGCACGGTGAACACCAGCGTCGCCCGCGTCGCTCTCTGCACCGCCGATCTCACCTGCGACCTGCAGGTCGACGACGCCGACTTCGTGCAATTCGCCAACGCCTACAACGACCTGCTCTGCCCCGAGGGAACGCCCGGCCTGCCGCCGTCCTGTCCCGGCGACCTGAATCAGGACTCGTTCGTGGACGATGCCGACTTCGTGCTCTTCGCCGAGGCGTACAACGCGCTCTTGTGCGTGAGCTGATCCCCGGCGCGGTTCGCAAACCCACCAGCCAAAAGCAACACCGCCCCGGTGGTGGGCCGGGGCGGCGTCGTGTTCGGCAACGGGATTGGTGGTGGTGGGAGTGGACGCCCCGTCGCCTTGTGGTGACCTCTGGTGGGAAGGCACCATCCTGGCGGCAGACGGAAAACGCACGTCCTGCCTTGCTTGTTGGCGGAGCACGCGTGCCTCGAACGAGGTCGCTGCAGTCTCCGCCGAAAGTGCCGGGGCGTGCTTTCGCACAACACGGCGTGGATCCTGTCTTCGGCTCCGTTCCGACCGTCCTTGGTCGGGGC
This sequence comes from Phycisphaerales bacterium, assembly GCA_019744815.1. GTDB lineage: Bacteria > Planctomycetota > Phycisphaerae > Phycisphaerales > UBA1924 > JAFEBO01. The sequence continues at coordinate 205,661 of JAIEUA010000008.1, forward strand.
CTCTCGGTGACGCGGGGGGGTGGAGACCGGCGCATCCTTGCGCCGCGAGGCAATTCCCTTCGCAGATCCCCGCGCCGGAGAGGGTCCGGCGCCGAAAACAATCACTTGCTTGTCTGCCCCATCCACCGCCTTTGCGAGCGGTGGGGAGGGGCCGAATCCCAGGCGGCGAGTCTCCTCGCACACCGCGGGCCAAACGAGCCAGCAAGCCGGGCCGGCAAACCGGGCCGATGCAACGGCTTACGCCGTCCGACCCCAACCGACGCGGCCCTCCTGGCGGCCGAACTCGTCGGAGGACTGAGAGGGGCTGACCCGCCGCGGCTCGGCGCTCTTCAGCTCTTCCCGGCGTCCGTGCCGCGCCAGCGTGGCAGGCTCTCCGCCAGCGTGGGCATCTTCTGGAACCGGTCCTTCAAACTCTGCATCCATGCTCGCCCCCTGACTTCCAGGCGGTCCCGGACACCGATCACGACGACCTCGTTCGGGATCTCCGACAGTTCCAGGTGCAGCTTCGGCAGGGTCAGTCGCCCCGCCGAATCCGGCTCGATCCGCTCCGCAAGCGAGAAGAAATCCGCTTCGAGCGTGGCTTGATCCGAAGCCGGCATCAGCGTCTCGCGTCCCGCGTTCTGCAGGTTGCTCAATCGCTCGAACGTGCCTTCCGGATACAGCCTCAGGAGCTTCCCGTCCGCCCACGGCACGACGATCCATGCCTTGCCGTGTTCGGAGTCGTTCCACTGCCCCCGGTACTTTGCCGGAATGGCCAGACGCTGCTTCGCGTCGATGGTCAGTTCGGCGTGCCCGGTAAACAGCAAGGAAGCCCCCGACCGATGTCACTGGTGAGTTCCCGCGTCGGTCCAACGGGACGACCTGTTCGCCCTCGTTCCGACTTGGGAAGATTACCCACTTCTCGACACTTTGCAACACTTGGCCCCACTTGAGCTGCAAATTGTGCAGAAGTTCACATCTATGTGGATAGCTGTGGACAACGTGTCGTCACGCGCAATCCCTGCGCCGGATTCCGGGACTTTGCGTCCTTGGGAGTTCTGTGCAAGTCACTGGGTCTCCTTGGGTTACGCCCGCGGCGAGCCGACTTTGAGAGCGTGATCGAGTACCTCCCGCTGCCCGAGAGTCGACGCTCGGACGCGCTGGCGGCCCTCTCTTTCCTGCCGACGGGATGCTTCGTCATCGCGTCCGGCTTCGAGGGGGCCCGCGCGGGGGTGGTCGCACGCGCCGCCACGGTGGTCGCGGACGATCCGCTGCTGATCTGCGTCTCGTTGAAACGGGGTCACTGGATCGAGCCGCTGATCCGTGACAGCCGTGCCTTTGCGCTCAGCGTGATCGATCGGGACGACAAGTTCAGCCTGAAGAAGTTCTGTGACGACGCGCCGCGGGAGCAGGACCCGTTCGACTGCACGCCGTGGGAATCGCTGCAGAGCCAGTCCCCGATCCTCAAGCGGGCGTCGGTGGGCTTCGACTGCGAGGTGGTCCGCCGCGTGGATCTGGAGGCCGACTGCTCGCTGATTGTCGGCCGCGTCATCGACGTGCGGCTGGGCGCGACGCAGAACGGGAAGTGAGTCCAACAGGAAGCTGGGTGCCAGAGTTTGGCCGCTCTGGGACACGCCGTGTGATCGGAAGTTCAATGCGCAGTCCGGCACTGCTTGACCGCCGAGCCGGTCCAGCAGTGGCACCCGACCAGCTGAACGGAGCGTCGCGGCCGCGTCGCAGGCTCGCCGCACTTGCAGGCCGCATCAGTCGCGCCGTGCAAGGCCGCGGTGGACTGATGGCACCCACTGACACGCGTCTTTTCGCGAGATCAAGGGGCCGACGATTGGACGATTGGTGCAGGGAATCGAACCCACCCCACGCTGCTACGCGGGTTGGCTTAGCCCTGCGCGTCGAAGACGCGGCCCAGCGCCACGCCGGTGGCGGCGGTGTTGCGGTCGCCCGGCTGGCCGAACATCGAGAGCGTGCCGCGGGCGGTGTAGGTCGAGCCCGCCGGAGGGGTCGGAGTCGCCGGATTTGCGGGCGTCTTCACGGCGGAGCCCGCGACCGTTGCCGCGGCGAGCTTGCTGACCGACGCCGCGAGCTTCTCGGGACGTGCGATCGCGACCTTATCGACCACCGCATCGGCACGCCGGATCGAGTCGAACGACTGGGTGTTCCCGTTCTGGGCTGAGACGTTGGTGCTCGGGGCCTTGCGGTTCGCCGCGGCCTGGTACGCGCCGGCGAGTCGGAGAGCGTTGGGATCGATCCGCGTCATGCGTCGGGTTCCGTCGCGAGGGCGAGTGGGTGATCGCGTCCGTGCGATCGAGGCGGGCAGCATAGTGGACGCGGCCTCGGTCGTGGGGGATGCTCGTGCAACTTCGGTGTGAATCGCTCGCTCCATACCCGACCAAAAACGAAAACCCCGCGCATCGGTTGCGCGGGGTCGTATGAACGCAGTCCTTGTTGTGCTCCGTCGACGCACAGGCGGGACGCCCGTGCCGCTGGGTGATCCTCACTTCGCCTTCTGCAGGAGCTCCGCGACCGCCTTGCCGGCGTCGTCGGCACGTCGGTTGGCCCAGTCGAGGGCCGTCGCGCCGTCCTTGTCCTTGAGCGAGACCTTGGCGCCGAGTGCGAGCAGCGTCTTCACTTTCTCGGCGTCGCCGCGATCGGCGGCGATCATCAGCGCGGTGAGGCCGGCGGCGGATTGCGCGTCGAGGTTGCCGCCGCGCTTCTGGATCATCTCCAGGGCCGCGATGGGGGCATCGCTCTCGGCGGCCATGTGGATCGGGGTGAGGCCGTCGAGGTCGGCGTCGTTGACGCCGGCGCCCGCGTTGAGCAGGGCCTCGACCTTTTCCTTGTTCCCGGTGCGGATGGCGGTCATGAGCGCGGTGTGATTCCACTTGTTCTTGGCGTTGATGTCGGCGCCGGACTTGATGAGCAGGTCGACGCTCTTGGCTTCGCCGCGGGCCGCGGCCATGATCAGCGCGGTGAAGTTGGCCTCGTCGCGGGCGTTCTTCTCCGCCCCGGCGTCGAGCAGCCGCTGCACCATCGCGGGCGAGCCCCAGCCCGCGGCCCAGATCAGGGCCGAGCGTCCGTCGCGGCTGCGGGCCTCGAGCTGCGGCTTGGCTGCGAGCAGGATCTCGGCCGCCTTCTCCTGACCCGCGAAGATCGCGGTCATGAGGGGCGTCATGCCGCGCTGGGCGAGCGGGCCGTCTTCCAGACCGCTGTCGATCTTGGCTCCGGCCTTGAGCTGGGCCTCGAGGCCGGCGATGTTGCCGGCTTCGGCCAAGGCGTGGAGCGACACGCCGGTGACCGAGGCCGACGGCGCGGCGCCGACGTCCTGAGGCAACTGACGGATGGAGTAGTACAGCACGGCTCCGGCGGCCGCCAGAGCGCCGACGGTGATGATGAACGAGAACGGCTTGCGATCGGACATGGGAGGACTCCCGGCGGGCCAAGGCCGGATGCCCCGGCCCGATACCCAAAGACTATCACACAGACGGGGGCGGCGGGAGGGGGTTGCGCGGAAAGCTCAAAGCGGCAAAGCTCAAAGCAGCAAATCAAGGCGAACCAGCAGGTTGTCTGTTTGAACACCCAACGAAAACACCCGCGCCCATGCGCGGGTGTTTAGACCTCAAACCTCAGCCCTAAGTCCTAAGTCCTAAGACCCAAGCCCTCACCCCTCTCCTACTCCCCGTCATCATGCGGCTTGTACGCCGCCACCACCGCGGCCTGGACTTGCGGCGGGGTGTGCTCGTCATGGCTGTACTCCATGCTGAACGTGCCGGCGCCGCCGGTCATGCTCTTGAGCTCGTTGGCATAGTTGTTGAGTTCGCCCAGCGGCGCGACGGCACGCACCAGGCAGGTGTCGCCCGATTGCACCAGCGAGTCCTGGACTCGACCGCGCTTGGTGGAGAGGTGCCCGGCGATGTCGCCCATGTAGCGGCTCGGGGCCGTCACCTCGACCATCACGAACGGCTCGAGCAGCTTGGGCTTGGCCTTCGCGACGGCGTCGATGAACGCCTTCTTGCCCGCGGTGATGAACGCGATCTCCTTGCTGTCGACGTCGTGGTACTTGCCGTCGTAGAGCGCCACGCGGATGCCCTGCATCGGATAGCCGGCGAACGCGCCGGCATCCAGCACCTGCTTCACGCCTTTTTCGACCGCCGGCCAGTACTGCCGGGGCACCGTGCCGCCGACGACCTCGGAGACGAACTCGAAACCGGTGGGGTGATCGGTGGGGAGCGGCTCGATGCGGAGGAACACCTCGCCGAACTGGCCCGCGCCGCCGGTCTGCTTGCGGTGGCGGTGATGCCCGTCGGCCTTGCTGGTGATGGTCTCCTTGTACGCGACCTTGGGTTGGCTGGTGACGAGATCGATGTTGTACTGCTTCTTGAACTTCTCGCACACGATCCGCAGGTGCAGCTCGCCCAGGCCGCGCATGACGGTCTGGTTCGTCGCCGCGATGCGATCGATCCGCAGGCTCGGGTCCTCGGCCATCAACTTGTGCGCCGCGGATGAGAACTTGGTCTCGTCCGCGAGGTTCTTGAGCTGGATCGCCAGCCCGTACAGCGGCTTGGGCAACGGCAGCGGGCGCAGATGCACCGTGCTCGCCTCGGCGGCTTCGTGCAGGATGCCGTTGAAGTGGAGTTCATCTACCTTGCTGATCGCCGCGATCTCGCCCGGGCCGACTTCGCTCACCTCGACGTGCTCCTTGCCCTGGAGCTTGAAGAGATGCCCGACGCGGAAGGGTTTGTTGTTGTCGTCGATGTAGAGCTCTTGCTTGTGCTTGATGGTGCCGCTGTGCACGCGGAAGATGCCGAGCTTGCCGACGAAGGCGTCGGTGGTGATCTTGAACACGTGCGCGATGACCTTGCCCTTGGGGTCGGGCCGCGGCACGTAGTCTTCTTCGAGCGGCTGGCCGTTCTCGTCTTCGCCTTTGCGGATCGCCAGCTCCGGCGGCAGAACTTCCAGCGGGCTCGGGCACAGGCTCGCGAAGACGTGCAGCAAGTCGTCCACTCCCGCGCCGGTCTTGGCCGAGACAAAGCAGATCGGCACCAGGTGCGCCTCGCCCAGCGCCTTCTCGAACGCGGCGTGCAGCTTCTCCGGGTCAAACCCCGCGCCCTCGCCCTTCTCAAGGTACTCCATCGTCAGCTCTTCATCGACCTCGATCACCTGCTCGACGATGTTCTTGTGCGCCTCGTGCACGCTGGAGAAGTCGGTCTGATCCCCCGCGCTGTCGTGCCCGTCGTGCTCGAAGACGTTGATGACCTTCTTGCCCTTGAGCGTGGGCAGGTTGATCGGCAGGCAGATGTTCCCGAACGTTTCGCGGATCTGGGCGACCAGGTCGGGCAGACCATCGGCGTTCTCTTCGATCTTGTTGATGATGATCATCCGCGGGATCTTGCGATCCCCCGCGACGGTCATGAGACGCCGCACGGTGGAGTCGATGCCCTTGTGGGCGTCGATCACGACCGCGACGGTCTCGACCGCGGGAAAGCACGCGATGGCGTGCCCGAGGAAATCGACCAGCCCCGGCGTGTCGATCAGGTGGACCTCGTGCCCCTCGTAGTCAAAGTGCACGAACGCGGGCTGCAGCGAGTGCTTGTGGTGCTTTTCTTCTTCGGTGTAATCGCTGACGGTGTTGCCTTCCTCAACAGAACCGGCGCGGGTGAGCGCGCCGGTGGAAAACAAAAGCTTCTCGGTGAGTGTCGTCTTGCCGCTGCCGCCAGACCCGACGAGGCAGATGTTGCGCACGTCGGCGACGGAGCGGGCGGATGCAGATCCATGAGAATTGGACATGGGTTCCTTTCCGGCCGCGGGCGAGTGGAATGGGGCGACGCGCGGGTTGGTGATGGAACCGAAGAAGCCAGGAACCCGACGCCGAAGCCCGAAAGACTCGCGTGCGGCCCAATGGCCCTCGCCCAAGACAGATCGCGGAGCAACACACGCCGCGAGGTGTCGGAGGCGAGGACTCATCGCATTCTACCTGTTGCATCGGCCCCGTGGAAGGCCTGCAAGTGCGGTTGTTGCACAGAAAACAAGATCGCTTTGCCCGAGAATGAACCCGTTGGTAATCTGGTCGTATGAGTGGGGTGCAGACGACGAGCCGGACTTGCCCGGAATGCGGCGCGACGACCGACAGACCGCACCGACTTTCGGATCGGTGGCTGTCCCCGTGGCGGCTTGTTCCTCTCGCGGTGACGTGCTGCGTCATCGCGTGGCTCGTACTTGGCGGTTTGCTCACGGTCAAGAGAACCCCGGTCGCGATGCAGGGCAGCGTCATCGTTCCAGTCACACCGTCCCAAGTCGTCGACAATCGCTGGGCTCCGATGCTGACGGTCGGGGACTTCCGCGCGATCGCGAATGGGAAGCCATCGCCGATGTTCAAGGTGTCTGATCTACGCTTCTGGGAGACGAAGGGGGCGATCGCGGATATGTGCGACGCTCCGCTTTTGGTGGCGGTGTGCGACAGCTCCACCGAAGCCTCGCTCAGAGACGAATTTCGCCTGGGAATGCCGCTGCGATGGCTGATCGCTCGCAACGACGGAGGCACTGCACAAGTGGTCCGGCCTTTCCAGCGTGTGCCGCACTCGCCGTACGTCAATTGGAGTACGCAGCGAATTCCGTTTCTTCCCGGGATCAACTTCGTTCGTGCGGATGGAAGGGTCAGCCAGATATTCATTCCTGTAACGCAGATCTTGGTTCCGCTCGCGATTGTGAGCGCTGCATACTTCGTCGCTGGGGCGTGGATCCTCCGTGGGGACGCCAATCGACGGCGTCGGCATCTTCTGCGGCAGGCTTTGATCGCAATCGCCGTCGTGATGTACCTGTTTCCAACTTGGACACGAGATCAAGTGAACGTGTTCGGCGGAGCAACCGCGTTCGGTACCACCAAGTTCACGCTCTCCGAAGTCTTCAGCACTCCAGACACTCCCGAGAATGCCCGAGAAGTCGCATCGGAGATCGTTCGTGCATTAGACGAGGCTCTAAGAACCAGTCGTTCAAAGGATCAGCTCCCGGACGACTCCGTCGTTGCGTTCGGATACAGCGACCCTCCCTCGGGGGCAACAGGAGCACCCACCCCCGTGCCCCCCATCGCTGCGGAGGAATGGGCCATCGACGCGATGCCGTTCCTCATCGCCAGCCGGTGGACGATGCCAAACGCGAGGCCCACGGCCGTCGGTTCGTTCTGGAATGTCGGCGAGCGGGGGCGGCTGGCGTATCGCGTGCAAACCGCCGAGCAGGTGTCGCTCACGTTTGTCAACCTCGGCTCGATCGCCGCATTGCTGTCGCTGCTGCTTTCTCCCGTGTATTTGACCTGGATCGCGCGGCGAGTGTGGCTCGATTGGCGGCTTCGCGGTCGGATTCGGCGGCACGAGTGCGCGGATTGCGGATACCCGCTTGGCGTTTCTCCGCCCGCAGGAAGCGGACTTTGACGCCGCCATTCCTACCCTTGCTTCCCATGCCCCCCCTCGTCACCCGCTTCGCCCCCTCTCCCACCGGACACCTCCACATCGGCGGCGCCCGCACCGCCCTCTTCTGCTGGGCCTTCGCCAAAAAGTCCGGCGGCCGCTTCATGCTCCGCATCGAAGACACCGACGCCGCCCGCAGCAGCCTCGAGTCCGCCCGCGGCATCATCGAGGACCTCCACTGGCTCGGCATCGTCAACGACCTCGGCCCCTTCATCAAACCCGACGGCAGCATCGGCCAGCACGACTGGGAACCCAATAGCGGCCGCCCGCCCGTGGGCGAGTACTTCCAGGCCCGGCGCGTCGCGATCTACAACGCGTACCTCGAGCGCCTCATCACCAGTGGCCGCGCGTATCCCGCGTTCGACACCAACGAAGAAACCGAGAAGCAACGCGCCGCCGCCGTTGCCGCGAAGCAGACGTACCGCTACCCGCGTCCCGCCGACATCGAGTTCGGCCAGTACACGCCCGCGATGCAGGAACGCTGGAAGCGTGCTCAGGCGGGCGAGCGCCACGTTGTCCGCTTCGCCGCGCCAAACGAGGAGATCGTCGTCCACGACGAAGTCCTCGGCGATGTCCGCTACGCCCCTGGCGAGATGGATGATTTCGTCATCCGCAAGGCCGACGGCTTTCCCACGTACCACTTCGCCGTCGTCATCGACGACGAGACCATGGGCGTGACCCACGTCCTCCGCGCTCAGGAGCACCTCAACAACACGCCGCGTCACGTCGCGCTGCAGAAGGCCCTCACCCACCCCGACGGCACCGCCTTTCGCATCCTGCTCTACGCCCACATGCCCATCATCTGCAACATGGACGCGAGCAAGATGAGCAAGCGCGACAAGGCGAAGGCGGCGCGGAAAGCCCTCAAGGAGTATGAATCGAAGTCGAAGCCAGATAAGCCGCAGATGATCATCGACCTAACGCGGCAACTCATGGCCAAGGCCAAGGCCGAAGGAACGGATAATGAAACTGCCAGCATAGTTACTTTGTTACCTGGGTTCCTCGCCGGCGACAACGACAACGTCCAAGTCGCCGAGGCACTCGCCGCCCACTTCAAGATCGCCCTGCCCGAGATCGAAGTCTGGGACTTCAAGAAGAACGGTTATCTCCCCGAGGCCATCTGCAACTTCGTCGCCCTCCTCGGCTGGAACCCCGGCCTCAAGACCCCCGACGGCAAGGATCTCGAGAAGTTCGACAACGCCTTCCTCGCCTCCCACTTCGGCCTCGACCGCATCGGCAAGACTGCTAGCAAGTTCGACCGCAACAAGCTGCTGTCCTTCAACGCCGATGCGATCAACGGCCTCAGTGATGAGGAGTTCGCGAAGCGCTGGCGCATCTGGTGCGTGGAGTTCGAACCAGTGTTCGCCGCACGCGTCGATGCGAACGGCCGCTGGATCGAGCTCGCGAAGGCCGTAAAGGCTCGGGCCAAGACCCTCCGCGACGGCGTGAAGGCCTCGGCCTTCGTGCTGCGCGATGATCACGCCGCCGACTTCGACCCCGCCGCCGTCGAGAAGAACCTCAAGGCCAACGGCAACCAAGGCCTGACGCTTCTCCGCACCGTCTTCGAGCGCCTGCAAACCGTGGACGCTGCCTCATGGAACGCTGCCACGCTGCACGCGCTCATCGAGCAAGTCGGCCAGCAAGATGGCACGGGTCTGGGCCCGGTGTCGCAGGCGATCCGCGTCGCCATCGCCGGCGCCGCCGTCAGCCCGCCGCTCGGTGAGTCGCTCGCGGTGCTCGGCCGCGGTTCGGCGCTGAAGCGGATCGAGACCTGCCTGAGCGTGCTGTCGACTTGATGCCGGTGTTGGATCGCGTCCGGCGCACCACGGGCTCACGTGCACGAGTACAGCCGGGCCAGATCCCGCCAAAAAGTCGGGTACGTCTTCGCCACGCATTGCGGGTCCTTGATGAAGACGTTGGGACGCCTCAGGCCGATCAAGGCCAGACTCATCGCCATCCGGTGATCGTCGTAGGTGTCGAACTCGACCCGTGAGCTGGCCAACGCCATATCACCGGGTGGGGGGGTGATCCCCATCACGTCGTGGTCGCCCATCACCGGGCAATCGATTTTGACGCCGATCTTCGTCAGTTCGTTCCGCATCGCCTCGATGCGGTCGGTCTCTTTGACTCGCAGCGTCCGAAGACCTCGCAGGATCGACATCCCGGGCGCGAAGCACGCGACGCTCGCGAGTGTCATCGCGGTGTCGGGCATCTTGGACAGGTCCGCCATGATCGGCTCGAGTCGGCCGGGGCCGCAGATGCCGATGAAATGGGTCCGCGGATCGGATTCGTCACGGATCGCGGGCATGGCCAGCGGGTTCGCGACGCCGTGCGGTGCCGCTTGGGTGGCAGGGTGTTGCTCGACCACCGCGCCCATCCGGGCCAAGAGCGACGGGAAATCCGCATCGCCCTGCAGCGAACGGTGGGACAGGCCCGTGACCCGCGCCATCGATCCGGGGTTGATCGCGGCGGCGGCCCAGAAGTAGGTCGCACCGCTCGCGTCCGGCTCGACGTCGTAGTCAAAGGCCTTCAGGCCGATCGTCTGCGCACTCGGCGGCCCGACTCGGATCACCCGCAGATCCTCCGACGTCTTCACCATCGCGCCGACCTGCTGCAAGAGCCCGATCGTCATCTCGATGTAGGTCGGGCTGGTGATCTCGCCGGTCAGCCGGATCGTGAGCCCGCCAGCCAGCCACGGCGCCACCATCAGGATCGCCGAGATGAACTGGCTGCTCTGCGTTGTTGGAATGTCGAGAACCCGCCCGGGGCCCTTGCGCTCCGCCAGCGGATGAATCCGCAGTGGCGGGTACCCGTCGCGCCCCACGTACTCAATCTTCGCTCCCAACTGCGTCAGCACTTCGGCGAGTTCACCGATCGGCCGCTCTCGCATTCGTGCGTTGCCGTCGATCACGATTGGTGCGGAACCCCCACCAGATCCCAGCAGCGCCGCCGCCGCGAGAAACCGCGTCGCCGTCCCGGCGTTGTTCAGGTTGACCGTCACCTCGCCGGTCGTCTTCCAAGCGCCGCCCACGCCGCGAACCCGCAGCACCTCGTCCTCACCCTCGCGCTCGAGCGACAGGCCGACCCCGAGTTGCTCTAACGCCGCCCGCATCCGCCGCGCATCGTCCGCTTCCAACAGGGGCGACCGCAGCGTGGATTCGCCCTCCGCCAACGCCGCGAGCAGCAGCGCCCGATTCGTCAGCGACTTCGATCCCGGCGTTCGCAGCGAGACATCGAATAACCCACGCTTCCCCCGAGGCAGCGGCGGGATCGCCAGCACCGAAGGCAAGTCCTCCAGCGGCCGCAGAAGAACGGCAGCGGGGTGGTCCGAAGGAAATGTGACATCCTCACGCGACATGCAACACGAGCCTCAAACGGCACCAACCCACCTTTGGAACCAGTGGGACCGGCCTCCGGCCGGTCGACGGCCGCGTACAAAGCACAACGAGCAACTCCCAGACTCAGGCAGACTCAGCCAGACTCAGCCAGGCTCAGGCAGACCGGCCGGAGGCCGGTCCCACTGAGCGATGGTGGAGACCGGGCTACTCCGCCTCCTCCGCCTTCCGGAAGATCGCCACCACATCCTCGATCGGGATCACGAACAGCCGGTTGTCCCCCTCGAACTCCACCGGGATCGCGTGCTTGGGGTTGAACAGCACGCGGTCGTACTGCTTGATGGTGTAATCCTCGTCCCGCTCTACCTGGCGGCTGATCGCGACGACGCGACCCGTCAGCGTCGGGATCTCAATCTTGTCCGGCAGGTGAATGCCGGTCTTGGTCTGCTTCTTGTCCTCATCCTTGCGGATGAGCACACGCTTCCCGACCGGCTCGACGATCTCCAAAGCAGGCTTGCGAACAGGCTTCGAGGTCATACCACAGCGTAGGTATCGCGCCGCCCACCTCGGCTCCAACGCCGCCCGCACGCCGGCAGTAGTATGTTCCCGTCCCCGCCTCTCCGACCCCTGCTCCCCTTTCCCCTACTCCCCTGCTCCACTTCCACCCCATGCACCTCCACTCCCTCATCCGCGACGTCCCCGACTTCCCCAAGCCCGGCATCCTCTTCAAGGACTTCACGCCGCTGCTGGCGGATCCCAGGGGTCTGGCCCTCGCGGTTGAGCTGATGGCCAACCCCTACCGCGGCAAGGGCGTCGAACTCGTTGTGGGCGCCGAATCCCGCGGCTTCATCTTCGGCACCGCCATCGCCCAGTCCCTTTCCGCCGGGTTCATCCCGATTCGCAAACCCGGCAAGCTCCCCCGCAGCGTCCATGGCGTGGATTACGCCCTGGAGTACGGGACCGACCGCCTTGAGATTCACTCCGACGCCATCGGCGCCGGCCGCAAGGTGGTCGTCGTCGACGATCTCCTCGCGACCGGGGGCACGCTCGAGGCCTGCTGCGAGCTGGTCAAGAAGTCTGGGGCGGAGATCGTGGGCATTGCGGTCCTCATCGAGCTCCCGAAGCTCAAGGGCCGCGACAAGGTTGTGAAGTACGGGGAGGTTCACTCCGTGCTTCAGTATTGAGGTGAACGGATTCGAACTGGCCGCGGTTTCTTGCAACGAGCGAAGCCGGATGCGAGAGGCCGCGGATCGTCGGTGGGGGCGCGAGGAGGCGGGGAACTGTTGGGCCGCCTCCTTTCTCGCGGAGCAGCGAGGGTTCGTACGCTGTCGGGATGCTGGCCATCGGTCAACCCGCGCCGGACTTTGAGCTCGTCGATGGCGATGGAGCCACGGTCACGCTCGCCTCGCTGCTGACGCGCGGGCCGGTGGTGCTGTACTTCTATCCCGCGGACTTCACGCCGGTGTGCACGGCTCAGGCGTGCATGTTCCGCGATTGGACGCAGGAGCTCGCGGCGGTCGGCGTCCGGGTCGTGGGCATCAGCCCGCAGGGCACAGCGTCCAAGCAGAAGTTCAAGGACAAGCACACGCTGGGCTTCACGCTGCTGGCCGATCCGGAAAAGAAGGTCATCCGTGCCTACGGAGCCGCGTTCTTGTTTGGCATGTTCACGCGTCGGGTGACGTATCTCATCGAGCCCGCGCCCGGCGGTGGAGTCATTGCCGACCGGGTGGTTGCGAACCTGAGCGTCGGGCCGCACCGGGCGTTTTTGGAGCGGGTGGTGGGGAAGGCAGTGGGGCAGTGGGGCAGTGGGGCAGTGGGGCAGTAAGGGCGTGCGGTTGCGGGCTGTTGGTCTTTGGCGGCTTTGCGTGACGCGGGCGATGCTCACTTCGTCGCGGCGGAGTCGCGCAGTGCCAGGACTTTGTCGCCCGCGATCGGATAGACGCGGGTGTCGGGTGTCTGGTCGATGGTGACGCCGGAGAACAGGCCGCTGAAGGCGGGGAACAGGAAGAGCCGCGGCGTGATGAGAAACGCGGGGACTCGGACGCTCTCGCGCGCGGTGGCCAGGCGGACCATCGGGTGGATGTGGCCGCTGCAGGCGATGTGATCGGTGTTGGCGGCGTCCGCCGGATCGTGCACGAACTCGAAGGGCGGCTCGCAGACGCGCGGCTCGCGGACGGTGAGGTTCCAGACTTCGGCGACGCGGTCGAGCTTGCGATCGTGATTCCCGGGGATGACCTCGAATTGCACGTGGGCGTGTCGTTCGCGCCACGCCGTCACCCGAGCGATCATCGTGTCGGTCAGGCCTGCCGGGGCGTGGAGCAGATCGCCGAGGACCAGCAAGCGGGTGGCTCGCGTGGCCTCGATCAACGCGGCGAGACGCTGCAGCGGTTCGTCGAGGCTGGCGAGCTGAGCGGCGTCGGAGATCGGCACGCCTCCGGCTCGCCAGGCCTGCTGACGTCCGAGGTGGACATCGGCGACGAGAAGCGTGGAGCTCTCGTGCCAGAACGCGGCACGCTGCGCGAAGAGCGAGACCGTTTGCGAGGCGATGTCGACGCGGAGCGGAGTCATGGCCGCGGGCTCCGTGGTCGAGTGTTGCTTTTCTCGCCGGCTGCGCCGCGGCGGGGCCTGGAAGGCCCCGCCCCCGTCGTGGTGGGCGATCTCTCGCTTCGGCTGGCGTCCAGCTCCCATTCGCGCTGCATGCGCTCGATGCGGTCGGCGAGCGGTTCGCTCGACATCTGGCCTGCGACACGCTCGACGATCAGCGGCAAGGAGAGCGGCGTTGGTTGCACGGTGCGCACGAGTCGCAGACGTGACAACGCCAGACGCTGCATCGAGCGTGCAAGACGCGTTTGCTCGAAGTGGCGTTCCATCACCTCGCGGTCGGCCTGATGCAGCAAGAGATTGCCGGGATCGAACTCGCGGAGCACGTCGTAGAGCAGGCCGGTGTTGATCTGGACCTGTCGCCCGGTCTTGCGAGCGCCCGGGTAGGTCTGCGAGATCAGGCCGGCGACGCGGGCGATCTCGCGGAACTGCACCTTGGCGAGTTCGGCGAGGTTCACCGAGCCCGCGGCGTCTTCGAGCAACCGCTGCGTGTCGAAGAGGTCGGGCGTGAAAACTCCCTCGAGCTCGATCGGTGTGGGCGAGAGCAGTTCGAAGCCGTAGTCGTTGGCGGAGATCGTGAACGTGGACGGGCGACCCTGCGAGATGCGGAACGCGACGATGGAGGCGAGCCCGGCGTTGACCAGGCGGCCGTCGAATGGATACACGAAGACGTGATGCCCGTCGCGGGTCTCGCAGGCCTCGATGAGCAATTCGTCGGCGCGCGGGATGATGGAGAGGCGCTGCTGGGCCTCGATCATCTCGCGGGCGTGGAGCAGTTCGTTGGACGCGGCGGATGCGGTGCCGTTCACGGCAACTTCCAGCGTCTCTCGCACCGATCGCGCGAGCGACTCGGAGATTGGCAGCTTCGTTCCCGCCCAGCGCGGCGTGTTGTTGGTCTTCCCGCCCGCGGGCCGGACGTAGGCGACGCCGTCGCGGACGCCCACGAACGCGAGGGAGCGGCCCGCGTACGCGAACTTCTGCCCGGGGCGGAGCAGCGTGATGAACCCGTCCTCGATGCTGCCGATCCGCTTGCCGCCGGCGAAACGGATCTCAAGCGTCGGCTGGGCGACGATGGTGCCGATGTTGAGCTTGTGCAGCAGTCCGAGGCGCTTGTCGCCGACGCGGGCGTGGCCGGTGTCGAGCGCGACCTTGTGGTAGTGCGGATAGGCCCTGAGTGCATCGCCGCCGCGGGAGACGAGGTCGAGGGCCCAGTCGAACTCCTCGCGGCTGAGCGTTGCGTACGCCGCGGCGGTGCGGACTTGCTCGAACATCGCGCCCGGCTCGTATCCGCCGCCCATCGCGCAGGTGACGAGGTGCTGGGCGAGCACATCGAGCGGCTTATGGAGTGGCACCCGCGGCTCGATGCGAGATTCGAGCATCGCCCGGCGGGCCGCGTCAATCTCGATGAGCTCGAGCGTGTGCGTGGGCACACAAAGGATCGAGCAGGGCGCTCCGGGGCGGTGGGCCGCACGCCCGGCGCGCTGGATCAGCCGGGCGATGCCCTTCACCGAACCGATCTGGATCACCCGCTCAACGGGCGCGAAGTCCACGCCGAGATCGAGCGACGATGTGGCGACCACGATGCGGAGATCGCCCGATTTCAGGCCGCCTTCCACGGCCTCGCGATCGTCGCGATCGAGCGAGCCGTGGTGCAGGGCGAGGATCGGCTCCCACTCGGGCTTGGCGTGGAGGATGGCCTGAAACCACAGCTCCGCCTGCGAGCGGGTGTTGGTGAACACGAGCGTGGAGATCGCCGGATCGAGCGTCTCGACGACCCGCGGCAGCATGTGCATGCCGAGGTGTCCGGCCCAGGGCATGCGCGTGCCCGGAGCGGGCGTGAGCGTGTCGATGGTGATCTCGCGACGCATCTCGCCGCGGATGACGGTTGGTTCGGGGGCGGCCATCCCGACGGCGGCCCGTGCGGCCTGATCGAGATTGGGCAGCGTCGCGCTCAGCGTCCACGTGCGGGCTTTGGGCGCGAACTCGCGGAGTCGCGAGAGACAGAGTTCAACCTGCGTGCCGCGTTTACTGGTGAGCAGCTCGTGCCATTCGTCGGCGATGATCGAAGAGAGCGACGCGAAGAGCGCGGGCGCGTTCTCGCGCGTGAGCAGGATGCACAAGCTCTCGGGTGTGGTGATCAGGATCTCGGGCAGCCGCTCGCGCTGCTTGTCGCGGACGGACTGCGCGGTGTCTCCGGTGCGGGACTCGACCCGCAGCGGAAGATCCATCTCGTCGATCGGCGCTCGGAGGGCCAGCTCGATGTCCCGCGAGACGGCTCGCAGCGGGGTGATGAAGAGAATTCGCAGGGCGTCTGGAACGGTGCTCGCGGGCGTGGAGTCGCGGCACTCGTCGATCAGCTCCGACAGCGGGCCGAGGTACGCGGCGTACGTTTTGCCGGCGCCGGTTGGTACTTGGACGAGTCCCGAGTCGCCGCGGCGGAAGGCTTCCCACGCGCTGCGCTGGAAGTCCCAGGGAATCCAGCCCTTGGTCGCGAACCAGCGTTCGATCGCATGAAGGCCGTCGTTGGCTTCGCGCCAGAGAGAGGAGTCGCCGCGCGGAGAGTTGCGACGCCGCGTGCGGCCGGATCGACTGGAACCCGGTTCGCTCGCCGCGACCTCCACGGCGCGGAGACGCCGGAGCTGCCTCCCCAGACTCGCCTGCGAGGTCTTAGGGATCGGCGTCCCGTCCGGTCGAACTGATTGTGCCGGCGGCTCCATCACGCCCGCGTCTCTCCGCTTCGCTTCCGAGTTTCTGCTTTCGGCCGCATCCGTCTGGCGGCGGGCAACGATAGCGTTCCTGTCCAAACGGACCCCGAGCGGATTCTCGGAGGGGGACAGTCGTCGGAACCCGCTCGCTCACGCTCGGGGCTCGTCAAGGCTTGATGCTGCATGACGCCGGAACTGCTGATCCTTCTGCACTTTGCTGCCTCGGCGTACCTCGCCGGGTTGATCTGGGTTATCCAGATTGTGCACTATCCCATGCTGGCGGAACTCGATCCGCAGCGGGCGGCGGCGGCCTGCGCTCGTCACGCCAATGCGATCACGCCGATTGTCGCACCGGCCATGTTGATTGAACTCGGCTCGGCAGTGCTGATGTTGCCACCGATCGGCATGGTGCAACCGGTCGCGAGCCTGGTGCCGTGGCTGTGGCTCTCGTTCGCGCTGGTGGTGGTGGTGTGGATCTCAACCTTCGCCGTGCAGGTGCCGCTGCACACGCGGCTGCAGAAGCAAGTGTCAGGCACGATTGACGTCGCGGTCGTGAGGCGGCTGGTGCGGACGAACTGGATTCGCACGGTCTGCTGGTCGGCGCGGGCGTTGCTCGCGGGGTGGTTTGTGTGGGAGTTGATCCATACGTCGGCATCGAGAGGATGAGCATGGCGCAGGGTGTTCGCAGTCTGGTGTGGTTTCGTTCCGACCTTCGCGTGGCGGACAACGCCGCGTTGTTCGAGGCGTGCCGCCGCGCTAGTGGGGCTAGTGGCAATGGCGTCGTTGCGGTGTTCCTGATCTCGCCAGGTGAGTGGGCGGCACACGATTTCGCGCCGATCAAGGTGGACTTCATCCTGCGATCGCTCGCCGTGCTGAGCGCTGACTTGGCGAAACTGAATATCCCGCTGCTGATTGAGACCGCCAAGACGCCGAAGGACATTCCCGGCGTCTTGGTTGCACTCGTGAAGAAGCACGCCTGCGACGAGTTGCACTTCAACAAGGAGTACGAGGTCAACGAGGCGAAGCGCGACGCCGCGGTGATCGACGCGTTCTCCGCCGCTCGCCTCAAGGCCTACGCCCACACCGATCAGATCTGTGTGGAGCCCGGCGAGATCCGCACCGGCGAGGGCCGGTTCTTCACGATCTATTCGCCCTTCAAGCGAGCGTTCTTCAAACACTGGGACAAGATCGGAGGCTGCCCGACGCTGGCCAAGCCCTCGCGCCAGGCCGAGACCGGGATCGCGCCGTCACCGGTTCCCGAGACGCACGCCGCGAGCGAGCCCACTGGACCGTCCGGCCGCGATCACTGGCGCACCCGCTGGCCCGCGGGCGAGCACGAGGCGATGAAGCGTCTGCGGCAGTTCTGCGCCGATTCCATCGTGTCCTACAAGGACCGCCGCGACTTCCCCGGCACCGACGGCACCAGCATGCTGTCGCATCACCTCGCGGTCGGCACGATCTCGCCAAGGCAGTGCCTCGAGAAGGGCATTGAGGCGAACCTCGCCGCGAACAAGGGCTTGAAAGGCAATCCGCTCGAGAACGGCTCGCCTGGTCCGGTGCATTGGATCAGCGAGGTGTTGTGGCGTGAGTTCTACGTGCACGTCATGGTCGGTTTTCCTCGTGTGTGCATGCACCGAGCGTTTCAGGTGAACACCGAGGCGATCGTGTGGAACGACGAACCCAAGCTCCTCGAAGCATGGAAGCAAGGCCGCACGGGCGTGCCGATCGTCGATGCCGGGATGCGGCAGCTGCTCCGCGACGGCTGGATGCACAACCGCGTCCGCATGATCGTCGCGATGTACTTCACCAAGGACTACTTCCTCAACTGGCGGCTGGGCGAGAAGTTTTTCATACAGAACCTGATCGACGGTTTCCTCGCCAGCAACAACGGCGGGTGGCAGTGGTCGGCCAGCACCGGAACCGACGCCGCGCCGTACTTCCGCATCTTCAACACCTACAACCAGAGCGAGAAGTTTGATCCGGATGGAAAGTACATCCGCGAGTTTGTGCTCGAACTGCGCGACGTGCAGGGCCCGGCGATCCACGATCCGGAGCAACTCCCGGGCCTGCTGCGATCGCGGCTGGACTATCCCAAGCCCTTGGTAGACCGAGTGAAGGCACGCGAGAAGGCGATCGACGCGTTCCGCAAGCTGCGGCCGGTCTGACCGACCATGCGAGCGTTGACGCGATCGGCCATACGATCGAACATGAGCCGAGCCAACGCGCCGCGAGCCCTTGTTCTGCGTGCCCCGGGCACCAACTGCGATCAGGAGATGTGCCGCGCGTTCGAGTTGGCTGGCGCGACTTCCACACTCGTGCACCTTGACGCGCTGATCGCCGATCCGGCCCAGATCGCCGGGTATCAGCTCATCGGCTTCCCGGGCGGCTTCTCGTACGGCGACGACATCGCGAGCGGGCGAGTCTTCGCGATGCGGTGCCGCGAGCGGCTGTATCCGGCGCTGCGCGAGGCCGTGGAGCGGGGCACGCCGATCATCGGAGCCTGCAACGGATTCCAAGTCTTGGTGCAGATCGGGTTGCTGCCGGGGCCGGATGCGGGGCTGGACTGGCCGCCCGACGCGGCCCCGAAGCAGACCGTGGCGCTGACCGACAACGTCGCGGCGCGTTTCTGCGACCGCTGGGTGGGCATGATCGCCGAGCCCACGAGCCGATGCGTGTGGACGAAGGGCGTGGAGGAGTCGATTCCATCCGAGATTCGGTCCGATGTCTGGACACTGCCCGTCGCCCACGGCGAAGGCCGCCTTGTGTGCGACTCGCCCGAGGTGCTGCGTGCGATCGAGTCCAGCGGGCGGGTGGCGCTGCGGTACGCGGAGAACTACAACGGCTCGGAGAACGCGATCGCGGGTCTGTGCGATGCGTCGGGCTTGGTGTTCGGGTTGATGCCGCACCCGGAGCGGTACCTGGATTGGACGCGGCATCCGTACTGGACGCGGCTGCCGGAAGCGGTCCGCCGCGGGCCGACGCCGGGGCTGCGGATGTTCCAGAATGCCGTGGCACACGTGCAAAAAGCGGCGAGAACCCCAGCGGCCGTGCATTCGTAGAATGAATCTGTGAGCACGACGGGACGCGATCGAGAGCACGACACGGCGGAGCCGCGGGCTGCGGCGGGTGTCCCGCGCCTGTTCCTTGCCAGCCGCTCGCCTCGCCGCCGGCAGTTCCTGAGCGAAGCCGGACTGGCGCACGACGCCGAGCATCCGGGCCTGGAAGATTCCGAGCTCACCCCGGGCGATGTGACGCCGAAGGAATGGGTGGCGAGCCTGGCGTATCTCAAGGCCGCCGCGGGCGCGGAGATCGCGCGAAACGCGACGGCCCCGGAGCGCCGCTGGGTGCTGGGGGCGGACACCGCCTGCATCGCCGAGGGCGCGCTGATCGGGACTCCGACGGATGCCGCCGAGGCCCGCCGCATGCTCGAGTCCTTCCGTGATGGCGAGCACGAGGTGGTGACGGGTGTGGCGCTGATCGAGCTCGATCCGGGCGTGGACGACGACCTGGTGCCGCGTCGGCGGTCGCTGTTTGCCACCAGCGCGCGGGTGCGGTGGGGGAGCGTGTCGGATCAGCAGATCGAGGACTATCTCGCCAGCGGCGGGTGGGCGGGGAAAGCAGGCGGCTACAACCTTCGCGAGCGGGTCGCGGCGGGATGGGCGATTACCTGCGAGGGTGATCCGACGTGCGTGATGGGTCTGCCGATGGAGGCGCTGATTCGCAAGCTCGCGATCCTGCGGGCGCAGTGGCCGCGGCGGGAGGGCTCGGCGGAGCGCACGCCGAATGAACGCACGCCTCAGGAGCGCCCCCAGAGCCAATCCGCGGCGGTGGTGCCGTGAGCGGCGTTGAGGTCGGTGCCGTGATCGGGGCCTCGAACGTGCCGCTGCTGCCGGCGTGGGTCGTGCTGCCTGTCGCGGTGGTTGTGCTGTTGGTGGTGGCGGTGCACTTGCTCGTGATTTCCAACGCGCCGATGCCCGAGAGCCGCCGCCGCATCCGGTTGGCGAGCGGGTGGGTCATGCTGCTCCTGGTGCCGTTCGGAGCGGCGGCGTTCGGCGTGGTCACACCCAGCGACCCGCGCACGTTCGTGCTCGTCTGGCTGCTGGTCATCTTCATGCTGGTGATGCTGATCGTGCTGGCGACTCTGGACGTGTTTAACACCGGGAGGCTGTACCGCCGCGAGAAGCGCTCGATCGAGGAGTCGATCGGCCTCAACACGGATGCAGAAGACGAGCCGTCGGGGTCGGACTCTGCTCGCCAGGACGGTCGGCGTGGCTGAGTCGCCCCTGCCCATGCCGCTCCGCTTCCTTGCCGCTCCGGCGGCGATGGTCTACGCCCGCGTCATGGCGCGACGCAACTTCGCGTTCGATCGCGGCCGGGGCGTGGTCGAGATCGATCGCACGGTGCTGAGCGTTGGCAATCTCTCATTGGGCGGCACCGGCAAGACGCCGATGGTGAAACGCATCGTCCGCTCGCTGCTCGTGGCCGGGCGTCGCCCGGCGATCGCGATGCGGGGCTATGCCGCTAGCAAGGGATACAGCGACGAAGCGGCGGAGTACGCCGCGGAGTTTGCCGACGTGCCCGTGGTGGCGCAGGCCGATCGCGTGGATGGGTTGCTCAAGCTGTTCGCGACGCCCGAGGGGCAGCGGATCGACACTGTGGTGCTCGACGACGGGTTCCAACATCGGCGTCTCGCCCGCCAGTTCGATCTGGTGTTGGTCGATGCCAGCAAGAACCCGCTGCATGACCGCATCTTTCCGGCGGGCACGCTCCGCGAGCCGCTGGAGTCGCTGGCCCGGGCCGACGCGGTGGTGATCACGCACGCGGAATCGGTCGGATTGCCGGAGTTGGAGACTCTGCAGCGCGAACTCGGTGCCATCAGCGGGGGGCTGCCGATCTCGGTCTCTCGGCACGTCTGGTCGGGGCTGCGGGTGTTCGAACGAGGTGCCGAGCGACGCGAGGTGCTGGGCTGGCTGCGCGGCAAGCGGGCCGTGGCGGCGTGCGGCATCGGCAATCCAAGGGCGTTCGTCGCCGCGGTGCGGCAGGCGACCGGGGCGGCGGTCGATGAGTTCATCCGACCTGATCACGATCCCTTCGCACCCGCGACCGTTCAGGCGCTGCTGCAGCGGGCCGAGTCTCAAGCGGCCGGCGCGGTCGTGGTCACCGCCAAGGACTGGTCGAAGCTCCGCCAGGTCCGGCCCGACGCGTGGCCTTGTCCGGTCGTTGTCGCAGAGCTGGACCTCCAGTTCGACCGCGGCTGGGAGGGGTTGGAACAGATGCTGCTCGATACCCGGGTGCCCGCCGAGGACGACGATGCGGGTGAGCGCGGCGGACCGGGATAATGACCGCGGGATCGGTCCCGACGGGCGGCGAACAATGCCGCGATGGATCACCTGCTGCAGAGTCTTGAGCGTTGGCGGCCGTTCCGGGCGATGGTTGTCGGCGATCTGATGCTGGACGAATTGCTTTTCGGCGACGCCGAGCGATTGAGCGCGGATGCTCCGGTGCCGATCCTGCACGTCAAGAAGCGGGAGCATCGACCGGGCGGTGCCGCGAACGTGTGCCTGGATCTGGTGGCGCTCAAGGGTGAGGTGATCGCGATCGGCGTCATCGGCGATGACGAGCCGGGGAAGCACCTCCGGAGCGTCCTCGAGAAGCACGGCGTGGACGCGTCGAATCTCGAAGTCGATGCGTCGCGGCCCACGACCATCAAGCAGAA
Organism: Phycisphaerales bacterium; assembly: GCA_019744815.1. GTDB lineage: Bacteria > Planctomycetota > Phycisphaerae > Phycisphaerales > UBA1924 > JAFEBO01. The sequence continues at coordinate 227,472 of JAIEUA010000008.1, forward strand.
CCTGATCGGCCTCGCCCAGGCACGCCACCCGCAGAAGATGTTCCGCGTGGACTTTGAGTCGCGGGAAGAACTCTCTGCCGAAGTAGTGCAGCGCGTGCTCGCACGCGTCCGGGAGAGGATCGCGAGCGTCGATGTGGTGTGCGTCGAGGACTATGCCAAGGGCGTCTGCACCGAGGCGCTCTGCCAAGGGGTCATCGAGATCGCACGGAAGGCCGGCAAGGACGTGCTGGTCGACCCTGCGAAGATCACCTCGTACGCCAAGTACCGCGGCGCCACGAGCATCACGCCCAACCGCACCGAGGCGGAGTTCGCAACGGGTCTTCGGACCCACGGCGAGGGTTCGGCCGAGCACAACACGCTGCTGGCGACACGCCTGCTGCAGGAACACAAGCTCGCGACCGTGGTGCTGACGCTGGATCGCCACGGGGCGCTGCTGCTGGAACAGGGCAAGGCCGCGCTGGCGGTGCCGACGGTGGCGCGGAAGGTGTACGACGTGACCGGCGCCGGGGACATGATGCTGGCGGCTCTGGCGGCGGCGCGGGCCAACGGGATCGATTGGCCCGATGCGGTGCGCTTCGCGAACGCCGCCGCGGGGCTCGAGGTCGAGGTGTTCGGGGTCGAGCCGATCCCGCTGGAGGCGGTGCACCGTTCGATTTTGGAGCAAGCGAGCAAGGGGCTCGGCAAGGTGCGCACGCTCCAGCAGGTGGTGGTCGAGGTCAACGCCCGTCGCCGCGCCGGTCAGAAGATTGTGTTCACCAATGGCTGCTTCGATGTCCTGCACGCCGGGCACGTCGCGTTGCTCGATCAGTGCGCCGATCAGGGCGACTACCTGATCGTGGGCCTCAACGACGACGCGTCGGTGAAGCGACTCAAGGGCCCGACGCGACCGGTGAACAACCAGGACGACCGGGCCAAGGTGCTGGCCGCGCTGGGCAGCGTGGGAGCCGTGGTGCACTTCAGCGAGGACACGCCGATCCGGCTGATCGAGGCCGTGAAGCCCGATGTCCTGGTGAAGGGTGGCGATTACACCAAGGACAAGGTGGTCGGTGCCGAGTTCGTCGAGAAGCACGGCGGGGCGGTGGTTCTCATTGATTTGGTTGAGGGAAAGAGCACGACCAAGACCATTGAGAAGATGCGCGGCACGACATAGCAGCATGGGCGCACGAAACGCTCGTGCGATACCAGGCGGTACGCGTCGATGGCCCCACGCTCGCGCGTGGGGTTCGTGTCGCTAGCGGCGCAGCTCGCCGACGAGTTCCTTGGCGCCGTAGACCTTCTCGAGCGAGGTGATCAGCCCGCGGCTGTCGACCGCGACGGAGCGGGAGTTCACCGGATCGAAGAACACATCGCCCGTCAGCGAGTAGACGTTGCCGTCGAAGATCAGGCCGACGACCTCGCCGGCTTTGTTCACCATCGGGCTGCCGGAGTTGCCGCCGATGATGTCGCAGTCGGCGATGAGGTTGAACGGGGTCTTGAGATCGAGCGACGCCTTGGCCTTGTTCCAGCTCTCGGGCAACTTGAAGTCGATCTGCTCGGAGCGCTCCGCGGCACGCTCGAACGCACCACCGAAGGTGGTGAACGCTGGGGTCTTGTCGCGTTCGACGCCCTTCACCGTACCCAAGCTCATGCGGAGCGTAAAGGTCGCGTCGGGGTAGACGCTCTCGCCGAACTTGGCGAAGCGGGCCGCGGCGAGCTTGGCGTACGAGGCCTTCTCGGCGGAGTCGACGGTGTCGTCGAATTGCTTGCGGAGCTCGCGCCAGCGCGGCTCGATGGCCTTGGCGATCGCGATCAGCGGGTCGTTGGACGCGTCGATTGCTTTCGTGCCGCCTTCCACCAGGGCCTTGCGGGCGGCGACGTCGAAGAGCTTCGTGCCGGCGATCGCCTCGGCCGCGCGGTCGCGGGGCGACTTGCCGTCGAGAGCTGCAACGACGATCGGGTGATCGCCGCCCAGCCGCTCGGCGATCAGGCCGAGGCCGGAAGCGAGCTTCTCGATCTCGAGCTCGGGGTAAAGCGGCTCGGGCGAGTACAGATTCAGGTAGACCGCGGGCAGACGAGAGTCGCCGTACTCGGTGAGGCGTTCGGACGAGGGCTTCGCGAGCTCGGTCCCGAGCTGAAGGATGGTGTGGGCCCGCGACATGAGCGCGCCCGAGCCGGCGAGAGCGTTGATCGTCTGACGCTCGACCTGGAAGGCACGGTGGGCGTTCTGGGCGTTGGTGATGGCTTCGAAGGCGCTGCCCCACTCGCGGGCCTTGTCGCTCTGCTCGATGAACGAGCGCAAGTCCGACTCGGCGGCGGCCTTGGTGGCCATGAGGCGAGGATCCTGCAGACCCTGCAACAGACCGGTGATCACCTTGCGGCCGTTGGCGACGCCGTGGATGTCGTCCTTGGCCATGTAATCGAACTTGGCGCCGCGTCCCGCGAAGCCCTGCAGGATGATCTCGGAACGCCGTGTGCGGTTGAGGCGCTCGGGAACCTCGACATCGCGAAGGAACTTGAGGTGGTCCGTGGTGTACAGACGCCTCGTGCGGCCGGGGTGGCCGAAGACGAAGACGCTCTCGCCGTCTACGGCGCCGTTGGCGCTCCACTTGAGGAAATGCTCGGCCTTCAGCGGCTTCCCGTTTTCGTAAATGCGGAAGAACGAGCAGTCGAGATTGAAGCGGGGGAACTCGAAGTTGTCGGTGTCGCCGCCGAAGAAGGCGATGGCCTGCTCGGGGGCGAAGACGAGGCGAACATCGGTGAAGGACTTGTAGCGGTAGAGGTGGTACTTGCCGCCCTGATAGAGCGTCACGACCTGGCTGGTGAGGCCGGTCTTTTCCTGCGAGGCCTTCTCGAGTTCGCTCATGGCCTTGCGGCGTGCGGCGCCCGCGTCGGCAGTGGACATGCCGGGCTTCTCACTGGCGCGGACCTTGTCGGTCACGTCCTCGATCTCCCACAGCACGCGGAGTTCGAGATCCGGGCACTTCAGTTCCTCGGCATGCGTACGGGCCAGAAAGCCCTTGGCCAGCAGGTCGTTTTCAGGGGTCGAGAGCTTGGCGATGGAGTCCGAGCCAACGTGGTGGTTGGTCATCACCAGGCCGTCGGCGGAGACGAGCGAGCCGGTGCCGCCGGTCTCGAAGCGGACGACCGAACGCTGCATGTGGAGCAGCCATTCCTTGGAGGGCTCGAAGTTGTGCTTGGACTTGAGAACGGCGGCGGGTGGGCTGGTGAGGAGCCACATGCCCTCGTCGGCGCGGGCGGTGGAGCCGATGGATGCGGCTGAGCCGGCCGCCAGGACGAGAGCGACGCGAACAAATCGAGAGAGAGGATGCATGGGTGATTCCTGTGAGAATGTTGCTTCTGCAACGCCGAGGCAGCGACGGTGATCGTACCGGGTACGTCCATGTTCGATGCGGCGGATTTGGGGGAATTCCCCACCCGAGGCTCCGCCTTTGACTCAAGGGGCCAACACGATTCCCAGAAGGATGTACGGCACCGCCATGCAACTGATCATGATGGGCAGGCTGGCGAAGAAGCAGTTGATCTTGTCGTCATCGTCTACGACTCCGACGGTGGTCAGGGTGACAACGCCGCCGACGAGGACCAGCGGACGAATCCCGACTCGGACCAGGCCCGCGTCGTACGGGAAGCACAACTCCGTGACCGCGAGGCCGACCGCGGTGATGGCGGCTGTCTGGCTGAGGGTGATGGGAATCGTCGTGTCGAGAAAGCCCATCAGAAACCCGACGATGAAGTAGCCGACCGTTCCGACCAGCCAGGCGATCGGGAGCGCGACGGCCCAGAAGGCGACACCTTGAGGGCCGTACCAGGCGCCGGCGAGAGCGAGCATGATCGCCGAACCGATGATGAAGCCCGCGAGGGGTTTCTTGTAGGCCTCCCAAACGACCTGCTTCTCCATCCAATGGTCGTGTTCGTCACGCTCGATCACCTCGGGAGGCGCAATCGGATTCTTGGTGTTGCACTCGGGGCAGCGGATGGCGGTGATTCCTGAAAGGTCGTAACCGCACTTCTTGCAGGGCTTTCGAGTCTGAGCGCCGACGGGAGCGGGAGTCTGCGTGTTCGCGAGGCGTGCACCGCAGGAGACGCAGACGACGGCTCCGGGGCGGACTTCCTTGGAGCAGGCGGGGCAGTGGTCGAGCGTGGGCTGCTCCCAATCCGGCGCAAGATCGATCGGCTCCAACTCGGGAATGGACTCCGGGCTGGCATCTGCGGAAACCATCATCTCCGCAGGCTGTGGCGCTCGTGCTTGGCTCCGACTTTCGAAGCACTCCGAACACATGTAATGCCCCGCGGCATCCTTCACCCGCTTGCGATTGGAGCAGTCCACACCACACTTCACACAGGTCTTCATGCCACACCCCTTGAAGCGTTACTTGACACGCGACTTGATGCGCGATCCAAAATTCGACCAACACGATACCAAATCAGGGGGTTGCTGCCAAGGGCCTCATCGGCGGTACCATCCGGCGTGGAACTTACGCCGCTGCGGTATTTCCGTGCGATCGCTCAAGCCGGGCACATGACTCGGGCTGCGGAGAAACTGGGGGTCACCCAGCCGGCGCTCTCGGCGATGCTGAAAAAGCTGGAACGGGAGGTCGGGACCGATCTCGTCGTCCGCACCGGCCGCGGCGTGGAACTGACTGAGGCCGGGCGAGTGTTCCTCACCCACGTCGACGACTCGGTCCGCTCGGCGGATCAGGCCGTGGCGAGCGTGCGACAGCTTCTGGGCCTGGAACGCGGCACGCTGCGGCTCGGCGGCGGCGCGACGGCGATCACGTACCTCTTGCCGCCGATCGTTTCGCAGCTCCGACGCAAGCATCCGGGGCTGCGGTTCTTTGTGCGCGAAGCCGGCTCGAGCGCGGTGGCGCAGAGCGTGCTCTCGGGCGAGCTCGACGTCGGCATCGTGACGCTGCCCATCACGCTTCCGGGGGCGGACGATCTGGTCCGTGTGCCGCTGGTCACCGATGAGTTCCGCCTGATCGTGCCCGCGAACCATCGGCTGCGCAAGAGCGACGCGTTCCGGTGGAAGGACCTGCAGGGAGAGCCGGTGGTGGCCTTCGAGGCCGGGTCGGCGGTGCGGGAAGTGATCGATCGCGCGGCACGCGACAACGGCGTGACGCTCGACATTGTCATGGAACTGCGGTCGATCGAATCGATCAAACAGATGGTGCAAGCCGGCATCGGCGTCGGCTTCGTGTCGCGGTTTGCGGTGTCGGAGCGCGAGGGGTTGGCGTGCCGAGACACGCGGCTGACGCGGCAGTTGGCGCTGGTCCGGCGACGCGATCGTGATCCGTCGCCCGCGGCGGCGGCGTTCGAGAAGGCCATCGCGGCGAGCGTGCCGCGGACGAGGACGAAGGAACGAGCGTGAGTAAGCAGGGCATCAACGCATCAGCCGTCACGATTCGAGCGGCGAAGGAATCGGACGCCGACGCGTTGGCCGATCTCTGCGGCCAGCTCGGCTATCCCACCGATCAGGCCACGATGGTCGCAAGGCTGCGCGAAGCGAGCGACGACCGCCACCGTGCGGTGATCGTGGCCGAGGTGAACGGCCGTGCCGTGGGATGTCTGGAACTCGCCGAGCAGTCTGCGTTCGAGAACGGCACATGGCCAGAGATTCGCGGGCTGGTGGTCGATGCGAACTGCCGCAGCGGCGGGATCGGGGCGGCGCTGGTGGGGTTTGCGAAGCAGTGGTCCCGCGAGCGCGGGTTCAAGACCCTGCGTGTGCGCACCAACGAGATCCGCACCCGCACGCACGCGTTCTACGAGCGCGAGGGGTTCACCAAGACCAAGTCGCAGCGGGTGTATGACATTGATCTCTAAGTGACAGTGGGACCGGCCTCCGGCCGGTCTTCCTGTGTGCGTGTGGTCTTGGAATGCATGGGTTTCAGTCCAGCAACCAAGAAGACCGGCCGGAGGCCGGTCTTACTGGTGCATCGAACTGTTGCGATGGTCGGCGGGGCCTGGAAGGCCCCGCCCCCGATTCAGCGCGACCTATCGCTTCATGCCGAGCTGATCGAGGAACGAATCCAGCTTCGGCTCGCGACCGAGGTAGTCCTTGATCAGGTCCATCGCGTCGTGGGTGCCGCCTTGGGAGATGATCTTGGTGCGGTAGTACATGCCCGCCTCGGGGTTGAGCATGCCCAGTTCCTTGAAGCGGACGAACATGTCGCTCGCGAAGACCTTGGACCACATGTACGAGTAGTAGCCGGCGGTGTATCCCATAAGGTGCCCGAAGGACGCCTGGTAGAACGTGCCCGTGGGCTGGAAGTCGTACGTCGTGACCTGGTTGTAGAGCGCGTTGGCGACGGCGGTGGTGTCGACGGCGCCGTCGGCGGTCGACTCGAACGCGAGATCGGTCAGGCCGTAGTAGAACTGGTTCTCGGTGTCGATGCCGCTGCCGAGGTTCTTCGCCGCGGCCATGCCATCAAGCAACGCCTTGGGGAGCGGCTCACCGGTCTTGTAGTGCTTGGCGAAGGTCGCGAGCACGTCGGCGTCCCAGACCCAGTTCTCGAACATCTGCGACGGGGCCTCGACGAAGTCAAGCTCGGTGTTGGTGCCGCTGAAGCGGTTGTAGCGCGCGGTGCTCACGATCGTGTGCAGGCAGTGGCCGAACTCGTGGAAGAAGGTCTCGACCTCTTCGTGCGTGAGCAGGCTCGGGGCTTCGGCGGTCGGCTTGGTGAAGTTGCAGACCAATGCCGCGAGCGGCTGGGTGACCTTGCCGTCGGACCAGACTTTGTGATTCACCAAAGACCACTGGGCGGCGTGGCCGTACTTGTTGGGGCGCGGGAAGAGGTCGAGGTAGAACTCGCCGATCTTCGGGGCTTTGCCTCCGTTCGCCGCGGCCTGGGACTTGTCGTGGACCTCGTAGAACTTCACGTCCGGATGCCAAAGCGGGCGTTCTGCGGTACCGGCCTTGCTGGTCACCTCGCGGTATTCGAGGCCGTAGAGCGACTGCGTGACGCCGAACAGGCCCTCGACGATCTTTTCGAGCGGGAAGTACTGCTGCACCTTCTCGCCGTCAACGGCGTACTTGGACTTCATCAGCTCGTTGCGGATGTAGGTGAAGTCCCAGGGCGCGAGGGCAGCGTTGGCGTCGCCAGTGATCGCTCGCTTGTGAGCGGTGAATTCGGCCATGTCGGCCGCGGCCTTCTTTCGTACCAGCGGGCGCAGCTCGGCGTAGAACTTCTTCACCGTTTCGTAGTTCTTCGCCATCCGCGTTTCGATCAGGTAGTCCGCGCAATTGGCGTAGCCGAGCAGATTGGCTTCCTCGGCGCGGAGCTTGATGGCTTTCTCCAGCGTCTGGATGTTCTTGGTCCCGCCGCGGCGTTTGTAGGCCATCCACATCTTCTGGCGTGTGGTCTCAAGCGTGGCGGACTCGATGATCGGGTTGTAGGTGGGATAGGTGAGATCGGCGAGGTACACGCCGTGGTTCTGCGGCAGGGTCTTGAGCAGCGCCTCGGACACGCCCTTGAGCTCATCCTTGGTCAGCGGCACCACCGTCTGGTCCTCGGCGATGGTCTTGTTGAACTCAATGCCGAGGCGGTTGATCTCTTTCTGCACTTCTGTGAGGCGGGCCCGCTTGTCGGCGGGCAGATCCATGCCGGCACGCTTGTAGTCGCGGAGGATGAACTCCAGTAGCCGCTTCTTCTCACCCGTGAGCGCCGCGACCTCGCTCGCACGCGTGGCCGCGTAGTCCTTGACGGCCTTGTACAGGTCCTCTCGCTTGCCGAGGTCGGTCAGGTAGTTCCCCCATTTCTCTTCCGCGGCCTGCGACGCATCACGCACCGCTGCATCGGGGTGAACGTTGCTCAAGAACACCAACATGCTGGTGTCGGTCTCGAAGGTGGCCAGCAGGTCGTCGATCGCGCCGATCGTGTTGTCGAAGGTGCGCTCGGCGGAGGGGATCGCCACGATCTTGGCGACCGCGGCGTTGGCCTTGGCGATCGCCGCATCGATGGTGAGCGAGGGTGTCGCGGTGACCAGCGTTGGGGCTTCCGCAGCATGCACCTTTGGGGCAACCCCAATCGATCCGGCGACAACCACGATCGCGAGCAGGATGTTCTTCATGCGCTCAGCGTAGCAGACGGGCGATGCGGTTCCTCGGTGGACACACCCCCTGAGAACGGGGGCGGGGCCTTTCAGGCCCCGCGAGTATCTTCACTGGTACCGGCGTCCGTCCGGTCTTTTGGCGTTGAACTCTGCCGAGGCTCCTTGAGCTCGAAACGCACACCGGAAAGACCGGCCGGAGGCCGGTCCCACCGGTGCGGAGTCGCCGGAGCCTGAAAGGCCCCGCCCCCGTCTCTTGGTCGCGTGCCTTAGACTCGCTTCATGCGAGCCGTTGTCGTCACCAAGCAGGGCAACCCCGTCACACCCAACATCCGCTTCCAGACCGATTGGCCGGAGCTGCCCGCACCCGCGGCGGGCTGGGTCATCGTCAAGGTCCTTGCCTCCGCGTTCAACCACATGGACCTCTGGGTCGGGCGCGGCATCAACGGCGTGAACCTCACCTACCCGCGGGTGTCCGGCTGCGATTCCTGCGGCGTCGTTGTCGCGGTCGGGCCCGGCGTCGACGAGAAGTGGATCAACAAACGCGTGATCGTGAACGCGGCCATGCGCTTGCCCGAGCCCTCCCGCCCCGGCGACCCACCCGGCTCGACGCTCGCGCCCAACTACGAACTCATCGGCGAGCACCACAACGGCATGTTCGCCGAGCGATTCACGATTCCCGCGGCCAATCTGGCAGAGGTTCCCGAGTCGGTAGATCCCGCGATTGCCGCCGCGTTCGGGCTTTGCGCGCTCACCGCGTACTCGATGATGGTCACCAAGGCCGCGCTGCGCCCGGGTCAGAGCGTGCTCATCACCGGCATCGGCGGCGGCGTCGCGACCAGCGCGCTGGCGATCGCCAAGCACTACGGCTGTCCGACCGCCGTCACCAGCCGCCATCAGTGGAAGCTGGAGAAGGCCAAAGCACTCGGCGCGGACCTCTGCGTGCTCGATGGCGGGCAGGACTGGAGCAAGGAAGTGCGTGCCTGGACCCAGAAGCGCGGCGTTGACCTCGCGGTGGACTCCTCCGGCAAAGCCACACATCTCAACTGCATCAAGTCCCTCGCCCGCGGCGGGTGCTACGCCACCCCCGGCTGCACCAGCGGCCCGGACGCGACCACCGATCTCGCCCGCATCTTCTGGAACCAGCTCCGCCTGCTCGGCTCGACCATGGGCAGCAACGACGAGTTCAAGGAAGTGGCGGCGCTGTTCCGCGCGGGCTCGCTCAAGCCGGTCGTGGACAAGGTCTTCAAGGCCGAGCAAGCGAGCGAGGCGTACGCAAGGCTCGAGGCCGGGGAACAGTTCGGCAAGATCGTGCTGACGTGGTGACGAACCCCACGCGCCAGCGTGGGGCCGCGGTTGCGTCCATTAGGCGAATGACCTCTCGCTTACGCGAGAGGCTCTACGGAATGTCGGCCCCCCTCGTCTCGCGCTTCTTGAGGCTGCCGCCGAGCGAGACACCGATCCCAGCGAAGGCGATGCAGAGCGTGCTGAACGCGATCACGCTCGTGATCATCCCGTATCGAGTCACGAGGGTCTCACTCCAGCCGCCGACGGCGTCTCCGAAGCGATAGACAAACGTGTCGATGAGGTTCTTCGACTTGTAGCGTTCCTGGGGCGTGACGACGGTGTAGAGCACCTCGCGGGCGGGGCGGTCGATGGCGTAATGAATTCCGCGTCGAGCGACCTGAACCGGGATCAGCATCGCGACGGTCGGCGAGAAGTAGAGCGCGAGCAGAGAGGCGAGAGTGGTGAGCGGCGTGAGCGCGAGTGCCGCCGAGACACCCAGGAAACGGAGGATGCGTCCGGCGATGAAGAGTTGCAGGACAGCCGTCACGATATTGGCGTACAGGTCGATCGTGCCGCTGACCTGGGTTCGGCTGGCGCGGGCGGCGTCGGCAGCGAGCGACTGGAACTCGGCTTTCAGAATCGCCTGCTGCTGCATCCAGACGAGCGTGCCGGTGACGGAATAGAGCAAGACTTAGAACGCGAGGCGTCCGAGGTAGTTGGAGGTAAGTGCGAGGCGGAGGCCTTCGATGGCGTCGGTGATGGAGCCGCCGGGGGTACGGTGGGCCTTGCCGGCGTGGGTGGGGAGGCTGCGGAGCATGAATGCGGCGCAGACGCCGGAGAGGGCGAGCAGGCCCGCGCTGGCGAAGACGAGGGTGCTGGCGTCGATCTGCTTGCCGTACGTCGAGACCGTCCACGATCCGGCGATGTTGCCGGCGGTGAGACCGATGCCGATGGCTGGGAAAACGGCCTTGGCGCGGTCGGCGGAAAAGATGTCGGTGACGGTGGACCAGAAGATGGAGAGGCTGAGCAGGTTGAAGACGCTGACGGCGATGAAGAACGTTGAATCGAGCGCCTTGGCGGATTCGGACGTGTGCAGCTTGAACCACACCGCGAGGCCGATGGCACCGAGAACCCAGACGGCGTGCGCGAGGAGCACGAAGCGTCGCCAGGAGAGGCGTGAGACGAGCACGCCGACGATGACGCTCGCCCCGAGCATGGCGACGAGCGTGCCGGTGAGGAGCGAGGCGACCCATTCCTTTTCGTGTCCGGCGGAGACCGCGTCGCGCAGCGGCTTGGCGAGGGAGTAGCCACAGAACAGACAGAACGCGCACACGATCGCTGTCAGCACCAGCGGCAGCTCGCTGGGTCGAGCGCCGGTGAGGCGGGAGAGCAGACGCACCGGTGCCGAGGCGTGGCGTTCGACCAGCGAAACGTCCGGCGTGGGCTGCTCGCTCGACATCCTGTCTCCTTGGGCCCGGCGTTGGGTGGCCGGGGGCGCGTCGGGTGTGTTGAAAAACTGGCCGATATTTCTCCCGCAGCCCCGCAACTGGTTCCGCGGGGCATGGTACAAACCCGGGCGGGATCGGTTGCGGGCGGTCGCGTGATCCTGCCGGTGCACCGGGCGGATGCCCCGCGCCGCCTTTGTTCGAGACCTCACTCGCGACCTTGATTTCACGGAGATTCCGACATGGACCAGCGCGATTCAATGCCGATGTCCGACCTGCCCTCGCTCTCTCGCCGCACGTTCGGAGCGCTCTCGCTCGCGGCCGGTGCCGGTCTTCTCGCGGCCACGGGTCTGCCGCGGGTGGTTCGGGCGGCCGAGAAGATGGCGCCCGAGCTCGCGCCGGGCAAGTCGATGTCGCTCCTGATCCTCGGCGGCACGGGCTTCAGCGGCCCCAAGATGGCCGAGTACGCCAAGAGCCGCGGGCACAAGGTGACGCTGTTCAACCGCGGCAAGACCGAGAAGCGCATCGGCATCATCGAGGACGTCGAGAAGCTCTTCGGCAACCGCGACCCGGACAAAAACGCCGAAGAGACCGATCCGACTACGCCCAGGGGGCTCGAGCAGCTCAAGGGCCGCAAGTTCGATGCGATCATCGACACCTCGGGGTTCTACCCGCGGCACGTGCGCGCCAGCGCCGAGCTATTGAAGGACTCGGGGTATTACCTCTTCATCTCGACCATCTCGGTCTACAAGAACGGCGACAAGGCCGCGGACGAGGACGATGAACTCGGCACCGTCGAGGACACCACGACGGAGAACATGGGCGGGCAGATGGAGCGCTACGGCCCTCTGAAGGCCTTGTGCGAGAAGGCCGTGCAGGAGGTCTTCAAGGAACGCTGCTCGATCGTGCGCCCCGGTTTCATCGTCGGCCCCGGAGACAGCACCGATCGCTTCACCTACTGGCCGGTCCGCACCTCTCAGGGCGGCGAGATGCTCTGCCCCGGCGACGGCACCGATCCGGTGCAATTCATCGACAACCGCGACCTGGCCGAGTGGGCGGTCCGCCTGTGCGAGAAGAAGACCCCCGGCGTCTTCAACGCCATCGGCCCGGGCGGGATGGACGGCAAAGCGCTGAACAACAAGCAGTTGATTGACGCGTGCATCGCGGCGGCGGGCGCGAAGGCGGCGACCCCGGTCTGGGTGCCCACCGAGTTCCTCGCGATCAACGGCGTGGCCATCGGCGGCGACCTTCCGATCACGATCCCGGGCGTCGGCGAGTCCGCTGGGTTCCACCGGCGCTCGAACGCTCGCGCGGTGGCGGCGGGGCTCACCTACCGCAGTGTCGCGGACACCTGCAAGGACACGCTGGAGTGGTGGCCCAAGGAGGTCGAGCGCCGCGAGCGGGTCGGCAAGCAGCTGGTGGCCGACGCCGAGAAGGCCGGCAAGCCGGCGCCCAAGCTCCCGCCGTCGGACAAGCTGCGGGCCGGCATGACGCGCGAGCGTGAGGCCGAGATCCTGAAGCTGTGGAAAGAAAAGAAGGGCTGAGCGACCAGGCCCCGTCGGTGATGAACAAAGACGCCGGGGCTGAAGAGTCTTCGAGGAAGCCTCGGGTGGCACGGAGCGGGACCGATCGGATGCACTGATCCGTTCGCACTCGTTCCGGACCATCCGAGGCTTCGTCGCAGGGCCTCCTCAGTCTCGGCGTCTTGTTGCTCTGGCAACCCGTGAACGCTCCGTGGGCATTCTCACTTGAGGCTTGTCGCGATCGCGTCCGCGTTGGATCGCATCAGCGCAAACCAGTCGCCGTCGCCGAGCGGGTCGAGCCGGCCGAGCTTCACGCCCGCGGCTTTGGCGATGCGTTCCGCGGCGACGCTGTTGAACTGAGGTTCGATGAAGATCGCGCGGACCTGTTCCGCCTTGACCGCATCGACGATCGCGGCGACTCGTCCCGGGGTCGGCTCGGCGCCCTCGGTGCCCTTGATGACCTCAGCGATGGTCAGGCCGTAGCGCTCCGCGAAGCGACCGAAGGCGGCGTGGTGGGTGACGATCTTCGCGCCCTTGAAGGGAGCGAGCGTGGCCGCCAGGTCGGCTTGCAGCTTGGCGATCCGCGCCGACTGATCCAGAAGGTTCCGAGCGATGGCATCGGTCGCGGCTTGCTGCTCGGCGGGCTGTCCCTTGCCGCTGGCTTGCACGGCCTCGCGAGCGGCGTCGGCGATCCTGGGGGTGGCCTTCACTACCAGTTCGGGGTCGAGCCAGACGTGCGGGTCGATCGGCCCGTGGTCGCAGTTCTCGTGGTTGTGCTTCCCGGGATTCGCTGCGTCCGTCTCGGCGTGCTCCTCGTGCGTGGTGTGCAAGCCCAGGGCTTCGGAGAGACTCAAGTCGATGCGCTTGGGAGAGGCGTGCGAGACGACGAAATCCTGAACCTGTGGCTCCAGACCGAGGCCGACGAAAACGACGAGGTCGGCGCGTGCGAGCTCGGCCATGTCGGCGGGCGTGAACTCGTAGCCGTGCTCGCTGCGGCCCGGGGGCATGAGCACACGGATGGTGGAGCCGGGTGGCAGCAGCGGCTCGACCAGACCCTTGAGCGGCGCGATGGTGACGACGGCGTGCACAGCGACGGGCGCGGCGTGCGCGAGCATCGTCACGAGCGAAAGCAGGAACGCCGGGATGATGCGGGCGGGTGACATGGCGTGTGCTCTCCGAGTCGGGCGGTGCGTCGAGCGGCCCTTGGTGCGGGCGATGCGAATTGAGAATGACTTCTCAATAGCATATGACGCTCTCCGAGGGCGTGCGGTTCGGAGAATCCGCTGCTACCCAAGCGCCTCGGGGTGGCCCGATGGGCCCGGGAAACGCGCCCGGGCGGGGGCCGTGGGCTACACTCGTCTCCCGCGGCAAGGCCGCAGCGAATCGGGGCGGTAGCTCAGTTGGTAGAGCGCATCGTTCGCAATGATGAGGTCGGGAGTTCGACTCTCCTCCGCTCCACTTTTCGAAACACCTGTGAGTCGATCGAGTTTCTCGGCGGCTGTTCGGGTGTTTTCTTTTTTGGCTCTCAGAGCGGGGTGGGCAGGCTTGGGGATCGCGGCGCGGTCGAGCGGGCTGGCACGGGTGCCCATCGCGCTCCGTCCACCCGGGCTTCAAGCCATCTGTGCCCTTTGGGATCGGTGGAATGGAGGCCTTCGCGAGCCGGTTCTGCACCGCGTCGAGCCATCGTTCGGACAATCCCGGCGGGCGCCGGGCACCGATACACTGCCCCGTGTGCGGCCGATACACGCATCTTTTCACCTGGCAGCAGCTTCACCGGTTGATGACCCTGCTGTCGCCTGAGGTGACGTTGGCGGCACGGTACAACGTCGCTCCGACGCAGTCCGCACCGGTGATCGTTCCCGACCCGGCGGGGGCTGGTGCGGTGCTTCGCATGATGCAATGGGGGCTCATTCCCGCGTGGGCCAAGGACAGCGCGATCGGGGCCTCCCTGGTCAACGCCCGGGCCGAGACGGTGGACACTAAGGCGTCGTTTCGCGAGGCCTTCAAGCGGCGCCGGTGCCTGGTTCCGATGAGCGGTTTCTATGAATGGCGAGCGGTGGAGGGCCGGAAGCTCAAGCAGCCCATGTACATCTCCCCAGTCGATGGCTTGCCCTGGCTGGTGGCGGGGCTTTTCGAGTCGTGGGCATCTCCGCAAGGTCTGAGTGTTGAAACCTTTACGATCGTGACGACCGGGGCGAACGACGCGATCCGCGGCTTCCACGATCGGATGCCGGTCATCCTCGAGCCCGATCGGGCCCGGTTGTGGCTGGGTCGTGGTTCGAACGGGACGGCGCTGGAGGGGCGTCAGTGGCACGATTTGCGGCTGCCCTACCCCTCGGAACGGATGCGGGTCCAAGCCGTTTCGCGGCTGGTGAACAGCCCCAAGGTGGATTCCGAAGCGTGCATCCAAGTCGTTGATTTTCAAGAGGATAAAGGACTTTTTGACATCGCGGATTGATTTCCTTTGGCTTTTTGATCGGATATCGTTAGTATAATCCTAACGTGACGCGATCAGGGGATATCTTCGATCTCCGCCAGCGGTTGGCCGCCGGTGCGGTGGCCCGAGAGGCACCCAGTCTGCAGTGGGGGACGGGGGTGCCGCTGCGATTCGGGGCCACGCACGAGTGGTACGACGGGGCGAGCCCGGTTCGCGGCTGGAATCCTCCCCTGTGCGTGCTTGCCGCAATCGCGACGAGTGCTGTTCGCGGCTGCCTGTCGGATCGCGTCGTGTGGATCGGCAGCGACCTGTTCCCGTATCCGTCCTTTCTTGATCACCGGGTTCTGGCAGCTTCGGTGTTTCTGGATCCCCCGACCGCCGACGCGCGGGTCTGGGCGACCGATCTGGCGCTCAGTTCGAGGTCCCCGACGTGCGTGATCGCGGACGGGCGTGGCTTGTCCCTCGCGGCAACCCGCCGGCTGCAGCTCGCGGCGGCCCGGGGAGCGGGGATCGGGTTGCTGGCCCGGGGCGGTGGAGAGAGCCGCGGGGTGTCCGCGGCGACGACCCGCTGGCGGGTCGTGCCGGTTTGGACCGATGGCCCGGACCACGTCGCATGGAGCGTGACGCTGCTTCGCAACAAGGATCAACCCACGCTCGCGATGGAGGAGCGTTCGTGGGTTGTGGAGTTGGGGGATGCGCAGAGTCTTGTCGTTGTTCCTTCCGTGGTGGCAAACCGAGCGGATCGCGCGGCGTCTGAGGTCGCGGCGTCCTGACGCGGTGCTGGTGATCCGCCTGGAGCGTGGGCAGCGGGTCGTCGCCCATCCCTGCGCGCGGTCGCACCGCGCCGGCGTGCGAGCGGGGATGAATCTGTCGCAGGCCCGCGTCCTGCTGGCCGGGCGTGAGCTGCACGTGGAGGACGAGGACGCCGTAGGGCAGGCGGCATTCCTTCTGGCGTTGGCGCGCTGGGCGGCGCGGCGGTGGTCGCCGGTGGTGAGCGTGGACGGAACCGACGGGCTGCTTCTTGATATCTCGGGCTGTGAGCACGTGTTTGGAGATGAGGCACGCCATCTCGGTGCGATCGAGCGGGGTGTGCGGGGTGTGGGCCTCACCGCACGCCTCGGGGTGGCTGGCACGGTCGGCGCTGCATGGGCGGCGGCTCGCTTCGGCGGTTCGCGTGCGCGGCTGATCGCTCCGGGAGCCGAGCGCGACGCGCTCGCCCCGATGCCGACCGCCGCCCTGCGGATCGACTCGGACGCGATCGAGTCGCTGGCGGAGGTGGGCATCGACCGTGTCGGGCAGTTGCTGGGTGTTCCGCGGCACACGCTGCCGGCGCGTTACGGAGCGGACCTCGTGCGGCGGCTCGATCAGGCGCTCGGGCATCTTCCCGAAGCTCTGGAGCGCACGGCTGAAGCGCCGGTGAGCGTTGTCAGCCGCGAGCTGCCCGGGGGCACCACGCATCTGGCGAGCGTGGAGACGGCGGTGCGGATGCTGCTCGATGAGATCGGCGGCGTGCTGGGGCGGCAAGAGTCCGGGCTTGGCGGGCTGGAGGTGGTGTTCGATCGGCTCGGCGCCGGGCCGGTGCGGTTGGACGTTCAGGTGAGCCGCGCGACCCGGGATGCGGCCCATCTGTGGTCGTTGCTTCGCCCCAAAGTCGAGCGGCTGCACATGGGATTCGGGGTGGAGCGGATCACGCTGCGGGCCGGCGGGGTGGTGCGGGTGCCGCACCTACAAGCCACGATGGCGGGCGAGCGGGACTCGGGTCTGCGGCACGATGCCGCGTTTGCGGCGATGTTGGACACGCTGGCGTCCCGGCTTGGACGCGATCGGGTCCTGCGTCCCGAGCTGGTGTCGAGTTATCGTCCGGAGCGATCGTGCCGGTTGGTGCCCGTCGACGAGAAGGGGCGGGCGGTCGGCGCGGCGACGGCGCCCCCGTCTGTGCTGCGACCCTCGCGGTTGTTCTATCCCCCGCTGGCGGCGGAGGTCGTGGCGCTCAGCCCCGACGGGCCGGTGCTTCAGGTGCGTTGCAGGCGCGAGGAGCATCGCATCCAGTCTTGTCTTGGCCCGGAGAGAATCGGCCCGGAGTGGTGGCGTGAGCGCGAGCCGGTGCGAGATTACTTCCGAGTCCGGGATGATCGCGGTCGTTGGCTGTGGTTGTTTGTGGAGGCGGACACCAGGCGTTGGTTCGTCCACGGGGAGTGGAACTGACGATGCCGGAGATTCTGTCCAAAGCTCGGGACCACCCGTTCCGCGTGGGCGTCGGTCGCAGCGTTGCCGCGGCGTCGCCCGGCGGGGGAGACGAGTTTGTCGAGGTGGTGGCGACCTCCAACTACACCTTCCTGACGGGCGCGAGCCATCCCGAGGAGCTGATGACCGAGGCGGCGGCGCAGGGCTATTCGGCGATCGGGATCGCGGACACCAACACGCTGGCGGGCGTGGTTCGGGCCCACTGTGCGGCCAAGGAGGCCGGTGTTCGCTGCATCGTCGGCTCGCGGATCGTTCTCGCCGATGCCCCGGAGTTGAGCCTGGCCGTGTACCCCACGGATCGGGCCTCGTACGGACGGCTCAGCCGCCTGCTCACGGTCGGAAAGCGTCGGGCCGAGAAGGGCGGGTGTCATCTGACGCTCGCGGATCTTGCGGATCATCACCGCGGGCTCCTCGCGGTGGCCATCCCGGCGCAGGCCGCTGTGGGCGAGAAGGTGAGGACGGCCCTCGGCGCCGTGCGCGACATGTTCGATGCGGATGATCTCTCGATCGCCGCCCGAATCCGGTACGGCTCCGATGATTCGGCGGGGCTGCGCGGCGTGGCGGAGGTCGCGTCTTGGTTGGGCGTTGCGCTGGTGGCGACGAACGATGTGCTCTACCACGTTCCTCAGCGTCGGCCGCTTCAAGACGTGCTCACCTGTATCCGCTTGGGAACCACCGTGGAAGCCGCGGGGTACGAGCTGCTTCCGAATGCGGAACGGCACCTCAAGCCGGCCCGCGAGATGGTGCGGCTCTTCGCGGCCCATCCGCTCGCGATCCGTCGGAGCCTGGAGATTGCCGAGCGCACCGGCGGGTTCAGCCTGGACCAGCTTCGCTACGAGTATCCCGACGAGGTCTGCCCGTCGGGCGTCTCGCCGATGCAGCACCTCCGCGATCTGACCTGGGCCGGGGCGGACGAGCGGTACCCCGAGGGCTTGCCCGCGGCGGTGCGTTCGCAGATCGAGCACGAGCTGAGGCTCATCGACGAGCTTCGGTACGCCCCGTATTTTCTGACCGTGCACGACATCGTGCGGTACGCGCGGTCGCGGGGGATCCTGTGCCAGGGGCGTGGTGCGGCGGCCAACTCGGCGGTGTGTTATTGCCTGGGGGTCACGAGCGTTGATCCGGCGCGCATCCAGCTGCTGTTCGAGCGCTTTGTGAGCAAGGAGCGAGACGAGCCGCCGGATATCGACATCGACTTCGAGCACGAGCGACGCGAGGAGGTTCTGCAGTACATCTATGGCAAGTACGGGCGCGAGCGGGCGGCGTTGACCGCCGAGGTGATCTCGTACCGGGGCAAGAGCGCCATCCGCGACGTGGGCAAGGCGATGGGGCTCTCGATGGACTGCGTGAACCAGCTCTCCAAGACCCTGGGATGGTGGGACCGGGGCGAGATTCCCACCGAGCGGCTGGTGGAGCTCGGGCTCGATCCCGACGATCGGACACTGCGGCTTGTCCTCACGCTCGCCGGGCAGATCCACGGATTTCCCCGGCACCTTTCGCAGCACGTCGGGGGGTTTGTGATCACCCGCGGCCCCCTGTGCGAGTCGGTCCCGATCGAGAACGCGGCGATGGAGGACCGCACCGTCATCGAGTGGGACAAGGACGACATCGACGCGATGGGAATGCTGAAGGTCGATTGTCTGGGGCTGGGGATGCTGAGCTGCATCCGACGCTGCTTCGGGCTGATCCGCCGGCATCACGGGCGAGACCTCACGCTCGCGAACATCCCGCCCGAGGACCCCGATGTTTACGACATGATCTGCAAAGCGGACACCATCGGTGTGTTCCAGATCGAGTCGCGGGCTCAGATGTCGATGCTGCCGCGGCTTCGGCCCCGGTGCTTCTACGACATTGTCATCGAGGTGGCGATCGTGCGTCCCGGGCCGATCCAAGGGAAGATGGTGCACCCGTACCTGCGTCGGCGCAGCGGGGAGGAGCCGGCGGTCTATCCCAACGAGGCAGTGCGCAAGGTCCTGGGGCGAACGCTGGGTGTTCCGCTGTTTCAGGAGCAGGCGATGTCGCTGGCGATCGTCGCGGCGGGATTCACGCCGGGCCAGGCGGATCAGCTCCGCCGCGCGATGGCGGCCTGGAAACGCAAGGGCGACGCGATCGAACGGTTCGGGCGGCAGTTGATCGAGGGGATGCTGCGGAACGGTTACCCGCGGGAGTTCGCCGAGCGGTGCTTCGAACAGATCAAGGGCTTCAGCGAGTACGGGTTCCCCGAGTCGCACGCGGCGAGCTTCGCGCTGCTTGTGTATGTCTCTTGCTGGCTGAAGCATCATTACCCGGGCGCCTTCGCGGCGGCCCTCATCAACAGCCAGCCGATGGGCTTCTATGCGCCGGCGCAGATCGTGCGAGACGCCAAGGAGCACGGGGTTCCTGTCCGCCCGATCGATATCGGGAGAAGCGACTGGGACTGCACGCTGGAGGATGACGGCAAGGCGCTTCGGCTCGGGATGCGGCTGACCAAAGGGCTTTCGGAAGAGCACGCCCGCCAGCTCGTGCAGGAGCGTGTGCGCGGCGGCGAGTTCAAGTCCGTGCTCGACCTCCGCCGTCGCTGCTCGGTTCCGGTGGCGGCGCTGCGGGCGTTGGCGCGGGCGGACGCGTTCGCTTCGATGGGGCTCGATCGTCAGCACGCGTTGTGGGCGATTCAGGGGATGCACGACCGGGAGGCGCCGCTCTTTGATGCCTTGACGCGGGAGCGGCCCGATGAGGCCGCCGCGGAGCTTCCGACTCTGGCGGGGGATCGCCTGGTGCACGAGGACTACCGCGCCACGGGGCTTTCTCTCAAGGCCCACCCGATCTCATTTCTCCGGGAACGCCTGGCCTCGCAGGGGGCGAGCACGGCCCGAGAGATCGGCGATGCGAAGCGCTTTCCTCACGGGCGGTTGGCCTCCGTGGGCGGGGTCGTGCTGGTGCGTCAGCGCCCCGCGACCGCCTCGGGGATCGTGTTCATCACGCTGGAGGATGAGACGGGTGTCGCCAATCTGATTGTGAGGCCGGAGGTGTTCGAGCGGTACCGAGCGGCGGCCAAGATGAGCGCTTCGCTGTGTGCAAGCGGCCGGATCGAACGCAGCGGGGAAGTGGTGCACGTTCACGTGAGTAGCCTGGAGTCGCTGGACGGGTGGCAGGATGCCTTCGGGTCTCGTTCGCGGGATTTCCGTTGAGCACGCCGACGGGCACCGAGAGCCGGGTTCCTAGATGGGACCGGACTGTGCGCTTTGGCCTTCTGTGAGCCGATACCCCACCCCCGGCTCGGTGATCACGAATCTGGGTTGGGCCGGGTCGGCTTCGAGCTTCTTGCGGAGCTCGCCCGCGTAGACGCGGAGGTACTGCACATCGCTGGTGTGCTGCGGGCCCCAGACCTCTTTGAGGATCATCTGATGCGTCAGGACCTTGCCGGCGTGCTTGACGAGGAACGCCAGGAGCTTGAACTCCATGGGGGTCAGGCGGACTTCGCGGCGGCCGTGGGCATCGGTGAGGTGGACGACTCGAGCGACGGGGTCGACTCGCAAGGTGCGTCCGTCGATGGTGGCCTCGTAGGGCTTGGGTTCGCCGCCGGCGCTTCGAGAGCCCGCGAGAGCGGAGTGGCGCAACGCGACGCGGATGCGGGCGAGCAGCTCGCCCACGCCGAAGGGTTTGGTGAGGTAGTCGTCGGCCCCGGCGTCGAGCGCGCCGACCTTGTCGGTCTCCTGCCCGCGGGCGGAGAGAACGACGATCGGCACGCTCGATTCGGTGCGGATCGTGCGGGTGACTTGAAGCCCGTCGGCGTCGGGGAGGCCGAGATCGAGGAGGATGAGGTCGGGGCGGACGGTGACGGCCTGGAGCACTCCGTCGCGGGCGGTGCTGGATTCCTTGACGCGAAAGTGGTTCGCTTCGAGCGTGGCACGGAGGAAGCGGCGGATGGGCTCCTCGTCCTCGATGATGAGAATGAGCGGCGCATGGCCGGAGGGCGGTCGCGAGTCGGCGGGGTTCATGGGGGTGGCTCGTGACTCACTCATGCGGAACCGCCTTGGGTGTTCGTCTGTTCGGCCAGTTCGCTCGGCATGGAAGGCTGGGGGTGCTCGACCGGCAGCGAGAACATGAAGGCGACCCCGCGCGGCGTGTTGGGCTCCGCCCAGATGCGGCCGCCGTGCGTGCGGATGATGCCCTCGCAGATGGTGAGCCCGAGCCCCATGCCTGTGCTCGAGGGCGAGGAGCCACCCGCGGCGGAGCCGGACTTGGATGCCCGTCCGCGGTAGAAGCGTTGGAACACCTTGGCGGATTCGTCGTCGGCGAGCCCGGGCCCTTCATCGGTGACTCTGACGAACATCTGTCCGTCCGCTGTCCACGCGCTCAACGAGATCGGGGTGCCTGGGGGTGTGTAGCGGATCGCGTTCTCGATCAGGTTGTGCACGACCTGCGGGAGCATGGCGTTGTCGACCCGGACCATCGGAAGGTCCGGTGGCAGGTGAATCCGGAACGGGCGGGCGGCCAGGTCCGCCCGGTGGCGAGCCAGCCCGGCGCCCGTGATCTCTTCGAGCGTGGTCCACTCGCGCCGCAGAGCGATCGCGCCGGATTCCAAGCGGGTGGCAAAGACCAGGTTGGCGATGATGTCGTTGAGGCGTGACGACTCGTCGATGATGGTGCGGAGGAGCGCGGCCCGGGTGTCCGCGTCCAAATGCTGGGAAGAGGGGCCCGGGTCATTGGAGTCGACAAGGCCCATCGATTGCTGCAGCGTGCTCGCGGCCCCTGTGATGCTGGCCAGGGGGGTGCGCAGGTCGTGAGAGACCGAGCTGAGCAGGGCGCTGCGCAGACGCTCGCGCTCGGCTTCGAGTTTCGCGGCCTGCTGCGATTCGCTCAGCGACACGCGCTCCAGCGCCGACGCGATCTGATTCGCGAGCGCGTCGATCAATTGCACGGCCGAGGCATCGAAGCCGCCCGCGCCGCCGCTGCCCTCTCCTCGATCCACTGGGCGCAGCCCGAGAACGGCGAGCTTGCCGCTGGTTCCGACGAGGGGCATGTACCGACCCGCGGAGGCGGGGAGTGTTTGCGTGCCGAGGCCCGCGGGCTTGGCGTGGTCGAGCGCCCACTTGGCAACCCCTCGTTCTCGTCCGGCGGGATCGTCGAACCAATCCGGCGACCCGCCGAAGGCAAGGACATCGAGCGCCTGGAGAGGCCGGCCTTGCACGGGAACCGCCACAATCACGTCGGCGCCGAGAAGGTCGTGTGCGTGACGAGCCGCCACGGTCGCGACGTCGCTGCCGTTCTGCGCCAGCGCCAGTTCCCGCGAGAGCGCGTACAACGCCGCCGTCCGCCGCTCGCGGTCCCAGGCGACCCGAGCCTGCGTCCGCGTTCGTGCGGCCAACGTGCCGACCACGAGTCCGACCGCGAGCATCACCGCAAAGGTCAGAAGGTACTGCACGTCGGAGACCGCGAAGCTCCAGCGGGGCGAGACGAAGCAGAAGTCGAAGGCGGCCACGCCCGCGGCGGCCGCGAGCATCGCCGGCCCGCGCCCGAGCCAGATGGCGGAGACGACCACCGCCGCGAGATACACCATTGCGATGTTCGCCAGATCAAGACCCGCGAAGATCGTCACTCCGATCCCGGTGACAGCCCCGACCAGGAACAACGCGGTCGCATACACACCCAGCGTTGTGAACACGCGTTCAGTGTCGGACTCGTTGCGAAGCTCGGAAGATCGGCCCGGGGCCGCCGGAAGGGCATCATCGCCGCGGACCACGTAGACATCGATGTCGCCGCTCTCGCGGATGACGCTGTCGATAAAGGACCCGGTGAAGATCTCTCTCCATCGAGGCCGTTCGGTCTTTCCGACAACGATCTTCCCGACGTTGCGCGCCCGCGCAAAGCCGATCAATGTGCGTGCGGCGTTCTCGCCGACGAGCGTGCTGGTGGTCGCTCCCAGGCTCTCGGCGAGCCGCATGTTCTGGGTGAGCCTCTCGCGATCGGCGGGAGAGAGGTTCGCGGTTCGCGGGGTCTCGACGTGCACCGCGATCAGCTCGGCGTGCAGCCCGGCGGCCATGCGTTTCGCGGCGCGGATGAGCTTGCCCGACAGCGGGCTGGGGCTGACGGCGACCAAGATCCGCTCGCCTGCGGCCCACACGCCGCGGATGCCGCGATCCTGCTTGTAGCGGCGCATCTCTCCGTCGACCCATGCGGCCGTGCGGCGGAGGGCGAGTTCGCGCAGGGCGGTGAGGTTGCCCTTGCGGAAGAAGCCGTCGCTGGGATCGACCGCCCGCGCCGCGTTGTCGCCCAGATAGACCTTGCCGGCTCGCAGCCGCTCGTGGAGCGCGCCGGTGGGCAGGTCGACCAGCTCGATCTCGTCGGCCTCGTCGAACGCCGAGTCGGGCACAGTCTCGCGCACGACCACGCCGGTGATCTGCGTCACGACATCGTTGATCGACTCGAGGTGCTGCACGTTCAGCGTTGTGTAGACGTTGACACCCGCTTTCAGACACGCCTGCACATCCTGCCAGCGTTTCTCGCGGGTCGAGCCGGGCGCGTTGGTGTGGGCGAACTCGTCGACGAGCAGGATGTCGGGGCGTCGGAGGATCGCGGCCTCCGCGTCGAACTCGTGGAGCGTCGTCCCGGAGTACTCGACTTTTCGGCGGGGCAGGATGTCCAGACCCAGCAGCATCTGCTCGGTCTCGACGCGACCGTGCGTCTCGACGACACCGGCGACCACGTCCACACCCTGCGCGGCCATCCGCTGCGCCGCCGCGAGCATGGCGTAGGTCTTGCCGACGCCGGGGGCCATTCCGAAGAAGATCTTGAGCTTGCCCCGAGCCGATCCGCTTCCGCCGCTCTCTCCGCCCACGCGGGCGTCGTCCCGCTGGATACGGGCGAGCAGCTCGGCGGGATCGGGGCGTGCGTCGGGCATGAGGTCATCGTACGAGTCGGCTCGCGGTTCTAGCGCGTCTGCCGGGCGAGGTCGAGGTTCAGCTCTAGCACGTGGACCACCGGCTCACCCAGCACTCCCGCCGTGCGGCCTCTTGTGTGTTTGGTCACCAACGCCCGCACCGCATCCTCGCTCAAGCCCCTTGCCTTGGCGACGCGGGGCACTTGGTACGCAGCGGCCGCGGGCGAGATGTGCGGGTCCAGCCCGCTCGCCGAGGAGGTGACGAGGTCTATGGGGATGGTCCGGCCGGCGGTTCGCGCGTACCCGACTGCGGCGTCCGCTGACGCGAGCGCGTCGACGCGTGCCTTGACGTTGTCGATGAGCGCGGGGTTGGTCGGGGCCAGGTTGCTGCCGCTCGAACCGGTGCCCTTGTCGAGATTGAGCGCGGAGTAGGGCACGGGGCCGGTGGCGCTGGGACGACCCCAGAACCACCGGGCGGCGTCGTTCGGATCGCCGCTGGCGACCGCGGCGAACTCCTGCCCGATGAGGGAGGAGCCGATCGGCTTGCCGTCGGCGCTCGTGATGATGGAACCGTTGGCCTCGTGTGGAAACGCGATCTGCGCGATCCCGGTGATGGCGAGCGGGTAGATCACGCCGGTCAGGAGCGACAGGATCGCAAACAGAACGAACGCTGGGCGGAGATGGGTGAGCATGGATCAGCTCCAGATTGGAAGGGCGCCGACGAGCACGTCGATGAGCTTGATGCCGACGAAGGGCACGATCAGCCCGCCGACGCCGTACACCAGCAGGTTGTGCAGCAGCAGCTTGCTCGCCTCGACGGGGCGGTAGGTGACGCCGCGGAGTGCGAGGGGGATGAGGACGACGATGACCAGGGCGTTGAAGATGACGCTGGAGAGGATCGCCGTGGCGGGATTGAGGCGCATGATGTTGAGCGCGTCGAGCGCGGGGTAGGTGCTCGCGAACGCGGCGGGGATGATGGCGAAGTACTTGGCGACGTCGTTGGCGATGCTGAACGTGGTGAGCGAGCCGCGGGTCATCAGGAGCTGCTTGCCGATCTGCACGATCTCGATGAGCTTGGTCGGGTTGGAGTCCAGGTCCACCATGTTGCCGGCTTCCTTGGCGGCCTGCGTGCCTGAGTTCATGGCGACGGCGACGTCGGCCTGCGCCAGCGCGGGGGCGTCGTTGGTGCCGTCGCCGGTCATGGCGACGAGGCGACCGCCCTGCTGGTACTCGCGAATGAGCTTCAGCTTGGCCTCGGGGGTGGCCTGAGCGAGGAAGTCGTCAACACCCGCCTCCGCGGCGATCGCCGCCGCGGTGACCGGATTGTCGCCGGTGATCATCACGGTCTTGATGCCCATACGGCGGAGTTCCGCAAAGCGTTCGGCCATGCCGCCCTTGACGATGTCCTTGAGCTCGATGACGCCGAGCGTGCGGCCCTTGCCATCGGCGACAACCAGGGGCGTGCTGCCTCTCTTGGCTACGTCGTTGACGATGGCGCGGGCTTGGTCGCTGGGTCTCCCGCCCATGCGGCTGACATAGGCGTCGATCGCGTCGGCCGAGCCCTTGCGGATCTGCCACCCGCGGGGGTGTGTCGTCGAGGCTGGCAGATCGACGCCGCTCATGCGGGTGTTCGCAGTGAACGGAACGAATGTCGCCGGGGTGCCATCCAACCCGAGCGCGTGCATGTCGCGTTCTCGGATGTTGTACTTCTGCTTGGCGAGCACGACGATCGAGCGGCCCTCGGGCGTCTCGTCGGCGAGCGAGGAAAGCTGGGCCGCGTCCGCGAGCTCTTCGGGCTTGACGCCATCGACGGGATAGAACGCGGAGGCCATGCGGTTGCCGAAGGTGATGGTGCCGGTCTTGTCCAGCAGCAGTACGTCGACGTCTCCCGCGGCCTCGACGGCGCGGCCGCTGGTGGCGATGACGTTGGCTTGCACCAGGCGATCCATGCCCGCGATGCGGATGGCCGAGAGCAAGCCG
Organism: Phycisphaerales bacterium; assembly: GCA_019744815.1. Lineage (GTDB taxonomy): Bacteria > Planctomycetota > Phycisphaerae > Phycisphaerales > UBA1924 > JAFEBO01. The sequence continues at coordinate 253,290 of JAIEUA010000008.1, forward strand.
CCGATGGTGGTGGGGATGAGACAGACCAAGAGCGCGACGAGCACCGTGACGGTCAGCGGCGCCGCCGTGCTGTCTGGATCGGCAGCAGTGGCCTGCGCCGCTGCGTAGATCGAGTACGGCAACAGCGTCACGCACGCCAGCAGAAAGATGATGGTGAGCGTGGCGAGCAGGATGTCCAGCGCGATCTCGTTGGGAGTCTTCTGTCGCTTGGCTCCTTCCACCATCGCGATCATGCGGTCCAGGAAGCTGTCGCCGGGGTCGGAGGCGATGCGGACGATGATCCAGTCGCTGAGTACTTGCGTGCCGCCGGTGACGCTGGAGCGATCGCCGCCTGCCTCGCGGATGACGGGCGCGGACTCGCCTGTGACGGCCGACTCGTTGACCGACGCGATGCCCTCGATGACTTCACCGTCGCCGGGGATCAGGTCGCCGGCCTGCACCAGAACGACATCGCCTTTGCGCAGCGTGGCACCGGAGACCACCGTGGTTTGGAGCGATGCGATGTCGGTGGCCTTGTGCTGTCCACCGGACGTCCGAAGGTCGTGTCCGTGGTTCTCGACCTTCTTTGCCTGCACGTCGCGTTTGGACCGCCGCAGCGACGCCGCTTGGGCTTTGCCGCGTCCCTCGGCCATCGCTTCGGCGAAGTTGGCGAAGAGCACCGTGAACCACAGCCACAGGGCGATGATGAGCACCAGGGTTGGCGTGTATCCGCCGGCCTCGCCGTGGCCCGCGTATCCCGCGATCGCGAGCAGCGTCGCGAGGACGCTGACGACCCAGACGACAAACATGACCGGGTTGCAGACTTGCACGCGGGGGTCGAGCTTGGCAAAGGCCGACGCGAGCGCCGGCGTGACGATGGTCGGATCGAAGATGGAGTGGGCGTTGGAGCGTGACATGGTGTAACTGCGTCGGAGAATGCGAGTCGTGTTCGAGGGGCCTCTGCTAGTTGCCAGCCAACTGGAGTTGTTCGACAATCGGGCCCAGCGCGAGCGCGGGGACGAAGGTGAGTGCGCCGACGATGATCACGACCGCCACCAGCATGAGGACGAACACCGGCGTGTGCGTGGGCAGCGTGCCGTTGGTGGTGGGCGTCACCTTCTTCGTCGCCAACGAGCCCGCGACGGCGAGCACCGGAACGATGATCCAGAAGCGGCTGAACCACATCGCCAGACCCAGCAAAAGGTTGTAGAACGGCGTGTTGGCGGAGAGGCCTGCGAACGCCGAGCCGTTGTTGTTGCCGGCGCTGCTGAACGCGTAGAGGATCTGGCTGAACCCGTGCGGGCCGGGGTTGGAGGTGCTGCTCGTTCCTTGCGGCAGGAGCACCGCGACCGCGGTGCCGAGGAGCGTCAGGGCGCACGGCACGAGCACCGCGATCGCCGCCATCTTCATCTCGAAGGGATCGATCTTCTTGCCGAGGTACTCGGGCGTCCGGCCCACCATCAGTCCGGCGACGAAGACGGCGACGATGACGAACATCAGCATGCCGTACAGGCCCGAACCCACGCCGCCGAAGACAACCTCGCCGAGCTGCATGAGCCACATGGGCACCAATCCGCCCAAGGGCGTGAAAGAGTCGTGCATGGAGTTGACGCTGCCGTTGCTGGCGGCGGTGGTCGCGGCGGCCCACGTCGCGGACCCGGCGATGCCGAAGCGGGCTTCTTTGCCTTCCATGTTGCCGCCTGGGGCCAGTGGGGAAGGAGATTGATCCACGATGGGCGCGGCGGCCGCGACCCTCGGATTGCCTTGCGCCTCGAACCAGTACGTGGCCGTCAGGAGGGGAATGAAGATGACCAGCATCGCGGCGAGCACGGCCCAGCCCTGTCGACGATCGCGGACCATCTCGCCAAACGTCCAGCAGAGCGCCGCCGGGATCAGCAGGATCGCGAGCACTTGCAAGAAGTTCGACAGCGGCGTCGGGTTCTCGAGGGGATGGGCTGAGTTGGCGTTGAAGAAGCCGCCGCCGTTCGTGCCGAGTTGCTTGATCGCGATCTGCGAAGCGGCCGGGCCGAGGGGAACGGTCTGAGTCGCGACCGCGACTGTCTTGGTCTGGTCCCTGCCGTCCGCGCTCTTGAGCGCGCCTCCATCGTCGTTCGTAGCGGGCTCGCTGTACGACAGCGGCACCGTCAGCGCGACCTCTTGCGGCTTGGCGAAGGTCTGCACCACGCCCTGCGAAACGAGCGCGACCGCGAGAAGGCTCGACAACGGCAGCAGCACATACAGCGTCACTCGGGTGAGGTCGACCCAGCAGTTGCCGATGGTCGCCGCGCTCCTGCGCGACAGACCGCGAATCAACGCCACGAGCACCGCGATGCCCGTGGCGGCGCTCAGGAAGTTCTGCACGCCGAGGCCGAGCATCTGCGTGAGGTAGGACATCGTGACCTCGCCGCCGTAGCCCTGCCAGTTGGTGTTGGAGACGAACGAGACTGAGGTGTTGAACGCCGACCAACCCTCGACAGGCCCGAGGCCGACGGGATTGGCGGGGAGGGCGTGCTGCAGTCGCTGGAGGCCGTAGACGGCGATGAAGCCCAGCGCGTTGAAGAGGAGGATGCCAACCGCATACGGCTTCCATCCCATTTCGGCGTACGCCGGCGTGGAGCCGATCGGGGAGACGCGAACGCCGCAGAGGCGGTAGGTCAGCCGCTCGAGCCAACCAAGAGCGACGCCGAGCCCAAGCGGGGCCGATCCCGGCACGCCTTCGAACACGCGGGCCATGAACCAGCCCAGCGGTTTGACCATCGCGAGCAGAACAACCACATAGAGCACGATCTGCAGAGCACCGTGGCCCGTGATTGTGGCGAGGGTGGGGGGGGTAAGTGTGTGAGGGATCACTGAAACCACTCCGGCTTGAGCAACGCGACCAGCAGGTAGAGCAGCAGTGCGGCGGCCACGACGGCAGCGACGGTGTAGATCCATGTCATGGGCGTGGCTCCTTCGATGCGGCGTTGGGCACCGAAGGGGTCCGCGTGCCATCGCGAGGCCGAAGCGCATCGCAGGCTCGCACCAACCCGAGCGTGCTGATCAGGCAAGCGAAGAAGATGCCGAGGGCGCTGATGTCGGTCATGGGGTAGCTCCAGTCGCACTCAGTATCGCCACGTGGGTGCGGCGAGTCGCTCAATGCGGCATAAGGGGGTGAGGCCGGCGCATCAAGGCGACATAAAGACGCGGTGTTGGGCGTAGCGAGCTTGCTGGTGTTTATGGTGCGTTGGCACCTGGGGCACTGCTCTTGATGCCGCGTTGATCGACAAGGGACCGATGCGGGTCGACAGTCTGCTCACACGCGTGCATCTCGCCGCGCGTGCCAGGAGTCACCCCGTGAACGACACCATCGGTGCGGTTGCGTTGAGCGTGCTGGTCAGCGTGGGAGTGCTGGCCGAGTTGAATCTGGTCCGTCTGTTCATGATGGACTGGCGGACGAGCCGACGTGAGCACTCGCGGACGCGGTGCCGCTGGGAGGCCACCGGGTCAAGGCTGGCCGCGTCGGATGCCGGCGTCAGCGTCCGTCGAGCACCGCTAGCCGCGGCGCTGGCGTGCGGAGTGGTACCCCAGGCCGCACTTGCTCAGACGAGCGGTCTGCAGCAGACACTTCAACCTCGTCCGTCCGCGACAAGCGCGGCCGCGAGTCCCATCGAAGGCCGTCTGCAGTTGAATGCCGATGCGGTGACCAGACTCCAGCCCCCTGCGGCAACGAGCGAACCGGTGCCCGCGCCGCCCTTGATCATCGCCACGGACCGACCTTCTTTCAGCGATACCGCGGGCATCGCGCCCGTGGGCCACTTCCAGCTGGAAACCGGCTATACGTTCACCTTGCGCGACCGCGACGGTGTCGAGACGCATCGGCACAACGGCCCGGAACTGCTCGCACGCGTCGGACTGCTCGATGACCGGCTGGAGCTGCGGGCCACAACATCTGGTCACGTCTGGTCGCGCACCGATGACGGGACCGGTGCGGGGTTTGCGTCCACCGAGGGATTCAGCGATGTCGCCGTGGGCTTCAAGCTGAAGCTCATCGACCAGGATGGCTTGCTGCCTCGGCTGGCGGTCGAAGGGATCACCACGGTCGGTGCCGGGCGTCGGGGCATCAGCAGCGGGCGTGCCGAGCCGACCATCAAGCTCATCTGGGCGTATGACCTTGAGAAGCTCTGGGGCGATCGTTGGAAGGGCTTCGGGGTTTACGGCAACGTGAACCTCGCGTACCCGACCACGGATGGTGATCGTTTCGTGCAGGGCGCCGCGTCGGCGTGCGGCACCTACGCGATCAACGACACGATTGGGGTCTTCGCGGAGTACTACTTGCTCGGGCCCGCGGCCAAAGGCACCGACGCAGCTCACTCGATCGACGTTGGCGGGACGTACCTGATCAATACCCGCACTCAGCTTGATGCACGGATGGGCTTCGGCCTCAACCGCACCGCCGACAACGTTTATGTCGGGGTGGGGATCAGTGTTCTGTTCTGACGTTGAGCCGTGCCACGGAGAGCAGCTTCTCGCGATCAATGTGCATCGGGTCTCATCCGAGCTCCGTCGGGGCTGGCGGTGCGGATGGCTGCGGGCCAACTTGAGGGAGGTGAAACTTCCGTGGCCCATCAGGCCGGCGCAGTTTCTGACGTGGTTGGGTCTCGCCGACGGCGTCGGAGCGCCAGAAGCCCGCTTAGCCCCCTCGTTCTTCCCGCGCCAGCACCGGGAATGCTGGAGATGACGAAGCTGCGGCTCTCGCCATTCAACGTGCCGTCCCCTGCGATGACCGACGCATCCGCGGAGATGCCACGGGCGTCGGGTGGCTCTCAGCGCAAGACGGGAAATCGGTGAATGGGGGCTGGGCCACCAATCGGGACAAGCTCGCAACGACGCGGAGAGCGAGAGAGAACGGAGAAGCGACGAGATGGACATCGCGATGCCTTCCGTCGTGGCGTGTTGAGCGGTACGGTGGCGAGAGACGGGAATCTCTTGACGGACGCGAGCGGGACTGCCCAGGGAGCGGGCCGTTGGTGACCGAACGATTGGGATCATGGAGGGAGTTGAGAGTCCGTAAGCACGTGTCCGAGATGTGGGCAGAGAACTCTGAGAGGAATGGACGCTCCAGAGTTGATGCCTGTCTGGCGAACGAAATCACCGCCATTGCGGCTTGAGGGCTCTGTCTCCGGATGGCTACCCGCGCCGGTCGGCATAGTTGCAAATCGCGGAACGCGTGCATCTCTCATGGACGGTGGTACGCGAGCTGCGGCCAGCAAGATTCGAGGCACCATCCGCTGGCTCGTATTCTCTTGATCCTCCGCCATCATCCGCCGTGCCGATGTCTGATGGCGCTGTCAGTTGATGTCTGTCCGGACGAACGCGAGAGATTCAAGACACGGTCCGAGCGGCGCACACGCCGGAATGTCTGCTGCGGCTGAAATGCCCGAGCGAGGACATCTACTCGTTCTGCTCATTCACTTGCGCGTGGAGGCGATTCGGGGGAGCATCGAGATAGACTGCCTGGCAAGGAGCTTCGTCTCGATTCGGAGACTCGAACGGAAGGATGAGGCGGTCGTTCCGTGCCGATGTGCCTTGAACGCGACGCGACCAGCGCTGGTGCTGGCTGATTCAGCGATGACCGGATTGTGCGGCATGGACGCCGAGATGGATGCGCCCGGGGCGTTCTCGCGCCGCGGGCGAGTGGCGTCGGTGGACGCGAGGAGTGCCGTATGCAGAGCCCGCCCATCCCGTTCCGCTCGGCTTCGTGGCACCTGCACACCTGCGGCGCCCTGAGCCGGCAGCGGGCGCCCTCCGTGCGGACGCTTTTCGTGTCGACTTTTCCACCGGAAGCCTGCGGGCTCGCGACGTTCACGCAGGATTCGGCCGATGCCTTGGACCTTGCAAGTGCCGCCCCGCCCGCCTCGGTGTTCGCGATCGAACGCGGGCCTCGCCAACGGTACGAAGACCGTCGCGTCACCCGTGTCATTCGAAACGACGAGGCAGGCTCCTACGGAACAGCGGCAGCGGCCGCGAACTCCGGCCCGTACGACGTCGTCAGCCTGCAGCACGAGTTCGGCCTGTACCCCGGTGCGTGGGGTCGGGGCGTGCTCGACTTTGTCACGCAGTGCCGAAAGCCGATCATCACGACCTTGCACACGCTGATGTCGAATCCGCCCCCCGCGGCGCGTGACATCATCGACGAGGTGGTGCGGCGAAGCAAGGGTGTCGTTGTCATGACCAACGCGGCGGCGGCGATTCTCAGGAAGGCTTATGGCTCGTTCTCGACGCCGATCCGCGTGATCCCGCACGGTGTGCCGATCATTCATCGCCAGTACGACGCGGCGTGCAAGAAGCGATTGGACCTTGAGGATCGTCGCGTGCTTCTCACGTTTGGGCTCATCGGGCGCGGCAAGGGGCTCGAAGCGATGATCGACGCCATGCCGTCGGTGCTGAGGCGCTGACCGGAGGCCATCTACCTCATCGTCGGAGCGACGCACCCCAAGGTGAGAGAGCACGAGGGTGAGTCGTACCGCGAGACCTTGACAGCAAAGGTCGAGTCGCTCGGCCTGAGTTCCGCGGTGCGGTTTGTGAACCGGTTTGTTGAGTTCCCGGAGTTGATGACCTATCTCGGAGCCTGCGACGTCTACGTCACGCCGTACACCGGTGAGGATCAGATCGCCAGCGGTACGCTGGCGTATGCGATGGCGGCTGGTCGTCCGATTGTGAGCACGCCCTACGTCTATGCACGCGAGGTGCTTGCCGACGGGCGCGGGCAGCTTGTCCCGTTCGGTGACAGCGAGGCCATGGCAGAAGCCACGCTGCGATATCTTGAGAATGGGCCGCTCGAGCGTCGCACGCGCCGGGTTGCGTACGCCTATGCGATCCCGATGCGGTGGCGCATCGTCGGCGTCGACTACCTTCGATTCTTCAATGAGATCCTGGGCATCCCCGGGATGGCTGGGTCCTCCCGCTCGGCGAGCCATCCACGGCTGGACGCCGCGGATCACCCACAAAGAGGAAGCTCATGACGCTCCCCGGCGGCATCTCGATGCGGCACCTCGATCGCATGACCGATTGCACGGGACTCGTTCAGCACGCCATCTACTCCGTTCCGCGGCGCGAGAGCGGGTACACCATCGACGACAACGCCCGGGCGCTTCTGCTGTGCGTGCGTCTGTGGTCCTACGAGCCGAGCCCTCGAATGCTCGAGCGCGTTGTGAACTACCTCAGCCTGCTCGAGTTCGCCAAGCGGCCCGGGGGCGGCTTTTACAACCTGATGAGCTATCAGCGACAGTGGCTCGATACCGATTCCAGCGGCGATTGCCAGGGTCAAGCCGTGCGAGCGCTCGCCGATGTGGTGGCGAGCGGCTTGTCGTCGGACCTGCGACACCTCGCCGTCGAACTCATGCAGCGGGCGCTCCCGACCCTGGCAGAGCTGCGAAGCTTGCGGGCGCAGGCGTATGTCGTCATCGCCTTTGGCCGACTTCGCGGGATCGAGCACGACCTGGTGCCGCGGATGGAGGCGATCGCGCGGGGCGCGGCGCGTCACCTGGTTGAGTGCTTCGAGCGATCGCGGCGACCGGGTTGGGAGTGGTTTGAGTCGCGGATGACGTACGCCAATGCCGTGTTGCCGCACGCGCTGTTCGTGGCGGAGCGATCGTGGCCCGATCGGGGCTTTGGGGCGATCGCTGCGGCGTCTTTCGCATTCCTCGAAGCTCACACCACCAACGCGGGACTGTTCGAGCCGGTCGGCAGCAACGGCTGGTACTCGCACGGCGAGACCAAGGCTCGATACGACCAGCAACCCGTGGAGGCGGTCACCATGGCCGACGCGGCTCTCGCGGGGTTTCAACTTTCTTGCAAGGACTCATACCTCTCGGCGCTTCGCAGAGCCCACGCCTGGTTCGGTGGCGGCAACAGCGAAGGGCTCAACCTCGGCGTCGAGCGCGATGGTGCGTGCTACGACGCGCTCATGCCGGGACGGGTGAATCGCAATCAGGGTGCGGAGTCGACGCTCGCGTTCCTTTGGACCTCGGTCATCCTGGCCGAGGGCGAGATGGTCAGGCGTCAGTACGGCATGGTGCCTCTTGAGGATGACACTGCCTGCGTCCCCGCGTTCGAGGAAGCAAGTCTGCCGGCCGCGGGTCCTGGGCCAGCAACAGAGGAGCCCACGCGTGGCTAACGGTTACCCGGCCTTGTTCCAGCGTTCACCCGCGAACCCGATCCTGACCGCTGCCCGGTGGCCGTACCCGGCACATACGGTCTTCAACGCCGGCGCGTGCGAGTTCAACGGCGAGACGCTCTTGCTTGTTCGAGTCGAGGATCGGCGTGGGCACTCGCACTTGACGGTTGCCCGCAGCCGCGATGGTGTCTCGGATTGGCGTGTCGACCCCTCGCCGAGCTTTCTACCGGATCCTCACGAGCACAGCGAAGAAGCGGGGAATCGAGGACCCGCGGCTCACCGGGGTTGAGGATCGCCAGGAGTGGATCATCGCCTACACGGCGTTCTCGCCCAGCGGGCCTTTGGTGTCGCTCGCTCGAACCAAGGATTTCGTCACGTTTGAACGACTCGGTCCGGTGATGCCGCCGGAGGACAAGGACGCGGCGCTGTTCCCGCGACGGTTCGGCGGCCGCTACGCACTGATCCACCGACCGGTGTCCGCTGGCAGTTCCGGTGCGCACATCTGGATCTCGTTCTCGACGGATCTGGTCCATTGGGGCGATCACCAGATCCTGCTGCACGCCAGACGCGGCGCGTGGTGGGACGCCAACAAGATCGGGCTGAGCCCGCCGCCGATGGAGACCGAGGAGGGCTGGCTGATCCTCTATCACGGCGTGCGACAGACCGCGGGCGGATGCCTGTACCGCCTCGGCCTCGCACTGCTGGATCTCGACGACCCGCGGAAGGTGCTGCGCCGGTCCGATGACTGGGTGTTTGCGGCGGACACGCCTTACGAGCGGCACGGCGATGTCGGCGGCGTGGTGTTCCCGTGCGGATGGATTCTCGATCGGCCGAGCGGCACGATCCGCGTCTACTACGGCGGGGCGGATACTTGCATCGGGCTAGCCACGGCCTCTGTGACTCAGCTGCTCGACTACCTTCGCAACTGCAAGACCCCACGTGATGGGAAGGGATGAGGGCTCTGGTGCCGCCATCGCTCGGCGATCATCTTGATGTCTTCGGCGTGGGCTTTGGAACGACGACGTCGGTCACCATGATGTAGCGGGGCTTGGCCGTGTGTTGGCGAAGGGCGGCGTGGCTCAGGTCTTGGGCCAGACGGGCCGTGCCCGAGCGCCTCGGGTCGACGCCGAGTGCCTCGGCCGCGACCCGTGCGGCATCGTTCATACGGGGATCGGTGCGATCTTCCATGACTGTCCTTTCTTCCGTGAAGAACACGATGGAGCGCGAGCACGCCGCGGGGCTACGAGCGGCCGAAGTACCGATCCGGCACGACACACGCCCCGATGCCGGCGATGATCGTGACGATGCCGCCGAGCGTGAACCACACGGCGCGGTCTGTGGGCGTGCCCCGAAAGAAGTTCGAGAACTGCGAGGCGACTGAGTCCGAGGCCCGGAGACCGACAATCAGCAGACCGATGCCGACGACGATCACGATCAATCCCAAGATGCGCTGGGTGTTCATGTGTTCCCTTCTGTTGAGATGCGACGCGCGGCTGCTGCATCGGCAGCCTGATTCGGTGTGTGCCGCCCGCCCTGTTCATCCACCGCCTGGCGGCGGGCGTCGCGTTCTTCGGTGCCCCGCCAGTTGACGAGGACCCAGATGGGCATGCCTCCGATCGAGAGGAGCGCCAGTAGCACCACGGCGTAGCGGACGGCGGTGGCACCCGGAATTCCATAGAGCATCGCGATGATGATGATCAGGCCAACGACGAGGCCGAATCCCAGCGCCAAGAGCTGCCACCCCACGGATCGCTGCCGATGCGTCGGTGATCGGCCGTCGACCGATTGGGCGGCCATCAGCTCATCCTGATGCTCGTTCACCGCTCCAAGAGCACCCGTGGTCGAGATCTCGGCAGCCGCCTCGTGTGTGCCTCGAAACGCGACGTCCGATGCCGATGATGTGGCATTCCTGTGCTCTTGTTCAATTGGGTCATCGGTATGGCCAGGCATCGTGAGGCTCCTTGCCGCTTTCGCAACGCGAGAGGCTTCGTGGCTGCACGCATGTGCATCCCCCTCTCGGGACCGCGCGGCGATCCAGCCGCGACTCGGCCTACCGCAGGTACCCGAGCAGCATCGCTATGACCAGGACCAAGAGAATCACGCCGAGCACACCGCCGGGGGCATATCCCCATTTACGGCTGTGTGGATAGAGCGGCAAGGCACCGATCAGCATGAGGATCAAGACGATGATCAGGATTGTTCCCAGCATGATGTTCCTTTTCTGAGGTCACGGGACTGTGGATCGCAAGTGATGTTGGTATCACGTGATTGCTGTGTCGAGTCATTGTCGGTGCCGCCGTGTGTATTTGCTATGGGGAAGTGTGCTTGATCTGGCCACGTGCGCGACACCGTCGCGCAGAGCGCCTGGCATCACCGTTCATGTGGCACGAAGCCAAGCACGCGTCCCTGATCGCTGCCACTGACCGCATTCGTCGATCAATACGGAGCAAAGCCGTTAGCTCGCGTCACTGTCCTCCTCGTGCGGACATGCACCGGCGCTGAGGAATCCACCCGTGGGTGGGCGAGCGTCTCGGTCGGCTTCGCAGTGCACTGAAAGGTTCTCCCATGTTCTCCAAGATTCTCACCGCTACCATGACCGCCGCCGGTCTCGCGGCTTCGTGCGGCGCTTCCCAGATCGGCATCTCCGCCATCGGCGGCGGGCTCGTCCTGAACTCCGGTCCGCTCTCAACCATGGCGTTCGGCAACGGCCCGAACCAGTGGCTCGGATCCTCGCTCGCCGCGGTGCACGCGTCGATCAATGCCAGCGGTGTCAATACCAACGGCAAGATCACGTTCGTCGCCGCCGAGACCAGCGCCGGCCTCGCCTTCATGACGCTCATCGATCAGGAGCTCATCGCGGGCACCACCGCCGGCGGCAACGTGCACATGGACTCGGTCGCCGACGGCGTCAATCAGGCGTTCATCAAGGACACCGCGGGCAATGTGGTCATCAGCGCGAACGGCCCCAACGCCCGCATCGCTTCCGGCAACTTCGCCTGGAACAGCAACGGCGGCGGCGACGGGTTCGCGTGGGCTAATCTGGCCTCCGGCAACACCACCACGTTCCGCTTCAACATGATCGCGAACCTGGCGCTCGGCCTCAACGCCTCGTCGCCCTTCCAGTTCGTGACCTGGGACGGCGCCAAGTGGGCCGAGGTGGTCGTCCCCGCCGCATTGCTCAGCTTCAGCAGCACCGATGATTTCGGATTCTCCGCAACCGTACTTGTGCCTAGTCCTGGCGTCTTGTTTGTGGGCGGGATCTCGATGATCGGATTGGCCGCTCGTCGCCGTCGTCTGGCCTAAGGCCCTTCAAATGCCGCACGAATGACTTGATTTGTGAGCGAGAGGCGCTGGGTGCCTCTCGTTTTCTCCGTGCTCGGTATCGGGTCTCGCGCGCGCACGCAGCGCTGGACTTGTTTAGGTTCAGGTTGCCTGGTGTTTGCGGAACATTCCCTGATTGTCGAAGAACTTGCTCCTCGCGCTGGCTTGCTTCGTCGCGATCCATAGACTGCCGCATGGCTCCAGGTTCTCGGGGCACGGCACGCGTTGGGCGGGAGCGACTCGCTCCCAGGAGTGCCGCGAAGGCGGCTCCGGTGACCCCCATGCTTGACCCGATCATCACGATGAACGCCAGCGGGTTCATCCAATCCGCCAGCGCCTCCGTTGAGAACGTCTTCGGCTGGACGCCGGCGGAGTTGTTCGGGCGCAACGTGAAGGTGCTCATCCCCGAGCCGCGGCGGTCGGCGCTTGATCGCTATCTCGATCGGTACCGTAACGCGGGTGACACGCGTGTGCTGGAGCGGACGCGACGCTTCGACGCCGTTCGCAAGGACGGGAAGGCCATCCAGATCGAGCTCTCGATGTCCCGCGCGGATCTTCCGCCTCATGTGGCCCCGTACTTCATCGGTATCGTCCGCGAGGTGACGAGCGAGATCGACATCAGTTCGGAGTCGATCAAAGACCGCACCCGATTGCAGCAGTTGGTGACCGAACAGACCCGCGCGCTGGCGACCGCGAGCCTGCGGCTGCAGCTGGCCGATCGCCTCGCGGCCCTCGGCACGCTCGCGGCCGGGCTGGGCCATGACATGAACAACGTGCTGCTGCCCGTGCGTGCACGGCTCAACGCGCTCGAGCACGCCGGGATCCCACCCGCGGCCCAGACCCACCTCAAGGCCGTGCGTCGTTCCGTGGCCTACCTCCAGAACCTCAGCGACGGATTGCACGATCTCGCCCTCGATCCAGACGGTTCGGGGCTCAGCGTCGTGAGGTCCGGCGTCACGGATCTGTCCCGTTGGTGGCGGCACGTCGGTCCGCTGATCAGCAAGGCCATCCCGACCCACGTGAAGCTGCACGCTTCCTTCTCACCGGGGCTGCCGCCGGTGGCGATCGCACCCCACTGGCTGACCCAGGCGATGCTCAACTTGATCGTGAACGCCGGTGAGGCGATGCCCGCTCGGCGTACCGGGTCGTGGATCAAGCTGACGGCCAAGAAGTCCGAGGACGGTCGGTGGATGCGGGTGTCGGTGCGAGATAACGGACGCGGGATGACGCAGGCCATCCAGCACCGGGCCATGGACCTTTTCTTCACAACCAAGCCGCGACGCATCGGCACCGGATTGGGGCTTCCGCTCGCGAGGAAAGCCGTGATGCGGGCCGGCGGCGATCTGGAGATTCAGTCGAAGCCGAACCACGGCACGACTGTTGTGTTGGTGCTTGGAATCGTGGCGGAAAACGAGAGCCGCGAAGCAACCACCGAGCCGAGCCGACACTGCGCGGCGTTGTCCCTTCGGAGCGGGGCGAGCACGGCGGTTGCGACTCAAGTTGTGATCAGCACCGGTCTAGAGCTGCACATCACCAAGGACAACGGACCAGGCGGATGCGACGTCTGGATCACCGAGCCGACGACGGAGGCGTTGCGTCGTGCTGTTCCGTGGCGTCGGGCGGACCGTAGCCGTGTCGCGGTTCTGCTGGGCACGCCCGCGAAGCGGCTGCGTTCCAAATGGGACACGCTCGAGCCGGTCATCATCGACCCGCCGGACGACTCACTGGCGCTTCGGCATGTGCTGACGGGCCTGAGCCAGCAGCCAAAGGGCAACCTGTCTTCCAAACCGCCGACGACCAAAGAGCCCCATCGCGCCAAAGGCGCCAAGGAGCCACGATCATGAAACCACACGGCAAGTCAGTCGGCTCCACTCCCGCGCCCGCTCCGCCGCCGGCGCCGTCGGCCAGAACGGTTCCGACATCCGAAGCCATGGCGAGGTCTCGCGACGCAGCTCGCCTGTCGGCGCTCTCCGGCCAAGGAGCCGTGTCCCACGCCATCCGCGTGCTTTGCGTCGACGATCACGCGGTGCTGGTCGAAGGTCTGAAGGCGCAGTTTGCGATCGACGGCCGCATTGAGGTCGTGGGTCGCCTCGCATCCGCGGCCGGTCTGGTGGAGGAGGTGCAGCGGGTGAAGGCGGACGCGGTGCTTCTCGATATCGAGATGCCGGGACCCGACGCGTTTGAGAGCGCCGATCGCCTCCGCCGCGCCTGTCCGGATGTCCGGGTCATCGTGCTCAGCGCCCACATCCGCGACGGCTTCATCTCTGCCTCGTTTGCCGCGGGTGCGTGCGCGTACTTCGCCAAGTCGGACGAGCCCGAGGACATCGTCAGCGGCGTCTATCAGGTCATGCACCGGCGCTCGGAGACGTTCCTGCTCGGACCCAAGGTGCGGGAGCGATGCCAGGTGCGGCAGCCCAATGGAGCGGCCTTGTCCGCCGGTCAGACGCCGTCGAACTCCTCGCTCGGATTGGTCGGCGCGCCGACGTCGCTTTTGCAGTCGCTCTCCGCGCGCGAGGCGGAGATCCTTCGCCTGATCGGCAAGGGCCTGAGCCGCCATCGCATCGCCGCCGAGCTGTGCCGCAGCGTGAAGACCATTGACGGGCACCAGGATCGCATCCTGCGCAAGCTCGGAATCTCGACGCGAGCGGACCTGATGCGGTTCGCGATCCGCGAGGGTCTCGCACAGGCCTAGAGCCGCTGAAGCCTTCGTCAGCGCACCCTTCAAGCAATCGTCCCCGTCTGTCGCGCTCCGCGATGGGGGATTGCTTCGCTCTTGTTGTGCCGTTCGAGGGAGCCATCATCTCCTGGTTCCATTCCGACCTCGTGCGCGAGGCGGTGCTGGAAGAGCGTTGGCCCGCCGCACGAGTGGACGGGGCCCGCGCACAAGAAAGCGAGTTCTCATGCTTCTTCGAACAACATCTCAGATCTCTGCCGTCGCGATCCTGATCGCGTGCTCGGGAACGATCACCCACGCGGGGGCACCCGCCGTAGAGATCGGCGCGCCGTCCATGGCCGCCGATTCGGGCGGCACGAACTTTCGGTCCTCCCGTTGGATCGCCGAGCGCGGCGTGGTCAGCAACACCGGCGACACCATCGCAACGGTGACCGATCTCATCATCGACCGGGGCACGGGACGCATCGACTACCTCGTCCTGACGACGGATACGACCTTCGGCCTGGGCGGGCGGGCGGTTCTCGTCCCGTACGCCGATTTCCGCTGGGACCCGGCTGGCAAGGATCGGTATGTGCTCGCGTCCACGGCCGAGCAGCTCAAGTCGCTGCCGGAGTACACGCCGAAGAGCTGGTCCGAGCTGAAGCAAACATCTGCCGGTAACGAGGATGCGCTGCACCGCCGCCTTGCCTCTGACGCCGCGGCTCCGAGCGATCCCTACGCCGGCGGGTTGACCGCGGCGAAGAAGATGCACATCGAGGGCAAGATCCGGAGCGTGGACCGCGTGCAGACGAGCACATTCGGCGAGCAGGCGCAGGTCACCGTCGAGGCGGCGGACGGCTCCACCAAGAACGTCACCCTCGGGCCATCCTGGTTCGTGAACTCGTCTGGCGCGGCACCGCTGCGGGGAGACAAGGTCGTCATCGACGCACTCGAGCTGCCGCGTGATCCTGATCAGCTGTTCGCGGCGGTCGAGACGCGCATCGGCGATCGGTCGCTCAAGCTCCGCGACACCAACGGCGGCGCCGCCTGGACTAAGGGCACGGTCGAGAGCGACGGACAAACGTACAGCAACTCGTACTCGCGATCGGTGCTGGCCAGCTCCCTCTATGGGGCCAAGGTCGACTGCCGCGGAAACGAGTGCGGCAAGGTGGCAGATCTTGTGGTGGAAAGCCAGTCCGGCACGATCGCCTTCCTCTCCATCGATCCGAACCAGAACTTCCTTGGTATCGGTGATACCAAGCGGCTCGTGCCGTGGTCGGTCGCCAGCTTCGCGCTCAACGGCACGGTGCGGCTCGACGCGTCCAAGGAAATGGTGCTGGCCAGTTCGGAGACGCCGTCCAACGCGGACGCGATGAACTCCGGCAATCAGTTCGAGCGGGCGTACAAGGCCTATGAGACCAAGGCGCCGCGTTACGACCGTCGCCGAGGCGGCGATGCACCAGGCGCGTTGAACGATGCTCCGGGCGTGCGTTCTAACGGGACGCCCGACAGCCGCGCCGACAACCGGACGGATGACAACGCCGGCGGCTGGGGCCGCCACGGCGCCGTTCTTTCTGGCATCGAGCGCGGCTCGGTCCGGACCATCACGGGAACCGTTGTTTCGGTGGCCGAGACGAGCGTGGAGCGCGGCACGCAGCCTGCGCGGGTTGTCACCGTCAAGCTGGCGAATGGCACCGAGGAGGCCGTCATCCTCGGTCCCGAGTGGTACTTGGCGAAGCAGAAGATGCAGTGCTCCGCCGGCGACCCCGTGACGTTCCAGGCCGTGCGGACTCAGATCAACTCGAAGCCGCACTGGATCGCCCGTTCGATGAAGCACAAGGACGTGCAGATGCCGCTCATTGGCGACGACAACGAACCGGCATGGTCCCGCAAGTAACCCGCATCGGAATCGATCTCTTTCCGCTCCCTATTGCTATCGGCCCAGCAACGGAACCCCGTCGCGCTTCAAAGGAACACAACATGCAAAGCAAGAACGAGAAGCCGTACGACGCGAACGCGACCTCGGCAAACAACGATCCGATCTCCGGTGCGAAGGGAGCCCATCCGATCGGTGTCGGAGTGGGGGCCGTCGGCGTCGGAGCGGCCGCGGGCGCGGTCGCCGGCGCGGTCGCGGGGCCGATCGGTGCGGTCGCGGGCGCCGTCGGTGGTGCTGTGATCGGTGGGCTCGTCGGTAAGGAGGCGGCCGAAGCCATCAACCCGACGACCGAGACCGAGTACTGGCGGACCAGGCACAGCAGCCAACCCTACGCCCAGAGCCCCAACAGCTATGCGGATTACGCGCCAGCGTATCAGTATGGCTGGGAGAGCTACCGCACGCGTCGGCCCGAGCACACCACCTTTGAGCAAGCCGAGACCGATCTGGCTCGCGGCTGGCAGGACGCCAAGGGCCGGTCCAATCTGCACTGGGCCCAGGTGCGTGCGGCCACCCGCGACGCCTGGAACCGCGTGCACAACGGCTCAACCCGGGCCTGATTCGCTCACGGCGACGGCCTGTGACCCGCGGGCACCTGCCCTCCTTGTGCCCGCCCACGGAACGGCCGACGAGAGTCTGCCGTTCCGATTCGGCTCTTGCCCGAGCTCTCGTACCGACGCTTGTTCGTCGAGGTGAGACGAGGGATGAGTGTTGTCAGGGTGTCTCTGTGCACATCGCGACGCGTCGTCGCGGTGGGAAGCGTGTGGGACACCCAAGGACCAATGGAGAGACTCGTGATGAACCTCAATTCAGTGATGTCGGTTGTTCGCGCCTGCGAGATCGATTCCGATGTAGCGTCGCCCCGCCACGTTCTCGGCGTGGTGGCCGTTGTAGCCCTCCCGCTGCTGCTGATGTCTCTCAGCGCTCTCGGGGGGTGCAGCACCACCGAGGGTTTCGGCAACGATGTAGAGAAGCTCGGCGGCAACATCGAAGACAGCGCGGCACGCAACAAGTGATCGCGGCTGGATCTGTTGCCACAGACACAAACGCACTCGCCGCTGGCGATGGCGGTCCGCACCAATGTGAGGGATCGCACCCCCGCGCCTCAGATCTCACCGCAGCAAGGACACCCGCCATGGACCGGATGACGACACCCGAACACGCAAACAACGGCACGAACTCGAATCCAACGGAGTGCCCGTCCCTGCCCAGTGTCACGCCTGCCCGTTCCCGCGATACGCGGTTGTGTCCGTACTTCGAGGGTGTCGGGGAGGTGCCCCTCTTGACCGCGGAGGAAGAGAGGACGCTCGGTTGGAACATCCAGAATGACCGCTGCGCTGTCAGCCGGGACCGCATGGTGCGTGCGAACCTCCGCTTGGTGGTGTGCATCGCAAAGAGCTTCACTGGGCGCGGCCTGGATATGGCGGACCTCGTTGCGGAAGGCAATCTGGGCCTGCTCCGCGCCGTGGATCGGTTCGACCCGGCGCACGGCGCGAGGTTCAGCACGTACGGAAGCTGGTGGATCAAGCAAGCCATCCGCCGCGGCATCCGAACGAGTCGCGAGATCGTGCATGTCCCGAACCAGATCCAGGATGTGTCCGCTCGGTTGCAGCGCGAGTCCGCGCGGCACGAGGCAGCCACCGGAATCTCGATGAACCCGCAAGAGATTCTTGCGATGATGAGCGTCACCTCGGCCACCACGACCACCGTGCGACGGGCTTTGTCGCATCACCTGTCCAACTCGAGAGCTTCAGCTTCGTCGGTGGGGGAGCAGTCGCTACCCGACACACGCGAGCTCTCGCCCGACGGGCGAATGCTGCGCCGCGAACAGTTGGATCGTGCTCACGCCCTGCTCCAGAACAGCAACGCCCGCGAAGCCGCGGCGATTCGTATGCGCTTCGGCCTGAGCGGGCATGCCCCCCAGAGTCTCAGCCACATCGGCGAGGCTCTTGGAATCAGCCGTGAATCGGCTCGGAAACTCCTGTCTTCCGCGCTCGAGGCCATGGGCGATGAGATGGTTGCCTAGTGCCACGACGGCCTTCGCTTGAAGACCTGTGCCGCCGACTCACGCGTGCAATCCGTCGCCCGTGGCTTGTGCAGTCAGAATCGATTCAACGCGTCATGCTCGGCGATGACTGAGGGGACGATCGCAGCACGAGGAGCTAGGCAGTCGCGCGCCCGCAGTCTCAAGGAGACCGCAGCGGCAAGTGCGCCACCGGCGTCCCTTCCGGGCGCTGGGGGAATGCTCTTCTTCCATCAATTGGCGGAAAACCAGCCCGCGGCTGCGCGCCGTCAGGTAGATTTATTTGCGAAAGGAGACGACCACTTGGAGAACAACCCGCGCCGGGACAAAGTGGGGATGGCGTACAGCGCGATGTCCGGCCGCGAATCCCCGCGCGGGCGGGAGGACGCGCCACACAAGCCGTACGGGGCGATGGGCTTCCGCAGCGCGAATGGGTGACGTCGGTTGCGCACGCCAAACTCATCCCACGATCCCAGCCGGGAGTTGTCTGGCAACGGCGGCCAGGTCCGAATCAGCAGGGCCGTTCTCGGCACTCGAGGCTTTCAAGTGAGGAACCGCGGCCGATGTGGCATGAGCCGCGATGTCGGAGGCAGTCGTGTCTCCTCGAAGATCGGTCTGAGCATTCACGCTGTGCGGAGTCCCCGTTCTTGACCCAAGTGGACGACATGCTGGAGTTGACTGAGATGTCGGCCGTGGACGGAACGTCACAATGACAACGGCTCGCCTCCATTCGTGGTTGTCGCCGGAATGCGAGATACGCACATCCCTGGCCGGGTCCGGGGTCTTCGCGCGGCACGCTTTCCCGCCGCACACCTGCGTCGCCGTGTGGGGCGGCGTTGTCCGCACCGAGGATGAGCTGCAGGCGCTCGCCTCACGCGATGAGAAGTTCAGTTCGCACGCGATCTGCGTCGGCGACGGCTTCTATCTCACCTGGGATCCGAGTGGGGTCGACGCAACGGAACTGTTTAACCACTCGTGCTCGCCCAACCTCGGAGTCAAAGGACAGATCGTGGTGGTGACGCGCCGAGCGATACAACCGGGCGAAGAACTCACCTTCGACTACGACACAACGGAGACAACGCCCCAGCCCTGGCCTTGTCGCTGCGGGAGTCCGGCGTGCCGGGGCACGATCGACGGCAAGGGGTGGGACGACCCTGCCTTTCTCCGGGCTAATCGCGGCTACCTCGCGTGGCACATCGAGGAGCGTGCACGCCGCGCCGGGCATCTCCCCGACGACGCATCCGATGAGGGGGCCCCATGCTGATGGTCCGCGCTCGAGTGGCCCCCAGCGACCTGCACGGCCTTGGTCTCTTCGCGGCGGAGTTCGTTCCCCGAGGCACCGTGGTCTGGACGTTTGTCGCGGGCTTCGATCGCACGTTCACCCGCGACCAACTGCTCGAGCTGCCGACCCACGTGCGAGAACAGGTTCTCTTCTACTGCGACGGTGATTTCGACCCAGCGACCGGGGTGCACACGCTGTCGGGCGATGATGCCCGGTTCACCAACCATTCCGATCAGCCGAACACAGCGAACGCTCCGGATGGGATCTCGACCGTGGCGATCCGCGATATTCAGGCCGGAGAAGAGATCACGTGGGACTACCGATCGTTCGGACGCCCCCTTTCCTTCGGGCCGGGGCCTCGATCATGACGTGGCTCGCCGACCACGCCTGGCTCGTGCTTGCATTGTCGAGCGCCGCGCTCTGGGCCATCGTGCATGTGCTCGACGCCTACTGCGTCTCGCGGGTGTACGAGCGCCCCTACATGGGCACCATCATGGGCGGCCTGATGACGCTTGGGCTCTTGCCCGCGCTCGCCTTGGGGCTGGTTGGCAGCGGATGGCAGCCGATGACCGGAGAGGCGTGGTTCCTGGCCCTGCTCTGCGGCCTCGCGTACATGACCACACAGTGGATGTACTTTGTCGCCCTTGATTCGTGCGAGAGCGGCATCGTTTCCGCGTACTGGAACTCGCTGTCGTTTTTCCTGCCGCTTGCAAGCTACGTGATTCTCGGCGAGACGCTGCCGCCGCTCGTTTACATCGGCATCGCGCTGGTTGCGGGGACATCTGTCGGTTTCGCCATCCTCGATCAGAACGCCACCCACCGCTGGAAGGCGTTCTTTCTGATGCAGGCCGCGGTGCTTCTGCAGGTCGCGTACTTCCTGCTGCAAGACCGCTTGTTCAAGACGTGCCCGACGTACCAAGGCTTCATCGTGATCTCGGTGTTCATCGGGCTGGTGGGCGCTGCGCCGCTCCTGATGCGTCCTTGCCGCGAGACCTTCCGTCGCAACTGGCCCACGGTCCGGCCGGCTCTGAAGTTCCTCGTCCTCATCGAGCTCACGAACTCGGCGGCCGTCGCGTGCAGCCAGTTCGCGGTTGCCAATGGTCGCCCGTCGCTCGTGGCGGCGGCGGAAGCCACCATGCCCGCCTTCACGTTCTTCTTCTCGCTCGTGCTCTTCTGGGCGACCCGGCACTACGGCGAAGAGGAAGCCAAGCACCGCTTCTGGCTCAAGCTTCTGCTGACCGGTGTTATGGCGTACGGCGTCTCAATGCTGCACTGACGGTCCCGGCTCACTTGCCACCGTTACGGGTCCGATCGCTCGACGATGATTCGTCCCAGCCCCCCCTCGCCGCCGCGCCGTGCAGCCACCCTGATTCCACATCGTTGGCCCGCCACCAGTCGCAGCGACGGAATCGGAAGCAGCTTGTCGCCGTTGAACGCCACCGTCGGGCCGAGCGTGCAGGCATCGTCTAGATGCACCAGACCGGACAGGCGTATCGCGTTCGCGTCGACCGACGAGGTCGGAGTGAACTCCAACACGACGTCGAAGGACTCGTCGATCTGCGTGTCGAATCGCGCCTTGAACACCTCAAGCCTCGGCGATGCTGACTGGAATCGCACGGCTTGCCAACCTCGGTCTGATTCAAGATCCGCCCAAGCGTGGACGGGAAACGGAATCTCAAAGCCGTACGCGGAGAAATCGACCGATCCGATCTCCAGCATGGCGTCGTACCGCCCCGGAATGAATCGTGTGCCCGTACCGGTCACGCCGTGCTCCCGTAGCGCGTTCAGGGCGGGCACTTGCAGTTCATCCAGAAGCCAAGTCTCGATCATCTCGGCGATCACCACATCGACGCGCCCACCGCCCCCACCGTCCCCCGGACGCGCGGTCACCGGTACTCGCACCAACCGCACGTCATCGCACAGGACTTCGATGACATGGCCGAACCCGTTTCGCGCCGCGTTCTCTCGCAGCCGTTCGCACAGCGCCGCATCCACCTCGACGGCGTACACCTTCCGAGCGCCCGCCGATGCGGCAAACAGCGACAAGATGCCGCTCCCCGCCCCCGCGTCCAGAACAACGTCACCGGGGCGGACAACACGCCGGATCGCCGCCTCGAACGCACGCGTGCGTTCAAGATCGCGGAGACAGAGCGACGGAACTTCGGAATGAGAGAAAAAATCCATAGCAGGTCCTTAGGTTGATGACGCCGCGAGCATGGCCCGAAGATCGCTGTTCAGGCCGTGGAACTCGGCGTCGTTCCACGTGATCTCCTCGCCGGGCTGGATATTCCGTGTGGCGAACGACGGAGCGAGATGCAGCGGACCGGAAGCCGGATCGTGCATCGTCATGGTGTTGGGGTCGTTGGAGTGATTCGTAAAGCGATCGTCATCGCCCGAGAGCACCCAAACCCGTCGCCCATCTTCTCCGTCGTAGTGGTACGCGTACCACCGAACCTGATCCCGCGCGGCGTCCGACAGCGCCAGCACGTCGTCTTCGGTGAGCACCCGGTCAAAGCCGGGCACAAACTCCCACACCTTGGTGCCCTTGTCGATGGGGCCGACCGCGATCAGGCCGATGCCTCGATTCGCCGAGATGCCCGCACGGGCGCAGACGATCAGCATTCAGCGATCCCTCCGAATGCGACCACGCACGGGTCGACGGACGCGTAGCGTGGTGCCCCGCTCGGCGATCCTGCGTTCGATGTACCCCACAAACAGTCCCTTGTACCGTTCCTGCAGGGCACGCTTCTTCCAGTCGTCGCCGGTGATCCGTCCGCGGCAGATCGGCTCGCCACATTCGCAAGCGAGATCCAGGATGGGCGAGGTCATGCACATCGCGTAATCGATCGTGACGACTTCACCGGCGCGAATGCTGCGGCGGGCGACCACGCTGAGTTGATCCTGCATGCCGCAGTTGGGGTCGCACGAGTGGTTGAGAAAACTCCCCGGGCTCGTCGGGCTCATCGAGTGAGACCCGGCCGATGAGCAGGGCGTCGCTCACATGGGTGGGATAGTGCTTGAGCGGCTCCGGCAGCCGGTCGTGCTGCTCGATCGTCATGATGTGGCCGCCCATGACGAGCACGAGCGACCCCTTGCGGATCGAACGCTGCGCGACCAACGCCCGCCCGATGTTCCCGCCGCGATCCACGACGCGTAGGAGGGGCGAAACCCAGTGGAACGGACCGGGCCGCGTGACCCGCCCGCGGGCACGTGCGGCAGTCACGGGCTCTGGCGTCCGGGTCCGTGGCGGTTTGCCGCGCGGCGGTGGTGCGGGGCGGGCAGAATCTGATGCGGTCCGGGTCCTGGGCACACCAACTCGTTGTACGCCGTTGCGAAGCTCACAAAGTCGGCGTCGTTGACGAAGCCATCGATGTTCAGATCAGCCGGACACCCCGCGGCCATCACCGGATCGGCGCAGTCGAGGGTGTTGTACGCGGCGGCGAAGATGACAAAGTCGGCATCGTCGACCTGGTCGTCGTTGTTGAGGTCGGCCGGGCAGGCGGGCGTCATGCTCAGGGCAACCGCGTATCGCCCGGTGTTGAGCCCTTCGAAGGAGTTCATCCACCGCCAGCCCGTGCTGCTGTAGTACGGAGAAAGGCCGCGATCTGACGTGCCGGTCTGGGCGGTCTCCATGATGCCGCAATCCCCGGCGTTGAAGACGGCAAGGCCGATGATGTATGTGGTCAGGGGCGCAAGCTCGATGTTGAACGGCGCAAGATCAACAACGGCGTCGTAGATTGGGCCTCCGAACGAATGGGTTCCAAACGGCGCGAATGTTGCCAGCGTACCGAGCACCGAGACGGTCGCGACATCGCCGTTGTACATCGACGACGTGGACCCGGGGAGCCCCGCCGAAGCCGCCGCGAACGACGACCAGATCATGAAACGCAATGTCCACTGCCGGGGCGGGCTGTTCGGTAACGCTGCATATGCCACGCGTGCCTGGCTGAGCGTTCCTGTCTGTGGCGGCGTTGTGAACTCGATCGTTGCGACATAGCCCTCCCATTGAACCGAGTTCACGGTGATCACAGGTCGCCCGTTTACCAGGGAGTTTGCCGGACCACCCGGCGGCGTGATGCGGTCGAACAGCGTGATCGGTCTTCCGATTGCATGTGAACCGTGGCACGCCAGCGCCAAGATGCCCGCAGCCGCGGCGAAGGTCCGAGGAAGATTAGTTCGAGAACGGTGCATCTCGGTCTCCATCATGGGCACACCAACTCGTTGTACGCCGTTGCGAAGGTCACAAAGTCGGCGTCGTCGACGAAGCCATCGATGTTCAGATCAGCCGGGCACCCAGCGGCCATCACCGGATCGGCGCAGTCGAGGGTGTTGTACGCGGCCGCGAAGATGACGAAGTCGGCGTCGTCGACCTGGTTGTCGCTGTTGAGGTCGGCGGGGCAGGGTCGAATGCCGAGGGCGGCGGGGTCGGAGGTGAGCACGCCGCAGGGGCCGGAGACGATCACGCTGTACAGGCCGGAATCAGACGCGACGGCGTTGAGGATGCGCAGTTGGTTGGTGCCGACGCCCTCGATGCGTCCGAGCGTTTCGGTCAGCGGCCTTCCCTGCCTCAGCCACGCGAACGCGAGCGGGGCGGATCCGGTTGCCTGGACTTCCAGCACGACCGAGGCGCCCGCGGGTATAGATCGCGCGGCGGGCGCGGAGGTGATGGCGGTGGGGCTGCCGGGGATGGTGACCGTGGCGAACTGATCGCCGGCCGTGGCTTGCAGGTCGGGCGCATAGCCGAGGTTGACCGATCCGATCGGAAGCGGGGGCAGGAACTGGTTGAGCACCCCGGTGGTCGAGCGAACGAGGAAGGCCGAAACCCGGAACGTGGCGCAGGGCGACGTCATCCCGATGTCCTCGAGCGGTATGGAAACCTCAAGCCCGGTGGTTGCGGAGGTTGCGTCGCTCGCGTCGGCGGCGGTGACGCCGACGGTGTTGGAGTTGTTGACGAAGCAGTTCAGGCAGAACGGGTTGTCGTAGGAGATGAACGAGGCGGTCTGAGCTCCCGCGATGAAGCGGCTTCCCGAGTAGCGCTTTCGCCACGAAGCACCCGGTCCGAACTCGAATCGATCGACCCACACCCGGGCCACGGTGTCGGGCAGCACCCGAGCGACGTTGAGCGAGTAGAGATAGTCGGGGGTGAACGCCGCGTCGAAGGTCATCTTCTGGAGCGTCGCGGGCAGCTTGGGTTCGGGGATATAGCTGTCGAGCGGGATCTGCGCCGAGCCGCCGGCTCTGGTGTCGAAGGCGAGCACCAGGCCGTGGCCGAAGTTCTCGCCGACCCCGAAGTTCCCGGTGGCCGCGATGCGCAGCGCCCGGGGTTCGGCGTACAGGAACAACTGGTTCAGCTCGTTCTGGTTGTTGCCGCCGAGAGTTGGGAGCGTCTGGGTAAGGGTGAGCGTCGAGAGGGAGGCGTACCGGGCGGGCAGATTCGTGCCGGTCAGGTCGGCCCGGGTCGGACACGCCACACCAACGCGGCGGGCCGTCGAGGAGCTCGAAACGCGGCACCCGTCGCGCACGACGACGTCGTAGTCCCCGAAGTCCGCGGGAGTGATGTTGCGGATCTGCAGGGCCGGCCCCGTCGCCCCGGAGATACGCGAGCTGTCGGCGAGCGCGACGCCAAAGCGGCGCCACTGATAGGAAAGAGGTCCGCTGGACGTAGCCGCGACGCTCAGATTGATGTCCCCCCCAGCAACGCCGAACCCGCTGCCGGTGACGGCGCCGACGGCCAGATCTCCCGACGCGACCGGGCCGCGCCAGATCCAGGTTTCGGTGCTGCACGCGTTGGCGATGCTGTAGCAATCGCCGGTGACCATGAGGAAAGAGCCGCCCTGCAGCGCAACGGCCGCGTGACCGGAGCGGGCGAGCGGGCCGTCGCTGCTCACGAGCGACCAGGACGTGCCGTTGAAGGACCAGAGTTCGGCGGTGTTGCCGCCGCTCACCCGTCCGCCGTGAAGCAGAGCCACGTTGCGGACCGAGTCAAAGACGAAACCGGCCTGCGAGCGGGCGGCGGGCCCGGTGGCCGCGATCGATCGCCATCGGACGTTGAGCGCTCGCTTGGGGTCGTACTCCCAGGTATCGGCCAGCGGGGCTCCGGCCGCGTCGAGCCCGCCGAAGAGGAAGAAGACGTCGCGCGAAGGGTCAAAGACGATGGACGCGAGCGTGCGGGGCGCGGGCCGCGTGCCGGAGATGGTGAGGGCCGCCCATGTCGAGGTCGCGTGATCAAACTCGTAGGAGTTGACGAGGAGGCCCGAAGGGCCGGTGCCGCCGACGAGGAGGCTGCGGTCGCGTACCGGGTCGTACGCCATGGCGGCTCGCTCGACCGCGGGCCCCGAGCTCGAAATCTGCTGCCAATCCGTGCCGTTCCACGCCCAGGTGGCGTTCGAGAGGATCCCCGCGAGCGTGGTGGTGACGCCGCAGTGGCCGCCGTGCACGACCATGCGCTGCCGCGTGGAGTCGCCGCACGCGGCGGTGAACGCGCGGGGCGACGGGGCATGGGCGGGAGTGGCCTTGGTCCAGGCCCCGGCGTTGTAAACCCAGGTATCGCCCAGGGCCTGCGAATCGGCCAAGCCTCCGAACAGAACGACTTCATCGCTTGATTGGCTGTAGGCGATGGCCGCGCTCACCCGCGTGGGCTCGATCGCCGCGGACGGGATCTGCGTCCATCCCGAGTCACACTGGGCGTGGGCCTGAGAGGCAGGCCACGACGCCGCGGAGAGCAGCAGCCCGAGAGAGCATCGGAAGGCGGCGTGATGAAGGATGGAGTGCAAGGAGAAATCTCCGTGTGATCGGGTTTGGTGAACGGACGCGGTTTATGGGCAGAGCAGTTCGTTGTACGCCGTTGCGAAGATCACGAAATCGGCGTCGTCGACAAAGCCGTCGATGTTGAGATCGGCCGGGCAGCCCACCGGCATCGATGGGTCGGTGCAGTCGAGGATGTTGTACGCGGCGGCGAAGACGACGAAGTCGGCGTCGTCCACTTGCTGGTCGCCGTTGAGATCAGCGGGACAGCAAGATTGGAGCGTGAGCGAGGCGGGCGTCGTGCTCACGCTGCCGCAGGACGTAGAGAGCAGCACGAAGTAGTTGCCGAGGTCATTGGCGTTGGCGCCGCTGATCTGGAGCGTGACGACGCCGCTGAGTGGAGCGATGCCGCTCGCGTTCGAAACCGTGCCGCCACCCGACGCCGCGCCCCCCGGGCCATCAGCGACAGGCAGGCCATTGCGGTACCACTGATAAGAAACGCCTGCTTGTGGCGCGATGTTGATTGTCAGTTGCGAGCTGCCGTTATCGCAGCCGGAGAATGTGACGGGAGAGGTCTTGATCCACGCGTTGCCCGGGGCATACGTCGTGATCTGGGACTGACCGCCTCCGGAGAACACACCACCGAATCGGTAGATCGTTCGAGTTGGCGGGTAGTAGACCACGGCGGCAGCGCTGCCCCCGACGAGCGGGGAAGAGCCCGTGAGCACGTCCGACCAGCGTGCTCCATCCCATTCGCGGATATCTCCCGTGGATCTCGTCGTCCCTTCGGCGCCGCTCCACACAACCGTGCGTTCGCGGGCCTCGTCGTACACCATGGCATGAAGCCAGCGAGACTCGATTCCTTCGGACGAGAGACGCGTCCAGATTGTTCCGTCCCACGACCAGAGGTCGTTGCTTGAACCCTCGTCGGTCATGCCCCCGAACAGCAGCAGTTGACCGCGGGCACGATCGAACACCATGCGTGCGCCGCTTCGCCCTTCGGGAGCGTTCGTTGGAGCCGCCGCTTGGTTGAGCCCGTAACTGATGCTCTTGAGCGTGGTTCCGTCCCATTCCCACATGAAATCCCAGCCGTAGGAATCCGTGCGAGGGCCCGTACGACCGGCGTAGTCAAGGAACCCTCCGTGAATGATCGTGACGCGGCGAACGGGGTCGTAGGCAGCGCTGGGGTTGAACCACGCCAAGTTGCTGCTCATGGTGCCGGCGTACTGGACCGGAACGAATTGCCGAAGCACCCATCCAGCGGCAGAGCCGTCCCACTCGTAGATTCCAGAGGTGCCCTTGCCGCCTATGTGAACCAGCACCTCCCTGAACTCGTCGTAAACCAGAACGCCCGCGGCGGTCTGCGTCGGGAAGGGCGGAATGGACGCGAGAGTCCACGTCGTGCCATCAAACTCCCAGGTCTGATTCGATGGGGTGCTGTCTGCGGTCCACCCGCCAACGACGACGATCTTCTCCCGTTTGCGGTCGTAGGCCACGGACGCATCGACCAGTGGCACGGGCAAGGTCGCCGAGCTCAAGCGAGTGATCATCGGCACGCCAACCGAGAGGCGAGTTCCCGGCGCCACAAAGGTCCCGCAGTTCGTCGTGAAGCGCGGTTCGTAGAGACCAGCATCCCCGCTCTGCAGATCGGTGAGCGTCAGGGCGCTAGACGACGACCCGGAGACCTTGCTTGAATCCGCGAGAGGCACGCCATCCCGCAACCACTGGACGGACGCACCTACGGGAAGTGACGTGGCGGCCGTCATTGTCACAGACTCACCGGCGCAAGTGTGCCGGTCGCTGCGCAGGACAACCCCCGAGGTGGTGACCGCAGTGGACAACGTTCCGGACGCTTGAAAGCCGGCGGTGGACCCTCTTCCGCTGAATCCGCCGGAAAAGCCAATCGAGACGTTCTCACCCCGCGCTGCATTCCACGTATACAGCATGGAGATGCAGGCCTCCAAGCGAACCCGTCCACCGCCACCGGCGCCGGACGCCCGTTGACCCGGGCCCGATGGGCCAATGAAGGTGTCAAACTGGTCGTAACTGACATTTCCGCCTGCGGCGTTCACGAACCCGCGTCCGCCCAGCAGCCCCGCCTGTATCCAGACGCTTCCGCCCGCGCCGCCGCCACCGGGATAGCCGTCCGTCGGTGGGGCCATGCCGTTCGCGTTGATCTTGCCGTCGATGATGACCCGTCCCGGGGTTTGAATGCGAACGGCACCGCCGCCAGACCCTCCGCCCCCGCAGGCCGCACCGCCTCCTGAGCCAAACGTGGTCGGAGCGGTCGCAGACCCGTAGGTCGCTCCACCAGCGACGGACCCGTAGGTAGCAATCGACGCCGCGCCTCCAGCCCCGCCGTGTCCGCCGCCGCTCGCCGCACAGTTCGCGCCGCCGTTGCCCGGGGCGTTGGCGCCAGCGCCCGGACCTTGAGTGCTCGGGAAGCCCTTCGCGGTGACGTCGATAGAGCTGAGCGGATCGATGATGACGTCGTTGGTCACGATCAGGTGAAGACCATTGACGACGTCCGTCTGGGCGCCTCCCGAGTAATCGAACGAGAAGTTGGCGTCATGGGTGACGACCGCGGGTTTCCGCGACGAGGGATCGGCCTCGAGCCTCAGACTGTCAATCGAGTGCCGCCCGTTGATCGTCAGGGTCGTGCCGCGCACCGTGATCTGCGCGGTGGCCAACGGGATCGGTGCGCCGCCCGCGGTCGGGATGACAGTCCCGTCGCCCGGGTTGATGGTCTGTGGGCTGGTGATGAGCACCGGCTGCGCCCCGCACATCGCGCCCAACGCCGAGAGCAAAGCAGATGCAACGACGACGGTCCGAACGGCCATGAACTTTTCTCCCAAGGTTGACGCTCGACGCGCGTCCGATTGACGCTCCTGCTTCGACACCCTGCAAGGACCGTGGCCGACGGGCGGCGGTACCCAGGTCTTTGGCACACGCCGCCCGATCGGCCTCGGGTCTTGCCCCCGATTCCCAAAGCCCGAACTCGACCCCGCCTCAAACTTCAACCGGCAACGACACAGCCCGAGATCGCTTTCACGGCGGCCCCGGGCCAACAACCCATCGAGAAGCCAACCCTTTGTGGGCCGGCCTCACCGTCCATACTGAATTGGCGGAATCCGCTCCTGCCGATGCGCGCGGCATGGTAGATTTTCCGGGCGTCACCTTTCGGACGCGTCGGGAACGGCGTCGCGGAAGAAAGCACGCCGAGGAGCACTCGTGGACATGGAGATCGACCGAGACCATGGGTCACATGGATCGCATGGATCGCCAGAACCGCGAAACGTGGGTTTTGACCAGGATCTGATGCCCTTGGTCTACGAGCGGGCTCGAGAGATCGCCGGGCGAACGCTCGAAGGAGACCGAGCGAGGCGATGGGTTCGAGCGAGCTCCCTGGTGAACATGGCGTTTGTCCGGTTGCTCGAAGAGGGCGTGTCGCGCCGACCCGGCGAGCCCGGTGAAGCTCGTTTGCTGGCAGTTCTCACAACCATCATGCGTCGCACGGTCGTGGATGTGGCCCGCGCCGCGCTGGCCGACAAACGGATCGGCGATGCGTTTCGAGTGTCGCTGCACACCCATGGTGTTGCGGCAGCCAAGCCCGCGATCAGCGTGGTCGAGATCGACGACGCGATGAAGGCACTGGGTGCGGTCTGCGAGGAATCTGCGAAGGTCGCCGAGCTCCGGTTGTGGGGAGGCATGGAGTTCGAGCAGATCGCCGACGCGTTGGACATTCCCTTCAGCCGCGTCCGATCTCGCTGGAACCGAGCCAAGGCGTTTTTGGCTAAGGACCTGGCAGAAGCCTCGGGAGACTCTGGCTCATGAACGCCGCGGTGATGCGCCAGGCCTTTGAGGTCTTCGATCGTGTGCGGGAGGCGCCCGCGAGCGATCGGGAATGGCTGCTCGAGTCCGACGAGTCGCTTTCCGACGAGATCCGTGTCGCCGTGCGCGACTTGCTGCGGCACGACTCACCCACCGGAGAGTTCCTCGGCGTCTCGGTCGGCGCCGCCGCCGCGTCCCTTGCAGAGCCCCTCCGAGACGCGGCGCTTCCGAAGCGCATCGGCCGGTATTGCGTCCTCCGCGAGATCGGGCGCGGCGGCTTTGGTCGCGTGTATCTGGCGGAGCAGGACGCGCCACGACGCCAGGTCGCGGTGAAGGTCCTCCGGGCGGGCTTCTCCAAGACCGATGCGAGGCGACTGATCTTCGAGGCCGAAGCGCTGGCCCGGCTGGATCATCCAGGGATAGCACGCGTCTACGAGTCGGGCACATGCGACGACATCGACGAGAGCCCATACATCGCGATGGAGTACATCGAGGGCGCGTCGTTGGATCGATTCGCGATGGAGCATCAATGCTCTCGATCGGATCGGATCCGGATACTGGAGTTGGTCGCCGAGGCGCTCGCCCACGCTCACCAGCGGGGCGTCTTGCACCGCGATCTGTCTCCGAAGAACATCATCGTGGACGGGAAGCGACATCCCCGCCTGATCGACTTCGGTCTCGCCCACACGCTCGTCCCGGACGCCCTCTCTCGACGGATGACCCTTACCGGATCGTTACTCGGGACGCTCCGCTACATGAGCCCCGAGCAACTCGGCGGCGACACCCGGGCCATCGATACACGCTCGGATGTCTTCTCGCTCGGAGTGATCGCCTTTGAATTGCTCTGCGGATCGCACCCGTATGTGTCGGACGAAGCGAACCTGGGGCGAGCGATCCGATGCCAGCTCGAAACCGCGCCCCGGCGGCCCGGGTCTCTAGACCCAACCCTTCGAGGCGACGCCGAAGCGGTGCTGCTCCGTTGTGTCGAGCGTGCGTCCGAGCGGCGATACCCCTCGGCGTCTTCACTCGCGGAGGACCTGCGAGCCCTTCGGTTGGGCGAGCCGGTCAGCGCGCGAGCATACTCGACGCTTTCGCGGCTGAGGATGTTCTGCTCGCGACATCGCGTCGGCGTCGGCGTGGCCGCGGCGGTGGCCGCTCTCTTGACTGTCTCCGGCGCGAGCATGGCGGTGTCTCTCCGAAGGGAATCGGTGGCCCAGAACGCCGCCGTGAACGCGCTCGATGCGATCGTGACGCACGTGATCACACCTCTTTCGCCCCGAGTGGGAACGCTCGAGGAGCGGGAGCGGCTGCTCGATGCGATCGAACCCGACATCGCCCTCATGTCGCAGCGCTCTCCCCGGGACCCGCGGGTCGCCCGCATCACCGGGGCGTATCTCGGCGCCGTCGGCGATGTTCTCAAGGAGCACAGCCGGCACGGGGAAGCGGTCAAGACCTTTGGGCGCTCGCTCACGGCGTACGAGCAGGCGATGGCGCTTGGGGACGCCTCACTCCCGACGGCCCACGCGTTCTCGATCGTGTGTGTGAAGCAGGGCGACTCGTTCGCGTCCTTGAACGATTATGGACACTCTCAGGCGTCCTACGAGCGTGCGCTCTTGCTGGATGCCGAGCTCGCCAGCCGACATCCGAATGACCTTCGTGTGCTGAGCAACCTCTTCTGGTCGCACTGGCGCATTGCCGGCTGGCCGCTGAGTGAGATGCACGGCACCAAGGCCCGCGACGCCGAGGCTGTCGCGGCTCGCATGCGAGCCATCGCACCGGACGATTGGCGGACGCTCGAGGCGATCACGCGAGTGAACACCCGTTGGTCGATCGAGCTTGGGGTCGCGGGAGACAGCCGTGAATCACTCCGGGTCGCGCAAGAAGGCCTCGCCGCCGCACGAGCGCTCCTCGCGACGGACCCGAACTCGGGTGTGTTTCTCAAGGCGCTCATTCAGGCGGCGTGCTGCGCCGCCTCCGCTTCGCTCGACACCGGCGAGGTCGCAGAGGCCCGGGTCTTCATCAACGAGGCAAGCCGGGCCGCCGCGGTTGTAGAACCCACGATCCAGGATCCGGCCGGGGCGTTGTTCTTTGTCTCGATCCTCGATGAAACGCTCGCCCGACTCGCTCTGGAAGATGGTCAACCGGCCGTGGCGCTCCGGCGCGCCAACTCGAGACTGGCGGCGTTCGATCGCTTCTACCCGATCGAAGCACTGTCGGCCGATCTTGCGCTCGGCAGGCTCCGCATGCTGGAGATCCGTGCGATCGCGAAAGGTGCGAGTGGCGCACGCAACGAGACCCTCGCCGCGAACGAAGAGGTCCTTGCAGAAGTGGCTGTGTTTGAATCATCCATCCAGTGCTCCGCCGTCACTCGTCGCGCTGCGGGGCAGTTCCGTCTGCGTGCGGCGGAGAGGATGCGACGTCTCAACGATCGCTGATCTGCTTGAAGCAACCCCTCTCTCGGTCGCATGGCGACGGGTGGCGGCGTTAGTGAACGTGACCACCACCTTGAAGGCAAACATCCGCGGAATCCGTGAAGGATTCAGCCCTTCAGTCGAGGCCGATGCCTCTAAGCCTGTTGCAGCCTGTTCCAATCGTGGCGACTAGCAGCGCGACGGACCCGCAAGAGGTCGAGGGCAGGGCCAAACAGTCCGGTATCGTCGTCGATGGTCGCGAGGCGACTTAGGGACACCACACGGCGTTGTACACGGCCGCAAAGATCTGGAAGTCCGCGTCGTCGACGAATCCATCGCGGTTGAAATCCTCCGGGCAGCCAGACGGTGGGCTTGCGCAGGTCATGTTGTTGTACGCCTGCACAAACAGAATGAAATCCTCGTCCATGACAACGAGGTCGTTGTTGAGGTCGGGCTCGCAGAGCGTGCGGGCGATGCGGCGGAGTGCGCCCGGGCCGTTGTAACGGAACGCGATGTAGTCCAGGGCACCGTCGGTCGGACTCACCGCGAGCGCCACGATCGGGGTCGGCGCCGTGTGGAACGGGGCGAGGGACGTGAGACGGTCTTCATGGTCAAAGGTCATCGCGACAATCTGACGACCGACAAAGTCGGCCGCGGAGTACGTACCGCGGCACCCACGTCATGGTCGGATAGAACCGGACCGACGGACCGATGGTGGCGACCTTGGTCCAAGAGGTCCCGTCCCACGACCACGCATCGGCTTGTGCGATGGTCCCCGCGGCGTAGCCGCCGAACAGGATCACGCGATCGCGTGCGGCATCGAAAGCCATTGCATGCTCGAATCGCGGCACCGGACCGCCGCTGGCGCGCTGCGTCCACGCGGTGCGACTCACGCACGAACCGCGGCTGGCCTTCGCGGCCGCTGACCGTGGGTACACGATCGGCACGCAACCGTCCGAGTCGGGCATCCGGCTGCGGAGCGCCCAGGCCGCGACGCAGCACAGCGACCCGAACCTGACAGGCAACGTCGACGACGATCCCAAACTCCTCAACGTGGCCGGTGCGGTGATGAGCTTGCCAGACCTGGTGTTGAGTGGGACTCACACAAGACCACATGCCTTCCGAAGCGAAGTGATGGACTCATGGTGATGCTCGCATCGGACGCGGCGAGCCGGTCCTGATCCGGCGTCACCGCCAGGGCAACCGGAGGGGTCGGCGTTCAGCCGTTCGTCGGGCCTGGATCGGTCGACGGAGCGATCCAGGCCCGCGGGGCTGTTGGGGAGTTCATCTTCCACGTCTGACGGATCGACGCCAGAACACGCCCCACGATCCCGGCCTCGACGCCTCGACGTTCGAGGACAAGTCTTGCAAGCGAGACACCCGTCTCGCCCTCATCAAACACCACGTCGGCCGCACCCGCCGAACGCAGGCCGTCGCCGTCGGCGAGGTATCGCGTGCGGACAATGACCTCGATCTTCTCATTCAACTCGCGTGCGTTCAGCACGAGCGCCGCGAGGCTCTCTACGCCCGGAAGCGTGACGATCAGATGTGTCGCGCGGGCAATTCCCGCTTCCTGAAGGATCGCCGACTGCGTCGCGTCTCCGTAGAGAGCCGGTCGGCCCGATCTGGCCAGGCTCTGAACTGTCGCGATGTTCATGTCGATGATGACTGTGTCCATCTTTGCGTCGCGGAGCATGGCGTCGACCACACGACCCACGGGGCCGTACCCAGCAATGATCGCGAGCGGACGCTGCGAAGCGGAGGCCGACTCCGCCCCGACGGTGTTGAGGCCCGCAGTTCGTTTCGCGTGTCGCGCATTGAGTATGCTGTAGGTCCAAGGCATACGCCGAAGCGAAGCTTCGATCGTGTCGATCGATCTGAACAGCAGCGGGTTAAGTGTGATGGACACCATGGCGCTCGCCACGAGGACCTGCATCCCCGACTCGGGCAGCAGGTTGTGTTGGAGCGCAGCCTGGCCCACAATAAATGAGAACTCGCCGATCTGCGCCAGCCCCAGCGCGACCGTCAGGCCCGTTCGCACCGGATAGCCGCAGATCGCGACAATCGCCAGCGCGGCCAGCGGCTTAACCACGAGAACCACGACCAGCCCCGCCACGACCAGCATCGGCTCGCGAACAAGGAACGCCGGGTCCAGCAGCATGCCGACCGAAACAAAGAAGAGCACCGCGAAGGCGTGCCGCATAGGCAGCGCATCCGCGGCGGCCTGATGGCTGACCTTGGACTGCGCGACGACCATGCCCGCCAGGAACGCGCCCAGCGCAACCGATGCCCCGAACGCCGCCGCCGCACCCACGGCGATGGCGACCGACATCACCAGCACCGTGAGCGTGAAGAGCTCGCTGGAGCGCAGCCGTGCAACCATCGTGAGCAGCCACGGTACCACGCGCGAGCCGACCACGAAGATCAGCAACACCATAACCAGCAGCTTCAGCAGCGCGATGCCGATGGTGGCCAGCCCTGAGCCGCCGACGGCGGCACTCGCGCCCGAAGCGTCGACGGCAAAGAGCGGGATCAGGACCAGCAGGAGCACCGTGAGGATGTCTTCCACGATCAGCCAGCCGACGGCGACGTGCCCGTGGCTTGTGTGCAGCATCGATCGGTCCATCAAGACCCGCAGCAGAACCACCGTGCTGGCGACCGCCATGGCCATGCCCAGCACCAAGCCGCTCCTGAGCGTGAAACCCATCGCCATGAAGATGAGCACGGCCGCGACGGTTGCCAGAAGACTCTGGCCAATCGCGCCGGGGATCGCGACGTTCTTGACGGCAAGCAGGTCCTTGAGATGGAAGTGCAGCCCCACGCCGAACATCAGGAGAATGACGCCGATCTCAGCCAGTTGCTGGGCAAGGGCGACGTCGCCGGAGAAGCCCGGGGTGTAGGGGCCGATGACCACGCCAGCAAGCAGGTAGCCCACGATCGGCGAGAGCCGCAGTTTCTGCGAAATCAACCCAAGCAACCAAGCGGCGGTGAAGGCCGCCGCGATGGTGGTCAACAGCGGCAAGTTCGCGATGGAAGCCGCGAGAGTGAGCGGAACGGACAGAGCATTCATGGCTGATGGTACTCGGAGGGCATCGGCGCTTGAGATCAGCCGCCCGTCAGACCCGATCACCGAACCGACGTCCGCCGGATCCGAACAGCGAGGAAGACTGTGCCGAGGGAACCGCGGCTCAAGCCCTGCTCCCAAGTCGATCGATCTCCATTGACAGCGTCCGCGCACCTTTGACAACCGCTTGTACGCGCTTGCACAAGCGAGCGGCCGCCCAGGTCATTCCCTGTCATCGTTCGGCCGTCGACCCCAATCCGCCCCCGCACTCGTCGCCAGAACTCCCGGAATCTGCGGACTTGTCAACGAAAAGCCGCCGGTGTCATCAAGTGACATCGGCGGCAGACAAAGCGGGCGACCGGGATCGAACCGGCGACATTCAGCTTGGGAACGCCCGGGCTCACGATCAGAATCCCCGTGAATCTGGCCGCTTCCGACGCACCCCGCGTTCGCTTGCACACGGGCTTGCACAAGCCCCCGCATGATCGGGATTCCCGCCCCCGCGCCCGCCCCGCCACGTTCGCCCACGGGTGGCCCGGCCCGGCGTTGGCCCCGGCGTTGGGCAGCGCCAACCGGCGGCACGTCGGGCCAACGTGGCGCGACGTGGGCGTCTACGCGTCTACGCATACAGAATCCGCGACGTTGCCGCCGTTGGCGGGGATTCTGTAGACGTAGACGCCCGGCTGCCCCGGCGTAGGTACTTGGCGGGGGACGGTCGAACGCGATGCCTACGGGAACAGCCGCGCGGGGAGACAGAGTTTGTTTCGCACGGGGACGGGCGATTTCCGGCCGAATCCGCCCGTTTGCCCACATGGGGCCGAACTTGCCCACATGTCGCGGAATGACGGCGAAACCGCTGCGGTTTGGCTTGCCTCGTGGCGAATGTCATGGCTTCATGTGTCACACGCGGGCGGAATCGCCGCCCCCCCAACCGCCACGGAGGCCACGAACATGAACGCCACGACGAAGACGACGATCGAGATGGCCAGGACGCTGGCCCGCCGCGGGTTCGCGGTGCGGAGCATCGAGATCCAGACGCCCGACGGCCGCTGCTGGTGCATCGACACGGTGGCCCCAGGGCGTGCCCGCCATGCCGACGGGCACTGGGGGCCGAAGGCCGGAGCGCCGGGCGGCTTCCGCCTGTTCGAGATCGACCATGACCGCGACGATGCGCCGATCGAGCACGACCCGGTGGACTACGACACCTGGGACATGGGCGACCTGATCGACTACCTGAATGCGGTCGGGCAACCCAAAGCCCGGCCGAGCACCACTCGCACAACCGACCCGACGACCTGAAGCCCGCGTAACGCGGGCTTCGCTGTTTACCAGAGACCACCCCACGCCAAGGAGCACGACCATGACGAAGCGCACGACCAAGCCCGAACCGACCGCCGCCGAGACCTACGCCGCGAGGCAGAACGACATCGCCCGGCTGATGGACGTGCTGCAGATGGAACTCGACAAGCACGCTGACGCCGCGAAGGCCGACCCGCGCAACTGGGGCCGCACGGGCGACCTCGGGAAGGTCCGCAGCGACCTGATCGATCTGGTTGGGTTCATGAGCGGGATGGACCGCGAGCACGTCGAGGCCTTTCTGGACGACGCCGAATGACCCCACGCGGCGTCGCGGGGAGCCGCGGCGGCCACGTTTCCCCCGCCGCGATGTGCGACGGGGTTCGCACCCGACACGAAGGAGTCCGACATGGCACGCAAGGGCACGATCAAGAACATGGGCAAGGTCCAGCGCGAGATCAGCGATGCGCGGAAGGCCCGCAAGGCGGCGAAGGCCGCGCCGCCCGCCAAGGAGACGACGGCCGCCCCCGTCAAGCGCATGAGTGCCCTCGACGCGGCCGCGCAGGTGCTCGCCGCGAGCGAGGTGCCGATGCGGGCCAAAGAGATGATCGCCGCGATGGAGTCCAAGGGCCTGTGGCGCTCCCCCGGCGGCAAGACCCCCGAGGCCACCCTCTACGCCGCGATCATCCGCGAGATCGCCGCCAAGGGCACCGCCGCCCGGTTCAAGAAGCACGAACGCGGCGTCTTCGTCGCGGGGAAGGGAGCCTGAGCCATGACCGCGACGCCCGCCCCAAACCGCGCAGCGCAACTCGAAGCCGTCCTCCAGGCCGCGCTTTACCTGCTCGGCGCACGCCAGGACCAGATGCTCACCATCGAGGAATGGACGGACTTGGCGCGGGCGGTCGCCGCCTGCCAGGAGCGGAAGACCGCCGACTACCTGACCGAGCACGACCTCGAAGACATCGCGGAGCGCTACGCCCTCGAATGGGACGAAGCGGTCGACGGCCCGCTCCCGACGATCGCCGAGTGAGGCGAGCATCATGCCCCGCTCCCAGCCGCGACAGAAGTCGCGGCTTTCTCTTCGGCCAGTGGACATCGTTGACCGGCGCTGCTGGAGCCGATCACTTCAGTCGGGCACTAGCCTGCTTCATGATCTCGGCGGCCACCCTCTCGGGGTTGTAGCCGCCGGACAGCATGACGCATGGCTTGCCCGCCGCTGCGGCGTACTCCCTCGCTTCCTCCGAGTGCAGATGCCCGGTAAGCTTGATGATGACGATGACGACGGCCGTGTCCGGCCGGTAGATCGGCGCGCGCATGGGCGTACCAGGACCGTGCTCGGTCAGCTCAACCCACTCGGCATCCTTCAGCTCGAACGCCTGAGTCAGACGCTGCACTGCCTCCGCGTTCCGCTCGCCGCCGATGATCACCATGCGTTTCCCGCGCAGCAGTTCCCGCACGCCGAGGACCGATGGACTCCACTCGCGTTCATCGCCGTTCGGCCGCTTGGGGTCTGGCTTCCCGGCCTCGCTCTTGAGCGCCAATGCACGAGCGATGACATCGGCCATGAATTCCGAGCCTGCCGATGGCCCCGGCCACGCCGCCGCAGCGGCAGACCCGACGGCCTCCGCGATGCGGCGGTCGGTTGTCGAAACGCCCATGCCCTCCAATCGCTTGACGGCATCGGCGATCTTCGTCCAGTGGGCCGGCGCTTCTTCCGGGCGTCCCTTGGTGAGCTGCCCGGCGTGATACCTGATCTGCCCCAACGCGTTCTTGACCTTCTTGGCCGCGGCCTCGCGCTCGTCCAGTCGCTTGCCCAGCGCCCCGATCCGCGTCCTCAGATCGGCAGCGTTGGCCGGGTCTGCGGGGTCATCGGCGGTCATGTGGCGCTCGATGAACACACGCCGCTCGGCGGTCTCGCGCCGCAGCCAGACGTGCGTCTCGGCTTGATCCCGATCATCGTCGCTGAGCCAGGTGTCAGCGAGTGCGACCCGCAGGGCCGAGTTGGCCTCGGCCAACAGGTGGAACGCAAACTCCTCCTCTTCAGCCCGCCGCCCGTCCGCGACGGCGTCGACTCGACGCACCAACGCGACTGCATCGGCCTGAGCGTCGTAGCAGTCAGCGATCTGCCTGAGAATCAGGTCTGCGGGCTGGGGCTGGTTGCGCCAGAACACCCACAGGAAGCACTTCTCCATCGCCTTGGCCTTGGCGATCATGTCGTTGAGGCGCTCGAGCACCTCGCGCTCAGCGTCCAGATCAGCGGCCGCTGCACGACGCTGAATGAAGAGCCGACATGACGCCGCCTTCAGACGGCATCGCTTCTCGACGAGCGCAAGGTCGATGTCGGATGGAGCGATGGAACCAACGCCGTCCACCTCATCATCGACCGACACGTCCGACGCCGATGCGCGGGCACGTCCCAGTTCTTCGGTCGTCCCCGTGAGCGGCAGATGCACCACGGCATCCCCGAGCTTGAGGGGCACGATCGCCGAGGAGACGGGGAGCGTCTTCGGAATGGTCGCCAACTGCATCTTCGGCTCGATGCTCGGCGCGGGCGACGGGATCGGAGGGGGCGACGCGGGCTCTGGCTCGGGCTGGGCGGTCTCGGCTGGGCTGGGGGCTATCGGCGTTTCGGTCGTGGCTATCTGCTCAACGGCGGCTGGCGCGGGGCCTGCCACGCGGTCGGCCTCTTCGCATAGCCACTTCCCTATCAATGCAATGGCCCGCCGGAGCGGCTCCGATCTCTCTATGTGCGGCCGTAGCACCTGCGACGCGGCGTCCGCCAGCTGGCGGAGTTCCGACTCGGTCATGGGAGCATCCTCTAATCATGGTGCACGCGATCCTCGGCGGCCACGCGGCCGCGCTCTGCCGTCGGAGCGGCTAAATGCTCCGGCGACCGCACATTGATAGGCCAAGAGCGGGGCTCAAAGGGATGTCCGGCACGGTAGCCGCGGAGGTCGATCGCTTTGGGGCTGGGGCGCGCTCTGGCCGCACCTGTCAACGCGTTCAGCGCTGCGGTCACCAAGGCTCCAGAAACACGTCGGGCATGACCCTTGACTTCTGATGCAATCTGCATCACAATGCTGCAACCCGCATCACGAGGCCGCTATGCCCAAAAAGCGACAAGCACCGGAATCCGATCGCATCACGGTGACGCTGGCACCTGGACAGCGCGCCGTGCTCGAGCGAATCGCCGAGCAGAACGAGACCACGCTGGCATTCGTCGTGCGATACGCGTTGAAGCAGTTCATTCTGGAATCAGAGAGTGGCCAGCTGAAGCTGGAGTTTCCGATCGGTCCAGCAAGCCAGTGAGAGGTCGAATGCCCACCAAGTCCCCGATCAACACTTCCGGCCAACCAGCGACCATCGCGTACAAGCGGCCTCGCGGCACGCTTTACGTCGGCGATTCGCTGCACGCGCTCGCTCACGCACCACTCACGAAGTACCGCGGCAAGGTACAGCTTGTGTTCACGTCTCCTCCGTTTCCCCTGAACCGCAAGAAGAAGTACGGCAACCTTCAAGGCGAGGAGTACGTTGAATGGCTCGCGGCATATGCACCGCGATTGACGGAGTACCTCACCAGCGACGGATCGATCGTGATCGAAGTCGGAAACGGATGGGACGCGGGCCAGCCCACGGTTTCAACGCTCGCCATCGAAGCTCTACTGGCGTTCAAGAAGAAGGCGGGTCTCCACCTCTGCCAGGAGTTCATTTGCTTCAACCCCGCGCGCCTTCCTAGCCCGGCTCAATGGGTGACGGTCGAACGGTGCCGCGTGAAGGACGCGTTCACGCGGGTCTGGTGGATGTCGCCAACGCCGCGCCCGAAGGCGGACAACGGCCGGATCTTGACCGAGTACAGCGGTGCGATGCGCAAGCTGCTGGAGCGTGGCACGTACAACCCCGGCACCCGGCCCTCGGAACACCAGATCGGGGAGACCTCGTTCCTCGCCGACAACGGTGGCGCAATCCCGCCAAACGTGCTCATGCCGTCAGCTTCCGCCATTCTGCAGGAGATTCTGGCAGCAGGGAATGAGACGACCGATGTCCTGTCGATCGCCAATACCTCGACAGCTGACCCATATCAGCGCTATTGCCGGGAGAACGACATTCCGCAGCATCCAGCCAGAATGCCGATGAAGCTCGTCCAGTTCTTTGTGGACTTTCTGACCGAGCCCGGCGACTTGGTGCTGGACCCGTTCGCTGGAAGCAACTCCACCGGCTTCGTCGCCGACCTGCGCGATCGCCGATGGGTGGGGATCGAGGCTGACGAGCACTATGCGTACACGTCGGAGGAGCGGTTCAAGCAGTACGAGCTGACCGGTGTCAACCCTCTTTTTGGCGAATCGCCTCGATCTGCCGCGAAAAACGAGACCGCAGGACGTCCAGGAATGCCTGTAGTTGTTCGATCTCGGCCAGCGGAATCGGGCGCGAGCCGCCGTGCACGCCGCGGGTGATGTCGGCGCGATCTGCCTGGGCGCACCACTCCTTGGCACGTCGCACCGCCGTCTCGATGGCCCTCATGCGGTCATTCAGCTCGTTGGCTGTGTTGCGGGAGAGACCGAGAAACGCGGCCGCGCCCAGCCAGCTCCGCGGCTCATCCTTGTCCTTGAGCCACGCACGAAACGGCGGGCTCTCCACAAATGGCTCGATGGCGACATAGATCGGCCCGGGTGATCTTGAAGAGGTGGCCTCCGCCTCGGGTCCCCGCTGAATCGCGGCGACCTCGGCAGCCCCGAGATCGGTCAAGCGGTAGTAGTTGGGCTTGGTCTTCTCGATGAAGCGCCTCCGCACCGGGTTGTCCTTCTTGCTCTGACCCATGATCTCCATCATCACACGCTTGTGATCGGGATGGGCTCCCTCAAAGCCGCGCAGCCCAAAGCGGTTGTTGTCGCGACGCCAAGCCGCGACGGTCAACTCCCACTCTGTAAAGTCGCGTTTGCCAGCGTTTGCCAGGTCGGCAGCTGCCAGCAGAATCTCCTGGGCTGCGGTCCGTCGATTGGTGGGTGCACTCATGCCGGTCGGCCTCCTGCTTCGGCGATCGCCTCAGCGATCTTTTACGCGTCCTCGATGAATGGGGCGCACTCCATTTCTGCCGTGGCGAACCGCTCACGGAACTGGACCCCCGTCAGCGGTGCCTCACGCGCTGGCTCGAACACCCAGAGGCGCTTGAGGATCTCGAAGCACTTCATCGCGATGAACTGGCAGTAGGTCTCGGTCGCGATGCCAGCCATCCCCTTTCGCCCGCCCTTCCCGCGGCGAGCCTGAACTGACTCCTTGCTGTCGGGGTTGATGAAAATCACATTCGCGTTCTCGAAGACCGGGTCGAAGTCGATGATTGTCGGCTGGTGCTCGGACGGCGGGATGGTGCGCTGTTCCAAGGGATAGTGCTCCATTCCCGGCACCGACGTACCACACAGGAGGATCAGCGGGATCTCGCCGCCGGTGTCCCCGCCGGTCCCTCGGCGCGGCGGCACGCGCTCTGATCCAACACGAGTTGCCGCCGATGCGGTGTCGATCTGGTTGCATCCCCAGCGCACCCGAAGCGTGGCGGTGCCCTCCTGAGACCCGGCGATGTACACGCCGTTGCGGCTGATCCGCCCCATGCCGATCTCGTCCACCGAAGCGTCGTGGAGCAGATCGTCCCGGCTTCCGCCCTCAGTGGTGTAGGTCACCTTGATTGGCAGGTGCTCGCCCTGGAGCAACAGGCGGTCGGGAATGCCGGTGATAGTGGCACCGGTGCACGGGACCGACTCGATGGCGACAGTGTTTGACTTAACGCCCCCGTCCTCGGACTCGAACCACAAGGTTGTCGTGCCGCTGGCCGATGCGGTCGCTTGATTTGCCTCGTCGACCTGGAGCAGGTCTGCCCGGTCCATCTTGACGACCAGCTTCGGTGACGGCACCGGACGCAGCTCTCCGGCAGGGGTCTGCTCAAACGCCTTCACACGCAGCGGCACCGTCGCGCCGACGGCGATCGCGATGGACGCAGACTTGCCTTCCAACTCGATGACGTTCACCACCTCGCCCTTCGGTGGTGGCGGCGGTGCCGGAGGCTTTGTGCCGCCGGGCCCTTCGCCCTGCTGGCCCTTGCCCGCCCCTTGTTCGCCACGGTCGCGCTCGCTGAGGAACTCCCGCATCAGGTCGCGCAGCTTCTTCAGGCTCTGGTTCACCTTGTCGCGATCCTCTGATCGATGCTCCTTTGCGGTGGCCTGCTGGATCTTGTCAGCGAGCTCCTTGACCTGGTTGGCGGTCCAGTCCTGCAGCCCGCGCACGAGTGGCGTGTCGTTGAGCGACTTGCGGTCCGCGCCGGCAAGGTGCTCACCATCGAGGGACGGCACTCGGAGTTCGCCAAACACGAACCCGGAGGACGCCCCGGGGCTCAGGTCCGCAACACTCCACAGGCCGACGACGTTTCGGTTGTTCCTGATTCGGATCAAGTGCAGGGGCCGCATGTCCTCCGTGCGCAAGGAGCGAGAGCTGGTGCGCAGCGTGAGCACGCGCGTCTGAGCGTCGCCCGCACCGGTGCTCACCTGCTCCCCCGTCTGCGGATCGGTCACTTCGTCTGGCACGGGGATGACAAGCGGGTCGACGAAGCCCGGAAACGCCTCGGGGTACTCGACCTTGGCCGGGGAGTCGCCGACCACCTGGCCGTCGACCACAAACCACACGGAGCAGGACTCCAGCGTCAGCGCCGCCTGCGGATGAGTCTCGACAGAACGGCGCATTTCCGAGACGGCACGCCGCACGGTTTCTTCCCTGGACCGCGTCCAATCCATGACGCCGTTGACCTGCGCGATCGTGTACGACTGTCGAGCTGCGAATGTCTCTTGTGCCGACTTCGGCAACCGGTCAAAGCTGAGTCCAAGATCCGCCAGCGCCTTGTCGAACTGCTTGCGGGTCGATTCGACACGCTGATCCTCCACGACCTTCCCGCCTTCGACCGCAAGCCCAGGCTTGAAGCGCGTTCGCTCACTCTCATTCTCGTACCCCATCCGGGTACGGCGACCATCGTGGCAGGATTCGAAGGACGAGTCGGTGCTCGATCCGAGCACCATGAACGCCTTGCCGCCGTTGCCGTGACCACCCTCGATGTCCGAAGCCTTGTCGCGTGCGTTGGCGGTCGGGTCCGACCACGTTTCCCATCGCTTGAACTGCTCTGCAGTAGCGCCGGCGAAATCGATCACGCCGATCGACTTGTCGGCTGTATTGACGGCGACGACGATCGTGCGCAGGGCCGGGTCGGTGACCCCGAGACGGCTGTACTGATCCTTGGAGTTCTTGATCAGCTCGGGGAGCCCATCCCGCACTCCTCGGAATCGCGACAAGAGCTGCATCAGAGTGTGCGGCACGTCGATCGGGATTCGCTCGCGGAACTGATACTTCGCCATTGATGGGCCCCTGGTTCGATTGATGATTAGCGCTGCGGCAGCGACTGCCATGCCGTCTCGATGGATGATGCAAAGGTCTGCGGCCGAACGACGGTGTACCCCTGCCTCCCATGCTGCAGGACCATGCCTGCCCATTTCAGCCAGGAGACGACCGCGTATGTCTGGTAGCTCGGCACCAGCTCGTCGCCCTTTCCGGTTGCCAATGCCTTGAGAATCTCGTCCATCGTGAAACGGTGGCCCGCCTTGCCCTTCGCAGCGACCGCGGACGCGACAGCGTCAACCCCGGCTTTGGGCACGCGATGCTCATACGGCCCCTTCTCGCGCGGAGACCATCCCAGCTTCACGAGATCGCGCTTCTCTCGGAGGAACTGCGGGTAGTCGGTCTTCTTGAGCTTGGCGGAGACTCTCGGGGCCGCCTCGCCCGCCAGTGCCGCTGACACGGCCGGAGCTTCTGTGGCTTCGATCCGCGCGGGTTCC
Source organism: Phycisphaerales bacterium (assembly GCA_019744815.1). Taxonomy (GTDB): domain Bacteria; phylum Planctomycetota; class Phycisphaerae; order Phycisphaerales; family UBA1924; genus JAFEBO01. The sequence goes on from JAIEUA010000008.1 coordinate 297,844, forward strand.
TCTGGCGTCGGAGACGCTTCGGATGTCCAGCGAGCAGCCAGTCCGGCGATCTCTTTGGCCATCGGGGTGAGCTGTGGCAACTCGTCGAATCGGCCTTCACCGGCAGCGAGGGCGATCTCGCTTCGGGCAGCGCCGTCGAGGTCCGCAATCAGCTTTTTCAGTCGCCGCACACCGTCCATACACGTAGGATATATCTACGGCACAGGTATGTCAATGCTGCTGCAGAAAATCTGGGCTGGGTTTTGCGTGCGATCTTTGTTTGGGTCACATCACCCTGCTTGTCGACGGCGAGAGCGAATCTCTGCTCGAACTGGAAGACGTTGACGTCGTGATTTGGCGCGGTCAAGAACGAGATGACCAGTGGGGACTCTGCGCGCCTCGGCACGCTCGATCGCCATTTTCTCCGGGCAGATGGTCTTTCGGCCGCATAGGGAACACACAGAGGGGCATGCGTTGACGGGCCCGACCCTGCCACCCCAGCCGGAATCGCCGCGGGCATGGCGGACAGGGAACCGTTGGACGGCGTATGTAGCCGGGGGGCTGACCGTGTCATTCGCGACACAGCCCTCGCCGAAATCGCATAAAGGCATGCAGGAGGACGCTCGCGGACCGGCCATGACAGGAATCTGCACGAAAATGACTCAGGTGTTCGGCAGTTTCGCCGCGAACGGGTTAGATGCTCTATGGCGGAGTGCATCGTCGGCACGAACTGGCCGCTTCCGCGCGACGGATTGGTGTGAACGTCAGAGAGGTACTGGGGGACGCAGGCCATGACGCACGACGACAGGAACACGATTCCGCGCGACACTTTTCGGGGGTCGCGCAGATATAGGGAGCACCGAGGCCCTCAACGCCCCGGAAAGTCCTCCCGAGTCTTCGCCACGCCGCGTGGCTTTCGCGTAGATGCGTGAGGTAGCGCCTCACCCGCCTGCGCACACAACCGAACCAGCCACCCAGCCCCATCCAGCCAACCTGCCGCGATCTAACACCAGCCCGCCCCGTCGCACGGTGCGGCGGGGTTCCCGTTGTCCTGCGCCTGCGAGCCGGTTGATCCCGCTCGCGGCGGCACTCTGGGTGCATTCATGGATGAACTTCAGGTTCGAAAGACGGACGTCGCGGTGATCAACGTCCACGAGGTGGCGGAACTCCTGGGCGTCTGTGTTCGCAGCGTCTGGCGAATGAGTCAAAACGGTCAGATCCCCGGGCCGATCCGGTTGGGGCCTCGGATTCTGCGTTGGAGGCTTGCCGATCTCCGCGAGCATCTGGACCGCAAGGCCGCAGGCGGCGTTTCTGTGTCCCGGGCGACATCTGGAGGCCGGGGGGGCCGTCGATGAGCGAGGGGCTCGACGCGAACAACATGCCCCCCGGCACGGCCGCGCACGGCTGGCTCGCCATCGGCGGCGAGCGTGTCGCTGGCGGTTGGCGCTACCCCGAGCGGAACGCCCAGGGCGAGAGAGTTGGCACGCTCACGCGCTGGGACGCCCCGGCGAAGGGCCAGCCGCGCTACACCGCTGCGAAGGGCGGCAAGCGCGGGCTGATCTTCCCGGCTGACGGTCTGCCTGCCTATTCGGGCACGAGCCAGCGTGATCCGATCCTCGTCGCAGAAGGGGCGAGCGATACAGCATGCCTGCACACGTTCGCCTTCACGGCAGTGGGCGCGCCGATGGCCGGACGCGGCGGAGATGAGCTCGCTGCCCTGCTTCGGGACCGGCATGTCGTTCTCATCGGCGACAACGACACCGCTGGCCGGAAGAGCGTCGAGTCACTTTGCGCCGCGCTCGTCGGCGTCTGCGATTCGGTGCGCTTCACGTTTCCGCCGGACGGTCATAAGGACGTGCGGTCGTGGGTCGCCGACGGCGGGGCCGGTGATGCGGACATCGCTCGGCTGATCGAAGAGGCTCAGAACTACATGCCCCCGGCAACGGCGACGCCCGAACGGCCACCCGTGCCGGAGTTTGTGCCCTTCCCCACGGACGCGCTGCCGAAAGCTGCCGCCGATCTCGTACGTGCCGGCGCGGATTCACTGCAGGTGGATCCGGGGATGCTCGGACCGCTCGCGTTGGCGGCCATGGGTGCCGCGGTCGGGAACGCCCGCACCATTGCGCTGCACTCCTCCTGGCACGAGCCCTCGGTTCTGTGGGTGGCGGTCGTCGCGCCGTCCGGCTCGGGTAAATCTCCCGCACTCGAACTCGTTACCCGTCCCGCAGAGCGCCGCGACGCCGCAGCGCTTCGCGAGTACAGGGAAGCGCTGAAACAACACGCTGTCGAGGTGGCCCAGCACGAGAAGGCGATGCGGGGCTGGGAGCGGGGGTCTGGCAATGGCAACCTGACCGCGACACCGCCTGCAGTTCCGGAGGCACCGGCATGCGAGCGGCACCTCACCAATGACACCACGCTCGAGGGATTGGCCGCGATGCTCGCCGCCAGCCCGCGCGGTCTTCTGCTCGCGTGCGACGAACTGGCCGCGTGGTTCGGCTCGTTCGGCCGGTACGCGGCCAACGGTCGCGCCGCGGGCGAGGCCTCGCGCTGGCTACCGCTGCACCGGGCCAGCTCGCTCCGAGTTGATCGTCGCACCGCACCGCCACTGCTCGTCGAACGGGCCGCCGTGTGCATTGCGGGGATGATCCAGCCATCGGTGTTCGCCGCGGCGCTCACGGGCACCGACTTCGACTCGGGACTGGTTGCCCGGCTCCTGCTCTCGATGCCGCCGATCCCGACCCGTCGCTGGCAGCCCGGCGGCATCCCGCCGATGGTCGAGCGGAGGTACAACGCGATGGTCGAGAGTCTGTACGACCTCGAGCTCGACGAGGATCAGCACGGTACCCCAGTGCCCCGAGCCCTCTCACTGGACGAGCAGGCCAGTCAGCTCTGGGCCAACTTCTACAACTCCTTGAACGCGGACATGGCGGGCCAGGACGAGCGGGCTCGCGCGATGATGGCGAAGATCGAGTGCGCGGCCGCGCGTCTCGCCCTTGTCGTCCACCTCGGAAGGGCTGCCGCGTGCGAAGGCGCTATCAACGGTGTCGTCGACGCCGACTCGATGGAGCGCGGCATCCAGTTGGCGAACTGGTTCCGCCGCGAGGCCGAGAGGACTTACCTGCGCCTCGCCGAGGGTGATGACGACCGCGAGGACCGGCAACTGCTCGACATCGTCCGCCGCAAGGGTGGCAGCGTCAGCGGGCGTGAACTCGTGCAGTCGAGCAGGAAGTTCCAGACCGTGAAGGACGCCGAGGCCGCGCTGTCACGGCTGGTGGATGCGGGCCACGGACAGTGGGTGTACCTGCCGCAGCGCGGGCCCGGTGCGCCCAAGGCCCGGAGGTTCGTCCTGCCCGGCGCTTCCGGCGATCCCGTCTACAGAACCCCCGCTGGCGGTGCCGCGGAGGGGGATTCCGTTTGTGTAGGCGCTGTAGACACGTCCGCCTCCACACCCGCGGGAGGTGCCGCGTGATGCGCTGGACCTCCTACTGGACGAAGGCCTTCGACGAGGGGCGGCACATGGACGGCCGTCTCGATGGCGAGTACGTCGCTCGAGTGTTTGAACTCGAGCGGCTCGTGGGCCTCCCGGTCATGCCTCACCGCTGTGGCCGACAGCGTCGGCTCTTCCTCGCGATGGCGTGCCTGAGGGGCAAGTGGATGGTCGTTGGCGTGTACGGGACATCTGGAGCAGCAAAGTGGGCGTGCGAGCGCGCGCTCGAGGAGGCAACTTCATGAATCGATGGAAGCTCAGTTTGCACGAGGCGGGCCGCGCGGTTGCCGCGTATGTGCTCACCAATCACAAGGTGGTGGCGAAGGTGTTCCAGGACGGCTGCTCCTGCTGGCCATCACAGGAGCTCACTCCGGCGAGCAGGGAAATCGTGTCAGCCATCGGGCCGCTGTCGGCGGCTCTCGCTGAGAGCGAACTGGAGCCGGCGCTCCCGCTCCACTTGAGGAACAAGCTCGTCCAGTTGGAGGCCGTCGGCCAGATCGAGCCGTTCGACCACCTGCTGACCGATCTTCGGGCCGCCACCGAGCTCTCGCTCGCCGCCGAACTCCGCATGGACGGCCCGGAGGACTGGTCAAACCGATGGTCCGAGCGCCGCGAGTGGGCCACCCCGCTCGCCGAGCAACTCATCAGCCAGCACCAAGCCCTGATCGTCAAGGCCGCGCGGGAGCTGTTCCTGCACGGCGCTGTCGTGATCCCCCTTACGGAAAGGACGAAGTCATGATGTCACTCGCACAGATCGCCCAGAACAAGAAGCAACAGGCCCGCACCGCGTTCATCAACGCGGCGTGGTCCGAGGAGCCGCCGGAGCGCCTGGCGGAACTGGCTAACGACGCCGGGATGGAGCTCGCGGCCGCGGACGCCATCCTGGCCCGCATCGCGGACATCCGCACCGACATGGCCACTGCGGACACCGTCGCGCACCTCCGGCGTGCCGCGAGCCAGGCGAAGGCCCACTCCGATGCGGTCGGGGCGAAGGCACAGGCCGCCATCGACAAGCTCGAGGCGGAGGCGGAAGCTGTCGCCCGAGAAGCCGATGCCGCGCGGCGTGAACTCGGTGACGCGGAGTCCGCAGCGACACGTGTGCTTTCCGTCTACGAGGAGGGGCTCATCCCTGTCTCCCGCCTGCCGAAGGAGGTCTCCGCGATGATCGAGCGGCGGTCGCTGGAGGCCAAGGTCAACCAGGCCCACGCCGTGGTCATCGCCGCGACCAACAAGCGCAACAGCCTCCGCGAGGAGGTGCAGCGGCTGGAGCGGGAGCTGCAGTACCTGCCCATCTCGCGCGACCGCAAGGAACAGGAGGCCCGGCTGAACGCCGAGCTCGAGCGGGCCAAGGCCGCGCTGGCGGCCGCGGAGGCGCGGCTCAGTGACGCCGAGCGGGCCCACGCCAAGGCCCGCAGCGCCCTGTAGTCGCGCACATCCCCACATGCATCGCCCCCTGGCTTTGCCGCCCGGGGGCGACTTGACCCGTGCCACCGGCCAGCCCTGACTGTGACCCCGATCCCGGCAACCCGCCGAGATCGGGGCGATGGAGACCCCCGCCCGATGGGCACCGTGTTCCGCAAAGCCTGGACTGCACCCCTGCCGCCCGGCGCGGAGATCATCGTTCAGCGCGGCAAGCGCCTGGCCCGCTACCAACTCCGCAATGGCAAGGTCCGCACCGCGGAGGTGTTCACCGCTGCCGACGGTCGGGTGCGCATTCGCGGCGAGACCAAGTCGTACATCGCCAAGTTCCGCGACGCGGCCGGGTACTGGGTCGAGCGGCCGACCGGCTGTTCCGATGAGACTGCCGCGCGGGCCGTGCTGGCCCAACTGGTGCGCCGGGCCGAGCTGATCCGCGCCGGCGTGATCACGCCCGAGGAGGACGCTGCCTCCCGGCACGGGGCCGAATCGATCGAGACGAATCTGGACGCGTGGCGCGACCATCTTCGTCTGAAGGGCAGCACCGAGCACTGGTACATCCAGGCCCGCCGCCGGGTGGCCCGCGTGGCCACCGACCGGGGTGTGAAGCGCCTGCGAGACTTCACCGCTGCGACGGTCGAGCGGTGGCTGCGGGATCAGGCCGACACCGGCATGTCCGCAGGCACGCGGAACGGCTACCGGCAGGCGTGCGTGACGTTCGTCAACTGGTGCGTCCGCGCCGGGCGGCTCACGCACAACCCGCTGCTGGCCGTCGCGGTGGCCGACCAGCGGGCCGACACGCGGCGGCAGCGTCGGGCCCTGACCGAGGAAGAACTGGCCCGCCTGCTCGACGCGGCGCAGCGCCGACCTCTGGCCGACGCGCTGACCGTGCGGCGAGGCGAGGCGAAGGGGCAGGCCCAGGCGAAGTTGTCGGACGCGACGCGGGAGAATCTGCTGCGCATCGGCCGCGAGCGGGCGCTGATCTACAAGACGCTCGTGCTCACGGGCCTGCGAAAGGGCGAACTGGCCAGCATCACCGTGGGCCAGGTCGATCTCGGCGGCCGGGTGCCGCACCTGCTGCTGAACGCCCGGGACGAGAAGAACCGCCGCGGGTCGGAGATCCCGCTGCGGCCCGACCTCGCCGCAGACATCCGCTCGTGGCTCGCCGACCGGCTGACGCGAGCGCAGCAGGCGGCACGAGATGCGGAGGACCCCATCCCGGCGGCGCTCGCGAGCGACGAGCCGCTGTTCGACGTGCCCGACGGGCTGATCCGCATCTTCGACCGCGACCTGGTCTTCGCCGGGCTGGCCCGCATCGAGAAACGCGGCGGCAAGGAGATCGTCATCAAGACCGACGACCGCGGCCGCACCATCGACGTTCACGCCCTGCGGCACACCTTTGGGACGCACCTCTCCAAGGCGGGCGTGCCCCTGCGGACAGCCCAAGCCGCGATGCGGCACAGCGACCCGAGCCTCACTGCCAACGTCTACACCGATCCAAAGCTGCTCGACGTGGCCGGAGCGGTGGCGAGCCTGCCGGACCTGCCGCTGGGCGGGGTTGGCGAGCGAACGGCAGCGGTGGCCGCTCGCTGATCGGCATTCATAGCAAAGTCGGCATTGGCTTGGAACACTTTGCGTCGCGCATCAGCTTCCAGCTTCGGCCTTGGCTACCGCGGCGGCGAGATGCGGTGTGAGGGCCTTCTCGAAACGGAGCATCGCGTCGATCATCCCCTTCTGCGCGGCAGGCCACTGGTCCCGCGGTGAGCGGATGCCACCTGGGATTGAATCGTCGAAGATTCGTGAGGCTCGCTTCGTATCCAGCCGCTCCCAGCCAAGTGGACGTCCGTATGCGGCTTCGATCTCGGCACGCTTGGAGTCGAGATAGTCGAACACGGCCTTGTTGAAGGCACCGCTCCCGTCGTCGCGATCGATGTAGAACTCCAATCCGGATTGGTTAAGCCAGACGCAGTACACATACCGAAGCCCATTTGGCCCGGCTGAAACGGCGATGTAGTGCGCGTCCCCCGGGCTGCGCCCAGCAAACCGGGGCGTTGCCTTAGCGGCTTGTGGAAGGAACTCCGCCCAGAAGGCGCGCCGAAGCGCATGGCGGTCAGCACCCTCTGATCGGGCTGCCTGGTCTTTTGCCTTTTCACGAACCATGTAGTCTTCCGCCTCGGGCAGCGGTATGACCTGCTGGGCGTCGATGATCGTCTCTGTGCCGTTGTCGTACGGCTTGAGCCGAACGCACCGAATGTCCAGTTCGCGTTTGTTCAACCAGAGGACGGTCGTCGTGAGCTCTCGGGAGAAATCCGCGGCTACCAACACGATCCGCACGTCGCTCGCGAAGTCTTCTTCACGCGGTTCATCCCAATCGAGGAACTCGAGCAGTTTGGTCCGGGCTCTTGGCCCGGCTTCTGCTTGTCCAGGAATGCCTGGTAAACGTCCACAGCTCGAGCGAACGTCATCCCTGCGACCATTCCAGCGTACCTGATGGCCTGCAGTTCCATGTGTCCGCCGTCGTCGCTGCGCTTGAGTTCAATGACTACGAGGTTGGCGTCACGATCGACTGCGAGCAGGTCGATTCGCCGCTTGGAGTCCTCCCATTCGCCGTACTCTTCCCCGATAACAAGAGTGTCTTCAGCAACAACGGCGATGTTGACCCTCAGTAGACGTTGAAGGTCTGCTCGTTCCTTGACGCCCCGATCGGCGAAGGTCGTGCCAGCCAGCTTCGTGATCGCGTCCTTTGAGAGCTTGTAGATGGCCATTGCGACCATCGTACGTGCGAATGTGGGCGGGCAAACCCCCGTGCCTGCGGCCGATCGGCAGCCTCATCCCCGCCACACCTTGCACAACCACTTGCACACGCGCTTGCACAAGCGAGCGTCCACCCAAGTCATTCCCTGTCATCGTCCGGCCGTCGGCCCCGATCCGGCCGCTCCCGCCCGCGTCGCCAGAACTCGCGACTTCTGCGGGGTTTGTCAACGAAAAGCCGCCGGTGTCATCCTGTGACATCGGCGGCAGACAAAGCGGGCGAGGAGGATCGAACTCCCGACATTCAGCTTGGGAAGCTGACGTTCTACCGCTGAACTACGCCCGCGGTGAACGTCAGTATACGGCACTGTCCGCGGCGGGGTTCGGTGGGCCAGACGGTCGGCGTGGGGTCGGCGTCGGGTCGGTTTGGCGGCGCGACGGTTCGGAGGCGGAGGCGTTCGCTACCATCGGATATGACCACTTCTGGACAGGTTTCGCCGGGGCGGCGGTTTCGGGATTGCATGGACGCGGCGCGGGCCAAAGGGCTCGCGGTTGCCACGCCGGGGGCGTTCAACGCGCTGTGCGCTCGGGCGGTTGCGCGGCACGGGTTTGAGGCGTGCTATGTCTCCGGGGCGGCGACCAGCGTCTCGGCGGGTGTGCCGGATGTGGGTTTGCTGACCATGGAGCACTTCTGCCGCGTGATCCGTGAGGTGGCCGACGGCGGCGGGCTGCCGGTGCTGGCCGACGCCGACACGGGCTTTGGCGAGGCGGAGATGGTGCGGCGGACCGTCATCGAGTACACCCGGGCCGGCGGTGCGGGGCTGCATCTTGAGGACCAGAAGTTCCCCAAGCGCTGCGGGCATCTCGACGGCAAGGAGCTGGTTCCCACCGATCACATGGTCGAGAAGGTGCAGTGGGCTCGAAAGGCGAGCGATGAGGCGACAGGCAGTGGGGGATCGCGCGGGGACTTTGTGATCTGTGCTCGGACGGACGCGAAGGGCGTGGAGGGCTTTGACGCCGCGGTGGCGCGGGCGAAGGCGTACGTGGCCGCGGGCGCGGACATGATCTTCCCGGAGGGGCTGACGAACGAAGACGAGTTCAAGAAGTTCGCCGACGCGATCCTGAGCGTGTCGAAGGGGACGTATCTGCTGGCGAACATGACGGAGTTCGGCAAGACGCCGCTGATCCCGCTGGCGAAGTTCGGCGCAATGGGTTACGCGTGCGTGATCTACCCGGTGAGCTTGCTTCGAGTCGCGATGGGCGCGGTGGATCGGGCGCTGGCGCAGCTGAAGGCTGACGGCTCGGTGGAGGGGTTCCTCGGGCAGATGCAGACGCGGCAGCAGTTGTACGACTTGGTGGAGTACAAGCCCGGAGTGCCGTGGGAGTTTCGGGCGTGAGAGATCGGCGGGTGATCGCCGCAGCGATTGTGGGAGCGGCGTTGTCGCTTGTTCATGCGGCACTCATCGGGACGGGGAGTGCGGATCTACCAACGCACACCGTGGCGTCGGTGTCGGGCTTGGCGATCCAGATTCGCGAAGGTTGGCAGGAATCGAGGATCGAATGGCCAGACGTGCCTGCTCTTGCTCGTGGCACGCTCTCGGGTCGAGCGGCGTGGTGGTCGATGGGGCCGGTGGATCGCGTTGGATCGGGTCAGTTTGTCGAAGCGGCGTTCGGATTTCCGTTGCGCTCGCTTCGAAAAGGTGTCCACGAGTTCGGCGGCTTGGAAACCGCGATCGAGTGGTGCGACCCGATCGGCGTGCATGAGGTCTTCCCTGGGTCGACGATGAGGGGCATACCCAAGGGCGTGTTGTGGCGTGGGGTGTTTTCGAACGCGTTGATTTGGGCGCTTGGGTTCGTGGCGGTGGGGTACATGTTGCCGCAGAGAACTGCGCCATACGTCCGATGAACCCACCCCCCGGCCCCCTCCCTCTGGGAGGGGGAGTGGCGAACGGTGAATCGCGAACGTTCTTTTTGCTTGGGGGCTGGCGTTACGCCCGTTCGTCTTCGATCTCGCCCTTGGCGAGCAGCGGCTGATTGATCGTGCCGCAGGTGGGGCAGATACTGCCGCGTTCGCCGATGGGCTGGCCGGCCATGGAACCGCCGCAGCCGTAGCAGACGGCCTTCTCGAGCCGAGAGCCGATGCTGTTGAGCGCCACCGCGACTACCGCGACGCCTACGCCGATCACCGGCCAGGCCGGGATGGTGCTCCAGGCGATCACCCCTACCGCGGCGACGATGACGGCCAGCACGACCGCCATCGCCTTGAGGCGGATCCGCTCCATGAAGTTGCGGGTGGTGGCATTCACGGTGAAGAGTATGTCGGCTGTGGGGAAGGGAGAACTCAAAGCAGCAAAGTTCAAAGCAGCAAATCAAGGCAGAAAGCTGGGAATAACCCAAGCAGTCTGCGTGTGGTCATGCGTGTGGAACAAGCCCTGATTTATCGCTTTATCGCTTTGCTGGTTTGAGCTTTACTTCACCCATTCCACTTCCGCACCGGCTCGCCCGTGTAAAGGCTGAGCGGGCGGATGATGCGGTTGTTGGCGTGCTGCTCGATGACGTGGGCGCACCAGCCGCTCATGCGGGCGGCGACGAAGATGGGGGTGTACTGCGGGACGGGAATGCCCATGACGAAGTACGTCATGCCGCAGGGGAAGTCCACGTTGGGGTGGATGTTCTTGTCGCGGAGCATGATGCGCTGGACTTCGTCGCCGATCTCGAACCACTTGAGCTGGCTGGGGCCCTGCTTGGCGGCGATGGCGCGGCCGAGCTTGCCGAGGATGGGGGCGCGGTGGTCGCCGTTCTTGTAGACGCGGTGGCCGAAGCCCATGAGCTTGCGTTTCTCGGCGTAGGCCTTCTTCATGAAGTCTTCGATCGAGCCCTTGCCGCCTTCGATGAAGGTGCGGATCTCTTTAAGCATCTCCATCGCGGCCTCGTTGGCGCCGCCGTGGAGCGGGCCCTTCAGGGCAGCGATGCCGCCGGTGACGGCGCCGTGCATGTCGCTGAGGGTGCCGGCGATGCAGCGGGCGGTGAAGGTGCTGGCGTTGAAGTCGTGCTCGGCGTAGAGGATGAGCGAGACGTCGATACAGCGGGCGTACTCGGCGGGCGGCTTGGTGCCGGTCATCATGTAGAGCAGGTTGGCGGCGTGGTCGAGGCTCGGGTCGCCGCCCTTCTCCTGGCCGACGATCGGCTTGCCGTCGATGATGTTCTGCATGTGCCCGATGATGGTCGGGGTCTTGGCGAGCAGGCGCTTGGCCTTGCGGAGGTTGGCGGGGCCGGAGCTGTCCTGGCAGTCCTTGTCGAGGTGGCCGAGGATGGAGACGGCGGTGCGAAGGACGTCCATCGGCACGGCGTAGCCGGTCTTCAGCCACGGGCCCGCGGTCTTGAGGAAGTCGATGACGGGCGAGGGGAGCGGCCGCTCGGCGACGAGCTCGGCCTTGAAAGCGGCGAGCTCGCTGGCGCTGGGCTTGTGGCCGACGAGGAGCACGTGGGCGACTTCTTCGAAGGTGGCGTGCTCGGAGAGGTCGTGGATCTCGTAGCCGCGGTAGAAGAGGCCGCCCTGCTCGATGGAGCAGATGCTGGTCTCACCGGCGATGACGCCCTCGAGGCCCTTGGCGAATGCTTCGGAAGATGTGGACATGCAAGCCCTTTCGTTGGAAAGGGAGCATAGGGGAACCTCGGGCAATTCGGCGGCCTCAGCGGTACCGGTTGATCAGGTCAATGACCTGGTTCTGCCGCGGTTCGAGCTGCACGCTGAGTCGCAGGTGCTTGAGGCCCTCGGTGCGGAAGTCGTCGTTGGCCCGCTTGGCGAACTCATACTCGTTGAGCAGGCAGACGCCGATACCGGTGTGCCCGGGGGCGTAGTTGGGGTCGATCTCGACGGAGGTGCGGAACGCCTTGAGGGCCTCGTCGAAGCGGCTCAGGCGGAAGTGGGCGAAGCCCATGCGTTCGTACGCGGCCGCGGAAGGCTGGATGCGGATGACCTGATTCAGGGTGTTCAGCATCTCGTCGAAGCGACCGATCTTGCCCAGGCTGTTGGCGAGGTTGAGCAGCAGCGGCGGGGAGAGCTCGACCAGCTCGAGGGCCTGGCGGTACTCGTTCACCGCGTCCTGGTGGCGGTTGAGGGTGCTGTAGATGGAGCCGAGGTTGGCGTGGGCCGGGCCGCTCTTGGGGTTGATCTGCACGGAGCGCTGGGCGAAGGGCAGCGCGCTGCTCGGCTCGCCGAGCTGGAGGTACGCCGTCGCGACGTTCAGGTTGGCCTCGAAGTCGTTGGGGTTGATCTCGAGGGCTTTGACGTACGCCTTCACCGCCTCGTGCAGGCGGTTCAAGAGCTGGAGCATCAGGCCCTGCTTGTACCGCGAGTCAAAGTTCTGCGGCATCAGGTCCGCGGCCTGGCCGAAGCGCACCGCGGCGGACTCGTAGTCGCCCTGCTCGCGGTAGATCTCGGCGGCGCCCATGTACGCCTGTGGCAGGCTCGGGTTGTTCTCGATGGCGCGCTCGAACTCGATCAGGGCCGGACGCTTCATGCCCTGCGAGAGCAGGTTCTGGGCACGGGCCAGAGCTTGGTCTGCGGCCGACTGCTTGGTCTTCGGGGCTTCGGGAACGTCGTTGACAGCTCGGCTTATTTCGCCGCCCGACGCCCGAGTGGAACCGCCGCCGCCCGCGCAGCCCGCCAGAACAAGGATCGCAGACGTACCGACGGCCGCACAAAGGGAGATCCGGCGAGCTTGAAGTTGGTGAGTAGAAGTGCTGGTCATGGCTTCCTTGGATCGGCTGTTTCGAGGGGCTTTCTGGACCCCGACTTTTCGGACTTTGTTTGATTTTTCGCGTTTGGGGCGAGGCGGGCGATCGTTCGCTTCGAACCGGCCGCGGGTTTCTTCTGAGCGGATGTCTTAGGAGAAACTGGCTTTTTGATCGGGTTGGAAGGCTTGGTAGCTTTCTTGAGCGTGGCGGTCGTTGGGGGCTTCTTGGCCTTCGTTTCGTTTCGGGGCCGGGTGCGGGCCGGGCTGGCGGTCGGTTGGGGTGTGGGGAGCTTCGGTGTGCCGTCGACCAGGGAGCGGAGCATGTAGAGATTGATGGAGTCCCAGGGACGACCTTCGGGGTCGTCGCCCTTGGGGGTCTCAAGGAGTTTGGGTACGTCGCGAAGGCGGGGATGGTTCACGACCGCCGCGAAACCGCAGTTGCGCAGAGCCTCGGGCGTGGGGTCGGGGAGCGAGCCGCCGATGGTGCCCTTGCCGATGTGGTCGTGGCGATCGAGGTGCGAGCCGCAGGGCCCTTTGGAATCGTTGATGTGGAAGGCCTTGAGATTGGCGAGACCGCAGGTCTGGTCGAAGCGATCGAGTGCGGCGTTGGCGCTGGCGCGGGTCCGCATGTCGTACCCGGCCGCGTGCATGTGGCAGGTGTCGAGGCAGTAGCCGATGCGGTTCGGTGCGGCGGTGAGTTCGATGGAGCGGCCACGGATGGCGGCGAGTTCCTCGAACGTGCCGCCGAGCTGGAAGCCGGCGCCGACGGTGCCCTCAAGACACAGGATCGTGCGCATGCCCTTGGTGCGGGCGAGGAGTTCTTTGTAGGCGACCGCGATGCGCTCGATGCCCTCTTCGCGGGAGGAAGTGGTGAACGCGCCGGGGTGATGGACGAGTAACGGAATCGACAACGCCTCGCAGCGCTCGATCTCGATGGTCATGAGGTCGATGCTCTTCTTCCAGAGCATGTCGTCGGGTGTGGCGAGATTGGAAAGGTATCCGGCGTGGCTTACCACGCGTTCGGTCCAGCCGAGGCGAGAGAGTTCGCTCAGCCACTCACGCGTCATGCCCTCATCGAGCGGCTTGGTGTGCCACTGCTGTTGGTTCTTGGTGAAGACCTGCACGGTGTCCATGCCCAGACCGACGGCCTCGGTGAGAGCGTGGACCATGGAGCCCGAAATGGAAAGGTGCGAGCCGAACAATCGGTTGAAGCGTAGGAACCGCGCGTGACAACCAACCGCCTAGGCGCTTCTTGCTACGATCGATGATGGCCAGCCACCTGCTGAAAAATCGCGTCGCCGTCGTCACCGGGGCCTCCGCGGGCATCGGCGAGGCCATCGCCCGCGAGCTGGTCTCCCACGGCTGCCCGGTCGTGCTCAACGCCCGCCGCAAGGAGCGGCTGGAGGCGCTGCGAAAAGAGCTCGGCGATGAAGACGTCGCGATCGCTCCCGGCGACTGCGCCGACAGCGCGGTCATTGAGACCATGCTCAACACCGCCCGCGACACCTTCGGTGGCACGGGCAAGCCCGCGACGGCCCCACGCGACGCGGATCTGGTCGTCATCAACGCCGGCCGCGGCTTGGGCGGTACGGCCATCACCTCCGACGAATCGCAGTGGGACGACATGATCCGCACCAACGTCGTTGCCGCGTCGCGGATGATCCGTGCCGCGGGCAAGCGGATGCTCGCCATGCAGCCGGACCACGCGATCGGTCCCGACCCGGAGAAGCACGCGTGGCTGAACGCGCCGCGCGATATCGTGATCCTCGGCTCGGTGGTGGGGCGGCACGTGTCGCCGTTCTCGAGTTTCTATTCGGCGACCAAGGCCGCGATCCAGACGCTGGCCGAGGGAACCCGGCGCGAGCTCGGCCCCAAGGGCATCCGCGTGACGCTGATCGAGCCGGCATTTGTGACCAGCGAGTTCCAGGGCGTCGCGGGCTATACGACTGCGTGGTACCAGTCGATGGTCGAGAAGTTCGGCCCGATGCTGATGCCACAGGATATTGCGAGGCTGGTGGCGTTCGTGGTGAGCCAGCCGTCGCATGTGCATCTGAGCGATGCGTTGATCCGGCCGACGAGGCAGGAGTATCCGTGAGTGTGAGGCGGGGAGAGGGTGGCGGGGGCGGGGCCTTCTAGGCCCCGGCGTCCGAGTGATTGTGGAGCACAGCGATGGACCTGTTGGTGTTCCTGCTTGGGCCGCTGTTCTGGATCGGTCGCCTCTACGCGGCGTTGCTGCTTTCTGATCTCTGGCCGCAATCTTGGATTCGAGCGGTCGAATCGATCTCGGACCGCACGAGCGGCTGGTCGTGGAAGGGTCGTCTGGGTGCTGTCACCGGGATTCTCTTCGGAGGCATCGGTTTGTGGGTTGTTGCTGGAGTCGCGCTGACAATCGCGCTTGTTCGGGGTTGGCTCTCGTTCGTGCCCGCGTTCTTGTTGGCGACTCTGTGCGCGTACCTGCTCATTGGCGGGTCCATCGCTGCCGTGCTGATCCTGTTCAAAGGGATTCCGAAGCGTTAGACAATCACGATCAACAAGAGCCTCAAGGTTGGTAGGCTTCGGGCATGTCTCACGCGAAGGCATTCGATCTAAAGCTTGACGATTTGTGGCATCGACGGACGGCCCCGATCCGTGCGCATGTTCGGCGCCGTCCGGGAGCGCCGAGGAGCCTGTCCAAGAAAGGCCGAGAGGATGCCATCGCGGCGCTGTGTCGCCTTGCGGAACAGGTGATCTGCCGCCGTGATGCGAGGCGGGAACTGGAATCGATCGTTCGACTATCACGGCGCACGGTCGTCCGCGGCAGAGGGCTGGAAGCGCGGTTTGGGAATATCAAGGCTTGGGCACGCAAGAACCTCAAGGGCCCGATCATCTACTCCTTCTGGCGAGGCAACCGCTGTCTCTACGTTGGTAAAGGAAAGAGCTGGCGAAGACTCGGGGCGTACCAGAAGTCCGTGTACTTGCGGGACGCAAGCACGCTTCGGGTGAAGATGGTTCGCAGTCCCAGCTATCTGCCCAAGGCGGAGTGCCTCTGCACGCACCTCTACGAGCCTCGCGATAATCGAGTGAAGGCGGCCTCAAAGACCTACTCGAAGAAGTGCCCGATCTGCCGCGCAACAAAGCAGATTCGTGACGAGCTTCGCGAACTGTTCCGCATGCGGTAGCCAAGCAGCGTTGTCAGAAATCGCTCGTCAGCCGCGTGACAACGCCTTCCAATCCCTCCACCACCCGCGCCATCCGCTCGAAATCCAGCGTCTGCGGCGTGTCCGTCGCCTTGTGGTAGTTCGGATTCCGGAAGTTCGCCGTGTCCGCGACCATGAGCGCGGGGTATCCCACCCGCCAGAACGACGCGTGGTCCGAGCGGCCGATGTCGCGGATCACCGACGGCAGGGCCGCCCCCTCGCTCGGGAACGCCGCGGCTTCGCGGAAGGCGCCGACGCAGCGCTTCACCAGCGCCCGATCATCGAACCGCGACACGAACGCGATGAAGTTGCCGGTGGAGGGGTACAACGCCGACAGCGGCGGCGGGTACTTCTGCGAGTTCGGCTCGTCGCTGTAGTAGCCGAGCATCTCGAGCGAGAGCATCGCGACGATCCGGTCGCCCGCGGCCTTGCACTTCTCGGCGTAGATCCAGCTCCCCATCTCCGGCGTGCCGCCGGTGGGGAGCTCCTCGTTGGGGAAGAGCACGAACCGGATGGTGCGTGCCTGAGGTTTTCCGGCGAAGCGCTTCGCGAGCGCCAGCACGCCCGCGCAGCCGCTGGCGTTGTCGTCGGCGCCAGGCGAGCGCTGTGTGGTGTCGTAGTGGGCGCCGATCACAACGATCTCAGATGCGAGGGTGGCGTCGGTGCCGGGTAGCGTGGCTTCCAGGTTCGGTGTGCCCGCGCCCTTGCTTGGGAAGGAGTGGTCCTTCACGTCGTAGCCGTACGACTGAAGCTCGGTCTTAAGGTAGAGAGCCGCCGCGGCGAGTTCCTTGGGGTGGTAGATGCTGCGTTTGCCGACGTCCGATGCGAGGTGTGTGACGTGGGACTTGAGTTCCGCGGCGAGCTCGCGCTGGGCATCGGTCGACGCCGGGAGTGGCCCGCGATGGCTCACGCCGGGCATGTTGATCATCAGTTGCCAGGCGATGGCGAACGCGGCGCTTGCGAGGAGCGCGATGGAAGCGAGGAACGCGCCGAGGATGCGGAGCCAGCGGCGTTTGCGGGGGGGCTGCATGCGTGCAGAGTAGCGGAAGGGCTCGGGCGCTGACTCCGAGCCGCGGGCTTGAGCCCGCGCGGTTTCGCGCGAGGGAGAGCGCCGCGCGTCCGGAGACCAATGGCCCCTCCCCGGTCTCGCAAAGCCTCGACCACCCCTCCCCGCTGCGCGGGGCGGGGAAGCGCGTGAGCTTCCCCGCTCACGGGCACAGCAACGCGTCGTACGCCACAGCGAAAAAGACGAAGTCGCCGTCGTCAACGTACCCGTCGTGGTTCAGATCCGCGAGGCAGTCCGGCGGCATCGCCACGTCGGCGCAATCGAGCACGTTGTACGCTGAAGCGAAGGGTGAGAAGTCCGCGTCATCCACGACGCCGTCGGCGTTGAGATCGGCGGGGCAGTCGCTCAGAACGTACTCGAACGCGCCGTGGTCGATGACGCCGTTGCGGCGTGGCAGACCCGCGAGATCGAGCGGATAGTCCAAGAGCGTGTTGTTGTCGCCGGTGTTGATGCAGAGTGAGCCGGCGCCGAGCCGGTAGTTGCCGCCGAGCGGGTTCACGAAGAGCGGGTTGTTTGCGTTGTTATTGATGCCGCCGAGCGTGCCGTTCCAGCCTTGTACGCTGGAGTAGTTGGGGTTGCCGTTCACGACGCCGAAGTAGACGAGGTTGTTGGCCTGCGTGCCGGGCTGGCCGCCGCTGTTGCCCCAGACCACTGAATTCGTGAAGGTCGCGTTGGCGTAGTAGACCGTGGCGCCGCCGGTGTAGGTGGCGGCGGTGTTGCCGGCGATGGTGGTGTTGCGGATGCCGGCGCTGGTGCCGTTGGCGATCCAGAGGCCCGCGCCGTCGGACGCGGAGGTGTTGTCGGAGACCAGCGAGTTGTTGACGTTGAGCACCGAGTTGTACGCGTCGATCCCGCCGCCGTTGTAGGTGGTCGCGGTGTTGCGGCTGATGCGGCTGGTCTTCACTGTGATCGAGCTCGTGTCGCTGGCGATCGCGCCTCCCCACCCGGCCCGGTTGTGGGTGAGAACTGAGTTCTCCACGGTGACCGACGAATCGGCGTAGGCCGTGATCGCGCCGCCGCTGGCGGTGGCGGTGTTGTTCTGGAACGTGCAGTTCTGGATCAGCACGTTCGAGCCGGTGTCCGCGAGCACGCCTCCGCCGTAGCCGGCGCGGTTCCCGACAACCGTGCAGTTGGCGATGGTGGGGGAGGCGTTGCGGAGGAAGAGGGCGGCACCGGAGAAGTCGGTGTAGCCGCCGGTGATGGTGAAGCCGTCGAGTCGGGCGTTTTGAGCGAGATCGAAGGCGGTAACGACGGAGTAGGTGTTGTCGGTCGGGTCGCCGGGGTTTCCGATGTTGCCGTCGAGGATGGAGAGGAAGACGCCGAGGATGCGCTGCGCGAGCGAGGTCTCGCCGCCGCCGGGGCGGGACTTGCCGCGGAAGCCGCCGTAGATCGAGAGCCCCGAGCGCAGGGGGAAGCTGGTGCCGCGGTAGGTGGTGCCGGAGCCTGGCTTGTAGCTCCCGCCAGCCACCCAGACCTGAGAGATGTTCGAGCACTTCAGGCTCGAGACGAAGAGGATCTCGCCGAGGTCGCCGCCGGCGTTCGCCCAGGTGCGGCCTTCGCCCGGTGCGGTCGTGATGGCGTCGGCGAATCGCTTTTCTTCGCACTCATCGGGACGGCAATCGCCGTTGGCGTCGGCGCTGAGCAGCGTGGCGATGTCGGTCGCGTCGTCGATGCCGTTGGCGTTGCAGTCGGTGATCCCCGCGGCGTCGCGGTAGTTGGCGAGCGTCCAGCGGGTCTGCTGGATCATGAGCGCGTTGTACGCGGCGCGGGTCTGGCCGACGGGCACGCCCGCGGGCTTGTTGGTGCCGGGCGCGATGAGGTTGGGGTTGGAGTACATCGGCAGGCGGATTGTGCCCGGGTAGGACATGATCGTGCCGTAGGTCTGGCTGTTGTGGGTGAAAT
Organism: Phycisphaerales bacterium; assembly: GCA_019744815.1. Classification (GTDB taxonomy): domain Bacteria; phylum Planctomycetota; class Phycisphaerae; order Phycisphaerales; family UBA1924; genus JAFEBO01. The sequence continues at coordinate 316,360 of JAIEUA010000008.1, forward strand.
AGTGCCCGCGGGCGTAGGAAGTCGGCGCGTACGGGTCGTTCTCGTAATCGTGGGCGCAGCCGAAGTTGTGACCGATCTCGTGGGCGAGGAGCAGATCGCCGCCGCCGAGCGTGCGCCAGTTCACGCACGCGAAGGCGTCCTTCTGATCCCAGATCGCCCACCACGCGGCTCCGCCGATGAAGCGGGTGTCGTCGATCGCCAGCGCGACAGTGTCGGCCCTTGCCGCGTCGCGTAGCGCGTGCACGTTGTCCATGAAGCCGTCGGCGGTGTTCGTCACCCGCTCAAGGTGGTTGATCCACTGGGGCGCGACCTCGTCGTAGTTCACCTCGGCGTAGCCGGCGACGCGGAGCTGGAGGCGGTTGACGCCGCCGGTGTTGATGCCGGAGTTGGTGAACGCGCCGTTGGCGGCGTCGATGGCGTTCTGGAAGCGGGCCTGGATGTTCGCGGCCCCGCCCGCGGCGTTCTTGGCGAGGGTGGTGTAGACGCAGAGCACATCGACGATGGACTGATCGTCGGAGCAGTTGCAGGTGGTGATGGCGGCGGCGGGCGACGACGCGGCGGACGGGAGCTCTGGGTCGTTCCCGTCGGCATGGTCGGCGTTGTGCTCCGCCGATGCGGGAGTGCCGCGTGCGCCGTCGGTTGAGCGCTGCGCCATCGGGATCGTTGCTGCTGCGTGAGGCGGCCCCGGCTGAGCGACGGTCATGCACCGCGTCGTTTCTTCGGGGCGCAGTTGTTCGACGCGGGCGAGCGCGGTGCCGCTGCCGTCATCGCGGGCGGCGACGGACGATTCGGGGGTGATGGAGAACATGCCACGCTGGGTCCAGAACCCCGCGGCGACGACGCCGTTCTCGATGGTGATCGTGCCGGTGCCGAGCGAGTCGCCCTGGACGGACACTTGAAGCGTCACGCCGGAGGGGCGGCGTGCGACGTGTGTGACGGTGAGATCGAGCGCGGCGTCGGCAAAGAGCGGCAAGCGAAAACTAGCGCCGATGTCGGTCGGGAATGCGCGTGTTGAGATGGCGGCGAGATCGGATCGCAGAGGGCCGGTGCGATCGGCGGCGAGCGTGACCCCGTCGCTGAGTTCTGTGGCGAGCAGGATGGCGGCGAGAGATTTCCGCATGGGAGCACGATACCACATGCGGCAATGCTCGCGGCGTTATCGGGGCTTTGCCGACGCGAGCGACGTCAGCACGGAGGACAGACCGTCAACCACCCTCGCCATCCGGTCGTAGTCGAGCGTGTCAGGCGTGTCCGTCGGTTGGTGGTAATTCGGATTTCGGAACGGGGCCGTGTCGGTCACCATGATTGCCGGATAGCCGGCCTGCCAGAACGCCCAGTGGTCGGACCAGCCGACGCCGGGCACGCCGCTGGGGAGTGCGGCGCCTTCGCTGGGAAGCGCGGCGTGGTCGCGGAAGATCTTCAGCGTCTGACGGAGCAACGCGCGGCTGGAAACATCGCTGACGAAGGCGATGAAGTTGCCCTCGCTCGGGAACAAGCTGCCGATGAGCGGGGGGTACTTCTGTGTTCCCGGTTCGTCGCGGTAATACCCGATCGTTTCGAGGCTGAGCATCGCGATGATGTTCTCGTTCGCGGCGCGACACGCCTTCGCGTAGATCAGGCTGCCCATCTCGGGTGTCTGAAAAAGCGGCGGCTCTTCGTTGGGGAAGAGCACGAAGCGGATCGTGCGTGGCTGGGGCGTGGTCGCGAATCTCTTCGCGAGCGCGAGGACCGCGGCGCAGCCGCTGGCGTTGTCATCGGCGCCGGGCGTGCCCTGATACGAGTCGTAGTGCGCGCTGATGACGATGATCTCGCTCGCGTGGCTCGTACCCGTCAGGGTCGCCTCGAGATTTGGCGCTGGGCTGCCCCGGCCCGCGAACGAGTGATCGCGCACGTCGTAGCCGTAGGATGCGAGTTGGGTCTTGAGGTACAGTGCGGACTCGGCAAGCTGCTTGGGGTGAAACGTGCTGCGGCGTCCGATCGACGACGCCAGATGCTCCACGTGCGCCCGCAGCTCGATCGCGAGCGAAGACTGCTCTGGCGTGAGAGGTGGTAGCGGCCCGCGGTGCGATGAGCCGGGCATGCGAAGCAACGCGTTCCATGCGAGAAGCAAACCAATCGCGATCGCCGCGAACAGGGCGGCGAGCCTTGTCAGAGTTCGGCGATCCCATAAGCGAAGCCGCGGCGTCTTCATGCTAGCATGTACTAACGCAGATGTTCCGGAGGTTCCGCGGAAGTGCGAAATCGATCCGAGACCAATCGAAGTGGCGGGGCCTGGAAGTCCCCGCGCTCGGATGCGGCCGCTGCTTCAACGCGCAACCATCCCGTCTCTGGGTGAAATGTTCGGTGTCATGCCCGCGAAGCGAGGACGAGGATCTATTTCACGAATCGGCGCCGGCGAAGGTGAGGCTTCGCCGCTGGGTAGCGGGAGCGGGGCACCGGAGAAGGCGCGAAAGAGTGTATTGACCCTTCCGGCGGATTCCGGTAGTCTCGCGAGGCGTGCACGGGGGGCCCTCGTGATCGCGATGAGGAGATGCTCCATGCGAAAGTGGCTTTGTGCAGTCGGTCTGGCTGCGGCGATGGTTTGCGGTGCATCGGCGCGGGCTCAGCTCGCTTTGGGAACGAGTTTCACGTATCAGGGGCAACTCAAGGACGGCGGCGTCGTGATGAACGGCATCGTCGGCATCACGCTTCAGTTGTTTGATGCGAGCACGGGCGGCGCTCAGGTGGGGCCGACGCAGAGTTTCGCCGGAGTGACGGTTCTGAACGGCACGTTCACGGTGCAGCCGGACTTTGGCCCGGGTGTGTTCGCGGGCAGCCGGCGCTGGGTGCAGGTCACGGTGAACGGGGAGATTCTGGCGCCGCGGCAGGAAATCACACCCACTCCGTATGCGCTGTATGCGCTCAACCCGGGGCCGCAGGGCCCGCCCGGGCCGCAGGGGCCTTCCGGCGTGATCCGTACTGCTTCGAACAACGGGGCGGTCTCGGGAACATTGGCCGCAGCCAACAACAATGTGTGGGCGTTTGCCGGGACGACCGTGAATATCACCGTCGCGGCGGGTCAGACGTTGCACGTTACTGGGAATGCAGCGATCGGGATCGCGGCTGGGGGAACAGCCAGGACGTTTGAGTACAACGTTGGCTATCGAGTTGTCGGAACATCGACAGCGCCGGTGAACATGGGCCCCAACGCGTACTTGATTGTGAAACTGAGTGCGGGGCTCCGGTTGCCGTTCTTTTCGAGTTACAGCATGACGGGGTTGCCTGCCGCGACCTATCAGGTTGGACTCGTCGTCCGTGCAACCGGAACCGACGGAGCGGCTCTGAACGACAACGATTGGTCGCAGGTTCACGCGTGGGTGAGCCAGCCGTAGATCGTCTCGGCTCGATGTGAAAACCATTTAACGAAAAAGGCCCCGATTGCTCGGGGCCTTCTTTATGTTTGCACTGAATTTACGGGAAGATACCGCGGCTGGCGTACGCCTGGTTCAGACGCTCCAGCGCCGCGATGTACGCCGCGGTGCGGAGGTCGCAGCTGAACTTGCGGCGGGCATCACGAGTCTTGCCCGCGGCACGCACCATGTGCTTGTTCAGCTCGCGGTCGACCTGGTCGAGCTCCCAGGAGTGGAAGGTCTTGTTCTGCACCCACTCGAAGTACGACACGGTCACGCCGCCGGCGTTGCAGAGGATGGCGGGCAGGATCTCGATGCCGCGCTCCAGCAGGATGCGCTCGCCGGCCGGGGTCGTCGGGGCGTTGGCGCCCTCGGCGATGATGGTGGCGTTGATCATCTTGGCCTCGGGCTCCTGGATCATTTGCTCGAGAGCCGCGGGGATGAAGACATCGACCTTGGTCTTGTAGAACTCTTCCTTGCTGACGCTGGTGGCCTTGGGATAGCCGCCGACGCCGCCCTTCTGGGCGACGTACGCCGCGAGGTCGGCGGCGTCGATGCCCTTGTCGTTCTTGAGGAAGCCGGTGTGATCGGCGACGGCGATCATCTTGGCGCCCTTGCCCTGGAAGATCTTGCCCGACCACGAGCCTACGTTGCCGAAGCCCAGCACGCTGAAGGTGCACTGCTCGGGCTTGAGGCCGAGCTCGGGGAGCATCTCGACGAGGGTGTCAACGACGCCCTGGCCGGTGGCCTTCTCGCGGCCGAGCGATCCGCCGTACTCCACCGGCTTGCCGGTGATGACGGCCGAGGGGTCCTTGCCGCCGACGTCGGCGAGGAAGGAGTAGGTGTCGGCGATCCAGGCCATGTGCTGGGCGTTGGAGCCGACGTCGGGTGCGGGGATGTCGTAATCGGGTCCGATGCTGTGGGCGATCGCGACGGTGAAGCGGCGGACGATGCGCTCCATCTCGGCGTTGCTGTGCTTGCGGGGGTCGACCTTGACGCCGCCCTTGCCGCCGCCGAAGGGCACGCCGACGAGCGAGCACTTCATGGTCATCAGGAACGAGAGCGACTTGACGTCGTCGAGGTGGACATCGTGGTGGAAGCGCAGGCCGCCCTTGTACGGGCCGAGCGCGTTGTTGTGCTGCACGCGGTAGCCCTTGAAGAGGCGGTAGTGCCCGTCGTCCATCTTGACGGGGAAGTGGACCATGATCTCGGTCTTGGGCTGCGAGAGGATGAGCTGCACCTTGTGGGGCAGGCCCATGAGCTCCGCGGCATAGAGCATCGAGCCGACGGTCTGGCGGTACAGGTTGTTGGGGTCTTGCGGGAAACCAAGCTCGTCGAAGATCGGAGAGTTGTAGTTGGCGGGCGGCGTGTTCTTCGGTTTGGCGTGTTGGGCCTGCTGGCTGGCGAGCGTGGTCATGGTGTGGTCCGTGGGCGTCGAACGACGCGAGCGGCGGGAAGAACTCCGCGGCCTCGGGTGCACATCGCCCAAGCCGCCCCGCGTCCGCCGCGACGGGCCCGAATGGTAGTGGCGATAGGCAAGGGGGGTCAAAGCGGGCGGAAGTGGGGGAGTGGGGCAGTGGGGGAGTGGAGCAGTGGGGCAAAGCAGGACAAGGCGAAGAGGAACGAATCCTCACCTTCCGGATTTCTGCCGGGTCTTTCCCAAGCGATTGCCTCTTCTCCTGTCCCCCTGTTCCCCTCTTCCCCTTCCACCTGCTCCACTATCTTCCCTCATGATCCTCTACCTCGCCGCCGACCTTCTCTGGGCCAGCAAGATCAAGGCCACGGCCGACGCCCTGGGCCTGCCCTGCCGCCCCGTGCGGAACATGGAGATGCTGGAGGCCAGGCTCGGCGACAGCCCGGTGCGAGCGTTGATCGTGGACCTCGACGTGGCGGAGACGGCGCTCGCGATGATCGGCAGAGTGAAGGGCAGGGTCGTCGGGCCCGCGGCTTCGAGCTCGGGGAAAGACGCCCTTCCGGATGCCGGGGCTCGAACGGATGCCTCATCCCCCAATCCCGGTGCCTCGTCTGCGATCCGAGTCCTCGCCTTCGGGCCGCACATCGAGAAGAACACGCTGCAAGCGGCGCGCGACGCGGGGGCGGATGATGTGCTGACGCGCGGGGCGTTTGATCATCACCTGGACGCAGTGCTCACGAAACTGGCTGCGGGGGCGTGGCCGTGACGCACCGATTCCGGAGCCCATACGAGCGCTGGTTGCCGCTCGCGGCGCCGATCATCGGGATCGGAGTGGCGGCGTGGTTGGTGTGGATGGAGGGATATCGCCTGAACGAGCCGACGGTGTGGGGTTGGGCCCTCGGCGGCGTCGGCATCGGTCTCTTGCTTCGAGTCTGGGTGGCGGTCTCGGACCCACGGCGCATCTGTCGAACGTGCGGCGTGCGCGCGTCGGAGATTCGCAGCAGCTGCAGCAAGTGTGGAGGGACGCTCGCGTGGCATTCGGTTCGGCCCCTCTTTCCTGCGATCCAATCGACGATTCCGGGGTTGCGGAAGTTGTCCGAAGGGCGAACGAATTGGGCGGCGTTGCTGGTGCTACTCGCGGTCGTCGGGGTCATGATCCTGAGTTCGATCGCGAGTCCTGCAGGGCGTGGCATCGGGATCGCGGTGGCGATCGGCGTTGCGTTGGTCGTGCCCGCGTTGTCGCGGCTTCAACGAAATGGGATCCGGGAGATCGAAGACAAGCTTGCGGCGTCGGACGGGCGACTCTGTACCGTGTGCCTGTACCCGCGGAACGACGGCTCGGACCGCTGCCCCGAATGCGGCGTGCGCGAGACGGAGGATGAGTTGCGGGCGCTGTGGGAGCGGTCGGGGCTGTGGGTTTCGAGAAGCGATCGCGGTGATGGAACGTCCCCATGATGCGGGCGCTGATTTCTGATCGCAACGCCGCGCGTTGGGTGCTCCCGCTCGCGCTGATCGGGCTCGGCGCCTCGGCGTTGATTTCCATCCGCAGCCGAGGGATTGATGGCACAATCTTCGTCGCAGTCGGGATCGCCCTACTTGTCTGCGAGGTCCTCTTTGTGCTGCCATGGAGCGCCCGTCCCAAACGCTGCTGCCCTCGGTGCAACTGCTTGAGCGATCTCGGCGCCACGTCGTGCGTGTTCTGTGGCCGCGAATGGGTGCACGATCGCGGCATGGTGTACGACGCCGGGCCCGAAGCGGTGCCCGCGACGGCGCGCCAGGCGAGCTGGGCCATGTTCGCGAGCGTCGGCTGTGCGATCATCGGTGCGGTCGTCGGACTCGTGGTCCTTCAGAATGTCATCTCCGTTGGCGTGATCGCGTTCTGCCTCGCGGCGCAACTGCGTCGCGTCTTCCGCACCATCGCCACGCGCTCGACCGTTCAGACGCTCCAGCGGCACGACGGCGCCAATTGCATCCACTGCCTCTACCCGCTCGGTCGCACCATGCAGCGCTGTCCCGAGTGCGGCGAACCGGGCGACCTTACGACCGCCCGCTGGACCTGGGCTCGGGCAGGCCTCTGGATGCCGACCCGCCAGACCTCCGCGATCATGAAACAGGATCATGAGGGCCGAGAGCGGACGCTTCGCGAAGGCCCGGCCACCGGCGCACGGGGCTCGTTGTAGCTCTGACTTCAAGCTCCGCACTGCCTACCATTTCCCGTTCGGCCGGTCGACCGAACCGTGGCGGCACGCGTGTGCGTGCTCCCGACTTGCTTTGCAGGATGCAACAGCGCCCCCGTTCCTCTCCACGAGAGGGGGCAGACCGAGAGCCGCGTGCCTGCACGTGGGCCTTCGGTGTGGTTGCCGAGACGTCGCCCTTCGACCATGGGTGGACGCCGCGACCTTCGAGGAACGCAATACCACATGATCGATGAAAACCTGATCGCTTCGCTCAAAGTCATGGATGCCGAAGCCGAGGCCCTGTTCAAGGAAGCCTACGGCACCCGCGCCACGGTCGGCGCCACCGGTTACATGGACTCCTTCCTGGGCGAGCAGATCGCCGACCTTGCGCCCGGCAAGCTCATCAAGGGCAAGGTCATCGGCTTCGCCGGCGACGACGTCGTGATCGAAGTCGGTCTCAAGAGCGAAGGCCTGATCCCCAAGTCCGAGTTCGAGGGCATGGAAGGCCTCAAGATCGGCGACGAGTTCAATGTGCTCCTCGAGAACCTCGAGGGCGAGGGTGGGCTCATCGAGCTCTCCAAGCGCAAGGCCGACCGCATGCTGGCCTGGCAGAAGCTCCTCGACACCACCAAGGAAGGTGACGTGGTCGAGGGCATGGTCACCCGCAAGATCAAGGGCGGCCTGCTCGTCGACATCGGCGGCGTGAACGTCTTCCTCCCGGCCTCGCAGGTCGATGTCCGCCGCCCCGGCGACGTCGGCGACTACATGGGCCGCAAGATCCGTGCGAGCATCCTGAAGATCGACACCGAGCGGCGCAACATCGTCATCAGCCGCCGCAAGCTGATCGAAGAGGAGCGCGAGAGCGCCAAGAAGCGCCTCATGGACACCCTCAAGGAGGGCGACATCGTCCACGGCGAGGTCAAGAACATCGCCGACTTCGGCGCGTTCGTGGACCTGGGCGGCATCGACGGCCTGCTCCACATCACCGACATGTCCTGGGGCCGCATCAACCATCCGAGCGAGATGGTCAAGGTCGGCCAGAAGGTCGAAGTCAAGATCCTCAACATCGACCGCGAGAAGGAGAAGATCGCGCTGGGTATGAAGCAGCGCGAGGCTTCCCCGTGGGAAGAGATCGAGAAGAAGTACCCGGTCAACAGCCGCATCAAGGGCGCGGTCGTCAACCTCATGTCCTACGGCGCGTTCGTGCGTCTCGAGGACGGCATCGAGGGCCTGGTCCACATCTCCGAGATGTCCTGGACCCGGCGCATCAACCACCCGTCCGAGATCGTGCAGCCCAACCAGGAAGTCGAGGTTGTTGTCCTTGAGATCAACAAGGACAAGCAGGAGATCAGCCTCGGCATGAAGCAGACCGAGGTCAACCCCTGGGAGCTCGTGGGCGAGAAGTACCCCACCGGCACCGTCATCGAGGGCAAGGTCCGCAACCTCGCCAACTACGGCGCGTTCGTCGAGATCGAGCCGGGAATCGACGGCCTGCTCCACGTCAGCGACATGTCCTGGACCAAGAAGGTCACGCACCCCAACGAGGTCCTCAAGAAGGGCGACACCGTCAAGTGCGTCGTCCTCGAAGTCGACCGCGAGAAGCAGCGCGTCGGCCTGGGCATGAAGCAGCTCACCGAGGATCCGTGGCTCACCGCGATCCCGGAGCACTACAAGCCCGGCATGGTCGTCCGCGGCAAGGTCACGAAGATCACCAACTTCGGTGTCTTCGTGGAGCTCGAAGCCGACCTCGAAGGCCTCCTGCACATCAGCGAGCTCGCCGACCACAAGGTCGAGAACCCGCAGGATGTCGTCAAGGCCAACGACGAGGTCGACGTCAAGATCCTCCGCGTCGACAAGGCCGACCGCAAGATCGGTCTCTCGCTGAAGCGCGCCCAGTGGGGCGACACCAGCGCCGGCGATAACGCCGGTGGTGGCAGCGGCGGCGGCGACGAAACCCGTCGCTCCAAGCCCTCGCCCACCCGCGGCGGTATGGACAGCCACGACGCCATGGGCACCGACAAGATCAAGTTCAAGTAAAGTCTCAGTAGCAGGGCCTTCCAGGCCCTGCACCTTCCAGCCTTCCCCCCAAGCCCCGGCCCCGCGCCGGGGCTTTTCATTTCCCAACTCCCGGCCTCGATCCCTCGATGCCTTCAACCCCCAAAAACCTCAAGCCCCGGTCATCGACCGGGGCTGTTCGTATGTGCTGGGTCGGGACGTTTGGGCGGAACCCGGCGGCGGCACGTGAGGTAGAGTGTTCGTGCTCCGAGTGTGTGAGGCTCCCCTCACCCACCCGGATGAATCCAGGCGTGCGTCGCGAAACGGGCGCCGGCGGTTGGTTCGATCAGCACATCGCCAGGAAGCTCAGCAGGAACAGAATCGAAACCTTGCGGCGGTGCTCGGTCATGAGTAGAACAGCCTTCATCTCTTGTGTCTCCCTCTCGATTCTTCAGGTTGTCGTGCGGACGAGGATACTGATGCAACCCCCGTGCCGATCCCGTGCCCTTGAAACCGCGCCCCGCCACGGGCCCGTCATCGGCCTCATTCTCGGAACCACCGAGTTCTCGGCCCGTCGCACCGTTGCCCTGTCGCCCCTGAGCAACACGCCCCGTCGCGCCGGAGCAACGTCTGGAAACTCTGTTCGTACCACGCTCGCTCGCCGCCTGTTCGCGTTCCTCGCGATCATGATTTCCTCGATCCCCGTCGCCGCCCAGCCCGCGAGCCCCAACGTGCTCGACGCACCGGCCGTTCCCAAAGTCGCGGCCGCCGTTCCCGACCTCGCCCCGCCCGACGCCCGTCTCGCGCTCGAGGCGTTCAACGCCGTGCAGTCGCTCATTCGCGACTGGAAGCCCGGCGACACCAGCCCCGTCGTCGCCGGCTCCGCGTTCGATCGTGCCTCGCGAGCCTGTGGTGCGGCCCAGGTCACGCTCCGTTTCGGCGGCCGCGTCGTCGGCCGCGCCTGGCGCGTCGGCGGCACGCCGGGCGCTCTCCTCGCCACCGCCCGCGATGCCATGCACGCCGCCGAGCCTTTCTTGCACGAGAGCGGCGTGAAAGAAAGCGTGTTCGCGTCTCGGCTCCTCGTCAGCCTCGAACTCGCCGGCGCGCTCGTCCCCTACGCCCCCGCGTCCTACGACGACGCCGATCTCGAGATCCCCCCCGGCATCGACGGCGTCGGCGCCCGCGTGGACGACACGACGAAACTGATCTTCCCGTCATCGATGCTCACCCACAACACCGCCGCCGGCCTGCCGCAGTCCCCCGGCGATGCGCTCGCCGCGGCCGCCGCCGCCGCGCTCGACGACCCGGTGGCCGGCCTCCGTGCCGATCCCAACAACGTCCCGCAGAAACTCGCCAAGGACCGAAAGGTTCAGTTCTACCGCTTCAGCGTGACGCACGTCTCGCAGCCATCGCCCGAAGCGCCCGCGACGTTCCTCTACCGCCACGGCCGCGTCGTCGCCGAACGCGAGGTCACGCTCGACGCGATGAAGCAGTGGGGCGACGGCCTGGCTGATTTTGTCGCCGCCCGTGTCGTGACCAACTCCACGAAAGAGGGCGAGGTCGCGATCGAATCGATCTTCAACCCCCTCGGCGGAACCGCCACGCGGTCCACCGATCCGGCCGTGATGAGCCTCGCCGCGCTCGCCCTCGCCGAGCGCAAGCCCGATCAGGCCCGCACGCTGCTTCACGCCGTCGCAACTGCCGCGGAGAAGTCTCGACTCCGCCCCGCCGCGGCCGGGGCCTATCTCATCGCGATCGCGCGACTGTCTGCCGCAGTCAACGCCGTAACCCCGGTCTCATCCGACGGCATCGACCGCGCTACCACGCAGGCAGTCGAATCCTGCGAGCAAGCGCTCGCGCAAGAGAACCTCTCGCTCGCCGAGCGATCGCTCGCCCTCGCGGGTCTGGCCCGCCGCGCTCGCACCGACGCCGCGCTCCGCCCCCGCCTCGACGGCAAGCTCGCCGCGTTGCTCTCCGCCACCAAGGTCGACCAGCTCGCCTCCGCCATGCCTTGGATCATCATGGCCGCCCGCGACCTCACGCCGCCATCGCCGCCCGACGCACCGCTCGCCGTTGCACCGTTGCTCGGCGAATGGCGTGACCTCGCGTACAAGTTCGTCCTCACCGCCGACGACGCCGGCCCCGACGGCGAAGACCTCGTCGGCGGCATGGTCTTCACCAAGTCTCGTGTGCCGCTGCCTTCGGCCCAGACCGTCCGCGTCGCCGCGGGCCTCGCCGCCATGCTAGCCGACCCGCGGCTCACCCCCGCCGCCGACCGTGGCAAGGAGATCGTCCGCCTCGTTTCCGTGCTCCGCTTCACGCGACAGCTCATGGGCGACGACATCCACGCCACACTCTTCGCCGACCCGCTCCGCGCCAAGTGGGGAGTCCGCAACGCTCTCTGGGACCAACGCATGAATACCGACGCCGCGGCCTTGGCGTTGATCACCCTCGACGAAGCGATCGCCGGGCTCGAAGCGAAAGCGGGATCGAGGTAGAGAACGTGCGGCTCTTTACTCGACTCGTCAAGCTCAGCAGCGCTGGTCGTCGGTCTCGGCGCCTTCGGAACACGCGAACTGGTAGGTGTTCATTTTCTTGATCGGCGGGCTGTAGATGTGCAGCGTGATCAGATCGGTGCCCGGGGATTGCATGTTCGCGACCTGATGGATATCCGCGTCCGCGGCGGCGCAGACATATCCCGGTGACATCGGGTTCGCGACGATGGGACAAACCAGGCCGGAGGGCGTGGGCGCGAAGCGGATCTCGGTGCCGGTGCCCTCGACCACGCGAAACGCGCACGAGCTGCCCTTGTGGTCGTGGATGGGGGTGCAGTGGCCGCTGCGCCAGGTGAGGGCGAGCAGCTCGTGCCACTCGCCGCGGCTGATGATGTTGCGCCGGTAGCCGTGGGTGCCGAAGACGCAGACGGACTCGATGTCCAGGCGGGTGATCTCCTGGCGGCTGAGCAGGTCGGCGAGCGTCTGAAGATCGGCTCGGCCCTGCAGGCCTTCGAGGTACGAGATCAGCGCGGCCAGCTTGGGGAAGCGTTTGGCGGGCGGCTCGGAGGGAATGGCGGCGGCGGTTGGCATAGGTGCAGCGTACCCGGGTTCGCGAGATTCGCCAAGTGAACCGGTCTCCACTGGCCCGGAATCGAGATCCCGCAGAACTACTGGCAGAACTACTGACACAAGACCTGGTTGTAAGCCGCCGCGAAAAGAACGAAATCGTCGTCGTTCACGACGTCGTCCCCGTTGAGATCCGCCGGGCAGGGGTCGGGCTGGTTGGGGAAGTTGGGGTTGGGCGAGGAGGGGCAGAGCAATTCGTCGTAGGCGACGGTGAAGTACTGGAAGTCCGTGTCGTCGACGTTGCCGTCGGCGTTGAAGTCGGCCTTGCAGGTCAGACGCAGAGTCACGTCCTGCGGCTGGTAATTGAGGCGCCAGACCCGGGGGATGGGAGAGGGCGGGACGGCGGGGAGCTGGAAGTTGTCGAAGCCTCCGGTGCGGGTGGCGGCGGGGTCGCCGTCGATGATCGTGAAGAGGTTGGTGCCGACGGGGTTGAAGCCGTTGAGGAGCGCGACGCGGAGCGTGCCGCCGAGCGTGTAGGGCTGCTTGATCTGGATCGAGTCGTAGAGCACCCCGGAGGCGAGGTCAAAGTCGAGGTTGGTGGTGGGGATCAGAAGGGGCGGGTTCTCGAAGATGATGCGTCCCGTGGTGGTGCCGACGCCGGGGGCGATGGTGCCCTCGTAGAGCACGCGGCCGGAGACCGAGCCGCTGCCGCGGAGCGTCTGTCCGGAGGAGAAGGTGAGGAGATTCGCGCCCGTGCCTGCTTCGAGACGGGCGCGGGTCTCCGGCTGGGTCGTCGCGCCGAGCGTGACGGTACCGCTGCCGAGCAGAGTCTGCACACCGGGAGCGACGACGCGGGTGGTGCCCGCGGCGGCGGTGGGGTTCACGAAGATGTCGCTGTTGTTGGTGAACGCGTTGATGGTGAGCGTGCGGCCAGCGAGCACGTCGATAGGGGCGGAAGAGATGGCGTTCGTGATGGAGGCGGCACCGTCGATAGTGAGGCGACCGGTGGTGGCGGGAAGCTGATCGATGGTGCCGCCGGTGATGGATGCGCCGCTGAGGAGCGCGAGACGGCCCTGAGCGGTGCGGAGGACGCCCGTGGTTTGGGTGATCGGGCTGCCGATCTCGAGCGCGAGTCCGATGCCGCCGGCTTGGATCACGCCCTCGTTCACCATCTGGGCGAGGATGCGGCCTTGGCCGGTGATCTTGTGGGTGGCGCCGTTGGTCAGCACGAACGCCGGCGGGGCATCGATGACGGCGGAGTCGAGATTGGCGGGATTGGCGCTCAGCAGCAGCGAGCCGGAACCGGAGAGGACGGTGTTGCTCGCAGCTCGAAGACGGGCGGGCACGAGCCCCGAGGTGGGGTTGATCGCGATGACGTTGTTGTTCTCGACCCCGGTGCCCGAGATTCGCAGAATGGAACCGGGCAGAGCGTTGATGAGTCCTTCGTTGATGATGCTGGCGATGGTGGCGGTTTCGCCCGGGGCGATGGAGACGCTGCCGGTGCCGAAGGAGGCGAGCGTGCCACCGGTAATGGAAGCGTTGCCAGCGAGCTGGAGCGTCGCGTTGGTGGCGCCGATGCCGCCGGTGTTGGTGATGGCGGATCGGATCTCGATGGGGGCGGCGGGGTCATCGGCCTGGATGACGCCATCGTTGATGATCGGTGCGGTGATGCGACCCTTGCCGCGGATGGTGTGACCGAGGGCGTTGGTGACGGTGGACCCTGGGGTAGCGCTGAGGAGCGCGGAATCGAGCTCGCTGGCGGAGAATGCGCGGAGGAAGATCGACCCGTTGCCGCTGATCGTGGAGGTGTTGAGGAAGTGCAGGCCGGTCAGCGAGGCATCACTGCCGGTGTTGACGCGGACTGTGGCGTTATTGACAAGGCCGCCGGAGACGAACACGCGTGAGCCTGGGAGGGTTTCGATGATCCCGCTGCTTGCCATGGCGACGAGCGTCGGGGTCTGCAGGGCGTTGACGACGACCTTGCCGGGCCCGCCGGCGATCGAGCCGGAGGTGATTGTGCCGCTGCCCACGGCGAGGACGGCGTTGGCGGCGGTGACGCTGAGCGATCCGCCGCCGGTCATGTCGCAGTCGTTGAGAAGTTCGAGCGTCGCGCCGGCTTGATCGGCACGGACGACGGGCGCGCCGCTGAGCGGGGCGTAGATGCGGCCGGTGCCGCGGATGGTCATGGCGAGCGAGGTCGTGATCGGGCCCGCGTTCGAGAGCAGCCCGGCGGACTCGAGATCTCCGGCGTTGGCGGAGAGCACGATCGCGCCGCTGCCGTCGAGCGAGAGCGGTGTGGCGGCGACGAGCTGCGTGTTGGCGAGAACGGCGGTAGGGTTCACGCGGAAGGTGTGCGATCCGGTGATCGAGCCGCCGAGCTCGAGCACGCTGCCGGCGCTGAGATCGACCTGGCCACCAACCTGCATCGACGCGAGTCCGGCGAAGTCGGCGATGCGAACAAAGGTGCCCGGGTTGGCGGCGACAGAGCCGCCGACGAGCCGAGCGCCCTGGGCGAGTTCCAGGATGCCCGTGGTCGCGGTGATGGAGCCGGTGTTGGCGGTGTCGCCAGCAATCTGGAGCACGCGGCCCGGCGCGTCGGCGAGAATGGTGCCGGCGTTGCTGAACGGGCCGTAGAGGCGGCCCGCGCCCGCGATGGTGTGCCCCGCGGCGTGGGTCCACGAGCCGCCGAAGTCAGGACTGATGAACGCGGAGTCGAGCACTCCGGCGTTGGCGTTTAGGCGGATGAGACCGGTGCCGCTGATCGTGGTGGCGACCGGAAAGCGAAGCTGCGTGAGCGCGGCGGCTCCTGTGGCGTTGATGACGAGCAGACCGGAATTGCTGAGACCGGTGTTGGTGTTCGTCGTGCCGATCGCGAGCACCGAGCCGGGGTTCATCGCGAGCGTGGCATTGGGATTGGTGATGTCCACGCCGACGAGTTGGGCGGGAATGTCGAGGGCGACGGTGTACACGCCCGCGCCGGCGAGCACGGCCTTCTCTGGCGGCGAGTTCGGGACGTCCGAGGGCGACCAGTTGGCCGCGTTGCTCCACACGCCGGTCACGTTGGCCCAGGTGCGAGCGAGCTGGGCGGTTGCGAGCGACGGCAAGAGAGCCACGCCCGCCGACAGAGCGAGCAGAGCGGCGGGACGGAGATGGCTTCGCGCGGCAGTCATGTCAGCGGATGGTCCGACGTGTTCGGTGCCAAGACACGGAAATCTATCGGCGCAGCGTCACCCTCGACGGGAGGGTGAGGCGTGAGGCAGAGACAGCATGGCGATCACCCAAGGGTGCCACGGGAAGGCTCCGAGTGCCAGCCGAACGGGTTGGGGAAACGAAGATGCGTTCGATTGGGTTCTCGGGCGTGGCACATTTCAGAGCCGCGGGCTGAAGCCCGCGGCTCGGAGGGGGCAGATCTCAGGGGCAAAGCAGCGCGTTGTACGCGTCCGCAAAGATGACGAAATCGCTGTCGTCGGTGAGCAGATCGGCGGTGAAGTCGCCGCGGCGGTCCAGGAGGTTGTTGTACGCGTCGGCGAAGAGCACGAAGTCGGAGTCGTCGACGAAACCGTCCTTGTTGAGATCACCGGCGCAGGTCTTGGCGACAAACTCGTACGCGCCCATGTCGGTCGTGCCGTTCAGGACGCGAGGATTGAGGTCAAAATCAGCGGCGATCGTCGAAACCGCGGCGTTGCTGCCGGTGTCGATGCCCGAGGATCCGGGCGCGAGTCGGAAGTTGGCGGCGGGCGCATTGACGAAGGTTGGTGCAGCGGACAGGTTGCCCGTCCCGGGGAATCCGCCTTGGACGATCGAGTAATTGACCGTCGGCGTGGTGCCGCCGAAGAACACCCCGGCGCCGCTGGTGCCCGCGAGAACGGAGTTCGAGAATGTGGCGGTCGAGAAGTTGGTCGAGAAGACGACGGAGCCCGCGCTGGCCGAGTTGTTGTTGAATGTGGAGGAAAGGACCACGAGGTTGGTGTTGGTCAGATGGATCGCGCCGCCGCCGCTGGGGCTGAACGTGAAGTTGTTGGCGAAGACGCAATTCACGAGGGTGATCGAGGCGCTTCCGACGCCGATGGCACCCCCTTTTCCTCCACTGGCGATGCCGCGATTCCCGAAAAAGAAGCATCGCTCGATGAGGAGTGTGCCGTGGGCGATGAACATGCCACCACCGGTGTCGGAGGCAGAGTTGTTGCTGACGATGAGGCCGCGGAGTGTGGGTGAGGCGTTGCGGACGTACAGACCGCCGCCGAACACCGCGTCGGTGGGTAGGCCACCGCCCGCGTATCCGGCCGTGACGGTGAAACCATCAAGCACTGCGGAAGCGTCTACGGACTCAGCGCGAACCACGTGGTACGAGTTGTCCGTGGTTGAGCCGGTGCCGATTTCGCCCGAGAGTGTGCTGGTGAGGGCCGGATTGCGCTGCAGGAGCGATTCCTCGACGCCGGTGAACCCGCCGTAGAGCGCGACGCCGTTCTTGAGATTGAAGCTGATGGAGCGGTTGGTGGGATGGGGCTTGTAGACGCCCTGCTGGACCCAGATCTCGTCGCCGGGCTGTGCGGCGGTGAGAGCGGCCTGCAGGTCGTTGAGGGCAGTCGCCCAAGACGAGCCGTCGCCGCCGGAAGGAGCGGCGGCGTTGACGCGGATGACGGCGGCGTCGGTCGTCATCGCGAAGAGGCCAAGGACCACAACCCCGGGCAGCACGCCCGTGGCACGGATTCGCAGGTAAGCCATGTCTCTCGATCTCCCGGCCGCGGCCCCTCCAGACCGCGTCCGGGAACAGTCTACCAGAGCGGGGTTCATGTGCAAAGGGCTTGAGGGCCTGAGAGTGGCGGAATTCGCGGGGTCTTTGCGCGCGGTGGCCGAGCGAAACGCGGTCCGACATGCGAACGGAAGCAAGACCGCGAGGGTGAAGCCCGCGACTGGGGATCGTGCCGGGCACTGGAGTGGTCAGCCGACCCCGAGATAGGCCTTTCGGACCTCGTCGCTCTCGGCCAACTTCTGAGCGTCGCCTTCCATGGCGATCTCGCCGACCTCAAGCACATAGGCCCGGTGGGCGACCTTGAGCGCCATGTGGGCGTTCTGCTCGACGAGCAGGATCGTGGTCCCGGCCGCGTTGATCTCGCGGATGATCTGGAAGATCGTCTGCACCACCTGCGGCGCGAGCCCCAGCGAGGGCTCGTCGAGCAGGAGCATGCGGGGCCGGGCCATCAGGGCGCGGGCCATCGCGAGCATCTGCTGCTCGCCGCCGGAGAGCGTGCCGGCGAGCTGCTTGTAGCGCTCGCGCAGACGCGGGAAGAGAGCGAGGCCCTTCTCGCGGTCCTTGGCGATCTCGTTGTGGTCGTGGCGGGCGTAAGCGCCGAGGTCGAGGTTCTCCTCGACGGTCATGTTGGCGAACACCCCGCGGCCTTCGGGCGAGTGAGCGATGCCCAGGCGAACGAGTTCGTGTGGCTTGACGCGGGTGATGTCGCGGCCCTCGTACTTCACCGTGCCGCCGCTGCTCTTGACGATCCCTGAGATGGCACGGAGCGTGGTCGTCTTGCCGGCGCCGTTGCAGCCGATGAGCGTGACGACCTCGCCCTGCTCAACCTTGAGGCTGATGCCGTGGAGGGCGCGGATGGCGCCGTAGTTGACTTGGAGGTTCTCGACGGACAGCATTGGAAAGCGATAAAGCGAAAAACGCAAAGCTCAAATTCGGACCAGCGACCAAGGGGTTCTATTTGCTTCTTTGAGTTTTGTTGCTTTGAGCTTTACTCCTTTCCGAGATACGCCTCGATCACCTTCGGGTTCTTCTGGATCTCGTGCGGCGTTCCCTCGGCGATGGGGACGCCGTAATCGAGCACGGTGATGCGCTCGCACAGATCCATCACCACGCCCATGTCGTGCTCGATCATGAGGATCGAGACGCCGAAGACGTCGCGGACCTCGCGGATGAGCTTGCGGAGGTCCTTCTTCTCCTGCGGGTTCATGCCCGCGGCGGGCTCGTCGAGAAGCAGGACCTTGGGACCGGTGGCGAGGGCGCGGGCGATCTCCAGGCGGCGCTGATCGCCGTACGGGAGATTGCGGGCCGACTCGTCCATGCGGTCGTGGAGGTTAAAGACTTGGAGCAACGCACGGGCACGCTCGCGGATCGCGGCTTCCTCGGCACGCTGCCAGCCGCTGCGCAGGATGACTCCCGCGAGCGAGTGGGTGGTGCGGAGGTGGCATGCGAGCTTGACGTTCTCGAACACGGAGAGCTCGCCGAAGAGGCGGATGTTCTGGAACGTCCGGGCGAGGCCGGTGAAGGCGATCTCGCTGGGGCGGAGGCCGATGAGGCTCTTTCCGCCGAGGGTGATCTCGCCTTGGTCGGGGCGGTAGACGCCGGTGAGGAGGTTGAAGCAGGTGGTCTTGCCGGCGCCGTTGGGGCCAATGAGGCCGTAGAGAGCGGCGGGGGGGAGCGAAAGTCGGAAGTCCTGCACGGCCTTGAGGCCGCCGAAGGATTTGAAGACGCCGCGGACTTCCAGCGATTCGCCGGCGGCGCCGGAGCCCTTGAGCACCTCGGCGGCGTCGGACATGGTCATGGAGATCGCGCTGCTCACGGTGGAGGTCACGCGGCACCTCCCTCGGCGCGGCGCGCGGAGAAGAAGTCACGAAGCGGGCGGTAGAGCGCGCCGTCCCACAGCTCGCGGACGCCCAGCAATCCCTGCGGCCGCGTGATCATCATCACGATCAGGGCGAGCGCGAAAAGAATCAGGCGGTAGTCGCTCAGGTTGATGCCGAAGCGCTTCGCGACGAAGGCGAGGATGCTGAGGCCAGTGATGATGACACCCAAGCCAATGACGGCACGCGGGAAAGCCCGCGGGTCGTGGCCGCGCTTCTTGCCGGGGCCTTGATCGGGCTTCCCGGCCATGGCGAGCAGTGCTCCACCGATGACGAGCATGGGCACGCCGACCACAGCGAACTTCATGAGCGTGTCGGGCGTGCGGAGCAGCTCGGGCAGGTAGGTCACGATGGCCGCCGCGATGGCGGCCCCGGAGATCGAGCCCAGGCCGCCGAGGACCACCATGATGATGATGTCGAAGCTCTTCTGGAAGCCCGCATCGACAGGGCTGAGCGAGATGCCGATGGTGTGGGCGTAGAGCCCGCCCGCGATCCCAGCGAAGAACGCCGCGATCGCGAAGCCCCAAACCTTGTAGTACGTCGTCTTGACGCCCATGGCCTCGGCGGCGATCTCGTCTTCGCGGATCGAGAGCATGGCACGGCCGGTGCTGCTCTGCTTGAGCCGGTAGGCGAAGATGAGCGTCAGCACGACCGCGGCGTAGACCCAGAACAGGCTGGTGTACTTGGGCACGTTGCCGAAGCCCAGCGAGCCGCCGACGGAGAGCGGGACCGAAAGTGGCTTCGCGGCGGCGATCGCGTCCTTGCTCATCAAAACCTGCGGCGTCTGCTGGATGAGCACGCGGACGATCTCGCCGAAGCCGAGGGTGACGATGGCGAGGTAGTCGCCGCGGAGACGGAGCGAGGGCAGGCCGACCACAACACCGAGCAGGGCCGCGATAAGGCCTCCGGCGAGCAGGGCGAAAAGGAACAAGCCTTCACCACCCGTGACGAACGCCGCACCTTCCTTGGCGCCGTAGAGGCCACTCATGGTGCCGAGGGTGGCACCCGCGCTGCCGAAGAGGGCGAACGAGCCGTAGTACGTGATCGAGCCAGCGACATAGCCGCCGACGGCGAGGAACCCGGCGTGCCCGATCGAGAACTGGCCGGTGAAGCCGTTCACGATCGTGAGCGACACGGCGAGGATGATGGCGATGCCGACGTCGAGGATCTGCTTCGACGAGTACGCGTCCATGTTGGTACGGACCTGGTGCTGCATCAAGACGCCGACAACCAGCGCGAGCGCGAGCGGCCAGAAGACACGCCAAGCTGAACCGCCGATGGCACCGAGAACGACAGGGACCAGGATGATCAGTCCGAAGGGCCACAGAAACTGCCAGATGACAAGCGCTGTCAATACTGCAAGTACGATGCGACCAAATGCATGCGATCGACTGTCGACAGTCGTTCCTCTGAGACTTGTAGCTCTGTCCTGAAGCGATGCCATGCTTGGGAGTTGCCTTGCGTTCCTTGGTTTCGATGCCAGCTTTTCGCTAAACCTTCTCCACGACGGCCTTACCGAGGATGCCGCCGGGTTTCACGAGGAGGACGAGGATGAGGGCGGCGAAGACGTACACGTCACGAAGAGCGGGGTTGACATAGGTGGAGCCGAAGCCTTCGAGCAGGCCTATGGCCAGGCCGCCGAGCATGGCGCCGCGGACGTTGCCGATGCCGCCAACGACCGCGGCGACAAAGGCCTTCAGGCCCAGCAGCACCCACGAGGTGTCGGCGGGCTGCTTGATGACGGAGAAGTTCAAGGCCCACAGGAACCCGCCCGCGGCGGCGAGGCTGGAGCCGAGGATGAACGTGAACGAGATGACCCGATCGACCGGGATGCCCATCAGGCCCGCGGTGCGGACGTCGTAAGAGACCGCCCGCATGGCGCGGCCGATCTTGGTGTGGAAGACCAGATACTCCAGCGCAAGCATCAGCGCGACGGCGGTGCCTACGACGACGAGATCGAGCAGGCGGACCTGGACGTCGCCGATCGAGAAAAGCGTGGCGTCGGAGATCAGCGACGGGATCTTCCGGGGGCTGGTGCCGAAGATGAACTGGAGCTGGCCGCTGTTCTGAAGGAAGAGCGAGACGCCGATGGCGGTAATGAGAACGTTGAGCCGGGGCGCGCCGCGCAGCGGCTTGTAGGCGAGACGTTCGATGGTGAAGCCGATCAGGCCGCAGCACGCCATGGCGAGCGTGAGCACGACGGGCCCGACCCACCACGACGCGACGCCTCCGGCGGCGAGGTCCACGCCGAGCCACGCGAGCAGCTTGGTGGCGATGACGAGGCTGAGCCAGCCGCCCAACACGACGATGTCGGAGTGGGCGAAGTTGATGAACTTCAGGATGCCGTAGACCATCGTGTAGCCCAGCGCGATGAGCGCGTAGAGGCTGCCGATGGTGAGGGCGTCCTTGAGGGTTTGAAGAAGGGTGTCCACGGCGAGTCGGGTACGAGTCGAGCGGGGAGTTTAGCCGGTTTGGGTTGTCGCGTCGGACGCGGGGATGAGCGTACCGGCACGGGCTTGCCGGGATGCCGGATCGGCGCACCAGCGTGTGGCGCGGCCGACCCGCTCGCGGATGCTCGCGGCTCGTCAAGGCGGGAGGGGCTCATCTGGCCGGATGAAGTGCCGGGATCACTCGCCGCAGAGCAGGCGGTCGTAGGCGGGGACGAAGGCCTGGAAATCCAGGTCGTCGACGACGCCGTCGAGGTTGAGATCGGAGGGACAGCCCGCGGGCATGGAGGGATCAGCGCAGTCCAGGATGTTGTACTGGAAGGCGAAATCCTGGAAATCCAGGTCATCGACCGCGCCGTCGCAGTTGAAGTCAGAGGTACACAGGATGAAGGGCACCAAATCGGTGATGTGCGTGCCGCAGTCGTTCTGGATGACGCAGTCGTAATTGGCGACAGCCGAGGCGTCGGCGTTGCTCAGGGAGAGCACGGCGGTAAGGGCGGAGGGATTCGCGATCGAGTCGACGTCGATGCCGTTCTTGCGCCATTTGTACGTGAAGGGGCCGGTGCCGACAGCCTTGGCGGTGATGGTGGCCGTGCCGCCGGGGCAGACGCCGGCGTGGTCGGGCATGACGGTGCAGGGCGGGAGGCTGGCCCAGGCGAGGCCGCGGATCTGGGCTCCGTTGGCGAGAGTCGCGCCGTTGACGTACGCGTTGCCCACCAAGCGGACGAGTCGCGTGCCGTTGGTATCGGAGAAGATGATCTCGTTCGTGGTGGGGTGGCGGGCAGAGTCCCAGTAGTTCGTGAGAAGCGGCGGCGAAGCAAAGGTGGTGAACGCGGTCGCTGGGAGCGGGTTGGTGAGCCTCTTCACGCGACCGGCGGCGGTGGTGGCGTTGAAGTCGATGAACACGTCCTCGGTGGCGGTGCTCACGATGTAGTCCATGTCGGTAATCCCGGAGATCGCGCCCGTGGACGAGATCACCGATCCATCGGCGGCGTTGACGACCGCGAGGCGATTGGTCCCGAAATTCCCCAAAGCGCCGAACGACACGAGCAGGTTTCCGTGCCGAGGTGAGTACTCGATGCCCTCGATGTAGCTGGTGGCCAGCGGCGCGCCGAAGCTGAAGAGGGTCGCGGCCCCGGTCCCGGGGTTGATCGTCATGTACTGGGCGGTGTTGCTCGCGGTGCCGTTGTCGCGATACAGCGAAGCGGCCAATCGACAACCCGGGAGCGAGGTGAGGTAGTGGAGCTGGCGGCTGTCGCTGGTGTTGTGCGGGACGCGGAGGTAGAAGTCCCACGCGCCGGTGGCGGGGTCGATGACGATGAGATCGGTGCCGCCCTGGCCGTTGACGGTGTTCGGGGATCTGGCTGCGATCAGGGACTGCGCGGAAGCCGGCACGGCAAGTGCGAGCGAGGTGCAAGCGAGAACGGCGCGGATGAACATGCGGAACCCTCCGGGTGGCATTGTCACTGATGCGGGCCGATGGTCAACCAGAGACCCCGAAGAATCCACTCGATTGGGTGGTTGAGGTGCTGCGGATACAGGACGAGCCGGGCCTTATCGGCCTTCAGGTCCCCGAGGACGAACAGTGTTCAGGGACAGATGAGCGCGTCATACCCGAGGACGAAGATGCTGAAATCCTGATCGTCGACGAACGAGTCGTGATTCAGATCCGCCGGGCAGTCCTCGGGCATCGCCGGGTCGGAGCAAAGGAGGATGTCGTACGCGGGCGAGAAGATCGAGAAGTCGGCGTCGTCGACGAAGCCGTCGTGGTTGATGTCGCCGGGGCAATCGGGCAGGCCGATGACGAAGACGCCGAAGCCCGTGCCGGCCCCGCCGCTGGTGATTGTGTACCCGCCGCGGAACGCGAACTGGGCGCTTTTGTTCCAGTTGCGCGGGCGTCCGTCGGTGCCGCCGCTGGGAAGGGGCTCGGTGGCGCTGTTGATTCTGCCCTGCAAACCCGGGCGCAGCGCGAACGTCGATCCGGGCTCCAAGAGAATTCGCACGCCCCCGGTGAGGTCAGAGGCCATGATCGGGAACGCCCCGCGTCCGGCGCCCGCGTTCGAGACGAACGCCGCGAAGCAGACTTGGCCCCAATCGTTGATGGCGAGGCCGCCATTGCCGAAGCCGCCGTAGGTGGCGCCCGCTGGATATCCCGGGACCGGGCTGCCGAGGCGAGCGATGGTGGTGATCGTGCCGTCGGGGTTGTAGCGGAGGATGGCGACGTTGTTGTCGCTGCTCACAGCCGGGCCGCGAAGCCCGACCCGGAAGAGCACGTGGCCCGATTTGCTGTACAAGGGACCGACAAAGGAAGCGGCGGCAGAGAACTCGCCGTAATTCACGCCGGTCGGGAGCGAGGGGACCTGCGAGCCTTGCCGCGCGATCATGCGGAAGCCCGAGTTCGTCTTGATCCAGAGAGAGGTCCCGTTACTCCCGTTGACGTCGCTGCCGTTGAGACCCGAGGTGAACGCGAACTCGTTGTTCCCGTTCATGTCGAACGTGAAGGGCCCGACAAAGGTCTCGAACTCGGGCAGGCCGACGTACGCGGGGATCGTGGCGCCCTGACCGACGACGACCTGAAGGCTGGCGCAGGTGCCGCTGAAGATGTATGACCTGGTTCCGTCATTGTTGCGGTAGTTGGCGCCGACGCCGTAGTTGAAGTTGTTGTTGAAATCGGGCGTACCGAAGGACGTGAAACCAGGCTTGGCGAGATCGAGCTCGGTGCGTGCGCACATCAGCACGCCGCTGGGCACGCCGTAGAAGAGCGCGTTGTAGTTTCCGTTGCCGACCGCGAACTGGGTGTTGAACGCGACCCGCCCGTTGGGGCTCATGGCCAGCGGCGTGTCGGACGCGGGATTCCAGAGCCCCGGTGGAGACACCGGCGCGATCTGCCCTTGCAGGCCCACCAGCGCGAGTCCAGGGCCTTCCTGCGACCAGATGCCATTGGGCCCGCCCGCGCCCAGGACCGCTGAAGGAAACGCGACGCGACCGTTGTCGGACATCACGAAACGCACACCCGAAAGGGCGGGGAATGTTCCTCCAGGAACACCGGGCACGGGGCCGCCCTGAATCGCCAGCAGCGACAACGCGCCGTTGAGACCGGGAGTGGACTCGGTCCAGACGCCGGTGGTGCTCACCCCGCTGGTCCCCGTCGCAAAGGACACCAACCCGCCGGAGTCGATGCGGGGCGTGCCGACACCAGTGTTGCTGAAGCTCGCGCCGGGCACGCCCGGGACCGGATCCAGCCCGTTCAGAAAGACGGTACGGATCGGGTGCTGCGCGAAGGTCATGCAGCCGACGCAAGCCGCAAGCACGGCTGCACCGCGAATGCACGAACGGTGGACACCGGGCACGCGACGGTTCATAACAATTCCCTCCCGGTCGGGTGGCGACGCCACCGACTGGGAGAGCGTACCCGAGAATCCCGGTTTACAAAGGCAAAAATGCGGTTCGCCGCTGGCACCCGTTTCAGGGCTCGGCGGGGCAACAAGGTCCGAGAGAACACGGCTCGGCTTGATTGGCAGGGGCGTTACGAGCAGACCAAGGTCGAGTACGCGGTCGCGAAGACCACAAAGTCCGAGTCGTCGACGAAGGTGTCGCGGTTCAGGTCCGCGGGGCAGCCGGCGGGCATCGCCGGATCGCTGCAGGCGAGCAGGTTGTACGCGGCCGCGAAGACCACAAAGTCCGCGTCATCCACGAAGTTGTCGGCGTTGAAGTCCGCGGGGCAGCCGCAGGTGGTGATCGGATCGCCGGTCTGGCCCACGGCGGTCTCGCCCGGGCCGACGCAGAGTGTGAAGCCGTCGCTGAAGCGCACCGTGAGCGTCTGGTTGCCCGGGTTCCACGCAACGTAGCGGCGCACGCCCGACTGCTCGAACACCGCGTAGTGCGGCGCGTCGGCGGTAATGCCCGCGTTCACCGGCCCCAAGGTCGCGAGCGAGCGGATCCAGTGGTAGGTGCGGGCTCGAGAGTCGCCCTCTTCGACCGAGTAGTTCGGGGTCGCGGTCAAGCGCGTGAGCGCCTGGGCCGGGTCGGCGGTCGCGAGCGCGGACCAGTTGATGCTCTGCCACGAGGTCGGGTTGCCGCCGGTCTGTGACAGGAGCAGATTCCAGTTGTCGATCATCGACTGGCGCTTGTGCCCGAGGTAGAGCGAGGCGGGGGTGATGGGCAGGAAGTTGATCCCGTGGATCTTGGCGGGATCGGCGGTGAACCACGTCGCGTAGTCCATGCTGTCGGACCAGACGATTCCGGCGACGGGACGTGTGACGCCCGCGGGGAAGACCGTGTCATCGGCGTCGAACCAGTACTGCTGGATCGAGGCCTCTTCCGCGGCGAACAGGTACATCCCCAGGTTGCGGATCGTGTTGTTGCCGGTCGCCGCGCCCCAGAGCGCGACGCCCGAAGCGGCATTCATGGCTTCGGAGGACGACTCCTGGTTGTTGCCGGCCGCGAAGCCCGCGTGGCCCGAGGCCCACGAGTGCCCGGCGTACGGATCAAAGTTGCGGAGCACGGGGAAGCGGGTGTCGGCGCGATCCCAGTTCGCGAAGTCCTTGATGATGAGCTCGATCATCGGCGCGAACGACGAGGCCCAGGCGGGGTCGTACTTGGCGACGATCGCGGCGGCCTGCACGAAGTAGCCGTAGTGGAAGTGGTGATCGTTCATCTCGCCCGCAAGGCCGAACGAGCCGGGGTTCCCGAGCAGCGTGTTCCAGTTGGCGCGGTATGAGAAAACACGGTCGGCGCCGCCCGAGCCGGGCTGATCGAAGCGGATCCAGTCGATGCGGGCGAGTTCGCCTTCGTAGGGTGTGCTGCAGATGACGTAGAGATCGTGCACGCCGCTGTTGCCGCTGAGGGCGGCGACGCCGGCGCCGTTGATGCCGAAGTAGCCCTCGACCCAGTTGTTGATGCCGCCGGTCCCGCCGATGCCGCCTCCAGCGATGACCGGGCCGGTGAGCGAATCGAGGCGGACCTGGATCGAGCCGCTGCCGCTGTTGCCGGAGGCGAAGCGAACGGTGAGCCTGTTGGGCACGCCGGTGCCGAAGTTGACGTTGGAGAGCTTGAAGTAATCGGTGCCGCCCCAATCTAGCGCGGCCTGCCCGGTGTCGCTGGGGCCGACGACCACGCCAGAACCTTCGGTGAAGGTCTCGGCCTGCAGCGGCGAGAACGCGCTGTTGCCGGTGTTGGGTCCGGGGCCGACGCTGAGCCAGTCGCCGAGCTGGTCCTTGAGGTAACCGAGGAAACGAACCTTGGCGGCGGTGTGGCCGACCTGATCGGCGAGCAGGAGGAGCTGGGCTACGCGGCCGTAGTTCTTGCCGCTGCCGTAGGTGTCGGAAGCGGGGTTGAGATTGGATTCCTGATACGCCTGGTTGACGAGGTTGTAGAGCGTGGCCTGATCGACGCCGCTCGACTTCGGCAGCTCGGGCAGGATGCCGCGGTAGGGGTATGAGACGGTGAAGCTGTTGGCGCGGGCGAGCTTCATCTGGCCGCGAGATGTGGCGAAGGTGCCGCTCTCGGTGGCTTGTGTGCTGTTGAGCCATTGGTGGCGGTACAGCGCAACCAGCGGACGGGTTTCGGCACCCTCTTTGACCTGCGTTTGGAAGTTGAAAGTGGCGTCGATGGTGGAGGGCTGAGGCTTGTAGTCCCAGGAGACTGTGCCGCCGGTGACGAAGACGAAGGCGTGGGCCGCGGCCAGATTCAGCGCCGCGGTGGTGGCCGCGGGCAAGAGCGCGACGGAGAAGTAGTTCTTGCCCGCGAGGGACGAAGTCGCTTGCGTCGAGGTGACGGACCACGTCGCGCCAGCGGGAGCGCAGAGCGCGTAGGCCTGTCCGCCGATGGTGACGCCGATGATGTTGCCTTGATTCGAGAAGACCGACGCGGTTCCCGCAACGCTGCGGAAGCCGACGCGGGCGTTGCCGCCGGAGACGGTGGCGTAGACGATGGGCAGGCCGTGGCCAAGCGTGAAATCGATGGAGCGGGAGGCGTCGGCGAGGCGGGCGGTGACGGTCCAGTCGCTCGCGCTGACGACGCGGACCTCGGTCGCGTTGAGACCTTGCACGCCGATGGTGAGGGCTTGCTTGGAATCGGTGAAGAGGTAGCCGTAACCCGTGTCGCGGAGCGTGGGCGAGGCGACGTAACCGATGCGGACGCCGTCGTTGGCGGCCTGGGCGGCGAGTGGGTGGGGCTGCATGGGCTGACCGAAGGTGTCGCCGCCGTAGCGCTGCCAGATCAGGCTGGACCACCACTCGTTGGTCTGCACCGGGCCGGAGAAGCCGGGGACGACGCGAGGAGACACGGCGTTGCCGTTGGAGTCGGACGGGACCTCCTGGCCGCTGGGGACGGAGTTGTAGTAGCTTCCAGCGCCGGCTGGCACCACGGTCTGTGCACTCGCGATGGTGCAGATGACGGCGGTCAGCAGAGGCAGGAGGGACGAGCGGATCATGGCGAAGCTCCGGTGCGCACGCGGGGACAGTCGCGCCGGAGGCGATCACGGCGAGCGCTTGCAGTCTAAATCATCGGCCGGGAAACGCGAGACAATTGTCATTCGAAGCCGACGTCTCGGACAGTTTCACGGTCCGCGTTCCTGTTTCACTCTCTGCACGGGCGCGGTCTTCGGAGCGTCGGCGGGACATCAAGGGCACAGCAAGTCGTTGTAGTCCGCGGCGAACAGCACGAAGTCCAGGTCGTCCACGCCGGCGTCGCGATTGAGATCGCTGGGGCATCCCACGGGCATCGCGGGATCGTCGCACACCAGAATGTTGTACGCGGCTGCGAACGCGACAAAGTCGAGGTCGTCGACCTGCGCGTCGCAGTTGAAGTCGGCGGCACACACGCGCACGGTCGCGGCCGGCGTCTGCGTCGAGCCGAGGCATGACTGGACGTCGCAGGTGATCGAGCGCTCGCCGGCGCCGAGCAGATTGGTGAGCGTGAGGGACGAGGAGCTAGCGCCGCTGACGATGGTGCCGTCGGGCAGCGTGCCGTTGGTGAGAGGGGCCCCGTTGAGTTTCCAGGAGTAGGTCGCACCGGGGCTTGCGAGGTGTGCCGCTCGCAGCGTGACCGATCCGCCCGGGCAAACTCCGGAGGTCGCGGGGAGCACCACCGCGCCGCCGGCGGGATTAGCGAACAACGCGGCGACCTCGTCGGCGTTGATCGCACGGTCGAAGATGCGGATGTCGTCGATCGCGGCGGGGAGATAGAACGGCAGGTTGTTGAACTTGCCGAACTGCACGGGCGACCCGAAGTCGCTCGGCGTGCCGGTCTTTTCATTGGCCGACACGAGCTCGCCGTTGATGTAAAACTTGGCCACCGAGCCGTCAAACGTTCCGACGATGAACGCCCAGATTCCGGTGGTGTATCCCGGCCCGTTGCTCCCGGCCCCGGCATTTCCGGTAGAGGTCGACGCCACGAAGGAGAGTGATCGCTGGGAGACGGAGTACTGCGATCCGGTGACGCCGAGCTGATACTGGTAGTAGGGCGGGTTGTGCGAGAAGTACGCCTTGTCGATGATCGGGTCGGAGCCGCTTCCGCCAAAGGGACGGATTCGAGCCCACGCGGCGAGCGAGAGCGCGGCGGGGGGATTGAGCGAGGCGTTGTTGGCGACACGGGAGAAGTCGTCAAGCCCGTCGAGCTCGAGGGCGAGACCGTTGATGCCCGCGACGTAGTTCGGCGAGCCGCCGAAGAACGTGCCGTTGTTGTTGAGGCCGGAAGAATCGAGCACGTTGCCATCGAACCGCCACCAGCCGACCTGGCCGGTGCAGAGCTGGGCCTGAGCGGCACAGGTGAAAACCATGGCGGCCGAGGCAAACGCAAGCGACGCGGTCTTCATGGTGCGGTCCTTTGTCGGTGTCGAACAGCAAGTGTGTTCGTGCACCCGGGACAAGTCCATTCGCAGGTGAGTCCGAGAACCACAAGCCAATGTGAATCGACGAAATGAAAACGCCGCACGGGGTGCGGCGTTTTGGTCGACGTGTTGACGTCATTCAGGGCTCGACGCGAGCGCGGAAGACCGGCTTGCCGCCCTTCATCTCGACGATGACGGCGGGCTTCACCGCGTCGCGCTTCTCGTTGATGGTGATCGAACCGGTGACGCCCTTGAAGCCCTTGGTGCTCGCGATCGCTGCGGCGAGCTTGGCGCCGTCGGTGCTGCCGGCGCGAGTGGCCGCGTCGGCGAAGATGCGGGCCGCGTCGTAACCCAGAGCCGCGAGGCCGTCGGGGGTCTCGCCGAACTTTTCCTTGTACTTCTTGACGAAGGTCTGGATCTCCTCGGTGGGCTGATCGGCGGCGTAGTGGTTGGAGTAGAACGAGCCCTCGATCGCGGCGCCGGCGTTCTTGGCGAGGTCGGCCGAGTCCCAGCCGTCGCCGCCGAGCAGCGGCATGGTCATGCCGAGCTTGCGGGCCTGGATGGCGATGTTGGCGACGTCGGTGTAGTAGCCGGGGATGAAGAGCACCTCGGCGTTCTTCTCGCGGATCTTGGTGAGCAGCGGGTTGAAGTTGCTCTCGCCCTTGGTGTAGGCCTCGACGGCGACGACCTCGCCGCCCATCTGCTTGAAGTTCTTCTCGAACTCGTCCTTGAGGCCGACGGAGTACGCCGCGGCCTGATCGAAGAGGATCGCGGCCTTCTTGACCTTGAGCTCGCTGGCGGCGAACTTCGCGCACGCGTAGCCCTGGAACGGATCGATGAAGCAGACACGTGAGATCATGTCGCCGACGGCGGTGCACTGGGGGTTGGTGCTGCTGGGCGTGATCATCGGGACGCCGAACTGCTGAGCCACGGGCGCGCCGGCAAGGGTGACGCTGGAAGCAACTTCGCCGAGCACGCAGACGACCTTGTCGCTGGTGATGAGCTTGGTCACGACGGTGCCGGCCTTCTCGGGCTTGCCCTCGGTGTCCTCGGAGATGACCCTGATCTTGCGGGATGTGCCGCCGATGTTCACGCCGCCCACGGCGTTGATCTCTTCGACCGCGAGCTTGATGCCGTTGTCGGTGGAGCGGCCGAAGGTGGCCTCGGGGCCCGTCAGCGAGCCGTAGTGGCCGATGAGGATCTCGCCGGCAGCCGCGGCGGCCGGTGCCGGCGCGTTCGCGGCGGATGGCGCCGGAGTCTTGGTGGCGTTGGAGTTGGAGCTGTTGTCGCACGCGCCGAGCAGCGCGGTGAGGGCGACGCCAGCACCAAGGGTGAGGCGGCGGACAAGGGAGGCAAGGGGACGAGCCGCGAGGGTGGACATGCAGGTGGCTTCCATGTGAAGGGTTGTGGGAAGGATGGCGAGACCGGCCGGGCGAAGTCTATCGGACTTTGCAAGGTACCGCGTCGTGGATCCAGCCGGTGAAAGCACCGGTTCGGTTCCGCGGCATCCGGCTTTCTCGCCGATCTGTTCAGGCGAGTTGCGGATCGGATTGACGCCCCCCGAAATGGCGGCGATATTTACCCAGGGGTCGGGGGCACGGGGATTGTTCCATTTAGATCGGTCTTTGTTCGCCCGCCATGGATTTCGGCGTGCCCGTCTGTGCCTCGGCCAGACAGCGGCACCCGAATCGACGGCGGCGGACCTGCAGGAGCGTGGTCATGTTGATTCGGGATTGGTGTCGGTCGGCGGTCGTCGGCCTTGTCTTCTCGCTCGCGGGCACGGCGATCGCGCAGCCCAGCAGCGTCGAGCACGCGTTCAACGCGCAGACGTTTGGTGAGGCCGGCGGCGTGACCCAGCGCGAGCCCGATGTGCCGCGTGAAGGCGAGACCGTGGACCTGTATCTCCGGGTCTCGTTCCAGTTCAGCTACGACCGCGTCGCGATCTATTTCACCACCGACGGCAGCGAGCCCTCGGGCTCGTTCGGCACCGGCAGCGGCACAACGCAGGTGCTGCGGAATGACCTCGGCTCGATTTCGTTCCTGCGCAACGAGAACTCCGGCGGCACGCGCGATTGGTGGAAGGCCACCCTTCCGGCCGGCTCCCGGAACTACAACCAGACGATCAAGTACAAGATCAGCGCCTGGAAGCCCTTCGTCGGCGGCGAGGTCTTTGCCAACGGCGGGAACTCGTACACCTTCACGAACAAGATCGCGTGGCCGGGCGCGGGAGCTGGCCAGCCCAGCCCGAGCGCGGGCTACCCGCCGGTCTCGTTCTGGAAGGAAGAGGCCATGTTCGGCAACGGCTACGTCGCCGGCATGATCGACCAGAACGGCACGCTCTACGACATCATGTTCCCGACCACCGGCGGCGTGCAGGGCGTCGGCACCCGCAACGAGGGTTACGTCGGCGGCAACGACACCTTCCCGCCCAATCTCCCCAGCGGCTGGCGCGGCCAGATGCACGTCAACCAGGCGATGGTCGGCATCCGCCCCGTCTCGACTGGCGTGACGCATTGGCTCAGCAATCCCGCTGGCAGCAACTCGTACACGAATGTCGCTCAGGCGTACAACCCGACGTCGAACACGGTGATCACCAGCCAGCGCCTCACCGCCGGCGGCAACAACATCGCCCTGCAGCAGTTTGATTTCGCCCCCATCGGGATCACCTTCCCCAATGACAACGGCGGCAACCCGCAGCGACACATCTACATCAAGCGGCTGACCCTCACCAACAACACCGGCAGCGCTCAGGACGTCAATCTGTACTACTACGTCGATCCCGCGCTCAACGGCGGCGACAACTACGACGCGATGTTCGTCGATAGCACCCGTGGCGCGATGGTCGCGTACGACAACACCTTCCGCAACGTCACCGGCACCGGCATCGGTTTCTCCAGCCCCAACGAGTACAACCCGACCACCTTCCCCGGGTTCGACAAGAACATCAGCCTCTACCTCGCCAGCGCGATGAAGCAGGTGAACGCCGGCGGCGGGCTCGTGCAGAAGGCGACTGATTTCTGGCGTGACACCTCTGCCGACAACGGTCAGGGCTGGATGGCCATGCGGGTCAATCTGCCCGTCGGCTCGCCCGTCACCGTCGATCTCATGATGGTCGGCGTCGATGACCGCTTCGCGGGCGCGAGCGGGACGTACAACTTCAAGGCCGCCAACGTGGTGGACTGGTTCTACGCCAACAACATGGGCACGGTGCTGAGTGCGACCGATACCTACTGGGCCAACTGGCTCAACAGCGGCACCACCATCGACTTCCCAGACAATCGCTACGACACGCTCATGCGTCGCGGCCTGCTCGCCACGGCCCTCCACCAGAGCACCGAGACCGGCGCCATCGTCGCTGGTTACCACAATGGCGCGTATCTGTACGCCTGGCCGCGTGACGCGATGTGGGCGGCGGTGACGCTGCTCCGCGCAGGTCACATCGCCGAGGCGGAGAATGCGATGCGCTGGATGCGCGACGTCTGCTACCGCGATGTCGAGCCCGGCTTCGGGAACAACCCGATCACCGGCCAGCCCTACAAGGGCTTCTGGAAGCAGAAGTACAGCACCGACGGCTACACCATCTGGGGCGCGCCGCAGATCGACGGCACGGCGGTCTATCCCTGGGCTCTTTGGTGGCACTACAAGATGCAGGGCAACGACAGCTACCTCAACTCGCACTACGCGGCGATCTGGGACGCCGTGAAGGCGATGACCACCGACTCGATCGATTCTCGCCTTCGCTACGAGGAGGCCTTCAACCTCGTCTACTCCAACAACCTCTGGGAAGACAGCTACGACACGTTCATCTTCAGCAACGCCAACGTGATCCGCGGCCTGCGCGATGCCTCGAACATCGCCAATCGCCTCGGCCGTCCGGGTGATGCGTCGTACTTCAACAGCCTCGCCGACACCATTCAGGGCGGCCTGAACGCACGCCTTGATTGGAACGGCGAGAACACCGACGCCTCTCAGCTCGGAATTGTCTATCCGTTTGAGACTCACGTTCCGATCGACAGCCGCGCAGCCAAGGTGGTGGACCGCATCAACGGCGTCGCCACCGACCGCTTCGGCAACAACCATCCGCTCATCCGCTTCGGCGGCTTCCCGAACGATCAGTACGGCTGGACCGACCTCGTCGATCGCTACTGGGGCGACGGCTACTGGGGCGGCGGCCAGCCCTGGGGCGGCGGGCCTTGGTACCTCACCACCATGTGGTACGGCTGCTACTACGCGATGCGCCAGGACTACATCGCCGGCAAGGGCGACATCGACAATCACAAGTACCGCCTCGACCTCCTGGTCGATCGCCTCGGCCCTGTGGGCTTCGGCGCCGAGCAGGTGGCACCCAAGTTCGTGAACGCCGGCCTGCCCGGCTCGCTGCTCTACCCGGGTCAGAACGACTTCGTGCTGCAGACCGCGTGGCCCAACGCGTGGGAGAGCATGTCGTTCTTCGTGGACTCGCTCTTCATGTTCCTGGGCTACGAGCCCAACGCCGGGACCAACACCATCAAGGTCCGTCCCAAGCTGCCGACCGCGTGGCCGACGATCACCTACAAGAACCTGGAGCTGGGCTCCAAGAGCGTGGACCTGACCATCAGCGAGAACGCCGCGACCAAGCGGTACTCGCAGAAGGTCATCAACAACTCCGGCGGCACGATCACGCTCAACACCGTGATCCGCGTGCCCAGCACCGAGACGGTGGTGGGGGTCTACCGCAACGGCGTGCCGACCGCCTACACCTACTCCGGCCCGGGCGCGTTCCAGGTGTTCGTCACCAACGCGATCGAGACCGGCGCCGGCGACACGACCACCTACACGGTTGTCACCGGCTGCCCGTGTGATCTGAACGGCGACACGATCGTCGAAGACAGCGACTTCGTGATCTTCGCCAACGCCTACAACCTGCTCGACTGCACCGATCCGTCGATGCCCGCCAACTGCCCGGCGGACTTCAACGGCGACGGCATCGTCGACGACGCGGACTTCGTGATCTTCGCCGACGCCTACAACGCGCTGCTCTGCCCTTGACCGTTGTCGATCGATCGGAGTGTCAAGCGAGAAACGTCGTGAGACGTCTTAGATTCGAACATCCTCGCCGCGATCGCGCGACCATTCGCGCGATCGCGGCGTTCGCAGTGGCGGGAATCTCGTGTTCTCTTGCGCCCGCGGCCGCGGAGATCCGCGCCGTCGATGCGTCCTTCGTGCCTCAGATTGAGGCTGTTGGCGGTGTCTTTCGCAGCGGCGGGATCGCGGTGGACCCGATCGCGTTCTTCGCATCCCAGGGTGTCAACACGGTCAGGCTTCGAGTGTGGAACGCGCCTCCGGCGGGATTCTGTGACGCCGACGATACCTTGGCGATGGCTCGGCGTGTTCACGCCGCGGGCATGAAGCTGATTGTCGACTTTCACTACTCAGATTCCTGGGCGGACCCCGGCCAGCAGACCAAGCCGGCGGCGTGGGCGAACCTGAGCTTCCCGCAGCTCACCATCGCGGTGCAGTCGTTCACTCGGAGCACGGTCGCGGCGCTGGTCGCCCAAGGGACTCCGCCGGACATCGTGCAGATCGGCAACGAGATTACCGCGGGCATGCTCTGGAACGAGGGCCGAGTCTCTGCCTGGAACAACGGGAATTGGCCCAATCTGGAGACTCTGCTCAACGCCGGCGCGGGAGGAGCGAGGCTCGGTGCGGGTGTGCACCCCGTCCGCATCATGTTGCACATCGATCGTGGTGGCGACAATCCGACTACGCGGCAGTTCTTTGATCGCGCCGTGGCGTTTGGCGTGTCGTTCGACATGATCGGGCTCTCGTACTACCCGTGGTGGCATGGCTCGTTCGCTTCCTTCGAGGCGAACATCGCCGTTACCGCGGCGCGATACGCCAAGCCCGTGTTTGTTGCCGAGACGGCGTATCCCTGGACGCTCGCGTGGGCGGACAACCAGCAGAACTTCGTAGGACTTCCTTCACAGTTGTTGCCGGGCTATCCCGCAACGCCATCGGGGCAGGCCGGTTTTCTCGAAGCCATCGGCGGCGTGATGCGCTCGACACCGGGCGGGGCCGGCTGGTGCTACTGGGCGCCGGAGTACGGAGCATTCCCGGGGCTGCCATCTCCCTGGGAGAATCTGGCGATGTTCGATTTCCTTGGGGCGGCGCTCTCGTCGTAGTCGGCGTTCGCCAACCCGTGCCCGGCGGACCTGAATGGCGACGGGTTCGTGGACGATGCCGACTTTGTCGATTTCGCCCACGCGTACGAGGTCTTGCTGTGCGCCGATAGCGCGATGGCGGTCGGTTGCCCGAGCGATCTGAACCGCGACGCGGTCGTGGATGATGCGGACTTTGTGCTGTTCGCCCGAGCCTACGACGCCCTGAACTGCCCGTGAAGGACTTCAGATCTCCGCCTGGTGCGGGAGAGCTTGAACAAATCGGAGTAGAAGTGGGACGAGGATGAGGGTCGGTGCGCTCCTTTCTCGCCCATCGTCCGGGCTGGGGCTCCAGCCTCGGGAGCACTCGTATGCAGAACCGTCGCCTCGCTTTGGGCATCCTCGTTGCCGCCGCGTTTTCGTCCCTGAGCGCATCGGGGGCCGTCGTCTCGATCGACGCTTCGGTGCAGGGCTTGTGGACCAGTTTCGGTCAGAACAACAAGGCGTACAACGCGGCTCCCGGCAACATCTTGTGCGGCCGCAACAACGTCTCGATCTTCCGCAACTACTTTGTCTTCAACCTACCCGCGAACCTCGTGCCGGCGGGGCAGCAGATTCTGGCCGCGGAGATGGTCGGCAAGCTGCCTTGGCGAGGCTATCTCAGTTCCGATGCCACCGAGACGTGGACGCTCTTTGATGTCAACCCCGCCAACTACGCGGTGCTGGTGAACGAGGGAGCGTCGATCGAGAACCGTGTCGATGTCTTCAACGACCTCGGGACCGGAAAGGACTACGGCACCCGCGTGATGTCGGTCGCGGACGAACCCGCGCCCAACACCGTTCCGGGGCAGGTGGTGGTGCCCCTGACCAAGCCCGCCTTTCTGACCGACCTGGCCTCGCGGCTCAGCGCCGGCTCGATCGCCATCGGCGGCAGCATCACCACGCTGACGGGCACCACGCTGCAGATCGTGTTCGGCTTCACGGGGTATGACTCGAGCAACGGCGGTCGGGCAACGCTGAAACTCACGATCGGTGCGCCGCCGTGCGTGGGTGATCTCAATAAGGACGCGGTTGTCGACGATCTGGATTTCCAGATCTTTGTGGTCGCGTACGACATTCTGGACTGCGCTGAACCCTCGATGCCTTCGGGGTGCCCCAGCGACCTCAATCGCGACGGCGTGGTGGATGATCTCGACTTCCAAGTCTTTGTGGTGGCGTACAACGCGCTGCTGTGCCCTTGAAGCGAAAGCGTCCCATAATCTGGAAAAACCTGCGTTAAGACTGTGCACGAACGCTTCTCTTGAAGTGCACAAAACTGATATGCTTTGCCCCTCGTGTTGGGAGTTGGGAGGCAAGCATGCTGATGAATGCGTTTCGGGCCGCGCGTTTGATGGGTGCGGCGGGGCTGGCGTGTGCTGCGATCGGCGTTGATGCGGATGCGCAGGTGATCCAGTGGGCGCAGTCGGCGCCCGGAGTCTGGAACTCCGCGAATAACTGGCAGCCCGCGAATACTCCGGACAATCCGAACGAAACAGCGGTGATCCCGTTTGGGGCGTCGTTCTTCATTCAGATCTCGAGCAACACGTCCTATCGGATTGCCGCGCTGCAGATGCCGCTCGCGGGTCCCACGCTGAACGTGCTCTCCGGATCGACGCTGACGCTCACACAACCCAGCCTGATCGAGAGCACGGTGCTGCTCAACGGGGTGAATCCGACCAATCAGGCGACGCTCGCGGTCGAGACCTTCAACGGGCTTCCTCTTTCCGTCACCGGATCGGGGCAGGTGGTGCTGGGCGGCTCGTCCGCCAACATGAGTTTCGCCACTCTGTCGGCCCCCGGAAATGCTCCGGCGAGTTGGGGGCAGAACCTCACGATACGCGGTGTGGGCCGGCTGATCGGTCCACACATCGTGAGGGGCCGCATCTGGACGGATGTGCAAGGTGGAACGATCGATATCGACGGCGCGTCGCTTCTTGGTGAAGGCGTTGGTCGCATCGACGCGGACCTGGGCGATGTGTTTGTTTCCGACAACGCGCAGGTGTCGGGATTCCAGATGACCGCGGGCCCGAGCAGCCGTTTTCGCTTCAACGGCGCCAACCAGACGAGCTCAACGGTCTTGGTCTCCAACTCGGTCATCTCGGGCTTCTCACTCGTGGAGAGCAACCAACTCGCCCTCAGCAATACGACGATCTCGGGCACCCTTTCTGTCCCGGGGAGTTCTTCTCTTCGATTCCGCGGTTCAAGCGCGACGCTCAACGGTCTCTGCGCCGTGAGTTCGACCGGATCATTCAGCGGAGGCGTCGTTGTGTTTGACGATCCGGTGAGCGTGCAGGGCACCGGCGATTTCCTGCTGCAGACCTCCACGGACGTGCTCACACTCTCCACCGTCAACAACTCCCCGGCGACGTTCGGTCCCGGGATCCGGGTGCGCGGCCGGGGGCGGCTGGGCGGCGACTTCAACCTCGCCGGTTCGATCCTCGCCGACGACCCGTTCCGCGGCTTGCTGGAGATCCGCACCAGCACGATCAACGGCGTCGGCGCCAACGCTCAGATCAACGCGACCACGGGCATCCTCGCGATCAACGATGCGGATGTCAACAACGCCCGCATCACCATCAGCCCGGGATCGGAGTTGCGGCTTGGCACTCCCGGTTTCGGTGCTCAAGTCTTCAACAACGTGGAGATCGAGGGCAACGTCATTGCTTTCTCGAATCAGAACGTCTTCAACCGCTCTTCGATCAACGGAGTGCTGACCATCCGCCCGGGGGCGCGGGCGACGGCGACGGTGATGCCGTTTGACCTCGAAGGGCAGATCCGGGTCAACGACAACTTCTCGAACTCGCAGACTTCGTTCACCTTCGAGCAGTCGGGCACGATGACCGGGTCGGGGCGTGTGCTGCTCGAAGGAAATCCTCAGAACACGAGTTCGGCCGTCTTCGGGACGGGCACCAACGTTCAGGTGTCGCTGCCCAGCGGGCTTTCCGTCCACGGATTGGGCTCGATCGCGGGTCGATTCGAGATCGGGGGCGAGTTCGTCGCCGACGATCCGTTCGGTGGCGAGCTGAGCATCCGGGGGTCCGTCATCACGGGCCGACCGGGCGCGAGGATGCGGGCGACGAGCGGGGATCTCGTGATCACCGAGGGCAGCGTGATCACCGGCGTGCCGCTGATCTCCGAGGGCGGCCTGATCCGAATCTCGCTGCCGAACTTCGGTTCCGCTCCGAACCTGAACGAACTCTCGATCAGCGGGCGGTCGCGATTCGAGGGCGGCACGATCCCGGTGAACAACGTCCCGCTGTCGGGCGAGATCGAGGTTCGCGGGGGCGCGACGCTCCGCGTGATTGGCACGAACCAAACGGTGGATGGCCTGATGCGGATCAATCCGCTGTCGACCACGACGACAGCGGCCCTGACGTTCGATCAGTCCGCGTCGTTGTCGGGGCAGGCGCAGATCCGGCTCTCCGCGCCGCCGCTCACACCGGAGTTCGCTCTGGTGAGCGGGCCGGCGAACGGCACCCTGAGCATCGGGCGCGACGTGGTGATCGCCGGTTCCGGCCGATTGGCGGGTCGGATCGCGCTCGCCGGGCTGCTCCGCGCCGACGACCCGCTGCGCGGGACGCTGGATGTCCGATCGCCGCTGCTGAGCCGCACCGGTGACGGCCGACTGGAGATCGTGGACGCCAACGCGAGCCTGACGGACTGCGTGGTGAGCGGGATGCCGATCTCGGGCGTCGGTCTGGGCGAGCTTCGAACCAGCGCCGGGACCGGGACGACCACGCAGCTGCTCAACCTGCCGGTCGATAGCCGCTTCGTCGCGTTCTCCGGCACCACCGTGCTCGCCAACACGACCGTGAAGCGGGGGCTGGATATCCGGCCCGGCGCCGTCGTTCGAGTCCTTGGAACGCCCTTCCGCTGCGAAGGCAACATCATCGTGAACTCGTTCGGCTCTTCGACGGCGGCGAGCCTGCAGTTCGATCAGAGCACCACCCTCACCGGCGCCGGTACGCTCGTACTCGGCTCCAGCGCCCTGGGTGTGGAGTCGGCCGCGGTGTCGATGCCCTCGGCGGCGAGCCAGCTCGTGCTGCCCGCGTCACGAGCGCTTGCTGGTAACGGCAGGGTCGGCGGCGCGGTCACTCTGGGCGGCGAGATCAATCCCTTCAGCCCAGTGCAGGCGTTCCCGGTCGGGCAGATCGAATTCAGCGGTGCCGAGTGCAAGCTGATCCGCAGCTCGGTCTACCTGGCCGACATCGTCGATGCCTTCGGCTTCGATCGCCTCTCCGGCGCTGCCGTGAAGCGGCTCGACGGGGAGCTCCGCGTTGGGCTTCCGACCGGCTTCTATCCATCGCCCAGCGACCGCTTCGCCGTGGTGTCGGGCGCGACGGTCACCGGACAGTTCTTCAAGGTCACGCCACCGCCCGGGTATCAGGCCGAGGTGGAGTACGAGGCCGACGCTGCGTACGTCCGGCTCGCCAAGCTCTGCCCCGGCGACATGGACGCGAACGGCGTCGTGGATGACGCGGACTTCCAGTACTTCGTTCGTGCGTACAACGTTCTGTCCTGCTCCGACGTCACGATGCCCATCGCGGCGGGCGACGATCGACCGAATCGCTGCTTCGGCGACATGAACCGCGACCGCATCGTCGACGACGCGGACTTCATGTTGTTTGCCGCCGGGTACGACGCGCTGTTGTGCCCTTGATTCCGGTCTTGCGGGCTTCGAGATTCCGTCGTCCGTATAGTGCGGCTTCCCTGCAAGGAGGTGTCCGTGGCACGTTGCGCACTGGTTGGTGTCGTTCTTGTCGTGATGCCGGTGATGTTGCTTCCCGTGAACGCGAACGCACAGAACCTGCTCTCCAACGGCGGCTTCGAGCAAGGCCCGACCAACGTGGGTCCGTTTCTCCCCCTGAACCCCGGGGCGCTCGACATCGACCATTGGAGGGTGACCCGGGGGCAGATCGATCTGATCGAGTCGGCGTGGATCTCGGCCGAGGGTTCGCGGTCGCTCGACCTTGACGGCTCACCCGGCTCAGGAGGAATCTCGCAGACCTTTGCCACGACGCCGAACCGCGACTACACCGTTTCGTTCTTCTTCGCCGGCAACGGCGGGACGCCGCCCGCGATCAAGACCATCTGGGTGACCGCGGCCGGCGCGTCGGCGAGTGCGCAGTTCGACACCACCGGCACGTCCTACACCAACATGAAGTGGCGGCAGATCATCTGGGGCTTTCGCGCCGTGGCCGCCTCAACCACCATTGAGTTCTACAGCGGCGATCCGGTGGGCTTCGGCGGACCCGGTTTGGACAACGTCGTGGTGCGGCCGGCCTCGTGCGTGTGCGATCTGAACTACGACGCGGTCGTCAACGATGCCGATTTCTCGATCTTCGCGATCGCGTACGACCAACTGCTCTGTCCAGGGATCACTTGTTCGGGGGACTTCAACTTCGACGGCCTCGTCGACGACGCGGACTTCAGTCTCTTCGCCGTGGCGTACGACGAGCTGTTGTGTCCCTGAACCCCGAGATTCATGGTCCCAGAACCGTTTCTGCACCCTTGACCGTTCGAGTACGCTTCTTGTTGCGCGTGGCCTGGATGCGGCGGGCTCAGGAGGTACGACGATGGCGAAGCGATTCGGATTTCTGGCAACTCTCGGGGCATCGGCCACGACCGCTTTGGGGGCCAACATCCCCATGTTCAACTCCAGCTTTGAGTTGCCGGTGATGGCCCCGGGCGGATTTACGATAGCCGTGCCGCCGGGCTGGGTGTCGCTGAGCCCGGCGGTCACCATGGGGGTGTGGAATCCGCAGACCTGGAACGCCTACACCCCCGACAAGTACGTCGGCGCCCAGATCGGGTACATCAACGAGGGCAAGCTCGAGAAGCGGATGCCCTCGGTCATCAAGGGCAACAGCACGTGGGCGCTGCGTTGGAAGGTTGGGCGCCGCCCCGGGTTCAACGGCGGTCTCACGATCAAGTTTTATGCGGGCGATATCTTGATGGGTCAGCAGATGGACACACTCGCCTCGCTGCCGCCGGACGGCACGTTCGCTGAGCGTTCGATCGAGTTCTCGGTTCCCGCCGACAGCCCTGCGATCGGCCTGCCGGTGCTGTTCACGCTCGAGAAGACGATCGGGTCGCAGGCCAACTTCGACGACTTCCGGCTGGAGTCCTCCGACCCCGGTCCGGCGTGTCCGGCGGATCTGAACGAAGATCAGGCCGTCACCGACGAAGACTTCAGCCTGTTCGCAAACCGCTACGACCTGGTCTTCGCCGAGCCCGACGGCAAGGGCGATCTGAACTTTGACGCGTTCGTCG
Source organism: Phycisphaerales bacterium (assembly GCA_019744815.1). Taxonomy (GTDB): domain Bacteria; phylum Planctomycetota; class Phycisphaerae; order Phycisphaerales; family UBA1924; genus JAFEBO01. Next base: position 357,754 of record JAIEUA010000008.1, read on the forward strand.
ACGACCAAGACTTCCAGCTCTTCATCGTGCAGTACAACATCCTCGAGTGCCCGCAGTAGGACCCCGGGGGCTTTGGTCGACGCGCCGTGCCGCACGTCCGAGAATCTACGGATGTGCTGTTTTTGTCTTTCATCAGCGAGGAAGGCTTGGTGGGTGAAGCGTTCTCGCGGAGAATCGGTGTTCTTCTGAAAGGGCAAAGTCAAAGGAGATTGTGATGAGGGGCGAGTGCTTGAAGGTGTGTGCCGCAGTCGCGGCGGTGTCCGCGGCGGTTTCTTTCGCATCGGCGGGGATCACCTACTACGGCGTGCCGCCGATCCGGTGGGGCTTGGTGGGCGGCGCGATCGGGGTCGGCAACTGCACCATCGAGTCCTTTGAAGACGTGAATCTCGAACCGGGGCTGCAGGTGTTGTGGGAGTCGCCCGCGGGGAACGTGGGGCCCACGAGCACCCTGCCGCAGACGTTCAATCCCTCGACCGAGGACGCGTTCGGCAACGCATTCGTTGGCGGCAACTACGACGGTGCCAATTGCCTGATCAACGTTCGCACCAACCGCACCTTCAATTACAACTCATCCACAAACTACGGCGACGTGACGTTCCTCTTCAATCCGCCGATCAAGTACTTCGGCGTGAGCTTGCACCAGGCCGACCTCTCGCCCCGCGTCTTCATCAACGGCGTCGAGAAGGGCACGGTTCAAGCCCTCACCGGGCTTCCGCCGGGCGGTTTCAAGACTGGCTACATCCTGATCAAGGCCGACGGCGCGGACACCATCTCCTCGGTGAAGTTCAAGAACGGTCTGAATCCGTCCGGAGATGGGTTCACCTTCGACCATCTCGCCTTCAGCACCGAGGCCAACCCGACGTTCATCGCCCAGGGTTTCAAGCCCACCGAGTGGGGCATCGACGACTCGACTCTCGGTGTCGCCGGCGCTTCGATCGAGGACTTCGAGGACACGGCGCTTGTTCCCGGCCTGAGCATCGCCTGGGAGGCCCCCGCGGGAGACGTCGGTCCTGCCACCGTGCTCCCGCGTGTCTTCAACCCCAACACCGATGACCCGTTCGGCACGGCGTTCATCGGCGGCAACTGGGACGGCGTCCGGTGCCTCGTCAGCGCCCGCGGCAACCAATCGTTCAACTACACCGCGGGTTCGAACTGGGGCGACGTGGTGCTCAACTTCGATCCGCCGCAGCGGCGGGTGGGCTTCAGCGTCCAGCAGATGGATCAGGCGACACGCCTCGTGATCAACGGCCGCGACGCCGGCGACTTCAGCGGTATCTCGAATCTCAGCTTCAACGGCGCCCGCCAGGGTTACGTCCGCCTCGATGCCAAGGCTGGGTCGCGCATCTCTAGCGTGCGGTTCGCGAACGGCCGCGCCGGGTCCTTCGGCGACGGTCTGGCCATCGATCACGTCGCCTTTGGCGGCGGATGCCCGCAGGATCTCAACGGCGACACCTTCGTCGATGATCTCGACTTCCAGATCTTCGTGCTCGCGTACAACATCCTGGACTGTGCCGATCCCGGCATGCCGGTCGACTGTCCGGCGGACATGAACCTGGACGGCGTGGTGGACGATCGCGACTTCCTGATCTTTGTCATCGGGTACAACGCCGTGCTCTGTCCGTGAGCGACGAGCCCCAGAAAGTGAAACGCATGCGATATCGGATTCTCGCGACCATGCTGGCCGTCCTGGGAACTCACGCCGCTGCGTCGGCGGCCGATCGGGTGTATCTCAGTGACTTCCTGGGCGTCTCCATTGGCTCGGCCGCGACAGCGGCGAACCCGCCGTTCACCGCCATTCTCAACGGGGCCATCCCCTACGGCTTCGGGGCCGACTGCCCGGGCAACTTCGCATCCAGCAAGATCACCCTCTTCTCAGCCGGTGCGTTCGAGAAAGGCATCGGTCAGCACCCGTTCCAGTTCGGTGAGAAGACGATCACATTCAGCCTCCCCGCGCTTCGGGTCGCGACCACCCGCGATCTCGCGGTCTTTCAGGCCGTCGTCGGGGTCGACTTCACATCCGCGACCGAAACCACTGGCGGGTTCTTCAACGTCTATGTGGACGGGGTGCTCAAGCGCACAGCGGAGATCACGGGAAAGTCCGTTCCTCCGATCGAGGTCAATGTCAGCGTGCTTGGCGCGTCGACTCTGACGCTCGGCACCGTGACCCGCGGCAACTTTCAGTCCAACCATCTCTGCTGGGGCGGGGCGTGGGTGACGCTCGACGGCGGGCCTTGTGCGGCGGATGTCAACGGCGACCGCCTCGTCGATGACGCTGATTTCACGATCTTTGCAGGCGCGTACAACATTCTCGATTGTGCGGACCCAGCCATGCCGTTGGGTTGCCCCGCCGACCTGAATAAAGACTCGTTGGTCGACGATCTCGATTTTCAGCTCTTCGCGGTGGCGTACGACGCTTTGCTTTGTCCGTGATCGCGGCTCGTGCTTCGGTCGTTTGTGTCGGTTGTGTCGTTCTGGGGTTCATTCACTTTGAGGGAATGCATGCGTCACCCGGCTGGTCTTTCGCCGTTGATCCGTTCTCGCCGCGGAGTCGGGCTCGCCGTTGCGGCGGGCTCGTGTGTCGCGCTCTCCGCGCTCGCCGGGCCGCAGACGTTCACCCTGACCGGCACGGCGCCGGGGGATACCTTCAACTTCTTCCGGGCCGTGAACTTCGATGCCTCGCGCATCGCGGCGTCTGGTGCGCCGGGAATCGGGTTCAACGGGCGAGCCACGCTCAAGAACTTCAACGCGGCTGTTCCGCCGTTCTCGCTGGGGGTCGCTCCGGGCGCCACGTTCAGCGATGCGGACCACATCACCGGCGACGGTCTGATCGTCTTCGGACGAGGCAGCACGGGCGCATGGGTGTACGCGCTGCCCGGTCCCATCGTGACGCTCGCGGGCGGATCACTCACCGATATCTCGCGCGACGGCACCCGCAAGCTTTGGAACGGTTTCGTGTCGCCCGGGCGACAGGTGAACGCCGGCCCGATCACGCTTCTGCCAAACGTCAGCCCGTTCCTTTCGCAGACGCGTGCGGTCGCAATCTCGCCCGACGGCGATCAGGTGGTCGGCTATGGCCGCAACGTGATCCCGGGCGGCGGCTACGGCGATCCCGACATCGTGCAGGAGTCTGCGGCGGTCTGGAACGCGGGCACCAACACCTGGACACAGTTGGGAGTGCTCGCGGGCGAGAAGAGCCGTGCGATTCGCATCTCTGAGGACGGCTCGGTGATCGTCGGCGAGTCCGACGCGAACACGCCCTCGTTCTCGCTCGTCACACGGGCGTGGGTGAAAACCGGCGCGGGGCCGCTCGTTGATCTCACCGCGCCGATCAGCGAGGAACTCGAGGGCCGCATTCTGGACATGTCCGACAACGGGTCGGTGGTTCTTATGACCGTCGGCGGCGTGGCGTATCTGTGGGACGCCGTGAGCGGATCACGCCGGGTGGACGAGGTTCTGGAAGCGCTGAATCATCTGCCGCGGAATCTGAGCCTCATTTCGTATGAGGCACTCTCCGGCGACGGGCGATTTGTCGCCGGCGACGCGGTGACCAGTGGTGGGGATGTCATCGCCTTTGCCGCCCCGATCGTGGACTCTTGCTTTGTTCCCACCGGCGGCCTGCCCGATTCGGCGGAGCTGCTGGTCAACACCGGCGGCATTGTGCCGGGACTTCCCGGTCCGACCGTGGGCGACATCCAGAGCGCGTCGAGCGGCGAGGGCGGGACGGTGTCGATCCAGCTCTCTGCCGCGGGCAATCCGGTGCTGCTCTCGGGCGTGCCCGGCTTCACACTCGGGCCGATCTGCACGATCGGTGGGGCGTCACCGGTGGCGGGCGAGACCTTTGGTTCCGTCGGTTCGGGCACGTCGAGGTTCGGTGAGAACGCGGGCTTCATGGGCCAACTCAACCCGTCCGTGACCCAAGGCATCTTCCTCGGATCACCCGTGGGCGGAGTCTCGATGTTTGCCCGCTCGGGCGACCCGGCACCGGGGACCCCGGGGACGTACACATTCTCGCCCTTCGGCGTGCCGCTGTTCAACAACATCGGCGAGACGGTCTTCTTCTCCGGCCTCTCGAGCGGCGGGTTTCTCTTCTTCTCCGGGGCACCGGGCGCGGTCGCGCCGGTGTTCATCAATCCGGCGACGCGAGCGGAGTTTCCAGCGGGCGCGGGCTTCACAACTCCGACGCTCCTGGGGCTGAACGACAAGGGTCAGATTCTGCTGACCGAGACGGTGTCGCACCCGAGCGTGCCGCCGGACGCCGACGAGGTGCTCATGGTCCGCATCCCGGAATCGAACTCGTCATGGATCCGCTTCGCGGAGGGACGCCAGGCCCCGGGCCGGGCGGCGGGTGTGGTGTTCGGGCCGCTCTCGAACGGGGTTGACACTGAGTTTGATCGCAACGGGCGGATCGCGTTCATCAACACACCGACGGACGGTGTGACAGGTTTGTTCGTCGAGTCGGACGTGGGGCTGGCCTCGCTGCTCGACGTGGGCGACGAGCTGCCGGGTGTTCCGGGTTCGACGGTGACGTTCTTCAACGGGTTCGCCCTCGACGACCGCCGCGGCATTGTCGTGAGCCTGGACTACTCCCTCGGCGGCGAGACCTACCGCGCCGCCTGGGCATCGGGAACCGCAGGCGAGAATCCCCGCCTGCTCGTCAAGAGCGGCGATCGCGCCCCGGACGTCTATCCGTGCGGCGAGATTGATTCCGTCAGCGTTGTTGCTTCCAACCGCAACCAGCAGACGCTGCTGCGTGTGACCCTCCGCGGGAACACCTACGGTATTGACGACGCGGTGCTGTATCTGCACGACCGCCATCGCGGCCTGGTCAAGATCGCTCAGAACGGCCGCGCGTTCGACGGCGCCCCCGGGGATTTGCGGATCGTCAATCGATTCTCGCCCCTGTCCGCCTCGTCGAGTTCGCCAAGCAGCGGCCGACCGCAGTGGCTGGACCATGTCGGGAACGTGCTCACGATCCTCGAATACACCGACGGCACCGAGTCGGTGGCGCGGGTCCGGGTGAAGCCCGCCGCGTTCTCGTGCCCCTCGGACTTCAACAACGACGGACTCGTGGACGATCTCGACTTCCAGATCTTTGCGGGCGCCTACAACGACCTCGTCGTTCCCCCTGCCGACGGCGTGTGCGATATCAACGCCGATGGCCTGGTGGATGATGTGGACTTCACGATCTTCGCTCCGGCCTATGACGAGCTGTTGTGCCCGTAAGCGGATCGCGATTGGGATCGGGACGACCGTTGTTCTCGGACCGTCGACTTCGCGTGAAAACCCACGTCGCGCTTGAATCATGATCGCCGCTCGGTGAAACTACGGACCTGCCGCAAGCCGCGGCAACCGGAGAGCTTCCCATGGATCGTCGCATCGCTGTTCTTGTGTCGCTCGGTCTCGCCGTCCCTGCGATGGCCCAGACCATCACCCACGGCGACTCGACCTTCAGTGTGACGGCGACCGCGTTCGCGCCGGTCTTTTCCTCCACCTTCGGCGACGTGACCTGGAAGATGGACGCCACCGGTCCCGATGTCGCGTTCAAGTATTCGTGGTACTTCCGCCAGCAACGCCGCAACACCAACTTCCAGTTCGGTGTGCTGCAGACGGGCACGATCTTCACCCAGGGCCGCAAGATGCGGATTACCTCTACCGACAACGGCGCCAACCCGTTCGGTGAGGAGCGGTTCAACAGCGACCTCGTCATCACGCTGAAGGACGGACCGACGCCGAACTCGGCCCGGGTGTTCTCGAAGATGCGGGTCCAGAACTCGCCCAACAACAGCGCGACCAAGACGTTCCATTTCTTCAATCTGAGCGATCTCGACATGCCCAACGGCGTGCCGAACCCGGCGGTTGATGACGCGGCCTCGTACGCCCCGACCGTGATCACTCAGACCGAGTCATCCTCGTCCGACGTCGCCCGCATGATCGCGCTCAACCCGACTCGCGTCGAGCTCAGCAGCGGCCTCACGCTCCGCAACAAGCTCGCCAGCGGCAGCGCGAATCTCGCAAACCTGCCCGGCGACGCGATCGCCTCGACCACCAACGACAACGGCTCGGCTTTCCAGTGGACGGTGACGCTCGCCGTGGGCGAGTGGGCGACGTTCTACCACGGGCTCGCGTACAACCTGCCCGCGTTCGCCAAGGATCCGTGCCCGTCGGACCTGAACGCCGACGATCAGGTGGACGACACCGATTTCGTGCAGTTCGCGTCGGCCTACAACGACCTCATCTGCCCGGACCTCCCCGTGTTCTGCGACGCGGATCTGAACGACGACGGCGTCGTCGAGGACTCGGACTTCGTGATCTTCGCGAGCGCGTACAACGACTTGATCTGCCCGTAGGTGCCCGACCGGCGCGGGTCAGACCACGAGATTGACCAGCTTGCCCGGCACGACGATCGCTTTCTTCAGCGGCCGGCCGTCGATCGCCTTGATCACGTCGGGGTGCGCCAGCGCGATGGACTCGGTGGTCTTCTGATCGGCGCCGGTCGGGACCTGGATGCGGGCCTTGATCTTGCCCTGGATCTGGACCGGGATCTCGATCGAGTCGTCGACGAGCAGCTTCTCGTCCACCTTGGGCCAGCGCTGATCGCTGCAGCAGCCGCGGGAGTTGGTCAGGCCCAGCTTGTCCCAGACCTCCTCGCTCAGGTGCGGCGCGAGCGGCGAGAGCATGATGCAGAACCGCTCGATCTGCTCGGCGGTGAACGCGCCGGGGCCCTTCTCGCCCGCGGCGGACATCGCCTCGTTCACGAGCCCGATGATCGACGCGATCGCGGTGTTGAACGCCAGGCGCTCGATGTCCGTTCCGACCTTGTGGATGGTGCGTGTGAGCGTCTTCTCGATCGCGGGGTTCGCCGTGGCCGCGGCGCGGATCGCACCGGTTTGTTCGTCGACCAGCACTCGCCATGCCCGCTGCAGGAAGCGGAAGAGACCCGCGATGTCCTTGGTGTTCCAGGGCTTGCTCGCCTCGAGCGGGCCCATGTACATCTCGTAAAGCCGGAAGGTGTCGGCGCCGAACTCGACGATCACGTCGTCGGGGTTGACGACGTTCTTGTAGCGCTTGGACATCTTGGTGACGATCGGCGTCACCGCCGCGCCAGTCGCGGTCTCGATGAACTTGCCCTCGCTCACTTCGCTGACAGTGTCGGTCGGAATGATCGTCTTGTCCGCCCGCTGATACGCGTAGCTGGTGATGATGCCCTGATGGAAGAGCTTCTGGAAAGGCTCGGGCGTTGAGATGTAGCCAAGGTCAAAGAGCACGTTCTGCCAGAAGCGTGAGTAGAGCAGGTGCCCAACGGCGTGCTCGTTGCCGCCGATGTAGAGATCGACCGCGGCGAGGCGGCCTTTCTCGCCGCCGCTCATCCAGTACGAGTCCGCGGCTTCGCCGATGAACCGCTCGTTGTTCTTGGGGTCGCAGTAGCGGATGCAGTACCAGCTGCTGCCCGCGCTGCCGGGCATGGTGTTGGTCTCGCGGCGGACCGGCGTCTCGGGCGGGAGCAGCTTGGGGTCCACGCCCGCGGCGAACGCGGTCGTGTTCGCCCACTGCTTGGCCTTTGCCAAGAGTGGCTGCGGGTCGTTGCTCTCCTCGGGCTGATAATCCGGCAACGACGGCAGCACGACGGGCAGCGACTTGTCGCTCAACGGGTAGTGATTGCCGTGCTCGTCGAAGACGATCGGGAACGGTTCGCCCCAGTAGCGCTGGCGGCTGAAGGCCCAGTCGCGGAGCTTGAAGCGGGTCTGTTCGGCGCCGAGTCCGGTGTCACGCAGCCACGCGATGATGGTCTTGAGCGCTTCCTCGGTGTGCAGCCCATCGAGCGAGACGCCGGGCAGACCCTGTTTCGCGGGGCGGCTGGAGTTGACGGTGGTGCCGGGAGCGATGCCCGCCTCGCCGCGCCAGGCCTGGAAGCCGCGCTTCTGGAACACGTCGCGCAGGGTCGTGAGCGAGGTCAGGCCCATCGACTCGAAGGCTTCAAACCACGAGATGCGGATCGCGCCGCGGCCGGACATGCCGATCGCGCCGAGGCTCTCGGGATCGACCGGGCACGAGTCGGGGTTGGATGGGTCGGAGCCGCGGCGGGAGCGGACCGTGGAAAGCGACTCGGAGAACGCGGTCGTGCTCCCCGAGGTCGACGTGACCACGCCCAGGAAGTCGGCGAGCATCGGTTGCCACACGCCATCGGCCATCTCGGCGTCGGTCGCGTGGTCGCAGAAGTACTTCATCGCCAGCACGGTGCGGGGGTAGAGCACGTCGACGATGGCGAGGCCAAACTTCTGCGCGAACTCGAAATCGCGTTCGTCGTGGGCTGGCACGGCCATGATCGCGCCGGTGCCGTAGCCCATGAGCACGTAGTCGGCGACCCAGATCGGGATCTTCTCGTCGGTCAGCGGGTTGATCGCGTAGACGCCGCTGAAGACGCCGGTCTTCTCCGTGCCCGCCATGCGGTCGGTGTCGGAGGTGTTGCGGGCCTTGGCGACGTAGGCCTTCAGGGCCGCCGCGTCGGTCTCTTTCGACGGATGGCGGATCACGTGGTCGATCAGCGGGTGCTCGGGCGCGACGACCATGAAGGTGGCACCGAAGATGGTGTCGGGCCGGGTGGTGTAGATGGTGAGCGAGAGCGCGTTGTCCGACGACGGGTGCTTGAGCTCGCCCAGGGCCTGCGGCGAGAGCGAGTGCGTGTCGATCGCGAAATCGACCTGTGCTCCGCTGGAGCGCCCGATCCACTCTTCTTGCTGGGTCTTGGTCGAGGTGGGCCAGTCGAGGCCCTTGAGCTGCTCGATCAGGCGGTCGGCGAAAGCGGTGATGCGGAACATCCACTGCTTGAGCGGCTTGCGGAAGACCGGGTAGCCGCCGCGTTCGCTCTTGCCGTCGATGACCTCGTCATTGGCCAGCACGGTCCCGAGCTTGGGGCACCAGTTGACGGTCTGCTCGCCCAGATAGGCGAGGCGGTGGTTGTCGATGAACGCGCGGCGCTCGTCGGCGTTCAACTGGTGCCACGCGCGGCCCATCCCGCTGCCGCCCTCAAGCGGTGCGGCAAACCCGCCGAGCGTCGGGCGAACGATCTCGCCGCTGGGGCCGACCAGGAAACTGCCGGATTCGAGCTCGCGGACGAGTTCCGAGATCGGACGTGCGCGGCCCTTGGAATAGCCGGTCGGCGACGGCGCGTGATCATCAAACCACGCGTCGTACAGGCGCAGGAAGATCCACTGCGTCCACTTGTAGTAGTCCTCGTCGATGGTCCCGAACTCGCGCGACCAGTCGTAGCAGAAGCCGAAACGCTGGAGCTGGCGGCGGAAGTTGTCGATCGCCTTCTTGGTGGTGATCGCCGGATGCACACCGGTGGCGATCGCGTACTGCTCGGCGGGCAAGCCGAAGGCGTCCCAGCCCATGGGGTGCAGGACGTTGAAGCCCTTGAGCCGCTTGTAGCGACAGATGATGTCGGTGGCGGTGTAGCCCTCGGGGTGTCCGACATGCAGGCCGGCCCCGGACGGGTACGGGAACATGTCGAGGCAGTAGAACTTGGGCTTACTGGCGTCGAACCCCGGCTGCCCGGGGTTGGGCTGCACAAACGTGTTCTTGTTCTGCCAATACCCCTGCCAGCGCAGCTCGATCTCGCCCGCCAGTGCCGCGGTGTAGCGGTGCGGAGGGAGCGAGGAATCACCGGGTTTACCGACGCTGGACGCGACCTGACTCATGGAGGGCAAGGGTAGCGCGGCGGGGGCATCGCATCGGTGGCGAAGTCCGGCGGATGCTCCCAATCACGGGCAGAGCAGGTTCTCGTACATGCCCGCGAAGATCACGAAGTCGGCGTCGTCGACGTAGCCGTCGCCGTTGAGATCGCTGGGGCAGCCGGGCGGCATCAGAGGGTCGGCACAGTCGAGGATGCTGTACGCGGTGGCGAAGACGACGAAGTCGGAGTCGTCCACGTAGCCGTCGCCGTTGAGGTCGCCCTGGCAGGGTCGCTGGTAGAGCTTGAACTGGAAGTACGGACCGTTCTTTTGCTTCACGGAGAAGTCCGCGGCGGTGTCCCCGCCGTGATACATGGTCAGCGTGAAGTCCCACGACAACTCGTAGGTGGCCCCCATCAAGAGATTGCCGGTCTGGGTACCCCAGCTCGGAGCCGCGGGCTGCCAGAGGGCGCAGGGTCCGGTGTAGGACGAGCCATACTGGACCTCGATGATGTTGAACATGCCGGCCTGCTGGACGAGGGTGACGCCGCTGGTGGCGCTCATCGAGGCGGGCGTGCCGCCCTGGACGACGTTCATGAAGCCGTTAAAGGTGTACGACAGGTTGGGAACGGTGGGGGTGAAGTAGAGCTTCCCTCGAAGGGCTGCCTGAGCGCCCGGGCCGAAGGAGAAGTAATTGGTCCGCAGCTCGTTGACGAAGATGGTCAGCCCGTTGCTGAACATCTGCGTGAGCGGCTGGCAACCGGCGCCGTTGCTGCCGACACCCGGCGACCAGTTGAACCCGAGGAACAGGAACTGGGTGTTGCTCCCGCCGCCGACGGCCTGGACGTAGCTGCCGTTGTTGACGGTGAAGCCGACGGCGTGAGCGGTTGAGGTCGCGGCGGCGAAGGCCAACGAGGCCGTGAGTGCGTGCTTCCACATGTGCGAACTCCCTTCGAGACGGTCGGGCGGAAATGGACCCGACCCCGATACTTCGCACAGATGGGCGGAACCTTGCAGCGTGCATTCTGTCAGGACGGCCGGCCTTGGGTTGACGTGCCAGACCCGGACGCCAACCGAACCTGGCCGTCGCGTGACTTCTTTTCTTCCAGCAGCCGCTTGGCTTCGCCCGCCACGTAGAACGAGCCGGTGACGACGATCAGATCGTCGCGTCCGGCGGCCTTGGCCGCGATGTTGATCGCGTCCTTCACGCTCGCGGCGGTCTGGGCCATCTTCTGTGAGTGCTCGCCGAACCGACGGAGGAGGTCCTTGGGGTCGGCGGCCCGGGCGTTGTGCTCGGCCTTGGTGAAGATCACCTTGTCGGCGCCCGCGCCCAGCTTCTGCAGCATCGTGGGCACGTCCTTGTCCGACGCGCAGCCGAAGATCACGATCAGCGAGTCGTAACGAAGGTGAGCCCCCAGCGACTTGATCAACGCCTGGATCGACTCGGGGTTGTGGGCGCCGTCGACGAAGATGCGGGGCTGGGCGAAGACCTGCTCGAGTCGGCCCAGAGTCTTGGTGCGGGCCAGACCGTTGACCGCGTCGCGCTCCTTAATGGGAAGCCCACGCTCGCGCAGCCGGTCGAGGATCGCGAGGACAAGCCCGCAGTTGGCGGCCTGATGCTCTCCCTTCAGGGGCACCGGCACGTGCTCGAACTCGCTCCGCGGCGTGGTGACCGAGATCCGCATGTGCGGCCCGAGCTGGGTGTTGGCCTCGAAGCGAGCGGTGTACTCGATGTCGGTGCCAAGCACCGAGAGCGGCGCGTTGACCTTTTGGGCAACTTCTTTAAACGTCTCGATGATGATCGGCTTCTGCTGCGGCACGGTCAGCGCGGGCACGCCGGGCTTGAAGATGCCCGCCTTCTCGCGTGCGATCTTGTCGAGGGAATCACCCAGGATCTGGGTGTGCTCGAGCTGGATCGCCGTGACGGCGGTGACTTCGGGGGTGATGACGTTGGTTGAGTCCAGCCGCCCGCCCAGACCGACCTCGATGACGCCGACATCGACCGCCTGCTGGGCGAAGTGCAGATACGCGGCGGCGGTGAGCAGCTCGAAGTACGTCGCCGCTCCGTGACGGCGCTTGATGCCGTCGGCGGCCAGCGCGACCTCCGAGACCAGTCGCACGAAGTCACGTTCGCTGACCATCTCGCCGTTGAGACGGATGCGCTCCCGGATGTCCACGACATGCGGGCTCGTGAAGAGCCCGGTCGCCAGCCCGCATCCGATCAGGCTGGAGGAGAGCATCTCGCAGACGCTGCCCTTGCCCTTGCTGCCGGCGACATGGACGCTCTTGAACGCCCGGTGGGGCTCGTCCAGAGCGCTCATGAGTGCGTGCATGCGCTCGAGCTTCCAGACCTGGGGCTCGACCTTCTGCGGACGAATCATCTCAACGTTGATGCGGCTGTACAGGAACCTCAGGGTTTCCTTGAAGTCCGAAAAAGACTTGAAGCCTGGTCCGATTGACGGCACCGCATCGGCGTCCGGTCGCTTCAGTCGCAGCTTGGTCGAGCGCTTGCGCTTGGGCGCACCCTTGCCGCCACCCCGAGACGGCTTGGGCCTCTTGGTGTCCTTCCCGGTCGAGGATTTGCGAGACGAGGGCATGAGGCGTCTCGATCGTACCGCAATCAGTCCGCGGAAAGAAGAAAAAACTGCATCGAATGGTGCCCGGCGCGACCGATTCCGCGATTGGCGGGGTGCTTCTCAGAGCGTGCGGCGGGTGAAGACAATCAGGTCCGTGGACGCCCGCGTTCCGCCCAGCTCGTGGACGATGCGGGCGATCTGGCCGCGGTGATACGTCGCGTGGTTCATGACGTGCGCACAGATGTCGACGACCTTGCTCCGAGCTCGGCTGCCATCGGACATGCTGTACTCGATCTCGCGATCGAAGCCGCCGTCGGGCAGATCGGTCAGGAAGGTCCTCCACACGCCGTCGATTCGGGTCGCTTCCTTGCGCGATTCGTCGATGGGCCAGGGCGCGAACCAATCGTCGACCTTCCACGCTTCTCCCAGCAGCCGCTGCATCCAGACCCGCTTGGCGATCATGACGTGGGCCATCACGCCCAACGCTCGCCGGTACACCTCGGTCGCGTGCTGCATCTCGGGCACGGTGGCGAGAGAGTCGAGCGAGCGCCCGTTGGCCTGTGACTCTGCCGTGAGGAGGGTCAGGAAGTACTCTCGAAGGGTCTGGGTGCGGATGTCTGGCATGGGGAAAGTGTGGGTGTGTGGGTGCGTCGAGAAGAGAAACGTTCCGACCGGGGGCGGGGCCTTCTAGATCCCAGAGGCTGACCCGAACGCGAGCAGATCCTTCATCTCGCGAACAGCCCGCTCAAGTCCGACAAACACGGCACGAGCCACAATGGAGTGCCCGATGTGCAGTTCACGTACGGCGTCGCGCACGCCTGGCACCGACAGCAGCGCCGGCGTGTTGTCGTAGTTGAGCGCATGCCCCGCGTGCACGCGGAGTCGATCGTCGCAGGCTTCGAACGCGTCCTGCAGGGCGCTGATCGCCGCGGCGAGCGGGGTGTCGGCGGTCACGCCGTCGATCAGGTCGCGGCGGCTGGCCGCGAACGCGTGGGCGAACACGCCGGTGTGGAATTCGACCGCGTCGAAGCCGCTCGCGGCGGCGGCATCGATCTCGCGACGATCGGGTGTGATGAACGCGCTGGTCATGACCCCCGCGGCCTTGAGCGGCGCGAGGTAGGCCTTCCAGTGCTCTTCCCGTCCCGCGACGGCGAGGCCGCCCTCGGTCGTCACTTCCTGGCGACCCTCTGGAACCAGCGTGACCTGATGGGCTTTGATCCGAAGAGCGATCGCCAGCATCTCCGCGGTGCCAGCCATCTCCAGATTGAACTTCACCGGGCAGGTCTGGCGGATCAATTCGACATCGCGATCGACGATGTGACGACGGTCTTCGCGGAGATGAACGGTGATGCATTCAGCCCCGCCGAGGACCGCGGCGTGAGCGGCGTGCACCGCATCGGGTTCGCCGTACCCCGTGGACGCGCCGGGGCCGGAGCGGTAGCGGGCTTGGCGGATGGTGGCGACGTGGTCGATGTTGACACCGAGGTGGATCACGCGGGATTGTTAGGAGCGCCCGGGCGTGCGGTGGGGGTGTCGGGTCGCGGAGATCGTGCGGAGCCGCGTCGGTCCGGTGCGGCAGCGGCGGCACGTCCCGGATACCCTCGCTCTCGATGTCCGCCCTCCGCCGCTACCTTGAATCGCGCCGTCCCGATGCTTCCCTTGGGCAGGTGCTGTTCTATGAGTTCATCCGCGCGGTGGCGGCGCTGTTGTTTGTGCTGTTCTACCGGGTGCGGGTTTTCGGATCAAGGAATGTGCCGCAGTCGGGTGCGGTGCTCATTGCCGCGAATCACCAGAGCTTCCTCGATCCGCCGTTGATTGGGTCGTTCGCGCGGCCGCGGCACATGAGCTTTGTCGCCAAGATCGGGCTGTTCACGTTCAAGCCATTCGCGTGGTTCATTGGGGCGCTGAACGCGACCCCAATCAAGGAAGAAGGCGGCGACGCGGCGGCGATCAAAGAGGTGCTGCGGCGACTCGGAGTTGGACACGCGGTTGTGATCTTCCCCGAAGGCTCGCGCACGCCGGACGGCAGGCAACACGCGTTCAAGCGCGGCGTGGCGGTCTTGATGAAGCGAGCCAAGTGCCCGGTCGTCCCTGCTGCGGTCGTCGGGTGCTACGAGGCTTGGCCGATTCACCAGAAGTTGCCGTCGCTCGTCGGGCATCGCATCCTCGTGGCGTACGGCGAACCCATCAGCCACGAAGATTTGCTCCGTGAGGGCGCCGACGCGGCCCTCGCTCGCATCGAACGCGAGGTGACACGGCTGCGCGTCGCGCTGGAAGCGGAACGCGATCGGGATTGATGCGGGCCAGCGTGCTTACCACGCCCGCGTGAACGGATCCTCGTCCAGCGACTTGCCATTCGTAGAGATCACGTTGCCGTACCAGCGGGCGGAGTCCTTCACCGTGCGCTTCAGCGTCGTGAAGTCGACGTGCACCAGGCCGAAGCGTTCCTTATAGCCCTCGTTCCACTCGAAGTTGTCGAGGATGGACCAGTGGAAGTAGCCGCGGAGATCGACGCCGTCGGTCACGGCGCGGCGGAGTTCCAGCAGGTAGCGGCGGGTGAAGTCGATGCGCTGCGGGTCGTGGACCCTGCCGTCCATGCTCACCCAGTCCACGCACGAGAGGCCGTTCTCGGTGATGTAGACCGGGATCTTGTAGCGTTCGTGGATGAACTTGGGGCCCCAGTAGAGGCTCTTGGGTTCGACCGGCCAGCGGTAGGCGGTGAGCGGGTGGGTGGGCTCGCGGGTGACGAGCTCGGGCTTGCCGTCACGCATGCGGACCGGAGCGCCCTCGTAAATATTGACACCGATGAAGTCGCACTTCTGCGAGATGAGCTCCATGTCGCCCGCGGCGGGCTTGGGTGCGTCGGCGCCGAAGCGACGCAGGCCGTCTTCGGGGTAGCGACCGAAGAAGATCGCGTCGTTGTACCACGTGTTGCACCAGATGTTGTGATCCTCGAGGCTGGCCATGACCTGCATCGCCGCGGCCTGATCTTCCTTCGAGTCGGTGAACGGGTACTTCGTCACACACACCGGGGCATAGCCGACTTGCTGCGGCCCCTTGCAGCGGGCGCGGAGCACCTGCACGCCGCGGCCGTGGCTCATCAGGGCGTGATGGCACGCGAGCAGGAGTTCCCGCGTGCCGAGCCGCAGACGCGGCGCGTTGTGCCCGTCGCCGTGGCCGAACTGCAGGAACACCTGCGGCTCGTTCAGCGTCATCCAGTGCTTGACGCGGTCGCCGAGGCGATCGGCGACAACCTGCGCGAACTCCGCGAACCACTGCACGCTGTCGCGGTTCAGCCAGCCGCCCTTGCGGAACAGCGTTTCGGGATAATCCCAGTGAAACAGCGTGGTGTACGGCGTGATGCCCGCGGCGAGCAGCTCGTTCACGAGCCGGTCGTAGAAGTCCAGGCCCTTGGTGTTGATCGAGCCGATGCCGTCGGGTAGCACGCGGCTCCACGAGATCGAGAAGCGATAGGCCTTCAGCCCGATCGACTTCATGATCGCGACGTCTTCGCTGCTCCGGTGATAGTGATCACAGGCCACATCGCCGGTGTGGCCGTTCCAGATCGCGGGCTGGGGGAACTTGTTGACGGGTCCGCCGACGGACGGCCGGGCGTGGCACATCGTGTCCCACACGGATTCGCCGCGGCCGTCGGTGTTCCAGGCGCCCTCGATCTGATAGGCGCTGCTGGCGGCGCCCCACACGAAGTTGTTCGGGAAGGTCATGGGCAGACTTTAGTGGACGAGATGCGTCAACGTGGGAACCCGGGATCGGTTTCGGCGGACGATCACGGGCACAGCAACTGGTTGTACGCGTCGGCGAAGATTACGAAATCGGCGTCGTCGCAGAACGCGTCGCCGTTGAAGTCGCCGTTCTGGAAGGGGCCGGGCGTGATGAGTGCGTTGTAGAAGTCGGCGAACAACACGAAGTCACCGTCGTCCACCAACCCGTCACCGTTCAGATCGCTCGGGCAGGCGGCGCAGGACACCAGCGGCGACGCCAACACCCGATCGATCATGCCGGGCTTCAGCAACTCGGCCATGCCCAGCGCGCCGAGAGCGACATCCGGAAGGCCGGCGGAGTTGGGAATCCACGCCGGCTGGGTGTTGGATCGGCGGTAGAGCATGCTCGCGCCGGTCTTGAAGAGGACGCGGGCGCCGGTGCGGTACGCCTGATACGCGCCGGCTGCGGCGGGCACGTGGCCGCTGTCGCCCGCGCCCGTTCCGGCGGCGAATGCCATCAGCGACGGGAAGTGCGCGATGTCATCAGGATGATTGCTCAGGCTGTCGGCGTTGTAGCCGGTGATGGTGGTGCCGGCGCCGAAGACCGTGTTCCACCGAGGACCGAAGTCATCGGTCCACGCCATGTTGCTGAGCCGCAGATTGAGCATCTGCGTGCGCCACGAGCTTGACGCACGGAAGTCGGGGATGAGCAGCGATGAATACTGGCTCACGAACGCGCTCTGGAAGACGCCGTTGCTGTCGCCGGTCACCGGCCGCGGCAGAGCGAAGGTCGCCGTCGGCCAGAGGGAGCGATTGAGCCAGTTGGCGTACGCCGTGTCCGAACTCGCCCCGCCGTAGAACGCGGCCTCGTGCACGAAGAGGAGACCCTCGTTGTACGCGAAAGACGCGGACGAGAGCGTCGGGCCACCCCCGGCGTTGCCGAGGTAGTAGAGCACGCCGGGTCCGGCGACGAGGTAGTTGTCCCAGTTCTTGACGCCGCAGGCGATGGCACGGGCGGCGGCGCGGATGCGGGCATCGCCGGGGAAGTACGCCGCCGCTGCGCCGGCGGCCTTGACGATCTTCATGGTCGAGAGCGTCGCGTAGCTGTCGCCCCACCCAGCCTTCGGGCCGCCGGTGAACGGGTTGATCCAGTGCCAGTAGATGCCATCCGCCGATCGCAGCGGTTTGATGCCGTCGGACGCGAGGCCCGCATAGCGCTCGAGGATCGTGGTGACCAGAGCCTTCGCGTTGGGATCGCCGTTGAGATCGTCGTTCACCAGCAGCATCAGCACGACCCACGCCGCGGCGTCGGGCGAGGCGGGATGGAATCGGTTGATCGAGGGCACGACGTCGGCGTCGATCACCCAGCCCGGCGGCTCGCCATCGGGCGAGATGAGGCCCTTCGCGTACACCGTGACCTGGGCAATCTCATCGGCGAGCCAGTTCTCGAACGGCAGGCGTGTGTCGGAGTTGTCACGGATGCGGCGAGCGCTCGAAGTACCTGCCGTGAGCCCCGCGGTCAGCATCGAGCCATCGCATGTTGCCGCGAGGCTGTGGCGGCGTTCGCCGGGGCCGGCGTAGACCGTGGGTGCAAACGGTTGCGTGCCACGGGCTTGGGCGAGCGGCACGCTGGTGATCGCACTGGAAGTGGTGGACGACGAGAGCAGGTAGAGCCCGGCGTTGGCGCTCCCGCCGAAGTGCTCGCTCAACGCCAGATCCCGGATGTTGCCAACCGTGCCGAGCTGCGAGAAAGGAAGCGACGACGAGCCGATCACGGAACGTTGAACGGTGCCGGACCACGCCGCCAGCAGTGCGTTCTGCGTGCGATCCACCGCGAGCGCCACCGGCGTTGCTCCGCCCGGAATCGACGTCGCGAACAACTGGAACGAGAAGAAATCATCGCGCCCCGCCGCGTAGCAGCGGATGAAGCCTGGCAGGCCGACATAGAGGCGACCCTTGAAGTGCGTCATCGCGACCCGAGGGAAGTTCGCGTCCGACGGCGAGAGCTCCACGCGCAGATAGGTCGTCAGCGTGTCGGTCTGGGTGTCGTAGCGGAGGATCGCGTCCCCGGGTTGGCCGTCTCCGGGCGTGACGTTGTCGTGGACCGCGATGAACAGCAGGCGACCGGAGTCGCTGAAGGTGAGCCCGACCGGGCCGTCGCCGCTCGCATCGAGCGTCATCCATGGCAACTGGCTCGCGAAACGAGATCGGGGCAGCGACTTGAGCAAGTTGCCACGAGTGTCGCGAATCTGGACCTCATCGGTCGAGGTGTCGGCGGCGGCTTCGTAACCGGAAAGGGCGGCAGCGGCCACGGCGGTGACGTTGGGCGAGGTACCGAAGCTCCCCGGCCAGGCGCTCTCGATCGGTGCCGCCAGCAGCGACGAGCCCATGGCCAAGCCGCCGGCGAGGCCCGCGAGCACGACCCAGAAGGGAGAGGTTGGATGTGTGATGCGGTGGTTCAAGGAGGTCTCGATGGAAACGTACCGGATGGTCCCGAAAAGGCCAGCGGAAAATTCCGAACTGGAAACGTTTTCATGCTTTGAAAACGCGTGGTATGCTAGTTCCGATACGAGAGCCGCTGCGATGCGGTTCGGGGCGTTGCGGACGCATCGGCCGCGGGGGCGCGGCTGGAAAGGACGCGGTTTGCGGACCTTTGCCAGCAGATGGACAGTGCTCGGATAGCTCAGGAGTGGCACATGGCACGCATCGGGTTGTGGTTCGCTGTCGGTCTGGTCTGTGCGCTCACGGGCAGCGTGGGGGCGCAGCAGCTGTTCAGCGATTCGTTCGCTGATGCGTCTGCGTGGAATGTCGAGGCCAGTGACGGTGTGGCGGCGGAGATCAGGCCTGCGAGCGGTGGTGGCCTCCGTCTCTCGTACAACTTCAAGGCCGGGAATGGATTCGTCGTTGTCCGCCGAAGTGTCCATGTGAAACTGCCGGAGAACTACCGACTCTCGATGCAGGTCCGCGGCAGCGGCCCCGCCAACAACTTCGAGACCAAGCTTCTCGACCCCAGCGGCGAGAACGTGTGGTGGGTGAATCAGCGCGACTACCTCCCAAGCGAGCAGTGGACTCCCGAAGTCTTCAAGCGGCGGCACTTCTCGTTCGCATGGGGCCCCAGCGGCGGCAAGCCGCATGAGACGCTCGGTGCGATCGATTTTGCGGTGGCGGCGAGCAGCGGGGGAGCGGGGGCCATTGAGTTTGCGAATCTCCTGCTGGAGCAAGTTCCCGCGGCTACGCCCGGCACGGGCGTGGTCACCATCAAGGACGCAACCGGCACCCTTGATGCCAAGGCCGCGGCGAGCGTGATGCGGTCAGGTGGCGGCGTGATCGGCTGGAAGCCGGGCGTGTCCGAAGGGGCGCTCGCGCTGGACCTTGGCGGCACACGCGAGTTCGGCGGCGTGATCGCCGTTCTCGATCGAGCCGCCGGCGCTCGCGTAGCCGTGGAGCTCTCGCTCGATGGATCACGCTTCGAGCCCGCCGCGACGGTCCGGGTGCCAGCATCCGGGCGGATCTATGTGCCCATCCGCGACGCCGAGGCCGCGGCAGTGCGGATCACCGTGGCGGGCATGCCGTCCGACGCCGTCGTGCGGACGCTCGAACTGGCACCGCTGGAGTTCGGTGCGACGAAGAACGGCACCTTCGCTCGCATCGCAAGCGATCAACCCCGCGGCGTGTTCCCTCGTTATCTGCTGAACGAACAGTCGTACTGGACCGTGGTCGGTGTGCCCGGCGACACCAAGGAGGGACTGCTCGCCGCGGACGGGGCGATCGAGGTGGACAAGGAACGATTCAGCGTCGATCCGATCATCCGGCGCGACAATGGCGAGGTGCTGACCTGGGCCAACGCGACGATCACGCACGAGCTGGCCGACGGCGAACTGCCAATGCCGAGCGTGGTTCGCAAGCACGACTCGCTGTCGCTGCGCGTCGATGCCTTTGCGTTCGGAGAGTCCAGCGCCAGCGTGCTCGCGGGGCGCTACACGATCACGAACACCGGTGCCAAGCCGGAGAAGGGCACGCTGTTGCTGGCGGTCCGGCCGCTGCAGGTGAATCCGCCCTGGCAGGACCTCAAGACGAGCGGCGGTTTCGCGGCCATCGATGCGATCGAGTGCTCGAGCGACACCATGACGGTGATGCGTCGCCGACCGGCCGACACCAAGCGGCTTCACGTGCTCGGCGGGCCGAACGCGATGCACGCGAGTGCCTTCGATGAAGGCGACGCAGCGCTGCGCGTGCTCGCGGGCGAGTCGCTGCCCGCGACGCACGATGCCGCAGTGGCGGCGGACAGTGGCGTCGTCGTGTGCGCGTACGACCTCGCACCCGGCGCGTCGAAGTCGTGGGCCGTGGTTGTTCCCCTGCACGATCAGTCGACGCCGGTGCCGACCTCGCTCGCCGAACTCGCAAAGGCCGAGTCGCAGGCCAAGGCGCAGTGGCAGCAGTCGCTTCGACGCGTCGGCCTCTCCATTCCCGCCAATCGCGACCTGGAGCGGGCCTTCCGCACGGTGCAGGGCCACATTCTCATCAATTCCGACGGGCCCGCGATTCAGCCTGGCTCACGCACGTACGAACGTTCCTGGATCCGCGACGGCTCGCTGACCAGTAGTGCCTTGCTCGCAACCGGGCACGCGTCCGAGGTGGCTCGATTCATCGACTGGTACGGGCCGTACCAGTACCCCAGCGGCAAGATCCCCTGCGTCGTCGACAAGCGCGGCCCCGATCCCGTCCCGGAGCACGACAGCCACGGCCAGTTCATCTACCTGCTCTGGAAGTACTACCGATTCACGGGCGACCGCGCGATGCTGGAGCGGCACTACGACCGCGTGGTGAAGACCGTCGAGTACATCCGCTCGATCCGCGCCGAACGGATGACACCCGAGTACGCACAAGCCGATGGCCTGCTCCGCGCCAAGTACGGCCTCGTGCCCGAGTCGATCAGCCACGAGGGCTACAGCGCCAAGCCCATGCACAGCTACTGGGACGGCTTCTTCGTCGAGAAGGGCCTGCAAGACGCGGCATCGATCGCCAAGCTGCTGGGGCGCGAGGCCGACGCGGCGTCGTTCGCACAGACCGCCGGTGAGTACCGAGCCTCGATGCTCGACTCCATCGCCCGGGCCCGGGCGTTCCACAAGATCGACTACGTGCCCGGGTGCGTGGAACTGGGCGATTTCGACGCGACGAGCACGACCGTCGCGCTCTGGCCCTGCAACGCCGATCTCTGGCTGCCGCGCGAGCCGCTGGTGGCGACCTTTGGCCGCGTGTACAAGTTCTCCATGGGCCGCATCGACGGCACGCAGGCGTACCGCGAGTACACGCCGTACGAATGGCGGATAGTCGGCGCGATGGTGCGGCTGGACCGCGCCGACGGCTGGCGCGAGCGGGCCTGGGACCTTGCGACCTTCTACATGAACGATCGCCGCCCGCTGGAATGGAACCAATGGGGCGAGATTGTCTGGAAGGACGCGGCGACGCCCCGGTTCATCGGCGACATGCCGCACACCTGGTGCGGATCCGACTTCCTCAACTCGGTCCGCACGATGTTCGTGTATGAAGAGGACGAGGCGGAACGGCTCGTGTTCGCGGCCGGTGTGCCCGTGTCGTGGCTGGATCAGGGCGTGTCGATCCAGAACTGGCCGACGGTCTTCGGCACGCTCTCGTACGAGTTGAAGCGCAGCGGCGATGCGTGGACGCTCACGTACGAACTCCGCGATCGCGATGGAAAGCCCACGCAACCCAAGGGTGGCATCACGCTCGCGCTGCCGCGCGGTGCAGCGGTGGAATCGCTGAGTCTCGATGGCGTGGCCGCGGAAGTCGCAACAACACCCGGGCGCATCAAGCTCCCCGCGGCCGGCGGCACGGCCGTCGTGCGGTTCAGAGCGAAGTGATCACGCGCACGTGTCCCTTGCTTCGATCGCGCTCCCGATCACGACGACCGCGCCTCCCCTCCCCGCTGCGTGTTTAGGCCGGAGACATGGGTGACGGGTGTTCGGACACATGGGTGGCGCTCACCCGGTCCG
>JAIEUA010000003.1 GCA_019744815.1 Phycisphaerales bacterium
CGCCATCAGGCGGGCGACACGGGGAACGCGGCCCGCTTCAACGGGCGGCGCGGCGGGCTCCACGCCGACGTTGACCTGTTTCCGGCCCGCCGTCCCCCGCGTGAAATGCACCGGGAACTCGACCGTGACGTCGTGCATGTCTTTCATGCGACCTCCTCGTGCTCAACGGGTGCCTGGCCGAGCGTGCGCAGCCCGGCCGGATGGAACGTGATCGACACCGTCTTCTTTGCACCGTCGTAGTCCACCCGCTTGACGAGGTTCGCCAGCACGGCCGCCTGTTCCCGCGGGTAGAGCACGTCCCACGTCGCGGCAAACTCGCGAAGCGAGGCCGCGACGTCGGCCTGGGTGATCGACTCGTTCTCGATCTGTTCCGCCTCGGCGCGCAGAACCCGTGTCCGCTCGCTGGCCGTCGCCAGGCGTTCGTGGAGGTCGGCCAGACGGGCGGCGGCGTTGGCGTCCGTGCCCGCTGTGGCGGCGACCTTGCGGAGCTCGGTCTCGATCTTCTGGATCTCACGAGCGCCGGCGGCCTGATCCTTCTCGATTTGCGCAGCTCGCGTCCGAACGCCGCTCTGGAGTTGGCGGAAGGTGGCCGCGACCAGCGCGCTATCGCCGCCGATGTGCCTGATCCGGTCGACCACCAGCCTTTCGATCTGCTCGGCGGGCAGTGAGCCCGACGGGCACGCATGCCAGCCCTGTTTCTGGGCGACGTAGCAGACGTAGTAGCGGTACGCGGCCTTCCCGTCTTTGACGCTGTAGGTGTGGCCCATCGCGTGCCCGCACGGCCCGCAGTGGATCAACCCCTTGAGCAGCGCCCCGTGCTGGTTACGGACGTGCATGCCGCCGGTGCGGCCGTTGTGCTTGATCGTCTGGAAGACCTGCTGCCACAGCCGCTCGTCGACGATGGCCGCGTGTTCGCCAGCAAACAACTCTTTCTTGTGCTTGACCTTACCCACATAGGCCGGGTTGGTGAGGAGATTGATCAGCAGGTGCTTGTCCCACATCCGGCCGCCAACCGCCGTGCCCTTGCGGGTCGTCCAGCGTTTGCTCGTGCTGCCGCGAGCGTTGAGGATCTGGGCCACCTTGGTGAGCGAGCGGTGCTCCAGATACAGGTGGTAGACCTCGCGGACGAGTTCCGCCTCCGCGGCGTTGACGACGAGCTTGCTCCCGCCCGCGGGCTGGGGCGCGAGGTCGTACCCCAGGATCGGCTTGCCTCCGAACCACTTGCCCTTGCGCTTGGACGCCGCGATCTTGTCGCGAGTCCGCTCGGAGATGATCTCGCGTTCGAACTGGGCGAACGAAAGCAGGATGTTCAGCGTGAGCCGCCCCATCGACTGCGTAGTGTTGAACTGCTGCGTCACCGATACGAACGACACACGGTGCTTCTCGAAGACCGCCATCATGCGGGCAAAGTCCAAGAGCGAGCGCGACAGGCGGTCGACCTTGTACACCACGACGCAATCAACCTTGCCGGCCTCGATGTCCGCCATGAGCCGCTGGCAACCGGGTCGGTCGGTGTTCCCGCCGGTGAAGCCGCCGTCGTTGTACTGGTCCGCCAGCGCGACCCAGCCTTCGTGCTTCATGCTGGCGACGTAGGCCTCGCCGCTTTCGCGCTGGGCGTGCAGTGAGTTGAACTCCTGCTCGAGTCCCTGTTCGCTGGACTTGCGGGTGTAGATGGCGCATCGCACTGTCGGCACGCCGGACTGCTTGGGTGGTGCTGTATTGATAGACGATTTCATACGTTGCCCTCCGTGGTGCCGGGCTCATTGAGCCCGAAGAAGCGGAATCCGTTCCAGTGCGAGCCGGTCACCTTCGCCGCGATGGCGCTCAGCGACCGGTAGACCTCTCCCTCAAACTCGAAGCCCTTGGGCAGCACCCGGACGAACACGGCACGGCCCTTGTACTCGCGGCGGAGGACCGTACCGGGTGGCGGCAGCCGCCCGTCCTCTCGCGTGTGGATGGGCACGCTCACCACGCTCTCGCCGCTGGCCCGGGGCTTGGGCGCGTCCGGCGATTTGGCGCGTGGCGGGCTTCGCCGCAGGTCTGCGTCGTTGGCCAGTTCGCGTGCCCGCTGGCGTGCCCGCTCCGAGAGGTCCCCCTCCCGAAGCGCCTGCATCCGCCAGAGAATCCGTTTGATGAGCAGCACCTTGTGGTGCGTGCGAGTTTCTTCGCCGTAGACCTTGGCGTACCGCAGCTTCAGCTGCGGCACCGTCATCTGTTCCAAGGTCCGTTCGGCTGCATTCACATCGATCGCCATCAGGGTCTCCGTTCTCGTGGTCTCGGGAAGGCGTTAACCACGCGACCCATCAGGGCGGGCATGCTCGGACAGTTCAAGTCGAGCCGGAGAGCCTTCTTGATGCTCGATGTTCGGCCCCGAAATGGCGACGTGACGTCGCCGGCGGCGGATGCCCTCGGCGAAGATGGCGGCGATGGCATTCAGTCGCGCCACGGGCGTCATCGGGGCATCGGGATCAAGCGTGACGGTTGCGGGGGTGGGGGCGGGCGCATCGTCCGTGAGCGCGGTGTCGTGCACGGGCACATCCTCCGTGAAGGGGGACATGCATCCGTGCGGGCGTGCGCTATGCGCTCGGCTTCGCACCTGATGCTGGAATGGGGCCCGCGTCCGGTGCGGGCCGTCTGCCTCTGAATACGCGAAACGGTCGGGGAGCGGCGCAGGGTCCGAATCTCACCCCTCGTTCACCCCGGCAGCGCGTTAACCAGACCCGCCCGGGCGTTCGAGAGCGCGGAGAGACTTTCGGCCCCCAACCCCGGCGTGGCGACCGAAACGGCGATGCGATGCCTCGGATTCGAGATCGCCCGGCGAATCGTGGATTATCAGAAAGTGCCACGATTCCCGAGAGATATGCGCGGTGGGCGAAAGGCCCAGACCGTTAACGAGAAAAGGCCTCTTTACGAGGCCTTTCTCAGAACTCCCCGACTAGGACTCGAACCTAGAACCTAGCGGTTAACAGCCGCTCGCTCTACCATTGAGCTATCGGGGAATCGAGTTGTCGCGCCCGCGGCTTTCGCCCGGCGCAAGGGACACAAGGCTAGCGACCTTTCGCCGCCGGTCAAGTTCCTGGGCCTCTCATCGGATCGGCAACGGGGCCAATCCAGCCGCATCGGGGTTGTCACACACGGGGGCTCTTTGTCGGCGTTTCAGACGGCCGATTCGGGATTTCCGGGCCTTGGCGCGGTCGTCCGCCGCCGATTCGCGATCCTCGGGTTGGGGCCGTGAAGGTCGCGAAGCCCTTGTCGGTGGATTCCTGTCAGGGTGTTCTCGCCCCTGCCTTTGAGAAGTGTGGTGCCTATCATCCGGACCCAGCCGGGAGCCCCGGCGGGTTGAAGATCTGCGAGAAACGCGATGAAAGAGTCCATCCACCCCACGTATTTCAACAACTGCAAGGTCTACCACAACGGCCAGGTCGTCATGACCGTCGGCGCCACCGTGCCGGAATTGCACGTTGAAGTGTGGTCGGGCTCGCACCCCTTCTTCACCGGCAAGCAGGCCTTCGTCGACTCGGCCGGCCGCGTCGAGAAGTTCCAGAAGAAGTTCCAGACCAATTACTTCGGCCAGAAGGAAAAGGCCGAGGCCGACCGCAAGGCCGCCATCGCCGCTGCGGAGAAGAAGGCCGCCGAGGAGCGGGCCGCTGCCAAGGCCGCCAAGGCCGCTGCCGCCGCTTCGCGTCCGAAGAAGCCGGCCCCCAAGCCCGCCGCTGAGCCGGCCGCCGCGGCTCCGGCTGCTGCCCCTGCTGCCGAGGGCGAAGCCAAGGCCTGATCGAGGATCGATTGTCGCTTCCAAGCGCCCCGCAACGCGGGGCGTTTTCATTGGCCAACCACGCCCGTCAATACCATTGACCATGCCCCGTCTTTCCTATCAACTCATCGTCATCGGCGGCGGGCACGCCGGTGTCGAGGCCGCGTGGGCGGCGGCCAACGTGCTGCGCGAGCCGCACGCGGTGGCGTTGCTGACGATTGATGCGTCGAAGATCGGGGTGATGTCGTGCAACCCGGCGATTGGGGGCCTGGCCAAGGGCCAGCTCGTCCGCGAGATCGACGCCCTCAACGGGCTGATGGGGTTGGCGACGGACGCGACGGGTATTCAGTTCAAGGTACTCAACGCGAGCAAGGGCGAAGCCGTCCGCGGCCCCCGCGCCCAGTGCGACAAGCACGCGTACGCGGAAGCGGTGCAAGCGCTCATCCGCTCCCGCCCCGAGATCGATGTGATCGAGGGCGTGGTCGAGCGATTGCTGGTTGCCGACGGCAAGGTGCGTGGCGTCGAGGTACGGAGAGCTCAAAGCGGTAACGCTCAAAGCTCAAATCAAGGTAAGCACCCTGAGTCTGCAGGGACGGCGGCTCCGGATCTGAGCTATTCCGATCTGAGATTTGAGCTTTCCGCCCCCGCGGTCGTTCTCACCACGGGCACCTTCATGCGCGGCCTCATGCACACCGGCGAGACCAAGACCGCCGGCGGCCGTTTCGGCGAGTCCGCGGCCGTCGGCATCTCCGCCGCGCTGAAGGATCTGGGCTTTGAACTCGGACGTCTCAAGACCGGCACGCCGCCCCGGCTGAAGCGAGATTCCATCCGCTGGGACGATCTCGAACCCGCCAAGGGCGATGCCGTCCCCGTTCCTTTCAGCGACCTCAGCGGCAAGCCCGAGCTTGCGACCGTTGCGTCGTCTTCGCATGGCTCGATCGCTTCGCTGCTGCACTTCCCCGCTCTCCCGCAAATCGACTGCCGCCAGACGCACACTTCGCGGGAAGCCCACGAGATCATCCGAGCGAATCTGCACAGGGCGCCGATGTACAGCGGCCAGATCGAGTCCGCCGGGCCGCGCTACTGCCCCAGCATCGAAGACAAGGTCGTGCGCTTCGCCGATCGCGAGACCCACGGCGTCTTCCTCGAGCCCGAGTCGCTCCGCGACGATTGGATCTACTGCAACGGCATCTCCACCAGCCTCCCCTCCGACGTGCAGGACGCCATCGTGCGCTCCATGCCCGGCTGCGAGAACGCTCACATCTACCGCTACGGCTACGCCGTCGAGTACGACATGGTCCGCCCGCACCAGATCTTCGCCAGCGGCATGACCAAGTTGGTGGAGGGCTTGTTCCTCGCGGGGCAGATCAACGGCACCAGCGGCTACGAAGAAGCCGCGGCCCAGGGGCTTGTCGCCGGCCTCAACGCCGCCCGATTTGTGCAGGGCAAGCCCGAGTTCATCTTCGGGCGCGAGCAGGCGTACATCGGTGTGCTGATGGACGACCTCGTTACCAAGACGCCGGTCGAGCCGTACCGCATGTTCACGAGCCGCGCGGAGCATCGATTGCTGCTGCGGGCCGACAACAGCGCTGATCGCCTGACGCCACTGGCGCGGGAGCTCGGCCTCATGGCGACCGACCTCGGCCGCGTGCGTGCCGAGATCTTCGAGAAGCGCCGAGCCCAGATCGCGGTGCTGAACAAGGCCATCGACGCGACCCGCATCCACTACGAGCCCTTGGCCAAGGTCCTCCGCACCGCGGAGTTCTCCGCCGCCAAACTCCGTGAGGCGGTGCGAGATCATGAAGCCATCCGCGGCATCACACTCGACGACACCGTCGTCGACACGGTCTTCGCCGCCCGTCGCTACGAGCCCTACATCGAGAAGGCCCGGCTCGAGATCGAACGCCACGCCGAGCTCGAGCACCGCCGCATTCCCGCCGATGTGGACTACGGCACCTTCCCCGCGCTCCGCACCGAGGCCCGCCTGGCCCTGACCCGCTTCAAGCCAGCCACCTTTGGCCAGGCGGGGCGGCTGGAGGGCCTCACGCCCGCCGATGTGACCCTGCTCGCCGTCCTTCTCAAGAAACGCGGCGACGAGCGTCGCGCAGCGAGCGAATCATCCGTGTGATGATGTTCTGGCGGATCGTGCGCCCCGCCTGACAACCGTGCCAGCGCGGACAGTCCCTCAACCGCAACAGATCCGACTGGCGCGACGCCTGCGCCACCCTAGGAAGACATGCTCGATCTCTCGCCCCTCATCCTCGCCAACGCCTCCGCCAGCGCCGAAAGCACTGGGCTGGGGCTGATGGTCATTTTGTTCAGCGCGGCGGTGATCGCCACCGTCTTCCGCCGCCTCAAGCTCCAGATCATCCCCGGCTACATCGTCGCCGGCGCGCTGGTCGGCTTTGTCGCGCAACGCTTCCAGTGGTCCCTCGGCGATCTCGAGAGCATCTCGCAGTTCGCCACCATCCTGCTCCTGTTCACGATCGGGCTTCAACTCGAACTCGGCGAGCTGCGGCGGTCGATGGTCTCGATCATCGGTGTCGGCGTCGGCAGCACGCTCGCGGTCGCCGCGGCGTGCTGGGCCGCGGGCGCGATCTTCGGCCTCTCGGGCCCGACCGCGCTCGCCATCGGGCTCGCGATGTCGATCTCGTCCACCGCGATCCTGCTCCGCGTCCTGCAGGAACGCCGCGAGCTGCACCAGACCCACGGGCGTCTGTGCGTGGGCGTCTCGATTGCTCAGGATTTGCTGTCAATCCTCATGCTCGGTGCCCTGCCCGCGATCGCCGCGTGGACCGTCGTGGACGATGGTTCGGGGCCCGGTCAGCCGAGCGTGCCGCAGATGCTGCTCTCGGCGGGCATCGGCACGCTGGGCGTCATCGTGATGCTGATCCTCGGCCGCACGGCCCTGCCCTGGATTCTCGCCCTGGTCGCCGACATCGGCTCCCGCGGCATGGCCGGCCGCTCCGGCTTTGGTTCCCGGGAGCTTGTCCTGGTCGCGTCTGCCGCGATCGCGCTCGGGGCCGCCGTCGTCACGAAGGTGCTTGGCTTCAGCGCCGAACTCGGCGCGTTCCTCGCCGGCCTGCTCCTGGCATTCACGCCGTTCCGCACCCAGCTCGCCGGGCAGTTCGAGCCGCTGCGCGATCTCTTGATGGCCATCTTCTTCACGACCGTGGGGCTGCTGCTCAACGTGCCCGACATCGCGGCCATGATCGTCCCGATCCTGGCTGGCGTCTTGGTGCTCTTTGTCATCAAGATCGTCGTGATCGGCCTGTTCGCGTGGGGCTTCGGGTCCTCGGGCTCTCTCTCCGCGCTCGCCGCGATCTATCTCGGCAACGCCGGCGAGTTCAGCCTTGTGCTTCTCGCCGCGGCGGGCCGGACGACTCCGGTCCCCATCCTCAACTCGGCCGAGCTCAGCGCCGCGATCGCGGTCGTCGTGCTCTCCCTGTTCCTTTCGCCGTTCGCTTTCACGTATGCCCACGAGATCGCCAAACGGCTCCAGGGCGTGGGTCCTCCGGGCTGGACCAAGTCGCTGCGTGAGAAGATCCAGCACGACGCGGCCCAGTCCTCCGCCACGGAATCCCCGAGCGACGCTCCGTACAAGCCCGTCCTCCGCCACGTCGTCATCGCCGGTTTCGGTCCCGTTGGTCGCCACCTGGCCGCACGGCTCTCCATACAGAAGATCAGCTACACGGTGATCGAACTGAACCCCAGCACCGTGAAGCGACAGTCGCAGCTCGGCAAGTCGATCATCTACGGCGACGTCACCACGCCCGAGGTCCTGGATTCCGCCGGCATGCGCCACGCCGACGCCTTCGTGCTCACCATCCCCGACGACGACGCCTCGCACCGTGCGATCGCGATCGCGCGGCAGCTCTCGCCCAAAGTCTTCATCGCCTGCCGCACCAGCTACCTCAGCGGCGCGTTCCGTGCCTACGAAGCGGGCGCTGACCACGCGGTGGTCGAAGAGGTCGTCACCGCCGATGCGATGGAGAATCAGATCTTCGAGAAGATCGAAGAACGCTGGAAGGCCCCCAGACCCGCCGCGACGTGAGCGAAGCCGGAGCCGGGCAGTGAAAGAGTCAGGCAGCAGGGGAGCGCGTCGTTTCCCGAGGCTTGGCGCCATCGCTCCGCAGCAGCTCGGTGGCTCGGCACAGCGCGACCGATGCCGTCCGAAACAAAGGCCTGACCCACCCATGAGTTTCCGCGTCCCGCGTGCCGGTCGACCAATCGCCCACGATGTTCGCCGCCAACTCCCGCCCAAAGAAAAAGCCCCGCGTGCGCGGGGCCTTGCTTGATCTGAACTGCAGTCTGAACTCAGGCCTTGGGCTCTTCCTTCTTCTCACCCGCGGCGGCCTTCGCGGCCTCGGCAGCCTTGCGGGCCTCGAGACGCTTGCGGTCGTGCTTGCGGTCCTCTTCCCACGCCTTGACATCGACCAGGCCACGCTTCGCGAGGAAGTCGCGGACGGTGTCGGTCGGCTGGGCGCCGACGCTCAGCCAGTGCTTGATCCGCTCCTCGTTGAGGTGGACCTGCTTGGCCGCGTCCTTCTCGATCGGGTTGAACCAGCCCAGGTTCTCGATCACCACGCCGTCGCGACGCGTGCGCTTATCGAGCGCGGCGAGGCGGTAGAACGGACGGTTGTGACGGCCCAGACGCTGAAAACGCAGACGAACCATGCGAAACTCCTGACCCCCGGCACCCGGGAGGATCGCTCCTCGCGGTTCAACGGGGCAAAGCGGGTTGTTCCCGGCCGCACGGCACACGCCGCTCCGACCGGGTCAAGATGATAGGCTCACCACCTTCTCCGGTCCCCCGCACCGCCCTCCGACCCATGTTCCTCCTCGAACACATCGTCGCCTTCGCCTTCCTTTCCGGGGCGCTCCTGATCCTCGAGATCGCCTATCAGGTCGGCGTCCGCGTCAAGCCCAAAGAAGCCACGCCCCAGCTCGCCACCGTGCAGGGTGCCACCCTCGGGCTCCTGGGTCTGCTCCTGGGCTTCTCTTTCTCCGGCGCGACCAGCCGCTTTATCGACCGCCAGGACATCGTCGTCCGCGAGGCCAATGCCCTCGGCACCGCCTACCTGCGCGCCGACCTCTTCAAGAACGAACAGGCCCAGCCGCTCCGCGAAGCTCTGCGTTCCTACGCCGACGCGCGGATCGAGCTGTTCTCTGAACTCGACACCGTGCGTGAATCCAATCTGCGCCACCGCCTCGCCACCCTTCAAGCTCAGACCTGGAAGGCCGGAACCGACGCCGTCGCCGCCCGCCCCGAGTTCGCCGCACTCATCCTCAACCCGCTCAACGAGATGTTCGACCTGCTCGCCACCCGCGACAGCGTCGCCAAACGCCACATCCCGCCGATCGTCCTCACCCTGCTCTGCGGCTGCGCCGCCATGTCGATCGCCACCATCGGTTACGGGTGCGGGCTCCAACGCCGCCGAGGCTTGGCGTCCGTCGGCTCCTTCGCCGTCCTGATCGCCGTCTCGCTGTGGATCATCATCGACTTCGACTATCCCCGCCGGGGCTTGATCCAGGTCAGCCCCACGCCGCTGCTCGAAGCCCGCGCGGCCATGCGCCCCTGATCAGCGCTGGCGTTGGTAGACTCGCCCTCGCCGACCACACGGTGGTCGATTGCGGGAGGGCTGGCTCATGGGCATCGAGCAACCGTTCTATCCGATCATCTACGTCCGTGGTTTCGCCGCGACGCAGGGGGAGATCGAGGACACGACCGCCGATCCCTTCATGGGCTTCAACCTCGGTGCCACCAAGATCCGCCAGAACTACGAGGGCAAGGTCGTGCGATTCATCTTCGAGTCGCCCCTGCTCCGCCTGATGAAGGACGAGGAGTACGAGGACTGTTACCGCGATGGCGACTTCCTCCCCATCACCCAGGCCGCTCCCGCACGCAGCGTGTGGATCTTCCGTTATTACGAGCACGCCTCCGAGGCCATCGGCGAAGGAACGCGGCAGACGATTCCGGAGATCGCCCAGGACTTGCGTCGCTTCATTCTCCGCGTCCGCAACAACATCTGCCAGGGCGATCCCACGGCCGCGAAGGACTTCCGAGTTCACCTCGTCGCCCACTCCATGGGCGGGCTGATCTGCCGCTGCTACCTGCAGAATCTCTGCGTCCACGGCACCGAGGACAAGGCTCTCAACGCCGAGCTTGAGCTTCCCTCCAAAGCTCCCTTCCAACCGGCCGACTCCGTCCATCTCGTCGACAAGGTCTTCACCTACGCCACGCCCCACAACGGCATCGACCTCATGGGGTTCAACGCCCCCAACCTCGGCGCCCTCGACCCCTTCCACGTCAAGAACTTCAACCGCGAGGTCATCCGCGAGTATCTAAAGCTCCCGCCGTCGCAATCAAGCGACGACTCCGTCAGATCCCTCAACGGTGCCTTTCCCCCCGAACGCTTCTTCTGCCTCGTCGGCACCAACTACCGCGACTACGACGCCTTGTACAAGCTCTCCCGCCGCGCCACCGGTGAGATGAGCGACGGCCTGGTGATGATCAAGAACGCCGCGGTGGACGACGCGCCCCGAGCCTTCGTCCACCGCAGCCACAGCGGCCACTTCGGCATCGTGAACTCCGAGGAGGGCTACCAGAACCTCCGCCGCTTCCTCTTCGGCGATGTCCGCGTGGAGGCCACGCTCGTCGCCGACGAGATCCTGCTCCCACGAACGTTGCAAGTTCGCAAGGACGAGGCCGAGCGCCAGGGCAACGAGCTCAATCTCCGTGCGTCCTATCAGATCGAGACCACCGCCCGCGTCCGCGGCGCGACCTACTACCTACACGAACGCAAGGTCGATCAGGCCTCGGCCATCCTCGCTTCCTACGACGAGTTCGTCAAGCAGCGAAGGCCCCAATACCTCTTCTCGGGATACCTGCTCAAGCGGGCCAAGGCCAGCACCGCCGACACCGCCCTCGCCTTCGCCATCCGCGTCAGCATCCGTGTGCCGATGTACGAGATCGACAAGAAGTTCTGGCTCGACGAGCACTTCGAGGGCGGCTTCGTCTTCGACGACACCATCACGTTCTACGTCCGGTCCCGCGCCGACAAGACCTCCATCAAGTACGGCCTCGCCTCCGTCCTGGGCATCGGCGAAGCCGACACCGACGCGACTCCTCTCGCGCTGCCCGATGGTTCCACGCGGATCGAGATCCCCCTCGGCTTCAAGGTCGGAGAGCAGAATCCGCCCCGCCCCGGTTTCCGCGGCAAGCTCCGGCTCGATTACGCCCGATGGAACGCGGCGACCTGACTCGCTCGCGTCGCGGCAAAAAGGCCGATCCGCTCTCGCGGACCGGACCTCAGCTCTGTTGATTCATCCGCCCGGAGTCACCGGCGACGCCGAAGCGCGGCCAGCCCGAGCAACCCGGCCATCCCGAGCACACCAGGGGCCGGCACCGCTTCTCCCTCGGCGCGCACCAGCCACGCGCCGGGCAACGGCAGCACCTGATCCACGCGCTTCGCCAGCGCGTTGGCGCCCAAGTTGGCCAGGTTCATCCCGCTGGTCGCCGGGTTGTAGAAGTACCAGGACCGATCCTTGCGTCCGGTCAGATCGCCCGCCGCGGGCTTGTCCACGCCCTTCACAGTCACCGCCGTGCACATCACGAAGAACCCGCCGTTGACGACCGTCGGAGTGATATCGAACGTCGTGAAGACCGATCCGCCGACCTGATTCGGGACCTTTGTCACCGACGTCAGCAGCACCGCGTTGAGCGGGTTGAAGTCGCCGTCGGGATCGGCGAACAGGTGCATCGTCACCGGTGTCGTCGGATTGAAGTTCGGCCCGAACGCTGCGAACAGCTTCGTGATTCGAGTGCCCACGGGGTCGGACATGTAGTAGTTCCCCCATCCCGTGACCGGATTGACCGGGAACGAGCTCGGCGGACCCACCGCCACCGTGGTGGTTCCATTGTCATACGCGAACGTGGTCGCGTGCACCGCCGAAGCGGTGATTCCGATTGTGGCCAAGGACGCAAAGTCACGGATACGCATCTTGTCTTTCTCCAAAAAAGAAAACCCCGGACCAGTGTTGTGGAAACGGTCCGGGGCCAAAGGCAGCCTATCGACTTGTGCGCCGATTGCAAGACCTCATCTCTGTCTTGCGTTCAATTCCGAGACGGTGTTTCCGGAGGAAACCCGAATCCTCGCGGCCTGGAATGGCCCCGCCGGGAGTCGAACCCGGATGCTGATTGCTCAGCGAGGGATTTTAAGTCCCATGCGTCTGCCAATTCCGCCACGGGGCCAGCGCCCCGAGTCTAGTAGACTCCGCGGCCCACCTCACACCGGTCCCGCTCGTCGCGCGGGCGCCGCCTGCCGCACCCCGCCGCACATCAAGAACGTGATCGCCAGGGTTCCCTGATGCGCCGCCCGCCGCGCCTCGCACACGGGGATCTCCAGCTTCTCCGCAACCTCTGCCAGCAGATCCCTCATCTGGGCCTGCACCAGGGCCCGGTGAAGCCGCGGCAGCGCACGCCACGCCTCCCAGTAGGTCTTCCTCGCGAAGTCCTCCCCTGACATTCCCGCACCTGAAGTCCTCGCACCTGACATTCCCGCATCCTTCGAATCCCCGACCGGCTCGCAAGCCTGCGGCCAGGGACCTCCCCAGTTTCCATCTTGGTTGAATCGCGGGATCATCCGCGACACGACATCACGCTCCTGCCCCAGCTCCCGATGCGCAGGGCTCTCGGGTGGCCCCGCGTCCGATC
Source organism: Phycisphaerales bacterium (assembly GCA_019744815.1). GTDB lineage: Bacteria > Planctomycetota > Phycisphaerae > Phycisphaerales > UBA1924 > JAFEBO01. Next base: position 12,471 of record JAIEUA010000003.1, read on the forward strand.
GAACAGGCGTCCGGTTCTTCATCGATTCGGTGTTCACGCCGCTGCTCCTCTGCAACACACCCGGAGCGGTTCCTGATCATCCGTGTTCTCGGGCCGTCCTCCACACGCGACCTCCACACTCTCTCCCACGGACCCCCGAAAGTCGTGGCGCGGCGATGCACTTGCCTGTAGAATCGCACGATCGTGTTGCCCCGAAGCAAGATGGTGTTCGAGCACTCTTCGACCGGTCTTCCAATGCGACGCCCCGCTCCCGCTAACCCGCCCCGACGTGAACGCCGCGACGAACTCAACCCGTCCGCCAGTTACGCCGACTGGCTCCGCCGGACCCGCGGCAGTTTCGAATCGCTGCGCGTCACGCAGCTGCAGCGCATGGGCCTCTCCGTGATCCGCAGCCAGCTCCGCCACGCGTTCGACGACGCGCCCAGCCCCGACGTGACCATCCAGCTCTGCGTCTCCGGTGCACGCCGCGGCACCTGGGATGTGGGCTATGGCCCCGCGGCATTCCACCTCCGCCCCGGTCAGATCCTCGTCTCTCCCGCGGGTCGCCCCATTCTGATCGACGCCGAGGGCTCCATCGGATTCTGCGGCCTCGCCTTCCCCTGGTCGCGTGTCCAGGCCTGTGTCCGCGAGGCCGGCGCTCGCGAAACGCCCGACTTCGGCCTGTTTCACAACCGCGTCCTGGTCGACGCGCCCGTTCGCGGCCTCACGCTCGCGCTGCGCGACGAGGTCGAGGCCGGCGCGCCCTCCGGCACGCTCTTCGCCGATGCGCTTCTCCACGCGATCATCGCCCGCCTGCTCCATCTCGCGTCGCTCGCGCCGCAGCCGCGCCGAACCTCCCGGCTCAGCGACCGCGATATCGCCGCCATCCGCGACTACATCCACGACCATCTCGCCGCGCCGATCGAGATCGCCGATCTCTCCCGGATCGTCCACCTCAGCAGCTTCCACTTCGCCCGCTGCTTCCGCGCCAGCGTCGGCGTGTCCCCGCACGAGTACCTCCTCCGCGAACGCATCTCCCGGGCCCAGGACCTTCTGCGCGGCTCCCGCGGCCAAGCCTCGGTGGCCGACGTCGCCCGCGCCGTCGGTTTCTGCAACTCGTCCCATCTCGCCCGCCACTTCCGCCGCATCGTCGGCGTCAGCCCCTCGGTCTGGGCCACTTGCCGAACAAACCGGTCCGGGTCCGATCGAAACCGCGTCATTGACGCCCAAGTTCCGTGATTGGCCTTGGACATTGCCCAGGGCGCTGGTAGTCTCGAGTGTCCGCCAAGCATCCTCGCCGCGAACTCGCGCGGCACGGGCCCCCGCGGCCTCCTTCCACGATCGGATCCCAATGCGTCATCTTGTTCACCCGCGACTCCACGTCCGGGGCTTCGTCGCTGTCGGCGCTGCGGTCTTCTGCGCTGTGGGCGCCGCACCCGCGCCGTCGCTCGCTGGCGTCGCCTATCGCTTCACCGGCACCGTCGTCCTCTCACGCGGCTCAACCCGCCTCGTCTACAAACAGTTCGACCGCAGCGACGCCGGCGGACAGGACATCGTCCAGTTCCACGAGTTCCCGCCCGCCTCGCTCGAGAGCCGCAACATCAGCGCCGTCTCCTCGGCTGGACCCGGGTATCTCTCCGTCTCCGCCCACGCCGACATCACCAAGACCGACATCGGCGGCTTCAGCATCACCGAGAACCTCACCGGCGACGCCTTCGCTGGTGTCACCTGGGACGACGTCGTCGTCAGCGGCCCCCCGGGCACCACACTCACGTCCTTCAACCTCGCCCTCGACGGCTCGCTCATCGCCGGCGCTCCCGCGCAGGCCACCGCCTCCAGCAACGCCCAGCTCACCTTCTACTACAACAACGACAACATCGGCGGCGGGGCGTATGTGCGCAACGTTTCTTCCGGATCAACCACCGTCACCGCCAACGGCAGCCTCTCCAACTTCCCCGCAAACCCCATCATCGCCAGCCCGTTCTTCCAGGTGCCGACCAACACCCCGCTGAAGATCGGCATCGGCTTGTCCGCCAACGCCAGAGTCTCCCTCAACCTCAGCCTCACCGGAAACCCCGCCGCCAACTCCGACTTCGGCCACACGCTCACGCTCGCCACCGATCGGCCCGTGTTCATTCTTCCTCCCGGCTACACCGTCAACAGCGTCCAGGCCGGCATCGTGAACAACTCCTTCAAGCGCCCGTGTCCCGCCGACTTCAACAACGACACCCGGGTCGACGACGCCGACTTCCAGATCTTCGTCGTCGCCTACGACCTGCTCGACTGCGCCGACCCGGCCATGCCACCGCTCTGCCCCGCCGATCTCAACCTCTCGACCGCCGTCGACGACGCCGATTTCCAGCAGTTCGTCGCCGCGTACAACGAGCTGCTCTGCCCCTAGCCCGTCGGCTGCAGTGCCATCCCAGCCCGAGGCTGCATCGCGGCAAACGCAACCCTCGCCCCGTCGCGCTCACTGGTACGCTGAGTGCATGAAATCCAACCGCTCGATCCGGCCCATGGCACCTCGTGGGCTCTTCCTCCGCCACCTCGCCGCCGGCTCGCTGCTGGCCTCCGTTCTCATCGGAGCCTCGCTCGCCATCGGCACGCTCGGCTACCACCAGCTCGAGAACCTGCCGTGGATCGATTCGTTCCTCAACGCCTCGATGATCCTCAGTGGTATGGGCCCGGTCGATCGTCTCACCACCAACGCGGGCAAGCTCTTCGCCTCGATCTACGCCCTCTTCGCCGGCATCGTCTTCCTCTCGAGCGCCGCCCTCATCTTCACCCCCGTGCTGCGTCGCACCATGCACCGACTCCACCTGGACATGTACGAAGAAGCCTGACCCGACTGCGACTCCCTAGTACCCCGCCTTCACATCCACACAGTTCAAGAGCGGCTCCCCCGCCCCGAACCGCCGCACGTTCTCCTTGTACAGGGCCCACCAGCGCTCCTCGGTCAGCTCGCCGTCCGCCGAGACGTGCGGCGTGATCAGCACGTTCGGCGCACTCCAAAGCGCATGCCCGCTCGGCAGCGGCTCCGGTTCCGTCACGTCCAACGCCGCCCCCGCCAGCCGCCCCTCCTTCAACGCCGCGACCAACGCGTCCGTTGCGACAATCTTCCCCCGAGCCACGTTGATCAGGTACGCCCCCTTCTTCATCCGCCGCAGCATCGCGTCATCGAAGAGGTTCTCGGTTTCCGGGGTCAGCGGAACGCAGATCGCCACCACATCCGCCTCCGGCAGAATCGCCGCGAGCTCCTCCGGCTTTCCCACCCGCCCGACGAAGTCGGGCACCGGCGTCGCACTCCGCCGGGTCGCGATCACCCGCATCCCAAACCCGTGCGCCCGCCGGGCAACCTCCGTCCCGATCCCGCCAATCCCGACCACCAGCATCGTCTTGCCCTGCAAGGTCGCCGCGCGTCGCTCTTCTTCCTCGCCCAGCCCCCAGCGCTGCTTCTCCTGCGCCGCGCGATACTCCGGCAACCGACGCGTCAGCGACAGCAGCATGCCCATCGCGTGATCCGCGATCGCCGGTCCGTGCACGCCCCGTGAGTTGGTCACCACCAGCGCCTCACGCTCCTTCAGCCCCGGTATCCCCACCAGTCGATCCACCCCCGCGCTCGTTGCGTGCACCCACGCCAGCTTCGTCGCTTTCGCCAGGAACTCCGGCGTCAGAAACCGCGCCTCCGCTCCGTCCGCCTCCGCTGCCCGCTCCATCGCCTCCCCGCGGCTCGTGATCCGCACCACACGCACGTTGGGCGCGACCGCCTCCAACTCCTTCACCTGCGCATCGGTCAGGGCTCCGCCGAGATACGTCAGCGGTGGGGGCGCGACGACCTGCGAGGAGTTCTCCGTCACGACCTTCGCCACCCGCGCGTTCCGCAGCGATCCCGGCAACTCCGGCTCTACCGCCCCGAAGCAAGGGCCGCCCACGAGGACCATGGCCGCAGCCGCCACCAACCCTGCCCATCCACAGCCTGTCGCTTCGCGCATCGTGTCGCTCCTTGGTTCCGATCAGTCTATCTCCATGCCTCGGCCGCACTTTCCCGGACCTCACTCCGAGATCTTCTCTAAAGGTCTGCAAGGTTCGCCCATCCCGAGGCAACTCCTTCCGACGCCTCCTTCCGCCGAGGCACACCAAGGAGACAGACATGACGTTCCGTTCCACCCTCGCCGTCGCGGTCCTCGCGCCCCTGGCCCTCGCCTCCCACCACGCCTCCGCGTTCACCTTCACCCTCACCCCAGTCACCACCACGACCTCCAACTTCGCAGGCACGATCGCCATCAACGGCGTCGTCAGCATGGGCGCCGGCGAGGTCTTCTACAGCCCGCTTGTCATGTCCAGTGTCTCGCTGCCCTTCAAGTCGAGCTTCACCGCCGGCTTCAATGGCCCCGGACAAACCTGGGACCCCGCGTTCCTCGCCTGGAATGGCATCGGTACCTACACCGGCGCCATCTACAACCACTCCATCAACGCCGGAAACCTGGGCTACTCCGGCGGCATGCCGCTCGGGCTTTACGCCACCAACCCGCTCGGACCCAGCGGCGGCTCGGGCATCATCCTGCATTACCTCGACGCCAACGGCGTGGATCAATCCTCCGCCGCCAACTACGCCATTAACGTCGTTCCCACGCCCGGCCCCGCAGCGGTGCTCGCGCTCGGCTCTCTGGTCGCTCTCCGCCGCAGACGCTGAACCCGTCCCTCTCGGTCACCCGCGAGTCACAGCTTCCCACGCCGCTCGCGCCAGATCCGTCGCGAACGGCTTGGCCATCGTCTCGTACTCGTAATCGTCGTTGCCCAGCACACCCTTCGCGCACGCCCACATCGTGAACGTCAGCGCGAACGCCGACGATCCCTTGCCGCCAACACCCGCAGACGTGGCGTGCACCAACGCGGCATCGGTCACAAACCCGTACGCCCAGCCCAGCTTGTTCGTCACCGCCGCCCGCGCTTCCACGCTCCGCACGCCCGCCATCATCGGCTTCACGTAATCATCCGGGTACATCGCCGGGTCGTATCGCGGATTCACGCTCTCCCGCGGCAGGATCGTCATGCACTCCTGCAGGAACGCGAGATCCTCCGGCAAGACTCCAAGCGCCGCGGCCGCACGCTCATGAGCGTCGCGCGATGGCATCGCTGCCAATCGACACACCAGCCCGTGCAGGTCGCTCAGCCGCACGCGGTTCTTCTCCGCGCCCGGAGCCGCGAAGTCCATCGGGCCTTCGACCCGAGTCCCTTCCTTGAAGTACCCGCTGCCCACCAAGGTGCGTGCCACACCCGCGGGATACTCCAGGACGCTCCCGACGCGCTTCGGGACCTCGATCTTCTCACCGCTTCCCAGGCTCGCCACGATCCGAGGCGTCGTCCGCTGCTCTTCCGGCGTCCGCACGTCGTCCAGCCGATGGTTGATGACGCATCCCTCGAAACCCAGCCGCCTGAGCTCGCGGTTCATCTCCGCGTGCCCGAGGAACTCGTACAGCCGGTTGTGCGGTGGATTCTCCGACACAATCAGCGCCCGCCGGATGCAATGCCGAAGCGTCAGAGTCCCGCCGTCGAGATTGGTCTCGTCCCGCGTGATCGGCTCGGCGTTCTCGGGGAAGTACGCCAGTGGCGTGTCCAGCGTGAAGCCCGCCCACGGCCCGCCTTGCTGCCGCAGCTCCCGAACCCGGCGCAGCACGCACACCGCCGCCAGCAGCTTCACCGTGCTGGCGGGATAAAAGTACTCAGCATCCGCACGGAAGCTCTCGGTCGGCTCCGAAACCACACGCCCATCGCGCATCAGCGGCGTGAAACAAATCTGCAGCCGCACGGCCTCGGGCGCGTCCAGCACCGGCGCCCATTTCGAGCGAAGCCGTTCCAGAATGTCAGGCAGCAGAGCCACGCACACACTCCGAGCCGCGGGCTTCAGCCCGCGCGGTGAATCGAAGGACTACCTGGACCTCTTCCAACGCCCCAGCCACTTCATCGCGATCGCCTGCACAACGAACGACGCCTTCGTGGTGCCGCTCAGCCGCGGGCGTTCCCACAGAGTGGTGCACCCGGTCCGCTCCACCAGCCGCAGGGTTTCCATCCCGCCCTTCCAGAAAAGCCACACCACCGGGCCAAGGCGAGCGCCGAGCCGCCCTGGCAACGCGGCTCCCTCCGCGAACATCGCCGCCGTTCGCTCCACCAGCGGACGCAGAGCCCGGATGTAGGCCAGGCGCGCCACCGGATCGTCCGGGCGCGAGATCCAATCCCGCAGCGTCGCGTCCAGCGGCTCGTGCGAGCCGGCCACGAACTCTGCCGACGGCAGATAGATGCGATCCCGCTCGATCAGATCGCGCCGGACATCCTGCCAGAAGTTGATGAGCTGCAGCGCCGTGCAGATCGTGTCGGACAGCCGCAGGTTCGCCGCGTCCACCGCTGCCGGAGCAGGTGCATCCAGCATCAAGATGATCCGTCCCACCGGGTTGGCGCTCCGCGTGCAGTAATCAATCAGCTGATCCCACGTCTCGTAGCGGCTCACCCGCTGATCCTGCTCGAACGCGCTGATCAGGTCCTCAAACGGCTCCAGCGGCAGACCTTTCTCGCGGATCGTCTGACCCAACGCGACAAAGACCGGATTGGTCGCCGACCCATCCGCCGCCGCCCGCAACTCGTTTCGGGCGAGCGCGAGCAACCCCAACCGCGTCGCCGAATCTTCCACTCTGTTGCGGACGATGCCGGGATCATCCGCCAGATCGTCAATCAACCTGCAGTAGTCGTACACCGCCTTGAAGTGGGGACGCAGGTCGCTCGGCACCAGCGGACTCAGAACGCTGAAGTTCTCCTGCGAACTCGACGCCGCCGAGGTGGGTACCTGCAGAGGTTGGGAATCGGAGTCGGTCATGAGCGGTCGGAATCGAACGAAGACCCGCGGCCGTGTGAGACGCCGCGACGAACTGCGGGGACGAGGTCATTCCTACGATCGAGGACTGTGATGCACCTGATTCTTGCCAATCCCCGAGGCTTCTGCGCCGGCGTCCAGATGGCGGTCGACGTCGTCGCCCAGACCATCTCGCTGCTCCCCGGCGAAAAGATCTATGTGTACCACGAGATCGTCCACAACAAGCACGTTGTCGGGCGTTTTCAGCAGCAAGGCGTCGAGTTCGTCGAGAGCCTCGACGACGTTCCCGAGGGCGGGATTCTCGTTTTCAGCGCCCACGGCGTGTCCCCCCAGGTGCGCGAACACGCCCGCCAGCGCCGCCTCCAGACCATCGACGCCACCTGCCCGCTGGTGACCAAGGTCCACTCCGAGTGCATCCGCTACGCCCGCCAGGGCTACCAGATCCTGCTCATCGGCCACGCGAATCACCAGGAAGTCGTCGGCACCCGTGGCGAGGCGCCCGATGCCGTCACGGTGGTGGAGAGCGCCGAAGAAGTCGCCCACCTCAACGTGCGCGACGAGTCGAAGCTGGTCTACCTGACTCAAACGACGCTCTCGACCGACGACGCCGGCGTCATCATCGCCGCGCTCAAGAAGCGGTTCCCGCAGATGAAAGAGCCGCCCAGCAGCGACATCTGCTACGCGACCACCAACCGCCAGCACGCGGTGCGGCAGATCGCCCCCGAGTGCGACCTCGTGCTCGTCATCGGCTCCAAGAACTCCTCCAACAGCGTCCGCCTCACCGAGATCTCCCAGAACGTCGGCACGCCCGCACGCCTGATCGACGACGTGAGCGAGCTCGACTGGTCGTGGTTCAAGGGCGACGAGACGGTGATGATCACCGCCGGCGCTTCGGCCCCCGAGGATCTGGTCGCCGACCTCTGCCGCGTGCTCCTCGAACGCTTCGGCGGCGATCTCGAACAGCGCGAGATCTTCAACGAGGACGTCGAGTTCGGCCTGCCCATCTCGCTCAAACGCATGGGAAAGGCCCGAGGCGTTGACCTCGACGAATCCCGCATCCGCGTCGGAGCGCCCAAGGTGACCAAGGAGCTGTATGGGGCGGTGGCGCTGACGGTGAGCGCAAAGTCCTAACCAGTAGGACCGGCTTCCAGCCGGTCCGATCCGTCTCCGCGAAACACGGCGAGCAGAAGCACGCCAAAAAGAAGAACGGCAACAGGCCGCTCACACCGACTGCGGCAACGAACAGCTGACTCGAACGAGGCATCTTGCGACGCCCGACAACCCACATCTTCGACTTCAACCCAGAGACCCTCGCCGCTTGGTGCGAGCAGCGGGGCATGCCGCCATTCCGCGCAAAGCAGATCCTCGAGTGGGTCTACGAGAAAGGCATCTGCGATCCCGAGCAGATGACCAGTCTCTCCAAGCGCGACCGCGAAGTCCTCACCGCCGAGATGACTTTCCTTTCCGGCGACACGCTCCGCCACCAACTCGCCACCGACGGCACACAGAAACTGCTCGTCCAGTGGCGTGACTTCACCGCCGGCGAAGCCCGCGCCAACGAGTCGCAGCCCGCGCCCACCGCCGCACTCCCGATTCTCGGCCAGCCCCGCATCGACGAGGACTCGAAGCGACAGACCGAGTGCGTGATGATCCCCACCGAGACCCGCAAGACGGCCTGCATCTCCAGCCAGGTCGGTTGCCCCGTTGGCTGCCGCTTCTGCGCCTCCGGTCTCGGCGGCCTCGACGGCAACCTCACCTCCGGCCGCATCGTCGAGCAGGTCTGGCGTCTCTCCCGCCTCAAGGACGTCGGCCGCGTCAGCAACGTCGTCTTCATGGGCATGGGCGAGCCGCTCAGCAACTTCAAGAACGTCACCGGCGCGATCCGCACGATCTCGGCCCTCTGGGCCCTGGGCATCAGCGCCCGCAAAGTCACGATCTCAACCGTGGGCCTCCCGCAGGCGATCACCAAGCTCGCCGAAGAGTTCGACCTGCCGGTAACGCTCGCTCTCTCGCTGCACGCCCCGACCGACGAGATCCGTCGCAAGCTGATCCCCTGGGCCGAGTACACAACCATCGACGACCTGCTCGCCGCCTGTCAGCGCTGGTTCGAAAAGACCGGCCGCGAGATCACGCTCGAGTACACGCTCCTCCGCGACGTCAACGACCGCCCCAAGCACGCCGAGCGCCTGGCCGAGATCGCCAAGACCATCCGGGCGAACGTCAACCTCATCCGCTACAACGAGGTCAACGGCATCGAGTTCGAGCGCCCCCGCAACACCGACGTCCTCGAGTTCCAGAAGATCCTGCGCGAGAGCAGCATCAACGTCCACATCCGCGCCAGCCGCGGCCGCGACATCGCCGCCGCCTGCGGCCAGCTCCGCCACGAATCGGCGGGTGCGGCGTGACATCGCCGGCGCCGGAAACCGCCGCGGTCGTAACGACCACGAGCTCGTGGGCCGATTCGTTCTTGCAGTTCTCCCTCTTTCACGCCGTCTGCGTCGTGATCTGCGCCGTGGCGGTGGTGGTCGTCTGCTGGTTCGCGCGGTGCCTGCAACGCAGCCCCGTCACCAACCGCGAGCCCCGCTTCGCATCCGCGCTCGGCGGCTCGATGGGCGCCGTCGCCATCGCGTACACCGCATACTTCCTCGCCCCCGGCCGCTTCTCGTGGCAGGTCAGCCTGCCGCTGCAGTTCTGCGATCTCCTGGTCATCGCCGCTCCGCTCTCGCTGCTCACCTCGATCCGCTGGATCCGCACCCTCGTGGTCTTCTGGGGCATCGGCCTCTCGACCCAGGCATTCGTCTCCCCAATCGTGCACGTCGGCTACACCCACACCTACTTCTGGCTCTTCTGGGGCTCGCACCTCGCGATCGTGATGGCCGCGACGTACCACCTCGCCGTCTATCGGTACCGCTCGCGGCTCGCCGACCTCGTCACCGTGACCGTCGCGATGTGCGTCTACGCCGCGGCGATCATCCCCCTCGACATCGCGCTCGGCGCCAACTACGGCTTCGCCGGCAACTCCAAGCCCGGCGCCACCTCCATCATGGACGTGCTCGGCCCCTGGCCCCTGCGGCTGGTCTGGATGTTCCTGATCCAGCAGGTCTTCATGATCGCCATCTGGTTCGCGCTCCGTGATCGATCAGCCACGCGGCCAATCGCTTAGACTCCCGCCATGCTCGCCCTGTGTCTCGTGCTCATCCCCGTGGCGTTCGCGATCAGTGCGCCGTTGTGTGCCGCACTCGTCGCGCTCGGGCACCGGCTGCGCACGTTCGACGGCGGCGGAGTCGCGGGACAAGTGAAGGAAGCTCCACGCCGCGTGCCCAACACCGGCGGCATCGCCATCTTCGTCGCCATCGCGGGCCCCTTAGCCGCGGTCGTCGTGCTCGCGGCGTTCATGCCGCAGGTCTTCCCAACGACCGCCTTGGGCACGCTGTCATATGTCACCCAGAAAGCCGAGCTCGCGGCGGTGCTCCTCGCCAGCTTGCTGTTGCTGCACGTCGTCGGCGTCATCGACGACCGCAAACCGATGAAGGCGTGGCCGAAGCTCATCTTGCAGATCCTTCCCGCGATCGCCGTTCCACTCTGGACCGACACGCGGCTGCTCACCCTGCTCGACGCCCACGTCGGCGGCCCCTGGCTCTCCATCCTCATCACCGTCGCCTGGTTCATCGTCGTCACCAACGCGATCAACTTCCTCGACAACATGGACGGCCTCTCCGCGGGACTCAGCGCCATCGCGGCGGGCTCGATGCTGGTCATCACGCTCGAGAAACGCCAGTGGCTCATCGCCGGTTGCCTCGCCCTGCTCATCGGCGCGTGCCTCGGCTTCCTGCTCTACAACGCCCCACGCCGAAGCGGCGCGAAGCTGTTTATGGGCGACAGCGGCAGCCTCGTCCTCGGCTTTGTGCTCGCCTTCGCCTCGGTGCGGATCACGTACTTCGATCCAGCGACCCCGCAGGGCTCGCACGCCCACGCCGTTCTCATGCCGCTCGTGGTGCTCGCCGTGCCGATCTACGACTTCACAGTGATCACGCTGGTCCGCCTCTGGAACGGGAAGTCCCCTCTGGTGGGCGACCTGAACCACGCGTCGCACCGGCTTGTCCGCCGCGGTCTCTCGCGCGCTCACGCCGTCTACACCCTCTGGGGCTGCGGCGTGCTCACCGGTGCCGCGGGCTACGCGCTCACCCGCAGCGAACCCCTCGTCGCCGCCGCGATCGGCCTCGGCGTGCTGGTTCTCCTCGCCATCCTGGCGACGCTCGAATACGCCAGCCGCGGCTCCATGTCACCCACCATGCCCGGCACCCGGTCCCTCGGAGGCGGAGCGTGAGCCCACCCTCTCTGGATCACGCGTCGATCCGGCTCCGCGTGATCGAGCGCCTCCTCGGCGTGCTCGTCGCCGCCATCATCGGCCTCGCGCTGCTCAAGGCCACCACACCCGCCGTCGCGTTCCCCGGCTGGGACCTCGACCCGAGCCTGCTCGCCGGACCCGTCATCGGCGTCGGACCCACCGCGACCCTCGGCATCGACGTTTCCATCCTCACGCTCTCGGCCGCCGTCCTCGCACTCTCCGCCGCGATCGGCGCCGCCGTGTCGTGGTGGCGCTGGCTCCTCTTGCTCGCCGGCGCCGCGGCCTTCGCCTGGCACGCACGCTTCTCCCCCGATGCCGCTCACGAGCACCTGACCATCGGCGCTTCCTGGATCGCCGCCATAGCCGCGGGCCTCGCGATCTCAGCCGCGGCCCGACTGGAGAGCATCGCGAGGCTCGTCTCGGCGACCCTTCTTGCTTCGATCGCGTTCCTCGTTCTCAAGGCCGGCGTTCAGGTCTTCATCGAGAACCCGCAGACCATCGAGATGTTCAAGGCCAACCGCGAGGCCATGCTCGCCGCTCAAGGCTGGGCGCCCGACTCCTTCGCCGCCAAAGCCTTCGAACGCCGCCTCTACGACGCCCCCGGCACCGGCTGGCTCGGTCTCTCCAACGTGCTCGCCACTGCCGGCGCGTGCGCCGCGGTCTCCTCTCTCACGCTCCTCGCGTGCACCGCACGCATCGCACGCCCGCCGCTCGGTACGCTGCTCGCGGCTCTCTCCGGCGTGGCCGTCTTGTACTTCGCCGGAAGCAAGGGCGGATGGGCGGCAGCCGCTCTGGGTGTTGTTCTGGTCGTCGCATGGCCATGGCTCGCCCGACGCCAGCGCTGGACGCCGCTCGTGCTGATCTCACTGCCCGTGCTCGCGCTCGCCGCGGTCGCGCTGCGGGGCGTTGTCGGCGAACGCATCGGCGAGCTCTCGCTCCTCTTCCGCGCGCAGTACCTCGCCGCCGCCTCCCGCATCTTCGCCGAGCATCCACTCACGGGCGTCGGGCCCGCGGGGTTCAAGGACGCCTATCTCCTCGCCAAAAGCCCTCTAAACCCCGAAGAGATCACCAGCCCTCACAGCGTCTTCTTCGACTTCGCCGCAACCCTCGGCATCGGCGGCCTCGCCTGGGCCGCGCTGCTCCTCTCCCAACTCGCCGCCGCCGGACGCGCCGCCCACGCGGGCTCCGCACATCAACAACCCGCCGATCAGCCGGCAGACTCTTCCGAGACCGATGCCCGCAGCTCCATCCGCCTAGCTCTTCTAACACTCGCCGTCGTCACCATCGCCGGCTCGTGGATCGAGCTCGAGATCTCTTCGCCCGCCAACGTGCTCGTTCGCATCGGCGGACTCGCCCTCGCCTCGTGGATCGCCTGGGCCGTTCTCCAAACCCGTGACATCGCTCACCTGCGGATCGCCGCCGCCATCGCCGCCGCCGTCGCTCTCACCCACGGCATGATCGAGCTCACGCCCGTGCAGAGCGGCTCGAGCGGACTGTTCTTCTGCCTGCTGGGCCTCGCGTCCGCCACGCGCCCGCTCGCACCTGCGCGCTCCGCACTGAAGCGAGCACTTCCCGGGCTCGCCGCCTGCGCGATCGGTGCGGCGATGACCCTCTGGATCTTCCCCGTCAGTCGCTGGGAAGCCCTCCTGCGCTCCGGCGCGTCCTCCATCGGACAGCCCGCGATGATCGGCCGCGCCTGGAGCGAAGCCAACGACTCGGTCCAGCGAGCCGCCGCGCTCCAGAGACTGAGCGACGCCGCGGGACGCTCCGTCGCCCCGGACGAAGCCAGTATCACAGAGGCCATGAACCAACTCCGCCGCGCCGGCGCCGCCGCCGCTTTGCAGGACCTCATCGCCGCCATCGCCGTCATCCCCTCCGACGCTCCGACCCGCGAGGCGGCCTCACGGGTCGCGCTGCAGCTCGCCGCGCTCCACCCACCCGCCTCCGAACAGCGAAGAGACCTCCGCCAGACCGCCATCCAGATCGAGGCCGACGCGACACGCCTCCCGCTCAAGAAAGCCGCTTCGCTGGCCTGGCTCGCCAACGTCCTCCGCGGCGCCGCCGACCTCGGCGGCGATCCCACCCTCCGCCGCGACGCCCTCGACGCCCTGGAACGCGCCGCCGCCCTCGACCCCAACAACCCGCTTCACGCCAGCAACGCCGCCCGGCTCGCCGCCGAGCTCCGCGATCAGCCCAAAGCATCGCAATGGGCGCGCAAAGCCCTCGATCTCAACGCCAACATGCGGCTCGATCCGCTCCGACAGTTCGATGAGCGCGAGCGACGAACCCTCGAATCGCTCGCACGAAGCCAGTAATCATCGAGCCCCCGACAACGCCCAAGCCGCTCACCCGTCGATCGCCGCCATCACGTCCACCGCGATCGCGTCGGCCTGCAGCATGCCCGCGTCCGTCAATCGCCACACGCTCGACTGCTCGTGCATCTGCCCGCTCGACACGAGCTTCTCACGCAAACGCTCCAGCCGAAGACGCGACCCCGGCCTCACCGTCTCGCTCCGCATCAGCAGCGCTTCCGGCTCCACCCCGGCCGCCAGCCGAAGACCGGTCCAGAACGTCTCTTGCAACAGCCGAGCCTCGTCCGGAGCCTCCACATCCGTCGCCGGAGGCAATCCATCCTCGCTCGCGGCATGCAAATAGTCATCCAGCCTCGCGACGTTCTTCCATCGCCAGTGTCCCACATGCCCCGACGCCGAAGGACCCGCCGCCAGCCAGGATTCCTGCCGCCAGTACGCCAGATTGTGCCGCGCCTCGCACCCCGGTTTCGCGTAGTTGCTGATCTCGTACCGCATCAGCCCCGCTGCGGCCAAGCGCTCTCGCGTGCACTCGTACATCTCCACCTCAACGTCCTCGTCCGCGGCGACAAACTCGCCCCGCTTCAGCCGCGCCGTCATCGCCGTGTTCGGCTCGTACGTCAGGTTGTAACACGACACATGCTCAGTCCCCAGCCCAATCGCCTGATCCAGATCCGCCTGCCAGTCCGCCAGCGTCTGCCCGGGCACGCCGAAGATCAGATCGATCGACTGCCGCTCGATCCCCGCCCGCCGAGCGATCTCGATCGCCCGCGCCACATTCTCAGGGTCATGCCGCCGCTCCAGCGTCTTGAGGTGGCGGCTCTCAAACGACTGCGCCCCCATGCTCACCCGGTTCACCCCACCCGCCCGCAGCCGCTCCATCAACTCCGGCGTCACCGTCTCCGGATTGCACTCCACCGTGAACTCGGCCCGCCCGGACGCGGTTTCGGACAGATCAAACCGCTCGCTCAACGTCCGCAGCACCCGATCCCACAGGTCCACCCGCAGCATCGAGGGCGTCCCTCCACCTACGAACAAAGTCCGAAGCGGCTCCCCTGCCGCAAACCCCGACAGGGCGTGTAACTCCCGGATCAGACGCTCAGCAAACGCGTCCTGCCGGTCCTGCGTGTCCACCAGGCTGTAGAAGTCGCAATAGTGGCATTTGTGCGAGCAGAAGGGAACATGGATGTACAGCGAGCGAACAGTTTGGCGGGCATCCGGTGCGCGCCCAGCGCTACGCAAGCGCCGCAGCGGGTGCGCCTCCGCCGCCTTCCCGACGCTCGCCCCTTGCTGAAGCAAAGAGATTCGGGTATCGTGCTTCTCTTGTGAAGGCAATGTCGATGGGGGGGTCGGTGGGGGGGTTGGCTGGGGAGGCGTCGACAAGGGGTGTACGTCCGCTGGCTAGGGGTGTCTTCGGACGAGAAAGTTCGCGCTCGTGGAACGATCGCGTGTCAGGACGACTCGGGACGGCCGCCGGATGCTCGGCCCGACCGAACAGGCCGCAAGGACATTCTCCGCCGTGCTTCGCGTGATGTGATCTCGGGGTGTCAAGAATCCAAGGGCAGGTCTCCAGACGCCCGGACCGAACGACCCGAAACCCATCACCCTCGTGGCGGGAAAGGATAGCGAGTTTGGAAACGTCTCTGGTTCTAGTCAATCGCGACGGCAGCCAACGCGAAGTGCCTCTGAAGAAGGCCCGCGTCATCATCGGCCGCCAGGCCGACGCGACCATGCGCCTGCCCGACCCCAACGTCTCCCGCCAGCACTGCGAGCTGCAGCTCGACGCCGGCCGCCCCGTCCTGAAGGACCTGGGCTCGAGCAACGGCACCTACGTCAACCGCCGACGCATCAGCCAGACCGAGCTCTCCGCCGGCGACACCGTCAGCATCGGCCCCTTCCTCTTCGTCGTCAAGATCGACGGCGAGCCGGGCAAGATCGATTCCGAGGAAGTCCTCGAAGACGCCGTTGCCGTCGGCACCGCCGCCCCGACCCAGGCGCCAGCTCCCAAGCCAGCAGCCAAGTCCGCCGCCAAACCCGCCCCGCGGCCCGAGTCGCTCCCCACCCGCGAGCCGCCCACCCGCACCCCAGACCCCGACGACAGCGACGAGTTCAACTTCGACTTCCTCGACGAGAAAGACGAGCCGAAGCTGTAACGGTCTTCTGCGTCCGGTGATCCGTCGAACAACACGATCTCGTTGCAAGCCGGCGCGTCGTCGCCCCGTTGCTGTTGTGTCATTCCCAGCGCTCCGCCGCGGCGCTCGCGCAGCAAGCCAAGGCGTGACCAATCTCGCGATGGCGCAGAAAAAAACTCCGGGTCTCGGAGGTTCGTTCGTGGCTCGATGGTCTTACGCCGCGTGCGGCTTCTGCTGCGCGTCCGGCTTCGCCGCGCCCTTGGGTGGGGGCACGCGGATGTTGGTCCCGCATCCCTTGCAGCGCACGGTCTTCCCCCGGGCGCTCTCGGGCACCGCCAAGACCTTGCGGCAGGTCAGGTTGGGGCACATGATGCGGACGGTTTCGGCTGGCATGGTCCCGGTCTTCCTCTGATCGTGTGCTCGGTTCAGACCGGCTTCCTGCCGGTCTCGCAATCAGTGGGACCGGCTTCCAGCCGGTCTTCTCCGATCCGGCCAATCACGCCGGATCGCACCCTCTCCTATCGGGGTCTTTCGCACGCGGCTTTCGCCAGCGCGAAGACCGAAGAAACCATCTCGGCCCACCGCTCCGGATGTGACGAATGCGCGGGCCCGCGGCTACGGTCTGGCGCCCTCTCGCCACGCCCGGAGCCGCCCCATGTCCGAGAACACCACCAAGCCCGCCTCCAACTGCTCCGCCGTCGTCGGCCTCCAGTGGGGCGACGAGGGCAAAGGCAAGATCGTCGACATCCTCGCCGCCGAACACGACGCCGTCGTCCGCTACAACGGCGGCGCCAACGCCGGACACAGCGTCGTCGTCAAGGGCGAACGTTTCTCGCTCCATCTCATCCCCTCGGGCATCCTCTACCCCAGCAAGATCGCCGTCATCGGCAACGGCGTGGTGCTCGACCCCGACAAGCTCCTCGAAGAAATCGACGGCCTGCGAGCCCGCGGCGTGGACACCGGGGGCCTGGTCATCTCCGACCGCGCCCACGTCGTCATGCCGTACCACAAGGCCGAGGACGCCGCCCGCGAGGACGCGCTCAAGCGGGTCCGAATCGCCCAGGCCGGCGAGACCGGACGCAAAGTCTCCGAGATCGGCACCACCCGCCGCGGCATCGGCCCGGCGTACGCCGAGAAGGCCCACCGCGCCGGCGCGGTGCGAGTGGGGGACCTCCTGCACGCCGAAACACTGCGCGACAAGATCGAGATCGCCATCGCGACCAAGATGGACCTGATCCGCGACCTCGCGGGCAGCGGCGACGCGATCGAATCGCAGAAGGTGATGGACTGGGCCCTGGGCGCGGGTGAAGCGATCGCCCCCATGGTGCGCGACACCACCTACCTCCTCAACAACCTCGTCAAGGCCGGGAAGAAAGTCCTCTTCGAGTCCGCCAACGGCACGCTCCTCGACGTCGACCACGGCACCTATCCGTTCGTCACCGCATCCTCCTGCTCGATCGCCGGCATCGGCATCGGCACCGGCGTCCCCGTGCAGCGCGTCGGCCGCGTCATCGGCGTGATGAAGGCCTACAGCACCCGCGTCGGAGCCGGCCCGCTGCCGACCGAGCTCGCCGGCCCCGGCCCCGACGGCGCGATCGGCGACCGCATCCGCAACCGCGGCCGCGAGTTCGGAACCACCACCGGCCGCCCGCGCCGCGTCGGCTGGCTCGATCTCACCGCCGTCAAGTACTCCGCGATGATCAACGGCACGACCGGCATCGCGCTCACCATGCTCGACGTCCTCGCCGGCTTCGACACCATCCGCGTCTGCACCGGCTACGCCGACGGGACCAAGGTCAGCGACCGCTTCCTGCCCGACGCCGCCGCGCTGGCCAACGCCAAGCCGCACTATGTCGACCTGCCCGGATTCAGCGAAGAAATCGGAGCGGCACGCTCGCGGAACGAACTCCCCAAGCAGGCCCGGGCGTACGTCGAGTTCATCGAGCAGCAGGTCGGCCTGCCGGTCGAGATTCTCAGCGTCGGCCCCGACCGCGCCCAGACCATGATCCAGGTCTGAGCTCGTCCGACTCCCCCTCCCAGAGGGAGGGGGCCGGGGGGTGGGTTGGCCTCGTCCTGTCATTCAAGAACCGCACGGCCCCGTCGAATCGCACGAAGTCGTTCACTTCCCGCTATCGTGTCCCCTTCCTCGTGACCACGCTCCAGAGCCAACCTTCGTTCGCGTCCGACCCTGGTGTGCGCGCCCGCGTCGCCCAGATGCAGGCCCGCTACCCCAAGGCCAACCCGCTCGCGATCCTCCCCGATATCGACCCCCGCCAGATCCCACGCCACATCGCCGTCATCATGGACGGCAACGGCCGCTGGGCCAAGCAGCGCGGCTTCCCCCGCATCTTCGGCCACCGCAACGGTGCCCGCGCCCTCCGCGAGACCGTCGAAGAAGCCGGCCGCCTCGGCGTCGAGGCGATGACGTTCTATTCCTTCAGCCTCGAGAACTGGCGCCGCCCCGCCGACGAGGTGCAGGCGCTGATGTTGCTCTGCATCGCCTACTGCGAAGGCGAGCGCGAGGCCTTGGTCCGCGACGACATCCGCTTCCGCTGGATCGGCCGCCGCGAGGGATTGCCGACGGAAGTGCTCGCCGCACTCGACGGCGTGGTGGACGCGACGAAGCACTGCAAAGGCCCGACGCTCTGCGTCGCCGTCAACTACGGCTCGCGGGCCGAACTCGCCGACGCCGCCAGGGCCATCGCCCGCGACATCGCCGCCGGCACGCTCACGCCCGATCAAGTCGACGAGCAAGCGGTCGCCTCTCGTCTCTACGCACCCGACCTGCCCGACCCCGATCTGCTCATCCGCACCGCGGGCGAACTGCGGGTGAGCAACTACCTGCTCTGGCAGATCAGCTACGCCGAGCTCTACGTCACCGACGTGCTGTGGCCGGACTTCGGTGCGGCCGAACTACACACCGCGATCCGCGACTTCTCCCGCCGCACCCGCCGCTTCGGCGGCCTGACCGACGCGGACCTCTCGATCATCGAGAAGAGCGGGGAAAAGAGCGGGGAAAAGAGCGGGCCCCATCAAGACCGCGGGACGGGGAGCAGTGGGGCGGCATCGGGGGCCCCGAATGCGTGACCGGCTGATCCTCGGCCCGATTCTCATCGCCGCGCTGCTCGCGCTCTTGTGGCTCGACGAGTTCATCAACGCCTTGGCGACGCCCGCCTGGCTGAGCGCGATCGGCTATCCGCGCTCGACCATGCCGCCTGGCATCATCATCTTCGCGGTGATGGCGGGCCTGAGCGTGATGGCGTCGCGCGAACTGGCGACGATCCTCCACGACAAAGCCATCGACGCCTCCAAACGCATCACCACCCTCGCCGCGATGTTCGGCCTGTGCGTCTCGTGCCTGATCCCACGCGAGTGGGACGCGGCAACCGGCGGCCTGATCGTCTCGTCGTCGGCCGTGCTCGTGCTCATCACCGCTCTCCGCTTCTACTCCCGCCACAAGAACACCGAGGGCGTCATCGCTGCCGCGGGCGGCGCGGTGCTCGCGTTCGTCTACCTGGGGCTCATGTTCGGCTTCCTGCTCGCCATCCGCCGCGAGCACTCGGCCTGGACCCTCGCGTGGATGCTGCTCGTCGTCAAGATGTGCGACACCGGTGCCTACTTCACCGGCCGCTCCTTCGGCAAGCGCAAACTCATCTTCTGGCTCAGCCCGGGCAAAACCTGGGAAGGCCTCGTCGGCGGCGTCGCGCTCGCATCTATCTTCGGCGTGCTGGGTGTCTGGCTCGGCGCCGTCTCCCAACCCAGATACCCCATCGTCCTGGGCCTCGCGACCGGCGTGGTCTTCGCCCTGCTCGGGCAGGCCGGCGACCTCCTGATGAGCCTCCTCAAACGCGACGCGGGCATCAAGGACTCCGGCCGCTCGCTCCCCGGTTTCGGCGGCATCCTCGACGTCCTCGACTCGCCGCTGCTGGTGGCCCCCTTCGCCTATTGGTGGCTGAAACTCTTCTTTTCCCACCCGGTGCTCACTTCCTGAACAACGGGTCCGAAAGCCCTTCCCAGCCGGGCTACACTGAGTCAGTTGGCGGAGAACCCATGAACGTCACGGCGAAGCTGCTCAGCGTCTTTCAGGTCGACAAACAGTTCCGCGGGCTTCGCTCCCGCCTCGCCGCGGCCGAGCGCTTCCTCGCCGAACAGAACAAAGTGATCGAGCAGCTCGACGCCAAGAAGGCGTCCCTCGACGCCCAGGTGCGTCAGATCACCGCCACCGCGTCCAACTTCGAAGGCGAGATGAAACGCCTCGACGCCCGGATGGCCACCATCCGCGAGCAGATGGACTCGGCCCAGACCAACAAGGAATACAAGGCATTCCTGACCGAGGTCAACACGATCAAGGCCGAACGCGATCGCCAGGAGACCTCCGCCCTCGAGCACATGGGCAAGGTCGAGGACCTGAAGAAGCAGCTCGACGACATCGCCAAGCAGCGCACCGAGCGAGAGAAAGTCCAAGCTGTCGCCGTCAGCGACCGCGACCAGCGGGCCGCCGAGATCAAGGACCGCCTCGCCGAGTTGCAGACCCAGCGCGAAGCTCTGGCCAAGGAACTGCCCAAGGACACGCTCCTTGTCTTCGAGCGCCTCGTTCAGACCCGCGGTGACGAGGCCATGGCCCACATCGAAGAGGTCGACCGCAAGCGCCACGAGTACCACTGCGGCTCGTGCATGATGGCACTGCCCATCGAGGCCGTCAACGGCCTGCTCGTCTCCGGCCGCCTCACCCGCTGCGCCTCCTGCCAGTGCATCCTCTACATCAGCGACGAGCTGACCAAGTCGATGCGCGAGCCCGCCGGCAAGCGTTGATCGCCGCCCGCTCCGGGACCCACCGCCCACCCCCGTTCGCTCACGCGTTCGGATCAAACAGCGTCTCGCCCTGCCACTTCACGCCCAGGTGATCGCACGCCGCTTTCGTGAGCTGGCGGCCGCGTCGCGTGCGGGCCAGGAACCCAATCTGCAGCAAGTACGGCTCGACCACGTCCTCAAGCGTGCCCGCGTCCTCGCTCATCGTCGCCGCGACCGCCTCCAGCCCAACCGGGCCGCAGGCGTACGTCGTCGCGATGATCCGAAGGTACCCGCGGTCAAGGTCATCAAGCCCCAGGTCGTCCACGCCCTCGAGCTTGAGCGCATCGTGCACCGTGCGATCCCGGATCACCCCGTCGCCCTTCACGCTCGCAAAGTCACGCACCCGCCGCAGCAGCCGGTTTGCAATCCGCGGCGTGCCCCGCGAACGCTCCGCGATCAGCCGCAGGCACGACTCGCCCGACACCTTCACCTGCAGCAAACCCGCGCTGCGGGCCACGATCTGCATCAGCTCCGCGGTCGTGTAGTACCGCAGATGGTGAGTTAACCCGAACCGCGACCGCAGCGGCCCCGAGATCTGCCCCGCCCGCGTCGTCGCCGCGATCAGCGTGAACGGCTTGCACTTGATCTGCACCGTCCGCGCCGCCAGCCCGCTGTCCACCGGCACGTCGATCCGGTAATCCTCCATCGCCGGGTACACAAACTCCTCCACGCTCGCCGGCAGCCGGTGGACCTCATCGATGAAGAGCACGTCCCGCTCGCGCAGGCTGGTGAGCGCCGCCACCAGGTCCGTCCCCTTGCTCAACACCGGCCCGCTCGTCACATGGATCCCGCTCCCCATCTCGCTCGCGATCAGGTGCGCCAGCGTCGTCTTTCCCAGCCCCGGAGGTCCGTGGAACAGCGCGTGCTCGCACGGCTCGTTCCGCGACCGCGCGGCTTGGATCGCGATCCGCAGCCGCTCGATCAACTCCTCCTGACCGACGTACTCACCAATCGCCGTCGGCCGCAGCGCCCAGTTGCGCTGCTCCTCCACCGGATTCCCGCTCGCCCCCGCCGAGATGAGTCGATCTGTCGCCATGCGTCCCGCGTCTCTCTGTCTCCCCCGAGTGCCGAGTGCCAAATGCCCAGTGCCTTCTAGTCCAACGGCAACCCCTTCGACTTCCACAGCCGCACCAACTGCTCCAGACTCGTGGGCTCGATCCGCACCCCGCCTCCCATATCCGCGAACAGCAGATCGCCGTTGGCCTTCATCGTCGCCACCTGCGGCTGCGTCCCCTCCCCCAGCCTCGACGTAATCCGATAAATCCCCGGCTTGTCCGCCGGCTGCTCCACCGACTCGCGCCGAACGTCCACGAGCTCCGTCTCCGACGAGTACGTGTGGAACGCAAACTCGGTCGTCAAACGCGACAGCACCAGCAAGCGGTGCAACAGGAACGTTTCCAGCCGAGACAGATACGTCTTATCCGGCACCAGCAGCGTCGCGTCGCGCCCATCCGCCTTCTTGAGCTTGATCTGATTCCCAATCCGGTGACCGATCTCGTCGCTCACCTTGTCGCTCTTGCCGTCCCGCACCCGCGTCGTGAGCGCCCACGTCTCCTGCGAGCGATCGAGCGTGAGGAAGAACGTGCCCCGCGAGTCGGTGAGAATCTCGTTGTTGTCCCCCAGAATCCCGCGGAAATCGACCTGCACCAGATACCCCTCGTCGTTGTCCGCCCCGCGGAAATCCTTCGCGTCCCGCTTGGGATCAATCTGCCCTCGCTTGCCCATCGACACCCGGATCCGCCGATACCCCAGCTCTTTCGCGTCCGCGTCCGCACCCGTCTTCGACGGCACGTACAGCCGCCACCACGTCTCCTTCGAGTCCGCCACGATCGCCCGCAGCTTTTTCTCATCGACGGTCTCGAGGAACTTCGCGCCCGCGTCGAACAGCGCCCGCTGCGCCGCTTCCAGCGCCGGCTTATCCGCGAACTGCGCCGTCGCCACCGTCGCCTCAATCTGAGGCCGCGCCTTCTCGAACTGCGGCTCGCCCAGGCTCGTCTCAAAGTACGCGAACCGCCCCGCCGAGATCTTGATGAACGTCACGCCGTAAATCAGGCGGACCTTCTTCTCGTCCTTCGGGTCCTTCGGCCCCAGCACATAGAACCGTTCCGCCGGCAGCGTCCCGATCTGCAGGTTCTGCGTCCGCTCGATCAACGTCGCGCCGCTCGAGCCGACATTCCCCACCATCAGCACGCCATCACCCATCTGCGCCCGCAGATTCGTCTCCGCGACTTCGCTCAGCGACAGCTTCAGATCGCTGCTCTCGACAATCCGCGCCGCCACGTACCACGCGTTCCCCGGTCCGATGATCTCAAGCGCCGACTGCGCCCCGATCGTCGTCGAGCTCGCGTTCGCGTCCTTGGGCAGCGAAATCGTCAGCCCCATGCTCTCCACCCGGAACGGCTTGGGGTTGAACTCCAAAGCTCCCGCCGCCGGAGCCAGCGGCTTGGCCGCCCCCGGCTGGTTGTTCTGCGCCAGCGCCACCGAGCCCCCGAGCGACAGAGCGGCAATCCACACGCGAGCAGAGCGATTCATCGATGGCTCCTTCCCAGAGACGTTCGGAGAGGCGTTCGTTCAAGGGACCGATCCTTCAGGCCGTTGGTCAGCACCGACTGCAACAGGAACCCCCGGTGGGGGTCCGTCCGGGTACATCGGCAAAACACGCCGGATCCGTCGCATCACCATAGCCAATCGGTACCGCCAATCGGTCGTACGGCTCGGGAGACCCGCACGCCAACGAGGCCGCCGCCCCGTGCCAGCCGCCTTCTCCTGTCCCTTTCATCCCCAAGACGCCCCGCGGCTCCATCATTCTGGCGATTCAATTCCGCCCGCCTTGCTCACGAACGTTGACCTCACGCCGAGACCCGCTATGCTTCCCGGCTACGCACCAATCGGTTCCCGATGTGCGGAAGCGCTCGCAGGGGCACTTCCGAGGGAGCCACACCCGCGTGAGTCGGACACTTTGTCCGGGGAGCGCGGCCATGACGAACGGTTCGAAACGATCAACTGGAGCTCGTGAGCACATGACCGGCGGCAAGATTCGAATTCGGATGGAAGCCTACGACCACATCGCCCTCGATGCTTCGGCGAAGGAAATCGTCGAGCACGCCAAGCGCACGAACGCCAAGGTCGCCGGCCCCGTGCCGCTGCCCACCCGCGTCGAGCGCTACACCGTGCTCCGCTCTCCCTTCATCGATAAGAAGAGCCGCGAGCAGTTCGAGATCCGCACCCACAAGCGCATCATCGACATCATCGAGCCCAACGCCCGCACGGTCGAGGCCCTCAACCGCCTCGTCGTCCCCGCCGGCGTGTTCATCAAGATCAAGGCGTAAGTTCTTTCAGGCCCTGTTTGCAGGGCCTTTTTCGTTGGTTCGACAATCACCCCGCTCCGACGCTCCACAATGGAGGAGCCTCTCGAGCGAAGCGACCTGGCTCCCGCCGCGTCGACTTCTCTGAAAGGAAGTTTCCATGGCACTCTCTCTTCTCGGTCGCAAGGTTGGCATGAGCCGCGTCTTCAACGACGCCGGCGTCAACGTCCCCGTCACCGTCCTCTCCGTCGGCCCCTGCGTGGTCACCCAGATCCGCACCCCCGAGAAGGACGGCTACTCCGCGGTCCAGATCGGCTTCGAGGAAATCCTCCCCCGTCGTTCCACGATCCCCGTGATCGGCCACGACGCCAAGGCCGGCGTTGCCCCCCAGCGCGTCCACCGCGAGTTCCGCATCGATCCCAAGGACGCCGCCAACTACACCCTGGGCCAGGCTCTCACCGTCAAGGACCTCGCCGGCCAGATGTACGTCGACGTCATCGGCACCAGCAAGGGCAAGGGCTTCCAGGGCACCATGAAGCGCTGGAACTTCAAGGGCCAGTACGCCTCGCACGGCACCGAACGCAAGCACCGCTCCCCCGGCTCGATCGGCTCCCTCTGCTCCAACCGCGGCTTCGGCGGCGGTCTGGCCAAGGGCAAGAAGATGGCCGGCCACATGGGCGACGAGCGCGTCACCTGCCGCAGCCTCGACATCGTCCGCGTCGATGAGGCCAACAACCTGATCCTGGTCAAGGGCTCGGTCCCGGGCGCCAACACCGGCATCATCGAGATCCGCCCCGCCATCCGCCTCTACCGCAGCAAGGCCAAGAAGCTCGCCGAGGCCAAGAAGTAATCGCAACGATTTTCAAGCATTTGGCTTCGGGACTTGTCCGGGGCTGAGTGCCGGACAATAATCACGACCCCGGACACTCCGGGATGTGATTGGAAAGTTTCGCCGCCGGTCCCTTCAAGGCAGGGGTCGGCGGGTTCGGAAGGTCGGAAGCGCCGCAAGGCGACCACGAAACCGCCGGACAACGACAATGAAGGGTGCCGAGGTTCACTGAACTTCACACCCAGACGGCCGAGTCGATTCCGAGCCGACCCCCACGTGCAACCCACCGGTTCACGTGCTCCCTTGGAGGGAACTGGAGGCGGACGGATAGGCGAATGAGTGCCGCGGATTCCCACAGTGGTGGTGCTCGCGGCGAGGCGTCAGGACGAGGTAAGACTGATGGATGTCCCCGTCTACAACATGCAAGGCCAGCAGGTCGGGAAGCTGGCAATCGATGAGAAAACCCTTGGTGGTGAGATCAACGCCGCGCTGATCAAGCAGGCGTATGTTCGCTATCACTCCAACCTTCGCCAGGGCTCGTCCCGCACGAAGAACCGCCGCGAGGTCGAAGGCTCGACCCGCAAGCTCTACAAGCAGAAGGGCACAGGCAACGCCCGTCACGGTGACAAGAAAGTCAACCTGATGAAGGGCGGCGGCCACGGCCACTCCAAGAAGAAGACCCGCGAGGACTTCCGCCTCGACATGCCCAAGAAGATGCGTCGCAAGGCCAACCGCAACGCCCTGCTCGCCAAGCTCGTCGACAACCAGGTCCGCGTGATCGACACCATCAAGATGGCCGCCCCGAAGACTTCCGACTTCGTGAAGTTCCTCGAGGCCATCAAGGTCGATGACTCCGCCCTCGTCGCCCTCGGCGGCGGTACCGGCGACACCATCGCCACCCGCAAGTCGGCCCGCAACGTCGAGAACATCTCGCTCGTCCACGCGACCGACCTCAACGCCTTCAACATGCTCAATCACCGCTACGTCGTGATCGCCAAGAGCGATCTCGAGTCGTGGCTCTCCGGCCCCTGGTCGCAGACCGGCAAGGACGCCAAGCTCGCTCCCAAGGGCGCGGCCCAGAACGCCGGCAAGAAAGCGGAGGCCAAGTAATGCCCGCCAACGTCGCTTCGCACCACATCATCAAGATGCCCCTCGTCACCGAGAAGGGCACCTTCGCCATGAACGAGCTCGGGAAGTACACCTTCTCAGTCGATCCCCGGGCCACCAAGACCGAGATCAAGAAGGCCGTCCAGGACCTGTACAAGGTCCACGTCGTCTCGATCAACACCCAGACCAAGAAGGGCAAGCACCGCGCCACCAAGTTCGGCGTGCGCGTCGAGCCCCTCCGCAAGACCGCGATCGTCACCCTCAAGAAAGGCGAGTCGATCGAGCTGTTCTGATCAAGAACACGCCCGATCTGGAGTAGACCATGCCCATCCGCATCTACAACAAGACCTCCGCCGGCCGACGCAACGCTTCGGTCAACACCCACGCCGAGGTCACCAAGAAGCACCCCGAGAAGTCCCTGCTCGCCCCGCTCTCCAAGAGCGGCGGCCGCAACAACCAGGGCATCACGACCAGCCGCGGCATCGGCGGCGGCGTCAAGAAGAACTACCGCAAGATCGACTTCAAGCGCCGCGACCGCGCCGGCATCGAAGGCGTCATCTCCGGTATCGAGTACGACCCCAACCGCTCCTGCCACATCGCTCTCATCACCTACAGCGACGGCACCAAGCGCTACATCCCCTCGCCCAACGGTCTCAAGGACGGCCAGCAGGTCCTCACCTCGACCACCGGCCCCGTCGAGCCCGCCATCGGCAACGCCATGCCCCTCGCCTACATCCCGACCGGACTTGAAGTCCACTGCGTCGAGATCGTCCCCGGCAAGGGCGCCCAGATGTGCCGCAGCGCCGGCTCCTTCGCCCGCCTCTCCAACAAGGAAGGCGACTTCGCGACGCTCGTGCTCCCCTCGGGCGAAGTCCGTCGCGTCCCCCTGACCTGCATGGCCACCATCGGCCAGGTCGGCAACCCCGATCACCGTCTGCGTCGCTTGGGCAAGGCCGGTCTGACCCGTCTCCTGGGTCGCCGTCCGATCACCCGCGGCGTCGCCAAGAGCCACCACGCCCACCCGCTGGGCGGCGGCTCGGGTCGCTCGAAGGGCAACCGCCCTCCCTGCGGACCCACCGGCGTGCTCGCCAAGGGCGCCCCGACCCGCAACAAGAAGAAGTACTCGACCAAGCTCATCGTCCGCCGCCGCGTCAGCAAGCGCTACGGCCAGTTGAAGTAATCTCTCAACGAGCCGCAGGACCGAGCAACCGTCGTCACGAATCAGCCCCGTTAGAACGCCTCGAACGATCTCAAAGAAGGCACGCAAGGAACCAGCACATGGGTCGCAGTCTGAAGAAAGGTCCGTACGTCGACGAGAAGATCTTCCGCAAGGTCGAGATTCTCAACCAGTCGCGTAAGAAGGAGCCCATCAAGACCTGGGCCCGCCGCTGCACCATCGTCCCCGAGTTCGTCGGCCACACCTTCAAGGTCCACAACGGCCGCATCTTCATCGATGTGTTCGTGACCGAGGACATGGTCGGTCACAAGCTCGGCGAGTTCTCCAGCAGCCGCACCTTCCGTGGCCACACCAACAAGAAGGAAGGCGTGGAAGGCGGCGACGCCCCGGCGAAGGGCTGATCGCAGGATCAGCACGCCGAGAGCGGTGGGGCAGTTCGGTAGTGGGGCAGGTAGTCGGGCAGGTAGTGGGGCAGTTGGTTAGTGGGGTTTGCAGCAGAACGGATCACACGGAGTATTCGACGTGAGAATCAGGGCCGACCAACTCAAGAAAATCGCCGCGACCCGCAAGGTGTCGCGTGAGCAGCTCGCTCAGGCGATCACCCGTCCGGGTCTCAAGGACGAGGACGCCGTCACCGCCGTCCGCAACTGGTCCATGGGGCGCAACCACCCCCGCGCCCGCAAGGGTGACATCACCGCCCTCGCCGGCGCCCTGGGCGTCGCTCCCAAGGACATCGCCAAGTTCACCAGCGAGGTCCGCTACCACCGCGGCTCGCCCCGCAAGGCCGACCTCCTCGTCGACCTGGTCCGCGGCAAGAAGGTCGAAGAGGCCCTCAACCTCCTCACCTTCAGCACCAAGCGCGCCGCCGTCAACGTCAAGAAGTGCCTCGCCGCGGCCATCGCCGACGCCGAGCAGAACGACGCCGACGTGACCAACCTCATCGTCTCCGAGGCCCGCATCGACGACGCCCCCCGCATCAAGCGCTTCAACCAGAAGGACCGCGGCCGGGCCCACCAGATTCTCAAGCGTCTCACGCACATCACCGTCAGCGTTCAGGAGCGCGCGTAAGCGCGGCCTTCAGCATGGGACAGAAGACCAATCCATTCGGCTTCCGGCTCGGCATCACCGAGGCTCACAAGAGCCGCTGGTACGCCCCCAAGGCTCTCTACGGCGAGCTCCTGGTCGAAGACCAGAAGATCCGCACGTACCTCGATAAGCGCCTCAACCGCAAGCCCCCCTACGCCGCGGTCAGCGACATCCACATCGAGCGCACCCGCGAGGAGCTCAAGGTCATCATCAAGACCGCTCGCCCCGGCCTCGTCATCGGCCCCAAGGGCGCCGAGGTCGAGCGCATGACCGAGGAACTCCAGTACATGACCGGCCGCAAGGTCGCGATCTCGATCCTCGAGATCCGCAACCCCGACCTCGAGGCCAAGCTCATCGCCGAGGCCGTCGCCGAGCAGCTCGTCAAGCGCGCCTCCTTCCGCCGCGTCGTCAAGATGCGCTGCGACGCCGCCATGCAGGCCGGCGCCAAGGGCATCCGCGTCCAGTGCTCCGGCCGCCTCGGCGGCGCGGAACTCAGCCGCACCATGGCCCTCCGCCTCGGCTCGCTCCCGCTCTCCACGCTGCAGGCCCACATCGACTACGGCACCGCCGAGGCGATGACCACCTACGGCGTCATCGGTATCAAGGTGTGGGTCTACAAGGGCATGTACACCAAGGACCGGACCGAGGAAGAGTCCGATGCCGCCGGTGGTCGCGCCCGCGCCCGCGGCCGTCGCTGATCGCTTCCCGTTGATCGTTTTTCGCTGTTCGCTTTTCGGTTTGAACTGAACTCGGAGTCTCGCTCATGGCGCTGATGCCAAAGAGAGTCAAGTTTCGCAAAGAGATGCGTCGCGTCCGCGACCGCAAGGCCACCAAGGGCAACTACGTTGCCTACGGCGACTACGGCCTGCAGTCCATGGACGGCGCCTGGCTCCCCGGCAACGTGATCGAGGCCGGTCGCGTCGCCGCCCAGCACTTCCTCAAGCGCGAGGGCAAGCTCTTCATCCGCGTCTTCCCCGACAAGCCCATCTCCAAGAAGCCCCTGGAAACCCGAATGGGTACCGGCAAGGCCGAAGTCGAGTACTGGGCCGCCCGCATCAAGCCCGGCACCATCCTCTTCGAGATCGCCGGCGTCCCCGAGGCCACCGCCAAGCTCGCCTTCGTCCGCGTCGCCATGAAGATGCCGGTCAAGACCCGCTTCGTCGGCCGCCGCATCCGCGTCTGAGTCCGATCCCCGACTTGCTCCCCGATATGTCTCGTTCTTGATCCCGTTGGAGACCGCCATGAAGAACACGCTCGAAGTCAAGAAGTTCAAGGACGAGCAGCTCAAGGACGAGCTCGCCAGCCTCCAGAAGAAGCTGTTCGACCTCCGCACCTCGACCGTCACCGAGAAGGTCAAGGACACCAGCCAGTTCGGCAAGACGCGCCGCAACATCGCCCGCGTCCGCACCGAGCTCCGCTCCCGCGAGCTCGCCGCCGCCAAGAAGTAAGTTCCGTCCCTGTCACCAGACCACACGCAGACCGAGATCACGATGACCACCGCAAAGACCTCCAAAGCCGCCAAGCCCGCTGCCTCCAAGAGCGCCCCCGCCGCCAAGCCCGCGGCCGAGTTGACGGGCACGCTCAAGGGCACCAAGATCGGCGTCGTCGAGTCCGACAAGCGGGACAAGACCCGCAAGGTCGTCATCGCGTACCAGGCGATGCACCCCAAGTACGGCAAGTACATCCGCCAGCGCACCGTCCTGCACATCCACGACGAGGCCAACGAGAGCAAGCTCGGCGACATCGTCGAGGTCGCTCAGTGCCGCCCCGTCAGCAAGACCAAGCAGTGGCGCCTGGTCCGCATCGTCGAGCGTCGCTCCGCCGCCGCCACCGCCCTGGCTTCCGCCAAGGAGATCGTGTAAGTCATCCCCTCCACCCCCGGCGACGGGCGGCGAGAGTTCTGTTGAGGTCCCACCATGCTGCAGCAAGAAACACGATGCGAAGTCGCGGATAACTCGGGGGCGAAGATCGCCTACGTGATCCGCGTGTACGGCGGCTCCACCGCCACCGGCGCCTTCACCCGCCGCATCGCCAACGTCGGCGACCGCGTCTTCGTCTCCATCAAGAAGGCCCTCGCCGGCTCGGACGTGAAGGAAGGCGACAAGGCCAAGGCCGTCGTCGTCCGCACCACCAAGCCCACCCGCCGCGCCGACGGGTCCTACGTGAAGTTTGATTCCAACGCGGTCGTCCTCATCCAGGACGACGGCAATCCCAAGGGCACCCGCATCTTCGGACCGGTCGCCCGCGAGCTCCGCGAGAAGAACTACATGAAGATTGTCTCGCTCGCGACGGAGGTGGTCTGACCATGGCAGCGCACGTTCGCAAAGGTGATGTTGTTTTCGTCCGCTCCGGTTCCGCCAAGGGCCAGACCGGCGAGATCCTCAGCATCGACACCAAGCACTCCCGCGTCCTCGTCAAGGGCGTCAACCTCCGCGTCAAGCACCTCAAGCCGACGCAGGCCAACCCCCAGGGCGGCATCGTCCAGCGCGAGGCCCCCATCCACATCTCCAACGTCAGCCCCGTCGTCGAAGGCAAGCCCACCCGCGTGCGCTTCGTCACCAAGGCCGACGGCTCCAAGGTCCGCGTCGCCGTCCGCGGCGGCTCCGAACTCGGCGTCCTCCACAAGGCCGGCCGCAAGACCAAGAAGGCCAAGTAACCCCGCCGGTCGAATCACGAATCCACATCCGCGTCCCTCAAAGACGCTTCTCGCTGAACGCAGGTGAAAGTCATGGCAGCCGATCAGGACAACAAGAACAAGCAGGGCCAGAAGCCCGGCCAGCGCCCCCAGGGCTCCAAGCCCCAGGGCGCCGCGGGTCGCGACGCCGGCAAGAAGGCCAAGCACTCCGACGCCCCCGTCGACACCGGCCCCAAGCTGCCCCCGCGGCTCAAGGTCCGCTACGACGCCGAGATCCGCGGCAAGATCACCGAGAAGTTCGGCATCAAGAACCCCATGCAGATGCCCAAGCTCGAGAAGATCGTGCTGAACGTCAACATGGGCCGCCACATCGAGGGCACCAAGATCCCGCCGCACGTCAAGGCCACCGTCCTTGAGACCCTGGTCAAGGTCACCGGCCAGAAGCCCGTCGTCGTCAAGGCCAAGAAGAGCGTCTCGAACTTCAAGCTCCGCGAGGGCTTCGAGTCCGCCGCCATGGTCACCATCCGCCGCGACCGCATGTGGCACTTCCTCGATCGCCTGATCAACCTCGCCACCCCGCGTATCAAGGACTTCCGCGGCCTCTCCGACACCGCCTTCGACCGCCAGGGCAACTACGCCATGGGCCTCACCGAGCAGGGCGTGTTCCCCGAGATCAACATGGCCGACGCCCAGTTCACCCACGGCATGCACATCAACATGTGCTTCGGCCGCAGCAACAAAGACCTCAGCCGGTTCGTTCTCGAACAGCTGGGCATGCCGTTCAAGAAGCCGGAGGACAAGTAATCATGGCCACCAAGGCACAAGTCGCCAAGAGCAACCGGACCCCCAAGTTCAGCACCCGCATCGTCCGCCGGTGCGAGCTCACCGGCCGGGCCCGCGGCGTCTACCGCAAGTTCCGCATCAGCCGCATCATGCTCCGCAAGCTCGCCCTCGAGGGCAAGATCCCGGGCATGCGTAAGGCCTCCTGGTAATCCACCCACTCACCCACCCGATCATCACGCGGGGCCTTCCCAAACGCTCGCCCCGCCGCTCCGCTCACTGCAAGTAGACGAGGAACCACAATGTCCATCGGCGACCCCATCGCGGACATGCTCAACCGAATCCGCAACGCCACGCGCGCCAAGGCCAAGTCGGTCACCTGCCTCAACAGCAAGGTGTGCCGCGGCATTGCCGACGTGCTCAAGAGCGAGGGCTACATCGACGGCTTCGACGTCATCGATGACGGCCGCCAGGGCCAGATCAAGATCCGCCTCAAGTACACCACCGCCGGTGACTCCCTCATGCACTCCCTCACCCGCATGAGCAAGCCCGGCCGTCGCATGTACCGCGGCGTCGAGACCCTCCCCAAGCCCCTCCAGGGCCTGGGCATCGCCATCGTCTCCACCAGCAAGGGCGTCGTCAGCGACCGCGCCGCCCGCGAACAACGCATCGGCGGCGAGCTGCTCTGCGTCATCGAGTAATCACACCACAAAGGGCGGAAGCCCGCGAACACAGCCAACCCATCGCGGTGAAGCAAGACGCCAGGAGAATCGACCATGTCCCGTATCGGCAAGAAAGTCATCGAAGTCCCCGCCGGCGTGAAGATCGCCGTCAACGGCCAGTCCGTCGAAGTCCAGGGCCCCAAGGGCAAGGACAAGCTGACCGTCCACTCCAAGGTGAAGGTCGCCTTCGTCGAGGCGGAAAAGGCCGTCAAGGTCTCCGTCGCCGCCGGCTCCGAGACCGACGCCGATGCCAACGCCCAGTGGGGCACCACCCGCGCCCTGATCCGCAACATGATCGAGGGCGTCACCAAGGGCTACGAGAAGACCATGCACGTCGTCGGCACCGGCTGGAACGCCAGCATGGCCGGCAAGAACCTCAAGCTCTCCGTCGGCATGGCCAACCCCGTCCTGATGCCCATCCCCGAGGGCCTCACCGTCGTCGTCGACAAGTCCGCCGGCGAGATCACCCCGATCAAGATCTCCGGTGTCAACCGCCAGTCCGTCGGCCAGTTCGCCTCGGCCATGCGGGCCAAGCGCAAGCCCGAGCCCTACAACGGCAAGGGCATCAAGTACGCCGAAGAGGTCATCAAGCGCAAGCAGGGCAAGCAGTTCGGCGCCTAATCCATCCGTCGCACCGAGTCTCGACACACACGAATCAAACGCTCCCAAGTGCGGGGCTCAGCAAGTCAGGATCGAACATGAACAAGCAAGTCAACAAGCAGGTGCGTCGCTCCCGTCGCCGCATCGCGATCCGCAAGCGGATCTCGGGCACGACCGAGCGTCCCCGTCTGACCGTCTACAAGTCCCTCAACCACATCTACGCCCAGATCATCGACGACCTCTCCGGCCGCACGCTTGTCGCCGCGTCCACCACCGACAAGGCCCTCAAGACCGACAAGACCGGCAACTCCAAGGCCGCCGAAGCCGTCGGCACCCTCCTCGCCGAGCGGGCCAAGGGCAAGGGCCTCGCCGCCGTCGTCTTCGATCGCTCCGGCTTCCGCTACCACGGCCGCATCAAGGCCCTCGCCGAAGCGGCTCGCAAGGGCGGCCTGAAGTTCTGAACGAGTGCAATCTCAACGATTGCAAAGGGATGAGGGGTACGGTTTGAGTTTCGGATTTGAGTTTCGGATTTGAGCTTTGAGTTTTGAGGTTTGAGCTTTCCAAGGACCTGACCA
Organism: Phycisphaerales bacterium; assembly: GCA_019744815.1. Classification (GTDB taxonomy): domain Bacteria; phylum Planctomycetota; class Phycisphaerae; order Phycisphaerales; family UBA1924; genus JAFEBO01. The sequence continues at coordinate 45,771 of JAIEUA010000003.1, forward strand.
ATGGCCGAGATGCTTGACGAATCCAGTTCTGTAGAGTCCTCCACGGTCGGCGTGTTCCGCACGTCCGCGACGGTGAAGGGCGGACGCCGCTTCAGCTTCGGCGCCCTCGTCGTCGTCGGCGACAAGCGCGGCCGCGTCGGCTTTGGCTACGGCAAGAGCAACGAAGTGCCCCAGGCCGTCGACAAGGCTCAGAAGTACGCCAAGCGCGCCATGGTCGAGATCCCCATGGCCGGCCGCACCCTGCCCCACGAAGTCCAGGGCAAGTTCGGCGCCTCCAGCGTCCGCCTCATCCCCGCCTCCCCCGGCACCGGCGTCGTCGCAGGCTCGACCATCCGCGCCATCCTCGAGATGGCCGGCATCACCGACTGCCTCACCAAGTGCTACGGCAACACCAACAAGTTCAACCTCGTCAAGGCCTGCTTCGACGGCATCGTCCAGCTCCGCCGCCGCGAGCAGATCGCCGCCGCCCGCGGCGTCACCCTCGCGGTCACCGACATCGAGCACAAGATCGAGAAGGGCAAGGCCTTCGCCTCCACCGCCAAGGGTGAGAAGATGAAGGGCCCGGTCAACACCATCGGCCAGGATCGTCGCGGCGGCCGTGGCGGCGGCGGTGGTGGTCGCGGCGGCCGCGGCGGCCGTGGCGGCGGTGGCATGGGTGGTGGTGGCGGTGGTGGCGGCGCAGGCCGCGATGCCGGCGCTCCCCAGGGCGGCGCTCCCACCGCGGGCGACGCCGCTCCCAGCGCCTAATCGATTCCCTTCCTCACGAACCAAGCACGCGTCTCGCACACTGTTAGGACTCCCGCCATGATGATCCACGATGTCACCGTCCTCGCCGGCCAGTACAAGAAGCGCAAGCGCGTCGGCCGCGGCGAAGGCTCCGGCCACGGCAAGCAGTCCGGCCGCGGCCAGAAGGGCGCCAGCTCCCGCTCGGGTCACGCTTCGAAGCGCTCCTTCGAAGGCGGTCAGATGCCCTACTTCCGCCGCCTGGCCAAGTTCGGCTTCACCAACGCCCCCTTCCGCACCCACTTCTGGATCGTCAACCTCCGCGACATCGTCGCTCACCCCGCCTTCGCCAAGGGCGGCACCGTGAACCTCGCCACCCTCCAGAAGGCCGGCCTCGTCCGCGACGACAGCCGCGACCTCAAGATCCTCGGCGCCGTCGGCGACGAAGGCCTCAAGGTCAAGCTCGACGTCACCGCCAGCCGCATCTCCGCCAAGGCCGTCGAACTCATCACCCAGGCCGGCGGCAAGGCCACCCAGTCCGGCACCCGCCGCGACAAGGTCCGCGGCATCGACCTCACCAGCGAGGACCGCACCCCCAAGAACCTCACCAAGAAGCTCAAGCGCAGCAGCGGCCCCAAGAAGCCCGTCGCCACCGACGAGGCCGAGGCCGAGCCCGCCAAGAAGTAATCTTCAAGCCCGAGGTTTCACCAGTCACGCTCAAGGCCCCGCACCGCGGGGCTTTTTCTTTTCGCGACCATCGCATCCGCATTCGGTATCCTCAAAGGATGCACCGCCGCGCCTTCACGCTCATCGAGCTCTTGATCACCATCGCCATCATGGCGCTGCTGATCGGCATCCTGCTCCCCGCCCTCGCCGCCGCTCGCAAGACCGCACGCTCAGCCGTCTGCCTCAGCTCCCAACGCCAGACCGCCATCGGCATGCACTCGTACGCGGGCGATCACAAGGAAATCGTGATCCCCTCGTACAACATGTCCGACACCAGCGGCTCCAACCCCTGCGACGGCTGGGCTCCCATCCTCGACCGCGACGCCTACGTCCCCGCCTCCGTCCAGACCAAGGCCTCCGTCTTCTACTGCCCCGAAACCATCGACGTCGAAGGCCTCGCCACCGGCCAGACCGGCACCGACCCGCTGCTCCCAAAGGGCTGGATGGACTGGCCCAACCTGCGCACCGGCGTCAAGAACTCTCCCGTCCTCATCCCCGACAAAGGCTTCACCAAAATCATCCGCGTCTCGTACTGGATCAACGCCGACAACCCCATCGGCTCCCAGGTCGACTCCATCGTCCCCGACAGCTTCTTCACCGGCTCCGTCGGCTACGGCCCCGCCAAAAACGAGCCCAAGTTCATCCGCCACACCCGCCTCGCCGCCTTCAAGCGCCCCGCATCACTCATCGCCACCGCCGACGGCGTCTACGCCGGCCGCCAGCGCGACAACAAAGTCGGCACCACCAACTCCCGCATCGGCTACCGCCACCCCGGCGCCGGCGGCGGCGCCGCCAACGTCGCCTTCGCCGACGGCCACGCCAGCATCGTCACCGCGCGAGATTTCCCCCGAGGCCTCCCTCAGAACCCCTCTTCCGCGGCCTCCGCCGAAGCGACCGCCGCATCCAAAGCCGAAAACTCCTTCGCTAAGCCCACCGTCTACGCCGATCCCGACAAGACCTTCGCCCCGTTCTAGCTGCGACCGCCGCCCGTCTCACCACCGCCGACATCGGTTTCCCCGTCGCGCGTGCGAGCCCGCCCGAGTAACGCGCCCGCCCCAGAACGCCGCGGCCACACCACAGAATCTCGCTCACACCTCACGTTCGCGGCACACCCCGCCCGGTCACCAGGCTGTAGATCAGCCCGACCACAAACACCACCAGAAACACGAAGAACAAGATCTTCGCGATGTACATCGACTGCCCCGCGATCCCCGTGAATCCGAGCACACCCGCGATCAACGCCAACACCAGAAACGTCAAAGCCCAGGACAGCATGTGAGTTCTCCTTGTGGGAATCGCGACGGCGGATCAACTTCCAACCGTTCAAGCTCCCGTCAACTACAGCGGCTGATAGCTGAACTTCTGCCCGCCGATCGACGCCTCGTACATCAGCCCCGCCTCGTCCATCGTGGACACCGCGACCCCGTCCGCGTACTTCGCGTTCGCTCCCGCGCCCGCCTTGAGCGCCACCGCCGTCGCCTGCGCATCAAACGCAAAGTTCCCCGTCTTGAACTTCGCCAGCGACTCGGGCGTGCTGAACACGATGATCTCTGAATACCCCTGGCCGCCGAGCTGCAAGCCGATCGACGCCTGAGTCAGATCGCAGTACCCCATCGCAACGCCGTGCTCGAACAGCACGCCCTTGCCGTACGCCGCGCCGATCCCCACGGCGCCCTTGCCCACCGTCGGGAACACCGCGTACCCGGTGGAGTTGTTCAGCGCATTCGCGAGCGTCGAATCCTGCCCCTGCGCCTTCGCGACCGTTGTCAACGCCTGGCTGCGGATGTCCGAACGCCCCTCCTCCGTCCGCGGCGCCGTCGTGCACCCGCTCATCAGCACCGCCAACACCGCCGCACTCCGCAACGCCGAGATCCAGCCACGAGTCTTCATTGAAGTTCCTTCAAAATGCCGTGAGCGCCCGCGCATCCGCGAGCGCCCACGGCGAGCGGGCGGAAACGTTCAAACCCTCCAGCGAAGGCGTGCTACGGGGCTTTCACCCGCACGCACGCCCTATTTCAACGGCTCGTCGCCCAGTACAACTCCGCCTCCGACTCCAGCCGACGAAGCCGCGTGTAGTAATCCGGAAACTCCTTCAGGTGCGCCCACGCGATCTTCCCGGTCATCACCGGATCGTCGTTCGTCACGTTCGTCTGCGGGTCGCGGCTCCCATGCTCGAGCTCGACCTCGAGCCCCAGCCGAAACTCCTCCGGATTCACACGATCCCAATCAACACCAAGACCGTCTCCGATCCGCTTCGCCTCTTCGACTCCAAGCGTCGGAGCACCCATCTGGACCAATCCTCTCTGCTGCAGCGGGGCCTCGAGACTCCTGCGCCGACCACCGGCGGGAGGCCACGTTCCATAATGACACCACCCCGCGGCATCTTCCACGGGGAAAAGTCCTCGATCAGTTGCACACCCACCCCGCCGCGCCTCACGCACGCGGCACGCGGCGCATCCGCCCCCGGCGTCACCTGCCGACCACCCGCACCTCGAACGGCAGCGACGACGTCCCCACCGGCATCATCCGGATCGTCACCGTCTTCTCGCTCTTCGCCGGCACCTCGATCCACTGCGCCTCGTTCCGCGCCGAGTCATTCATGAAGAACGACCGCGTGTTGTCGGGCAGATCGTCCTTCCGCCATCCACCCGCCCACTCCACCAGCGTCGGATAGTCCATCAGCGCCTCGCGCGTCGCCGCTCGGTCACCCACATCCACCTGCCACGCCACGCCCACATCCGCATCCTGCTTCCAGAAACGCACATCCACCATCTTCGCCGCCGCACCGGGGTTCACCAGCGTCAGCGTCACCAGGTACTCCTGCATGTAATTCCCGATCGTCTCCGGAGGCACAAACCCCGGGCTGAGCAAGAGGTCCTGCGTCTGCTTCGCCTGCGGACACTGCAGCGTCTGAATCCCCGGCGCCGCCATCAGGAACGACACCCCGCGCTCATCCAGCCTCGACGCATCCAGCCGCACGTCCTCGCTGCGCCACAAAAAGTTCTTCGACACGCCCACCACCCGCCGCACATGACACTCCGGCGGCGGAATCGTCAGATCCATCGCCCCCTCCCCCGACCGCGCACCCACATCCAGCAACGCCTCCGCCGCCGACCCCAAATCCTCCGCCTCCACCGCCCCATCAATCGCAATCACAGAAACCTCAAACACACCATGCCTCAACTCCCCCTCCCCGAGGGAGGGGGCAGGGGGTGGGTTTTGTCTTTCTGCCTTCGAGTCCCCCTTTCCTTCCTCACCCGCTACATCCACCCGCACCAACCCCGTCACAAAGTCACTCGAAGTCTCATCCTTCCCCTTCGCACCCTTCACACTCAGCCGCGGCGTCCACGCGATCACCTCTCCCTTCCCCGGCTCCAGCCTCACCTCATCCACCATCCGCTCCCACCGATCCTCCATCACCCGATACGCCAGCCGCGACTCCGGCCCGTGCGCCTTCGCCATCGTCCCGTGCGCTTCCATGATCTGACGCGGCTTCAGCACCGCCGCCGCACTTCCCACGTTCTTCGCGTACACCACCACCCGCCGCTCGCGAGGAGCAGTGGGGGCCCCGTCGATCGCTGGGTTGCTCATGTGATACACAAACACCTCGAACGACCCATCAATCCCCGCAAACCCCGCGTTCCGCTGAACCCGCATCTCCCGCGGCACGGCCTTCCCGTCCTTCGTCAAAAACTCCGGCAACTCCGCCCGCGTCGTGTACAACACCCCCGGCGACAAGAAAATCTCGGGCAAGTCCGAATCAATCCGGTACACCGTCTCCGGACTCGCCTCAATCCGCCCCGGCAACAAATACCCCGCGCACCGATCACACGACCGCGTCGACTCCAGCTTCACCAGTTCCGTCAACGGCTGCACGGCGGCACAACCAGAGATCAGAACACAAAGAACCGAGGACGCGACAAGGTGGGATCGCATACTGGAACGGTAGAGCCGGAATCCTCACGGCTCAGGGAAATCAAAGCGGAAGTCCAGCTCCTGCCCTGAAAGCGTGTACATCAGCGGGCCCGCCGGCGCCAACCGAACCCACCGGTGCGCTTGCACAAAGTCGTCCCGACGATTCGGGCCCACCGTGTACAGCACCCCGCGTTCATCCTCCGTCTCGGGCGGAACCGCAAATCCAAAGTCCTTGCCGCTGTAAGGGTCCACCATCCACCCGACCGCAACTTCTCCGCGAAGGTCGTCGAGCGATTTCGCTTCGTGCCCCGTCCTCGCCCTGTGACGCATCAGCGCGATCTGCACGCGAGCAGCCCGACGGAAACACTCCACTTGTTGGATCGCGAGCACCCGCCACAAAGAGTCCGCAGTGAACGAAGCCGGGATCTGCACCGAGCCTTGTTGTCGGGCCACGTCTTCCGAAGTCACCGGCGTCGCCGAGCCCCCAGCTTGGATCCAATCAAAGACCCGATGGATCTCCGCTTCGTTACCTCGATACGTCCCCAATCGCGCCCAGATGCCCACATTGAAATCACGCGCTCGTTGACGCAAGACCGACGCGTCCCCCGGAGTCAGCAGGCCCCATCGCACCCGATCCGGATCGCTGAACAACCACGCCGTCATCTCCAGAATCTCGGCCCGCTCGGTCTGCACCCAGCCGCGAATGTCAATGCTCGGCCCCATCTCGTCGAGCACCGGCTCCACCGCGTCAATGAACGCCGCATCAACGTCCGCGCGTGACAAGCGTTGGCACAGATCCAGCATCACCCGAGTCTCGATCAGCGTCAGGGCGTTGCAGTCCGCCGCCGTCGCCGCCGACCACGCCGCACGGGTCACGCGTCCAAACGTCCGCAGCGTCGAGGCGTACTCGTGCCAATCCCCCGCGTCCGCGCGCAGCACGAGGCGTGCGTTGAGCACGCAAGCGACAGCGTTGAAGTCTTCTCCCTGCCAATCAAAGTACGGGAACTTGGCGAAGCAACCGGCGCCGGGCGAACACCGCGTGTCCGAGCGCCACGTCGTGTCCAGAGCCGCCAGCTCACGGAACAAGCCGCGCGCCTCGCACTCCTCGACCGCCTTCCACGTCACCATGCCGTCCATCCACGCGTGCCTTCCCACCAGCGAGGGATTGTCCGGAAGCCGCAGCCGGACGTCCCGTCGAATGCGACGATCAGGATCCACGATCGCTTCCATGCCGCTGAACAAATAAGACCCGGACGTTCCCGGCAGGAGCGCCAGGACTTTCCCGGTGCTGTTGCGAAGAGCAAGCTGCACTGTGGCCCCATGGGACGCGAACGCAACGTTCGCGTCCGCCATGCCAAGCGGCGAGCCCGACGGCATCCCACGGGACAACAACAACGCTCGCCTCGCGGCCGCAGCATCCCTTCGGATGACCATCTCGTTCACCGCCATCGATGCGGCCGCCAGCAACGCAGCGCTGCCCCCAATCCACATCGCACCCCGCGCGAACCGACGGCACCTCGAGCGGCTGAACAGCGGCTCGGGAAGATCAACCGTCATGCCGAGCGCGACTCGCCCGGCGCCCGCAGCCCCAGACAAAGCCAGCATCGCCTTCGACAGCTCGATCGAACGCCCACACTCCGGACACAGCGCAACACCATCCGTCGCCGCCAGTCCCAGGAGCGAGTAGCCGCACGTCGGACACCGCCCCTGCGTCCGCAGCACGCCCCATATGCGACGTCGCAACCAAAAATCCCGCACCACCAGCACGCCGATGGGCCCCGCGGCCAGCGCCAGCAACGCCGCCACGACCGAAAGCCCCGTCATCCACGCGTCAGAACGTTGCTCCACGACTCCAAACCACAGCATCCGTGCGGCAGCCCACAAGCCCGCGTAGGTCGCCCCGAGACCGAGCACGCCAAGAAAAACGCGCCGACACCAGGTCCGAATCCTCCCCCCGCTCGCCTCCACCACAAACCCCGCGCAGCGTGCATCGTCGAACCCATCGAGCTCGCGAAAAGCCCGGTACACCCGCAGCCGCGGCAGCCGCATATCCCAGAATACGCCCCCGCAGAACCCGGGTTCCCACCACGCTCACTTCACCGGCGTTATTCACCCGCGGCCCCGATGCCTTCCCCTACCCACCCATCGAGTAAAAGAACTTCGCCTCCACGATCTTCCCGTTTTTCACCGTGTACAGCGCATGCTCCTGCATGTTCATCCGCATGCCCTTCATCGGCCCGTCATTGAACGTGCTGTCCAGGCTCATCGCGAGCAGGAACTGATCGCCGTTCACCACCGGCTTGCCCACCGTCCGCCCGTGCACCGTGATGCTCTTGTGGAACTGCTCGGCCTTCTGCAGCAGGATCGCCTTCCCCTCAATCGTCCGATCGCACCCCGGCCCGCCCATCACCTCCACATGCCGCGCGTTCTCCGCGTACAGCTCCCGGATCGCGTCCAGGTTCTTCTGCCCCTCGATCAACTCCGCCAGCCGCTTGCCCACCTTCTCGGTCGCCACATGCTCCGCAGACATCGGCGGCATCTCAAACGCAGGTTTCTTTTCGACAGTGGTTGTGCTCATGACCTCACGCTACCACACGCCTACCGCAATGGACGCACTTTCCCGCTTCTTTCACGCACGCAACCCAAAATCCGCATCCCTACCGAAACGTCAGCTCGACCCCTCCCTCGACCCCGAAGTTCTCTGCCACGAAAACCCACTCCCCTCCCCCCGCCCCCTCCGCCCCTCCCCATTCTCTCTATTCTTCTTCCATGACCACCACCAACACCAACACCACCCTCCAGACCCGCACCGAAAAAGACACCATGGGCGAGATGCTCGTCCCCGCCTCCGCCCTCTACGGCGCCTCCACCCAGCGTGCCGTTCTCAACTTCCCCGTCAGCGGCCGCCCCGTCCCCGCCCAGGTCATCTCCGCCTACGCCCACCTCAAAGCCGCCTGCGCCACCGTCAACCACAAGCTCGGCCGCCTCGACGACAAACGCACCGCCGCCATCGTCGAAGCCTGCCTCGCCATCGCCGACGGCCTTCCCCAATTCGGAGGCCTCGCCGCCCACTTCCCCATCGACATCTACCAGACCGGCTCCGGCACCTCCACCAACATGAACGTCAACGAGGTCATCGCCAACCTCGTCTGCCTCCGCAACCACAAGCCCATCGGCTCCTCCAAAGACCCCGCCTACCTCTCCTTCGGCGGCGTCCACCCCAACGACCACGTCAACATGGGCCAGTCCTCCAACGACACCTTCCCCACGGCCATGCACCTCGCCGCCGCCGTCGCCATCCACTCACGCCTCCTCCCCTCCATCAAAAACATGGCCGCCGACCTCGACGCCAAGGCCAAGGCCTGGGACAAGATCGTCAAGATCGGCCGCACCCACCTCCAGGACGCCACCCCCATCCGCCTCGGCCAGGAGTTCTCCGGCTTCGCCTCCCAGCTCCACCACGCCGAGGAACGCCTCCACCGCGCCCTCCACACCCTCTCCGAACTCCCCATCGGCGGCACCGCCGTCGGCACCGGCATCAACGCCCACGAACAGTTCGGCTCCCTCGTCTCCGCCGAACTCTCCGCCCGCCTCGGCATCCACTTCCGCGAAGCCGCCAATCACTTCGAGGCCCAGGCCGCCAAGGACGCCATCGTCGAGACCAGCGGCATCCTCAAAACCATCGCCGTCTCCCTCTCCAAGATCGCCAACGACATCCGCTGGCTCGGCTCCGGTCCCCGCTGCGGCATCGGCGAGCTCGTCCTCCCCGCCGTCCAGCCCGGCTCCTCCATCATGCCCGGCAAAACCAACCCCGTCATCTGCGAATCCCTCATCATGGTCTGCTGCAGCGTCATCGGCAACGACGCCGCCGTCACCCTCGGCGGCTTCGGCGGCGTCGGCTCCCTCCTCGACCTCAACGTCGCCATGCCCATGATGATCCACCACCTCCTCGACAGCATCACCCTCCTCAGCCGCGCCTGCGACATGTTCACCGAAAACCTGCTGAAGGGCCCCGGCGCAGGCCTACAGCCCGACGAAGCCCGCTGCAAAGGCCTCATCGAAGGCTCCCTCGCCATGTGCACAAGTCTCGTCCCCGTCATCGGCTACGACAAGTCCGCGGCACTCGCCAAGGACGCCTTCAAACAAGGCAAAACCGTCCGCCAACTCGCCTACGAGACGGTGGTTGGCCAAAAGGACAATTCTGGTACACTCATCACCAAGGACGCCATCGACCACTACCTCGACCCGTGGTCCATGACGCTGCCGGGCGGAGAGGGAAGTGCGGGGGGGTGAGCTCCGACACCTTCACTTCCAAGTAAAGCGCGGGTGAGGTTGCAAGCGATAGAAAGGATTTCGTCAATGTTCTGTAAACAGTGCGGGAATGAAATTCCGGATGCGGCGGCAATTTGCATGAAGTGCGGTGTGGCGACCGGTGGACCCATTCGAGGCGTCGGTGTAGGTTCTAGGAGTCGAATTAGCTATATTCTTCTGGGTCTCTTCCTCGGATGTCTCGGCATGCACAATTTCTATGCGGGCTATACTGGACGGGGAGTCGCTCAGATATTAATAACTATTCTTATTGGTTGGCTTATCATTCCTCTGCTTATTGTTTGGATTTGGGTAATTGTTGAAGTTTGCACGGTCACAGAGGACGCGACGGGCTCGCCCTTTGCATCCTGAATCTGTTCGTCGGTATAGGTTTGAAAATCGATTTTGATGAACTTTGCATCGCTGTCATTTAATGGATCGGGCAAATTTTCCAGATAGAGATTTCCTTAAATGTCTATCTAAGAAAGAGTGCGATCCAAGCAATCCAGAATACGATGCTTAGCAGTATAACGATGATTCCGTGCAGATAACACTTTTGCAGTAAAAGATATATGCCAGATATGATGCCAAATAGTGGCATTATGAATGCCAAGAGGTATCCGCAAAAGATTGTGCCGCCGCCGATGCCTCTTGGGCTCATGCGAAAGTTATCTGTCCCAACGCCGCAATGCACGCATATGACGGCGGCGTTGGGTATCTCCTTGCCACATTGCTTGCAGAACACTTGGGGCTCCTTTGGGATCGTTTGCCTGTGACACGAATGGATCAGCGCTCGGCGGCTGTGTGCTCTATTTGCGAGAGTCTGTTGTTCCGTTGATCGAATTTGCAACAGTCAGAAGGCCCATTATCGCGTCCATTGACTGTGGAAGGAACATCTTCGTTGCTTTGCCATCGGCAAGTGCCCGAGCCGTTTCCGCTAGTGTGTGCATCCTTGCAACTTCAAGAACGGCCGTAACGTTGGGGATTGACGCAAGTGCCTCGCCGATTAGTCGATAGCCTTCTGCTTCGGCTTTACGCATTGCAATTAGGCCTTTCGCCTGTGCTTCCGCGATCGCGGAGACCTTCGTAGCCTCTGCCTCCGCCATCATTAGGATAAATTCTTTTCGAGCAGGGCCCGAAAGTGAATAGAACGTACGAAGATTTTCGGTGTCAAACTTGAGAAGCTCGAGCTCGCTCTCAACGGAAAAAGCACCGGCCGGTGCGCTAATGTCTTTGGGATCGAAATTATTCACGGCCTTCGCTCCTGTTGTATTGCCATTTCGATGTTCTTGATCTCAACAAGGCGTATCGCAATGCCCCATGGATCGCAGTCTCGGCAAAGAGAATCCTGAATGTTCTTGGCCATCTGATCGCGACTCGCGAGCATTGTACGCGCGGGAAGTTTGCCGCACTCATTCCGAAGGACGGATTGCACAAGGTTCTTAATGGCGAGTCGATAATCGCTTACTTCAAAGAGAGCGCGGCTCGGATCGCTGATCCGGAAGCAGATCATTACATCGATGGAGCACTTAACTCCGTCACTTGTAAAGACCGTCTCGTTGTCGTACGGATCAATTTGCTCGCTTGTTGGGACGGTATCCCCCGGGCCTTGGTACAAGCCCCACAAAGAAAGGCAGGAGTGCAATCCTGGCGGGGCGAGCCGGACAAGTTTGCCGAAGGCCATAACCGTTCGGACAAAGCCTTGGTCGACCACGAAGAATCTCATGGTTCCAAGCGTCAACGTTGTGAGAATGGCTGCGGCACCGTGTCCTGATGGTCTCTCGGTCATGTGGTCAGTATAGCAGAAAGCGGCGCAGAGAGTGCAGTTGAGGCGGGTGGCCCGACCGCGATTGCGATTTGCCAAGATGCCCCGCGGTGTTCAGAGGACGTTCGTGGTCTGTCGTGGACGCGTGTCCGGCCTCGTCCTGTGATCGCATGACCAATCACGAACACGACCTCAAAGTTGGCCATTGTCGTGTAATCCGGAGCAACGACTTGAGGCAGGTGGCCCGACCACGCTTGCGATGTGCCACGATCACCGGCTGCTTTGAGCCGGTGGTCGTGGTCGGCTGTGGACCCGTGTCAGGTCTCGCGTCATGATTCCATGCCCAATCACGTCCGCGATGCCTGCTGTGGTCATAGCAGCCATCGGCCTGTGGCTATCGGATTGATCGCCGTCGGCGTGAGGTCCAGATCAAGCTTCCGATGATCGGGACGAGCATGCTCGGTGCAGGAATGGTCAACGCGCCGAAGCTCAAGTCGTCGATTCCGACACCGCCGCTCACCGGATCCGCCACGCCAGAGAAGATCACCGAGTGGATGCCGACGGCGGATATCGAGAGCAGTGTGCCTCCGGAGTCGACGGCGGACACCTCGGCCAGGAAGTTCCCGAATCGGTCGAACGCCTTCAGCGAGATTGTCTGACCGGAGCCCCACAGGTCGCCCCGAAGCGAAACGGAGTCCGTCTGAAATCGTTGCGATGTGTTCGCCGGATTCCAAAACGAGATCTCAATCGGATCCGAACTCCCATAGCTCACGTTGCCGTCAGCGGAGCTACCGGCAAGTCCGACGCTGCCGCTAACCGCGTGTCCGACACCGAGGTCGACAACCGAAGCGAAGCCGCCCGATGACGTGAATCGGACGCCGTGTATCGAGACCAATTGATCGCTGAGCCTTGATGCCGAAGGAACCGGCGACCCGTTCACGTAGGAGGTTCCGGCGAGACTCTCGAAGTTAAGTGTTGTCGCGGCTGAGGCGACCGTTCCGTAGCACGCGAGAGCGGAAACACAAAGCGTAACAACGACCTTCATTGGCATCCCCAGTTCTTCCCGATGTTGCCTCGGGAGTACCCATTCTCTCTCCCGTCCGCGGCTGTCGCGGACGCTCCGAATTGAGTATACAGCATGAAGCGGCGGGACGGGCAGTTGGCCCAACCACGCTCGGCGGGGTGGCATCAACCTCGTGCCACTGACCTTGCTCTGAAGGTCATTTCCTCCGCCGCCCCAAACCCGATCCCCACCGCGCACACCGCCGTCGTTGTGCGCACAACCCCGTCGTTGCGCCGTCAATCTTCACCCCGAACCCCACCAATCCGTTGAATCACCCCCCGCATCCATGCGACACTATGGGAAGTGGAGCAGTGCAGCAGTGGGGGAGTGGGGGTGGGGCAGCGATGCCGGGAAAGGGGGTGGGGCCGTGCCGCAAGTTGAAAGCCGTGACAACTTCATCCCCACCGACCACGAGCGCCGCGTGCTGCTCGAGTTGATCCAATCCCCGCAGGAATCCCTCGAGTCGATCGCTCACGAACTCAAGATCACCCTCGCCGCCCTGACCATCTACCTCGCCACCGACGACGCGGCCACCCTCTTCGCCCAGGCCGACCTCGCCAACGCCCGCCGCGCCCGCACCGCCGCCGCCGCCCACCTCGAAAAGTGCGTCGGCGCCCTCGCCCTCATCATCGACGACTTCGTCTCCGACATCACCCACAACATCCAACGCGAAACCCCCAAGTCACGCCGCGAACAAGACCGCCAAAAAGAAACCACCCGCCGCGCCGCCACCGTCCTCTACCGCATCGCCAACTTCACCCCGAAGGTGCTCTCATCTGCCTTGCACTCCCCCTCCCCGAGGGAGGGGGCCGGGGGGTGGGTTCCTCCCGCGCCCGTCAACGCAATCCACCAACCTCAATCACAAACCCTCCCCAAAACGAACCCCACGCGCAAGCGTGGGGCCACCCCCGTCACCATCGCGCCATCCCCTCCCGAGAACCAGTCGCTCCCGACGCCCGCTTCAAAACTCCCCGCCTTGACGAGCCCCGAGCGTGAGCGAGCGGGTCTCCACGCCTCCCCATCCGCCATCCGACATCCCACATCCGACATCCCCCCCACGAGCCCCGAACGTGAGCGAGCGGCTTCCCCCGCCTCCCCATCCGCCATCCGACATCCCACATCCGACATCCCCACCACCCCGCACCCCTCTCGCCAAAGCCGCGACCCCGCATCAGGCCGCGCCCCGCCGCCCGTGCCCGCCTGATCACCCCACGCCGCCTCAGCGACGCGTCACCCGCGGCGTCGCCCCACCCGTCAACCCAAACGCCACCAGCAACCGGTGCATCTGCTCCGCGTCGCGCTCGTCAAACGCGCCGATCGCGTAGCTGTCAATATCCAGCACGCCGAAGCACACCCCCTTCGCGTCCACCAGCGGCACCACCAACTCACTCTGATCACGCGGATCGCACGCGATGTAGTTCCCACCCAGCGTGCGCACATCATCGATGATGATCGAGTTGTTCTCAACCATCCCGCGCCCGCACATCCCGTGCAGCCCAATCGGCGAACACGCCGGCTTCGGCTCCCGGTCGACGAGCACCATCTGCGCCGCATCCCCCGGATCCCGCTCGTAAAACCCAATCCACGAGATCGTCTTGCGCTCGGCAGTGGGGGCGTCGTCACCAAAGGCCTTCCACGTGAGCTCCAGAAACCGACGCATCGCCGCGACGCGGTCCGTTGCAACCTTGGCCGAGGCAAACAGTGGGGCGTAGTCACGCATGAGAGAACTCTACGGACCGATCGTTGAAACTCGCAGGTACAACCCTGTGATGTTGATCGAGCCCGCGGCGTTACCCCGAGCGTTCACACTGCCCGGCTCCGAGCAGCCGGGCAGTGGCACCCCAAAAGCAAACAAGGCCCGCGTGGCGGGCCTTGTCGTTGATTCGGGATCGCGTCGGCTTACAGCGTGGCGCTGGTGTAGGGCAGCAGGGCCATGAAGCGGGCCCGCTTGACGGCCTGAGCGAGCAGACGCTGCTCCTGAGCCGAGGTGCCGTTGCGCTTGCGGGCGTAGATCTTGCCGTTGGGCGACATCGTGCGGCGGAGGTTCTCGATGTCCTTCCAATCCACGAGGATGTTGCCCTTGGGCGAGCTCTTGGTGATCTTGGGCTTGGGCTGGGGACCGGCGCTGAACTTCTGGAACTTGCTCATCGAAAACTCTCCGTCACGGTCTGGGGCCCGGGGTCTCGGAGCGACCGCTCCGTCCGGGCGACGTGTTCTGGGCCGAGATAATAGGCACCGCCTCCCGCGGACACCAACTCGGGTCAGACCTCCGCTCGCACGCGGCGATCAGGCGATAATCGGGTTGCTACCCGACCGTCTCCCGCACTACACTCCGCGCGATGACTCTGCCCGACTTCGTCACCGCCCAGTTCTTCGTCAGCATCCACGTCCTGATCATCATCGTCCACGTGATTCTCGTGGGCGCGGGTGGCTGCATCTATCTGGAACGCAAGATCTCGGCGTACATCCAGGACCGCATCGGCCCCAACCGCGTGGGCTTTGATCTGGGCCTGCCTTTCCTGTCGTTCCTGAAGGGCTTCTGGGGCCTGGGTCAGTCGTTGGCCGACGGCCTGAAGCTGTTCCTGAAAGAAGACTACGTCCCGGCTCGGGTGGACAAGATTCTCTTCGCGTTGGCTCCGATGATCGTCGTGATCCCGCCGCTGGTGGCGTTCGCGATCATCCCCTGGGGCGGGTATTGGGATTGCCCGAACATTCCGCTGCCGTTCATCGGGACCATCCCCGGCGCGACCGTGCTGGTCGCGGGCGCGAACGTCAGCGTTGGCGTTGTCTACCTGCTCACCGTCGCGGCGTTGGGTGTCTACGGCATCACGCTCGGCGGCTGGGCGGCGAACAACAAGTACACGTTCCTCGGCGGCCTTCGTGCGACGGCCCAGATGATCTCGTACGAGATCCCGATGGGGCTGTCGCTGCTGGCGGTGCTGCTGCTGATCGGTTCGCTCCAGCCGCAGGACATGATCCGGTATCAGTACGAGCACGGCTGGCTGATCCTGAGCCACCCGCTGGCCGCGGCGTTGTTCTATATCACGGCGCTCGCCGAGGGCAATCGCGCTCCGTTCGACAACGCCGAGTGCGAGCAGGAGCTCGTCGGCGGCTTCCACACCGAGTTCTCTTCGATGCGATTTGCGCTCTATCCGCTCGCCGAGTACGCCCACCTGATCACCGGCAGCGCGATCTTCTCGATGATCTTCCTGGGCGGGTACCACCTGCCGCTGGGCTTCCTGGGCGACAACCACCTGCTCAGCCCCGACAACACGACGTTCTTCGGCATGCTCGCCAAGCTGGGCGTCTTCGGCGGCAAGACGGTGCTGCTCATCTGCTTCGCGATGCTGATCCGTTGGACGATCCCGCGGCTGCGCTACGACCAGGTGATGACCACCGCGTGGCAGGGAGCGATCCCGCTCTCGCTGCTGGTCGTTGTCGTCACCAGCGTGATGGTCTACCTCGGGCAGACGACCCTGCTCCCGATGCTGGCGGCGAACGTCGGCATGGTCGTGCTGGCCCTGATCGCGATGCCGCTGATGCCCAAGACCAACAACAACAAGCGGATCCCGCTCTACGGCAGCCGCTACAGCCCGATGCCGGGCGAGCGGGTCTTCACCGCCCCGCTGGACCCGCTGGCCCGAGAGGATCGGCCGGTGGAGGGGTCGCTGGCGTCGTGAAGCGAGGGCGATTGTCGGCCTGCGATCTTGGGCAAGAACGGCCGATAGAATCTACCGATGGTCGCCCCGGCATTCCAACCTCCGGAACCGGAACGGATCCGCGCCTTCTGCGAGCGGTGGAACGTGCGCGAGCTCTCTGTTTTCGGGTCCGTGTTGACCGGACTGGCTTTACCTTCCAGTGACATCGACGTCTTGGTCACGCTCTCCTCCGGGGTGGATCGCGACTGGGATCTGTGGCCGGCGATGCAGGCGGACCTTGAGTCCATCTTCGGCCGACGAGTCGATCTGGTCGAACGCGAGCGGTTGAGCAATCCCTTCCGGCGCTACGAGATTCTCCGGACGCGGCGGGTGCTGTATGCAGCCTGACGTGAAGGACGCGGCTTACCTGCACGACATGCTCGTGGCGTCGGCCAGTGCGATCGAGTTCGTTGGCGATCTTGCTTACGAGCAGTATCTTCGGTCGAAGCTGATTCGATCCGCCGTGGAGCGGCAGGTCGAGATCGTGGGTGAAGCTGCTCGGAAAGTGAGTCGCGAGTTCCAAGAGTCGCATCCGCAGATTCCGTGGGTGAACATTCAGGGCACGCGGCATCGGTTGGCCCACGACTACGGCGACGTGGATCACGCGGTGCTCTGGAGAGTCGTGCGGACGCATCTCCCGGAACTGGTGGAGCAACTGAACACTCTGTTGCCGGACCCGCCGTCCGAGGACGCTGGCGCGTGATCGCACGCCCGCTCCAACTCGGTCCCATCCGGCTCGCGAGCAACCTGCTGCTGGCTCCGATCGCTGGTTACTGCGACCTGGCGTTCCGCACCATCGTGCGTGAGTGGTCGGCGCATCCGGCGGGCGTGGGCATCGGCGTGGGGCTTGCCTGCACCGATCTGCTCTCGCCGCAGGGTTTGCTCCGCGGCACGGCGACCAGCCTGGACCTTGCCGCGACCAACGACTTTGACAAGCCGGTGGGGATGCAGCTCTACGGCAGTGATCCGGAGATCATGGCCCAGGGCGCTCGCTGGGCGGTGGAGCACGGCGCGACCATCGTCGATATCAACATGGGCTGCCCGGTCGACAAGGTGACGAAGAAAGACGGCGGGAGCAAGCTGCTCACCGACCTGTCGCGTGCTGTGGCGATCGCGAAGCGGGTGGTCGAGGAACTCGAGAAGTGCCCGCTGAGCCGCGAGGAATGGATGCGCCGGACGGGCAACTCGGAGTTTCTGGTGTCAGGTACGCACTGCCCGGTGCCTTTGACGTGCAAGATGCGTTTGTGCTGGTCGACCTCCGACTATGAGGGCGGCCTGGCCTGTTCGCCGCATCTGGCGAAGATGCTGGCCGATGTGGGCGTGGTCGGCGTCACGGTGCACGGACGGACGACCGAGATGAAGTTCAGCGGCGAGGTGCAGCTTGCCGGCATCGCTCGCGTGGTGGAGGCGGTGAACGGCGCGATCCCGGTGATCGGCAACGGCGACGTGCGCGAGCCTGAGGACGCGGTGCGGATGATCCACTCGACGGGATGCCAGGGCGTGATGATCGGGCGCGGGGCGCTGAGCACGCCGTGGATCTTCAGGGATGCCTGGGCGCTTCAGACTACCGGCGTCACACCCGCCAAGCCGAGCGAGCGGGAGATCATCGACAGCGTGCGTCGGTATCTCGCCCTGATGGTCGAGTACCGCGACGAGCACTACGCGATGGTGCAGATCCGGCGGCGGATGACGTGGTTCGCGAAGCGGCTGATGACGCTCGACGAGCGAGGGCGGATCGTGGGTGTGAAGCCGCTGAAGGAAGCGGTGCGGAACAGCAAGTCGCCGCTGGAGGTGAACCGGCAATTGGACACGTTCCTGGCCGGAGGATTGCGGGGCGGTTCGTACGAGACGGAAGAGGCCGGGGCGTAGGGGCTGGGCGGCGGTCTCGCGCTTATGCGTGCTGGGGAGAGCGAGACGTCCGCTTCGTTCGTGTGGTGGCCTTTTGCGCGGCGTACTTACTTGCGGCGTACTTAGAGGTTCCGTTCCACGACCGCGTCCGCGGCCTGGAGCAGACCGGTCTTGGCGGCGGACTCGGGCACGTCCGCGAGTTCGGCCTTGGCCTCGCTCACGAGCCGCTTGGCGCTGGCGCGGGCGTAGTCGAGCGAGTTGGTGGAATCGAGGGCGCGGCGCAGGGCCTTCGCGGCTTCGCGGGCCTGCTCGTGGCCTTCGCCGGATTCCTCCAGCAGCACGAGCGAGCGGCCGCGGTCGGCGGGCTTGCAGGTGGCGAGGTGGTGGATCAAGGGCAGGGTGAGCTTGCCCTTCTCGAGGTCCTTGCCCAGCGACTTGCCGACGACGGATTCCACGCCGGTGAGATCGAGCAGGTCGTCCTGGATCTGGAACGCGATGCCGAGGCGGCGGCCGTAGGTCGCGAGGCGCTCGCAGGTCGCGTCGCTCGCGCCGCTGCACGCGGCGCCGAGGCGGCACGCCGCGGCGATGAGCGCGGCGGTCTTGCGGGCCACGATCTCGTAGTACGTGGGCTCGTCGAGCGAGTAGTCGTCGCGGTGGTGCAGCTGCAGCAGTTCGCCCGCGCACATGACCATGCTGGCGTCGGCGACGACGAGGGCGGCACGCTGATCCTGGAGCTGCGAGCAGAGGTGATAGGCGGAGGCGATGAGGTAATCGCCGAGGATGACGGCGGGCTCGTTGCCGCGGAGGCGGTTGACGGTGAGGCCCTTGCGGCGGGTGTCGGCTTCGTCGAGCACGTCGTCGTGCACGAGGGTCGCCATGTGCACCATCTCGACGACGGCACCGAGCAGGGCGTGGTCGCGGGTGAGCAGGGTGTTCAGGTCCGCGCTCGGGGTCGTCGAGGTCGCCATGCCGCAGAGGCCGACGAGGGTGGGGCGGAGCATCTTGCCGCGGTAGGCCTCGACATGGCGGACGAGCGCGGCGACGGGGGGCAGGTCCGAGCGGAGCTGCTCGTCGAAGATGCGTGCGGTGCGGTCAAGATGCGACGCGATCGCGTTGGCGATGCGGTCGTCGGCGGAGATACCCGAAGCGATCGGGAGCATTCATCAAGGATAGGAAGAATGTGCCGAGGAATCGCGGGGATTTACTTCTCCGCGCTGATATACGCGATGTAGCAGCGGCAGGCTTCGCCCTTGGTGGTTTTGCGGAAGATCCCGTTTCCGCCGCCCTTTTCGTCGTCGCCTTCCCAGTAGACGCTGATGTTGCGGAAGCCCGCCTCGCGGAGCAGTTCCTGGACCTCCACCAGCGACCACAGCCGCCAGTGGTAGGTGAACGCCCGCATCATCGGGGGCCCCTTGCGGAACTCAAAGTGGATGTGATTGGTCTTCTCGCCCGTGATCGGGTTGTACGACGCCTGATCCCACACGTAGGTGAACCCACGCCGCGGCCCGCCGATGCGGCGGCGCTCCTTCACCTCGTCGTAGGCGTCGCTTCCGCCGTAGTGATCGAGGAAGAAGACGCCGTCCTTGGCGAGCGACCGGCGCACGGTCTCGAAGTAGCCCCGGAGGATCTCGCGGGTCTTGAAGAGCCAGTAGGAGAAGTTCATCGCCAGGACGATCTGCGGCGAGCCTCCCAGGGCCTTCACGCTCGCCGCGCCCGGGTCGAGCACGTTGCGCTTCAAGAGCTCGATCCGCGTCTGCGCCTCGGGCGTCAGCTTCGCGACGTGGCGTTGCATGCCGTTGGCGAGAGTGGGGGCGTCGAGGTCGAGACCGATGGCGCGGTTGGTCGTGCGGCGACGGACCCACTCGCACGCGCTGGCGGCGGTGCCGCAGAAGTCCTCGCGGAGCAGGGCGGCCTTCTTGCCCTTGAGCTTGCGGTAGGTCGCGTCGACGAAATCGATCTCGGCCTCGGGCGATTGCACGGCCCGCTCGTAGAGGTCGTGCTTGTCGGCGTTGGCGCGGGTGAGGATGGGGAGGCGTGGCATGGGGGGAAGGTACGCACAAAGCAACTAATCGGGTAGTCTTCCACCATGAAAACCGTCTTGTCCTTTGCTCTCTTGGTGTGGTCGTTGCTCAGCTTTCTCTTCGCGTATCAGGCGGCATTCACGTCCGGGCACTTGCGGATTCTCGGTTGGGCGCACCTTGAGCCATCCATGAGAGTCGCATTCGCCGCCGAAAAGGACCAGGCGAGTTTCGATGAGCTCATCAGGACCGCGATTCAGAACGTCAATGACCACCAACCCGGAGCAATCAACGGCGAATCGTCGGCGGCGCTCAGTCAGTGGCTCGCATCTTCAATAACCGGGTCGGAGAGATCCCGTTTGGACGTGCTCGCGATCATTTGGGGTGTGAACGGAGTACTCTGCCTTCTGTCATCTGTTGTCTTGCTTCGAGCCGCTCATGCTGCCTCGCCTTCCGTTCCGACTTGACCGCCCGAATAGTCGCGTGGAGGCAAGCAACACCTAGCCGCACCTTGGAATACGTCGATGCGACTTCTTCTGGTCATTCTCGCGACAAGTCAGATCTGCCTGGGCGCCTGGGTTGCCGTGCAATGCGCGTGGGGCTCGGCAGGTCTTGCCGCGTTTTCCGACGACGTAACCCGACTCGCAGAATCGGTTGACACACCTCGTTGGAAGGAGGCAAATCCACACGCGCCAGTTCCAACACGGGAGGACGTTTTTCGATCCGCTCAAGGGTACAGCGGAAACCGCTTCTCGCGATTGTTGCTCGTGGTACCGTTCACCTGTTTGCTCAATGCGATTGCGATGATCTATCTGGCCGTTGTCGCTCGACAAATGCAACTGAATCGTCATGAGTGAAGCTACGAGAACAGACTGGCTCCCCTTCGCCCGCGCCCTGCCGCGCGCCAGCGTCGACCTCTGCTACGTCGACCCGCCATTCAACACTGGCGTGAAGAGAACCGCAACCCGCCCGATCCGCGGCACGCGGGCCAGCCACCCCGCCAGCTATCAGGACAACTGGCCCACCATCGATGCCTACCTCGCCTGGCTCCGCGAGCGACTCGCCGCCACCATTCCCGCGATCAAGCCCAGCGGCAATCTCCTCGTTCACGTCGACTGGCGCACCAGCCATCGCGTCCGCGTGCTGCTCGATGAGCTTCTCGGTGCCGACCGCTTCGTCAACCACCTCATCTGGTCCTACGGCCTGGGCGGTTCCTCGCCACGCATGTTCGCCCGGAAGCACGACGACATCCTCTTCTACTGCGTCGATCCCGCTCGCCACTACTTCGATCCGCCCCGCATCCCCGCGACCAGCCGTCGCATGCGTGGCCAGACCAAGAAGGCGACCGATGTGCTCGACATTCCTGCCATCAACAACATGGCCGCCGAACGGACGGGGTATCCCACGCAGAAACCGCTGGCGCTGTTGGAGCTGTTGGTCGCCGCGTGCTCGCCGGCGAAGGGAACCGTCCTCGATCCCTGCTGCGGCAGCGGCACGACGCTGGTGGCTGCGAAGAAACTCGGCCGCACGCCGATCGGCTGCGACCTCAGCCCGGCCGCGGTACGTCTCACACGGACCCGCCTCTCCGAAATCCCTTGATGCCGTGATGCCTGTGTGCCTTGATGCCTTCTTCATCCTCGGCCACCCAATACGATCCACCTTCATGCCCGACGACGTGTCTGAACATCCGATCCGAAACCCCGTGCTGCGCGCGATCGCGCAGTGGTACGCACGGCGGATCGTGAACGTCAACGTCAACATCCTCGCCGCGGGATTTCTGGCGCTCATCCCCGTTTCGCTTGCCGTCTACGCCATCCACAAGACCGGCCTCGTGACCAACCCGTGGTGGATCACCGCGATCACCTTCGGCCTCGACGTCGTCTTCGACTTCTCCATCTACTTTGCGCTGCACTACCTCGCCAACCACGGCCCGCTTCGCAAGCTGGTCGCCGCCAACCCCGCGTACCGCGGCATGTCGTTCCTCCACGACGCCGGCATCGTCCAGATGCAGCGTGCCATCCTCTCGCCCCTGCTCTACATCCTCTGGCTCGGCACCCAGAACTACATGCTGCACCATCAGATCTTGAACGGCTTCTGGGCCACCGCCGCCGGCGGCGTGCTCGGCATCGGAGTGAGCCGCGTGATCCACACCGTCTGGATGATCCAGGAAGAAAAGCGCCGAACCGCCAAGCTCGCCACCGCACCAGCGTCCGTCGCGCAGCCCTGACTGCGCTGCTCTTCCGCGCCGCCCCAGCGAGCCGGGGCGTTCCCGCCCCGGCGCAGTGAACACCCGATCCCACTCTCACACTCGTTCACGTTTCCCCCGCTCTTCTTCCCCTGCTCCGCTACTCCCCTCCTCCCCTGCTCCCCTTCCCCACCCCATGTGCGGCATCGCCGGCATTCTCAAGGTCCACCCCGCCGGCGTCGCACCACCGCCGCCCGATGTCGCCATCCCCGACGCCTGGCTCGACATCCTCGACGACTCCATCAAACACCGCGGCCCCGACGGCCAGGGCCGCTTCCGCGATCGCGCGACGCGACCGGA
This sequence comes from Phycisphaerales bacterium, assembly GCA_019744815.1. GTDB lineage: Bacteria > Planctomycetota > Phycisphaerae > Phycisphaerales > UBA1924 > JAFEBO01. Next base: position 68,380 of record JAIEUA010000003.1, read on the forward strand.
TGGCACGATCGTCGACGTCGCGTTTGTCCACCGCCGCCTGTCGATCATCGACCATGCCGGCGGCCATCAGCCGATGGTGAGTGAGCGCGGGGCGCACCCTGACAAGCCCAGGAACGGCCGCGTCGCGGTCGTCTTCAACGGCTGCATCTACAACCACCGCGACCTCCGCCGCGAGCTGCAGTCCGCTGGCCACCAGTTCGTGACGGACCACAGCGACACCGAGGTCCTCGTCCACGGCTGGCGCGAATGGGGCTTTGAACTCTGCCACCATCTCGATGGCATGTATGCGATGGCAATCTGGGACCAGGCCAGCGCCGGAGCGCAGTTTGTTGTCGACACGATGGGTGAGAAGCCACTCTACTTCAGTCACGATTGGCCCGAACACACGCTGGTTTCCTTTGCGAGCACTCTTCCCGCGTTGGCGAGGCTGCGCCGAGTCATGGGTCAGAATGTGGTCGCAGAAGATCATCCGTTCGCAATGTCCGACTTGCTCGCTTACGGATTCCTCACAGGACAGGACCATTGGGGGTTCTCACCCATCAAATCGATCAATCGTGTGGGATCCCGGGGTCCGCTCGGAGCCTTCGCAGCGAACGGGCGCCTTCGACCCGAGCATCATCCCGTCGGTCGACGCATCCCTTCGTATGCCGAACGATCGTCCGACAACGGTGATGCGTTCACCGTCGCCAACATTGAGCAGGCGCTCCAAAGCTCAGTGGAAACCCGGCTTGAGTCCGATGTACCGACGGGCTGTTTCCTCTCTGGCGGGATTGATTCATCGCTTGTCAGCCTGTACGCCAAGCGTTTGCGTGGCGACGTGCGGACGTTTTGCATCAGGATGCCCGCGGCGTCATACGACGAGAGCCCGGTCGCCGAAGAAGTCGCCCGGCACATCGGCACCACCCACACAACGCTTGAGTGCGACGCCGATCCCAGTGGAGATCTCGTGACACTCATTCGCGAGCTCGGCATTCCCTTCGGCGACTCATCGCTGCTGCCGACCCATTGGGTGTCGAAGGCGGCAAAGTCCAGCCTCAGCGTTGCTCTCAGCGGCGACGGTGGAGACGAGTTGTTCTGTGGCTACGAGCGGTACCGAGCCGCCAAAGTCCTGCAGCGCTGGTCGAGCTTTCTTTCACTCGTACCAAGCCTCACACGATTTCAGCGTCGCGAGAAGAGTCGAACGACTCGCATCGGTCGGCTCGTTCAAGCCGCGAAAGACGGCGGCTACCCCGCCTTGCTGATGATCTTTCCGCCATCTGACTTGCAGGAACTTGTGGGTATGCGCGGTCGCAACCCATGGCCGAAGGACTTAGCGAGCGACAGTATCGCGCAGGCCGTTCGATTCGACATCCTGAACTACTTGCCGGGGGACCTGCTCACCAAGGTTGATACCGCCGCGATGGCCGTCGCTCTTGAGGTTCGGGCTCCTTTCCTGTCGTCGGAGATCGTGCACAGGAGCATGAAGACGCCGATCTCGACATTGATGCTCGGAGGAAAACGCAAGGGCCTCCTCAGGTATGTCGCTAGCCAGCACTTCCCTCCCGACATCGTCGACCGCCCCAAGATGGGCTTTTCCATCCCCATCGGCGAGTGGTTCCGCACCGACTACGGCGGGATGCGGCAACTCCTCCTCGACACGCTCAACGGCCCCGACCCGTTCCCCGAAGATCTCCTGGGCATCACCATCAACCGCCGCTTCGTCTCTCAGATGGTGAACGATCACATGAGCCGCAGACGCGACCATTCCCAGCGCCTCTACATGCTCCTCGTGTTGGCCATCTGGGCCGCGTGGCTCCGCGGTATCAACCGCGGCTCCGCGACCTGAACGCCCGCAAAACGAACCCTCCCGCGCAAGCGGAGGGTCACCCACGCGTGCGGCCAGCGCTTGAATCTCAGCCACCCCGCAAGCCCAAGCCACCCTTCGCTTGCGCGAAGGGTTCGTTCTCTGAGCCCTCCACCCATCACCCCTACGCTGCCCGTCTTCTTACTCCTTTCTCACGCCTCTCCCCTCACCCCTTCCCACTCCCATCCATGCTCATCCTCTTCGACATCGACGCCACCCTCCTTGTCACCGGCGGCGTCGGCATCCGCGCCATGGACGAGGCCGGCACGGCCCTCTTTGGCCCCGCCTGCAACGCCGGGGGCGTCGCCGTCGCCGGCCGCCTCGACCCGCTCATCATGCGAGACATGCTCGCCAAGGTCGGCAAGGCCGCCAGCCGCGAGAACCTGACCGCGTTCCGTGCCGCGTACGAGGACCGCATGCGACATCACTTCGCCCAGACCGGCGAAGGACGCGTGCAGTCGCGAGCCCTGCCCGGCGTGCACGACCTCGTCAACGCCCTCGACGGTCGCGACGCCACCACGCTCGGCGTGCTCACCGGCAACTTCGCTACCACGGGTTCGATGAAACTCCGTTCTGTTGATCTCAACCCCGAGCGGTTCCCGATCTGCGCCTGGGGCGACGAATCGCCGCACGATCCGCCGGAGCGGGCCCACCTGCCTCCGGTCGCGACGAAGCGCTACCGCGACAAGCACGACCGCGACCCCTCCCGAGTGCTCATCATCGGCGACACGCCGCACGACGTGCACTGCGCCAAAGTCCACGGCCACGCGTGCCTGGGCGTCGGCACCGGCCAGTTCACCGCGGCGGATCTCAAGGCGTCCGGCGCGGATCACGCGGTGGATGATCTCAGCGACACGCACTCGGTCCTGCGCTTCATCGACACGCTGCGCTGAGCGCGAGCATCAACGTCGAGAGACTCTCTGTCCGGGTGCCACGGCTTGGCGGATCTGAGCCAAGCCGTGTGGTCGCTCCGCAATCGCAAGCCCTCACACTGGTTGGCTCCGAGCCGCCAACCAGTGGCACCCGAGCAAAGAAAAAGGCCCCGATATCTCGGGGCCTCGCTCTTCATTTGAGCTTTTCGCTTTTCGCTTTGAGCTTTCTTACGCCATCCGCACCCACTTGATCAGCGTCGCAAAGTTCGGCGGCTTGCCGTACATCAGGACGCCGATCCGGAAGATCTTCGCCGATGCCCAGCACATGAACACGACCGTGAGCAGGCCGACGAGGATGCTGACCGGGATCTGCCACATCGGCACCGGCTCGCTGCCGCTGATGCGGAGCACCATCACAAAGGGGTTGATCAAGGGCACGAACGAGCAGACCTGCGCGAACATCGAGTTGGGGTTCCGCAGGATCGGCATCCACAGCATCATCGGGACGACCAGGATGAGCATCACCGGTGTCATCAGGCTCTGCGCCTCGTTGATGTCGTTCACCGCCGCTCCGATCGACGCCATCAGGCACGCGACCATCACGTACGCCAGCACGAAGTAGATCAGCAGAAGGATCAGGTTCTGCCACGCGACCAGGTCGGCCATCGCAAAGAAGATGAGCGCCGCCACGCCCGCCCCGGAGAACAGGGACAGGATCAGCAGGCCCACCGCACCCTTGCCGATGATCTTGCCCAGCATCAGATGCAGCGGGCTCACCGCCGACAGAATCACCTCCATCACGCGGCTGGACTTCTCCTCGATGGTGCTCATCAGGAGATACTGGCCGGCGCTGAACGTGCTGATCCACAGCAGGAACATGAACGCGCCCGGCACCAGCAGCTTGGCGGCCTCGTTGATCTTCGAGTCGCCGGTCGCGGTCACCGCCTTCTCTTCCGCCACCGGAGGCGCCATCAGCGCCCGCATCCGATCGATGTTCTGTCCCGCGTCGGCGAGTCGTGTGTCCACGATCGCGCGGCTCGCCTGCCGCCGGATGTCGCTCTGCACCTCGATGTCCAACCTCGGGGCGGTCAACAACTGATACGACCCGAAGACCGGCTGCCCCTTCTCTTCTTCCTCCGAAACCACCGAGTTCTTGGGGATCACGATGAGCGCCAGGCGCGACGCGTTTCCGTCCTCGGCCTTCTCACGACCCGTGGCCTTCAGGATCGCCTGCCGCGCCTCGTCCACCGGGGTCTCCGGCGGCAGCACCTGCACCGTGAGGTTCGTATCCGCGATCATGTTCGCCATGTTCGCGGCCGGGTTGGCCTCCATCTGCTTCTTGATGTCGCCCGTTGTCTTCTCGCTCAGGCCCGACGACTTGATCGCCTTGTCGATCTGTTCCTTGGTTTCCTTCTCACGCTGCTCGCGACGCTCCCGCACCTTCTCCGGGCTGAACGCTTCGACGATCCGAGGCGCCACCTTCCCGCTCTGGTCGATCACCGCGATGTGGCCGAAAACCGTCGGCGGCTTCTTGTTCATCAAGAGCGGCAGCGCCACCATCGCCACCGTCATGAAGAACGGCGGCAGCAGCAGGCCGAGGATGAACGCCTTGGTAAAGACCGTCGCGGTGAACTCTTTCCACGCGATGATGAAGACCTTAACCACGCGTCACCTCCTCCAGTTCGGTCGCCGCACCCTTGCCCGCCTGCAGCGTCTGCCGCAGCTTCTCCGCCGATTCCCCGCCGCTCCCGCCCACGATGTCGATGAAGATGTCCTCCAGGCTCGCTCGTTTGAGCTCGAGCCGCCGCACCGGAGCGAGCATCGCGGCCTGCTTCATAAGCTCCGCCACATCGGCCCCGTCTCGGAGCCGAAGATCAAGGACGCCGTCGATCTCAACGACTTCCTTCACGCCCGGCAACCCGCCCCAACCGCGGCCGATGTCGGAAGCGTTCATGGGTTCGACGACCATCGTCTTGGGGTCGTACTTCCGCCAGACATCTTCGAGAGACGAGTCGATCACCTTCTCGCCCTTGTGGATCATGAAGATGTTGTCGCACAGCTCCTCGGCCTCGCGCATCGCGTGGGTCGAGAAGATGATGGTGGCGCCGCGATCGTTCTGTTCCTGGATCAATTCTCGCATCAGCCGCCGATTCACAGGGTCCAAACCCGTGAACACCTCGTCGAGGATCAAGAGGTCGGGCTCATGGATCACCGAGGTGATGAACTGCACCTTCTGCTGCATGCCCTTGGAGAGTTCCTCGCACTTCTTGCGGTACGTCTCCTGCAAGCCGGTGCGAACCAGCCACTCCTTCACCCGCTTGTCGGCCGTGGCGCTGTCGATGCCCTTCAGCCGCGCCATGTAGTTGAGGAACGCCCCGACCTTCATCTTCTTGTACACGCCGCGCTCTTCGGGCAGGTACCCGATGCGGTCCTTGCTCTCGACCGCGCTGGCCTTGCCCAGGACGCGCAGGTCGCCCTGGTCGGGGAAGATGATCGACATGATCATGCGGATGGTGGTGCTCTTGCCGGCTCCGTTGGGGCCGATGAAGCCGTAGAGCGAACCCTCGGGCACGTCGAGGTCGAGGCTCTCGACCGCGACCTTGGGTCCGAAGGTCTTCCGCACGCCGCGTATCTCGATGGCGTTACTCAATCGTGTCTCTCCGCGTGGTGTTCGAGTCCTTCCCGCTCCCGCGGGGGGCTTTTGTCGATCGGTCTTTCCCCGGCCGGTTGTTCGCTTTCGGCTTCGTGGTCTTTCGGCTCGCGCCTTGTTCGCCCGTTGGCGGGTGACCCAGGCTCGGCGTGCCGTCGTAGCGGCGTCCACCGGTCGAAGGCCAGAACGCCATCACCAGCGACATGGTCGTCCCCTCCCCGCTCGAGCGGCCCGCCTCGATCTCGTCCTCGATCTCGCGGAGCAGCGCGTTCAGCCGCGCCAGCCTCTTGGCGTCGACTCTTCCCGTGTGGATGCGGCACCAGAGGTTCCGCTCCGGGCCGGTCTGCTTGATCCCGCCCGCCCGGATCGCCGCCGACACCCCACGATCGGCCGTTCGAAGCAGCGACGACGTCACGCGGGTGAGCTGCTTGGCGCTCTTGGCGTCCTTGCGATCGACCGGCAACCGCACGTCCTTGGCCGCGACCGAGTAGACCGCCTGCATCCGCGGCCCGACCCGCTCTTCCCCGACCCGCTTCACGATCCCCGCCCGTTCGAGGATCCGCATGTGGTGGTACAGCCCGTCGCCCGGCCGGTCCAGCGCCTCCGCCAGCCGCGGCACCGCGCAGGGCCCGATCATCCGCAACAGGTCCACCATCTGCAGCCGCACCGACGACGAGATCGCCCGCCACTGCGCGGGGCTTGAGAGCACCAGTTCATCCGGAAGATCTCTTGCCATGCCAGACTGTCCTCGTCCCCCTCGGTGAAATCGTACGCCTGTTTTTCACCCATGTTCGGGTGAGGTTGCAACTTCCAGGGTCCGGGCGGCGTGGAGCCCACGGTTCTCGGGGCTGGCTCCGCACGATCATTCGCGACGCGGCCCGCGGGGGAGGGGAATCACGGCCCTTAAACGCCCTCAAGCGGGGAGGGGCATGCGGGCCGTCCGAACCAATCGCTGGCGTTCATCCCGCTACATTTGTCCGATGCCCGCTCCGTCCATCGAACCCGCGATCCGCAAGCGTCTCGACGATCTCGTCGACGAGCACGCCCGCTTGTGCAGCGATCTCGAAGACCCCGCGATCCTCACCGACCACAAGGCCGTCCGCGAGCGTTCTATCCGTAAGGCCGCCATCGACGAGGCCGTCGCCGACGTCAAGCGGCTTCGCACCATGATCGCCGACATCCACGAGCTCGAGGCCGCCCTCAAGCCCGGCGGCAACGCCGACATGGCCGAGCTCGCCCGCGAAGAGCTCCCGACCCTGACCGCCAACGCCGCGGACACCCTCGGCCGCATCAAGGCCGCGCTGGTTCAGGGTGAAGACAACCGGATCGGCTCGGTCATCGTCGAGCTCCGTGCCGGCACCGGCGGCGACGAGGCCGCGCTTTGGTGCCGCGACCTGCTCGAGATGTACACCAAGTACGCCAACAAAAAGGGCTGGAAGTTCGAGCTGCTCGACTTCGTCCCCGAATCCGACGCCGGCGGCATCAAGAGCGCCGTCGCCAACGTCAAGGGCCCGGGCGTGTGGAACGAGCTTGCCTTCGAAGCCGGCGTGCACAGCGTCAAGCGTGTCCCCGCCACCGAAGCGGCGGGCCGCGTGCACACCAGCACCGCCACCGTCGCCACGCTCCCCGAGCCCGAGGAGGTCGACGTCAACATCAACTGGGCCGAAGACGTCGAAGAGTTCGCCACCCGCGCCCAAGGGCCCGGCGGCCAGAACGTCAACAAGGTCGAGACCGCCTGGCAGATCCACCACAAGCCCAGCGGCATCATCATCAAGATGATGGAAGCCAAGAGCCAGCAGCAGAACCGCGACCGCGCCCGCCGCCTGCTCGTCACCCGCCTCTACGAGTTCGAACGCCAGAAACAGCACAACGCGCGAGCCGAGTCCCGCAAATCCCAGATCCGCGGCGGCGACCGCAGCGAGAAGATCCGCACCTACCGCTGGAAAGAAGGCATCGTCGCCGACGAACGCCTCCCCGGCGAGTACCAGCTCCGCGACATCATGGCCGGCGACCTCTCCAAGCTCATGCACGACCTGCTCGAACAGGAAACGGCGAAGCGGATTGCGGAGCTTTGAGTCCTCGGGGCCCGGCGTGACAACCGTTGCGACGAGCGTTGTGAAATCGGCACGGGTTGAGCCCCAATAGCCTTCCGCCTCGTGGAGGGCAGCAAATGTCCGAGTCGCTCGCGGCCGAACCGTCCGTATCGAAACAGGTGCCCGCTCAGCCGGTCACGCCGCCGCAGCGCATCGCCGCGATCGATGTCGCACGCGGCGTCGCGCTGCTCGGCATCTTCTGCGTGAACATCCACTACATGGGTGAGGCCTCGGGCACGTACTTCGATCACGTCCCGCCAGCCACCGCCGACGCGCTCTCGCAAGGTGCGTGGTACTTCTACAAGACCTTGTGCGAGGGCAAGTTCTATCCCCTCTTCGCGACGCTGTTCGGCGCCGGCCTCGCGATCCAGTTCGAGCGCGCCCGCGCACGAGCGGCCGCCGACCCCTCACGCGGCCCTCGCTCGAAGTGGGCGATCTGGTGGGCCCACCCGATCCGGCGCTTGATTGCCCTGCTCTTCATCGGCCTCGCCCACGCGCTCTTGGTGTGGTTCGGCGACATTCTCGTGGTCTACGCCGTGCTCGGCTTCGCGATGCTGATCCTCGTCCGCCTTTCGGTGCGAGGTCTCGCGATCGCCGCGGGTGTCCTCGCGTCGGTTTCAGGTTTCTTTCTCCTGCTGGGGGTGCTCGCCATCGCGTTCTCGGCCGGCCCGAGCAATCGCCCCAGCCCGACGGCTGTGAACGCGTCGCCTCCGAGCGCCGCCGCCACATCAGCATCATCCCCAGATGGAGCAACCCCATCGACACCGGCGCCGGATGCGCCGGCCGCGGCCGATGCAGCGGCTGAGAAGCCCGCCTTCGTCATCGACGATCGTCCGCCGTTCGAGCAGATCCTCGACGGCTTCAAGCAGCGCACGCTCACCGGTCCCTGGGACCAGCCGTACCGCGAGCTCGAAACCCGCGTGATGCGCGACGGACCGTTCTCCCAGTTGTTCGCTGTTCGCGCCCTTGGCTGGCTCATGGCCTTCGTCTTCACGCTCTTCGGCGGCGGTACCGTGATCCTCGCACTCTTCTGCGTCGGCGCGATCATCATCAAGACCGACCTCTTCCATCCACGCCACGGGATTCTTCACCGGCGTCTCAGCCTCATCGGCCTGCTGCTTGGGCTTCCGATTGCCGTCGCCGCCGTGTGGGTCAAGCCCCACAGCGAGTCGCACGCGTGGGCCGCGCTTCTCTACGGCTTCGGGCTGACCTTCGGTGGCCCGCTGCTGACGATGGGATACCTCTTCACCATCGTCCGCTGGACCCACGCCGGCGTCGCCGCTTCGATTGCGCGGCTCTTCGCCGACGCCGGGCGCATGGCGCTGACCACGTACCTGCTTTGCTCCATCCTTGGCACAGGCGTCTTCTACTACTGGGGCTTGGGATGGTTCGGCCAGACCACCTCGTTCGAACGCTTCGGCATCCTGGCGATCATCTTCGCATCGGTGGTGGTGTTCGCGCACCTGTGGCTCAGGCACTTTGCCTTCGGCCCGGCGGAGTGGCTGTGGCGCAGCGTGACATACCTGAAACCGCAGCCGCTCCGGACCAAGTCCGGCGGTGACGAGTAGGGAGGTCCCGTACTCTCCGGCCGTGTCCGCTCGATGTGACATCGCCATCATCGGCGCCGGAGCCGCCGGCCTCTTCGCCTCGATCTGGGCGGCCCGCACGCTCCGCGCCTCAACGAGCCCCGAGCGTCCGCGAGCGGGTTCCGTCCTCGCCCTCGACGGCGCCACCAAGCTCGGCGCCAAGATCCTCGTCGCAGGGGGTGGGCGCTGCAACGTCACACACCACGCCGTTGACGAATCTGCCTACGCCGGCAGCAGCCGAAACGCGATCAAGAAGGTGCTGCGTCGCTTCGACGTGCCGCAGACCGTCCAGTTCTTCCGCGAACGAGGCGTCGACCTCAAACGCGAAGAGACCGGCAAGCTCTTCCCGACCACGGACGACGCCCACACGGTGCTCGACGCGTTGCTCGGTGCTGCTTCCGACGCCGGCGTCTCGCTGCTCACTGCGCACAGAGTCAACGTTGTGCGCACAAACGTGGATCTGTTCCTCGTGGAACACTCACGCGGCGAGCTCCTCGCCCGCAAGATCATCCTGGCCACCGGCGGCAAGAGCCTTCCCAAGACCGGCTCGGATGGCCACGGCCACGAACTCGCACGCGCACTCGGCCACACCATCACCCCACGCGTCTTCCCCGCGCTTGTGCCACTGACGATCCCCAAGGACCACTGGCTCACCACCCTCAGCGGCGTGACGTTGCCCGCAACCCTCGAACTCCGCGCTAGGTCCGGCAAGAAGCTGCAGTCGTTCACCAACTCGACGCTCGTGACCCACTTCGGTCTGAGCGGCCCGAGCGTGCTCGACATGAGCCGCTACTACACGGCGGAGAAGCTGGACAACCCGCACGACCCGCCGCGGCTGGTGATGAACTGGATCCCCGGCGAATCGCTGGATGCGCTCGACGCGTTCCTCGCCGCCGAGGGACGGCGCGGTGGGACGACGCTGCGGCGTTCGCTCGAAGGCAAGCTGCCCGAGCGTGTGCTCACGGCCCTCGCGGCGAGTGTGGGACTTGAGCTCAATGCTTCGTTGGCGACAATGCCAAAGGACAAACGCCGGGCGCTTGCTGCCGCGATGACGGAGCTTGAGCTTCCCATCAGCGGCGACCGCGGCTATCTGTTCGCGGAGGTCACGGCCGGCGGCGTGCCGTTGAGTGAGATTCACTTGGACACGATGGAAAGCCGCGTCTGTCCGGGGCTGCACCTCTGCGGCGAGATCTGCGATGTGGACGGGCGCATCGGCGGGTTCAACTTCCAATGGGCGTGGGCGAGCGGCTATGTCGCGGGGTGTGGCGCGGCGAACGGATTGTCCACTACACTCGCCCCGTGACATTGCTCTGCGTTCCCATCATGGTCCACGACATCGACGCCGCTCTGGCCGACGCGGCGGCGGCGAAGTCGCTCGGGGCTGACATCGTTGAGTTCCGCATCGACGAGTTCTTCGACGGCGGGCACTCGGAGGCCGATCCGGGGCGGCAGACACGCGAGATTCTGCGGCTGGTGCATCAGTCGGTGCTGCCGGCGATCGTGACGTGCCGCAGCGCGAGCGAGGGTGGCGGGTACGACGGCGACGAGACGGATCGGGTGTCGCTGTACGAGCGGCTCGGCACGGCGGAGGGCAAGAACGAGACGCCGCCGCGGTATCTGGATATTGAACTCGCCGCGTACACGAGATCCGAGAACATCAAGCAGAAGGTGAATCTCGCGGTCGAGCACAGTGAGCAGCAGCGGGCGGTGTCGACGGGGCTGATTCTCTCGATGCATGATTTTCAGCAGCGGCCGTCGGATCTGTCGCGGCGGTTGCTGCTGGCGCGGCAGCAGCCCGCGGCGAAGGTGACCAAGCTGGCGTTCCGCGCGAGGTCGCTGCGGGACAACCTGGAGCTCTTCGAGATTCTGACGCAACGCGATCGGCCGACGATTGCGCTGGGTATGGGTGAGTTCGGGCTGATGAGCCGCGTGCTGGCGCCGAAGTTCGGCGGGTTCCTGACGTTCGCGAGTCTGCGGCCGACTGCGACCACGGCGCCGGGGCAGCCGACGGTGTCGGAGTTGCTCGATCTCTATCGCTTCCGCTCGATCAAGCCGACGACGAAGGTTTACGGCGTGATCGGCTGGCCGGTGGGGCACAGCTTGTCGCCACTCGTGCACAACGCGGTGTTTGGCTCGACTGGATTCGACGGCGTCTACCTGCCGCTGCCGATTCCGAGTGCGGATGCCGAGAACAACGAGCTCAGCGAGAGCGCCCGTGCGGAGGCGACGTACACGAACTTCAAGGCGACGCTGGGTGCGTTGATTGATGATCCGCGGCTGGACTTCAGCGGCGCGAGCGTGACCTTGCCGCATAAGGAGAATCTGGTTCGCTTCGCGCTCGAGCGGTTCAAGAGCGAAGCGGGCGTGTGGTCGCTGGACGCGGTGTCGCTGCTGACCGGGTCGGCGAACTCACTGGTGATCGAGCGTGAGGCGAGCGGTGAGGGATCGCGGGTTGTGAGAGCGCGGGTGTTCAACACGGACGTGCCTGCGGCGGTGGGGCCGCTGCGCGAGGCGCTGGGCACGCTCGAGGGCAAGCATGTCGCGGTGGTGGGGGCGGGCGGCGTGGCACGCGGCATTGCGTTCGGGTTGGCGGTGGCGGGGGCCCGGGTGACGATTTTCAATCGCAACAGGGCCAAGGCTGAGACGTTGGCCTTGGAGTTGAGCGAGGCTCTGAAGAAGGCTGGCGCGGGGCCTGGAAGGCCCCGCCCCCTGAGCAGCCCGGCCTCTCGCGGGGGCGGGGCCTTCCAGGCCCCGGCGGTTCTGGGGCGGGGTGCGATCGACGCCGCGACGATGGAGCAGCTTTCCTCGTTCCGGGGCGACGCTTTCGTCCAGTGCACGCCGGTGGGTATGAAGGGTGGGCCGGACCCGGAAGGCTGCCCGATCTCGGTGGGGGCGCTGGCGGAATCTGGCAACTGCGGGGCCGGGACGGTCGTATTGGAGACGGTGTACAACCCCCGGGAAACGCCGCTGGTGCGCGAGGCGAAACGCGTGGGCTGGCGGGTCATCGAAGGGGCGACGATGTTCGTGCGGCAGGCGGCGGAGCAGTCGGGGGCGTGGACCGGAAACGACGCGCCGATCGAGTTGATCGAGAGACTCGTAAACGAGCCCCGAGCGTAAGCGAGCGGGGTTCGAGAGTCGGACGAGGCAACCCACTCGCTTACGCTCGGGGCTCGTCAAGACGGGCATGTCAAAACGGGCATGTCGAGACGAGCTGATGCAGGCCGCGGAGGCGTTGTATGTTCCGCAGTGCGATTTTGTATCCGCGTGGGTATTCGTGGTTGATCACGCTGGCCGTGCTTGATGTGTTTTGTACGTATGTCATCCTGCGGCTGGGCGGGATCGAGCTCAACGGCATCGCGAATTGGTTCCTGCACGCGTTTGATCTCTACGGCTTGATCGCGCTCAAGTTCGGGTGTGTGGCGCTGGTGCTCACGATCTGCGAGGTCGTCGGGCGTCTGCGGGCGAGCACGGGCACGCGGCTGGTGACGGCGGCGATCGTGATCAGCGCGTTCCCGGTGGCGGTGGGGGCGGGGCAGTTGGCGGCGGCGCGGTTTGGTGTGCTGAACACCACGCCGTCGATTGCGCTCGAACCCTTGGCGTGGAACGGCGTTACCAGTTCCCGCTGATGCCGCTGCTGGTGAGCAGGGTGCGGAACGATTCGCCGAAGACGAAGTTGTGCTCGGGGAACTGTTGCCCGGACATGTTGTTGTCCAGGTGGCTGAACATCAGGTCGATGGCGCCGATGGTGGTCGCGGTGGAGCCGGTCGCGGTGTGCTCGATGAGTTCGATCGTGCCGACGGTGGAGGCGCCGACCTTGTCCATCTGGCGGATGGTGGCGGTGTAGCGGAGCGTGTGCCCGGGGAGGGCGTCGCGGCTGATCTCGAACTTTCCGATCTTGGCGAGGATGACCTTCTCGCGGAAGTCCTCGGCGTGGCCGACGAGGATGCCGGCGGTCTGGGCGCAGCCCTCGACGATGAGGCTGGCGGGCATGACAGGCAGTGCGGGGCGGCCGTCGCTGGCCGGGAAGTGATCGTGCAGATGCTCCTCGGCGAGGCTGACGTGCTTGACGGCGACGAGGCGCTGCTTGGGCACCAGCTCGACGACGCGATCGATCCACATCCAGCGCATGGGTTTACTTCGCCGCGAGCTTGCGCTCGACGAACGTCACGAGGGCGTCGACGGTGAAGACCTCGGCGACCTTGGCGATCTGGGGGTCGGCCTCGAACTTGGAGAAGTCGGCGTGGGGGAGGCGGGCGCGGAGGGTGGCGATGCCCTTGGGGGTGACCTTGCCTTCCTTCACGAACTCGGGGTCCTGCTTGACGTTCTCGGGGAAGAGCTCGCCCTGAGCGATCTTGAAGCCGAAGGTCTGCTCGAGCTTGAAGACGATGTCGAGGAAGTCGATCGACTCGGCGCCGAGGTCGGTGGTGAGGCGGGCGGAGGGAGTGACGTCTTCCTCATCGACGGCGAGGGCGTCGACCAGCACTTCCTGAATCTTGGAGAAGATCTCGTCGCGTGTCATTCGGGCGGTTTCCTTGGGCGGCCCGGCTCACGCACGGAGGGAGGCGGGCGTCGGGACTTGGGACGCGATGATAGCCGAGGCGGATGCGAATAGATGCCGCACGGGGAGGGACGTTACGGGGTGAGGATGGCGAGGCGGGGAAGAAAGCTCAAAGCTCAAAGCGAGAAAGCTCAAATCGAGGCATGGGGACAGAGGGGGCGGAGCTTTGTGTCGGTGGGAGTGACGGGATGAAGCGGACGGCGCGTCGGCACGGCTTGGCCCCGACCGGCCAAGCCGTAGCTCCCGGAGTGAGGAGCTCACGAGACTTTCACGGGCCTGAGCAGAAAGCGGCCGGAGACGGCGGTGGGCGGTTCGGTGGAGGCGTTGGGTTCGAGGAGGGTGCCCTCGCCCTTGAAGTCGATGGTGCCGTCGTCGTTCTTTTTGTGGAGGGTGACGTCGACGCGGAGGGTGGCGCCGGGACGGACGAAGGCGCCGTACTTGAGGGCGCGGACCTGGCCGAGGACCATCGGCACGGACGCGGAGTCACAGAGTCGCCGCGCGGCCTGGACCATCGCCTCGAGCATCATGACGCCGGGCAGGACGGGGTAGCTGGGGAAGTGGTCCTGCAAGTACTCCTCGGCGCTCGAGACGTGCTTGAGCGTGACGATGCGGTCGGCGGATTGCTCGATGACGCGATCGACGAGGGAGAAGTGCATGGGGGGAAGGGTAGAGGGGAGGAGGGGAGCAGGGGAACAGGGGAACAGGGGAACAGGGGAACAGGGGAACAGGGGATGACACGGCGCGCGCGGTGACGGGGTGCAGACTCTTTGGTTTCTGCGCATGATCCGCGTCTCTACGTTCTCTGCGTCTTCTTTCTCCGTCGGCGCGAATCGCTACGCTCCTCGTGTGGCCACGGTGATGGACGATGCCATCTGCATCCGGGTGTGGGACTGGTCGGAGACGAGCCAGACGGTGTCGTTGTTTTGTCGGTCGCACGGCGTGGTTCGCGGGCTCGCGAAGGGGGCCAAGCGGCAGGACGTGCGTTTCTCGGGTGGGTACGAGCTCTTTACGCGCGGGCAGGCGGGGATGCTCATCAAGAACCACGACGGGCTCGCGACGCTGACGGCGTGGGATCTGAGCGAGATTTTTCTTGGGGTGCGGAAGGACCTGGCGCGGTTCCATGTCGCGATGGCGATGCTGGACCTGACGCACCACATGATCCGCGATCACGATCCGCACGAGGCGATGTTCGATGCGTTGGTGGATGGCGGGCGGCGGCTGACGAGCGAGGGGGCGACGGTGCCCGCCGCGGCGTTGCTGCGGTATCTGTGGGTGACGCTGGTGGAGTGCGGCTATCGGCCGGAGCTGTCGCGGGATGTGCGGCGAGAGTCGGAGCAGGCGCTCGAGACGCAGAGCGTGCGGGTGTTTGTGCCGCGGCTGGGCGGGTTTTCGGCGGTGGCCGAGGCGGGTGAAGAAGCGTGGCGGGTGCGGCCGCAGACGGTGGAGCTGTTGCGACTGGTGGACGGAGGTGGGGTGGAGGGCGCGGATGGGGAGGCGTTGATCCGGGCGGTGGCGTTCCTGGCGGCGTATGTCCGAGAAGTGCTCGGGCAGCCGGTGGAAGCCCTTGATTCGGCGGTTTCGGCGCTTCGGAAGAAGTCCTGAAGTCGAGGCCAGCGTCTTTCCCAGTTTCAGTTGAAGGCACAAGTTACCGATTGTGAAGTGGGGAGCGGCTACCCGATTGGGGACGCCGCGGCTGTGCTACGTCTCGAGTTGCGTTGGCAGAGTTGACATGGACCACGAACTCATAGAAGAGATCCTGAGCTGCTCGTCGCTGCCTTCGCTGCCGGCGGTGGCGATGCGCGTGGTGGAGCTGACGGCCAACCCCGACGTCAAGCTGCCCGAGCTCGCGCAGACGATTCAGAACGATCAGGGCCTCGCGTCGAAGGTGCTCCGCACGGTGAACTCGTCGTTCTACGGATTGACGACCCGGTGCGGGAGCATCAACAAGGCGATCGTGCTGCTGGGCCTGGGCCCGGTGAAGGCGCTGGCGCTGTCGTTCTCGCTGATCGGATCGATCGGCGAGCAGGAAGACGGGTTTGACTATCAGGGCTACTGGCGGCGCGGGTTGTACACCGGCGTGGCGGCCAAGCTCTTTGCGGATCATTTGAAGCTCGAGACCGGCGACGAGGCGTTCCTGGCGGGGCTGATGCAGGACATCGGCGTGGTCGCGCTGCACCGGGCGCTGGGGTTCCGGTACGCGGAAGTGATGGAATCGACCAAGGGCGATCACTCGCAATTGGTGAAGGCCGAGCTGTCGGCGCTCGAGGTGCAGCATCCCGAGATCGGGGCGATGCTGGCGCAGCGGTGGAAGTTCCCGGATCAATTGGTGATGCCGGTGCGGTATCACGAGCGGCCGACGGCGGCGCCGCAGGGGCATCACGAGCTGGTGCGGCTGGTGGGGCTGGGGAATCTCGCGCACGACGCGCTGACCAACGAGGACCCGGCGCCCGCGCTGCGGAAGCTGTACGAGCGCGCGGATCAGTGGTTCGGGATCAAGTCCGACGCGACCCAGGGGCTGATGAAGAAGATCGCCGAGGGCGCGAAGGACATGTCGCGGAACCTGCACCTGGACACCGGGGCGTCGGTGGACGCCGAGGCGATTGTCCGCAAGGCCGAGAAGACGATGGTCGAGATGGCGTCCAAGCCGGGCGGGGGCGGCGGCCAGACGCTGGACAACCTGCTGGTGGACGCGGATCAGTACGACCCGCTCACCGGAGCTGTCGGGCGCACCGGGTTTGATAAGGCGCTGCGGAACGGCTTTGAGCTCTCGGGCAAGAACAACGAGGCCTTGACGCTGGTGCAGGTCGGCATCGACGGCCTGCGCCACGCGACGATGAAGATCGGCTCGGGCGCGGGCGACGAGACCGTCAACGCCTGCGTGATGCTGATGCGAAAGCACTTCGGGCCGTTGGGCGGCGTGGTGTGCACGCTGGGCGGTGACATCTACGCGCTGGTGCTGTACGGCGCGTCGGCCAAGGACGCGCAGAAGGCGGCTGAAGAGTTCCGCTTCTCGTTCGAGAAGGCGGTGATCACCTGGCCGCTGGGTGGTGGGTCGCTGAAGGTGAGCATGGGGATCGCGTCGAACGACCCGGCGGCGGGATCGACGTTCTCGTCGGTCCAGGAGCTGGTGATCTCGGCGGTGACGGCGCTCAAGACGGCGCGGGCCGGGGATGGGCGCGGGATCGAGCTGGGGGCGCCGAAGAAGGCCGCGGCTTAGAACGCAACAGCTTGTGATTGGTGTGATCGGTGGGCGGCTTTGTGCCGTGCGACTGATGTGGCGTGGTCGTCATCGTTGCAGACGGCATCAGTCGCGCCGTGCCGAGCCACGGCGGACTGATGACACCCGAACCGGTTTACACGTTGCCGAGTTTGTTGAGGCCGTTGAGGGCGGCGATCTTGTAGCACTCGGCGAGCGTCGGGTAGTTGAAGACCGTGTTGACGAAGTAGTCGGCCGTTGCCTTGAAGGCGATGGCGCACTGGCCGATGTGGACGAGCTCGGTGGCGTTGGTGCCGATGATGTGGACGCCCAGAACGGTCTTGCTCTCCTGGTGGATGAGCATCTTGAGCATGCCGATGTCGTCGCCCAGCAGTTGGCCGCGGGCGGTTTCCTTGTAGTAAGCGATGCCGGCTTCGTAGGGGATGGCGTCGGCGGTGAGTTTCTCTTCGGTCCAGCCGACGATGGAGATCTCGGGGATGGAGTAGATGCCGTAGGGCAGGAGGTTGTCGAAGTTGTCGCTGCGGTTGCCGAACATGTGGCAGGCGGCGAGGCGGCCCTGTTCCATCGAGGTGCTGGCAAGGGCGGGGAAGCCGATGACGTCGCCCGCGGCGTAGATGTGCGGGACGCTGGTCTGGTAGTTCTTATTGACGGTGATGCGGCCGCGGCTGTCGGCGGAGACGCCGGCGGCGGCGAGGTTCAGGCCGTCGGTGCAGCCCTGGCGACCGACGCAGTAGAGCAGCGAGTCGGCGGTGAGGGTTTTGCCGGATTCGAGCGTGGCCACGACGACGTGGCCGGTGTGTCCGGCGGGGCGCGGCGCTTTGGGATCGAGCTCTCGCTTGTCGATCTTGACGACCTTTTCGCCCAGGCGCAGCGTGACGCCGGCCTGACGGAGGTGGTACTGCAGGGCCTCGGTGATCTCTTTGTCGATGAAGTCGAGCAGGCGGTCGCGGCCTTCGATGAGGGTGACGCGGACGCCCAGGGCGGCGAGCATGGAGGCGTACTCGGTGCCGATGACGCCGCCGCCGACGACGATCATGGAGCGCGGCAGCGTCATGAGCTCCAGCAGGTCGTCGGAGGTCATGACCGTTTCGCGGTCGAAGGGGACGGACTTGGGGCTGGTGGGCTGGGTGCCGACGGCGATCAAGACGTTGTCGGCTTGGAGTTCTTCGGTGGCGTGAGCGCCGACGACGTCGATGGTCTTGGGGTCGCGGAATTGGCCGCGGCCGATGGCGGTGTGGATGCCGTTGCTGGCGAAGTGATCGCGGACGAGGTCGATCTCGGATTTGATGACCTTCTGGCAGGCCTGCATGAGGCTGGCGAAGGAGCCGCTGCGGGCCATGGTGTTCTTGGCGGCGGAGAAGTCGGCGATGGAGGGGGCGACGGTGGTGCGGCCGCCGAAGTCGAGGATGGCTTCGCGGAGGGCTTTGCTGGGGATGGTGCCGGTGTTGATGGCGACGCCGCCGAGGACCTCGCGCTGCTCGACGACGCAGACGGAGCGGCCGAGCTTGGCGGCCTGGATGGCGGCCTTCTGGCCCGCGGGGCCGGATCCGATCACGCACAGTTCAAACTTCCGCATTGCACACTCCCGGTCGGCGAGCGTCGTTGGCTCGCCGCGGCGATCGATCCTTGAGGCGGTTCACCACGGACAACACAGAGTACACGGAGCGGGATCGGAAGGAAGCGGCGCCGCGGGGTGTTGTTTCGGGGTGCGGTGGCTGCATGCGGCTGGTGGGTGCTGGACCGGACGGTCTTGGTCTTCCTCGACGATCTCTGTGCACTCCGTGGTGAACGGCCCTCCACGAGATGTCCCGTCGCAGTATCGGTGATTCGGGTCCGTTGTGCTTGGAGACGGCGGGGTTTGCGCCCGCGGCCCGACCCTGAGCCCTCGAAAACCTATACTGGTTCGCCTGAGGCTTGGTGTTCGCGAGGACGCGGCCCGCAGGAACGACTTTCCACGTAGCCGGCTCGACGGACCGTGCCGGGATTGAACCATGACGCTGACCAGCCACGCCATCCGCAAGACCTTCATCGAGTTCTTCCGCACCAAGGGCGGCACCGGGGCCTTCGCGGCCGGGCACACGTTCATCCCCAGTTCGCCCGCCGTGCCGGTGGACGACCCGACTTTGCTCTTCACCAACGCGGGGATGAACCAGTTCAAGCCGATCTTCCTAGGGCAGGCGGCCCCGGACACGCCGCTGGGCAAGCTGAAGCGAGCGGTGAACAGCCAGAAGTGCATTCGGGCGGGCGGCAAGCACAACGACCTTGAGGACGTGGGCAAGGACACGTACCACCACACGTTCTTCGAGATGCTGGGCAACTGGTCGTTCGGCGACTACTTCAAGGAGGAAGCGATCGACTGGGCGTGGGAGCTCTTGACGCAGGTCTATCACATCCCCGCGGACCGGTTGTACGTGACGTACTTCGAGGGGGCGCCGAAGCTGGGGCTGGAGCCGGACCTTGAGACCAAGCAGTTGTGGATGAAGTACCTGCCCGAGAGCCGTGTGCTGCCGGGCGTGTTCAAGGACAACTTCTGGGAGATGGGCGAGACCGGGCCGTGCGGGCCTTGCACGGAGATTCACTTTGATCGCATCGGCGACCGCGATGCGGCGAAGCTGGTGAACACGGGCGACCCGGACGTGCTGGAGATCTGGAACAACGTCTTTATTCAGTACGAGCGGATGGAGGGCGGCGGGCTGCGGCCGCTGCCGGCGAAGCACGTCGATACGGGTATGGGCCTGGAGCGGCTGGTGAGCGTGCTGCAGAACGTCCGCAGCAACTACGACACGGACGTGTTCGCGCCGATCTTTGTCGCCATCGAGCGGGCCACGGGCGCGCGCGAGTACCGCGGCAAGCTGGGTGATGCGGACGAGGGCAACATCGATACGGCGTACCGCGTGATCGCGGACCACATCCGCTGTCTGACGTTTGCGATCACCGACGGGGCGGTGCCGAGCAATGTCGGGCGCGGGTATGTGCTGCGGCGGATTCTGCGTCGTGCTGTTCGGTACGGGCGGCAGATGCTTGGTGCGAAGCCCGGGTTCTTCGCCGGGCTGGTGCCGGTGATCGTGGAGCACATGGGCGATGCGTTCCCGGAACTTCGCCGCGACCCCAAGAAGGTCGAGAAGATCATCCTCGAAGAGGAAGAGTCGTTCGGGCGCACGCTCGATCGCGGGATGACGCTGTTCTACAAGACGGCGCTCGACACGATCGGGACGACCGTCGGTGCGACGGAGGGGGCGGTCGACACGACCGGATTCGCGGCGATCCGCCACGCGGCGGCGACGGGGCCGGACCGGTTCTCGATCCTGCGGCACTTTGTGCAGACCAAGTGTCCGAAGAAGCCGACGATCTCGGGTGCGGATGCGTTCAAGCTCTATGACACCTACGGCTTCCCGATCGACCTGACCACGCTGATGGCCGAGGAGATCGGGATCGCGGTGGATGTCGGGGGCTTCGAGGCCGAGCAGAAGAAGGCGGCGGAACTGAGCCGCTCGGCGGGGCAGAAGGAAGGCGAGAAGCAGATCACGCTCGACGGCGACGGCGTCGCGCGGGTGATGCGGCTGGGGATCGCGCCGACCGACGACTCGCACAAGTTCGATCACACGATGATCAAGGCGCATGTGAAGGCGATCTGGAATGGCTCGTCGCTTGATGAGTCGTCCAAGCCGGTCTTCAACCACAAGACGCAGGTGGGCGTGATCCTCGACAAGACGTGCTTCTATGCGACGATGGGCGGGCAGGAGTGCGACGCGGGCGAGATCGAGGTCATCGGCGAGACCAAGACCTCGGCCAGCGACAAGCACGACGGCGGACGCTTCCGGGTGGAGTCGGTCGCGACCTACGGCGGGTACGTGCTGCACGTCGGTGTCGTGACCCACGGCGAGATCCGCGTGGGCGACACGGTGGCGCTGCATGTTGAGAAATCACGGCGTCATGGCACGGCGTCCAACCACACCTCGACGCACCTGGTGAACTTCGCGCTGCGGAAGCTGCTTGGAGACGGCGTCGATCAGAAGGGCTCGCACGTCGCGCAGGATCGGTTCCGCTTCGACTTCTCGCACAATCAGCCGGTGGCGCCGGAAGAACTCGGCTCGGCCGAGGCGATCGTGCGCGAGCAGATCAAGCAGAATCTCACGGTGTACGCACAGCCTGCGCCGCTGACGGCGGCGAAACAGATCAGCGGCCTGCGCGCTGTGTTCGGCGAGACGTACCCGGACCCGGTGCGGGTGGTCTCGATCGGGCAGCCGGTGCCGGACCTGCTGGAATCCGCGGGCAATCCTGGCTGGCGCGAGATCTCGATCGAGTTCTGCGGCGGCACGCATGTGGCGAGCACGAGCGAGATCGGCGCGTTCGCGATCGTGAGCGAAGAGGCTGTTGCCAAGGGTGTGCGGCGTGTGACGGCGCTGTCGGGCAAGAAGGCGGAGGAGGCGATCCACGCCGCGGATTCGGCGGAGGCGAGGATCAAGTCGATCGGGCTCTTGCCGGATGATCGGCTGTCGAACGAGGTGCCGGGCTTGCTGAAGCTGCTCGACGACGGCGTGATGCCGGCGTCGCGGAAGGCCGCGCTTCGGGCGATGATCGTGAAGCTGCAGGACCGGGCCAAGGACGCGGCGAAGGTTGCGTCGGCCGGGCGGATGGCCGAGGCGGTGCGGGAGGCGAAGGTGCTCGCCGAGTCGGCGCAGATGGCGAACCAGAACGTGATTGTGGGCTCGATCGAGGCTGGCGATGATC
This sequence comes from Phycisphaerales bacterium, assembly GCA_019744815.1. Lineage (GTDB taxonomy): Bacteria > Planctomycetota > Phycisphaerae > Phycisphaerales > UBA1924 > JAFEBO01. Next base: position 89,930 of record JAIEUA010000003.1, read on the forward strand.
GCAACGCGCTCAACGCCGCGGTGGCGGTGGTGCGCGAGGCGAACCCGCGCTCGGCGATCATGATCTTCAGCGTCGATCACCCGACGTCGAAGGTGTCGATCAACGCGAGCGTGCCGGATGCCCTGATCCAGAAGGGGCTGAAGGCGGGCGATTGGCTGCGCGAGGCCGCCGCGGTGGTGGGGGGCAAGGGTGGCGGCAAGCCGGACAATGCTCAGGGCGGCGGGACCGACGCGAGCAAGATCAAGGAAGCGATCATGGCGGCACGGGCCGCGGCGATGCGGGTGTTGCACTGATCGGAGAGCCTGATGGCCGATGCCCGAGATCCCGATGCCTCCCCGCAGTCCGACCAACAGCCGGACCCGCTGTTCCACCCGCGGACGCCGGAGAATGACCCGAGCTTGCGGATCCCTGAGCTGTTGCAGCAGCCGGTTCGCCACCCCTCTTTGGATCGCAAGCCGCGGTCGGATCTTGGTGGACTTGGGGATCTGATGAAGGCCTTGGCGATCGGGGTGGACTTCCTCGCGACGGCGGCGGCGGGTGCGTTGCTGGGTTGGGGATTCGACTGGTGGATGGGCTGGACGAATCGCGGGCTCTTGATTGGCCTGGGTATCGGGTTCGCCTATGGCACGGTGCGGCTGCTGCAGCGGACGGCCCGTGATGAGGCCGAGTCGAAAGCCGGTGGGAAGCCTGGTTCGCGCGGGTGACGGGGCGGGCTCGAAGAGGCGTTTTCCGGGCCGGGTTTTCGTTCGGGGCACTCGCCCTGCGGTTGGGCCCGACCTAACATCCCGCCCCTCCAAGGGCCGCGGCCGCAGCGATGAGAACGGGGCTTTGTTCGGTGCTCCGATCTTGGATGTTGTGCCCGACACCCGACGGGGGATGTGTTGACGCCGCTGCTCGTTCTGTCGCGACCGTTGTCACCCTCCGTTGTCATGAACGCCGCTATCCGAGAGCCTATTTCCCGCGGAGTGTTCTCGATCACGATGCTGATCGCGACGCTGGTGGCGCTGTTGGCGGCGGTGGGCGCGGTGATGGGTGTGGGTGCTGGCACGGACGTGGCGACGATGGTGGGCGGGTTCGTGGTGCTGGCAGGGCTTGTGTCGCTCTTGACGCTGATCGGACCGCCGCTGATCCCGCACGAGTACTGGGGCATGGCGGTGCTGGCGGTGTCGGGCGTGCGGACGATGCTGGCGCTTGGGGCGATGCTGGTGCTGATCGAAGTGGCCGGGTTCGACCGGCGGGGTGTGGTGTTTGGTGTTCTGAGCGGCACGGCGATCCTGATGATCGCTGAGGCCGCTGTTGCCGTGATCCTTCTCAACAAGCGCGAGCGTGCTCATGCCGCGCTTCGGAGTGTGTCGTGATGTCCGTTCTGGCGACCTTGCACGATTGCCTGACGCCCGCCACCTACCTGCTCGCAGCGGCGAGCCCGGCGGATCACGTCTACAACCACACCTTCATCAAGAACGACGACGGCTGGTGGCTGTGGTCCGGCAACCAGGGCAACCTGGTGCTGAGCATGCTGATCCTGATGGTCGTCGGCCCGTGGGTCGCGTCGCGGGTGAGCACGGGCCCGGAGAGCCAGGGCACGGACCGCTATGTGACGGGCAACAAGTTCGCCCACATGATCGAGGTGGTGTGCCACTACCTGCGTGAAGAGGTCGTTCGTCCGCTCCTGGGCGATCGCACCAACAAGCTCATGCCGTTCCTGTGGACGATCTTCTTCTTCATCTGGGTGAACAACCTCTTGGGCCTGGTTCCGATCCTGGACCTGGCGCACCTCGTCAACAGCAACTGGAAGGACGCGCACGCGACCCCGATCGGCGGCACGGCGACCCAGAACATCTGGGTGACCGCAGTCCTCGCGATCGTGGCCTGTATCTTCTTCAACCTGCAGGCGATCAAGCGGCTGGGCATCGGCGGCTACTTCGGGCACATGACCGCGGGCGCTCCGTTCCCGGCCTCGATCCTGATCTTCTTCCTGGAGCTGGCCAGCCAGCTCGTCATCAAGCCCTTCGCCCTGGCGATGCGTCTGTTCGCGAACATGACGGCCGGGCACATCCTGCTCGCCACGCTGTTCTCGTTCGCGGGCATGGTGGTGGGCAAGGGCTTCCTGATCCAGGGTCCGGTGACGCTCATCTCGGTGGTCGGCGGCTTTGGCATCATGCTGCTCGAGCTGTTCGTCGCGACGATGCAGGCGTTTGTCTTCATGTTCCTCACCACAGTCTTTATCGCGCTCATGGATCACCATGATCACGATCACGAGCACGGCCATGATCACGAGCACGGCCATGCCAAGGGACACGAGCACGCCGCGGCCCACTAGCCGCGTCGGAATGCGTGCAGACGGTCCCATCCCGTTCGGCGGCGACGCTGGGCGGTGTAGAGAACTCGCGAGTGTTTTGAAGGGATGTATCGAATGAAGAGCTTCATCATCAAGGCCGCGGCTCTGTCCGCTCTCGCTCTCGCCTCCACCCCGGCCCTCGCCGAGCCCGTCGCTGGCGCCGCAGGCGCTGTTGCCGCGGGCGCGTCGCTGGGCAAGGGTCTGGCCGTTCTGGGTGGCGGCGTCGCCATCCTGGGCGCCGGTATCGGCATCGGTCTGATCGGCAAGGGCGCGACCGAGTCGATGGCTCGCCAGCCCGAGATCGCCGGCAAGATCCAGACCGCCGGCATCATTCTGGCGGTGTTCATCGAAGGTGCGACGCTGTTCGCCGTCGCCGCCGGCTTCCTCGCCGCCTAAGTCTCGAACAACCCTCCGCCGCGTCCGAACAGGGCGCGTCGGGGCTTGCTTTCTATCGTGACTCGGAATCTTCAGGAGTGATTCGCATGCTCGCTCTTCGCATGAACCGCCTTCTGCTCGCCGCCGGCACCGCGCTGGTGATGCTCCCGACCTTGGCCCTTGCCTCGGAAGAGGCGGTCGGCGCCATCCCGACCGTGAAGCAGGGCTTCGCGACGGGTGTCACGGCCCTCATCGTCTTCGCGATCACGGCCGCCTTCCTCGGTACGGTCGTGTGGCCCAAGATCAGCCAGGGCCTCGACGACCGGGCGAACAAGATCAAGAGCGAGATCGAGGCGGCCGAGCAGGCCCGCAAGCAGGCCAAGGACGCGCTGGAGGAGTACCAGAAGTCGCTGGCCCAGGCCCGCGCCGAGGCCGCCAAGATGATCGAGGCGACCAAGGCCCAGCAGAACCAGCTCGCCGCCGACCTGAAGGCCAAGAGCGAGATCGAGCTCAACGCGATGCGTGAGCGTGCGATGAAGGAGATTGACCAGGCCAAGCGTGCCGCGGTGTCCGAGCTGTACGCCGACGCGACGAACCTGGCGACCATGGTCGCTGGCAAGATCCTCAAGCGTGAGATCAATGCTCAGGACCAGCAGCGTCTCGTCGAGGAGAGCCTCGGCCAGCTGCAGTCGATGCGGAACTGAGGAAGGGATGAGGTCTTAGGACTGAGGTCCTAGGGCTTCGAAATCAGAGCGGACGCGTTCCTGAGTGCCTTGATTTGCCCTTTGGCCCTTTGCGATTTGAGCTTTTCTTATGCCCCTCACCCAAGCCAAGCCCGATGCTCTCGCCAACGTCTACGCCAAGAGCCTCTACCACGAGGCCTTTGCCGAGGGCGGCCGCCAGAAGGTCGAGGCCATCCAGGGCCAGCTCGAGGACTTCCTTGAACTGACCCGTCAGGACAAGGCTCTCAACGAGTTCCTGGCCTCGCGGGTGATCCCCGCGGCCCAGCGTGGTGCGGCGTTGCACAAGGCCCTTGAGGGCCGCGTCGACGATCTGCTGCGGCGCTTCCTGCTGGTTCTCAATGACAAGGCCCGGCTCGCTCACCTCATCCCGATCGCCGCGGCGTACGACCAGGTCGTGCAGCAGCAGTTCGGTCGCGTCGAGGTGGATGTGATCACCGCCGCCCCTCTGGAGCAGAGCAGCGTCGGTGCCGTTCGCGAGCGGCTCGGGAACGCTCTGGGCAAGGAAGTCGTGGTGCACACGTACACCGACGCGACCATGATCGGCGGCGTGAAGTTCCGCATCGGCGATCAGCTCATCGACGCCAGCGTCCAGACCAGCCTCCGCAAGATGCGAGATCAATTGGCCAACCAGGGCAACTCGGCGGTCCGCGGCAAGATCGATCGGATCATCGGGCAGTAAGCGAGGGCAGTAAGCGAGGTCCGCGAGAGAGCCGCATAGAGCAATCACCACGAAGCCCCGCACGATGCGGGGCTTTTTCGTGCGTTCGCGCACGATGCGGGACTCGTCCGCCCGTCGCCGGGGCGGAAAGCACAAGGCAGAAAGTGAGGGTCGGGATCCTCGACCGGCAGATGAATCTGCCGGCAACGGTCGTGCGCCCTGCCGGGCGGAAGCCAGGGGGAGAACGTGTCGTGGACCAATCTGGAAGTCGAGGACGCGTGCTCACGGGGAGACCGGCGATGAGGCTGTTCGCCGAAGTGAGCGCTCACCGAAGTCGTGGCGACGCGAGACGGTGCCGTGCTTGCTTCTTCAGTTCAACTCAACGCACACCCAGCCCGGACCGGTTTCTGCGGTGCCGGCGGGGGCGGTGAGCAGGTGCAGGCGCACGTCGGTGTCGAGGAGGGGGCGGACGCGTTTGGGGGCGTCGGTGAGCAGGTGCTGCTCGGGGGCGAAGGCGAGCGGCTTGGCCTGGCGGAAGGCCCGCTCGAGCAAGGCGGCGTGGGCGAGGGCCCAGGTGCGGGCGACGGCGAGCTTGGAGAAGGCCGCGTTGGGGTCGGTCGCGTCGGCGTGGGAGCGGGCGATGAGGTGCAGCCGCCCGGAGGGATCGACGGCGAGCTCGACCTCGGGGGCGTAGGGGCAGCGTGCTTCGAGCGGCTCGAGCGAGGGCAGGTGGCGAGCGAGCGAGGTGGTGGGCGCGAGCGGCGAAGGCTCGGAGTTGGCCGTGGACGCGGCGGCGTGCGGAGCCGCGGTCGAGACGACAGCGGTCGGCGCGCTGCGTGGCGCAGCCACCGGAGGTGGTGCGGGCGGGGGTGCGATTGGCGTCGGGACGACGGCCGCGGGAGGGAACGCATCCGGGACGGGTGCGGCGAACGTCCCGGTCTCTTTCGACTCCGGCGCCTCGGCGGCGCAGGGGTCGGGCTGGTGATCCGGAGCGGGCGGCTCGGGCAGGGCACCCACGCCGTTCACCGCGGATGCGGGCGGGAGTCGGGTCGCGACCGATTCGCGCACGAGCTCGATCAGGCGATCGTGCGAGAGATTGGGGCGCCCGCGGTAGACGTTGGCGGTCGAGCCGGGCGTGATCTTGGCGGAGCAGGACTCGCTGCTGACGGACTTGCCCAGGAACTTCTCGGCGGCCTTGGAGAGCTTCTTGGCGGCGTCGCCCGCGGCGTCGGTGGAGCTGCCCATCACGACGACGTGCAGCGGCGGGATGTCGGCACCCAGGGTCTTGATCACGCGGTAGCACGCGACGACGGCGGCCTCGTCGGCTCCGGTCAGCACGCTGGCGCAGTCCGAGGCGCGCAGGCATCGCATGAGTTCCGCCGCGTCCATGCCTTCGGCGGCCTCGTCGATGCGGACGATCCACTGATCGCTCACGCTCTTGAGGTGCCGGATCGCGTCGGCGACGCTGGGCATGGGGCCCATGTTGGGCGGGAGCGAGGCGGGCGGGAAGGCGACATCGACCGAGACGTCGGCACCCGAGACGCGGAGGAGTACGACGGGCTTGGCCGCGGTCTGGGCCCGGTGCTTGGCGTACTGCATCACCCACGCCGAGCCGAGCACGGGCAGGTGGCCGACGATCAGCGACTCGATGAACGTGCCGGCGGCGTTGGCGCCGACCATCGGCTCGGGCTTGGCGGATTCGGCCTTGGCGGCGGCCGCCTTCGCGGGCTTCAGAGACTTTGCCTGAGCGGCGTTCGGCTTGGCCGGGGCGGCGGGCTTGGATTCGATGATGGGGGCGGCGGCGCGGGGAGCCTGGAGCCCGCCGGGGCCGATACGGGCGACGGTGGTGTCGCTGCCGTCCAAGAAGAGATCCGCCAGCACGTCGGCGTCTTCGAAGGGAAAGGCTGCGGCGAGGTCGTCGCGGTGGTTGCGAGGCAGACGAGAACCGCGGCTGACGGGGCCGCCTTCGTCGGCGACGGGCGAGTCTTCGTGCAGGGCGCGATGGAAGACGAACGAGGCGTCTCCCGCGTGATCGCTCGGCGAGTGTCCGGGTGGATGGCCGGGCGGGTTGTTGCTGTGATCGTCCACAAAGACCTTTCGAGGATGCGTCGGGCGGAAGTCGAACGGATGGTGCGGTGCTTACGCGGCGCCCTGCTTGAAGAGGGAGTTGATCGAGAGCGAGCGGCTCTCAAGGACGTCGTCCATGCGACGGCTGCCGATGCCCTGGACGGTGACGACGCTGTTGAGTTCGCCGAAGGGGTTGACCTCGGCGGCGGCGTTGTGCGGATCGGCGGTCCAGGCGCCGTCGACCACGAGCCGGTACTGGTGCGTGCCGGGAGCGATCTGGACGCAGAGCTCAAAGACGCCCAGCTCGGGGTTGAGGTGCATCTGATGAGCGGTGGTGGACCAGTTGTTGAACGAGCCGGCGATGCTCACCGTCTGACCCAGCGAGGCGGGCTGCACGAAGAGCACACCCTGGGCGGTGACGCGGACGCCGAGGATTCGGCGATCGGGCTCGGCGCGGACGGGCTTGGGCTCGTTCACCGGCTGCTCGAGCCGCAGCGGGGTGGTCGAGATCGCCTCGGACTCGGTCGATTCGCCGGCGACGCGGCGCAGGAGCTTTTGGGCGCGATAGACGAGCTCGGCGGCTCGACTGGTGGGCCGGGTTTCGTCGGGGGCGGCGATGGTGGCCGTGGTCGCGGGAGCGGTCGCGGTTTGCGGAGAGGAACGGGTCGAGGCCAGCAGGGCTTCGCGGATCGCCGAGACATCGACCGGTGAGGTGGTGGCCAAGGGCCGGAACGCGGGCGAGGTGGCTGCGGAGGCCGCGAGGGGAGTTGCGACGCCCGTGCCGGGGGTCGAGTCGGCGGGGATCGCGGCGGATTGAACGACCTCCTCGATGGTCGCGGAGGCGACGTCGAAGGTGGTGGACCGGGGCTCGGTCACGCCGGAGTCGATCGATGCGGGGGTGTTGGGCTTGGGTGTGTCGATCTCGGGCTTGAGCTCGACGGGGAGCAGGGACTGCTGCCAATTCGGCTCGGCGACGGTGGAGATGGTCGAGAGCTTGAGGCCCAGACGCACGCCGATCCAGCGGGAGAGGTCGATGTAGTCCTTCGAGCCCGGGGCGTCGGGGGCGTGGTCGATGGCGGGCTGGCCGAAGCTGGCGGCCTCCCGCAGCTTGGCGTCGCGGCGGATGACGATGGGCGCGACCTGATGGCCGAAGCGGCGGCGGAGCTCGCCGAGCAGGTCGTGGGAGACTGTGCTGGCCTCGTCGTGCAGCGTGGGCACGAACACGATCGGGATCTCGACGTTGAGCTTCTTGGCCAGGGCCTTCACGGTGGTGAGCTGGCGGGTCGCACCCTGGAGGGCGAAGAAGCCGGTCTCGACCGGGATCACGACGGTGTGGGCGGCGGCGAGGGCGTTGAAGGTGAGCAGGCCGATCGCGGGGGAACAGTCCACCAGCGCGACGTCGTAGTCGTTCTTGAGCCGGTCGAGGACCTGAGCGAGTCGGCGTTCCTTGTCGGGCTTGTCGGCGAGGCCGCCGCGGGTCGCTTCGAGACCGGCGAGCTTCATGCGGCTGGGGGCCAGGTCGAAGTTTCGGCCGACGCGCCAGAGCAGGCGGGTGGTGTCGATGGGGCGCGACGAGGGCATGACAAGGACATCGCTGATGTCCAAGTCGATCTTGGACTCGGGCACGCCCAGACCGACGGCGCAGTGCGACTGCGGGTCGAGGTCGACGAGCAGCGTGCGAAGCCCACCGCGAGCGAGAGCGGCCGAGAGATTGACGGCGGTGGTGGTCTTCCCACAGCCGCCCTTTTGATTGACGATCGTGATAATCCGCACGTGCCACTCCTTGGCGTCGGCGGGGGACACGGAGAACCCGTGCCTTTCCGCGGCGGAGTCCGAGCCGCACGAACCCTGCGGCGACCTCTGCCGAGCGATCCCGTGCGACCCATCAGCCGCTGCTGTATCGGCCGAGCTTGCGCTCGGGCTTGAAACGGACGGTGTTCGTCGGGGAGGGCAAATTCACGCCGTTCGGACGTGGGGGCCGAGGCGGGCGAGCGGTCGAGGACGTCTCGAATGGACAACAGGCGACGCGATGGCTCGTTGGTGAAGGGTCGGATGGGTGGGGCTGCGGCCGACCCGAGGCTTCGTCGCAGAGCCTCCTCAGCCTCGGCGTCTTGGAAGCAGCGGAATTCAGACGCTCACACCGACCGGATGGATTCGATCGCCGAGCGCACCGCGGGGGCGGGGATGTCAGAGCGGATCACGCTGCGGCCCGGGGCGGCGGGCACGATGAGGCGGAGCACGCCCGAGACGCTCTTCTTGTCGTCGGCCATGCGGGCGAGGATCTCGTCGGTGGCGGGCAGGCCCTTGGCGGCGCGGGGCAGAGCGAGTTGATCGAGCAGGGCGAGGACGCTGTTGGCGTAGCCGCGGTCGAGCCCGAGAGATTCGCCGAGCGCGCAGGCGGCGCGGAGGCCGAGGGCGACGGCTTCGCCGTGGTGGATCGCGCCGGGCAGCTCGGTTCCGTCGGCACGCATGCCGCGGGCGTCGGGCAGCGCCTCGATGGCGTGGCCGAAGGTGTGGCCGAGGTTGAGCAGCGCGCGGCCGGTTGTGCCTTCGGCTTCTTCGCGTTCATCTCCGGCAACGACGCGGGCCTTGATGGCGACGTTGCGGGCGATCAGTTCGCACAGGGCGGCGGTTTCGCGGGCGGCGAGCGCGCCCGCGGCGGTCTGCGTCCACGCCATCAGGTCCGGGTCGCCGAACTCGGCGCTGAGCATCGCGTGCTTCACGCATTCGGCGAGGCCGGCGCGGAAGGTGCGGTCGTCGAGTGTGGCGAGCGTGGCGAGGTCCGCGAGCACGCCGATGGGCTGGTGGAACGCGCCGACCATGTTCTTCTTGAGCGTGCCGGAGAGCTCAAGGTTGACGCCGGTCTTGCCGCCGACGGAGGCGTCGACCATCGACAGGAGCGTGGTGGGGCACTGGACGACCGCGACGCCGCGGCGGTAGGCCGAGGCGGCGAAGCCGGCGACGTCTCCAACGATCCCGCCACCGAGAGCGATCACGACATCGGTGCGTTCGACACGGGCCTTGGTCATCGATTCGCAGAGCTTCTGGATCGTCGCGAGGCTCTTGTCGTGCTCGGTGGCTCGTAGTTCGTGCACGGTGGCGTCGAGCGAGACCGACGCAAACCCGGCGAGCAGACGCTGCCGATCCGCGGCGGAGACGCCCGAATCAACCACCACGAACGCGCGGCGAGGCTTGGTGCCGAGCCGCTCGCGGACCAGCATGCCGGCGAATTCGAGAAGCTCGGAGCCGACAGCGACCACGTACGAGCGCTCGCCGAGATCGACGCGGACCGTTCGCGTCTGCGCCGAGGCGGTCGAGGGAACCGGATCGATGTTCGCGTCGGCGTCGGTCATGCTCGTGGATGCGGTGTCGATGGAGAAGAAGGCATCGAGGCAAGCGGCATCGAGGCATCGAGTCGTTTAGGCCTCGACGGTGTTCAGGCCGGCGCGGTCGCGGGCGGGGCTGCCGGGGCGCTCCCACGGGATGCGGGGCGCGTCGCCCCACATCATCTCGATGTCGTAGTGGGCCCGGGTGTTGGGCTCAAAGAGATGAACGATCACGTTCATGAAATCGGCCAGCAGCCAGGTGGCGCGGTCGTCGCTGGTGGAGCGGACGGCCGAGTAACCGATCTTGGCGCCGACCTCTTCGACATCGTGGAGGGTCGAGCGCATCTGGCGGTCGGAGGTGCCCGAGCCGATGACGAGGTAGTCGGTCATGGGGTTGCGGCCGCGGACGTCGAGCAGCACGATGTCGGTGCACTTGTCGTCGTGGAGCAGGCGTGCGGCTTCGATCGCGAAGGACTCGGCCTGGGACGCCGGGACGTGGACCTTGGGTTTCGGTGCGGGCTTGGGCGCGGGCTTGGGCGCGGGCTTGGGAGCGGGGCTGGCGGCGACCGGCGCGGTCGTCTTGGCCGCGCGCTTCTTCGTCGAGCGGGGGGCGGACTTGGGCGCGCTCCTTGGCGAGTTCTTAGGGGTGCTCTTGAACTTCGCTGGCGACTTCGAAGCGGCTTTGGCGGCCCCCTTCTTCACGGGCTTGGCGGCGAACTTCTTGGCGGGGGCTTTGGACTTCTTCTTGGCTGGGGGCATGCGTGCACTCGACGTTGAGGATTCGAACAGGGAGAACGACAGCGGCTAGTTTATGCGCCGTGACGCGTGCACACTCGTGGGCGGCACCGATGTGTTTAGACGGGGAACAGCGTGGCTTGCACGTGTCCGCGGGGCGTGCCGGGACGCAGCGGGGCCGGGATCCAGCCGGTGGACTCGTCGTGGCGGCTCACGGTGAGCGTGTAGCTGCTCCCGGCGTGCCCGGCCTCGGCCCGGTCGGGGGTGTTGCACTGGCGTGAGAGATGCAGCAGCACGACGTGACGCTTCGGGGCGATCGCGCGGACCGCACGCACGCACTGGTCGTTGGAGAGATGGCCCTTGCCGCCCATGATTCGGCGCTTGAGTTGCTCGGGGCGGTTGGACTCGAGCTGCAGCGTCGGGCAGTAGTTGCTCTCGATCGCCAGCACGTCGACTGCGGTGAGGTGGTCGATCAGTTCCGGCGTCATGCGGCCGACGTCGGTCGCGTAGCCCAGCTCGCTCACGTGGTCGGCGTGCTCAAGGCTGAAGCGCATGGTCGCCGAGCCCTGGGCGTCGTGCTCGGCGAGGTGCGTGTGGAGCGTGAGCCCCAAGCCCAGCGCGATCTGATCGTCGAAGACCTCGGTGCGGCGGAAGAGGCGGCCCTCGCGCTCGGCCCGGCGCAGGTGTCTGCGGTGCAGGAAGACCGGGATGTCCTTGAGCGCTTCGAGCGAGAGCGAGCCGATGTGGTCGTCGTCGAGGTGGGTGATGAGGATGCCGCGGGGAGTGAGATCGCCGACACCCAGCTCGGTCAACGAGCGGCGGATGCGACGCAGCGAGAGCCCGCAGTCGATCAGCCAGAGCTCGCGCCCCGCGGCGGTCTCGGTGAGCAGCGCGGAGCAGTTGCCGCTGGACCCGCTGCCTAGCACACAGAGGCGCAGGCCCGGCGCGGGTTCGCTTCCCGGATGTTCGATCAATCCGGGTTGCGGCACGGAGTCGGTCCTTTCGATCGGCGGCTGGATCGCCCGCGAGGGGACAGCCAGTGGCACCAAGGCTAGTGCATCGAAGACTCTTCTTCTTCGCCGCTGGCCCAGACCGGCTCGCCGCGGCGGACGGACTGGAGGAACGCGGTGATCTCCCGCGGCGGGCGGAGGGCGCCGCCGGCGATGGGACGCTTGGCGTTCTTGAGGAAGTCGGCGATCTCCTGGGCCGGAGGGCATTCGGCGGCGTGGCTCTCGCAGATCGCGATCGCGTCGGGGCGGGGCACGGGGCGCTGCAGGGCGAGACGGAACACGGTGCGCAGCTTCTGGATGTGCTCGCGAGCGAACTTGTTGCGGCGGAGGCCGACCTGGTTGATGCCCATCAGCGGGTTGCGCCCGTAGGCCATGCAGAAGGGCGGGATGTCGGCCGTCATGCCCGAGTAACCCGACACGAAGGAGAAGCGGCCGATGCGGAGGAACTGATGGATCGCGGCGAGGCCGCCGATAGTGACGAAGTCGGAGATCTCGCAGTGGCCGCCGAGCACCGCGCCGTTGACCATGGTGACGTTGTTACCGACCTGGCAGTCGTGCCCGGCGTGGCTCTGCACCATGAAGTAGCAGTTGTTTCCGATGCGAGTCGGGATGGTCGCGTGAGTCGCGGCATGGATGGTGACGTTCTCGCGGAAGGTGCAGTGGCTCCCGATCTCGACCCCGGGAGTGGGGGAGCCGGGCTTGAACTTGAAATCCTGCGGCTCGAACCCGATGCACGCGTAGGGGTAGAACGCGCAGCCCTCGCCGATCTTGAGCGGGCCCTGCATCTGGACGTTGGAGATCAGTTTGACGTTGTCGCCGAGGGTGATGTCGCCCTTGAGGACGCACCACGGGCCGATCTCGACGTTGCTGCCGAGTTTGACCTCTTTTCCGACGATCGCCGTCGGGTCGATGGTTGCCGCGTGGCTCATGGAAAATGATAGATTCGGAATCGCCCGGATGCGATGCCGGCGGGTGCTGGGCGTGACCGGAAGCCGGCGCCCGGGCACGTGCGACGCCCCCGTGAATGGGGGACGCGTCCGAGCGGGTCGGGACCTTCAATTGATTGTGAACGCATCGATTCCCATCACCGACCTGGGCCGCATGGCGTACGACCGAGCTTTCGCCCTGCAGGGCGAGACTCACCAGCGGGTGATTGCCGGCCGCGAACACGGGGCGGCGTCCATCGGCGAGATCCTGCTGGTCGAGCACGACCCGGTGATCACGATCTCCAACCGGGCCGGGGCCGAGGCGAATCTGCTGGCGACGCCCGCGCTCCTGGAGCGTCACGGCGTGGCGGTCGCTCGTACCGATCGAGGCGGCGACATTACCTATCACGGGCCGGGGCAGCTCGTCGCGTATCCGATCCTTGACCTCAATGTTCTCAACTTGGGCCTGCACGACTACATGCGGTTGCTCGAAGAGTCCGTCCTCCGCACCTGCGCTCACTTTGGTGTCGAGACGATGCGAGATCCCACCGCGACAGGCGTGTGGACGGTGAGGGAAGGCAGTCCCGTGGCCAAGATCGCCGCCATGGGTGTGCGGGTCCGGCGCTGGGTCTCGATGCACGGCCTGGCCCTGAACGTCGCGACCAATCTGGATCACTTCAATCTGATCGTGCCCTGCGGCCTGGTCGGGAGGCCGGTGACGAGCTTGCAGAAGGAACTCGGCGCGAGCGCGCCGTCGTTCGCCCAGGCTCGCGAGGCCTTTGTGCCCATTCTCCTCGAGCTGCTCGACGAGGCGCTGCAGACCGCCACCCAGCGGCGAGCCATGTCTCCGTAGAGCCTCCCGCGGAAGCGGGAGGTCGCCGCCGCTCGAGACCCGGCGATGATCCACCCTCATGCACGACAAAAGAAGGCCCCGCCGAAGCGGGGCCTTGGAATGCAAACTGGGAAGCGAGACTCACTTCTTGTCCGCGGGAGCCGGAGCAGAGGCCGGAGCTGACGCCGGAGCCGGGGCGGGAGCAGGAGCCGGCTGACCCGACAGCGGCTTGACGTTCTCGAGCTTGAGTTCCTTGATGACCGCGTCGGTCAGGTCGTCGGCGGAGTTGGTGCGGACGACCGGGCGGGCGAGCATCTCCTGCAGCACGCCGTTGACGTTTGTGCTGGTCATCTTCGCCTCGGAGGGCTTGGTCGAGAAGACGTGGGTGTAGCCACGGGCGGCGGCGAGGGCGTTGGTGGTGTCGATGGCGATCTTGTACGCCTCTTGGAGCTGGGCGACGTTGAACGACTCGAGCTCGTTCTGGGCGGTCTGGCGGAGCGTTTCGAGGTTCTGCGACTTCTGCTGGAACTGCTGGATCTTGGGCTGGGCCTCGGCGTTGTTCTGGAAGTCGGGGATCGCGGTGATCTCCTGGCGGAGCGTGTCGAGCTCCTTGTTGATCTGCTCGATCGGGGCGGCGAGCGACTTGGCCTTCTGCTCGCGCGCGGGGGTGTAGCGGTCGCTGCTGGCGAGGCGCTCGACGACGGCGAGGACATCGACGGTGCCGATCTTTGCGCCGTCGGCGATGATGGTGGCCGAGCCGGCGATGGCCGGGCTGCCGACGCCGCGCCAACCCAGACCCAGGGCGATCGCCGCCGCCAGGCCGCTGAAGATCACAACACGCTCGACGTTGTTCATTGGTGCTCTCGGAAAGTGGGAAAACCAGAAGGTGCAAAGCCGACGATTCGGCGCGAAGGCCAAGGGTAGCGGCGTCGGGGCGGCAGAGCATTGGGTGCGGCACCCGCGGCGTCGCGCGTACCGTTGGCGGATGTCCGCACTCCCTCCCAATCGGTCGCACATCCTCACCGAGCAGCGCAACCCCCGGACCGGGCGGTTGCACGAGCTGACGGCCGGTGAGTGCGTGCGCTTGATCGCGGCCGAGGACCGGGCGGTGCTTGATGCCCTGGATCGCGCCGGACCCGCGTTGACCGCCTTCATCGAGGCGGCGGAGTCGGGCTTTGTTGCGGGGGGAAGGCTGGTCTACTTGGGGGCCGGCACCTCCGGTCGCCTGGGCGTGCTCGACGCCTCCGAGGCGCCGCCGACGTTCCAGGTCACGCCCGACCGCGTCGTCGGCATCATCGCCGGCGGCGACGGCGCGCTCCGCAAGAGCTCCGAGTCCAAGGAAGACGACCCAAGAGGCGCCTGGGCGGAGCTTGAGTCGCTCCGGCTCACCAAGAACGACTCGGTGATCGGCATCGCCGCGGGCGGCACGACCCCGTATGTGCTCGGCGCGTTCGAGTTCACCCGGGCGCTCACCGCTTGCCCGGTTACGGCCATGCTGTCGTGCTCGCCGATCCCCAAGCCCTCGGGCGCCGACCATCTCATCGTGCTCGAGACCGGGCCGGAGGTCATCACCGGCTCCACTCGCATGAAGGCGGGCACCGCGACCAAGCTCGCGCTCAACACCATCTCCACAACGCTGATGATCCGCAGCGGGCGGGTCTTTGAGAACCTCATGGTGGACCTTCGCGCCACCAACGACAAGCTCCGCGATCGGGCGATGCGGATCGTGGCCACCCTCACCGGGCTGTCGCGGCCGGAGTCTTTGGCGCTGCTGGATCGGGCCGGGGGGAGTGTCAAAGTCGCGGTGCTGATGCACCGCGGGAATCTCTCCGCGGAGGCGGCAAACGCTCGCCTGGCGGCTGTCGCCGGCCGTCTGGATCGGGCGCTGGCGAACGGCTGACGGATCGCTTCGGGCATTCCACCTTTGCGGATCGCTTGGTCGATAGATCCCACAGATTTCCGGTCTGCTTTCCTGTCTCCTTGGTGTCAGGAGTTCGCCGTGCCCCGATTGCCTGTTGAAGCCGCTGTTGCCACCCACATCCGTCTCGACGGCAAGGCCATTCTCTCCTTCGGCGGGTGCAACTACCTCGGGCTATCGCATCACCCCGACGTGCTCGCCGCGGTCTCGGCTGGGCTGCAGAACTACGGCCTGAGCACCACCGCGTCGCGAGAGACGACCGGCAATTCCGTCTCTCACAACGCGCTGGAGATCGAGCTCGCCGCGTTCCTGCAAGCCGAGCAGTGCCTTGTCACGCCCGAGGGTTACTCCGCGAATCTCGCGCTGGGGCAGGCGCTGGCCCGGACCCACCGCGTCGCGCTCACCGATGAGAAGAGTCACCGCAGTGTGTCGCACGCGGTCGCCGCCGCGGGGCTGCGTGTGATCGCCTACCCGCACCTGGATGTCCGGGCCGCCGCTCATCTGGCCGCGGAGTACGAATCCGAGGGCGTGGTGATCCTGACCGACGGCGTCTTTGCCGCGGATGGCTCGGTCGCGCCCGCGCGCGGGCTCTTTGACGCGCTGCCGTCGGCGCGTTCGCTGCTGGTGATCGACGACTGCCACGGCTTCTGCGTGCTCGGGCGTTCGGGTCGCGGCACCGCGGATCACCACGGGCTCA
The DNA here is from genome assembly GCA_019744815.1 of Phycisphaerales bacterium. Lineage (GTDB taxonomy): Bacteria > Planctomycetota > Phycisphaerae > Phycisphaerales > UBA1924 > JAFEBO01. Next base: position 105,555 of record JAIEUA010000003.1, read on the forward strand.
CCGCCGCCGATCGTCCCTTGGATTCCCGGGTGATCATCACCACCAGCCTGGCCAAGGGCCTTGGCTGCTACGGCGGCGCGATCGCGGGGCCGTCGTCGATCGTGCAGGCGGCCCAGGACGTCGCCAGCGTCTACCGCGGCACGACCCCGGCCCCTCCGGCGATCATCGAGGGTGCCCGTGAATCGCTGCGGGTCATCGATCGCGAGCCGCAGCGGTTCCAGCGGCTGCGCGCGAACGCGGATCGGCTGCGCAAAGGCCTTTCGCGTCTGGCGATCGAGATGCCGCCGACTCCGGCCCCGGTCTTCACGTTTGTCCTCGGCGACGGCCTGGCGATGGAGCGGGTGCACAACCGGCTGCTCGAACGGGGCATCCTCGCGCCGCTGATCATGTATCCGGGCGGGCCGACCGACCGTTACTTCCGTCTCACCGTGAACGCCGAGCACACGCCCGAGCAGATCGATCAGTTGATCCGTGAGCTGGGGGAGATTCTCGCCTCGGAGCCGCCGGTCCCGAGGGCGGCCGCGAACATCGAACCGGCCGCGGCGGCGACGAAGGAACGCCCGCTGATCGGTCCGTGGGATTTCGCGTTCCCGACCAAACCCGTCGGCGGCATGGCCTGAGCCCGGGTCCAAGCCGAATCGAACTCGAGACGCCCCGTACAGTCTCTCCATGCCCCGCGTGGAGCAGTCCATCCCCGAGCGTGCCGCTCGCACGACCAGCCTGCCCGGCCCGGTGCGTCGCTCGCTGGAGGTCTGCCGCGAGGTGACGCGAACGCGGGCGGGAAGCTTCTACCTTGCTCTGCGTCTGACCCCCGAGCCGCGCCGGAGCGCGATGTACGCTCTCTACGCCTGGAGCCGCCTCGCCGACGACATCGCGGACGAGACGCCGGGCGAGGCCGCGATCCTGAAGGGTTTGGAGCGGCTGGCTCGCGACACCAAAGCCGCGTTCAACAACGTGCCCGCGGGCGACGACTCGACGCTGTGGCCCGGTGTCTGCTGGGCGTTCCGCGACTTTGGGATCAAGCCCCAGTGGTGCGAGGACCTGATCGAGGGCATGCGCCGCGAGGCGGCGGGGGTGGCGCTCACCTCCATGACGCAGTTCGACGACTACTGCTACCGCGTCGCCGGCACCGTGGGCCTGATGTGCATGAGCGTCTGGGGCGTGCGACACGGTGTGCGGCCTGACGCCTGGATCGAGCCCGCCAAAGCCCGCGGCCGGGCTCTGCAGACCATCAACGTGCTCCGCGACTTCGCCCCCGACTTCGACCGCTCGCCGCGCCGCGTCTATGTCCCCACCGAGATTCTCAGCAAGTGCGGCCTGGTCGCCGACGGCCTGCGCGAATGGCGCGATGACGTCCGCTGCCGCGCCGTGGTGGCTGAGCTCGTCGCCCACGCGCGGAAGAACCTCGAAGCCTCCGCCGTCCTCGCCGAGATGGTCGATCCCGCCTGCTTCGGCGTGCTCGACGGCATGACGCGCGTCTACGAGGGCCTGCTCCGCCGCATCGAGGCCAATCCGCGGGCCATCGTCGGCTCCGCGCCGGTGCGTCTCAGCTCCGCGGCGAAGTCGCTGATCGCCTGCGGCGCTTATCTCCGCGGCTGGCACGCTCGGCTCCTGGGCTCCAAGCCCAAGGCGAGCCGCGCATGAGCGGGCGGCGTGTCGAGCATGTCCTCGTCCTCGGCGGCGGCATCGCGGGCATCGCCGCGGCCCTGTCGCTCGCGCAGCGCGGCGTGCGGGTCACGCTGATCGAATCCCGCGACCGCCTCGGCGGGCGCGCCTCGTCCTTCTTTGACGCCAAGACCGGACTCTGGCTCGACAACTGCCAGCACGTGACGCTGGGCTGCTGCACCAACTACATCCGGCTCTGCCGCATGCTCGGCGTCGACCACCTCATCCGCTGGGACGACGAGCAGTACTGGGTCGAAGCGGGCGGGCGCACCAGCGTGCTGAAACCGTCGTGGCTTCCAGCGCCCGCCCACGGCCTGCCCTCGTTCGCGATGGCGAAGTTTCTGACGTGGGCGGAGAAAGCCCGCATCGGTGCCGCGCTGGCGCAGATGCGGTTCCTCGATCGCGCCCGCTACGCCGACCGCTCGTTCGCGTCGCTGCTCGAGGAACTCGATCAGGAACCCGGCGAGCGCCGCCGCTTCTGGGACCCGATCATCGTCAGCGCCTGCAACCTGATGCCCGAGCACGCCTGTGCCGCGGCGGCATTGCAGGTTTTTCAGGATGGCTTCTTGAAGGGCGCCGAAGCGATCCGCATCGGCATCATGACGGTGCCGCTGGGCGAGGTCTACAAGCCCGCGACCGGCATGATCGAATCGGCGGGCGGCCGCGTCGTCTTGGGTGAATCCGTCGCGCGGTTTGACGTCCGCTCCGCAACTCTTGCCAACGGCCAGACGCTGCACGCCGACGCCGTGGTCTGTGCGCTGCCGTTCGAGAAAGCCCGCGACAGCGTCGATCCCTCGCTCGCCGCACGCGACACGCGTTTCCAGCCGCTGGCGGCGATGCGCCACAGCCCGATTCTCGGCGTCCACCTCTTCTTCGATCGCCCGGTGATCCCCACACCCCACGCCGTGCTGGTGGAGCGCGACACGCAGTGGCTCTTCCGCAAGGACGGCGAGGGCAAGGTCGTGCACGCCGTCATCAGCGGCGCCGACGCGTGGATGGACCTCGACCCCGACGCGATCGCTCAGCGCGTCGTCGCCGATCTCGTGGCGTGCTTCCCCGCCGCCGCGGGGGCCGAACTCAAGCTCGCCCGCCCGGTGAAAGAACGCCGCGCCACGTTCGCGTACACGCCCGGCTTCGATCATCTCCGCCCCGCGACGGCCGGGCACGACGGCCGCGGTCCGTTCCTCGCTGGCGACTACACCCAGACGGGCTGGCCCGCGACGATGGAGGGAGCGGCGATCAGTGGATTCGCGGCGGCGGCGTGGATCGCTCCGGTCCATGGGAGTGGGGCGCGTCCCGATGGCGTGTTCTGATGGTGCCATCAGTCCGCCGTGGCTCGGCACGGCGCGACTGATGCGGCCCGGAGCTATTGCTCTCGAAAGCACCAGGCGCACAGCTCAGAGCAGCCGCGGACTGGCGGCACCCCGGGGGAATGGCGATCCGATATTGCGGCCCCGACGCTCGTACCCTTTGTGGTGGTTCGTCATCCGCGAACCTTCGTTGTGGAGTCACTCATGCATCAGTTCTTCAAACGCACGCTCATCCCTGTTGCTTGCATCTTCGCCGTGGCGACGCAGACGTTCGCCCAAGCCACCGCATCCAAGCCCGCCTCCAAGCCCGACACCTCCCTCATCCGCTTCGGCGAAGCCGCCAAGCCGCGCACGCCCGGGACCATCCGCGTTGCGACGTACAACCTGATGAACTTCTTTGACTCCGACCCTGCCACCCGCACGCACAGCGAGGGCGAGGCCGCCGCGGTGAAGCCCGAGGGCGAGCGTGAGGCCGCCGCCGGTGCCATCCGCGCCATCAACGCCGACATCGTCGCTCTCGAAGAAGTCGAGTCGCTCCCCGTGGTGAAGGCCTTCATCGTCAAGTACCTCGCCGACATGGGCTACGACCACGCGGTGCTCATCGAGTCCGAAGACCCTCGCGGCATCGACAACGCCATCATCAGCCGCTTCCCGATCGTTCACAGCGAGGCCTACGACGCACGCCCGCTCGGCGGCAAGCAGCCCGCGCTTGAGGGCAATCGCCCCAATCCGCTCGCCGGCAACGACATGAAGTTCCGCCGTTCGCCTCTGCGTGCGGACATCAAGATCCCCGGCAAGGCGTTCGGCGGCGGCGACGACGAGTCGTACGAGCTCACGCTGCTCGCCGTGCACCACAAGTCCGGCCGCTGGTCGGAGTACTGGCGCCTCGCCGAGGCCAACGGCGTGCTCGCGATCGTGAAGGAGATCGAGGCCAAGACCCCCGCCGCCAACATCATCGTTCTCGGCGACTGCAACGCGCAGGTGACCGATGCCCCGATCAAGGCGTACCTCGAGGGCGGCCTGATCGATTCCTTTGCCGCCAAGGCCGCCAAGTGGAGCCCCGCCATCGTCTCGCACGAGTCCGGGCGCCGCATCGACCTGATCCTGCTCAACAAGAACGCGAGCGAGGAGTTCGTCGCCGATTCGCCGTTCATTTTCGGCATGCCCGCCCGCCCCGAGGGAGCCGACTGGCGGACCACTCCGCCCCCCGAGGGCTACGCGTCGGACCACTACCCGGTGGTGATCGATCTCAAGCCCGGGAAGACCGGTGCAGCGAACCCGAAGAAGCAGTGAGACGTTCCACAGGCAACGTTTGGGGGGCGACCGGCGGCCGGGTCGCACGACCGCTGAATCTCGGCCGCAACGAAGGAGTGACTCATGAAACGGATGCTGATCGCTGGTATGTGTGTGGCCCTCGCGTCGACCCTCGTCGGCTGCGATGAGAAGACCGCGGACGCGACGAAGCAAAAGATGCAGGACGCGGCCAAGGCCGCCACCGACGCCGCGGCCAAGACCGCGGGCGACGTGAAGGAGAAGGCCGTCGCCGCGGTCGATGCCGCGAAGCAGAAGATCGTCGAGGGTGCGGAGTCTGCTCTCGCCGGCGCCAAGACCAAGGTCGACGAGCTCGTCACCAAGTTCGACGGCCTGCCCGCCGCGATCAAGCCGACCCTTCAGTCCGGCGTCGACGGCGTGAAGACCCAGTTCGCCTCGCTGCAGACCATGGTCAGCGAACTCAAGGCCGGCACCGGCGACCTCTCGGGCCTGCAGACCAAGTTCACCGACGCGCTGGGCAAGCTGAACACCGGCATCAGCGAGCTGATGGCGAAGTTCCCCAAGTGATTGATCTATCTCGCTCTTTCTTCAAGGGGCCCGCGAGGGCCCTTTTTCATTCCCACGTCGGGACACGGGTCGGAGCGGCGGCGAGCCTTGGGCGGCGATAGGGTCGGGCCGGGTTGGGCGGCTTTGGAGCACGACAGGTGCCGCCTTGCTGCGATCGACTCGCTTCCCGGCCCCCTTTTTCCCGCCTTCCGGTGAGGCACGTGCGGCCCGCATCGAGAACGCTCTGCCGCCCGTTCGGCAAATCCCACGGCATCGATCGACGAGCCCACGCACCTTGTCACGCGCGGTACACTGAAGTCATGGCCAACGGGGGTTCCATCGCAACGCGGGTAGTGGCTTCGCCGCTGGGGGAGTTGGTGGTGGCCGCGAGCGAGGGTGGACTGCGGGCGGTGCGTTTCCCCCCAACCGATGATGTGAGCGCGGCGGGCACGGCGTCGGGCAACGCGGCGCGGTGGCTCGATCACGCCGAGCGTGAGCTGCACGAGTACTTCCACGGCCGGCTCAAGCGGTTCGCGGTGCCGCTGGATATGGAGGGGACGGAGTTCCAGCGGCGGGTGTGGCACGAATTGTGCCGCATCGAGTTCGGCGACGCGATCTCGTACGCGGAGCTGGCGAAGCGGGTGGGGAGCGAGAACGGGTTTCGCGCGGTGGGCGGGGCGAACGGGGCGAACAAGCTGGCGATCATCGTCCCGTGTCATCGGGTGGTGAGCTCGGACGGCACGTTGGGCGGGTACGGCGGCGAGCTGTGGCGCAAGCGGTGGCTTCTGGAGCACGAGCGCCGGGTGGCGGGGCTGCCGCCGCTGGATCTGTTTGAGATGAAGATGGGTGAGACCGCGACGGGGGCCGCGGAAACCGCGCGTTAAGCGGCCCGCGGCGGACCTTTGACCGTTGGACAAGCTGCAATGCAAGGCAGGGATCGGCGTTACCAAGACGTGGGTGGCGATGTGGCACGCGCCAGGGAGGCTTGCGATGCGAGCGGCGATTATCGGGGCGGCTTTGGGACTGATCGGCTTCGCAGGATCGGGCGTCGCGGCGTGGCACTCCGACGAGCCGGCGTTGCTCGCGGGGCCGAAGGTTGCCGCGACGGATCGGCGCCTTTCGCTGGTTCACATCGGTGCCGACGGCATGCTCGCGGCGCTCGACGATCGTGAAGAGATCGCCGCGGTCGACCTGTTGGAGCTCACGCCCGCGGAGCGTGATCCGATCGACCGCCTCTTGCGGCTGCGGATCGGGGAGGTGATGTCCGGCGGTTTGGCGAAGATCCCGATCCTGCTCGAGCTGCAGGAAGCAATCGCGAGCGGCGAGGATGACAAGGTAGACGACGTTCTGCAACGCTTCGGCGTGACGCGGCCGACGTGGGCGAATCCCACGCCCCTGGACGAGATCATCGAGGCAGCGCTGCCGGGGCGGGCGCGGCGTGCGTATCGCGCGATCGTGGATGAATACCGAGCGGCCTGGCTGGAGCAGCAGCGGCGGACAGAGCCGGGCCGGGGGCGGGGCCTTCCAGGCCCCGCGCGTGCGTCGTCCTCCATGACGTCGAGCACGGACACGGACGCTCCGTCCGACGAGGCGCTGCTCGCGAAGCTGGAGCGCGAGAAGAAGCTCGCGGACATTCGCCGGCCGACAGACGCGGCGTTGGCGCAGGCTCGCGAGCGCTTCAAAAAGATCAGCCGCAGGCTGGATCTGTCGCCGGACCAGGAAGGCCGGATCCAGACACTGATTCAGGAGTACGCGACCGGGACAAACTTCAAGCCCAAGCCCCGGGACGGGTTGAAGCTGCTGGGCGACCTCTTTGGCGTGCTGACCTGGAAGCAGCGGGCGGAGATGGCGCGGTACCTGCGCGAGGAGAACACCAAGCCGCGGTGGAGACCGTTGCGGGATTCGCCACAGGGCACGCTGATGGCGGCGGGGTTGCCGGTGATGCTGGTGGTGGGGCGGCGGAAGCGGAAGCGAAACGAGCCCCGAGCGTGAGCGAGGGGGTGTTCGGCGCGCTTGCAGAAATCAAGATCGCGGAGACCCGCTCGCTGACGCTCGGGGCTCGTCAAGGCCGCGAAGGAAGTGAGCTTGGTAGAGTTTCGGCGTGCCAGAACATGATCCTCCCATCACGCCTCGCAAGCTTGGGAACCACACGTCCGAGCAGATTTTGTGGCGCATGGAGGACACGAACGATGGCTGTGTGGCGCTGCGGGCGGTGCCGTGGTGGCATGTCCGGACGTATGTGACGTTTCCGGTCATCGCTTCGGTGATTCTGGCGGCGTCTTTCGTGGGGGCTTGGTGGTCGGGGATCACGACGGAGCCGGTGCCGGGGTGGTTGGTTGCCGGCGCGGTGGTGCTGGGTGCCTATTGGCCGATCGAACGCGCGTCTGTGCAGAATAGAGCACGGTTGCTGTTCCCGATCGTGCTGAGGCCTTCGACGCGGGAGGTTGGGATCGAGGGCGAGCGTTTCTCGATGGACGCCTTCGAGGCCATCGAGCATGTCGTGGTGCTGCGCCATCCGAAGTGGGAAGGCGGGCCGTTCCGGTATCACGAGATTCATGCGATCGTCGGATCGGAAGCAGGCCGCCGCCGGATCGTGCTCGTCGAGGAAGGCCTCAACGGCGCGGCGATCGCGGCGGAGTTGGCACAGTTAATCGGGTGCGAGTTGCGAAAGGTTGAGGTAGCGGAGCCGGAGTAGAAGGAGGGGACGTCGCTGACCCGCTCGCCGACACTCGGGGCTCGTTTCCGAGATATCGAGGATGCACGAAGACCGTGGTATCCTCCGTTCCGCATGTCTCCCGAGTATGTTCCACCCCCGCCAAACTTCGGCCTTGTTGACTTGGCTCTGTGGCGGCTTGCTGAGTACTCGGACGGGAGCGTCGAACTCGTTGGTGCTGAGTGGTGGCGGCCCACGGTGATCATGGGGCCGTTGGCAGTATTGGCGGGATCAGGCACCATGTTCGTGGTCGCGCCGTACATGATTGAAGTTGCGAGCGGCGGTTCTCCTCCGAGGATCGTCATCGGATTGGTCGCGCTCGCGGGTCCATTGACCGCCTTCCTCCTGCTCTACGTGCAATGGCGGGCACGCGGCGCGGGGACGATTCTGCGAGCGGATGCTCAAGCACGATCCGTTCGCATCGGTTCGCTGTCCATCGCGTGCGACGACTTACTCAACGTTGTTTGGGCCAGTGTGACGTACCACGATGGCGTTCGTGACGGACCGACTTGGCGCCACGAGATTCACCTTGTGACCCGGACGCAGCCGTCGCGGGTGATCGTTCTGCGCGGCACGAACCACTTGAAGCGAACCGCAACCCGACTGGCTACCGCGCTCGGAGTTCGGCGGATTGATGAGCGGTACACAATGCGACTTCAAGAGGGGCGATGGACCGTGACCGAACGGCGTTCGGGCTGACGTTGTAGCTTGGTTCTCGCAGAGATCCCGGGCGGACGGACGGGAACCTCACGACGATGTTCTGCGTCCGGCTTCTCCTACTATTCCCCGTGCCCATTCCACGCATTGCCATTGTCGGACGCCCCAACGCGGGTAAGTCCTCGCTCATGAACATGATCGCCCGGTCCAAGGTGTCGATCGTTGATCCCACGCCCGGGGTGACCCGCGACCGCGTGGCGGCCATTGTCGACCTGACCGGGCCGCGGGGTGTGCACGACCCCAAGAAGACGGTCGAGATCATGGACACCGGCGGCTTCGGCGTCTACGCCGCCGAGGGCGAGCGTTTCGACGAGATCGGGGCCGATCTGGCAACCTTGACGCACGACATCGAGTCGCAGATCGCGGCGGCGGTGGAGGGAGCGGACCTGATCCTGTTCGCGGTGGACGCGCAGGCCGGGGTGACGCCGCACGATCTGCAGATCGCCAAGCTGCTGCGCGAGGGCAAGCTGGGAGCCGGCCGCGAGGCGAGCAAGAAGAGAGACGACGAGACGAAGAAGCGCCGAGACGACGAGAAGTCGGGCAAGCGGGTGCGGCCTCCGATCCACATCGTCGCGACGAAGGTGGACGGACCCAAGTGGGAGGCGCACGCGCACGAGCTCTCGGGGCTGGGCTTCGGGCAGCCCTTGATGACCTCGTCGATGAACAACTACATGCGGCGGGAGTTCATGGAGTCGCTGTACGAGCTGACGCCGGACACCGCGATCGGGAGCGAGCCGGAGATCCGGGCGGACCTGATGCTGGCGATTGTGGGCAAGCGCAACGCGGGTAAGAGCACGCTGGTGAACACGCTGGCGGGCGAGCCGCGGGTCATAGTGTCGGAGATCGCGGGCACGACGCGTGACGCGATCGACGTCCGCTTCGAGTTCGACGGCAAGACGATGATCGCGATCGACACCGCGGGTGTGCGTCGCAAGAAGTCGTTCCAGAGCATGATCGAGCACTGGGCGTTTGACCGAGCGGTGAAGGCCATCGAGCGAGCGGACGTGATCCTGCTGCTGATCGATGCGACCGAGAAGATCAGCCAGGTCGACGAGCAGATCGCGGCGGTGGCGGCCAAGAGCTGGAAGCCGACGATCATCGTCGTGAACAAGTGGGATCTGGCCGAGGGTCAGATCGGGCGCGACGACAAGCCGGTGACGGTCGGCAAGTACGAGGACTACCTGCGCAAGGAGCTCAAGGCGCTGGCGTTCGCGCCGATCGCGTTCATGAGCGGCGCCGACGGCACGAATGTGCGCGAGACGATCGAGCTCGCGTTCGAGATGAAGCAGCAGTCGGGCGAGCGGGTGACGACGGGCAAGCTCAACCGCCTGATCCGCGAGATCGTGACGCGGCAGGGCCCGACGGACACGATGGGCACGCAGGCCAAGGTCTTCTTCGTGGCCCAGACGGGCACGAACCCGCCGACGATCACGATGGTGGTCAATCACCCGGAGCTGTTCAGGCCGAACTATCAGCGGTTCCTGATCAACCGCTTGCGCGAGGAAACGCCGTTCGTCGAGGTGCCGCTGCGGCTCGTGGTGCGGGCAAGGCGTCAGCGCGAGGACGACGACAAGCTCATCGACACGGGCAAGTTCAACACGAAGCTCCGCATGGGCCGAGGCGGGACGCGCTCGAAGCACGAGACGCAGGACGCCGTGTGGGTCGCCGCGGAAGGCGAGTTCGACGAGACGATTCTCGCGGACGATCAGTCGGCGCCGGTGGCGTTTGACGACGAGACGACGGCGGAAGAGTTCTTTGAGGATTGAGTCTGGCCGCGATTGGACGCCGGAGACCCCTCCCCGACCTCGCAGAGCCTCGGTCACCCCTCCCCGCTGCGCGGAGAGGGGAGGCGCTAGAGCAGGGTGTGGAGTCGTGCATCATGGACACAGCAGCGTGTCGTACGCCGGCGCGAAAGTCGAGAAGTCTGCGTCGTCTGTGACGCCGTCGTTGTTGAAGTCGCCGAGCGGGTCGAGCAGGTTGTCGTACGCGACGGCGAACAGCTGGAAATCCAGGTCGTCGACGACGCCGTCGACGTTGAGATCACAGATGCACGTCGCTTCCGCCACGTTGCCGGTGATCACCAATCCGTACCCCTGCTGACCCACGTTCACTGCGGCGGCGTTGATGCGTGCGAACCAGACGCCGGGGGCGGGCGACTGGATCATGATTTGCTCGACGGTATTGATGGCATCCGCGCTGCCGCCGGCGGCGCTCCAGCCGTTGGAGAAGACGTTACCGAGCAGCGTCGAGCCGCCCGGGGCGATGGTCGAGAGATCGAGGTTGTTCACGACCGGGTTCGCGCTGCTGACGGCGCCTGGGGCGTCGTGGAAGGCCATGGTGATGCGGAGGTCTTCGCTGCCCGGCTTGACCACGAAGCGGAAGGTGCGGGACTGTCCGGTCGTCAGTGCCCCGACGCTTGCGTTGAGCGCGTCGCGGACGAGCAGCGTTCGGGTGTTGCCGGGGAGATGCACAGCGCGATCCGCGAGCAGGCGACCCCAGCCGCCGCGGTTGTCGGGGTACGACGCCTGCGTGCCCATGCGGACGGCAGAGTTGATGAGCATCGCCTTGAGCAAGGGGCCGCTGGGCGTGAACGCGTTGGCGGGCGTGGCGGTACCGGTCGGGTAGTAACCCTGCGTGAAGTACTGGCGATAGATCACGCCCATGGCGCTGACCATCGGCGTCGACATCGATGTGCCGTTCTGCGAGATCGTCGCGCAGGGGCCGGAGTTGCTGGGGGCGATGATGCCGCTGCCGGGAGCGGCCATGTCGGGCTTGCGGCGGCCGTCGGTCGTCGGGCCGAGCCCGCCGTAGAAGAGGCTCTCCTGGTTCGGTGTGTCGCCGCTGGCGACGATCGCGAGCGAGTTCTTGGCGTTCTCGGGATTGGTGAGCGGCGTGAACGATTCGTTGGTCGCCTGGAGCAGCAGGCAGTCGGAATTCAGCCACTGGAAGTTGTCGATGGCGCGGCAGGTGACGTCATAGGCGTTGGTGCCGGAGTTGCCCCAGCTGTTGTTGTGGACGAAGGCGCCGGCGGTGCGGTTGGCGGCGAAGAGATTGAAGATGACCGACTCGTTGAGCGCGAGGCCGTTGGCGAAAGCCATGCGTGCCCCGTACGCCACGCCCCGCGTGTCATCGTCGAGGCCGGCGTCGCCGATCGCGATGCCCGAGACGTGGGTCGCGTGCAGGCCCGTGGGACGCGCCGGTGACGACGCGAAGTAAGCGACGATCTTGCGGTGGTTGGGGCCGATGGGGTCGCTCTCGGGATCGGCGAACGAGCAGTGGGTGAAGAGCGGCGAGGTGGAGGCCTCGACGATGCCCATGATCTGGCCGCTGCCGTTGAGACCGGCGGCGTAGAGCGGCGTGCTGTTGGCGACGTTGGTCTGGACGACCCATCGGGCGGTGGAGAGGCGGTCTTCGAACTCGGGGAACTCCTCGACGAAGTGCACGAGTGGCACGGCGCTGATCGCAGGCAGCGCGGCGGCGGGCGCGGTAACGGTGGCGAGGAGGTCGCCGCCGGCGTTGTCGATGCGAAGGACCTGCACGCCGCGGATGGAGGAGAGGCGGGTGCGGGCCTGATCGGGATCGCTGCCGGGCATGAGGGAGACGATGAGGCCGAGCTTGCTGGCGCGTTCGAGGGCGAGGCGGGCGCTGTCGCGGAAGTTCCTGTTGGCGCGGCGGGCGGAGTCGCCGCCGCGGGCGAGAGCGGCCGCCCGGGCGCTGATCTCGGGCGCGAGCTTCCACTCGGGCTTGAAGTCCGCGATGGACGCGACGAAGCTCAGCTTCTCCAGGCGCTTGGCGGTGCCCGCAGGGATGGACGCGAGGAAGGCGTCGCCATCGAGGTGATCGCGGACCTGGACGCCGGCCTTACGAAGGGCGGCGTCGCGATAAGGAGTCATGGGGCCATCAAGGACGAGGATGCGCGGGGCGTCGGAGTGGCTGATAGCGCGTTCGCGGGCGAGGTTGGGAACGTCGGCGAGGCGGACTCGAGAGGCGCGGAGTTCCAGGGCGGGCTGGGCGCAGGCGAGCGCCGCGCCGGCAACGAGCGCGAGGGCCGCGGGAAGGGTGCGAGGTCGAATGGCGAGAACACAGGCCACGAGGTCTCTCCGTCCGAGGTGGGGCGTCGATGCGACATACAGCGTCATGACGCGTCATGGTGCATCGACACCGCGGGACGAGGGCTTGGGCCCGGGTCCACCGGACGATACGAACGGCGTCAAGACATGGTTTCCAAGCGGGGCAGGGATGAAGCCGGAAGTCCGAGAATTCGGAGGCGACGGCGGGAGTCGATACCCGTAGCGGGAATCACGTCCTCGCTCTCCAGGGCCGCCGCGACGGGCGGATAGCGGCACCCGGGATTGAGGATGCTCGTGGCCGGTTCTCGTGATTGGAAGCTACCCGCTTGCTCACGCTCGTGGCTCGGCAAGCCTCGGGCTCGCCCGGGCGTCGAGCGTTAGAGCAGCTCGTCTTCGTCGGTGGACTCGAAGAAGCCCTCTTCCGAGCTCTGCGGCGGGAGCGGGTCGCCCGGGCTGGCCCACTGTTCCTTCGGCAGGTGGCGATGGTGCACGCGGATGACGCGGGCGAACTGGCTCGCGAGGATCTTCGAGAGCGCGTCGAGCGTCTGCTTGGTGTGGGCGGGGAAGGGCGTCGAGCGGTCGCGGAAGAGCAGCACGCTGGCGAGCGTCTCGCCCTCGTGGGCGGCGGAGAAGCCGACCACGGCGCAGTCGTCGATCCACTCGCTCGCGCCGGGCAGGTTCGCCGCGAGCTCGGGCTGGGTGTCGAAGCGGACGGTGGAGCCGAGCTCTTCGAGACGCTCGGGGACGGTGTCGGCGAGGTGATCGAGCATCATCTCGGCCGAGTCCTTCGAGCGGTCGTAGTTGACGTACGCGCCGAGCGTCCACTCGCCGCTGCTGGACGGGAGGAACAGCGCGGCGTTGGTGGAGCCGAGCTTGGCGAGCAGGAACTCCAGGCTGGTACGCATCAGGCTCTCGAGCTCGAGTTCCTGGCGGATCAGGCCGGTGAACTCGCCGGCGATGGCGACGGTGTCGATCTGCTGGGCGAGCTCGGAATACGCGCTGGTCATGTCGGCGCAGAGGCGGTTGAGTTCCTTCGAGAGCGTGCGGCGCGACTCGTTGAGGCGCTTGCAGAGCTTCTCGAGCCGCTCCTCGCGGGCGGTCGCCTTGGTCGCGGGCTGCATGGCCTTCTCGATCGACGCGTGGAGCTCGTCGCTCTCGCAGCGCTCGTCAAGCAGGTCGCAGGCTCCCAGACCCAGGGCACGCTTGGCGGCGGCCAGGTCGGGCTTGGGGGTGAGCATCACAAAGCCCGGCAACGCGTGCTGACCGGCGTTGGCGCGGATGGCGGGGATCATGATCTCGGCGACGACCGCCGCGACGACGATGTGGTTCGTCAGCGCTTCGCAGGCGGCGGCGGCGCTCGGGGCCCCGATGCACGAGTGGCCCGCGGCGCACAGGGCGTTCATCACGGCCTCGCGGCGCGTCTTGCTGGGGTGAGCCACGAGGACGTAGCGGGCGTCGCGGGCCTTGGGCTCGCTTGGCGTCGGGTTGTCCTTGGTCTTTCGCGGTGCCATGTGGGAACGTCCGTTTCGGTTCTTGCGGTCGGTTCTCCGCTGGCATCGACGCTCGGCACGCGCGACTTTGGTCATCTTCTCACGCGGCGTTCAACTTCTCGATGGGTTCCTGCGCCGCGTCCGCGTTTTGCGCCGGAGCGGAGCCGTCGTTCAGCTGCTTGAGCTCCGCGAGAGTCTGCTCCAGCTCTTGCGAGGCCGAGACGATCGCGGCCATGCTCGAGCGATCGCGGACATCGGTGAGCCGCATCGCGAGGATCTGGCTTCGGGAAACGATGGTCTGGAGCAGTTCGGCGGCGTGTCGGCCGGACTCGCCGATCTTGCGGGCCCGCACCAGAAGATCGATGTCCTTCGCCGACGGGCGCTCGGGCACCGGCATGAACTGCCGGTTCTGCTTGGACTGACGCAGGAGCGCCAAGTTCTCGCGGCACAGGGTCTGTAGCGCGTGGAGGGCGAACTCTTCCGGGCTCTTGTCCGAGATCCCCAGCGCCGCGAGGCGATCGCTGACGGAGCGAAGGAGCAGCGCGCCGAACTCCTTCATCGCGGGTGGGCGCACGCCGGAGGTCGGGAGCATGATCGCGATGCTGGGCGGGGCGTCGAAATCACCGGACCAGCCCAGGCCGAGCGAGCGGACCAGGGCCGCGCTGCCGGAGACCAGCCCGATGAGGGCTTTCTCGTCGCACTCAGGGATCTGCTCGTAGGGCGTGCCGTGATGGACCATGACCGAGGCAAGCTCGGGCGGAAGGTCCCAGTGTGTGGCGAGCGCCTTGCCGGCGTCGCGGTAATCGATGCCTAGCACGCGGCGTTCGACAAACCCGCTGGAGACGCACTCCTGGCGGGCGAGCTCGATGACGCGGGCGTACGCCTTGGGCAGCACGTGGTCGAGCACAAGCTTGCCCACGGCGTGCAGCATCCCGGCGATGAAGGCCTCTTCGGGAGCGATGCGGAGCTCGGCCTTGTTGTGCAGGGCGAGCAACTCGGCGGTGGACGCGACGCAGACGCAATACTGCCAGAAGCCGTCGCGGTCGAGCCGGCCTTCGGCATTGTCCTGTGGGGCGAGGGCCGCGAAGGCGCTAGCGCCCACGGCGGCGTTGCGCACCGCGTCGAGGCCGACGAGCACGACCGCCCGCCGGATCGAGGTGATCTTCTCGCCCACACCCTTGTCGGCGCGGCGGCACAGGCCGAGGATGCGGCCGGAGAGCACGGGATCGGTTTCGATGAGGCGCGCGATCTCACCCAGGTCGGCGCCCTGAGCGTTCTCCAGAGCCATGAGGCGCGACGCCACCGGGGCGAGCGGGGGCAGCGAAGCGACCTGCTTCAGGATGAGCTCGATGTTCTGTTGCCGTGGGGCGGGCGCGCTGAGAACGGTCACGGGGAGCTCCTTGCGGCAACCAAGTGGGCTCGGGTCTCACGCCGCGAGGCGCATGGCGGGGTTGAGCAGCGCATCGACGCGGAGCCGGAGGTCGTTGGTCGAGACGGGCTTCCGCAGATACCCGTTGGCGCCGGCGGCCATGACGCGGTCAAAGTCGGACTGCTGCTCGGAGCCGCTGACGCACAGGACGCAGGTGTCCTTGAACTCTTCGCGCTGGCGGAGCCGGGAGCAGACCAGCACGCCGTTGATGTCCGGGAGCATGAGATCGAGGACGATCACGTGCGGGCGGAAGGCCTCGGTCGCGAGGCCCGCGTCGTAGCCCGTGGCGGCCGTGCGGACTTCGTACCGCGACGTGTCGGAGAAGGCGTGCTCGCCCAGCCGCACGAACGCCTCGTCGTCGTCGACGATGAGCACACGCGTGCGGGTGTCCTTGTTCTCGTGTACACCCAAGATGTCGGTGGGAATGGAGTTGGCTTGCATGAAGCGGAGCAACTCGTCCCGGGGGATGCGACGGAACTTGGATCCGGGGACCCGGAAGCCCGTCAGGCGACCGGCGTCGAAGCAGCGGATGATGGTCTGCTGGCTGACTTTGCAAACCGCGGCGGCCTCGCCGGTGGTGAAGATGCGCTTGGTGGACAGCGGCTCGCCGTCCTCCGTGATGTTGGTCGGGATGTTGTGCGGCTCGTGTGGCTTGGAATCCATGTCTCGGCTCCGGTCTCTGTGTCCTCCCGGACGATGCGAGTCATCGGACCCGTCACCCGCCGACTTCATGTGAAGATGCAACGCCTTTGCGGATTGGGTTCTCCCCCCGAGTGCCAGAAGCGCGTGGCGCGAGGGTTGCGCTCCTTGGCACCGGTCCGAGCACCGGCGGACAGTGGGGGGAGCCGTAGGAGATCTGGGGGTAATGAAGGTGTCGGGGGCGGCGACCGGGAGGGCCGGCGACCATCACCCGTGCGAATCAGGGTGGAGCTGCCGCCACTTCGTGACCGCTTCGGGCTCCCGCGGGTAGATCGGTGCGAGGGCGTCGGGCTCGATCGAGCCGTGCTGGGCGTGCAGGAGTTCGCCGACTTCCAAGACCACCGAGGCATCGAAGCGGGGGGGCCGGATCTCGATCCCGAGGCGCTCCGCCTCGGCTCGAATCGGCAGCGGGACGAACTGATCCGCGATCAGCGTGCCCACCCCCAGCGACGCGAGATCCGGGGCCTCGATGAGCCGTTGCTGGCTGGGCGTGCCGGACCCCTCCGGGAACACCGTCGCATGCGAGCTGTTGCCCTTGCTCGCGAGCAGCACGCCGATCGATCGTGGCGGGGAGCTTTCGTGGCAGTCGCGCCTGGCGGCCAGCGCCAGCGCCGAGGCGGTGGGAACGCCCACACATCCCGCCCCGGAGGTGAAGGCCAACACCTTGGCGACCGTGACGCAGACACGAAGCGCCGTGAACCCACCGGGGCCGATCGACACCGCGATCAGTCCCAGATCGCTGGGGGTGAGCTTCGTACGCCGAAAGAGTCGGTCGATCGCGGGCATGAGGTCATCGTGCCGACCGGCCGCGACCGGTTCGTGGTGGATGGAACCTTCCAGCCGCAGCGCGACCCCGCCGCCGCCCGGTCCGAGGGCGGAGGGGTTGCTGGTCTCGATCGCCAGGGTGACCGGGGTGCGGGACATCGGTAGAGAGTATGAAACGAACGCTCGGAGGCGCGTGGTCGGGTCCGGGCAATTTCTGCCGCTGTCGGGGCCGCAGAGCCGATCCAAGCATGGTTCCGCGGCGGAGCCAGCGTGCGCGATCGCTCCGGCCGCCATGGTCCCACCGGATCGGCGGTGTTGGCACCCCGATCCGTGACCCGACTCTGAGCCAAGGACGGAGCAGCAGTGAGCCTGGGCGAGCCGACGACATCCAATGAATTCCACGCATCCGCCGCCCTCGATCCGCTGGGGGTCGATCTGGGCGTGTTCTTTGGCGACGCCGCGGGGGCGGTGCATAAGCCTGAGTTGCCGCCGATCATCCCCGCTCGTGCGTTGACGTTGCCCGCCGGGGCGTGCGTGTACGCGCCGTCGGCCGCGCAGCGGGAAGCCACGCTCGACAAAAACCTCCGCGCGATGCCGGCGCAGGCGATCCGAACGATCCGCAAGATCGCGCAGGCGACGCCTCGCCAAGATGTCGTGTTCGTGCGCACCGGCGAAGGCCTCCTCAGCGCGATCCTTCAGGAGGGCAGCGTGCCCCGGCAGCTCGCCAGCCTGCACCGGCCCGGTGCCGAGGCGGCGACGCTGACCAAGCACCTGGACGTGACCGCCGCGGGCGCGACGGTGGCGTTGGGGTTCGGGCTGGGGTACCACGTGGCGGAGGTCGCGCGTCGGTACGGAAAGATGGGTGTGGTGCTGGCGTTTGAGCCGGATGTCTCGCTGCTGCGGGCGGTCTTTGAGCACGTCGATCACAGCGAGTGGCTTTCGCTCCGCAACTGCGTCATCGTCACCGAGCCCGACGACTCGGGCGAGATCACCGCGTCGATCACCGGTGCCGAGGGCATCTTCATGGTCGGCACCCGCATGCTCGAGCACCCGCCGAGCAAGGCCCGCCTGGGCGATCGGGGCGAGCGTTTCGGCAAGAGCCTCGCCGCCGCCATGCGGGCGGTGCGGACGTCGATTGTCACCACGCTCGTGCAGGTCGACACCACGGTCCGGAACCTGCTGGGGAACCTGGAGTCCTACGCCAACGCGCCGGGCATCGAAGACCTCAAGGGCATCGCGAGCGGCAAGCCCGCGATCGTGGTCTCCGCCGGTCCGAGCCTGCGTCGGAACATCGAGCTGCTCTTGCGTCCGGGCGTGCGGGACCGCTTTGTCATCATCGCCGTGCAGACGGTTCTCAAGAACCTTCTCGCCCGGGGCATCCGCCCGCACTTCGTCACCGCGCTCGACCACGCCGCGATCAGCAAACGCTTTTACGAGGGGCTCACCGCCGCGGATGTGGAGGGCGTGACGCTGGTCGTGGAGCCGAAAGCGAGCCCGGCGATCTTCGAGGCCTGGCCGGGCGCGATCCGCTGCCCGGGCGAGCGGATCCTCGACAGCATCCTGACCGACGGCGCCGACGAGGCGACGCAGAAAGCCTTCACGCGGGAGCGGGGCGAGCTGCGACCCGGCGCGACGGTGGCGCACCTTGCGTATTACCTCGCCCGCCACATGGGCGCGGACCCGGTCGTCTTCATCGGGCAGGACCTCGGTTTCACCGACGGGCAGTACTACGCCGCGGGCGCGGCGATCCATCAGGTCTGGTCGGGGGAGCTGAACTCCTTCCGCACGCTCGAGATGCTGGAGTGGGAGCGCATCGTGCGGGAACGCTCGATGCTGCACCGGCTGCGCGACCACCTCGGCCGCCCCTGCTACAGCGACGAGCAGATGACGACCTACCTCGTCCAGTTCGAACGCGACTTCGGCGAGGACCTCGCCAAGGGCCTGCGTGTGATCGACGCCACCGAGGGCGGGATCGCCAAGCGGCACGCGACCGCGATGCCCTTGCTCGAAGCGATCGAGACCTTCGGAACGAACGCGACACAGTCCCTGCCCGGCGTTTCTCGCAGCGTGAGCGATTCCCGCCGGCGTTCGTTGTTGCTGGAGCGGGTGAGGCAGGTGCGGGCGGAGATCTGGCGCGTCGGCGAGATCAGCCGCGCGACCGGACGCACCCTGCAAGAAGTCATCACGCATCACGCGGATCAGCACCGGGTGAACAACCTGATCGGGGCGATCGAGACCCACGCGGCAGAGGTGACCAAGATCGAGCCGGCGTACGCGCTGGTGCAGCACCTCAACCAGACGGGCATCCTGAATCGATTCAAGGCCGATCGCGCCATCGAGCTGAACACCACGCTCTCGCCGCTGGAGCGCCAGAAGCGCCAGGCCGAACGCGACCTCAAGAACGTGAGCTGGCTCGCGGACTCGGCGGACGAGCTCGGCTCGATGTTCGACGGCGTGATCGCCCGCCTCAGCGGCGGCAAGGCGTCGGTGTCGGTCTCCGGCAGCCCCGCTCTGAGCAAACGCATCGAGTCCGCGGCCGCGGAAGTGGGCATCGTGCACGCCGAGCGGCGCGTCGACGCGGCGATCATCGTCGATACCGAGTTCGGCGGGCTTGGCACGCCCCGCGACCTGTCGCGGCCCATCCACGCCGGGCTCAACGCCCTCCAGATGACCGTGGCGCGCGTGTCGCGATCGCAGCGGATCTCGCATCTCACGCTGTTCACCAACAGCGTGACGCAGACCAAGGCTTTGCTTGGCGACGCCGCCCGCGGAAAGAGCATCGGCCCGAAGATCGAGTTCGTCGAGGTCCCGGCTGAGCAGCTGCGTGCTCGCCATCGCGGCGTGCGAGCGGCCCGCCTGTGCGCCTCCGCGTGCTGGCGCGGCGGGGTTGCGAATGTGTCCGTGTTCGATGAGGTGTTTCCGCCCGCGGCGCTCGCCGGTCTGTTCACGCGAACGAACCGCCAGCCGCCGCAGGGATTGATACCGATCAACGCCGACTGGTGCCTCGTGGACCCGCGTCTCCTCGACGCGATGGTCGATCGCTACGCGGCCCCGGGCGAGACCCACCGCATGGTCTTCGCCCACGCCACGCCGGGCCTCACCGCGTGCCTGCTCGACCAGGCGCTGATCGAGGACTTCGCAACCAAGAGCGGCGAGGCCGGACCATTGGCGTCGCTGGGCACGGTGCTGAGCTACCTGCCCATCGCTCCACAGGCCGATCCGATCACCCGCCCGGCGTGCGTCGGAACGGATCATGTCGTGCGCGATCTCGCCCGGCGTCTCATCGCCGATCGGCCCGAAACACTCGCTTGGATCGGTGAGGTGTGCAAGGGTCTGGGCGATCGATGGCTGGAGGCTGACGCGTCCGCGATCGCTCGTCGAGCCGGGGAGCTGGCCCAGCCCGTTGTTCCCGAGCAGATCCGCGTCGAGCTCGTCCGAGCCGTGCGGCCGCGTGATCCCGTGCAGCTGCTGGATCTCGCGGTCCTCGAGTCGGCTCTGCGTGCCTGCGTTGCAACGGTGGACCCGCGTCACACGTGCCTGAGCTTTGATCTGGGCGACGCTCTCAAGCATCCCGCGGCGGCCAAGGCGATCGAGCTCGCCCGCGCTCTGGGCTTCGCCGCGGTGCACGTGCGCACCGAGCTGCACACCGATGAAGCGTGCGACACCCTTCTGGCAACTCGCCCCGATGTGATCAGCGTGGACCTGCACGCCGACACGCCGGAAACCTATCGACTCGTCCGCGGGCTCGATCAGCACGAGGCGGTGGTGGGGCGGATCGAGCGATTGCTCGCGGCACGCCCGAGCCTCGCCGGCGGGCTCGTGGATCAATGGATCGTGCCGCGCATCACCCGGCGCGACGCGGTGTACGCCGAGATCGAATCGTTCTACGACCGATGGATCATGAAGGCCGGTGCGGCGGTGATCGATCCGCTCCCCGCGGCCGTCGCGGGTGAACGCATCGAGCCGCTGCCGTTGCCCGCGGGTGCCGCCGCACGTCTCGCGGCTTCGCAGTGGCGTGTGGATGTCCAAGGCCAATTGCACAGGCCTCCAGCCGACGCGACGGAGCAGGCCTCGTGAGCGCGACCGCGATTATCCTCGGCCGCGCCGGGTCCAAGGGCGTTCCGGGGAAGAACGTCGCACCGATCGCCGGAAAGCCCTGTGGCGTGTGGACCATCGATCTCGCACAGTCGAGCTCGGCCGTGTCACGCGTCGTCGTCTCGACCGACGACCCATCGTTGGCTTCGCTCGCCCGCGACCGCGGCGCGACGGTCATCGAGCGCCCCGCGGAACTCGCCAGCGACACGGCACGCATTGACGACGCCGCTCGCCACGCGGTGCAATCGCTGGAACGCGGCAGCGCACGCTTCGACGCTTCCTCGCCCCTCGTCATCCTCTACGCCAACGTCCCGGTGCGCCCGCGCGATCTCATCGACCGTGCTGTCGCGCTCCTCACCTCCAGCGGCTGCGACAGCGTGCAGAGCTACCAGCCCGTCGGCAAGCATCACCCGTGGTGGACCGCACGCCTCGACGGCAGCGGCCGCGTCGGGCCTTGGGAGGGCGACGTGCTCAACCACGGCGTCTTCCGGCGTCAGGACCTGCCGCCCGCGTTTATCCCCGATGGCGGGATCATCGCACTCACGCGTCGCGCCCTCTTCTGCGAGATCCCCGGCGTCGCGCCCGGGCCGCATGCTTTCTTCGGCCACGACCGCCGCGGCGTGATCAACCCCGAGGGCTCCGTGGTCGACATCGACGCGCCCACCGACCTGCTCGTCGCCGACGCCATCCTGCGCGGAACCGGAGGCACGTGTGCGGATCGGTAATCGCGAGATTGTCCCCAGCGCCCTCGGCGTCGGTGTGCCTTACGTCATCGCCGAGATCGGCGTGAACCACGACGGCTCGGTCGAGAAGGCGATCGAACTCGTCGACGCCGCCGCCCGCGCCGGGGCCGACGCGGTGAAGTTCCAGATCTTCGACGCCGACCTCCTCATGAGCCGCGCGAGCAAGCTCGCGGCGTACCAGAAGTCCGCCGGCGAGACCGACCCTCTCGCGATGCTTCGGCGGCTGCAGCTTCCGCTGGAATCCATGCGCCCGATCATCGACCGCGCCCACGCCCAGGGCGTGCACGCGATCGTGACCGTCTTCTCGGAATCGCTCGTCGCCCCCGCCGCGGCTCTGGCGTGGGACGCCTTCAAAACCGCCAGCCCCGACATCATCCATCTGCCGCTGCTGCGAGCGCTCGAGGCCTCGGGCAAGCCGCTCATCCTCAGCACCGGTGCGTCGACGCTCGACGAAGTCTGGCAGGCCATCGCGTGGCTGCCGCGGGCCCGCCAGCGGCTCGCCGTGTTGCAGTGCGTGAGCAGCTATCCGACGCCGCTCGCGAGCGCCGAGCTCGGCGGCATCGCCGCGATCGCGGGCATGTTCATGGGCCCGGTCGGCTACAGCGATCACACGCCCGATGTCGAAACAGCACGGCTCGCGGTGCAGCACGGGGCGTGCATTCTCGAGAAGCACTTCACGCACAGCCGCAGCGCCATCGGCCCCGACCACGCCGCCTCGCTCGAAGAATCCGATCTCGCTCAGTACGTCGCACTCGCTCGCGCCGCTGCCGGCACGCGCCCAGCCGAGCCGCTGGTCGCCGAGAAGCGGGTGCTCCCGATCGAGGAAGACGTCCGCCGCGTCTCGCGACAGTCGCTGGTGACGACCCGAGCACTCGCCCCCGGCGAACGCCTGATCCGCGGCGATCTCACCTGCAAGCGCCCCGGCACGGGCATTCCGCCCTTCGAACTCGACCGCGTGCTCGGCAAGCCGCTCGCTCACGCCGTCGAGGCCGACACACCCCTGCAATCGTCCGACCTTGCCGAGCCACTATGCTGATCGCGTTGGATTGAAGAAGATCCCATGGCTCCCGCCTTCGAAGAACAACTCCACGACAACGACTTGCTCGGTCCGTCTCCCAAGACGCCGGGCAAGAAGCGGATCGCCGTCGTCACCGGCAGCCGTGCCGAGTTCGGCCTGCTGCGGCCCGTCATGACCGCGATCGCCGCGCAGCCGACGCTCGAGCTCGCGGTGATCGCCGCCGGATCGCACCTGCTTCTGCCAGCCAACACCGTGCACGAGGTGAAGCAGGCCTTCCGCGTCGGCGGGGTGGTCCCGATGCAGCAGCCCGGCAAGCACACCCGCATCGACGATGCCGAAGCTCTGGGCCGCGGCACCGCCCGCTTCGCTCGCACGTTCTACAAGATGAACGTCGATTGCGTCGTGGTGCTGGGCGACCGCATCGAGGCCTTCGCCGCCGCCGCCGCCGCGTCGGTCGGTGGCGTCCCGCTCGCCCACATCCACGGCGGCGACCGCGCCGAGGGCGTCGCCGACGAGGCGATGCGCCACGCGATCACCAAGCTCGCCCACATCCACTTCCCCGCCACCCGCGCGAGCGCCGACCGCATCGCCCGTTTGGGCGAGCCCGAGTCATCCATCCACGTCGTCGGCTCTCCCGCGATCGACGGGCTGAGCAGCATCGGCGACAACGCGACCGAAGTGGGTAATCCTGAAATCGTCATCCTGCACCACCCCTGCGGCCTCTCCGAAGCCGACGAGCGTGCCCACGCCGCGGCCATCGTCGGCGCGTGCAAAGGCCGCGTGCTCGTGCTGGCTCCGAATCACGATCCGGGGCGGCTGGCGGTGATGGAAACGCTCCGCTCCGCCGCCGAGCGTCACAACTGGCTCTTCGTCGATCATCTCCCCCGCGAGCGATTCGTGGCCGTGCTCAAGCACCTGGCCAAGACCAACGGCGTCTTGATCGGAAACTCCTCCGCGGGCCTCATCGAGTCCGCCGCTGTCGGCTGCAAAGTCGTCAACGTCGGCCCGCGCCAAGCCGGCCGCGAGAGCGCGGTCAACGCGATCCACGTTCCCAGCCCGTCCGTCGAGTCCATCGCGCACGCCATCTCCACCCATCGCTCCAGCGGCCCCTGCGGCACCGTGCACCCCTACGGCGACGGTCAAGCCGGTCCGAGAATCGCCGGCATCCTTGCCCAGATTGACTTGGACAATCCCGCGCTCCTCCGCAAGCGCTGCACGCACTGAGCGCGCCAAAGAAGCCTGTTTTGCAGCAAACGGAGCGTTCGGAGACATCCTCACTCGATGCCCCGATGCCTCCTTGCCTCGATGCCTTCTTCTCTCTCGACACTCCCCCGAAAGTGAGCCGCGAATCGCGTCGATAGCCGTCGTTGTGCAGAGAGTGCGCCCGCCGGACGGAACCGGCGCGTGAAGGAGTGTGTGCATGTCGTCGCCCGCCGCTAACTCGTCCCCCGCCGCCCCCGCCCCCGCTCAGCAGGCTCAGCCCAGTCCGCGCGAGCAGGTCGTGACCGCGGCGATCCGCGAGATCAGTCACATCGCGACGCTCCCTGAGGTCACGCTCAAAATCGTGGAGCTCGTTGAGAGCCCCAAGAGCACGGCCCAGGACCTCAACAAGATCATCAGCACCGACCCCGCGCTCTCGTCGCGCATCCTCAAGGTCGTCAACTCGTCGTTCTACGGCCTGCCGGGCCAGATCGCCTCGATCAACCGCGCGATCGTCATGCTCGGCCTCAACGCCGTCAAGAACATCGCCATCGCCGCCAGCCTGGCCAAGCTCTTCCGCGGCGGCGAGCTCACCGCGAACTTCAGCGCCAAGCACCTCTGGACGCACTGCAACGCCACCGCCGTCGCCAGCAAGATGATCGCAGACTCGCTCAAGATCGGCCTCGCCGACGAGGCCTTCCTCGCCGGCCTGATGCACGACATCGGCATCATGGTCGAGATGCAGTTCGATCGCTCCAAGCTCATCGACGTCTTCCACAAGGCCGGCGTCGACGGCAAGGGCGTCCCGCTCAACGACTGGCTCAAGGCCGAGGAAGAGGCCTTCGGTGCCAATCACCAGGACTTCGGCGTCGCCCTCTGTGAGAAGTGGCGCTTCCCCAAGACCTTCACCTACGTCACCGGCTTCCACCACCGCCCGCTGGAGCTCCCGGCCGAGGCCCGCACGCTGGCGTCGATCGTCTACATCGCCGATCGCCTCGCGTCGGAACTCGAGGGCGGCTTCCGCGCCGATCTGCTCACCACCGACATCGCCCCCGAGGTCTTGACCTTCCTCAAGCTCGACCAGGCCAAGATCGACGCGATCCGCAAGGTTCTGCCCGACGAGGTCAAGAACGCCTCGGCCGTGCTCTCGTCGTAATCCCGTCACTCACGGCGATCGAGGCCCGGCGCACAACCGGACTCGACGCCGACACGAACTCTCTCTTTCTCCCTCCGGGCGGTCGTGCGGAAACGCAGGACCGCCGTTGTTTTTGGCGCCATGGGAGCGGGGCCTTCCAGGCCCCGCGCCAGTTCTTCTTCTGTGATGGGCACGCCAAGGCATCGGACTAGAGCGCAAAGCCCACAAAGCCCGGGTCCTCCACGCTCCAGTCGAGACTGAGATACCCCGAGCACGACGCCGCACGCTCGTTGGGGCGGCCCTCCCGATTCAGCTCGTTCGAGAATCCGCTGGCGATGTCCGCCAGATCAGGCACGGCGTTGCCGTTGTCATCTGGTTCAAATCCGTTGTCGATCGAGGGCTCGTCCGCGGCGCCGCCCATGATGTTCTTCTGAGCGGCGTTCACGTTCCTCAGCTTGATCCGCTCTTTCGACGGAAGGTCGCCGCGGAACACCGCACGCCCGAGGTCGAGTTTCTTTCCGGGATCGCCTCGGAGCTGAGATCGGTGTCCTTCGGCAGCACGCGCCTGCGTTGTTCCGGAGTAAGGGGCGCGCCGCTCGGCAGCTCGGCAAGCGCGTGCGCATCGCCGCGCGCACCCGCGAGCCGTTCGCTACGAGCCCGCGAGCCCAAAGAACCGAGTGTCGCGCCGCGATCATGCGCGCTCCCTCCGTTTCGAGCAAGAACTCATGGATCGTGACGCACGAGATTGCGGACGGATGCATCCGATGGCCGAGTTGGGCCGAGTTTTCGGGCAGCCGCGAGGGGTTCTTCACCGGGAGACTCTCCCGCTCGTAAAGAATCTACGGATGCTGCGGCGGAGGCTCTTCTCCACAATGCAGTTTCTCTTCTCCAGTCCTTGTCAACGCCTCCATCTTGCCGCAGCGAGCGCCGATCCAGACGCACCGCCGTTGGCGGGTGGAGGTGTTCAATGAGGCTCACGATCGCACGCAAACTGGTACTCGGCTTTGGCATCACGCTGTCGCTTCTGGCGGGTGTGACATTCCTTTCGTACAAGATGGGCCGCTCGGGAAGCAACGGCGTCCACGAGATGGCCGCCATCCTCGACGAGGCCGCCACCGCGACCTCGGTCGCGCAGAACATGACCGAGTCGCGACTGGTCGCGAACAAGTTCCTGGCCGACAACAAGGCCGAGACCGCGGCCATGATGGAGGATCGCGCGAAGTCCACGCTCGCCGCCATCGACAAGGCGCTCGCCGACGCCGAGGGCGCGCTGAAGGCCGACCTCGAGTCGCTGCGTTCGGAGTATCAGGAGTACGTCGCTTCGTTCCGCGGCGTGCACGGTGCGATCACGTCCCGCAACCAGCAGCTCGCCAAGCTCGACTCGATGAACGAGTCGATCATCGAGAAGGCCGAGAATCTGCAGAAGGCCGCCGCCGGAAGCTCCGCCGCCGACAAGCTGAAGATCGGCTTCGCGCTGGTCGATTCGGCCGCCGTGCGTTGCTTCGGCCGCACCGCCACCGCGGAGAACTTCAAGGCGGCCGATGAGTTGATCGCATCGCTGCGGGAACGCTTCGAGTCGGCGATGCCCGGCTTCAAGGGCGATGCCGCCGAGCGTGCGTCGGAGTTCAAGACGTCGTTCGAGGAGTACGCCGCCGCCTTCGCACAGGCCACCGAGTTCAACAAGAAGCGCAACGAGCTGGTGGAGCAGAAGCTCACCAAGCTCGGCGCCAGCATGGCGGCCGTGACCAAGCGGGTCGCCGATGAGATCGACGCGAGCGGCAAGGCCCGCGAGAAGGCCATCGACGCCGAGCTCAGCAGCAGCACCACTCTCTCGCTGCTGATCTCCGGCGCTGCTCAGGTCTTCGGGGTCGTCATCGCCTTCTTCATCGCCCGCGGCATCACCCGCGGCATCGCCAAGCTCGTGACCGAGATCAACGCCATCCGCGAGTCCAACGACCTGACCAAGCGCGCCGATGTCTCCAGCGGCGACGAACTGTCGGTCGTCGCCAGCGGCTTCAACGGCTTCATCGAGAGCCTGCAGAAGGTTGTCGGTGATGTCGTCGGCACCAGCAACCAGGTCGCCGCCGCCGCCACGCAGATCGCCGCCTCCGCCGAGGAGATGGCCTCGGGCCTCAAGAAGCAGGAGGAGCAGTCCGTGCAGGTCTCCGCGGCCCTGCAGGAGACCAGCAGCAGCGTCGTCGAGGTCGCCCGCAAGAGCGCCGACACCGCCGAGGCCTCCAAGCGCTCCGGCGAAGAGGCCAGCGAGGGCGGCAAGGTCGTCGCCGAGACCGTCGAGCAGATGCACGCCATCAGCGAGCAGGTCGAAGGCTCGGCCAAGGCCATCGAGGCTCTTGGTAAGAAGAGCGACGAGATCGGTCAGATCATCGGGGTCATCAACGACATCGCCGATCAGACCAACCTGCTCGCTCTGAACGCCGCCATCGAGGCCGCCCGCGCCGGCGAGCACGGCCGGGGCTTCGCGGTGGTGGCCGACGAGGTCCGCAAGCTCGCCGAGCGGACCACCAAGGCGACCGAGGAAGTCGCCAAGAGCATCCAGGAAGTGCAGCACGAGACCAACGCCGCGGTCTCGAACATCAAGGCCGGCACCGAGCGCGTGACCAAGGGCGTCGCCCTTGCCAACAACGCCGGCGAGGTGCTCGAGAAGATCGTCACCGGCAGCAAGAACGTCGAGAGCATGATCCAGTCGATCGCCGCCGCTGCCGAGGAGCAGTCCGCCGCGACCGAGCAGATCAGCCGCAGCCTCGAGCAGATCAACGCCGTGACCCGTGAGAGCAACCAGGCGGCGGGCCAGTCGGCCCAGGCCGCGGCCACGCTCAGCGAGCAGGCCGAGAGCCTCAAGCGTCTGGTCGAGCGGTTCAAGATCTGATCTTCGAAACCCGCAGCCACAAAACGACGTGAGGCGAGCCATCGGCCCGCCTCACGTTTTCATTTGGAGTGCTCAGCTTCTCGGGCAGAGCTCACATCGGCTTCTTGCTGATCGTCACGTCGTACACATGCAGGAGCTTCTCCTTGTCGAAGATCATCTCCTGGCGGCTCTTGCCCACGATGTCGTACTCGGTCGTCAATTCAATCGCGTCCACCGGGCACGCCTCTTCGCACATGCCGCAGTAGATGCAACGAAGCTCGTCGATCTCGAACTTCTTCGGGTACTTCTCGCGATCATCCCACGGGCTCTCCGCCGCTTCGATGTGGATGCAGCGGGCCGGACAGATCGTCGGGCACATCATGCACGCGACGCACTTCACGCGACCCGCCTCGTCGCGATTCAGCCGGTGCACGCCGCGGAAGTTCGCCGCGTACTGACCGCCCTCCTCGACCGGCAGGTGCTCACGCCGCTCTTCCGGATACTGCATGGTGCGGCTGGTCTTCACCGGGCTGAACTTGCTCTGCCCGAACGACGTGAAGAAGTGCTTCAGCGTGGTGCCGAAACCCTTGAAGACCTCGGGGAGATACAGGTTCTCCAGCCCATTGAGCGGAGCGGGAGACAGGCGCAGGATGTCTTCGTTTCGAACCGTCATGGCCCGATGGTACGCGACAGAACCCGCCCCGACCGGCCGCAAACGGCCCCAACCGGTCGCAACAGCTTGTGAGCGGGAGGGTCCGCCCCGGGAGCGCCAGAACCGCATGGACAGGTTTTCAGCCCCTTGATCCGATACACTTGTCCTATGGCCGGCGGGCGAAAGACTCTGCCTCTGTTCGAACTCCTCGGCGATCCCAACCCGGATCGGCGTCGCGAGCCGCTGCGCACCATCGTCCCTCAGCAATCCGTCCCCGGCAAAGGCACCGCTCCGAATTTCTCGTCCCTCGAGGCCAAGCCGCTCCCCGACATCGCCACAGACATCCGAGGCGAGAACCCAACCGAAAGTCCGCCCCGCGTCCAGCAGCCCATCGTGCTCTCGCGCAACATGGTGTTGGTCGCGATCGGCGTGCTCGCGGCGATCGGCGTCCTCGCGTGGACCCTTGGCGTCAGCTTCGGGGGCAGACAAAAGGACCGGGAGATCGCCGAGAACTTCGCGGTCAACACGACCCCGCCCAAGCCCAACGAGACCATCGGACAGGCCCCCGCGGAGAAGCCCGCGCCGACCGCGACGCACCGCACAGGCGTTTCCGGCAGCCCGATCGAACCCAAACCCGTCAACCCGGCCCCGACACCGACCAACGCCGCGAAACCCGCGCCCGCGACCAGCGAGACCCCCAAGCCCCTCCTCACGAGCGGGACCGGACGCGTCCTCACGCTCCAGGGCTTTGCGGAGAACGATCCCCGGGAGGCAGGCTGGAACTACCTGGTTCTCGGCCTCCTGCCCCGAGAGGACTGCTGGGCCGCCATGCAGTTCTTCGCCAAGAACGGCATCGACACCTTCGCCGTCCAGGTCGATCCGGTTGACCGAAGGCTGCCTCGGGCCAATACTTCCGCCCGGTTTCAGCTGTTCGCGGCCAAGGGTGTCCCCTCCAGGGATTTCGCCTCGACCCAGGTCGAACGCGACAAGTTGAAGCGGGAGGTCGCCCGCATCGGGGCGATCTGGAAGAAGGACCACAAAGGCAGCGCGTCGTTCGCCGACGCGTTCTGGCTGAAGAACTAGCGGCCCGGTCGCCCGGGCCATGCACAAGCACCGGAGCGAATCATGAGCCTCGACCGTAGCCTGAAGATCTCGACCACCAGCGCCGGCAAGCGCAGCGTCCTCAGCCGCCAGGAGCGCATCGCCAAGCTCGTCGCCGACAAGAAGTTCGACGCCAAGAAGGACAAGGTCCTCGGCCTCGCCAAGACCCTCGCCGGCAAGGGCTGATGGCTTCTCGATAGATCGTTCCAGCGGCCGCTGCCTCGCAGCGGCCGTTTTCATTGCTGGCTTCATCTTGAGGCGCGGAGAAACCTGCGGCCCCGGAAAAGCAACAACCCCAGCTCCAGCCGGGGTTGTCGAGAGAGTTGCGTTGTCAGATGAAAAACCAGGGCTGAAAACGATCAGCGACGCCGACGGCCGGCCACCAGACCGCCCAGTCCCAGCACCGCCAACGAGCCGGTGGAGGGAACGGTCAGGAACCCGCGGATCTCGCCGCCGCCGAAGGTCGACGAGTGAATGTTGAGATAGGTCTTGTTGGCGTTGAGAGCCGCGACAAACGCCGCCTCAGCGCTGCCCGGCGAGCCGCCGTTCGCGGTGATGTACGCGGCGTTCCAGCTCGCGGCCAGAGTCAGGTTCAGCGTGTTGTCGTACGAGCCAGCCTTCACACCCGACGGGAAGCCCGGGAAGGTCGGGGTGGGGGTGGCGACGCCCGCCGTGCCGGCAAACGCGGTCGCGGTCGCACCGTGGATGTGGCAAGCGGTGACGTTGCCGGTCAGCCCGCTGAAGGTCACGCGGACCCGCATGGTGTGCGCGACATCGTCGTAATCAACACGGGCCGTCCCGATGCCCGGCGAGTTGTTCACCGGCGACTCGGCCGGACCGCTCAGGTTCGCGAAATAGGTCGTCACCGCACCCTGCGACGCCGCCGCAAGGCCAACGACACCGACAGCTGCCATCAAAGCGATCTTCATTTAGGCTCCTCCCGCACGAATACACCTCGCCGCCTCGAACGAGGCGGCACAACCGTTCACATGTCCGGCCCGGCCTCCGCGATTGACCGAAATCGCAGATCCGTGTCAAATTTGCCATCCGAAACTCACCGCGGGCATCGCACCGCTTCCTTTTTTCATCCTGTTCGGGTACCCCGCCGCACGCGCGAATACGCTCTTCACGGAATGGACATCACTTCCCTCCTCAGCCATCGCACCCTCTCGATGTCCGGCTCGGGCATCCGCCGCGCCTTCGAGCTCGGCGCCAAGCTCAAGGACCCGATCAACCTCTCGATCGGCCAGCCCGACTTCCCCGTCGCCCGCGCCGTCAAGGACGCCGCCATCCGGGCCATCAATGACGACCGCAACGGCTACAGCCTCAGCCGCGGCATCCCCGAGCTGACCACCGCCCTCGCCACCAAGCTCCAGACCGACGTCGGCTGGTCCTTCTCTGGCTTGGGCGATTCATCCGCCGACGCCTCCGACCTCCTCGTCACCACCGGCACCTCCGGCGCCCTCGTCCTGATCGCCATGGCGATCCTCAACCCCGGCGACGAGATCATCTTCCCCGATCCCTACTTCGTTCTGTATCCCGCCCTCTCCACCATCACCGACGCCAAGGCCGTCTACTGCGACACCTACCCCGACTTCCGCCTCACCGCCGCCCGCGTCGAGAAGCTCATCACCCCGCGCACCAAGGCCGTGCTGCTCAACTCCCCCGGCAACCCCGGCGGCGTCGTCATGTCCGAACGCGACTGCGCCGAGCTGCTCGACCTCTGCAAACGCAAGAACATCCTGCTCATCTCCGACGAGATCTACGACGAGTTCACCTACAGCGAGTCCCGCACCCAGCGCGCCGCGCGGTCCGACGCCGACAAGTCCCTCAAGTGCCCCAGCCCCTGCCGCCTCCCCGGCGCCGCCGCCCACACGCTGCTCATCCGCGGCTTCGGTAAGACCTACGGAAATACCGGCTGGCGCCTCGGGTACGCCGCAGGCCCCAGAAAGCTCATCGAGCAGATGATCAAGCTGCAGCAGTTCAGCTTCGTCTGCGCTCCGACCCCGCTGCAGTGGGGCGTCCTCGAAGCCATCCACGCCGACGCCTCGCTCCAGGTCGCCGACTATCAGAAACGCCGCGACCTCGTCGTGAGCGCCCTCTCCACAGTCACCGACCTCGCCACCCCCGGCGGCGCTTTTTACGCCTTTCCCAAGATCCCCGACAAGCTCGGCATGACTGGTAGCCAGTTCCTCGAAGCCGCCATCGCCAAAAACGTCATCCTCGTCAACGGCGGCACCTTCAGCCAGCGCGACACCCACTTCCGCCTCAGTTACGCCGTCCCCCAGCACAAGCTCGAAGCCGGGCTCGAGGTGCTGACCAACCTTCTGAGCGGTCGCTAGCGCAAATAGAGCCTCTCGCGCAAGCGAGAGGTCGTGGCGATTTTGAATGACTTATACACCTCTCGCTTACGCGAGAGGCTCTACCCGAGTGGTTCGACCTCGATCACGCTCGCCGCACTTCATCATCCCGCTCCGGCCGCGCCGCACGTGTCATCAGCGATCCGATCGCCGCCAGCGGATCCATCTTCTCGAACAGCACCGCGTACACAGCCCGCGCGATCGGCACCTCCACCCGGTACTTCTCCGCCAGCGCGATCACGCCCTTGGTCGTCGCCACACCTTCCACCACATAGCGGCTCTGGGCCAGGTACTTCTCGACGTCCTCGCCACGGCCGATCGCCTCGCCACACGACCGATTGCGGCCCTCGGGGCTGAAGCAGCTCGTCGCCAAGTCACCCACGCCCGCGATCCCCGAGAAGGTCTGCGCCGATGCCCCCATCGCCACGCCCAGCCGCGTGATCTCCGCCAGCCCGCGTGCCAAGAGCGCCGACTTGGAGTTGTTCCCCGCGTCCAGCCCGTCGAGCACGCCGGCCGCGATCGCGATGACGTTCTTCACCGCGCCCGCCAGCTCCACACCCACCAGATCGCTGCTGGTGTACACCCGCAGCCACGAGGTCGTGAACAGCGCCTGCACCTGCTTGGCGAACTCCGGATCATCGCTCGCCGCAACCATCGCCGCCGGCAAGCAGCGCGACAGCTCCGCCGCGATGGTCGGTCCGCTCAGGCACCCGATCGGCCTCGGCCTGCGATCCGGGTGATCCCGCCCCGTCGCCTGCAGCGTCTCCGCGATGATCTCCGACGGCCGCCGCATCGTGCGTTCTTCGATCCCCTTGGAAACCGAAACGATCCCCGTCCCGTCCGGCAGGTGCGGCGCCGCCAGCGTCAACGCCGAGCGCAAGAACTGCACCGGAATCGCCGTGACCACCAGGTTCGAGTCCCGCAGCGCATCCTTCAGCGACAGGCACACCTGAACGTCGTCCGCGAGACGAAAATGCGCCAGCCGCGGCGAGCCCCGGCTCTGGGCCAGCGTGGCGGCCTCCGCCGGGTTCCGCCCCCAAACCCGCACCCGGACCGGCCGCATCACCGGAGCCTCCGGTCCCGATTCCGACGCCCCGCTCGACAAAGCCCCGGCACAGACCAGGCCCATCTGGCCCAGCCCAAGCACGGTCACCACCGGTCGCTGCGGAGACGTCAGGTCGCGTTTTGCCACGCCCACAGAATAGCGACCGTGGCCCGGACAAGACCTCGCCGAAACGAGCCCCGAGCGTCAGCGAGCGGGTTTCCGGCATCGCCCGCCCACCAACGCTCAGGGTTCGCTGGACCACCACAGAGAACCAGAACCGAACGCCCGGACCGGACGTACTGTTGGCGTCGGCCGAGCCGACCCGTCCGGGTGTTCTGCTCGGGCCGCGCCGCGATCAGAATCCCGATCGCGGTTGGTACATCCAAATCGGTCCCCAACTCTCGCCTCGGCCTCGGGCCAGGCGCGACCCTCGACCCTTCTGCGGAAGAACCCATGGCCGCTCACGACCACAGCCACCACGACCATTCTCACGACCACGCTCACGACCACCAGCACTCCGACGTGAACGACGAGCTGGTGTGTTGCTCGCACCACGAGATCGAGATCGAACGGACGATCTGGTTCTGCCTGCTCGGCGGCATCCTGGTCTTCTGCACCACCTTCGCCAGCATCGTCGGCATCGGGAACCCCCAGATCATCCAGCTTCCCGCCTTGGTCGGAGCTGTGCTCCTCGCCGCGCCGCTGCTCTACGCCGCCTTCCTCGAGGTCAAGTCGGCCCGACTCTCCAGCTCCTCCCTCGCCGCGGTCGCGATCCTCGCCGCCCTCGCCAACGGCAACTACGAAACCGCCGGCTGGCTCGCCTTCATCCTCGTCATCTTCGGCCAGTTCGTCCGCCGCAGCGCCACCGGCGCCCAGCGGGCCATCGCCGAGCTCGTC
This sequence comes from Phycisphaerales bacterium, assembly GCA_019744815.1. Classification (GTDB taxonomy): domain Bacteria; phylum Planctomycetota; class Phycisphaerae; order Phycisphaerales; family UBA1924; genus JAFEBO01. Next base: position 139,343 of record JAIEUA010000003.1, read on the forward strand.
CGCCTCACCCCCGACATCGCCCGCATCGTCGAGAACGGCAGCGAGAAGGAAGTCGCGCTCTCGCAGGTCAAGGTCGGCTCGCTCGTCCGCGTCCGCGCCGGCGAGAACCTCCCCGTCGACGGCCGCGTGCGCACCGGCCGCTCCACCGTCAACCAGGCCTCGCTCACCGGCGAATCCGCCCCCGTCGAGATCGAGCCCGGCGCCATGGTCTACGCCGGCACCAGCAACCTCACCGGCGGCCTCGACATCGAGGTCACCCAGATCGGCGGCGACACCACCATCGGCAAGGTGACCGACCTGATCCGTCAGGCCGAACGCTCCCGCACACCCCGCCAGCTCCTCATCGAGCAGGTCGCCGGCTTCTTTGTGCCGGTCGTTCTCAGCGTCGCCTTCATCGTCTGGTTCTTCATGAGCCAGTCGGAGAAGCCCGAAGTCCAGAAGCAGGCGATGGAGACCGTCGTCACGGTGCTCATCGTCGCCTGCCCGAGCGCCATCCTGCTCGCCAGCCCCAGCGCCATGCTCGCGGCCTTCGCCGCCGCGGCTCGTCTGGGCATCATGATCAAGCAGCCCAACTACCTCGAGGCCGCCGCGGACATCACCGCGGTCATCCTCGACAAGACCGGCACTATCACCACCGGCAAGTTCCAGGTCACCAAGCTCGCCCCCGCCAACGGCGTCGACGGAGCCGAACTGCTCCGCGCCGCCGCCAACGGCGAGCAGCACAGCAACCACCCGCTGGCGCTCTCGATCCTGCAGACCGCCCGGGCCGCCCGCGTCGAGATCGACGGCACCCAGGACTACGAAGAAGCCCACGGCCGCGGCGTCACCGCCCGCACCAGCCTGGGCGTCATCCGCGTCGGTCGCGGCAACTGGGTCGTCGAGGGCAACGCCGCCGCCCGCCATGAGCTCGAAGACGTCGAGAAGCGCATCGAGGGCATGACCGGCGTGCACGTCATGAAGGACGGCCGCTACCTCGGCGCCGTCGGCCTCGAGGACACCGTCCGCACCAACTGCCGCCAGGTCATCCAGAACCTTCGCGACGCCGGGGTCAAGCACGTCGCCATGTTCACCGGCGACCGCCTCAGCGTCGCCACCCGCGTCGGCCAGGTCGTCGGTGTCGACATGATCGAGGCCGAGTGCCTGCCCGAAGAAAAGCACGAGCAGATCCGCGGCCTCAAGAAGCTCGGCTACCGCACCATGATGGTCGGCGACGGCATCAACGACGGCCCCTCGCTCGCCGAGGCCGACGTCGGCATCGCCATGGGCCTGTCGGGCTCCGACATCGCCGCCAACAGCGCGGGCGTCGCCCTCATGAACGACGACCTGTCGCGTGTCCCGTTCCTCATCGAGCTCTCCCGCCGCACCCGCTCCATCATCGCCCAGAACATCGCCGCCTCGATCGTGATCGCGGTGGTGGGGCTGCTGCTCGCCGCGACCGGCTACTTCAACAAAGTCGGCTCGCTCGCGCTGCCCCTCGCCGCCTTCTACCACTTCGTGGGCGACATCTTCGTGCTCGCCAACAGCTTCCGCCTCTTCCGCTTCGGCGAGAGCTTCGTCACCGCCGAGACCAACGAACCCGCCCTCAAGCGCCGCGCCGCCTCCGTCCGCGGCCTGGGCAACGCCCAGCCGGCGACCGCCTAAGCCATCAACCCCAGCGAGCCGGGGCGTCCCCGCCCCGCGCTCAACCGCTCCGGATCCCGCAACAACCGCCGCAACCCGGCGGTTGTTTTTTCATTTCCTCCTCGTTTGCGTCGCGATCCGCGAGCGCTGCTCCGCGCCTCCTCTCCCCGCTTGCGGGGAGAGGACGATTCGACGCATAGCGGCGAATCAGGTGAGGGGATTGCGGGTCGTTCAACGCGACGACATTCGGGCCCCAAGACCCCTCCCCGGTCTCGCCAAGCCTCGACCACCTCTCCCCGCTTCGCGGTGCGGGGGAGCGGGTTGTCTCGGTGTCGAAACACGCTCTTAGAGCAGCGTCCCCTTGAGGATCAGCATCGCCGTCGTGAAGTAAATGATGATGCCCGTCACGTCCACCAGCGTCGCGACGAAGGGCGTGCTCGAGCCCGCCGGGTCCAGGCCCATCTTCTTCAGTCCAAACGGCAGCATCGCTCCCATGATCGAGCCCCACAGCACGATGCCGACCAGGCTCGTCGAGATCGCCGCGGCCAGCAAGTAGAAGTGATCCTGCGTGCGCGTGTCCAGCACCACCTGACCCGCTGCATCGACATTCTTCTCGGTCCAGAAGCCCAGCCAGCCCCACAGCACCACGCGGAAGAACCCCAGCGAGCCGATGAAGCCGCCCAGCGTCGCCGCCACGATCAGCTCGCGGCGAAGGATCCGCCACCAATCTCCCGGCTTCACCTCGCCCGTCGCCAGCGCCCGGATCACCAGCGTCGACGACTGCGAGCCCGAGTTGCCGCCCGACGAGATGATCGCCGGCACGAACGTGCTCAGCACCACCGCCTTCTGGATCTCGTCGTCGAAGTACCGCAGCGTGTTGCTGGTCAGAAGCTCCGACACAAACAGCAGCGCCAGCCACGGCGCCCGCTTCTGCACCAGCGACAAGACGCCCGCCTCGGCGAAGTTCTCGTCCAGCGCGGCCATACCGCCGACCTTCTGGATGTCCTCGGTGAACTCCTGCTGCGCCACGTCGGCCACGTCGTCCGCCGTCACGATGCCCACCAGGCTCCCGCGGCTGTCCACCACCGGCAACGCGATCCGGTCGTAGCGAGCCATCATCTGCACCGCTTCTTCCTGAGGCATGTCCGCCTTCAGGGCCACGAAGTTGCGGTTCATCAGGTCCTCGATCTTCGCCGCCGGATCGGCGAGGAAGACCGCACGCAGCCGCAGGTCATCGATCAGACGCCCCGACTCGTCCACCACGTACACGACGTTGATCGTCTCGGCGTCCCGCCCGTAGCGCCGGATGTGATCGAGCGCCTGCGCCACCGTCCACTCCGGCTTGATCCGGATGTAGTCCGGCGTCATCAGCCGCCCGACCGTCCGCGGCGGATACCCGAGAATCGCCTGCGTCGTCGCCCGCGTCTCGGGCGACAAACTCGCCACCACCCGCTGGCACACCGCCTCCGGCAACTCGTCGAGCAGCTTCGCCCGGTCGTCGCCGCTCATCGCCTCGATGACCCGCACCGATCCCTCGGCCCCCAATTCATTGATCAGCCGCTCCTGCACCTCGGGCGCGAGGTACGCGAACGCATCCGCCGCGTCATCGCGCTGCAGAAACCGAAACCCCAGCGCCGCATCCGCGGGTTCCAGACTCGCGAGGATGTCGGCGATATCCGCGGGCGGGATGCCGTGCAACGCCGCACGCACCTCCGAGAAGGCCCCGTCCTTGATCAGAGCGGAAATGTCAGGGGCCAGGAGCTCGGCCGTCAGATTCACGCGGCCATATCAAAGGGCGCGTGGGGCATCGAGTCGACCAGACTGGACCAGAACCTAAACCCTCCCGCGCTTCGGGTGCCACTGCTTGGCCGCTCTGGGCCAAGCAGTGTGAGCCTCCCGCATAGCGCACCCCGCACGACTTGTCCCCAAGCGGCCAAGTCGTGGCACCCAAGGCAACTCGCTCACACTACCAGGCCATCGAGATTCCCCAGCCCAATCGGCTCATGCGTAAAGAACGGCTCCGCCGCCGCCGTCCCCAGCCGCGAACCGAAGAACCCGTCGTACTGGGCCATGCGATCCGTGAATCCCTTGGACAAGGGGTTCAGCTCAAACTGCGTGCGATACGCCTCGATCGCCGCCCGCTTCTTGTCCTGGAATCCGGTGATATCGATCAGGAACGTCGGGTCCGGCACCCGCCGCAGGTGCGAGCAGTAGTAGTAGAACAACCACTTCGGATACAGCGGCGGCTTCCCCTCATCCCCCGGCATGGGCTGCTTCGTCAATTTCGCATCGAACCGCGCATCCTCCACAATCCGCGTCGTCGCGAGGTGGTCCGGATGAGCATCGAGGAAATGCGGGCAGAACACGATCGTCGCCTGATGGGCCCGGATCTGACCCGCGACCAAGTGCCGCGCCTCGATCGTGTGCTGCACCCGTCGGTTGGGCAGGTCGAGCAGCACCCGCCTGATCGGCGTCGTGTTCGCTCCGGTCGGCTGCAACCGCCGCAGCGCCTCGGCCGCTTCCGGCAACCGCGTCGCCCGATCCCCCTGCGGCGTGGGGCTCCCGTCCGTCATGTCCACGATCAGGACGCGATGCCCCTGCTCCGCCAGCCGCGCAATCGTCCCGCCCATGCCGATCTCTTGATCATCGGGATGAGGCCCGACGACGAGGATGTTTGCCATGGCCGACTGTACGGCCTGTGCCGCCAAAATCGCGATGAACCTCCATCGCTCGTACCGCGCTTCATGATCGCGTGGGGAAGACACGAAAGGCGTTGCACCGCGGAGAACGCAGAGATCGCAGAGTGAAAACGCGGTCAAGACAGCGAGCCGGGGCGTCCTCGCCCCGGTGCCGTTGCGAGCGAACCAGCAGGTCATGGAGTCTCTCTCGCGAGCACAACGTGCTGCCTCATGATTTCAACCCAACGTCTCCCTCCGCGTTCTCCGCGCCCTCCGCGGTGAAATGTCTCGAACAATGCCGCACCTCCACACGCACGATGCGAAAGGACTGAACATGGTCAAGCACTCCCACCTCGCCGCCCTCTCTCTTTCTCTTCTCGCTGGCACCGCCCTCGCCCAGCCCGACGCCGACAAGGGCCCGATACTGACCATTTATTCCAGCCTCAACCCCGGCGAGGGCGTGCCTCGCGACGCACTCGCTCAGGCCCGCTACAACGCCGGCTACGGCAGCATGCGAGACGCCGTCCGGGGCTTCGCCTTCGTCCGCCAGAACTTCAAGCTCGACCTGAACCCCGGCCGCAACAGCGTCCGCGTCAGCGACGTCGCCGCTCTCATCGAGCCTACGACCGTCACGTTCGAGTCCCTCACCGCCCCGACCACCACCCGCGTCCTCGAGCAGAACTTCCAGTTCGATCTCGTCGGCCGCGAGCGCCTGCTCGAACGCTACCTCGACAAGAACATCACCCTCTCGGTCAAGAACGGCGAGGCGTCGATGCTCGTCACGGGCAAGCTCCTCAGCACCTCCGGCGGCATCATCCTCCGCTCCGACAACGGCACCGTCGGCGTCTTCAACAACGTCGAATCGCTCCAGCTCCCCTCACTCCCCGACGGCCTGCTCACCAAGCCCACGCTGCTCTGGGAGGTCGACACCCAGCAGCCCGGCTCGCACAACGCCCGCATCGCCTACGAGACCGGCGGCATGACCTGGTGGGCCGACTACAACGCCCTGTTTTCTCCCGGCAAGGACAACAACAGCGGCACGCTCGACCTCGCCGCGTGGGTCAGCATCGTCAACCAATCCGGCGCGTCTTACGCCGATTCCAAGCTCCGCCTCGTCGCCGGCAACGTGAACCGCGTCACGCCGCAGAACCAGTACGGCTACGCCAAAGCCCGCCGCGCCGTGTCCGAGCTCGCCATGGCCGACCGCGACGAGGGCTTCCAACAGAAGGCCTTCTTCGAGTACCACCTCTACACCCTCGGCCGCACCACAACGCTCCCAGACAACTCCACCAAGCAGCTCGAGCTCTTCCCCGTCGTCCGCAAGGTCCCCTGCGAAAAGGTCCTCGTCTACGACGCCCTCGCCGGCGACTTCGGCGACTTCGGCGGCCCCATGCTCGACCAGAACTTCGGCCAGCAGGGCCGCACCAGCGTCGACGTCTACCTGAAGTTCAAGAACGACCAGAAGTCCGGCCTCGGCATCCCGCTCCCCGCCGGCCGCGTCCGCGTCAGCCAGGCCGACACGACCGGCAAGGGCGACGCCGCCGATGGCCTCGCCGAGTTCGTGGGCGAGGACGTCATCAAGCACACGCCCAAGGACGAGAACGTCCTACTCAAGATCGGCTCCGCCTTCGACGTGGTGGGGGAGCGAACGCAGGTCGACTTCAAGGTCGATTCCGCTCGCCGCACGATGGAGGAGACCATCGAGATCAAGGTCAAGAACCGCAAGGACGTCGCGACCAACCTCATCGTCCGCGAGCGGCTCTACCGCTGGACCAACTGGGAACTCGTCGGCGCCAGCAAGTACGACAAGGTGAACGCCAGCACCATCCACTTCCCCGTCACCCTCGAAGCCGGCAAGGAAGCGACGATCCGCTATACCGTGAAGTACTCCTGGTGACACCACGATCCTCGCCTATCTTGACGAGCCCCGAGCGTCAGCGAGTGGGTGCCATCGACTCGCCAGCTCCGCGCGTGACGAGCCAGTCACTCCCGCGCCCCGCACGCTCTCACTCGAGCGCCGCCGTCGCGCGCCGCACCCGGTCCGCGATCGCGGCCCAGATCGGGTCGCCGTTCTCCCGACCGCTTTCGACGTAGATCGCCTGCGCCCCCAGCTCGTCCGCCTCACGAAACGCCGCGTACAGCCGCGCCGCGTACGACCTCGAGTCTTCGGGCATGATCATCCGCACGTGCGGCACAGGCACGCCCCGCGAACCAATCGTCAGCACCACCCCCCGGGCCTCGGAGCCGTCCTCGCCCTCGAGATCGAGCAGCGCCTCCAACACCTCCGGCCACTGCGACGCCGTAAATCGGAACGCCGGCGTACGCGGGGCGTAGTGCCGATCCAACAAGCCCGGGCTCTCCAGCGGCGTCACGCCGGTGGGGGAGTCACGACCGCCCGTCCGCTCCTCATCCGCGCGTGCCGCAACAGCAGCATCTTCCACACTCCGCCCCAGCACCTTGGCGATCTCTTCCGCCGAGATCACACCCTGGCGCAGCACCCGGACTCCATCGCCGATCGCCACCGGCAGCTTCACCACCGTGCTCTCGATCCCGCGCGAGCACACCCCGCCGTCGAGGACGAGAATGTCGTCCACGCTCCGGGGGCGGGGCCTTCCAGGCCCCGCGCCTTCACCCAAAACCATCGCCCCCTCAAACTCCCGCCGCACATGCTCCGCGCTCGTCGGCGACACGAACCCGCTCTTGTTCGCGCTCGGCCCCACCAGCGGCACACCCGCGCGTTCGATCAGCCGCCGCGTCATCGGGTGATCCGGGCACCGCACCGCCACGCTCGCGCCGCCACCGGTCACGATCTCCGGCACGTTCGCTCGCTTGGGAAGCACGATCGACAACGGCCCGGGCCAGAACGCCGCCGCCAGCTTGCGAGCATCGCTCGTCCATCGCTCCACCAAGCCCTCCGCCATGGCCTCCCCGTCCACGTGGACGATCAGCGGGTTGTGGCTCGGCCGCCCCTTCGCCGCGAACACTCTCGCGACCGCCTCGGCACTCGTCGCATCCGCCCCCAACCCGTACACCGTCTCGGTCGGAAACGCCACGAGACCCCCGGCCCTCACATGAGCGGCGGCGATGTCCAGCATGGCTTCCGAGCTCGTCACACCGGATTGTTGCGACGCCTCCCCCGCCGCGGACGCGCAACTCTTGCCATTTTCACCACCTGCGCCTCCGATGGTCGATGTCGAGAGAACCCTGGCGGCCCGCGTAAACTACACCCCCGGGCCGCGACCGACCGATCCCGATCGCCCCGGCCTCTGCCGCTTCTGCCTTTCCTGTCGAACGGAGTCTGACATGCTTGCTTTCAACCAGTTCTCGCGCGTTGGCGTCGTCGCACTCGTCGCCGGCCTCGCTCCCCTCGCCTCGGCCCAGATCAAGGACGTCGAGCCCTACTACGCCATCGTCAACTCGGCCTCCGCCACGCTCCGCGCCGGCGAGACCAATCAGTTCTACACCGTCGGCACCGCCAATCAGGGCACCATCCTCGTCGTCGACGGCGAGGGCGCGGCCTGGTCGCGCGTGACCTATCCCGCCGGCTCCTTCGCCTTTGTCCGCGCCGATGACGCCACCTACGACAGCGCGGCCAAGAAGATCACCCTCAGCAAGGCCAGCCGCCTCTACGCCGCCAACCCCGCCTCCGGCATGAACGGCAGCTGGAAGGCCCTTCTCACCACCGCTCTTCCCTCGGGCACGTCGCTCAACGTGCTCCAGGTCGACGAGGCCAAGACCTCCGGCGTGATCGCCTACCGCGTGCCCGTGCCCGCCGAGGCCCGCGCGTACATGGAGTCGCAGAACCTCCGCCGCGCCAGCGCCGAGGAAGTCAGCGCGTTCCGCAGCAAGGGCGGCACGGTCGCCGACCTGCCCAAGGGCGCCGCCGCGCCGGTCAGCACCGCGCCTGTGACCGCCGCACCGAGCACGGCACAGGCCACCGCCCCGCAGAGCCAGCCCGCCGAAACCAAGCCTGCCGAAACCAAGCCCACCGAAACCAAGCCCGTCACCGCCGCCCCGAAGGTCGACAACAGCCTCGTCGCTCCCATGAAGACCGAGGGCACGGCCGGCACGCCCACCAACACACCGACTTCAGCGCCCACGAGCGCCCCCGTCACGATCGATCAGGGGGCCGGTGCCACCAATCCGGCCATGACGAGCAATCCCACACCCGCGCCCGCCGCCGCAGCTCCGGTCTCGACCCCGGCTGTCGCAGCGCCCGCCGAGGCCACACCCCGCCCGGTCTCGCCCGCGATGAGGACCGCGGCCCGCATCAAGGAGCTCGACGCCGCCTTCACCCGGGTCAACGCCCAGCCGCTGGGCGAGGCCGAGTACGAGTCGCTCATCGCCGAGTACGAGCGCTCGATCGAAGAGCTCTCCGGTGATCTCAGCCCGCGCCAGAAGGCCGTGCTCATGGCCCGCCTCGACATCCTCAAGTTCCGCAAGGAGCTCCGCGAGAAGCAGCAGGCCCTGCTCAACGACTCGTCCAGCACCCAGCAGCAGAACCTCCAGGTCCTGCAGCGCGTGACTCAGGTCGAATCCACCCGCGTCTACACCATGGTCGGCCAGCTCCAGCCCAGCACCGTCTACAACGGCCAGACGCTCCCCCTCATGTACCGCATCCAGAGCGTCGGCACCAGCGTGCCGCGCACCCTCGGCTACATCAAGCCCGATCCCAAGTTCGCCCTCGAATCCAAGCTCGGCATGCTGGTCGGCGTGATCGGCGAGACCACCATCGACAAGGAGCTCCGCCTCAACGTGATCGACGCCGTCCGCGTCGATCTGCTCCAGAACGTCCCCGTGCAGCCCACGCTTCAGCCCGCGGTCACGATCCCCACGGCCCCGACCGCCCCCGTCCCGATGCCCGAGCAGCCCGCCCCGAAGAAGAGCACGATCGAAGTGACCAAGTAAGCACGCTCGACGAAGCCAGCTCGACCAAGCAAGCTCGACACCCTGAGGAATCCCCTTGAATCGCGGCGTTCTCGGACGCCGCGATTTTCTTCGGTGCCGCGGGAAGCGGTTTCATCGCGATTCATCGCCCGCTCACGCCATCGAATACGCTCCACTTGCGTACTGTTCATGCGTGCAGGGTGGGAGAGAAACCCGCACACCATTTCGAGACGTCCGGCAGCGGCTTCTGTAGGAGGAAGCCGCGGGACGATGCAGCCGCCGACCGACGCCGCCCGAAAGGGTCGCGTCACGGCCGATTCATGGAGAGGCAAGACATGCAGCGTTCGTTCTCGCTCGTGAGCGCCCTGGCGCTCGTCGCAACCGTCGGCACCGCGTCCGCCGGCATCACCACCGTCGACCCCGGTCTGTACACCAACCTCTCCGAGGTCGGTCAGGCCCGCATCCGCCTGGATCAGGGCAACAGCCAGACCTGGAAGGCCGCCTTCTGGAAGGATCTGACCATGCTCGCCAACTCGGGCGTGCAGGGTCCGAACCCCGCCGTGTGGTCCAACGCCACCGAGTACGACTGGACCATCAAGTACAACGCCGGCACCGGCAACGGAAGCATCCAGGTCTCGGCCAACCAGAACGTCGTGACCAGCGCGAACTTTGGCCTCTCCGCGGGCAAGAGCCTCGCCGGCTTCTACTTCTTCGTCAACTCCACCTACGCCGGCGGCAACGACGTGAACGGCGCTCACGCCAAGACCGAGGTCTACGGCATGACCGCCAAGATCGACGGCGGCGCCGCGATCGGCATCCCCAGCATCACCGCCGACTTCCTCCAGAGCTTTGTCCAGGGCCCGAACTACTACTTCGACTCGAGCGCCACCGACGTCGAGTTCAACGGCAAGATCAAGTACACCTGGAACGCCGGCGCCAACCTCAACAACGAACGCAACAAGTTCACCCTCAAGTTCCTCGAGGGCAACCGCATCCCGACGCCCGGCGCCACCGCCCTGCTCGCCCTCGGCGGCCTGGCGATCGCCCGCCGCCGCCGCTGATCCCGCGCTCCATCCCATGAACACACCACGCACGGGTACACCGTGCGTTTTCTTTGCGCTCAGTTTCTCAGCGGTGAGCGAATCGGAGTCCGCCTTCTCACCCCTCCAACCTCACCCCTTCCCACTCCCAAGTCACCACTCACCCTCGAGCCGCTCCTCGCCCTTGGCCGGCAGCATGAGCAGCCCCAGCACCAGACACAGGAGCGCCAGACCGGCCCCCAAGTACAGGGCCACGTCGTAGTCGCCCGTCCGCTGCCGCAGCAGAGCACCGATCCACGGCCCCAGAAAGCCCGCGGAGCCGCTGCCCAGCAGCATCACCAGCCCGTACGTGCGGGCGAAGTACGAGGTGCCGAACGACGCCGCCGTGCACACCGCCGCGAGCGACACACTCCCGCCCAATCCCAGCCCGACCAGACCGATGCCGATCAGCGGCACCAGACCGAACGAAGCCGCCCCGAACGACTCCGGTGACGCGTTGGCGAGAATCAACAAGCCGGTCGCCATGGAGGTCCCGCACAACACTTGAGCGGTTCGAAGCCCCAGCACCCCCGAGATCCATCCACCGAGAGGACGAGCCAGCGAGTTGCAGATGGCCTGCACGATGATGCCGGTGGCCGCGATCGTCGCCGTCAGGGCGCCCGGCGACTCGACCGCCTCGCTGAACATGGGGAAGACCTGGCTGATGATCATCATGCCCCCGATCAGCGTCAGGAACAGCATCAGCACGATCGTCCAGAACCGGCGGGTGAGGATCGCCTCCTGCAGGTTGAAATCGCCGGCCTTGGGCGGCTGGTCGACCTCTTGGTTCGGGAAGCGAGCCACCGAGCCAACGAACATCAGGATCAGCACGTACACGCCGCCGGTCAGCAGCACCGTCCCGCGCCAGCCCAGATGCTCGAAGCCGTACTGCCACAGCGGCACCGCCACCAACCCGCCAAACCCGATGCCCATCACGCTCACGCCGATCGCCAGCCCTCGTTCGGTCGGCATCGGGTACCACCGGGCCGCGAGGACAAACGTGGCCGCCGCCGAGCTCAGGGCAACCCCTAGGGCCAGGGTCACACCAAAGCCCAGAATCAGCTCCAGCGTCGAACTCATGCGGCTCAGAAGCACATGCGCCACCGCCACCAGAAGCGTCCCCAGCACGATCGGGATCCGCGGCCCAAACCGGTCGACGAACACGCCGCCGAAGAACAGGCCCAGCGCCACCACAAACGCGTACACGGAAAACGCCGTCACCGTCTCCGCCCGCGTCCAGCCGAACTCCCGTTCCAGCGGCAGGATGAGCAACGAGAAGGTAAAGGTCGCCGCCCCGCGCACGAACGTCGTCAGCACCCCCGCCGCCGGGAACAGCCAGCGATGCCGACGGACATCCAGCCCCAGCCATGTCGGCGGCGTGGCATCGTCGGAGGTGGGGATCGGTTCGGCTCGAGTGATAGTCAAGTGTCCAATATCCTACGAGGAAGGAACAGCCGCGAAGTCAGGATCACACACCGGCTTTCGTTCCCGGACGGACTGCCCGGATGTCCAAAGAGCGATATCGGTCCCTTCGGGCGGCATGGAATACAACGCTCCGTGCGACTTTTCTTGCTCCTGCCGGTATGCACCCCGGGGCATTTTCTGTTCTCGGCCCCGGGTCAGATTCAAGCTCCTTTGTGAATTGTGTTAGGATCCGCCCATGCGACTGCACCCCGCATTGCTCACCTTGGCCATGGCCGCCGCCGCCCTCGCCGCCGATCCCGAGCCCAAGCCGGCTCCGGCCGAGAAAGCCAAGCCGGCCGCCAAGCAGCCGGCCAAGGCGGCACCCAAGGACGCGTCCAAGAAACCGCCAACATTCTTCAGCGTCGTGAAGGAGTACGCCGCGCGCTGGGACCGCGACAAGAACGGAGTGATCTCCGAGCAGGAGATCGACCTCCTGGTGATCGATCCCAACGTCAAGGGCGAGCACGCCGCCGCGGTGGGCGCGATCAAGAACTTCCAGCGGATCTACAACCTTCCCCCTCTGACGCCCGAGTTCTTCGCCGCAGAAGAGAAACACAGCCAGCCCACCGAGGGTGACGAGAACGCCCCTTCGCTCAACGAGTTCAGCGTCGGTCTCAACTGGAACAAGGCCTACGCCGACGCCCTGAAACGCATCAAAACCGGCGGCCGCGAGCTGTACAAGAACGACAAGCTCGACATCACCCAGTTCCATCAGGGCCAGCTCGGCGACTGCTACTTCGTTTCGCTCCTGGGCGGCATGGTGCACCGAAACCCCGACGCCGTGCGCCGCATGATCGTCCCCCAGCGCGACGGCGGGTACAAGGTCTCCTTCGCCGACGACAAGCCCGTCACCATCCCCGCTCTGACCGATGCCGAGATCGCCACCTGCTCCACCGCCGGAGACGAGGGCCTCTGGGTCGCGGTCTTTGAGAAGGCCTTCGGCACGCTCCGCCAGCGCCAGTACCCGAGCTACCACAAAGACAACAAGGTCGCCACCGACACCATCGCGCAGGGCGGCTCACCGGTCATCACCATCCGCGTCCTCACCGGCAAGGAACCCGACGAGGTCACCCTCCGCAACTCCATCGGCGAGCTCAAGGTCGTCGACGGCCAGCGCGTCACCAAGGTCGCCCCCGTCGCCACCCCCGCCGAGCTGACCCGCATCGTCCGCGAGAAGATCGTCGCCGCCCTCAAGCGAAACAAGCTCGTCGGCATCGCGACCTACCCGGAGCGTCTGCCGCCGGGCATTCCGGGCCAGCACGCGTACGCGGTGGTCGGCTACGACGCCGCGACCGACTCGGTCGAGATCTGGAACCCGCACGGCAACACGTTCACGCCCAAGGGCACGCCGGGCCTTGAGAACGGCTATCCCACCAAGGCCGGCCTGTTCACCGTGCCGGCCAAGGACCTGCCCTCGATCTTCGCCGTGGCGTTCGTCGAAGCCGATCGCTCGGCCGTCACAGAAGGGCAGCGCACCGGTCATTGAGCCCAGCGCGGTGCACGTGCACATGCCGCCCTCTCACGACTACAGCATGGTCCAGCCCATGCCCTGCACCTGTGGATCGGAGCTCGGGTTCTCGGCGGCCGGCGGTGGCGCGTGCGAGAGCGCGGTGCGCACAGATTCCAGGATCCGCTTCTCCGCGGAGCTGGTGTTGAAGAACACGTTCAGCACCCCGCCGCTGCGGTCGGCGATGCCGCGGGCGGTGGCGAGCAGGTCCTCGCGGAACTCGTCGAGCTGTTTGCGGCTGAGGCTGTCGCGCAGGTCGGTGGCGTAGCGCTGCCAGAGCGCCCGCAGCTCGGGAGTCGGACCGTGCTTCAGCCACTCTCGCAGCCGGTCCATCGCCGGGCCCGGCGTCACACCGAACCGGGTTGCCGCGTGCTCGACGGCGGCGGCCTCGGTGTGATCGAGCGACCCGTCCGCCCAGGCGATCTCGACCAGCGGGAGCAGCTTGAACGCGGTCAGCATCTCGCCCCGGACGCTGAGGTCCAACAGCCGCTCGATCAGCGCCTCGTCGTGCAGGCCCGTGATCCGCTTCAGTTCGTCCCGATCCAACGTCCGCTGGAAGACGGCTCGCAGCTTGTCGACCAGCTCGGCGTCCTTGGCGTGGAAGTACCGCTCCTCGAAGCTGCGGCCACGCAGTTCGAAGGCGTCGAACGAGTGCAGCGTGTTCATCGGCGCCCCCTTTCCGCGGCCTGTGCCGCGAGGCCAACCACGTTCATTGTATCGGAAGATCGCGGGATTCCGATCGGGTGGGGGCGCGAGTGGGGGAGAAGTGGTGGCGGGTTCGTGGGGCGGTTGTACGAACAGGGTGTGAGCGGGTGATCAGGGCTCGCTGTAGAAGCCGCCGCCGGTGTCTTTGAGTTTGCCGGCGCGGACGAGGGCTTGCCAGATGGCGTCGGGGAAGCCGTCGGGGGGTTGCATGGCGTCGACGCCGGAGCGGCGGCCGCCGGAGGTGTAGCGGCCGCCGAGCTTGGACTCGTCGGCGAGGCGGGTGACCTTGAGGCGTTTGTGGAAGGCGCGCAGGGCGGCGTCCATCTCGGCGGCGGGGAACTCGGGGACGGGCGCGGCGGCGGCGGCGGCGACGCGGCCTTCGATGGTGTCCATCAGGGCGTCGAGGCCGCTGAGGTCGCGGGATTGGATGACCTGGTCGATGCGGTCGGTGTCGTTGCTCAGTCGGGTGAGCAGGCGGCCGGCGAGGGCCCAGTTCTCTGCGGCGTTGCCCTTGTTGGCGCGGAGGTCCTTGGCGAGGGAGCGGACTTTCTCGAGGACGTTCATGCCGGAGCGTAGTGGCAAACGCCCCGACGAGGAGCGGGTGCTCGCTGCGGGTTGGTCAGGGACGATTTGGGTTCTGGGGGCTGGTTAGCGGCGCCGGATTAGGGTGGGTGGAGCGCGAGGGCCACTTGGTCTGTGGTCAAGCGGTTCTCTGTTCCCAACTGCCGCTGCGCGGGGAGAGGAGGCGCGGGGGGATGCTGTTGGTGGGCGGGTGTGGGCGGCGCGGCGTGCGCGTTGGTGGCCCCACGCTTGCGCGTGGGGTTCGTATTGGGAGCGGTGGCTTTGTACTGGACCGCGTGGGCGCTCAGGTGAGCGTCGGTCCCCTCACCTGCTTGGCCTTTGGCCAAGCGGTCCTCTCCCCGCGAGCGGGGAGAGGGGGCGCGCGGAGGCGGCGCGGTGGGCGAGGGTGGGACGTAGCGGGCGATGCGGAGGAGGAGGTTGGCGGTTTTGCGGGCGCTTTCGCGGCTTTGCATTCGGGCGGCGAAGGCGTGGGGCGTGGCTGCGGGGACGCGGTGGATGGATTCGTGGTCGAGCTTGGATTCGGTGAGGAGGTGGAGGAGCTTGTTGGCGATGGCCGCGAGGTTGTTGGCGACGACGAGGCGGGCGCGGGCGGCACAGGCGGATTCGAGGGCGAAGATCCGCTCTTTGATGTCGGGGCGTGCGAGCCAGAGGGTGAGGGACTCGAGGGTGGTGTCGTACTTGAGGGCGATGCCGCGGAGGGTTTCGTCCTGGGCGGCGAAGTCGTCGATGATGGCGGCGGCGGTGGTTTCGTTGGGGTTGAAGAGAGGAACAGGTGAAGAGGGGAAGAGGGGAGCGGGGGAATCGGGATCAGCCCTTCCCCCTGCCCCTTCCCTCTGGGAAGGGGGGAGCGCGTCGGGTTGATTGGGCGACTCTGTGTTGTTCGTGACGCTTGGAACCCACCCCCCGGCCCCCTCCCTCGGGGAGGGGGAGATAAGGCGCCGTGATTCCATGGGGCGCGGGGTGATGGTGAGCGGGGTGAAGGGGAGAACCGACATGGTGGGTAGTTTCCCACGAGTCGGGTGGATGATTCAAGGGGGGAAGTGGGGAAGAGACGGAGAGACGAAGAGATTGGGTGAAAGGGGTTGTGCGGCCTGGGGTTGGGGAGCCGTGTGACAGGCGCACTGACCACGCAAAGCCAAGGTCAGTGGCACGAGTTCGGTGCCACCCCACCCATCTAGAATATCTTCAACCTTGGAGACTCCATGAAGCACCCAACCTTCTGGGCAGAGTTTGAAGAGATGGCTGGCAAGTTGCCACTCGATGATGCAGATAGCATCCAGGGGCCTGCCAAAAGTGCGACTGACCACCAGCGTACGTTGAGTTGTGGGCCCACGATGACCTACACGGAAACGCGCGAGGAGAATGATCAGGACGCGGTGTCACGCGAGCTGTCAACGTTCCTACGAGCCCAGAGCCATACTCAGACCATGACTAGGACGCGAGAGGAACCGGACCAAGATCCGGTGCGATCGGGCTTGGCAACTGTGCCTCGAATCGCGATGATGAACACCAAGACGGTTACGGAGGTGAAGAGAGAGGAACTCGATCAGGATGAATCCGTCCGACGCCTAGCCGCATTTCCTCGGGTGGGTGAAGAGCATGGCTGAGGCTGTCGCACTTATTCTCTCGAATTCTCAAGATGCGACGGCAGACTACCTATGTCACCGGTTGGCCCTCGCCGGGATCGAATATCGTCGCCTTGACACGGACACCGCCCTCAGCACGATTAGGCTCACGATGGCGGACGGCGGTTTCAAGCTTGCTTGGAATGGACAAACGCTTTGTCCATCTGAAATCGGTACGGTGGTCTACCGCCGGCCCAAGCCATTTGTGGCGCCGGTGCAGGGAGATGGGGCCCAACAGAGACACGCGTCCGATGAATGGGCCGAAGCACTAGAAGGATTTCTCGCGCACGTTCCACCGGATAAATGGATTAACCACCCAGCAAGAAACTTCACCGCTTCCCACAAAGTACAACAACTCACGCGAGCCCGTTCTTGTGGATTAGTCGTGCCGGAATGGATCGTTACAAATGAGGCTGACAAGGCAACGCAGTTCTTAAATGCTCACGGACCAGAGCTAGTTGCCAAGCCACTTGCGAGCGGATATATCGAGCGAGAAACGCCAGCAATCGACACCTTGATATACACCCAACCAATTAACAGAATGCATGAGTATCTGTTTCCTCGACTCGCAGGCTGTCCGGTCCTCTTCCAGGCTCGAGTCAGAAAAGCTACGGACGTCCGAATGGTAGTGGTTGACCAGAGGATTTCGGCTGTATCATTGACCGCAGCAGACCTTGATGGAATGCAACGGCTAGACATTCGGCGTGACAACATGCGAGACGTGCGATACTTGAACGTACCCGTTCCGTCGGATGTCGCATTCGCGGTTAATGCTTTGGTCCGAGGTTATGGGCTTCGATTCGCTGCAATAGATTTTGCGATTGATTCCAAAGGACAATGGACTTTCTTTGAAGTCAATCCGAATGGCCAGTGGGCGTGGCTCGACTTGGCCGGTGCGAGCGATATTGGCGCGTTGTTCATCGAAGCTGTTCGAAATTCTCCGGTGGGGTAGCAATGCCAGACGACCTTGTTCCCAAAGCTCCTGAGAATTCTCGTGCGTCAGAAGCTGCTTCGCAGTCGTGGCTCGACAAGATGGAAAGCTGGGCATGTAACGGGGCGTATCGCGTCGCGTTCTGTTTGGTATACATACTCAACCCTGGTCATTCATATCAGGAGATTCGGCGCGGTCAGATTCAGCATGCAGTGATCGCGCCTCCAGTGGAGCTACCCGATAACGCGGATGCGGAGTTGGCCCTAGACGAAGCGAGACGCGAAGTCGAGATGGAAGAGGAAAGGAGGAAGGCGATCGATGAAAAAAGCAAGATCATGTTAACCGTAAGCGCTCTGTTGCTTGCGGCAAACTCCGCTTTGCTTCCATTACTTCCTATTCGCTGGTTAGGCCTGCTGCCTCTAGCATTCGTGCTTGCTGCAGTTTTTCTGACTCTTATGTACTTCCGTACGTGGCAGGTTGCGTGCGTTGACCGCACGACTCTAACGTGGGGCGAGAAAGCCAAGACCCAGATCGCGATTGCACGAGCGGAGTTTGAATGCGCGAGGAGTATGGCACCGCAGAATGACCTTCGGGTTGGAGTCCACAAGGCAGCGCGACGAGCACTCGTAATTGGTCTCGCTGGGCTTGTCCCGGTATTGTTGATGGTAGCATTTATCTCACCTGGCGATCCGGCCTTGAGTCAAATCGAGGCGGACGCGAGGTTGCGAGCCCTACTGCAGGGCCCCGCTGGCCCACCAGGCCCCCCTGGCGCAGTTGGCCCACGAGGCGATACTGGAGCAACTGGTCCCGCGGGACCACCGGGCGCCACTGGTCCTGCTGGTCGGGACGGTCCCCCGGGCCCCCCGGGACCGGCGGGTCCACAAGGTCCACTAGGTCCACAAGGTCCACAAGGTCCACAAGGTCCGCGAGGTGCAGACCCGGTGGGTGCGCCTGGCATATTCCCGTGAGTATCGTCACGAGCGAAGGATCGCCAGTAGGGCTAGAGGAACTGCTTAACGGTCTGTACAACTACATAGAGGGACGTAATGCAGCCGATAAGAAAGAACGCCCCACACAATCCAGTGCGCCACGCTGGCCATGGGGTCGCATGAACGGTGCGCAGTACTTTGGCGGGACCATCGTCGCTCAATATGCTGCCGTGTATTTGATTCCATGTCAGCGGATTGTAGTAAAGATGAGATATGCTGATTTCGAAACTCGGAGGAAGAGTAGGAATGCAGAGGTCCTCAGATCCGTCAGTCATTTTTTCATATGAATGTGCAATCTGGGGAAATATGTCGATGTGCATTGGTTTCGCATTGTATCGAATGCGAATATTCTTCGCTGCCAATCTTCCTGCATTGCGCAGTACAATTGAATGGGTATGGACAAAGATCGTGTCGGTATCCGGTTGGACTGGTTGAACGCTGTGAGCGGAAATGTGGCCAAAGTACGCGAGCAGCTTTGGGCGCCGCTCGATCATGCGGTTGATTGCTGCACCGGCAACTAAGGTGCCGAACGGGATAGCTACACGCGAAACCGAATCCCAGTCGATGCTCATGCGGCCCCCTTTGAATACGCACTTCCCGCCTTTCGGCGGGAAGTGCGTTAGCGTTTTCAATAATCAATGTCATCATGCGAGTGGTCATGGCCGCCACTCGGCTTCTTCTTTTCCTTGATCTCGACGATCGCGGCCTCTGTGGTCAGCAGGAGGCCGGCGATGCTGGCGGCGTTCTGGAGGGCGACGCGTTCGACCTTGGTGGGGACGATGACGCCCATCTTGAGCAGGTCGCCGTACTCGTGGGTGAGGGCGTTGTAGCCGAAGTTGGTCTCGCTGGACTCTTCGACCTTGGACGCGATCACGGAGCCGTCGAGGCCGCAGTTGGCGGCGATCTGCTTGACGGGGGCAGAGACGGCGCGGAAGACGATGTCGACGCCGGCGCGTTCGTCGTGGTTGTCGAGCTTCTTCTTGAGCTTCTCGAGGGAGCGACGGGCGCGGAGGATGGAGACGCCGCCGCCGGGGAGGATGCCTTCTTCGACTGCGGCGCGGCAGGCGTGGAGGGCGTCTTCGACGCGGGCCTTCTTCTCCTTCATCTCGACTTCGGTGGCGGCACCGACGTTGATCTGGGCGACGCCGCCGGCGAGCTTGGCGAGGCGCTCTTCGAGCTTCTCGCGGTCGTAATCGCTGGAGGTGTTCTCGATCTGGGCGCGGATCATCTCGATGCGGCCCTTGATTTCGTTGGTGGTGCCGGCGCCTTCGACGATGGTGGTGTTGTCCTTATCGACGGTGACCTTCTTGGCGCGGCCGAGGTCGGAGAGTTCGACCTTGTCGAGGCTGATGCCGAGCTCTTCCATGATGGCCTTGCCGCCGGTGAGGGTGGCGATGTCCTGGAGCATTTCCTTGCGGCGGTCGCCGAAGCCGGGGGCCTTGACGGCGACGACCTTGAGGATGCCGCGGAGGCGATTGACGACGAGGGTGGCGAGTGCTTCGCCTTCGATGTCCTCGGCGATGATGAGGAGGGAGGCGCCGGCTTCGGCGATCTTGCCGAGGACGGGGAGCATGTCCTTGGCGGAGTTGATCTTCTTCTCGTAGATGAGGATGTAGGGGTTGTCGAGGGTGGCCTCCATGGTGGCGGCGTTGGTGACGAAGTGGGGGCTGAGGTAGCCCTTGTCGAACTGCATGCCCTCGACGAGTTCGACCTCGGTGTTGATGGACTTGCCGTCTTCGACGGTGATGACGCCGTCCTTGCCGACCTTGTCCATGGCCTGGGCGATGATCTTGCCGATCTCTTCGTCCTGGTTGGCGGAGCAGGTGCCGACCTGGGCGATCTCCTTGGAGGAGTCGACCTTCTTGGACATCTTCTTGAGCTCGTCGACGATGGAGGCGACGGCGGCGTCGATGCCGCGCTTCACGGCGTTGGGGTTGGCGCCGGCGGTGATGTTCTTGAGGCCTTCGGAGTAGATGGCCTCGGCGTAGATGGTGGCGGTGGTGGTGCCGTCACCGGCGTCCTTGGAGGCCTTGGAAGCGACTTCCTTGACCATCTGGGCGCCGAGGTTCTCGTACTGGTCCTCGAGCTCGATTTCCTTGGCGACGGTGACGCCGTCCTTGGTGACGGTGGGGGCGCCGAAGGATTTTTCGAGGACGACGACGCGGCCGGAGGGGCCGAGGGTGACCTTGACGGCGTGGGCGAGCTTTTGGACGCCGCGGAGGATGCGTTCGCGGGCGTCGGTGTTGTACGCGATGGATTTGGCGGGCATGGTCTAGATCTCCGGAGGCACTAGGCACCAGTTTGATGTGGGGCACTAGGCACTAGGTTTGGGAATCAGGATTTCACCGCGGAGGACGCAGAGGACGCGGAGGGATGACAAGAGGTGGGAAGAGGTTGGGAGGGCGCTGGTTGTTGGCGTCGTTGATTCTCTTCTTCTCTGCGTGCTCTGCGTTCTCCGCGGTGAATGGTTTGAATGCTTGGAGCGAGGGGTTACTTGACTGGTTGTTTGAGGGCGATGCGGACCCAGACGACTCGGTCGGCGTCGATGACGTAGATGTGTTTGCCGTCGGTGACTTTGACCATGTGGTCGGGCTCGTCGGGGATCAGCATGGCGTTGCGGATCTCGAGGAGGGCGTTGTTGAGGACGCCGCCGCCGGCGGGGAAGACGTCGGAGAAGGCGATGGTGCAATCGCGATCGCCGCTGAGTTCACGGAGGGATTGGCGGAGTTGGTCGGGGCTCATGGTGCGACGGTCACCTCGATGAAGTCGACGCGATCGACGCGGAGCAGGATGGCGCCGAGTTCGAGCTGCTTGGGGGTTGGGCCGACGTGGCCGCGGACTTGCACCCAATCGGTGGAGATTGTGGTGGAGAGCTGCGAGCCCTTCTTGCGGAAGCATGTGGATGCTCCGTGCGAGACGACGCGCACGACCGCGTGGTCGGGAGCGTCGGCGAGCAGGGTCTCGAGTTCTTTGGCGGTGTACATGTCGGAGTCCTTGCGGCTCACGTTGCTCAGTCGATCACGGCGAGGATGTCGTCCTCGGACATGATGAGGAGTTCGGCGTCGTTGATCTTGACCTCGGTGCCGGCGTAGGAGGAGAAGATGACCTTGTCGCCCTTCTTGACGGTGAGGGGGATGCGCTGGCCAGTTTCGGTGTTGAGGGCGCCGTCGCCGACGGCCTCGATGGTGCCGGTCTTGGGCTTGTCCTTGCTGGACTCGGGGAGGAAGATGCCGCTGGCGGTCTTGGTCTCGGCCTCATCGCGGCGGACGAGGATCTTGTCGTGGAGGGGACGGACGGCGAGTTTGTCGGACTTGGGCACGGGGTACTCCTTTGGTGATATGGGGATTGGGGGAGAAAAACTCAGATCGCAAATGGGCAAATCGCAAATCAAGGCACACAGAAGACGGGGCTCGAAACTAAGTCCTCAGTCCTGACCCCTCATCCCTTCCGCCCACTCCCCCCGGCCATCGGCCTTGGTAGAAGCGGGTGAGGCAGCGGCGGAGGACTTCGAGGATCAGGTTGAGGTCGTGCTGGTCGCGGGGGCGGTCGACGACGGCGAAGGCGCCGAGGCGGAGGGCGGCGGCCATGTCGCGGTGGTCGTCGCGGGTGCTGCGGGCGCGCTTGACGACGACGGTTGGCGGCGGCTGGTCGAGGCGGTGAAGCAACTCCAAGAGGCGCGAGCCGCCTTCGGAGAGCTCGGGGGCGTCGGCTTCGGAGTCGACGGAGTCGAGGGGGAGGCCGAGGTCGACGACGGCGATGTGGATGGGGTTGGTGCGGATGACGTCCTGGGCTTCGCGGCCGCTGGCGGCGCGGAGGGACTGGACGCCCATGGGTTCGAGGAGGGGGGGCAGACGCTCGACCCATGGGTCGGGTTGCCAGCCGGCGTAGGAGAGGAGGAGGTTGAGGCGGCCGGAGTAGGGAGGGGTGGGCGCGGGGGTCCCGGGCGGGGTTTGACCCGCGGAAGGGGGACCGGGATGGAAGCGCACCGACAGCCGCATGCGAGGGGGAGGGCAAGGGGCGTGCCGGAGCAACGGAGTGGGAAGGGGTGAGGGGTGAGGGGTGAGAGGGGCGTTTTGGAGGCAGAGGAAAGGGATTTGGGGTGTAGAGGCGGTCAGGTGCGGCGGGGGAAGGGGTGGGGATGCCGAAATGGCAGAAGAGGGGGTGATGGGGAAGAAGGCATCGAGGGATCGAGGCATCGAGGCATCGAGTGGGGAAGCGAGGCGGACGGCGGAACCCTTCCCCTTCTCTCCGTGAAGGGGGGTGGCGTCAGTACACTCGGGGCATGAGTGATGTTGTGGCGGTTGTGTTGGGGGTGCTCGCGCTGCTGGGGTTGGGGGCGGCGGCGGTGGCGGCGTGGAAGGTGCAGGGGTTGCTGGCGGAGCGGGGGGAGTTGCTCGCGCGGGTGGCGAAGGCCGAGGAAGGGCGGCAGGGGTTGGTGGAGGATGTCGCTCGCGCGGAGCGGGCGGTGGAGGTGGAGAAGCGCGAGGCGGATACCAAGCTGCGGGAGCTGCAGGCGCGGCTGGATGGGGTGATGAAGGAGGCGGATGAGCTGCGGGTGCTCGAGGCGCAGCAGCGTGAGAAGGTGGCGGCTTCGGAGGCGGCGCGGGTGCGGGAGCGCGAGAGCCTCGCGAAGCAGCAGCAGTTGATCGAGCAGAAGTGGAGCGAGCAGCTCGAGGAGATCCGGCGGCAGTCGGGCGAGACGTTCAAGGCGCTCGCGGGGACAACGCTGGCCGAGGCTCGCAACGAGCTGATGAAGATCGCCGACGAGAAGTTCAAGGGGCAGACGACGATCGCGCAGCAGGAGATCGAGGCGCGGAAGCAGGCGGTGGAGCGGTTGCTCTCGCCGATCTCGGAGACGCTGAAGAAGACGGATGAGAAGCTGGCCGCGATCGAGAAGGAGCGGACGGAGAGCTATGCGGCGCTGCGGACGCAGGTGCAGTCGATGGCGCAGGCGAGCGAGCAGTTACGGGGTGAGACGGGGAAGCTGGTGAAGGCGCTGCGCGAGCCGCATGTGCGAGGGCGGTATGGGGAGATTCAGCTCAAGCGCGTCGCGGAACTGGCGGGGATGACGGGGTACTGCGACTTCAACACGCAGGATCAGACGACCGACGGGGACGGCGCGGCGCTGAAGCCGGACATGGTGGTGCGGCTGCCGAGCGCGCGGGTGGTGGTCGTGGATGCGAAGACGAACATTCAGGCGTATCTCGATGCGCTGCAGGCGGAGACGCCGGAGCTGCAGGAGCAGTGTCTGGATCGGTTCGCGCGGCACGTGGCGGAGCAGGCGCGGGCGCTGTCGTCCAAGAAGTACTGGACGCGGTATGAAGGGTCGCCGGAGTTTGTGGTGATGTTCATCCCGGGCGATCAGTTCATCGATGCGGCGCTGTCAAGAAGGCCGGAGATTCTGGAAGAGGCGGCGCGGCAGAATGTGCTGCTTGCGAGCCCGAGCACGCTGATCGGGCTGCTGCGTGCGGTGGCGGTGGGGTACGGCGAGCAGCGGCTGGCGGCGGAGGCGGCGACGTTGCGGGAGCTCGGCAAGGAACTGCACGAGCGGGCTAGCGCGGCGTTCGAGCATGTGGCGAAGCTCGGGAAGGCGATCGAGTCGGCGGGGGATCACTTCAATAACTTCGTGGGTAGCTACGAGCGAAGGCTCGAGCCGACGTTGCGGAAGTTTGAGGAGGCGAATGTGAAGGGGGCGAAGGAGTTGCCGGAGTTGAAGCCGGTGGCGACGCAGTTGCGGTTGCCTTCGGGGTGAGCGTCTGGCACCCCGTTGGGGTGCGGGCGGTCAGGCGGATGCAAGAGGGGGTGCGTGGTTGACCGTGGGTGTCGCTCGAAGACTCGCTCCACCCACGGCTTTGTTCTGCGAGGCCTTTGGCCTCGGGATGCGGGGACGGCGTCTCCGTGTGACGTGGATGCGAGCGGTTCGGGGCAGGGGCGATGTTGTTTCGTGCGGAGGACGAAAGGGCCACGCCTTGCGGCGCATGAAAGGCCCACGCCTTGGGCGTGGGCTTTGGGGCAGGCTTTGCTGGCGGGTCGAGCGCGGGTTGCGTGGTGCGGCGCCTTTCGGCCCCTCACCGGCCTTGCGGACTCGGCCACCTCTCCCCGCGGCGCGGGGAGAGGGCGCGCGGATGCGGTGCGCGGGTGATGTGCGCGGGTGGGGTGCGTGGCGATTGCTCACACGCGGAAGCGGCCGACGACGGCTTGGAGTTCTTCGGCCTGGCGGCTGAGTTGGGCGGCGGCTTGGGCGGCTTGTGAGGCGCCCTCGGTGGACTCGCGGGTGATGGCGTTGATTTCCTCGACGCTCTTGGCGATCTGGTTGCTGGTGCCGGCCTGCTGGTCGGCGGCGGCGGCGATGGACTGGACCATGCTGCCGACCTTGCTGCTGCTCTCGACGATGGTGCTGAGCGAGGTGCCGGCCTGAGTGGCGAGCTCGACGCCCTTGTTGACGCGTTCGGCGCCGGATTCGATCTGAGCGACGGCGCTGGTGGTGTCGGCCTGGATCTCGCGGATGCTCTGGGCGACCTCGTCGGTGGCCTTGGCGGTGCGTTCGGCGAGCTTGCGGACCTCGTCGGCGACGACGGCGAAGCCCCGGCCGTGCTCGCCGGCGCGGGCGGCCTCGATGGCGGCGTTGAGGGCGAGGAGGTTGGTCTGGTCGGCGATGTCGTTGATGACGCCGATGATCTGGCCGATCTGCTCGGACTTCTTGCCGAGGTTGCTGATGACCTTGGAAGATTCCTGGACCTGATCGGCGATGCCCATGATCTCGGCGACGGTCTGCTGGACGACGGCGGAGCCGCCGTCGGCGCGTTGGCGGGATTCGTCGGCGGAGGCGCGGGCCTCGCTGGACTGGCGGGCGACTTCGGCGACGGAGGCGGACATCTCGGTGGCGGCGGCGGCGACGGAGGAGGCTTGCTGCTCCTGCTTGCGCATGCCGCTGGCCATTTCTTCGGCGGAGGCGGCGATCTGGGTGGCGGCGGCGGCGACCTCGCGGGTGGTGGCGCTGGCGGACTTGACGATGGAGTGGACGTCGTTGACGAAGGTGTCGAAGGAGGCGGCGAGCAGGCCGACCTCGTCCTTGCGGTCGAGGTTGAGGCGCTTGGTGAGGTCCTTCTTGGCCTGCATGTCGGCGATGGAGGCGACGAGGGAGGCGACGGGCTTGGTGATGCCGCGGGTGATGACGTAGGAGAAGGCGAGCACGGAGGCGGCGACGCCGGCGGCGATCAGGGCGAGCATGGTGAGGCTGGAGGCGGTTACCGAGGCCGCCTGTTTCTCGGAGTCGGCGAGATCGGCGTTGGCGAGCTTGACGACCTCGTCGATCGCGGTGCGGTGCGCGAAGTAGAGAGGCTTCATCTCCTTCTCGAGGATCTCGGTGGCGCCGGTGGCATTTCCTGACTTGACGGCGGGGATGAGTTTCTGATGGGCGGCGGCGAAGAACTGGTCGGCGGGCTTGAAGGCGGCGCTGAGCAGTGTCTCCTTCATGGTCGAGGCGGGGAGGTTCTGCTCCCAATAGTCGTGGCGATCGCGGAAGTCCTTCTCGAGCTGGTCGAAGCGAGTGAGGAGAGCATCGAGGTCGGGGCTCTTGGCGTCGGTGCTCTCGATCTCGTGGGCGGTGAGGTAGGCCTCGATGATGTACTCGGGGGGCGGGAGGACGTCGGCGATGAGGTCCTTGCTGAGGACGATGCGGTTGTAGACCGGGCCGCCGACGCGGACGGTGTTGAAGGTGGAGTAGCCGACGGCGGTGATGGCGGCGAAGCCGACGAAGCAGGTTGCGACGAGGGCGGTGAGCTTGGTGCCGATGCGGAGGTTTTGCAGGCTGAACATGGGAGCTCCGTGTGCGGGCGTGATCGGTTCGGCGGGGGCGTCTGGTGACTCAGAGGTGTGAACTTGGGGTATTTGGCTGGGCGGGAGCGCAAGAAAGCCCGAGCGCCGGGGCGCTCGGGCTTGCGGTGAGATCAGTACACGACGCTGAGGCCGACCATGCCGATGACCTCGAAGTCCTTCTGGTTGGTGTTGAACTGGCGGGCGCCGTCGCCGAGGAAGAGGAAGCGGATGCCGGCGGAGGCGGTCCACTGGCCGTAGTTGCGGTTGATGGGAATGGGGATGAGGACGCGGGTGCCGAACTCGAAGACGCCGAAGCCCTGGCCTGCGCCGGCGGCGTTCTCGTAGTAGTTGGAGAGGCCGAAGCCGGCGATGACGGGGAAGTTGACGCGGACCTTCTCGACGACGGGCATGTCGAGGTCGAAGCCTGGGGTGAGGCCGAGCTCGAGGTAGGAGCCGCCGCCGAGGTTGGCGCCGTCGGAGCCGTTTTCGCCGACTTCCTAGACGAAGAGGACGCTGGGGTTGAGGGCCCACTTGCCCATCCATCCGGAGTCGTCGAGGGTGAAGGTGAAGTCGAGTTCGTTGATGGTGGAGAAGTTGTTGGCGGGGCTGATCATCGAGACGTAGGCGGTGCGGAAGGCGAAGATGTCGTACTTGAAGGTGATGCCGGCGGAGAGGTCGGACTCGAACCAGTTGCGGGCGGAGCCGGTGGCGGTGGAGCCGCGGGTGTCGCCGTGGAAGGAGTTCCAGGCGCCGATGTCGGCGACGAGCTTGAACTTCTCGTGCTCGTAGAGGTCGATGGCGAGGTTGGCGGCGGGCTGGGCGATGAAGCCGCGGTCCTTGGACATGATGCCGCGGGAGAAGTACTTGGTGGGGAGGTCAAAGCCGAGGGTGAAGTGGAGCTTGCCGGTGTTGACGGGCTGCTCGCCTTCCTTCTTGGGGAGTTCGACGGGGGGGGGCGACGTTGGGCTGGGTGGCCGGGGTGGGGTTGCCGCCGATGGACTCGGGGGGCTCGCTCATCTCGACGTTGGCGAGCTGGGCTTGAGCGGCGCCGGCGAGGGCGACGAGTCCGAGAAGCGAGCCGGAGACGGAGCGAACGGATCCACGCATGACCACACCTCTTGAGCGACGCTGGTGTGGCACGGGGCGCGGAGTGCGCTGCAGGCCACGGCGAACGCGGGGTGTGGATCGGTGCGTCGGGGCGAAACCCGAGGTCCTCATGCGGAAACGCTGCGAAGTTCCGGGTTTGCGGACCGGCGAGAACGGAATATCAATTGCAACTTGACGATCGGCGGCGCGGCGCGTGGACTGGACGATTGGGGACGAAATCGTCTCAATTAGACAAGGATGTCGGGGATGGCGACGCGGAAGGGGAGAAGTTCAGCGCTCATAACGCCGCGGGTGACGCAGGGGTCGGCGGCGACGAGGGCGCGGGCGGCGGCTTCGTCCGCGGCTTGGAAGATCGCGATGCCGAGGGTGCGTTCGTCGCTGTTGGTGGTGCGTCCGGCGAGGGAGAGTGTGCCGTCGGCTTGGAGCTTGGTGAGATAGGCGAAGTGAGCGGCGATGGTCTCACGCTCGGCGTCGGTGGGGCCTTGGGTGAGCATCTCGAGTCGGGTGGCGCGGAGGATGAGGAGGAAGGAGGGCATGGGGAGGAAGTGGAGCAGTCGGGCAGGGGAGCAGTGGGACAGAGAAGCCAAAGCGAAGTTAGTTGGTGAGGCGCAGCGTGCCGTCGGAGTTGAAGGTGGAGGGGAGGGGTCGCTTCTGGTCGGTGGGGCCGAGGGGGATGTTCCACTCGATGGTGCCGTAGACCTCGTCGAGGATGTCGAAGGCGACGTCGCGTTGTTCTTTGGGAATGAAGCGTGTGGCGCCGAGGCCGACGTTGGCGGCGGAGAGGGTGGCGCGGAGCTCGGAGAGATGGGAGAGTCTGGCCTGACGGTCGGCGGTTTCGGTGGCGACGACCTTGGTGCGTTCGGAGAGGAGGGAGGATTCGACCCGAGCGGACTTGGAGCGGAGCTGGTCGTAGCGAGAGGCGCAGCCGGTGAGGAGGAGCGTGAGGAGGAGGGAGAGAGTTGTGATGGCGGAGCGGTTCATGATTTGAGCGTACCAGAGGGGAGCGGGGGAGCAGGAGAAGAGGAGAAGAGGAGAAAAGGAGAACAGGGGAATGGGGGGGCGGGCGCGTTGGTGGTGAGCGGGGTTGGGGAGGGAGAGCGTGTGGGATGTGAATCTGGGGGCGTGCGGCGCGAGAAGATGCGAATGCGGTGGGTTTTTCGCTGGTTGGCGCGTACCATTGCGTTCTGGTCCCGAACACGGGCCGGACGGGTGTAGTGGGGTGGAGGGGAATGCAGGAGGGCGTAGCTCAGTTGGTAGAGCAGCGGCCTTTTAAGCCGTAGGTCCAGGGTTCGAGTCCCTGCGCCCTCATTGAGAAGCGACCAACCCGGTCGCGGTCATGGATGATCGGCCGCGAGAGCACCTCGCGACGGCCGGGGAGAGTGCGGTTGCTCCACGCCTTGCATGCGATCTGGACGGTGGGCGAGAACGGTCCCGGCAGCGGGGGCGCTCGGGTTCTGCCGGCGCTGCACGTCTTTGGCGAGGACGCGACGAAGCTGGCGTCGGTGGCGGAGCAGGCGATCGGCGAGGAGATCGTCGATCACCCGTTCGCGCTGGATGTCGAAGCGATCCGCGGTCGGTTGGGGAAGGCGGGCGAGGGCGCGGTGGTGTCGTCGGTGATCGTGCAGATCCCGGTGACGGGGAGCGGCGTGCTGCCGAGCTCGCACTTGGCGCGGGCGGTGGGGTATCGGGCGGACGGGGTGATGCGGCTGGCGAAGGTGCGGGTGCCGACGCTGGCGGTGG
The DNA here is from genome assembly GCA_019744815.1 of Phycisphaerales bacterium. Classification (GTDB taxonomy): domain Bacteria; phylum Planctomycetota; class Phycisphaerae; order Phycisphaerales; family UBA1924; genus JAFEBO01. The sequence goes on from JAIEUA010000003.1 coordinate 168,075, forward strand.
CGGCGGAGCATGCGCCGGCGGCGCTGGATGCGATGCTGGACGATTCGCCTCGGGCGGCCGCGGCGGAGAACGGCGGACGCACGCAGTTGGTGGGCGCGTCGGTGGTGTTCTTCGGGGCGGCGTCGCGGCTGGTGCGGAGCCTGCTGGCGGCGCAGCGGTTTGTGCCGATGATCGCGCAGGGCGGGGTGCTGAACCCGGCTTCGATGGCTCCGACGCCGGCGCCGACGGATTTCAAGGGTGTGTGGCAGCCGTGGCTGAGTGATGAGAAGACGGCGGAGCGGGTGGCGACGCTGGTGCGGTCGATGCCGTCGATCGCGCGGGCGGTGGTGGACTCGTTCGGGCATCAGCCTTGGCCGATCGTGGAGGACTTTCTGTGGCGGGTGGTGGATGCGCAGTGCCGCGCGACCTTGACGCGTGAGGATTTTTATTCGTCGGTGGCGGAGAAGGACGCGACGAAGGACTTGCACGTGGCGTGGCTGCAGGGCCTCTTGTCGCCGAGCGAGCAGGTGCCGGCGACGGCGACGCGGGGGCAGGAGCTGGCGCGTCGGGTTCGCCAATGGATCAGCGGGCTGGAGGAACGCGGCGCGAGCAGCGCGTGGCGATTGCTCCTGAAGATGAACGAGCCGCTGGTGGAGAACGATGAGGACGATGACGACGCGATGTGGTCGATCACGTTCCACCTGCAGAGCGTGGACAAGCCGGCGTTGATCGTGGACGCGGCGGACTTGTGGGCGTTGACGGGCGACTCGATGACGATCGAGGGGAAGCGGATCGATTCGCCGCAGGAGCTGTTGCTGGGCGAGCTCGGGCGGGCGAGCCGTATCTATCAGAAGCTGGAGAAGGCGCTCGAGGATTCTGAGCCGGAGTCGCTGGAGCTGGGGACGCGGCAGGCGTACCAGTTTCTGCGCGAGTTCGCGACGATCTTGGCGGAGCAGGGGTTTGGGATTCAGACGCCGGACTGGTGGGATTCGCCGCTGGCGAAACTGGGCGTGCGGCTGCGGCTGGAGAGCGACACGCTGGAGAAGGTGATGGCGCCGGGCGGGGGCGCGGCGGGTGCGGCGAACTCGCCGCAGCTGGGGATGAGCGCCTTGGTGCGGTATCGCTGGGAGATCGCGCTGGGTGATGCGGCGTTGTCGCTGGCGGAGTTTGAGAAGCTGGCGGCGCGGAAGAGCCCATTGGTGCGGATGAATGGGCGGTGGGTGGAGGTGCGGCCCGAGGACGTGCAGAGCGCGATCAAGTTCGTGCGTGAGCACCCGGGCGGCGAGATGAAGGTGGGCGAGGCGCTGCGGATGGCGTACGCCAGCGACCCGCGCGAGACGGGCGTGCACATCACGGGCCTGGAAGCGACGGGATGGGTGGCGGCCTTGATGAACGCCGAGGCGGCGACGCAGCAGCTCGAGATGATCCGTCCGCCGGAGCGGTTCCACGGGACCTTGCGGCCATACCAGGTGCGGGGTGTGTCGTGGATGGCGTTCCTGGAGCGGATCGGCCTGGGTCTGTGCCTCGCGGACGACATGGGCCTGGGCAAGACGATTCAGTTGCTTGCCTTGATGGCGTTTGAGCGGGAGCAGATGCAGGCGGCGATGGCGAAGCTGCCCCCGGGGTCGGTGGTGCAGACGGTGAAGCCGACGCTGCTGGTGGTGCCGATGTCGGTGGTGGGCAACTGGCTGCACGAGACGAAGCGGTTCTGCCCGGAGTTGAAGGTTCTGACGCATCACGGCGCGGACCGGCTCGACGAGGCGAAGTTTGTGGACGAGGCGCGGTCGAGCGACATGGTGATCACCACCTATTCGCTGGCGCACCGCGATCGGGAGCTCTTGACGCGCGTCGAGTGGGGGCGGGTGGTGCTGGACGAGGCGCAGTACATCAAGAACCCGGCGGCGAAGCAGAGCCAGGCGGTGCGGGCGATCACGGCGGAGCGGCGCGTGGCGCTGACGGGCACGCCGGTCGAGAACCGGCTGAGCGAGTTGTGGTCGATCATGGACTTCCTGAACCCGGGGTATCTGGGTTCGGCGGGGAGCTTCCGGACGCGGTTCAGCCTGGGCATTGAGCGGTATCGCGACAAGGCGAAGCTGGAGCAGTTGAAGGGGTTGGTGAGGCCGTTCATCTTGCGACGCTTGAAGAGCGATCCGACGGTGGTGGCGGACCTGCCGGAGAAGGTGGAGAGCAAGGAGTTCTGCCCGCTGACGAGCGAGCAGGCGACGCTGTACGAGCAGTGCGTGCAGCGGATGCTGGCGGAGGTGGAGCGGAGCGAGGGCATCCAGCGCCGCGGCCTGGTGCTGAGCGCGCTGATCAAGCTCAAACAGATCTGCAATCACCCGAGTCAGCTGTTGAAGGACTGGTCGGAGGGCGGGTTGACGCCGCCGAAGTTCGAGCGGAGCGGCAAGTGCATCCGGCTGCTGGAGATGCTGGAGGAAGTGCTGGCGGAGGGCGATCAGGCGCTGGTGTTCACGCAGTTCCGGCAGATGGGCAACATCTTGATGTCGCTCCTGCGGCACCATCTCGATCGCGACGTGATCTTCCTGCACGGCGGCAGCACGCAGAAGGAACGCGTCGACATGGTCGAGCGGTTCCAGAAGGGCGACGGGCGGCACCCGATTCTGTTGATCAGCCTGAAGGCCGGCGGCGTCGGTTTGAACCTGACCGCGGCGAGCCATGTGTTCCACTTCGACCGCTGGTGGAACCCGGCGGTGGAGAACCAGGCGACGGACCGCGCGTACCGCATCGGCCAGACGCGGACGGTGCAGGTGCACAAGTTCGTGGTGCGGGGCACGCTGGAAGAGCGGATCGACCAGATGATCGAGCAGAAGACGGAGCTGGCGGAGAACATCATCGGCTCGGGCGAGCGGTGGTTGACGGAGCTGGACACGTCGCAGCTGCGTGAGCTGCTGACGCTGCGGAACGATGCGATTGCGGATGAGGTGTGATGAGCAGTTCATCGTTCAACCCGTTTGGATCGCGGAGCACGCCGGGGAACCCTGGTGCGGGTGGTGGTTCGGGTGGTGGCGCGGGCGCGCCGGGCGGTGGGGCGGCGGGGAATCCGACCGGTCCTGCGGCGGGGTCGGTGCCGGGTTCTGGAGTGGGGCAGCCGGGGGGGCCGCGGCCGGTGTATCTGCGGCCGGCGAAGCCGCTGCCTTTGAAGCCGCGGCGGGTGCGGGGCGGGGTGAAGATCTCGGCGGCGGAGCAGACGGACCTGTGGTCCAAGAGCTGGGCGGCGCAGCGGTGGGTGCGGCTGATCGAGCAGGGGGCGCCGGGGAAGCGGGCGGTGGAGGGGCTTGAGTACGCGGTCTTGGGGCAGACGAAGAGTTTGCATGTTGAGCCGGGGGCGCTGGTCGCGATGGTGCAGGGGCGGGCGGAGCGGGCCTACCAGACGAAGCTGACGCTGACGCCTCTGACGGCGGAGCAGTGGGACCGTGTGGTGGGCGTGATGACGGATCAGGCGGTGTACGCGGCGAAGCTGCTGGCCGGCGACCTGCCGACGAACATCGAAGATGTGTTCAGCCCGTTGGGGCTGAAGCTGTTTGTGACCGAGCCTGCGGAGTTGACGTGTTCGTGCACGTGCGTGGAGTTCACGAGCGAGGCGCACGAACGGAAGGAGAAGGGGGAGACGGGGCCGCAGCCTTGGTGCAAGCACGCGGCGTGCGCGGTGTACTTGTTCGCGCAGCGGCTGAGCGGCGATCCGTTCCAGATGTTCAAGCTGCGGGGGTTGGACGGGGCGGAGTTGTTCGAGCGGCTGCGGCACAACCGGGCGGTGGCGAACGCGTCGAAGACGAATCCGTCGGTGTATGTGGGGCGGGTGCCGGGGGTGTCGGATGCGGCGCCGATGGCGCTGGAGGCGACGCGGGATTTCTGGGAGTTGCCGCCGGAGCTGGAGACGCTGGAGACGCCGATCGAGCCGCCGCCGGTGAGCCATCCGCTGCTGCGGCGGCTGGGGCCGAGTCCGTTGGCGGCGGCGGCGCCTGGGCGTGAGAGCTCGCCGCCGGCGACGTTCCCGCTGGTGGGGCTCTTGGCGTCGTGCTATGAGATGATCAGTGAGACGGTGATCCGGGAGGAGCGGGGCGGGACGCAGGCGTGAGTCGAATTGGAGTCAGGCGTGCGTGAGGCGCGGGTCAGGCGCGGGTCGCGAAGATCTGCAGCCGGTGGCTCTGCAGCGTGAGGCCCCGTTGGCGGCAGGCGGCCTCGCAGAGGGCGTGGAGCTCGGGGATGTTGAGGGGCTCGCACTGGGCGTTGTCGGTGCGGACGAGCAGGTCGCGGGTGGTGGAGCCGAAGACGACCTGGTAGCGGCCGGCGTCGTCGTTGTCGAAGAGCAGGCGCTGGATGATGCCGGCCTGTTGCATGAGCTTCAGGGTGCGGTAGACGGTGGCCTTGGAGACGCGGAAGCCGGCGGCCTTCATGCTGGCGATGAGCTCGTCGGCGTGGAAGAGGGTGTCGGTGCGGAGAACCGAGTCGAGGATCTGGGCCCGCTCGAGGGTGTACTTGAGTCCCTCGGCCTTGAGGGTGCGGCGGAAGACGGCGCAGACGGGCTCGATGATGGTCGGCTCGGCGAGAGCGGTGCTGGCTTCGGTTTTCTCCGGGCGACGCTGCGGCATCGGATTATCCTACGGCGATCGGAGTGGTTTCGAGAGCGGCATGGGCGGGATGCCTGTGTCACTCAGGGCAGGACGCGGCGTGGAATCCGACGGAGCAACAACCTCGAGGCTGACACCCATGCGGATCGCGGGGGTGTGGCTGGCGTTGGTGGCGGGGTTGGCGGTGGCGATCGGGTCGATCGGAGGGCCGCACGGGGCGGTGCAGGCGTTGGCCGCGCTCTTGTGGTGGATGTTTACGGCGGGTTGGCCGGTGGTGGTGTACTTCGCGTCGTCGTATGGGTTGGGGCTGATCGTGCGACGCATCGTTCGCGGGGGCGGGGGGTTCCAGGCCCCGCTGACGCTGTGTGTGGGGCTGTCGGTGCAGTTGACGATCGGGCACGCGATCAATTGCTTTGGGGGTGTGTTGCCAGGGTTGGCGTGGAACGTTGCGGCGCTGGTGCCGGCGGTGGTGGGGTTGGTGGTTGGGATCGCGGAGCTTCGCCGGGTGGTGAGCGAGCGCGGGGTTGCGGCGGAAGAGTCGCGTTCGTACTCGATACTGGTGTTGGCGGGGCTGGCGACGGCGATTGCGGCGGCGGTGATGGTGGTGGCGGCGTGTCAGCCGCCGGGGATCTTGTGGGCGAGTGAGTTCGGCGGGTTTGATGCGCTGAGTTACCACTTGCAGTTGCCGCAGGAGTGGCTGGCGGCGGGGCGGCTGGCGCCGGTGACGCACAATGTGTATTCGTTCTTGCCGTCGTATCTGGAGAGCGCGTTCCTGACGCTGCAGTTGTGGGCGTTTGTGCCGCGGACGAGCGGGGACGGGGTCGCGGGGATGCTGAGCGGGGAGGGAGCGCTGGCGTTGTCGTGCCAGATGCTGCATGTGGGGTGTGCGTTGGCGGCGGCGTGGGTGAGCGCGGCGGCGGCGCGGGCGGCGTGCGCGCGGGTGGTGGGTGAAGAAGGAACTCTCGCGGGGCGTGTGGGCGGGTTGGTGGCGGGCGTGTTCGCGGTTGGGCTGCCCTGGGCGGTGGTGACGGGGTCGCTGGCGTACAACGAGATGGGGGTGAACGCGCTGTTCGCAGCGGCGATGCTGGTCGCGCTGGAGGCGCGGATGAGCGCGATGACGAAGGGGGTGCTCGCGGGGTGGCTGGTGGGTGTGGCGTGCGGGGTGAAGCCGACGGCGTTGTTCTTTGCGGCTCCGCCGGTGGGGTTGGTGCTGATCGCGGCTTCGCCGCGAGATGCCGTGCGGGTGATCGGCGGGGCGCTGGTGGGTGGTGCGGCGGCGATCGCGCCGTGGTTGCTTCGCAACTACATCGCGTGCGGGAACCCGGTGTTTCCGGCGTTGCACGCGGTCTTTGGCGAGGCGCACTGGACGGCGGAGCAGTTCGCGCGGTTTGCGGGGGCGCATCGGTTTGACGGTTCGTGGGTGGAACGATTGAAGCTGTTGGTGCTGGCGGATCCGAACGATCCGGCGGGGCTTCGGCATCGGGGGCTGATGCACTCGCAGTGGAGCGTGTTCCCGTTTGTGGCGGGCGCGGCGATGCTGGTGTGCGGCATGTTCGCAGCGCGGCGGGGCGGCGACGGGCGGGGGCGGCTGGTGATCGCGGCGTTGCTGGTTGGGATTGTCGTGCAGGTGTTCGCGTGGCTGGCGTTCACGCATTTGCAGTCGCGGTTCTTGCTGCCGTTGGCGGTACCGGGGGCGGTGGTGATCGGGCTGGGCGTGGCGGTGCTGTCGCGGCGGTCGGTGGCGGCGGCGCGGCTGGTGGGTTCGGCGGCGCTGGTGATTGGGTTGTTCCAATCGATCCGGGCGTTGGATCATTTCTGGAGCGAGCGTGGGGGGCAGCCGAACGTGGGGTTGATGGTGGGGCCGCAGGGTTTGGTGCAGCGAGACTTGCGGGATGAGAAGCGGTCGGATGCGTTCCGACCGGGCGAGGTGGTGTACCTGCTGGGAGATTCGACGCCGCTGTATGTGCCGGGGCCGGTGGTGTATCACACGACGTGGGATACGCTGCGAGCGAATAGCGGCGGTGACGCGATCGCGGAGCTGGAAAACGAGCTGCGGCGGCGCGGCGTGACCGGGATTCTCGTGAATCCGATGGAGTTGAATCGGCTGAGCAAGACGGGCTGGTACGACCCGGCGGTGACGCCGGAGAGTGTGCGGGCGTGGGCGGAGCGGTCGATGAGGACGGTGCGGGTGCTGGAGACGGGGCAGGTTTTGCTGCGGTGGAAAGACGTGGAGGCGGCGCGGTGAGCACGGAGCGAGAGTTGGCAACGCCGGCGGGAGTGCCGCGGATTCCCGAGCCGCTGGAGGCTGCTCCGCGCCGAGCGGGTTGGAAGACGGCGGCGCAGATCGTGGGTTTTGTGATCGGGCTGGGGCTGCTCGTGTGGTGTGTGATGCAGGCCTTCAGCCCGAAGAACCAGGAGCAGCTGGCGGCGCTGCGGAATGCGCCGTGGCCGCTGGTGGCGGCGTTGTTTGCGACCAACGTCTTGATCATCGCGAGCGCGGGGATGAACTTCTACCTCGCGCTGCGACCGGTGCGGAAGATCAACTTCCTGGACCTGCACGCGACGAACGCGATCGCGATTCTGCTGGCGTATGCGCCGTTCAAGTTGAGCATGATCTTCCGGGTGCTGGTGCATCACCGGCGGGATCGCTTGCCGGTGGCGCTCATCGCGGCGTGGTTCGCGTGCGTCACGCTAGCGATGCTGGCGGCGTTCGGGCCGTTGGTGGTGGCGTCGGTGACCGGGAAGGGGATCGATGCACGCTGGTTCGCGGTGGCGGCGGCGGGTGCGATCTTTGCGTGGCTGTGCTTGTGGCAGGCGGCGCGGTTCTTCTCGGGTGAGCGGGGGATGGAGCGGATTCACGGCCTTGCGAGGGCGACGGGGATCGCGGCGGCGGAGCGATTGGCGGCGTCGAAGATGGTGCACAACCTGCACGACGGGCTGGGGATGCTGAACAAGCCGCAGCGGGTGGCGTCGCTGATCGGGATGCGGCTCTTGGACATGGTGATCCAGGCGACGCGGTTTTACATCGCGGCGAAGCTGCTGGGGATCGAGATGACGTGGGAGTCGGCGGTCTTGATCGCGTCGACGCACTTCATCATCGGGGTGATCTCGCCGTCGGGGATGATGGGGACGCGCGAGGCAGGTGCGGCGGGGCTGGCGAGCTACTTGCACGTCGCGGACATGTCGCAGGCGGCGGCGGTGGGTGTCCTGATCCTGGCGACCGAGGCGATCGTGAACGTGACGCTGGCGGTGGCAGGTGTGCTGCGGCTGGGCGTGGGGCGGATGTTCACACCGAGAGGCTGAGTGCGCGGCGCGTGCTTGGCGAAGGCTTGGCTAGTGCCGGAAGTGCCGGATGCCGGTGGTCACGCAGGTGACGGCGTGCTTGTTGCACAGGTCGAAGGTTTCCTGATCGCGCTTGCTGCCGCCGGGGTGGACGATGACTCGGACGCCGGCGTCGATGAGGATCTTGGGGCCGTCGGGGAAGGGGAAGAAGGCGTCGGAGAAGGCGACGGCGCCCTTGGCGAGCTCGCCGGCCTTCTGCACCGCGAGGCGGCAGGAGGTGAGGCGGTCCATCTGGCCGGCGCCGGCGCCGAAGAGGCGGGTGACGCCGGTCTTGGGATCGACGCCGCCGAGGGCGACAGCGTTGCTCATCACGTTGCGGGTGACGACTTCCATGAACTGGGCGATGCGGAGGGACTCGGCGTTGAGCTCGGGGCCGGCCTTGTGCTGGAACTCGGTGGGGGCGGCGAGGAGGGCGTCGCGGTCCTGGATGAGCAGGCCGCCGGGGATGGAGCGCTGTTCGAGCTCGAGGCCGCGGAGCTGCTCGATGCGTCCGACCTCGAGGATGCGCATGTTGAACCAGCGGGTGCGGAGAGCGTCGAGGGCGTCGGGCTCGAAGCGTTCGGCGACGACGACTTCGGCGAAGGTGTCGTCGCGGCAGAGGCGCTTGGCGGCGGCGAGGTCGATGGTGCCGGAGACGGCGAAGATGCCGCCGTAGGCCGCGAGCGGGTCGCCGGCGATGGCGTTCTCGATGGCGTCGAGGGCGGACTTGGCGACGGCGGTGCCGCAGGGGTTGGCGTGCTTGATGACCGCGGCGCCGATCATGCCGGGGGCGACGATGCGGAGCGAGCGGACGAGCTCGAGGGCGCTGGCGGCGTCGTTGATGTTGTTGTAGCCGAGCTCCTTGCCGTGGAGCTGCTTGGCCCGGGGGATGGAAGCGGCGGGGGAGTCTGTGGTCGCGTAAAGGGCGGCGGCCTGGTGCGGGTTCTCGCCGTAGCGGAGCTCTTGGACGAGGGTGTAGGACTGGGTGAGGGAGGCGGGGAATCGCGCGGCGGGTGCGGCGGAGTCGAGGCTGGCGGTGAGGTAGTTGGCGATGGCGGCGTCGTAGGCGCCGGTGCGCTTGAAGGCGGCGGCGGCGAGCTCGCGGCGGAGGGTGAGGCTGGTCTTGCCGTGGAGGGCGTCGAGGTCGCGGACGACTTTCTCGTATTGATCGGGGCTGACGACGACGGTGACCCAGTCGTGGTTCTTGGCGGCGGAGCGGATCATGGAGGGGCCGCCGATGTCGATCTGCTCGATGGCTTCGTCGCGCTCGACGCCGACGCCAGCGATGGTCTTCTCGAAGGGGTAGAGGTTCACGCAGACGAGATCGATGGGGATGATCTCGTGTTTGCGGAGGGCCTCGGCGTGCTCGGGGTCGTCGCGGACGGCGAGGAGGCCGCCGTGGACCTTGGGGTGCAGGGTCTTGACGCGGCCGTCCATGATCTCGGGGAAGCCGGTGACGGCGTCGATGGGGACGACCTTGATGCCGGCTTTTTCGAGGGCGGCGGCGGTGCCGCCGGTGGAGACGATCTCGATGCCGCGACGGGCGAGGGCCTGAGCGAAGTCGATGAGGCCGGTTTTGTCAGAGACCGAGAGGATGGCGCGGCGGATCGTGACGAGGTCGTTCATGGGTGGACGGTATCACAGATCGTGGGTGATGGTCGAGCAAATGGGCCGCGGCAAAGGGCCAAAGGGCCAAAGAGCCAAATGGCCAAAGAAAAAACCGGATTCGATGTTCGAATCCGGTGTGCTGATTTGGCTCTTTGGATGTTTGGCCCTTTTCCTTCTCACTTCCGCGGCACGAAGCGCACCACGACGCCCTTGTCGCTGACGGCGTAGAGGTTGCCGTCCTCGAACTTGTCGGTCTGGAGCGAGGCGGTTTGGGGGATGACGAAGGAGCGGATGATGTCGCCGCGGTCCTTGTCGAGGAGCAGGGCGACGGCGCCGTTCCAGACGAGGAGCTGGCCGGCGCGGATGCCGATGACGCTGCCCTCGACGACGCGGTTGGACCAGATGACCTTGCCGGTCTTGGCGTCGACGGCGGAGAGTCCTTCGGTGCCGAGCTGGCACCAGACGGTGGTGCCGTCGGTCGCGGGCTGGCGGGTGAGGGGGAGATCGCAGCGGAGGCGCCAGGCGACCTCGCCGTCGGTGCTGATGCCCCAGAGGGACTGGTCGCGTCCGGCGACGATCATGAGACCCTGTGCGGCGATGGGGTCGGTGCTGATGCCGCCGAAGATGGAACCGCGGCCGGTGGGGCGGCCGGACTTGGCGTTGATGAAGGCGAAGGCGCCGGTTTGAGCGACGGCGCCGACGACGGTGTCATCGCCGCTGCCGAGGGCGATGATGGGCTTTTGATCGATGGAGCCGCGGAGGAGGAAGGCCCAGCGTTCGACGCCCATGTCGGTGCGGTGGGCGGAGATGTGCCCGGTGGTGGTGCCGTAGACGAGGACGTTGCCGACGGTGGTGGCGGGGGTGTTGACGATGCGAGCGAACGGCTGGCGCTTGGAGATCGAGCCGCTGGTGGCGGCGAGCTCCCAGAGCTCGTTGTCGGCGGAGACCTGGACGCTGTCGCCGCTGCGGGCGAGGCCGACGAAGCGGGTGAGGGGGTTGGTGAGTTCGTTGGCCCAGCGGATGGCGCCGTTGCTGGTCTCGATGGCGGTGACGGTGGAGCCGGTTTCGAGGGCGAGAACGATGTCGCCGGCGGGCTGGAGGAGCTGGAGGCGTTGACCCTTGCCCACGAAGGGGAAGGCGGTCCAGTCGCGCTTGTAGCCGAGCTCGAGGAAGTTGGCGTCGCTGATGGCGTAGCCGCCGATGGGGCCGGAGACGGCGGCGGGCGCGGGTTTTTCGGCGGCGGGGGCGTCGGCCTTTTTGTGGGTCGCGCAGGCGGCGAGGCCGCAGCAGGCGGCGGTGCCGAGGGCGGCGGCGACGAGGGATCGGAGGGCGCGGGCAGAAGTCGTGGTCTGGAGTGCGTCGTTCATGGTTCTGGGTTCTGCCAGGGGGAAGTGGTGGGGCGAAGGAAGCAACCGGTGGGCGGGGGAAGGGAGGGGCCGGAGGGTTGGATGTTGTACCAGATCGGGCGTCCCGGGCGGGTGGCTCGGGTTGCCATTGTTGGGGCGCTGGCGGGGGGCGTCGACCCGGGGCCGGATCTGTACGAACTGATGTCGCGAACGGAGGCAAGATTTGCGTTTGGAGGCGAGACCCCTGACACTTGCGGCATGTTCACGGGCATTGTTCAGGCGATGGGACGGGTGGCGGCGACGGAGCGGACGTCCAGCGGGCTTCGGCTGGAGATCGAGCCGACGGGCTGGGATTTCGTCCCGAGCGACGGCGATTCGATCAGTGTGGATGGGTGCTGCTTGACGGTGGTCGGGACGCCGACGAAGGGAGGGCGGTGGAGGTTTGATGCCGTGCCGGAGACGCTGGCGAAGACCACGGTGGGGGATCGGCGGGTGGGCGATGTGGTGAACCTGGAGCACTCGGCGACGGCGTCGACGTTTTTGGGTGGGCATGTTGTGCAGGGGCATGTCGATGGTGTCGCGGTGGTGGAATCGGTGGTGACAAGCCCGGAATGGCGGGTGCGGGTCCGCCCGCCCGCGGAGCTGATGCAGTACATGACGCCGAAGGGGTCGGTGTGCGTGTCGGGTGTTTCGTTGACGCTGGCGGCGGTGGATCCCGGGGCCGGGTGGTTTGAGGTGGCGTTGATACCGACCACACTGGAGAAAACGAACCTGAGGTCGCTGGCGAAGGGATCGCGGGTGAACATCGAAGCCGATACGCTGGTCAAGACGATGGTGCACTGGATGAGGCACTACGCGGCGAACGCGGCCCGCTGATATGGGCGCGGGTTGCTTGAAGCAGGGAGGAACGTGGCGGCGACTCCGGTCCAGATTGTGCCGTTCTCCGGGAAAGCGGGAGGGAAGGCGGGCGGCAAGGCCCGGCGTGGCGGCGCGCCTTCGACCGAGGGGTTGGGACGCGCTCCGGCGCGGGCGATGGATATCGCGGACCTGCACCGCGAGCGGACCAACGCGCCGCTGCGGGTGCTGGGGATCGACCCGGGGCTGCGGATCACGGGCTACGGCTGTATTGAGGTGCGGGGCGGCGCGACGACGCTGATCGAGGCGGGGGTTTTTCGGTTTGGACGGGCGCTGAGCCGCGGGGAGCGCGATGAGGCGGAGGCTCGCGTGGGTGATGTGCACACGGTGTCGGCGCGGCTGTCGGAGCTGGATCGCGATTTCCGCGTCGTGCTCGATCGACTGCGGCCCGACCTGGTCGCGGTGGAGGCGCTGTTTGCGCACTACAAGCATCCCGCGACCGCGATTGTGATGGGCCATGCGCGGGGCGTGCTGCTGCTCGCCATCCGACAGATGGGCATGGAGCTGATGGAGCTGAAGCCGACGATGGTGAAAAAGTCCATCAGCGGCAACGGGCTGGCGAAGAAGGCCCAGGTGCAGTCGGCGGTGCGGTCGTTCCTGGGGCTCGAGACTCTTCCCGAACCCGCGGACATGGCCGACGCGCTGGCGGTGGCGATCTGTGCGTCGCGCCGGACCTGAAGCAAGTGGGGTGCCCACGGGGAACTCCCGGCGGCGCGTGACCGAGCGGGTGGGTGTCGTGCCGGCTTGACCCTTGGATGATTTTCGCGATCGCACTCTTGGCGCGGTGGGGGTGCTCGGGTATAAGAGAAGCGTGCCCACACACTCACTCTGCGTTTGTGCCGCCCGAATCGCGCTCGCGGCCGGCCTCACGATCTCCCTGACTTCGGCGGCGTTGGCTGGCGACGAAGGCTTCGAGCTGGCTCCGGGGACGCTCCACCTGCGGACCGGGGTTGTCAGCACGCAGCGACTGCCGAACCTCGCGACCCGCCCCGAGGCGGCACGGGGCGCGGTTCGTCCGGGGTACCGCACGGTTCTGCAGCTCCACGGTCCGTTGAACGATCACCAGCGAGCGTTGCTGACCGACGCGGGCGTGAAGCTGGGCGACTATCTGCCGCAGCACGCGTATCTGGCGGACGTCTCGGCGGCGGACCTGCGCCGGGTGTCGGACCTGGGCTTCGTTCGCTGGGTGGGGGAGTGGCGCAGCGAGTGGAAGCTGGAGCCCGAGCTGGGCACGCGGGCGTTTGAGTCGGTGGAGCGGCGGGCGATCGATCAGGCGGGCGATGTGCTCGTGCAGGCGTATCTGCTCGACGGGGTGTCGATCCGCGATGCGCGTGCCGCGCTCGAAGGCTTGGGCGGCGTGCGGATCGAGGACTCGGTGCAGATCGCGGAGATGGAGACGCTGATGCTGCGCGTGCCGCGGGGCAAGGTTGCGGCGCTTGCGGACGTGGACGCGGTCCGGTTTGTTGAGGAGCTTCCGGAGCTGACCGAGCGGAGCAATTCCAACACCCGCTGGATCGTGCAGAGCAATGTGACCAACCTGACGCCGCTGTACGCGGCGGGCATCCGCGGCGAGGGGCAGGTCGTCGGTATCATCGACAACGGGTTCCAGCCCAGCCACTGCTCGTTCAATGATCCGGCCGTTCCGATCACCGCGGCGAACACACCCGGCACGTTTCCGAGTCACCGAAAGGTCGTCGCGTACAACGTTGCGCTGACGAGCGCTCAGCACGGCACGCACGTCGCGGGAACGTCGGTGGGAAATCAGGTTGGTGATGTCAACGACAACACCCGCGGCATCGCGTTTAACTCCAAGATGTGCTTCCGCACGTACAGCTCGCCGATCTCGACGTTCCCGATCGATCTGCACCTGACCACGCATCACAACCAGGGCGCCCGGGTGCACACCAACAGCTGGGGCGACGACGGCACGACGGCGTACAACGCGATTTGCCGCGCGATTGATTTGTTCAGCTACAACTTCGAGGACAATCTCGTCTGCTTCGCGGCGACGAATCTGTCCGCCCTGAAGAACCCCGAGAACGCCAAGAACGTGCTGTCGGTCGGAAAGTCCGGCGGCTCGGGCTCGCAGGCCGGTTCGTGCAGCACGCTGACCGGGCCGACGGCGGACGGCCGCCGCAAGCCGGAGGTGTTCGCGCCCGGGTGCAGCACGACTTCCTCGAACTCGCTCTCGCTGCCGTGCGGCACGACGTCGCTCACCGGCACCTCGATGGCCTCGCCCGCGGTGGCCGGGGCGGCGACGCTGGTGCGGCAGTATTTCACGGATGGGTTCTACCCCACGGGCACCAAGGTTGCCGCCAACAGCCTGACGCCGTCGGGCGCGCTGCTGCGGGCGATGCTGGTGAACTCGTCGGTTGACATGACGTCGTACCCCAGCCCGGCCCAGTTCCCGCCGAATAACTTGGAAGGCTTCGGACGCATCCTGCTCGACAACAGCGTGTATCTGGCGGGCGATGCTCGGCGGCTGCTCGTCAAGGACATCCGCAACACCGCCGCCGACGCGCTCGCGACGGGAAACACCAGCACCACTCAGTTCCGTGTCAACGGCTCGGCGGAGGTCCTGCGTGTCACGCTGGCCTTTACCGATGCACCCGCGACCGTGCCGACGAGCTTTGCGCCCGTCAACAACATCAATTTGCGCGTCATCAGCCCCGATGGGACCGTGTACCTGGGCAACGTGTTCAACGCCGCCACCGGGCAGAGCCAGACCGGCGGCAGCGCCGACGCGATCAACTCGGTCGAGCACGTCCTGCTCGCGGCGCCCGCGACGGGCGTGTGGAAGGTCGAGGTCGTGGGCGCGACGGTCAACGTCGGCAAGCAGGGCTTCGGGCTGGTGATCACCGGCGATGTGGCGGCGGTGAACCTTTGCCCCGCCGATCTCAATGCTGATTCGCAGGTGGACGATGCCGACTTCGCGATCTTCGCGGCGGCGTACGAGATTCTGGCGTGCGCCTCGGGCTCCATGCCCGCGGGATGCCCGGCGGACTTCAACGCGGACGGCTCCGTCGATGACGCTGACTTCGTGGTCTTTGCGACGGCGTATGAGGCGTTGGTTTGCCCGTAGTCGGCCCGTAGTCGGCCCGCTTGAAGTCAGTTCTGTGGAGGCGGGAGGATTCTGCGGGGTTGCGAACGCCGTGGCCATTTTGATACAGTGCCGCCCTTCCATCTGGATGAAAGGGCGGGTGCGTTGTGTCCGAGATTCGCAGCATAGAGCCGGTCGTTCCGCGGGCAACCGATGACGACGCACCGCGTTGTGCCACGACGGATCGTTTCGGGGAGTTCCTGACAAGCCGTGGGCATGGTGTGCGCGGGCGGGTCGGCGCGGTGGCGGCGGCGCTGTTCATGGGCGGCTTCGGGGTGGCGATGGTCGCCGCGGGCATTGTGAATGCGAAAGCGTCGCCCTGGATGCTTGTGGCAGGCCCCGTCATGGGGCTGCTCTTCCTGTACGCGGGAGTCGTGATCGTGATCGGCGGCTTCCGTTCCTGGGACTTCTACGAGCGGGGCCTGGTGCGCGAGGGGCCGCGGCATCGGCTCGAACTCGCGTATCTCGACGTGCGGTGGATGCAGTATCAATCCGTTCGGCAGTACCACAACGGTGCGTACGCGGGGACGCAGCTCACCATGAAGCTGGGGCTGGCGAACGGGTCCAAGCTCGTCATCAACTTCAGGCACAAGGAGCGGGCGAAAGGGTTCTTTCGCACCCGCTTCGAGGGGCAGGACGAGATGGAGCAGGTGCGTGACGCCGTCGCTCTTTGCGTGGCGGCGGACCTCCGGCTGCTCCTGGACGCGGGCAAGGAGATCGAGTGGGGAGGGTATTCGGCGCTGACGCAGACCGGCATCAAGGTCACCCGTGGCAAGCGTCGAGGGACACAGTTTGCGTGGGCCAGCCTGCGCGAGTTCTGGTCCAAGAACAACCGACTCTGGATCGCCGCTCAGGGCGAGCCCAAGTCGTTCGTCGGGATCCCCATCACGGCCCGGAACTTCTACCCGGGCCTCTTGCTCTTTGAACGCCTGTGCGAGGAACGCATCGGTCGTTCGATCCGTCGTCCCGAGCCGGAGTCGTTACCAGCGTGAACCCGACGAGGTGTCGCGTTACACGTTGAAGTACTTCGCCTCGGGATGGTGCACGATGATCGCGCTCGTGCTCTGTTCCGGGTCGATCTGCCAGTTCTCGGTGAGCACGCAGCCGATGCGGTCGGGCTTGAGCAGGCGGAAGAGCTTGTCCTGGTCGCTCATTTCGGGGCAGGCGGGGTAACCGAAGGAGTAGCGGCTGCCGCGGTACTTCTGGGTGAAGAGGTCCTTGATCTTCGGGCTGTCGTCGTTGGCGATGCCGAGTTCCTGGCGGATGCGCTTGTGCCACATTTCGGCGAGGGCTTCGGCGGTCTCGACGCCGATGCCGTGGAGGTAGAGGTAGTTGGTGTAGTCGTTCTTGGCGAAGAGGGCCTGGGCGGCCTCGCTGGCGTGCTTGCCCATGGTGACGCAGTGCAGGGGGAGAACATCCTTCTCGCCGCTCTCGACGGGGCGGAAGAAATCGCTGATGCAGAGGCGGCGCTTGTCGCCCTGGCGCGGGAAGGTGAAGCGTTCGATCTCGCGGCCCTGGTCCTGCGGGTCGAAGACGACGAGGTCGTCGCCGTCGCTGTTGCAGGGGAAGTAGCCGTAGACGACGGCGGGGCGGAGGATCTTCTCGCGCTTGCAGCGTTCCTTGAGCTCCTCGAAGATGGGCTGGACCTTGTCCTCGAGCAGGTTCTCGTACTCGGTGTCGCTCATCGCGCCCTTCTTCATCTGCCACTGGCCGCGGAAGAGGGCGACGGGGTTGATGAAGGGGTAGACGTGATCGAGGTTGATGTCGTCGATGACGCGGGTGCCCCAGAACGGAGCCTTGGGGACGGGGATGGAGGTGGAGACATCGGAGCGGACGCGTTCGCGGACGGCGGTTCCACCCACTTCGTCTCTGCGTCTCTCCGTCTCTCCGTCTCTGTTCATTGCAGCCAGCTTCTCGATCCGCGTCTTGTTGATCGCGTCCTCGGCCTTGCTGCGCTTGCCGAGACGGTCGTCGATCTCGGTGGCGAGGGTGTCCATCTGGTTGGACATGATCATGTCCATGGTGCGGAGGCCCTCGAAGGCGTCCTTGCCATAGAAGCACTGGCCCTTGTACTGCGAGCGCAGGTGGCTCTCGCAGTAGTGGCGGGTGAGGGCGGCGCCGCCGAGGATGAGCGGAACGTTGAGGCCCAGCGTGTTCATCTCATGGATGTTTTCTTCCATGACGTTCACGCTCTTGACGAGCAGGCCCGAGAGGCCGATCGCGTCGGCCTTGTGCTGCTTGAAGGCTTCGACGATGGCGCTGATCGGCTGCTTGATGCCGATGTTGAAGACCTTGTAGCCGTTGTTGGTCAGGATGATGTCGACGAGGTTTTTGCCGATGTCGTGCACGTCGCCCTTGACGGTGGCGAGCACGATCTTGCCCTTTTCCTGGCCCTGGACGCGCTCCATCAGCGGCTCGAGCTGGGCGACGGCCATCTTCATGACCTCGGCGCTCTGGAGCACGAACGGGAGCTGCATCTTGCCCGAGCCGAAGAGCTCGCCGACGGTCTTCATGCCTTCGAGGAGGTGGTCGTTGATGATCTCGAGCGGCTTGTACTTGCCGAGGGCGGCCTCGATGGCTTCTTTCAGGCCCTGCTTTTCGCCGTCGATGATGTGCGAGCGGAGCCGCTCCTCGATCGGGAGATCGGCGAGCGACTTCTTCTGCACCTTGGCGGCCTGGGCGTCCTTGAAGAGGTCGATGAAGGCCTGCAGCGGGTCGAAGGTCTCGGGCTGACCGGCGGGCACGCCGGTGCCGCCGTTCTTGGTGGAGCGGCGGTCGTAGATGAGGTCGAGAGCGGCCTGCCAGTGAGCGGGGTCGATCTTGTTGCTGGGCAGGATCTTGCTCGCATGGACGATCGCGCCGGTGAGGCCGGCCTGGCGGAGCTCGTGCAGGAACGCGGAGTTCAGGACGGTGCGGGCGACGGGGTTCAGGCCGAACGAGACGTTTGACAGGCCGACGACGCTCTGGCACTCGGGGAACGAGGCCGAGATCTTCTTGATGCCCTCAATGAGCTCGAGCGCGGAGCGGCGGTCGCTCTCCATGCCGGTGGAGATGGGGAGCACGAGCGGGTCGAACATGACGTCGCTCGGGTCCATCTTGAACTTCTCGACGGCGCGGCGCAGGCCGCGCTCGGCGATCGAGTGCTTGCGGTCGGCGGTGCGGGCCATGGAGGCCTGCTTGTCCTCGTCGATGGAGCCGATGAGGATCGCGGCGCCGTACTTCTTGCACAGGCCCAGGATCTCGTCGAACTTCTCGTCGCCTTCTTCGAAGTTGGCGGAGTTGACGATGCACTTGCCGCCGGCGTGCTTGAGGCCCGCCTCGATGGTCTTGACCTGCGTGCTGTCGATCATCAGCGGGGCGTCGACCTGACGCACCACGCGCTTCACGATCTCGGTCATGTCGCGGACGTTGTCGCGCCCGGCGTAGTCGACGTTCAGGTCGAGGACGTGGGCGCCCTCGCGCACCTGCTCGCGGGCGAGGGAGACGATGTCGTCCCAAGCTTCCTTCTCGAGCAGCGTCTTGAACGCGCGGCTGCCCGAGGAGTTCATCCGCTCGCCCACGATCAGGAACGAGTTGTCCTGGCGGTAGTCGGCGACGCCGTAGAGGCTCGTGGCGCCCGGCTTGGGGCTGTTCTTGGCGATCTTGTACGCGGGGCGGTTGCCGACGGCTTCGCTGAGCAGCTTGATGTGCTCGGGCGTGGTGCCGCAGCAGCCGCCGACGATGCTGACGCCCGCTTCTTCGACGAACTTGAGCATCGCCTCGACGAAGGGCTGAGGCTTCAGCGGATACTCGGTGCGGCCTTCGACGAGTACGGGGAGGCCGGCGTTGGGGAGCACGCTGACGCGGCGCTCGTCGCCGGTGACGGTCTTGCGGCCGCGGACGTTGGCCCAGTTCTTGCCGAGCCAGTTGACGTGCTCGGCCATCTCGGTGGGGCCGGTGGCGCAGTTGAGGCCCAGCGAGGCGATCGGGTACTGCGCGAGCGCGGTGGCCGCGGCCTCGATCGAGGAGCCGAGCAGCATCGTGCCGGTGGTCTCGATGGTCACGCTGGCGAGGATGGGGATGTCGGCGGTGGTCTTGCCGGCTTCGTCGAGCGCCGCCAAGCACGCGTTGATCGCGCACTTGACCTGCAGGAGGTCCTGACACGTCTCGATCATGAAGCAGTCGATGCCGCCGGCGATCATGCCGCGGCACTGCTCGCGGTAGGAGTCGAACATCTCCTCCCAGTTGGTGTTGCCCAAGGTGATGAGCTTGGTGCCCGGGCCCATGGAGCCGGCGACGAAGCGGGGTTTGTCCTTGGTGGAGTGCTTGTCGCACGCGGCGCGGGCGACTTCGGCGCCCATCTTGGCGAGCTGATAGGTCTCGGGGGTCAGGTCGAACTCGGCGAGGACCAGCTTGTTGGCGCCGAAGGTGTCGGTCTCGACGACATCGGCGCCGGCGAGGAGGTAGGCCTCGTGGATCTCGCCGATGATGTCGGGCCGGGTTTTGACCAGGATGTCGGTGCAGTTTTCGCAGCCGCAGTAGTCGTGCTCGACGGAGAGGTTGCGGCTGTAGATCTGCGTGCCCATGCCGCCGTCGAAGACGATGACGCGTTTGGAGAGTTCCTGGAGGAAGCGGCTGGGCATGAAGGGCTCCGAGCGAGAAAGTCCGGTAAGTGCTGGCGGGGAAAGGATCGGGAACGGAACGCGGGAGTATATTCATCCGTTTATGCGGATCAATGGATGAATGTTCGAATCGGCGGGCTGGGATTCGAGGCCTCGTGCCATCGGCAGCGGATGGGAGCGTCGTGCGGATCGCCTCGATGTCGCTGCGGAGAGGGCGGCGGCGGTGCCGGGTTCGCGGGGCGTGAGGGTCCGATCACTTCGAGGGGATCGCGGGGGCGGGCGGGTGATCGATCTGGGCGGCGCGGATCTTGGCGGCTTGGATCTGGCGGCGGGCCTCGTCGAGGATCTCGACAGCGATGAGGTTGGTTTCGAGGCTCGACAGCGTATCGACGGCGCATTCGCCGCGGACGACTCGGCGGAGGTAGGTCCACTCGTCCTTCAAATCGGGCGGCATGGCGGGTGGTTCGGCGGTCTTGGCGGGTTGGTCCGGGGCGCGGAGCTGCAGGCTCTGCCACTTGCCGCAGTGGATGGAGCCGAGCTCGGTGTGGAGATCGGTTTCCTTGTTGTCGTGGGTCCAGGCCCAGGAGGCCTGGATGACGCTGGTGGCGCCCGGATACTCGAGGATGATGGTCGCGTCGTCGTCGACGTTGGGGTAGACGGTGGGCTTGAGCGTGGTGGCGGTGGCGGTGATGCGGGTGGGGCGCTGGCCCTGCATGAACCAGGTGGAGAGGACGGCTCCGTAGCAGCCGAAGTCGATGACGGCGCCGCCGCCGTTCTGGGCGGGGTCGGTGAGCCAGGCGAGGAACTCGGGGGAGCAACCGATCTCGCGCGGGCCTTTGTGGCCGTGACGGAAAATCATGCGGCGGATCGGCGCGAACTCTCCGGCTTCGACGAGCCGGTGCGCTTCGCGCACGCTGGGGTACCAACTGGTTTCGAAGTTGGTGAGCAGCAGGACGTTGTGCTTGCGGGCCAGCGACGCCATGCGGGCGGCGGCGTCCTTGTCGAAGGCGAGCGGCTTCTCGACCAGCAGGTGCACGCCGCGGGGAGCGCAGGCTTCGACGGCGGCTTCGTGGTCGCGGATGGAGGTCATGACTCTGACGGCCTCGGGCTTGGTCTGATCGAGCATGGCGCCGAGGTCGGCGTGCCAGAGCGATTCCGCGAGGTGGTACTTGGAGGCGAGGCGGTCGAAGAGGGCGCGGTTGGGCTCGTAGATGCCGACGATCTCGAGATCGGTGCGCTGCGAATCGGCCCAGAGCAGGCCTTCGACGTGGCCGTGGACGAGGCCGATGACGGCGATCCGCAGCGGGCGGGTTTCTGGGGTGGGAGCGTCAGGGGCGGGGGCGGCGTGGGATGTGAGGGGCGCGAGCAGGCCGAGGAGCCACGCGAGGGTGCGGTTCATGGCGCCAGCATACCGCGGCTTAGTGGCTTTCGGTTGCGCGCAGCTCGGCCTTGGTGGCTTCGAGCATCTTCGTGTCGTCTTCAACGCTGCGGGACGCGGCGATCTCCGGCTCGGCCTTGGCGAGCAGCGGGGCGGCGCGATCGCGATCGCCCAGATCGATGCAGGCGCGAGCGAGATTGATCAGCAGGCGGGCCCGCCGATTCGATCCCGGCGGCGCGATTTCGTCCGCGGCGTCGATGAGATCGCGCAGCGTGCGACGTGCGTCGTCGTCGTTGCGCTCGCGCTTGAGCGGCTTGGCGACGTCCATGAGGCGGGCTTTGAGGGTTTGACGCTCCGAATCGCTCGCGAAGCGGAACCGGCAGCCGGCGTAGCGGACCGCCCAGCGACGTGTGTTGGTTTCGTCCCCGGCATCGGCGTAGGAGAGCTGGGCGAAGTCCGCGGCTTTTTCGGCGAAGAAGGCGAAGTCGCCCTCGGCGTTCTCGAAGATGTCCGACGCGCGGGCCGCCAGGGGGGCGGCCTCCGCCGGGCGACCGTTGCGTCGAAGGGTCGCGGCGACGGTGACCAGGGGGATGCCGCGGTGGGTGTGGCCTTCGGGGAAGATCTTCTCGGATTGTTCGATCATGCCCTCGGCGTACTGGAGCGCTTCGGTGTTGTTCTTGAGCCGCAGCAGCACGTTGACGAGGTTGTTTCGAGTCGTCAATGAGAGAGGGCTGAACTTTCCGTTCGCGGCTTCCTGCTCGATGAGGAGTTGCTTGAGCTGTGGCTCGACCTCGCTGACGCGGTTCATCGCGTTGAGCATCACGAGGTAGGTCGCCCGCGTGTTCAGACGGGAGGTGTGTCCGACGGGGAGGTGCTTGTCGGCGAGCTCGATCGCCTCTTTGAGGATGGGCTCGGCCTGGTCGAACTTTCCGGCGGACTGGAGCATGTTGCCGTAGGACGTGCTGGCGGCGATACGGCCTACATACTCGTCGCGCATCACGGTGGGGAAGAGTGGGTAGATGCGTTCAAACACGGCCATGGCCTTGTTCTGTTCTCCGGCGTTGGCCCATGCGACCGCGAGCTGGGACTCGCCGTTGACGACGTGGATGCCCTCGGGTCCTTCGAGCGTCTTGTAGATCTCGATGGACTTCTCGTGCTGCTCGGCGGAGAGGTTCCACATGCCCAGGGTGTTGTAGATGCGGCCCAATTCGTAGCGGAGCTCGGCCTGGATCTTGGGGCTGCCGGCGAACTTCTCGGTGATGCCCTTCTCGGCGACCTTGAGCACGTCGACGACCTTGACATCGTAGCCCATCTTGTCCGGGGCCGCGGCGCCGATCATCTGGAGGACGAGGTAGTCCTTGACCGCCTCGGTCACGCTGTTGGCGGCGTCGGCCCGCTCGCGGGCCTGCTGCTCGGAGGTGGCCCGCATGTTGGCGAGCACGGTCTGGGCGGCTTCGGCCTCGCGGGCCTTGACCGCTCGCTGGTATTGCACCCAGGAGAACGCGGTGGCGCCGATTAGGGCGAGCACCGAGCCCAGCGAGATCGCCGTGAGCGCGGGCTTGCGGCGGGCGAACTTGCGGATCGTGTAGAGCGTGCCGGGCGGGCGGGCGGTGATGGGCTCGTGGGCGAGGAAGCGGCGCAGGTCGGCCGCGAGTTCGGCGGCGGAGGAGTACCGCTGCTCGCGGTCCTTGTGCAGGGCCTTGGCCGCGATCACTTCCAGATCGCCGGCGAGAGCGGGACGGACGCGTCCGAGCTTGGCGGGCACCTGCTCGCGCACCTTGGTCGCCGCCTGCGTGATCGTGAGGTCGTTGAGGTCGAGCGGCAGCTTGTCGGCCAACAGCTCGTACAGGATGACGCCGAGGGCGTAGACGTCGCTGCGGGTGTCGACCTGCTCGGGCTTGGCCTCGAACTGCTCGGGGCTCATGTAGCCCAGGGTGCCGACGATGCGGTTGGCGTCGAGCGCGAGGGTGGCGGACTCGCCCTCGCTGTTGGTGAGCTTGGCGACGCCGAAGTCGAGGACTTTCGGCGCGTACGTGCCGTCGGACGCGACTTCGACGAGGATGTTGCCGGGCTTGAGGTCGCGGTGGATCACGCCCTTTTGGTGGGCGTGCTGCACGGCGTCGCAGACGCGGGCGAGCAGGTCCACCTTTTGGCGATCCGACAGGCCGCGGTCGCGGACGAATCGGGTCAGCGGCGGGCCCTCGACGTACTCCATCGCGAAGAACGCTTGCCCGGTGGCGAGGTCGGTCGACGCCTCGAAGATCTGCGCGATGCCGGGGTGCTTGAGCTGGCCGAGCACCTGGGCCTCGTTGCGGAAGCGGGCGAGCATCGCACGGGTCGCGATGCCGCGGGCAATGACCTTGATCGCGACGCGGCGCTTGGGGCTTGGCTGCTCGGCCTCGTAGACCAGGCCCATGCCGCCCTCGCCGATCAGGCGAACGACGCGGTACGGCCCGATCGCCTGCGGCAGCGGGATCTGGAGGTCCTTGCCCTTGTCGAAGGCGGAGGTGGGGGAGTCGGAGGGATCGGCCTTTGAAGCGATGGCGGCGTGGAGTCGGTCGAGGGCGAGGCGGTCGGGGGCGTACTCGGGGGAATCGAGGACCGGGTTCTCGTCGCCGGCGAGGTTGAAGAGGGCCTCGACCTCGCGCACGACTTCGGGATCGTTCTCGCAGCGGCCGCGGACGAACGCGACCAGCGACGGGCCGGACATGTCGCCGGCGTCGTCGAGCACGCGGGCGACGCGTTGCTCGAGCGAGAGGTCCTTGGTGCGGTCGGTCGGGGGCATGGGGGGCAGGGTGGCAGGGGAACAGGGGAACAGGAGAGATGCGTGCGGTGGCGGCTGAGGCTGGCACGCAGTCAGGGCTTGCTGTCGCGCTGTTCGGGTGGTTGCATGCGGCGGTTCAGCCAACCGCGGGCCAGCACCCAGTCGCGTTCGACGGTGGCGTCGCCGATGCCCAGCACGGTGGCGATCTCCTGCGCGGTGAGGCCGCCGAAGAACTTGAGTTCGACCACGCGTGCGGCCCTGGGGTAGAGGGCGGCGAACTCCTGCATGGCGTCTTCGAGGTCGAGCACGTCGGCCTCGGTGCGGCCGTCGGGCGAGGGGGTCTGGGCGAGGGCGATGGTGTCGCTGACGCGTTCGCGCTTCTGGCCGTCGCCGGCTTCGCCGAACCCGCCGCGTTTTTGGGCGCGCTTGGCCCGGGCGTGATCGATGAGCAGTTGCCGCATGACCTTGGCGGCGAGGGCCATGAAGTGAGCCCGGCTGGTGGCGTGGACGGGGTCGCCGGACTCGCCGCCGACGAGCTTGATGTAGGCCTCGTTGACGAGGGCGGTGGGCTGGAGGGTGTGGTCGCGGCGTTCGTTCTTAAAGAAGGAACCGGCGAGGGCCCGCAGCTCGGTGTAGAGCAGGGGCAGCAAGCGATCGGCGGCGGAGGCATCTCCGCCGGACAGCTCGTTCAGCAACATGGTGACGTCGGTGCGTTGCCCCATGGATAGCAGAGTGTATCGGACGGTTCCAGGCCCTCTTTCCAGCGGCCCCAAGTTTCCCCGGGTGAACACTTGGGCTGGACGGGGCAGTCTGGGATGTCTCGGAGGGGTCTGTGCCTTGCAACGCCGTCGCGATTTTCGTGATCGGACGGTGAGGGCGTGCGGCGGCGGTTCTCGCTTCTTTCGTATCGGCCTGTGTTTCATCCAAAGGCCACGAGGGAGTCCAGCATCATGAACATCCGCTTGACGAATTTGCATCGTTCCTTCGCCGCGGCCCTCTTCGTTTGTGCGGTCGCGGGCACCACCGCCAGCGCTGCGGTCTCGATCGCGGCCGGGCCGTACTACAACCCAACGACCAAGTCACGCTACTACAAGATCAGCGGAGGCGATTGGAATCAACTGCGCGCGTTCGCAGTTTCGATGGGTGGCGACCTCTCGACCATCGAGGACGCGGCGGAGAACACCTGGGTGCGCAACACGGTTGCTGGGAACGGCTCCAAGCCGTTCATCGGCCTGAACGACGCCTTGACCGAGGGCACCTTGGTCTGGGCGGACGGCTCGGGCAGTGCGTTCCGCGCGTGGCGCGTGGGCGAGCCCCAGAACACCGCGAGCAAGGACTATGTCCGCTACGACGGGCAGGCCGCGGGCACGTGGGAGATCGTGACCGTGGCGTTCAGCCCCGAGGCGATCGTTGAGATCAAGCCGGTGAACGGACAGCAGGCGCCGGTGCGGGTTCCCAGCGAGCAACCGACGATTCAGGCAGGCCTCACCGCCGCGAATCAGACGGACGCCGCGGGAGTCGTCGTGGCCGCGGGCACCTACACGATCACTTCGAGCTTGAATGTGTTTGGGAGGACGCTTCGCGGCGCGGGCGTCGGACAGACGACGCTGTTGATGCCCACCAGCACGGGCCCGGGCATGTCGGTGGGTGGCAACGCCGCGGTGCAGGATCTGACGATCGTCAACCGGTCCTCGGGTCCGTCGGCTGTGGTCTTCTCTGGTGCCAATCGCATCCGGCGGGTGGAGTTCACGTCCACTTTGGGCACCGCGGATGGCCCGTTGCTGGAGTTCTCCGGATCGACGTCGACCGAGACGACTGTGATTGACAGCTGTGTGTTCAACACCAGCGAGTACGCCCTGCAGCCCGAGAACGGCGATCTTGCGGTCATCAACACGATCTTCCGCGACCTCGGGGCCGTGAGCAAGAACGGCGGTAGTTCGGGCACACTCCGCATGAGCAATTGCGTGTTCACGCGGTGCGGGCCGGGCCTGCAGTTCCAGTTCGGACCGGATACGTTTGTTTCCAACTCGATCTTCTGGAACAATACCGGAGATATCGGCACGAGCGTGCGGTACTGCATCGGCGCGGGCATTCAAGGGCCCACCAATCTCGACGCCAATCCCAGGTTCGTCAACGATGCCGCCAACGACTTCCGGCTGCGGCCCGACTCACCCGGCATCGATCGCGGGGCCGTGGCGGATTTCGCGGCGTGTCTGCCGGAGGATCTGGTGGACTTCGCGGGCAATCCGCGGGCGATCGACGTGCCGGGCGTGCCGAACTACACCGCGAGCGTGACGCCGATCGACCTGGGGGTGTTCGAGTTCACGCCGACCCCGTGCCCCGGCGACCTCAACTCCGACGGTGTCGTGGACGACAGCGACTTCCAGATCTTCGTGGTTTGGTACAACCAGATCGTCTGCCCTTAACGTCTCTTTCGAGGTGCCCAATGCGAATTGTTCTGTCCGCCGTCATCGGTTGCGTTCTCGCTGTCGGGTCGGCCGCCGACGCCGCGATCACCGTGGAGGCCGGTCCGGTCTTCAATCCCGCGACCGGTTCGCGCTACTACCGCATCAAGGGCGGCGACTGGAATCAGCTCCGCGACTTTGCGGTGTCGATGGGTGGCGACCTTGCCTCGGTGGACAACGCGGCGGAGAACACCTGGATTCGTGCCAACATCGTCGGCAACAGCAGCAAGCCGTATATCGGGCTCAGCGACGCCGGTGTGGAAGGGACTCTGGTTTGGTCGGACGGGTCCACGAGTGCGTACCGCAACTGGCGTGTCGGCGAGCCGACGAACACCGAGGCCAAGGACTACGTGCGCTTTGATGGTCAGGCGAGTGGAACGTGGGAGATTGTCACAGCGGACTTCAGTCGCGAAGGGATCGTCGAGATCAAGCCGACGTCGAGCGGACCCGCGCCGGTGCGGGTGCCTTCGGAACAACCGACGATCGAGGCCGGTGTAGCCGCGGTCGGCGCATCAGGCGCCACCGAGGTCTTGATCGCGCCCGGCACCTACACGCTCACGGCACAGGTGGATGTCGATGACATCACGCTGCGTGGATCGGGCATGGATCAGACGGTCATCCAAGGCTTGACAACCTTGACCGCCAGCATCGAGGGATTCGGCGGTCGAATCGAGGACTTGACCATCGTCAACCGATCCGACGATGCGAGCGTGCGGGTGTGGTCCGGTGAGTTGATTCTGCGAAGGGTTCGATTCACTTCCCTGATCACGACCGCGGGAGGGGTGCTGTATGCGATCAACAGCTCGGCCACGACCTCGGTTTTCGATGGTTGCCAGTTCGACTCCAGCGAGGCCGCGATCTCTCACTTTGCAGGGACCGTTCGCGCGACCAACTGCGTGTTCCGCGACATCGGGCGCATCACGGTCGCGTTGGGAAGCATCTACAACCCGGTATTCAGGGCTTCCAACTGCACCTTTGTCCGCTGCACGCCCGGTCCTCTTTTTCAGGCCGGTGTCAACCACGTGATCTCGAATTCGATCTTCTACCAGGGAGACAAGCTCGCGAACGGCAGCTACACCATCACCAACAGCCTCGTGGATTCCGCCGGCGGCGCGACAAACATCAAGGGCGATCCGATGTTTGTGAATGAACCGGCGAACGACTTCCGGCTGATGCCCGGCTCGCCGTGCATTGATCGCGGCGATGTGAGGGGGCTGATCGCCGCCGGACCGGACGATTGGATCGATTTCGCTGGCCAGGAACGCTCCATCGATGTCCCGGGTTCGCCGAATTTCTACCCTCGGGCACCGATCGACCTTGGCGCGTTCGAGTTCGTTCCCCCGGCGTGCCCGGGCGATCTGAACGGCGATGGCGTGGTGGACGACGTCGACTTCCAGATCTTCGTGGTTTGGTACAACCAAGTGATTTGCCCCTAAGTCAAGACGGAGGGTTCCATGGTGAGCGTGCGACTTGGCCTTCTTGGTGCGGTGGTCGGCGTGGCTGCTGCGGCGCAGGCCGCGGTGTCGATTGTCGTTGGGCCGGTGTACAACGCGGCGAACGGATCTCGCTACTACAAGATCACGGGCGGCGACTGGAATCAGTTGCGCGCCTTTGCGGTGTCGATGGGCGGCGATCTGGCGAGCATCGACGACGCCGACGAGAACGCTTGGGTCAGGGCCAATGTTGTTGGGAACAACACCAAGCCGTATATCGGGCTGAACGACGCGGGGGTCGAAGGGACGCTCGTGTGGTCGAACGGCTCGACCAGCACCTATCGCAACTGGCGGCTCGGCGAGCCTTCGAACTCGGCGGCCAAGGACTATGTCCGGTACGACGCGAGCGTGGCCGGCACGTGGGAGATCGTCACCGTCGCGTTCGGGCCGGAGGCGATCGTGGAGATCTCGCCCATCGGCGGCGTCCCGGCGCCGATTCGGGTGCCGGGGGAGGTGCCCGTTCTGCTGAACGCTTTCGCGACGCTTGCGTCGGTCGGAGCGCGGCAGATCGATCTTGCCGCCGGAACCTACCAGCTCATTCAAGGCATCGGCCTTGACGGCACCACTCTTCGGGGTGCGGGTATTGGACAGACGATTCTGCAGTTGGGGATTGGTCCGACCCCGGCGGTCGTCGTTCAGAACTCCGGTTCCGTCCAGGACATCACGCTGGTGAACCGCAACTCGGAGCCCAGCGTCGTATTCGCCAGCGGCGGGGGTTCGGCCAGACGTGTCGAGTTCACGTCGCTGCCGGGTACGGCGGATGGGACGCTGGTGGTCGCCGCGAACTTCTCCAGCGTGCTGCAGCCCATCACCCTCGACGCGTGCGTCTTTAACACCAGCAGCAGCGCGCTCGACATCGACAACGGCTTGGTCCTGGTGACCAGTTCTGTCTTCCGCGATCTTGGGGCTGTCAGCGCCAACTCCAGCGGCTTTGGGTATGCGCGTTACGCCAACTGTCTCTTTACCCGATGCGGCCCGACGAATCTGTTCGATCAGGTGAACACGGTGACGGTGTTCAACTCGATCTTCTGGGACAACAACGGCTTGCTGAACGTGCCGAATGTCTCGGACTCACTGGTGCCCGGGGTCGCGAGCGGAACCAACTTCACGGGGAACCCGAAGTTCGTGAACGCCGCGGCGAACAACTTCCAGCTCGGCGCGGACTCGCCGTGCATCGACCGCGGTTCGGTCTCGGCGTATCTCTCCTGTCAGCCTTCGGACTTCCTCGACTTTGCGGGGCGCCCGCGAGCGGTGGACATTCCTACCGTTGCCAATCGGTTTGCCACCGGCGGGGCAATCGATGTCGGGCCGATGGAACTGGCGCCGCCCGCGTGCCCCGGGGATCTGAACGCCGACGGGGTGGTCGACGACCTCGACTTCCAGGTGTTCGTTGTGTGGTACAACCAGGTGATCTGCCCCTAGGGCAGTGGCCTCTCTTCAACGTGCGGGTGCGGAGGACGCGGGAGATTCTTCCGCGAGTCGCGTGATCGCTCGCTCCAGCACGCGGCAGGCGAGGAGGTACTCGTCAAGGACGAGATGCTCCTGCGGCGTGTGGTCGAGCGAGCTGTCGCCGGGGCCGAACGCGGCGATCGGGCAGCGCCACGCGGGGCCGATGACGTTCATGTCGCTGGTGCCGGTTTTGTAGAGGATGCGAGGACGAGTGTCGGGCGAAGACTCGCGGATCGCGCCGGTGAGGGCTCGTACGAGCGAGCTCTTCGGATCGGCCTCGAAGCAGACCTCGGCGCCGACGAAGGTCAGCGAAACCTCGGTGCCTGCTTCGTCGAGGCATACTGCCTTGAGCTGCTCTGGCGATACGTTCGGCGGCAGGCGGAAGCCCGCGACGAGTTCGGCGCGATCGGTGAAGCCGTCGTCGGCGGCGTGCATGGTCCGAACCGAGTGCTGCAGCGAGCGAAACGGCGAGGGCGTTTCCGTAACGAGAGTTGCGACGCGGGACAGGACCCGGCTCCACCACGCGAGCACGCGATCGGCGGCGCTGCGATCGGGGCCGGCGGTGTGCGACAGCGAACGCGAGGCCTCGGCACGGACGACGAGGCGGCCCTTGTAGCCCACGGTCACGCCGCTGGTGCCGCTGGGTTCGCCGATGACGCAAGCGATCGGCTGGTAGCGATCGACGACGGCACGCGCGCCGCGCGAGGTGGGTGTCTCTTCTTCCACTGCGCCAATAACGACGATCCGCACGCCCGGAGGTAAGCGGTCCCGCAGCCGTGCCGCCGCAATCACGAAGGTCGCCAGCGGCCCTTTCGCGTCCACGCTGCCTCGGCCGTGGAGGATGCCGTCGTCGATGCGCACCGGGATCTCGCCCGGGACTGTGTCGATGTGACCAAGGAGCACGATGTCGCGATGGTCGGGCGAGGGACGCAGCGGATCGGCGTGGGTGCTGGCGACGAAGTTGCCGGCGTCGTCCACGGTGGCGTGCAGCCCGAGCGCGGCGGCCCGCTCGGCGAGGCGGCGGCTCGCGGGGAGTTCGTGCCGCGATGGGCTGTACTCACGCACGAGATCGAAGATGAGATCGATCGCATCGGCGTCGGAGGGAACGATCGACGACGTGGTGGTCGTCGCCGCAGATGGCGTTGCAGTGGTGGGGGAAGGCGATGTCATCGGATCACGGTCCCCGTTCCGGCCAATGCCCGGGTGATCGGGCGTTCGACGCGGCCGTCGGCGATGATGGCGCGGGCGACGCCGCCTTCGAGTGCTTCGCGGGCGCCCATGATCTTCTTCTTCATGCGGCCTTGGGCGAGTTCCTCGGCCGCGGCGAGTTCGGCGCGGGCGATCTCGGGGATCAATGACGATTCATCGGGGAACGCTCGCAGCAGGCCGGGCACGTTTGTGAGCAGAATGAGCGTGTCTGCACGCAGGGCGGCGGCGGTTTGAGCGGCGGCCCGGTCGGCGTCGATGTTGATCGCGGTGCCGTCGTCGGCGAGCGCGGGGGGCGCGATGACGGGGGTGAAGCCCGCATCGAGCAGCGTCGTCAGCACGCGGGTGTTCACGCGCTCCACCGTGCCGGTGTAGTCGTCGCGGATGATGACCGGTCGGTTCTCGACGATCGCCCGCACCGCGTTCTTCCGCGGCCCGGTCCACAGCCCCGCGTCGAGGCCGGAGATTCCGACCGCCTGCACGCCGACGCGCTGCAGCGCCAGCACGATGCGAGGATTCACCAGCCCGCGGCAGGCCATCTGGAAGACCTCCAGCGTCTTCGCGTCGGTGCGGCGGCTGGTGTGACCGCTGGGGGAAGTGAGAAATGTCGGTTCGATGCCGAGCCTGCGGGAGAGGTCGTTGGTCGCGTCGCTGCCGCCGTGGACGACGACGACGCGATTGCCGGCACGGATGAGTTCTGCGATGTCCGCCGCGGCGTGCGCGAAGTCGAGGCCCGCGGCGCCGCCGATCTTGATGACGATGGTGTTCATGGCTGGTGTGAGAGTGGAAACCGTGGATGAAGCCGTGTGTGAGTTACGCGAGCGTGAGCGGAACAACGAGATCGAAACGCTTAGATCGGGTGAAGCCCGCTGAAGGTCAGCCCTGCGTTCTCGGCGAAGCCGTGCATCAGGTTCATGGCCTGCACGGCGGAGCCTGCGGCGCCCTTCATGAGGTTGTCGATGGCTGAGATCGCGACGATGCGAGAGCCATCGGGCGATACTTCAAACCCGACGTCGGCGTAGTTCGTGCCGGCGAGGATCTTGGGCTCGGGGAAGCGGAAGTGCCCGACGCGGTCCTTGACCAATCGCACGAAAGTTTCATTCGAGTAGGCCTCGCGGAAGAGCCGCCAGAGTTCCTTCTCCTCGACCTTGCGGGTCGGGAAGATGTGCGCGGTGCAGAGCACGCCGCGGACCATCTCGATCGCGGTGACGCTGACGTGCAGGTCGAAGCGGCCGAAGGGTTCCATCAGTTCCTGCTCGACCTCGGCGGCGTGGCGGTGCGTCGTCGGGGCGTAGGAGCGAACCGCGCCGGCGCGCTCGGGGTGATGACTCCCCGGGTTGACGGCGTTGCCGGCTTCGGACGAGCCGACCTTGACGTCGCACACCGCTGACTTGATGAGCCCGTGGCGGGCGAGCGGCAGCAGCGCGAGATTCATCGCCGTCGCGTTGCAGCCCACGCCGCTGACGAGGCGAGCGGTGCGGATGGTCTCGCGCCGCAGCTCGGGCAGGCCGTAGACGGCGCGATCCAGCCATGCCGGTGCGGGATGATCTTCCTCGTACCACTTGCGATACGAGGCCTTGTCACGCAGGCGGAAGTCCACGGACAGATCGACGATCCGCGGCGCGAGCGAGCTGAGGCGATCGATCTGCTTGCTCGCCTCGCCGTGGGGCAGGCAGAGGAAGAGGACATCGCATGCCTCGAGTTCCTCGGGGCGCACGAATGCGAGCTTGGTGCGGCCGCGGAGGTTCGGGTGCACGCTGTGGACGAACACGCCCGGCTGCGAGCGGCTCGTGACCTGTGCGACCTCGACGTTGGGATGGTCGAGGAGGAGGCGGAGGACTTCGCCGCCGCCGTAGCCGCTGCCGCCGACGATCGAGGCGCGGATGCGTTGACTCCCGTCGCTCACCGTGCACCTCCGACAGCGGTGGTGGGCTCGGCGTCGCCGCGCATCACGCGGACGAGCGAGGAGTCGTTCGACGCGGCCTGGCGACCGGCCGCGACTTCGAGCAGCCAGTCGAGGATGCGACCCGGGATGTCGACGCCGGTCGTCGTGATGCTGTTGCGGAACTCCATGGTGTGGTTGACCTCGCTGACCAGGAGTCGGCCCTCGGCGGTCTCGAGCAGGTCGATGGCGAGGACGCCGCCGCCGACGCAGCGCGACGCGGTGCGGCAGAGGTTGGCGATCTCGGGCGTGATCGTCAATCCCGCCGCCTTGCCGCCGCGGGCGGTGTTGGTGATCCAGTGCTCGCTGCTGCGGCTGATGGCCGCGATCGCCTCGTCGCCGACGGTGAAGATGCGGAGGTCGCGATCGGGCTTGTTCACGTACTCCTGGACGTAGAACACCGAGTGCTGCGGCCCGCCCAAGGTCGCCTTGTGTTCGATGATCGCCTCGGCCGCGTCGCGGTCGTGCACGCGGGCGAGCAGGCGGCCCCAGGAGCCGACGGTGGGCTTGAGCACCGCGGGATAGCCGATGGTTTCGACGGCGCGGATCGCGCTTTCTTCCTCGCACGCGATGACGGTGCGGGGCGAGGGCACCCCGGCGCGGACGAGGGCGAGCGTGGTCGCGAGCTTGTCGCCGCAGGTCTCGATGGTGCGTGAGGCGTTGACGCACGGCACGCCGGCGTGTTCGAAGAGACGTGCGAACGTGATCGCCTGGGTCTGGCTGATGCAGCGTTCGAGCACGGCGTCGAAGCGGGCGAGGTCGCGGACGTTCTCGGCGTCGACGACGAGGGAGCGGACGTCGATCACTTCATGGGAGATGCCGCGGCGCGCGAGCTCGTCGATGAGCAGACGCTCCTCGGTGCGGACGCGGGAGACGAGAATGCCGACATGCATGCGTGGGTTCCTGGTGGTCGTGTTGGGTGTCGCGGTTGCGACAGCAAGAGGAGTTCGTGGTGCGTGAACGCGAGAACGGCGGATGCCAACGGGCGTGGATGGAGAGTGTGCACGTGCTCATTCGCCCCAGTCCTCCTGCACCTCGGGGGCGAGTTCCAGACGCAGCGGCGCGACGCCGGTGACTTCGAGCTCGGCCGAGCAGTCGCCGCAGCGGACGACCTCGCCGGCGATCGGGCTGCGGGTCAGTGCGATCGAGGCTTCGCATTCGGGACAGGTGCTGGAGAGAGCGGCGGGGGTGGTGGTGGACATCTTCAAGGCTCCTTGCGAAACGGTGGTGGAGAGCGGGAAAACACGATCGCGCGACGAAGTTTGGGGCTTCGGCTCGCGATGAAAACGACATCGCGGGCCGGTCGAGTACACTCGGCCGGTCCGCAATCAACCTTGTTTTTCAGGGATCGCGAACGACTAGGCCGAGCGTTTCACGGCTTTGTGTTTCGCGAGTTTCGACGCGGCGCAACAGATCGGGCCGACGGCGTGCGTCGGGCGGAGCGTGCGGGATTGGAGCGTCGAGGCGTTCATGCAATGGTGCGGCGATGCGTTCGCCGCGGTTTCATGGTAGGCGCCGTCGCGACGGCGGGGAAGTCTAATGACGATGCGTGTGCGGATGGCTGTGGTCGTGCCCGTGGGTGTGATCGCCGGCGGGGCGCAGCCGGGGCGGGGCTTTGGTCGGCGTCTTCTTCTTGCTCTTGCCGCCCACGCAGTCCACGCACAGGCCCAGCAGCAAGAGGTCGTGATTCTCAAGCTTGAAGCCTTGGGGGGCAAGGTATGAGAGATCACCCGGGCACTGCTCGACCTCGAACATTCGGCCGCAGCCTCGGCAGTAGAAGTGATGGTGATGGGCCTTGCCGGCGATCTCGTAGCGGGGCGGCTCGCCGGGCATGTCGATCTGGACGATCTCGCGATCGGTGACGAGGGCCTTGAGCGTGCGATAGACGGTGGCCATGCCCATGCCGCGGACGCGGCGTTGGGCCAGGTCGAGCACCTCGCGGGCCGAGACCGGGCCGTGAGCCTCGGTGATCGCCTCGCGGATGGCGGAGCGCTGCTTGGTGTTGCGTTCCATCGGGGAACAGTACGCGTCGGACGCTCTGCTCAGACGCCGGGGCGTGGGATCACGCGTTCAGGATGCCCTCGCGGATCGCGAAGCGGGCCAGGGCCACGCGGTTGTGGATGTTGAGCTTGGACATGATCGCGGTGGCGTGGTTGTCGATGGTCTTGGGGCTAAGGTGCATGGCTTCGGCGATCTCGCGCTTGGTCTGGCCGCCGGCCAGGTAGCGGAGCACCTCACGCTCGCGGGCGGTCAGCGAGGCGCAGCGCGATTGCGCCGCCGCGCATGCTCCGTGCGCCGACATCCGCCCGATCACCGTCGGACACAGATACGTCTCACCGCGGTGGACGGCCTCGATCGCCTTGGGCAGATCTTCGGCGGCGCCGTGCTCGCACACCAATCCGCGGACGCCCAGCTCGAGGGCGGCGTCGAGGGACCGGTCCGGCGCGGCACCCAGCGTCATGACGATCGGCACGCCGCTCCACCCGCCCCGGAGCGCGGTCACCGTGGACTCCCAATCCCACGAGCCCTCTGCGATGCACAGCACGCACACCGTTGGTTGATCGATCTCTCGATGGTCGAACGGCGGCGTGCAGACCGATCGCACGTGGAAACTCGGATGACTGCCGAGCCACGACGCGAGGGCCGCGGCGACGAGCGGACGGGCGTCCACGACAGCGATCGAGATGGGCACCCCGGAAGAGTCCATGACAGATGATAACTGATGGGTACAAATACGCGGCGTGTCTGACTCCGTTTCCCACAAGAACTTACGCGAAAACGTTTTCGCGGCGTTCGGGCGACGTTCGAATGGATGTGCGTCGACGGATGACGGGCTCACGCGTGCGGCGGCCGGCGGACGATGGAGGTCGCATGGGACGCGCGCGGACACAGGGCGGATCGGTGAAGGGCACGCCCCGTGGTCGCGGCCCCGCGATTGGCCGGCCGCGCAAAGCGATACTGCCGCTGGACTTGCCCAAAGCCCTCCACGCCGCGGGCGACAACTTTCTGGTGTACCTGCGGATCGAGTGCGGCATGAGTCCGGCGACGATTCAGTCGTACGGGCGAGACCTGCGTGATTTTCTGACGGATCTGGCCGCCGCGGGCGTGACCGAGGTCGTGGGCATCCGCGACGAGCACATGCACAACCACATCATGTCGCTGCGCTCGGCCCGGAAGATGGAGGCGTCGTCGGTGGCTCGGCATCTGGCGACGCTGCGGGTCTTCTGCCGCTGGCTGTGCGCGAACGGCAAGATGCCGACCAATCCCGCGCTGTCGGTCGATCCGCCCACGAGATGGAAGAGATTGCCCGACACGATGTCGGTGGCGCAGGTGAAGGCTTTGCTCGAGGCCCCGCGCCCGCCGCAGCTGGAGGGGAAGAAGGACAAGGGCGAGCCGCCGCTGTGGCTGCGTGATCGAGCGATACTGGAGCTGCTGTACAGCAGCGGCCTGCGGGCCACGGAGATCTGCACGATCACGCTCCGCAGCGTGGATCCCTCGATCGGCGGCGTGCTGGTGACCGGCAAGGGCAACAAGCAGCGCATCGTGCCGATCGGCGTCCCGGCTCGGCGGGCGATGGACGAGTATCTGAAGGAATGCCGACCCGCGTTGTTGCGACCCGACGGCCGCGACCAAGGGCGGGTGTTTCTGTCGAAGAAGGGCGGGCCGTTGGAACGGGTCGCGCTGTGGCAGATCGTCCGCAAGCACGCGAACGCCGCGGGGCTGCGGGATATGCATCCGCACATGCTCCGGCACAGCTTCGCGACGCACATGCTCGTGGGCGGTGCGGATCTGCGGGTGCTTCAGGAGCTTTTGGGACACGCAGACATCGCGACGACGCAAATCTACACCCACGTGGATCGCTCGCACCTGCGGGGCGTGCACAAGAAGTTCCATCCGCGCGAACGCTCGCGATTGGGCTGATTTTCAGGGGTCTGATAGGGAGCCGGGCGCGGTGTCGAAGGGGTGTCTGGGAAAGGGAGGCGGAGCGGTCGAAAGACAAAGACCGAACTCGGCTCGGTCGGACGAGAATCCCGGAGGGATGGAGCCTAACATCCTGACCCTGCTCGGGGCATCTGTCCCGGCAGCCAGCGAGTATTGACCCATGGGCAAACAGAAGAATCACAAGGGCCTGCTCAAGCGCATCCGGATCACCAAGTCCGGCCTGGTGCGTCACCGCTCGGCCAATCACAAGCACCTTCGCTCGGGCAAGGGCGGCAAGCGGCTTCGTCAGCTCCGCAAGGACCCGATGATGTCGAGCCCCGAGGCCAAGCGCATCGAGAAGCTGCTGTTCCGCCGCCTCCGCGGCCGCACGCAGCCCCTAGCGGCGCTCCGCAAGAGCCCCTCGCCCGCGCAGCGCAAGGCGCTGCAGGCCGAGAAGGCCGCGGCGAAGGCCTCCGGCAAGGCGCCCCTGACCAAGAACGCCCTCCGGGCGGCGGCTCGGTCGACGGGCAAGTCGGCTGGGAAGCCGGCTGGCAAGAAGGCCGCTGCTACGAAGTAAGTTTTTTCGCCGCGGCTTGGCCGCGGCTTCGCACCGCCCGCCGGGACCTAAGTCGGGGAGCTTCCCCCTCCGTTCGGGCTAGTTGGAGATGGATCCATGCCACGCGTTCGTAAAGGCGCAGCTCGCGCCCAGGCTCGTAAGCGGATGCTCAAGTCCGCCCGGGGCTACTTCGGCACCAACAGCAAGCACTGGTATCGCGCCCGCAACGCGGTGATCCGCGCCGGCGTGTACGCCCTGCGTGACCGTCGCTACCGCAAGCGCGACATGCGCGGCCTGTGGATCGTCCGCATCACGGCGGCCTGCCGCATGCGTGGGACGCGCTACAGCCTGTTCATCAACGGCCTCAAGATGTCCGGCATCCTGCTTAACCGCAAGATGCTCAGCGAGATCGCGGTCAACGACCCCAAGGTCTTCGATCGGTTGGTGGACATCGCCAAGAAGTCGGCGAAGCCGATCCCGGCGAAGGTCTGAAGAAACTCGAGAATGAAGAACGAACGCCCGGTGAGAGCCGGGCGTTTTTCGTTTTGCCCCCCGAGCCGCGGGCTTCAGCCCGCACGGCATTGACCGTCGGACAGCGCAGCACGCACGGGTACCCTCGGCCCCTCATCCGGCCTCGCGGACTCGGCCACCTTCTCCCCGCTGAAGCGGGGAGAAGTGGCGCGGTCGTCTATCCTCTGTGCAGCGAAAGGAGTTCGCATGAATTGGTGGGTTACGAGCGCGATGGAGGGCGGCATCATCGTCCTGGGGTCGTGGGTCTTTTGGGTGATCTTTTCGATCTGCCTGCACGAACTGGCCCACGGCTACGCGGCGATCTGGCAGGGGGACGACACGCCGCGGGCGACGGGGCACATGACGTGGAACCCGCTGGTGCACATGGGGCCGACGAGTTTGCTCTTCTTTGCGATTCTCGGGATCGCCTGGGGGGTGATGCCGGTGAATCCGTACAACTTCCGCAGCCGCTACGGCGATGCGATCGTGGCGGCGGCGGGTCCGATGACGAACGCGTTGCTGATGGTGCTGTGTGTGTTGGGCTCGGTGGTGTGGGCCCTGACGGCCAAGGGCGTGGGCGAGCCGTACTACAGCAACGTTCTGATCTTCTTTGAGCTCGGCGCGATGCTGAACGCGGTGCTGATGATCTTCAATCTGCTGCCTGTGCCGCCGCTGGATGGCAGCAAGATTCTGGCGGATTTCGTGCCCGCGTACGGCCGGCTGTGGGAGGGCGAGAAGGGCGCGATCGCGGGGTTGCTGGTCTTTGGGCTTGTGTTCTTCTATTCGGGGTCGTTCGTGTTCACTGCCGGACGCAAGGTCGTGAACGCGGCCGAGACTGTGGTCGTTGATGCACTCGCTCCCAAGCGATCCGGTACGCCTTGACGGGCGGCTCGAAGCCCGGGCTCGATCGTTGGGCAACCTCTGCTGATGGGTAGAACGCGATGAAGCACATCATCATCATCCCTGATGGCGGCGGCGACAAGCCGCTGGAGCAGTTGGGCGGGAGGACCGCTTTTCAGGCGGCGCGGACGCCGAACCTCGATGCGATCGCGCGGATCGGCACGGTGGGAGTGGCCAAGACGACGCCGCCGGGGTTTGAGGCGGGGTCGGACGTGTGCTCGATGTCGCTGCTCGGGTACGACCCGGCGGTGTATCACACGGGGCGGGCGCCGCTGGAGGCTGCGTCGCTGGGGCTGAAGCCGACGGAGACCGATTGGATCTTTCGTCTGAATCTGGTGACGACGGGCGCGTCGGTGCAGGGGCCGTATCACTCGGGCGATGATGCGCTCATGATCGATCACTCCGCGGGGACGATCTCGGACGCGGAGGCGCGGGAGCTGCTCGCGGCGTTGTTGTCGCGTTTCGCGGCGGAGCATCCGACGCTCTCAGCGCAGATGGCCGTAACGCCGGGTGTGTCGTATCGGAACATTCTGATTGATTCGGGGCCGCGGGCGTATGGGTCGATCGTGACGACTCCGCCGCATGCGGTGCCGGGTGAGTCGTGGCGGAATCACGTGCCGCGGAGTGAGAAGACTGCGGATGCGGAGAGTCTGGCGGCGCTGGAGGCGCTGCGAGCGCTGTCGGTGCGGGTGTTCGCGGAGCATCCGGTGAATGCGGCGCGGGTGCGTGCTGGGAAGCGTCCCGCGACGATGGCGTGGTTGTGGGGGCAGGGGAAGAAGCCGTCGATGCCGTCGTTTCAGTCGCGGTTTGGGTTGCGGGGGGCGATGATCACGGCGGTGGATCTGTTGTCGGGCATCGCGGCGTACATGGGCTGGGATCGATTGCACGTCCCCGGCGTGACGAGCTATCACGACACGGACTACGCGGCGCAGGGGCGGGCGGCGGTCGACGCCGTGGAGTCGGGCGGGTATGACATCGTCTGCTGCCATGTCGAGGCGCCGGACGAGGCCTCGCACCAGGCGGATTGGAAGACGAAGGTGGCGGCGATCGAGGCCATCGACGAGAAGGTGGTGGGGCCGGTACGGGCGGTGATGGAGCGACTGGAAAGGCAAGGCGGTTGCCGCGTGCTGGTGCTGCCTGATCACTACACGCTGGTGAGCACGCGGAAGCACGACGCGACGCCGGTGCCGTTTCTCGCGGCGGGGACGGGGATCGGTCGAAATGGAGCCGGGGCGTTTGACGAGGCTGAGGCCGAGCGAACGGGGCTCGTGGTCGAGCACGGGCACGAACTGATGGGGCTGTTTTTGAAGGGGTTTTCGCGGTAACGAAATCCCACGCGGGGCGAATCGCAAAGAGATAACATGAGCGACGAAGCCAAGCCAATTGAGGGACAGCAAGGATTGGACGCGGCGGCGCCCGAGCCGATCGGGCTTGAGCCGTTGTCGGAACCGGCGGCACCTCCTCCGCCGCCACCAGCATCCGCGCCGACGGCCAAGCCCGCGCCCAAGCCGGCTGTGTCGGCGACCGCGTTCATCAAGCCGGGCATGGGATCGGCGCAGAACGTTGCGATTGCGGGCGGCGTGCTGCTGTTGGTCGCGGTGATCGGATCGATCTGGACGTCGTGGAACGCGGGCACGTCGTGGTGGGCCAACGGGCTCCTGACCGCCTACTTGGGGGTGGTGCACGCGTGCACGGGCGCGGCGGCGGCGGGGTTTGTGGGCTACGCGCTGGGACGCGAGATCGGGGATATCCCGCTCGCGGCGGCGCGGATGCTGCTGGGGGTGGCGCTGCTATTGGTTGCGATCAACATCGGCCTGCCCGCGCCGAGGTTCTTGGTCTGGGTGTGCGCGATCGGTCTGTACACGATCGCGACGCTGGTGCTGTTCCGGTGGGAGATCGCGGAGTGGGCGGGCGTGGCCAGCGTGCACGCGATCACGGTGCTTGTGATGTACTTTGCGGCGAGCCTGCAGGTGGCCGCGGCCGCGACGACAGTGAAGCCGGCGTGAGGATGAAGGGAGACGCGGATGGCGAAGCGGGCGAGTGGTGGCGCGGGGGCCAAGTCGGGGGCACACGGGATTGCGAGGCTGCCTCAGCGGTCGCTGATCGGGATGGTCCATGTGCGGGCGCTCCCGGGGACGCCGTTCGCGCCGAAGGGCGAGATGCGGGCGTGGCTGGACGCGGTGGTGAAGACCGCGGTGAGCGAAGCCAAGGTATTGGTGGATGCGGGCTTTGACGCGGTGATGATCGAGAACATGCACGATCGGCCGTACGTGCAGCCGCCGCATGCGCCGATCACGGTCGCGGCGATGACGCGGGTGGCGCTGGCGGTGAAGGAGGCGATCGGTGCGACGCCGCTGGGCGTGCAGGTGCTGTCGTGTGGAGAGCGGGAAGCGCTCTCCATCGCTCTCGCCGCGGGCGCCGACTTTATTCGCTGCGAGAACTTTGTCTACGCCCATGTCGCTGACGAAGGACTGCTCGAGCGTGCCGCCGCGGGGCCGCTGCTGCGGAATCGACGCGAGATCGGGGCCGAGAAGGTCTCGATCGTGTGCGACATCAAGAAGAAGCACGCCTCGCATGCGATCACGAGCGATATCTCGCTGGGCGATGCGGCGCACACGGCGGAGTACTTCGGGGCCGACGGTGTGATCGTGACCGGGCAGTTCACGGGCGAGGCAACGGATCCGGACGACATCGCGGAGGCGAGAGGTGCGGTGAAGGTACCGGTGTGGGTGGGTTCGGGCGTGACGCCCGAGCAGGTGCCGGAGCTGTGGGCGCACGCCGATGCGTTGATCGTGGGGTCGTCGATCAAGAAGGGCGGCGTGTGGTCGAACGCGATTGATCCGAAGAGGTGCCGTGCGATCGTGAAGGCGGGCCACGGCTGATCGGGCGGGCATGCCCTTCCGCGAACACGCCGTCATGCGTTGATGCTGTGTGCCTCAATCCGTTGATTCACGCACCCCGCCGTACCGACCTCCCTCATGGCCACCGGCCTTGTCATCTTTATCTTCCTGCTCGGCTCGCTGGGTCCACTGGCGGGGGAGCAGACGCCGCGTCCGGGGGCGTATCTCGCGATGCTCGGCGCGCTGGTGCTGGTGTGTTTTCTTGCGTTCGGGTGGCTTGCTTCTAGGCTTGAGAAGACCGGGCGTACGCGGCACATCGTGCGTGCCGAGCGGCTGCTCTCGGCCGCGAGAACCGCGGTGATCGGCATCCACGCGTACGGCGTGTTCAGCCTCGGCTGGGTGCAGTTCGCAAGAGAACTCACTCACCGAGCGCCCATCGTCTCCGATTTTCTTGCGGCCGCGCCGGCGCTCGTGACCCTGATCCTGGTCTTCGCCGGGTACGCGCCCATTCAGAAGCGGCTCCGTGAGGCGCTGCTGTGGCGTTTTCTGCACGACGGGCGTCCGGTCGGGCGCTCCATGAGCCGGTGGCAATTGGTCTGGGAGCACACGCGGCACTCGATCCTGCTCGCGCTTGTGCCGTTGCTGCTGCTACGGGTCTGGATCGAAGTGGGGGATCTGGCGTGGGGGAGGGCGAAACTCTCCGCCGACGCGGCGGCGTGGATCGGTTTGGTATGGCAGATCACGGGCGTTTTCACGGTGCTCGCGTTCGCGCCGCTGCTGTTGCGATTTGTGTGGGATACCGTGCCGCTGGAGAGCGGTGAGCTCCGTGATCGGGTGGAGCGGGTGCTTTCGCGCAACAGGGTCAGCGCCCGGAACGTCCTTGTCTGGCAGACCTCCAGCGGCGTGCTCAACGGCGCGCTCATGGGCGTCGTGCCGGTGGCTCGATATGTGCTCTTTACCGACGCGCTGTTGCAACTGCTGCCGGTGAGGCAGGTCGAAGCCGTCGCCGCTCACGAAGCCGGGCACGGCCGTCTGTGGCATCTGCCCTGGTTGCTCGGTTCGATGATGACTTCGGCCCTTCTGTGCGGCTTGGCCTTCGAGGTCGCTGCCTCGTCGCTCGACCTGCCGCAGACTTCGGAGTGGACGATCGCGGGCGTGGCGTTCACGGTCGTCGGCGCGATCCTGACGCTTGGTTTTGTGAGTCGGCGCTTCGAATTGCAGGCGGATGCGTTCGCGGTCGCGGATCTCAGCCGCCATCCCGCACCGGCCGAGATGCCGCCCGCGGATAGCCTAACGCCGGTTGAGGTCATGCCGCCGCCGCTGCCTTCCAACGCCGTCACGACCGAGAGTGTCGCCGCGATGAACGCCGCACTCTCCGCGGTTGCCGATCTGAACGGCGTGCCTGTCAACCGATTCACCTGGCGTCACGGCACCATCGCCGGTCGCCAGCGACACCTCGAATCCCTGATCGGCACGCCGCTGAAATCACTCCCCATCGACCGCACTGTCCGCTGGATCAAGGCGGTCACAGCGGTCTCCGCGGCTCTCACGATCGCGCTCATCGTCATCTTCGGCGTGATGCCCCAGTAGAGCCTCTCGCGTGAGCGAGAGGTGGGAGTGAGTACCGTGACGGATGGCGCAAGGCGCACGTACTCCTCTGGCTTACGCCAGAGGCTCTACGTGTCGGTCGCTTGCGTCGATACGCTTGTTTGCACGCCATCGCGGAGACCACGATGCCTCTCGACGCCACGGAACAACGACTCGCCGCCGCGCTCGCCGCTCGTCGCGATGCGCTGCTCGCCGATCTGCGCACCCACGTCAATCTGCCCACCGGCGGCTCGCACGCTCC
Organism: Phycisphaerales bacterium; assembly: GCA_019744815.1. Taxonomy (GTDB): domain Bacteria; phylum Planctomycetota; class Phycisphaerae; order Phycisphaerales; family UBA1924; genus JAFEBO01. The sequence goes on from JAIEUA010000003.1 coordinate 210,807, forward strand.
GGCGATGGATGAGTCCGTTCGGTTGCTCACCGATCGGCTCACCGCGCTGGGTGCCTCCACCCGCTCGGTCGTCGGCCCCAATCCGCCCTCGTGGCTGAGCCCCGACGCCGCCACGAGAGCCCCGCGTCGCGTCGTTGTCTGTTCGCGACCGAACACCAAGGCCCGCTGCCGCGTGCTGGTCTCCGGCCATGTGGACACCGTTCACGAGCCGGATTCACCCTTTCGGTCGCTCGCGGTTGCTCCGGATGGGAAGACCGCCACCGGACCCGGATGCGTCGACATGAAGGGCGGCCTCGTGATCGCCGTGCACGCGCTCGAGACCCTGCAGGAAGTCGGCGTCGACGCGTCGTGGTCGTTCGTGCTCTCCACCGATGAAGAGACCGGGTCGTTTGCGGCCGACGCGACACTGCGCGAGGAAGCGGCTAAGCACGATGTGGGCCTGGCTCTAGAACCCGCGACCCCTGAAGGTGGACTGGTGGTCGAGCGGCCCGGCAGCGGGCAGTTCATGATCGAGGCCGCGGGCAAGGCCGCTCATGTTGGCCGCGACTTCAAGAGCGGCGTGAACGCGATTGTCGCCGTGGCCCGTACGGTCGCACCGATTCAGAGCCTCGCCAAGCCAGACGAGGGCCTCATCGTCAATGTCGGCGTGATCGAGGGCGGCACTGCCACAAACGTCGTGCCCGATCATGCCCGGGCGTACGGCAACATCCGCTGCACCACCCCCGAGATCGGCCGGCGAGCGATGGCCGAGATCGAAGCGATCGTCTCGGGCGGCACCGTTCCGCCGGGCGCGTCTTTGACGTTTTCGTCGACTCTGAACCGGCCTGCCAAACCCGCCACGCCAAAGGTCATGGCCCTTGCGGGCCTTGCCAAAGCCGCCGCCGAGGATCTCGGCCAAAGCCTCCCGTTCAGCAAAACGGGCGGGGTTTGCGAGGGGAACAACCTTCAGGACGCGGGGCTGCCGACGATCGACACGCTGGGCGTGCGGGGCGGCGGGCTGCACACGCCGCAGGAGTGGATCGAGCTTGCCAGCCTCGTGGAACGCTCGCAGTTGCTGGCGATCCTGATCGCGAGGCTGTCCCGCAACGGATTCTCGGCGTGAGGGCATCAAAATGAAACCCACGCGCTGGCGTAGCGTGGAAATGCAACGAACAATGCAAAGACAGATCACCGCGGAGGACGCAGAGAACGCGGAGGGATTGCTAGAGGGATGACAGGTTTCGGCGTCGAGCCGTCATTCCTCCGTCTCTGTTCTCTGTGTGCTCCGCGTCCTCCGCGGTGAAACGCCTTTTTGCCCCCGTGATTGCCGAGATCGCGACGGCTGGTTGGTCGATAATCGGTAACGCCCCACGCCTTACCCACCCGCGTGCGGCTCGTTTGGAGATGATCCATGACACAGGCCGCCGTTCCCGTTTCGCCCTCGATCCGCCCTGCCGGCACTGTCGGCGCGCAGCTCAAGACCAGCCCGGCGGTGCTCGCCGCGATCGACACGATCGTCAAGGAGGCGCAGGCCAAGAGCGCTCTCATCACCGACGTTCGTCCCGCCGATCCGGCGTTGAAAGTCTCGTACGACGCGCTCATGGCCCGGGCGGCGGACGTCCGCGGACGCGGGCTGCTGTATCCGTACATCGGCTCGGGCATCGGCAACGGCGCGCTGGTCGAGCTCTCGGACGGCAGCGTGAAGTGGGACATGATCTGCGGCATCGGAGTCCACTACTTCGGGCACAGCGAGCCCGAGCTCATCCGCGAGTCCCTCCTCGGCTCGATGGACGACACGCTCAAGCACGGCAACCTCCAGTCCAACATGGAGGCGTACGAGTTCGCCGAGGTGATCTGCGCCGAGGCTCGAAAGTCCAGCCGCCTGAAGTACGCGTACGTCTCGACGGCGGGCGCGATGGCCAACGAGAACGCGGTCAAGGTCTGCTATCAGAAGGCCGCCCCGGGCGGCACGCGGGTGATTGCGTTTAAGGACTGCTTCATGGGCCGCACGGTGACGATGGCCCAGATCGGCGATACGGCGGACTACCGCCAGGGCATCCCGCTCTCAACGCTGGTGGATTACATGCCCTTCTGGGACGCGGTGGCCGCGGAGCGCATGGGCAAGAAGCGGTTCATCGACATGTGCGTCGATCACCTGATGCAGTACATCCACCGCTATCCCGGACAGCACGCCTGCTTCATCTTCGAGCTCTGCCAGGGCGAGGGCGGGTTCAACGTTGGCGACCGTGACTACTTCAAGGCGCTGATGGACGTCTGCAAGGCGCACAAGATCGCGATTTGGGACGACGAGGTGCAGACCTTCGGGCGCACCAACCAGATGTTCGCGTACCAGCACTTCAACCTGGGCGAGTACGTCGACGTGTTCTGCGCCGGCAAGCTGACGCAGGCGTGCGTCACGATGTTCACCGAGGAGTTCAACCCCAAGCCGGGCCTGCTCAGCGGCACGTTCACGGGTGAGGGTGTGTCGTTCCGCGTCGGCAAGAAGATCATCGAGCGACTGCGCGACGGGAACTACTACGGCGAGAACGGCATGATCGCGCAGCACCAGGCCGCGTTCCGGGCCGAGATGGCGAAGCTGATCGCCAAGTTCCCGGCTCACTTCACGCCGGTCGAATCGCTGGGCGGCGGCGGTGATCGCCTCGTCGGCGGCGTGGGCGGCATGATGCGGTTCACGCCGTTCGGCGGGAAGAAGGAGAAGGTCGCGGCCTTCTGCAAGACCGCCTTCGAGCACGGCGTGGTGCTGTTCTACTGCGGTCACGGGCCGTATCACCTGCGGATGCTGCCTCCGATGGGCGTGATGAAGCTGTCGGATTGGCCGCGGGTGTTCGCGTGCCTGGAGAAGGCGTTCGCGGCGGTTCCGGCGTGAAGCGGGTGAGCGACGCTCCGTTTCTTGGGTTCCGGTTGAGTCGCTGATCCAAGCCCTTGAAACCAAGGGCTTTGGGCACGACCAACGCTTTCACCAGCCCTCGAAAAAGGGTCGATATACCATGGCTTCCCGGGGCTGTTTCACGGCTCCGGACCGTCCCCGATCCGTTCCCGAACCCCCCAGGAAGGGCGGCCCATGTTCGTCATTCGCCAAGCCAAACCCACCGACAACGCGACGCTGCTCAAGCTCGCGAAGATGGTTTACTTCATCAACCTTCCGCCCAACGAGCAGATCATCGCGGCCAAGATCGAGCAGAGTCATAAGGCGTTCCTCAAGGCCGCGGGCGTCAGCGATGGGGCCACGAGCTCGACCGCGAAGGCCGCGTCGAAGCGGAAGCGCTCGGGCCCGCAGGGCCTGGCCAGCATGGACGAGGACTCCGACCTGTTCGTCTTTTCAATGCTCGACACCGACTTGCAGGGCGTCATCGGCACCAGCCAGGTGCGCTCGCACCAGGGCGGGCCGGGGAATCCCAACTGGTCGATGCAGATCACCGAGAAGCAGTTCCGCTCCGAGCCACTCAGCTACAGCAGCACGCACAAGGTCGGGCGGCTCTACGGCGACGAGTCCGGCCCCACCGAGGTCGGTGGTCTCATCATCCAGCCGTCGTACCGCGGCCACGAGAAGCGTCCCGGACGATTCCTCTCGTTTGTTCGCTTCCACTTCATCGGCATGTACCGGCGATTCTTCGCCGATCGCATCCTCGCTGAGATGATGGCGCCCGTCAGCAACGAGGGCGAGAACGTCTTCTGGGATCACTTCGGGCGCAAGTTCATTCCGGTGAAGTACGCCGAGGCTGATCGGTTCTGCCAGCACAACCGCAAGTTCATTCCCGAGCTCTTGCCGCGGGAAGAGATCTACTTCTCGCTGTTCCCGCTTGAGGTGCAGAACATGGTGGGAGTGGTGAGCCGCGAGACGATTCCGGCTCGGCGTCTGCTCGAATCCATGGGCTTCAAGTACCGCGGCTTTATCGATCCGTTCGACGGCGGGCCGCATCTGGACGCGCCGACCGACGGCGTGGATCTCGTGAAGTCGACCAAGGCCGTCAAGCTCGGCGAGCCCATGCCCGCGGCCAAGTCGAGCAAGCTCGACAAGCACGGCATCGTCAGCGTCCTCAGCCCCGAGGGCGAGTTCCGGGCGCTGGAGACGAACTTCGCGATCGAGAAGAACGCGGTGCGTCTCGCCGAGGCCGAGTTCGAGGCGCTCGAGGCCAGCGCCGGAGCGGTCGCTGGATACACGCTTGTGACTCCGCCCGACGTGGCTCCAGCGGTCGCCGAGCAGGCTTCGAAGAGATCGGGCAAGTCGAGCAAGTCCACCAAGCCGTCCAAGTCCACCAAGCGAGCAAAGGCGGCCAGCGCGTGAAGCACGCTTCTCTCTCGAACCCGCCGGGCGACCTGATCGCAGGCCGCTTCGTTGTTCCCGCCGGCGGCACGCCGTTGGAGTCGCGTAACCCCGCTCGTCCCGGCTCGGTTGTCTGGTCGGGGCGTGGCGATGTCGAACATGTCGATGCCGCGATCGCTGCGGCTCGCAAGGCACTGCCCGCGTGGTCGCGACTGCCCTTCGAGAAGCGGGCGGCGGTCTTGAAGCGGTTCAAGCAGATCGCGGACGCGAAGGTGGACGCGATCACGAAGCTGATCCGCGACGAGACCGGCAAGGTGCAGTGGGACAGCAAGGCTGAGGCTCAGTTGCTCGGGGCCAAGGTTGATATCACGCTCGACAGCAGCGAGCTGGGAGCGATGCGCCGCGTGACGGGGTATGAGTTGGATCTGGCGGCGACGCGGAAGGGCCGGGCCTGGTTCCGGCCGCACGGTGTCATGGCAGTGGTGGGGCCCTTCAACTTCCCCGCCCACCTGCCCAACGGCCACATCATCCCCGCCCTCGCGATGGGCAACACGATCGTGCTCAAGCCCAGCGACAAGACGCCGGGCGTGGGGCAGTTGCTCGGCGAGCTGTATCAGGAGGCCTTGAACGCCGAAGGTCTCACCGGCACCGAGTTCGCGGGCGTCGTCAACGTCGTGCAGGGTGGCGTCGACGTGGCGAAGAAACTGGTTGGGCACGCGGACCTCGACGGCATTTTGTTCACGGGCTCCTGGCCGGTGGGCCGTGCGATCATGCAGGCCAATCTCGATCACCCCGGGCGGATCCTCGCCCTCGAGATGGGCGGCAACAACGCCGCGGTGGTGATGGGCGATGCGGACCTGAAGCAGGCCGTCATCGAGTGCGTGCGATGCGCGTTCATTACGAGCGGGCAGCGCTGCACCTGCACCCGACGCGTCATCGTCCACGAATCGATCGCGGAACGCTTCATCCGCGCGGTGTGCAAGAGCGCGAGCAATCTCATCATCGGCGATCCCTCGGCGACGCACCCGGTGTTCATGGGCCCGGTGATCAGCCGCTCCTCGCGTGACGCGATCTTGCAGGCTCAGGAGCAGTTCATTCGTGCCGGGGCCCAGGCGCTCGTGAAGGCCGCGGCATTGGACAACCCGGCTCCGACTGGCGATGAGTCCGGACCGGGTCATTACGTCTCGCCGGGCGTGCTCCAAGTGGACCGGTTTGTGTCCTCGGATGCACCGGGCTACGCCGGCGCCGACGTCGAAGTCTTCGGCCCGCTGCTGCGCATCAGCATCGCGAAAAGCTTCGACGACGCGATCGAGCAATCGAACGCAACACGCTACGGCCTCGCCGCGTCGATCTTCACGAAAGACCAATCCGCCATCGAGCGTTTCCTCGGCGAGGCCCGCGCCGGCTGCGTGAACGTGAACACCGGCACGGCGGGTGCTTCGAGCAAGCTGCCGTTCGGCGGACTGGGCTTCAGCGGCAACCACCGGCCGGCAGGGTCGTTCAGCCTGGATTACTGCGCGTATCCGATCGCGGGTATGCTGGAGCGGGGCGAGGCCGCGACGGTGAGTCCGGGGATGCGGGTGGAGGATCAGTGGCTGGCGTGAGGGAAGCGAAGGAATCGTAGGTCTACACGCTCGCCGCTATTTCTTTGGCGAGCGCGGCTCCAGCTCCGTGGTCGAACTTCTGCGATTCCCACCGGATCCCCAGACCCGTCCCGTTCTCGAACTTGGGGATGATGTGGAAGTGCACGTGGAACACCGCCTGGTGGGCCGCGGTGCCGTTGTTCTGCAGGATGTTGAACGCGGTTGCCCCCGTTGCCTTCAGCACCGCCCGCGACAGCCGCGGGAGCACCCGACCGATCGCAGCGGCAGAGTCGTCGCTCAGTTGATCCAGGGTCGCGGCCGCTTCCTTCGGGATCACCAGCGTGTGCCCGCGGCTCAAGGGGCCGATGTCGAGGAACGCGAAGACGTGCGCATCCTCGTAGACCTTGTGGCACGGGATCTCGCCGCGGATGATCTTGCTGAAGATGGTCTCGCTCATGCCCGAGCGTAGCGGTGGGGTCCTCGGGCGCGTGCCGCCCTGGCTCTCGTCGTGGGCTCCTTTGGCCATTGGGCCCTCGTTTGATCGTTCCCGGTCTCGCCTTGGCGGACTGGACCGATATCCGGTGACCGAACGCGCAACAAACGGGCGAAAGGCCGTTCCTTGACAACGGAGGTAACTATTATGGGACGTAGATCTCGATTCCAGAATCGGAACTTGCACTCCGCATCCGGCGTATGTATATTGACGACTAACATATGGCAGCATCGCGACTCGGGTTTGGCGGTGTATCGCACGCCCGGGTCGCTCAAGGAGCGAGTCATGGATAGGGGTCGAAGCGAAGCGACGCGTCGGAGTTTTCTCCCGGGCGTCCGGACACTCGCGGTGGCGGTGGTCGCCGGCGGTGTCACGCTCGGCAGTGCGGGTTGCAACAACGCGCTCGAGGGTGGTCTGAGCGGCGCCGGCCTGGGCGCTCTCACCGGCATGGCCGTGGGCAGCGCCTTCGGTCACATGGGCAGCGGCGCCGCGATCGGTGCCGCCGCGGGTGCCCTGGGCGGCGTGATCATCGGCGATCAGAACGAGCGTCGGTCTCGCGGCTATTGATCTGAGACAAACCCGAAGCAGTCACCACAAGCCCCGCGTTCGCGCGGGGCTTTTTTGTTCCGGCCCCATCGTTCGGCGGCCGTCGACGCGTTTACTTCAGTGGGTGCAGGGCCCGCTCCGCCCGTTTGCGGTTCCACAGCTCGAACGCCGCGGGATGGTCCTTCACCAGCTTGACGAGCTGGCTCGCCGTCACCGACAGCCGCAGCGCGGCTTTCTTGGCGTCCTGCCCGCAGTCCTCGATCACGTCGAGGGCCTCGGCGAGCAGGGTGGCGAAGTCCCGATGGGCGGGGTTGCACGAGATCACGCCGCCGCGGCTGCGTTCACGCCACAGATCGCTGGCCACATCGCCGAACGAATCGCGGGCGACGGGCGGCCGTCGGACCTGAGTGGCCAGAGCCAGGCGAAGCCGGGCAAACGCGACCTTGCGGTTCTCCTCCGCGCTGCGGCGTTCGCTGGCTTGCACCTCGACCCCGCTTGGACTGTGCTGAAGAGTGACCTTGGTCTCGACCTTGTTGCGGTGCTGCCCGCCGGGCCCGCCGTCGCGCCCGCGGGTGAGGCGGACTTGTTTCCAAAGCTCCTCGTCCGGCAACGCCGCGGGGTGCAACTGCTCGGGCGTCGGCTCGCGGCGAGCGTTCTGGTTGCTCGTGGGCTTGTTCGCGGAGTTGTTCGGCAGCGGCGTCATGTCAGCACGCCGTGGTGGGCACGGGTTCGAGCGTCAGATCGCTCGTGCGCCCGGCCTCCAGGTGATGGAACGCCAAGCCGGCCAGCATCGCCGCGTTGTCCACGCAGTACGCGAGGCTCGGCAAGGCGAGCTCGAGCCGGTGCGTCGCCGCGAAGGTTGCCAACTCGCTCCGCAGGCGTGAGTTGGCCGTCACCCCGCCGCCGGTGAGAAGCGACTTCACGATCACGCCCCGCTCCCGCAGTTGCTCGAGGGCCCGCTCCAGCTTCAGCGTCACGGTCCGGACCGCGGCACGCTGGAACGTCGCCGCGAGATCGCGACGCCGCGTGTCGTCCAGCGGCGGGGGGGCGACGTATCGAGACTCTGCCCGCTTGTGAGCAGGGTGCTCCGGCACGCCCCGCACCTGGTACAGCATCGCGGTCTTGAGGCCAGAGAACGAGAAATCGAGCGACGTCGGGGACAGGCGGCTGATCGGCAGGTCCTCGATCCGGTCGTTGGCTGCCGGTGATTGTGCCAGCCGATCCAGGTTCGGTCCGCCCGGGAATGGCACGCCCAGGATCGTCGCCACCTTGTCGTACGCCTCGCCGAGCGCATCGTCGATCGTGGCGCCCAGCCGCTCGAGCTCGAGCCAGGAACGGACCAAGTAGATCGACGTGTGCCCGCCGGAGACGACCAGCCCGAGGGCGGGGAACTCAACACTGCCGCGGGGCTCTGGAGCGATGTCTGCTTCTTGCAGAACCCCCGCGTAGAGGTGGGCCTGCACGTGATCGACGCCGATCAGGGGCTTGCCGAGCGACCACGAGAGCGCCTTCGCCGCGGCCACGCCGACCAGGAGCGAGCCGATGAGCCCGGGCCGATGGCCGACGGCGATGGCATCGATCTGTGAGAGTGAAACTCCGCTCTCTTCGAGCGTGCGTCGGATCACCGGGAGCATCCGCTCCATGTGGGCGCGGCTCGCTAGCTCGGGGACCACGCCGCCGTACTTGGTGTGGATCTCGTTCTGGCTCGCGACCACGCTGGACAGCACCCGCACGCCGTCGCTCACGATCGCGGCGGCGGTCTCATCGCACGAGGATTCGAGGCCGAGGATGATCATCGGTGAGTGCGCACCAGATCACCGTGTCTCGGGCTTGTCGGGCGTCGCGGGGGCCGGGTTGGCCGCCACGGGCTTGGACTCGCCTTCAGGCTTCTTGACGTCGGCGTCGATGAGCCAGCGCTGCAGGTTGTTGCCGGTGATGTCGAGGGTGGCGATGACCTTGCCGTCCTTGTCGGTGATCTGCAACTTGCCGCCGGTCAGGTCGGCGTCCTGAGGCCAGAGATCGCCGACCTTGGACTTGGCGAGATCGGCGCTGGCGGTCTCCAGGGCCTCGATGCGACGATCGACGCGGATCATCTCACGCTCGAGCTGCTGCTGCAGGCGCCGGGCGCGGGTGAGCTCGTCGAAGGCGATCTGGGTGCCGACGACGCCCTCCTTGCCGGTGGGCTTCCATTCGCCGGTGTCGATCTTGCCCTGCACGGCCTTCACCGCGGCCGAGAGCTGGGGGTCCTTCAGGAACGAGAGGATCCAATCCGGGTTGCTCCAGTCCTGCTCGGTGGGGGTGGCGGCGCCGCTGGGCCCCGCGCCGCCGTTGGCGCGGATGATCTCGAGCTCGCGGCGGACGCGGTACATCTCGATGAGTTCCTTGTCGGTCATCGGGACGAAGTAGCCCTTGGTCGGATCGACGCCCCATTCGGCGCTGGTGTCCTTGCGGGTGATGCTGCGGCCGCTGGGGAGGTAGTAGCCCTGCTCGGTGACCTTGAGCTCCGCGCCGTTGCCGTTGGGCAGCTTGCGGACGCTCTGGACGCTGCCCTTGCCGAAGGAGCGGGTGCCGATGGCGATGGCCCGATTGTTCTCGACGAGCGCTCCGGCAAGCACCTCGCTGGCGCTGGCGGAGGAGCCGTTCACCAGCACCGCGAGGGGCACGTTGGGCAGCGTGCCCTTCTCAACCGCCTTCGCGACGCGCTCGGGGAACGAGCGGCCGCGGGTGCTGACAATGGTGCCTTCGGTGAGGAAGAGGTCCGCGATCGCGATAGCTTCTTCGAGCACGCCGCCGCCGTTGTCGCGCAGGTCGATGATGACGCCTTGCAAACGCTTGTTCGGGTCGCTGTCGTTCACGCCCGCGTCGAGTAGGGCGTTCAGGATCTCTTCGGCGCAGCCCGGGGTGAACTGGGTCAGGCGGACATAGCCCACCCGACGCACCGGATCGATCCGGAAGTCCCACTTCTCGGCGTCCTTCTCGAGGCGATGCACACCCTTCACCGAGCGGGTCTTGATCGGAGCCCGCGTCAGCGTCATCGGGATCTTCTCGCCCTTGCGCTCGATCACGATGTTGACCTTGGTGCCGGCGACGCCGATGAGCTTGCTGATGCACTCGTCGGCGGACAAGCCTTGGGTGGTCTTGCCCTCGATCTCGATCACGCGGTCTTCGGCCATGATGCCGGCGCGGTACGCGGGCGAGTCTTCGAGCGGTGAGACGATGGTGAGCCAGCCGTCGCGGATGTTGATCGATGCGCCGATGCCGACGTACTCGCCGGTGAGGTCCTTGTTGAAGTTGCCGACCTTGTCTCCGGGGACGTAGATCGTGTACGGATCGCCCAGGGCTTCCACCATGCCGTTGATGGCGCCGTCCTGCATCTTCTTGAGCTGCTCGTCGGTGAGCTTTTCGACGTAGAGGCCCGAGAGGGTCGTCTTGACGTCGATAATCGGGTCAAAGAACTGCAGCTCAGCCGGCTTTTGGGTGAGCGCGATGGTCGAGCCCGCGACCGCGACGGCGAGGACGCCGATCAGCGACATGCGGAACCAGTTCTTGCCGCCGGTGGGACGTGCCGAAACAGCGTTCGAAGAGCCTGACATACCCGCGTTCCTTTCCTGCGCTCAAGGCCAGAGACGGCCCGGCGCGTGTGATTCCATACGATCGACGGAGATGCTAGGGATGCGTCGGATTTCCTCTTCCGTCCGTTCCCTGTCGTGACCCAGCAACATCGTTCCTATACTCGGGCCGGAGGTTTCGCTGCCATGGGCAAGTTCTGAAGAAGTTCGACGTTTCGTGACGCTCGCGGTTCGGCCTTTGGGCCATTCTGTCGCGTCTTTCTCGCCGACCGGGCCTCACGCCCTTCGGCCCTTCTTCAGCCCACCGCGGTCCTGCCTTTGGCGGCCCGCTTCCGGAACTCCTCTGTATGCCACAACCCACTGAACGCACCGGGATCCAGGTGCAGTCCGAGCGTGCCGTGCTGTGCGCCGTCCGCCTGCCCGATTCCAACTTTGACAGGTCTGATCCCTTTGGCGAGCTCCGCGCCTTGGCCGAGCAGGGCGGCGCCATCGTCGTCGGCGAACTCACCCAGAATCTCGCCAAGCCCATTTCCGGCACATACATGGGCTCGGGCAAGATCACCGAGCTCAAGGGCCTGTGCGAAGAGCTCCGCGCTTCCACCGTCATCTTCGACCACGATCTCTCTCCCAAGCAGATCGCGAAGATCGAGGAAGTGGTGGGGCGGAAGGTGATCGACCGCTCCGAGCTCATCCTCGACATCTTCGCCAGCCGCGCGACCAGCACCGAGGCGCAGCTGCAGGTCGAGCTCGCCCAGCTTGAGTACACCTTCCCGCGACTCCGCGCCATGTGGAGCCACCTCGAGCGCATCGTCGGTGTCGGCGGCATCGGCGGCATCGGCACCCGCGGCCCGGGCGAGCAGCAGCTCGAGATCGACCGACGCCTTGTCCAGCGCCGGCGCGACGATCTTTCCGCCGAGATCAAGGCCATTCAGGCCCGCAAGCGGCGCGAAGTGCAGGCCCGCAAGGCCGAGCACTTTACCGTCGGCATCGTCGGCTACACCAACGCGGGCAAGAGCACGCTCTTCAACACCCTCACCGCGGGCGGCGCGTACGCGGACAACCGACTCTTTGCGACGCTGATGACCCGCACCCGCGACTGGTACGTCCGTACCGACGACGACACCGGCGGCAGCGAGGTCATGCTCTCCGACACCGTCGGCTTCGTCCGCGATCTGCCCACCAACCTGATCGCGGCGTTCCGGGCCACGCTCGAAGAGGCCACGCACGCGGATGTGCTGCTCATCGTGCTCGACATCTCCGACCCCGCCGCCGAGATGCAGTACCAGACCGTGTGCAAGACCCTCGACGACCTCTTGAAGGACGTCGCCAAGTCGGTCGAAGACCACGAGACCTGGCGTCCGCCCGAGCGGATCGTGCTGCTGAACAAGGCCGACAAGCTGCAGGACAACCGCGAGCTGTTGATCTGGCAGCAGCGGGTGCCGGGGTCGATCCCGATCTGTGCGCTGCCGCCCAAGAAGGGCACGATTCTCGATCAGTTGGGGCAGCGTGAACTCGCGTCCCGCATCCGCTCGTTGGCCCGCGGGCAGGTCGAGGAACTCTCGGTCACGGTGCCCCTGCGCGACGGCAAGATGGTCGCCGCGATCGAGAACCAGGGTGAGGTCCTCGCCCGAGACTATGAGGGCGATTCGGTTGTTCTGCGTGTCCGCATCGGGCGGCGTCAGTTTGAAAAGCTGCTCGTCGGCCGGCGGGTGAGCGTGCGGTACGCCGACGGCGGGGCGTGGAAGCCTCAGTCCCCAAGGCTGTTGGAAGCCCCGCCCGCGTGGGTGGCCACGGAAAAGGACCGAGAAGCGGCGGCCGAGTCGCCGCCGGCAGTGGAAAAGAGGAAGCGGCGTGCCGATACTTCCGGTCCCAGAGCGTCGTGAACGGGCCTCTTGAGGCCTCGGGATGCAACGGGAATCGAGTCAAAGCCACCTTAGCTCAGCGGTAGAGCGATGCTTTCGTAAAGCATAGGTCCAGGGTTCAAATCCCTGAGGTGGCTCCATGGGATCACTTTCGGGATGGCGGGAATTCGGAACCCTGAGGGGGTCGACGCGTCGAATAGACTGAGTCTTGACCCCGCGTGGGCGGTCGGAGTGATCCATGAACAGCTCGAAAACCGTCGCCTCGATGCTCGTCCTTGCTGGCGCGCTCTCCATCTCGCCCGCCATCGCCCAGCAAGCCAGCATCGGCCCTGTCCCCCGTGAGGCCAGCGCGCGACAAGCCGCCGCACTCGGCAAGATGATGAAGACCATCAGCGTGGAGTACGCCCAGACCCCGCTCGAGTCGGTGCTGAAGAATCTCGCCGATGTCACCGGCGCTCCGCTTGAGATCGCGTGGCGTGACGACCGCAACCCGACCGGGCTCGACAAGGAAGCCCTGATCAACTTCAAGGCGGAGAACCAGACGGCGCTCTCGATCCTCGAACGGGCGCTTGCTCAGGCCCAGGTCGACGGCACGCTCGGCGGCAACACCTGGCAGCTCTCCGAAGAGGGCGTCATCGAGGTGGGGCCCAAGGAACGCCTCAACCGCACCCGGCGCATCGAGATCTACGACATCAGCGACCTGCTGCTGGTCGTCCGCGATTACTCCGATGTGCCGCAGTTCGATCTCAACGCCTCGCTCCAGGCCGCCAGCTCCGGCGGCGGTGGGGGCGGCGGTCAGAGCCCCTTCAGCGGCGGAAACCAGAACCAGAACAACCAGACCGGCGCTACCGAGCAGCAACGCGCCGACGAGGTCATCCGACTCATCACCGAGCTCATCGAGTCCGAGCAATGGACCGCCAACGGCGGCAACGCGGCCAACATCACCTACTACAAAAAGCAAATGATCGTGACCGCCCCCGACTACATCCACCGCCAGCTCGCCGGTTACCCCTTCGTCCCCAACGCCACGACCCGAGTCGAGAAAACCGCGGATGGGAAGCGCATCGTGACCTTCGAACCCGGGCGTCGCAGCGGCATCGTGCAGACCGGCAAGGTCACGAACACGACGCCTGCCGATGCCACGGTATCGAACGACCCCGCCGACGCATCCAAGAAGTAACCGGGCCCCGCGGCCCGGAGATCGACTCCCTGCCGCATGGCTACCGACCCCGACACCCTCGTCGACCTCACGACCGCCCGAAGCGAGTTCGAGGCTTCGATCATGATCGGCGTGCTGAAGGATCGGGGTATCCCCGCCTTCACGTTCTCTCATGCCGGCATGACGCTTCAGTGGGAGGTGGCCGGATCGCTCCCGTTCCGCGTCTGCGTCCGCAAGGCCGATCTTGATCGTGCTCGCGATGCCTTGCGTGAAGCGAGGTCCGATTCGGTGGATATCGATTGGAACGAGGTTGCCGTGGGTCCGCCGCCCGATGGAAACGTGTCCAAACAACTCGACGACGAGCCCCGCCCGTTCGTCTTGGAGTGGCTGACGCGCTGGGGGCTCGCGGTGCTGGCGGTGGGTATGGCGCTGTGGGCGGTGTGGGTCGCGAGCGGCCGGTTGTTCTAGAGAGCGTGAGCGGGTGCCACTGCTTGGCGGCTTTGGGCCAAGCAGTGCGGGCGCGTCGTGCCGCGCGTTCACACTGCTTGACCGCCGAGTCGGCCAAGCAGTGGTACCCGATCGTCAGAGCTCTGGCGCGAAGCCGCGGCGGAGGGTGTTCTCCGCGATAGCGCGGGGTTCGACGAATTGGAGCAGGTAGTCGCTGCCGCCGGCTTTGCTGCCGACACCGGACATGCCGAAGCCGCCGAACGGGTGGCGGCCGACGAGGGCGCCGGTGCAGCCGCGGTTGAGGTAGAGGTTGCCCACGCGGAACTCGCGCTTGGCGCGTTCGAGGTGCGAAGGCTTGCGGCTGAAGACGCCGCCGGTGAGCTTGTAGGGGCTGGCGTTGGCGATGCGCAAGGCGTCGGCGAAGTCCTTGGCGTGCAGCACGGCGACGACAGGACCGAAGATCTCGTCGCGTGCGATCGCAGCGGTCTCGGGCACATGGCTGAAGATGTGCGGCCCGACGAAGGCGCGGCCGGTGCGCTCTTCGAGTCCCGCCGGCACGGGCAGCGAGAGTTCGAGCCGCGATTCCTTCTTGCCCAGTTCGATGTAGCGTTCGATCTTGGCCTTGCTCTCGGCGTCGATGACCGGGCCGATGTCGGTGCCGGGGAGCGTGGGGTCGCCAATGGTGAGGGCACGCGAAGCTTCGACGAGGCGGCGGGTGAAGTGGGTGATCGCGGGGCCGTTGGGGCCTTCGGGATCGACGACGATAACGCGCGAGCAGGCGGAGCACTTCTGGCCCTGGAAGCCAAAGGCGCTGTGGCGGACGCCGATGACGGCCTCGTCGAGGTCGGCGCTGGTGTCGATGATGATGGCGTTCTTGCCGCCCATCTCGCAGACGACCTTCTTGACGAAGGGCTGCTCGTCGGGCGTGGTGCCCGCGGCCTTGAGGATGTCCAGCCCGACGGCCTTGCTGCCGGTGAAGGCGATGAGCGCGACGCGCGGGTCGCGAACGATCGCGGCGCCCGTTGACTCGCCCGGAGCCGGGCAGAAGTGCAGGATGTTCTGTGCGAGCGTGCGATCGACGCCGGATTCCTTCATCGCGTCCTGCAGGATGTCGAAGAGGATCGCGGCGATGCCGGGCGTCTGCTCGGCGGGCTTCATGATGACCGGGTTGCCGGTGACGAGGGCGGCGGTGGTCATGCCGGTGAGGATCGCCAGCGGGAAGTTCCACGGGCTGATGACAGCGGCGACGCCTCGGGGCTGGTAGAGGGTTTCGTCGAGCTCGCCGATGAACTTGCCGAGGCGGGTGCGCTCGAAGAGCGGCACGGCGAGCCGCGCGTAGTAGTCGCAGAAGTCGATGGCCTCGCAAACATCGGCGTCGGCCTCGCGCCAGGTCTTGCCGGATTCCTTGATCATGACGCCGGCGAGGCCATCGCGCTGCTTGCGCATCAGGCCGGCGGTGCGTACCAATACCTCGGCACGCTTGCGTGGGTCGGTGTCGCGCCAGGCGGCGAACGCGGCGTCGGCCTTGGCGATCATGTCCTTGGCCTGATCGACGGTGCGGTCGTTGGCGATCTTGGGGACGGTGGCGCGGGCGATGGCGGCGGCGAAAGCGTCGCGCTGGGCCTTCACGGAGAAGTCACGCACCGCTTCGGTGAAGAACGGGCGACCATCGCCCACTCCGGGGACGCCGGGCGTGAGGCGGTGACGCTCGGGCGCGATCGCGAGCAGGTCGGCGGGCTGCTTCGCGCTTTCAGCATTCGCGGCGGGCGCGGGCGCTCGAAGCAACTGCCCCGCGTCGGCGTTGTCGAGGAAGCCGGCCTTGAGCCAGCTCTCGTTGCTGGTGTTTTCGAGCAGGCGGCGGACGAGGTACGCCATCCCGGGGATCATCTCGCCGACGGGAACGTACTCGCGCATACGCAGGCCGAGCTCGGCGGCGGCGTACTTGAGCTGGTCGGCCATGCCGTGGAGCATCTGGAGCTCGATCGCTTCCCGCGGCAGGTTGCGGGCTTCCATGCCGGCGAGGGCGGCGGCGATGGAGCGCACGTTGTGCGAGCCGAGCGCGAGCTTGATGCCGCCCTGCTTGGCCTCGTCGGCTGTGCGGGGGCAGGCGTCGAGGTAGATGGCGGTCATCTTCTCGAAGCAGGCGTCGGTCTGCCACTTCTGGGCCCAGACCGGACAGGGCCAGCCGTGCAGCTCGCTCTTGATGGTCTCGGCGTCCCAGTACGCGCCCTTGACGAGGCGGACGGTGACGAGGCGCCGGGCGCGTTTGGCCCAGTCGGCCATGCGGCGTGCGTCATCGGGGCCGGACTTGAGGTAGGCCTGCATCGCGAGGCCGGCGTGGAAGTCGAGCTTTTCGCAGCAGCGCTGGAAGAGCTCGATGGTGAAGTCCTTGAGCGCATGGTGCTCCATGTCGAAGTTCACGAAGACGCCGCGGTCGCGGGCGGTCTCGAGAATCGGGAGCAGACGCTTCATCAGGTCGCCGATCGCGCCCTCGGTGTCGATCGGGTCGGTGCGGGCGGAGAGCGCGGAGATCTTGACCGAGACGTTGACCCGCGGCACGCTGCCGAGGTGGTCGGACTCCAGCCGCGGATTGGCGGGCCAGCCCGCGACCTGGGCGGGCAGGTTCTGGATGAGATCGAGGTACTTCTTGGCGTACTCGTCGGCCTCGCTGTCGGAGACGCAGGTCTCGCCGAGAAGATCAACGGAGAACGCGATGCCGTCGTCCCAGAGTCGCTTGAGCCCGGGCAGCGCGCTGGCGGCGTCGGTGCCGGCGATGAACTTCCCGGCCATGCCCTCGATCTGCTTACCGATGGTGGCGCTGGCGGCACCCTTGAGCAGGCCGCCGGCCTTCAGGGCGGCGTTGATGACCGGCGGCACAGTGACGCCCGGCTGCGAGAGATAGTCCTGCAGGTGATCGAAGATCGCGTCACCACCTCGCAGCATCGGGAAGGTGTCCACGAAGCGGAACATCTGGACCTTGAACTCGGGGTCCTTCATGGACCATTCCATGAGGGCGTCGGAGTAGAACTTGGCGGAGAGCAGGCCGGTCTTGTGGGCCCGGGCGCGACGGAGGAAATCCGCACCAACCTCGAAGATCCGCGCCTCGCGAGACGCGTCGCCTGAGCCGCCGGGACGCATTCCGCCGCTCGAGCCGGACGGAAGGACTACCTGCTCGACGTTCTTGGGGCTCGGCTTGCGAGAGAACCAGCTCATGTCGCATCTCCGGGGTGAGTCGCCACTATATGAACGGACCATCCCGCAGACCCTGCCGATGTCGTGAACCGTCTCCGCCCTCGCCGCCTAGTCTCCGTTTATGGCCGCCGCCCGTTCCACACGATCCAGCACCGCACCCGCCCGCGTCGTCGTCAAGATCGGCAGCGCGGTCCTCGCCGAGAGTGGGGGGCTTTCCCTCGAAGCCGTCCGCAGGATTGCCGATGACATCGCCGCTCTTCGCTCCCGCGGCACCTCCGTCGTCGTCGTCTCCTCCGGCGCCATCGCCTCGGGCTTTCGCGCGCTGGGTCTTGCCCGCCCTCCCAAGCTCATCCGCGAGAAGCAGGCCGCCGCCGCCATCGGCCAGCAGCGGCTCATGGCCGCGTACGCCGCTGCCTTCGAACCGCACGCCACCGTGGTGGGCCAGGTCCTGCTCACCGCGGAGGACTTTGACCACCGCCTCCGTTTCCTCAACGCGCGGCACACGCTCGAGACACTCCTCGATCACGCCGCCGTCCCCATCATCAACGAGAACGACAGCGTTTCTTTCGCCGAGATCAAACTCGGCGACAACGACCGCCTCGCCGCTCTCACGGCCGCCATGCTCCGAGCCGATCTGCTCGTCATGCTCAGCACCGCCCCCGGCCTGTGGGCCAGCGGCACGCGTTCGGTCATCCCTCTGGTCGAGAACGTCGAAGACGCTCGCCGCCACGTCCGTCCGACGAAGTCCGGCGTCGGTACTGGAGGCATGACCACGAAGCTGGACGCTGCCGCTCTCGTCACCGGCCTTGGCATTCCTTGCGTCGTCGCTCCCGGGAACGCGCCCAACGTTCTCGCTCGGATCGTCTCGGGCGAGTCGCTGGGCACGCGCTTCGCCGCCCGCCCCTCGCGCCTCAGCTCGCGCCGCCGCTGGATCGGCTTCACCGTCCGCTCCCGCGGCACGCTGCACATCGACGCCGGCGCCGCACGCGCCGTCCGGGACCGTGGCGCCAGCCTACTGCCCTCCGGCATTCTCGCGGTCGAGGGCGATTTCGAGGCCGGCAGCGTCGTTGACATCCTGTGCGACAAGGCCCCCGTCGCCCGCGGCCTCTCCGCGTACAGCTCCGACGAGGTTTCCCGCATCAAGGGCCGTCGTGCCAGCACCATCGCCGCGGTGCTCGGGTACTCCCACTGCGACGAGGTGGTCCATCGCGACGATCTGCTGGTCACCGCCCAAACGCCGGAGGCCAAGTCATGAACAACATTGAATCTCTGGCCCGATCCGCTCGCGAGGCATCCAGAGCGCTCGCGGCCCTTCCCACCCATGCCAAGAACAGCGTGCTGAACGCCTTCGCCGACGCGATCGATCAGTCGGCACCCGCGCTGCTGGAAGCCAACGCTCAGGACCTCGCCGCCGCTCAGGCCGCTGGGCTCCCCGCCGCCAAGCTTCAGCGTCTCACGCTCACGTCATCCTCTCTCGGCCGCCTCGCCGAGGGGCTTCGGCAAGTCGCACGCCTCCCCGATCCTGTGGGGCTTGTCACCTCCGAACGAAGTGTCCCTTCCGGCCTTGCGGTTCGCCGCGTTCGTGTTCCCCTCGGCGTCATCTGCATGATCTACGAGGCCCGCCCCGGAGTCACCGCCGACGCGTTTGCCCTCTGCCTCAAAAGCGGCAACGCGTGCCTTCTCAAAGGTGGACGAGAAGCCTTTCGGTCCAACGCCGCGATCGCCTCCATCGCGCGCCGGGTGCTGGAGCAACACCACGTTCCGTCGGCCGCGATCACCCTGCTCGATGCCTCGGACCGTGAAGAGCTCCGCCAGTTGTTGCAGCTCGACTCCCTCATCGACCTCGTCATCCCCCGGGGCGGTGAGGACCTGATCCGTTTCGTGGCACAGCACTCCCGCATCCCCACGATCCAGCACTTCAAGGGCGTCTGCCACATCTTTGTTGATTCCACCGCCGATCTGGATCGGGCCGTGCACGTCTGCGTTACCGCCAAGACCAGCGCTCCGGCCACGTGCAATGCCGCCGAGTGCTTGCTTGTCCATCGCGAGATCGCCGGGGCGTTTCTGCCACGCCTCGCCAACGGGCTCGCTGCCGCGGGCGTGGAAGTCCGGGCTGATCCCACCGCCCGGGCCGTCGTGCCCGCGTGGAAGCCCGTTTCCGAGGACGACTTCGGCCGCGAGTTTCTTGACACCATCCTCGCTCTGCGAGTCGTCGACGGCGTCGCGGCTGCCATCGATCACATCGCCCGCTACGGCTCCCGGCACACCGAAGCGATCCTCTCTGCCAGCCCCGCTTCCATCGCCGCCTTCCGCGCCGGCGTCGACGCCTCCTGCGTTGCGGTGAACGCCAGCACCCGCTTCAACGACGGCTTCCAGCTCGGCCTCGGGGCCGAGATCGGCATCAGCACCACCAAGCTCCACGCCTACGGGCCGATGGGACTTGAAGAACTCACCACCCAACGCTTCGAGATCGACGGCCAGTACCAGACCCGCTAGCCCGTCCGTCCGGCCCCGCGACCGAGGTGAAAAAGACGCCCCGGATCCCCGGGAAAAATTCAAGAAAATCCCAGCAAATTAGGCCTCGGGAATGTCCGCTCGCGGGCGACATTTCAACCTGTTTCGACTATGATTGCCGACTCGCGGGGGACGCGATTCTCGACCCGATTGGAAGGACTCCAGCCGGTCGATTTGTGGCGCCCCTCGTGGCGTGTGACGGCCGCACCGAAGCCCTGTCACTCGCTGGTTCTTGCCCCCGGAGCGATGGATGCCTGACGATCTCAACGTGATGCGCACACCCGATGGCGAACCTTCCGGTTCCGGTGGTCATAGCGCCGACATCCCCGGCGCCGGCACTCCGGGCGGGCGCGTGCTCGAGCTCGATATTCAGCGCGAACTCCAGGACTCCTATCTCACTTACGCCATGAGCACGATCATGGACCGGGCCCTGCCCGACGTCCGTGACGGCCTTAAGCCCTCGCAGCGACGCATCCTCGTCGCGATGAACGATCTCAAGCTCCGCCCCGGCAAGAAGCACCTCAAGTGCGCCAAGATCGCCGGCAACACGTCGGGCGATTACCACCCGCACGGCGAAGCGGTCGTCTATCCCACCCTTGTCGGCATGGCCCAGCGTTGGCGGATGCGTGTTCCGCTGATCGACCCCCAGGGCAACTTCGGCTCGATCAACGGCGACCCGCCGGCGGCGATGCGTTACACCGAAGCCCGCATGACCCACGCCGCGGTGGACATGCTCGCCGATCTCGAGTTCGAGACCGTCGACTTCCAGCCCAACTACGACGACCGCTTGATGGAACCGATGATCCTGCCCGGCAAGTTCCCCAACTTGCTGATCAACGGCGGCATCGGCATCGCCGTCGGCATGGCCACCAGCCTCCCGCCGCAGAACCCGACGGAGGTCTTCGACTCCATCATCCGCACCATCGAGAACCCGTCGATCGGCCTGATGGAACTCATGCAGGATGTCGTCGACGCCAACGGCAACGTGATTCGCCGCGGCATCAAGGGGCCCGATTTCCCGACCGGCGGCACGATCCTGGGCCGTCGCGGCATCCTCGAGGCGTACGCGACCGGTCGCGGGCGCATCACCGTCCGCGGCAGCGTCAAGATCGAACCCCTCGGCGGCGTCAAGAAGGGCAAGGCCGCCGAAGCCGCGGCCAATGGCGAGGCAGTGGAAGGCTCCAAGTCCGACCGTTACCAGCTCGTCATCAGCGAGATCCCGTACAACTCGTCGCAAGAGCTCCTGCTCAAGAAGATCGTCGAGGCCGTCGAGGAGGACAAGATCCCCGATGTTTCTGACGTTCGCGACGAGTCGGGCCGTGAAGCCGCGACGCGCATCGTGATCGAGCTCAAGCGCGGCGCCGATCCACGCGTGGTCGAGAAGCAGCTCTACGAGTTCACGAGCCTGCAGGACACCTTCAGCATCATGAACATCGCGCTGGTGAATCGCCAGCCGCGGACGCTTTCGCTGAAGGAGCTGATCGACCTTTACATCGCGCACCGCAAGGATGTCATCCGTCGGCGCACGATGTACCTGCTGCGTCACGCCAAGCAGAAGGCGCACGAGTTGGAAGGTCTTGTATACGCGGTCTGCGATATCGACGAGGTGATCAAGATCATCCGCGGCAGCCGCACCCGGGAAGAGGCCATCCAGAAGCTAATGGACCGGCGTTTCCAGATTCCGGCGAGCCATCCGTACGCCCCGAAGTTGCCCGCGCGGCTGATGAAGATGATCAAGGCCGCGGAGCCCGCCGGCGGCATCGCGCTCAGCCGCAAGCAGGCCGAAGCCATCGGCGCCTTGAGACTCATCCAGCTCGTTGGCCTCGAGATCGAGCGTCTCGTCAGCGACTACAACGAGCTCGTCAAGCAGATCGAGGAGTACGAGTCGATCCTCGCCAGCGACGCCAAGGTGCTGGGCATCGTCAAGGACGACACGCTCGAGATGCGGGCCCGCTGGGCGTCGGCCAAGAACAACGAGCGTCTCACCCAGATCGACGACACCGAGGTGGACATCACCATCGCGGAACTGATCGCCAAGGAAGACGTCGCCGTCACCATCAGCCACCAGGGCTACGTGAAGCGCGTGCCGCTGGATACCTACCGCACCCAGGGCCGCGGCGGCAAGGGCATCCGCGCCGGCGACGCCAAGGACGAGGACTTCATCGAGCACGTTTTCGTCGCCGGCACGCACGACGACCTGCTCTGCTTCACCAACACCGGGCGCATCTTCAAGATCAAGGTCTACGAGGTGCCGGAGATGAGCCGCACCAGCAAGGGCCGCGCGATCATCAACCTGCTCGAGCTCAAGCCCGGCGAGAAGACCTGCGCGTACCTCGCCATCAAGAACTTCGAGGAAGGCAGCAACTTCCTCACCTTTGCCAGCCGCGGCGGCATCGTGAAGCGCACCGCGCTCAAGGACTACCGCAACGTCAACAAGGGCGGCATTATCGCGGTGGGCCTCAAGGACGGCGACAGCCTGCTGGATGTGGTGATGACCGGCGGCCGTGATGACATCATGCTCATCACAGCCCAAGGCAACGCCATCCGCTTCGCGGAGGAAGACGCCCGCTTGATGGGCCGCTCCGCCGCGGGCGTGAAGGGCATCGAACTCGAGGAAGGCGACGAGGTCATCGGCGCGGTGCGTGTCGAGATGAAGCCCGACGCCGACGGCGACCCGGTCACCGTCGATCCCACGGTCAGCCTGCTCACCATCACCCAGAACGGCTACGGCAAGCGCACGCTGGTGGACGAGTACCGCGTCCAGCCCGAGACCGGCAAGGCCCGCTCCCAGTCCCGCGGCGGCAAGGGCCGCGCCGACATCAAGACCAGCGACCGCAACGGCCGCTCCGTCGCGGCCCTCAGCGTCCGCGACACGGATGACGTTGTTGTGGTCAGCAAGGGCGGCCAGCTGGTCCGCGTGAAGGCCGGTGAGATCAGCCAGATCGGCCGCGGCACGCAGGGCGTTCGCGTCGTCAGTCTGCACGACGGTGACCAGGTCATCGCCGCCGCCCGTATCGATGAAGCCGCGGGCGGCGAAGACGCTCCGGCGGCGTAGTCACTCCGGAGAGAACGCGGAGTTGCGGAGGGAGCGGAGTTTCGCGGAGATCGGACGGGCTGAAGGCCTCGCACGGCTCGACCCATGAAGCGACTCCGGACGTTCTGCTTTCTCGCGAGGCCGCGCCTCGAAGCGACGAGTGGGGCCTGTCCCTTTCGTGATCTGCCATTTGCCATTTGCTGTTTGCTGTTTGTCTCCTCACACTCTCTACTCTCCGCCTCCCTCCGCCAACTCCGCTTCTCCGCGTTCTCTCCCTTCCCCTGCAGCGACTTGAGAGCGACGCACAAATCTGGTACTCTCTCCCCATGTCCACGGAATGGTCCGATTCCATCGTCATCGCCGACCTGACCGACGAGCCGGCGCTCTCGGAGGAACTCTCCGCCATCGCCGACCGCCTCAGCGCCAAGGGCAACGCCACGCCCAGCGTGGTCCTCAACTTCGCGAATGTCACCTACGTCAACAGCAGCAACCTCGCCGGCCTGCTCAAGATCCGCAAGATCCTCACCGAAAAGGGCCGCGGCCTGCGGCTCTGCTCGCTCTCCGAGGACGTCCAGTCCGTCATGAGTGTGACCGGCCTCGACAAGGTCTTCCGCTTCGCCCCCGACCCCATGATGGCCCTCGCCGGCCTCCAGATCGAAGACGAGAAGCGAACCAACGGCTGACGCACGCCGAAGCGATTCCGGGTGCCACTGGTTGGCCGCTCTGGGCCAGCCGGTGCGAACGCGTCCTGAGCACGCCGCGTATCACGTCCCGCAACCGCCCCTGATTCAACGGGTACGCTCCAAGTTCCGCTTCCCAATGCCCACCGACGCCGCCATCTACGCCTCCGCTCCCTCGCCCGCCGCGTCGGGCGCGTCCGACTCCGTCGCCGAGCTCCGCGACCTCAAGAAAACCTACTACAAGCCCGACGGCTCGATCATGGTCGAGGCCCTTCGCGGCATCAACCTCACGATCAAGCGCGGCGAGTACATCGCCATCATGGGCGCCTCGGGTTCCGGCAAGTCCACCCTCATGAACATCCTCGGCTGCCTCGACCGTCCCACCGAGGGCGTTTACATGCTCGCCGGGCGCGACGTCGTGAGTATGGACGACGAGGAACTCTCGCTCTTCCGAGGCCGCACCATCGGGTTCATCTTCCAGGCTTTCAACCTCATCCCCCAGCTCACAGTCGAGGCCAACGTCGAGGTCCCGCTCTTCTACCAGGGCGTGAAACCCTCCGAGCGAGCCAAGGCCTCTGAGTACGCCCTTGGCCTCGTCGGTCTCGGCGACCGCCTCGGGCACCGCCCCCGCGAACTCTCCGGCGGCCAGCAGCAGCGCGTCGCCATCGCGAGAGCCCTCGTCACCCGCCCGTCGATCCTGATGGCCGACGAACCCACCGGCAACCTCGACAGCAAGACCGGTCAGGCCATCCTCGCGACCTTCGAGGACCTGCACCGCCAAGGCATGACCATCATCATGGTGACGCACGACGACAGCATCGCCAAGCGCTGCCGCCGCGTGGTGCGACTGGCCGACGGCTTGGTGTGCGAGGACCGCCTGGTCGAACATGCTCACGAAGGAGAACCGTCGAGGCTATCCTTGCCGTAATGATTTCGACCCGTGCCACGACGAGGACTCGACACGACTCCGACGCCTGAGCCGGCAGGCAGCGGAGTCTCTATTCAGCAACCGA
Organism: Phycisphaerales bacterium; assembly: GCA_019744815.1. Taxonomy (GTDB): domain Bacteria; phylum Planctomycetota; class Phycisphaerae; order Phycisphaerales; family UBA1924; genus JAFEBO01. Next base: position 235,163 of record JAIEUA010000003.1, read on the forward strand.
CCCGGCCCCGAGGCCGGGTTTTTCGTTGGCTTTGTTCCCCTGTCTTTCTTTGGCCCTTTGGCCATTCGCCCTTTGGACCTTTGCTCATGCCCACCATCACTCTTCCCGACGGTTCCAAGAAGTCCTTTGACAAGCCCGTCAGCGGCAAGGACATCGCCGCGTCCATCGGCGCCGGCCTCGCCAAGGCCGCCCTCGGCGTCAAGATCGACGGCGAGCTCCGCGACCTCGCGACCGTCATCGACCGCGACGCCAGCATCTCCATCGTCACCGAGCGCGACCGGCAGAAGGTGCTGGACAAGGACGGTCTCTACCTGATCCGCCACTCCGCCGCCCACGTGATGGCCGAGGCGATCCAGGACGTGATCGGCAAAGAAGTCCAGATCGCCTACGGCCCGCCGACCGACACCGGGTTCTTCTACGACATGTACGTCCCCGAGGGCAAGAAGATCAGCAGCGATCACTTCGCGGCGATCAACAAGCGGATCGCCGAGATCATCGCGGAGAATCGGCCGATCACTCGGTACGAAGTCGCCACCAACGACGGCCTGAGCAAACTCAAGGCCGAGGGCAATAAGTACAAGGTGGACAACGCCGAGCGAGCGCTCGGCATGCCCAGCAGCGTCTACAAAGGCGGCAAGCCTGCGTTTGCGGACGCTTCTGTCGCACGGCCGTCCGCGTCGCCGTCGTTGACCTTCTACGCCACCGGAAATCCCGGCCAGAACTGGGAAGACCTCTGCCGCGGCCCGCACGTTCCTTCCACCGGCCGCATCGGCGCCGCGTGCGTGTTGTCGCTCGCGTCGGCGTACTGGCATGGCGACGAGAACTCCGATCGCCTCATCCGCGTCTACGGCACCGCCTTCCCGACCCAAGCCGAGCTCGACGAGTACCTGAAGCAAAAGGAAGAGGCCGCCAAGCGCGACCACCGCGTCATCGGCAAGCACCTCCGCCTGTTCCACATCGACGAGGACGTGGGCCAGGGTCTCATCCTCTGGACCCCGCGCGGCTCGATCGTCCGCAAGGAGCTGCAGAACTTCATCTCCGCCGAGCTGAAGAAGCAGGGCTACACCGAAGTCTTCACCCCGCACATCGGGCGGCTGGAGCTGTACAAGACCTCGGGCCACTTCCCGTATTACAAGGACAGCCAGTTCGCTCCCATCGTCGAGCGTCAGGCGCTCGAGGAGCTCTGCAAGTCCGGCTGCTCCTGCGCCGAGATGATGAGCCGCGTGGACGGCGTCTCCGCGCGGCTCGCCGCGGGCATCAATGAGCGCACCAAGGCGACCACCATCGCCGCCGATCGCATCATGGCCGACGACAAGCTCGTCGACGGCTTCATGCTCAAGCCGATGAACTGCCCGCACCACGCGAAGATCTTCGGGAGTTCGCCGCACTCGTACCGCGACATGCCCGTGCGTCTCGCGGAGTTCGGCACCGTCTACCGCTGGGAGCAGTCGGGCGAGCTCAACGGCCTGACCCGCGTCCGCGGTTTCACTCAGGACGATGCGCACCTTTTCTGCACCGAGGACCAGGTCCCCGCGGAGATCCAGGGCTGCTTGTCGCTGGTGAAGACCATCTTCAACGTGCTCGGCATGAAGGACTACCGCGTCCGCGTCGGCCTGCGCGACAAGGACTCGAACAAGTACACCGGCAGCGCGGAGAGCTGGGACAAGGCCGAGGCCGCGTGCATCGCCGCGGCACAGTCGCTGGGCGTCACCTTCAGCCAGGAGCCGGGCGAGGCGGCGTTCTACGGGCCGAAGATCGACTTCGTGGTGAAGGACGTGATCGGCCGCGAGTGGCAGCTCGGCACCGTGCAGGTCGATTACCAGATGGGCAACCGCTTCGACCTCTCGTACATCGGCCCCGACAACAAGGCCCACCGCCCCGTCGTCATCCACCGCGCCCCGTTCGGCTCGATGGAGCGCTTCTGCGGCGTGCTCATCGAGCACTTCGCCGGCGCGTTCCCCACCTGGCTCAGCCCCGAGCAGGTCCGCATCCTGCCCATCTCCGACAAGACCCTCGACTACGGCCGCGAGGCCCTCGCCGCCCTGCAAGCGGTGGGGGTACGAGCCACGCTCGACGAGTCCAACGAGCGTGTGCAGGCCAAGATCAAGGTCGCGGCCGACGAGAAGATCCCCTACATGCTCATCGTCGGCCCGCGCGACGCGGAGAACAAGGCCGTGTCCGTCCGCGCCCGCGGCGTCGAGAAGGATCTGGGCGCGATGCCGCTGGCGAAGTTCGTGGCCGACATCCAGGCCGAGATCGCGAGCAAGAGCGCAGTGCTGGGTGTGAAGCCGTGAAGAGTCGCTCCGTTCGCAAGCCTGCGTTCAACATGTCGCTCAAGCTGTTGGGGGCAGGATCGATGCAAGCAGAAATGCGGTGCGGCCGTCGCGTGTTCACGCTGTATCCGGGATACGCAACCGATGTGCTGGGCGAGCTACTCGGATCAACGCTCGAACTCATTGAGTCGAGCGGGATCATGCGGGTCGTTCCTGAGAAGGGGCCTGAATATGAAGCTCCAATTCGAATGAGTCCTGTTTGGGATTGCGAACCGGGGCACTTTCGCTGGGACTTCACGTACGTCTCGCCGGAGCAGCTTCGGATCTCGTTGTCAAAGATGCCACCGGGTAAGAAGAGAGCTGGCCACGAGCAGTTGTTCGATACCGAGATCTCGGCAAAAGTCTGGTGCGAGATTCTGCTGTCGAACGCGGCCCGCATTCTGCGGCGACACGGTCTCGCCGGCTACAAAGCGGCGTGGATCAACCACGAATTTCCGGTCGGCCGCTATCTGCGGCTGCTTGCTTATCGAAAACACCAGTTCCAATTTGGAATGACGGGCGACGACTTCGACCCAGCGGAGCGAACATCACTTTCGCGCGAACTGCGACTGCTGCGGCAAGAAATCGGGTAAAGACAATCGGTCGCGAATGCGCTCTGCAACCCGTGAGCAGCCTCCAGGGCGGGTTCACTCCTGTTTAGGCCGAGATCGCGAGTAAGAGCGCTGTGCTGGGGGTGAAGGCGTAAGTACCTTGCATCGCTGGCCGGTTGCTTGTAGAATGCCATAACGGAGGATCTGGCGTGGGAACGAACTTCTTCTCGATGCATCTCAAGTCGACTGACTTAGACCGAGTGCGTGTGGCTGTGGACGCTGCGGCCGAGCAGGTCGGCGGCTCGGCCTTCGTTGCGCCGCCGCGGAACGGGTGGATCGTTGTGTATCCATCGATGGAGCTGCTGAACCCAGAATTGCTCGGCGCGATCGCCCTCGACGCCCGCGCTTCCGACGCTGTCGCAATGACTCTCTTCGACAGCGATGTCCTGTGCTATTGGTACTTCCGCAACGGAGAGATCGCTGACTGTTTCAACAGTTGTCCCGATTACTTCGGCGAGGCCTCGGACGAAGACATGGCGGCGAAGGGAGATGCGAAGGCGTTTGCGCCGATTCTCGACGCGGCCGGTGTCCGGAAGCTCACGAAGCTCATCAAGGGTCGCATGATCAACGGTGAGGCCGTGGGAGGCGAGCTTCCCGACTTTGAGGACGAACGCTTCACCCAGATCGCTGATGTGATCGGGCTTCAACACGCGGCCGGCTTCTACGACTACCTTGCCGAAGGTGAAGCCATCGAAGGACTCGGCGACGCCGCGGCGCTTGTTCATGTGGACCATCGTGGGTGAGGCGAGCGAAGTCGCACCGGAGGGGGCCGCGACTTCACCCCCACACCGCTCGCGACGTTCGTCGTCGACATCGAGGCCGAGATCGCGAGCAAGAGCGCGGCGCTGACCGTGAAGCCGTGATCACATTCTGACCATCACGGGCAGAGCAGTTCGTTGTACGCCGCCGCGAAGAGCACGAAGTCGAGGTCATCGACCACGCTGTCGGTGTTGAGGTCCGCCGGGCAACCCGCGGGCATCGCGGGGTCGGCGCAGTCGAGGATGTTGTACGCCGCGGCGAAGAGCACGAAGTCGGCGTCGTCGACGAAGGTGTCGGCGTTGAGATCGCCCACGCACGCCCCGGTCACGTAGGCGAGGCGGATGATGAGGGCCGCGCCGCCGTTGGAGGTTGTTTCGTGGTCGCTACTCGCGTTGCCGCCGCCGGCGGCCGCCGCGCTGTTGGTCTGGGCGTCGGCGGTCGTGCTGGTGCCGACGATGCCGACGACACGGAACTCGATCGCCAGCGGCCCGCCGCGGTAGACGTACTCCGTCTGCAAGGCGATCTGTGGCCCCCAGCCCTTGGGCGTGGTGCCGCCGATGGGGAACGCGCCGGGATACGACTGGGCCGCGATCGCCAGCGGCCCGCTGCGGACCTCGACCGGGTTGATGAGATTGGAGGCGAACGTCGCGCTGATCCCCAGCGGCCCGGTCGCGGCCTTGGCCATGATGACGCGGTAGCTCGAGGCGACGCCCGCGACCGAGGGCCAGCGGACGAAGCCGAAGTTGTTGTCCTGGCGCACCTGGAAGCCGACAATGCGGCTGCCCGACGGGATCGCCGCCAGCTCGGACTCCGCATAGATGTACTGCGCGGTGCCCGCGTTCCCCGAGCCCATCGGGATCGAGGAGTTCGCGTTGCCTTCCAGGTTCGCGAAGGCGGTGGGCACGACGAGGTGTTGTTCTGCCGCCGCCGCACCGGATGCGGCGATCATGACCACCGCCGCACCCACGACCGCGAAGCGCGTGTTCATCGTGTGCCCTCCGCGGTGCAGGCTACCAGCGGGGCGTGCCCTCGTCAACGCGAAAAGCGATGACGCGGCGACTCTGCGGCCGCTCCTCGCGCTGGGGTGAAGACCCGAGGCGGGCACGCCGATCGACCGCGCCCGCTACGGGCACAGGAGCGCGTTGTACGCCTCGGCGAAGAGCACGAAGTCGGCGTCGTCCACCAAGGTGTCCGCGTTGAGGTCCGCGGGGCAGCCCGCGGGCATCGCTGGGTCGGCGCAGTCGAGGGTGTTGTACGCCGCGGCGAAGATCACGAAGTCGGCGTCATCCACGAACGTGTCGGCGTTGAGGTCCGCGGGGCAGGGCACGATCGCGGTGAACGCCAAGGCGGTGAAGGCGAAGTCGACGTAGAGGTTCACGTTGTAGGTCGCGAAGCCCTTGAGCCGCGCGGTGCTGCCCCACACGTTCGGCGATTCGTCGTAGCTGAACGTCCCGCCGTAGTAGCCGGTGACGTCGAAGGTGAGCGGGTCGCCGAACGCGTCCTCGCCGTTGACCTTGGGCATGATCTCGAGCGCGGCCCCCGCGCCGCCGGTGTTGGCCAGGAGCTTCATCGTGAACGAGTTCCAGTCGAAGACCCTCCCGTCCTCGCGGGTGATGGTCATGCGGGCCTTGTAGTCGGTCACGCCCGGCGGCGGCGTCGTCACGGCCTGGGCTTCCATCCCCTGCGGCCAGGGGACGCGCACGCTGCGGCCGATGATGTGCCCGGTGCCGCCGGTGAAGAGCTTGTCGCGGGTGACGACGAAGCGGTAGCCGCCGCTCGAGTACGTCTCCGAGGTGACGCCGCTGGCGGGATGGGCGGCGACCTGCGACGGATCAAAGAACGTGGTGAGTCCGGCGGGCGCGGTGAGGGCGACCAACGACGCGGCGGCGAGGGTGAGGGAACGAGAACGCGTGTGCATGGCGAGTCCTTCCTGCGGCGAGCTCGGCCCGCGCTGCGGGCCGCCGCCGCTGCACCATGACACTAAACCACGCACGCATCTCCGTCTGCGAGGCTTTGTTGGAGATCCGGGGAAGCGATGCGGGGGAAAGCCCGGGGCGCTGGGGCCGGGTTCCGTGCCGATTGACACCCGCCGTCGGTCGTTGATTTCTTTGCTCGTCTTCTTCAGGGTTCTGGGGGGCCTAGTCCGGCGCGTCGAGCGATCTCATTTCCGGCGGCGGGAAGTGCCGGGAAGACCTGACGTCCTTTTTGTGTTCGCGCGGTATCGACCGAATCGACCCGGGCCTGGGCGGCCCACTTCCAATCACCGCCAGGAGCCGGATCCTCGGCCCCCTCTGTTCCTGCAGGACCGGGTGGAAACAGCTCATCGGCTCGGTTCGGCTGTCCCACGGACGACACGTCAGCGTGCCGAAGCTTGTTCCGCCCCGGCCCCGGCTGCCCTCGCCTCGTGGGGGCATCCCATGCAAAGAGTTGGCCGTGCGGTCACGAAAGGGATCGACGCCCGATTGTTCTCGGTGTTCTCCGTGCGCTCTGGGGCGACCCTTCTGTCTTTCCCGTAGTCTCTTTACCACCTCCATCGAATCGTGGTACAAGCTTGGCGCTCTCCGCGTCCTCCGAGATACAGCTTCGTCCGTGATCGAGAGCACCCGCTGGCGCGATGATCGCGTCTTTCCTGGGTGTGTTCTGATGCAGTGTCGCGATTCTCGGCCTCATCTTCGGGCTGGGTGTGGAGCTTCCCCGAGCGGGGGGTCCCTGCTGTCGTTCTCGGCGTGGTGCTCCGCCGCCACCCGGCGGGCGAGCCGCGAAAGCCGCAACCGCCACCGTGTTGGATCCGGACGGTACAGTGGTCCAGCCGTGATCGATCGGGTCTTCTATTTCTCGCTCGCCGTCTTGCCGCCGCTGGTGCTGATCGGGGCGGCGTTGGCGTTGCGCCAGGCGGTGCTGGCGAGTCAGACCCGGCGGCGGGTGCTCGCGGGGCTGGCGGCGGCGTGGATGGCGGTCGCGGCGGTGGTGATGTGGGTCGTGCGGGGCAGGATCAGCGGGTGGGGGGGATTCGACAATCGCACGTTCGACCTGGCGTTCGTCGGGGGGCTGTCGGGTCTCGCGCTGCTGGCGGCCTCGCTGGGTGCCGCGGCGGTCTTCGGGCGATCGAGCCGCGGCGTGCCGTTGTGCCCGCGGTGCTGGTACGACATGAGTGCGCACGAGGGGCTGTGCCCCGAGTGCGGCGCGACGATCCGGGACGAGCGCGAGCTGGTGCGGAGGAAGCGGAGCTGGCGGCTGGTGTCGGCGGCGGTCGCGATGCAGCTCTTGGCGCAGTTCCTCTATCAGTACCACCGCGCCGATCACGGCGGGGGACAGGGGCTGGTGCCGACGACCGTGCTGATCGCGGGCGCGTTCGCGCTGCCCCGCGAGATCATCGTGTCGAGCCCGGGCTTCCGGGACTTCTCGCTGACCGGGCGCATGGCCGACGACAAGCTCAGCGAGTGGCAGAAGTCCTGGCTGCTCAACCGGGCGCGGGCGGCGCTCGACGAGGGCGCGTCGGGGGAATCGGTGCGGCGGGCGACGGAGTTGATCGTCCGGGGCCGCTTCGAGGGCGAGTTGTCGCTGGGCACCTGGAAGCGGGCCATGTCGCGGCTGCTCGACGGCAGCGGCTTGTCGACGGAGGCGCCGGTCTTCCTGGCCCGCAGCTATCTCGAGTCTCGCAAGGCGGCGGGCGGGAACCGGTACTTGCAGACGCCCGTGGATCGCGAGGCGGCGGCGACGGAGCTGGCGGAGCTGGTGCCGGCGTTCCGGCGCGTGCTGCAGGAGAGCACGATCGGAAGCGACGAATGGGACACCGCGGCGCGATTGCTCTGGGCGGCGGGCAAGGGAGACGTGGTGGTAGCCTCGATCGTCGAGTCGCTGTCGTTTGAGCGGAACCAGTTGACGCTGTTTTCTGGCGTGCAAACGCTGGCCGCGATGGGGCGACAGGACCCGCGTGCCGCGGAGGCGTTGGTCGATCTGATCAACGGCATCGAGAACGACGAGCGGTTCTTCGCGGCGGTGTGGACGTGCCGAGTGGGCCCGGAGTCCGCGTGGCTGCAGCAGGCCTTCGCGGTCTTGGCGGAGAGCGGGGAGGCGAACCTCGAAGTGTTGGGTGCGGCGGGGCTGGCGGGAAGCCCATCGACCCGCTGCGAGGGAACGGAGCTGCTCATCCGCAAGATGGCGCGGTGGCGTCCCAGCGCGCCGGTGTTCCTAATGACGCTTCAGTGGCCGATTTTGGTTTCGCCCGACGATCGGCACGCGAGCCAGTTGCTCAACGAGGTGAAGCGCTACGCCACCGAGTCCACGCCGGAGATCCGGAGCGAGGCGGTGGGGCTGCTGGCTCAGCTGGCCCAGGGCGCGCCCTCGAGGCGAGCGGAGATTCTGGAGTTCCTTCGCCTGCTTTCCACCGAGAACGACCGCGTTCTGGCCCAGCGTGCGGCGGGAGCCGCGGAAGAGCTCACGGTGCGGTCGGAAGCACCGGTGTTCTTCAAGATCGGCGAGTGAAGCCGGGGGTGAGTGACGCGCTGCTCTGGACCGGGCAGAAGGGGGCAGCGAGCGGTCGCGTTTGCGCAAACCCTTGTGAGAAACGCTCGCGGGAGGGGCGTCGGTTGGGCGGGCGGCGGGTGGACTGAGAATCGGCGCCAAGGAGAGTCCCGGGCTGGCTGGCGACAGCCTGCTGGTGTTGTCCGCTCGATCTGACGGCGTGCCAATTCCGGAGCTGGATGGCTTGCTTCGGAGAAGGGCGTGGATGCGTCACGCGGGGTTGCGTTCCGATCGTCCGGAAAACGGATCGATGAGGCGAACCCGAAGCGGAGGATTTGCTAATCTGAAGCCATGGGTGTTGAGACGCGGGGAATGTGGTGCGCGGTGGTCGCCTGCTTGCTGCTTCATGGTGACGGCCCGGCGGCGTTGGCGGACGGAGCTGAGCCGCCCGTGGCCGCGGATCTCGCGCGCCTGGCGTTGCCCGATCAGATGGAGCTGGGCGCGCTGATTCTGCTGACCGCCGAAACGCTGGGGTTGACCGTGGAGTTTGACCCCGCGCTGGTGAAGCCCGCGGGCGGGCAACCGGTGATGCTCAACTTTCGGGGAAACGGGGTTCTCACGAAGGAAGAGCTCTGGCAGTTCACCACGCAGGTGCTCGCGGCTCGGGGGTTGGCTTTGGTGACGCCCCCGGGCAGCAAGGTCATCAGCTTGGTGCGCTCCGATGCCGCGGTGGCGATGGCGGGTGTTCGTTTCGAGGGAGAGGGCGGCCCGCGATCCGGTTTTGTGAGCGAGCTGGTGCGGCTCCAGAACCGATCCGCGAAAGACATCCAGGATCTGGTGGGCAAACTCGGTCTGAAGGCTCCCTCGGCGGTGACGCCGATCGGTGAGTCTGGATTGCTGCTGGTGAGCGAGTATTCCAGCCGGATCGACGAATTGAAGCGGTTGATCGAACGTTTTGACGTGGCCCGCGATCCGGTGCGGATCGCGACGGTGCCGGCGGTGAACCTGCCCGCGCCCACGCTGGCGTCGGCCGTGACCGCGCTGGCCAGCAAGCGGGACGCGGTCGAGGGGAGCAAGCTCAAGGGCGAGGTGTCGGTCGCGCCGGACGGACGATCGCTGCTGATCTTGGCGCCGGAGGGCGCTCACGCGCGGTGGGGCGAGCTGATCGAGTTGCTGGACCAGCTCGAGCCGGTCGTGACGGTGGAGTACACGCCCCGGGCGTTTGGGTTGAAAGAGGTGAGCGACCTCATTGAGAAGACGGTGCGTGAGTCGTCTGTCTCTTCCGCCCCGGCGGGAGCTGGCGGGCCCGCGGCACCCACGGACCGGTGGAGGCTGACGATCAATGACTTGACGGGCACGCTCATCGTCACCGCAACGCCCAGCCAGCAGGACCGGATTCGTTCCATCATCGACAAGCTCGAATCGACCCCGCGGGGTGCCGCCCGGCCGCTGCAGGCGTTCGCGATCCGCAATCGGCCCGCGGCGGAGGTCCTGCAGACCCTGAGGTCCCTGGTGCAGGGCGGGGCGCTGCGGACCGCGGACATCCGTCCAGGGACCGCGGCGGAAGCGGACGACGAACAGGGCAGTATCGGAGATGCCGCCGCGATGCAGCGGACCGTATCGAGCGGCAGCATCTTTCCGGTCGCGGTGCCGGCGGTGACGACGGGCACGTCGAGCGTCGGTAGTCCGATGCCGAACGCCTCCGGGATATCTCGAAGCAGCGCCAACCGCGGGAGCGACGAAGCTTCGCTGCAGCCGGGCCAACCGGGCGGGGGGCCACAGGCGCCCGATGTTTCGATCAGCGTGGATCCGGGGACGAACAGCATTCTTGTGATGGCGGAGCCTCGGACTTTGGCCCAGATCGATCGCCTGATCCGGCTGATCGATGTGAGACAGCCGCAGGTGATGCTGGAGATGACCCTGGTCAGCCTGAGCGAACAGGACGCGATGAACCTGGGCATCGAGCTTGAGAAAGTGGGGGTCTTCGACGGCGCGTCGTATCAGCTCAGCTCGCTCTTCGGGCTGTCGGGCGGATCTTCGGGATCGCGGACGATCGGCGATTCTCGGGGCTTGACCAGCGCGGTGCTGAACCCGGGAGATTTCAGCGTCGTTCTCCGGGCGCTCCAGACGATCAGCCGCGGCTCGACCAAGAGCATCCCGCAGTTCCTGGTGAGCAACAACGAATCGGCGTCGTTCACCTCCGTGCTTCAGCAGCCGTATGTGGTGAGCAACACGACCAGCGGGGCGGGGACGACCACATCGTTCGGCGGAACCCAGGACGCGGGCACGACGGTAAGCGTGACGCCGCAGATCGCGGAAGCGGATCAGCTCCTGCTGCAGTACTCGATCGCCCTGAGCTCGTTTGTGGGAGCGCCGCCTTCGAACGGCCTGCCCCCGGCGCGGCAGCAGAACACGGTCAGCAGCAAGGCGACGATTCCCGACGGTTTCACGGTGGTGGTCGGCGGCATCGAGCTGCAGAGCGATGGCAAGAACACGAGCCAGGTGCCGGGCGTCGGCGATGTACCGATTCTCGGCGAGCTGTTCAAGCAGCGCGACAGCAGCGTTGGGCGGTCGCGGTTCTACGTCTTCATCCGGGCAACGGTCCTTCGCGATCAGCAGCTCAATGACCTCAAGCACCTGAGCGGAAGAACGGGGCGAGCCGCCGGCGTGCAGGACGGATTCCCGGAGATGACGCCGCGGATCGTGCGGTAAGAGAACGAGATGCTGGAGCGACCGGCGGGCGGGATCCGCGGTGCGGACACGCGGGGAGCTCAGCGCGAGGGCAGCCGTGGGGGGCAGGGTGAAGGACGGCTTGGGCGACGGGGGTGATCGATGGAGACACGATTGGTGAGCGGAGCGGGTGAGGCGTTGCAGGCGCATGAAGCGGCCGAGGCGATCGTGTCGGACAGCCAGACCGAGCAAATGCCCGCGAATTTGCCGAGCACCGCGTTCCTGGAGCGGGTGCCGCGGGAGTTCGCGCGTTCTTGTCTTGTGTGCAGCCTCGGGCGAATCGCGTCGCGCGAGGGCGAGGATTCGGCTCCGAGAGAGCGCTTCGCGGTGGGGCTGCGGACCTCCCCTTGGGCCACGCACAACGTGGGAGTGCTCCTGGGCGTCGAGCCGGTGCCCGAAGTGCGCCCGGATGAGGAGGTCGCCAAGCTGGTGGACGATGCGTACGCGCGGGCCGAGCGAGAGCAGAACGCGAACCCGCGACGCGACGGGGCGGAGGCACCCGCGTACGACCTGGCGGTCGGGGGCGGGGGCGTGGAGGACGCGATCGAGCAGACCGCCCTGTCTTCGGAACGAGACCTGCTGACGCTCGATGGCAAGGGCCCGATCGTTCGTTTAGTGGACGCTATTTTGTTTGAGTCTCTGTCGCGACGCGCCAGTGACATCCACGTCCAGCCGCTGGCGGATCGAACGCTGGTTCGATACCGCGTCGACGGCGTGCTGAGCGTGGCGCGAGAGCTGCCGCACCGTCTGGCGCACTCGCTGATCAGCCGGGTGAAGGTCATGGGTCAGATGGACGTCGCGGAACGCCACGCGCCGCAGGACGGGCGGGCGACGGTGACGGTCGGGAGCACGGGCACCGGCCGGGTCGCACCGCGATCCATCGATCTTCGCATCAGCACGCTCCCGACCAGCTACGGGGAGCGGGCCGTGATTCGCCTGCTCGACAACGCCAAGGGGACGTTCCTGGCGGATTTCGCGAGCCTGGGCATGCCGGCGGATGTCGAGGCCGGGGTGCTGGATCGGGCGAGGCGCTCGCACGGGATTCTGCTCGTGACCGGGCCGACGGGCTCGGGGAAGACGACGACGTTGTACTCGTTGCTTCGGCGGATTGCTGGTGCTGATGAGCCTGTGGCGGGTGCGGGTTTGGGGACGGGGGCGCGACCCCGGAACGCGTCGGATCGATCGGGCGCACGAGCCGGCGAGCTCAACGTCATGACGATCGAGGACCCCATCGAGTACGAGCTGTCGACGGCGGGGATCGCCATCAGCCAATCACAGATCAACGTGAAGAAGGGGGTGACGTTTGCCACCGGGCTTCGGCACATCCTGCGTCAGGACCCCGATGTGGTGATGGTCGGGGAGATTCGTGACACCGAGACCGCACGCATCGCGATGCAGGCCAGTCTGACCGGTCACTTGGTGCTCTCGACGCTTCACACCAACGACGCGGCCAGCGCGGTGACCAGGTTGGTCGACCTCGGGGCCGAGGCGTATCTCGTTGCCGCGGCGCTGTCGGCGGTGCTGGCGCAGCGCTTGGTGCGTCGGCTGCACGCGGGCTGCGCTGGCCGGGGTTGCGACGGTTGTTTGGGCGCCGGTTACGCCGGACGCGTGGGTGTGTTCGAGCTTCTGCTGATCGACGAAACGCTCCGGGCCATGATCGCGCAGGGTGCGCAGCTTCCCCGGATCCGAGAGCACGCTCGACAGAGAGGGGTGCGGACGCTGCTGGACGAGGGGCGTCGGCTGGTCGCGGCGGAGATCACCGACGAGGCCGAGGTGCGCCGGGTGCTGCAGGGGATGGAGGAGGATGCCGTTGGATGAGTCCACAGACATCCTTCACGCGTTCGAGCGCAGGCTGCGGCACGCACGCGTGGTTGTCGGAGCGTGCGTCGCGTGCGCGGCGTCGTGGTTCGTGAGCGGGGCGTGGAAGGCTTGGGACGGATGGCCTCTCGATGGCGGCGTGAAGAACTCGGGGAGGGCAACCGATGCGAGCGAACGGATCGGTTCGTCGTCCCGCACTGGTTCACCGGGCAAGAGCGTTGACCGGCCGCAGCGATCCACGGCGCCTGATCCCGCGTCCGCGAGCGATAACGAAGTGTTCGCGGCCCGGTTGTGGGTCCCCCGCCCGAAGCCGCCGGAGGTCGTGGTTGTGAAGGAGCCACCTCCGCCGCCGCCCCCGCCGTTCAAGCTGCAGCTCATCGGTATCGAACGGAGCGAGAGCGGGGCGCGGGCGGTGATGGTGTTCGATCCGGAAACGATCAAGGTGGCTCGGGTCGAGAGAGGCGCTACGACGGGACGCTACATCCTGGAACAAGTGGCGGCGGACGAAGCGGTGTTCGTGGACCATCGGTTCCCCGGGAGACCACGGCACGTCTTGAAGCTGCGGAAAGCCAGTGCACCCGTGACTCCTTTGAGGATTGTCGACGGTGCTGGGCAGATGGGGGGCAAGCCGTGAGTACAACAGGTGACGGTCCGCGGCGTGAGGTCGTGCTGGACGAAAGACAGTTCTACTGGACGCTGATCGATTTGCCGTCGCCACTCCGTGGCGATCCGAACGCGCCCGGGGCTCGCCTGTCGCTCGATGATGCCTTTCAGCGCAGCGTTCCGGAGGATCTTGAAACGCTGGCTGCACGATACGTCACCGTTTCGGAGCGAGAGGTGGTGGGTTGTGCGATCGCGAGGGAACGCGTTCAGGCGGTGCTCGATTCCGACGCAGGGGTCGTCGTGCTGAGGCCCAAAGAGGTCCCCGAGGCGCTGCGGCCGCAGCTGGACGGTCGTGGGATGACGAGCCGGGTTTTGTGGGAGCTCAACTTTCTGGTGGACGAGTTCGAAGCCCTGCCTGTGGCGAGATTGCGTCAATCGGTGCGGCGTTGTGTGACGGCGGGGTTGGCGGGGCTGCTGCTCCTAACCGCTGGCGGTCTGTGGTTGCGAGCTGACGCGGAGACGCAAGAGGCGGCTCGTCTCACGGCGCTCGCTGCGGCGATGCTTCGCGAGGTTTCACCTGGCCGACCGCCGGACGAGACCCTCGCGCAGGGGGCCGCGAGGCTGCACAAGGAGCTTGAGTTGCTCCTGAGATCGCGAGGCGCTGACGCCGTCCGAGTGCGCCCACGCGACGCGGGCGAGGCGCTGGCCGCATTGCTGGCGGCGTGGCCACCAGAGATCGAGACTCGGGTCGCCAGCTTGCAGGTTCAGGAGGCTCAGATCACCCTGAACGTGGAGGTGCCGTCGATCGCGGCCGCCGAGGGCTTGGCGTCCGCCCTGGCAGGAGTGGCGGGGTGGACGCTTCGGCCCCCTCAGACCGAGGTTGCGGGCGGCGCTGCACGCGTGATGGCCACCTTCACGCCGGTCGCGCCTCCGGAGCGCGAGCGCCGAGAGGGAGGGCGGCTATGACCCTGCGGCAGGGAACGACGATCGAACTGTTGTTGCTCGCGGCGGCGGTGGTGGCGGGCGGCGCCGTTGCCTGGACCAGCTCAAATTGGTGGAACGCGTGCCAGAACCGAGCGAAAGCAGAGTCGTCGTTGCGGGAGATCGCAGCTCTGATCGAGCGCGTGAACGACGCGAGGGCGATGCCTGTGGTGCTCTTCGAGGAAACGCACACTGTGGACCACCTGTCCATGGTGAGCGACGCCCTCGGCCGAGCGGGGATCGCGGGGACGGTGCTTCGTCGTGTGCAACCCGAGGGAGAGCGCGGCCAGCAGCAAATGCTGGGAGTCGGGCTGCCGATCCGCCGGGTCGGGATGCGGGTGGAGCTTGAGCGGATCACGCTGCCCGAGATCGGAAGGTTTCTCGCGGCTTGGCGGTTCAGCAATCCGGCGTGGATTCCCGTGCTGATCAACCTCACCCCGCACACGCAAAGGGAGGAAAGCGAGGCAGAACAGATACCTCAGTGGAGCCTGGGACTGTCGATCGCGGCGGTGTATCTCACGCCGCCTCGAGCAGGTGTTGCCTCGGCAGCGACCGAAGGGAGCGACGCCGCAGGTGGTGCGCGATGAAGGAGTTTCCAAGGTCGCGTCGTGATGGCAGGCAACACGTGCACGGAAAGGGGATTGAGGGATGAGCTTCCAAAGTTGGTTCGGCGTGGATCACTCCTCTAGGAAATCAACGAGCTTGGGTGTTGGGGCGGGACGTTGGCGCGCGTGGGCGGCCTCGGTTGTTGTCGTCTGCGAACTCGCATTCGTGGCGGGATGCGTCTCTCAGCAGTCGCGTGGGCCGTACGCGCCCGTAACGGCGGGCGATCGCGACACGGCGAAGGCGACCGCTCTCAACGCCGAGGCAACGAAGATCCTCGAACGGGCCGACGCGACGAGTGATCCCCGCGCCATGAAGAGGGCCGAAGAGCTTCTCCGCGAGGCCCTCAGCGCGGACCTGTACTTCGGCCCGGCGCACAACAACCTCGGGGCGATCTTCCTGGCTCGCGGCGAGTTGTACAACGCGGCGTCGGAGTTTGAATGGGCCCGCAAGCTCATGCCGGGTCACCCCGACCCACGGGTCAATCTCGCGATCACGCTGGAGTCCGCGGGCCGCATCGACGACGCGATGGCAACCTATCGGACCGCGCTCGAAGTCCTCCCCGACGACATCGCGGCCATGCAAGGGCTCACGAGGCTCCAGGTACGCACGGGAAGACGAGACCAGGAGACGGCCCGGATGCTGTCGGAGATCGCGATGCGCGGCGAGACGAAGCAGTGGCGTGACTGGGCGATCGAGGCCGGGCTGGCACGAGGTGTCGGCACCGCTCGCGGGGCGGGCGAGCCGTAGAAGCTTGCGGCCGCGGGCCAGAGCCCTGATGGATGGAACGATGAACAGCGAATGCAAACGGGCTGAAGATGTCTAGTCCGGTGGCCAAACGGCCACAGCCGGGCTCGCCATTGGACGAACCCGAACCGGCCTTGACGAGTCTTGGCGTGGCGAATGAGCGCCCCGATCGATGGTGTGCTGTTTCGCTCGGACAGCGACTCCGCCTCGATGGTCCTTCCCGTCCGCCGCGCCTTGCCCGGCCCCATTCGGTGGGTCTACGGCCCTGGCTGGAATGTGGACGGTTAGCATTTGTTCCTCTCCCGCGAAGGGAATCGGCTCAGAGTTCCATAGAGCAGCCCCGCTCGGGAGCCTGTTCACCCCCAGAACGATCGCGACCGCCTTTTCCGGGATCCCTTGCCCGCTCCCAATTCTGGTATGCTCCTCCACTTGGTATGTTCGTGGGGTTCTGCGGTTTTGGCGGGGAGCTGAGGCGCGGGATTCGGTGCGTTGGAGGGTCACATGGATGGTGCGGGGCCGAACTCGGAGGGGGGCGTGCATGCGCCGGTGCACGAGTCGCTGCATGAGCTCTATGAGCAGCTCCGCGGGATTGCTCGGGCCCAGATGTCGGCGGAGCGGGCCGATCACACCCTGCAGGCGACGGCGCTGGTGCACGAGGCGTTTCTGCGGCTGCAGAAGCGGGTGACCCTCAGCCGCGAGGACCGAACGCTGTGGCTGGCCGCGGCGGCCGAGGAGATGCGTCGCATCCTGATCGATCACGCCCGGGCACGGGCCGCGGTGAAGCGAGGCGGGGGCCGCCCCAAGTCCGGGGTTGATGTCGCAAGTCTTGCGGATCTCGTCGCTTGCGACGACCCGGCGCGGGTGGTGGCACTGGATCAGGCATTTTCCCGCCTTGAGGGGGTGGACCCCCGTGCCGCGGACGTTGTCCGGCTGCGGTTCTATCTGGGGTTGTCGGTGGACGAGACGGCGGAGGGCTTGTCGATCTCGCGGCGGAGCGTGCTGCGGGACTGGGAGTTCGCCCGTGCGTTCCTGTTCGCGGCGGTGGAGGAAGTTTCGGGTGCAGACGGGGAGTAGCGGCCCGTGCACAGACACCTGCGGTATTCGTGAAGCAGACTCATGGCGGAACCCGACCACCTCAAGTCGATCTTCCTGGCGGCGCTGGCGGTGCCCAAGGAGGCTCGCGCCGCGCTGCTGGACGAACGCTGCGGCGGAGACCACGGGCTGCGCGAGCAGGTGGAGCGTCTGCTGTCGGTTGGGGATCGGGCTGGGGGGTTCATGAATAGCCCGACGGCGGAGCTTCCCGGGCGAGGCGCGCGTGCGATCTCGCGCGGCTCTCGCATAGGTTCGTACAAGCTGTTGGAGCAGATCGGTCAGGGCGCGTTCGGTACGGTGTACCTGGCGGAGCAGCAGCAGCCCTTTGTGAGGCGGGTGGCCCTCAAGGTGCTGCGGGCCGATCTGGTTGGTCGCGACGTACTCGCCCGGTTCGAGGCCGAGCGCCAAGCGTTGGCGATGATGGACCACCCGCACATCGCGAAGATTCTCGACGCGGGCGAGGACGGTGAGGGACGGCCGTATTTCGCGATGGACCTCGTGGTGGGCTGCTCGATCACGGAATACTGCGACGAGCAGCGGTTGGGGATCCGCGAGCGACTGGAGTTGTTCGAGCAGGTCTGCCTGGCAACGCAGCACGCCCACTCCCGCGGGGTGATGCACCGCGACATCAAGCCTTCCAACATTCTGGTTTCCACGCGTGACGGACGGCCGCACGCGACGATGATCGATTTCGGCATCGCGAAAGCGACGCAGGCGAGGCTGACAGAGAAGACGCTGGCGACGGCGTTTCGGGCCTTTGTGGGCACGCCGCAGTACATGAGTCCGGAACAGGCGTCGGGCTCTCTGGACATCGACACGCGAACCGACGTGTACTCGCTGGGCGTTTTGCTGTACGAATTGATCACGGGGCAGACGCCGTTCGCCGATCGGCCGCTGGAGAAGATTGGTCTGGTGGAGCTGCTGCGTGTGATCCGCGAGGTTGAGCCGGATCGGCCGAGCACGCGGCTCTCTCGCCTGCCGCATCAAGAACCCACCAAGGACGGCTCGTCGCTGGTCATTCCGACGGTCTCGGACACCGCGCGGGAAACAGCAATCAGCGCAAGCCCCGAGCCGGTGCTGGGCCGCGAGCCCGACTCGGCAACGCCGACGCTCGAGAAGGTAGCCCGTTTCCTTCGAGAGGACCCAAGCCGACTCGCGGGCGCGATCCGCGGCGAGCTGGACTGGATCGTGATGAAGGCGATCGACAAGGATCGCGCCCGGCGCTATCTCACCGCCAGCGCGCTCGGAGCAGACGTTCGGAGATTCCTTGAAGGGCAGCCGATCAGCGCCGCGCCGCCGTCGCGAACTTACCGCCTGCGGAAGTTCGCTCAGCAGAACCGGCTGATCGCGGGGCTGGCGGTGGTGAGCGTGCTGACGCTGGTGGGGTTGGTCGCGGTGCTGGGGACGGCGCTGCACGGGCAGTATTCGAACAACCGAGCGCTTGCGGTGAAGGAGTCGGAAGCCCAGGACGCGAAGGCATACGCCGAGGCTGCGCTCGCGATGGCTACTACGGAACGCGCCAGGGCCGAGGTCGCGACCCGCATCGCGGAGGAGGCACGCGATCAAGCGCGCCGCGAGTCGTACATGGCGAACATCCGGGCGGCTGAGCTGGCCTCAAGCCGCAACGAGCGGGCGGTGCTGCGCGAGGCGCTGGCCGGATGCGACGAGTCGCTGCGTGGCTGGGAGTGGAGTTTCCTCGCGGCGCGCGCCGACGACGCGACCCGGGTGCTGACCGCGGGACTCGCACGCGTGAGCTTCGTGGCCTCCAGCCCGGATGGATCGCGCGGGCTTTTCGGGACGCAGGATCTTGGCCTCGCGATGCTCGATCCGGCGTCGGGTGCGACGTTCTCGTTCCCCAAGGCGGCGCTGGACCAGTTCATCCTGGCGGGCGGGTTCGCGGCCGACGGGGCCAGGGTCATCACGATCTCGGGCGACGGATATGTACGCACCTGGAGTACCGCGACGATGACCGAGCGGGAGAGGCTCCTGACACCGGGCGGCTACCGCGTCCGGTGCGGCGCGGTGAGCCCCAACGGGCGGATCGTGGTGGTCGGCTGCTCCGACGGCTGGGTGCGGCGGGTCGACACCGCGCGGGGTCGGATCGAGGACATCCCGGACGTTCATTCGTCCGATGTCGTACGCGTGGCGTTCTCCGGCGACTCGGACCGTCTCGTCGCCGGGGCCGCCGATGGCTGGATCGCGGTCGTCGATCTGCGGACCGGCAAGACCACCGGCAAGTCGCGTCCGCTCGACGCTCCGGTGACGGCCCTGGCGTTTGCTCCCGACGGCAAGAGCATCGCGGCTTCCTGGATGGGTGGCACGACGTCCATTCTCGACCCAGCGACATGTAAGCCTGTCCGCGAGCTACGAACCTCGTCTGATCGCAATCTCGATCTCGCCTTCGCGCCCGAATCACGGCGGATCGCTGTGGCCGATGGCTTGAACGTTCGCTTTTACGACATCAATACCGGGCTGGAACTCGCGGAGTTCCGAGGGCAAGACAGCCCCGTGACGGCGGTGGCGTTTGTTGGGTCCGCGACGTTGTTGGCAGGAGCGGCCGACGGCAAGGTGCGATGGTTTGACTCGCGCCAAGTCCGCGACACCTGGCGGTTCGCCGGTCAGATCACCGACGGGCGTCGCTCGATCAGTCGCGACGGATCGCGGGTCGTGCTGGTTCGGGCCGGACGGGTGGAGGTGCGCGACATCGAGTCCGGCCGGGTCGTCGGTGACTTCGAGACCAAGGGGGTTGATACCGGCGCGGCGTCGTTCTCGCCAGACGGAAAGAACTTGGTGGTGTGGGACGAGCGGGGGGAGGAGGGAAAGAACTGGACCGGCCGCGGGGTGGTGCTGGATGCGTGGACCGGCGAGATCGTGCGGCGGCTGGCGCCCGTGCAGGAGATCCTTCCCAACGACGCGGCCACGAGCGGCGGATATCACGCCGCCGCCTTCAGCCCCGACGGGCAGACGATCGCCTTCCCGGCGTCGGGTTGGCGGTGCGTGGTGTTCGACTGGAGCACCAAGGAACGCCGCTTCATGATCGAGCATCAGGGAGCCGTCAACGACGCGGTGTACTCGCCGAACGGCGATCTCATCGCGACCGCCTCTGACGATGGCACGGCGAAGCTGACCAGGGCCAGCGACGGCAGTCCCGTCCGTGCGCTCCCGGAGCGGCCGCTGGAGACATCTGTGCGCTCGGTCACCTTCAGCCCCGCGGGCACCGCGATCGCGACCGTGACGAGCGATCAGACCATCCGTGTCTGGCGGGTGGCCGACGGCGAGCCGATCGGAGCGCTGCAGTTGGACGACGTGGTGGGTTCGATCATCCAGCTCACCGACGACGGCACACGGCTGTTGGTGTCGACCGGCGAGCGCCGGATTCGGCTGTGTGATCCGAGCACCGGCATCCAGCTCGCCGAGTTCGAGGACGACTCACACCTGTCCGTCTTCGAGCTCAGTCCCGACGGCGAGCGGATCCTGGGCGTCGGGCGGGACGCGGCGGTGCGGCTGCGCAGCGTGCGCGACGATTGCCGCGGCATCATGACCCTTCGAGGGCACAGGATGGACCCGTTCTTCGCCACATTCTTGCGCGACGGGCGGATCCTCTCGGCGAGCCGATCGGAAACGATCCTTTGGGACGCCGCCGCCGCCCGAGAGCGGGCCGCACGCCACGACGAAGCCGATCGGACGCGAGAGATGATGGAGGCTCGCTACGGGCCGCGGCTCGCGAACGCTGACGACGCGTTGTCGGTGAGCGCGGACATCGCGCGAGACGCCTCGCTTTCACAGCCGCAGCGTCTGGCCGCGGCGGCGATCGTCACGGCAGAGATCAACCGGCGGCGGTACCTGGCCGCGCATCACCGGACCGAGGTCGCGGAGCTGGCGACGCCCACGGCCACTCCAGGTGACCTTGAGAAGGCTATCAAGCTCGCCCGCGAGGCCCGGAAGCTCGAGCCGCGGGCCTCTTCGCACGCGGTGGATCTGGCCCTTGCGCTGTATCAGGCGGAGCGGTTCAAGGACGCCGCGCACGCGTGGCGTGATGCCGGCTTGCTGCTGTCCAAAGAGCAAGACGGCCAAGAGCTCGGTCGCGTTCGGCCGCAGTGGGCCGCGTACCTGGTGATCTCGCTCTGGAAGGCGGGCGACAAGCGCGAAGCGGTCCTGGAACTGGACCACCTGCGTGGACTGATCTCGAAGCATCACACGACATGCGATTGTTCTCGCTACCTGCTCGAAGCCGAGTCGGTGGTGCGTCCAGAGATGAACAACCCGTTTTTAGGAGTTGAGCCATGATGCGTTATTGTCGCGGCCGCGCGTTGCTGGCTGCTCTTTTGTGCGCCGGAACCCGCTGCGCCCTCGCCGCGGATGGGCCCGGTCCGTTGCCGGAGAGCTGGTACTTCGAGCCCGAATCGGTTGCGGCGATGCGGAGCCTCGAGGGCGAGCGTGCTCCGGAGATCACCGGTGTGACGTGGGAGGGCGAGCCGCAGTCGCTGCACGCTCTGCGGGGCCGGATTGTGGTGCTCGACCTGTGGGCCATCTGGTGTCCGCCGTGCCTGCCGGCGCTCAAGAGCGACGTGGATCTGGTTCGCCGCACCGGGCCCAAGGGGGTAACGCTTCTCGCGGTGCACGACGGCTCGGCCTTCGGGCGCGAGCGGTGGGAGGCCGCGAAGCAAGCCGCCGTCGATCGTGGCTGCACCTTTCCGCTTGGCCTTGATGCGGAACAAGAGGACAAGTCGGTGATGCGGAAGTACAAGGCATCTTTCTTTCCGGCGTACGTGGTCATCGATCGCGAGGGCATCGTCCGCGCGTCCGGGATTCAGCCGGACCATGTTGAGAAGGTGGTCGAGCGGCTGCTCTCGGGCGGTTCAGACACAGGGCCTCAGCCCGAGTTTCCGCCCGAGCTGTTCGTCGGCGGCGAGAAGCGGCTGACGGCGTACATGGCGCTTGAAGGCAAGCCCGCTCCCGCGATCGATGCGGCCGAGTGGATCGGAACGCCCGTTGATCCCCGAGGGGGCGGCATCACCGTGGTGCAGTTCTTCTCGAGCACCAGCGCCAAGTCGCTGCAATCGTTGCGCACGCTTGCGCGGCAGAGGGACGAGTTCGCCAAACTCGGGGCGTCGATCGTCGCGATCGCGCCGCCGCGGGACGATTGGGCCAGGGTCGGCACCATCGCGAAGGAGAACGCGTCGGGTGTCGCGGTGGCCCGCGACGCGGTGCGCGACAAGGCCGATGCCGCCGGCCGCATCGCCTTGGCGATGGGCGCGTCGATCCACATGCCGTGCTATGTGATCGATTCCAAGGGCGTGATGCGGGCCGTGGGCCTGAAGCCCGAGCGTGCGCTCGACATCGTGCGTCACGTGGCTCGGCACCCCGAGAAGGAGCGGATGGCCGCGGCGCCGCCGCCCCCGAAGCCTGAGCCGGACGCGAAGGACTTGAAGAGCCAATCACAGCCGCCCTCACTTCCTGCAAACGCCGGCACATCGACCACACGTTAACCCAGTCCACTCAACCTGTTCGCACGTCCACAAGCCGGAGACGACCGTGACAATGACGCATGCAACCCAGGCCGACCTCGACGCGGCCGCCGCCCTCCCGCAGATCGTCCGCGATCATGTCGCCCGCACCGTCGTCGGGCAGTCGATCGTGGTCGAGCGCATCCTGATCGCGCTGCTGACGGGCGGACATCTCTTGCTCGAGGGCGTGCCGGGCCTGGCCAAGACGCTGCTGGTGCAGGCGGTGGCCAAGGCGATCGATCTGAAGTTCGGGCGAGTGCAGTTCACCATCGACCTGTTGCCCTCGGACATCATCGGGGCCGAGATCCTGGAACCGAGCGGCGCATTCCGGCTGCACCGGGGCCCGATCTTCACCAACCTTCTGCTCGCCGACGAGATCAACCGGGCCTCGCCGAAGGTGCAGTCAGCCTTGCTCGAGGCCATGCAGGAGCGCCGGGTGTCGATCGGCGACTCGACATTCGACCTCCCCGCACCGTTCCTGGTCATTGCAACACAGAACCCGGTGGAGCAGTCGGGCACGTTCGAGCTGCCCGAGGCACAGCTCGACCGCTTTATGCTTCGCCACCGCCTGACCTATCCGACGCAGGAACAGGAGCAGGATGTCGTCCGTCAGAGCCTGGCCCTCAAGCTCAAACGCAGCGGCGACGGTGCCGTACCCATGTCGGCCTTCGACGCGATCCGATCGGATCATGCGCTCTCGGCCAGATCGCTCACCGCCGCGATGGAAACGGTGCAGTCGATTCACGTGTCGGACGTGTTCGTGCGGGACTGCGTCGAGGTGGCACGACTGACCCGCAATCATCCGGACATCGAGCTGGGGTGCAGCCCGCGTGCGGTCATCGCTCTGGTGCACGCGTCGCGTGCCCGGGCGATGATCTTCGGTCGCTCGTTCGTGACCCCGGAGGACCTCTTCGACCTCGCGCCCGATGTCATGCTGCACCGCATCCGTCTGCGGTACGAGGCGATCGCCAAGGGACGGCGTTCAGAAGATGTGCTTGCCGAGATTCTCGACACCTTGGTGTGAACTCTGTCGATCGGGCGTGACCGCAAGGATCCGACCCATTGCAACACCGCAGACATGAACGCACACACCACAACCCGATCCCGCGCTGACGCGATCTCGCGATTGGGACCGCCCGATACGCTCTCGCGTGAGCGGCTGGAGTTGGTGCTCCGTCGGCTCGCCGACGACCTGGCGGGCGGGTCGGACGCGTCCACTCGCATCGGGGCCGGGCTGGAGTACGCCGAATCGCGGCCGTATCAGCCCGGTGACCCGATCCGGCGGCTGGACTGGCGGCTCACCGCACGGAAGCGCACGCCGTTCTCGAAACAGTACGAGTCGCTCCGCCGCACCAACACGTATCTGGTGGTGGACGCGTCGGCGTCGATGCGGGTGCGTTCGTCGGGGCTCAGCAAGTTCGACGCCGCGGTCTGGCTTGCCGGCGCGCTGGGTTTGGTGTGCCAGGGTCGCATGTGCCCGACGGCGGTGCTAGGCACCGGCTTGCACGGAGCGAGAATCCATCCCTCGTTGCGTCGGCAGGACCTGCTGCTGGCGTGCGATCGGCTGATGAGCTCGCCTCCTGAGGGCGGCGTGTCGAGCGTGGTGGAACGATGCGAGCTGGCGGTCGATTCCACTTCGCTGTTCGTGGTGATCAGCGACCTGCACGAGCCCGAGGCGGTCGTGGCGATGGCGCGGCTGGCTCCGCGGCACGAGGTTCTCGCGCTCCACCTGATCGATCCGGCTGAGCACGGGCTTCCGCGGCAGGCATACGTCGAGGCGTCGGAAGCCGAGACCGGGCGCGCGTTTCTGGCGGCCCGGGGCCGGAGCTGGAGCAACGCGATCCGGGTCCGCGAGCAGCTTCTCTCGCACCAGATCGACACCGCGACGCTGCACCTCGACCAGCCGATCGTGCCCGTGGTCCGGCAGTTCTTCAGCTCGCGTGGCTGGCGGCGGGGGAGGGGCGCATGAGAGCGAGCATCCTCATCGCATGCACCGCGCTCGTGTCGCTCTTCGCTTCTCCGTTGGCGAGTGCCGCCGACGAACCGTCCAAGGCGCTGCGCGGCGTCGCCCGACACATCGACATCCGAGGAGTCTCCTGCGAGCTCCGCTCCAAGCCCACCGACCCGCGCACCGCGCCCGTCGTCTTGTCGGTGGAGACCGTCGGCGATGTGCAGCGGTTGGCGGTGGTGGGGCTGCGCTCCGGCGTTGTGGATCTGGCCGAGTTCATCGAGTGCTCCGACGGCACGCGTCCCAGCGGTTTGCCCGACCTGAGGCTGGATTTCGTAACGACGATCCCGGCCGACGCAGGTCTGGACTTGTCCACCCGTGCGCTCCCGACGATGCTCTCGGGACGGCGGCCGGATTGGCTCTGGAAGGTGTTGCTGGGCGTGTGGCTTGCGGCGCCCCTTCTGTGGACGCTTCGGAAGTGGCTCCGTTGGCGGGCGTCGCGGCCCAAGCCGCCGGAGCCGCAGCCGATCCGATTGGACTCGCTGACCGAGCTGGTGGTGACGATGGGGGCACGACCCCTGACCGTGCCCGAGCGAGGAGCGTTGGAGCTTCTGACCTTGCGGGCGTTGCTCGAGCTGCGGTCGGCGTCGACTTCCACGACCGGCAATCTGTACACCGAAGCCAGGCTGGACCCACAGGCCGCCTCGCTTCTCGACGCGCTCGAACGCTGGCTGCACCATCCCTCCGTGCCCGATCAGCCGCCGGCTCGGTTGCGGAAGGCTCTCTCGGAGCTGGCGGACCGTCTCGCCGCGGCCCGTCAGACCCGAACCGGAGGTGCCGCATGACGCCCTTTGGCTTCACGTACCCCTGGGTTCTTGGGTTCCTGCTGTTGCCGATCGCGCTGCTGACGTGGTGGCGGGGCGGGCGGTCGCGGGTGGCGTTCCCGTTCGATCACGCCGCGCTTGAGCAGAGGGGGTGGGCTCTGTGGAAGTCTCGGGCGATCGCGAGCGGGCTCGCGTGCTCCCAAGGCCTGCCGCTTCTGATCCTGATCATCACCATCATCACGCTCAGCGTGCCGCAGATCATGTACCGACCGCCCGACGGCCTGAGTAAGCGTTCGTACATCCAGTTGCTGCTGGATGTCTCCGGCAGCATGGGTTCCGAAACGCCGTCGCGCTACTCCAACGCGTGCCTCGCGATCGACGAGTTGTCGCGGGCCCGCGAGCGCGCGACCGCGAACGACCACGAAGGCGACGCGATGGGCGTGATGTTCTTCGGGCTCGAACAACTCCGCTGGGTGCCGATGACCGAGGACCTGCAGGTTGTTCGATCCGCTCTGGAGTTCGCAAACCCTGAGCGTCAGCCGCCCAACATGGGCGGCACGCGGATCGGCGCGGCGCTGAAGTATGCGGCGGGCGTCATGGCCGCTGAGTCGGGAGAGACCGGGGAACGCGTCCTGATTCTCATCTCGGACGGTGATAGCTTCGACGTTCTCGGCGGACGCCAGTATGAGCTCGCCGCCGTCCTGCGCGACGCCCGCATCCGTTTGTTCTACATCCACGTCGGCAACGACATGCTGCCGGTGGCGGAGTGCATGGAGATCGCCACCATGACCGGCGGTCACTCCTTTGCCGCTCGCGACCGCGCTGCCACGCTGGATGTGATGCGGCAGATCGATCGCTTGACCAAGGTGTCCCTGACTCCCAGGGCCAGCGTGCAGGTGGACTTCTTCCGACCCTTCGCGAGGGCGTTGCTCGCTCTGACGTGCTTGCATGTGGTGTTCCTCTTTGGGGTGAGGTGGACTCCGTGGTGACCAATCTCTTCATCGCGGGCCTGGTCGGAGTGCTGGTCTTGCTGGCCGAGCGGTTCCACGCCCGCAGAATGCACGCGCTGCGGCGGCTGGCCTTCGGTCCTGAGGGCCACGCGGCGGCGTGGACCTTCCTCGCGCCCTGGGTCCGCGCCCTGGGCGTGGTGCTGCTGGTCTTCGGCTCGCTCACGCTTCTCGACTATGAGCCCGCCCCGGGGCGTCAGCGGCTGCCCTCCAAGGCCTCCAAGCAGATTCTCATCTGTCTCGACGTCTCACCCTCGATGCGCATCCCCGATGCCGGGCCCGACCTGCCGCGGATGAAGCGGTCGCGCTGGGCTGGTGAGGCGATCGAGCCGCTGCTCCGGACGATCGGTACGCAGTACGCCAACGACACCCGCTTCTCGGTTGTCGCGTTCTACACCAGCGCGATCCCCGTGATCCGCGAGACCTACGACAAGGAAGTCGTGCTCAATCTCTTCGACGACATGAGCCTCGATCACGCGTTCCTGCCCGGAACCACGGATCTGCAGGGCGGCGTCAACGAGGCGTTGAAGTTCGCACGCGGCTGGGCCCGTAACTCGGCCACGCTGGTGGTCATCAGCGACGGCGACTCGGACGCGGGGCTCTCGTCTCTGCTCCCGACGCCGCCCTCGATCGCGCAGACATTCGTGCTCGGTGTCGGTGACCCACGTTCGCCGACCGAGATCAACGGCCACTCGTCGCGGCAGGACACGGCGTCGCTCTTGTTGCTGGCGACCAAGCTGGGGGGCACGTACTTCGACTGCAATCGATCGAAGGCTCCACCGCTCGCCACCACCGGCCTTCGGATGCGGTCCCCTCAAGCCATGACGCCTGCGATCGAGCGCCGCATCGGACTCGCGGCGATCGGCGCGGGAGGGGCGCTCGTCGGACTGATCGGTGCGGCGCTGCTCGCGTTCGGTCGTCGCACGAAGAGTGTCGCCTTCGATCTGCCTTTGTCCTTCAAGGAGAAGCACGCATGAACCGCTGGCTGATCACATCCTGGATCGTCGCTGGCCTGGGGATCGCCGCTCTCGCGGTGGGCCCTTCCAGGTCATGGAAGAAGGAGAACGCGGTTCGGACGGCCATCGATCGTGCGGCCGAGCTGGAGGTCATCGCCGCGGGCCTGCAGATGAAAGCGGCAGAGGCCAATCGGCTCGCGGCCAACGCCCGTCGTGCGGCGCTGTCATCCACCGACCCCGAGGCGCCGAAGAAGGCCTCCGAAGCCGTGGAACGCGAAACCAACGCCTACGTCGCCGCACAGAACGCCTGGGCACAAGTCGCCAGCATCTTGGAACAGGCTCGGCAGGACCGCGGCGGCGGAGCGGCGTGGGAGGAGCCCATGGCCTCGAAATTGCGGCTGCGACACAACGCCGCACGCATCGGCGCCGGTCGGTACGGTGACGCTGTCTCCGATCTTGAGACGATGCTGACCGAGAAGCACTCGGGCGTGTCGACAGACGATGTTCGCGAGCAGTTGACGCGGGCGTACTTTCACGCCGCCATCGTCTCGCGGAAGTCGGGAGCAACCGAGACAGAGTGGCGGCTGCTGGCCGATCGGGCTCGTCAGCACGCCCGGGTGCTGGCGGAGAACGAGAGCCCTTCGAATCAGAGCCGAGCAGAGGCGACCGGCGGCCCGG
Source organism: Phycisphaerales bacterium (assembly GCA_019744815.1). Lineage (GTDB taxonomy): Bacteria > Planctomycetota > Phycisphaerae > Phycisphaerales > UBA1924 > JAFEBO01. Next base: position 262,803 of record JAIEUA010000003.1, read on the forward strand.
CGAATACAGGCCCCGCGCAGAAGAACCTGGAGGTGATCCTTGATTTCGAGCGCCGCTCCCTCGAGGACCTCATGGTCACGCCGCAGCCCAAGGACAGCACGAGCAACTGCAACGGCAAGTGCCAACTGGACTCTTGGCCGTGGGAGCGGCGGAGCAAGCCCGTCAAACCCAAGGACGGCCGCGGCGACGGCATGCTCCCTGAATCGGGGTCGTGAGCCTGATGCTTCCATCCATCGATAAACCAATCCACCAGCGAGAAAGCACGATGTCCCGCGAATCTCCCTTTGGTCTCCTCGTCGCTCTGGTCCTCGCCAATCCTCTTTGGGCGGCGTTCGCCTTTCCTTCTCAGAACGTGAACGAACCCGACGACGAGCCGCCCGGCGCGGCCACGGCGGCGACCCCGGCGCCAAGCGAAGCCGCACCGCGCGCCTCGGAAGCGCCGAAGCCCGCCGACGCTCCGCTCTCGGAGGCCGAGATCGCCGAACTGCGGGCGATCTACAACGCCGCGGGCGAAGGCGAGAAAGCAGAGCTCGTCGCGTACTACCGGGACCTGGGGATCGAGATCGAGAAGATTCTGGGGATCGACGCGTTGACTCAGAAGCAGACCGCGCTGGTGCAAGGCGTGATCTCGGCGATCTCGGGCAACTCTCTGGTCTTCCATCGCCCCGCCAAGCAGGTGCTGATGGAGCGGGCCAAGCTGGCCAGTGGCTCGCTGTTCCCGAATCCCAGCACCGCCGAGCCCGGCGTGATCGCGGCGTGGATCCGCTCGCAAGCGGTCGCCGGAGAGTGGGGACGCTTGGAGGAGTTCTTCGGGGCGCTCCCCAAACGCGTGGGCCGAGAGTTGGCCGGCGCCACGCTCGCGAGGCTCGCCGCTTCGGATTCGCAGCTGCTGCCCGAAGAGGTGCTGGATGTGTCCCGGATCGTGCCCGGAGACCTGACCCGAGAGCATGTGAAGAGTCTGGCGACGATGCTCAAGGCCGCCGCCAACAAGCACGGCACGAGCGTGCTGCTCTCCCGTTTGCTGGCCGGTACTCCCAAGTTTCCGCGTGATGGCGTGCAGCGGGATCTCTCGGTCCAGCTCCTCGAAGGCGCGGATCTGGCAGCCGAAGCCAAAGAAGTCTTGCCGCCGCTGGAGCCGGCGGTGGCACGCGGCGATGTGATCGTGATGCTGGCGCACGCCAAGGCGCTGGACGTCCTGGCGACACGTTCCGCCGACGGCCCGGAGGCAGACAAGAACCGGCGCGAGGCGTTCGATCTGTTCAGCAAGGTCTCGCGGACCGAGAACGCGACCGCCGAACAGGTGAAAGAGTCCATCGAGCGTGCGATCGACTTGATGCCCGCCCTGCCGCGCAGCCTCGTCTCGCCGTGGCTCGCCGGGCTCTTCACAGATCCGCGGCTCACCCGCCTGACCGCCGAGATCCTCGCCATCGAAGCCTCGCGGCTGGCGGATCCCAATGTCACGCCGGCCGAGAGAGCGGCCAAGACGGTGAGCCTGGCCAGCGCGGTCGAGGCGATGCTCTCGTCTCCCGATCGCCGTGAGGCCGATCTGGCGGTCCCGCTGAGGATCCTGGCGGGCGCCATCTCCCAGCAGTTCGAGAACGCTTCGCAGCGAGGTGCGAGCCGCTACGCGGGCTCGGTGGCGAGCTCCGTGTCGAAGTCCGCGCTGCTGCGGGCGGCGCCCAGCGCCGCGTGGATCGGCGCCCTTGACGCCAGCGTGTCCGCACGGGTCGCGCAGGCCACGATCTCGCTGGCGATTTCGGACCGGAATCTCGACGTTGCCGTCACAACCCTTCGCGTCGCCGCCAAGCGGGATCGCAAGGACGCGTCAGCGCTGGCCGAGCACCTGCTGCGTTCGTGGGCGACAAGCCTTTCGAACGACCAGGCAGAGTTTGAGAACTATCCGTACTCCTGGATGTACAGGTATGGTTCCAACACCTCGACGCGCGGCGAGCAGCAGCGCAAGCTCGCCTCTCTCCGCGAAGTCATCGAGATCCTTAGCGGTCTGGGCGTCGACGCCAAGCAGTTGGCGCCGACCGTCGAGGTCTTCCGAGCCTGTCACGCCAACGACGAGATCTACCAGCGCGACGACATCGCGATGGTCTTCGGGAACATCGACACCATCCCCGTCCTGACCGCCTGCGATCTGGCGGATTCGCTCCGCGACTCGGTGCTCCGCTACTGGACGTCCAAGATGAGTCCGCCCGCCAGCTACACCAGCGTCACGAAGAAGAAGACGCCGCCACCGCCGGCCGAGATGCTGCGGGTCATTGAGGCGGGCTACAACGCGGCGCTCGAGCTGATCGAGTCGGCCCGCAAACGATCCCCCGGCTTCTGGCGGGTCGACGCCGTGGGCGCGTCGGTGGCGTACGACCGTTTGCGACTGATGCAGCGTCTCGGGAAGTTGCCCCCGGGCAAGGAGCTCGAGATTCTCGCGACAGCCTTTGCGTCGTTCGAGCAGGCCGCGCGATCCTACAAGGACGCGTTGCTACGCACCGAGCAGGTCGAATCGCCGGACATCTTCTCGCGGTGGTTCCGGGCGGCCCTGGGGGCGTCAGACTCGTCTGCGCTGCGAGTCGAGGACCTCCCGGAGGAGGGCCCGGAGGGGCAGGCCCAGTTCGTCCGCATCCGCTCGGCGATCGCCGCCTTGCCCGAGGACATCGCCAACCGGCACATCGCCTCCTTCGCCGAGGAGATCAACTCCAAAATGCCGAACGTTCCGTCCGAGGTCAAACCTCGGTTCGTGAGCGCGGCATTGCAAGTGATCGCGGACCACCCTTCCGGAGCACCGCTCGTCCGGCTCGCCAGGCTCTACGACGACTACGCCAAGAACGACGTGCGGCTGCGTCTGACCATCGACGGCACCGAGCGCGTCGAGAAGGGCAAGCCCTTCGCCGTGCTGCTCTCGCTCCGCTACACAACCGCCGTCGAACGCGGGCAGGGCGGCTTCAGCCAGTACCTGATGAACCAGAACTGGGGCTACTACGGCTCGTCGGATCGGCGCAACCGCGACAATCTGGAACTCGAGATCCGGCGCGCCTTTTCCAAGGGCTTTGATCTGCAAGGCATCTCGTGGTACGAACCCTCGCTCCCGGGAGAAGCGGTGGTCGAGGATGGTCAGCAGGGCTGGCTCCAGAAGCCGCTCGCCCTCGTCTTCGCCGCACCCAAGGACGAGGCGGTGGACCGGCTGCCGCAAGTGAAGATGCAGCTCTATTTCCCGGACACCAGCGGCGAGGTGACCGCCGTGCTGACGTCCAACACGGAGCCGCTCACCATCTCGAAGGAGAGCGTGCCTCGCCCGCGCACCGACCTCGCTGTGATCCAGACGCTCGATACCCGGAACATCCAGGACAGCAAGGATCCGCACGTCATACTAGAAGTGTCGGCCAAGGCCCGAGGCGTGGTGCCCGAGATCGCGGACCTCCTGCCAGGGATCGAGAAGTCGCTTCCTGGGTACAAGGTGAAGCCCGAGACGCTCGCCCCCAAGCCGCTGCTCTTCGAGGACCCCACAACGCCGCAGCCGACCTGGAAGTCCCCGATCGAGGAAGAGGAGCCACAGTCCCCGGATCCCACGCTGCACGCCGTCCGTCCCGTCGTGGAGCGGCTCTGGCAGATCCGGTTCGATCGCGAATCCGGTGCAGCGCCGGAAAGGTTCACCTTCGCGACCTTGGCGGCGGGGTTGGAAGGCAAGCTCGCGAACCGCAGCTACACCGACACCGATCTCGTCCCGGTGACGACCGGGAGCGTCGCACTACCCGGAGCCGGCCCGCGAGCGAGCATCGCGGCGGCCTTGGCGGGCGGTCTCGCGGCGCTCGTCGTGTGCGTGCTCGCGGTGCGTTGGTGGTTCAGGCGGCGCGTGCCGGTGGTGGCCGCGGCGTCGCGCGGGCCGCAGAGGCGCACGGCGCTGTCAGCGCTCACGCTCCTGCGCCGCTGGCAGCACGAGTTGCAGGGCCAGATCAGCGAGTCGGACACACGCGAGCTCGCGGCCGACATCGCCCGCCTCGAACTGGCAAACTTCGGGCCTACTTCCAGCGACGATGGCACCGAGCAAGCCCAACGCTCGCTGGCGAGCTGGCGGGAGCGGCTGCGTCGATGAGGAATAGTGCGACGGAGAGTGGGGGAGTCGCCGTGGCACAACCCGCGGGCGAGCCGGCAGACGACACTGGTGGCAACCTTGCCATGGGCGACGGCCCCCGCCCGGATCGGCAACACCATGGCGATCACAGCGGGGTACTACCTGCAAGTCACGGACACGGACTGGGCACGAGCGACGGGGGCTTCGGAACGCGGCGCAAGAAGCGGCGCGCATTCGACGCAAAAAGCGGCGCAGCAGGTGCCCGCATCGGTTCGCACCGATTCGGCCAATGATCAGAAATCACTTGGAAACAAGGCACTTCGCGAGCCGCGGCAGTCGAGTGCAACGCGGCGCGAAAGTGACCAATGGGCAGAGCCGGACTTGAACCGGCAACCCCAGCATTTTCAATGCTGTGCTCTACCGATTGAGCTATCTGCCCTCAACTGGTAGGCGGAAGGGTAGACGTCCCGGGGCGGGCGTCAAGGGGCGTCGGCGGACGAATGCGTGATCGCCCGCGGAGGCACTCCGGTCGAGGCTTTCGGACCTTTGCAAGCTTGTCTTTGCAGCCGCCGGGAGAAGAGCGAGATCGGGGCATCAATTTCGCGCGGCCGCATTGTTCCGGGGACGGGCATTTCGTTTCGCAAGGCCCCAGCACGCGCGCACGGGGGTTGGGGCCTTGCCTTCGGAATCAATGCGCCGTGGCGCTGCGTTGACCCGCGGCTCTGGCTCGGAACATCACGCGGTGCCAGGCGGCCAGTTCGTGATCGTGGTTCGTCAGCAGGCGTTGCTCGGCGATCCATTCGACGCCGCAGCCGGGTTCCTCGGCTTGTGCCTCTCCCATCTCGGGGCCGCGGAGCTGGTAGAACCATGCCTCGCCCATAGGCGTGTGCAGCACGAATGCGACCGCATCGCGATCGAACTGGCCGGGCGTGAAGCCGAGCTCTTCGCGCAGTTCGCGGCGGATGGTTTCTTCCGGTGTTTCGTCGGCTTCGCGACCGCCGCCGAAGCATGCGAGCATGCCGCCGGCGATGGGGTCGTGCGGGGAGCGGCGTTCGAGCACAAGGTTGCCGCGGGAGTCGATGAGAATGGCGCAGCAGTAGCGGGGCTGATGCATGGGAAAGGTTCGCCGCGGCACGCGTCGCGGATGTTCAGCACTCGCTGATGGTCACCGCGACCGCAAGGCCGCCCTCGGCGGTTTCCTTGTACTTGGTGCTCATGTCCTTGGCGGTCTGCCACATCGTGGCGATGACCTGATCGAGGCTCACCTTGGCGGTTGCCGGGTTGCTCTCCATCGCGACATTGGCGGCGGTGATGGCCTTGATCGCGCCCATGATGTTCCGTTCGATGCACGGAATCTGCACCAGCCCGCCGATCGGGTCGCAGGTCATGCCCAGGTGGTGCTCCATCGCGATCTCCGCGGCCATGAGCACCTGTCCGGGCGAGCCGCCCAGAATCTGTGTCAATCCCGCCGCGGCCATCGCGCTGCTGACGCCGATCTCGGCTTGGCAGCCGCCCATCGCGGCGGAGATCGTGGCCCCCTTCTTGAACAGGCTGCCGACCTCGCCGGAGGTGAGCATGAACGCGATCGTCTTGTCGTCGTTCATGTCCTTGAAGCAGCGGGCGTACATCATCACTGCCGGGATCACGCCCGCGGCTCCGTTGGTGGGAGCGGTGACGACGCGGCCGAAGCAGGCGTTTTCTTCGTTCACGGCGAGCGCGAACGCGCTCACCCACTTCAGGATGTGCTCGAAGTCGCGGACGCTGGTCTTCACCGCGCTGGTCCAGGCGTCGATGCCAGCCGGTGCGTCGCCCTCGAGCATCTTGCGGCTCATGCTCGCGGCACGCCGCACGACGTTCAGCCCGCCGGGCAGGATGCCGTCGGTGGTGCAGCCGCGCCAGATACAGGCGTGCATCTCGCGCCAGATCTTGAGCAGATCAAGCCGGATATCGCTCTCGGCCCGCCACGCGAGCTCGTTTCGCAGCACGATCTGCGGGATGGTCGAGCGGTGCTTCTCGCAGTAGGCGAGCAGTTCGGAGGCGTGCTCGATCGGGAAGGGCAGCGTGACGGCGCGGTGGCCAGTGGGAGATTCGTTCTCTTGCACTACGAACCCGCCGCCGACGGAGTAGTAGGTTTCCGAAATCTCAGTGGGACCGGCCTCCGGCCGGTCTGCCTTAATGCTTGCGGTGTTGCTTGGAGCGCCGCTGGTGTGAAGACCGGCCGGAGGCCGGTCCCACTGGTTGGTGGGCTTCAAGAACGCCGTGAAGGTCACGCCGTTGGGATGAAACGGCAGTGCCCGGTCCATGTGAAAGCGGAGGTCGGACGCCGCGTCGAAGGTGATCTCGCGATCGCCGTCCAGTCGCAGCCGCTTGCTCCGCACGATCGCGTGGAAGCGCTCGGTGAGCCCCTCGACCTTGCACGTCACCGGGTCTTCGCCCGCGAGCGCGAGCACGACGGCGAGGTCGGTGCCGTGGCCTTTGCCGGTCTTGGCGAGCGAGCCGAAGAGGTCGATCTGCACCCGCTCCACATTCGCCAGCCCCACGCGTGCGTCCACGGACTTCAGGAATCGCTGGGTCGCCCGCCACGGTCCCATGGTGTGGCTGCTCGATGGTCCGACGCCGATCTTGAAGATGTCGAAGACGGAGATGGCTTCCACGCCCGATTGTTGGGTCGCGTTGGCCTTGGCAGCGACACATGCGGACGTTGCCGGCATCATTTCGAGGAATGAGGACCGCTTCATACCGTCACCCTGCAGCGTCGGAAGCGAGATCACCCGTTCGGGCTGTGTGGCCTGCGGCATGGTGTGGCGTGCTCCTTCTTCTCTCGATGCTGACCGGTTGTGCCGCGGGCCCAGAGGCGAGGGCGGATATCGCGGCGATCTACAACCGATCGGCTCAGACCATCGGCGCTGATCGGAATCCTGTCATCGTCATTCCTGGCATTCTGGGCAGCACTCTCGTGGAGGAGTCGACCGGCCGGGTCGTCTGGGGGGCGTTCGTGCACGGCGCGATCGACACCGACTTTCCGGAGGGGGCTCGGGTTTTTTCCCTGCCGATGCAGCCCGGCGTGCCGCTGTCCAAACTCACGGACGATGTGAAGCCCGACGGCGTGCTCGAAACGCTCGAAGCCGACGTCGGCGTGGTCCGGATCGCGGCGCTCGAGCCATACAAAGGCATCATCCGCTCGCTCGAGGCCGGCCGGTACGTGGACCGCGACATCCTCGCGGCGAAGATGAGGCGGGCTGGCGATGGGGGGCGTGGGGGGCGTAGTGGGGGAGGCGGGGGCGCCAGCGGCGTGGACTACGCGGGCCTGCACACGACCTGCTACCAGTTCGACTACGACTGGCGGCGCGACATCTCCGAGAACGCGGCACGTCTGGACGAACTCATCGGTCACGTCTCCGACTTCGCGAGCCGCCAGCGTCAGGACGGCACGCGGGCCAAGGTGGATATCGTCGCGCACTCCATGGGCGGGCTGGTCGCGCTCTACTACCTCAAGTACGGGAAGGACCCGCTTCCCGATGACGACAGCGTGCCGCGTGTGACCTGGGCGGGCGCGGCAAACGTCGAGCAGGTCATCATCGTCGGAACGCCCAGCGCGGGGTCGGTGCTCTCGCTCAAGCAGTTGATCGACGGCGTGAACTACTCGTCGCTCACGCCGACGTACGGGCCAGCGATCCTCGGCACCATGCCCTCGATCTATCAACTCATGACCCGTTCGCGGCACGGGACGGTGGTCGACGCCGCGACAGGCGAACCGGTGGGCGATCTGTTCGACGTCGAGACTTGGAAGAAGTACGGCTGGGGACTGGCATCGCCCAAGCCCGATCGCACGCTGGCGTGGATGCTGCCGGGTGTGGACGACGATCAACGCCGCGCGATCGCGATTGATCATCTTGAGAAGTGTCTCCGCAAGGCGAGGCAGTTGCATCAGGCACTCGATGCACCCGCCACGACTCCCAAGGGGTTGGAGATGCACTTGATCGCGGGCGACGCGGTGAAGACGCCCGCGGTGCTCGAGGCGAACGCCGGCACCGGTCGGGTGCGTGTGCGTGAGACCACACCGGGCGACGGCACCGTGACGCGTGCGAGTGCGTTGCTGGACGAGCGGCTCGATGGCCGTTGGTCGCCGCGATTGCGCTCGCCGCTCCGCTGGACCAGCGTGCGGTTCCTGCCCGAGGATCACATCGGGTTGACCGACAACACGCCGTTCACGGACGACGTCTTGTACCTGCTGCTCGAGAAGCCGCGGGGGCAGTGAGCGGTCACACGCCGTAAACGGCCTTGGCCTTGGTGCCGAGGTAGCGCAGCAGCGGATCGGCGCTGAGCGGCTTGCCCGTGATGCGTTTGCACAGATCGGCCGCGCGGTAGCGCTTGCCGTGGGCGTGGATCTTGGTCCGGAGCCACTCGCGCAGCGGCGCGAACTCGCCGCGGCTGATCTTGGCCTTCACGTCCGGGATCTCCTGCTCGATCGTCTCCCAGAACTGCGCGGCATAGAGGTTGCCCAGCGTGTACGTCGGGAAGTAGCCGATGAGCCCCGCGGACCAGTGCACGTCCTGCAGGCAGCCGCGCCGGTCGTCGGGCACGTCAATGCCCAGGTAGTCCTTATAGCGACGGTTCCACTCGCCGGGTACGTCCTTCACTTTCATCGCGCCCGAGAGCAGGGCACGCTCGAGCTCGAAGCGCACCATGACGTGCATGTTGTACGTGCCTTCGTCGGCCTCGACGCGGATCAGGCTCGGTGTCGTCGTGTTCACTGCCGCAAACATTGTGTCGGGCGTCACGTTGGCCATCGCAGCGCCGAAGTACTGCTTGGCGTGCGGCAGGGCCCACACCCAGAACTCGCGGCTGCGCCCAACCAAGTTCTCCCACATGCGGCTCTGGCTCTCGTGGATGCCGAGCGAGATCGCCTCGCTGAGGGGCTGACCGAACAAGCCTTCCGGAGAGCCGGCCTTAGGGAGACCCTGCTCGTACAGGCCGTGGCCGGCCTCGTGCAGGGTGCCGTAGAGCGCGTCGGTGAACTTCTCGTCGCGGTAGCGGGTGGTGAGGCGGGTATCGCCCGGCGCGACGCCGCTGCAGAAGGGATGCGTGGTGACGTCGAGGCGACCCGCCTCGAGGTCGAACGTGATCGCCTTCAGGATCATCTGCCCGAACGCGTGCTGCTTGTCGGCGGGGATCTGGGCCGACAGGATCGACGTGTCGGGCTTCTTGCCGGACGCCGCGACGCTGTGGATCAGCGCCGCGAGCTTCGCGCGCAGCGGCGTGAATGTGGCCTCGATCTCCTTGGCGCTCGCCCCGGGTTCGTACTCGTCGAGCAGCGCGTCGTAGCGTTCGCCGCCGGCGGGAATGCCGTAGCAGTCGGCCTTCTGGCGCGTGAGTTCGAAGACGCGTTCGAGTTTTGGGACGAACGCCGCGAAGTCGCTGTTCTGGCGGGCGTGCTTCCAGGCTTCCTGCGCCTGGCTTGTCGTCGTCGCGAGCTCGGAGACGAGGCTCGTCGGGAGTTTGGTCATCCGGTCGTAGTCACGACGCAGCTCGCGGATGTTGGCGGCGATGGTCTCGTTGGCGAGCAGCGCCTTGTCGGCCTCGCACGCGGCAATGAGGTCGCCGATCTTCGGGTCCGTCGCGTGCTTGTGGTGCAGCTCGGCGATCAGGCCGAGCTGCTCGGCGCGGAACGCCGCGCCGGCGGGCGGCATGTACGTCTCCTGGTCCCAAGAGACCAGAGCGCCGATGGAACCGAGCACGCCGGAGCGGCGGACGAGAGAGCAGAGTTGTTGGTATTGGGTGGACATGGGTGCAGTGGGGAAGTGGAGCAGTGGAGCAGTGGGGCAGAACGGAAGGGGCGGTTATCAGGGGAAGTGAGGAATCGGATGCGTCTCCGGCCTCGAATACACTGCGACGCGTCCCGACCTTTCCCTCGGCAGTTTACGGTGCCGCGGCCGGAGAAGTTTCCCTTGCCCGCCGAGCCGATTCCAACGCCGACCTATGCCAACGCCGACGCGATGCCGGGTGTCCGTCTGGCCGAGTTGGCGGGCAATCAGCGTCTGCCGCTGCTGCTCAATCTCACGCACAAGCTGTTCAATCAAACCCACGACCACGGCATCATCAACGAGTTCGCCGAGGCGATGGGACGCATCCGTGGGCGTTCGTGCATGGTGATGGCGCGGACACGCGACTGCCCTCCGGGCTCCTACCGCATCACGCGTTGGCGCACGCCCGAGGGCGTTGAACTCGTTCCGCCAGTCGTGCACGAAGGTCAGGTGAACGCGGCTCCGTTGCACACCGGCGGCTTGATCGGGCTGATCACCTCGCACGACTCGCCGCAGATGGCGCGACTGGACGGTGCACCCGACAGTGTCTTTGGCGAGTGGACTCGCGGATACCGATCGCTCGTCTCGACGCCCCTGCCCGAGAAGTCGCAGCCCGCCGACCATCTGATCCTGATGGACACGCCGCAGGATCGGTGGACGATGGAACTGCTCGAGACCGTGGTGCTGCAGGCGAATCTCGTGGGTGTGGTGATCCGCAACCTGAACATCGCCAAGAGTCTCCGCGAGGCGACCGCGTACATCCAGGCCGAGATCGATCAGATCGCCGAGATCCAGCGGAGCCTCCTGCCGCAGGAAGTGCCTCAGATCCCGGGCGTGAAGGTCGCCGCGGCGTACGCGACGTTCGACCGCGCCGGTGGTGATTACTACGACGTCTTCCCCGATCCTGCCGGTAACACCAACCGCTTCGGCTTTCTGATCGCCGACGCCTCCGGGCACGGCCCGTCCGCGGCGGTCGTTGTGTCCATGCTGCACACGGTGCTGCGGAACATGGCGGAGCTCCCGTCGCCGGATCGGCTGCTCGAAGAACTGAATCGACGCTTGTTTGCTCGACGGATCGGAAGTTCGTTCGTCACCGCGCTCGCGGGCGTGTACGACGCGAACTCCGGGACGCTCGAGTTCGCGGGCGCGGGTCATCCGCCGCCGCTGGTGCATGGCGATGATGGCGTGCGCGAAGTGGAGATCGACGGCGGCCCGCCGCTGGGAATCCTCGACGCCATCGGCTCGAGCGTGACCGCGCGGAGGTTCGCCCCCGGCGAGCGCGTGCTGCTCTACACCGATGGCATCAGCGAAGCGATGTCGCCCAGGAGCGAGCTCTTCGGCGTCCCTCGGGTGGCCCGTGCCGTTGAGGCGTCACCCAAGCCTCCCGCTGAACCCGACATGGTCCTGCGCACACTCGACGATGCGATCCGGGCGCACATCGGCAACGCGAAACCCAACGACGATCAGACAGCCCTCGTGCTGGAACGCGTGTGACGAAGGCCACGGAGAACGTTCAAGCGCTCATGGCCGCCCCGCCTTGCGCAGCTTCGGACGCGCCCATCGCTGCGTTGCGCTCTTGCCGCGGCCTCACACCCAGACCTGGACGATCAGGTTCGGCTCCCGCAACTTTCCGGTCCATTCACCGACGGTCGCGGTCGAGAACTTCACCTCGTGGTCCGGGTGGGCGTCGAGCCACTCGTTGATCTGCTTGTCGAGGAACTCCAGCGATTCGCCCGTGAGCTTGGCGTGGAAGCTCTTGACGTGCGTCGCGCCGACGCCGGTCTTGTTGGTCCCGCGCTTCCACGAGTCCTCGGTGCGGCCGATGGAGTTTGATTTCTCGAACGCCTGGATCTTCGGCTTCACCTCGGGCCCGTCGGGCAGGTGCCCGGTCGACGACCCCGGCGCGATCGGCGCCGCTGCCGGTGCAGGCGCAGGCTGCATGCCCTGACCCGGGCGAAAGACGTTGGTGTTCTGTCCGATCGGCGGCAGGCCCTCGGGCGAGCGTTGTGGTCCGGCGAAAATTGTTCCACGGTCCATGGCAAACCCCTGAGTTGATGACACCGCACCCGGCGCGACCGCGGCACGCCCGCGTCCGCCTCCCCGATCCCCTAGGAGCTATTCCAGCCTACCACGACCGGCGAACCGCCACAACCCGCCGGAAATCAGGCTCGCGGACCAGGTCGAAACGGACCGGCGCAGACCGGGGGACGAGGGGGGCTCAGAAACCCGGAGCGTGAGTCCGGTCGGAGATTCGGAGAACGAGTCCAGCAGCAGAGTCGCGACATGGCGGACGCTACCGCGGTTGTTCGAAATCGGGCCCTCGTAGTCGAGATACACGCGGCGATGCTCAGGCAGCCGCTCCGCATCGAACGCCGCTTCACGCCCGTCCTCGAGCAGCAGCGACAAGCCCACCGGCGCGCGAAACGTCACCAAAGGCCCGCCATCGCGCTCGATCAAGAAATCGATGTGGGTCGCACCATGACCCTCGTGCAAAAGCAGCACCACGCGGCGTGAAGTGGAAGGGGTCGCCTGCACGCGGGAGCGTATTCGGGGCACTGCAGAGTGTGAAAGTGGGGGAGCAAGCCCCAATGTCCGGGCACGGGGGGCGGGGGGCTTTCCCGCCGCATCGTCCCCTCACCCCTCAGAACTGGCACCTTTCCCCTGACTCGTTTCCGCTCGCTTCTTCCCCCTCTCCTCCTACCATTCGCCCGCTCCCGGCGGCACCCGATCAAGGGAATGTTCGGGTCCGGGCGCGACGCGGCTTAGCCGCGGGTTCTTCCGTCACTTCCACGCACACAAGGTGTCGCGATGAGCGCCACAGGCCACCATCAACCGCACTGTTCACCCCGCTCGCTCCAGCTTTCGCCCGACGCGAACTCGCTCAACGGCTGGCAGGGTGAGTACCTCGACGCCCAGTACCAACAGTACAAGGCCGATCCCAACTCGGTTCCCGCGGACCTCAAGTCCTTCTTCATGGGCTTTGACCTCGCCGGCGGCACGGGCTTGGGAGGGCTGCAGGAGCCCGCCGCCGGGTCGATGGTCATCAGCCAGGGGGCTCGCGTCCCCATGACCGGCGAGGCCTCGCGGTTTCAGGCCGCGGTCGACGCACTGGTCTCGGCGTACCGCAAGCTCGGGCATCTGGGGGCGAATCTCGATCCGTTCGGGCGTCCGCCGCCGCGTCCGGAATCGCTCTCGCTCTCCTTCCACGGCCTCTCCGACGCCGACCGTTCACAGCGCGTCGACATCTCGCTGACGGGCGTCGAAGGTTCACAGACGACGCTCGGCGAACTGGTCGACCACCTCGAGGCGACCTATTGCCGCACGGTGGGCATCGAGTTCCTGCACATCCACGACGCCCGCGAGCGCGAGTGGTTCCTGCACAAGTTCGAGGCCGTCCGCGGCACGCGCGAACCGGCCAAGGACGAAAAGCTCCGCATCCTCGACCTGCTCAGCAAGTCCGAGGGCTTCGAGCGCTTCATCCAGAAGCGCTATCCGACCGACAAGCGCTTCAGCCTGGAGGGCGCCGAGTCGCTCATCCCCATGCTTGATCGCCTGCTCGAGCACGCCACGACTGTCGGCGTCGAAGAGGTCGTGATCGGCATGGCCCACCGCGGCCGCCTCAACGTTCTCAACACCATCATGGGGAAGTCCTACCAGCAGATCTTCACCGAGTTCGAGGACAACTGGGACGAGGGATTCGCCGACGGCGGCGGCGACGTGAAGTACCACCGCGGCTACAGCGGCGAGCGGAAGTTCCGCAACGGCCGCAGCCTCCATCTCGCGATGGCGAGCAACCCCAGCCACCTCGAGAGCGTGAACCCGGTGGTCGAGGGCCGCACCCGCGCTAAGCAGCGCCTCCGTGGCGACACCGAGCGCCGGCGCGTGATCCCGCTGCTCATCCACGGCGATGCCGCCGTCGCCGGGCAGGGCATGGTCGCGGAGTGCCTGAACTTCAGCCAGCTCGAGGGCTACACCACCGGCGGCACGGTGCACATTGTCATCAACAACCTCATCGGGTTCACCACGATCCCCGAGGACTCGCGCTCCAGCCGCTACTGCACCGACGTGGCGAAGATGATCGACGCTCCCGTGTTCCACGTGAACGCCGAGGACCCCGACGCGCTGTTGACCGTCGCCGAACTGGCGATCGAGTACCGCCAGGTCTTCCGCAAGGACGTCTTCATCGATCTGGTCTGCTACCGCAAGTACGGCCACAACGAGCAGGACGAGCAGAGCTTCACCCAGCCGACGCTCGCGTCGCTCATCAAGGCCAAGAAGAGCATCCTCACCGAGTACGCTGAGGAGATGCAGGCCGAGGGCGTCGTGAGCGCCGAGGACTTCAAGGCGCTGTCCGCCCAGCTCGAATCCGAGCTCGACGCGGCCCAGGCCGCGGCGAAACGCAAGGCCCACGACCCGACGATCGACGCCGGTTCGGCGCGCTGGAAGGGCATGGGTGCCGACTACGTGCACGACCCGGTGAAGACGGGCGTGAGCACGGACCTGCTCGCCGAGGTCTGTAGCGCGCTCGGCCGCGTGCCCGAAGGCTTCAACGTCAACCCCAAGCTCAAGTCGCTCTTGGAAGGCCGCGCGAACCTGCCCATCAAGGGCGTGATCTCGTACGCCGATGCCGAGATCCTCGCCTTCGGCACGCTGCTGCTGGAGGGTCATCCGGTGCGACTGTCCGGTCAGGACTGCCGCCGCGGCACGTTCACGCAGCGCCACGCGGTGCTCCGCGACGCCGTCACCGGTCAGGCGTACACCCCGCTCAACAACATGCGTGAGATCGGCGAGCCCGGGAAGGGCAAGGAGATCGGCACGCCCGGCCCGGATGGCAAGCCCCTCCAGGCCAAGTTCTGCGTCTACGACAGCCCGCTGTCGGAAGTCAGCGTGATGGGCTTCGACTACGGCTACTCGCTGGCTGACCCGAACATGCTCGTCTGCTGGGAAGGCCAGTTCGGCGACTTCGTGAACGGCGCTCAGGTCATCATCGATCAGTACCTGTGCAGCAGCGAGCAGAAGTGGGACCGCTGGTCGGGCCTGGTGCTGCTCCTGCCGCACGGCTACGAGGGCGCAGGCCCCGAGCACTCCTCGGGACGCCTCGAGCGATTCCTCCAGTCGTGCGCCGACG
The DNA here is from genome assembly GCA_019744815.1 of Phycisphaerales bacterium. Classification (GTDB taxonomy): domain Bacteria; phylum Planctomycetota; class Phycisphaerae; order Phycisphaerales; family UBA1924; genus JAFEBO01. The sequence continues at coordinate 277,807 of JAIEUA010000003.1, forward strand.
ACAACATGCAGGTGATCAACCCGAGCACCGGCGCGCAAATCTTCCACGCGCTGCGTCGTCAGGTGCGCCGCAACTTCCGCAAGCCGCTGATCGTGATGAGCCCCAAGAGCCTGCTCCGCAAGGAGACCAGCCGGGTCGAGGAGCTTGTCAACGGGCGGTTCCAGGAAGTGATCGACGACCCGCGCTTCGCGCCCACGGTTGGCGTGAAGACCGAGAGCTCGAGTAAGTTCCTCGACAGGAAGGGCGTCAAGAACGTGCTTCTGTGCTCGGGCAAGCTGTACTGGGAGCTCGCCGAGCGCCGCGACGAACTGGCGAAGAACGACGTTGCAATCGTGCGGCTCGAGCAGTTCTATCCGCTCAACGCCGCGGCGCTCAAGGGCGTGCTCGACTCGTACCCCAAGTCCGCCAAGCGGACCTGGGTGCAGGAAGAGCCGCGGAACATGGGTGCGTACCTCTTCGTCCGCGACGCCGTGCAGGCGACGCTCGGCTTCGATCTGCCCTACATCGGCCGCCCCGCGAGCGCGAGCCCGGCGGTGGGCAGCAAGCACGTGCACAAGCACGAGCAGGAGGACATCCTGGAGGCGGCAGTGGGGAAGGCCCCGCCGAAGAAGGATGCCAAGGACGCACCAAAGGCCGAGCCCAAGCCCGCAGCAAAGAGCGAGTCGAAGGCGGTTTCGGGGAAGCGGTAGGCCGTACCCGTACAGGCTCCGTTACTTCCGCAAGACTTCCGGCGTTTTCGAGCCGATAACACCCGGACAACCATGCCCACCAACATCACCATCCCGAGCATCGCCGAGTCGATCACCACCGGCGTCCTCTCCAAGTGGCACAAGAAAGACGGCGACTTCGTCAACCGTGACGAGGAGCTGCTCGACCTCGAGACCGACAAGGTCACCATGCCCATCCTCGCTCCCGAGGCCGGCGTCTTGAAGCGGATGGCCGGCGAGGGCGACACGGTGAACGTGGGTCAGGTCGTCGGCGCGATCGAGGCCGGCGCTGCCCCGAGCAAGCCCGCTGCGCCGGCTCCGACGCCCGCGCCCGCTGCGGCTCCCGCCGCGAAGCCCGCTCAGCCGGCACCAGCGCCGTCTGCGCCCAAGCCCGCGACTGTTCCCGTGGTCGCACCCGCAGCCGCTGCCACCGAAGTCCACGCCACGCCCCTCGCCAAGAAGCTCGCGGAGGAGCACAACGTCGATCTCTCACGAGTCGTCGCCACCGGCGGCGGCGGCCGCATCCGCGAGCAGGACGTGCTTGCGTTTGTCCAGGCCCGCAACTCGGGCGTGGCCGCGGGCGCTCCCGCCAGCAACGGCGCGGCACGCGTTTCGGCGCCCGCCGGCCCGGCCCCTTCGGGCGCCACCCGCGAGAAGATGACACCCATCCGCCAGCGCATCGCGCAGCGCCTGGTGCAGGCTCAGCACACCGCCGCCATGCTCACCACCTTCAACGAGGTGGACATGGGCGAGGTGATGGCCCTCCGCAAGACCTACAAGGAAGACTTCGAGAAGAAGCACGGCGTGGGCCTCGGGTTCATGGGCTTCTTCGTCAAGGCCGCCGTGTCGGCGCTCAAGGCCTTCCCGCTCGTGAATGCCTCGATCGTCGAAGAGGGCGGCGCTCTCATGATCGAGAAGCACGCCTCGTGCGACATCGCCGTTGCGGTCAGCACGCCCAAGGGCCTCGTGGTCCCCGTGCTCCGCAACTGTGAGAGCCGCAGCGTCGCCCAGGTCGAGGCCGGCATCAAGGACCTCGCCACCCGCGGCCGCGACGGCAAGCTCGGCCTCGACGAGATGCAGGGAGGCACGTTCACCATAACCAACGGCGGCGTCTTCGGCAGCCTCATGAGCACGCCGATCCTGAACTCGCCGCAATCCGCCATCCTCGGCATGCACGCGATCAAGAACCGCCCGGTCGAATACCCCGCCGCCAGCGGCCAGATCGCGATCCGCCCGATGATGTACCTCGCACTCTCCTACGACCACCGCATCATCGACGGTGCGGAGGCCGTGCAGTTCCTGGTGCGCATCAAGCAGTGCATCGAGGACCCGCAGCGGCTGTTGCTCGAGGTGTGAGCAGGGGATCAGGTTCTCGCGAACAAGCACCAGTGGGACCGGCCTCCGGCCGGTCCTTTTCTTTTGGTCAAGCCAATCGGAACCGACGACCACGCGGCTTTCTTCCGCCCGCCGGGCGAAAGTCAGCACCATTGCGGCATCACGAGCACCTGTGGCCGTCCTCTCAGGACCAAGCCCTCACGAGCGGATCGGAAGTCAGGACCAAAGGGTGGGAGCCTGATGTGAATGCAGGGCATGAGAGCAGCCCGCGCCCGCCCGCCCGCCTCCTGCTCCAACCTTCGCCCTCCGGTCACAGCCCTCCTTCGAAGCGCTCCAACCCCTGTGCTCGGATGGCCGGAGCCGTGGGGCTTTGCTCGCTCCCTGCCACTTCGGCAGCGGGTCTCCGCTCCGTGCCTTGGCTGTGACAACCACGCGGCGCCCTAGCCCGTCTTTCGGCCGCTGCACCCCTTCCAAATCCCCAAAGCCGTGGGTGCTGGGCACGAGAGGCCGGCGTCAAGTGCGATCCATCATCTCTGCTTCTGGCACGCCCCTTGCCCTCGCCCTGTCGCGGCATCATTGCCGCGCTGCCGGATTTTCCTCACAGCTACCAAACCCGTTCATCTCATTTCGGAGAGACCGATGGCTGCCAAAGAACTCGTTTTCGATGCCGATGCTCGTCAGGCCCTGCTCGCCGGTGTGGAGAAGCTCGCCAAGGCCGTCAAGGCCACCCTCGGGCCCCGCGGTCGCAACGCCGTCCTCGACAAGTCCTGGGGCGGTCCGACCGTCACCAAGGACGGCGTGAGCGTCGCCGAAGAGATCGAGCTCAAGAACAAAGCCGAGAACATGGGTGCCATGCTCGTCAAGCAGGCCGCCTCCAAGACCTCCGACGACGCGGGCGACGGCACGACCACCGCCACCGTCCTCGCCGAGGCCCTCTTCAAGGAAGGTCTCCGCCACATCGCCGCCGGCGTTGACGCCAACGCCCTCATCCGCGGCATGAAGGCCGCCGTCGAGGTCGCCAGCAAGGCGATCGACGACATGGCCACCCCGGTGAAGGGCAAGAGCGACATCCAGAACGTCGCCGCCATCAGCGCCAACAACGACCAGGAGATCGGCAAGATCATGGCCGACGCCTTCGAGAAGGTCGGCAAGGACGGCGTCATCACCGTCGAGGAAGGCAAGAACATCGACACCGAGGTCACGGTCGTCGAGGGCATGCAGTTCGACCGCGGCTACCTCAGCCCCAACTTCGTCACCGACGCCGACAGCATGAAGGTCGAGTTCGACAAGGCCCTCGTGCTCATCCACGAGGACAAGATCGACAGCGTCAGCAAGCTCGTCCCCCTGCTTGAGAAGGTGATGCAGGCCAAGAAGCCGCTGCTCATCATCGCCGAGGACGTGACCGGCGAGGCCCTCAGCACGCTCGTCATCAACAAGCTCCGCGGCACGCTCAACGTCTGCGCCGTCAAGGCCCCCGGCTACGGCGACCGCCGCAAGGCCATGCTCGAGGACATCGCCATCCTCACCGGCGCCACCGCGGTGATGAAGGACCTGGGCATCGAGCTCGACAAGATCGAGCTCAAGCAGCTCGGCATGGCCAAGAAGCTCGAGGTCGACGCCGACAACACCACCATCATCGAGGGCGCCGGCAACACCAAGGACATCCAGGCCCGCATCGCCCAGATCCGCGCCGAGATCGAGAAGACCACCAGCGACTACGACCGCGAGAAGCTCCAGGAGCGTCTCGCCAAGCTCGCCGGCGGCGTTGCCCAGATCAAGGTCGGCGCGGCCAGCGAGGCCGAGCTGAAGGAGAAGAAGGCCCGCATCGAGGATGCGCTGCACGCGACCCGCGCTGCGGTCGCCGAGGGCATCGTCCCGGGCGGCGGCGTCTCGTTCATCCGCGCCCGCAAGGCGATCGAGGCGATCAAGGAATACAAGGCCGTCTTCGGCAAGCCCGGCGCGGGCGACGAGAAGGACGTCCAGGACGTCGGCCGTTTCGCGTTCGACTTCGCCGCGGGCCTGCGCACGGTCTTCACCGCCATCGCGGTGCCGCTGCAGACCATCGCCGACAACGCCGGCTTCAAGGGCACCGTCGTCGTTCAGAAGGTCGCCGAAGGCACGAAGCAGAACTTCGGCTTCAACGCCCTCACCGGCGAGTACGGCGACCTCATCGCCGACGGCGTGATCACCCCTGCGAAGGTGGACCGCTCCGCGCTGCAGAACGCTGCGAGCGTGGCGACCATGCTGCTCGCCAGCGACTGCATCGTCACCAGCAAGCCCGAGCCCAAGGAAGCAGCCCCGGCCGGTGGCGGCGGCGGCATGCCGGGCATGGGTGGAATGGGCGGCATGGGTGGCATGGGCGGGATGGGGTTCTGAGCAACAGGTGATCGCGATGGCGCGTCGGTGTGATGGACCAACTCCTCCACATCTTCAAAGACCTCCCCGGGTTCCTGGATCAGTTCATCCAGGCGCACGGCACGGGGGTCTACGCGCTGCTCTTCGCGATCGTCTTCTGCGAGACCGGTCTCGTCGTCACGCCCTTCCTGCCCGGCGATTCGCTGCTCTTCACGGTGGGCGCGGTGGCGGCACGCGGGTCGATGAACCCGTTCGTCGCGGCCGCGGTGCTCTTCACGGCCGCGGTGCTGGGCAACACCAGCAACTACTGGATCGGGCGCTTCATCGGGCCCAGAGTCTTCTCTCGCGAGGGCGGCGGCTCGCTGCTCGAACGCCTGCTCAACAAAAAGCACCTCAATCGCGCCCACGAGTTCTACGAACGCTACGGCGGCAAGGCCGTGGTGCTCGGCCAGTTCGTCCCGATCGTCCGCACCTTCTGCCCCTTCGTCGCCGGGGCGGGTGCCATGAACTTCCCCCGCTTCATCGCCTTCAACATCGGCGGCGCGATCCTCTGGGTCGGCATCTGCACCAGCATCGGCTACTTCTTTGGCAACATCGATTGGGTGAAGAAGCACTTCGAGATGGTGGTGGTCGCCATCATCGTGATCAGCCTGATTCCCGTCGCGGTCGAGTTCATCCTCGCCAAGCGTCGGGAAAAGGCCGCGGAGGCGCCCACGGCGTAACTCCTATGGCCACCCACCAGACCAACTGCGACATCTGCAACCGCCTCGCGGCCATCCGCGAGGGGAAGCATCCGTCCGTGATCGCCGAGCTCGACACCGGCTTCGCGGTTCTGGGAGACTCGCAGTTCTTCCGCGGCTATTCGCTTCTTCTCTGCAAGACCCCGGCGACCGAGCTCGACGAACTCCCCAAGCCCACCCGCGTTCGCTTCCTCGAAGAGATGAGCCAGCTCGCCGAGGCGGTTCGCAAGGCCACTGGCGCGTTCAAGCTCAATTACGAGTCGCTCGGCAACCTGGTGCATCACCTCCACTGGCACGTCTTCCCGCGCCGCGAGAGCGACCCGGATCCGAAGGCACCGGTGTGGGGCCAGATGCCCAAGCCCGGCAGCGACGCCGACACCCAGTCCAAGTTCAACCCGGAGCGTGACCGGGGATTGCTCGAGTCCATCCGCGCGGAGCTTCACGCGATCCGCGCCCGTGCGTAGTTTCGATCGTTACCACACGGACGCACGCGTCCGTGCAAACCAAGTCCACGATTTAGTCCACGAGAAGGAGATTTGAAATGGCCGTGAAACCCCTCGAAGACCGCGTGCTCGTCAAGCCCATCGAGGCCGAGACCAAGACCGCCTCGGGCATCTACCTCCCCGAAGCCTCCAAGGAAAAGCCGGTCAAGGGCGAGGTCATCGCCACCGGCCCCGGCAAGCGCCTCGAGAACGGCAAGCGGGCCGAGATGAGCGTCTCCAAGGGCGACACCGTCGTCTACGGCAAGTACGCGGGCACCGAAGTCGAGATCAAGGGCGTGAAGCACCTCATCCTCCGCGAGAGCGAGCTGCTCGGCGTGATCGAGGGCTGATCAAATCGCCAAATGGCCAGACCTCCAAATGGCCAGATGGGAAGACGCGCAGATAGCACAAGTTTGGCCATGTGGCCCTTTGGCACTTTGGCCCTTTGAGAGAAACCAACCATGGCAACCAAGCAACTGATTTTCTCCGACTCGGCCCTCGTCGAGATGAAAAAGGGCGTCGACGCCCTGGCCGACGCGGTGAAGTGCACGATGGGCCCCTCGGGTCGCCACGTCGTCATCGAGAAGACCTACGGCGGACCCCACGTCACCAAGGACGGCGTCTCCGTCTCCAAGGAGATCTCGCTCCCCGCGCCGTTCCAGTCGATGGGCGCGAAGATGGTGAACGAGGTCGCCAAGAAGACCGCCGACAAAGCCGGCGACGGCACCACCGCCGCCACCGTGCTCGCCCAGGCCATCTTCACCGAAGGTCTGCGCCACGTCACCGCCGGCGCCAACCCCGTCCTGCTGCAGCGCGGCATCAACAACGCCGCCCACGCCGCCGCCGACTACATCGACTCCATCGCCATCAAGTGCAAGGGTCGTGAGGACTACAAGAAGATCGCCACCGTCTCGGCCAATCACGACGCCAGCGTCGGCGACCTGATCGCCGAGGCCATCGACCGCGTCGGCGCCGAGGGCGTTGTCGAGGTCGAGGAAGGCAAGAGCGCGACCACCACGCTCGACTATGTCGAGGGCATGCAGTTCGACAAGGGCTACCTCTCGCCCTACTTCATGACCGATCCCAAGACCGGCGAGTGCGTGCTCGAGGACGCGTACATCCTCATCTACGAGAAGAAGATCAGCAACCTGCCCGATCTGCTCCCGCTGCTCAACAAGACCGTCGCCACCGGCAAGCCGATCCTGCTCATCGCCGAGGAGGTCGAGAACGAGGCCCTCGCGACGCTGGTCGTCAATCGTCTCCGCGGCACGCTGAAGATCGCCGCCGTCAAGGCCCCGGGCTTCGGTGATCGTCGCAAGGCCATGCTCGGCGACATCGCCGTGCTGACCGGCGGCACGTTCATCGCCGAGGACCTCGGCCGCTCGCTCGAGAGCGTCGAGCTCAACGAACTGGGCCGCGCCAAGAAGATCGTCATCACCAAGGACGACACGACGATCATCGAGGGTGCGGGCAAGAAGTCCGACATCCAGGCCCGTGCCGCTCAGATCAAGAGCCAGCACGACAAGTCCACCAGCGACTACGACCGCGAGAAGCTGATGGAGCGACTCGCCAAGCTCACCAGCGGCGTGGCCATCATCAACGTCGGCGGCGCCACCGAGATCGCGATGAAGTCCACCAAGGACCTCGTCGACGACGCCCTGCACGCCACCCGCGCCGCGGCCAAGGAGGGCTACGTGCCCGGCGGCGGCGTCGCGCTGCTCCGTGCTCAGGACGCGATCCTCAAGGGCGCGTCCAAGGCCAAGGGCGATGAGAAGATCGGCTTCGACATCGTCGCCAAGGCGGTCGAGGCCTGCGCGATGCAGATCGCCGAGAACGCCGGCTTCGATGGCGACCTCGTCGTCGAGAAGGTCAAGGAAGGCGGCAAGGGCGGCGCCTCGTTCGGCTTCAACGCCGCCACCGGCGAGTACACCGACCTAGTCAAGGCCGGCATCATCGACCCCGCCCTCGTCGCGAAGACCGCGCTCATCAACGCGGCCAGCGTCGCGGGCCTGATGCTCACCACGGACGTGCTGATCACCGACCTCAAGGAAGACACGGCCGTCGAAACCGGCGCGACGGCTTGAGTGTTAGGCACTGGGCACTAGGCACTTGGCACTAGTGCAGCACACAAACTTCCGAGCCCGGTCGTGAAAGCGCACGGGCTCGATTTGGAACACGGAGCATCACCAACTCGTTTCGTTGGCGAGCCACTCGTGTGGCTCTTCCATGCAGACGGAGCGAAGGGAGTGTTTCCGTCTGGTGTATGGTCTGACCTTGGTGCAGCGGAGTCGTGGGTTCGGTCGAATAACGCGACAGGCATTCTGTCGGCTTACGTGATGAACGAGTCGGCGGCGGCGAGCAACAGGCGTCTTGGATTGCTCAAATCGGACAGGCATCACAAACGCGAAGACCTGTTTACCACCGCTGTCGATCATCGTCACTATCAGCAGGGGCGAGCGCTCATCCCTTCGAGTTCAGCTCATGGGAGTTCGAGTGTCCGTCCATTCAAAGAAGATCTGACTCGGCCATCCTCCAAGAAATACCAGTGCCTTTGCTGTTCAGAGTATTCGCTGGATTCGGTGGAGAAGTACGACATCTGTGCGAGATGCGGGTGGGAAGATTGCCCAGAATCCAATAACGCTCCCAGCCAAGACGTTTCGCCGAACTACGTCAGCCTGAACGCGGCGAGATCGATCGTGCAGAGGTTTGGACCGGCTGCCGCTTGTCATGTGAATCGCGCTGGTGGCCTTACGTTGCTCGACCTTGAATCCATGTCCGCGGAGCAGATTGCCGCCTTGAAGAGCTTGGACGCCTAATGCCCACCACCCGCGACTACTACGAAGTTCTTGGCGTGGCAAAGACCGCCGACGCGGAGGAGATCAAACGCTCCTACCGCCGCCTGGCGATGAAGTACCACCCGGACCGCAACCCCGGCGACGCCGAGGCCGAGGCGAAGTTCAAGGAGGCCGCCGCGGCGTACGAGGTCCTCGCCGATCCCGAGAAGCGCAAGCTCTACGACCAATACGGCCACGACGGCCTGCGTCAGGCTCAGGGCCCCGCCGCCCACGACTTCAGCCGCATGAACGTCGAGGACATCTTCTCGATGTTCAACGACATCTTCGGTGGTGGGGGCGGCGGGGGACAAGGTGGCTTCGGCGGCGGTGGTGGCCGACGAGTCGCCCGCGGCTACGACCTCGAGACCGAGGTCGAGCTCTCGCTCGAAGAAGTCGACAAGGGCGTCGAGCGCGATGTTGAGTTCACGCGGCTCGATGTCTGCGACACCTGCAACGGCAGCGGCGCGAAGAAGGGCTCGGCCCCGATCAAGTGCCCGACCTGCGGCGGCCAGGGCAAGGTCCAGCAGACCGGCTTCGGCGGCATGTTCCGCATGGTCACCGCCTGCCCCGCGTGTCGCGGACGCGGGCAGGTGATCAAGGACTTCTGCGACGCCTGCAAGGGCAAGGGGCGCACCCCCCGGAAGCGGAAGATCAGCGTCAAGATCCCGCCCGGCGTGAGCGATGGCCAGGCGGTGCGGGTCGCCGGCGAGGGCGAGCCCCCGCCGCAGGAGATCGCGCCCGGCGGCGAAGGCATGCGTGGCGACCTGCACGTCGGCATCCGCGTGAAGGAGCACGAGCTCTTCCAGCGCGACGACGACAATCTTGTGCTCGACATGCCCATCTCGTTCGCGCAGGCCGCCCTCGGCGCCGAGCTCAACGTCCCGACGCTCAACGGCAAGTCGAAACTGGTCATCCCGAAGGGCACCCAGCCCGGCACCGCGTTCCGCATCGAGGACGAGGGCCTGCCCAACCTCCGCAGCGGCCGCAAGGGCGACCTGATCGTCGGCGTGCGGGTGGAAGTGCCCAAGAAGATGACCAAGGCGCAGGAGAAGCTCCTGCGTGAGTACGCTGCCAGCGAGGATCAGGCCGTGCTGCCCGAGACGCAGGGCTTCTGGAAGAAGGTGAAGGACATGATGAACGGCTGAGTCTTTGTCCGGAGCAATCAACGGCACACGAAAGCACGAGCGACCCATGTTCAAGTGGAAGCGTGGTGAGAAGCCCATGAACGCGAACGCAGACCAGAATCAGGGCAATCCGTCCGACGACGCGAACGAGATCCCCCAGCACGAGTGGGACATCTCCGACGCCGCGCCGATCGAGGGTGGAGTTTCGAGCGAGCTCCAGGCCAAGGTGACCAAGCTGGAGCAAGACCTCGCTGAGGCCAACAGCCGCGCGCTGCGAGCGATGGCCGACTTTCAGAACTATCAGAAGCGTTCGCTCATGAACGAGTCGATCGCCAAGGCCAGCGGCGTCGCCGGCGTCGTCACCGGCGTCGTGACCGTGCTCGATCACTTCGACCTCGCGCTCCAGCAGGACACGACCAAGGTCACCGCCGAGCAACTCATCGGCGGTGTCAAGGTCATCCGCGAAGAACTCATCCGCGTCCTGCAACTCCACGGCGTCGGCATCGTGAACCCCAAGCCCGGCGACGACTTCGTCCCCGGCATCCACGAAGCGATCCTGCAGCAACAGGCCGAGGGCATCGCCCCCGGCAAGGTCGTGGCAACTTTTCAGGCCGGCTACACCCTCGCCGGTGGAGCCGCCGGCGGCGGCGAACGCGTCCTCCGCCCCGCGAAGGTCAGCGTCGCGCCCAACGTCTGACGTTCCGCCTCACGCCATGCCTCGATCTGAGCTTTCCTGCTTTGAGCTTTGAGTTTTCAGGGTCTCTCCCATGCCCACCTACGACTACCACTGCACCGCCTGCGATCACGCCTTCGAGGAGTTCCAGTCCATGACTGCTCCTCTGCTCAAGAAGTGCCCCAAGTGCGGCAAGAACAAGCTGGAACGCCTCATCGGCACCGGTGCCGCCCTCATGTTCAAGGGCAGCGGCTTCTACATCACCGACTATCGCTCGGACTCGTACAAGAAGAGTGCCGAGGCCGACAAGCCCGCCAGTGAAGGCAAATCTGAAAGCAAGTCAGAAACCAAGTCAGAAACCAAATCAGAAAGCAAGCCCGCGAGCACCAGCGAGAGCAAGCCAGCGAAGCCCGCCGCCGACAAACCCAAGAAGAAGCCCGCGGCCAAGGACTGAGCGAGATCACCCACGAGACCACCCATGGCGATCATCGGCCACGGCATCGACATCACCAGCGTCGACCGCATCCGCGAGATGATCGCCGATCACGCCGACCGCTTCCTGCACCGCGTCTTCACCGAGGCCGAGCGAGCCTCCGCCGCAGCCCACGCCAGCACCGAGCGTCGCGTGGAGCATTTCGCCGGCCGATTCGCCGCCAAGGAGGCCGGGCTCAAGGCCATCGGCACCGGCTGGCGCGACGGCATCGCCTGGACCGACGTTGAGGTCGTGAACGAGCCCTCGGGCATGCCCTCGCTTCGCTACCACAACAAGGCCAAGGAAATCGCCGACCAGCTCGGCACGCGGCGCACCCACATCAGCATCAGCCACGCCGCGGGTGTCGCGATGGCATCGGTCATTCTCGAATCGTGAGCACGCTGCGCGTCGTCGCGGAGCGTGCGATCACTCACCCTGCGTCGTCATCACGCGAGCATCCGCGCCAAGCTTGGTGCGGGCCGCGTCGGCAGCCTGCCGGGTCGTGAATCGATCCACACGCACCGCGTACACCAGCGCACCCGCCGAGTTCTTGGTCTGCACGATCCGGGGCGTCGCCAAGCCCGCCGCCTGAGCACGAGCGCGATACCGATCGGCCTGCACCTGGGCCCGCTGGAAGCTGCCGAAGGCGCCGAGCTGCACGGTGAACCCACCGGTACCGGCCTTGTTCAGGCCCGTCACCGCCGCGATGCGGTCGCTGATCAGGACCTTCAGCGTGCTGTCGTTCTGCACTTGCGTCTGAGCCTTCTCGTACATCGCCTTGGCGTCACTCGTGCGGCCCTGGGCCCGCAATGCATCGCCCCCGTAGAGCGATGCCCGCGCCGCCTCGTCGCCGCTCAGCTTGTTGCTCGCATCGGTCAGCAGCTCCGACGCCTCGCCGTGCCGGTTGCCCTCGTACGCGATCAGCCCGACCTGGGCCGAAGCCTTGCCCGACACTGTCTGGTCATTGCTCTTGGTCAGCGGCCGCAGGATGCGTTCCGCCTCGTCGTTCTTGTTGAGCGCCGCGGCGGACAGGCCCGCGATCAACGCCGCCTGCTCACGCTGCACGCTCGAGCCCTCGGTCTGGGCTTCCAGCGCCGCCTTGTACGCGTCGGCGTACTGGCGGTTCTCGTACAGCGTCTTGTAGTCCTTCGAGCCCGTTTTGCTCGACGAGGAGCAACCCGTCACCAGAATTGCGGCGGCGAGCAAAGCAGTGGCGGACATCCGTTGAATCGTCTGGAGCATCGCAAAGTCCTTGGCCCCGCGTCGTGGCTCTCGGCCAATCGTGCCCGGCCCGCACGCGGGAAGTGCGGTACCTTATCGGCTCCCCGGACCGGGCAGCGTTGACTTCCGCCCCGCCCGGCCGAACCGTCGCACCCACCGGGCATTCGCCCGATGGCAAGCCCGCAGCCGTTGATCCCAGAAAGGCCCTCGTGAGCGTTCACTCCGCGATCCTCAAGCAACTGCTGCTCCACCCCCGTTCGGTCGCGCTCGTCGACGACCGCCGCACCACCCGCAACATCGAGCTGGTGGTGGGGGCCTCGCACATCGCCTCGAAAGTCGACAGCGTCAACCGCACCGACACGCTCGGCATCCTGCTTCCCACCAGCGGTGCCTTTCCCGCCGCCGCCCTCGCCGGATTCTCGCTTGGCCGCACCATCGTCCCGCTCAACTACCTGCTCAAGCAGGAAGAACTCCAGTACGTCCTCGACGACTGCGGCACCGACACGCTGGTCACCGTGAAGCCCATGCTCGAGCATCTGGGTTACACGCCCCGTTGCAAGAACATCGTCCTGCTCGACGAGCTCGACTTCACGGGCTTTCCCGATCTCCGCTGGCCCGCCAGCAAGGACGACGACGACCTCGCCGTCCTGCTCTACACCAGCGGCACCAGCGGCAAGCCCAAGGGTGTCATGCTCACCCACGGCAACATCCTCGCCAATATGCGGCAGATCGAGCACTGGGTCGACTTCAGCCGCACGGATTCCATGCTCGGCGTCCTGCCCCAGTTCCACTCCTTCGGCATGACCGTGCTCACGTTCCTGCCGCTCGTGCTCGGCATCAAGGCCGTCTACACCGCCAAGTTCATGCCGCAGAAGATCGTGCGGCTCATTCGCGAGCACCGCCCGACCGTCATGGTCGCCATCCCCTCGATGTACAACGCCCTTCTCTCCGTGAAGGACGCCAAGCCCGACGACTTCGCCTCGCTCCGCTACATCGTCTCCGGCGGCGAGCCCCTGCCCAAGGCCGTGCTCGAGAAGTACCGCGAGCGCTTCGGCGTCACCATCAACGAGGGCTACGGCCTCACAGAAACCTCGCCGGTCACCAACTGGTGCCGCCCCCACGAATTCCGCCTCGGCTCCGTAGGTCGCCCGCTCCCCGAGATCGATCAGCGCATCATCGACACCGCCACCGGCCGCTCGCTCCCGCCCAACACCGACGGCGAAGTCTGGATCAAGGGCCCGAACGTCATGAAGGGCTACTTCAACCTGCCCGACGAAACGGCCAAGTGCATGACGCCTACGGGCTTCTTCCGCACCGGCGACATCGGCCGCCTTGACGACGACGGCCACCTGCACATCACCGGCCGCCTGAAAGAGATGCTCATCGTCGGCGGCGAGAACGTTTTCCCCCGCGAGATCGAGGAAGTGCTCGAGAAGCACCCGTCGGTCAACGCCGCCGGCGTGGTGGGGCTGATGGACCCGGTGCGAGGCGAACTGCCACTGGCCTTCGTCGAGATGCGAGACGGTGCCGCCTTCGACCGCCAAGCCCTGATCACGCACTGCCGCGGCAGTCTCGCGGGGTACAAGGTTCCGACCGATATCCGCGTCATGGAGGCCCTGCCCCGCAACGCAACCGGGAAAGTCATGCGGCGAGAGCTCAAGAAGCTGGCCTCTGAAAAAATCTGAAGTCGGCTGTCGAGATCGCGGGTGGTGAGCCGTCCTTGAAGGGGCTCGATCGAAACCGAGCCCGACACTTCCAAGGAGCTTGCCATGCAGTATGCCGTGATCGTGTACGAAACCGACCGAGATCTCGATCAGCGTTCCAACCCCGCCACCGCCCAGCAGTACATGGCCGCGTACATCGCGTACAGCAAGGCGTTGTCCGACGCCGGCATCGCCCGCGGCGGAGCCGGTCTCCTGCCCCCCTCGACCGCCACCACCGTCCGCCTGCGCGACGGCAAGCGCCACGTGCAGGACGGCCCGTTCGCCGACACCAAAGAGCGTCTGGGCGGCTTCTTCCTGATTGAGGTCCCCGACCTCGACACCGCACTCGCGTGGGCCGCCAAGTGCCCCAGCGCGTCCAGCGGCAGCGTCGAAGTGCGCCCGCTTCTGCCGCCCCCGCCGCGATGAATCCAGACCCAGTACACGCCGCCGTCGAACGCGTCGCCCGGGCGTCCTACGGACGCCTTGTGGCGTTCCTCGCTCGGCGCACCGGCGACGTGCAGGCGGCTGAAGACGCCATCGCCGAGGCGTTCGCCGCGGCGCTGCGCACGTGGCCTCGCGACGGCGTGCCCGACAAGCCCGAGGCGTGGTTGCTGCGTGCCGCCCACAACCGATTCATCGACGCGTCACGACGCGACAGCGTGCGAGACGCGGCCCTGCCCGAACTGGCTCGCATCGCTCAGAGCGCGATCTCCATGGCCGAGACCAACGAGACATTCCCCGACGAGCGGCTCGCCATGCTCTTCGCGTGCGCCCACCCAGCATTGGATGCAGGCGTGCACACCCCGCTGATGCTCCAGGCGGTCATGGGTCTCGATGCGGGGACGATCGCGATCGCGTTCCTTGTCGCGCCCAGCGCCATGAGCCAGCGGCTGGTGCGGGCCAAGCAGAAGCTCCGCCAAACCGGCATCCGCATCGAGGTCCCCGATGCCGATGAACTCGGAGGGCGACTCGAAGCCGTGCTCAGCGCGATCTACGCGGCGTACACCGCCCGCTACAACGACGCCGGTTCACTCGACCCGATCGCGGGCGGGATCGGCCTGGAAGCGATCGAGCTCGCGCGGCTGATGGGCGAGTGGATGCCGCAAGAGCCCGAAACGCTGGGGCTGCTCGCGTTGCTCTTGTACTGCGAGGCGAGGTCCCGCGCCCGCCGCGGCGTATCGGGCGAGTATGTGCCCTTGGATGCGCAGGACACGACGCGCTGGGATCGCTCGATGATCGGCGAGGCGGAGGAGTTGCTCACGCGGGCCGCGCGGTCCGCCACCGCGGGGCGATTCCAGCTCGAAGCGGCCTTGCAGTCCGCGCACGTGCACGCCCGTCTTCACGGCGAGATCGATCACGAGGCGGTGCTGCGCCTCTACGCGATCCTGCTTGAAACCGCACCTTCAGTCGGAGCCGCAGTCGGACACTCGACGGCCATCGCCGCGGCACACGGGCCGGCCGCGGGCTTGCGGGCCCTCGACTCGGTCGGCTCGGAATGCGACTCGTACCAGCCCGCGTGGGCGTTGCGTGCGGATCTGCTGCGGCAACTCGGCCGACACGCCGAAGCCGCGACGGCGTACAACCGCGCCGCCGGTCTCAGCGACGACCCCGCCGTACGACAGTTCTTGCTCGCTCGCGCCGCCACGTGCGGGTCATCGAGCCGCTGAACAGAATCAGCCGAACGCCTTCTTGTAGTCCGCGAGGAACTTCTCGATGCCGATGTCCGTCAGCGGGTGCTTCATCGCGCCGGTGATGACGCTCAGCGGACACGTCGCCACGTCGGCTCCGACCAGTGCGCAGTGCAGCAGGTGGTTGCTGTGACGCACCGAGGCGGCGAGGATCTTGGTCTTGTAGCCGTAGTTGTCGTAGATGGTGCGGATCTGGCGGATGAGTTCCATGCCGTCCTCGCCCACGTCGTCGAGCCGCCCAATGAAGGGCGAGACCAGGAACGCGCCCGCCTTGGCGACCATCATCGCCTGCAGCGACTGGAAGCAGAGCGTCAGGTTCGTCTTGATGCCCTTGTCGCTCATCGCCTTGCAGGCTTTGAGGCCCGCCGCGGTGCTGGGCAGCTTCACCACGATGTTGGGCGCGATCTTTGTGTGCTCGAGCCCTTCTTTCATCATGCCCTCAAAGTCCAGCGCGATCACCTCGGCCGACACCGGGCCCTTCACCACCTTGCAGATCTCTTCGAGCCGCTTGGAGTACGGCACCTTTTCCTTGGCGATCAGCGACGGATTCGTCGTCACGCCGTCGAGCACGCCCAGGTCGTGGGCCTGCTTGATCTCGTCGAGGTTCGCGGTGTCGATGTAAATTTCCATCCGTGGCTCCAGCTTCAAGGGGAGGGGAAAGGGCCAATTGACCAAAGGGCCAAAGGGCCAAATTGAAAACGGGTGAGTCGCCGCAGTCTATCCGCGGATCTCGGCGATCACTTCGACTTCCACCGGTGCGCCGCGGGGGAGGCTGGGGGCTCCGACGGCGGCCCGGGCGTGCTTGCCGGCGTCGCCGAAGACCGACTGGAACAACTCGCTCGCCCCGTTGGCGATCTTGGGGTGATCCGTGAACTTCTCGTCGCACGCCACAAAAACGCCGACGCGGACGATCTGTGACACCCGATCGAGGCTGCCGAGGTGCTGGCGCAACGCCGCGAGGGCGTTCAGCCCGCACTGCCGGGCGCACTCGACCGCCTTTTCGGGGCTGACCTCGTGGCCGACCCGCCCTGAGGCGATCATCTGGCCGTCCTTCATCGGGATCTGCCCGGCGACGAACGCCATCGATCCCGCCACCTTCACCGGCACGTACGCCGCCACCGGCGGCACGGGGTTCGGCAGCTCAATCCCCAGTTCCTTCAATCGCTGTTCCGGCGTGCTCATGCAAGTCCTTGTTGTGTCTGCTTTTCTCAGAGCCGCGGGCTTCAGCCCGCGCGGTTTCGCCCTTCCGACCTCCAGACCCACACTCCAACCTTCTGGGCCCAACCCATTCTACCGAAACCCGAACCCGCAGAATCCACGATTTCCGTCGCAGCCCCGGCCGGGCGATTCCGCTTCCTTATCCGTCGGATGTTCGGAACCGTTTTCTGGCGTTCCCGAATAGTCTGGCGTATTCTTCCCTGCCGGGGTCTTCACCCCGGTGACAATCCGAGTTCGAACTGGCAGTTCGCGTGCGGCATGGATCTGGGTCAGGTGATCTGATCACGCACCGTTCTCATCGAGGTCTGTTTGACCTCTTCTTGTTCCCGCCGGGCTCATCGCCCGTGACGCGAGCGACCTGCCGACATCTTGGACGCCCGTACGCCGCGACCGATCCGGGTCGTGACGGCCCACCGCACCGATCCGTCGTGCGGGCCAGTGTCGATGTCGCAACGCCAGCGTTCGCTGCGTTGTCGCAGGTCCACCGTCGGCCGTCGAACAAGTTTGAAGCATCCGGGTTCGAGCGTGTGCTCGCCGCCCCGCTTCAGGAGAAACACATGAAGTCTCGCAAGTCTGGCTTTACTCTCATCGAGTTGCTGGTCGTGATCGCGATTATCGCGCTCTTGATCGGCATCCTGCTCCCCGCCCTCGGCAAGGCCCGCGCCGCCGCCCGTCAGCTCAAGGACGGCACGCAGGTCCGCGGCATCCAGCAGGGCATGGTCACCTGGGCCGGCAACAACCAGGACAACTACCCCCTGCCTAGCCTGCTCGACGGCAACGACACCATCCCGGGCATCACCACCACCGGCGCCAACGCCAGGCAAAAGTTCCTGAAGGATCAGCCTCGCTGGATGATCTCTCTGATGATCTACAACGGCCAGTTCGGCCCTGAGCTGTGCGTCAGCCCGGCCGAAGCCAACGGCAACATCAAGATCAACGGGCAGTACCAGTTCTCCAACCCCGACGCCGTCAAGCCCGACATCAAGAAGGCCCAGGCGATCATGGACCCGTCCTTCGCTGCTTACGGCACCGAAATCGGTGGCGACTACGCCATCCCCGGCGCCGGCGGCACCGCTCCGGGCGCGGGCTTCTCCTACGCCATCTCGCCCCCGGTCGGCGCTCGCCGCTCGATCTGGCAGAGCACCTTCGACGGCACCCAGGCCGTCATCGGCAACCGCGGCCCCTGGTACTCCCTGGCCACGACCGGTGGCACCTGGCAGCTGAGCACCGCGCCGTCGAAGTCCGGCCTGGTGAACGCTCAGGCCTCCAACACCCTGCTCATCCACGGCGCCCGCACCTCGTGGGAAGGCAACATCGCCCGCAACGACGGCTCGGTCAACTTCGAGACCCGTCCTGACCCCGAGAACATCCCGATCCTCTTCGCCGGCGCCACGACCGCCAACGCCAACGCTCCCAAGTTCGACAACGTTTTCGCCAACGAGAACGAGAACGGCAAGGGCGACGAGGCGTACGACTACACCAAGGAAGAGAAGCTCATCACCACGACCAACGCGAACACCAACACCATCGGTCGCCGCAACAACTTCCTCCGCTGCTACGGCGGCGGCACCTCTCCTGCTGGCAACTTCGTGGGCAACCCCTCCTCGGGCGTGATCGAGACTGTGAACGACTTCTGGTACGACTGAATCGACCAAAAGGCGACGTAAAACAATGAGGCCGGGCGCTACAGCGCCCGGCCTTATTTCATTCGACATGCTCTGAACTACGGCGTGCACGGACCGATGTCCGAGCAAAGGAGGGTGTCGTAGGCGACTGCGAAGATTGAGAAATCAGCGTCGTCCGTGACGAGGTCACAATTCAGATCGCCGCCGACCGCTAGGTCGTTGTAAAATGCTTGGAAGATCACGAAATCATCGTCATCGACGTACCCATCGCCGTTGTAATCCGCACGATTGAGAAGGCGGTAATGAGTGAAGCGATCGCTGCTGGGACCGGTCAGGCTGAGTATGCCGTCCCGGTCGAGGTCAAGGGCCTCCACGAAACCGGACTCTCCCAGGCGCCAGCCGCTGGACGTGGCCGGATTGACCCAGTCGCCTGGTGCCAACCAATCACCGCAGTTCACGATGCCATCGCCATTTCGATCGCCCAGCACCGGCGTTGAAAAGCCAGCGTTGATGATCGCTTGAAGAAACGCAACGTCGGCGGCATCGACGATGTCGTTTGGGTCAAGCGTGCTCGGGAAGATGCTGGTTCGCTCGGCTGGCACGATGTTGGCCCTTTTCAGCCACTCGGGAGAAGTTGCCAGGGAAGGTGTCGCCGCGACAACACTTGACAAGTAGTCGACATCCGCTTGGGTGAATCGTCCGTCGTGCGGCGGAGCGTAGTCCAGCATTTCGACGTTGAATGCAAAGGTCTTCACTTCGAAACCCGACGAGATTCGATTCGTGGAAGACGCGGCCTCCGAAAGCGGGACAGAAAGCGTCCATGCAAAGCCTGCCTCGCTCTCAGATTGCGGCACGACTGCGAGATTGCCCGGATCGACCTCCGCCCCGCAAACAGTGAATCGCTCGACTCGGGAGTAGCCGCCAGCAGTGGTGACGATGGCTCCGCCATAGATGTAGTCGTGGGGGAAGGCGGCTCGTCCATTGCACGATGTGTTGTCTTCCGTGATACGAGCGTTGAACATCAGGCACGGATTCTCCGTGGCCGGGAGGTTATCTGCAAAGATGAGTTCCGTGGCCGCAAAGAAGCCTACAGAACGGCTGTTGGATTGACCGCTGATTCCGTTGCGCTCACGAGTTTCCGTTTCTCTCCAGGCACCAATAGAGCCGCCCGCTCGGGCAAAGGCATTGATGTTGTTGAGGTCGCACGATGGAACTCCACTGGGACCGAAGAAGACATTTCTCGTTACCGTAGTGGTGAGGAATGGAAATTCCGGTCGAACAAGAGCGCAGCGCTCGATTGGATATGTCGAGAAATTCGCTGGTACGAGTTGCGAGATTCCGCCACCGATGCCCAAGCCGAGATCCGTTGCCAACGAGTATGCTCCGAAAGCAAGGTTCGTGATGTCAAAGGATTGAGGTCCGTTTGTTTGGACCGACTCGAACGATCCGGCATGGCGAGTAAACCCAGAAGCGGTGTACCGCATGAGCAACGTGGACGGGTAGAGATCGGCGAGCGATCCGCAGTTCGGATTACCTGGCGGACAGGTATATGTCTCGGCGTCCTCCGAGTAAGAGCTTCGAACCACGACCTCCAGGTACAGTCGAGCCTTTTGTGGATCGAGTACTCCGTTTGTGAATGCGTCGCAGTTGTTGGGGATGCACCCTTGGCCGTAGCTGGTTCCGGCGAGAACCGCCAAGCCAAACAAAGAAACCAGCATCTTCATTGGAAATCTCCTGCTGGCGGCGCGGCCAGCGCGCACCTCCCACTGGCAAGAGATACACAACGAATACAAAGCTGGTTCGCCGTTTCGCTCCTTCTCGCGGCGGCACCTTCTAAGTAGAATGGACTCAGTGAGTTACGATCCGCAGTTTGCCAGAGCCGCCACAAACTTCTCCAGCCGATCCACACCCTTGTTGATCTGCTCGACCGAGCAGGCGAACGAGATGCGGGCGCACTTGTTCCCGCAGCCGCCGAAGTCCTCGCCCGGCACGAACGCGACGTACTGCTCGGCGAGCAGCGCCTCGCAGAAGTCCATCGCGCTCGCGATCTTCCGCCCCGGGGTGCCGTTCCCGCCGGCGCTGGTCTTGCCGAAGTGGGCCGAGACATCCGGGAAGGCGTAGAACGCGCCCGTCGGCTTGGGGCACTTGAGCCCCGGCACCCGCTGCAGGCGGGCGTAGATCACCTCCGCCCGCTCCGCGAACGCCTGCCGCATCTTCTCGACCTCGGCCGCCGTCGAAGACAACGCGGCGCGGATCGCCGGATAGGTGAAGCTCGTGATGTTGGTCGACATCTGCCCCTGCATCACGCCGATCGAGTCGATGAACTTCTTGCCGAAGGCCCCCGAGCCGGCGGCGTAGCCGATGCGCCAGCCGGTCATGGCGTAGGCCTTGGAAAGCCCGTTCACCGTGATGGTGCGTTCGGCGATCTCCGGGATCGATCCGATCGAGAAGTGGGGGATCCCGCCGTAGGTGATCTTCTCGTAGAGCTCGTCGGAGATGACGACCATCTTGGGGGCGACGGTCTTGGTCATCTCGATGACCACCTGAGCCAGCGCCTTCAGCTCCGCGGGTGAGTACATTGTGCCGCAGGGGTTGCTGGGGGAATTGAGCATCAACAAACGCGTGTTCGGGTTGATGGCCTTGCGGAGCTGTTCGGGCGTGATCTTGAAATCGCCCGACGCGTCGGTCTGTAGCTCGACCACCTTGCCGCCCGCGATCTCGATCATCGGGACGTACGACACCCACGCGGGCACGGGCAGTATCGCTTCTTGCTGCGGCTGCCCGGGCGCCGGGAAGTCAAACAGACACTGGCAGGCCACAAACAGCGAGTACTTGCCGCCGGCGCTGATGGCGATGTGATCCGCGGTGGTGGGGATGTTGTTCTCTTTCACCAGCTTGTCGGCAATCGCCTTGCGGGTCTCGGGGTCGCCCAGCGTCGGCATGTACTTGGTCATGCCCTTGTTCAGGGCCGCGATCGCGGCGTCCTTGACCACCTGAGGCGTGTCAAAGTCCGGCTCGCCCGCGGCGAACGACAACACGTCCAGCCCCTGGGCCTTCATGTTCTTGGCCCGGTTCATGAACGCGACCGTCACCGAGGGCTTCAGCTCGGCGACCCGCTTGGAGACCGTGAGACCCGCGGCAGAACCAGTGGACATGGCGATTCCTCCCGCTGGAGCGTAGCGGGGTGCGCCGCGGGTCTTCCACGTCGAAAGGCATTTCACCGCGGAGGACGCGGAGAACGCAGAGCAACGCGGCGGACTGAAAGGCGATTTACCACAGGGATCACAGAGATCACGGAGCAGATACAAGTCTGACGGCTCAACGCGTCGATCGGAGACGCGGACGGATGCCCTTCGATGTCCCAAAGTCCCGCTCTTTCTCCGTGATCTCCGCGTCCTCCGCGGTGAACTGCCTTCCCTCACATCCCCGCGATGACATCCAAAAGCCACGGGGCAAAGGCCGTC
Organism: Phycisphaerales bacterium; assembly: GCA_019744815.1. Classification (GTDB taxonomy): domain Bacteria; phylum Planctomycetota; class Phycisphaerae; order Phycisphaerales; family UBA1924; genus JAFEBO01. Next base: position 299,448 of record JAIEUA010000003.1, read on the forward strand.
TTGTGCAGCATCCCCGGCGTGTCGATCGAGCGGGTCTTGGTGAAGACCGTGGCCCGGATCGTCTCGGCGTCCATGGTTTCGAGTTCGTTGGCCACGATCGCGTCGACGCGTTTGCGCTCGAGCTTGCTCTTGGCCGACTCCACCAGCCGCTCGCGGGGCTCGAGCGCGAAGCCGATGAGCCGCTGCCCCTCGCGGCGGTTGCTCCCGAGTTCCGCGAGCAGGTCCGGGGTGGCCTCCAGTTCCAGGGTCAGCCCCGCCGCGGCCCGCTTGATCTTGCCGTCGGTCTGGACGAACTTGGGGCGATAGTCCGCCACCGCCGCCGCCATGATGACGACGTCGGCCGAGGGCCCGTGCTCCTTCAGCAGCGCCTGCAGGTCGGAGGTGGTTCGAAACCGCGACGTCCGCACCCCCGCCGGCGCTTCGGCGCACACCGGGCCCAGCAGCAAGGTGACGTCCGCGCCCCTGGCCAACGCCTCGCGGGCGAGCGCGATCCCGAGCTTCCCGGACGAGCGATTCCCCAGAAATCGCACAGCGTCGATCGGCTCGTGGGTCGGCCCCGCGGTGATGAGGATGCGTTGGTCCATGTCGCTCTTTCGATGCCGCTGCGGGCCGGACTCGTCGGATGCCCGGGCGCCCACCGAACTTCCGCTTCCCCCGCACGCCCCCTCGACCTGAATGCTACTCTTTCGGACCTTTGCGGCCGTTCGGTCTTGGATGGGACTTTGCCCGAACCGAGAACCCCGCGGCCGCGAAAGGAAGGGGCCACGCCCTTGCTCGTGGACGGTATCTGTTTGACTCGTGGTTTGGGTCTTCCGGGGAGGGACGCGAGAGAACGATCCCGAGTATCTTCTATTCGACGCGCGGCGTCGAATGTCTGGCTGTCACTCCCGCGGCCCTTGCCGCGGATTGCTCGCGAGGCTTGATTACGAATGGCCCGATCGCGAAAGAAACTCGGTGAGATCCTGGCGGAGTGGGGCGTTGTCAGCAAAGACGCCGTCGAGAAGGCCGTGGCCGGCGCCAAGGGCACCGGCAAGCGCCTGGGCGACGTGCTCATCGAGCAAGGACTCGCCAAGGAAGAGCAGGTCTCCAAGGCCCTCGCCACCCAGTTCGGTTACGAGTTCTTTGACCCCGCGGCCAGCGGCAACGCGGCCAAGGTCGACTTGAAGCTCATCCCCGAGGACCTCGTTAAGAAGCATCAGATTCTCCCGCTCAGCAAGGTCAGCGGGCGGCTCAAGCTCGTGGTTCACGATCCGCTCGATCTAGAGCTGGTCGACATGCTCCGCTTCCGCCTCAACTGCGAGATCGAGCCCCTGCTCGCCCCACGCTCGGCCATCAAGCGGTTCATCGAGGGCGGCGGCAGCAGCGGTGCGGCGGCCGCGGCCAAGCCCGATCCGGGCAAGTCGCTGGTCACGTCCTCCATCGACAAATCGGTCGACAAGTCGGTCGACAAGTCCATCGACGTCGCCAGCGAAGACGCCCCGATCGTCAAGCTGTGCAACCGCATCCTTGTTGAAGCGGTGAAGATGCGGGCCAGCGATATCCACATCGAGCCGATGGGCGATCGCGTCCGTCTGCGCTACCGCATCGACGGCGTCTGCATCGAGCGCGACAACCTGCCCAAGCGCATGCAGAACGCGGTGCTCAGCCGCTTCAAGCTGATGTCGGCGATGAACATCGCCGAGAAGCGCGTGCCGCAGGACGGCCGCATCAAGATCCCGGTCGACGATGTCTTCGTCGACTTCCGCGTCTCCGCCTGCCCGGCCTACCACGGCGAGTCGGTGGTGCTCCGTATTCTGCGTCCCGACAGCGTCCGCATCGGTCTGGCCAATCTGGGTTTTGAGGTCGACAACCTCACCCAGTTCAACAAGATCATCCGTCGTCCCAACGGCATCTTCCTGGTCACCGGCCCCACCGGCTCGGGCAAGACCACCACGCTCTACACCGCGCTCGACATCCTCAACCGCCCCGACAAGAAGATCATCACCGCCGAGGACCCGGTCGAATACAACTTCGACGGCATCAACCAGTGCCAGGTGAAGGAGCACATCGGCCTCACCTTCAGCTCCATCCTCCGCTCGATGCTGCGTCAGGCCCCGAACATCATCCTCGTCGGCGAAATCCGCGACAAGGAAGTGGCCGAGATCGCGATTCAGGCCGCCCTGACGGGCCACTTGGTGTTTAGCACCCTGCACACCAACGACGCTCCCAGCGCGATCACCCGTCTGATCGACATGGGCGTGAAGCCGTTCCTGGTGGCCAGCTCGATCCAGGCCGTCATGGGTCAGCGCCTCATCCGCATCAACTGCAAGCAGTGCAACGCGCCCTACCCCTTTGAGCAGATGGACCCCAAGTACCTCAAGCTCGTGGGCATCACCGACGAGGAAGCCAAGAGCGGCAAGCTCATGAAGGGCACCGGCTGCGACAACTGCGTCAGCACCGGCTACCGCGGCCGCCGCGGCATCTATGAGCTGATGCAGATGAACTCCACGATCCGCGAGCTCGCCTTCAACCTCGCCACCGTCGCCGAGCTGCGGAAGGCCGCCCTCGCCAACGGCATGCGTCCCCTGGTGACCGACGGCAAGATCAAGTGCATGAACGGCATGACCACCCCCGACGAGGTCGCCTCGGTGGCCCAGGTCGACGTGGACAACAAGTAAGGAGAGGCGCTGGGCTCTAGGCACTTGGCACTAGGGTCCGGAGTTCGAGTCCGATGCCAAGCGAGCGTGCGTGTCGTATCCGAATGTCTTCCACTAGCGCCCGGCGGCTAGTGCCCAGTGCCTGAGGTTCCTATGTCCACGATGCAGATCGATCGTCTCCTCGACACCGTCGTCAAGCAGGGCGCCAGCGACTTGCACCTGACGGTCGGCCGCCCGCCCACCATCCGCCTCCACGGCCACCTCCGCAACCTCGCCACCAAGGTCCTCGACTCCGACGACATGGTCTCGCTTATGAAGGCCATCACGCCCGAGCGCAACCAGCAGGAGCTCCAGGAAGAAGGCGGCACCGACTTCGGCTTCGCCTACGGCGAGGCGGCCCGTTTCCGCGTCTCGGTCTTCCGCCAGCGCGGCGATCTGGCCATCGTCCTGCGTCAGATCCCCAACCGCCTGCTCACCTTCGAGCAGATCGGTCTGCCGGCGATCTGCCAGGAACTGATCCGCCGCCCCCGCGGGATGTTCCTGGTCACCGGACCCACCGGCTCGGGTAAGACCACCTCGCTGGCGACCATGATCGACTTCATCAACATGACCATGGACCGCCACCTGGTCACGATGGAAGACCCGATCGAGTATTACCACAAGCACAAGAAGTCGATCGTCAACCAGCGAGAAGTCGGCAACGACGTTCCCAGCTTCGCCGAGGCCCTTCGCCGCGTGCTGCGTCAGGACCCCGACGTCATCCTGGTCGGCGAAATGCGCGACCTGGAGACGATCGAGGCCGCCGTCCGTGCCGCTGAAACCGGCCACTTGGTCTTCGGCACCCTGCACACGACCGGAGCGGCCAAGACCATCGACCGTCTGGTCGACGCCTTCCCGGTCACCCAACAGAACCAGATCAGAGTGCAGCTCTCGACCGCCCTGATCTGCGTCCTCAGCCAGCAGCTCCTGAGCCGCGTCGACCAGCCCGGCATGGTGGCGGCGTACGAGTTCCTAGTGGTTACCCCGGCCATCGCCAACCTGATCCGCGAAGGCAAGACCTTCCGCATCGACTCGGCCATCCAGACCGGCAAGAAGTTCGGCATGCAGCTCCTGGACGACCACCTCTGGTCGCTCTACATGGGCGGCAAGATCTCCGCCGAGGAGATGATCGACAAGTCCAAGAACCCCGCCGACCTGCGGGACAAGGTGCACAAGCTCGGACGCACCATCGGCCGCACCGACCTCGACGAGGACGACGATATCGGCAAGGGTTGAGCGGGATTGGGATAGTCAATAATTTCAATGTCGCATCGTCAAGTGCCCTGATTTTCTTGCCTTGCAAGGGAACTGCCACTTGCACGCCGCGAACCGGTCGGTACGCTGTGCAGCCTCGGACAGAGTGCGGGCGAGCGGCCGACGTCGGTCGCTGTCACGAACTCTGTCGAGGGCCTCGCCGGTGCTGTGGAGCTGGCGGTCGAACGGTGTTCGTGCGGTTCTTTGCGACGCGTCGATTGGGATGTTGCCGTGGGGGCGATTGGGTCGAGGGCGTGGGGGTGGTGGGGGGTCCGGGTCTCGTGGGTCGGGTCACTGGACGGGGTGGATGGGCAGGGGTCCGCTTGGGGATGGCGGGGCGACGCGACGAGTCACGACGGCCTTGCCGTCCAACGCGACCATGAGCGGTGATGAGGGGATCACCGGCAGCGGCCGCGGCAAAGAACGAACCACCGACGATCAACAGTTCCCGGACCTTCGCGTGACGACGCGTCGGGTCCAGACAGCTCGGCTTGGCGCACCGCGGCTCGGCCGGCGCATCTGCGTCCCCGGGTCGGAGGTTGGTGCGTGGCTACTCACGCCGCTTCCTACTGGATGGAGTCCACATGGCTCTCGACCCCTCGGAAATGAAAGGCCGCAAACTGGGCCGCGTGCTCACCAAGCTGGGCAAGGTGACCCGCGACCAGGTGCACGAAGCGTTGGCGATCCAGCAGACCCGCAAGGTGAAGCTGGGCCAGCTGCTGGTCGAACTCAACTACTGCACCCAGCGCGACGTGCTCGAGGCCCTGGCGGGTCAGGCGGGCATGGCGTACGAGTCGCTGGAGGGGTTTGACATCCCCGAGGACATCCGCGATGTGATCCCCGCCGAGAGCGTCCGCTCCTACGAGGTGATCCCGCTTGAGTACAACAAGACCAGCCGTCGCATCAAGATCGCGATGAAGACGCCGGACAACTTCCGGGCGGTCGACGATCTGCGGCTGCTCTTGGGCGGCAACGTGGACGCGGTGGTGGGCGATCCGGCCGCGATCGACGGGCTGATCAAGAAGTACTTCTCCAAGCAGGAGTCGATCACCGACGTCGTGAGCGAACTGGCGAGCGACGAGCGGGTGAAGAGCCTGGGCGGCCGCGGCGGCGACGCGCTCGACATCGACGCCCTGATGGAGATGGCCGGCGACAACCAGGTCATCAAGCTGCTGAACCTGGTGCTGCTGCAGGCCATCAAGGACCGCGCGTCGGACATCCACTTCGAGCCGTTCGAGAACGAGTTCAAGATGCGGTACCGCATCGACGGCGTGCTGTACGAGATGGTGCCCCCGCCCAAGCAGCTCGGCCCGGCGATCACCAGCCGCGTGAAGGTCATGGCCAACCTCGACATCGCCGAGCGGCGACTGCCGCAGGACGGCCGCATCGAGCTGACCATCGGCGGTAACCCGGTCGACCTCCGCGTCGCGGTGCTGCCCACGATGTGGGGCGAGAGCGTCGTGATGCGCGTGCTTGACCGCAGCAACGTCGAGCTGTCGCTGGACCGTCTGGGCCTGCGCGACGACGACATGACGACCTTCCGGCGTCTGATCCGCAAGCCCAACGGCATCGTGATCGTGACCGGGCCCACCGGCTCGGGCAAGACCACCACGCTGTACGCCGCGCTCGCGGAGCTCAACGACATCGAGACCAAGATCCTCACCGCCGAGGACCCGGTCGAGTACGACATCGACGGCCTGTGCCAGTGCCAGGTGAACACCGAGACGGGCACGACCTTCGCGAAGCTGCTCCGCTCGTTCCTGCGTCAGGACCCCGACGTGATCCTGGTGGGCGAGATCCGCGACCTCGAGACCGCGCAGATCGCCGTGCAGGCCTCTCTGACCGGCCACTTGGTGCTCAGCACGCTGCACACCAACGACGCACCCAGCTCGGTGGTCCGCATGCTGGACCTGGGGCTCGAGTCGTTCTTGCTGACCGCGACGCTGGAAGGCATCGTGGCCCAGCGCCTGGTGCGAAAGGTGTGCGCCAACTGCAAGGAGTTCTATCAGCCCTCGGAAGAGGAACTGATGGAGCTCTCGCTCAAGCCCGAGGACGTGCGGAACCGGCGCTTCGCCCGCGGCAAGGGCTGCGATCGTTGCAACGGCTCGGGGTACAAGGGACGACAGGCGCTCTACGAGATCATGACCCTGGACGACGAGTGCCGCGAGATGATCATGAAGAACGCGAGCACCGCGCTCCTGAAGCACCACGCCCGCAAGCGCGGGATGCGGGTGCTCCGCGAGTCGGGCCTGATGTCCATCTACGACGGCGTGACGACGATCGACGAGGTCGTGCGCGAGACGCTGGCGGACGAGTGATCGGGTTTCGGATGTCGGAAGTTCTTGTTTCGATCGACTGATTTGAGCTTTGCTGGTTTGAGATCTGAGTTTTTCTTCGGAGCCTCCCATGCCCACCTTTGCGTACGAAGCGATGAACGACGCCGGGAAGCCCACCAAGGGCACCATCGAGGCGACGAACAAGGAAGAGGCGATCGCGCGGATCAAGAGCCAGCGGCTCTTCCCGACCAACGTCGCCGAGCAGAAGGCGAGTAAGAAGGACGGAGCCGCGAAGAAGGCCGCCAAGCCCAAGAAGAAGGGCGGCGGTTTCAGCTTCGGTCGTGTGAAGCAGAAGCAGCTCACCGGCTTCACCCGCCAGCTCTCGACGCTGCAGGACGCCGGTCTGCCCCTGCTCCGTTCGCTGCAGATTCTGGAGCAGCAGCAGAAGCCGGGCGCTCTGAAGAACGTGCTGCTGGGCGTGTGCGAAGAGGTCGAGGGCGGCGCGTCGCTGTCGGAGGCGATGAGCAAGTACCCCAAGGCCTTCGACAAGCTCTACACCAAGATGGTGAACGCCGGCGAGATCGGCGGCGTGCTCGACCTGATCCTGCAGCGTCTGGCCGAGTTCATGGAAAAGGCCGAGCGGCTCAAGCGCAAGATCAAGGGCGCGATGGTCTACCCGATCGTGGTCGTGATCATCGCGGTGCTGATCCTGACCTTCATCATGTGGTTCATCATCCCGAAGTTCGAGGAGATCTTCAAGGACTTCGGCGTGAAGCTCCCGATCCTGACCACCGTGCTGATGGAGTCCAGCCGCTGGGTGGCGGGCTCGATGCCGGGGCAGACGATCCCCGGCGCGCTCATCGTGCTTCCCTCGCCGATCATTATCTTCTTCGCCTGGAAGCTCATCCGCGCCAGCGGTCCGGGCAAGGCCGCGACGGACTGGGCGCTGCTTCGCGTGCCGATCTTCGGCTCGATGCTCCGCAAGACCGCGATCGCCCGCTTCACCCGTACGCTGGGCACCCTGATCGGCGCCGGCGTGCCGATCCTCGAGGCGATCAAGATCACCGGCGAGACCAGCGGCAACTACGTCTACGAGAAGGCCCTGCTCAAGGTGCACGACTCGATCCGCGAGGGCGAGAGCTTCGCGACCCCCTTGCGCGAGAGCAAGACCTGCGACTCGCTGGTGGTCAACATGATCGACGTCGGCGAAGAGACGGGCGAGATGGACAAGATGCTCCTGAAGATCGCGGACAACTACGACGAAGAGGTCGACGTCGCCGTCGCTTCGCTCGTCAGCCTGCTCGAGCCCTTGATGGTCGTGGTGCTGGGCGGCATCGTCGGCACCATCGTCGTCGCCATGTTCCTGCCCCTCGTCAGCATGATCCAGTCGCTCCAGGGCGGCGGCAAGTGAGTTCGTGAGGAGACACCCGTGCGAATCGCGATCCCTAAGAAATCCGGATTTACGCTGATCGAGCTCCTGGTCGCGATCACCATCATCGCGCTGTTGATCAGCCTGGTGGTGGTCGGCCTGACGTCGGCGCTGCGGTCCGCCAAGAGCGCGGGCGAGAAGCAGTCCGCGGCGTCGATCAAGCTGGGCGTCGAGCAGTTCAAGCAGGAGTTTGGTTTCCTGCCGCCGCTGGTGCTGCACGATGATCTGGCGTCCCCTCCGATCGTTCCGGTCGGCTCGTACTTCGACCCGTCCGTGTCCAACAACGTCCCTGTGGTCAACGTTCTTGGTGGCGGCAAGATATCGAATCCGACCATCAATTCCTCGTGGTTCCTTGAAGGCTTCATGGGCGACGGGCGGGCCATGACATCGGACGGGCGTCTCAACTCCGGCACCCTCGCGGGTCGGTACGTCGCAGATACCCGATTCAGCGAGTACTCCCTGGCGTATTACCTCGTGGGAGCGCTCCCGGCTCAGGTGGACGGCGCCGAAGGTCCCGGGTTTACCACGCCCGCGGAGGACGGGACGTTTGAGACCAAGGTTGATTCGAGATCGACGAGAGTGAAGAACGCGGGAGGCGCGAAGCGGGTGTACTCGCCTCTGGTGGACATCGCACGAGGCAGCCCCAAGTTGGACGTGAGTCTCAAGGCGAACGTCAACGACCCTTCGTTTCCGGTTCGATACCGGCTGATTGCTCCGAACGGCACTCCTTACAGATACTACCGCTGGGCCGCGAGAAAGAAGTTCCCGACCCCGGCTGGGTTCCTGAAATGGGACTTCACGGCTCTCGCGGATGCGCCAGAGGACGAAGCCGATCGGCTCGGCGTTCCCTCGCTGCTGGGCGATCCACGCGAGAACTCCGAGCTTCGTGGTGCGGAGTTTGCGATCGTGTCCGCGGGGCCCAACGCGTACTTCGGCGACATGCCGCTCGAGGCCAAGGCTGATTCCGAGCTGCTCGCGATGCAGGCGGCGGTGGGCGTTCCGGTCGGTATCCCGCCGCAGATCGACGAGAACACGAAGTACTTCTTCCTCAAGGCACGGACAGCCGCCCGTCGCGACAACATCGTGGAGGTGGGACGGTGAAGACTCTCGTGCCGCAAAGCCGGATCAGGCGTCGCCGCGGCGTGGCCTTCACGCTGCTGGAGCTGCTCATCGTGGTCGCGATCATCGCGGTCATGGCGGCGGCGGGCGTGCCGGCGATCCGCAACATCATCTACACGTCGACGGCGTCCTTGGCGGAGAGCCAGCTGCGTCTGGCGCTCAACGCGGCGCGGGACCTGGCGATCCGCAACTCGAGCGGGGATGCGGCCGCGGTGTTCACGTTCGAACCCGGTGGGCGTCTGACGATCGTTCCGGTGGTGTACGCGGGCACGCTGCTCGACGGGATGGACCCCGGTTTGCCGTACACGGGCAATGCGAATCAGGTGCAGGTGTATCGAGAGGTGTTTGCGCCCACGCCGTTGGTCGAATCGGTGCAGCTCCCTCCGGGCTGGATGGTGCGGGGCTTCGCGCCGCCGCTGTCGATCTACAACAACAGCGTGCAGGACATCACCAACAGCCGGCCGGCGGTGATGAACGGTTGGTACCAGGAGAATTTCTACAACGCCGCTCCGCCTCGGATCGGCAACCGCCAGATCAATCTCGGCACCGACACGATCATCGGATCGAACAACCGCGGCAACTGGGTCTTCCCGGAGAACGCGTTCTTCGATGAAACGCAGAAGGAAGAGGGCGACTATCGGCAGACGTTCATGATCCGCTTCCAGAGCGGGACGGGCAAGCTGGTGGCGGCTTCTTCTGTGCCGAGCGTGGTGCTGCTGCCCCGCAGCCGGATCGATACAAGCAAGAACCCCAACTCCATGCCCGTGCTCGCGGAGCCGTTGAAGGACAACGACTGGCGGCGGGTCGATCGGGCCGACAACCTTGTGGCGTGGGCGCGGAGCGTTCTCTCGCTGCCCTCGGCGGAAGCAGCGGCGCTGATCGGGGCGCGGAGTACCGACTGCGTGACCGTCAACGCGGTGAGCATGGTGGGGCTCTACGAAGAGTCTCGCATGGCGGCGGCGATCGGCGCTGGCGGCGTCAACAAGATCACCGGATGCATCTACGGCACCACTCCCACGGATCGACCTCAGGTGGGCACTGCGGCCGAAGCTCCCAAGGCTCCGAACATCGATCTGGCGCTCTGGGGCAACGGCACCGTTGTTCGAACCCAGTCGGATGAAGCCAAGCGGTGCGAGCGGGTGCAGATGCAGATCAACAGCTACATGATCGGCGCGCTCAAGGGCAGCGACGTGTTCACCGGGCTGTCCGGCACGGCCGCTGGGGCTGGAGTGGAGGCTGATGTTCGGTTGTTCGTGATGGACAGCTACCTCGGAGATCCGAAGGAGGCGAAGCCGTGAGTCGAACCATGGACAACGTGAATGACAATGTGAAGGACCACGTGCGTCTGGGGTCCACGCTTCGGGGCTTCACGCTCATCGAGATTCTGCTGGGCGTGCTCATCCTCGGGCTGGGGCTTCTGGGGCTGGCGTCGGTGTTCCCGTTGGTGGTGAAGCAGCAGCGGGAGTCGCAGGATGTGGTGCTGGGCGCATCGGCCGGCAAGGGTGCTGAGTCGGTCCTCCGAGGGCACTTCACGCTGAACGATCCGTCGGGCACCAAGGGCTGGGCACGCCTGTCCAATCGCCTGGTGCTCAAGGCCAATCAGCAGAAGGGCACGCCTCTGGTGTGGTCCAACGTGCTCAACGCCGATGGCTCCAGCGGACTCAACATCTACGGCTCGATCACCGGTACCCCGGGCTACACGCCCGAGCCGGGATCGATGGTTTTCTGGGGCCAGGCGGTGAGCGACGTGACCAACGCCGTGATCATCCGGACCAGCGATCGGTTGTTGCCCCAGGGCCCGGGCGTGACGCCTCAGTATGTGTGGGATGCGGTGCCCCTGCTTGCCCGGACACCCGTGAACGACCAGGTTCCCGAGTTCGCTCCGCTGCGGGTAGCGGTGTTTGTTCGCCGCATCGATCCGGGCATCCGGCTCGGGGCGAACCAGACCGTGCAGGAAGCCATCGCGGGCGGCGGCGTGGCGGCGATCGCGCTGGATCGCAACTTCTTTCCAACGTTTGACGGAAGTCTGAAGGACGGCGGGCGATACGCGACGTTCTTCGCCCTGAAGGCGAGCCGGGCCGCGAAGCGGTACGGCTTGGAGGATGCTCCGTACACGGTGGTGGAGTTCAACAACGCGTCGGACGCGGAGTCGACGGCGCTTCGCCAGGCGGGGCAGCAAATCGTGGACTCCGAAGGGAATATCTACACGGTTGCCGCGATTCCGAGCGAGACGGGCGCTTCATACAACGTGCAGAAGTCGGTGGTGATCACGCCGCCGCTGCCGACGGAGATTGTCCGGGTACTGCCCGGCGGCGGCGGGACAAGCGCGAAGACGGTGGAGTTTCTGGTCTCGCCGGTGCTGCCGGCGAGCGTGGACGTGATTGTGATCCGGCGGTAATGCGAGAGATGATCCGTGATCGTGCCCGACGAGGGCGCGATATGCAGGACTCGACGGGGAACTAGCCATGAGCAAGCGTGCAGTGAACAGTGTGAAGAACAGGCAGCTCGCGGAGGCCGCGGGACGGGCGTTCACGCTGTCGGAGATGCTGGTGGCGGTCGCCGCGGTGGCGGTGATCTCGGTGGGCCTGGCGGCGGTGTTCCAGACGGTTGGCCGGACGGTGTCGACGGGCAAGCGTCTCAGCGCCCTGACGCAGCAGGCGGCGATTCTCGAGGCTCAGCTGCGCGAGGACATCTCCAAGATGACCCGCGACGGCATCTTGATGATGCGTCATCAGTTCACCAACACGCACGCGGGCAGCAGCAACGGGCGCCCGAGCGTGCTGAGGGCCAAGCGGTTCGTCGGCGACACCGATCCTCGGGCCCGGCGCGTTGATGAGCTGATGTTCTTCGCCAACGGCGAGTTCCGCACGGCGCGCGAGGCCTTGATCCCGGGGCGCAACGCCACCGGGCGGTCCGCTCGCATCTACTACGGGCACGGGCTCCGGGCGTATCCCGAGTCCACGACTTCAGCCGCATCAAATACCGCGGTCGACATGAGCTACCGCGAGCCGGAGTTCTTCAACGGCTTCAACTTTGACCGGACCAATCCGGTCCTGCGGCCGTTCAACACCCTGCTTGGAGAGTCCGACCCGAATTTCCCGAGGCTCCCCAAGGCGCCCAATGAGTACGCGTCGGAGTGGACGCTGCTGCGGCACGCCACACTCTTGGTGACCCCCGCGACATCCTCGGGTGGAGGTTGGACCGAGGGGGCTCCGGCGCCGGCGTACCCGAGCGACCTCTACGCGGGCACTCCGGCGCTGGTCGCCCGCGCGACGACGGATTCGACGTTCCAGGTCGCCGGTCAGCCGGCGGCGCCAAGCATCTTCCGGTTCATCAACGAGATCGTGTACTTCGGTATCTCCCCACAGGCCTCCCAGAGGAATTTCGCCTTCTACTGGGACATCGCCAAGCAGCCGCTCGCAAACAACTTCACGGTGCCGCGGTTCGTGTCCGGCGTTGTCGACATCGCTACCACCGACCTGACCGAGATCCGCCAGTTCATCAACGGCTCGATCCGGGATCCCAAGGTCGTCGGTGGCACCGCCATCGCGTTCTACAACGCGAACACGCGCAAGCTGTCGACGCTCGAAGGGCTCATACCCCGCGTGGGCGGCCCGTGGCTCACCGACAGCACGGAGGCCGCGCTGGGATACACCGGGGTTCAGCCCGCCATCGCGCCCGGGACCAAAACCTTCCGCAGCTCGCTGCCGATCATGCAGGCCTGGATGGTCGGGGCCTTTCCCAGCTACGCGGGTCCCACCCCGACCAGCGAAGCGCTCGAGAACGTGTCCGCCCTCGCCGGCGGCGGCTGGAACTTCCTCGGGGCCCGGATCCGCTACGAGGACGACCTGCCGGACCTTCGCGGCGTGATGGACGATCCGCTGTACGCGGGGCGTGCGGTGTCCTCTCGCCGTGCGAACATGATGGCGATCGGCAGTAACAAGATCGCCTCGCGCTGCAGTGAGTTCGTCGTTGAATGGTCGTTCGGGCAGACCTATCCGGACAACACCGAGATCTTCGATCCCACGGACTCGAGCAAGAAGATCAACGTCAGCCGTCAGGTCATCTGGTACGGCGGCACGCTCAACCCCAAGTCGGATACCCCCGGGGTCTTCCATTACAACCCCCAGAACGAAGACACCACCAACATCCAGAACTCGGCCAACGGCGTTCCGCTCGTGCCCAAGTACGAACCCTACAAGGGCGTGCAGGGCCTGACCTCCAAGGTGCAGGCGTACTCGCCCTCGACCTGGCTCATCCACGGCGCGAACAAGCGTTGGCCCGACAACCCCAACGAGAAGTCCTCGCTCCTCTCCTACTTCGGCTACATCGACCCGATGTTCGTCCCCGACAACAACGGCGAGCCGGCGATGCCGTGGCCCTGGCCCAAGATGATCCGCGTCACCTTCACGCTCGCCGACGCGGTCGATCCCACGCTCGAACAGACTTTCCAGTACGTCTTTGACCTTCCGCCGGAACCCAAGCCCTGATTTGGAGACGCCCACTGTCGGGTCGGCCCCGAGGTGGGCACGCCCCAAGCTTGGAACCGCTGTCCGCAAGGACATTGGCACGCAGTTGACCGGTTGCCCATCGCATCGCGGATCAGCACGCCGTTTGGATCGAATAGTGCATCGTCGCCGCGGGTTTCGCGGCGGAACAGGCAGGCTCGTATGAACAACGCTCGCAAATCCTCCACCGCGTTCGCCTCGGCCCTGAAGGCGGTCTCGCCTATGGCGCTCTCCGGGCTGCTCCGCTCCCGGCGTCGCGGCACGTTCCTCGTCTTGGTCGTTGGCACGCTGGCGATGCTGTCGATCATCATGATCGTCTATGTCGCGGTGGGCAACTCCGACCGTCGCACCAGCGCGTCTCTGGTTCGTCGCAACCGGTCGAACGAGATCATCGACATCTTCGCGGATTATCTGGGCGAGGTGGTCGGCGACGATGTGCTGGCGAGCGTGGCCGACCCCAGCAACGGAAAGTCGGGGGTCGCGGGCGGCGACCTGTACTCCCGCGAAACCTGGGACGCGCCCCGCACCGATTGGTTCACCGATTCGAAGGAAACCGATCCGACCAAGTCGACCTACTTCCGTCCTTTCGGCAGCGGCGACGACCCGTGGCTCGCGTCGACCACACCGACGTGGATCAACTACACGCCGCAGGCCACCGCCCCGGATCCTGCTAAGCCCGATGAGCGAAAGTGGCCCTTCACCAAGCGCACCGACTGGCTGCACATCACCAACATCGCGCCCGACGGACGCTTCGTCAATCTCGTGAATCTCCGCGACAAGATCGATGCCGAACCCGGTGCGAGCACCAACCGGATGAGCGACGGTCTGACTCTCCTGGATGCAACCAACGGATCGGCGTCCCGCAAGACCGTCTGGGGCGACAACATCAGCAACACCACGTTGCCCTCGCTCTTTGACTCGTGGCAGGTCGGCGCCTTCCGCCCGGCTCGTGGCCCGTTCAAGCTGAACGGCATCGAGATCCCCCCCAACGACCCCGCCTATCCGCCCAACCAGTGGGCCGACACCGACGGCGACGGCTGGCTCGACTCCCGCTGGTTCGAGATGGTGGACGCCCGCGGTGGCAACTTCGTCACGCCCGGCACCTGGAAGAGCCTGATCCCCTCGGACCCCAACTACCGCTGGATCTTCGCGGCCCGCATCGTCGATCTCTCCTCGCTCGTCAACGTCAACGTCGCCACCGACCTCGACGCGAACCCCAACGATGAGACCACGCTCTTCTCCGCCACCGGGCAGAACAACGTCTTCGACGCCACCAGCAAGTGGAAGGCCGGCACCCAGGTGCTCGGGCGCTCACCCGCGGAGGTCGATCTGCGGCGTCTGCTCACCATGCGGGATTTCCGTGAGGTGATCCTCGGGAAACCCGCCACCAACGGCACCCCTTCACCAATCACGGCGGCCGACAAGCTCGCGGTGCTGGACGTCAACCCCGCGAACCCCGTTCAGCAGATCACGCGCGATTACACCGGCGGCTACAGCGCCATCCGTCAGCCGACGCCCCGCGGCGCCGGTCCGGTGAGCCCGCAGGATTATTCCAAGTACGGCGGTCTGCCCAACACCGGCACCAGCCAGATCGCGGCCATCACGCTCGCGGGTCCGAACCTGACCAACGACGTCAACATCGGTCTGGGTGGGTACCGCGCGCTGCGTGCGGCGATCGCCCTCGGCCGCCCGCCGGGACGTTTCAGCGATTACTCCACGCCGCCGCTCTCGGTCGCGACCCGCCCGATGGGCCAGCCGCAGTTCCGCTGGGACGCTTTCCGCTACGGCGGCGGGCCTCAGGATCGCCCGGTCTACCGCTCCGATCCCGACCCGACGGCGTCACGTCCCGCCGCGGGCTTTGACTTTGGCTTGGGCTTCCGCAGCGACGCATTGATCGAGCTGCTCACCTATCGCGGCGCGAACGATCCGAAGGTCACGTCCGCGCTCGAGGCCGCCTTGGGCGGGCGGGCCGTGAGCGAGTTCGCGCTGACGAACCAGACGATCAACACTCCTGCGATCACCTACAGCCCGCTCCGTGAGAACCGCGACCTGGAGCTGGAGCGTGAGAACATCGCCGACAAGGACGGCAAGCCCACCGAGGCCGCGCTGCTGAAGGCGTACACCGATGTGCGCCAGTACCTGACCACCATGAGCGGGGCACGCCCGCTGGTGCCGAACCTCAACGCGGGCGTGTTGCCGAATCCCGAGACTCCTTCTTCGCTGTCGAGCAGCGAGACGTCGTTCGAGCTGAGCGAGAATACGACCGCCTCGACAGTGTTCCGCGGGATGGCGACGGCGCTCATGCCGGGGCTGCCGCCGGGGGCATCCCGCACCACCGCGGGCGTTGCGAACGATCTAGAGAAAGCCTGGGACGACACGACCCAGGAAGCCAAGAGCCTGCGCGGCCTGTACTACGGCCACCAGGGCCCGCTCTCGGCGCTGCTGACCTCGGCCCACATCGCGGCCAACTTTGACAGCGGGGCCAAGCTGCCCGGCGATGCCGACAAGGGCAAGCCCTACGTGCTCGTGCTGCAGGAGGACTTCCAGTTCAACGCCGACGGCAAGCTGCCGACGAACCTTGCCGCGGCAAGCGGCTTTGAGAGCGGGAAGAAGAACTTTCCGGCGTGGTGGACGCCGAGCCACCAGTTCAACCTCGCGCGTCCGGAGCAGGGGCGTGCTACGAGCCTGGCGATGCCGCGGATCCCCGAGACCGGCGGCACGACGGTGCCGGTGCCGGCGGTGAACATCTACGGGACGGGGGATGCGCATCCGTTCTTGGTCGGAGTGGCGACGTTTACGGTGTATCGGGATGTGTCGCCGTTCCCCAACAGGCCAAGTTCTCAAGCAACCGATATTGAGGCTTTGTACACACCGTTGCCCTCCCGAATCACCATCAATGGACAGATCGCAGAGAACAACCCAGATTTTCTGTACAGGGTTTTCGCAGTGCAGGTGCAGAATCCTTTCGCGGTACCCATCCGGTTGAGCTCGAACTTTTCTGGCGGCCCGAGTTTTGCGACGGCTGGTCCTAATGTGGACGCTAACGTCGGATCAGATTTCTTCTATATTCGAGTCGGAACCCGAGCGGCGTCCTCTAGCTTCTTCGTACTTGGGGATGTAAACGAAGCGGTTGATGGCTCTGGTCAGTTGACCGGCGCATATTCAATAGCTCCAGTTGTGATTCAGCCGGGCGAAACAATTGTTTTCTATGCTCTCAATCAGGATCGCAAGAGCATTGTTGAGAGGCGGCTGAACTCGACGGGAATAACGAACCCGTCCGGCGACCTCTCTGGCAAATATCTCGAGAACTGGCTCACGAATCAGATCGGACCCAAAAGCGCGCAGAACTTTCGCCGTATTCAGATGCTTCGGGTCGAAGATGCAGCGTTTGAATCGGCGATTCCTACGGTGTCAAAGGGCACCTTTGCATTCGGGAATGGGTCCAAGGGTGTTCTTGTACCCTTGGCCGCTGCGAATGATGACGTGATCGGGCTCTATCGAGCCATTCGCATCGATTCCGGTGCGAGCGCGGGCGACGCCGGGTCGGGTGTGGCGAACGTCGTGACAAATGATCAACTTTGTGACAGGATGACCTTGGGAACAACGGCGGTCTTGGATCGTCGTCTTCGTGGACTTGATCCTACGAGCATTCAACCTGGGTTGCAGATGCCCGGTGTCACTACGGAGTCGTTGACGACACTGCCCGGAGGTCTTAACGGTCTTCAGAATCGAGAGCGGACATTGGCAGCGAGTGGTCCGGCACCGTTTCTCAATGGCTCCGGAATTGACTATAACTCCCGTTTAACGGTTGCGATTGCCACATATGCTCGGCGACCGAACGATCCCGCGGGGGCTGACCTAAAGATCGGTATGCTCCCTGCTTGGGCGCTTGACCCTAAGGATGCTTCGGATTGGTATAGCGTCGAAATGGTCCCCGACCCTGCGAAGCTGACAAACAACCTGCTGAATTCTACCGTTTTGGCAGACGCTATGGCCGGCGATCCATGGCGGGGGCGGTTTGCAACCTTTAAGTCACTGGATTGGGAACTCCTTCCGGCGATCTTCCCAGATCTGGCCTCGCCCGCGGGATCAAGCGGGGCGGGTTTTGTGGGCAAGCCCGACAAGGTCACGACGAACAAGGCTGGTCAAAAGTTCGTCGATCTCCGCCGCGAGCTCGCCTCCAACGGCCGCGCGTATCGCGGGGAGAAGGTCAATCCTGCCGATCCCGACCAGTTCCAGGCTCGCCCTGTGGATCTCCTCGGCGTGCTCGCCGTTGGGCCGTACGAAGCGCCGGTCGCTTCCGATGGCACGACCGTGCAGACCGATCTCTACAAGCGGTGGACCACGACCGCCGAGGCTCTGGCGATGGCTTTCGGCTATTCGACCAAGCCCACCGACGCGAACCAGTGGAAGGCCGCGGGCAACAAGTACGGCCCGCTCGACTACTACTACTTCGACCGCTTCAGCACCAACCCGAATCCCAAGCCGCTCTTCGACGGCGGGTACCTCCGCCTCGACGACTACGTCTCGGTCCGCTACGACGCCGCCGGGACCAAGGCCTACACCGCCGGCAACGGCGCGCCGATCGCGGGCAACATCCTGACCATGTTCCGGACCATCCCGGATCGCTTCGCGGGCCTGACCGCGGCGACGCCGGGCCTGGTGAACATCAACACGGCTCCGATCCCGGTGCTCCGCGTCCTGCCGCTGGCCTCGCCGGCTCAGGACGAGGCGTCGAGCTCGACCAATGTCACCAAGAAGAAGCCCACGCTGTGGCCGGACCTCAACAACGCCAACGACCCCGAGGTCGCTGCGCAGCGCACGGACATCGCCGCCATGATCGAGAGCTACCGCGACAAGATCGCGGTGGAGCTGCGGCCCGGCGCCAAGAACCCCGATCCCACCAAGGCCGCGTACGCGACATGGTTCGCGCCGTTCATCGACCGTTCCGCGGACGATCCGACGACGGCGACCCGGCTCGCGCCCAACGCGCCCAAGCTGGGGGACCCCGGTCAAAGCCCCATTCGGGGCGGGCGTTACTGGACATCCGGCCTTCCGGGCATCCGTGAAGAGTCGGGCTTCCGCAGCCTCGCGGAGCTCTTGGCGCTCCGCGTGGTGAAGTTCGACAACACCGGCACGGTGACCGCCGGCCGTGAGTACCCGTCGAACTTCGACTTCCTGGGTTACCAACCCCTGGCAGCGGGCTCGAAAGGGACCAACATCCTCGGCATCGACAACGTGCTCGAGCTCACGGCCGACGCCGCCGGCAAGGTGACCAAGGCCCAGCCTCTGCAGTTCCAGAACACCAATCAGGACCGTCTGAAGATCCTCGCCGCCCTGGGCGGGAGCGTGTCGGTCCGCAGCGACCTGTACGCGGCGTGGTTCGTGGTCCGGGGTTATCAGCGGAGCGACGTCGAGGGCCTGGCGGACGATCAGCCGATGGTGCCTTCGATCGAGCGCCGGTTCCTGATGATCATCGACCGCTCGAACGTGACCAAGCCGGGCCAGAAGCCGCGGGTGGTGGCGATGGTGGAGCTGCCGCTTTAGTCCGTGACCCAGATCGAGATTCGCACCCATCGGGGCCGCAACAGCGGCCCCGATTTCTTTGCCGGCAACCGCCGCGACTCCCGCACCCGCTACGATTCAGCAACAGGGCGTAGCTCAGCTTGGTAGAGCGTGTGGTTTGGGTCCACAAGGTCGCAGGTTCGAATCCTGTCGCCCTGATTCGGCAGGCTAGACCATTCAGTCGACCGGCTAAATCACTCGATGAGCACCGGGAGTCCATCGTCCGAATGGTTCGAAGCAGCGCGGCTCGTCCTGCGAGCGGGGCTCGCAGTCTTCAGCGCGGCTTTGGTTGTGCTGGGCCTGCTCGCCTTGCCATCGGGCATCCGTGAGCGTTCCGCGTGCTTCGCCGCTCAGAGTGCCGAGGTCCTCGATGCCAGCATCGATGTCGGCGCGGTCGGGCAATACAATGCCACACTGCGACAGTCCGCCGCGTTTCCATGTCGGCAGTACATCCGCTTGGTGCCAGACATTCGAGAAGGGGAGGACGTCGAAGCCTTGCTGAAGGGCCTCAACCTGACGGTCTTGGTTCGCGATCAGCAAGGGGAAGAACTGATGACCGGCACGTACCCGGCCCGGCTTATGTGGGAGACGCCTTCCGCGGACTTGACGATCGCAGACGCTCGCCCGTTCCCGTTGGGTGAGTATCCGGTCTCAATCGAGGTCGTCAGCCCCGCCCCGGCCATGGCGGGCCGACCGGTTCGTGTGGTCTCCGGCTATCTACTCTGCGGCCTCGAGTGGATCGGGCCGTCCGTTGCCATCGCCGGCGGCACGGCCGCGGTCGCCCTTGGTGCGATCATCAGTGTGGTTCTTGTATGGACACGTCGGAAGAGTTGAGTGTGGAGCGACCGGCTCTGCCCTCGGGCATCAAAGTGAGAAGTCGGTCGAGAGAAGGCGAGACAAAGCGTTCCCATCCTGCTCGATCGTGGCGGTCATTCATCGTGGTGGCGCAGTCCGCGGAGCATGAGATCAACGCCGCGAAGGTACAAGCGTTCCGGCTTGGCGGAAGCGATCTCGCCGACCAGTGATTGGATCTGCGGAAAGGGAGTCAAGGCCGAGGGCTGCAGCTGGCCGGTGGCGTGGGAACAGATCTGATCGATCTCCCAGAGCAGGAAGCCACGGATAAACGCACTGAGCGTGAAGTACGCATCGACCCGCGCGGGGCCGGAAAGACCGGCGTCGGCCAAGGCCGCGAACACCGCTTCCATGATGGGTAGCGCGCGGGCCGGCTTGGTGGGGCGTTCCATCGCGACCTTGAACACGCTCGGCCGGGCGATGGCGACTTGCCGGAAGGTGATCGCGAGGGCACGCAGCCGCTGGTCCCAGGCTCGATGGGCGTCTGGCACCGCGACCGCTTCGAACACCGAGTCGGCAACCGCGTCGAGGATCGCTTCGCGGTTCTCGAAGTGGTTGTAGAGAGCCATCGCCTCCACGCTCAGGGCGCGGCCGAGTTGACGCATCGAGACGCCGCCCTGCTCCGGCCGCTCGATCAGCTCGATCGCGGCGGCGACGATCCGCTCCCGTGTCAGGGGCGTCCGGGTCGGCTTGGGGCGGCGATTGCTGCGAGCGGCTTTCTTCAAGATCGTCAAAGAATACGCGGTGCGGATTGACCTTCAGAATTTACGGTGTACATTTACATCGTAAATAGATCGGAGGGACTTCATGGCAACGGCACAAAGAAAGTGGGTCGTGGTATCCGGGGCTTCGACAGGTATCGGGCGTTCGGCGGCCATGCTGCTGGCCGAGGCCGGGTTCTCGGTGCTCGCGGGGTGCAGGCGGGACGCCGATGCCGAATCCATCCGCGACGAGGCGGCCAAGCGCGGGGTGGGGCCGCTGGTCGAGCCGATCCGGCTGGAGGTGACCAGCGATTCGGACATCGCCGCGTGCCGGGATCGCGTGCAAGACCTGATCCGAAACGGCGGCGAGCTCGCCGGCCTGGTGAACAACGCCGGCATGTTCCTGTTTGGCCCCGCCGAAACCATGCCGCTGAGCGAGTGGCGCCGCCAGTTCGATACGAACTTCTTCGGCGCGATCGCTCTGACGCAGGCCTTGCTGCCCGCCTTGCTCGCCCGAAAAGGCACGATCGTGAACATCTCGTCGATCGGCGGCAAGGTCGCGCAGCCCCTGATGGGCGCGTACACCGCTTCGAAGTTCGCGATGGAAGCTTGGAGCGACGCGCTTCGCATGGAGCTCTCCGCGACCGGCGTTCGCGTCGTGGTGATCGAGCCCGGTGCGATCCGGACCCCAATCCTGGGCAAGGCCCTGAGCCAGGAAGACCAGGCGATCGCCGCGATCCCGATGCCGGCCCGCACGCGGTACGAGCCGATGTTGCGGAACCTCGCGGTCGCGGGAAAGAAAATGGCCGACGCCGCGATCCACCCCGACAAGGTGGGGCGGCAGATCGTCGCGGCGGTGGGGCGGAAGCGCTCCTTTCGGCGCAAGCTCGTCGGAACCGATGCTCACGTCTTTGCCACCATGAAGTGGATGCTCCCGACGCGATGGATGGATGCGTTCTTGATCAAGGCCTTCGGTCTCCACCGATGATGCCGCGGAGCTAGGGGAGCGCGGGAGACTGCGCTCGCGGCGATTTGGCACGGCGGGATCGGTCCCCTTGGACCGGCATCAAGCACGGACCGTTCAAGGCACGTTGGTCGATTCCACAACGGTCGCCGTTGCGAGTGCCAATCGGAACCGATGGCCGGTGGGACGGGGCCCATCGGCTCCGGTACCGCGCGAGATCAGGAGCGGTCGGAGCGCATCGCGCTCGGTGTCACGAGGCTGCTCGGTCACCCGTCGGAGGAGCGGGTTTTCGTCAGCTCCGGGACTTGGAATCTTCCAAGGCACTGATTCGTCGGGGCGGCTATCTTGCACGCTCATGTCCGACACGGCGTCATCCGCCAATTCAAGGCCCGGTTCGCTCGCTCCCAGCGAGCCCAGCGTCCTCGCCATCATGGCCCCGCCGCGGAAGCGTGACAACCCGCTCACGCGCAGCCTGGCAGGGATCCTCGGCATCGTCGTGCTCGCCGTCATCGCCGCCGCATGTCTTCTCACCTTGCCCTGGACGCTCGGCGCGTCCAACTCCAGCGGCGTGCCCATCCCGCGCTACAACGCGGGAGAGATCGCCAACGCTCGCATCCCGCCGTCGCTCGTCGCGCCGGCGGCGAAGGAGTCCTTTGTCCTGGGTTCCGACGCTCTCGGCCGCAGCCTTCTTATTCGCCTTCTCGCGGGAGGCGGCGTGTCGCTGGCGATCGGCCTCGCCGCGGCGCTTCTCAGCGTCGTCATCGGTACGGCCTATGGCACGATCAGCGGCTTCATCGGCGGCCGCGTCGATGCCGTCATGATGCGCATCGTCGACATCCTGTACGGCCTGCCGTACGTCCTGCTCGTCGTCCTTCTCGCCGTCGCGGCCGACTCGGTGCTCGCCGAGTACATCAGCCGCGAGGGCGCCCGCGCGGCGTGGATGGCCGACCGAATCGCCGAACGCGGTGCCGCGCCGTTGCCCGACGCTGCTGCCAAGGCCACGCTCGAGTCCCAAGCTCTCGCCGCCATCCCGCCGCGGCAGATATCGCCCACCGGTCGAGCCGTGCTGGATCTCGGCGTGCTGCTCATCGCCATCGGCGGCGTCTCGTGGCTCACCATGGCCCGCGTCATCCGAGGCCAGGTGCTCTCGCTCAAGCAACTCCCGTTCGTCGAGAGCGCCCGGGCTATCGGCGCCTCGCGCCGTCGGATCATCTTCGTCCATCTGCTCCCCAACCTCGTCGGCCCGATCACCGTCTACGCCGCCCTCACCGTGCCGCAGGCGATCTTGCAGGAGAGTTTTCTCAGCTTCCTGGGGATCGGCGTCAAACCGCCGCTGCCCTCGTGGGGCAACCTCGCCGCCGAGGGCCTGCCCGAGTTGAACCCGTTCCAGTCGCACTGGTGGCTGCTGCTCTTCCCGTGCCTCGCGCTCGGGGTCACACTGCTCGCCCTCAACTTTGTCGGCGAGGGCATCCGCGAAGCCCTCGACCCCAAGAGGGCGCGTGCATGAACAACGCCCCAACAACCAACGCCGCGACCGCGAGCGCCCCCAGGCCCGTTCTCACCGTCCGCGACCTCGCGGTCAGCTTCGACAACCGCGGCGGCCCGCGCCTCCGCGCCGTCGACAGCGTCTCGATGACCATGTACCCCGGCCAGACGCTCGCAGTGGTGGGGGAGTCCGGCTGCGGGAAGTCCGTCACCGCGCTTACCACGATGCGGCTTATTCCTTCGCCGCCCTCCCGCACCGACCGCGGCAGCATCGTGCTTGCGGGCAATGGATCCACGCCTGATCGCGATCTGCTCCAACTCGACGAACGCACGCTCCGGTCCATCCGTGGCCGCGAGATCGCGATGATCTTCCAGGAGCCGATGACGAGCCTCAACCCCGTCTTCACCGTTGGGGAACAGATCAATGAGGCCATCCGCCTGCACCAGAGCGCCACCAGTGCGCAAGCCCGCGAGATCGCGCTCGCCGCGATGGACGAGGTCGGCATCACCAACCCGCGCCAGCGCCTCGACCAGTACCCGCACCAGTTCTCCGGGGGCATGCGCCAGCGCGGCATGATCGCCATGGCCCTCGCCTGCAAGCCCCGCGTGCTGCTCGCCGACGAGCCCACGACCGCACTCGACGTCACGATCCAAGCCCAGATCCTGGATCTGCTCTCGGCGCTGCGCGCTTCGCATCGCCTCAGCGTGATGCTGATCACCCACGACATGGGTGTCGTCGCCCAAGCGGCCGACGTGGTGTGCGTGATGTACGCCGGCCGCGTCGTCGAGTACGCGGCGGTGCAGGACATCTTCCGCACGCCGCGGCATCCGTACACGCGGGCGCTCCTCGCCTGCATCCCGCGTCCGGGCTCGGGATCGTCGCGGCTGGCGACGATCCGGGAAGTGATGGACGATCCCGCCGCGATGCGGATCGACGCGCCGCAGATCCCGGCCACCGCGTGGTGGCCCTGGCACGAGGCACCCGCGGGGGTGCGACGCACGGCCGAGCTCGGCGCCGACTACGCGCTCGTGGAAGTCCAGCCGCGGCACTGGGTCGGGGTGTGGCGCACCGAGGGCGTGCAGCCCGGCCGGGCCCCGGATCATGCCGGTGGCGCGGCCGGTGAAGCGTTGGCGGGCGACGCGGCGGTCACAATGGCTAATTGAGATTTGCGGAGAGACCGGCCGGAGGCCGGTCCCACTGGTTGGGAGCTGCCGCTTACCCGTGGCTGTGCGGCAGCATTTCGTCGGCGACATCAAGCTCGCGCACGCCCCGCAATCGACGCATGCGCTCGACATTCTGCCGGATCATTTCGCGGACATTCTCCGAGTCCGAGATGCTCGGGAAGACCAGTTCCGGCTGACTCGGATCACTGGTGATCATTTTGATCGAGCCCAGGCCGAGCATGCGCTGCAAGAGCGTTCGCGTCAGCACGGTGTCCTTGACGCGGTAGAGCTCGACCTGGTCGTAGGCCTTGGAGAGGACTCCGGACTCGAGCTTGATCCGCTGCGTGGTCAGGGTGAACGCGGTCGAGCGGAGCTCGATGAACTTCCAGATCGCGATCGGGATGAGGATCACGCAGGAGAGGTACCACCAGAAGTTCAGCCACTGACTGGGTGTGCCGCTCCAGACGACCTCTTCGGGACCCGCCGGCTTGACGGTGGGGGTGTCGGGGTTCTGGTCCGTGCTGGTGTCGGCGGCGACGGCCCGCACTGTCAGGCCCTCGCTGGCCAGCAGCCGCTCGACATCGCCGATGCTGCCCGCCTGGACGGTCCGCCGCACCGATTTGCCGCTGGAATCCACCGCTTCAACGTTGAATCGCTGCACGATCTGCCTCCCGGGGGCTTTGCGGCCCCTTCCGAACTTCTTTGGAAATCGGTCCGCGGGGTGTCATTCCGCCCGTTTTCGGGTAGGCTATCACCGTCGGCACGCACGGGAGCCACCCCATGAAGATCGAAGGCGAGGGCCAGCTTCTGAGGATCTTCATCAGCGACATCGACACCTTCGATGGCAAGCCCCTGCACGAGGCGATCGTCCAGGTCGCTCGCTCGAGCGGCCTGGCGGGGGCCACCGTGCTCCGGGGCGTCCTGGGCTATGGGGCGAACTCGCTGCTGCACCGCCCGCCGCAGCCGGGGATTCCCAGCGAGCTGCCCCTGGTCGTCGAGATCGTGGACCGTTCCGACAAGATCAAGGCCTTTCTGCCTACGCTCGACAAGATGGTCCGTGAGGGTCTGATGACCTTGGAGAAGGTCAATATCGTGATGTACCGAAGCCGCGGGACGTGACCCCAGAATCGTCCTGCCGCCAGCGACAAGGATGTCCGCATGTCACAGGTCTTTCCCGGTTCCTATCCGATCTCGCACTGCAGCGGCGTCTGCACCGCGAGCGCCCGCCCGTTTGGCGTGGGTGAGAAGTATGTCGCCGCCCTGATCATGCGGGGCGAGGAGCTGGAACGCCGCGATTACTCGATCGAGTCATGGACCACGGGCGTGCGTTCCGAAGGGCTGTTCGCGTCCTGGGTGTCGGTCTACCGCGGGAACAACGCCGCGGCCAAGGCGACGCTCTCCGACGACGAGGCGGCCGACCTCTTCGAGCAGCTCGGGGAAGTGCAGGCCCCGACGCAGCAGGCCTTCCGGTACATCCTCGCGCTGTTCCTGGTCCGCCGCAAGCTCTTTGTGTACGACGGTGCCGCGGCCGGCGTGATGAAGATCCGGCGACGCACCCGCGCCAGCGAACCGCAGGCTCCGATCGTGGAAGTCGTCGAGGTCTCGATGTCCGACGAATCACTCACGTCGGCGATCGAGCAGCTCAAGGAACTCATCCCCGACGGGGCCGCCGCGTGAACGCCTTGACCGCCTCAGCGCGGCTTCTGACGTCCGTTGCGCTCACAGCATTGCTGCTGCTCAGCGCCGC
Organism: Phycisphaerales bacterium; assembly: GCA_019744815.1. Taxonomy (GTDB): domain Bacteria; phylum Planctomycetota; class Phycisphaerae; order Phycisphaerales; family UBA1924; genus JAFEBO01. The sequence continues at coordinate 325,187 of JAIEUA010000003.1, forward strand.
GGGATGCGGCTCCACCGAGAAAGTCGCTCCGCCAGTGGCCGTGAAGCCCCGTGGCGCGCCGCCGACCATTGAAGCGGTGGTCGCGGCTCACAATCAGCGTGTCGATGGCCTGACTTCGCTCTGGGCGCGGCACACGCTGCGGGTCTCAGGCAAGCTGGCGAATTCGAAGCTCGACAAGGAAGAGGCGGAAGGGCACTTCCAGCTCGTCCTGCCGCGGAAGGTCGCGGTGACGGTCACGAAAGTGGGGGAGACGTACTTCTATCTGGGGAGCAACGACGAGCTTTACTGGTGGCTCGACCTGACCGAGGCGAAGCAGGGTTTCTTCGGCCGCCACGCTCTGGCCACCACCAGCACCGTCGACCGCTTCGGCATCCCGGTGCATCCCCTGGACCTGATCGAGCTGATGGCGATCACCCCGATCGACGCGGCGCTGCTCAAGCCGCCAGGGAAGGTCTCGCCAACCAAATGGAGCAGCGACGGCGAACTGGTTTGGTACGACGCTCCGGCCCGGGACGCGACCAAGCGGGTGCTGGTGGATCCCAAGTCGCTCGTGCCGCTGTTCGTGGAGCTCCTGGACAAGAACGGCAAGGTCGTTGTTCGCGCGGAGCTCGCCAACTACCTCGACATCGCGTCAAGATCCAAGCCCTCCGCTCGGCCTCGCATCCCGACCCGGGTGACGATCACCGTGCCTCGATCGGACCTGACCATCCTGATCAATCTCTACGACCCCGAGACCCGCGTTCCCAAGCCCGCGGCGTTCGACTTTGCGTATCTCGCGCAGACGGCGTATCCGATCAACAAGCTCGTCGACCTCGATAAGCCCGCGGACGATTCGGCAGACAAGGTCGCCCGGCCCTCGAAATGATCGAACGCGGCCCAGCCTCCCGAGGTCGTGCATTCGACCGCGATAACCTGTTCCCATGACGGCCTGTCTCCGCAGCACGTTGCTCTGTCTCACCGCGCTGGTGGTCGCGGCAGTCTCCGCGCTCGCGGCACTGCCGGGCGCGGGAGGTGTGCTCGGCCCGAACGAGGCGTATCCGACCGCGTCGCACGCCTGGGCCGTGCTTCCTTTGACGAGCGGGCGGGGCTTCGCGCTCGTTCATCTGCCGCCTCGGGTCGCCTCCGATGGCAAGGCAGGCTCGCCCGGTGGATCGGTCCGATCCGGCTATCGGCTCGACGAGACGCCGGAGGCGATGGCCGCGTACGCCGATCGTTTGTACCTGGTGTTCCGCCCCAAGCCCAAAGCCGACACCGAGCACTCCACGCAGCGTTCGGTCTTCTCTCAGTCGGTCCGTCGATTCGCTCAATCGGAGCTCTGGGTCGACGAGCCGAGCGGGCGGCTGGAAACGCTCCCGGCGATTCCCGACGCCGGTGATCTGCTCGCGCTCGCCGCCGACGGGCGAGGTCCGATCGCGCTCTTCGAGAACGCCGGCACGCCGAAGCTGTATCTGCTCGACGGATCCAACTGGCTCACGCTCGAGTTGCCCGCGGAGCTCTCGCGAGCCCTGCGTGGCCGCAGCGGCATGCCCTCGCTGGCGGTGGAGGGCGAGGATCTGCGGTTTGTCTGCCGACGGGGCGCGGAGCTGATCGAGGCCTCGGTCGCGCTCGACGCCTTGCGTGGTCCAAGCCCGACATGGTCGATCGAGCGGAAGGAGATCCCGGCGCTCTCCCAGGCCAAGTCGGATCAACCGCTGCTGCGTGCCGCGGGCCGCTGGGTGCTGGTGGAAGACATCGATTCTCCGAAGGTGACGCTCCGGTCGATCAACGGCAACACGCTCTCCGACCTTGCCGCCGTCGCGGTGCCGGGCCCCGTCCGCAGCATCACCGTCCAACAAGGCTCCGCCCGCTGGATCGTCATCAGTTCTCCGGAGCGACGCAACGCGGCCAACACGCCAACACCCTTTGCACAGGATTCTCCGACGCACGTCACCGAGGTGTCGCTCATCACCGGCCAGGTGATGTTCGACGGCCCGCTCCGCGGCGCGAGCCCCTTGGGCACCAACGAGTTCCGCTTCCTCGCGGTGGTGCTGATGCTCGCGATGGCGATGGTGCTGGTTCTGGTGCTCCGTGGACAGCAGGAGACGGTGCACCTGCCCGAAGGCTTTGCCTTGGCCGAACCGCTGCGGCGGATCGTCGCGGGCGTGATGGATATCGGGCTCGCCGCGTTGCTGCTGCCTCGGGTGACCAGCCTCGTGCTGCCTGCCGGTGCGGGCGGCGACCTGTTCGATCTCTTCGATCCCCAGGCCTGGATCAGCGGGAACGCGATCCGCTTGCTGGTGGCGCTCGCGGCGATCGGGACGGTGATCGGAACGCTGGGTGAATGGATCTTTGGACGATCGCCCGGCAAGCTCCTGACCGACTGCGAGGTCGTTTCGATCTCGAGCGCAGCCGCGTCCACTCAGCCGGGAGAGACAGAAGAGATCCACCGTCCGTCGTTCGCGGCCTGCTTCATCCGCAACTGCATCAAGTGGTTCCTCAGCCCCGTGGCGCTGCTGGCGATCATGGACGACTCCGGACGTCATCGCGGCGATCAGATCGCCCGAGCCGCGGTGGTCGTGGAGATCGTCGAGGACGACGAGCTGGACGACGGGGAGTGATGCGAGCCGTCCGCGAGCCCGGAAGGCCGCGCTCTGAACTCTTGCGGGAGAAAGAAAGAACCCCGCGCTCCGCGCGGGGTTCTGGGTTTCGAGAGAGAATCTCAGGCTGAAGCAGCCCTGCGGCTCAGACCTTGAACCGACCCACCAGCCCGCGGAGCTTTTCGGCTTCCTGGCTGAGGACCGTCGCCGCCTGGGCCGCCTGATTGGCGCCCTGCGTCGACTCGCGGGTCACCGAGTCGATCTGCTCGACGCTGCGAGCGATCTGCTCGGCGGCGGCCGACTGCTCCTCGGCGGCGGCGGCGATGGATTCGACCATCGACGTCACGTTCTGCGAGCCCGCCGTGATCTTCGAGAGCGCCTCGCCGGCCGAGCGGGCCAGATCGACGCCCTTGGTCACGCGCTGGCTGCCCGCCTCGATCGTCTGGACGGCACGCTGCGTGTCGTCCTGGATCTCGCGGATGCTCTTGGCCACTTCCTCGGTCGCGGTCGTGGTGCGCTCGGCGAGCTTGCGGACCTCGTCGGCCACCACCGCGAACCCACGCCCGTGCTCGCCCGCCCGGGCCGCCTCGATCGCGGCGTTCAGGGCGAGGAGGTTGGTCTGGTCCGCGATGTCGTTGATGACCTTGATGATCTCGCCGATCTGCTCGCTCTTCTTGCCGAGCTGCGTGACCGCCGTCGCCGACTGCGTCACGTCGCCTGCGATCGCGTTGATCTCGTCGACGGTCTTGGTGACGACCTGACCGCCCTCATCGGCTTCCTTGCGGCTGTCGGTCGCGGCCTTGGTGGCGTCGGTCGACTTCTTGGCGACCTCGGTCACGCTGGACGCGAGCTCTTCCACCGCGGCGGAAACCTGCTGGCTCTGCTGGCCCTGCTTCTGCAGGCCCGACGCCATCTCCTCGGCGGAGCTGGCGATCTCGGTGGCCGCCGAGGCGACCTGGTTCGTCGCGCCCGCCACCTGCCCGATGATCTTGTGGAGATTGTCCACGAAGACATCGAACCAGTGGGCGAGGCGGCCGATCTCGTCGCCGCGGTTCATGCCGATCCGCTTGGTCAGATCGCCGTCGCCGGTGGCGATCTCCTTCACCATCGCGATCAGGTTGTTCAGGGGCTTGGCCACCAGGCTGCGGAGCAGGAGCACGAAGCCGCCGAGGGCGAAAGCCACCAGCGGCACGGTCACGAACAGCGCATTCCGAGTGAACGACGCGACCTGGGCGTCCATCGGGGCGAGCGGCATGGCGACCTCGAACGCGCCGTGCATGTCGCCTTCCTTCCAGTTCTCCATCGCGAAGCCCAGCTCGTCCTTGCCGGTGCGCTTGCCGTTCTCGTCGACGACCGAGAGCTTCTCGGGGTCGCCGTGGCACATCATGCACGACGCGTCGAGCTTGATCGCCCGCATGTAGTGCAGCGTGTTGGTCTCTTCGTCGATCTCGCCCAGGCTCTCGGTGCCCTTGCCCTTGAACTCCTCGGTGAGACGCTGCAGGAGCTTGGCCCGGAACGAACCCGTGGCCGGCTCGTTCTCCTTGTTGCGGGCCTGGAAAGCCGGGACCTTGAACTCAAGGCCCTCACGCTTGGCGGCCTGCGCGGCCGCGGTCCAGCCGAACACGACCGGGATCGCGGTGAAGAACTTGGTTTCGCGGTAGGTCTTTCCGGTGGCGATCTGAGCCTTCGCGTCCGCGAGCAAGCCCTTCACGTCCACCGCGCCGTGCCGGATCGACTGCGACTGCAACGCCTTCGCCTCGTCCGCGACGGCGGTGAAGGACGCCGCCTTCGCCATCATCGCCAGCTCGGCGTCCGCCTTGTACGCCCGGATGAACAGGATGAAGTTCACCCCGACCACCGCGATGACCAAGCAGGCCACCGTCATCACGATCTTGGTAATCACACCCAATGAACGTTTTTCTTCTGCCATGTCTGGGCCTCCCGAAGCGATCCACCCCCGGGGCATCGCCCGAGACCGTGGTTCAGGCATGGATTTCGGCTCGGACAAGCTTGTCCTGAATTCGATTCGCGAATTCGTGGGCAGCGAAGACGTCCCAATCCTCGCACCTTGCCGCGGTTCTCACCCAGGTCAACCTTGCCTAATGGCGCAACATCCCATGTTGCCCGGGTCGCCGCGCAACCTCACGCCGCGGGCTGCTCGGCCGCTCGGGCCAAGAGGTCCGAATATCCGCACGAGATCGGCTCGCCCAGCACCGGCGCCAACGCCGCCCGCAGCCTGGCGATCGCGTCTCGGCACGCCGCCTCGCCGCAGGCCTTGGTCACCATCGCCTCCATCTCGATGAAGTCGCCCAGCTCCTCGACCCGGTCGAGATGGATCCGCACGTTGCCGTACAGCAGCAGCTCGCGCGACTTCTTGACCACGAGCCAGACGGGCAGGGGAGAGATGCCGAACCGCTCGTGCGCCTCGGCCTCGGAGTAGATCATGAACTGGCTGAGCTTGGGCTTGGACTCGTCGGGACGCTGATAGAAGATCCACTCGGTCGGCTCGCCCACGGTCTCGCGCTTCTTCAGCCGTGCGTCGGCGACGCGGTAGTACGTGTCCGTCTGTTCGAGCGTGCCCACCATCTTGGCCCCCAGCTCCAGGCAGATGGGGAGCGCCAGGGTGAGGTCCCGCAGCTCGGCTTTGAACTCCACGTTGCGCATGGTGCCATCGTCCTGGGCGTCCGGTAATCCGACTCTGTGATGGACGCGATCCATGCCAAGATGCTCCACGCCGAAGCGATTGCAAACCCTAGCGAACAGATTCGAGCGCCTTGAGCAAGGCCGCCTCGTCCCAGACCGCAACGCCGAGTTCCCGGGCCTTGTCGAGCTTGCTCCCCGCGCTCTCACCCGCGATGACCAAGTCCGTCTTCTTGGAAACCGACCCCGAGACCTTGGCCCCCAGGGCCTCGAGCTTCTCGGTCAGGTCCGCCCGCTCGAAGTTCGCCAGCGTCCCGGTCAGCACGATCGTTTTACCCGCGAACGGCGAGTTCGCCGGAGCCGCGGCCTTGGACGGATCTCGGAAGTCCTTCGACGACAGATCCACGCCCAGCGTCCGCAGGTCTTCAAACGTCTTCCGCGCAAGCTTGGAATGCAGATACGCGTGCACCGCCGGGGCGGTGTCCTTGCCTAGGCCGGTCTCCGGCCGCGACTGCGGATCGGCGTCGTAGCCCAGCTCGACCGCACGCTGCTTCGCCAGGGCCTTGGGCATCAACCGATCCGATTCCGCCGCGAGCAGATCATCGAGGTCCTTGAACACCCGCGCGAGCTGCTTGCCGGTGGTGTCGCCGATGTGCCGAATACCCATGCTCCCCAGCAGCCGCGCCAGCCCGCGCCCCTTCGATTCCTCGATCCCCGCGAGGAGCGCGTCCACCTTCTTCTCGCCAAGCCCTTCCAGTTCCAGCAGCTTGGCCCGGTGATTCTTCAGCCGATACACATCCGCAAACGAATTCAGCGGCACCACGCCGCTGGCGCGGATCAACTGCACGGTCTTCTCGCCCAGCCCCTCGATATCCATCTGCTTGCGGCCCGCGAACCAGATCAGCTTCTCTTCCACCTGTGCCGCACACTCGGGGTTCACGCACCGCCGCACCGTCTCCAGCGTCGGGTTCTCCGCGGCCTCGGGCGGCTCAACCTCCACCGGCCCGCCACACTCGGGGCACTTGTCGGGCGCGACGATCTTCTTCGCGTTCTTGGGCCGCTTGGCGAGCACCACGCCAACAACCTGCGGGATGATCTCGCCGGCTTTCTCAACGTACACCGTGTCGCCGAGGCGGATGTCCGTGCGCTTCCCCGCCTCCTCCGTCTCCGCGTCGCGAATCCGGCCGTAGTTGTGCAGCGTCGCGTGCTTCACCACCGTGCCGGCAATCAACACCGGCTCCATCACGGCCCGGGGCGTGACCTTGCCGGTCTTTCCCACCTGATGCAGCACGTCGAGCAGCACCGTGGTCTTGCGCTCCGCGGGATACTTGAACGCGATCGCCCAGCGCGGGCTCTTGGACGTGAGGCCCAATTCCTGCTGACGCGCGTAAGAGTCAACACGCACCACCATCCCGTCGGTGGCGAAATCGAGCGTGTGCCGCTTGTGATCGAAGTCGCGGATCGTGGAAAGCACCTCATCCACGCTGCGGCAGACCTTCGTGTGCTTCGCCGTCGGCTGCGGCAGGCCGAGGGCTCGAATCGCCGCCAGAAACTCCGAGTGCGACGCGGCAAACGCCGTCGCATCCCCGCTCTTCTCGACGATCACCTCGCCCCGGCCGTGGGCGCTGAACATCAGCCCCCGCGAGGCCGCCACCTTGGGGTCGAGGTTCTTCAGCGTCCCGGCGGTCGCGTTCCGCGGGTTCATGAGCAGTTCTTCGCCCGTCTTCTCGCGTTCCTGATTCAGCCGCTCGAACGAGGCCGTGGGCATATAGACCTCGCCGCGGACCTCAAGAACCTTCGGCACGCCCACCGACTTCTTGCCCTGAGACTCCAGCACCAGCGGGATCGCGCGGATGACGCGGGCCGCGTGGGTGACGTCGTCGCCGGTCGTCCCGTCGCCCCGCGTGACGGCGTGGACCAGCTTACCGTTCTCGTATCGAAGCGACATCGCCACGCCGTCGATCTTGGGGTCACACACGATCGCCAGATCGTCGGCCGAATCGCTCGCTTCGTCCCCACCAAAGAGCGACGCACCACCTTTCCCGGCTTTCTTGCCCAAGCCGCTCACCCGGGCGTACCACTCCCGCACGCTCGCCTCGTCGTACGAGTTGTCGATGCTCAGCATCGGCACGGCGTGCTTGATCTGGCGGAAGCCGTCGATCGGCTCGCCGCCGACTCGCTTGGTCGGGCTGTTGGGGTCGGCCAGTTCCGGATGTCGCGCCTCAAGGGCGGCAAGCTCTTTGAGCAGCCGATCGAACTCCGTGTCGCTCATGATCGGCGACGCGTCGGCGTAGTACGCCCGGTTGGCTCGAGTGAGCAACTGGCGGAGCTCAAGGAGTCTGGATCGGTCTTTGTCGATCGCCGTCACGCCGAGAGCATAAGCGATCGTGTTCGCCTGGGCTTTCGAAGGGCGTCGTATCGCCTACTTCTGGATCTCGAACAGGTACACGAAGTAGGAGTTGTAGTACTCGTCCTTGCTCGTGATCGGCAGGTGCAGCGGGCGCTGGGTGATCCACTTCGGGAACGGGATCCACCGTCCGGTTTGGTAGTGCTCGAGCATCCGAAAGCCCGCCTTGGCCGCGATCGCCTGAAACTCAGCGTCGGACCAGAAGTGGGCGTAGACGCGGTTCTTTCCCTTGCGCTCCACCTTGTCGCACTTGCCGTTGCCGATCGTGCACAGCAGCTTCGCACCGGGCTTGGCGACCCGGCGGATCTCGCTCATCGCCTGATCCGCGGGGATGATCTGCTGGAGCATCTCGATGCACGCGATGATGTCACACGTGTTGTCGGCGACGGGGATATCGGTGATGCTCGCGATGCAGAAGTTCACCCGCGGATCCTTCTTCACTACGCGATGGATCTGAAACTCGCTGACGGCGAACTCGATCGTGTTGTAAGCCACGCCCGGGGGCAGGTATCGCCGGAAGGACATGTCTCCGGGGCCGCACTCCAGGAAGCAGGTCTCGCTCGTCGCGTATTTCTGCAGCCATCTCCCGAGTTGGTGCTGAAGCCACTGATGCCCGAAGAACTCTTCGAGCGGGCGAGTGAACGGCCACGCCATCGACTTGATCGCGATCGAACGCGCGGAATTCGGTCGAATGCCCGGAAGCGCCTGATCCAGCCCGGCGTCGTCCCGGGTGGAGATCGGCAGTCCTTCAGCCACTGGGATTGTCATCCCGGCGCACGGCACCGACTTGCTTGTACGCCAGTTGATTTTGCCTCTCATGATGCCTCCACGATTGTGCTTTCAGATTTGAAGTATGTCTGATTCGGCTCGCAAGGGACAGTGGAATTACGGAATATGTAAATGCGACAAACACATGTGGAACGCGAAAAATGCCGCACGGAACGTGGGTCTGTGACGAGCGCGAACGAAACTCGCGCGCGAGAGAATCCGGTGAGGTTAGGCGAATGCCTGAGTCGGATGAGTGTTTCGGCGTTCTGTTGGCCGGCGTCACGCCGTTCCGACGCGCCGTCCGAGGCGGCTCACGCCCGTCCCGCGGGTCCCCCGACAGCGCAGTCGGGGGCGGTTCGAGCCGGCGATTGAAGCGTCGCCTCCAAGTTCGCCGCGATCTCGATGATCTCGTGCAGCACCCGGCGCTGCGTCTCGGCGTACTTCTCCAGCGTCTCGAAACCCGCAGGAAGGATCTGATCGAACTCCCGCCATGCAGGTGAGCTCGGAGCGACCATGTTCCCGAGGTTGGTCTGCCCGTCCACGCCCGGATAAGGCGACGGAATCCCGCCCAGGTCCTGACGCAGCCCGAGCACCCGGTCGCGGATCTGATCCGACATTGGTCGGATCTGCTCCTTCACCTTGTCCCGCAGCTTGTCGCTCGCAAAGTGTGGCGCCAAGAGTTTCACCCGCTCGAGGTCCGTCCGCAGATCACGCACGGTGTTGAACTTGTCCCGCAGCGCGGCGTGGGCCCGCACGAGTTCGGCCGCGCGAGCCCGCAACCGGTCGGCGTTGGGGACCTTCTTCTCGATGCCCTTGGTCACGAGCAATCGCAGGGCGCAGGCGATCCGCACATTGGCGAAGTCGTTGGCCTCGTCGATCGTCGCGGCAGCCATGGAAGCGTTCTCGTTGGCTTCCACCTTGACCTTCCCAAGCCCGGGCGGCGAGGAGAACGAGTACTGCATCTCGCGAGGAATCTTGTTGATCCCGACTGCGAACAACGCCGGCGCCGCCTCGACATGCAGCAGCTTGGTGTCGGCTTCCAGATACGTCGAAACCGCCGCCGCGGCCGCCGGGGCCGCGGCCTTCAGCGACGACCGCGCCTGCCGCAGCTTCTCCCATGTCGCCTTCGGGTCCTCGGTCGGATGCAGCTCGTTCAACCCCAGCATCAGCGGGCGGCAATCCGGCGACTCATATCCCAGATAGCTCTCCGCGGCCGCCCCACGGGCGCTCTCCGCCTCGCTCGAACCGAAAATCTGGTCCGCGGTCACAAACGTCGCCGACTGGATGAACTCGCCCACCCGGGCCTTGAAATAGTTGTAAGACGCGCGACGGCTCGCATTGCGGAAATTCGTGAACAGCGTCGTCGCCGGCTCGTCCAGCTTGAACACCCCGGGCTCGTCGAGCTTCCGCATCGCCTCGATCCGCACCCCCGTCGCCGGATGGCTGTCGAACCAGCCGGTGTGCCGATCCTCCGTCTGCCGCTTGATCGCGGCCTTGGAGTCCGGCGACAGCCGCCGCGCCACGCTCGCGATGAACGCGGGCAAGTCCTCCGGCAGCTTGCGGTTCTTCCAATGCTCCGCCAGCTTTGCATCCGCCTGCTGCGCCGCCATGCCCAACCCCAGGATCTGCGGCCAGGTATCGATCGCCGCCTTGCTGCCCACGAAACGCACCTCGTGCGCATCGGCGTCAAACTCCATCCGCCGACCCATGACGCGGGCGAGGCCGTAGCCCGAGAAGAGAACGATCTTCAGCACCAGCCGCGCGATCCCCAGACACATCGTCAGCACCAAAGCCAGGATCGCCAGATACGCGTTGCCCGACTTGCCGAGCTCCGCGATCTTCTCGTCCAGCCCGTCCCGCGCGTACGCCGCGACCATCATCCACTGCGTGATCCGCCCCAGGATGTTCGTCGCCCGCATGCCGGCGCCCTGCGAGAAGTGCCCGAACTCGTGGGCTAACACCCCCGCGAAGTTCGTCGCGCTCATCCCCGCCACCAGCGGCAAGCCGATGTGCAGCGCCACCCGCGATCGCCCGAGCATCCCCAGCGGCCCGCCCAGAAGCTGCGCCGCCGCATTCGGCGTGCAGTCGATGAAGATCCGCTCCGGCACCGGAGCGCCCATCGTGTTGCACACCGCCGCCACGAAGCCGAACAGCCTCGGCTCCTCGCTGGGGAAGATCTCGATCGCGTCCTCCTCCGAAGGTCCCACGAAAAACAAAAGGACCGGCTTGAGCAAGAACAAGATGAGCACGCCGCCCACGATCGCGGGGAGGATGTATAGGAAGAGCGGAACCAGCACCGCCCGGCCGGTCGCTCGTGTGTGCAGCAGCCCCGTGTCGTGGGTCAGATGCCAGTAGACCAGCCAGCCGATGCCGCCGATGGTCGCGAAGTACACCAGCGGCATCAGGAGCACGAACGCCGCGGACGCGACGATCGCCAGCCGGTAGCTCATCGATCGATACACCGGCTTCCACTTCCCGCGAAACGCCGACACGAACATCGCCGCCGAACCTTCCAGATGCCCCGCCGAATCCGACGCACCCACACTCATACGCACCCCTTTCGTGTCCACGGACAAGGCCGGGCATTCTGCCAAACTCCGGCGCACTTGTAAAGTGCTGGCGTCGGCGGCTCCTCCCCGCCCGATATGATGCCGCCGCATGACGGCCACCGCCCAGCTCATCGACGGCATCGCCCTCTCCGCCCGCATTCGCTCGGGCCTGAGCGAGCGCGTGCAGGCGCTCCGTGCCCGCGGCCGGGTCGTTCGCCTCGACGCCGTGCTCGTCGATTCCGGCGACTCCGCCGCCCGCGTCTACGCCGACAACCAGGCCAAGACCTGCGCCGGGCTGGGCATCGAGTACAAACTGCACCTGCTGCCCGCCGGCTCGGCCTATGACGATATCGCCGGCCGCGTTCTCCTCCTCAACACCGAGGACAACGTCCACGCCATCATGCTCCACCTGCCGTTGCCGGAGGGAGTGGAGGCGTACCGCGTGCAGCGGCTCATCACGCCCGAGAAGGACGTCGAGGGCGTGAACCCCGCCAACATCGGCAACATCGTCTACGGCCGCTCCAGCCTCGCACCCTGCACCGGCCTAGCGGTCATCAAGATGGTCGAGTCCGTCGTGCCCGATTCCGCCACCGGCATCCTCGGCATCGACTCGCCCCACGGCCCGCTGCTTCGTGGCAAGCGCGCGGTGGTGGTGGGGGCCAGCGACGTCGTCGGCAAGCCCATCGCCGTGCTGCTCATGCGGCAGGACGCGACGGTGATCTCGTGCAACAAGTACACCCCGGGTCTGGCCGAGATCGCTCGCACCGCCGACGTCCTGATCGCCGCCGCCGGCGTGCCCGGCCTCATCACCGCCGACATGGTCAAGCCCGGCGCCATCGTGATCGACGTGGGTGTCAACCGCGTCAAGGGCGTCGACGGCAAGATGAAGACCGTCGGCGATGTCGACTTCGAGCGCGTGAAAGCCGTCGCCTCTCATCTCAGCCCCGTCCCCGGCGGCGTCGGCCCCGTCACGGTCGCGATGCTGCTCGAAAACGTCGTGCAATCCGCGGAGCATGCCTCGCGATAGACGCAGAGACGCGGCCACCCGCCTGATCACCACAGCGAGCCGGGGCGTCCTCGCCCAGTGCGGAAAGACGTACGAACTTCGAGGGGGTGAATCGGTTGCACCGGGGCGAGGACGCCCCGGCTCGCAGGGGGGCGAGCACTTTCATTCCGACATCGAATGCCTTCCCTCGCCCTTGCTTCCAATCGTGGACCAAGCCCCTGCACCTTCCCGCGCCTCCGTCGGTATCGGTTCTATCATTCCGACAGCCTGTTTCGTTCGGAATCCATCGGGGCACGGCTGCCCCGTCTGACACGCCGAGGTACCCATGACGGCCCTTGCATTCATCAACGACCTGCTCAGCCCCGGCCACTTGATCATCCTGCTGGTGATCGGCCTGCTCTTCTTCGGTCGCCGCCTTCCCGAGGTCGGCCGCAACGTCGGACGCAGCATTGTCGAGTTCAAGAAGGGCCTCAAGGGCATCGACGAAGAGGTGAACGAAGCCGAGGAACGCCAGCGTCGCCGCGACGCCGAGCGTGACGGCTATCGCGACGGCCGCGGCCGCGACCCCTATGTCGACGACCGCCCCCGTGCCCCGCTCCAGTCCGGCCCCTCCGGCTCGTACGACTCGCGCCCCCGCGAGGGCGAACGCGTCGCCCCGCGCGACGACGCCCGCGACAGCCACTAGCGCTCGCAATGCATCCCACCGCCTTGACGAGCCCCGAGCGTAAGCGACGGGTTTCTGGCTTTGCATGTCCGCGTGACCCACTCGCTCACGCTCGGGGCTCGTTGCGCAGCCCCACGATCGATCGCACCCCGCACGTGCCGCCGCCCATCCGCCGGCATACACTCCCGCCCAAAGCCGAGGTAGCTCAGCTGGTTTAGAGCGCTGGATTCATAACCCGGAGGTCGGCGGTTCGAGTCCGCCCCTCGGCATTCCCCTGATGTTCGAGTGTGTCCGATCCCGCAACGCCCCGGCGTCGCGGGAGGATCGCCGCCACGGACGACGGCCACAATCGGCCTGAAATGGGGCCATTCTCAGAATCGGTCACCAGCCCCGTCGATCGATTCGATCGCCGACCGGATGCCGTCAGCGCCAACCCGCAGGCGACGCACGCCGCCGATGACCTCGAGCTCCCCGCGCACCACCACCGGCTCCGCGATCCACGGCCAGAGCGCCTCACCCGAAGCCTCGCCGCCCGACCCGACGATCAAGGTGTACTCAAACCCGCCGCCCGGTCGCCGCGACACGAGCATGGGCGGAATGCCACCCTTCACGCACAGCGTCGCGCACGCCTTGTGCGTCTTGCCGTCGCCGGGCTTCATCGCGCCCAGGAAGCACTTGGAATCCACGATCTCGCCGCGGAGCGTCGCCGGACCAACCGGCTTTACCGCCGCGGCGACATCGTCTCCGCCCGCCGTCGCGTCCGCGCGCAACGCTTCCACACCCGGCTCGAGCTCGATGATCCGTCTTCCATCCCGATCCAGCGTCCAGCCTGACACTACCACCGCGCGTCCCGCCAAGGCCTGCAGCCCGCGATCCGATCCGTCACGCACGCCCCGCTTGCCCATCTCCACCAGAACGCTTGCTCGTCCCTCGCGATCCATCAGCACCGGGAACGGCACCAGCCACAGCGTGCCGCGGAACTGCTGGGCCACGCCGTCGTTCCACACCGCGGGCCCTGGATCGGTCTGCGCTCGCGACAGCAGCAACGCCGCCGCACCGATCATCGCCAGCGCCAGCGGCACCGCCCGCTTCAGAAACGCCGCCAAGCCCGGCGGCATCGGGAAGTAGCCAACGTAGAACTCCGGCCCGGACTTCGGCTCAGGCATGACCGCCCTCCCCGCCCATGGGTGTCGCAGGCGTCACCGGCGTCCCCGCCGGGTTCGCCTTCGGGTCCACTTGCACACGGCCGCCGATCACCCGCACCTGATACGTCGCGATCTTCTCCGTAAACGGCGGCGGCGAGCACCCGTCCCCCGGCTTGTACTGCCAACCGTGCCACGGACACGTGATGCACCCGTCGATCACTTTCCCCTCGCCCAGCGGGCCGCCCTGATGAGCGCACACATTCGTCACCGCCGAGAAGCCATCCTTGTGCCGAAAGACCGCGATCCGCTCGCCGCCCGCGGCCGCGACCAGCCGCGCCCGGTCCATCGGTATCTCATCGATCGAGCCCACATCCAGCCACGCTTCGTTGGGTGTGGCCGACGCACGTCCCGCGTCGATAGGTGCCTCCCGCCACGCCGCCGCAACGTGCAACGCCGTCAGTACCACCATCCCCACACCCACGGCCCACACATACGCCCCGCCCCGATCCGTCTGCACGGCGCCGAGCGCGACGTGCCCGACCAACAGGCCATACGCGATATACACCAGCATGTGCAGCCGCTTCCACGCCCGCGCTCCAAGGTTCCGCAGCCAGAAGTCATGGCTCGTCGCCGCCATCAGGAAAAGGATGGCGAGCGCCCCAACGCCCAGCCACTCGAACGGAAACTCCCGCAGCGAGGCCACATTGGTGTTGCTCGTCAGCAGCGACACCAGCGGCGACACCACCCCGAACCCGTGGTAATACCCAACCGCCAGCGCCGCGTGCGCCAGCCCAATCAGAAACGTCATCACGCCCAGGTGCCGCCGGTTGTAGAGCACGGGCAGGAACCGCCGGTCCAGCCGCGCCAAGGGCCCGATCGCCAGAATCACATGCAGCAGCACGATCGCGCACGATCCGAGCCCGCGGAGGATCAGCACCTCGTCCGACAGCGCGTGCTCCCCGCGCCACATCAGCTTGCCCGTGATCACCCACGCTCCCACGAACAGCACCGCCCCGACCGCCGCCGCCGCGTCGTAGATCCGCTTGTGCCGACTCCACTGGATGGCGACGTACCCAACGCTCATCGGGCGCCCTCAACCTGGCCCCGCGTAGAAGGCGCCAACGCACGCGCGGCGTGAACACGAACCACGACGGCCGCCGTGAGAAGCACAGTTAGCAGCACCGGCAGAATCCACCACGCCACACGGTGCAAGCGACGAAGATCACGCGTCATGGGAATCATCCTGCGTGGCCTTGGATCCGGCCCTCGCAACAACCCAAGGCCAAAGCGCCGCCAACCCCGGCGCGATCAAGAGCTTGAACCAGACCGATGCCGTTCTCACCCCCGCGTCCATCCGACGGCTCCCGCGTACGAGAAACCACGCGGCCACCACGCCGCCCACCGCGGCGTACAACCCCAACGCCGCGATCAAAAGCCGCGCGATCGGATCGCTCATGCAACTGGGATGCCCGGCAATCGCCGCTGTGTCACCCCAGCAACCCCATCATCCGCCCGAGCACAACAATCCGCTCCCGCAGCGATTGCTCCGGCGGGTCCGAAGCATTGTGGTGCAGCACGATCATGGTCGCGTCATCGTCGAGGCGTTCTTCTCCGGTGCGCCGCGAGATCTCGGCGAGCACCAGCTCCCGCAGCCGCGACCCGTCGACGCCGCCCTGCGTGGCCGAACGCACGACGTCGAGCAAGCCATCCTCGCCCCACGGCTTGCCGTCGGCGCCGCGGGCCTCCAGGAATGCGTCGGAGTACATGGCGAGCAGGTCGCCCCGCTCCAGCCGGATGGCAAATTGTTCATACGCCGTCGGATCGATCACACCCAGCGGCAGATTCGAAGCGCCCACCTCACCCGACCGCTCGGCCCCGAGCGCGTCGGGAACATCGGCGTCCAAGAAGCGCCACGCGCCCCGCGACACGGAGTAGTGCAGCGGCCGCGGGTGGCCGGCGTTACAGATGATCGCGTGGTCGGTCGGTGCGAAGTACGAGACCAGCACCGCGGTCGCGAACCGCCCGCCCTCGCGTGTGAACTGCTTGTTGAGCGCTTTGGCGAACCGGCTCTGATCCGGCGTGTTGATCGAGCGCCGCATCAAGTCCCGCAGGCCCGCCGCGGTCGACGCGACGACGCTGCCGTGCCCCGCGACATCCGCCAGCACGAACCGCGTGATGAGACCCGCCGCACAGTTGGAAACGTAATAGATATCGCCGCCCTGTGCATCGCCCTCGTGCGGCGTGCAGCCCACGTAGACGTCGTTCCCGGGCACCGAGACCTCGCCGAGGAAGCCGTCGTGCCCGCCCCAGACCTCCATGCAAGCGATGCCTCGGGCCGAGCGACTTGGTCGATCGCTTTCGCGGCCAGATGATGGTGATGGGGTCGATGCCGCGTTCACACGGAGAGATTCCGCCGAGCCGCCTTGATTGCCTTGAGCAAACCCTCGGGCGCGACACCACGAGCCGGTTCATCGCTCGGAGCCAGCGCCTGCTTGCCCAAGGCGACCGTCCTCTTGTACGCGTCGAGGTAATTCACGCACGAAGGGCAGACGGCCAAGTGCCGATCGAAATCGCGACGTTGGTCCTCGTCGAGGCGATCCTCGAGATAGTCCGCGATGAAGTCGATCAGCTCGCGGCACGTGATGTAATCGTTGTTCGTCACGAATCGTCCTCAACAAAGTACGGGTCCAGCAGGGTCTTGAGGGCCTGACGCGCCCGATGCAGCCTCGTGCGCACCGTGTCGAGCGTCACCCCAAGCACCGCCGCCGTCTCTTCGGTATCCAAACCTTCCACATCCCGCAGCACCAACACAACCCGGTACTGCTCGGGAAGCTCCTCGATCCTCGATCGGACCAGAGCTCGGAGTTCCTGCTGTTCGATGCCGCCCGATGCTTCCGCGTGCCACCGTTTCTGGGGTTCTTTTGGTGGCCGTCGGAGACGAACTCCGGCAGCAGCGCATCCATGCTCTTCTCGGGCCTGCGGCGCTTGCTCCGCAGCTTCATCAGACACGCGTTCACCGTGATCTGGTGCAGCCAGGTCGTCAGCTTCGCACGCCCGTCGAATCGCTCCAGCGACCGGAACGCGCTCAGAAAGGCGTCCTGCACCGCGTCCTCGGCGTCCGCCTCGGTCGGCATCATCTTGCGAGCCACCGCCAGCATGCGGCCCGCCGCGGCATCGACCAGTTCGTCGAACGCCGCTCCGTCTTTGCTCCGCAGCCGCGCGAGCATGGCTGCTTCGTCGAATGAAGCCTCAGTCTCTCGCATTGGTATGAGCGTACCTGCCATTCCAGACCTGAGACGCCGATTCCAAGTTGGTGTGTCACAAACTTCGCACCCCGGCATCGCATTTCCGCCGCGGCAGGCAGCCCACCTCGGGCCCCGGCCCAGCCGCGAGGAGTCCACCTCATGAAAGCAGTCGCTGTCTTCCCGCGCGAGCGGGCGGTTCGTGTCATTGACACCCCCGAGCCCCGCCTCACAGCTCCCGACCACGTCAAGCTCCGCACCCTCGAAGTCGGTGTCTGCGCCACCGACCGCGAGATCTGCGGCTTCCACTACGGCTTCCCCCCCGAGGGCAGCGATCACCTCATCATCGGCCACGAAGCCCTCGGCG
This sequence comes from Phycisphaerales bacterium, assembly GCA_019744815.1. GTDB lineage: Bacteria > Planctomycetota > Phycisphaerae > Phycisphaerales > UBA1924 > JAFEBO01. The sequence goes on from JAIEUA010000003.1 coordinate 342,551, forward strand.
AGGTGGTCGAGATCGGCAAGAAGGTCACCAACTTCAAGGTCGGTGATCTCGCCGTCCTCACCGTCCGCCGCCCCTGCGGTAAGTCCGAGTGCCCCTCCTGCGCCGAAGGCCGTCAGGACTTCTGCTACACCGGCTCGTTCACCGAACGCGGCATCAAGCAGCAACACGGCTACATGACCGAGTTCGTCGTGGACTCCGAGCGCTTCCTGCTCCCGGTTCCCAAAGCACTGCGCGAGTTCGCCGTGCTGGTTGAGCCTCTGACCATCGCCGAGAAGGCGCTCATCGAGGTCTGGCAGATTCAGCAGCGACTGCCGTGGTCCTGCCCGACCGCCGGCAAGAAGAAGCCCGGTCACTGCCACCACGCGCTCATCCTGGGCGCCGGCCCGATCGGCCTCCTCGGCGCGATGGCTTTCGCGAATGCCGGCTTCTCGACGTTCGTCTACAGCCGCGAGGACGAGAAGAGCAGTAAGGCACAGTTGGTGCGTTCCTTCGGCGCCACCTACATCTCCGCCGCGGCAACGCCCGTGGACAAACTGGTCGACCGCATCGGCACGATCGATGTGGTCTACGAAGCCGCGGGCGCGTCCAAGCTCTCGTTTGAGGTGCTGCAGCAAGTCGGGCCGAATGCGGCCTTCGTCTTCACCGGCGTCCCCGGCCTCCGTGGCCCCAGCGAGGTGAACACCGACCAGATCATGCGCAACATGGTGCTCAAGAACCAGGTCCTGCTCGGCACCGTCAACGCCGGCCGCGACGCGTTCGAGAACGCGATCAAGGACCTGAAGGACTTCAAGAAGAAGTGGCCGGACGCACTACGGGCCCTCATCACCGGGCGGTACAAAGTCAGCGACGCCACCACGCCGCTGCTGTCGACCGACGGCATCAAGAACGTCATCGCGTTTGCGTAACCGTGCTGCACCCCACCGAAGCCATCATCGAGGGTGTGCTGCTCGGCACCTTCATGTTCATCGCCTGCTCGGTGGTGGTGGTCTTCTGCCATCCCGAGTCGCCGGTGGCGCGGACCATCACCAAGCCGCTCACGCGACGCTTCTGCATCGGGATTCTGATGGGCCTCACCGCGATCGCGCTCATCTATTCCCCATTGGGCCAGCGCTCCGGCGCCCACATGAACCCCGTCCCCACGTTGGTGTTCACGCTCCTGGGCAAGGTCTCGTGGCCCGACGCGATCGCGTACCCCGCCGGGCAGTTCCTCGGAGGGTTCCTCGGTGTCGCGTTGGCGAGGGCTCTGGTGGGCCCCCGCGTTGGGCATGAAAGCGTTTCCTACGCCTCGACGGTGCCCGGCGCGCACGGAACTGTCGTTGCGTTCCTCGGGGAACTCGTGATCGCGACGCTGCTGATGTCCATGGTGCTGTGGATGAGCAACACCGCATTTGCGGTGCCGTTCACCGGGATCGTGGCCGGCTGCATGGTCGCGTCGTTCATCACGCTCGAGGCCCCGCTCTCGGGGATGAGCATGAACCCGGCTCGCACGTTGTCTTCCGCCCTGTGGTCGCGGCGGTTCCGCGGGCTGTGGATCTACTTCACGGCGCCGCCGCTGGGGATGCTGCTCGCGGCGATCGGGTACGTAGGGATACGCGGGATCGACGCGGTCTATTGCGCCAAGCTCCAGCATCCGCAGGACGGGCCCTGTCTGTTTCACTGCAACATCGATCGCATGCCCGGCCGCCTGCCGGCACGCTGAAAGGAAGTCCCATGTCCATCGACGCTCGCTACGACGTCATCATCATCGGTTCCGGTGCTGGCGGCGGCACTCTGGCCCAACGCCTTGCGCCCACGGGCAAACGCATCCTCATCATCGAACGCGGCGAGTTCCTGCCCCGCGAGCGGGAGAACTGGGAGACCAAGGCGGTCTTCGAGCAGAAGCGCTATCTGGCGAAGGAGACCTGGTTCGACAAGGACGACCAGCCGTTCGAGCCGTACACGCACTACTGGGTCGGTGGCAACACCAAGGTCTACGGCGCGGCGTTGCTTCGTATGCGTGAAGACGACTTCGGCGCGGTGCAGCACTACGGCGGCGTGTCGCCGGCGTGGCCGCTGGGGTATGACGTGTTTGAGCCGTATTACTCAGAGGCGGAGCAGTTGTACAGCGTGCATGGCACGCGCGAGGCGAAGCGGCGTGATCCGTTCGATCCGCCGTCGTCGAGCCACTATCCGTTTCCGCCGGTGCCTCCGGAGCCGCGCATCGCGGAGTTGATGGGTGATCTTCGATCGCTCGGTACGCGGCCCTTCCCGGTGCCGCTGGGGGTGCGGCTGCAGGAGCAGGATCGCTCCGCCGCGCCAACGCATCTGAGCCAGTTCGACGGGTATCCGGATCTGACGGAGGCCAAAGCGGATGCGCACGTTGTGGGTGTGCGTGCCGCGTTGCGGCATCCGAATGTGTCGATCCTGACCGGTGCCAAGGTCGAGCGGCTGGTCACGCATCCGGGTGGCCACACGGTGCGCGAGGTTGTGGTGACACGGGGGAAGGCGACGCTGACGATCGGTGCGGACATCGTGGTGCTGGCGGCCGGCGCCATCAACTCGGCGGCGGTGTTGCTGCGGTCGCGGAGCGACGAGCACCCGCGCGGCCTGGCCAACGGATCGGACCAAGTGGGGCGGAACTACATGACGCACCACAACGGATGCTTGCTGGCGGTGTCGAGCGAGCCGAATCCGTCGCAGTTTCAGAAGCACTTCGCGATCACGGACTACTACCGAGGGTCCGAGGTATCGCCGCTGCCGCTGGGCACGATTCAATTGATGGGCAAGCCCGATCCGGGGACGATCCAGTGGCTGCGGGGCGATCAGTTGCCGGGCGAGAGCCTGGAGAGCATCCAGAGCCGCACGATTGACTTCTTCCTGACTAGCGAGGACCTGCCGAGCAGCGAGAACCGGATCACGCTGCGGGACGACGGCGCAATCCGCGTGTCGTACACGCCCAACAACCTCGAGGCGTATCAGCGGCTGGAGACAATCACCAAGGACCTGCTAGCGCGGGCCGAGCGTGGGCGGGGGCGCTCGACGCCCGCGTTCTTCGCGTCGCGGCTGGGCGTGAGCGGCGTGTCGCACCAGAACGGCACCCTGCGGTTCGGAGTGGATCCAAAGACCTGCGTGCTGAACACGGACTGCCGCACGCACGAGGTGCGAAACCTCTATGTGGCGGACGGCTCGTTCTTCCCGTCGAGCAGCGCGGTGAATCCGTCCTTGACCATCATGGCCAACGCGCTGCGGGTGGGCGACATCATCGCTCGGGAACTGGGCGTGTCGCGATCTGAGGGCGTGTTGGCGGAGGTGGTGTTATGAAGAGTGTGAACCTCCGTCGCCCGTTGTTGCTTCGGCGGATGGCGCTGCTCGCGCTCTGTGCGGGCGGCGTGCTGGCTCTGGCTCGCGAGCCGCTGCCGTTTCAGAGTGGGACCCTCGCTTCACCTGTCCCACGCGATGCCGCGCGTGAGCCTCTCGTCGGCGCGGTGGTGGAGGTGACGATCCCGGTCGCTGATCTGGAGCGCTCGATCGCGTTCTACACGGGCGTGCTGGGGTTTGAGAAGGTTGGCGAGCGCGAGGAGGCAGGAGCGGGCGTTGAGCGTCTGCAAGGCCTCTTCGGCGTGCGGCGAATCGTCGCGACGTTGCGGATGGGCGACGACGAGATCGAGTTGGTGCAGTATCTCGCGCCGGAGGGACGCCCAATCCCCCCGGACTCTCGCAGCAACGACGGCTGGTTTCAGCATATCGCCATCGTGGTGCGCGACTTGGACGCGGTGTACACCCACTTGCGGAAGCACCATGTGCGGCACGCCTCGAGCGGGCCGCAGGTGCTGCCCCTGAGCAATCCCAACGCGGGTGGCATCGGTGCGTTCTACTTCAAAGACCCCGACGGGCACGTGTTGGAAGTGATCGACTTCCCGGCCGGGAAGGGAAACCCGAAGTGGCAGAAGCCGGGGGACACGATGTTTCTTGGGATCGACCACACCGCGATCGTGGTGCGCGACACCGAGGAGTCGCTGCGGTTCTACCGCGATCGGCTGGGGTTGAAGATCGCGGGGACGAGCGAGAATCTCGGGGATGAACAGGAACACCTAAACAACGTGTTCGGGGCCCGGCTGCGGATCACCGCGCTTCGTGCGGCCAAGGGGCCGGGTGTCGAGCTTCTGGAGTATCTGGTGCCGCGCGATGGGAGGGCTTATCCGAGCGACACGAAGGCGAGCGATCTGTGGGCGTGGCAGACGCGGGTGGAGACGTACACCGCCAGCGGTCTGGATGATGCCGCGGCATTGACGCGGGCGACGTGGGTGTCGCCGGGCGTGGTGGATGCGGGCGGCCGCGGGTTGGGTGCGGCGGACCCGGATGGTCATCGAATCCTGTTCCGCGAGCCTGTTGCGACCGACGGTCACGACAAGTGACACAGCGCAGTCGCGTCGGCATCAAAGGGATGTCTCGATCCGTTGTTCTGTCCAACTGTGTCCTGTCGACCTTTGTCCTGTCCACCTCAGAACTGGGAACACCACCGTGAAGACGTTCTCCCGCATCGGCCTTGTCGGCATCATGACCTTTTCCGCCTCGGCGTTGGCCGCGACGGCGCCCAGCATGCCGATGAGCGAGATCCGTTCGACACTGACGCCTCTGCTGGGTGGGGCGACGTTTGTTCCCAAGGATGCGAAGGGCTCGTACGTGGCGCTGCACTTTCTGCCGATGTACGCGGGCGAGGCCAAGCCGCACGCGGACGCGGTGAAGGAGTTTGCGGAGAAGTCGCCGCGGCTGGCGGGGCTCAAGACGCTGTTTGTGATCTCGGCCAAGCGAGGCTGGACGACGGCGGTGAATGAGGCGTCGTCGCTGATCTACGTCGACGACAACAACGCTCTGGCGAATGAGCTGCAGGTTGGCACCTCCTCCCCGGCGACGGTCGTCTTCGACCCCGCCGGTCACGAACTCTTCCGCTGGACCGGATCCGGCGAGCACGATCATCTGAACTACGCGTCGTTCGAGTCTCGCTTCATCAAGGCGAGCGAGGCCAAGGCGATCAAGGACTACAACCTGCCCAAGGGCTCGCGCGTGGCGATCGAGGGATACGACCCGGTCGCATACTTCAACGGCGGCAAGCCGGCCAAGGGCGATGCGAAGATCACCTCGGTCTGGCAGGGTGTGACGTACCAGTTCTCAAGCACGGCGAATCGCGATGCGTTCAATGCCGATCCGGAGAAGTACGCCCCGACCTACGGCGGTTGGTGCGCGAGCGCCATGGGCGCCAAGGGCACCAAGGTTGAGATCGACCCGACCAACTTCAAGGTGAAGGACGGGCGGTTGCACCTGTTCTACAAGGACTTCTTCTCCGACGCGCTGAAGGACTGGAACAAGAACGAGAAGGACTGGGAGCCCAAGGCAGACACCAACTGGAAGAAGACCTCGGGCGAGGACGCGCGGCACGGGACCAAGTAGGCGTGCGAGTGAACGGTGGATCGGGCTTTTGGCTGTGCGTCCGGTACGCAGAGAGCCTGGTCCCAACGACGTCCCCCATGAATCCGAGAGCTTGATCGAGAAGTGAGAAACCTATGTCGAGCACGTTGACCGCCAACGCCGAGATGACGCAGGCCTCCACCCTCTCCAAGCCTCTGACCATCGTGTCGTGGGTGCTGCAGGTGGTGGTGGCTGTGATTCTGTTTCAGACGTTGTTCTTCAAGTTCACCGGCGCGGAGGAGAGTAAGTACATCTTCACCAAGGTCGGTGCTGAGCCGTTCGGTCGCTATGCCAGCGGCGTTGCGGAGCTGATCGCGGTGGTGTTGCTGTTGACGCCGCGGACGATCACGCTGGGCGCTCTGCTGAGCGTCGGCGTGATCACCGGAGCGATCGGGGCGCATCTGACAAAGCTGGGCATTGTCGTCCAGAACGATGGCGGACTGCTGTTCGCCCTGGCGCTGATCGTCTTCTTTGGATCGCTGGCGATTCTCTTCATCCGTCGGCGGCAGATTCCTTTTGTCGGTGCGTCGTTGCCGTTCTGAGCGGACGCTGGTGGATGGATCGATGGGTCACCCCTCGTGGCATGTGCCGCCGTGGGGTTCTTTCTCTCTGGATATACGCATGAGCAAGCAGTCAGGTCTCGCGGATGCGACGGGTGTCGGAAGTTCGAGTGTCCATGCCGAGTCGCTGCGGCTGGCGGAAGCGAACGCGGGGCGGGCGGCGTGGCGGAAGTGGGGGCCGTACGTGTCGGAGCGGCAGTGGGGGACGGTGCGGGAGGATTACTCCGAGAACGGCGATTGCTGGAGCTCGTTCCCGCATGATCATGCTCGCAGCCGTGCGTATCGGTGGGGCGAGGACGGGTTGCTCGGGATCAGCGACGACGAACAGCGATTGTGCTTCGCGCTGGCGCTGTGGAACGGGAAGGACCCGATTCTGAAGGAGCGGCTGTTCGGCCTGACGGGTCCGGAGGGCAATCACGGGGAGGACGTGAAGGAGCACTACTTCTACCTCGATTCGACGCCGACGCACTCGTACATGAAGGGGCTGTACAAGTACCCGCAGGCGGAGTTTCCGTACGCCTGGCTGGTGGAGGAGAATCGGCGTCGGAGTCGCGATCAACGCGAGTTCGAGTTGGACGATACCGGGGTCTTTGCCGAGTCGCGGTACTTTGACGTGCAGGTGGAGTACGCCAAGCGGGGCGTCGAAGACGTGCACATACGGGTGACGATCACGAACCGCGGGGCGGAGGCGGCGACGGTGCATGTGCTGCCGACGCTGTGGTTCCGGAACACCTGGTCATGGGGATGCACGGAGAAGAACCACGAGTCGTGCGGCGTCATGCCGATGCTGAAGGCGGGCGGCGAAGCGACGGTCGTTGCCACTCACGAACATATGGGGCGCTACGAGATGCACTTCGAGCGGCTGGCGGATGCGCCGCCGCGGTTGTTGTTTACGGATAATGTGAGCAACGCGGAGCGGCTGTGGGGCGTGGCAAGCGAGTCGAAGTACACGAAGGATGCGTTCCATCGCGCCGTGGTGCAGGGCGAGGCCGGTGCGACGAACCCGATGCCGATGGGAAGCAAGGCGGCGGCGTGGTACACGCTGACGATCCCGGCGGGCGCGGCGCGGGTTATTCGGGCGCGGCTGGTGCGGGCGGAGGCGGGTGACGCGACGAGCCGGTTGGATTTGGACGAGTCGAATTGCTCGTTTGAGAGGCGGATCGCTGAAGCGGATGGGTTCTATGCGGAGCCGCCGCGGAATCACGGCTTGCTGGGCGCCGAGCAGCGACTGGTGGCACGGCAGGCGGCGGCGGGGCTGTTGTGGAGCAAGCAGTTCTTCAACCTTGATATTCCCGAGTGGCTCGACGGCGACCCGGCGACGCCCAAGCCACCCGAGGCGAGGAAGTCGGGACGCAACAGCGACTGGAGGCACCTCAACAACCGCGACATCATCTCGATGCCGGACAAGTGGGAGTACCCGTGGTGCGCGGCGTGGGATCTGGCGTTCCAGATGATCCCGTTCGCCCGGATCGATCCGCAGTTCGCGAAGGACCAGCTGGTGTTGTTTCTCCGCGAGTGGTACATGCACCCGAGCGGTCAGTTGCCGGCGTACGAGTTTGCGTTCGGTGATGTGAATCCGCCGGTGCACGCGTGGGCGGTGTGGCGGGTGTATCAGATGACGGCGGATCGGACGCCGGATGGGAAGCAGGTGCGCGATCGCGTCTTCCTGGCCCGGTGCTTCCAGAAGCTGTTGATCAACTTCACCTGGTGGGTGAACCGCAAGGACCCGACCGGGAAGAACCTGTTCAGCGGCGGGTTCCTGGGCCTTGACAACATCGGCGTGTTCGATCGGTCGCGGCCCTTGCCGACGGGCGGGCATCTGGAGCAGGCGGACGGTACGGCGTGGATGGCGTTTTACTGCGGCACGATGCTGAGCATGGCGCTGGAGCTGGCGAAGGACGATCCGGCGTACGAGGACATCGCGACCAAGTTCTTCGAGCATTTCATCGCGATCACGGACGCGATGAACTCGCTCGGCGGCACGGGCCTGTGGGACGAGAAGGATGGGTTTTACTACGACCAGATCCGGATGGGCGATCAGGTGACGCCGCTGCGGGTGCGGTCGCTGGTGGGGATGATCCCGCTGTTGGCGGTGGAGATTCTCGAGAGCGAGACGATCGACAAGCTGCCGGACTTCAAGCGGCGGATGGAATGGTTCCTGAAGCACCGGACGGATCTCCCGTGGGCGGCGGCGTGCGCGTGTGGGCACTCGGAGACCACGGGAGGGCCGGAGCATCGGCTGCTGGCGATCCCGTCGCGGGAGCGTCTGCGGCGGGTGGTCGCGTACCTGATGAATGAGGCGGAGTTCTTGTCACCCTTCGGAGTCCGATCGGTGTCGAAGTTCCACGAGAAGCACCCGTACGTGCTGCATGTGGGTGGCGAGGAGCATCGGGTGGACTACTGCCCGGGCGAATCGAATACGTCGCTCTTCGGCGGCAACTCCAACTGGCGTGGGCCGATCTGGTTCCCACTGAACTTCCTGATCATCGAAGCCTTGGAGCGGTACCACCACTACTTCGGCGATGAGCTGACGATCGAGGCCGATGATCGTGTGTTCACGCTCCGGCAGGCGGCCGACGAGATCCGTCAGCGGCTGACCCGGTTGTTTCTTCCCGATCGGGCCGGGCGCCGGCCGTGCTACGACGGGGATGCCCTCTTCGCGAACGACCCGGCGTGGCGAGACCTGGTGCTGTTCCATGAGCACTTCCACGCCGACACGGGTCGCGGTCTCGGGGCGTCGCACCAGACGGGGTGGACCGCGCTGGTGCTGGAGATGCTGCGACCCAGCGGCGATCCCTCCGGGGCCGGTCGTGTGACCGGAAACCCCGCCGAGACGACGGTGACTGTGCGGCGGTCGGTGCGTCGCACAGGCGCGGCGTAGCGTGAAGACTTTGCGGCGGTGGGCGGCCGCACGTCAACGTTTTAGTCCGGTAACGGACTGGCTTTCGCATGGCAGAGTTGCGATGTGAGGCCGGGCTCGACTCACGCTCAACCACCCGATGGCACGGGCCGATGGTCCATTCGCTCTCTTTACGGGGCGAATTATGCAGACCGGTGCGTCGCCATCGCTTGTTCGCGCGGATCAGCGTTTCTCCTGCTCGCTGGCGGCGGTGCTGCGCCCGGTGTCGGACGCGGAGGAGTCGGTGTCGCTCGCCCGCGCCGTGGGTGAGGGTGACGGGACAGTGAAGCTGACGGTGGTGGACGCTTCCCGTGGCGGCATCGGCGTGACGTCGCCCGTGTTCCTGCCCCGCGGCAGCCACGTCGAGGTCTCCATCTTCGGGCCACGCGGTGAGCTTGGTGCGGTGACGGCGCGCGTGCAGCGTGTGGAGATGCGCGATCGGTGCCCGACGTACTACCTGGGGCTGGCGGTGATCTCCGCGGCCGACGCCGCGCCGGTGATGCAGGCGGTCTTGGCGGAGGTGCGCCGATGATCGGCCATGATGATTTCGTGCTCGCGGCGATGGTGGAGGAGAACCTCCTCGAGGCCGCGAATGCTGAGAAAGTAAGGCAGCACGCGGCGGAGCATGGGGGCAGCCCGAGCGAGTCGGTGATCGCGCTGGGTCTGCTCGATGCGCGATCGGTGGCGCTGGTCAAGGCGCAGGTTTCTGAGTGCCCCTTTGTGGACATCGGGTCGTACAACATCCGGTTCGGAAACGCCGCGCTGCTGCCACGCGAGGCGGCGGAGAGCCTGTGCGCGTTCCCGTTGTTCGTGTGCGACGAGATCGCGACGGTGGGGATGGCGGATCCGCTGGATCTGCGTGCCGTGGACCAGCTCCGCGGGCTCTTGAAGCAGGACATCGATCCGGTGTTGTGCGAGCCGGGGGCGCTTGCCGCGCTGATCGAGCGTGCGTACTCCCTGGCAGGAGCCACGACCCGCGTGGATGCTTCGGTCGCGGGCGAGGACCGCACCACGGGCAAGGAGCCGATCGTCGCGGCGGTGAACCAGATTCTCGCTCAGGGCCTGGACCTCGGCGCGAGCGACATCCACATCAGCCCGGACGCGATGGAGATGCAGCTGCGCTACCGCGTGGACGGCTCTTTGGTGGCGGTGCAGGGGCCGAGCATTGACCTGCACGCGGGCATCGTGCAGCGTCTGAAGGTGATGGCGGATCTTGACGTGACCCAGTCGCGTCGCCCGCAGGACGGCAAGTTCCGGTTCTCCCAGGGCGGTCGTTCGGTCGATGTGCGCCTGAGCCTGATTCCGACGGTCTGCGGCGAGAACGCGGTGCTCAGACTTCTCTCAAGCGCTTCGGCGATTCGTGGGTTTGTGGAGCTTGGCTTTCCGCAGGATCGCCTCGCAACGTTCGAGCGGATCATCGACGAGCCGCACGGCATGGTGCTGGTGACCGGCCCGACGGGCTCAGGCAAGACGACCACTCTGTACACCGCGCTCAAGAAGCTGAACACCAGCGACGTGAACATCATGACCATCGAGGACCCGGTCGAGATCCGGATGCCGATGGTGCGTCAGATTCAGGTGAACGCGTCGATCGGGATGACGTTCGCCAGCGCGCTGCGGTCGGTGTTGCGTCAGGATCCGGACGTGGTCTTTGTCGGTGAGATCCGCGACGAGGAGACCGCGCGCATCAGCATCCAGGCCGCGCTCACCGGGCATCTGGTGCTGTCGAGCCTGCACACCAACGACGCGGCCGGGGCGATCCCGCGGCTGCGCGATCTGTCCTGTCCGCCGTTCGCGATCAACGCGGCACTGTTGTGTGTGATCGCGCAGCGGCTGGTGCGTCGGGTGTGCCCGCACTGTGCGAAGCCGGCGTCGGTGCCCTCGCTTGTAGCGCAGCGGTTTGGGATCGATCCGGGCGAGCCCGGGCACGTTCGTGGCACAGGCTGCGGCAAGTGCGGCGGCGCGGGAACCCGCGGGCGGCTGGGCATCTATGAGATGCTCACGATGTCCGCCGGGGTGCGGCGGGCGATCGAGCGCGGGGCCTCGGCGAGCGAGATCGCGGAGGCCGCGGCAGCGGACGGGATGCGCCCGATGTGCGAAGACGGGCTCGCCAAAGCGCGGCTCGGGCTGACGACGCTGGAGGAAGTGTCGCGGGTGGCGACCGTGATCTCAGACGACGAGCTTGAGCGTGCCGAGACGAGGGCCGCCGCGTGAGCGTCGCGACGTTTCAGTACCGTGCGCTACTCAAAGATGGGACAGAGTCTCGTGGCGTGACCACCGGCGCGACCAAGGCCGACGCGTTTCGGCAGTTGGTTTCCAAGGGTCTCACGCCGGTCGCGGTGTGGCCGGTGGGGCTCTCCAAGGCCGGAGACGGACGCCAGTCGGCGAGCGGGACGATCCACAAGAAGGAGCTGGCGCACTTCACGTATCAGTTCGGCGTGCTGATGGCCGCCAACATCACGGTGGGCGAAGCGCTGCGGAGCATCGCGGAGCAGGAGAAGCCCGGGGCGCTGCGGAAGATGATTGAGGACCTGGGCGCGCGGGTGCAGTCGGGCGAGACGATCGCCGGCGCGATGGAGTCGCACCGCGACGCCTTGGGCGACGTGTACGTCGAGGCCATTCGCGCGGCCGAAAAGGCGGGCACGCTGCCCGCGGTGCTGGAGCATCTTTCGGAGATGCTGGAGCGGACGCTGGAGTCGCAGCGGCAGGTGCGCGGCGCGCTGATGTATCCGTTGTGCGTCGGGATTGTCCTGTTCGGGGCGACGGCGTTCCTGTTGGCGTTTGTCATCCCGAAGTTCGGAGCGGTGTTTGCCAAGCGGGGCGCGTCGCTGCCGATGATGACCGAGGTGCTGCTGCGAGTCGGGCAGTCGATACAGACCTACTGGTGGGTGTACCTGTCGGTCATGCTCATGGCGGGGCTCGCGGTCCGGGTCATCGTGAAGCGACCCGAGGGGCGGCTCGCGATGTACCGGCTTGCCCACCGCGTGCCCTACCTGCGACGCATTCTGGTGGCGATGGCGGTCTCTCGATTCTCGCGGATTCTCGGGATCGGTGTGGCGTCGGGGCTGTCGCTCATTGAGTGCATCGAGCTTGCGGGAAGGGCGTCCGGACGGCCGTCGCTGGAACGCGATGCGATCCGCATGGCGGATCAGGTGCGCGGTGGAGCGACGCTCTCGTCGGCGTCGGCTTCTGCGGCCTACCTCACCCCGTTCGCCCGCCGCATGCTGGCGGCTGGTGAGCGATCGGGCGACATTCCCAAGATGTGCGCGGTGGTATCGCGGCAGTACGAGCGCGAGGCGAGCGAGCTCGCGAAGAACGTCTCGACGGTTATCGAGCCCTTGCTAGTGGTTGCGATCGCTGGCGTGGTCCTGATCATGGCGCTGGCGATCTTCCTCCCCATGTGGGATTCGATGAAGCTGGTGGGGTGACTGGGTGGTGATACCTAGAAACGTCAGAGACGGAACAGTCGGAAGCGTATTTGTGCCATAGGCAATATTCGCGTTCTTTGCCCCAGCGTGACAGTCGATAGCGAACGGACATTGGGGACTACTAAGGCTGTTTGGAGACCCATGATGAAGAGTGAACATGTCCAAGTTCGTAAAGGCTTCACGCTGATCGAACTGATCGCGGTGATCGCTGTGCTCGCGGTGCTGTCGATTGTCGCGATACCGAAGTATCTGGACTACGGCGCACGGGCGAAGGAATCGGCCTGTCGCGGCGTGCTGGGCAACGTGCGCACCGCGATCGCGAACTTCTACGCGAATGCGGCGATCTCGGGGACGGCGGCGTACCCGACATTGGTGCAGCTGCAGACCAACGGCACGGTCTTGCAGGACACGGTTCCCGAGAACCCGTACAACAACAGCGCGACGATCTCCGCCGCGGTGTGGGCCACCACGCCGCCGGTGAGCGGGAGCAACGGCTGGAACTACGACGCCTCGACGGGGAAGTTCTGGACGAACACCAACACCAGCGGCATCGCGCAGAACACCTGGTAGCCGCGCCGTGCGCGCCGGAGCGCCCGGACCATGAGCACCGTCCCCATTGCCGATCGACCATGCCGCACCGCTTTGACGCGGTGCGGCTTTACGTTGATCGAGCTGATGGCGGTGGTGGTGATCCTGGGTGTCTTGTCTGTGACGGCGGCGGTCTCGATGAACGGGAACTGGGCCGCTCGATCCCGGGCGGCGGCGGATCTCATCGCACGGGACGTGTCGTTCGCGCGCGAGCGAGCTCTGGCGACGGGCACGACGAATTGGGTGGTGTTCAGCGTGGGCAGCAACAGCTACAGCGTGCTAGCCGAGAATCCCGCCGCTCCGGGACGCGCTGGGGCTCTGACCATCACCGATCCCGCCACCGGGCAGGCGTTCGTGTCTCGGCTGAGCGACCCAGCATTCGCGGGCGTCAGTGTGAGCGCGGTGAGCATTCCCGGCGGCGGGACCGACCTGGGCTTTGACTGGATGGGGCGTCCGATCAACGCGGCGGGCACGCGGCTCACCACCGACGCGACGATCACGCTGAGTCCCCCGCAGACCGTGACGGTGACCGGAGGCGCAGGAGTGGTCGGCGTTCCGTAGGCAGGAGCACGATGAAGCACAAGACCCGCATTCATTCCGGCTTCACGTTGATCGAGGCGATCGCGGCGATCGTGGTGCTCGCGGTCGCGGTGCCCCCGATGCTGTGGTCGATCCAGGACTCGCAGGTGTCGCGCGTGGCGCCGATCCTGGCCTCGCGGGCCCGTTGGCTGGCGACGGAGAAGCTCGAGGACATCATCGCCGATCGGCATTCGACCACGCGCGGGTACGGGTATGTCGTGGCCGCGAACTATCCGGCGGAGCCTTCGGTGGCGGGCATGGCGGGATTCTCGCGGAGCGTTTCGATCACCGAGACCGGCGCGGCGATGGCGTCGGGCGGGACGGGGTACAAGCTGGTCACCGTGACGGTCGGGTGGATCGATGCGCGGGCGAGGGCTCGCTCGCTGTCGCTGTCAACGGTTGTGACGGATTACTAGAAGGTGGAATGGATGCTCCACGCCGGGTCTCACAGATTCGTTCGACGCGGCTTCACGTTGGTTGAAGCCGTGTGCACCATGGTCGTGGTGGGGGTGATCGGCGTGGCCACGTCGGGCCTGGTGCTGAGCGCGTCGGACCAGTACCTGGCCGCCGCGTCGCGTGGGGCGATCGGATCGGCGCTCTCGGCGGCGATGGAGCGGATCGCGATCGAGCTGCGGCAGATCCCGGCCGCCGCGGGGGTGAGCCCGACCAGGGCCGACCTTCGTGGCGTGGCGCCGACCTCGATGTCGTGGAACGATGCGACGGCGGTCGAGCGTTCGCTGACGCTGAGCGGCACGCAGCTGGTGCTTTCCGAGGGGCGCAACCAGTATGTCCTCTTGAAGGACGTGACCGCCTTCAGCGTGGCAGCGTTTGATGAGTCCAATGCCCCGCTCGCGGGGACGATCGTGATCGCGGATATCGCGCCGGTGCGCCGTCTTGAGATCTCCATCACGGTGAGCCGAGGCGGGTGCAGCGAGACCTTGCGAAGCCGCTTCTTCCTGCGTTGCGTGGTGGAAGGGGGCTCGCCGTGAGCCGTTGGCGTTCCATCCGTGAAGTCAGGTCATCCCGCGGGACGGTGCTGGTCGCCGCGATCGTGGCGTTGGTGGTGCTGCAGCTGCTTGTGGTTGCTGTGTCGGTGGCGGGGGCCCGTGATCAGGACCTGACCGTGCGTCGGCTGGAAGCCTCGCGAGCTTATTACGCGGCCGAAGCGGTCGCGAACATGGCGATGCGCGAGGTGGCGCGCAACGCCGATGAGGACGGCGACGGCGGTATCGGCACCGTGTTCGCGAGCGTGCCGTCGGCGGCGCCCGCGATCGGGCCCGCGGGAGCCAGCGCCGTTGCCACCACGGCGGTGTCGAACGGCGTGACGACGATCTATGCGAACAGCGCCGCGGGCGTGGCGACCCGCACCGTGTCGGCTCGCGCGCGGCGGATCGCGCCGGTCAGCGCGACGCAGGCCGGGGTCTTCGCGGAGATGTGGTCGATGACCACCGCCCCCACATCGCTGAGCAGCATTCCTTGGGGGAGCGCGGCCTCGTGGGCCACGGTCATGCCGAACGTCAATCTGCCTTCGCTGGGTGCCGTGTCCCGTTGGCCGGGCGGCCCGTCCACCAGGTACGGCGTGCGATTCAAGGGGAACCTCACGATTCCCAGCGCCGGCACGTGGAGCTTTCGCGTCACCTCGGACGACGGGTCCGATCTGTGGATCAACGGCGTTCGGGTGGTGAACAACGACGGGCAGCACAGCAGCCAGGCGCAGACCGGCTCGGCCGTGCTCGCGGCCGGCGCTGTGGCGTTTGAGTGTCGCCTGTTCCAGAACGGCGGGGGCAGCAACCTGTGGCTGGAATGGCAAGGCCCGGGGGTCGCGAGCTACACGCTGGTGCCCGCGTCTGCGTTCACGTGCACGCCGACGACCACCATACCGCCAGTGGCGGCGGCGACGACGATCTCGATCAATGGTGCCTCGGGCAGCCCGCAGGCTGGCGTGGACGGTTACAGCTCCGCCAGCGGGTCCTACGGCGGCGGCAACGTCTTCACCGCCGGCGTCCCCATGTCGACCAACGCGACCGCCGCGGGCTCGTGGACGGTGGCGGGCTCGTCCCGTGTGACCGTCGACGGCCTGGTTGGCCCCGGGGCCTCAGCGTCCAGCGTCATTCAGGTGACGGCGCCCGCGGTGATGACCGGCACCAATGCAGCTCTCGCCACCAGAATCGGCGTCATGGTGCAGGGGTTCCCGTTGACTCTGCCCGGGAGCTCGGGTGCGTGGAGCTCCAACTCGGATCTCACGATCGCCGCGAACACCAGATACGCCTCGCTCAGCGCCGGCGGAAACGCGACGATCACCGTGAACGGGAATGTCGCCCTCATTGTCGATGGCGACTTGTCGTTGACGGGGTCGTCGCAGATTGAGCTGGCGGCGAACTCCTCTTTGGACCTTTACGTCGGCGGCAACCTGACGCTGAACGGCTCGGCCAAGATCAACGCCCTGGGAGCCAACCCCAAGCTGGTCCGCATCCACATGACCAATAGCGCCAGCCGTGATGTCACGCTCGGTGGCAGCTCTAAGGTCCACGCGACGGTCCGCAGCGCTTTCGGCCGCCTGGTTCTCGGGAGCGGCGCCGGGAGTGACGCCGAGCTGTTCGGCACCTTCCACGGCAACGCGATCGTGATCTCGCAGAACGCCCGTCTGCATGCGGACTTGTCGGTGTTCCCCTCGCCATCGGGGTCGGGCTCCGGCGGCTCGGGCCCGGGCGCGGCGGTGATCAGCGCGTGGACGCAAACACCATGACCCGAGAACCATCGTCCGGCGTCATTATCCCAAGCTCATGGGGGCGTCCGCTCGAGTCAGCGCGAAGATGGAGAAACACCCGGTCGATCACACAGTGTTCTACGCACCGCTCGGTCCACCCCTTGAGAGATCCCGTTCATCGTGAAGACCCGACGTGTCATTCTGGAGATTTCTGCTTCGCGGCTTGAGCTCGCGGCGGTCCGAGGCCGTCGTGTTCAGGCGTGGTCGGTGGCGCGGTTCGAACGCTCGTCGTGGCCGATGGACTTCGACGCGGCGATCGCCGCGTACGCGGCTCCCTTGGCCGAGTTTGTGACCCAGCACGGGCTTATCGGCTGTGAAGCTCTGGTGGTGTGCCGGAGCGCGTCGGGCGTGGTGCAGACCAGCACGGTGGGGCGACAGGTCGCGATCGCGTCGGGCGAGGCCGCGGCACGGTTGGCGGTGTCAACCTCCATCGAGGGCGGGTGCGAGCCCGAGGATGCCGAAGCCTTGTGCATCTGCCAAGACGCCGTCGCGGGCGGGCAACGCCACTTCCTGGCGTACGGCGACAGCGACACGTCGCTGCAGGCCATCGAGGCGCTTCTGCGCCGATGCGAGCTGCGTCCTTCGGGGGTCATCCCGCTGGACGCGATTGCCAGCATCGAGGCCGTGAAGCTGGTGCAGGAATCCACGGTGGGCGCGACGGCGGCCCTGTGGATCGGCGATCACTCGTCGGTGCTGGCGGTCGGGATCGACGGCGGGCCGCGCTTCGTGCGGCCGATTGGCGTCGGCATCGAGACGCTGGTGGACGCGCTCACGCGCCCCTTGCGTCGCTCGGGTGAGAGCAACCCGTCGATCTGTCTGCCGCGCTCCGAGGCGAGGCGGCTGCTGACTGAGATCGGGTTCCCACGCCCGGATGAGGAGATTCCCGGGCTGGAAGGGTTCAGCGGCGAGGCGGTGCTCCCGCTTCTGCAGCCGCTGGTGCAACGCATCGGGCTGGAGGTCAAGCAATCGCTGCGGTACGCCACTTCGACCGAGAGCCGTGCCACGGTCGCGATCCGTGTGCGAGGACCCGGCGCGACCATCCGAGGCTTGGCGGACGCGATCGCCCGCTCGACCGGCATGACGGCGGAGGTGGTGAACTCAGCTACCTCGACGGACTCCAGCGTCTGCGGCGGGATCGAAGCAATCGTCCGATGGGACGCTCCGCCCCCGCTCTTTGCACGCGGTTCCCGCGCGGAACGATCTTCGCGTCGTGTTCGTCACGCCGTTCTGGGCGGCGTCGCAGCGGCTCTGTGCTTTATCGGGTACGAGTGGTTCGACGCGTCGGCGCAGATCAGCCAGCTCCGGGTCCAGGGCGAAGCGGCTCGTGTGGTCCAGGCGCAGCGGCGGCAACTCGCCGATGCTCTCGACCGAGCGCTGGACGACAATCGCATGTTGCAAGAGGTGCGTGAGCGCGTCGTCCGCGCGGTGGGCAACGGGGCCGATCCGGCGGGATTCCTCGCCGGGCTGGGGGGCGCGATGCCCGGGGATGTCCAGCTCACCGGCATCGAGATGCAGAGTGAGAGCGATGGCTCGCGGGCCACGGTGCGTGGCAAGCTGGCGCTGCGACCGGGTCTGGACGCGGGCGGCGCGATCCGCAAGTTTGTGGCGTCGCTGGATTCGATCCCCCTCGTCGTGCAGGCCCGCCTCGGTCGGACGGCCAGGGTGACCGAAGACGGCAAGCTGCACCAGTCCTTCGAGATCAATCTCGAACTCACGCCCATCCCGGCTTCAGCGCGGGTGGCGCTGGGGCAGATCGACGCGGAAGGGGGCACCCCGTGAACCCGCAGACCCGTCAAATCACCGCTGAGATCGCGATCGGGCTGGTGATCTGCTTCGCCGCCGCGGAGTTGCTCCTGCTGCCGGCGCGGCGCGAGCTGCGCGAGCAGCGGGCTTCGATTGCCGGCATGATGCCGACCTCTTCCGCGGTCAAAGCGCCCGACGAGCGCGACGTTGCCCGGCTCGCCGAAGCGAATGAGCGGGGTCGTCGCGAGATCGTGCTGCGATCGGCCGCTTCGAAGGACGAAGCGGCGCTCTTTGCCCAGATCATGGCCATCGCCGATCGGCAGCGCATCCGAGTCGATCAGTTCGAGCCCGGCGTTTCCGGGCACGGCGCGGGCTCGGGATCGAAGGCCACGCCGCAGCCCGACGAGCCGGTTCGTCCGGACACCGTTGCGATCTACAACGTCAGTCTGAGCGGGGGCTACGCCGGGATCGTCCGGTTCCTCGACGAGCTTCGCCGCAGTCTGGTCTTTGTGAACGCGAAGTCGATCCGCATCGCGCCGGCGGACCTCGACGCCGCCAACGGCGTGCGGGCGGAACTGCTGGTCGAGTTCTACGGCTTCAACGTTCCCGGCGAGAGCCCCGATGCGATCATCCGCCGGGAGGTAACGCCTTGATCTCGATCAATGCCAAAGGGCGGGAGCGACTGATCTGGACCGCGGCGTTGCTGGCGCCGTTGGTCGCGGTGCAGGTCGCACGTTTCTTCGAGGTTGAGACCGTTCGTTCCGCCGCGGCCGCTGGAGTGGTCGATACGCCGGCACCGGCCGTTCGGCCGGTGGCCAGGCCGAGCGCGGCGCAGCAGCGGGCGCTGGACTGGTTGCGTGAGCGAGACTTCTCGAAGGTCATCGATCCGTTCGCGTCGGCGGTCGTGGCCCGCGGTCCGGTGAACGAGATCCACATTCAACCGCTCGCGGTGGCCGAGCCCGAGCCGCCGGCGGAGCTGCGGGAGCCGATCCCGACGCTGGAGCTCACCGGCGTGATGGACGGGCGGCGCGGGCCGCTGGCGTCGATCAACCGCAAGATCTGGCGGCTGGGCGACGAGGTGGTGCCAGGCTGGACGCTGGAAGCCGTCGATGCGAGGCGGAAAGTGGTGACGGTCCGATCGACGCTCGGTAATGCGCTCGAGTTAACGGTGAAGAACGTGCCGCCGACGCCGTGAACCGCGGTCGAGCGGGATGGGCTGACGTTGCGGGACGCGAACGTTCGGCACTTGGAATACGCAGGACGCAAAAGGCACAAGGCCCGGATTGCTCCGGGCCTTGCGGTTCTTGATTGCGAATCTTGGTTGCTTCTGTCACTCTGAAAACACAGGAGTGACCGAGCGTGGCTTACCAGCCGCCGCGGTCGCCACCGCGACCACCGCCGCCACCGCCGCCGCCACCGAAGCCGCCGCGGCCACCGCCGCCGCCGCCGAGATCGGAAGAGCA